>CAWJWC010000007.1:0-8175 GCA_963846515.1 uncultured Solirubrobacterales bacterium | reverse complement strand
AAAGGCATACCCTGACCCGGATGCGCCGACGTCAGATCCCGATCGGATTGGGGATCGAGCCGCCACCGGCTTGGCTCGGGCTCGTGGCGACGTTCGCCGCCGTCGCGGTCGGGACGCTCCTCGTCTACCCGCTCAAGGACGGTGGCGCCGGTCGTCTCGCTGGGGGTCGTCTACCTGCCGGCGATCCTGCTGATCTCGACCGTGTGGGGATTGCGGCTGGGGCTGCTCGCCTCGATCGCCAGCGCCGCCGCCTTCAACTTCTTCCAGATCCCGCCGCTGCATCGCTTCACGATCGCCGAGGAGGAGAACTGGGTCGCCCTGGCCGCGTTCGTGATCGCGGCGATCATCAGCAGCACGGTCGCCGGGCTCGCGCGCGCCCGCGCCGTCGAAGCCGAGCGGCGTCGCGAGGAAGCCGACCGCGCGCTCGCCGAGCTGGAGGCGCTGACCCGCGAGCGGGACCGGATGCAGGCGGAGGCGGTGCAGGCCGAGGCGGTGCGGCGCAGCGACGAGCTGAAGACCGTGCTGCTGCGCTCGATCTCCCACGACCTGCGGACGCCGCTGACCTCGATCATCGCCGGCGGCTCCGCGCTCGGCTCGGAGACCTTGACGGCCGAGGAGCGCGCCGAGCTGAGCGAGGGGATCGTCGGCGAGGGCAGGCGGCTCTCGCGCCTGGTCGAGAACCTCCTCGACATGTCCCGGCTGGAGGCCGGGAAGGCCGAGCCGCACCGGGGGCCGGTCGATCTCGCCGAGGTGCTGGAGGCGGCGCGGCAGGGACAGGGCAAGTCGGAGTCGATTCGGCTGGCGCTCGACGCGGAGCTGCCGATGGTCAACGCCGATGCCGCCCAGCTCGAGCGCGTCTTCGCGAACCTGCTCGAGAACGCGGTCCGCTACGGGAACGGTCGTCCGGTGCTGGTCCGCTCGCGGGTGGTGGGCGGCAATATCGTCGTCCGCGTGGTCGATCAGGGGCCGGGGATACCCGAGAGCGAGTGGGAGCGGATCTTCGAGCCCTTCCAGCACGGCGACGCCGCCAACGCCGGCTCCGGGCTCGGCCTGGCGATCGCCAAGGGATTCGTCGAGGCCAACGGAGGCGAGATCGCGGTCGAGTCGCTGCCGGGGCAGGGGACCAGCTTCGTCGTCACCCTTCCGCCGCACGACGGGAGGCGAGGCATGAACGGGGCGACCCGCGTCCTGGTCTGCGACGACGAGCCGCAGATCCTCCGCGCCCTGCGGGTGATCCTGCGCGACGCCGGCTATGAGGCGGTCACCGCCTCCACCGGCGAGGAGGCCCTGGACCGCGCGGCGGTGAAGCCGCCGGCGGCGGCGATCCTCGACCTGATGCTGCCCGACATCGACGGGGTCGAGGTGACGAAGCGGCTGCGCGAGTGGAGCGAGATGCCGATCATCGTCCTCTCCGCGGTCGGCGAGGAGGAGGCGAAGGTGCGGGCGCTGGCGGCCGGCGCCGACGACTACGTGACCAAGCCGTTCGGCCCGCCGGAGCTGGTGGCGCGGCTCGAGGCGGTGCTGAGGCGGGCCAAGCCCGAGGCATCGGAGCCGCTGATCGCCGCCGATGGGCTGGAGGTCGACCTCGTCGCCCGCGCCGTGCGCCGCGACGGCGAGGAGGTCCACCTGACCCCGACCGAGTTCGAGCTGCTGCGGGTCCTCGCGCAGAACCGCGGCCGCCTGATGACGCACCGCTCCCTGCTGGTCGAGGTGTGGGGCGTCGAGTACGAAGACGACGTCCAGGTGCTGCGCGCCCACGTCGCCAACCTGCGCGGCAAGATCGAGCCGCCTGACGGCCCCCGCTACATCCGCACCGACCCCGGCGTCGGCTACCGCTTCGCGGGCTAGAAGCGACCTTTACGAAATCTGTATACGCGAGGCCGCGTTCCTTCATGCGGCCTTGACGGGGTGAGGCGCACGATCGCTGTATGGATCTCGTCTCGATCGCCCTGGCCGCTCGCCGCCTTCGGGCTGATCTACGTCGCTCATCGAGGCGCTGGACCGGGTATGAGCGCCGCCGAGCTGTTCGGCCTGCTCGTCTCCGCCGCGGTCTTCGGCTACCTCGCCTACGCGCTGTTTCGCGGGGAGAAGCTCTGTGGCTCAGGGCTGGGTGCAGATCGTCGTCTTCCTGCTCGTGCTCACCGCGCTGGTGCCGCTGGTCGGCTCCTACATCGCCGCGCGTCTTCCGCGGCGAACGGGTCTTCCTCTCCCCGGTCCTCGGCCCGGTCGAGCGCTTCGCCTACCGGGTGATGCGCGTGCGGCCCGAGGAGGGGCAGGACTGGAAGGCATACGCCCGCTCGATCGTCGTCTTCAGCCTGCTCTCCTGGCTCGCGCTCTACCTGATCCTTCGCACCCAGAGCATCCAGCCGCTGAACCCCGAGGGCTTCGGCTCCGGCCCCTGGAACCTCAGCTTCAACACCGCCTCCTCCTTCGTCACCAACACCAACTGGCAGTACTACGGCGGCGAGACGACGCTCTCCTACTTCGTCCAGATGGTCGGGCTGACGGTGCAGAACTTCGTCTCGGCCGCGGTCGGGATCGCCGTGCTCGCCGCCGTGATCCGCGGCTTCGCCGCTCGCTCGGGAGCGGCGCTCGGCAACTTCTGGTCAGACCTCGTTCGGATCAACCTCTACGTCCTGCTGCCGATCGCCTTCGTCGCGGCGCTGGTCCTCGTCTCCCAGGGCGTGATCCAGACCCTCGACGGCTCGACGACCTTCAACACGATCGCCGGCGGGCACGCAGACCCTGGCGCTCGGCCCGGTCGCCTCGCAGGAGGCGATCAAGGAGCTGGGGACCAACGGCGGCGGCTTCTTCAACGTCAACAGCGCCTACCCGTTCGAGAACGCGAGCGGCTTCACCAACATGGTCGAGCTGCTGCTGATCCTGATCGTCCCGGCCAGCCTCACCTACACCTTCGGCCGCATGGTCGGCAACCGCCGCCAGGGCTGGGCGCTCTACGCGGCGATGATGGCGATGTTCGTCGTCGCGGTCGCTGTCGTCTACGTCGCCGAGCAGCACGGCAGCCCCGCCCAGCACCACGCCGGGGTCCTGACCGCATCGCCTTCGAAGGCTCGACCGGCGGCAACATGGAGGGCAAGGAGCAGCGCTTCGGGATCGCCCAGTCCTCGCTGTGGACGGCGGTGACGACCGTGACCTCCTGCGGCGCGGTCAACGCCGCGCTCGACTCGCTGACCGGGATCGGCGGCCTGGTGCCGCTGGCGAACATGGGGACCGGCGAGGTGGTCTTCGGCGGGGTCGGCTCGGGCCTCTACTACATGCTCCTGTTCGTCCTTCTGACCGTCTTCATCGCCGGGCTGATGGTCGGCCGCACGCCGGAGTTCCTCGGCAAGAAGATCGAGTCGCGGGAGGTGAAGCTGGTCCTCGTCGGCGTGCTGGTGACGCCGCTGCTGGTGCTGTTCGCGACCGCCTGGGCGGTGGCGAGCCCGGACGGCACGCAGTCGATCTACAACCACGGCCCGCAGGGCTTCTCGGAGTCGCTTTACGCCTATATGTCGCAGGCGAACAACAACGGCTCGGCCTTCGCCGGCTACACCGGCTTCGTCCAGCCCAACGCGCCGGGCAACGGCGGCTCGGAAGCGTTCAGCTTCGCCAACCTGCTCGGCGGCGTGGTGATGCTGCTCGCCCGCTTCCTGCCGATGATCGCGGCGCTGGCGGTGGCCGGGTCGCTGGCCGGCAAGCGGGTCGCGCCGGCCGGCGCCGGCACCTTCCGCGCCGACTCGCCCACCTTCGTCGTCCTGCTGATCGGCGTCGTCGTGATCGTCGCCGCGCTGACCTTCTTCCCCGCCTTCCTGCTCGGCCCGGTCGTGCAGGGACTGACCGACCAGCTCTTCTGAGATGAACGGACTGCGAAAAGACCTCACCACCGCCGACGATCGCGATCGTCTTCCTGACGCTGCTGCTCGGCGTCGCCTATCCGCTGGTGACGACCGGGGTGGCGCAGCTGGTCTTCCCTGGCGCCTCCAATGGCAGCAAGATCGAGGTCGACGGCAAGGTCGTCGGCTCGAAGCTGATCGGCCAGGACTTCCAGCGGCCTGCCGCGCTACTTCCAGAGCCGCCCGTCGGCCACCGAATACAGCGGCAACGTCACCTACTTCAACAACCTCGGCCCCAACAGCCGCGAACTCTCTGACTTCTTCGCCGAACAGCTCGCCGCCTACCTGAAGCGCGAGCGCCCCTATGACCCCGGCCTCGCCGCCGCCGACGTGCCGGTCGACGCGGTCACGACCTCGGCCTCGGGCGTGGACCCGCATATCTCGCGAGGCCAACGCCCGCATCCAGGCGCGCCGCGTCGCCGAGGTCCGCGGCCTGCCGCTCGATCCGGGTCCTCGACCTCGTCGACGAGCACACCGACGGCCGCTTCCTCGGCCTCTTCGGCGAGCCGGGCGTGAACGTCCTGCAGCTCAACCTCGCCCTCGACCGGGAGGCCGCCCGAATGACCGACGAGACGCTTCGCAACGAGCCGCGCTCGCTGCTCGACCGGCCGATCATCGTGCGCGCCGGCCTCGACTCGCTGCGCAAGCTCGACCCCCGCCACCAGTTCCGCAACCCGGTCATGTTCGTGGTCGAGATCGGCGCCGTGATCGTCACCGCCGGCTGGCTGATCCAGGTCTTCGGCGGGCCGCCGCTCGGCGGTGGCGACGAGCCCGCCTGGTTCGCCTTCTCGATCGGCGTGTGGCTCTGGCTCACCGTCGTCTTCGCCAACTTCGCCGAGGCGATCGCCGAGGGGCGGGGCAAGGCGCAGGCCGACGCGCTGCGCTCGATGCGGACCGAGACCGTCGCCCGGCTGCGCGACGGCGGCGAGAAGCCGGCCTCGGAGCTGCGGCGCGGCGACGTGGTCGTGGTCGAGGCGGGGGAGACGATCCCCGGCGACGGCACCGTGATCGAGGGCATCGCCTCGGTCGACGAGTCGGCGATCACCGGCGAGTCGGCGCCGGTGGTGCGCGAGTCGGGCGGCGACCGCTCGCGCCGTGACCGGCGGCACCCGGGTCCTCTCCGATCGGATCGTCGTCGAGATCACCCAGGAGCCGGGGCAGAGCTTCCTCGACCGGATGATCGCCCTGGTCGAGGGGGCGGAGCGGCGAAAGACGCCGAACGAGATCGCGCTCAACATCCTGCTCGCCGGGCTCACGCTGGTCTTCCTCGCGGTCGTCGTCGCCCTGCGACCCTTCGCCGAGTTCTCCGGCACCGACGCCTCGGTCGTCACCCTGATCGCGCTGCTGGTCGCCCTGATCCCGACCACGATCGGCGCCCTGCTCTCGGCGATCGGGATCGCCGGCATGGACCGCCTCGTCCGCCACAACGTGCTCGCTCTCTCGGGGCGCGCGGTCGAGGCGTCCGGCGACGTGGACGTGCTGCTGCTCGACAAGACCGGCACGATCACGCTCGGCAACCGCGAGGCGACGCGGTTCATCCCGATGCCGGGGATCGAGGAGGCCGAGCTGGCCGAGGCGGCGCAGCTCTCCTCGCTCGCCGACGAGACGCCCGAGGGCCGCTCGATCGTCGTCCTCGCCAAGGAGTACGGGATCCGCGAGCGCGAGTTCGAATCCACGACGCCGCACTTCGTCCCCTTCTCCGCCGAAACGCGGATGAGCGGGGTCGACGTCAACGGCAACCAGTACCGCAAGGGCGCCGGCGACGCGATCGTCCGCTACGTCGAAGAGCAGGGCGGGCGCCCGCCCGCCGAGCTGCAGGAGCAGCTCGACCTGATCGGCCGCGACGGCGGCACGCCGCTCGCGGTCTGCCGCGACAACCACGTCCTCGGCGTCGTCTACCTGAAGGACATCGTCAAGGAGGGGATGCGCGCCCGCTTCGATGAGCTGCGGCGGATGGGGATCTCGCACGGTCATGGTCACGGGCGACAACCGCCTCACCGCGGCGAAGATCGCCGAGGAGGCCGGGGTCGACGACTTCCTGCCCGAAGCGACCCCGGAGCAGAAGCTGGAGCTGATCCGCGGCCACCAGGAGGAAGGCCGGATGGTCGCGATGGCCGGCGACGGCACCAACGACGCCCCGGCGCTGGCGCAGTCCGACGTGGGGGTGGCGATGAACACCGGCACCCAGGCGGCGCGCGAGGCGGGCAACATGGTCGACCTCGACTCCAACCCGACGAAGCTGATCGAGGTCGTGGAGATCGGCAAGCAGCTCCTCATCACCCGCGGGGCGCTGACCACCTTCTCGATCGCCAACGACGTCGCCAAGTACTTCGCGATCCTGCCGGCGATCTTCGCCTTCACCTATGCGGCGAACCCCGGCGAGCGCGGCCCGCTCGACGCGCTCAACATCATGGAGCTGGGCACGCCGACCTCGGCGATCCTCTCGGCGATCGTCTTCAACGCCCTGGTGATCCCGCTGCTGGTGCCGCTCGCCCTGCGCGGAGTCCGCTACCGGCCGATCGGCGCCACGGCGCTGCTGCGCCGGAACATGCTGATCTTCGGCCTCGGCGGCTTGATCGTGCCCTTCATCGGGATCAAGCTCCTAGACCTGGTGATTCACAACCTGCTCGGAGCATGAGTGTCGCCGCGCAAGCGGCGGACAATGGCGTCGCGCCGCCGTGGACACCTCAAGGTCTTCATCGGCATGGCGGCCGGGGTCGGCAAGACCTACCGGATGCTGCAGGAGGGCCACGCCGAGCAGGAGGCCGGCCGCGACGTGGCGATCGGCTACATGGAGCCCCACAAGCGCCCGGAGACCTCGGCGCTGGCGGAGGGGCTGGAGACGGTTCCGCGGCGGCGCGTCACCTACCGCGGCACCGACCTCGAGGAGATGGACCTGCCGGCGCTGCTGGCGCGGGCGCCCGAGCTGGCGCTGATCGACGAGCTCGCCCACACCAACGCTCCCGGCGCCGAGCACGAGAAGCGCTACGAAGACGTGCGCGACGTGCTCGCCGCCGGCATCGACGTCTTCTCCACGGTCAATGTCCAGCACCTGGAGTCGCTGAACGACCAGGTGACCGAGCTGACCGGGACGCGGGTGCGGGAGACGATCCCCGACGCGGTGCTCGGCGAGGCCGACGAGGTGGTGCTGATCGACCTCACCCCCGAGGCGCTGATCGAGCGCCTGCGGGCGGGCAAGGTCTACCCCGGCGAGAGCATCGAGGCGGCGCTGCGCAACTTCTTCACCGTGGAGAACCTGCTGGCGCTGCGCGAGGTCGCGCTGCGCCAGGTCGCCCAGGAGGTCGAGGCGAAGCGGCTGGTGGTCGAGGCAGCCGCTCGGCACCCGCGAGGAGCGGGTCGCCGCCGAGGTGCCGAAAGCGGTCGGTGAGCGGCTGCTGGCGCTGGTCCGGCCGCAGCCTTCCTCGCAGCGCCTGGTGCGGCGCGCCTGGCGCTCGGCGCAGAGGCTCGGCACCGGCGCTCGACCTGCTCTGGGTGAAGCCGCCGAGCCAGCCGATCGAGGGGGAGGTCGAGCGCCAGGTGACGGCGCTGCGCCACCTCGCCTCGGTCCTCGGCGCCACCTTCCTGATCGAGGAGAGCGACAACCTCGTCGACGGCGCCGCGCGGGTGGTCCGCGAGCGCGGCATCACCTACATCATGGTCGGGGAGTCCGAGCCGCCGCGCGGCCTGGCGCGGCTGCGCGAGCCGCTGCCGCAGCGACTGATGCGGGCGACCCCGGCCGGGGTCGATGTGCGGATCGTCGCCCGCCGTGAGCGGCAAGGAGGAGCGGTGACGGTGACGATCGAGCACGTCCTGATCGGCGTCGCGCTCGTCGCCGGGCTGGCCGGCGGCTACCTGATCGCCCGCTCGCGCTGGCGCGGGCGGCGCTCTGAGCGACCGCAGGCCATCCACCAGATCCTCCTGCCCTTCACCGGCACCGAGATCTCGCGCCGTGCGGTCGACGCTGCGCTGCGCCTGGCGCGGGCCGAGGAGGCGACGCTGATGCCTGCCTACCTGGCGGCGGTGCCGAAGCAGCTGCCGCTCGACTGCGCGATCCCGGCCGAGGCGGCGAAGGCGATGCCGATGCTGGAGGCGATCGAGCAGCGGGCCACCGCCCAGGGTGTCGCGTCGACTCGCGCATCGAGCGCGGCCGCTCCTATCGCCATGCCCTCGCGCGGCTTCTCGATCGCGAGCGCTTCGACCGCGTCGTCGTCCCGGCGACCGCCGAGGCCGGCGCCGGGCTTCTCCGGCGACGATCTCGTCTGGCTTTTGGAGAAAGCTCCGG
>CAWJWC010000006.1:0-557145 GCA_963846515.1 uncultured Solirubrobacterales bacterium | reverse complement strand
GCCGCTGCTGACCACGATGCGCTCGGCGTCGACGTGGGTGACTTCGCCGTCGCCCAGGCGAGGACGACGTCGCCGGTGTCGATCGCGGCGCGGCGCTCCATGCCGGTGCCGATCAGGGGCGGGTCGGGTTTCAACAGCGGCACCGCCTGGCGCTGCATGTTGGAGCCCATCAGCGCCCGGTTGGCGTCGTCGTGCTCGAGGAACGGGATCAGCGAGGTCGCCACCGACCAGATCTGCGAAGGCGAGACGTCCATCAGATCGACTTCCTTGGGCGTGGCGGTCGCGTACTCCTGCTCGCCGGCGCGGACGAGAACCGTCGGGCCTTTCAGCTTGCCGGTCTTGGGATCGAACTCGGAGTTCGCCTGGGCGATCACCTTGTCCTCCTCCTGGGTGGCGTCGTAGTGGACGATCTCGTCGCTTACAACACCGTCCGCGACAAGGCGGTACGGGGTGGTGACGAAGCCGTGCTCGGAGACCTCCGCGTAGGAAGCCAGCGAGCCCATCAGGCCGATGTTCGGTCCCTCCGGCGTCTCGATCGGGCACATCCGTCCGTAGTGGGTCGGGTGCACGTCGCGGACCTCGATCGGGGCCCGCTCACGGGTCAGGCCACCAGCGCCGAGAGCCGAGAGCCGTCGCCGGTGGGTGAGCCCGGAGAGGCTGTTGGTCTGGTCCATGAACTGCGACAGCTGCGAGGAGCCGAAGAACTCCTTCATCGCCGCCACGACCGGGCGGATGTTGATGATCGTCTGCGGGGTGATCGCGTCCGAGTCCTCGGTGGTGAGGCGCTCGCGGACCACGCGCTCCATTCGGTAGAGACCGATCCGGAAGGCCTCCTGGATCAGCTCGCCGACCGTGCGCAGACGGCGGTTGCCGAAGTGCTCGTACTCGTCGAGGTGCTCGTAGACCGGCTCGCGCGGGTAGGTGATCGCCTCGGCGGCATAGTCTTTGATCGGGTTCTCCTCGTCGATCTCCTCGGGGATCCCGAGCAGCTTCGGCAGGGAGACCAGCTCCTTGACCAGGGCGATGATGTCGTCGTGGGTCAGGACCCGCGTCTCGAGGTCGATGTCGAGATCGAGACGTGCGTTGAGCTTGTAGCGGCCGACCCGGGTCAGGTCGTAGCGCTTGGGGTCGAAGAAGAGCTGCTCGAGCAGGCCCTTGGCGGCGTCGACTGACGGCGGCTCACCGGGGCGCTGCTTTTTGAACAGCTCGATCAGGGCGCCCTCTTCGGTCCGGGTCGCCTCGGTATCGGCCTCGATCGTGTGGCGCAGGTAGATCGAGTTGTCGAACATGTCCAGCAGCTGCTGGTCCTCGACGTACCCCATCGCGCGCAACAGCACCGTCACCGGCAGTTTGCGCTTGCGGTCGATGCGGACGAAGACTTTGCCTTTTTTGTCGACTTCGAGCTCCAGCCAGGAACCGCGAGCCGGCATCAGGTTGGCGATGAAGACCTGCTTTTCGGGGTCCTTCGGCGCCATCACGTAGGCGCCCGGCGAACGCACGAGCTGGGTGACGACGACGCGCTCGGTGCCGTTGATGATGAAGGTCCCGCGCTCGGTCATCCACGGGAAGTCGCCCATGAAGACGGCCTGCTCGCGGATCTCCCCCGTCTCCTTGTTCTGGAAGGCGACGGTCGCGGTCAGCGGCCGCGAGTAGGTCATGTCCTTCTCGCGGCACTCCTCGATCGAGTGCGGCGGCTCCTCGAACTTGAACTCGCCGAAGACGATCTGGAGGTTCCCCGTGTAGTCCTCGATCGGGGATATGTCGTTGATGGTCTCTCGCAGCCCACCACTCTTCGGATCCGTCAGTTCCTCAAAGGAACGGCGCTGGATATCGATTAGGTGCGGGACTTCAAGGGGGTTCTCTAGGCGGGAAAAGCTCCTACGGGTTACGGGGGCAGCGTTCGAACGTGCCAAAGTCGGCGACTCCTCGGGCGGTCAGAGGGACGTGGGTACAGCGCAGATCTGGGCAGGAAAACTCAAATGGCGCGCGACCGCAGAAAATAACACACGGCGACACGCGCCCTCGAGCTTGGCTTCCTGCCTGGGATCGGGGCCGGTGAAACGAGCTGCTCTTACTTGAGCTCGACCGTCGCGCCGGCCTCCTCGAGCTCCGCTTTGAGTTTGTCGGCCTCGTCGCGCTCGACGCCCTCTTTGATCGCTTTCGGGGCCTCGTCGACGAGCGCCTTGGCCTCTTTCAGGCCGAGCCCGGTCGCCGCGCGGACCACCTTGATCACCGGAACCTTCTGGCCGCCGACCTCGGCGAGGACGACGTCCACGGTGCCGGCGTCGTCGCCGCCCCCGTCACCGTCGCCGGCCGGGGCGCCGGCAACCGCCGGGGCCGCCGCGGCGACCGCGGTCGCGGAAACGCCGAACTCCTCCTCGAGCGCTTTGATCCGCTCGGAGAGCTCCAGGACGGAGATGCTTTTCAGCTCCTCGATCCAATCCTCGGTTGAAATCTTGGTTGCCATCTACTCCTCTTCCTTGCTCGCGTCGTCAGTTTCAGAAGTCTCGTTGTCATCAGTTCCGCCCGCCTCCTCAGCTTCGCTTCCGGGGGCGGCCGGGGCGGGCTCTGCTTGCTCAGCCTTCGGCTCTTCCTCGCTCGGCTCCGAAGAATCGGATTGCGACGTCGCCGCGCCCGTGTCTGCCGTGTCCTGCTCCTCACCTCGATCGGCTTGGGTCTCAGCCCCCTCGGCGGGGGCCGCCGGGGTCTCGCCGCTGACCAGGCCCTGCTCGGCGATCTGGCCGAGCTGGGAAGCGAGGCCCTGGATCAGCGCGTTGAGGCCGCGCACGACGCCGCTGATCGGGCTGGCGACGATGCCGGCGAACTGGCCGATCAGGACTTCGCGGCCGGGCAGGCGGGCGATCGACTTGAAGCCGTCCTCGTCGAGCGAGGTCTCGCCCATGAAGCCGCCCTTGTAGGTGAGCACCTCGTGCTCTTTGTTGAAGGTCGAGATCGCCTTCGCCGCCTGGGCGGTGTCGCCGCGGACGAAAGTCAGCGCGGTCGGCCCCTGCAGCAGCTCGGCGAGGCGCTCCTCGCCGGCTTTCTCGGCGGCGATTTTCGTCAGCCGGTTCTTGACGATGCGGAAGCTGGCGTCGGCCTCGCGCAGTTTCGAGCGCAGCTCGGCTGCCTGGGGAACGCTGATGCCACGGTAGTCGACAGCGAAAATCGCTTCAGATCCCTCGATCTGGGCGGCGATCTCTTGTATGGCTGCGGACTTTTCCTCGCGGTTCATCGTCTCACCTGCACCGGGCTTCCGAGCAACGCTCCGCCGGTGGTCTGGGGTTAGCGGCGACGCAGTCTAGGCGGTCGCCGGCTCCTCTGCGGTCTCCTCCGCAGGGGTCTCCTCGGGCGCGGCCTGCTCCGGCTCCGCCCCACTCTCTTCCGGGGCGGCCTCCTCGGCAGGGGCCGCGGCGGTCGCGCCGCCGCTCAGCTCGCGGTCGCCCGCCTTGGAGGCGTCGACCCGGATCCCGGGACCCATCGTGCTCGCCAGCGTGCAGGAGACGATGTATTTGCCCTTCGCCGAGGCGGGCTTGGCGCGGACGATCTCGTCGATCACCGCGGTGAAGTTGTCGAGCAGCTGGCCGGCGTCGAAGCTGGCCTTGCCGATCGCCATGTGGACGATCGCCTGGCGGTCGGTGCGGTATTCGACCTTGCCGGACTTGGACTCGCCGACCGCCTTCTCGATCTCGTCGGTGACGGTGCCGACCTTGGGGTTCGGCATCTTGCCCTGCGGCCCGAGCACGCGGCCGAGCTTGCCGACCGTCGGCATCATGTCCGGGGTCGAGATCGCGACGTCGAAGTCGGTCCAGCCCTCTTCGACTTTCTTCGCCAGGTCGTCGCCACCGACGAAGTCGGCCCCAGCCGCCTCGGCGTCACGGGCCTGCTGGCCCTGGGCGAAGACGGCGATCGTGACGTCCTTGCCGAGCCCGTGCGGCAGCGCCAGGGTGCCGCGCAGCTGCTCGTCGGCGTGGCGGACGTTGACGCCGAGCAGGATGTGGACCTCGATCGTCTCGTCGAACTTGGTGCTGGCGGTCGCTTTGACCAGGGCGACCGCCTCGGCCGGCGGGTAGGCGCGGTCGCGATCGACTTTGTCGTACTGCTGGCGATAGCGCTTGCCGTGGGCCACTGGAGCTCCTATTTGACGTCGACGCCCATCGAGCGGGCGGTGCCGGCGATGATCTTCGAGGCGGCGTCGATGTCGTTGGCGTTGAGGTCGGGCATCTTGCGTTCGGCGATCTCGCGGATCTGCTCCTCGGAGATCGTCCCGACTTTGTTGACGTGCGGCTCGCCCGAGCCCTTCGAGATCCGGATCGCTTCCTTGATCAGAACCGCGGCGGGCGGCGTCTTGGTGACGAAGGTGAAGGAGCGGTCCTCGTAGACCGTGATCTCGACCGGGATAATCGTCCCGCCTTCGTTCTGCGTCTGCGCGTTGAACGCTTTGCAGAAGTCCATGATGTTGACGCCGTGCTGACCCAGCGCCGGGCCGACCGGCGGCGCCGGGTTGGCGTTGCCGGCCTGGATCTGCAGCTTGATGAGGGTAAGGACTTTCTTGGCCATGAGCGGTTCGGCAGCGTAGCGGTTTGACGCTCTAAATCTTCTTTACCTGGTCGTACCCGACCTCGACCGGGGTCTCCCTGCCGAAGATCGAGACCAGAACCTTGAGTTTGGCCGCGTCCTCGTTGATCTCGGCGATCTCACCGGAGAAGTCGGAGAGCGGGCCGGAGATGACTTTGACCGATTCGCCGATCGCGAACTGGGCCTGGGTGCGGGGGCGCTCGGCGGTCTCGCGATGCAGGAGGCGGTCTACCTCCGGTTTCGAGAGCGGCACCGGTTTGTTGCGGGAGCCGACGAAGCCAGTCACGCCGGGGGTGTTCTTGACCAGGCCCCAAGCGTCGTCGGTCATCTCCATGTTGACGAGGACGTAGCCGGGCATCGTCCGTTTCTCGGTCTGGACTTTCTGCCCGTCCTTCATCTCGGAGACCTGCTCGGTCGGGACGACGACCTGCCGCACGTTGCGGTTCTGGCTCATCGTCTGCACCCGGTGCTCGAGGTTGTGCTTGACCTTGTTCTCGTGCCCGGAGTAGGTGTTGATCACGTACCAGCGATACAAGTTGGAAGCCTTTGTTCGGGGACCCTGGGCTACAGGATCCGCTGGATGAGGAAGTTGAAGGCCGCGTCGAGCGCACCCAGGTAGGCGGCGGCGACGGCGACGAAGATGATGGTGACAGCAGTGGCTTGGATCAGCGTCTCGCGGTCCGGCCACTGGACTTTCTTCAGCTCCTGCCAGCAGGAGACGAGGAAGCCGATGACGCCGCCGCGCTGGCGTTCGGTCTTCGCCTGCTTCTGCTTCTTGGCGAGCTGCTCGCGCTCGCGCCGCTTCTGCTCGTCGCGCTGGCGCTTCTCGGCCTGCTTCTGGGCTTTTGCTTCGGCCCGGCGGTCGGAGCGCGAGGGCTTCGGGTCCTCCGGGAGCGCCAGGTCCTGCTCGGCGGCGCCGGCCGCCATGCCGCGCTCCCGAGCCTCTACGAGGGCCTCGTCGCCGGAAATCGGGACCTGGGTGTCGTGCTGGGCGCGCGACTCGGCGCGCCCGCCGTCAGAGCGTTTCTGCTCCTCGGCTTCCCGAGCGCGGCGCTCGGCCTTGCGCTGTGCGCGGGTCTTGGCCATCGGTGGCTACCGGGTCTCCTTGTGCGCCGTGTGGTGACCGCACCAGCGGCAGTACTTGCGCATCTCAATCCGGTCCGGCGAGTTGCGCCGCGACTTGTTGGTCTGGTAATTCCGCCGCTTGCAGTCTTCGCAAGCCAACGTCACCGCTATGCGGACATCTCCGCGAGCCATACTTTTCCCTCGTTCCGGAGGACGGTCGTTGCAAAAGAAAACCCCGGGCGCAGGGCGCGAGGTTGAGCGAAGGATAGCGCCAGACCTGGGTCCGGCGACGGGCGCCCCAATGCAGTCCGGCGCCTCTCCGGCCTCTTTACTCACTATTTTGTAAAGTCGTTTTTTACCCAATTTCTCCAACCGGGTGAAAGGCTGATGCTCGAACCAGTCGAGAGCGGCGATCTCCGTGACCGGGATCAGTTCGTGGAAGAGGTCGAAGAACGGATCTCCGATCCGCTGCACCGCGAGCAACCGGGGGCGCTGCTGCTGCTCGACGTCGACGGCTTCCACCTTGTCAACGACTCGCTCGGACACGAGGCCGGCGACCGGCTGCTGACCGCGGTTGCCGAGACGCTGCGCGACGAGTCGCGGGCCGAGGACCTGCCGGCGCGGATCTGCGCCGACGAATTCGGCCTGCTGCTGCGGCGGGCAACGCCGGAGCAGGCGCTAGTGGCGGCAGAGCGGCTGATCGCACTGGTCCGCGAACGCGGCCAGCCGGCGGTCGGGGCGAGCGTCGGCATCGCCAGCTTCGGCGGGACCGGCGAGGAGGTGACGGCGGAAGGGCTGATGATCGCCGCCGACATCGCCCTCTGCGAAGCGAAGGAGGCCGGCGGCGGCCGCGCGATCGACTCGGCAAGCGGCCCGAACCGCAAGCTGACCTGGGCGGAGCGGATCCGCGAAGCGCTCGACCAGCGCCGGATCGTCGTCTACGCGCAGCCGATCTTCGACCTGCGCAGCCACCGCATCGCCCGCGAGGAGCTGCTGGTGCGGATGCTCGACGAGGACGGCGACGTGATCCCGCCTTCCTCCTTTCTGCCGACCGCCGAGCGCTTCGGCCTGATCGTCGAGATCGACCGGCTGGTGCTGGCGAAGGCGGTCGAGCTGGCCGGCCGCTCGCGCCCGATCTCGGTCAACGTCTCCGGCGCCTCGCTCTCGGAGCCCGAGCTGGTCGCCGACGTGCGGCGGGCGATCGCCGACGGGCTCAACCCGAGCTGGCTCGACTTCGAGATCACCGAGACGGCGGCGATCTCCAACATGGCCCAGGCGAAGGAGTTCGCCGAGGCGGTGACCGGGATGGGCTGCGGTCTCGGCCTCGACGACTTCGGCACCGGCTTCAGCTCGTTCAGCTACCTGAAGGAGCTGCCGGTCCAGCACCTGAAGATCGACATCGAGTTCATCCGCGACCTGCCCAACTCGCCGACCGACCAGCGCCTCGTCCACGCGATGGCGGAGTTCGCCCGGGCGTTCGGCCAGGAGACCGTCGCCGAGGGGGTCGAGGACGCGGAGACGCTGACCCTGGTGCGGGGCTGCGGGATCGACTACGCCCAGGGCTTCCACATCGGCCGGCCGGTGATCGTCGACGGCCAGCCGGCCGGCGCCGCGGCCTGAGCAAGAGCGGATCGCCGGACACCGCGCCTCGGCTGCGTGTACCGGCACGCATCTGGAGCGCGACCACCTATCGCTGTACCTTGGGGGCCGTGAAGGCCAAAAAAAGACCTGGAAACTGGGGGCCCGACAGGAAAGCGGAGCGCGCCGCTGCAAGGCGTGACTACGTCGACCTCACCCCGGCCCAGCGCGCGGAACAGGTCTTCGATCTTTCCCGCTTCATGTCCCAGGTGGCAGAGGCGGGGCGGCGGCGACGTAGTGCCTGATCTCGACATCCGAGGAATTCTCGGCGAGCTGGTGCACGAAGGCGTCGAATTTCTCGTCATAGGTGGGGTAGCAGTCGGCTACCACGGGCATATCCGGGCGACGAAGGACGTCGATGTCGTACCCGCCCCCGATCCGGAGAACCTCGAGAAGCTCGCCCGCGTACTTCAGCGTCTCGATACCGAGGTCGAAGGGGCAGACGAGTTCGATGCGAATGAGCTACCCGATCCCTTGAACCCCGAGACCCTGGGCCTGGGCGGCAACTGGGTGTTGCTGACCAGCCTCGGCCGGCTAGACATCATGCAGTGGATCGGGGATGAGGGCCTCTGGCAGAAACTCGCCCCTGCCGCGATCGAGGATGTGATCGGCGACCTACCGATCAAGATGGTCAGCTACGAGGATCTGGTCGCGATGAAGGAACAGGCCGGCCGCCCCGAGGATTTGGCTGATCTGCAGCGCCTGAAGGAGGCAAGGGATAGCTCGGGATAGCCGGGCCCGGGAGGCCGCCCTGCCGGGCTACGCAACGCCTGAGCCGGTGTGGGTCGTTATAGACCGAGCGTTTTGGCGATGATGCCGCGCTGGATCTCCGACGTGCCGCCGTAGATCGTCGAGACCAGGGAGGTGCGGACGAGCCGCTCCATGTCGTACTCGGAGGAGTAGCCGTAGCCGCCCATCATCTGCATGCCCTCCAGGGTGGTGCGCTTGGCGACCTCGGTGACGAAGAGCTTCACCATCGAGGCCTCCTTGGGCAGCATCCGGTCCGGGTCCTCGTCGGTCATGGACGCGACCCAGTGAGTCATCAGGCGCGCCGCCTCGAGGTCGGTGGCGAGATCGGCGAAGCGGTGCTGGAGCGCCTGAAAGGAGCCGATCGGCCGACCGAACTGCTTGCGCTCCTTGGCGTAGGCGAGGGCGTCGTCGAAGGCGCGCTGGGCGATCCCGAGCATCGTCGCGGCGAGGATCAGGCGCTCGACGTTGAGCCCGGCCATCAGCTGGGTCCAGCCCTGGTCGACCTCGCCGAGCACGGCCTCGGCCGGGGCGGCGCAGTCGGTCAGGTAGAGATGGTTGGTCTCGCGCCCGCCCATGGTCTGGATCGGGACCACCTCCATCCCCTCCGCGTCGGCGGGCAGCCAGATCATCGTCAGCCCCTCGTGCTTGCTCTCGCCTTTGGCGGTGCGGCAGACGACCAGCACGTGATCGCTGATGTGGGCGTTAGAGATGAAGACCTTCTGGCCGTTGAGGACGAAGCCGCCGTCGACCCGCTCGGCGCCGCAGGTGAGCGCTCCGACGTCGGAGCCGGCCTCCGGCTCGGTCATCGCGATCGCCTCGACCGCGCCGCCGGCGATCCCGCCGAGGATCTCCTGCTTCTGCTGCTCGGTGCCGAAGCGCTGGGTCGCGCCGGCGACGATCAGGGTCGTCGCGTAGCCACCGATCGGGGCGAGGCCGCGCGAGGTCTCCTCCATGAACAGGCAGGCATCGAGCATCGAGCCGCCGGAACCGCCGTACTGCTCGGGGATCGTCACCCCGAGCCAGCCCAGCTCCGCCATCTGCTTGTAGACGTCGAAGTTGTGGTGCTCCTTGTAACCGTCGGTGAGCCGCTCGCGCTGGTCCTGCGTCCCACACTCGCGGTCGCAGAAGTCCCGAATCGCGTCGACGAAGTCGTTCTGCTCGTCGGTCAGGGTGAAGTCCACGGCGACGAACACTATGGAATTTCGCGCCGCGGAATATCGTGAGTGTTCAGTGGATACGCCATGGGGGGATACGAGTCAGCTACGGGCCAGACGTCTACCGCCGGGTCGGGGGGTCTCGGCCGAGAAAGCGGCGCGGAACCAGCGCCAGCGGCTGTTCGCGGCGATGGTCGCGAGCTGCGCCGAGCGCGGCTACGAGGCGAGCTCGGTCGCCGACCTGCTCGAGCTCTCCGGGATCTCCAGCAAGACCTTCTACCAGCACTTCAAGGACAAGCAGGACTGCTTTCGGGCTGCCGTGGAGGAGGTGGTCGAGGGCACGCTGATGCTGATCGGCTCGAGGCTCGACCAGGGCGAGTCGACCGAGCAGCGCGCCCGCTCGGCCTTCGAGGCGTTCGTCAAGCTCGTCGTCGCCCAGCCCGCTGCCGCACGGATGGTGCTGCTCGAGTCCTACGCCGCTGGCGAGCCGGGGGTGGCGCCGGTGCGTCGGGCATTCGAAGAGATCGCCGAGCTCGGACGCGGCGCCTTCGACCAGATCCCTGGCCACGAGGGAACCCCACTCGAGCTTGCTCGCGCGATCGTCGGCGGCTTCTACCAGGTGGTCTTCAACCGCTTGCAGAGCGGCCGCGAGGGCGAGCTACCTGAGCTGGTGCCGGAGCTTTGGGACTGGGCGATGAACTACGAGCCTCCGCCCCAGCCGCTGCGTCCGGTGCGGCGGCGGCGCACGATCCGCGAGGTGCCGAGGATGCCCCCCTTCGCCGCGCTCAGCCGCGAACAGCAGATCATCCGCGGCTTCGCGGCGGCGGTGGCCGAGCACGGCTACGGCAACACGACGATCGCGACGATCGCCGCGACCGCGTCGATCTCTCAGCACAGCTTCTACGAATATTTCGAGGGCAAGGCGGACGCGCTCGAGGCGGCGCTCGACTCCAGCGGCGCGCAGATGATCGCCGCCAGCCTGCCCGCCGCCCGGCGGGCGGATAGCTGGCGCAGCGCGGTGCGAATCGCGCTCGGCGCCAGCTGCGACTTCCTCGCCACCGAGCCGGCCTTTGCCCGCCTGCGCGCAGTCGAGGTCTACGCCGCCGGCCCGGAGGGGATCGCCGCCCGCGACCGCTCCGGCACCGATCTGCTTGGCGTCCTGCTCGGGCCCGCCTACGAGGACGCGCCCGAGGTGCCTGAGATCGTCGCCGAGGCGATCCTCGGCGCGGTCTACGGCGTCCTCTACGAACAGGTCCGCGGCAAGGGGCCGGAGTCGCTGCCGGAGATCGCCCCGCTCGTCACCTACCTGGCGCTGGCTCCGTTCCTGGGGGCGGCGGAGGCGTGCGCGGTGGCGAATGGGGACGGGCAGCGAGGCGATTCCTCGAGCCCCCCCGAGTCACCCTAAGCCCGGAACGGGACTTGAACCCGTGACCCCTTCCTTACCATGGAAGTGCTCTACCAGCTGAGCTATCCGGGCAGGCCGAACGAGTTTAGGGGAGCGTGACCGGAGTCGCAGGCGGGGCGCCCGGCTCGAGCAGGGTCGCCAGGTAGATGACGACGGGGCTGGAGCCGCGGTTGGCAGCTTCGTGGATGTCGGAGGGCTGCTCGACCAGCCACTGGCCAGCGCGGATCTTGGCGGTTTGGCCGGTCTCGATCTTGCGCACGAGCTTCGGGTTTTGATCCGACTCTCCCGTGCGGACGGCGGCGGTGCCGCGGCGCACGGTGTAGGTGAGAACGCCGGACTCGACGTGGGAGATCTGCGTGCCGAGGTGGTGGTGCAGGGCCAACCGCGCTCCCGGCGCGACCCCGACCCTGCTCAACACCATCGTGCGGCCGGGCGCGCCCTGGACCTTGCTCGTCTGCGCGAGAGCGTTGCGGAGCACGGCCGGCGCCGCCTTCGTCTCCGCAAAGGCTCCGGGTAAGACCGCGCCCAGCGCGAAGGCCGCGACCAGGGCGAGGGCGAGGGCGGTCCGGGAGCGCGTGAGGCGGCGCATCGTGGCGAGCAGCCTAGGCCGCCCGCCGGATGCGTCTCGCTTGTAACTAGGGCGCCGCCGCCCCGGTCAGCCCCTCACCGTGGAGGTGCGCACAAGGGCGCCGGAGATCGAGGAGCCGTCGCGGAACTCGAAGCTGCGCGGGCTGAATACGGCCGTCGGCGCAGCGGCGGGCCGGAACGCTGACGTAGGTGAGGCGAGCAGCGTGATCGTCCGCCCCTTTCGCCGCCGCCGTCAGCATCGCGGTAACTGCCCAACACAGTTGCCTTCTCATCTCTCCTCCTCTCTATGCGACATCAAGCCTTGCCGCTTTGGATATTTCGCGTTAATCTTATTCACATGAAATTGAATAGCGCAACTGCCGAGCCCTCGCTGGCCCGCGCTTCACTGCCTTTCGTGCAGGCGATCAGCCTTGGGGAACTCGACTCGGCGACCGCCTGCTTCGCCCGCGACGGCTGCTTAATCACCCCCGACGCGACCGCGGTCCACGGCCGCGAGCGGGTGCGGCCGCTGCTGGCGCAGTTGGTGGCGCGGCGGACCGAGATCGAGGTCGAGTTCAGCCACCTGGTCGCGGCCGGCGAGGTCGTCCTCGCGCAGGAGCGCTGGCGGGTGCGCTCCGGCGGCGACGGCGCCCCCCGGGTCGAGCAGACGCTCGACCCGGTGCTGATCCTGCGCCAGGTAGAAGCTGAGTGGAAGCTGGCGATCGCCGCCCCCTGGGGCCGGGCGCCGACCTACCCCTAGCCAGATCCGCCCACACCCCGGTTTACGGTGTTGGCATGAGCGACCCGCAGCCGGCGAAGCGGCCTTACCGGATGCAGGCCCGGGCGCAAGCGACGGAGGCGACCCGGAAACGGATCCTGAGCGCCGTCGAAGCCGCTTACGACAACCTGCCGCTCAGCGAGCTGACCCTGGCGGCGATCGCCGAGCGAGCCGGCGTCTCGGTGCAGACGGTGCTGCGCCATTTCGGCAGCCGCGACAAGCTGCTGATGGCCACGCTCGCCTTCGCCGGCGGCAAGATGTCGGGCGACCGCGACGTCGAGCCGAACGCCGACGTCGAGGAAATCGTCGGCGTCCTGGTCGACCATTACGAGAGGTTCGGCGACCGGATCCTGCGCTGGCTCTCCCAGGAGGACAGCGTGCCGGGCATGCGCCTGCTCACCAACACCGGCCGCACCTACCACCTCGAGTGGTGCAAGGACGCCTTCGCCCCCGTGCTGAAGGAGCTGCGCGGAGCGGAGCGCGAGCGGCGCGCCGTTCAGCTCGCGGCGCTGCTCGACATCTACGTCTGGAAGATCCTGCGCCGCGACCGTGGGCTTAGCCCGGCCCAGACCAAACTGGCGTTGCGGGAGATGATCGAGCCGCTGACCGAGCCCTCGCGGTGAGCCGGATCCTCGCCTACACCTCGCCCGCCCGGGGGCACCTCTTCCCGCTCGTCGCGATCCTCGAGCAGCTGCGCCGCCGTGGCCACGAGGTGGCGCTGCGGACGCTGGCCGGCGAGGTCGAGAGGATGCGGGCGCTGGGCTTCGAGGCGGCGGCGATCGCGCCGGAGATCGAGGCGCTGGAGATGGACGACTGGCGGGCGCGCACGCCCGCCGGCGCCGCCGTGCGCTCGCTGCAGGTGCTGCGGAAGCGCGCGGAGCACGACGCCGCCGACCTGGCGGCGGCGATCGACGCCGAGCGGCCCGACGCGGTGCTGGCCGACGTCCTCACCTGGGGCGCGCTCAGCGCCGCCGAGGCCTGGGGCGGCCCCTGGGCCTGCTTCGCTCCCCCGCCCCTGCCGCTCCGCTCGCGCACAGGTCCGCCGATGGGCCCGGGACTGCGACCCGCGCGCGGGTCGCTCGGGCGCGCCCGCGACAGGCTGCTGGAGGCGCCCTTCTACCGCGCCTTCGACCGGATCGTCCTCGGCCGGCTGAACGAGATCCGGGCCGGGCTGGGGTTGCCGCCGTTCGCCCACGCGGAAGACCTGCTCCTCGCCCCGCCCCTACTCCTCTACATGACGGCGGAGCCGTTCGAATACCCGCGTCCCGACTGGCCCGAGCGGATCCTCATGGTCGGGCCTTGCGGCTGGGAGCCAGCGGGGAGCTGCCGCGGCAGCTAGAGCGGGTCGAGGCGCCGCTCGTCCTGGTCACGACCTCGACCGAGTTCCAGGACGACGGCCGCCTCGCGCGGGTCGCCCTGGAGGCGCTTGCCGGAGAGCCGTTCCACCTCGTCGCGACCTTGCCGGCGGCGAGCGCGGCAGGGCTGCCGGTCCCGGCCAACGCGACCGTCCTCGCCTTCGCCCCTCACACCCCAATCCTCGAACGCTGCGCCTGCGCGATCACCCACGGCGGCATGGGAGCGACCCAAAAGGCGCTGGCGCTGGGCGTTCCGGCCTGCGTCGTCCCCTTCGCCCGCGACCAGCCCGAGGTGGCGCGCCGGGTCGAAGTCGCGGGGGCGGGCAGCCGTTTGCCGGCCTTCCGGCTGCGCCCGGACCGGCTGCGGGCCAAGGTCCGCGAGGCGATCGGCTGCCGGCCCGGTGCCGAGCGCGTCGCCGCGGCCTTCGCCGCCGCGGGCGGTGCCGCGGCGGCGGCCGACGCATTCGAGCGGCGGCTCCTCGCCGTCGCCGGTTAGCCGCCGCGGATCGCCTTGCCGGCGATGTTCTTCATCCGCGTCCGGTCCCGCTGCGAGAGCGTGCTCGGCCGGCCGCCAGAGCGTTTCAGCAGGGTCCAGAATTCGCTCTGCTCCTGCTTGGTTAGGTTGTTCTCGACCCGCTCCTGGCCTTTGCGGCCGAGCCAGAGGACGACCGCCCAGACCATCTTCCAGGGGATCCGCTTCCAGATGGTAGGGGCGGCGCGGCGGGCGATCCAGGCGGGCACGGCGTCTTTCTGCCGGGTCAGTGGCGCCGGGTGACGGGACGGTCGCCTGCTCCGCGGCCGACGATCATCCGGTAGATCGCGAGCAACAACAGCGAGCCGGCGATCGCGATCAGCCAGGTGCCGATGTCGAAGAACTCGTCGAGGTCGCCGATGTCGAGGGCACTCGCGATCAAGCCGCCGACGATCGCCCCTGCGATGCCGATCAGCATGGTCACGATGATGCCGCCGGGATCGTCGCCGGGCATGATCAGCTTGGCGATCGAGCCGGCGAGCAGTCCAAGCACTATCCAGCCGATGATTCCCACGGGAGCTCTCCTTTCGTTAAACCCGTTAAGGAATCCGTACCCGTTCCCGGGGCGAGACTAACGGCGGCGAACCGTGACCCGGACCAGGGCGGGGGTCCGATCGGCGTTGCCGGCGGCGTCGACGGCGCGGACGTGGATTATGTGCCGGCCGGGCGTGAGGTAGTAGACGCGGGGCGAGACGCAGGGCCGGAAGGGACGGCGGTCGAGCCTGCAGCGGAAGCTGGCCCCGGGCTCGCTGGCGCTGAAGCGGACGGCGACGCGGCGCTTGCGAGCCGACGTGGTGAGCACGGCTGGAGGCCGATGGACGATCTGCGTCCGGGGCGGTTTGCTGTCGGGAGGAGGCGGTTGCGGGCTGAGGACCTCCGGCAGTGGGGGCGGCGGAATAGGGATCGGGAAGCCGGGCAGGGACTGGAAGCTGTTCGGGTCCGCCGCGCGCACCGCCTCGCAATTGACCGGCGCGGCGTCGCCGTATTCGGGGTAGTCGACAAGGGCCCGGTCGACGTCCTCGCCGCAGTCGATCGTCGGGTCGGCGTCACCGGAGTTGGCGAGGATCGTGTCGCCGCCGGGGCCGGCGAAGTAGCTGTCGGGCCCGAGGTGACCGAGCAGTTGGTTCGGCCCCGCGTCGCCGGAGAGGAAGTCGGCGGAGTTGCCGCTCTCGAGGTCCTCGATCTCGCGCAGCGAGTCGGGCGTGCCGCCCGTGCAGTCCGGGACCGGCCCGGAGCCGGGGCGGCCGGCGACACCGGCACCGAGGTTCGCGGTCACCGCTTCGCCCAGCCGCGCCCAGGAGGAGTTGTCGCGGCCGAGGCCGCCGACCAGCTCCTCGCCGTCGCAGATCGAGACCGAGAGGAAGAGGTCGTTGCCGTCGCCGCCGAGCAGGAGATCGTCTCCGCCGTTGTGGAGCAGGGCGTCGTCGCCGGCTAGGCCGCTGAGCTGATCGTTGCCCTCGTCCGGTCCGTCGACCAGCACGTCCTCGCCGTCCCGGCCGGAGAGGGAGTCGCCGTCAGCGCCGCCGAGCGTGACCACGGTGCTCGTCAGCGGGAAGCCCGCCGTCGCGATCGAGTCGGCCCCGCCCATGCCGGCGAGCAGGAGCGAGTCGAGCGGTGCGGTCAGGATGCAGCTGGCGTCGCTGGCGGCGACGGTGCAGCCGGCGGCGGCATCGGCGCTCTGGTCGAAGCTGCCGGCGGCGAGGTGGAAGCTGACGCTGGCCGGCGGGCCCGGGAGGTAGCTCGCGGTGAGGCTGTCGGCGGCGCTGCTGCCGACCGCGTAGAGCTGGGCGAAGCCGGGCTGGGCCGGGACCATGAAGCCGACGCTGACTTTGCCCGGGTCGCGCTGGTCCGCGGCGCCGCCGTCGAGGTAGTCGCCGTCGGCGCCGCCGTCGAGCACGTCGTCTCCCCCTTCTCCCTCGATCGCGTCGGCGCCGCCGCCGCCGTGGATCGTCTGGTCCGCCGCGGTGCCGACGATGTAGTCGGAGAACGGCGTGCCGATCACCGTCTCGAACCCGGCGCCGACTTCGTCGACGCCACCGCCGTGCGCGGCGATGCCGTTGTTGCCGTTTTCGCCGCCGGCGCCGAGGAAGAGGCGGACGCCGCGCTCGCCGCCGGGCGCCGGGAAGTCGCCGAAGCCGCTGAGGACACCGCCGAAGCCGGGGGTGACGCCGGTCGCGTAGCTGAGCGTGTCGGTGCCGCCACCGCTGTCGGCGATGCGGTCGATCGTGCCGTCGCCGTGGACGTAATCGTCACCTTCCTGGCCGTCGATCGAGTCGGCCCCGAACCCGCCGGCGATCCGGTCGTTGCCGGGGCCGCCGCGCAGGAGGTCGTCGCCGATCCCGCCGAAGAGGTGGTCGTTGCCTTCGCCGCCGCGCAGCGTGTCGTTGCCGCGCTCGCCAAAGACGACGTCGTCGCCCGGCCCGCCTTCGAAGGTCTGGCTGCCGATCCCGAGAAAGCACCCGGCCGGGCAGGATTCGGTCGCAGCGGAGATCGGCCCGGGCACGATCGTGTCGTCCCCTCCCCCGCCCTTGACCGCCGCGACCCCGGGCGGGACGACGATCGTGTCCGCGCACGGCGTGCCGAGGGTGGTGTCGCCGACCGTAACCGGCCCTTCGGCGCAGGTCGGTGAGTCAGCCGCTTCAGCCAGCGCCGGGAGTAGGCAGCTCAGGCAGGCGGCCGCCACGACGAGGATCGTGAGCCGGCTTCGCACTAGCTCTAAATACCCGCGCACGGGGAAACGATGCGTTTTTTCAGCGTGACTCCCGAGGAAGCGGTAGCCCTGGCCAACGACTCGCACACGGTCGAGCCCGCGGGCGAGAACCAGCAGGCTGTTGTCTGTTACGCCCGCGCGATTGGACCACGTCGCCGCCCTAGCGACCGACCTCGCCTTCCGCTGGCTCGACCGGGTCATCCTCGATCTTCATTTCGATGCCTGTTATTTCCAGCCGGATAAGAGTCCCGGTCGCTGGCGCGACGGCCCGATCGGGGTGACCGCGAGCGACGGGACGCTCGAGTTCAAAGGCCCACCGGCGGAGCAGATCCCCGGCCTGATGGCCGAGGTAGCGACGTGGCTGCAGGAGGGGGACCTCGACGCGAACGTCGTCATCCGAGCGGCCATGGCACACCTACACGTGACCTCGGTCCACCCCTTCCGCGACGGCAACGGCCGCATCGCCCGCATCGTCCAGTCGCTGGTCCTCGCGCGGGAGGGACTGGTCGCGCCGGAGCTCTCCTCGATCGAGGAGTACCTCGGTGAGAACACCACCCCCTATTACGCCGCCCTGCGCGCGGTGCAGGATGGCGGCTACCAGCCGGAGCGCCTCGCGATCGCGCTCGAGCAGAGCCTCGTCGGCGGCACCGACCGCAGCCGCTACGTGCGGAGGTCGGGGTCTCGATGCCGACGGCGAGCAACGACCTGCGCAGGCTGGTCGACGGCGGGCTAATCGAGCAGGCCGGGAAGGGCCGCAGCACCCGCTACCGAGCCAGCGCGCAGCTCCAGGACGAAGTCGCCGCTGCTGCCGGCGGTTAACCGCCGGCCGATCTGGGAAGAGTGCGGCTATCCCACATGCGTTCGGTCTGGCGCATCAACGCTGGGTAGACGATCCAGTAGCGGAACGGTTTGATCAGCGCCATGTATCCCATGCCGAAGCGGCCGCGGGGCTTGACGTAAACGGCCATCTGGCCCTGGTAGTGGCCCTCGCCCTGCTCGACCCAGGCCAGGTGCATCGCGCCGTGCACGGTCTGGTTCGAGATCTCCGCGGCGAACTCGACATCGGTTCGGTAGAGGGGCACGAAGGGCAGGGAGCCGAAGTCCACCTCCGCCGCGGTGTCGCGCAGGTCGTCCGGTAACCGCTCGGCAAGCGAGGTTTCGTCCGTGCCCGGAATCGGCAGCTTGCCCTCGGCCTCACTCGAGCCGCTGCCGGCCGGGGTTGAGATCCTGCCGAGGTCGAACCAGCTGCCAAGGCGATCGCGGAGGCGCCAGAGGACGCGAGTCGGGAGGGAATCCGCGTTGGCCGGATCGCTGGAGGCCATCAGCTCGAGCAACCTCTCGAAGTCCGCGGCGCCACCGCTTGCGGGCAGGGCCCAGACATCCTCCAGGATGAAGTCCGGCACGATCTCGCGGATCCGCCAGGGCTGGGATTCGTGGGCTGCGTTGGGAAGTCTCACGCTCGTCCTCGCCTCATACGATTGCGTATCGATGCCTGGCAAGCCGACCAGCCGGCGAGAGCGTCCGGTGCTCGTCTACGACGGGGACTGCGGATTCTGCACGCGATGCGTGCATGTGGTGGAAAGGCTCGGACCGGAGGCGGAGATCGTCGCGTGGCAGCTCACCGACCTGGCCGAGCTGGGGATATCCGAGGGGCAGGCAGCCGATGCGGTGCAGTGGGTTCGGATCGATGGCACGGTCCGCTCGGGCCACGAGGCGATCGCCGCCATGTTGATCGCCGCCGGCAAGCCCTGGCGGGCGATCGGCCGCATGCTCCAACTGCCGGGGATCTCGTGGCTGGCCGCGGGGGGCTACCGGCTGGTTGCCCGCAACCGGTACCGGCTGCCCGGAGGCACCCCTGCCTGCGCGGTTGCCGATGAAGGTCGCAACCCTCCGGCGGCCTAGCCGAGCCATCGGCCGGGCACTCTCAGGGCTCTCTTCCATCGCATCCTCCGATCGGAACGAGCAAGGGCCGCCCAGAGGCGGCCCTTGCGCTGGTGCTTGGGAGCGAACGCGGGAACGGCGACCGAGTGGGACAAGGCCCGGCCTCCCTTTGCTCGCCGGTGCCCGGGGTGGATTCCACCGGGCGCCCGAACCAGT
This sequence comes from uncultured Solirubrobacterales bacterium, assembly GCA_963846515.1. Taxonomy (GTDB): domain Bacteria; phylum Actinomycetota; class Thermoleophilia; order Solirubrobacterales; family 70-9; genus VAYN01. Next base: position 538,519 of record CAWJWC010000006.1, on the reverse strand, counting down.
GCGGCGCCTAGCGGCCCTGCACCTCCAGAGTCCCTCTAAGCATGTGACTCAAGTTAGGACCACCTCCTTTCTCTGGTCCGTCGATTGAAGCACACGAGTCTGTCGCGGCCCAGGGCATCCCAATATCGCGCTGCCCTTCGGGTCGGCGGCACGCCGCGAGGATCTCCCCGGAAGCGACATCGACGTGCCGGTACAGATGCGGAACGACTCTCTCGGTCGGCGTCGTCGATCTTGGAGCGAAGCTCGAATCGCGTCGCGACCGCAGTCGCACGCGCGCCGCCCTCGACGGCATCGACCCCTACCCCGTCCGCTTCGACCGCGACGCGACTGCGGCGGCGCTGCGCGAGGCGTTCAGCGAGCTGGCGGTAGGGGCCGACACCGACAAGGTCGTGCGACTCGCCGAGCGGGTAATGGGCGAGCGCCGCCACGGCGGCCTCGCCTTCGCCGGTCGACGACGTCTCCGACCTACCCGCGGCTCTCGACGCTCTACGCCAGCGTCGAGGGCTCCCTCGAGGTACCGGTGCTGAGCCGGTGCTGGAGCCGCCGATCCGCCAGCGGGTCGAGGCGGAGCTACTCGACCACGTAGCGGGTCGGCACGAAGGTCTGGGTCTCGACCGGCGGGCGCTGATAGGCGCGATGCTGGCGCGGCGGCAGCTCGACCGTCTCCTCCGAAACTGGCTCGTAGGGGATCCGTTCGAGCAGGTGGCTGATCAGGTTGAGGCGAGCGGTGCGCTTGTCGTCGGCCTCGACCACGAACCAGGGGGACTCCTTGGTGTCGGTGTAGGCGAACATCTCGTCCTTGGCCTCGGCGTAGTCGACCCAGCGCGCCCGCGCCTCGAGGTCCATCGGGCTCAGCTTCCACTGCTTGTCGGGATTCTCGATCCGAGCCTTGAAGCGGCGCTCCTGCTCCTCGTCGGAGATCGAGAGCCAGTACTTGATCAAGACCAGGCCGGAGCGCATGAGGATCTCCTCGAAACGCGGGGTCGAGCGCATGAACTCCCAGTACTCCTCCTCGGTGCAGAAGCCCATCACCCGCTCGACGCCGGCGCGGTTGTACCAGCTGCGGTCGAACAGGACCATCTCTCCCGCCGCCGGCAGCTGGGCCACGTAGCGCTGGAAGTACCACTGGGTTTTCTCGCGCTCGGTCGGCGTCCCGAGCGCCACCGTGCGGACCACCCGCGGGTTCGTCTTCTCGGATATCCGCTTGATCACCCCGCCCTTGCCGGCGGTGTCGCGCCCCTCGAAAAGGACGGCGACTTTGAGCCTGGCATGGACGATCCATTCCTGCAGGCGGACCAGCTCGCTCTGCAGGCGCGAGAGCTCCTTCTCGTACTGCTTCTTGGAGAGGGCCTTTGCCTCGGTCTCCGGCTCCGCCATCGGAAGGACCGTAGCTCAGTCCAAACGGCTGCCCTGCCGGGGCTACACTCGCCGGGCGCGGATGATCACGGCATCGATCTTCACCGAGTTCTGGAGCTCGCTCGAGAAGAACAACGAGCAGGGGCTCTTCCTGGTCCTGATCGGCTTCCTCGCCTCCTTCGCCTTCATCCGCATGAGCACGCGGATCATCCGCAGCGAAAGCGTCTCCTGGTGGCCGGGCAACGTCGAAAGCGGCAGCGGCGTCCACCTCCACCACCTGGTCTTCGGGATCGTCACGATGATGGTCTCCGGGGTGCTGCTCAGCCTCGCCCACGGCAACAGCCCGCTGTCGGAGATCGCTTCGCTCGCCTTCGGCGTCGGCGTCGGCCTGACGATCGACGAGTTCGCGCTCTGGGTCCATCTCGACGACGTCTACTGGGCCGAGGAGGGGCGCAGCTCGATCGACGCGACCGTGATCGCCGCCGCCCTGATGCTGCTGATGCTGCTCGGCTTCAGCCCGGTCTCGATCGAATCCGGCTCGGTCGAAGCTGTGCTCGGCAGCATTCTCGGCACCGCGATCGCCTTTGCCTTGGTTGCCGGCTGCTTCCTCAAGGGCCGCGTCCTGCACGGCACCGTCGGCATCTTCGTCTTCCCGATCGCCCTCTACGGCACCTGCCGAATCGGCAAGCCGAACTCGGCCTGGGCGCGACGCCGCTACGGCACCCGCAGGCCAGCCAAGCAGGCGAAGGCAGAGGAGCGCTTCGCCCCCGAGCGCCGCACCGAGCGCTTCAAGGAAGCCTTTCGCGACACCGTCGGCGGCAAGCCCAGCGAGGGACTCGACGCGGCCCGCGAGCAGGCGATCGCCGCGACCCGCGAGGCGACTGCCGAGGTCCGCCACCGAGCTGAAAAGGTCACGGCGGCGGAACGGCGGCAGGACGACTGAGCCGCCGCTCCTGTCCGAGCCGCCCCTGGCGGGCCATCAGCCGCACCGACGAGCTCGAGCGGCCCGTCGGCACCTACCTCTACGGACGGAGCTCCACCTGTTCCTCGCTCCGGCTGTGGTCGGCGGCGGCAAGCCGGCCCTTCCAGAGAGCGTGCGCTTGGACCTCGAGCTGACTGACGAGCGCCGCTTCGCGAACGGAATGGTCTTCCTCCGCTACGACGTCCGGCGCTGAACGCTCCGTCGGTCTCGCCGGATCGGAGCGGTTTACCAATCGCCAGGCGGGTATTGAAGGCCCACGTCCAGCGGGATCGCGAGTGAAAAGGAGGAAGGGCAATGGTGATTGGAATCGTGGTCGGGATCTGCATCCTGCTTCTGATCCTCGGCTTTCTCGTTCCGAGGCTCTCCAACCACGCGAAGCGGGGCAGTGACAAGGGCTTCTCACTCGGTCAGCGAGCCGGAGGCAAGGCGCCGGGTCCGATCGGCCGCCTGCTCAGCAAGTCGTTCGGCAAATCGCGCCGCGCCACCGACAAGAGCCACTCGGCCGGCAAGCGCGCACGGGCCAAGGCACCCTTCTAACTCATCCTGCTACAGCGGCGGGATTGCTGAATATCTGCCGGGCGCGCTCGAGCTCGCGGCGATCGAGGATTTCCAGGTGCGCGATCTTGTTCCTCGCAAAGCGGAGCCAATGCGCCCTGTCCGCCATGTGACGGTCGCGCCTGACTAGGTCCGGCGCGGCGTTGAACAGCGTGGACAGGCCCCCGACCTCGAGACCCATGATGTCCTGGCCCGCCCATTCCGGAGGGAGACGATCGCGGCGGTCGTAGACCCACTCCGCGAGCTGCTGGCGCTCGATCTCAATGCGCGGCATCAGGCTTCGGACCTGGCCTCGCCAGACGAGATGGCCAAGGGAGTCGGGGGAGTGGGCACAGACGTGGCAGGAATGGACGTGTGGATCGCGATCGCCCCAGGCGTTGACGAGGCCCGCACTCCACGCTTCGACCAGCTCCGGACTAGGCCGTGAGGCGGGCGACGGCTCCTCGGCCGAAACCTGGGCGGGGAAGAGCAGCCCCTGGTCATATTCGGTAAGCAGGGGCCGCAAGCGGCTGGCCTCACCGTCCCATGACTCGACCAACATCGAAGCGACGCCTAAATCGAACCCGGCGACCTCAGTGACCACCTCGGAGAACCCTGGGAGGCGCGTGTCCCCGTCGAGCAGCTCGGAGACGAAGAGCGCCGTGTCGAGCGGCCCCAGGACCCGCCACCACCAGCGCTTTGAGACGAGCCGGTCGGTGTCCGGCATCGCGGCCGCCTGCGCGCCGGTGCAGAGAGTCGAAAAAACCGTCCTGCTGTATGGCGGGACCGCCGCGGCCGCGGCCGAATAGTGCCGCAGAAAGGTCCCCCAGGCCTCCGCCTGGACGGCCGTAGCCTGTCGGCAGTCGACCCAGATCAACCGTCGCCCGAGATCGGCGTGGCTACTGAAACCATCGACGCGGACACGCCCACGCAGCGGGCGGCGCAGGCCGAGGACGTCGAAGAGGCTCTCCACCACCGGTCGGCTGGTGGGTGCCAGGCTGGGAACGTCGAGGAAGTTGACGGTCGGCTCCGAGAGGTCGTTGCGGACCGTGGAGCGAAGCCCGTTGGGCACGCCCTTCGACGGCAGGACGACCGTTACGGAGCGGCCTTCTCGGAGGTCATCGGTGATCGCACGGGCGAACCGCCCCGGCCCCCCGAGACTCCACTCACTCCACCGCATCTGACGACCGCGCTCCACCCATCGTGCGCCATGCCCGAGCGGCCGCGGGCTCTGCGACGAAACGACCCTCTTGGAAGTCGAGGACCTGCATCGAGCGCAGCAGCGCCGAGGTCGCGGCCGCGTCGTCGGGATCCAGGTCGAGCAGCTCCTGGAAGAGCTCGCGATCGACCGGCTCGCCGAGCTCGACCAGGGTGTCCCAGGCGGCGCTGACCACGGGGTCCGCGGTGAGTCCGATCGCCGCGCAGAGGTCCGCCGCCCCCTCGGGGTCCTGCAACCACGATTCGAGTTCCTCGATTGCCTGCACCCACTTGCGCCTCGGCTTGTAGGACTTGACCACCCGGTCGACGAGCAGCGGCCAGCCGCCGGTGGCTCGGATGATGTCCGACAGCGCCTGCTTGTCGTGGAACGGAAGATCGACTTCCTGCGACTGTGCCCAGGCCCGCAGGCCGGCCTCGGTCCAGCGGCCGAGCTCCACCAGCTCAAAGCGTGGCGCCTGCTCCACCGCGGCGCCGTTCGTCCGCGGCGTCACCGCCGCCCGCCACGCCGGCATCGCGTCGCTGCCGATGACGAAGATCGCGGTCGAAGGATTGTCGCCAGCGAAGATCTTCTTCTCGACCGTGTGGACGAGGTCGAGGGCGTCTCCCGCCATGCTCGGCGGCACCCGGAAGTGGACGACCCGAACCTTTTTCTGCGCCGGCTTGCGAAAGCGGGTAGCTACCCGCCGGGCGTCCTGACCGGTTACGTCGACGTAGTTGAACGTCCTCGCCTCCTCGTCGAACAACTCCTTCAGGCAAGAATGGACGTCGTCGACACCGGTGGCTCGGCTGCCGACGACCACGTGCACACGCTGCTGCTGGCGCTCGAGCATGCCGTGGACCTGCTGGTGGGTCAGCGGGCGTCGGCGGTAGCCGTCGCCGCCCATCGCGTCGCGGAAGGAAGTGGCCTCGAACTCCTGCCGTACCTCCAGCTCGTCGGCCGCGTCATAGAGCCGTTCCTCGATCTGCTCTCCGGTCCCGAGCATGCGCAAGACGTTCGGGCTCCGCATCAGGAAGGTCCCGTCGCGTTTGAAGAGGATCCCGAGGCTGTCCATCTCCTCGAGCAGGCTCCGGAACACGTCGCTGGTGGTTCCGGCGAAGCCCTTCGGCCAGTATTCCTCGCAGGCGGCCCTGATCTCCGGCGGCGCGAGACCCTCCGCAACGCCCCGTTCGCGCGCTTCCAGCGCCACCACATAAGCGATCACGCGGTAGTGCGGGTCGAGGCTGATCGTCAGCTCAAACCGTGCTCGCATCTCTTCGACCACGTGGGGCGCCTGATGGACGTGCTCGACATCCTCGGAGGTCACCAGGTATGGCGGCGTGCCGGGGCCCCTGGTGTGCTTCTCCAGCATGTGCTTGACGAGCTCACTGCAGACGAGCTGGATCAGGCTCGGCTGGTAGTTGGTTGCGGTCAGGATGCGCTCCGGCAGTTCGCTGTCGTCTTCGAACCTGTAGCCGAGGGCCTCCATCGGTTTGGTGATCAGTTCGTAGGCGCGCTGGGGCGTCAGCGGCCCGACCGGCATCTGCACTCCCAGATGGGCGAGCGGCTGGTTGGGCAGCTGCTGGAAGCGGTTGACCTGATGGAGGCCGGCGAAGACGGGCTTGAAGAGTCGGTTCGTCTCCTCCATCAGGGACTTCAGCTGGGAAACGTTCCGGAACCCGTCCTCAGCGTCCGCGTTGAGGAACGAGTCGCACTCGTCGAGCAGCAGCAGGATCCGCCGGCCGGGGTCGGTATCGAGCCAGACTTTCACGTGATCGCGCACTAGCTCGAAGCTCGGCGCCTCCGACTTCGCTGCAGTCGAGATCATCACGTCCGCCTCGATCAGTGCCTTGATGATCACGTCGACGATCTCCTCCGGCGCTCGCCACTCGCCGATCCCGTTGCTCTTCAGGTCGATGTAGATCGCCTTGTGGCCAGCGGCACCGGCGTTGAAGGTCCGTTCGGCCGCGCGCAGCAGAGCCGACTTGCCCAGGCGCCGGCCCCCGTAGATGAAGCAGGTGCCGGTCTGGCTGACGACCTCTGCCAACTCCTCGTGACGGCCGTAGAACATCTCCAGCGGCACGCTGCCGGCGACAAACGGGGTATAGGGGTTGATCGCCGTGAACGGCAGCGTGATCCGCATCGTCGTCGCGAGGTCGAGGCCGCCGCGCGAAGCGAGATGGAGGAAGGTGGCGTCGTCGACCAGGGCGACGGGACGGGAGTTGCGGTTGTGGCGCAGCTGGTCGGCGATCCCGCGCCGGGCGGTTGACCTGAGGACGGACCCCGGACAGAGGACGACGACCGGCTCGTCGCCGCTTACCTGCGAGATCGTCCCGACGATCGCGTCGTCGGTCGTCTGCTCCCAGATCGGCAGGACCCGGTAGATGCCCTTTGCTTCGGACCCGAACGCCGGCGCCAGGGCCTTGCCCAATGGCTGGGCGTGAACCACGTGCGAACGCTGCTCGCGCACGGACAGACTCAGGTCCAGCTCCTGCTCGACCGTGAGGCCGATGAAGCCGAGCACCCGCGCGAGGTCGGTATCCGCATCCTTGAGCGCCTTGCTGGCCAACCGGCGCCACGCTTCCAGCGCCGCCTCCACCGTCTCGATCGCCTCGTCCTTGAGCCCGGCGAAGCTGAGACTGCCCAGCTGGCCGCGCGCGCCGGCGATCTTCGCCAGCTCGCTGGGGCCGGGCAGCTCGGTCAGGGCCGGATCGTCGACGATCCCCGGGAAGAAGCTAGTTAGCTGCCGGAACAGTGCGGCCGGCTCGCTGGGGGGATCGTTGCCCCTTTCCAGCGCCAGCACCAGCTCTTCGAGCGTCGAGATCTCGCCCGCCTCGAGCAGCCGTTCGAACCGCTCGCGATGCTCGCGAAGGGCCGGGTCGTCGGCAAGGCGCGGCCCGTATCTCTCGTTGGCCCTTTCGCGCCCGAGCAGCTCCGCCTCCCCGAGCCTCACCTGGAAGGCGGAGATCGCGTCATCGACGCCGCCGAGATCCTCCGCATCGTCGTCGAGCGTCAGCTCGTTGAGCTCGTTGCCGAGGGAAAGTGCGTCGGACTCCAGCAGTCGCCCCTGGCGACGGGCCGCCTCCATCTTCCTCGCCGCTTGGTCGAGGCGACTCTTCAGATGCCGACGCTCCTCCTCGAGCAACTCGAGTCGCGAGGTTTCGAGCTCGTCTGCTTTCTGCGGCGCCTCCCGTCGCAGCACTTCGACGATGCGAGCGGCGACGCCGAAGTTAGCTTCTTCGCTCCGCCTGTCAAAAGCCGACTCCCAGCCACCCGAGTCGATCGCGCCCAGCAGTGCCTCCAGCGATGGCACCTCGGCAGGCTCGAGACGGTCGTCGACCGCGAGGCCGTCAACCCGCAGGAGGTCGAGGCCGAGGATCTCGTCGACCTGCTGTTCGGGCCCCTCCGGACTCTCCCCTTCGACGATCAGGCCGAAGACCTCCTCGATGATTGGCCGAGTTCCTGCGGCCGCAGCGGCAGCCAAGCCCGTGCCTTCGCTCCATTCGTCCCAGGCCGCACCGACTTCCTCCCGAGCTTCGAGGGCGACCGAGCGCAGATTGTCGAGGAAGCTCTTCTGCCAGGCCGCGCTCTCCCGTGCCTGGCGCACCTGCTCGAGTCGGCGCGAGACGTCGACCCAATCGGCGGCGATGTTGAGAGCCTCCTCGGCGCCTTCGACCAGCTTTGAGCGTGCCTTGTCGGTGATCGGCTTTTGCCTGCCAGCCGCCTTGAGGACACGATCAGTCGCGTCGAGCTCCCTTTCGAGCACCTTGGCGCTGCGCAGATCGAACACCCGGGCCTGGACCTCTTCGAGCCGATCCGTTCGGTCCTCGACGACATCCTGGAGGAGCGCTCCGAGCAGGCCGTCCTCGGCGACCCACTTGCGCCAGACGTTCGACGCTCGCTGGTACTTGATCGTCCTCTGCTTCAGCGTTTCGCGGGCCCGGGCCCGAACCGCGGCGAGGTCGTCCTCGGCGGTGGCGATGCTCTTGGCCTGCAACGTCACCCCGGTGGCCGAGAATCCACTCCGCCCGGCTTCGGCGACCGCTTCCACGAACCTGCCCAGGCCCGGCGGCTTGGCGAACGAAGGCGCGACGGCTTCGAGCAGGCCCGCGGCGCCGGAGTGGGGCGCGAACAGAGTCGCGCGCAGACCGGCCGCGAGGGCGATGCGCCGCGCGGCCTTGTCGCCTCCGAGCTCGTCGGGGCCGAGGTCGTCGACAAGCTCGCGGAGTCGGCCGGCCGACTCCCCTACCGGGCTGCGCATGGCGTTTCCGTAGGCAAGCGCAGCGAGCGCCCTGTCCAGTCCTTCGTCGCCGCCGGAAGCGGCGACTACCCAGTGTGCGAGTCCGAACCGACCCTGTCGCAGGAGGTGCTCGAGCGCCTTCTGCACGTCGCCCGAGGCAGGCGGTTCCGGCTCCGGCTGGGGCTCCGTTTTGGGCTCCGGCTCCGCTTCCGCCTCCGGCTTCGCTTCAGGCTCGGACTCCTGCTCCGCTTCCGGCTCCGCTTCAAGGTCGGGCTCCGCTTCTGCAAGGTCGGACTCCGCTTCGGGCTCCGCCTCCGGCTCAGATTCGGGTGCGGTCCCTTGGTCGCCGCCGGCGGACGCATCCTCGGCGGCGGAAACGCCCTCGACACCAGAATCCACAGCCGGGACTGGATCGAACTTAAGGGCGCCGAGCCCAGCCAGACCGACCGCGGGAATGCATTCCTGGGGAAGCGCGACGACCGCTGTTTCTTCGAGCCGCTCCCGATCGTCCGAATTGGGAGCGTGGTTCAGCTCGATCAGGGCCTGCAGCCCCTCGGCCCGTTCCCGCGCCTCGGGGGTGGCCAGCGCGCCTGGCTCGATCAGCTCGCGAGCGATCCTCTTGCAGGCTCTGACCGCGGCGCCACCGGGGCCCTCGGCCAACTCCGCAACTGTGCGGAGCGTCTCGACGAGTCGCTCGTCCCCCTCCCGCGACTCGCGCTCGAGCTTCGCGACCAACTCCCGAAGCTCGGCGACGGTCTCGGGTCGCGCGCCGTCGCCGAGCTCCTCGGCAGCGCCCCTCGCGTCGTTCAACAGCTCCGTGAACTCGCGCAGAGAGCCGATGTCGTCTGGCTCGGCAGCGCGGCCTTCGTCCAGTCGCTCGACCACGCGGCGCGCAGCAGTCAGCGCCGCGGCATGCGACCCCTGGATCGCCTCGAGGCGAGCCCTGAGCTCGACGGCTGCTTCCCCCAACGACTCGGATCCGGCTCCGTTCTCCCCGCTTCTCACAGCGTCGCAGAGTATCCAAAGACGTCACGACTGGACACGGCCTTCGGACCAATAAAGGCTAAGCCTCACGGCTCCAAGGCCCGCCATCTTCTCTGTCCCGCCATCCTGGACCTACGATTCCCAAGCGGGGTCAACTCGACGCGCCTGACAGGATTCGAACCCGTGACCTTCGGCTTCCTAGACCGAACCTGGGTCCCGCTGGACTATTTGGGGGACGGTTTCAAGCGGGTTTCGCGAGATCGAGATCGGCTGGAATCTGTGGGGCTTCCTGCCCCATTTCTTGCCCATCCGGCGACGCACGTGTATTGGGCATCCCGCTGCAACGCCGGCCCGTCGCCGATCCGACTGGATCTGCAGGCTACTGCTGCCGATCCAGTAGTCGTCTCGGCGCTTTGCCCTCCCAGGCATCGGCGTAAAGCTCGGCGATCAGCCACTCGTCGGCTTTGCGCAAATCGACCTGGGCAGCAGCGAGGCGTTTGCCCCAGTAGCGCTCCGCGCATACATCGGGATGGCCTTCGACCACAGTGCGAATGCCGTCCTCGTCGAGCATCACATTGCTGTGATCCGCGTCCCAGAGGGTGGCGAAGATCCTGCCGCCGACACAAAAGGAGGGCCGACCATGATGATCCTGCTCGTACGCCTCGGGCAGGGCGAGGGCGATACGTCGCGCTTCTGCGTGGGAAACCATGTTGGGTATCTTCGCGAACATTGGGGCGACCGAAGCCCAAGGTTGAGCTCTCCACTCGACCTCGGCGACGGAGACCTGGCTGCCGTAGCCCCCACTGCCGGACTCCCCTGGTTGAAGCCTCGGCCGCGCGAGGGAGGAGTCGCTTGCAGCCTGAAGCACCTTTGATCGACCGTCAATTAGCAAGCGCGCGTCCGCGGGAAGAGGCACAGACCGCAACAATCAGGCTGTGAGCGCCGTCAGCGACCGCTTCCGTGTCGCCCCCGCCGACCCGAGCGGGGCGATCATCACCACGGTGGGCTACGAGGCCGAACGCGAGCGGCCGGGCGACCATCGCGGCCTCCCCTCGCCGTTCCTGACCTTCATCGTCACGCTCGATGAGCCAGTCGTCCTCGCCGACGGAGGCGCGGAGCGGCGGCTTGATGTGGTCCTTGCCGGCCTCCACACCGAGTCGGAGACGGTGCGGATGCCGTGCCGCCAAAGCGGACTGCAGGCGGCTGTCCATCCGCTCGCGGCGCGACGACTCTTCGGCATGCCTGCGGCAGAGCTCGCCAGATGCTCGCTCGACGGTCAAGAAGTGCTCGGCAGCGCGTCAGCGCGGCTACGGGAGCGCCTGGCGGAATCCCCAGTGTGGACTGAGCGCTTTCGGGTCTTTGCCGAGGAGACGCGGACGCTGACGCCACGGACGCCGGCTCGAGGACCGCGATCCGAGGTCGTCGAGGCGTGGCGGCTTCTGTGGGCGAGCCGCGGTCGAATCCGGATCGAGGACCTCGCTGAGCGGGTCTTCCTAAGCCGCCGCCGACTCTCGACCCTCTTTGTCCAGGAGTTCGGCTGCTCGCCTAAGGAGATGGCGCGGACGATGCGCTTCAGTCACGCGATCACCCGAATCGGCAAGGGGGTGCGGGGCAGGCAGCTCGACCTCGCCGCGACCGCCGCCGAGTGTGGCTATGCCGACCAGTCCCACCTTGCCCGCGAGTTCCGCCGCTTCGCCGGGACTTCGCCATCGGGTTGGATCGCCGAGGAGTTCCCAAACATCCAAGCCGGCGGCCACCGCTACGCGAGAGAGTGGGAGGCATGAACCCAACCGATGCACCACCACCCACCGTCTGGCCCACCTTGCGCGCGCGTGACGCCCGCGCGCTGATCGACTTTCTCGTTGCCGCCTTCGGCTTCATCGAGACCGTCGCCCACGAAGACGAAGGCGTAATCCACCACGTCCAGCTCGACTGGCCCGAGGGCGGCGGCGTCATGCTCGGCGCCGAGCGTCCGGGCACGCCCTGGACGAAGCAGCCTGGCACCGGCGCCTCCTACGTGGTGACCTCCGACACGGATGCCCTCCATGCGCGGGCGACCGCCGCCGGAGCGGAGATCGTCGAAGGCCCGGTGGATCGCGACTACGGCAGCCGCGACTTCATCGCCCGCGATCCGGAGGGGAACCTCTGGTCCTTTGGCACGTATCGAGGTGAGCCGCAAGCGCCGAGTAGCGACTGAGTTGGCCGGGCCTCACTCATGGCGACGGGTGTGGCGCTACCTCGTCCCTGGGGCACGAGGAGACGAACAGGCGAGACACCCCCGATGACCCTCAGGTTCCCACAAGGACGGTCCGATTATGAGACCGACCTCTATCGGGGACGTGTCCGCTTGTCGGTCGCCATCCCCCGCTTAATGCTCGGCGGCCCGAAACTCTCCCTCCCTATCACCACCGACGATGCGATGCGGAACAACCAAGCGTCGGGCGCGCGCCAGACCCTGTTGGCAGGGAGGGCTGAGGGCGGGTTCGAGACCCGGAATCGACCTCTCCCAGATCTCATCTTGCCCCAGGGCTTGCCCCCAAGGGCCTTTTTTCGACTCAAGGCGATCTCCAGAAACACGCAAACCCGCTTGGAAAGCGGGTTTGCGGAGACGCGCCTGACAGGATTCGAACCTGTGACCTTCGGTTTCGTAGACCGACGCTCTATCCGGCTGAGCTACAGGCGCGGGATCGGGCGGGGTGGCCCGGGAGGGCGATTCTAGGGGTTGCGCGCCTCGTCGGGCGGCGGGCGCGGGGCCTGGGCGCTGGCTAGGCAGCTGCCGGCTTGTTGAGCCGGACGTGCCAGCGGACGGTGGCGCTGGCGACCTGGGTGCCGTCGGCGTCGGCGAGGGCGACCTCGCAGGGGAACTCGACCTTGCCGTCACGCTCGAGGGTAGCGAGGGCGTCGTCTTTGGGCATGCCGAGCGTGGCGCTGGCCGCGATCGGGCCCTTGGCGATCTTTTCGTAGGCGATCTCGGCGCTGCGGGCGAGCGGGGTGACATCGCCCATGCGCTCGGCGAAGGCGCCGACGAAGGCGGCTCCCGAAGCGGCCTCGGCGACGGTGAAGAGGGCGCCGGCGTGCTGGGAGCCGACGTGGTTGGTCAGGTCCTGACGCTCGGGCAGGACGACGGTCGCCTCACCCTCGGCGACGCGGGTGATCTCGAGGCCAAGGTAGCCAGCGAACGGCACCGCCTGGGTCATCCCCGCCGCGATCGCGTCGAAGTCGGTCACGGCCGGAAGCCTACCCCGCCGGCGCAAGGTTGATCACTTACTGGGCCTATAGGCCCAGTAAGTGATCAACGAACTCAACGCCCCTCGAAGGTCGCGTGCCCCGGGGCGCCGTGCTCGAGGAAGGTCTTGACGGCGTTCTGGAGGTCCTCGGTGGCGAACAGCTCCCCCGCTTCGGTGCGGACAGCCTCGTCGGCGGCGGGGATCCCACCCTCGCGGAAGCGCTTAAGGATGTGCTTGGTCATCGCGTGCGCCTTGGTCGGGCCGGCGACGAGCTCGGCGGCGAGCGCCCGGGCCCGGGCCTCGAACTCGTCCTCCGGATAGATCGAGTTGACCACGCCCCAGCGCTCCATCTCCTCGGCGCTGAAGATCCCCCCGGTCATCACGAACTGGCGGGCGCGGCCGCTGCCGGCCCGCTCCGCCAGCCGCTGGGTCCCGCCCATCGACGGCGTCAGCCCGACCACCTTCTCGACCAGGCCGAAGCCCGCCTTCGGCGAGGCGACGATCAGGTCGCAGGCAAGCGCGATCTCGAAAGCGGCGGTCAGGGTCAGCGCGTGGGCGGCGAAGACGACCGGCGCCGGCAGCTCCTCCAGCCGGTCGATCGTCCCCAGCAGCTCGTCCCAGAGGCGGCTGCCCTGCTCGGGAGTCAGCCCCTCGAAGACATGGACGTCGACGCCGCCGGAGACGGCGCGGCCCTCGGCCCGGATCAGGAGCGCTCGCGGCGGCGCGGCGGCGAGCCCGGCGATCACCACCTGGAAGTCGTCGATCATGCGCTGGTCGAAGAGGTTGAGCGGCGGGTTGTCGAAGGTCAGCACCGCCAGGCCGCCCTCCTCGTGCTCGAGTCGTGCCGCTGCGCTCATGGCTCCGGCACCCTATGCACCTCGAACAGGTTGGTGCCGAGTTCCTGGCCGTCGAGCCCGGCGGTGATCGCGACCAGGTCGCCGGGCGCGGCGATCCCGTGGGTCGCGGCGAGGCCGGCACAGTGGCCGAGCAGGCCGCGCAGCTCGCTGCCGAAGTCGCTCTGCACCGCGGTCACCCCGAACAGCAGGTTGAGCCGCCGCACCGTCCCTATATAGGGGGAGACCGCCAGCACCGGCACGTTCGGCCGGTGGGCGGAGACGAGCCGCGCGGTGCGGCCGCTGTTGGTCGGCACGACCAGCGCCTTCAGCCCGAGCCGGTAGACGGCCCCGACCGCCCCCTGGGCGACCGAGTCGGCGACGTCCTGGGTCGCTTGGTCGGTGCGGGTGAAAAGCCACTCGCCGTAGCGCAGGTCGGGCTCGGTGGCGCGAGCGATCCGGTCCATCATCCGCACCGCCTCGACCGGGTGCTGGCCGACCGCGGTCTCCTCGGAGAGCATGATCGCGTCGGTGCCGTCGTAGATCGCGTTGGCGACGTCGGTCACCTCAGCCCGGGTCGGGCGCCGCTCGGTCACCATCGAGGCCAGCATCTGGGTCGCCGTGATCGACGGTTTCGAGCGCTGGCCGGCGATCCCGATCAGCCGCTTCTGCTCGACTGGCATCCGCTCCAGCGGCAGTTCGATCCCGAGATCGCCACGGGCGACCATGATCCCCCCATTCGCCACCCGCACGATCTCCTCGGCGTTGGCCGCCGCCTCCTGCTTCTCGATCTTGGCGACCAGCGGGATGTCGGCGCCGAGCTCGCGCAGGCGCCCAGCCACGGGCGCCAGGTCCTCGGCGCTGGAGACGAAGGAGACGGCGAGCAGGTCGATCTCGTGCTCGACCGCGAACTCGACCCAGCCGAGGTCGACCCCGGTGGTCGCCGGCAGCGGCGCCCCGCCGGGGATGTTCATCCCCTTGTGCGAGGAGAGCGTCCCCCCGACCTCGACCTCGGCCTCGACCTCGCCCTGGTCGGGGTCGCTGACCCGGAGGCGGATCGCGCCGTCGGCCAGGTAGACGTGCTGGCCCTCCCGCAGGTCGGTGATCCCCGGCCAGGAAACGGGGATCGTCCCCTCGTCGCCCTCGACCTCGCGCGGCGTCAGGGTCACGTGCATCCCCGTCTTTAGTTCGGCAAAGTCGTCGCGCAGCGAGCCGATCCGCAGCTTCGGCCCGGGCAGGTCGCCCAGCACCGCAACCTCGCGTCCGACCCGCTCGGCGGCCGCACGGATCGCCTCGACCGTCTGCGCCTGGCGCTCGCGGGTAGCGTGGGAGAAGTTGAGGCGGAAGATGTCGGTCCCGGCCTCGACCAGCTGCTCGAGCACCGCCGGCTCCCAGCTCGCCGGCCCGACCGTGGCGATGATCTTCGTGCGCCGCTCGATGTGGCCGCTCGCCGCGGCAGTCGCCTGCATCGCCTGACTGTAGAGGGCCGCGCTACGCTCGCCAGCGTGACGACCGTCGCCGAGACCGACATCCCAACCGCCGAGGGGCTGGTAGCGGAGGCGCCTCCCTCCCCCGCCGGACCGCTCACGGCCGCCGAGCGGGCCCGTCTGCCGCAGCCGCCGCGCGTCGCGCTCCCCCGACTCCTGCAGAACCTGCGCTTCACCCAGCGCCAGATCGAGTTCGTCTTCCGCGCCCGCCGCGAGCTCGGCGAGACCTTCACGATGGACGGGGCGACCGAGGACGTCGTCGTCGTCAGCCACCCCGACCACGTGCGCTCGCTCTTCACCGCCAAGCCCGAGCAGGCGCCCTCGCTGACCGGCGAATCGCCGCTGCGGCCGATCATCGGGCCGGACTCGGTCCTGACCGCGGTCGGCCCGCGCCACATGCGCCAGCGCAAGCTGCTGCTGCCGCCCTTCCACGGCGAGGCGATCGAGGCCTACGCGCAGGCGATCTCGGAGGCGACCGAACGCGAGATCGACAGCTGGCCGGTCGGCGAGCCCTTCGCGCTGGCGCCGCGCATGCAGGCGATCACCCTCGACGTGATCATGGCCGGGATCTTCGGCATCGAGGGGCGGCCGGCGCCGGGCACGCCAGAGGCGCGGCTGCGCCAGACGGTCAAGCGGGTGGTCGGCGCCTCGACCATGCCCACCGCCCAGCTCAGCGAACTGGTCCACATCGGGCGCGAGGAGGCGGTCGGCCCGCTGCGAGTCGTGGTTGCGCTGCTCGACCGCGCGACCTACGGCGTGATTGCCGAGCGCCGCCGCGCCGCCGATCTCGAGGGGCGCCGCGACATCCTCTCGCTGCTACTGCAGGCGCGGACCGAGGAGGACGAGGCGCTGAGCGACAAAGAACTGCGCGACGAGCTGATCACGCTGGTCCTCGCGGGCCACGAGACGACCGCCAACTCGCTGGCCTGGGCCTGGGAGCGGCTGGTCCGCACCCCCGCCGCGCACGAGGCGCTGCGGACGGCGGTCCGCGACGGCGAGGGAGCGGAGGAGCGGATCGAGGCGACGATCGTCGAGGCGATGCGCTCGCGACCGGTGATCCCGATCATCGGCCGCCGGGTGATGGAGCCGTGGCGCTTCGACGAGTACGGCGTGCGAGCGGAAACCCCGGTGCTGATGAGCATCCTCCTGCTCCACCACCGCGAGGACCTCTACCCGCGCCCGTTCGAGTTCCTGCCCGAGCGCTTCCTTGGGGGGCGCAAGCCCGGCACCTACGAGTGGATCCCCTTCGGCGGCGGCATCCGCCGCTGCCTCGGCGCCGCCCTGGCGATGGCCGAGCAGCGCGTCGTGCTCGAGGCGATGGCCCGCCGCCTCGACCTCGAAGCCGACGACCCCGCCCCCGAGCGCGCCCTGCACCGCAACGTGACGATGATCCCCGCCCGTGGCGCCCGCGTCGTGCTCCGCGCCCGCCACGGCTGAGTTGCGGGCTCAGGGGGTTGCGATGGCGAGCGCGGCGAAAGCGTCCGTGAACGCCTTGACCAGGATCCCGATGCAAACCACGCCGAGCAGCAGCGCCGCGATGCCGAAGTCCGCACTGCTGTTGGAGAAAGCGACATAGGCCCCGGTCAGCGAACCGAGGCAGACGATCCCCACCCCCGCGATCGTCAGCAGGGTCCTCTCCTCGAGGTCGGCGAGCGAGTCGCGCCAGCGGGCCTTCGAGATGAAGGCGTCGAATTCCTTTTCGCCGGCGGTTCCCGCTGTTACCTGACGGCAGACGCCCGGCGAGGCGAGGACGACGCTTTCGGCCGGCGCGCCCGTGGCGATATGGCCCTTGACGACCCGGCGGCCGTTCGCTCCCCTAACCACCAGCCGGCGCTCGACCTTGAAATCCTCAGGTACGGCCGCGGGCTTGAAGTGAAGGCACCGCTCCGAAGGCTCGGAGCTGGCGATGACGACGATGGCGCGCTCGCTCGGCGGAGCCTGGCTCATGGCCCCGCACTGCTGGCTGGCATGGTCACCGGGGTCGCCAAGCCGATCGCGAACCGCAGCCGGGTATCCCCTATCAGCGCCAGTCGCTTCTCGGAAACGATGCCGCCGGCGCGAACGCCGATCGCCCAGAAGGCGACGCCGAAGGCGTCGCAGAGCAAGTCGGGACGCAGCGTTCCCCGCGCTTCGGCCGCCTCGAGGTCGCGGGCGAGCAGCTGCGCTCCTCGCAGAGCTTCCCGGCGTCGCTTGGCCTCTTCCTCGTCGTCAAAGCCCTCGTAACCGACCGCGGCGTCGATGTCGGCGCGCCGGGCCTCGTCGGAGGCGTAGCCGCGCGTCCGCTCGAAGACCACCTCCAGGGCGCCTTCGCGGAAGAAGGTGCGATCGCGAGCCGTAGCCTCGGCCAAGTCCGGCAACAACCGTTCGAACTCACGCGTGCCGGCAAAGACAACCTCGCGCGCGGCACCCTCGCCACCGTCGTCAGGCTGATCCGGGTCGCCGCCTCCGGGCGGTGGTTCTTCGCCGCCGAGCCCGCCGTCGGGGAGCAGCACGGTTTCCGGAAAGCAGATCACGCAGCGAAAGCGTGCGGCGTTCGGCAGACGATTACCGCAGGCCCGGCACATCAGGCTGGAGCAGTTGGCACAGGCCCCGAAGGGTTCTCCAATGGGTTCGAGGTCGAGTGCCTCACATCGATAGCAAGTTGCCGGCAAAGCTGCTCCGCACTCGAGTGGACAGGACGGCGCAGAGCATAAGTCCTTCAAGGGACCCTGCTGTAGCGGAGCGGAGAGGGAGGGATTCGAACCCTCGAGAGAGCTTGCGCCCCCTACTCGCTTAGCAGGCGAGTGCCTTCAGCCACTCGGCCACCTCTCCGGGCACTTCGGCCCCGATTGTAGGAACTAACGGGGTCTGGCGGGGATAGGCTGACGCGGGTGTCGTCGCCGCCCAGCCAGTCCCACGAGCGCTACGAGCGGATCTTCGCGGAGGTCGAGGCGCCCATTCGCCTTCGTCGACCTCGACGCGATGTGGGCGAACGCGGCGGAGATGCTGGGGCGGGCGGCGAGCAAGCCGATCCGGGTGGCGAGCAAGTCGATCCGCTGCCGGGCGCTGCTGGAGGCGATCCTCGGACACGACCAGCGCTTCCAGGGGCTGATGACCTTCACCCTGCCGGAGACCCTCTGGCTGGCCGAGCAGGGGTTCGAGAACCTGCTGCTCGCCTACCCGACCGCCGACGGCGGGGCGCTCGGCGAGCTGGCGCTGCGCTCGGCCGCCCACCCGGCCGGGGCGCCGATCGTGATGGTCGACTGCGTCGAGCACCTCGACCTGATCGAGTCGGTGCTCGGCACCGACGCGCCGCCGGTCCGCGTCTGCATCGACCTCGACGCCAGCTGGTGGGCGCTGGGCGGGCGGCTCAAGGTCGGGCCGAAGCGCTCGCCGGTCCACACGGTCGAGCAGGCGGTCGCGCTGGCGCGCGAGATCGAGCGGCGGCCGCAGATCGAACTCGACGCGCTGATGGCCTACGAGGGCCAGATCGCCGGGGTCGGCGACCAGCCGCCGGGGCGGCGGCTGCGCGGCGCCGCGATCCGCTTCATGCAGCGCCGCTCCGCCGCCGAGCTGGCCGAGCGCCGCGCCGCGGTCGTCGCCGCGCTGAGCGAGTTCGTCGAGCTCGAGGTCGTCAACGGCGGCGGCACCGGCAGCCTCGAGCTGACCGCGGCCGAGGAGGCGGTGACCGAGGTGACCGCCGGCTCGGGCTTCTACGCCCCCGCCCTCTTCGACCACTACAGCCGCTTCACCCTCACCCCCGCCGCCGGCTTCGCCCTGCCGATCGTGCGCAAGCCCTCGCCGCAGGTCGCGACTGCGCTCGGCGGCGGCTACCTCGCCTCCGGCAGCGGCGACGCGGCGCGGCTGCCGGCGACCTGGCTGCCCGAGGGGCTGCGGCTCGACCCCGAGGAGGGCGCCGGCGAGGTCCAGACCCCGCTGCTCGGCGAGCCCGCTGCGGCGCTCACGATCGGCGACCGCGTCTACCTGCGCCACGCCAAGGCCGGCGAGCTCTGCGAGCGCTTCGACACCCTCCACCTGGTCGAAGGCGAGGAGATCGTCGACGAGGTCCCCACCTACCGCGGCGAGGGCAAGACGTTCTTGTAGGCCGATGGGCCTGAAACGTCCACTATTTGGAGAGCCGCGGCCCGTCGGCCGCAGTTAGGGTCCCAGAACTCGCGCCGCGTACTCGTTGGTGAACGTCGCGGTCGGGGTCGAGCTCGTCGCGGGCGGCCTGGAACTCGGCCCAGGCGGGGTAGCGCGGCGCCAGGGTCGCGGCGGTCTGGAAGTGGCGCTTGCCCCAGTGGGGGCGGCCCCCGTACTCGTTCATGATCTCCTCGACCGCCTCGAAGTAGGGGCGCCACTCCATGCCGCGGTACTGGTGGACGGCGATGTAGGCGGTGTCGCGTTCGTGCGAGGGGCTGAGCAGGGCGTCGTCGCCGGCGGCGACCCGCATCTCGATCGGGAAGAAGACCGGGTAGCGGTTGGAGCGCACCCACTCGATCACCCGCCGCACCGCCTCCGGCCCGTTCTCGCGCGGCACCCCGTACTCCATCTCGGTGAAGCGGACGCGGCGCTCGTTGGCGAAGACCCGGTCGCTGCGGTCGACCGTGCGGCTGCCGGAGGCGAGCCGAGCGGCCAGCCGCGCCAGCGAGGGGATCGGCGGCCGGGAAGCGTCCGGCCGGTGATCGAGAGCGCGCCCAGCGCCCAGTTCTCGAGCACGACGTCGTTGAGGAAGGTGGCGGCGCGGCCGCGTGGGCTCGCCGGCGCTCCGGTGCGGTTGCGCTCGAGGACCAGGGCGTTGTCGGCGTAGGGAAAGGTGAAGAGCTCGAAGTGGTCGTGGGCGTCGGCCTCCTCCTGGAAGGAGTCGAGCACCTGGTCGCGCGGCCGCGGCGTGTCGACCCGGTCGAGCGTGAAGGCGGGCACGCAGCGCAGGGTGACAGCCGAGATCGCCCCCAGCGCGCCGATCCCGACCCGCGCCGCGCGCAGCAGCTCTGGGTGGGTAGCGGCGCTGAGCTCGCGCACGCTGCCGTCGGCGAGCACCAGCTCCAGCCCCTCGACCTGGGCGGAGATGTTGCGCAGCCGCGCCCCGGTGCCGTGGGTCCCGGTCGAGATCGCCCCGGCGATCGTCTGGCAGTCGATGTCGCCGAGGTTCTCCATCGCCAGCCCGAGCCGCGCCAGCTCCTCGTTGAGCTCGGCCAGCACGGTCCCGCCCGCGACCCGGACCAGGCCGGAGGCCGGGTCGGCGTCGACCACCCCGCGCAGCGCCTCGATCCGGACCATCGTCCCCTCGGTCATCGCCGCCTCGGTGAACGAGTGGCCGGAACCGGCGACGCTGATCTGTCTGACCGGCAGCCGCCGCGGCGGCGACCGCCTCGACCAGCTGGTCGCGGTCCGCCGGCCGCACGATCTGGCGCGGGCGGCAGGACTGGTCGCCGGCCCAGTTGACCCAAGCGCGCGGATCCCCGTTTTCCGCCCCGATGCCATCGCGCCAGCCTAGGGGCTCAGCCCTCTGCCGGCCGGGCCGAGACCGGCGGCGCCAGCGTGCGGAACGCGTAGAGCACGGTGAGCAGGAGCAGGACGGCGATCGCGATGCTGGGCACGGCGTTGCCGGTGAGGCCGGCGACGATCCCGCCGCCCGCGCCGCCGATCACCTGACCCGAGGCCCAGGCCATGTTGGAGAGGCCGGCGGCGAAGCCCTGGTGCAGCTCGGTCGACTCGGCGACGTCGGAGAGCAGGGTCAGCGCCGGCGCGAAGCAGAGCCCCGCTCCGAGCGAGGTGACGATCAGCGCCGCCAGCACGCCGCCCAGCGTCTGCGCCAGCGCGAATCGCAATCATCGCGACGGCGCAGATCGTGAGCCCGACGACGAAGGGAGTGCGGCGGCCGACCCGGTCGGAGGAGCGGCCGGCAAGCGGCGCCAGCACCGCCTCGAGCGCGGCGCCGGCGATGAAGCCGGCGGCGATCACCGCGTGGCCGCCGCCGAGCGCGTCGATCCGCAGCGGCACCAGCACCTCGATCGCGCCGAACATCACCGAGGGGACGGCGACGAAGGCGGTCGCGTTGAGGATCGGCCGGCTCAGCATCGTCGCCACCACCGCGCGCGGGTCCTGGCGCTCCGGCGCTCCGGCCTCGCCGGTCCGCCAGGCGGCGTAAGCGAGAAGCAAGGTGACGATCAAGACCGAGCCGAAGACCGGCTCGGTCCCGATCGACGCCGCGGCGGCGCCGATCGCCGGCCCGAGCAGGGCGCCCGGCGACCGCCGTGCCGAGCGCGGTGCCGATCACCGTGCCGCGGCTCTCCTCCGGCGAGCTGACGATCAGCCAGGTCAGCGCCCCGGCCCAGATCAGCGCGCCGGCGATGCCCTGGATGAAGCGTGCCGTGTCGAGCAGGACGATCTGGTCGACCAGCCGAAGACGAGGCTGGAGACCCCGAGCAGCAGCAGGCCGGCGATCACGCAGCGGCGCGGGCCGACCCGGCTGGCGAGGAAGCCGGCCGGCAGCGAGGCGAGCAGCGTCCCGGCCGCGTAGGCGGCGGAGAGGATCCCGGCCTCGGCCTTGCTGAGCCCGAGCTCGTCGACGTAGTCGGGCAGCAGCGGCGCGATCGCCGCGAAGAAGGCGACGTCGAAGAAGATCATCGCCGAGGCGAGCAGGAGCAGCCGTCGCATGCCTTCAATCCAATCAGTGCAAGCACCGCTGAGCGGACGGCAAGCCCTCTAGCATCAGCCCAGCGGCACCCGGAGGGGTGGCAGAGCGGTTGAATGCGCCGGTCTTGAAAACCGGTAGCCGTCGCAAGGGGGCTCGTGGGTTCGAATCCCACCCCCTCCGCTCCCGCAGGTGGGCTGCGCCTGGCGGCGTCCTCAGTCGCTCATGTGCGAAGAAGCACACTTCGCTCCCTGCGTCCTTGCCATGCATTGCCCACCTGCGGGAGGAAACGGCGGACACCAGCCGAACCGAGCGAGAGTGAACGAGCGCTGGGTGCAACGGGCTGAGCGGGTCAGGGACGCGTTCGGGCTCGTCCTGCTCCTGGTGCTGACGACCTACGTGCTCACCTCGCTGCTCTCGAACCGCGGCTGGTCGGCGGTCGTCCTCACCGTCGCCACCAGCCTCACCTCGGTGGTGGCGCTGACCAGCTCGCACGCCCACCCGCGCCTGGTGCGGACCGCGATCGGGCTCTCCGCGGCGACGATCGCACTGGCTGCCGTGGCGGCGGCGAGCGGCGACCACAGCTGGCTCAACGTCGCCTCGGTGGTGCAGATCACCCTGCTGGCAGTCGCGATGGGCGCCGTTCTGCGCCGCGTCGTAACCGCGGCCGAAGTCGGCTCCCGCACGATCCTCGGCGCGATCAGCGTCTACACCGTGCTCGGGATCCTCTTCACCTACCTCTACGGGACGATCGACCGGATCCAGAGCGGCCCGTTCTTCGAAGACGTCGTCGTCCCCGCAGGCAGCGACTTCCTCTTCTTCAGCTACACGACGCTGACCACGACCGGCTACGGCAACCTCGTCCCCGGCGGCCAACCGGGAAGGATGCTCGCCGGCCTCGAGATGATGATCGGCCAGATCTTCCTCGTCACCCTGGTCGCCGGTCTGGTCAGCCTCTGGCGCCCCGGCGAGGCGCTGCGCCGTCGTCAGACCCAACGCGCGCAGGCGGACGAGCCCTGAGCAAGAAGGTGCCTCCGCGTCGAGGGTGGTCGACGCGGAGGCGGAGCGCCTGGCACAAGTTCTCTGGGCCCCTGCCTGGGACTGCACCGAGACGCCGTAAGTCCGAATGGTCTATTTCGGACGGTGTGAGTAATACCATCGCCTGAGCCGAGATGTCAAGCGAGCGCCTCTCATCCACCTCCTACATCGTGCTCGGCCTGATCGACCGGCTCGGCGAGGCGACCCCCTACGACCTCAAACGCGCCGTCGCAACCAGCCTCGGCAATTTCTGGTCGGTGCCCCACGCTCAGGTCTACGCCGAGCCCGAGCGCCTCGCCGAGGCCGATCTCCTGAGCGAGCGGCGCGAGCCCGACGGCCGGCGGCGGCGCCACTACAAGCTGACCGCGAAGGGGCGGGTGGCGTTGCGCGACTGGCTGGCCGAGCCGACGGCGCAGATGGCCCAGCTACGCGATCCCGGGATATTGAAGCTCTTCTTCGGCGGCGACGCCAAGGGCCTCGCCGCCGCGCAGCTGCCCCTGCACCGCGAGAAGCTGGCCGAATACGAGGGGCTCGCGACCCAGCTCGAGGGTCGCGTCCCAGCCGGGTTCATGCTGGCGCTGCGCGCCGGGATCGGCCACGAGCGTGAGTGGGTGCGCTTCTGGGAAGCGGTCGAGCGGGGCGAGACTCCGTAAGGAGGGCGGCTACTCGGAGAGCTCGACGCGCTCGATCGTCTGCGCCTCGAGCGGCTTGTCCGAGCCGTCGGTCGGCGTCGATTCGATCGCGTCGACCGTGTCCATGCCCTCGACGACGGCGCCAAACACGGTGTGCTTGCCGTCGAGCCAGGGCGCGGCGCCGGTGGTGACGATGAAGAACTGCGAGCCGTTGGTGTTCGGCCCGGCGTTGGCCATCGCCAGCGCCCCGCGCACCACCTTGTGGTCGTTGAACTCGTCCTCGAAGGTGTAGCCGGGACCGCCGCGACCGCTGCCTTCCGGACAGCCGCCCTGGATCATGAAGTCCGGGATCACGCGGTGGAAAATCAGGCCGTCGTAGAAGCCTTCGCCGGCGAGCTTGCGGAAGTTCTCGACCGTCTTCGGCGCGTCCTCGTCGTGCAGCTCGAACACGATCAGCCCGGCGCTGGTGTGAAGGGTGGCCTGCGACATCGGCGACCACCCTACAGACCCTGGACGCGGACCGTGACCGGGCGCGAGGAGCCGAGGGCGTAGGGCCAGCGCTCCTCCGCCAAGGCGGTCGCCCGCAGCCGGATCTTCGCGACGCCGCTGACGTAGCGGAAGCGGTAGCGAGCGCGGAAGCGGCCGCCCCGATCGCTGCGGGTGACGAGCACCGGGCGCCAACCTCCGGTCGCCTCCTCCAGATACTGGATCGCGACCAGCTTGCCGCGCCGCGGCACCGGCGCGCCGCGCGTGCGCACCCGGCCGCTCAGCCGCACCAGCTCGCCGGTCCGCAGCGACAGCGGCCTAGCGACGAGCGAGATGCCGGAGCGAACCCGCAAGTCAAGGGACGGCCGGCTGGCCGACTCGAGCCCCTCGTCGCCCTCGAAGACGACGCTCACCTGCCGCGACGGCCCCGGCTCGAGCCGCAGCGCGAAGCCGCCGCGCTCGCCGGTGACGACGCCGAGGGTGGCCGCGCTCGCCAGAGCGCCCTGCGAGGGACGGGCGACGACCCGTAGCTTGCGGCCGGCGACGCCGGAGCCGTCGGCCCGAACGAGCCGCCCGCTCAGCTCCGCCGCGGCGCCGAAGGGAACGGTCAGTGCCTCTCCGCGCCCCCCGCCTCCGCGAAGGAGCGCGAACAGCCGCGTCTTCGCCTTCGGCGGCAAAGCACGCCGCGGTGCCACCGGGGGCGGCGTCCTGCGGATCGCCATCTCGGTCCCGTCGGCGCGCAGCGTGGTCGATGCCACGTTGCCGGCCCGGTCGGCCGCCTCGGCACGGAAGACGTAGGTGCCCGGCGGAAGGTCCGGCAGGCGGGCAACCAGTGCCGCCTTGCCCTCCCCAGCGGGCTGCAGCTTGCTCGGCAACTCGGTCCAGTCAGTCGCATTGAGGCGCCGGTAGGAGATCGCTCCGGAGGCCGGACCGGAGTGCGCGTCGTTGAGGTCGGCGCGAACCTGGTCAGCGAGGCCATCGCCCTCGCTAGCCGCGAAGGCGACGCCCGGCGGCACGTCGTCGAAGCGCATCGAGACGTCGAGCGCCGTGCCCGGCGCGTCGTTGCCGGCTTCGTCCCGCAGCCAGAGGTGCAGGGTGAAGAGCCCGGCCCGCGGTAGCGAGCGGTCGGGAAGCGCCGCGATGTGCTGGCCGGGGGCGAACTTGACGCCGGTGTCGAAGCCGGCGGGCCCGACGATCCGCCAGTAGGCGCCCCAGATCGGGCTCGCCGGGCCCTGGTCGGGGTTGGTCCAGGTGAGATCGAAGTCGTTGACGCGGCGCCAGGCCTCGCCGCCGATCAGGGTCAGGTTGCGAGGGTGGGCGGGCGGGTTGTTGTCGATCGCGATCGGCCATTCGGGGCTGCAGCCGACGTTGCCGGCAAAGTCGGTAGTGCAGTGGCGCAGCAGGTGGACGCCGTCGCTGAAGCGCCGCGTATCGATCGCGGTGTGCCCCGAGCCGCTGAGCGGACACGGCTGCATCTGGGTCGCCCGCCACTCGCTACCGATCAGCGCTTTCGCGCAGGGGTACTCGGCGAGGTCGACCCTGGCGCCGCTGAGGGTCGTCTCGCCGAAGCGGATGCCGGCGCCGGCCGGGTCGCCGCCGGCGAAGTCGGCGCCCTGGACGCCGCGCCTCCATCCCGGCGTCCCGATCTCGCCGGCGATCGCTGCGAGCGGCACCGCGTCGTCCTGCACCGTGATCGTCAGCGCCCGCAGACCCGACCAGGAGCCGGGCTCCAGCGAGCACCACTTGGGCTCGGCTTTCGCGCAGAGCAGCCGGTCTTCGAACGCGGCCTTGGGCGTCGCGAACCCGGCGACGAACTCGCGCAGGACCGTGTCGGTCCCGTTCGCCGCCGCGAACACCTCGAACCCGCCGTTGCCGGGATCGACCCCGAGCCGGTGCTCGATCTCGTCGTGGAGGACATGCCACCAGGTGCCCCGCACCTGCGTAATTCCGGTCCCGGGCGGCGCCTGCCAGCGCCAGCGCGCGAAGCGGGTGCCGGAGACGGTCTGGGCGGCACGGGTGAAGCTCTTCATGTGGACGCCGTCGAAGGGGTCGGCGCCGGGCGGCGGCACGCACCACGCATCGGGCCGGAACTTGGCGCCGCCCGTCGTATCGGCCCAACTCGCGTCCGCCCCGACGTACCAGCCGCACTGGGCGACTGCGTACTTCCCAGCCCGCGCCTCCGCCGCCGCCAGCAGCAACACCGCCAGCGCCAACGCGATCCCCATCGCGACGATCCTGCCCAATCCACCCCGCGTGCCCGACATCGATCCTCCGTTCGCTCGCCTGCGTACGGGGGCGTTAAGGGCTGCCGCGCGCAAACTCTCCCCCCGCCGCTCGGGGGTGCCGCGCTGCCGCCTTTGCGAGAATGACGCGATGGCACTTCCGACCAAGGATCAGATCACCGAGCAGCTGCGCGCTGTCATCGACCCCGAGCTGCGCCGCTCGATCGTCGAGCTCGGCATGGTGCGCTCGATCGAGGTGCAGGAGAGCGGCCGGGTCGAGGTCGTCGTCTCGCTGACCACGGCCGGCTGCCCGATCCGCTCCCACTTCGAACAGGCGGTCGCCCAGCGCGTCTCCGAGCTCGAAGGCGTGACCGCGGTCGCGGTCGGCTTCGACGTCCTCTCCGACGAGGAGAAAGGCACGCTCCAGCAGACGCTCGGTCGCGGCAAGCTGCCGCAGGGCGCGCTGGCCAAGGTCAAGAACGTGATCTGCGTCTCCTCCGGCAAGGGCGGTGTCGGCAAGTCGACGATGACCGCCAACCTGGCCGCGGCGCTGACCGCCGAAGGCCACCTGGCCGGCGCCCTCGACTGCGACGTCTACGGCTACTCGATCCCGCGCATGCTCGGGGTCAACGCCAAACCGGAAGTCAACGGCGAGCGCAAGATCCTGCCGCTCGACGCGCCCAGCGGGGTCAAGGTGATGTCGATCGGATTCTTCGTCGAGGAGAACTCCGCCGTCGTCTGGCGTGGCCCGATGCTGCACAAGGCAATCCAGCAGTTCCTCGAGGACGTCGCCTGGGACGAGCTCGAGTACCTGCTGCTAGACCTGCCGCCGGGGACCGGCGACGTCTCGATGACGCTCGCCCAGCTGCTGCCGCAGGCCAAGTTCGTCGTCGTCACCACGCCGCAGCCGGCGGCCCAGTCGGTCGCCCAGCGCGGCGCCGAGATGGCGAAGAAGTTCGACCTCGAGATCCTCGGGGTGATCGAGAACATGTCCGGCTTCACCACCCCCGACGGCGAGCGCTTCACGATCTTCGGCGAGGGCGGCGGCCAGCTCCTCGCCGACGAGCTCGACGTGCCGCTGCTCGGCAAGGTGCCGCTCTCGGAGCCGCTGCGCGAGCACGCCGACTCCGGCTCACCGCTAGTCCTGGCCGAGCCCGACTCCCCCGCCTCGCAGGCGATCCGCCAGGCCGCCCGCGGCATCGTCGCCACCACCCCCCAGGAGCTCCCGGTGCTGCAGGCGACCCCGAGTGCCGCCGAAGCGCCCCCGGTCAGCGGAACCCCGCTGCCCGTCGTCCAGTAGGCCTATCGCAAGGGCTCATCCCGGTAGGGGTGAAGCGTCTTGTACTTTTTCGCCGCGACGAATCGAGGACGGCCGCAACCGTCCTCGAAAAAGTTAAGCGAAACCCCTACCGGGATGGAGCCCTACTACGCGGCTTTGCTGCGAAACGCCGCTCGTGCCAGCCCATGGACTTGGAGCTGGGCGTCTCGACGAATGGCCTCAGATCGACTGCGGCTCCGTTGCTCAGCATCCAAACTTTGATAGCCAGGATGATCCCGGGGTAGTAGCCGAGCACCTCGTTTTAGACGGGCGAATAGCCAGATAGAGAAAGCCCGAGAGCAACTGAAGAGCTTGAAGGGTCTGGCGGTTCAAGTGGAGGCGCTGTCAACGCAAGTCTTCGCCCGCGGTGAGGTAGAGGATTCCTCTGACGCAATCGTCGGTGTTGAACCGACACACTGAGTAGACATGGACCGATCAGCGTCGTCCTTGCAGCAGCCTCTCTCGGCGTTTCACTGGTTGCCTTCCTTCGGGCTTTTTGACGGCGGTAACCCGGTCCAAGCGGGTCGATACGCGATCCAAAGCGCAGATTGCAAGGCTGGAAGATCGGGTGCGGAGGGCCAAAACCCTAGGCAGGAAGCCGAGAAAGCCAGCCCCCGCAAAGGAGAGCGAGGTCCGTGGGAAGAAGCGCGAGTGGGGCTGGCATCTCGTTGAGGCGTGGGGCCAAAAGCATCCGGTCACCCTGAGCCTCGTTGTCGGGTGCTTCTTTCTGCTTGTGACGATCCTGCTTACGAGTTCCTCGACCGGCGAAAATCATGGTCCCACGGCGTCGATCGGCACTCCGGAGGAAGGGGCCTCTGTGCCCTATCAAGTGCGCGTGGCGGGAACATCCGAGGGCGTCCCCCTCGACTCCCAGCCCTGGCTGTTTGTGCAATCGAACGACGGCGACCTCTATCCACAAGGGGGAGATCATGGCAACAGCGTGGAGATCGATCGCTCTAACGGGAGCTGGTGCGGATACGCGTACTCCGGTGAAGCCACCCCCGGCTCCGTCGGAAGAAAATATTCATTGATCCTTGCCCTGCCGACCCCTCACGCGGACCGCAAGCTTCAGCGCCAGATGCAAACACGGCCCGCGGGTAAGGTGCCACATTGGCGCAGCCTGCCGCGAGGATTCCATCAGCTCGCCCCTGCGCGCAATGTCATCAGGCTCGCGGACACCCAAACCAAGGCACAGCTTGAGGCCACTTCAAGCTGTCGTTGATGCTAGGCGCTCGCCTTGCTCTTACAACCATTGTTCGGGCCGATCCCGATCAAGGTGGCCGATTCCAAACTCACCGCAACGGCTCATGCCTGCTCTGTGACCGGCCTCACAGAAGAATGCTTTTTTTTATTGGGCGTACGGAGTACAGGGCAGCACCTGCCGCTACCGCACTGGAAATGGCAGACACCCATTCGGTCAGTGAAGATCCATTAGCCACGGCTTCATTCTAAGCGCCCCTGCGCTCGTCCGCCAACCGCTAAATCAAGCGGCAAACAATTGCTACGCAGCCTTGCTCTTGTAGTAGTTCGCGTTGATCTCCGCGTATTTGGCCCACTCGGCTGGGAGCTGGTCCTCGGCGAAGCAGGCGTCGACCGGACAAGCCTCGACGCAGGCATCGCAATCGATGCACTCATCCGGGTCGATGTAGAGCATCTCGACCGAGTCGTAGTCGGGCTCGTCCGGCGTCGGGTGGATGCAGTCGACGGGGCATACCTCGACGCACGAATTGTCCTTCTGGCCGATGCACGGCTCGGCGATGACGTAGGTCATTCGAGGGGGTTCTCCTAAGTCGGTTTCGGTGCCTGACAGGGGCGGATCGCCCCCGCCGAAAGCGAAGCCACATTTTAGGGATATGCGGGGCGGAGGGGGTCATTAGGGTTGTTTGCTGCAATGAGCGCGGCAAGGCGAGAGGGGGCGTGGCGATGCTGCTGCTGACCGGAGCGACCGGCAGCATCGGCTCGCGGCTGCTGCCGCTGCTGCTGGAGAGCGGCGAGGACGTGCGCTGCCTGGTCCGTGAGCCGCGGCGGTTGGGCGAGCGCCGGGTCGACGTGCAGATCGCGCTCGGCGACCTCGGCGAGATGTCCGATCCCTACCTGGTCCGGCAGGCCCTGCGCGGGGTCGACACCGTGGTCCACCTCGCGGGGACGATCCGCGACCAGCCGCCGAAGCGGATCGAGGAGCTGAACGGGCTGGCGACGGTGCGGCTGCTGCGGGCGGCCGAGCGCAGCAACGTACGTCGCTTCGTCTTCTTCAGCGCGCTCGACGCCTACGCCGCCCAGCGCACCCGCTTCTTCCGCGCCAAGTGGCTGGCCGAGCAGGCGGTGACCAGCTCGCCGCTTGAGACCACCGTCTTCGCGCCCTCGATCGTCTACGACCACAGCGATCCTTGGATCACGCTGCTGCGCCGCTTCTCCTTCCTGCCGGTGATGCCGGTCTCCGGCGAGGGCGGTGCTGCCTTCCAGCCGATCTGGGCTGCCGACGTGGCGCGCTGCGTGGTCGCAGCGCTGGCCGCGGAGGTGCGCCCACGCTACGAGCTTGCCGGCCCGGACACGCTCACCTACGACCAGATGTCGGACCTGGTCAGCCGCATCGCCGGCCGGCCTCGGCCCCTCGTCCACCTACCGTTGCCGCTCGTCCGCGCCGGGCTGCTGGCGATCCGCTCCGTTTTCGGCGAAGCCGTGTTTGCAACCTGGGAGGAGGCCGAGCTGATGGAGGTGCCGATGGTGAGCGAGCGCGGAACGGCCGACGCGCAGGCCCTCGGCGTCGAGCCGCGAAGGATGAGCGATGTCTTGGAGAGTCCCTAGCCGAATCGCCGCGCTGACCGCCCTGCTGGTCGTTGGCGTTGCTGGACAGGCCGCGGCGGTCAGCCTGGTGCCACCGAAGCCGAACGTCTTTCTCGGCGTCAGCGACCGCGGCACGACCCAGGAGTTCAACGAATTCGCCGAACTGACCGGCAAGCGCCCGGCGCTGCTGCAGACCTTCCACCCCTGGGGCAACAGCCTCAACAACGCCTACGAACGCTGGCGCGAAACCGCGACGCGGCCGATCCTCCACATCTCCACCGCCGACGACCAGACCCTGGCCGAGCTGATCACCCCGGCCCAGATCGCGCTCGGCGGCGGGGACGACTACCTGCTGCAGCTCAACGATTTCTTCGCGAAAAAAGGGCTGCCCGCCTACATCCGCCCGCTCGGCGAGCCAAACCGTTGCCTCAACGCCTGGTCGGCGGTCTCCTGCGACGGGACTCAGAGGGGCGGCGAACACACGACCGGCTGGTACAAGCAGGCCTTCCGCCGTATCGCCGCGATCGTGCGCGGCGGTCAGACCCTGGAAGGGATCAACCTGACCTTGGCGGAAATCGCCCTGCCGCCGCTGAATCGGACCCAAGGCCCGGACCCGGAAAGCCTGCCGGCGGCGCCGGTGAGCGTCGTTTGGAGTCCGCTGCCCGGCGGCTCGCCACGGGTCAAAGGCAACTTCCCCGGCAACTACTGGCCCGGCAGCCGCTGGGTCGACTGGGTCGGCACCGACTTCTACTCGCAATATCCGGTCTGGAAAGACCTCAACCGCTTCTACGCCGGCAAGCAGTGGAGGCGCAAGCCGGTCGCGGTGACCGAGTGGGCGGTCCACGGCGAGGACGAACCGCGCTACGTCAAGCAGCTGATCTCCTGGGTCATGAAGCGGCCGCGAGTGCGGATGCTCGTCTACTACGTCGGCTTCGGCCCCGGCAACCCCTACGACCCGAAGCTCTACCCCCGCACCGCCAACACCCTGCGCAAGAAGATCCGCCGCGCCAATTTCCTCCCCTACGCCGACTACAACGCCGGCCTGCTACCCCCGCTGCCCCCGAAACCGAAAAAAACCAAACCGGCCCCGGTGCCCGCGCCCGTCCCGCCCCCCGAACCCGTCCCGTCGCCGGTGCCCGAACCCGCGCCAACGCCCTAATCCCGCGCCGATGGGCCGATAAGCGGACCATGGCTCCGCTTATCGGCCCATCGGCAGCGGTTTTGCCGCTTGGGCGAGAAGGCCACGGATCGTATCGGCGAGCCGACGCGATTCGTGCTCGATCTCCCACCACGTGCAATGGGAGACTCGCCAACCGGCGAGCTGCAGGCGCTGTTCGCGCCGGCGATCGTCGAGAAAGGCCATGTCGGTGTCGTGGAACCTTCGGCTGTCCGTTTCGATGATCAGACCGGCCCCGCGCCAGAGGAAGTCCGGCATGAGAACGCTGTTCCCAACCCGAAGACGCACATTGACCTCGGGCCTGGGTAACTCTGCGGTCGTGCACATGCGGAGAAACATGCGCTCCATCTCGCTGCGCGTCCGTCGCATCTCCGGGTGAATTTCGTCAAGGATCATCCGAAAGCGAGCCACTCCACGCCGCCCGCCGCTGCGCTTGATCAGCACCCGGGCGGCATTCTTGTCGAGGATCCGCCGCACCTCCGCCTCACCGATGGCCCGGCGCAGCTCCCAGACCGGTTCGACGCCGGCGAAGTCCAGCAGCGTCCGCGCCACGCTCGTACAGGGAATGCCGTCGACGGTGGTCCGGTCAGCGGCAACCAGCGATCCGTGACGATGCGCGTCGATCCCAGCCGGCGCCCGCCCCCGCCGTCCCGGCGCCGTGACATCGATCCTCCCTCGCTTGCTCTCCCTTAACCCCAAGAGATCCGCCGCCGACCGGTGCGAAAGAACCGCCTCCGACCCGCAAGCCAACACCGCCGCCATGTACCGCGCCTCCCGGGTCCGCGGCAGATGGCCGACCGCATAGACGCCCATATACAGCCGCCGCAGCGAACCCTCTTCCACGCGACTGCGGACCGCACTACCACTCAGGCCGACCTCTTCAAGCTGGTGGAGAGTGACAATCCCGTGCTGCTCACCAGCCAGACCGGCAATCCGAGCTCCAATCCGCCGATGGGCCTGAGGCGTCCAAATAGTGGACGCCTCAGGCCCATCGGCGAGCTGTTCGTGGTACTGCGGCGGCTTGTGGGACTGGAGCGACATGGCGCTGAGCTTGGCGGGGCTCGGCGCGCGGGTGGCGCGCTAGCTGTACCGACTCGCGCACCGATCTCCAACGCATCGGGAAAGGCCAACAAAAAGAAAGAGGCCCCGGGATTTCCGGGGCCTCTTTCAAGCAAATACCTCCAATCGACGGGCCTGAGACGTCCAAATAGTGGACGCTTGAGGCCCATCGGCGGGAGGCGTGACTACATCATCCCGCCCATGTCCGGCATACCGCCGCCGGGCATGCCGCCGGCGCCGTTCTCCTCTGGCGGTTCGGCGATGATCGCCTCCGTTACGAGGATGTTCTTGGCGATCGACGCGGCGTTCTGCAGCGCCGAGCGGGTGACCATGGTCGGGTCGATGACACCGGCCTTGATCAGGTCGCCGTACTCGCCGTTGGCGGCGTTGAGGCCTTCGCCGGGCTTCAGGTCACGGACCTTGTTGACCACGACCGAGCCCTCCTCGCCGGAGTTCTCGGCGATCTGGCGGACCGGCTCCTCGAGCGAGCGGTGGATGATCCGGGCACCGGTGACCTCGTCGGCGTCACTGGCGATCTTGTCCGGGTCGAGGCCGGCCTGGGCGTTGAGCAGGGCCACGCCACCACCCGGCACGACGCCCTCCTCGAGCGCGGCGCGGGTCGCCTGCAGCGCGTCCTCGACGCGGTGCTTTTTCTCCTTCATCTCGGTCTCGGTGGCGGCGCCGACCTTGACCACGGCGACGCCGCCGGCCAGCTTCGCGAGCCGCTCCTGGAGCTTCTCGCGATCGAAGTCGGAATCGGTGTTCTCGACTTCCGATTTGATCTGCTTGATCCGGCCCTTGATGTCGTCGGCGCTGCCGGCGCCGTCGATGATCGTCGTCGTGTCCTTGGAGACGACGACGCGGCGGGCTTTGCCGAGCTGGGAGAGCTGGGTGTTCTCCAGTTTCAGGCCCATCTCCTCGGTGATCACCTCGCCGCCGCTGAGAATCGCGATGTCCTCGAGCATGCGCTTGCGGCGGTCGCCGAAGCCGGGGGCTTTGACGGCGACGCCGGTGAAGGTGCCGCGCAGCTTGTTCACGACCAGGGTCGCGAGGCACTCGCCCTCGACGTCCTCGGCCACGATCAGCAGCGGCTTGCCACCCTGCATCACCTGCTCCAACACCGGCAGGATGTCGCGCACCGAGCCGATTTTCTGGTTGGCGATGAGGATGTACGGTTCCTCCAGCACCGCCTCCATGCGGTCCTGGTCGGTGACCATGTACGGGGAGATGTAGCCCTTGTCGAACTGCATCCCCTCGGTGAACTCCAGCTCCATGCCGAAGGTCTGGCCCTCCTCGACGTTGACGACGCCGTCTTTGCCGACTTTCTCGATCGCGTCGGCGATCACGTTGCCGATCTCGTCGTCGGCGGCGGAGATGGCGGCGACGCGGGCGATCTGCTCCTTGCCGGCGACCTCTTTCGACTGCTGCTCGCGCAGGTTCTCGACGACCTCTTCGACCGCCTTCTCGATCCCGCGGCGCAGGGCCAACGGGTTGGCGCCGGCGGCGACGTTCTTGAGACCCTGGCGAACGATGATCTGGGCCAGCAGGGTCGCCGTCGTGGTGCCGTCACCGGCGACGTCGTTGGTCGCCGTGGCGACCTCGCGGACGAGCTGGGCGCCCTGGTTCTCGAAGACGTCCTCGACCTCGACCTCGCGGGCGATCGTGACGCCGTCGTTGGTGATCGTCGGCGCGCCGAACTTTTTGTCGAGCACGACGTAACGGCCTTTCGGGCCGAGGGTGACCTTGACGGCATTGGCGACGGCATCGACGCCGGCCTGCAGTGCCCCCCTGGCCTCCTCTGCGTACTTCAGCTCCTTATGAGCCATGTGTATTCAGTCCTCCTTGGTTTAAGTCTGTGGGCGGCTAGCTGACCTTCGCGAGCACGTCCGACTCGCGCAGCACGAGCAGGTCGTCGCCCTCGACGGTGACCTCGGTGCCTCCGTATTTGGAGTAGAGGACCTCGTCGCCCTCGGCGACGTCGAGCGGACGGCGGCTGCCGTCCTCGTTGATGGCGCCGTCGCCGGCGGCGACGACCTTGCCCTTCTGCGGCTTCTCTTTGGCCGTGTCGGGGAGGACGATTCCGCTAGCGGTCGTCTCCTCCTCCTCGATCGGCTTGACGATCAGCCGGTCCCCGAGGGGCTTCAGCTTCATCCGTGTACCTCCATCTATGGGTCGGAAATTCAAGACTGGATTGGCACTCTCGACGTGAGAGTGCCAGAGGCCTGAAAGATAGCGAGCCGCGCCAGCGAGCGCGCCGATGGGCTGAAAACCGCTCTATATCAGCGGAAATCGGCCCGTCGGCCGGTGCTTAGTCGGTTGCTAGGAGGCGGCAGCCGAGGAGCTCGGCGATGCCCTCGCCACCGCGGGCCATGACCCAGTCGTGATTCCACTCGAAGGCCGGGCGCAGCAGCGGCGCCAGCGCGTTCATCCACGGCTTCGTCGTCTTCACATTCCACTCGTAGAGGACCGCGGTGACGCCGTCCTGCTCGTAGAGGCGCCAGCGGCCGATCCCTTCGAGCTCGCCGATGGCGTGCCCTTCCAGCAGGTGCGGGCGCTCGACCCGCATCGTCGTCACCTCGAAGGAGACTCGGTAGGGCAGGAAGCTCCGCCAGACCATATGGGCGACACTGCCGATGTCGTCGCCGTTCTCGCCGCGCCGCACTTCCCGTGCTTCCTCGACCCCGCGCCACCATTGCGGCCAGCGCTCCTGGTCGTGGATCGCCTCCCAGACCGGCTCCCGCGAGCACTCGAGCAGCCAGGTCGTGAGGAAGGCATACCCGGCCATCAGTTGCGGTGCGGCGTCTCCCCGTTGCCGAGGTGGGCGTGCGGCGGCTCGACGATCTGGGAGAAGCGGATCACGGTGACCGCGTCGTCCTCGGAGACCGGGCGGCTGTAGATCTGTTCGAGGAAACGCTGCTCCTCCTCGAGGCGGCGGAACTCTGGGTTGTCGTGCTCGATGTCGCGACGCGAGAGGTCGCCCAGCCGCTTCGTTTCGACGTCGTCGATGACCGCGGTGAAGATCTTCTCGCGCGGGCTGTGGCGGAATCCGACCGTGACCCAGACGACCTGGCCGCGCTCGTACTTGCCGCTCTTGTCGCCGAGCCGGATCGTCGCCGTCTTGCGACCGCGCTTCAGTTGGTCGACGAAGACGGCCGAGTAGAAGTTCAGAACGTAGGTGCCGCCCCTCATTTGCGCTGCGAGCGTATAGGACGGTGCGTTTCCGGCGCCTGGCTCGTGCCCAAATCCGCAGCCCTGTTCCGAGTCTGGACACATATCCGAACCTGCAGAGTTCGAGTTTTCGGGCGCACGGTCCGATGCAGCTAGTCCGTGACTTCGGCCCACCGCTTCACCCGCCTGCTTGTCCTCGCCCTGGCCTGCGCCTGCGGGTTGCTGCTCCTGCCGCTCGCCGGCAGCGCCGCGGCGCTGACCTGCGGCGGCAAGAAAGTGACGATCATGGGCACGCCCGGCAACGACCGCATCGTCGGCAAAGGCGCCAGCGACGTGATCGACGGAGGTGGCGGCGACGACGTGATCACCGGCGGCCACAACGGCAACGACAAGATCTGCGGCGGCCGCGGCGACGACACGATCCACGCCGGCCGCGGCTTCGACTCGGTCTACGGCGAGGAGGGCGAGGACCAGCTGCTCGGCGAAACCGGCTCCGACCTGATCGACGGCGGCGCGGGCGACGACACGATCAACGGCTCCAAAGGCGCCGACTCCCTCTTCGGCGGTCCCGGCAACGACGCCCTGGTCGGCGCCAAGGGCCCGGACAAGCTCGGGGGCGGCGGCGGCTCCGACCTGATCTACGGCGAACAGGGCAGTGACGAGATCGACGGGGATGGGGACAGCGATCAGCTGTTCGGCGACAAGGGCAACGACGAGATCCAGGGCGGTCCCAACGACGATCACATCGAAGGCGGCGCTGGCGACGACGGCAAGCTCGACGGGGGCGGCGGCTCCGACACCGTTCTGGGCGGCGCCGGCATCGACAACGCCGACGGTGGCCCCGGCGACCGCGACATCGTCCGCGGGGACGCCGGCACCGACAACCTCTCGGGCGGCCCCGGCGCCGACGACATCGTCTCCTACGCCAGCGCCACGCGCAGCGGCGTCCAGGTCAGCCTCGCCGCCAACAACGCGAAAGGCGACGGCCACGACGACCTCGGCGGCTTCGAGGACGTGGTCGGCTCGCCGCAGGGCGACGCGATCGCCGGCGACGGCGCCGCCAACAAGCTCGACGGCGGCGTCGGCGACGACACGCTCTCCGGCGGCGGAGGCGGCGGAGTCGCCTACGGCGGCCCGGGCAACGATTCCTGCAGCGACTTCTCCGTCGAAGACTCCTGCGGCCCCGAACAGGGTCCTCCCGCCGGCCTCGCCTTCGTCATCCTCAACCAGGGGCTCGACGGCTCGAGCCTGATCGTCCAGGGCAGCGGCGCCGGCGACGAGATCCGGCTGTCGCTCGGACCGGGCGGCTGGACCGTCACCGGCAACCGGCCGATCTTCCCGGGCGATGGCTGCGCCAACGCACCCGGCAACGAAGCCGTCGTCAGCTGCGCCGGGCAGGCCAGCCTGCCGCTGATCGTGGTCACCGGGGGCGACGGCAACGACACCCTCGCGATCGATTCCAGCATCCCGGGCAAAGCCAAGGCCAGGGTCAACGGCAACGCCGGCAACGACACCCTGGTCGGCGGGCCCGAGGACGACGTGCTGGAAGCCGGAGAGAACTACAACGGGCCCAACGACGGCAACGATGTCCTGATCGGCAACGACGGCGCCGATGTCCTCTACGCCGATCCCGGAGCCGACCAGCTCAGCGGCGGCACCGGCGAGGACCTGCTGGTCTCCTCGGTCGCGACCTGCCAGGGTCACCGCTTCGACGGCGGCGACGGCGAGGACACGGTCTCCTACGCCCGCTCTAACGACACCCTGCGAATCGAGCTCGGCGGCAGCGGCGGTACCCCCGGCTGCAGTAACCAGGACCAGATCCTCGGCAACAACGAGAGCCTCGAGGGCTCCGACGGGCCGGACACGCTGATCGGGGACGGGAGCGAGAACAGCCTCATGGGGCACCTCGGGTCCGACACCTTCTTCGCTCGCGGCGGCGACGACTTCATCGAAGCCGCCGACGGGCACCGCGACCGGATCGTCTGTGGTGGAGGCGACGACGAAGTGGTCCAGGACGGTGCCGACTCGACCTCGGGATGCGGCGGCGGGTTCGGTTCGGGCGCCGCCGGCCGCCGGGCGCGGCACCACTGACCCGCAAGCTCGGCTAAAAGCCCTCTTCGCCGACCAGCGGCACGAAGCGGCAGGGGCCGATCGTCTCCGCCTCGAACTTAGCGCCGCGGCGGCGCAGCACGGTGAGCAGGTCGGTCTCCTCGTCGGCGACGATCGGGACCACCAGCCGGCCGCCCTCGGCGAGCTGCTCGAGCAGGGCGGGCGGCGCGGCGGGCGCGGCGGCGTGGACGGCGATCGCCTCGAACGGAGCCCGCTCCGGCACGCCCTGGCTGCCGTCGCCGACGATCAGCTCGACGTTGACGATCGCCAGCGAGGCGAGCGCTTCGCGGGCGCCGAGGGCGAGCACCGGGTGGCGCTCGACGCTGACCACCTGCGCCGCGAGCAGCGCCAGCACGCCGGCCGAGTAGCCGGAGCCGGTCCCGACCTCGAGCACGCGCTCGCCGCCGCGCAGCTCCAGCGCCTGGCAGATCGCGGCGACGATCCAGGGCTGGGAGATCGTCTGCCGCTCGGCGATCGGCAGGGCCGAGTCGGCGTAGGCGCGATGGCGCTGGGCCGGCGGCACGAAGACCTCGCGCGGCACCTCCCCCATCGCCTCCAGCACCCGCGCGTCGGAGATCCCGCGCCGCCGCAGCTGCCTCTCCACCATCCGCGCCCGGAGGGTGGCGAAATCCGCCACGGTTAGAAGATGTAGTTCTGGAGCTTGGGGGGGTCGAGCACAGTTACCCGACCGCGGCCGGAGCGGACGACCCCGGCCCGCTCGAGATCGGCGAGGAAGCGGCTGACGCTCTCGCGCGAGGTGCCGGCGAGCTGAGCCAGGTCGGCCTGGTTCATCCTGATCGTCACCTCGCCGCCCTCGCCGCCGCCGGTCGTTTCCGCGACCAGCTGCGAGAGCACTCCGGCGACCCGGCTCGGCACAGTCTGAAAGGACTGGCGCGAGATCCGCTCGTTGGCGGCGCGCAGGCGCCGCACCAGCGCCGCGACCAGCTTCACCGAGATCTCCGGGTGGCGGGCGAGCAGCGCCTTGACGTCGACCGCAGGCAGAGCGAGCAGCTCGCCGTCGGTCAGCGCTTCGGCACTGGCCGAGCGCAGGTCGCCGTCGAGCATCGCCAGCTCGCCGAAGACCTCGCCGGGGCCGAGCGTGGCGAGCGTGATCGCACGGCCGTCGGAGTGCTCGCGGGTGACCCGGAAGCTGCCTTCGCTGACGATGTAACAGGCGTCGGAGCGGTCGCCCTCGTGGAAGACGCGGGTCCCGGCGGGGAAGGCGCGCAGCACCGCGACCCGCGAGAACCGCTCCAGCTCCTCCGCTTCGAGATCGGCGAAGAGCGGCACGCTGCTCAGCAGCTCGGCGCTCGTCTCGACCTCCTCGATCCCCATCGACTTTGATTATCCCAGTGTGGGCGGGTGGGCCCGCGCATCCGACATTCGCCCCAGTGGGGTGGGGTCAAAGTCGGATGCGGCTTGGGACTGGCGGACTAGCGCGCCGTGGCGGTCAGTTTGCGCGGGCCGCGGCTGAAGCCGGCGCCGACCAGCGCCTCCTCGTGGCCGGAGCCGATCACCGCCTCGCCGTCGAGCTTCTCGATCGCCAGCTTCTGCAGCTGGCCGGCGCTTACCGCGTCGGCGAGGGCGCCCATCGCCTCCTCCAGCTCGGGGCCCTCGATCCGCTGCAGGCGCAGGATTCCGCGGCCGCCGCGCTCGAGGAAGACGATCGGCTCGCCGTCGCGCAGCAGAAGGTGGGCGCCGGGAGTACGTCCCGGACGACGGCCGCCTTCGAGCTTCGGCCAGGCCAGCGAGGCGCCGTAGGGGTTTGCCGGGTCGGTCGCGGCGAGCAGCTGGTAGGAGCGGTCGGGTTCGGGCAGCGAGCGCAGCCGCTCGACCGCGCCCGGCAGGGCGAACTGGGCGCCGCCGAGACCCTCGACGAAGTAGCCGCGGCGGGCGGTGCCGAGCAGCTCGAGGTTGCCGAGCTCGGCGTAGAGGGTGGCGAAGCCGCCGGGGACGCCCTCGGCGAGCACGGTCTCGCGAGTGACGATGCCGTAGCGCTCCAGCATCAGCTCCGCCTGGGCGCGCAGGCGGGCGCCGGGCCCGGGAGCGTCGGCGAACAGCGACGCGGTCAGCGACCAGCGGCCCTGGACGGCGGCGCCAGCGGTCGAGCGGCGGCGGGCGAAGCGGCGGCCCTGGCGCTCGCTCGGCGGCACCGCGCGCAGCCGCGGCGCCCGCAGCGGCGCGAAAGCATCGTTGGTGACTCCCCCCGACCAGACCAGGTCCCAGAGCGCGTTGTGCAGGTCCTCGGCCGGGTGGTCGAGGTCGGCAAGCAGGTCGAGCCAGAACGAGGGCCCCGCGGCGAGCCGCTCGCGGATCGCGTCGTGGACCTCGCGGCTCGGCTCCTCCAATTTCGCGTTCGCCGGCGGCGGCCCCGCAAGGCGGACGTCCTCGCGGAAGTAGAGGGCGACGCGGCCGTCGGAGCGGCCGAGCGCGCCGGCCCCGACCCAGACCAGCTCGCCGCTGGTGCAGAGCTCGTCGAGCCACGACGGCGAGTAGGCGCCGAGCCGGCGCGGCAGCACGTCGTTCTCCCAGACTTTGGGAGTGAGCGCGACGCCCTGCAGCGGCACCAGCGCCTCGCGCAGGCGGTCGGGACCGGCCCCGGCCGGACGGAAGGCGTCGACGTTCTGCCAGCTCGGCAGGAAGCGGGCCAGCTCGCGCGTGTCGGCCGCCTCGACCTCCTTGCGCAGGCGGGCGAGGCTGGCGCGGCGAACCCGGCGCAGGACTTCGGAGTCGCACCACTCGCGCTCCGTCCCGCCGGGCAGCAGCTCGCCGCGGACCAGCGCCCCTTCGGACTCGAGCTCGCGCAGGGGGGGCAGCGGGTCGACGCCATAGCGCTCGGCGGCGCGCTGGGTCGGGAAGGGGCCGTGGGTGCGGGCGAAGCGGCGGATCAGGGCGCGCATCGCGTCCGGGTGGTCCTCGAGGAAGGTCTCGGGCAGGCCAGGCGGCGGCGGCACCCCGAGCGCGTCGCGGTAGAGGCCGGCGTCCTCGGCGGCGATGTAGCGCTGCTCGCCGGCGATGCGAACCTTGGCGATGCGGCGCTCGGCTTCGAGCTTGACCAGCATCGAGGTGGCCGAGTAGCCCTCCGCGACCCGTTCCTCGCACTCCTCCGCGGTCAGGTCGCCGAGGTTGCGCAAGAGCTGCTGGAGTGCGTCGCGGTCGCCGGCGCGCCCAGCCTCGGTGCGGTGCTGCAGCTGCGCCTCGACCTCCTCCAGCGCCTCCGGGTCGATCAGCTCGCGCAGCTCCTCCTGGCCGAGCAGCTCGCGCAGCAGGTCGCGGTCGAGGGCGAGCGCCGCCGCCCGCCGCTCGGCGTTCGGCGTGTCCCCCTCGTACATGTAGGTGGCGACGTAGTCGAAGAGCAGCGAGGAGGCGAAGGGAGAGGCGGTCGGGGTCTCGACCTCGACCAGGCTGAGCTGGCGCGAGTGCAGCTTCCTCAGCAGCTCGCCGAGCGCCGGCAGGTCGAGCACGTCCTGCAGGCACTCGCGGTAGGTCTCGAGGATGACCGGGAAGCGGGGGAAGTCCCGCGCCACTTCGAGCAGGCTCTGCGACCTCAGCCGCTGCTGCCAGAGCGGCGTGCGCTTGCCCGGGAAGGCGCGCGGGATCAGCAGCGAGCGGGCGGCGTTCTCGCGGAAGCGGGCGCCGAACAGGGCCGAACCGGAGAGCTCGCCGACGACCAGGTCCTCGATCTGGTCGGGCTCGATCAGGACCAGATCGGCTGGCGGCGGCTCGTCGGCGTCAGGGAGGTGGATGACGATCCCGTCGTCGGACCAGATCGCGTCGGCCTCGAGGTCGCGCTCGTCGCGCAGTTTGGCAGCGAGGGCGAGGCCCCAGGCGGCGTGCACCCGACCGCCGTAGGGCGAGAGGATGCAGAGCCGCCAGTCGCCGATCTCGTCGCGGAAGCGCTCGACCACGATCGTCTCGTCGGAGGGGACGACGCGGGTCGCCGCCTGCTGCTCGCGCAGATAGGTAACGAGGTTGTTGGCGGCGCGCGGGTCGAGGTCGTACTCGGCGGCGAGCTCCCCGGGCGAGCGCGAGACCGCCTCGCGCGAGAAGGCGCCGATCGCCCGCCCCAGCTCGGCCGGACGGCCGATCCCGTCGCCGCGCCAGAAGGGGACGGCGCCAGGGGCGCCGGGAGCCGGGGTGACGATCACCCGGTCGCGGGTGATTTCCTCGATTCGCCAGGTGCTGGCGCCGAGCAGGAAGGTCTGGCCAGGGCGGGCCTCGTAGACCATCTCCTCGTCGAGCTCGCCGACCCGGCGCCCGTCCGGCAGGTGGACGCCGTAGAGACCGCGGTCGGGGATCGTGCCAGCGTTGGTGACGACCAGGGTGCGAGCGCCTTTGCGGCCGTGAATCGTGCCCTGGGTGCGGTCCCAGACGATCCGCGGCCGCAGCTCGGCGAAGCGGTCGGATGGGTAGCGGCCGTCGAGCATGTCGAGCACGTTCTCGAGCTGCTCGCGCGAGAGCTCACGGAAGGACTCGGTGGCGGTGACCAGCCGCTCGACCGCGTCGACCTCCCACTCGTCGAGCGCCGCCATCGAGACCAGGTGCTGGGCGAGCACGTCGAGCGGGTTCTGGGGGACGATCGTCTCCTCGATCTCGCCTTCGCGCATGCGCCGCGCGACCACCGCGCACTCGAGCAGGTCGCCGCGGTATTTGGGGAAGATGCGGCCCTTGGAGACCTCGCCGATCCCGTGCCCGGCGCGGCCGATCCGCTGCAGGCCGCGCGTCACCGACTTCGGCGACTCGACCTGGATCACCAGGTCGACGGCGCCCATGTCGATGCCCAGCTCGAGAGACGAGGTCGCCACCAAGCAAGGAAGCTCCCCAGACTTGAGCAACTCCTCGACAAGAGTGCGCTCCTCATGGGAGAGGGAGCCGTGGTGGGCTCGGGCTATCTCGACGGGCGTAGCGTCCGGCCCTTCGGGGAAAGGGTCGGCGTCGCGGTTTGGGGGAGGCTCCGACGACCCTTCCCCCGAATGACCGGCGTGCTCAGTCGCTGGAAGCTCTTGCTGACCTTCACCGTTGGCGAGCTCGTTCAGGCGTTTAGCGAGGCGCTCGGCGGCCCTTCTGTTGTTAACGAAGATGATCGTTGAGGTGTGTTCCTGAACCAGCTCTAGGAGCTTGGGGTAGATGGCGGGCCAGATTGAGCGGATATGAGCGGAGGGCTCGATTTCGGTTGGGGGCGGCCCGTCTTCGCTTGGGTAGGCCGGAGCCCCCGGATCCGACATGTCCTCCACCGGCACGACGATCTCCAGGTCCAGCTCCTTCTTCTGCCCCGCATCGACGATCCGGCACTTCCGCTTCGGCCCGACCAGAAACTGAGCGATCCGCTCCAACGGCCGCTGCGTCGCCGACAACCCGATCCTCTGGATGCCCTTGGCGGTCCCTGCGGCGGGTGGCGCCGGTGGGGGGTCGTCTCCGCCGCCCGGAGACTCCGAAGGAGAGGGCTCCGACTCTGGCGCCGCCCCATCCCTCTCTCCTGAGGAGTGCGAAGGGCCAGGAGATGACCCCCCACCGGGGACAGGACCCGCCGCCCGGAGCACCAACTCATCCAACCGCTCGAGCGTCAGCGCCAGATGCGCCCCCCGCTTGGTCTGCGCAACCGCGTGAATCTCGTCGACGATCACCGCCTCGGCGCTTGCCAGGATCTCCCGCACCGACGAGGACAGCATTAGGTAGAGCGACTCCGGCGTGGTGATCAGGATGTCGGGCGGGGTTCTCGCCATCGCCCGCCGTTCTTTCTGGGTCGTGTCGCCGGTCCGCAGCCCGACCGCAATCTCGGCGCCGATCCCGCGCAGCGGCGCCCGCAGGTTGCGCTCGATGTCGTATGAGAGCGCCTTCAGGGGGGACACATATACGAGGCGAACGCCGCTCCCCAGCGCGTCCGAGCGCGCCAACTTGTCGATCCCCCAGAGAAAGCTGGCCAGCGTCTTCCCCGACCCGGTCGGCGCGCAGATCAGCGCGTTGTCCCCGCCGGCGATCGCCTCCCAGCCTCCCGCCTGCGCAGGCGTCGGCCCCTCGAAAGAGGCCTCAAACCACTTCCGCACCGGCGCGCTGAACGGCCGCAGCGGATCAGCTTTCCTACTTGGTTTCGCCTTAGTCGCCAACCCACCGATCTTAGGGGTCCGGCTCGATGGGGCCGATCCCGGTAGGGGTGAAGCGTCTTGTACTTTTTCGCCGCCGCCAATCTCGGACGGCCGCACCCGCCGTCGAAAAGTTAAGCGAAACCCCTACCGGGATCGGCCCCTACGGAGTCCCACCCGCAAATTTCACGAAGGCCAGCCACGACCGCTTAGCAACGAACCCCTGCGCAAACAGCCCCGTCCCGTTGCAGAAGTTGCAGACCCCCTCCTGGTCATCGACCGAGAACCAGTAGACGCGCTGGATCTTCCATTTCGCCTGTTTCGCCTTGAGCAGCGAGAAGGCGCCCTTCAGCTGGGTCGCCTGGCCGCCCAGGCCTTTGGCGAAGATGTTGCGCACGGGGTCCGGCGGCTGCGAGCTCCAACCGAGCTCGGTAATCCAGAGGCCCTTGCCGCTGTCTTTGTGCTCATCGAGCACGGCGCGGAATTCTTCGATCTCCGGCGTCAACTCCTGGTATT
This sequence comes from uncultured Solirubrobacterales bacterium, assembly GCA_963846515.1. GTDB lineage: Bacteria > Actinomycetota > Thermoleophilia > Solirubrobacterales > 70-9 > VAYN01. The sequence goes on along the minus strand of CAWJWC010000006.1, from coordinate 494,476 downwards.
TGCCGGTGTAGGGATGGAGCGCGATGCCGTGGAACTGGGCCTTGATCCCCGGCGTCTTTTCGTACATCGCGTCGAGGAACTCGGCGGCGCAGTAGTTGGTTTTCTGCTTGCGGCAGCCCTTCGGCAGCGCGAACATCCCACCGAGCAGCGTTTTCGCGCCCGGGTCGACGCTTTTCAGCGCCGCCGTGGAGAGCTTAACCAGCTTCCCGTATTCAGCCGGATTGGTCTTGACGACGAAGTACTTGAAGTTCTCCTCGTTCCAGATCTGCCAGGTGCGAATCGGCAGCTTCGGGACCGTCGGGTTCTCGGCCCAGAAACTGCCGTTGGGCCCGTACCGTGCAACCGCGCCTTTGACGAAGTTCGACCACCCGCTTGCAGCGACGCCCGTCGCCGGCAGCCGCGCGGGCGCTTTGGCCGTCCTCCCGGTGCCGGGCACGAAGACGTGGGGCACGACCCACGACGGCGCACCACTGAGGAACGGCAGCACCTCGATGCCGACGTTGGCCGCGCGGCGCACCGCGGTGTCGACGCCGGACCAGTCGAGCGGCGCACCCGGGCCCGCCTGCACCCCACCCCACTCGACCGGGATGCGAACGCTGTCGACGCCGCCACGCCTCAGCGTCTGGAACTGTTCGTCGCTCGGCGTCGCCTGCGGGACCACGCCCCAGAACTTGGCCGGCACCGCCTGCGCGCTCACCGCGCATAGGATCAAACCGAGTAGCGCAACCGTAAACAACGCGGTCCAGGCCCGCGCGCTCCTTCCGAGTCGAATCGTCGCTTTTGCCATCGAGCTAGCTCGCCTTCGGCGAGACCTGGCCGCCCGGCGAGCGGCGCTGCCTGAGCACGACCACAGCAATCGAGATCGCGGCCAGAGCGGCAATCGCGATCAGGATCGGGACCAGGGGCGAGGAGGAGTCGTCATCCGAACCCTGGGCGCTGACCGCCTTGCTGCTAGAGAGCTCGCCGCCCTGCTGTTTGCTGGTCGTGCCGTTGCCTGGGCTACCCTGGCCGGTATCGCCCGTGGTAGCCGTGCTTGGATTGCTCCCCGATGGACCACCCGACCCAGATCCCCCTCCCGACCCAGCCGGCCCAGCGCCCCCGGCTTCGCCCATTGGCGAGGTGGAACTTTCGGCGTCAGGATTGTTCTTCGACTGGGGCGACGACGGGTTGGCGTGGGCCGGCGTGCTCTTGTTCCCCGTAACGCCCGGGATTTCGGTTTCGTACTCAGGGATGGCGTGAGCGCCAACCGGAAAGCAAGCCAATGCCAGCAGAGCAAGCACTGACAGAAGCGCGAAGGAGGGTCGGGCCGAGCTACGGCCCGGGTGGCGGCGCATCCCATGCATGGCGCGCAAGGTTAGAGGAATCGGCGGCGTTGATTCTGGCCCCCGTCCTTTTGCTCGCTCTGACCCTCGCCGGCGAGGGCTTTGAGCTGAGCCCTCCGCATATCGCCGGATTGGCCGCCTGGCTGCTGATCGCCGCGATGCTGGCGCTTGGCGCAGCGACGCGAGCGCGTCTTGACCGACCGTTCTTCTTGACGACTGGATTGATTTTGGGGCTGGCGCTTTTTTCCGCAATCTCTTCTTTCTGGTCGGGCTCCGTCGAGTTGAGCGTGGTCGAGGCGGACCGCGTTCTGGTCTACCTCGCGTTCTTCCTTGCCGCATTCCTGATCGCCCAAACCGCGAAAAGGCGCCAACGTTTCGCTGAAGGTCTGGCAATTTCCCTCGCCCTGATCGCCGTGCTCGCTCTCGCGAGCCGCCTCCTCCCCGACCTCGGGCTCGGCCCCGGTCTCGACAGCGGGCCACGCCTGCGCTACCCGCTCGGCTACTGGAACGCCGACGGGATAGCCTTCGGGATCGGGGTCGCGCTGCTCCTCTGGATGAGCAGGCATTCGCTGACGACGGCGCTGCGCTGGGCCGCCGTGGCCGCATTGCCGATCCTGCTGCTGGCGCTCTACCTGACCTACTCGCGCGGCGGCCTGCTCTCCCTCCTCGTCGCCGGCGGCGTCCTGCTCGCCCTCTCCCACGACCGGCTCTGGTTGCTGGCGACGCTCGCGATCGGGGGGCTGGGGACGCTGCTCGCGGTGCTCGCGGTGCAGGCCCGGCGCGGAATCGCCGACAACCTCTCGCTGCCGGGCACTAGTGACGAGGGCGTCACCGTGCTGCTCTTGCTGCTCGCGGGAATGGTGCTGGGCCTGGGGCTCTACGCTGCGCTGCGCCGGCTCGAGGACCGGGACGGTGCGCTGACCGGCCGCGCGCTGGAGCTGTCGCGCAGTCCGCTCCTGTTGAGATGGCTGGCGCTGCTCGCGACGCTGCTGGCGATCGGCGTGGCGGTCTCGGTCAGCGGCCGTGCCTGGGACCAGTTCACCGCCTCCGACGTGCAGTTCCCGAACCAGCCCGAGCAGCACTTCGGCTCGCTTTCCGGGGCGAACCGCGACGAGTTCTGGCGCGTGGGCGCCGAGGCCTTCGGCGAAGAGCCGGTGCTCGGGCACGGCGCCGGCACCTACCAGTTCTCCTGGGACCAGCTGCGCTCGATCCCGATCCCGGTGCGAGACACCCACTCGCTTTACCTGGAGGCGTTCGCCGAGCTGGGGGTGGTCGGAGGGCTGCTGGTCCTCGTCATGATCGGCAGCCTGCTTTGGATCGGATTCGCGAGCTGGCGCGATGCCAGAGGGGCGCAACGAGAGCTCTGCGCGGCGTTGCTCGCCGCCACCATCGCCTTCGCGGTCGGCGCCGCAATCGACTGGTTCTGGGAGATCGCCGCGATCGGCGCCATCTTCTTCCTTGCCAGCGGCGTCCTCGTCGCGATCCGTTGCTCCCAGCTGACCCAAACTAGGTCGCTGGTCGAGTGGGGGCCTGGAAAACAGCGCTACGGCATCACCGTTGCCGGGCTCGCGGTCGCCTGGATCAGCGCCCTCGCCCTGATCGGCCCGCTGCTGGTCGAGCGCGAGATCGACGCCAGCAAAGCGGCGGCGGGCGACGGAAACATCGCCAGCGCGGTCGACCACGCCGACACGGCGCGGACGATCGAGCCCTGGGCCGCCTCGCCCTACGTTCAGCTTGGGCTGCTGGCCCAACTCGAAGGCGACTACGAGACCGCGGCCGAGCGGCTAACCGAAGCGATCGAACGCGAAGACCGCAACTGGGTTCTCTTTTACCTGCGGGCGAAGATCGAGCGCGAGGCCGGCGACCTCGCGATGGCCCGAGCCAACCTCGCCGAGGCGCGGCGTCTCAACCCGCTCGAGCCATGTCTGCTCGAAGGCATCGAGGGTTGCGGATGAGCCAGCCGCGGGGCAGCCACCAAGCCGTTTCCGCCAGCCCGCCGCCGGCACGAACGGAACCCGAGCCGCCGATCGGCAGGGCGGCGGGGCGGCTCGGCCTAAGCGGGCCGGAAGGCTCGCGCCGCCGCGGCGCCGTGCTGCGTCGGCTGCTCGCCTGCGGCGACTGGGCAGCGCTGATCGCGACCCTCTGCCTGGTCACCGCCTCAACTCTGAGCACGGACATCGCGACCCTGTTCTGGGCGGGCCTCTTCAGCCCCGCCTGGATCCTCGTGGTCAAACTCCACGGCCTCTACGACAACGACCACCGTCGGATCCGCCACAGCACCCTCGACGAGCTGCCCTCGCTGATTTCAGCAAGCGTGCTCGGTACCCTCGTCCTCGACGGCCTGTTGGCACTGAGCCCGGTCGGCCCGCTCTCCCCCGCCGCCGCGATCGCGGTCGGACTTGGGGCCCTTAGCGGCAGCTTCGTCTCGCGCGGGGTGCTGCGCTTCCTCTGGCACCGCCTCACCGGGCTCGCCGCCGGAATCGCGGTCGGCCCCGCCGCCGTCGTCGACATGGTCGCGCGCCGGATCTCCACCCACCCCGAGACGCGCCTGCTGCTGGTCGGCTACCTCTCCCAAAGCGAGGACCAGGCAGCGGTGCTGCCGCGACTCGGCACGATCGCCGACATCTCCAAGGTCGCCGAGCAGTACGAGATCGAGCGCGTCGTCGTCACCGAGCTCGACATGAGCGAGCCGGCCGCGGAGCGGCTGATCGAGGAGTGCAAGGAGGTGGGGCTGGCGCTGACCTTCCTGCCCCAGCACTACGGGCTGCTCGGCCCGGGCATCGAGCTCAACCGGCTGGCCGAGCTGCCGGTGCTCGACTTCCGCTTCAGCGACCCCTCGCGCTCGACCGTGGCGATGAAGCGGGTGGTGGACCTACTCGTCTCCGGCCTGCTGCTGGTCCTGCTCTCGCCGCTGCTGCTCTGGATCGCGCTCGCGATCCTGCTCGACACGGGGCGCCCGGTGCTCTTCCGCCAGCGTCGCGCCGGGCTCGAAGGCGAGCCGTTCACGATGCTGAAGTTCCGCACCATGGTCGCCGACGCCGAGGAGCGGCTGGGCGAGCTGGTCGACCTGGCGAAGCTCGAGCAGCCGGCCTTCAAGATCCCCGACGACCCGCGCGTCACCCGCGCCGGCCGCTGGCTGCGCCGCACCAGCCTCGACGAGCTGCCGCAGCTGCTCAACGTGCTGCGCGGCGAGATGTCGCTGGTCGGGCCGCGGCCCGAGGAGGAGAGCGTCGTCGCCCTCTACGACGAGCGCCAGCGCGGCCGGCTCGCAGTGAAGCCGGGGATGACCGGGCCGATGCAGGTCTACGGGCGCAGCGACCTCACCTTCGAGGAGCGGCTGGCGCTGGAGCGCGACTACCTCGACAACCTCTCGATCGCCGGCGACCTGGCGATCCTGCTGCGCACGCCGCGGGCCGTGGTCCGCGGCGAAGGCGCGCACTGAGCGCGGCGCCGATGCCCGGTCCCGGCCTCGAGGTGGTCGTCGTCAGCCACGGCGCCGAGGAGCTGCTGCGGCGCTGCCTGCGCTCGCTGCGCGAGCACCCGGCCAGCGGGGAGACGCGGGTGACCGTGGTCGACAGCGGCAGCACCGACGGCACCCCGGAGATGGTCGAGCGCGAGTTCGGAGAGGTGCGCCTGCTGCGCCGCGGCAACATCGGCTTCTCCGCCGCCAACAACCTGGTGCTGCGCGAGAGCGACGCCGCCGCGGTGCTGCTGCTCAACCCCGATACCGAGGTCTACGCGGGGACGCTGAACGCGGCGCTGACGCGGCTCGGCGCCGACCCTCGGATCGGCATGGTCGGGGTGAAGCTGGTGACCGAGGCGGGGGAGCTCGACCACGCCTGCAAGCGCTCCTTCCCCACTCCGCTCTCAGCCCTCGCCCACTTCACCGGGATCGGCCGCAACGCCGACGCCCCGGGAGCGCTCAGCCAGTACCGGGCGACCGAGCTCGGCGACGACGAGCCGGGCGAGGTCGACGCGGTCAACGGTGCCTTCATGCTCTGCCGCGCCGAGGCTGTGCGCGAGGTCGGGCTGCTCGACGAGGGCTACTGGCTCTACATGGAGGACCTCGACTGGTGCCACCGCTTCTGGGACGCGGGTTGGAAGGTCTTCTACGAGCCCGCCGGCACCGCCCTGCACGTCAAGGGCGCTTCCAGCGGCGGCCGGCGGCGGCCGAAACAGGAGATCGCCTTCCACCGCGGCATGGGCCGCTTCTACCGCCGCTTCGACGCCCCCGAGCACAACCCCCTGCTCAACGCGACGGTCTACGCCGGCATCGGCGCCAAGCTCGGAGTCAGCCTCGCGATCACCGCCACGAAAAGGTTGAGGAGTTAACCCACCCATAGGGGGAAAAGTCCTCAACCTTCGCTCAGAACGGGAGCGTCTCGGCGACTTCTGCGAGCTTGGGGGCGCTCTTGTCGCGCTCTGAGAGCAGCGGCTCGGAGACCTGCCACTCGACCCCGACGTCGGGGTCGTCCCAGGCGATCCCGGCCTCGGTCAGTGGGTCGTACTCGCTGGAGAGCAGGTAGGTGACGTCGGCGAGGTCGCTGAGCACGGCGAAGCCGTGGCCGAACCCGACCGGGACGAAGAGCTGGCGGTGCCGCTCGTCGTCGAGCACGTGCGCCTCCCACTGGCCGTAGGTCGGCGAGCCGCGGCGCAGGTCGACGGCGACGTCGAGGATCGCGCCGCGCGGACAGCGGACCAGCTTCGCCTGGCCCGGCTCGGTCTGAAAGTGGATCCCGCGCAGCGTCCCCTGCGAGGAGCGCGAGTGGTTGTGCTGGACGAACTCTGGGTCGACGCCGTGCTTGGCCCAGTGGTCGCGGCGGTAGGTCTCGACCATGAAGCCGCGCGCGTCGCCGTGCACCGCCGGCTCCAGCAGCACGACGCCGTCGAGCTTGGTCGGCAGCACCTGCGGCATCAGCCCAGCGCCTTCCCGTACTGCTTTTCGTAGTACTCGCGGTACTCGCCGGAGCGGATCGGGCCCCACCAGTCCTCGTTGTCGCGGTACCACTGCACGGTTTTCTCGAGGCCCTCGGCGAAGTGAACCTTGGCCTCCCAGCCCAGCTCCCGCTTCAGCTTGTCGGAGGAGAGCGAGTAGCGCTGGTCGTGGCCGGGGCGGTCCTTGACGTACTCGATCAGCGACTCGTCCTTGCCGGTCAGCTCGATCACCCGCTTGACCACCTCGATGTTCTCGCACTCGTCGGGGCCGCCGACGTTATAGGCCTCGCCGGCCTTGCCCTTGATCAGCACCGTGTGGATGCCGCTGCAGAAGTCCTCGACGTAGAGCCAGTTGCGGACCTGCTTGCCGTCGCCGTAGACCGGCAGCGGGTCACCATGGAGCGCGTTCAAGGTGATCAGCGGAATCAACTTCTCCGGATACTGGCGCGGGCCGTAGTTGTTGGAGCCGCGCACGATCGAGGCCTCGATCCCGTAGGTGTGGACGTGGGCGGAGACGAGCAGGTCCCCGGCCGCCTTGGTCGCCGAGTAGGGCGAGGAGGGATCGAGCGGCGAGGTCTCGGTGAAGGAGCCGGACTCGATCGAGCCGTAGACCTCGTCGGTCGAGACCTGCAGGTAGCGCTCGACCCCGAGCTCGCGGGCGGCGTCGAGCAGGGTGCCGGTGCCGATCACGTGGGTGCGGGCGAAGGCGTCCTGGTCGTCGATCGAGCGGTCGACGTGCGACTCGGCGGCGAAGTTGACGACCGCGTCGACTCCCTGCATCGCCTCGCGCACGATCGCCGGGTCCTCGATCGCCCCCTCGATCAGCTCGGTACCCGCGGGCAGGTTCTCGGGGCGGCCGGCGTAGGTGAGCTTGTCGAGCACGACCACGTCGTGCTCCTCTCCGGCGAGCCGGACGTAGGTGGAACCGATGAAACCGGCGGCGCCGGTGACGAGGAGCTTCATGCGCTCATGCCTCCCTCTCCGCTTGTCGTTGGGCGAGATAGCCGGCCAGCCCGTCCTGCCAGGAGGGCAGGCGGATCGCGTGCTCGCGCTGGCTGGTCAGGGCCGAGAACGGCGGGCGTGGCGCCGGCCGGCCGAATTCCTCCGTCGTGATCGAGAGCACCTTGCACTCGACCTTGGCCTGCTCGAAGATTTCGCGCGCGAACTCATACCAGGAGCACTGGCCGGCGGCCGCCATGTGGTGGATGCCGAACTCGATCCCCTCGATCAGGCGCACGATCCCGTAGGCGAGGTGCCAGGTGTAGGTCGGCGAGCCGACCTGATCGCGCACGACCAGGACCTCGTTGCCGCTGCCCGCGAGGCGCAGCATGGTCTCGACGAAGTTGGGGCCGGCGATCCCGAACAGCCAGGCCGAGCGGACGACGAAGTGGCGCTTGTTGGCGGCGATCGTCGCCTCCTCCCCGGCGAGCTTGGTGCGGCCGTAGGCGGAGAGCGGCGCGGCTTGGTCGCTCTCCACATAGGGGGCGCCCTTGGCGCCGTCGAAGAGGTAGTCGCTGGAGATGTAGACGACGATGGCCCCGACCTCGGCCGCCGCGGCGGCGACGTTGCCGGCCCCGGTCCCGTTGACCGCGAAGGCCGCCTCCTCCGCCGCCTCGGCGCCGTCGACGTCGGTCCAGGCAGCGCAGTTGATCACCACGTCGGGCCGCTCGAGGTCCAACTTCTTCGCCAGCGCCGCCGGGTCGGTGACGTCGAGCTCGGCGCGGCCAAACCCGACCACGTCGTGGCCGGCGTTGCCGGCGGCGAGCATCACGTCGCGGCCCAGCATCCCGGCCGCCCCGGTAACCAACAACTTCACTAGACGAGTTTGATCTCGGATTTGTCGCCGACCAGGAGGCGCAGCGTCTTCGGCATGCCCTCGCTGCGGGTCAGCTTCACTTCCTTGCCCAGCAGGCTCGCCTCCATCCGCGTGCCGAGGTCCTCGACGACCGAGCCGGAGAGGACGATCGAATTCTCGACTTCGGAGCGGCGCACGTGGACGTCGTCGCCGATCGAGGTGTAAGGACCGATGTAGGCGTCCTCGACGCAGGCGCCGGCGCCGATCACGGCCGGGCCGCGCACGGTCGAGCGCTCCAGCTTCGCGCCGGGGCCGATCACGACCCGCCCCTCGATCTTCGTCTCCCCGTCGACCTCGCCCTCGATCTCGGTCACCAGCTCCTCGAGCACGAGCCGGTTGGCCTCGAGCATGTCGGCGAGCTGGCCGGTGTCCTTCCACCAGCCGCGCACCACCTCGGACTGGACTCGGTGGCCGTCGTCGATCAAACCTTGGATCGCCTCGGTGATCTCGTACTCGCCGCGCCAGGACGGCTCGAGCGCCTTCGCCGCGGCGAAGATCGCCGGCGTGAACAGGTAGACGCCGACCAGCGCCAGGTTCGAGGGCGGGTCTTTCGGCTTCTCTATCAGGCGCACGATGTGCTCGTCGCCGTCGAGCTCGGCGACCCCATAGGACTGCGGGTCGTCGACCGGGGTGAGCAGGATCAGCGCGTGTGGCTCGTCGGCGCGGAAGGTGGCAACGAGGCCGCGCAGGCCATCGCGCAGCAGGTTGTCGCCGAGGTACATGACGAAGGGCGAGTCGCCGATGAACTCCTGCGCGGTCAGCACCGCGTGGGCCAGCCCTGCCGGCTTGTCCTGGACGATGTAGGTGATCCTGGCGCCGAAGGCGGAGCCGTCGCCGGCCGCCGCGCGGATCTCCTCGCCGGTCTCCGGCGCGATGATGATCCCGATCTCCTCGACCCCGGCGTCGACCAGCGCCTCGATCCCGTAGAACAGCACGGGCTTGTTGGCAACCGGGACGAGCTGCTTTGCCGAGGTGTGGGTGATGGGGCGCAGCCGGGTGCCCGCGCCGCCGGAGAGGATAAGGCCCTTCAGACGCTCCATGCGAGGCTGCAACCCTACTTATTGCGAGAAGGTGCTGTGCGACCAGCCGTTTACATTCCGAACTACAACGGGGCCGAGCGCATCGGGCGGGCCCTCGACAGCCTGCGCGAGCAGACCCGCCCGGTCGACGTCGTCGTCGTCGACAACGGCTCCTGCGACGGCTCGGTCGAGCTCCTGCGCGAGCGCTACCCGGAGGTGGCGCTGCTGGCGCTGGAGCGCAATCTCGGCTTCGGGCCGGCGCTGAACCGAGCCGTCGCCGAGTACCCCGCCGACCCGCTGATCCTGCTCAACGACGACGCCGCGGCCGGGCCGCGCTTCCTCGAGGCGCTGCTCGACGCCGCGGTCGAAGGGGTGCAATCGGTTGCCGGGGTGATGGTGCAGGAACGCGACCCCGACCTGATCGACTCGGCCGGCGTCGTCGCCGACCGCACCCTGATGGGCTTCGACTACCTCCACGGGGAGCCACTGTCTGCCGCGGCGACCGCGCCGGACCCGCTCGGCCCGACCGGCGGCGCCGCCCTCTACGACCGCGCCGCCTTCGACGCGGTCGGCGGCTTCGACGAGCGCATCTTCCTCTACTACGAGGACCTCGACCTGGCGCTGCGGATCGCTGCCCGCGGTGGCCGCTGCCGGCTCGCCCCCGCGGCGACCGCGGTCCACGCCTACTCGGCCAGCCTCGGTGCCGGCAGCGGCCGCAAGTTCGCCCACACCGGCTGGAGCCGCGGCTACATGCTGCGCCGCTACGGCGTGATGTCGCAGCCGCGCCTGGCGCTGCGGGCACTGGCCCGCGAGGGAGTGCTCTGCGCCGGGCAGGTGCTGATGGACCGCACCGCGCAGGGCCTGCGGGGACGGCTGCGCGGCTGGCGCGAGGGCGGCGGGTTGCCGGCGCACGAGCTCGACGGCGCGCCGCTGCTCGATCTCAGCGCCCGCGAGGCGCTGGCGCTGCGGCGACGTCGGCGCGGCTGAACGAAGTTGATCACTTACCGGGCCGATAGCCCCGGTAAGTGATCAACCTTGGCCGAGCCAGCGGCGAGCGCGGCCAGGGTCGCCCTCGTGGCGCAGGCGCCGGCGCTCGGGCAGCAGCCGGGGCAGCCAGCGTAGACCGGCGAGCTTGCCGACGAAGGTCGCCCACAGTCGCCGCTCACGCGTGGCGCGACCCAGCGAACCCAGCTCGACCGCGAGGATCCGCGGCAGCGACGACAGCGGCATGAACTTGACCTGGGTGGCGAGCCGGTTGCGCGCTACCAACCTCGCGTTCTCTGCCCCCGGCCGCTCGAACCCGGCCTGCCAGGACGCGTTGCCGACGTGCCAGACCACCGCCTCGGACACGTAGGCGAACTGCCAGCCGGCGATCCGCGCCCGCACGTTGAGGTCGACGTCCTCGTAGAAGGAGACGTAGCTCTCGTCGTAGCCGCCGAGCGCAGTGAAGAGCTCGCGCCGCAGCAGGCAAGCGGCGCCGCAGACGCCGAAGACCTCGCGCTCCTGCAGGAAGCGCTCGGCCTGCTCCTCCCCGGCCCCCAGCTCCAGCGCCCGCCCGTCGGCGGTGAGGGCCTGGCCGGCGCTGTAGAGGCGGGCGCTCTCCACGTCCGGCAGTGCCGCGGGGTCACTCTCGAGCTGGAGGATGCGCGGCTGCACCCCGCCCAGCGACGGATCCGCCTTGAGCGCATCGAACAGCGTCGCCAGGCAGCCCGGCTCGAGTGCCGTGTCGGCGTTGAGGACCAGAATTGTCTCCGCGCCCACGCGAGCTGCCCCAAGATTGACCGCCGCCGCAAAGCCGAGGTTGGCCGCCAGCGAAACGTGCGGCACCCCCTCGCGCTCCAGGTAGGCGAGCGTGCCGTCGTTCGAGCCGTTGTCAACGACCAGCAGCTCAACCCCGACCCCCTGGTCGCACAGCGAGCCGAGGCAGCGCGGTAGCAGGCCCAGCGAGTTCCAGCTCGGGATCACCACGGCGACAGTTCGGGATGGCTCCACGCGGCCGAAGCCTGACAGCTGCGGCAGCCCCTATCGTGCCCGCGATGTCTGGGCGCCCCGCAAACGCGATCGAACGGCTGCGCCGCGGGCTCGACGAATCGCTGTTCCTGACATCGCCGCGCCCGCCGAGGAAATTCGGCCGTGGCGAAGGCGCTGTGCTGCTGCTGGCGCTGCTCGCTCTGGCCGTGATCCTCCAGTTGCTCCGAGCCGGCCCCTCCTACGCGCTCGGCTCGATCTGGGCCGAGGACGGCCCCGTCTTTCTCGACGGAGCACAGTCGGGCGGCTTCGTCGAGATGGTCTTCACCCCCTACGCCGACTATCTGGTCCTGATGCCTCGCCTGATCGGCGAGCTGGGCGCGCAGGCCCCGCTGCGGGAGATCCCGGCGGTGTTGGCGGTCGCCTCCGGCGCGGTCGTCGCCTTGAGCGGCCTGGCGGTCTGGTTTGCCAGCGCCAACCACATCCGCAACCCGTATCTGCGGGCGACGCTCGCGGTAACGGCGATCCTGGCGCCGGTGGCCAGCCTGGAGGCGGTGACCTCCGGGACCTTCGTCGGCTGGTACATGCTCTTCGCGACCTTCTGGCTGCTGCTGTGGCGACCGGTGACCACGGTTGGGGCGATCCTCGCCGGCCTCTTCGTCCTCGCCACCGCCCTCACCAACCCGGGGGTCCTCTACTTCGCCCCCCTGGCCGCCTTGCGAGCGCTTGCCGCGCGCGACCGGCGTGACCTCCTGATCCTCGGCCCCTACGCAGCCGGAGCGGCGATCCAGGCGGCGGTCGTGGCGACCCGCAACGAAGTCGACGTCGACCCCGCCTGGTCCAGCGACATCCTGACCTCCTACCTGCAGCGGGTGCTAGACGGCGCCCTGCTCGGCGAACGCCTCGGCGGCGACGCCTGGTCCTCCTTCGGGTGGCCGTTCTTGATCGGGCTGCTCGTCTGCGCGGCCGCAGGGTTCGGCTTCGCGATCTGGCGCTCGACCGCGCCCGGCCGCTACGTCGCCGCGATCGCGATCGCAACCTCGCTCGTGATGTTTCTCGGTTCGGCCTACCAGCGGGCGGCCGGGCCGGTGATCGTTTGGTCGGACGGTCTCTCCTTCGGCGTCGGCGGCCGCTACGCGATCGTCCCCGCCCTGCTCCTGGTCAGCGCCGCGCTGGTACTGATCGACCGCTCGGCCCGGCCCAGACGGGGACCGAGCGCCCTGCCCTGGCTGGGCATGGCAGCGGTCGCGACGATCCTGGTCGCGACCGTTACCTCATTCGACGTGAGGAACAGCGTCGCCCGCGGCACGCCCGCCTGGGACGACGCCCTCGAGCGTGCCGCTCCAAAGTGCGCCACCCGCCCCGCCGGAGAGGTCCTGGTCCCGATCTCCCCGCCCGGCTTCGCCGTCTACGTCTCCTGCGAGCGCATCGAGTCGACCGGCCTCGCCGTCCGCGCCCGGTAGCGTTCCGCCACCTTGTCCGTGGACATACAGCACAGCCCCGAGCTGACGGGGGCGCCGGTAATCGAGGTCGAGGACCTGCACAAGTCGTTCCGGATCCCGACCCATCGCGTCGACTCGCTCAAAGAGCGGGTCGTGCGGCCGTTCTCGGCCCGCGACTACCGCGAGCTGCGCGCGCTCGACGGCGTCTCCTTCGAGATCCAGAAGGGTGAGTTCTTCGGAATCGTCGGGCGCAACGGCTCCGGCAAGAGCACGCTGCTGAAGCTGCTGGCGAGCATCTACCGTGCCGACCAGGGAAGGATCAGGATAGCCGGCCGCCTCGCCCCTTTCATCGAGCTTGGGGTCGGCTTCAACCACGAGCTGACGGCGCGCGAAAACGTCGTCCTCAACGGGGTGATGATGGGACTCACCCCGGTTGAGATGCGGCGCCGCCTCGACGCCGTGATCGAGTTCGCCGAGCTGGAGGAATTCGCCGACCTGAAACTGAAGAACTACTCGTCGGGGATGCTGGTCCGGCTCGCCTTCGCGGTGATGATGGAGGCCGACGCCGACATCCTCCTGATCGACGAGGTGTTGGCGGTCGGTGACGCGGCTTTCCAGCAGAAGTGCGCCGACGCCTTCCGCGAGATGAAAGCGGCGGGCAAGACGATCGTCCTGGTCACCCACGAGATGGCGACCGTCGAGTCCTACTGCCACCGGGCGATGCTGATCGACGGCGGCCGGATCCGCCACATCGGCGACCCGGCAGAGGTCGGCCGTCGCTACCTGCGGCTCAACTTCGAAATGGAGGGCGGAGGCGGCAGCGAAGCGACGACCGAAGAAAGCGACGAGGTGCGGCTGCTCGACTCCTGGATCGAGGACACCGAAGGCACGCGGCTGACCAACCTCGAGCACGGCCAGGAGATCCGGCTGCGGGTTGAGCTCGAGGTGCTGCGCGACAGCCCCGGGGTCGGAGTCGGGTTCGTGGTTGCCAACGCCGACGGGGTCGGCGTTTTCGAGTTCGGGATCCCAGTCGCCAACGACGCCGGGACCGGCGACCTCGAGGCGGGGCAGCGGATCGGGGTCAGCGCCGAGATCGAGAACCTGCTCGTGCCCGGACGCTATTTCGTCCATTGCGGCGTCAACCGCGTGCGCAACGCCGGCGTCGCCCTCTACGCGCACGGCGCGGTCGACTTCGTCGTCTTCGGCGGCGAGGCCCACCCGCGCGGGGTCGTCTCGCTCCCACACCGGATCGAGGCCGTCGTCGAGAACGGGGCGAGCGCGTGAGCGTTCAAGCCCCGGGAAATACCGGGCCGCTGCGAGAGGTGCGCGGCCCCTCGGCGCTGGGCGGCGGCTGGCGCCGTTTCTTCGACCTGCTCTGGCTGATGTCGGTGACCCAGTTCCGGCGCGTCTACTTCGGCACCGTCCTCGGCTACCTCTGGTCGCTGATCCGGCCGCTGATCCTCTTCGCGGTGCTGCTCTTCGTCTTCACCAAGATCTTCAAAATCGGCAGCGAAGAAGCGGAGCACTACCCGGTGCTGCTGCTGCTCGGCATCGTCCTCTTCACCTTCTTTCAGGAATCGACGATCAATGCGGTCACCTCGGTCGTTGCCCAGGAGGGGGTCGTCCGCAAGACCCAGTTCCCGCGCCTGGTGATCCCGCTCGCGACCGTCGTCACCGCCGCCTTCAACCTCTGCCTCAACATGGTCGTCGTCTTCGCCTTCATCCTCGCCTTCGGGGTCGAGCCGATGTGGACCTGGCTGCTCTTCCCGCTGGCGCTGGCGCTGCTTTTCGTCTTCACCGCCGCGGTCAGCATGGCGCTCTCGGTCCTCTACGTCCGCTTCCGCGACGTTGCGATCATCTGGACCGTGCTCGCCCAGGTGCTGTTCTACGCGACGCCGATTCTTTACCCGATCGAAGCGATCGGCGAGGAGACCTACGAACGCATCCTGATGCTCAACCCGCTCGCCCCGATCTTCGAGCAGGTGCGCGTCTGGATGCTCGAACCGGACGCGCCAACGGCGATCGACGCGGCTGGCGGCGCGATCTGGCTGCTGCCCGCCGCGGGTCTCTACGTCGGGATCTGCGCCTTCAGCATCTGGATTTTCAACCGCGACGCGCCGCGGATCGCCGAGGAGCTCTAGACCCTCCTAGCCGCAGACCCGCACCGTCTGCTCGGCCTCGACGTGCAGGCGCCACGGCCGCGGCGAGGCGTCGGGCGGCACCCGCAGCACGGTCACCGAGTCCCCGGGCGCACCTTCGGTGGTGACGGGAAATCCTTCGGTGGCGAAGCGACGCAAGACGAACTCGGCGCGCGGGCCGGGCGGCACCGCGATCGTCGTCTTGCCGGGCGGCACTCGGACCTCGGCCGCCCCGTCGCCGTCTCCGGTAAGAACGCAATCGCCGCTGGCGGGAGCGGTCGAGTAAGCGCCCACATCGGTCACCGTCGAGAGCGCCAGCGCGTTCGCGAGCACGATGTCCGCCTGCCGGCGGCCGAGCTCGGGCGCGGCCGCCAGTTCCGCCTGCGAGTAGGCCGGGGAGCCGTACTCGTCGACCGCCTCGAGATACTTGCCAGCGTAGATGTTGACCAGCGAGGGCGTGCCGGCGACTTCTTCGGTCAGCTGGAAGTCCGGATCGACCCTGCTGCGGGCGATCTCGATCGCAGCGGTATCGGCCCGGGTCAGCACCGACTGCTGCTCCTGGATCTTGCTGCCGTCGTAGAGGATCGTCAGGCTCGGGCCGATCGCCAGCGCCGTGGCCGCCGCGAAGGCGACCAGCACCCGCCTGCCCGGCCGCACCCCGTCGAACAGGTTGCCGAGGATGAGGAAGATGAAGATCGCGCTCGCGTACTGGTAGCGGCTCGAGATCGGTGCCCGCGCGGCGAACTCGTTGAAGGCGGTGAGGAACCAGTTCGCGGCTGCTGCCGCGGCGACCGGCCAGAGGCCGGCCGGGACCTTGGGCCGGTCGCGCAGCTGACGGTAGCCGACCACGATCACCAGTCCGACCAGCAGGGCGCGGCCCCAGCTCAGATCGGGGGCGCCGCCGATCGGGGTGCCGAGGCCGGCGATCGAGGCGAGCGCGACCGCGATCGAGTCGACGACGAAGACCGGCGAGTCGAGGATGTTGCGCAGTGACATGTGGGTTTCGGCGTCGTGGCCCCAGCCCAGCCACCAGAAGGCGTAGAAGGCGAGTGGGATGGCGACGATGTAGGCACGGCGCAGCCAGGTCCGCCGCTCGCCCTGCAGGATCGCCACCGCGGCCGCGGCCAGGAACGAGATGCCGAGCCCGGAGAAGCCGATCGCGAGCGTGAGGAAGGCGCAGGCGGCGACGTCGCCGCGCCGATCCGCGCGTTCGAGCGCCAGCAGCATCGCCAGCCCGAACAGCAGCGGCCCGATGAAGGTGATCTCGAAGGGCCAGACCAGCACCTCCCAGGCCGGACCGAGGCAGAGCAGGATGACGGTCGGGAAGAGCGCCAGCCAAGGCCCGACGCGGCGCTCGAGGTAGACGTAGAGCAGCCCCGCGGTGGCGAGCAGGAAGACGATCAGCAGCAGGTATTCCGGCAGTGCGCTCGACATCCCAAAGACCTGCACGAGCAGCTGCTGGATCAGCACCGGGAAGACGACGAGGTGCTCGTTGTGGGGCGTGAACAGCGTGTCCGCGGTCAGCTCCCGGCGGTCGATCAAGAAGCCCCAGGTGTCCTGGAAGAAGGTATGGCCCG
Organism: uncultured Solirubrobacterales bacterium; assembly: GCA_963846515.1. GTDB lineage: Bacteria > Actinomycetota > Thermoleophilia > Solirubrobacterales > 70-9 > VAYN01. The sequence goes on along the minus strand of CAWJWC010000006.1, from coordinate 478,220 downwards.
AGGTGAGGACAAGGGTCATCGCGGCCGCCGCCGCGAAGGCGGCGGCGAGCAGCAGGGTCGGAGCGTTGCGGGCGATCCTCTCCACGAGCGGGGCGGGAGTGTATTGCGAGCTCAGGCGTCCCCCCTGAGTACACTGCGGCGGAATGTCCGAGCAGGCGACGCCAACGAGTGCCGGTCTCGAAGGGGCTCCGGAGGCCGAGTACGGGGCCTCCTACTACTCCAACTACTGGGGTGGCGGTGGCCCCTACGAGCGCAACGAGCGCTGGCTGAGATTTTTCGGCGAGGTCGCCGACGGGATCATCCGCGACTTTCACCCGACCACCGCGCTCGACGCCGGCTGCGCGATGGGCTTCCTGGTCGAGGCGCTGAGCAAGCGCGGCGTCGACGCCTCCGGGGTCGACGTCTCCGAGTACGCGATCTCGCAGGTCGACGAGTCGGTCGCCGAGCGCTGCAGGGTCGCTTCGCTGACCGAGCCGCTGCCGGGCCGCTACGACCTGATCACCTGCATCGAGGTGCTCGAGCACCTGCCGCCGGCCGAGACCGACCGCGCGATCTCGACCCTCTGCGGGGCCAGCGACTGGCTGCTGATCTCCAGTACGCCCGGCGATTTCGGCGAGCCCACCCACCTCAACGTGCAGCCGCCCGAGTCCTGGTCGGCGCGCTTCGCCGAGCACGGGTTCATGCGCGACCTCGAGCGTGACCTCTCCTACATCTCTCCCTGGGCGGCCCTCTATGTGCGCCAGGAGGAGCCGCAGAGTGAGACCGTGCGACGCTACGACCGCGCCTGGTGGCGCTTGCGCAGCGAGGTGGCGGAGGTGCGCAAATCGCTGCTGCACTCGCAGGAGCAGCTCTCCGAGCTGGAAGCGGGCGGCGGCGTCGACAACCGCCCCGGCCTGCTGCAGGAGCTCGACCAGCGCGACGAGGAGATCCTGCGGCTGCGCGACCTGCTGGTCGGCAAGGAAGCCGAACTCGGTGCCGCTAAAGGCCAGCTGGCGATGATCGAGGACCGGGCCAAACGGATCACCGGGGCGAAACTGCGGATCGAAACCCAGATTCCCGTCTTCGGCAAGCTGCTCGGCACCTTCCTGCGCCTGCTCCGCGGCGCCCGCAGCTGACTCCGTGGACGCCCCGCGCTTCTCGATCCTGACGCCGGTCTACGAGACGCCGGAGGGCGTCCTGCGCAAGATGCTGCGCTCGGTCTCCCGCCAGAGCTACGGCGATTGGGAGCTCTGCCTGGTCGACGACGGGTCGAAGCAGCCCCACGTGCGCAAGATCCTCGACGCCGCCGCGGCCCGCGACCCACGGATCAGGGTCGAGCACCGCAGCGAGAACGCTGGCATCGTCGCTGCGTCGAACGACGCCCTGGCGATGGCGCGCGGCGAGTTCGTCGCCCTGCTCGACCACGACGACCTGCTGCACCCCGACGCGCTCGCCCACGTCGTCGAGGCGATCGAGCGCACCCCGGAAGCCGACTACGTCTACACCGACGAGGACAAGGTCGAGGAGTCCGGGAGCCACTCGGGCCCCTTCTTCAAGCCCGACTGGTCGCCGGAGCGGATGCGCACGCAGATGTACACCTGCCATTTCAGCGTCCTGCGTCGCGCCCTGGTCGAAGAAGTTGGCGGCTTCGACCCCGAGTTCGAGGGCTCCCAGGACTGGGACCTGGTGCTGAAGGTGACCGAGCGCGCCCGCGCGATCGTCCACGTACCGCTGATCCTCTATCACTGGCGCATGCTCGCGACCTCGGCCGCGGGCGGCGGAGAGGCGGCGAAGCCGTATGCCTTCGAAGCCGGGGTGCGGGCGGTACAGGCGCACTGCGACCGAACCGGGTTTCCAGCCAAGGTAGAGCGCGACGCCGAGGATCCCGGCGTCCTCCACCTCGAGCCGCAGCTCGAGCACCAGCCCCTGGTCAGCATCGTCATCCCCACCGCCGGGCAGATCCGCGACGTCCGCTTCAAACCCTCCGTCCTGGTCGTCAACTGCGTACGCAGCATCGTCGAGCGCTCGACCTATGAGAACTACGAGATTGTCTGCGTGGTCCACGACGAGATCCAGCCGGTAATCCTGCAGGAGCTGCGCGACATCGCCGGCGAGCGGCTGCGGTTGGTCCGCTTCTCGGGCCCGTTCAACTTCTCGGCGAAGATCAATCTCGGCGCCGTGCGCAGCGAGGGCGAGCACCTGCTGCTGCTTAACGACGACATCGAGATCACCACCCCGAACTGGATCGAGCGCATGGTGATGTACTCGGCGCAGGACGGCGTCGGCGCGGTCGGCGGCAGACTGCTCTGGGGCGACACCCGCCTCCAGCATGTCGGTGTCGGCTTCGACGACGGCCTCCCGGGCCACACCTACCGCGGCTTCGCCGGCGACCTACAACGGCTATGCCAACGCGGTGCGGATCGCCCGCAACTGCCTGGCGGTGACCGGCGCCTGCCTGATGACCCGCCGCGAGCTTTTCGAGGAGCTGGGAGGACTGACCACCACGCTGCCGATCAACTTCAACGACGTCGACTACTGCCTCAAGGTGCACGCGAGCGGGCGCCGCACCGTCTACGACCCCGACCTCGTCCTGTACCACTTCGAGTCCTCGAGCCGCGACCCCGAGGTCAAGGACTGGGAGCAGTACCAGCTGGTCGACCGCTGGGGACACCTGGTCGCGGTCGACCCCTACGGCAACCCGAACCTGCGGCGCGGGCTGCCGCGGATCGCCGCCCACTTCCTCTGGGTTAAACGCCGTCCGCCCCGCCCGCGCCTGCGTCGCCCCCGTCAGCCGGTCTGAGCGACCGCCAGCGGCTCCTGCTCGGCGTTGCCCCGCAAGGCGAGGACGCCGAACCCGAACAGGGTCGCCGCCGCGATCAAGCCGGCGAGCAGCGAGTACTCGCTACCGACCGCCGGCAGAAACGAGGGCGCGTAGAGCGCCAGGTTGAGCAGAGAGGCGAGCCCGACGAGGCCGAGCGCGAAGCGGGGAAAGACGCTGCGCAGGCCGACCACGGCGCCGGCCATCGCCAGTACCGGCAGCAGGTAGCTGCCGACGTGGATCACCGCCCTGATCTCTTCGCTGCCGAAGATCAGCAGGGCCCAGGGCACGATTCCGAGGCCGAAGATCGCAAAGCAGATGAGGGCGAAGCTCCACTCGACCGGGTCGCGGGCACGCCTCCACGCCGCCGCCATCGCCAGCGGCGTCAACAGCAGAAGGCTCATCGAGGGCAGCAGGTAGAGGAAGAAGACGAAGCGCAGGGCCGCCATCACTTCATCCAGCTGGCCCGTGTCGAAGGCGTTCTCGACGGCCTCCAGGGCCGGTCCCCCACCGCTGATCGTGACCAGGTTCTGGACCTTGTTGTGGAGCGCGCCGCCGAAGCCGGCCTCGCCGTAGGCGTCGAGGATCGCCTCGGAGGTGCCGCGATCGTCGATTTCGATCACGCCGGCCAGCGTCCACTTGGTCAACCGGTTGCCCGGTGGGTCCTCGTATTTCTGGTAGGCCGACCAGGAGGCCATGATCGCGACGCCGACCGCGAGGCCGACCCCAAGCCAGCGCCAGCTCGGCAGCCCGCGGTAGGCGGCGACGGCGGCCAGGGGCAGGATCCCGAACACGCTCGAGCCGTGCCCCATCATCGCCAGCCCGCAGAGCGCGGCGATCAGCGCGGCCGCCCAGAGGCTGCGTCGCAGTTGCTCCCACAGCGGCGTCAGCACCAGCGCCGCCACAGCCAGCAACATCGCCGCTGGCAACAGCTTGGGCCAGACGAAGAACCCGTTGACGATCGCCAGCGGGCTGGCCAGTACCGCGATCATCGCCAGCCCCCGGCTGACGCGGCCGACCCGCGCCGCGACCAGGAGCGCCCACAGCCCGACGATCCAGAGCTGCTGCAGCAGCACCCCCATCACCTGGTAGTCGAGCCCGTTGACGTCCCAGCCGAAGGGACGCTGCGACAAGGCGTAGCCGACCTGCAACGGCGGGCGGTCGCTGAAGAGCCATTCGCCCGGGAAGACCGGGGGCACGCCGTCGCCGCCGTTCTCGAAGAACCAGTCGGCGAAGAAGCTCGGGATCGCGTTGTCGCCGGGGAGGGGGCCGGAAAAGCGGGTCGTCGCGGTGGCCAGCGGCGTCTCGGCGCCGCCGTGGACGAAGCCGAAGAAGAGCAGGAAGGCCGAGCCGAGTGCCCACAGCGCCAGCGGCGTCGCCAGACCGGCGAGCAGCGAGCGGTCGACTTCGCCGCCGTAGAGCGACCAGCCGGCAAGCAGGACCGAGCCGAGGATCGCGAACCAGGAGAACGTTTCGCCCAGAACCGGATCGCCGTAGTAGCACCAGAAGGCGAGGAGGCCGGTTGCGCCGCTGGCGGCGAGGCCGATCGCAAGCAGGATCGGAAGCTGCCTCACCCCCCTGCTGGCCGCGAACAGGCTCGCCGCGGCTAGCGGCAAGCCGGTGAGGAGGAGATGTGCCGCGAGCCGCAGGAGGAGGTCGCCCGAGTCCATCGGCGCGGTAGGTTCGCATACTTCACCGTGCCCTCTGGGCGCCGCGACGCCACCCGAACCAAGGAGCAGATCGCCACAAATGAACTACGAGCGCCTCTACTCATACCGCTTCCGCGACATCGATCAGGACGGCCGCGCCGCGGTCTGGAACGAGATCGCGCCACACGTGCACGGTCTCATGGGGCGCCCGCAGAAGGTGCTCGATCCGGCCGCCGGGCGCGGCGAGTTCATCGGGGCGGTGCCGGCGAAGGAGACCTGGGCGGTCGACGCGGTCAGCTACGAGGAGGCGGCGCACAAGCCGGACACGAAGGTGATCGTCTCCCCAATCATGGACGCGGAGCTGCCCGCAGGCCACTTCGACGGCGTCTACGTCTCCAACTTCCTCGAGCACCTCTACGACCAGGAGGCGATCGCCGCCTTCCTCGAAAAGATGCACAGGGCGATGGCCTCGGGTGGGCGGATAGCGATCATGGGGCCCAATTACCGCTACTGCTCGGACGAGTACTGGGACTGCGCCGACCACTACGTCGCCCTGACCCATGTCGCGATCTGCGAGCACCTCTACGCCGCCGGCTTCGAGATCGAGCGGACCATCCCCCGCTACCTCCCCTACTCGTTCCGCGGGATCCTGCCGCCCTCGCCGGCCCTGACCCGTACCTACCTGAAGATGCCGTTCGCCTGGCGGTTGCTCGGCAAGCAGTTCCTCGTCATCGGTCGCAAGTAATCAGTCTCCCGCCCGCGTCGCCACGATCGCGTACTCGCCCTGCACGAGTCGGTCGGCCTCCCAATCCCCGCTGCCGAGCGGGCAGAAGGCATATGCCGCGCCGAACCCGGCGAGCTGGCAGAGCGCGAGCATCGTCTCGGGAAAGAGCGGCTGCTGGTGCGTCGGGTCGACCCAGAACGCCTTCAGCGCTTCCGCGCAGTGCGGGTTCACCGTCTCCACGATCAGGCGACCGCCCTTGCGCAGCCGCTGCACGCTGAGGTCCATGAACCGCTGCAGCTGCTCGGCGTCGAGGTGCTCGATGACCTGGGCACTGAAGATGCAACCGAGCGATCCCGGCTCCGTCGCCTCGAGCCGCTCAAGCAGGTCGGCGTGCTCCACCTCGTGCCCCTTCTCACGGCAGCGTGAGACCATCCCCGGGTCGAGGTCGACACCCCCGGCCTCGATCCCGGCCTCGCCAAGCAGGTCGAGGAACTCTCCGCGACCGCAGCCCGCGTCGAGCACGAGCGCGTGGTCCGCGACCAGCGGCACGTAGATCGTCTGGCGCTCCCGGATCATCTCCTCAGGGCCGCGGAAGAGATCCTCGAAGCCGCGGTAGCCATTGCCGGCGCCGTTGCCGGAGTCGAAGTCGAAGCCGATCACAGTGCCAAGGGTCGGGTTCGCCTGCGGCCCGAACCGGTCGTCGGCCATGTACGGCTTGGCCGCGTCGGCGCGGGCGCTCTGCCCCGCTCCCTCGACCTGGGAGCGCAGCGTCCCCAGCGTGCCCTCGGTACCGGCTGCGAGCCGATCGAGCTGCGCGCGCAGCGCGTCGACGAAGGCGCGGTCGCGCTCCAGCGTCTGTCCGGTCTCGGCGGCATAGGTGCTGAGCGCCTGATCTAGCTCGACCACTTCGGCGGCGAGCGAGTCGACGCCCTCGCGCAACTCGGCCCGCCCCTCGGAGTGCTCGCGCACGCTCGCCGCCAGCTGGTCCTCGATCGTCTCGAGCAGGCTCGTCGTCTCGGCCAGCTCCTTGCTCTGCGCGGAGCTCACCTCGTGGAAGCTGGCGTCGAGCGCCCGCAGGGGCCCCTCGAGCCCGGAGATTTCCTCGCGCAGCCGCTCCGCCCTCGCTTCGCCAGCGGAAGCGAGTCGCCGCTCCAGCGTCACCATGTCGGCGCCGAGCTCGTCGACGCTGTCGCGGATGCTGAGGTCGATGCGCCGCTGGTGCGCCGCGTAGGGTCGCAGGAGGCGCATGTAGATGCGCTTGACGAAGCGGCGCAGGGGCCCGGCCTCCTGCCTCGCCGGTGGCCGTTCGAAGCGGAGCAGGTGGTGCATCTGCGCCGAGCCCGACTGGGCGGCCGGCGCCGGGAGCGGCGCCGGAGCTGGCACGGGCAGCATGTCTTCCGCGGTGTCGCCCGGCTGCTGGCGCGAGGGATCCGGCACGCCAAGACGAGCGATCACCCGCGAGCGGCGAATCTCAACCAGCCGCTCTTCGAGCACCCTCCCCGTCGCCTGCGGCGAGTGGGTGCTCCGAATCTCCTCCGCCGCCACCGCCCCCCGCCGCGCCGCCTCCTCCTGGTCCTCGAAGACCGCGCGCATCTGCTCGGCGGCGTGCTCGCAGCTCGGTTCCGCCCAGCGGGCAAACGGGGGGTACGGCTCCACCCCCTCGCCGATCGTGTCCAGCGTGTAGTCGACCAGGTAGCTGTTCCCCTCGTTCATGAAGTCGAGGTTTCCCGAGTAGCCGGTCGCGATCACCGGCTTGCCGAAGTACATCGCCTCGGCCATCGTCAACCCGAGGCCCTCGGAGCGATGCAGGGAGACGTAGCAGTCGCAGTTGGCGATCATCGCGTTTTTCTCCTCCGCCGAGATCACCTCGTCGCGCAGGTGGATGTCGGGGTGATCGGCCGCGGCGGCGGCGACCTCGGCGACCTGCTCGGGGCAGACGTCGCCCCCGACGCTCTTCAGCAGCAACGAGGCCCCAGATCCCGGCTCGAAGGCGCGCTTGAAGGCCTCGATCAGGCCGAGCGGGTTCTTGCGCTGCAGGACGCTGCGGTAGTCGAAGACGAAGAGGAAGCAGAAGCCGTCCGGCATCCCCAGGGCGGCCCGATCGATGTCGCCGGGGTCACCGGGGGCAACCGGGACCCTGATCGTCGAGACCGGAATCGGGGCGAGCGGCCGCAGTGCCTCGGCAACGAACTCCGAGGCGGTCCAGACTTCGTCCAGGTGGTCGAAAGACCCGGCCCAGCGCTCAGGGAAGCGCTCGACCTCCCAGAACCAGAGTCCGGCGGAGTGATTCCCGTTGAAGAGGTGTTCGGGGGCGGCGCGCGCCACCAAAGGCAGCATGTCCGCGTTGACGCAGACGATGTTGATGTCAAAGGGGTGGTCGTCCGGGGCCAGCTTGCTGAAGGCGCCCGGCAGCCGTGGCTCCTCGACCGGGATGTCGATCGGGGCGACCGGCAGCTCGCAGGTCTCGAGTGCCGATCCGACCATGCGCGCCGCCTCCCCCACGCCGCGCTCGGAGCTCAGGTAGCCGACCAGGTTGACCCCGAGCCGGTCGCGACCCGTACCGGTCTCTCGCCCGGCCGTCGCCTTCAGACCAGCGGGACGGGGGAGCAACTGCGGCGAGATCCCGAGCGAGTCGGCGCTTTCGAGCAGCCAGTGCTTGAAGGCGGCGGCATTGCGGCCCTCCACATCCGGGAAGGCTTCGCGCAGGTCGGGCCGCGAGTCGCGCAGGCCCTTCGCGTAGCGGCTCACCCCAGAACCCTGAGGAACCTCGGTGAGGTAGTTGACGAAGCGCTTGGCACCGCTGCGCCCGAACACGGAGCTCTTCAAGCGCTCGTTATCGCAGGCCTCGCGGTAGAGCAGGCGCGCGACCCGATCGAGACGAACGCCGTTGGGCAGCTCGTCCCAGCCGTAGGGCCAGGAGGCGGCCTCCGCGAAGCCGTGATCGAGCAGGCGCTCCGCATAGACGCGGCAGAGCTCCGAGAGCAGCGGCGAAGCGCTGACGTCGATCCGGTTCTGGTGCTTGCTGAGGACGCCGGGATGCCGTGGATCGAAGCCGCTGAAGTGGAAAAACCGCAGCGGCTCCCCGTTGACCAGGAAACCCTCGCCCGAGCGCTCCAGCTCTCGCCGCACCAGGTTCCAGTAGGCGACGTTGTAGCCGGGATCGCGGAGCACCTCGACGCCGGGCCAGATGCCGGGAACCAGGTCGATCCAGCGCTGGTCGACGAAGAGGCCGTTGCCGGGGTCGACGATGCAGTCCTGCTCGAGCCTCTCCGACCACCAGTCGAGCAGGTCTTCGGCGGTGCAACCGGCGCCGAGCGAGATGAACCCGAGGTTGTAGGCACCGGCGATCAGGATGTCTTCTTCGGAGGGCCTGAGGCCGTCGCGCGGCAGCGGCGCGGTGAAATGCGGCGTGAGGACGACGCCGTGCTCGCGCGCCAGCTTCGCCACCTCCTCGATCGAGTCGGCGATCCAGATGTCCGGGTCGAGATAGGTGATCGAGTCGACACCGTCGCGCTGCAGGAGGTGGCGCAGCAACCACGGCTTGACCGCGGTCGAGAGCTCGGTGACGTCATAGCGGGCGGCCATCCGCTCCGCGTCGGGAAGCCCGATCTGATCGATTTCGAGCAGCTCGAAAGGCTCGTCCGCAGGCTCGAGATAACCCCTGAAGTCATCGACTACGAGGACCGTGCAGGCGCCGTCCGGATGGGCCGCGCTGAAGGACTCGGCGAGGACGCGCGCGTGCGCCGCGTAGTTCTTGGCGATAATGGTGCAGACGTTCAACCCCAAGCCTCCCAATCGACAGTTGAGATGAATAACAATTTCGCTCGCGCGCAAGAGCTGATCGACAGCGTAGACCCGTGGTACCACCGGATTGAGGTCCTGCCCGGCCTCACTACCCCGGGGATCAACGACTCCCAGCTCGTGCTCAGAGCGCTCGACCTGCCCACGGACCTATCCGGGTTGCGGGTTCTGGACATTGGTACGAGAGACGGCTTCTTCGCGTTCGAGTGCGAGCGCCGGGGCGCCGACGTAACCGCCATCGATTACATGCCTCCCGAGGACACGGGCTTTCCCGTGGCTCGCGAGCTGTTGGGGTCAAATGTCGAGTTTGTGCAGGACAATGTTTACGATCTCTCCTACCAGAAATACGGGGATTTCGATCTGGTCCTATTCCTTGGAGTCCTCTACCACCTGCGCAACCCGATGCTCGCGCTCGACCGAATCTGGGATCTCTGTCGAGGCCGCCTGATCGTCGAGACGCAGATGATCGACGACGCACTCCTCACTGCCGACGGCGAGTTCGCGAGACTTGCCGACCTTCACCCGCAGCTCGCGTCCACGCCCCTGATGCAGTTCTACCCCGGCGATTCGCTCAACGGCGATTCTACCTGCGTCTGGGCGCCGAACGAAGCCTGCATGCGGGCGATGCTCGAAGAAGTGGGCTTCTCGGTCGACGCGCAGCTTCGCATCGGCCAGCGCGGTATCACCTTCAGCACCTGGGTCGACGACCCCGAGCGCCGCTATTGGCGCCGCCGGGATCGCACCGCGGGAGCCATGGAGTAAATGACCGAGCTCCCCCTTCCGCCGCTTGAGATGCGGCAAGCAGTCGGACCGACCGATCCCGCCGCCTTCGACAACCCGGCCGCAACGCCGGTCTTCCCAGAGCTCCCGGCCGAGGCCTACCGGTCGATCCTCGACTTCGGCTGTGGCTGCGGCCGCCTCGCTAGGCAGATGATCCAGCAGGACCCGCAGCCGCAGGAGTACCTCGGCATCGACCTGCACCCGGTGATGATCGACTGGTGCCGCAACAACCTCGCGCCGGCCGCCGCCGGCTTCGAGTTTCGCCACCACGACGTCGAGTACCCGAGCTGGAACCCCGGCGAGGGTAAACCCCAGACGGCGCCGTTCCCGGCTGCCGAGGGCTCCCGCACCCTGGTGATCGCCTACTCGGTCTTCACTCACCTGGTCGAAGCTCATGCCGAGTACTACCTGAGCGAGGTCTCACGCGTCCTGGCCGAGGACGGGTTCTTCGAATCGACCTGGTTCCTCTTCGACAAGCGGTACTTCCCGATGATGCAGGACTTCCAGAATGCGCTCTACATCAACGACCTGAACCCGGCCAACGCCGTGATCTTCGATCGCGAGTGGCTGGTCGAGGTCGCCCGGCGCCATGACCTGACGATCGTCGCAGCCTCCCAGCCGAAGGTGAGGGGCTACCACTGGCGCATCACCATGGCTCCCGCCGGAGCCGGCATTGAGGCGGTCGAGCTGCCCGCGGACGAGGCCCCGATCGACAGCGGCGGCACCCGCGCTGCCGCGATCGAGCCGGTCCTGCAGCCTCAGGACGCCATCGCTCAGGGCTCGTAGCCGAATTCGGCCAGCTCCTCGCCCATCGCCGCCCAGAATCGAGCCGCGATGTCCGTGGCCATTTCCCGCCGCCAACGACCAACCGACTGCTCGACTTTACCCGCAGTGATGTGCTTGGCGAAATCCCCGCGGCGTCGCAGCACAGCCTCCGCGTCGAGCCAAACGCCGAGCCACTCCCCGAGGCGCTTCGCCTCGCCGGCGAGGTCGGTGACCAGGCTCTCGTAGCGAACCAGGGGAGCGTCGAGCTCGGATTCGACCGTGCGCAGCCAACGCAGGCGCGTGCGCTGGTCTTCGATGAACTGCCCCAGCGCGGCCTCCACGGGCTCCTCCGGCCCAAGCGGGAGGAAGGCATCGCCTGAGGCGACGCGGCGCTGGTGGAAGGCGACGCTCGATAGCCAGGTGTCGCGCGGGTCGCGCAGAATGCAGGCCAGCCGCAGCTCGGGCAGCTGCTCAAGCGGCATCGCCCAGCTGTCGGCGTTCTTCTGGGCGTAGTAGCGGACCGGCAGCGTCTCGTCGCCGAGCCGCGACCGCATCGCCTCCCGCGCCCGCTCCGAGAACGCTGCCCAGGCTGCGTCGAGCGCGTCCTGCCAGAACTTCCGCTCGCCGCTACCGGAGATCAGCGAGCGCTCCGGCCACGGGATCGGGCCAACCACGCTGGTCTTTTCGAGGATTCTGCTGTGGGCAAGGCTGTCGAGGTTCCAGCGGTCCTTATCCCAGGCCTCCTCGGTCGGCAGCCGCGACCAGTGGAGCAGATAGCTGAAATAGCGCTGCTCATAGGGATAAGTTCGGTCAAAGGCGATTTCCGCTGAGGTCCCCAGCAGCTGCATCAGCAGCGTCGTCCCGTCGCGGCCGGAACCGTCGACCAGAACCGCTGTAAGCGGAGCTTCGGCTTGCGCGTCGCCCATGCGAGCTTCGCTAGGCCCCGTCAGCCTGCAGGTCTTCAACCATTTCATCGAGGAAGCGGGTGTCGAGCAGAGCCCACTCGCCATCCACTTCTTCGAGGCGGAGCGTGACATCGCGCTCCGCCCCGCCCGGCCGCGTCCAGCGCACCTCGGCCACGGCGCGATTCCCTTCCTGCGTTGCCGAGACGACCTCGATGCTGCCCTTGAGCAGGCCGGCGACGAAGTTGAACTGACCGGCAAGGTTGGGGAGCGTCGGTGGCTCGATGTAGAGGTCGCGGGCATGCTCAGGGTCGTTGATCTGCACGTCTCGCCACCATTCCAGGACCGTCCGCTCGGCCGTGCCGGGCGACGCCGCGGCGATCTGCGCCTTCGTCACCGTGAGGCTGGCCCGCGGCTGCGACCGGTCCGGCTTGCGCTTCGTTTCCGGGGACCGAGCCGGAGCGGCACCGGTGGTGACCGGATCCTCGTTCTTGCCACAGCCCGCCATGACGAGGGCCGCGAAGGCGAGCAGGAGGATCGGGGCCGGGACTCTTTTACGCATCGTCAATCGGCCGGCAGCTTAGAGCAGCTCGGCGACGCTCCTGGCCCGCCGCCGGAACAGCAGCACGGCTAGGCCACAGATCGCGAGTAGTACCAGGAGCGGGCCCCACCACCCCCAGGGCGTGCCGGCGGCGCTGGCGGCGGTCGGTGCGGACGGGTCGACCGCCCACTTGCGGGTCAGCTCGAAAATCGGCGCCAACGGGTTGATTATCAGGATCCAGCGAAACTGTTCCGGCACGATCTCGGCCGGGTACATCACCGGCGAGGCGTAGAAGAGCGTGACCGAGAGCACCGCCCAGATCTGAGCAACGTCGCGAAAGCGCACGAAGAGGGTCGAGAGGATGAAGCAGATGGCGGTGGTGAAGACCAACAGCACCAGCCACAGGAACGGCAGCAGCAGCCAGGTCGTGTGCGGTTCGATGCCGGTGATCACCAGGATCATCGCCACGGCGATCAGGTTCAGCACGAAGCTGAAGGCGGCGGTCAGCACGACCGCGCTCGGGATCACCGCGCGCGGGAACTCCATCTTGCGCAGGGTCGACTCGTTCATCACCATCGACTGCACCGCGCGACCGCTGGCGTCGGAGAAGAACTGGAAGAGCAGCAGGTTGATCAGCAACACGGCCGGGTAGTTGACGACGCCCGCGCCGACCCCGAAGAACTCGCTGAAGACGATGTAGATGACCCCGAACATCGCCAGCGGCCGGGCCAACGTCCAGAAGTAACCGAGGACCGAGCCCGCGTAGACGAGCTTGAACTCGGCCACGGCGTTGAGCTTGACCAGCGTCCAGAAGCGCCTCGGACTTGCTCCAAAGGCTCGCGGTCCCGGGTTGTCCCGCAGTTCCGGAGCCGCTATCGCCAGCGGCTCGGCTATGACTCCACCTGCCCCACGGCAGTGGCCTCACCCGGCGCCTGCTCGGGCGCGGGGTGGGCGAATTGGCTCATGTAGCAGCGAGCGACCTCGGCGGGATCGCCCTGCTCGTGGATCTCACCGTCGCGGATCAGGATCGCGCGGTCGCATTCCTTGGCGATCGTCTCCATCGCGTGGGTGACCAGGACGATCGTCTTGCCTTCATCGCGCAACTGGTGCATCCGCGCTAGGCACTTCGCCCGGAATTCGGCGTCGCCGACCGCGAGCACCTCGTCGACGAGCAGGATGTCGGCGTCGACCTGTGCCATCACCGCGAAGGCGAGCCGCACCTGCATGCCGGACGAGTAGTTCTTCAGCTTCAGCTGGGTGTAGTCCCAGAGCCCGGCGAACTGCATGATCGTCTCGTAGCGGGCGCGCGCCTCCTCGGGGTCCAGTCCCATCATCACGCCGCTGATCACGACGTTGTCATAGGCCGTGAACTCCGGCTTCAGCCCGACGCCGAGCTCGATAAAGGGAGCGACGCGGCCAGCCGTGCGGACCGTGCCAGAGTCGGCCGTGTAGACGTTGGCGAGCACCTTCAGCAGGGTGCTCTTGCCCGAACCATTCGCGCCGGCGATGCCGAGGAACTCGCCGCGGTAGACATCGAAGGAGACGTTGCGGAGCGCCTCGACGTAGGAACCCTGACGGCTGCGCAGGGGATGCAGGACCCTCTCCTTGAGCGTGTCCACCGGCTGCGCGGGAATCTTGTAGGTCTTGCAGAGGTCCCTCACCTCGATTACCGGTGGGGTCGGGAGAGCGCGCAGCGGGGTCGGCTCGGTTGCCGCCGCGGGCGTTGGCTCCGCGACCTGCAAGGGCGGGGCCTCTGCCACGGCCGGCGCCTCCTCCGGTGGAGGGGCCGCCGGCTCGGGCACCTGCTCTGGCACGGGCATCGGCGGGAGCGGGGCAGGCGGCGGCGCCTGCCCGGTGGCCACGTCCAAAGCAGCGGTGAGGGCGGCTTCGAGACGGTCGTTCTTCGCTTTGACCACGTTGAGAGCGCCGTGCAGATCAGCGGTGCGCGCGACGACTCGCTCCAGCTCGTCGTGCGTTCGCCGCAGCTCGCTGCGCAGCTTGTCATTGTCGATGCGGAAAAGGTTCCGTTCCGCCTCGACCCCGGCCAGCGCCTCTTGCAGCGAGATCCGGTGCGTGATCGTGCGCGAGAGCTCGCTGCGCAGTCGCTCGATCTCGGGCTCACGATTCTTCATCGCACCCCTGCCGGAAGCGTCGGGCTGCTCGCCTGTAGAACCTCGAGATCGGCGCGGACCATCAGCCGGATCAGCCCCTCGAAATCGGTCTTCGGCTTCCAGCCGAGCAGGCGCTCGGCCTTCGACGGGTCGGCGACCAGCGTGTCGACCTCTGCCGGCCGGATCAGGGCCGGGTCCTGGCGGACGTGGTCGGCCGGGTCGAGCCCGACCTCGTCGAAGGCGATGTCGACGAGGTCCTGGACCGAGTGGGAGACCCCGGTCCCGATCACGAAGCTCTCCGGCTCCTCCTGCTGCAGCATCAGCCACATCGCCTCGACGTAGTCGGGCGCGAAGCCCCAATCGCGGCGCGCATCGAGGTTGCCGAGGGCGAGCTGGTCGGCGAGGCCGAGCTTGATCGCGGCCACGGTATGGCTGACCTTCCGGGTCACGAACTCGAGACCGCGGCGCGGGCTCTCGTGGTTGAAGAGGATCCCCGAGCAGGCGAACAGCCCGTAGCTCTCGTGATAATTGACGGTGATGTGGTGACCGAACACCTTGGCGACGCCATAGGGGCTGCGGGGGTGAAACGGCGTCAGCTCGCCCTGCGGCGTCTCTCGCACCTTGCCGAACATCTCGCTCGAAGAGGCCTGGTAGAAGCGTGCGTGCGGGCGGGTTTCGCGCATCGCCTCCAGCATGTGGACGACACCGACGCCGGTGAACTCCGCGGTCAGGACCGGCTGGTCCCAGGAGGCGGCGACGTAGGACATCGCCGCGAGGTTGTAGATCTCGTCCGGTTCGCTCTTGCGCATCGCGGCGACGAGCGAGCGCTGGTCGAGCAGGTCGCCGCAGTGCAGCGTGATCCGATCCCGAACCCCGGCCAGCCGGCTGTGGTTCTCGTTCGAAAGCCGCCTGACCAGGCCGTGCACCTCGTAGCCGCGCTCGAGCAGGAACTCAGCGAGGTAGCTTCCGTCCTGGCCAGTGATGCCGGTGATCAGAGCGCGCGGCATTGCACGAACCCTATCGACCCATCTGCCGGGATCTCGCTGCGGGCGGACGATGTGACAGGTCCTAACCGGATTCGCCGAGCTGCGCCAGATCGGCGGCCACCATCAGCCGCACTAGCTCGTCCAGTTGCGTGCGGGCGGTCCACCCCAGCTGCTCGCGCGCCTTCGCCGGATCGGCGAGCGTGAACTCGAGGTCCCCGGAGCGCACCGCCTCCGGATCCAGCCCGACGTGCTCCTTCGCCTCGAGTCCGAGCTCGGCGAAGGCGATCTCGACCAGCTCGGCAACGGAGTGATGGCGACCGCTGCCGATCACGTAGTCGCTTGGCTCCTCGGTTTGCAGCATCTGCCATGCCGCTTCCACGTACTCGGGCGCGTAGCCCCAGTCGCGGCGGGCGTCGAGGTTGCCCAGGGTCAGCTTCGAGACAAGCCCGAGCTTGACTGCAGCCGCCCCGCGCGTGACCCGCCGGGTGACGAACTCGCGGCCGCGGCGGGGACTCTCGTGGTTGAAGAGGACGCCGCTGCAGGCAAAGAGGTCGAAGCGCTGACGAAAGGTCGCGGTGACGAGGTGGCCGTAGGCCTTGGCCGCACCATAAGCCGAGCGCGGCGCGATCCGAGTCGACTCGTCCTGAGGGACTCCGCCCGAGTCCGGAAAGATCTCACTCGAGGAGGCCTGGAAGAAGCGGGCCTCGGGACGAGTCTCGACGATCGCCTCGAGCAACCGAGCCACCCCCAGCGCGGTGCAGTCGGCGCTGCGCGTCGCGCTTCCCCATGACGCCGGGACGTGGGTGATCGCGGCGAGGTTGTAGACCTCGTCCGGCTCGGCGGTGGCGAGGGCATCGCGGAGCGAGCACGCATCCGTCATCTCTCCCTCGTGCAGGGCGAGGCGGTCGCGTACCCCCACGAGGCGGTCTTCCTCAGCCGCTCCCGAACTCCTGACCAGGCCGTGCACCTCGTAGCCGCGCTCGAGCAGGAACTCGGCGAGGTAGCTTCCGTCCTGGCCAGTGATGCCGGTGATCAGAGCGCGCTTGGCCATCGTGCGAGTTCCCCGACGACCCTAGCGTGGGCCACCGGCCCTTTCGCGGCGGACCGGCTTGCGCACCTGGTAGTCGCCGCGGCTGAGGGTGTTCTCGAGCCAGACGTAGAGGACGATGAAGAGGTAGCGGCTGCCCATCTCTTTCATCGCCAGCTTCGGCACGCCACTGGTCCGATTGGTCCAGTTGGTCGGGATCACCTCGTAGGTGTGGCCGCGCACGATCGCCTTCAGCGGCATCTCGACGGTCAGGTTGAAGTGCTTGGAGAGCAACGGGGAGATCGTTTCGATCACCTCGCGCTTGTAGGCCTTGAAGGCGTTGGTGGTGTCGTTGTAGCGGTGGCGGAAGAGGATGCGGATGAACTGGTTGGCGAGCCGGTTGATCGTCAGCTTCAGGCGCGGATAGTCGTGGACCTGGGCGCCCGGCACGAAGCGCGAGCCGAAGGCGCAATCCCAGCCGTCTTCGAGCAGGCGGTGGTAGCGGACCAGGTCTTCGGGGTCGTCGGAGGCATCGGCCATCACGATCGCCACCGCGTCGCCCTCGAAGACGTCGAGCCCGGCCCGGATCGCCATCCCGAAGCCACGCTCGTAGTGGGAGCGGTGGCAGCGCACCCGCGGGTTGCGCTCGCCGATCGCGTTGACGACCGCTTCGGTCGAGTCTTCACTGTCGTCGTTGACGACGACGACCTCGTAGTCGATCGACTCGCGCTCCAGCGCCGCGACCACGCCTTCGACCGTCGCCCCAACCGACCCCTCCTCGTTCTGGGCCGGCATCACCACCGAGAGCTTCATGCCGGCGCCGCCGTCCAGCGCTCGAGGTTCTGCTCGTACATCTCCTGCAGGATGTCCTCGACCCCGTAGCGCAGCTTGAAGTCCGGGTAGTCGGCTTCGAACGGAGCCAGGTCGGAGATCCACCAGCGATGGTCGCCGATCCGCGGCTCCTCGCCCATCTCCCAGGAGAGCTCATGCCCGGCGACGCGCTCGCAGATCTCGATCGCCTCCAGCATCGAGCAGTTCGAGAATCGCCCGCCGCCGATGTTGTAGACGGCGGCCGGGCGCGGCGCCTTGCGGTAGGCGTCAAAGGCGGCGATCAGGTCGGCGCTGTGGATGTTGTCGCGGACCTGCTTGCCGTCGTAGCCGAAGACCGTATACGGGGTGCCGGTGACCGTGCACTTCATCAGGTAGGCGAGGAAGCCGTGTAGCTTCGCACCGGCGTGCTGGGGCCCGGTCAGGCAGCCGCCGCGGAAGGCGACCGTCGGCATCTCGAAGTAGCGGCCGTACTCCTGAACCAGCAGGTCGGCGGCGGCCTTGGAGACCCCGAACAGCGAGTGGGTCGAGGAGTCGATCGACATCGAGGTGTCGATCCCCTTGTAATAGGGGTGGTCCTCGGGCAGCTCCAGCCGTTTCTCCAGATCCTGCAGCGGCAGACGGTTCGGCGTGTCGCCGTAGACCTTGTTGGTCGAGCAGAAGACGAAGGGCGCCTCCGGGCAGTGGGCGCGGGCCGCCTCGAGCAGGTTGAGGGTGCCGTTGGCGTTGACGCCAAAGTCCGTCTGCGGCTCGCTCGCGGCCCAGTCGTGGGAAGGCTGGGCGGCGGTATGGATCACCAGCTCGATCTGGCCGGCGTGGTCGCGGAAGATCCGCTCGATCGTCTCCGCGTCGCGGATGTCGGCGTTCTCCCACTTGAACTCGGAGTGCTCGGCGACGAGCCGCTCGGTCACGTGCGAGGTCGAGGACTCGGGGCCGAAGAAGCGGGCCCGCATGTCGTTCTCGATGCCGACCACGTCGAAGCCCTCGCCGACGAAGTAATCGACCGCCTCGGAGCCGATCAGGCCTCCGGCCCCAGTAATGATCGCAACCGGCATCTTCGCGCCTACTCCCTTCCCCCCGCGGGGGTGTCGATATTGAGTGCCTGGGCGATCCGCTGCTCGTCAGCCGCGATCCACTCGTGGATGTCGGCGAGCACCTGCTCGGCGCTGCGCCGCGGGCGCCACTCGTCCAGGCCGAAGATCTTCGTGCAGTCGGAAAGGTATATGGGGACGTCCCCCGCCCGCGTCTGCTCGACCGGCTCGATCGGCACCTCGTTGCCGGTCAGCTCGCGGCAGATCGCGGTCGTCTCGGCCAGCGAGAGGCTGCACTCGCGACCGCCGCCGACGTTGACCGTGCGCCCGTCCCACTCCGCCGGCGCCAAGAGCTGGCGCTCGACCAGGTCGACCAGGTCCTCGACGTGGAGCAGATCGCGCACCTGCTTGCCCTTGCCGCCGAAGCCGATGTAGCTGAGCGGGTTGCCGAAGTGGTGGGCGAGCATCCAGTGCGTGAACACCCCCTGGTCGACCTTGCCCATTTGCCAGGGGCCGGCGATCACGCCGCAGCGGTCGATTACCGCCGGCACTTCCAGCCCGCTCCGGTACTCCTCGATCAGGAGCTCGGCGGCGAGCTTGGTCGCGCCGTAGAGCGTCCGCGCGCCCTCGAGCGGGAAGTCCTCGGCGATCCCGGCCGGCGAGGCCCCGGGCACCGCCTGCTCGGGGGCGATCTCGAAGCGGGTCTCGGTCTCATCCAGCGCCAGCTCGACCTGCGGTTGCACCGGGTAGACGCGACTGGTCGAGAGGAAGACGACGAAGGCCCCGTCGCGGCGGGCCAGCTCGAGGCAGTTGTAGGCGCCGGTGAGGTTGGTGTGGACCAGGTAGCCGGTGTCGCCGTCGACCCCGCTCATTACCGAGGGCTCGGCCGAGCACTCGATCAGGGCGTCGATCCGCTTCACCGGCGCCAGGTCTTCAGGCTCGCGCACGTCGCCGCGCACAAACTCGACCCCGGCCTCCTGCAAGCGCGGCAGGTTCAGTTCCGAGCCGCGCCGGTAGAGGTTGTCGAGCACGACGATCTCCCACTCGGGATGGCGGGCGGCAAGGGAGACTGCGAGGTTGGAGCCGACGAAGCCGGCCCCGCCGGTGATCAACAGACGGTCAGGCACGGATCGGCCACGCTACCGTACGCACGGGTCGCCAGACCTCGCCGTTATCCTGCGTCGGTGACGCAGCGAAGCACCGATGACGGCCGCCGAAAGCGGCTCGGGGAGCGGATCAACGGGCTGCACTGGCGGCTCCGCGCAACCCGCCGCATCTGGCGGCGCGGGGCGCGGCCAGAGATGCCGCTGCTGGAGCCCGAGCCGGCTCAGCCCCAGCCGCAGGGCAGCCTCGACATGCCGGTCAACGGGTGGATCGTGCGCCGCGAGGCACTCACCTTCCACGGCTGGGCCTCCTTCCCCTCTGGCTTCGTCTCGCGGGTCGAGCTCTGGCTCGGCGAGCAGCTGCTGGGGCGCGCCCGCACCGGGGTGCCTCGCCCGGACGTCGCCAGCGCGCTGGCGCTGCGGCCGGGCGAGGCTCCGGGCTTCGAACTGACCGCCAACCTCCGCGACTGGCCCGGAGAGGACGGCGAGGCGCCGCTGCGTGCGGTCGTCACCAGCGCCGTCGGCGAGCGGCTCGAGCTCGGCCCGCTGCCGCTGAAAGTGGTGCCCTCTGCGACCGCCTCGGCCTCGCCGCGCTCCCCGACCGCGCCGGTCCGGACCCCCCAAGCGGCGCGCGGCAGCGGCCTCCGCACCCTCGTCTTCACCCACCAGCTCGACCTCGGCGGCGCCCAGCTCTACCTGATGGACCTGCTGCGCGAGCTGCTACGGACCGACGCCGTCGACCCGACTGTGGTCAGCAGCAGGGACGGTCAGCTGCGCGAGGAGCTGGAAGCCCTCGGCGTCCCCGTCCACATCGCCGGACCGCCGGCGATGGAGAGCCTCAGCGCCCACCGCGGACGGGTCGAGGAGCTCGCCGACTGGGCGGCCGACCGCGAGTTCGAGGTCGCCTTCGTCAACACCGCGACCACCCTGGCGATCCCCGGCGTCGAGCTGGCCAGCCGCCTCGGCATCCCGGCGATCTGGGCGATCCACGAGAGCTTCGACCCGGCGCAGCTTTGGGAAGACGTCGACACCGCGATCCGCGAGCGGGCCGAAACGCTGCTCGCCGAGGTCGCCCAGCCGCTCTTCGTGGCCGAGGCGACCCAGCGCATCTTCGAGCCGGTGATCGGCCCCGGGCGCGGCCTCACGATCCCCTACGGCCTCGACCTCGAGCCGATCGACTGGCGCCGCTCCGGCTTCGACCGCGAGGCGGCGCGGCACGAGCACGACCTCCCACTCGATGCCGAGGTGGTCCTCTGCGTCGGCTCGATCGAGCCGCGCAAGGCGCAGCTGCCACTGGCGCAGGCCTTCGATCTGATCGCGGCACGGCACCCGCGCGCGCGGCTCGTCTTCGTCGGCGGCCGCGACGACCCCTACTCCAACGCGCTCGCCGATTTCGCCGCCGCCAGCGGCGCTCCGGAGCGGATCCAGCTGGTCCCGATGACGCCCGACGTGCAGCCCTGGTTCGGCCTCTCCGACCTCGTCGTCTGCGCCTCCGACATCGAGTCGCTGCCGCGCACGGTGCTGGAGGCGATGGCCTGGGAAGCGCCGGTGCTGGCGACCCGCGTCTTCGGCCTCCCCGAGCTGATCGACCACGGCGAGAGCGGCTGGCTCTGCGAGCCGCGCGACCTCGCTGCCCTCGCCGCCGGGCTTGAGCAGGCGCTCGCCGCGAGCCCCGAGGAACGGCGCCGGATCGGCCGCGCTGGACGCGCCCTGGTCGCGCAGCGCTACTCGCTCGGGGATTACGGCCGCGCCGTCGCCGGCCTGCTGGAGGGCCTGGCGAGCCGCTCCCGGCGCGACGGCCGGCCCGTGGATGCGGCTGCCGGCTAGCGCTAGGGTCCGCGGGGCGCTGGTCGTCGCGGGCGCGGGCCTGGGCCTGGCGCTGCTCGGCTTCCGGCTCGTACACACGCTGACCCTGCCGGACGGCCGCCGAGCCCGGGTTTGGTCTCAGCTAACTTGATGGAGGTGATTCGAGCCGCAGGGATAGTCGTGGCGGCCGCGCTCGTGCTGCTGGGGGCGGCCAGTGCGCAGGCGCTGACCCTGGAGCCGGTCGGCGACTTTGACCAGCCGATCTACGTCACCTCCGACCCCGGCGATGCCGACCGCCTCTTCATCGCCGAGCGCGAAGGCACGATCCAGCTGGTCGAGGACGGGGCCGAAAGCGAGTTCGCCGACCTCAGCTCGCTCGTCAGCGACGATGGCCCCGAGCGCGGGCTGATGTCGATCGCCTTCGATCCCGACTTCGACGCCAGCGGGCGCCTCTATGCCGCGTACACCGG
This sequence comes from uncultured Solirubrobacterales bacterium, assembly GCA_963846515.1. Classification (GTDB taxonomy): domain Bacteria; phylum Actinomycetota; class Thermoleophilia; order Solirubrobacterales; family 70-9; genus VAYN01. The sequence continues at coordinate 456,899 of CAWJWC010000006.1, read as the reverse complement.
CCTGGAAGAACCGGGCGAGTTGCACGTCGCCGAACTCCTCTCCACCGACCCGGGGCGCAAAAAAGCCAGCTTCGAGCGAGACCTCTTCACGGTCCCGCACCCCGGCCCCAACAAAAACCACAACGGCGGCCAGCTCCAGTTCGGCCCCGACGGTCAGCTCTACATCTCGACCGGCGACGGCGGAGGGGAAAACGACCCTGACGACAACGCCCAGAATCCCGACAGTCTGCTCGGCAAGATCCTCCGCGTCGACCCCGACTCCCTCTTGCAGCCCCAGCTCTGGAGCCTGGGACTGCGCAACCCCTTCCGCTTCTCCTTCGACTCGCTCAGCGGTGACATGGTCATCGGCGACGTCGGCCAGGGCGCCAGCGAGGAGATCGACTTTGCCCGCAGCCCCTTCCCCGGGGTAGTCGGCGGCCAGGGCGCCAACTACGGCTGGGACTGCCGCGAGGGCCTGCTGGCCGGAGCGAAACCAAGCGCGGACTGCCCCCCGGCATCGGTCAACCCGTTCGTCGACCCGGTCTTCGAGTATCCACACGCCGACGATCCCGACACTGGCAACTTCCGCTGCTCGGTGACCGGCGGCTACGTCGTTCGCGACGCCGCGCTCGGGCCGCTCTACGGCCGCTACGTCTACACCGACTTCTGCTCCGGCGCGATCCGCGCCCTGTTGCTGCCCCCGCCCGGCGCCACCCGCGCCGCCGAGGACTGCTACCTCGGCCTGCAGGTCGACAGTCCCGTCTCCTTCGGCGAAGACGCGGGCCGGCGCCTCTACGTGGTCGAGCGGGGCGGCGCCATCTCCCGTATCGCCGGCCAGCCGCCGATCCAGTGCCCGCCGACATCGCCGACCGTCGAACCGCCACCGATAGCCGGTCCGCCGCCGGAGCCGACCTTCGTCGGGATCCAGGCGCAGCGGCGCCGGGTCGAACGCGGCAAAGCCGCGGTCCTGACCGTCTGGGTCTCGCCCTGCCGCGGGCGCCGCGGCGAAACCGTCGCCCTGCTGCGTAACGGCAACCGCAACGGCTCGAAGTTCCTCAGCCGCGCCTGCACCGCACGCTTCCTGCGCCGCATCCACCGCAACACCACCTTCGCCGCGATCACCTATCCGAGCGAGAGCTACCTCGCCGGCGACTCGCGCCCGCTGCGGATCAAGATCAAGCCACGGCAGCGCGCCGAGCGAAGCCGCTAGGCCCGCCTACGGCCGCGGGCGGCCGCCGGTGATGTTGACGAAGGCGCGCCAGGCCGGCTTCGGCTTGAACTTGAGGCCTTCGCGGAAAAGGCCGACCGAGTCGCAGAAGCTGCAGGTGTCGGGGATGTCCTTCCAGGAGAACCAGTAGACCTGCTTGAGGTTGAGCCGGCGCCGGTTCTCCAGCAGGTAGGCGTAGGAGTCCTGAAGTTGCTCGACCTGGCCGCGGATCCCCTGCTCGAAGGCGACCTGCTGGAAGTTGTTCTCCGAGCCCCAGCCCATCTCGGTGATGTAGAACGGCACCCGGTCGCGGTTTTCGCGGCTAACCTCGCGCAGCGCGTCGACCATTTCCTCCAGCGTTTCCGCGTCAACCGCGTACGGGTGCAGAGAGACCCCGTCGAAGCGGCTCTTGATTCCCGGCGAGCGGTAGAGGACGTCGAGGAACTTGTCCGCGTCCATCCCTCTCGGTCCGCTCGCCGACGGTTCGCCGAACAGCCCGCTGAGGATCACTTTGGCGCCGGGGTCGACCCGTTTGATCGCTGGGCTGGAGATCTGCACCAGCTTCGCGTAGCGCTGCGGCGAGGCGGGGAAGGCGAAGTAGAAGAAGTTGGCCTCGTTCCAGATCTGCCAGGTGCGAATCGGCAGCGCCCGCGAGATCACCGTCGCGTACTGGACGCCCGGCGCGTGCTCGCGCCAGAAGTCGCCGCCCGGTCCGTAGCGTTCGGCCGCCGCTTTGAGGAAGGCGACCCAGGCCTGGCGATCCTGGCCGCTGTCAACCGGCAGCGTCGTGTACTTGCGCGCAATCCATTTCGGGCTGCTGTAGACAAAAGGCAGCACGCGTAGCCCGTGACGGGCGGCGATCTCGACCACCGGGTCGAAGACTTCCCAGTTGTAGCCGCCTTTGCGGGTCGGCTGCACCGCGCCCCAGGTCAGCGGCCAGCGGATGCTTTCGATCCCGCCCGCCTTCATGTATTCGAGGTCGCGGTCGGTGAGGATCGTCTGCGGGCCGATCCCGAAGAAGCCCTGCGGGGGGCGCGGCTTGGCCGCCGAGCCTGACTGGACGCCGAAGAACAGCGCCGTGGCGAGGCCGGCGAGGATCAGCAGAACGGGGATGCGTCGTCTCATGCGAGTCGGGAAAGGTAGCGGCTCAGTAGGTCCCACCGAGCTTGCGGTGGTCCCAGCTGGCGGTGCGCAGCGGCCGAAAGTGGATCGCCACCCGTTTCGGCGCCTGTGCTTCGAGGGCCGCCTTGGCGTCGCCCTCAACGGTGGAGATCCCTTCGGCGTAGCGCAACGTCAGCTCCTCCGCAAACCCGATCACGGTCTCGAAGTCGCGGTGTATCTCCGCCTCGGCCTCGATCATCGCCCCGCGCAGCTCGCCGTACTCGTGCCCCGTCTCGACCAGCACGGTCGCCCGCGGGTCGCGTTCGAGGTTGCTCACCTTCTGCGACTTGGCGTAGGTCCAGATCCAGACCTCGCCCCGCCGCGGCACGAACCAGAGCGGCATCGAGTGCGGCCAACCGCGCGGCCCGAGGCTGGAGACGACCGCGATCCGCTCCTGCTCGAGCAGCTGCAGCAGCTCGGCGTCGCTGAGCATGATCTGGTCGCGGCGGCTCACCGGCCGCGGACTCTAGAGGGCGGCGCCGGCGTGGCCGGCGAACGCGCGCCGGTAGGCGGTTGGCGTGGTCGCGGTGGCGCGGCGGAAGTGGTCGCGCAGCGAGGTAGCGTTGCCGAAGCCGCAGCGCCAGGCGACCGCCTCGATCGGCAGGTCGGACTCCTCGAGCAGGCGCCGGGCTTCTAGCACGCGGCGGGAGAGCAGCCACTGCAGCGGCGTCGTCCCGGTCTCGGCGCGGAAGCGGCGGGCGAAGGTGCGGGGGCTGAGGTTGGCGTGGCCGGCGAGCGCTGCGACGTCGAGCGGCTGCTCCAGTCGCTCCGCTGCCCAGCGCCGCGTCGGCTCCAGCGAGCCGCCCGCCTCGGCCAGCGCCGGCTTGGCGAACTGCGCCTGCCCGCCTTCGCGATGCGGCGCCGCGACCATCTGGCGGGCGACCCGCTCGCCGGCGGCGGCACCGAAGTCGACCCGGACGACGTGCAGGCAGAGGTCGATCCCGGCGCTGAGCCCGGCCGAGGTCATCACCTCGCCTTCGTCGACGTAGAGCGCGTCGGGGTCGACTGCGACCGCCGGAAAGCGACGCGCCAGCTCCCCCGCCCAGGCCCAGTGCGTCGCCGCGCGGCGCCCGTCGAGCAGGCCGGCGTGGGCGAGCGCGAAGGCACCGGTGCAGACCGAGAGCACGCGGGCGCCGCGGCGAGCGGCGGCGCGCAGCGCCGCGAGCGCCTCCTCGGGCGGCGGCTCGAACAGGTTCGCGTAGGCCGGCACGACGACCGTATCGGCGCGACGCAGCGCGGCGAGCCCGGCCGCTGGGCTGACCCCGAAGCCGCTCGTCGTGCGCACTTCCGCCCCGTCCACCGAGCAGGTCGAGAACTCGTACAGCGGCTCGCCGCCGGGGCGCGCCGCCACCCCGAACGCCTGCGCCGGCGCGGTCAGGTCGAAGGCGACGAGGCCTTCGAGGCAGAGGGCAACGACCCGGTGCGGCGCCGCGGCCTCCCCCGCGACGAGATCCGGAGCAGCGTTCGCCCCCCGTTTCCGCGCCGTATCGGCTCCCCGATCAGCCATTTCCTGATCATGGCAGAAACTCAACGGACATTGGCAATCCTGCCACTGGCGCGATCACACGGCGCGCGCCAAGATCCCCCCATGAAGACCTCGATCCTGATCTTTAACGGCATCACCGCACTCGACGCGATCGGCCCCTACGAGGTGCTGCGCTCGGTCCCCGGCTGGGAGGTCGAGTTCGTCGGCGCCAGCACCGGCGAGGTGCGGACCGACAGCGGCCACCTCGGGCTCAGCGCCGACCGCTCGCTGGCCGAGACGACCGAGGCCGACATCGTGCTCGTCCCCGGCGGCGCCGGCAACCGGCCGCTGCTCGAGGATGAGGAGGTGCTCGGCTGGCTGCGCGCGATCGACCAGCGGACCAAGTGGACGACCTCGGTCTGCACCGGCTCGCTCGTGCTCGGCGCCGCCGGCCTGCTCGAGGGCAGGCGTGCAACCGGCCACTGGCTCTACCTCGAGCCGCTGCGCGAGTTCGGCGCCGACCCGGTCGGCGGCCGCTTCGTCGAGGACGGCAAGGTCATCACCGCCGCCGGCGTCTCCGCCGGGATCGACATGGCCCTGCACCTGGTCGGCCAGGAGGTCGGCCCCGAGGTCGCCCAGGCGGTCCAGCTCGGGATCGAGTACGACCCGCAGCCGCCCTTCGACGCCGGCTCCCCGGCCAAGGCCCCGGCCGAGATCGTCGAGCTGGTCACCGCGGTCGCCAGCGCCGAAGGCTCGTCGCTGAACCTGCGGGACTAGCGCCCGGGGACCAGCTCCAGCTCCCGCCAGGGACCGGCGCCGGCCATCGGCTGGGTGCGGCCCTCGAGCCAGTCGGGCTGGAGGTCGTCGTAGTGGGGGCTGGCCGGGTGGCCGGACTGGCCGGTGAACATCTGCCAGCGTGAGCGCTCCGGGTCGGTCGGGTCGGCGACCATGCGCCAGCTCGGCGCCCAAACCGCTTTGTAGGGGTTGTTGGGGTCGTAGGCGATCTGGCTCACCGTCTCCTGGGCGCCGCCGGCACGGAGGCGGCGGTTGAGCAGCCGGCGCAGCAGCGGGTTCGCTTCCCCCAGCGGGTGCGGGAACTCCATCTCGTGCACGCGGCCCCAGCGCCAGCCCTCCGGGTCGGGGCCGAAGCGCTCCTCGAGGTCGTCGAGGGCGCCGGCCAGCGCCTCCAGCACGAGCTCGTCCCAGGGGCGGCCGATCAGCTCCTCGTCGCCCTCCTCCCAGAGCCGCATCAGGTGCGAGTGCCAGCGCCAGGGCGAGGTGATGTGCGGGGTGAAGCCGTTGTCGGCCCGGTCGAGCCAGCGCTCGGCGAGGTCGCGGTCGCCGATCGCGGCGCGCGCCACCTCGCGCGCCAGCCGCAACAGGAAGGCCTGATAGATCGTGCCGGCGATCGTCCCCGGGTCGAGCCGGCCGTCCCAGCTGCGCAGCCGCTCCAGGGCGCTGGTCTCGCGCTGACCGGGCGGGCTCAGCCGGCCCAGCCGCCGCGCCACCTCCAGCCCCGGCAGCGAGAGGTTGTCGGACTGCATCGCCTCGAAGCCGTCGAGGTCGTGCTCCTCGCTCTCCCCCAGCAGCTGCTCGATCCGCTTCGCGCGGAAGCCGTCGAGGTATTCGCTGGTGATGTGGTGCGGGTAATCGTCGCCGGCGATCCGGTTGTTGGCGGTGATGAGGAAGTTGCTCTCCGGGTCGACGACCTCGGGCAGTTCGTCGTAGGCGACCGTCCCCTCCCACTCGAACTCGCCGCTCCAGCCCGGCTTCGGCAGGTCGGGGCAGCCGCCGCGGCGGCGCGGCAGGCGACCGATCGTCTTGTAGCCGATCGAGCCGTGGCGGTCGGCCCAGACCAGGTTGGAGACCGGAGAGGTGTGGCCCTCGAGCTTGCGCACCAGCTCCGGCCCGGAGCCGATCTCGAGCAGTTCGAACATGCCGGCGAAGGCGGTCGGTTCGCGCAGCGCTTGCCAGCTCAGCGCCAGCGGCTCCGCCTCGTCGGCCCCGAGCGCCGTGTTGACGAGCGGGCCGTGGTGGGTTTCGCGCACCTCCAGCAGCGCCGGCTCGGAGCGGCCCTTAACCGCGATCTCCTCGCGCACCGTGTGCAGCGGCCGCCACTCGTCCTCGAACAGGTAGGTGTCGCCGTCGAGGCGCTCGACGAAGAGGTCCTGGACGTCGGCCATCGCGTTGGTGAAGGTCCAACAGACGTCGTTGTTCTGGCCCATGTAGACGCCGGGCAGGCCGGGCAGCGAGGCGCCGCGCACGAAGCGCTCCCCGTAGCGGAGGCCGACCTGGTACCAGATGCCCGGCATGCTCGGGGGTAGGTGCGGATCGCCGGCGATCAGCGGCGAGCCGGTGGCGCTGAGCTGGCCGCTCACCGCCCAGTTGTTGGAGCCGCTCGCCTCGGCTGCGAGGCCGATCGAGCGCCGCACCGCATCGATCTGCTCGACGATCGCGAGCCCGTCGCCGCTCCAGGCTTCCTGGGTGGCGATCGGGTTGTCAGCCGGATAGACCGGGTCGAGCCGGGCACTCAGCTCCGGGCCTAGCGCGCGCAGCATGTCGGCCCGCAGCAGCTCCCGCTCCCAGTTGGTCGAGAGGCCGAAGGCGAGCAGCTTGCCGAGGCCGAGGATGTCGACCGGTCGCCAGGGCTTGAAGTCGAGGCGCAGCAGCTGCATCTCGAAGGGCAACGCGGTCGCCGCCTCGGCCGCGGCATTGACCCCTGCGCAGAAGCGCTCCAGCCAGGCAAGCAGGCTCGGGTCGAGGGTCGCCTGCTCGCGCTCGGCGGCCCGTTGGATGCCGAGCGTGCGCATCAGTCGGTCGATCGGCAGCCCCTCCTCCCCGGCCATCCCGGAGACGCGGCCCTGGACGACACGGCGGTAGAAGTCCATCTGCCAGAGCCGGTCCTGGCCGTGCACGAAGCCCTCGGCGAAGTAGAGGTCGTGGCGGGCGTCGGCCTCGATGTGGGGCACGCCCCAGCGGTCGCGCCGCACCCGTACCCCGCCCTCCAGGCCCGGCAGCTCGATCATGCCGCGCACCTTCGGCAGCGGCCGCCGCGCCAGCCAGTGCCAAGCGGCCGCCGTCGCCGCCGTGGCGAGCCCAGTGCCCGCCGCCCCAGCGAGGAAGCCGGCCCGCGCGACGCGGCTTTTACCGAGACGACCCATAGCGAGTGTGTATCACGTTTTGGCCAGCCAGCCAGTCTGCTCTGGACCCGGTATAGCGGGGGGGGGGAATTGCAGACGCGTTCGCCCTACTCGGCGAGGTCGCCGGGCAGCAGGCCCTCTTCCTCGAGCTTTTCGAGGTGGGCCTCCATCGCCATCGCCGCCATCGGCAGCAGCTCCATCGGAATGTCGTCCCAGGCCTCGGCGAGCAGCGCGGTGCGGGAGCGCTCACCGCGCTCAAGCGCCGCGAGCAGGCGGCGCTCGCGCATCTCGCGGTGCTCGACGTACTCGGCCAGCTTCGCGGCTGGGTCCTCGATCCAGGGCCCATGACCGGGCGCCATCAGCTCGATCTCCTCGCCCTGCAAGCGGCGCAGCGAGTCCATGTAGGCGGCGAGTGAGCCGCCGCCCGGCGGCACGATCGTCGAGCCGAGCCCCAGCACCAGATCGCCGCTGAAGCAGACCCCGTCGTCGGTCAGGAAGCAGACGTGGTCCGCAGCGTGCCCGGGCGTCGCCAGCGCCCGCAGCCTCACCCCACCCCCCGTGTCTGAGCTTTGCCCCCATATTCGGTGGGAAAGCTCAGACACGCCCGGAGGGGAGAAGTACTTCGGCCCCGAGCTGATCCGCGCCGGCAGCGTGGTCCCCGTGCGAGTGGGTGAGCAGGACGAGGCCGATCCCGCCCCGCTCGGCCGCCGCGGCACGGATCGCGTCGAGGTGACCGGGGTCATCGGAGCCAGTGTCGATCACCGCGCAGGGATCGCTCCCGTAGAGGTAGGTGTTCGTCCCTTCCAGCGTCATCGGCCCCGGGTTCGGCGCGACGATGCGCAGGATCTCGGGGTGCCCCGGCGCCTCGGTCAGTCTGCGACCTCTTTGGCGATCGCCTCGCGCGCGTCCTGCGGCTCGAGCACGACCAGGTCGCCGGCGCCGCGCAGGATCTCCCGCACCAGCCAGGGCTTGCCCGCATAGGGCAGCTCGACCACGACGGCGCCGTCGGCCAGCTCCTCGACCACGGTCCGCTCCTCGCGCAGCCAGCGCGCCCGCTCCGGCGAGACCCAGACCCGAGCGACGTCTGCGGTCGGGACTTCGCCATGGGTCATCCAGCCCTCGACCCCGGCCAGCTCCTCGACCTCCTCGCGCGGCTCGAAGGTCTGCTCGGAGAGCTTCGCCTCCTTGACCCGGTCGAGCTTGAAATGCCGCACGCCGCCTTTGGTCAGGTCGTAGCACTCGACGTACCAGCCCTCGCGCCCGTTCTCGAGCCGGTAGGGCTCGACCGAGCGGTCGGTGAACTGGTCCTCGTTCTCCTTGTAATAGCTCAGCTCCAACACCTTGCTGTCGGCGATCGCGTCGTTGACCGTGCGCGCCACCGCGGCGTCGCCGCCCCCGGCGGAGGCGATCTCCAGCCCCTCCTCGGAGGGGTCGTGGCCGAGCGCGCTGACGATCTTCTTGCGCGCCTTCTGCAGGTCGGTCTGCGGCAGGTGGTCGCCGAAGAGGTCGATCGCCGCGACCAGCGCCTTCGCCTCCAGCGGCAGCAGGCGCGCCGGGCGGGCGAAGTTGTCGCCGTAGGGCTCGGAGTCGACCTCGATCTCGTCGCCGAGGAATTCAGCGTAGAGCACGTAGGTGCCGCCGCCGAAGTTGACGACGTTGAGCAGCTCGACGTCCTCGCGCAGCTCCTCGTCGGTCAGTTCGAGCCGCTGGCGCAGCTCGGCGATCTGCAGCCGCTCGCCCTTTTTCGCCGCTTCGATCAGCATCCCGGCGAGGGTGACGAGGCGGGCGAAGCGCTCCGGCCGGATCGCCGCCTCGCCGCGGCCGTTGGAGCGGCTGCGGCGGGGCGAGTCGCGCAGCGGGCGGTCGACGATCTCGGCCGGCGCGAACCCGTTCTCATGGCGGTCGCGCAGCAAGCCGAGCCGCTGCTCGGCCTCGGCCCGGAGGTCGTCGGGCGCCAGCACCTGGGCGTTCTGGCGCCAGCGCAGCACCCAGGCGATCAGCTCACGGTGCGAGGCGTAGCTGGTCTCGAAGATCTGCCCCTTGCCCGGCGCGCCATCGGACTTTTTCGCCGGCCGCAGCTCGCCGTAGCTCCCGTAGTCGCGCTCGATCAGCCAGGCGATCCGCTCGCGGATCCAGATCTTCGCCGTGCCCTGGGTCTCCCCCAGCTGCCAGTCGGCGCGGCTGCCGTAATCGCGGCGATCGAAGTCCTCGGGCGGCGAGAAGTCGTGCTCGGCCTTAGAGGCGTACCCGACCTTGCCCTGGATCCGGGAGAGCCGGAAGACCCGCACCGCGTCGCGCTCGTGCGAGTGGCCGATCAAGTAGAACTGGCCGCCGCGGAAGACCAGGTGGAAGGGGTCGACCTTGCGCTTCTCGGTCTCGCCCCGCTCCATCGTGTAGTAGGTGAACTCGATCGTCTTGCGGCGGCTGATCGCGGTCTCGATCTTGGAGAGGCGCTGGGAGAGCTCACGGCCGCCGGCGGAGGCGGTCATCGCCATCTCGATCGGGGCGCGCTCGCCCTCGCTGAGCGGGTTCGGGTGGCCCCAGGCGACCTGCTGCAGAGCCAGCCGCAGCGGCTCGGCGTAGGCGAAGCCGCCGTCGGTAAGCAGCAGCAGCGCCGTGCTCAGCGCCGCCAGCTCGTCATCGGTGAAGGAGATCGCGTCGAGGTAGAAGTTCTCGGGCGGCAACGAGTAGAGCTCGGCCTCGAAGAAGCCCTCTCCCGGCTTCTCGACCCCGAGCTGGATCCCGAGGCTCTCCAGCTCGGCTCGGTCCGCGTAGAAGCGCCGCGCGAACGCGTCGTCGTTCATGTCGCTGTACCCCTCCACCTCTCGCTTGATCTCGAGCGCCGACACGGGCCTGCCTTGGGCCATCAGGAACGAGATCAACGAGAGCTGGCGAATCAGCTTCTCGGTGTCCTTCGCCACGGGTCGCAGGATAGTCTGCGGGCCTCGTCATGGACATTCTGCGCAACCTCTTCGGCAGCCTGACTTCCGGCATTATCCGGCTCCTGGTCGCCGTCGGGATCCTCGCCGCGGCCTATTTCTTCATCGTCAAGCCGGTCCTGAAGACGACCGACGCGGCAATCAAGTCGACCAATCGGAGCTTCGAAGAGTCCTTCGGCGTGCAGGGTGTCGACCTGACCGACGTCGGCAAGACGATCGAGCAGGTCAACCGCCGCGTCGAGCGCCAGATCCGCCGCTCCCTCCGCGCCGCCGAGAAGGAGGGCAACCCGAAGCGCCTCGTCCGCTGCATCGAGCGTGCCGAGGGCAACGTCGACCGGATCAAGCGCTGCACCGTCAAGTTCTGAGGGGCCGTTGAGGTTCTGAGGGGCCGCCGGGTGGGGGAGAAATCGCGTTGCTGTCGTCCTTTGTACCGCTATGCGCAACAAAGGACGACAGCAAACGTTGGACGGGCGTAGATCCGATGTATCGGGGCCGGCCTTGGCCGAACTCGCTGAACGGCAGCATGGCGTGGTCTCGATTCGTCAGCTGGAGACGAGACTCGGCTACTCACGCGCCGCGGTAAGGCGCGCAGTGGTCGCGGGGCGCCTTCATCCTTTACACCGTGGGGTCTACGCAGTGGGCCACCGGCTCATCCCGGCCCACGGACGTTGCCTAGCCGCGGTGCTCGCTTGCGGCCCGGACGCACTACTCAGCCATCGATCGGCTGCCTGGCTTTGGGGGATCTCACGGTACGGGCCAGCGCCGCTGTCGGTGACCGGACCGCAGCCGCGCCGGCCCCGCGCACCAATTCAGCTGCACCGCTCGAGCATCCTGACCGAGGCGGACCGGGCGCTGGTCGACGGGATCCCGGTCACGGCGCTGCCGCGCACGCTGCTCGACTGCGCCACCGAAGGCCCCGCCTGGCAGTTGCAGCGCATGCTCGAGCGCGGCGAGGAGCTGGGCCTGTTCGACCTCGGGCCGGTCGAGGAGCTGCTCGAGCGCAGCGGACGCCATCGCGGTCGGAAACCGCTGCGGCGTGCGATCGCGCTCTACAAACCGGTCCCTTTCACCCGCTCCGGGTTCGAGCGGCGGTTCTTCGAAGCGGTCCTGAGCGCCGGACTGCCGCGACCGGCGACCAACTTCGTCGAGGCGGGCTTCGAGCTCGACGTCTACTGGCCGGAGCAGCGCTTCGCGGTCGAACTCGACACCTACGCGACCCACGGCACCAACGCCGCCTTCGAGCGCGATCGCCTGCGCCACGAGGATCTGATGCTCGCCGGGATCGAGATGACCCGCGTCACCGACGTCAGGTTCCACCGCGAACCGAAGGCAGTGCTCGCCAGGGTCGCGAAGCTCCTAGCCTCTCAGGCCGCGCGTTGACCGAAATAAGCCGAGCCCGACAAGGCCCGGTCGAATCCGGACCAGGACTCGCCGGCGGGAAGCTGGCGCTCGAGGCGGTCGAAGCTGCCGAGACGGCCGCCGAGGTTGTCGATCATGTGGACGAGGACGGCCTCGCGGGTGGCGGGAACGACCGGGGAGCCGTGCTCGAGCGAGCCGTGGTGGCTGAGGATTATGTGCAGCACGCACTGGCCCAGTTCGGGGTCGAAACCGGGAAGGTCCTCGATCCGACGGCGGACCAGGTAGTAGCCGAGCGGGATCTCACCCTGCAGGCGGCCGGCGTCGGTGAGGTCGATCGCCAGCGGGTCGTCGTTGTAGGCCTCTGTCTTGCCGATGTCGTGCAGGAGCGCCCCGGTAACGGCAACGTCGCGGTCGATGCCAGGGAAGAAGTTGGCGGCGGCGCTGACCGCCTGCGCGACCGAGAGCGTGTGCTCGAGCAGCCCGTGCCGGTAGGCCTGGTGGTAGGTCTTGGCCGCCGGCGCGTCGCGGAAGCGCGCCCACGCCTCGCTGCCGGGTGCGAAGAAGGAATCGAGCAGGAGCCGCAGCTGGTGCTCCTGGATCGTCTCCAGCAGCGCCCGCAGGTCGCGCTCGAGCAGCTCCAGCGAGACGTGCGACTCCGGCGCCAGCTCCTCGGCCTCGTACTCGTGCGGCTCGGCCTCGCGCAGCTCGGCGATCTTGATCTTCGCCCCCCAGCGCTCGCTCTGCTCGAAGACCCCGGTGACGAAGACGGCCGCGCCGCAGCTGGCGATCGCGTAGCGGGGCTCGGCCTCCTCCCAGCAGACCGCCTCGGCCGTGCCGCTGGAGTCCCCGACCACAAGCCGCAGCCAAGGCTCGCCGTTGCGCTTGCGCCGCAGCTCGCGCTGTTGGACCGCGTAGACGCCGCGCACCCGCTGGCCGTCCTCGAGCTCGCGCAGCAGGACCCGGGCCGGGGGCGCGCTCGCCGACGGCTCGGGCGCCACAGCCGTCCCCGCCACCTCGGCCAGGACCTGCTCAGGCTCGGCAGCGCTCGGCGGCGCCTCGGCGGCCGTCTCTTCGACAGTGAGGATCGACGTCTGTCCCTCCATCACGAGATCCAAGGTAGGGATGCCGCCGGACGGCCACCGTGTCGTCGACCGGCCCAAAACGTGCGCATATCGCGCCTTTTCGGGGGGACGGTCAGAACATCGAGCCGAGCAGGCGACGGAGGGAGATGGCGGCGAAGCCGGCGGCGACCGAGAGGGCGATGTTGAGCCAGACCAGGCGGGTCCGGCCCGGCAGCGCCGAGCCGGTGCGAGTCGAGGATCCAGGTCGAGAAGGTGGCGAAGGAGTCGATCCCACAACCGGCGACGATCGTCAGCAGCCGGCGCGGGTCGTGTGGCGACCATTCGCCCAAGCAAGCTCAGGGCGCGGCTAGCTACGCCGCAGGCGTTCGCTCTCGCGCCTGATCTCGTCCTCGCCGATCGGCTTGCGCCAGTAGACGTCCCAGGCGTGAGCGCTGAGTCCAATCCCCCAGCCGAGGATCGGGAAGATCGGCCAGAAGAGCCCGCCAGAGAACGCCCAGATGACCACGAGCAGGAAGTTGACCAGACAGTAGACGCGGAGGTGGATGCGGAAGTCGCGCTTGCGCTCCAACCGGGCGATTGCCTTCGCGCGCAGCTCGGCTTCCTCGTTCCGGGCGGACGTCACTCCCACTCCTCACCACCGAGGCCTGCGGCGAACTGGCCGTGGAACCCGAAGGGGATGTGGTGCGGGGCCTCGGCTCGCGCGAGCTCGGTGAGGCTGCCGGCCTCCAGCACGACCAAGAACGACGTTCCCTTGCGCGAGTCGAAGACGACGGAGAGCAGTACGCCTTCTCCCTCCTCGACCCGCTCGGGAGCGCCGACGAACACAGGCTCGCCCGGGTAGCAGCCCGGCTCCGACCAGGTGCGAGTGCTGCCCTGCTCGAGGTCGATGCGCACGACCGAGTCGAGCCAGCCCGAGCCAGCGTTGCGAACCCCCCACACGTAGCGATACGGGCGCTCGTTGACGCGGTCGTAGTCGATGCGCGGAAGCTCCAGCTCGCCGTCCGCCAGCAGCGGCTCGATGCTCGCGCTCGAGGCGTCGAGGTCGACCCGGATGCGCCGCAGCTGCGGGTTGGGGAAGGTGCCGCCGGCCCGCAAGCGGTCTATGTAGAAGGCGGAAATGACCGAGGCGTCCTCATAGGCGCAGAGGTCGACGACGACTTCGCCTCCCTCTTCGTAGGCGTTGACGTGGTGAAAGGCGAAGCAGGGATCGGTCTCGATCGGCCCGATCACCTCGCCGCCGGAACGGTTGAAGAGAAGGAGGCGGGTGCCACGCTCTGGCTTCCAGCGGAAGTTCTCGATGTAGGGACGGTGGCTGAGCGGGATCTCGATCGGGTTCACAACGAGCGGGAACTCGGCCAGCACGAACCACTTCTCGGTGAGGCCGAAGGAGTGCATGTAGGCGGGCTTGTCCACGGGCCTCTCGACGATCGTCTCGGGCTCGCGACCGTCGGGGGCGAGGTGGAAGAAGCGGTACTTGTTGCGGGCGCCGACCTTGGTCGCGTAATTGAGTAGGCCGCCCGTGGCGCGGTCCAGGTGCGGGTGCGCGGTGCTGAGCAGGCCGGGGGCCTCATAGGCGACCCCGGCCGTCTCCAGCGTGTCGAGGTCGAACTCGATCGGCATCGGGGTCTCGGTCATCGCGATGAAACGCTCGCCGAGGGCCGCTACGTTGATGTTGGCGTTGTCGGAGACTCCTGGAGAGAACACCGAGAAAACCCGCGAGAACAGCGACCGGCACGGATCGGTCGCGAACTCCATGAAGGAGATTTGCCCGTCGAGTTTGATCGCCTCGTAGGCACGGCTCTCGAGGAACCGGTTTGCGTAGGAGACCGTCTTGCCGCCGAGGTCGAAGCGGTGCAGCATTGCCTGGCCGTCGAACCAGTGATGCAGTCGCAGCGTCCCGGCCTCCCAGAGGGCAGGGCCGGTGCGGATCAGCGAGCCGCGCAACCACGGGGGCAGCTCGCCTTGCAGCGCCAGCTCGGCGGCGAGCTCCTCACTCTGGCTTTCGAGGCCGCCGAGGTAGGAGGTTTCGGGATGGGAAGAGGACGTCGGGCTCATGGTTTCCGCTGCATCGTCCAGATTGGACGATGCAGAATGTAGCTTATCCTTCGGGTCGATGTCAAGGACCGAGCTGACCCCGAGCTCCTACCTCGTTCTGGGCCTTTCCGAGCGGCTCGGTCCGGCCACGCCCTACGACCTGAAAGGTGCCGCCGCCGCGAGCGTCACCAACTTCTGGTCGCTTCCCCACAGCCAGCTCTACGCCGAGTGCGCCCGCCTGGCCGCGGCCGGCTATCTCTCCGAGCGCCGGGAAGACGGCGGTCGCCGCCGCCGCGTCTACAGCATCACCGCGAAGGGAACGGCTGCACTCGACCGCTGGCGCTCGGAGCCGACCGACGAGATCTACGAGCTGCGCGACCTAGCGCTGCTCAAGCTCTTCTTCAACGCCGAGCAGAAGCAGCTCGCCGCGCGACAGGTCGACATCCACAGGCGCAAGCTGAACGAGTACGAAGAGCTGCTGGAGGAGTGCCGGAAGCTCGAAGGAGAGAGCTCGATTACCCTTGCGATCGAAGCCGGCGTCGGCCACGAGCGCGAGTACATCCGCTTCTGGTCGCGTTTGCAGGATTTGGGCGACTGACCAGGGCAGCTTCGAGCGATCGGAGTTGCGTGGCGACCAGACCGATGACGCGGTGATGTAGGCGCCGAGAGTCATCCGCTGCATCGAGTCGAAACGCCCGTTCGACTCCCTGAGGCGGTCGTTCATTTCGGTCCGCAGAGTCTTCATGTCATCCTCACCCGCTCGAAGCGGCGACCTACTCGCTCGAAGCCACGATCGACCTTGGCGTTCAGATCGTCGAGCCGCTCGTCGGTCCAGCCCTCTCTCGTCGTCTCCATTCTGGCGTCGTCAGCAGTCTGTCTGCACAGAGCAAGGCGTGAATGTGCCTAGAGCTGCGTTGCGACCAACGTGGTCATCGCCGCGAAGCCGGCGAGGATGGATCCGGCGAGCGTCAACGCACCGAGGGCGATCGACCGCTGGATCGAATCCAGCCGCGCATCGATGCGCTCGAACCGGTCGTTCGACTCCTTGCGAAGGTCCTTGATCTCGCCTTCGATCCGGTCGAAACGGTGGTTGGACTCCTTGCGGAGGTCCTTGACCTGGCCTTCGACTCGGTCGAAGCGTTCGTCGACTTGGCGAAAACGCTCGTCGACTTGGCGAAAACGCTCGTCGACTTGGCGGAAACCGTCCCTGACCCGGTCGTTGAGGTCGTCGAGGCGCTCGTCGGTCCAGCCCTCTCTCATCGTCTCCATTCTGCCAGCGTAGGTTTTTGTCTGCAACGAGACAAGGCACGAATGTGTCCGTTGTCGAATCGAAAGCGCGCGCCGATGTCAATTCTCGATCCCATAGGCTCCCGGCCATCAAGGCCATGCGCTACATCGCCCTCGCCGAGGCGACCAGCTTCATCGCCCTGCTGATCGCCACGTTCGTCAAACGGACTGGCGGCGCGGAGACCGGGGTGCAGATCCTCGGACCGATCCATGGCGTGCTCTTCCTTGCTTACGTCGTAGTTGCGCTCAACATCCGCCTCGACATGGGCTGGAGCGCCAAGACGACCTTCTGGGTCCTGGTTGGCGCCGTGGTCCCGTTCGGCGGCTACGTGGTCGACTGGTGGCTGCGGCGCGACCGCGATCGCGCCGCAACCTGATGCCCGCGGCCCTGTTTCGGGGTAGAGCGAGGAACTGACGGGGCGAACGCGAAGCCCCCTGTGAACCCGATCTTCTGGAGGTTGAGATGCGAGCAGTGAGGCAACGGTTGACCTACGCGAACGTGGTCGCGTCCCTGGCCCTGTTCCTGGCCCTGAGCGGCGGCGTGGTCTGGGCGGCGAACAAGGTCGGCACCAAGAACCTGAAGGCGAACGCGGTCAGCGCCGGGAAGATCAAGCGCAACGCGGTCACCAACGCGAAAATCCGCGGCAACGCGGTGACCGCGGCGAAGATCAAGAACGGCGCCGTCAGCTTCACCAAGCTGGCCGCCGGGACGAACCTGCTCGGCAGCGCGACCGGCGGGCCGGTCCCCGCCAACGGGACCGTCGCGGTCAACCTGCCGCTCAGCGGCACCTCCACCTTCACCCCCGCCGCCGGCACCGCCGCCTTCCTCAGCGTCGAAGCGAAGGGCAACAACCTCGCCCGGGTCGGCGAAAAACCGTGCGAACCGCGCGTCGTCCCGTTCGTCAACGGCAGCGCCTGGGGAGTCGCCGAAGGAGCGCTGAAACTGCGCGCCTTCGCGCCGACCGCCGAGCAGCCGACCGGCCTCGTCCCGGCCGCCGGCGAGACCGGCCCGCTCGGCCTGACCAGCCCCGGCACCGCCCAAACGGTCTCGGTCAAAGTCCTCGGCAGCCCCGAGTGCACCGCGACCTCGACGGTCCAGGTGGCGATCGCGGTTACGCAGGCGAAGTAAGGGCGACCAGGTCGGCAGGCTGGCGATCAGGGCTTAATTCGGTCGCGCGCAGCGCGTGCTTCTTTCGCATTGCCGAGTTCTTCATGGACACTCGCGAGCAGCTCTTTTGCCATAGCTGCATCGAAGATCCTGGTCGGGCCGGCCCTCTCGATCAACTCATCGGCCTCGCTCAAGAGCTCAAGCGCTCGATCCAGATCCCGGCTCTCCCGTGCCCACGCGGCGACCAGCACCATCGCTGCAGCCAGAAGCGGCTCGTCGAGGTCCTCTTCGCTGCGAATTAGAGCGCCTGCCTCCTCGCCGGCAGTTCCCGCGCCGGCGAGGTCATCGGCCTCGAGCCGAGCAAAGCCCAGGGCCAGGAGGCTGATCGCGAGGCTGTGCAGAGAAGCAGCCTCACCAGCCGCGCGCTTGAGCTCCACCGCCTTGCCATACAGCTCCAGCGCTTCCGCGGTTTCGCCCTGCGCGCCTCGCACATCGGCCATGTCATGGAAGACGATGCCTTCGACGCGAAGGTCAGGCTCAGGCAGCAGCTGCAGCGCCTCCAGCTGGGCGCGATAGGCGACGAGCGCATCCGCATATTCCCGATTTCGCTCCAGTGCACGGCCCAGGTATCCATGCGACTGCGAGAGCACCGAGACCAGCGCGCTGTCGTCTCTTTCGTCGTCCACCCGTTTGCGTACGTGTGCGATGACCGCCCGAGCCAGATCCAGCCCGTCGTTCTCGGCACAGAGAACGCACAACCTGAAAAGAGAGCCCGCACTGCACTCATCCAGGGTGTCGGCGAAGTTTTCCTCGAGGATCGCGATCAGGGCAGCGCGTTCAGTGGCCGCCTCATCCTGCTCACCGAGCGCATCATGGGTCTTCGCCACCATTGCCCTGATCGACGCTCGCTCCAGCGGATCATGCGACGAATCCTTATCTAGAGCCTCCCGGGCTTCGACGAAGAAGCGCAATGCCTCCCGGTCGTCCCTCCCGCTCGCGATCTCGCCGTGCAGCATCAGGGCCGAAGCAAGCAGTTCGAGATCGGGGTTCGTTTCGCTACGGATCAGCTCGAGCACCTCCGCGGCGGTGGACGCAGGGTCCCCTCTGAGAGTGAGTTCAGACGAACCCTGCCCGAGCAACGTGGCAGCGAGGTCGCGAACAGTCGAGTCCTCCGCCGCGCGCTTGCTCTCCGCCGCCTGGCGATACAGCTCGATCGCCTCCGCCGTTTCTCCTCGCGCACTCTTCACATCGGCGATGTCATGCAGAGCGATGCCTTCGAGCTGTGGGTCGGGATCGAGCGAACGGAGGATCTCCAGCTGCTCCTGGTACGCCTCGAGCGCCGCGGTGTAGTCCTCGCTGCGCTCCAGGGCGCGGCCAAGAGCCTGCAGGGTGCTGGCGATGCTGTCCCGATGGCTCGGATCGTCAGCTTTGCGCTTCAACCCCAGCGCTTCGCGATAGAGCAGAATTGCCTGCTTCGTTTCACCCAGCGCCTGCCGGGCGTCGGCGATGTCGTGAAGGGCGATGCCTTCGAGCTGTGGGTCGGGATCGAGCGAACGGAGGATCTCCAGCTGCTCCTGGTACGCCTCGAGCGCCGCGGTGTAGTCCTCGCTGCGCTCCAGGGCGCGGCCAAGAGCCTGCAGGGTGCTGGCGATGCTGTCCCGATGGCTCGGATCGTCAGCTTTGCGCTTCAACCCCAGCGCTTCGCGATAGAGCAGAATTGCCTGCTTCGTTTCACCCAGCGCCTGCCGGGCGTCGGCGATGTCGTGAAGGGCGATGCCTTCGAGCTGAACCTGCGGCTCAGACAGTGAGCGCAGCAGCTCCAGCTGTTCTGTGTGGGTGACGATCGCAGCCTCGAAGTCTTCGTTTTCCTCCAGGGTCCGGCCCAGCGCCTGCAGAGGGGCGACCATGTCGTAGCTGGCCCCCCCCTGGCTTTCCACCCGTCTGCACTCCACCGCTTCGCGATAGCGCTCAATCGCCTCCTCGATCTCGCCCTGCTTTCGCCGCACATCGGCGATGTCGTGGAGAACAGTGCCTTCGATGCCAAGCTCGGGCTGCTCCAAAGCACGAAGCAGCTCCAGCGACTCGTTAAGGACATCGAGCGCTTCGTTGTAGTCGCCGCTCTGGTCAATGGTGCGGCCGAGGGCCTCGAGGCTGAGCGGGAGACTTCTCCCATTGGCCGATGGGCCGGCAAGTCGCTTCTGCTCCACAGCTTCGCGATACAGCTGAATAGCCTCATCGGTGCTGCCCTGTTCGCGCCGCACATCGGCGATGTCGTGGAGAGCTACACCTTCGATCTTGTAGTCGGGCTCGGGCAACGAACGCAACACATCTAGCTGCTCCCCGTAGGTCGCGATCGCCGGCTCGAAGGCACCGGTCCGCTCGAGGGCGCGTCCGAGAGCCTGCAACGTGGCAATGAGACTGTGTGGGTTGACTTTCGACTCTCGCTTGCGCTCGGCTGCCTCGCGATAGAGGCCGATCGCCGCGTCGTGCTCGCCAAGCTCTTGCTGCACGTCTGCAATGTCATGGAGCAGGGTGCCTTCGAGATGAAGATCGGAATCGGGCAGCGAGCGCAAGATCTCGAGCTGCTCTTCATAGATGGCCAGCGCCTCGTCGTATTCCTGGGCCGCCCCGAGAGTTCGGGCGAGAGCCCGAAGGGTGATCGCAAGGTCGAAACGGTTGCTTCCCCTACCCTTGCTCTGCGCCGCCTCGCGGTACAGCTCGATCGCCTCCTCGAGCCTCCCCTCCGCTTTGCGCACATCGGCAATGTCGTGAAGAACAACTCCTTCGACCTGGGGATCGGGGTCGGGCGACGAGCGCAAGGTGTCCAACCACTCCCGGTATGCCTCGAGCGCGCCGTCGTACTGACCGATCCCCGCCTGCGACCTGCCAAGCCAGAGCAAAGTGACGCCGAGGCTGCGCGCACTGGTGTCGTTCTCGTGTTTGAGATCGAGCGACTCTCGGTACAGCTCGACCGCCGCGTCCAGCTTGCCCAAGGAACGCTGCACATCGCCCAGGTCATGAAGAATCATGCCCTCGACGGCGAGATCGCGCTTACTCAGAGAACGCCATTCCTTCAAGGCATCGCTATAGGTTGCAAAAGCATCCTCGTATCGTCCGTCCCTCTCCAGAGTGCGGCCGAGCACCTGCAGCGTCGATCCCACATGCCTGCCGTTGTCGACCTCCTTGCCCTGGCTCTTGTGCGCGGCCGCGTCGCGGAAGAGCGCAATCGCCTCTTCGGTCTCACCCTGGGAGAGCTTCACATCGGCAAGGTCGTGAAGGACGACACCCTGGAATGAGGGATTGCCGTCCAGCAACAGAACGGCTGCTTCGAAGGCTGCGGAAGCAGTCTCAGGTTCGCTCCCTCGGAGTACCCGGCCCAAGCCATGCCAGGCAGCGCCAACTCTCTGCCGAGTGACCGAACTGTCGTCGTCCTCCAACATCGATTGCGCCTGCCCCAGCGTGGCTGCGGCGAAGTCGGGGGCCCGACTTTGCGACGCTTCGGCGACGACAATCAGGGTCTGTACATCGGCCTTGTCCCGCTCTCCCTCGAGCTGGTCGACGAAGGCGGCTGCGGATTGCTCCCGCAAACGGTCAGCTTCCTCGGTCCGCCCGAGAGAGCTGCTTACGGCGACTAGCTGATCGCCGAGATCGGCCATGAGTTGCGCCAGTTCGATACGCACCCCGACCAGCGCCGCAAGCGAATCGCCGTCCTCCGCGTACGCCTGAAGCGCGCTCCGCAAGTGATTGCCACTGTGCTCGAGGGCTCCCAGCTCGCGAAAGACCTGGCCCAGCCACACGTCGTACCCGGCAACGTCCCGATGCTTGCGACCACGCTCTCTCTCGGCGATCGAGCGAGCGCGAAGGTACGCGTCACGGGCGGCTTCCCTGGCACCGAGCGCACGGAGGATCGGCCCGAGAACCTTTAGATCTCCCTCGACCCTGGAGTCCTCCGGACCCACCGACCGCTCGCTGATCTCAAGCGCCTCTTCCGCATGAGCGCGGGCTTCGCTTAGATCACCAAGACCCTGCAGAACCACGGCGAGCTTACGGTGCCGGATCCAGAGCCCCCGATGATCGCCCGGGAGCCCCTCTTCCCCCACGTCCAAAGCGAACTCGAGGTGCTCGCGGGCGCCCTGCAGCTCGCCAAGCCCCTGCAATATGCCGCTCAGGTTGCTTCTGACCACGGCGGCCTCCGGGTGCCGGGCGCCAAGGGTCGCCTCGGTGATCTCCAACGCGCGCTCGAGCTCCCTTCGTGCTGGCTCGAATTCGCCAAGCCCCCCAAGGACCACCCCAAGCCCGGAATGCGCATCGGCGGTGTCGGGATGCTCGGGACCGAGAACCTGCTCGCAGAGCTCCAGGGCGACTCCGTATGCGGTTCGGGCAGCCTCGAGCTCGCCTTTGTCATTCAGCATCCAGGCGAGCGTGCACCGAGCCGAACAGTCGCAACGATCAGCGGCCCCCCCACTGCGATCCTCCAGAGCCATGTTCAGCTGCTCTCGTGCGGCCTCCCATTCGCCCTCATCCGAGAAGATCTCGGCAAGACTGACCCGGTCTCGCCTCACCCTCACGTCCCCCGGTTCCAGTCCTTGGTGGATCTCGAGAGCCCGACCGATCTCCTTCCGTGCCTCGGAGAGTTCGCCGTGCTCCCCCAGGAGGCGTCCGAACGTGTGGTGAAGCGTCCCAAGCAGGGGATCGTCGGCTGCGAGCGTGGCACTTGCCAACGCCCGGGTCGATAGATCGGTAGCCCGGGCGTACTCACCGCGACTGTACAAATGAACGGCGGCCCGATCCAACAGCCATGAGGCGGAGTCGTCAGCAACGCCGAGCGCAGTGGCGTGATCGACGAGCGCAATTAGATGTGGCAAGAGCTCTTCGCACGCCGCCCAGTCCGAGTAGTCATCGGCTTCCTCGGGAAAAGAAGCTCGCAAGACCTCCATGCCGAGCGTGCACCAACGACGACGCTCACCTTCATCCAGCCGGCCACGGATCTGAGCGGCGGCATCGGCAGACAAGGCCAGAGTGTCGTCGTGAACTGTCAGAACATCCCCGGGCTCAATCTCCCGCTGGAGGCTCTCCACCCTCTTCGGATCGACGACCACCTCCGCCATCGCAGTAGGCAGGCGATCGAGACTATCCGTCAACACACCCGTCGCCACTGGCTCGTCCGCCCAGAAGGCGAGCAGGCTCAAAAGCTCTACAGAGCCCGGACACTGCTCCGTCAGGCCGTCCAACGAGTCGTGCGGGACGGCATCCACCGCGTCAGCTCACAGTTTGGAGGATGGTTCCTTGGTGGGCGCGCTGCTCGAGGAGATAGAACTAGCAACGACTTTGAACGAGCCAAGCATGCTCGGCTCGGGCGAGAGACCCTTCGCGGCCACCGGCACGGAGCGCGGAATGTTTTCGATGGTGTACATATCGAAGTTGGCGAGCGTCGCCTCTCGAACGATTTCGTCGGCATCGGTAGGAGGTGGCATCTCGTTGTCACGCGGCGGATTCAGATCGCTCAGGGAGGTGAGGCGCGGCGACTGAACCTCACGCTGAGTCCCCGCCTTCGCCGGCGAAACGGATTCATCGGGCGGCACCATCTTCTGCACGTGGTCGCTCCTCCCGACCAAC
Source organism: uncultured Solirubrobacterales bacterium (assembly GCA_963846515.1). Lineage (GTDB taxonomy): Bacteria > Actinomycetota > Thermoleophilia > Solirubrobacterales > 70-9 > VAYN01. The sequence continues at coordinate 434,522 of CAWJWC010000006.1, read as the reverse complement.
CCGAGATGAACCATCACCGTGCGCCCCGTTTTAACCCTGACCACAAGACCAGCCGCCTCTAGGTCGGCAAGCAGGTGCGACAGGTAGGACTCGTCGACGTCGAGCTGGACCCGGAGGTCGGCACGAGGAATGCTGCGACGCGGTTCCTTGCTGATGATCTTCACGACCTTGAGAGCCTTGCCATTCCAGGAGCGCAGCACGGCCAGCTCTCCGCCGCCGCTCGAAGGGGGGGTCGCCGCCGCGAGGGCGTCGGTGGCGCTGGTCAGCAACCGGTGCGATCTCGGGTGCAGTTCGGCCAGACGCTCTCCACTCCGCCTACGGGCCTGCGCCAGTTCCAGCGCAGCATCCGCCACTTCTGCCCGGGTTCCGAGTCGGATCAGCCGGATTGCCTCCGTCATCAGCATGCGTGCCACCCGTTTCGAGCGGCGCGGAATCACGACGGTCTGATCGGCGAGGGTGCGCTCCTCCTCCAGAGCCGCAACCAACTCTGGCATGCGCGCCATCGACAGCGAAAGCATGTCGCGCGAGGAGGAGGCGGTTCCACCCACGACGTCTCCGCGCGCATTTCGCTGGCCCATGGGATCGAGCATACTTGAGTTCACTTGAATGGCGTAGTCATGCGGTATTTGAAAGCCTTCTTGCTCGCGTGAATGTCGCGTTCAGGCGGCCCGACTCAGGCACCGGGAGGCCTTTTTTTGAGGTCGTGCTTGGAGAGCTCAAAAACGAAGGATGGGTGTTCATCGGGGCCTTTTTCTTTCGGTAGGACGATCGAGCGCTGCAGGATCGCCCAGAACGACCTGGAATTTTCCCCATTCCAACTTCCCTTCTCGAGCCATCGGTTGCATACATACGCGACCCCCGGCAGCGCCTGCGCCACGTGCTGCAGCGAGGTTCGATGCCTGCTCACCGTCCGGCTCAGCGAGGGCACGAAGAGCACATTCGCCGGACTCTGGGTAATTCGTTCTCGGGCGTGAGGGGCGATCGCATCCATGCAGATAACCGTCGCCACGGTCCCCATCGGCGTTGGCAGTACAGCAAAGATCTCGCCCAGCCTGATGTCCTCGACGACCCAGTTTTCGCCGATTCGGTCCTCTGACGGATTCCCATCCTCTTCTTCCGAAGAGCCCTCTTCCACCTCTGCCGAGGCACAGGTCAGCTTGCGATGCCGCCAGATCTCGTCGCCGTCGGGACCGAGAATCACCGCTTCGTTGACATAGTCCGACCATCCCGTTTCCTTTGCGAGCGGCCCCGGCTCTGGCTGATCCTCAGGGATCAAGTGATAAAGTCCGACGACGGTCAGGAGGGGGGCGTCCTCCGTATCTCGCAACTCGGCCGAGATCGCTGCCAGCACTGTGGGCGTGGCAGCCAACTCGGGCATCACGAGTATCGACGCTGGACCAGTCGCTCTCTGCACCGCAGACCTTGCCGCTTTGACACATCTGCTCTGGTCATCCTTGTCGAGTTTTGCCGGATCGAAACGCCCGACATACCGCTTCTGTTCGATAACCGGGGCGGATATTCCGTGATCGCCGAGAGTGTCGAGATGGACGCTGAACTCCGATTCGTCCTCGTGCGCCAACCCAACTTCCATCTGACGCAGAGCTTCGTCCCAAGCATCGTCGTCATCGGGCTCCACCACCACGAGATCGATCTGGTTGGCAGTGCGTGGACAGACCAAGAGGGACGGTGCGAGCGCGGCTGGCGTGGGGTACTCCCTCGCCACGGGTGGGATGCCGTCACGGCTCAGCCTCCTGACTAGCGCCGAAACACGCCAGGCTACGACGACCTCGGCTTCTTCTACTCCGAGGGAGAACTCGACTTCGGGCCAGGAGGCCTCCCCCACTTTCTTGTCGATCCGTGCCAGGAGCTCCGCAGCGTTGCGCAGCGGGTCGTCGGCGAGCCACTCGATCGTCTTATCGGTGACAGCTTCGAATGGTGAGGAGTCGAGTGCTGACTTTACGATCAGTGAGTACTTGTCGTATAGCGACCCTAGTTCCCTGGGGTGAGATTCGAGCCAGGTCCAGACGATTGCCACGGTACGGGTCAGATCGTCACCCGCAGCCTCTACTTCCTCGATCAGGATCTTGGCATCTGCTGCACTATTGCCCGCGCGGGAATGCACAGGCGGATACTTTCATCTGAATCGGGGAAATTCTTTTAAGTCAGTCGAATCTGGTCCATTTGGGCCCTCACCTATCTCAATGGCGAGGGTGGGAATCGAACCCACGACACCACGATTTTCAGTCGTGTGCTCTACCAACTGAGCTACCTCGCCAGGGCGCGGCTGGGCGCGCAAGTTGAAGGCTAGCGGCCGGAGGCGGGTCGGGGCTGATTGCATTAGGGCGTGGCCTGGCTTCGTGCAGCGCTGGCGATCGTCGTTGCCGGCGTGGTGGGCGTGGCGGTCGTCTCGGGCGGGTCCGGGGCCGACCCGCGGACGCCGACGGCGCTGCCCGGGTTGCCTGCGCCGTTCCTGGGAACGGCGGTGGTTGGGAACGGCGGACTGACGGCGGCGATCGACGCCTACGGGGCCGTGGTCGACCTGCGGTCGGGGCCGGCGGGGCGGCCGCTGATCGATAACCCGGCGGAGCGGCAAGCGGCGGAGACGGTGCCGGCCGATACGGGGATCGTGCCGCGGGTGCGGGTCGGGGACGGTGCGACGCTGCCGTTCTGGCGGGCGGAGTCGGTGCAGCAGCGCTACCTGCCGGGGACGAATGTGGTGCGCACGGTGGCGCGGTTCGGTGCGGTCGAAGCCGAGCTCCTTTACGCGGCACACGGAGGTGTGCTGGCGTGCCTGACGCGAGTCGACGGAGCGGGAGAGGTCTCGCTTGCAGACGAAGCCGCAGCGCGCTCGCGGCTTCGGTGCGACGACCAGATCGCCCGGTCCATCTTCCACAGGGCGACAGCGGCAGACCGTCACTGGCTCGGCCACGCCCGGTCGTTGGGGTCGGCTTCGCCCGCCTGGGCCATTCGCCTATACCGGCGCTCGCTGCTCGTCCTGCGGGCGCTGACGGACCAGCGCAGCGGAGCGGTCGCGGCCGGGGCGCGCGACGGCTGGGCCTACGTCTGGCCGCGCGACGCCGGCGCCGTCGCCCTCGCCTTCGCGGCTGCGGGCTACCGGTCCGAGGCGCGCCGGGTCGCCAAGTTCCTGCTCGGCCTCGACCTCGATGCCGCCGCTCGCTTCCACGGGGACGGCACGCCGCTCCCCGGCCGCGCGGCCCAGGGCGACGCCGCCGGTTGGACCGCCGTCGCCGCCCGCGCCGGGGGCCTCCTCGCTGCCGATGGGCCGATTTCAGCTCCATATCAGCGCAAATCGGCCCATCGGCGGGGGGTTCTCGGGTGGCGCGACCGCACCGACTACTGGGAGGGCGAGCCGGGCGACTACCTCGGGAACGCCCTGACCGCCGAAGCCGACCCCGAGGCATTCGAGACGAACGCCGGACTCGTCAGACGCGCTGGGGACCCGGACTCCGGCCTCGACTCGGCGGCGGCCTGGGCGGTGCGGCCGTTCTCGCAGCCGGCGCTCTATCCGGTGGCGCGGCGCACCCTGCTGCGGCTCGCGTCCACTGGGACGCGCTACGGGATCACGCCGGGCGAGGCCTGGGGCGGCGTCGACCCCTGGAGCGCGCCGACGGCGTGGACCGCCTGGAGCCTCGCGGCACTGTCCACCGAGGCGAGGCGCGCAAACCCAGTCGAACTTGGCGAGCGTGACCGGTCTCCCGCCGCCTCCCGCGACCGGCGTGCCGCCCTGCGCCTACTGGCTGCCCTGCGCCGCAGCGCGACCCCGGCCGGCGCCCTCCCCGAGCGGGTCGACGTCCGCACCGGCGTCCCGCGCTCGACCACGCCGCTCGCCTGGTCGCATGCCTTCGCGGTTCTCGCCCTGCGCGAGCTTTGGCCCTGATTGCTGTCGTCATTTGGGTCGCATAGCGCCACAAATGACGACAGCAAACCCGCCGGGGGGATCGACCACCGGCGTGGGCTACAGCGTCTCCAGCGCCGCGGCGACTGCCTCGGTGGCCGTCTCGGCCGGGATCACGCCGGGGGCGCCCTCCATCGCCTCGCGGCCGTCCAGCTCCCAGCTGCGCAGGGCGACCACCGGACGCTCGAGGCGGCGGGCGAAGGCGATCTCCGAGAGCGTCCCCCACTCGCCGCCGATCGCGATCGCGGCGTCGCCGGAGGAGACGACGGCGAGGTTGCGGGCGTGGCCAAGGCTGGTCGCGACTACGTGCGTGCAGTGCGGATTCGCTTCCTCGATCGAGGGACCAGGCACGATCCCGATCACCGTCCCTCCGGCGCCCGCGGCGCCACGCGCCGCCGCCTCCATCACCCCGGTGCGACCGCCGCAGACCATCGTCACCCCGGCCTCCGCGAGCAACCGCCCCACCTCCTCGGCCAGCGCCCACGCTTCGGACCCCTCCTCACAACCGCCCGAGCCGATGACGGCCACCTGCCGCGCGCGCTCCTTTGAGCCAGGGGAGGGTGTCTCCCCGGAACCTCCCCCCAAACCGTGACGGGGAGACACCCTCCCCTGGCTCACCGCACCGCCCCCTGCATCAGCCCCATCAGCTCCAAGGCGCCCCCCTTGTGCAGCGGTTCGTTCAGGTTGCCGCACTTGGGACTCTGCACACAGGAGGGGCAGCCGGACTCGCAGGGGCACTCGGCGATCAGCCGCGAAGCGTCGCCGAGCAGGCGCTCGAACTGCTCGTAGCCGCGCCGCGTGATCCCGACCCCGCCGGGGTGACCGTCGTAGATGAAGATGGTCGAGCGGCCGGTCTGGAAGTGGACGTTGGTCGAGAGGCCGCCGATGTCCCAGCGGTCGCACATCGCGATCAGCGGCAGCACCGCGATCTGCGCGTGCTCGGTCGCGTGTAGAGAACCAAGCAGGGCGTCGCTCGGCAGCGCCCCGCTGAGCGGCTCGGGTAGCACGTACCAGAGCGCCTGGGTGACGAAGCTCTGCTCCGGCAGCTCGAGCGCGACGATGTCGATCGGCTCCTGATCGGAGATCGAGACGCGCTGGAAGGCGATCACCTGCTCGGTCACCGAGACCTCGCCGAAGTTGAGCTGGACGCCGGCGACCTCACGCTGCTCGCGGGTGCGTTCGATGTAGATCTCGGTCTCCTTCTTCGGCCGCGTGTACCAGTCGCCGTCGAAGCTGGAGACGATCGCCCGCCGCTGCTCGACGTCGAGCCGCTCGACCTCGTAGGAGCGGCCGAGGTGGAGGTAGACCGCGCCGGGATGGATCGTGGTGAAGGCGCGCTCGGCCTCGACCAGGCCGAGCATCTCGCCCGCGTCGCGCTCGATCACCGCGACCGAGTCGGCCGAGGCGGAGCGCAGGGCGATCCGGCTGGCGACGAAGTCGCTGCGCCGCGGCAGCAGGCCGCGGGCGCCGACGCTGCGCAGCTCCCCCGCCGCCAGCAGCCGCTCGGCCCGCTCGCGCCAGCCCTCGCCGAAGACATCCTCGTCGGCGTCGGTGAGCGGCAGCTCGTAGGCGGCGGCTATCAGGTGCCGGGAGGCGATCTGCTCGTTGCCGTGGTCGAGGATCGCCGCCTCGACCGGGCGCTCGAGGAACTCCTCTGGGTGGCGACAAAAGAACTGGTCGAGCGCATCCTGGCCGGCGACGTACACGGCGAGGCCGCGCCGGCGCCGCCCCGCCCTCCCCCACATCTGGCGCAGGCTGGCGACCGTGCCGGGGAAGGTGACGCAGATCGCCGCGTCGAGCTCGCCGACGTCGATCCCCAGCTCCAGCGCGTCGGTTGCGACCACGGCCAGCAGCTCGCCGGCGGAGAGCCGCGCCTCGATCTCGCGCCGCTGCTGCGGCGTGTAGCCGCCGCGGTAGGGGGCGATCCGCTTCGCCAGCTCCGGCTTTCCGCGCCGCTCGAGGTTTTCGCGGGCGAAACGCTGGATCAGCTCGATCCCGCGGCGGCTTTTGAGGAAGCAGATCGTGCGCACGTCCTGGGAGACCAGCTCGGCCAGCAGGTCGGCGGCCTCGGAGAGGGCGGAGCGGCGCGCCCCGCTCGCCTCGTCGAGCAGCGGCGGGTTCCACATCGCGATCTCGCGCCCCGCCCGCAGCGCGCCATCGTCGTCAATCAGCTCGAACGGGGTCCCGACCAGCCGCTCGGCCAGCTCGACCGGGTTGGCGATCGTCGCCGAGGCGAGCAGGAAGCGCGGCTCGGAGCCGTAGTAGCGCGCTACCCGCCGCAGCCGCCGCAGCACGTTGGCGACGTGGGAGCCGAAGACGCCGCGGTAGGTGTGCGCCTCGTCGACCACGACCCAGCCGAGGTTGGCCATGAAGTCCCCCCAGCTCTTGTGGTGAGGGAGCAGGCCGACGTGGAGCATGTCCGGGTTGGTGAGGACGAGGTTGTTGCGGCGGCGGATCGCCGGGCGCTCGTCCTTCGGCGTGTCGCCGTCGTAGATCGCCTCGCGCAGGCCGGGCGGGCGCAGCAGCGCCAGCTTGCGCGCCTGGTCCTGGGCCAGCGCCTTGGTCGGGTAGAGGTAGAGGGCACGCCGCTTCGGGTCGGCGGCGATCCCGTCCAGCACCGGCAGGTTGAAGGCGAGGCTCTTGCCGGAGGCGGTGCCGCTGGTGATCACCAGGTCGGAGGCGGCGGCGGCCTCGTAGGCGGCAAGCTGGTGGGTGTAGAGCGAGTCGACTCCGGCGAGGCGCAGCGCCTCGACCAGGCCGGGATCGAGCGTCGCCGGCAGCGAGACGAGCCGCGCCGCCCGCTCCCCTTCCGCGCTCTCCGCGACGATCCGCCCATCGCGCCGCGCTGGGTCAATGGCAACAGCCCACGCCGACCCAAGGAGACTCTTGGACATCAGCCGCTCCGAGGATCGCCGCATGACGAGTTCCAGGCGCCGTCAGGCAAGGACGCAGGGAGCCGGAGTAGCGCTGCTACTCCGGCTCCCGAGGACGCCGCATGACGGCGATCTGGGGCCGTCATGCGGCGATCCTCCCGGCCACCCGCATCGCTTGCAGGGAGCTGCGGTCGTGGATACGGAGGATGTCGGCGCCCTCGCGGACGGCGAGGGTCACGGCGGCGACCGTGCCCCACTCGCGCTCGCTCGCGTCCCAGCGCTGCTCCCACGATCCCGCCAGCACCGCGCCGATGAAGTCCTTGCGCGAGAGCGAGACGTAGAGCGGCAGGCCGAGCGCGCGCAGCTCGCCGAGTCGGCGCAGGATCTCGAGGTCCTGGGCGGGGCTGAGGTCGAAGTCGAGTCCGGGGTCGATGGCGATCTGCTCCTCGGAGACCCCAAGCTCCCGGGCCAGCTCGACTCTCCCCTCGAACCAGGCGCGCAGGTAGTCGACCACGTCGCCGTACTCGCGCCAGGGCCGGTCGACCCGCGGCGGTCCCTCGATGTGCATCAGCACGTATCCGCAACCGCTCTCCGCGACCAGCCCGAACATCTCCTCGCCGCCCCCGGAGATGTCGTTGACCGCGTGCGCGCCCGCAGCCAGCGCCCGTCGCGCGACCTCGACCGAGAAGGTGTCGACGGAGATCGGGAGGCCGGCGCCCGCCGCGCCGGGCGCGGTCGATCCTCCGGCGGTCGCCCCGCCGCTGCTCTCCGCGCCCGCAGCGACCAGCCCCTCGATCGCCGGCACCAGCGCCGCCGCCTCATCCGCGGCCGCCACCGGCGGCCCCGCTTTCGCCGCCACCGCCCCCACGTCGAGCATGTCGAACCCGGCGCTCGCCAGCTCCAGCCCGTCGGCCACCGCCTGCTCCGGCGTGCCGCTGCGCGCCCCCTCGAACATCGAATCGACGGTGACGTTGACGATCCCCGCCGCCAGCGGCCGCTCCAGCTCGAGGACCCTGTCGGCGAGCCGCCATCTCATCGCTCGCTACCGTAGCGGCCCGCACCCATGGGACTGAGCTGCGTCTACACCGACCTCGACGGCACCCTGCTCGGCAAGGGCAGCTCGCTGTTCCGCGACGCGGAGGGCGGCTTCTCGCTGGCCCAGGCGCGCGGACTGGAGGCCTGCCAGCGGGCCGGGGCCGAGGTCGTGATCATGTCCGGCCGGCGCGAGCCGCAGGTGCACGAGGCGGCGCGGCTGATGGGCCAGACCTCTTACATCTACGAGGCCGGCTGCGCCTTCGCGATCGACGGCGAGACGACTCTGATGACCGGCGAGATGGAGCCGAGCGAGGAGGCGGGCACGATCTACGAGCAGATCGAGGCCCGCGGCATCCCCAAGACGCTGTTCGAGCACTTCCAGGGGCGGCTCGAGTACCACGCGCCGTGGCACCACGGCCGCGTCCTCTCCCATCTCTTCCGTGGCAAGGTCGACGTCGACGAGGCCAACGCGCTGCTCGGCGAGCACGGCGACGACGACCTGCGGCTGCTCGACAACGGCGCGATCGGTCGCGAGATGCCGGCCGTCGAAGGCCCGACCCACGCCTACCACCTGGTCCCGCGCATGGTCAGCAAGGCGAACGCGGTCGCCGCCCACGCCCGCGCCCGCGGCTACCACCCCGCCGACTGCATCGCGGTCGGCGACTCGGTCGAGGACCTCGAGGTGGCCGCCGCGGTCGGCCGCTTCTTCGTCGTCGCCAACGGGCCCGAGCGCGACCCCGGCCTGCGCGCCGCCCTCGCCGCCTGGGACAACGCCACGGTCACCGAGGGCCCGATGGGCGACGGCTTCTACGAGGCGGTCGTCTCCTCCCTGGTCGAACGCCGCTAACTCGCCGCCGATGGGCCGATAAGTCCAGCCAGAGGCGACATTTCGGCCCATCGGCGGGTGGTTAGTATCGAGGGACCAGCAAACGAGGGTAAGGAGCGCCGTTTGTCCGCCGAGACCGCGACCGTCGCGGAGCAGGAGTACCTGGAGATCATGTTCTGGATCGAGGAGGCCGGGCTGCCGATGACCGGCGCCAACATCGCCCGCGCGATGCAGCTCTCGCCGCCGACCGTGCACGAGATGGTCGGCCGCCTGATCGAGGACGGCTACGTCGAGCGCAAGCCGGACAAATCGCTCGACTTCACCGACTCGGGCCGCGAGCACGCCAGCTACATCGTGCGCCGCCACCGCATGATCGAGCGCTTCCTCACCGACGTGCTCGGCATCCCCTGGGACGAGGTGCACGAGGAGGCGGAGCGGATCGAGCACGCGATGTCGCCGGTGCTGGAGGAGCGGATGCGGGCGGCGATCGGCGACGCGACGACCTGCCCGCACGGCCACCCGATCATCGAGGGCGCCCGCGAGCAGGGCTCGCTGCTGGCAGACGTCGAGGTCGGCGGCGACGTCACCGTGCTGCGCTTCGAGAACGAGGCGGAGGAGCTGCTGCACTACCTCAAGGACGCGGGGCTGCACCCGGGGCTGGAGGGCAAGGTCGAGAGCTCCGAGGAGGAGGGCGTGACGATCGCTTCCGCCGACGGCAAGCACACAGTCAGCCGCAGCGTCGCCGAGACCGTCTCGGTGCGGGCCGATCCGGCGCCGCCGCCGCGGGCGGCGATCCCGGAGCAACTGGTGCTGTCTTCGGATCGCTACGGGCGCTAGCCCGGGACCGGAATAGCGATCAGCGGCTCGCCGGTCGGCGTCTCGCTGCCGCCTTTCGGCTCCGCCGTGACCATCACTTCTTCGACCCCGTCCATGCTCGGGAGCTGGGTGCTGGCGCGGCCTTCGTGGTCGGGGACGAACAGCGCCCGCACCGCTTCCACTTCACCCTCGCGCAGGACCCAGGCCTCGAGGACCTTGTCGTCGGGGAGCTGGCGGACGTTGGCCAGGCGCAGCGTGCCCGAGTCGCCTTCATTAACCATCCTCGCTGTGACGCCGGGAGCTTTGCCGGCGGAGATCGTGTTGTCGGCGGGGCCGCCCTCGGAGCTGCCGCCGAGCCCGCCGCCAATCGCGTAGCCCGCGACTACGGCGACGACCAGGACCAGGGCGGCCAGACCGGCCGCTGGCCGTAGCCCGCGCCGACCCGATCCGCGCAGCCAAGCGCCGACCCGCTCCCACAACCCGGCCTCGCCGGCCTGCGCGGTCTCTACGCCAGCATCCGCCTCGACCTCCGCCATCAGTCGCACCCGCAGCGCCGGCGGCGGCTCGACCCGCTCGACGCCCTCCGGCAGCGCATCGACCGCGGGGGTGAGCCAGCGCAGCTCGCGCCGGCAGAGCTCGCAGTCCTCGGCGTGGCGCTCCAGCTCCGCCGCCCGCTCCGGCTCCAGCGCCCCCAGCAGGTAGGCGGCGACGTCCTCGCGCCAGTGCTCGTGGTTGTTCTCGCTCATGTCAGCCCCTCCGCCAGCTCGCCGCGGATCTTCTCCAAGCCCAGCCGCATCCGTCCCTTCACCGTGCCCAACGGCACGCCCAGCATGCGCGCGATCTCCGATTGGCTGAAGCCGCCGAAGTAGGCGAGCTCGATCACCTTCGCCTGCTCGCCGGGAAGGCCGCCGATCGCGCCCCGCACCTCTGTCGCCGTCTCGCGCTGCATCGCTTCCTCCTCGGTTCGCTCCTCGGCTGGGCGCTGATCCAGCGCCGCTTCGTCATCGAAGTTGAGCCGCGGCGCCTTGCCGGCGCGGCTGCGCAGCGCGTCGATCGCGCGGTTGCGGACGATGCTCAGCATCCAGGAGCGGACGCTGCCGCGGGCGCGGTCGAAGCGGGCGCCGCTGCGCCAGATCGAGATGAAGGCCTCCTGGGTCACGTCCTCCGCCACCTCCCGCTCGCCGACGATCCGGTAGGCGAGCGAGTAAGCGACGCCGCCGTGGCGGTCGTAAAAGACCGCGAAGGCCTCCGGATCCTTCGTCCCGATCAGCGGCATCAGCTCCTCGTCGGCCAGCCGCTCCACCCGCTCTCGCTCAACCGCCATCGCGTCCCATCATCCGCTCTTCGCGCCCTCGCTCCTAGGCGATGAACGGTTCGACGGCTTTCAGCACCTGCCCCTTCTCGAGCGCCGGGTCGAACGCCTGCGGCGACGGTTCCTGCCCGTTCTGGAGCCGGATTGCGGCGGCGTGGCGCGCCTCAATCTGGACGATCGAGCCGGCGGCGCCGAGCACTTCCTTCGACTCGATCGCCGGTGCGGCGCCGTTGTAGGCGCTGACGCCGGTGTCCTCGAAGGTCTGGGCGAGTTTGAGGAAGCCGGCGGTGTTCGAGTAGGGGAAGTCGAACATCGGCTTCGCGACCGGCTTGCCGCCGAGCTTCCCGATCGTCGCCTTGAGCGCCTCGACGTGCTGCTGCTCATCTCGCGCCAGCAGGCCGATCAGGTTCTTCAGCTCGCCGCGCGCCCCGGCGCGCTTCTTCGCTTCCGCGTAGAAGGCCGCCTCCAGGTACTCGAGGGTGAGGGCGAAGTTGAGGATGCCGACGTCGCCGCCCCCGGACGCGGCCAGGGCGCGACGGACGAACGGCCCGACCGCGCCGAGGCCGTAGACGGCACCGGCCGCGAGCGCCCCCTTGAGGATCACCTCGCTGCGGGTCAGGTCGCCGCTGTCCTCGACGACCTCGACGCCGGCCAGCTGCGGATGTGCGAGTTGCTGCTGCTTCATCGCTCTGCTCCTTTTCGCCTCGCCGGCTCAGCCGACGATGAAGGGTTCGACGGACTTGAGGACGGACTTGGCGCTCGCCGGTTTGGCGAACGGCCCGTCCGGGGTGATCGACTTGCCGAGCAGGGTGTTCAGCGCGGCCGCGTGCCGTCCCTCGACGCTGTGGATGGAGAGCGCCGCCGCCAGCACCCCCTTGCTCTTGATGTTGGCGGCCTGGCCGAGGTAGGCCGCGGCGCCGACGTTCTCGACGGTCGCGGCCAGTTCCAGCACCGACTTCGCGTTCTTGAGCGGGAACTCGGTTTTCGGCTTCGGCGCCGGCTTGCCGCCCATCTGCTTGACGAAGCCGGTCAACGCGGTGACGTGTTCGGCCTCCTCGCGGCCGAATTTGCGGATCGTCTCCAGGTCGGCGCCTTTGAAGAGGCCGCTGCTGGCGACGTCGGCGTAGAAGGCCGCCTCGAGGTACTCGAGCGTAAGCGCGTAGTTGAGGATGCCGACGTCGCCCTTACCGAACTGGGCGGTTTCGCCGCTGCCGCCGGCGGACCGAGCCATGGTCGTCGCCGCCGTGCCCTCGTCGTCGCCGCAGGCGGCGAGCAGGGCGGCCGCTGCGCTCGAGCCCCCGGCCAGCGCTATGAACTTGCGGCGCGAGACCGTGCTCGCTTGCGTGCTCTCGGACATCTCGTCTGCCTCCTCGCGTCGTTTGCGCTTCTGTCGGTCCCCTACGCGACCGAGGTGCGAGCTGGATCAAAAATGGGGTCCGGCCGTCGCCTGACCAAGCAGCAAGGACGCAGGAGAGCGGCGTGGCCCGACGAAGATCCCCAGCAGTTCGAGCGGGGCAAAGGTCCTCAGCACGCGAGCGACTGAGGACGCAGCTATGCGCCGGTGCCGGTCAGGCGACGCCGGCGCGGATGCGCTCGAGCGCTCTGGCGATGCGGGCTACGCCCTCGACCATCTGGTCCGCCGGGACCGGCGCGAAGGAGAGGCGGAGGCTGTTACTGCCCCCCTCGATCGTGAAGTCGGGGCCGGCGACGAAGGTCACGCCCTCGGCCTTCGACTCGGCCAGCAGCGCGGTCGTGTCGGTCCCCTCGGCAAGGTCGAGCCAGAGGAAGTAGCCGCCCTCGGGGACGACGAACTCGGCCTCGGGGATCTGCTCGCGCAGAGCGGCAACGAGCGCGTCGCAGCGCGCCTTCAGCTCGCCCTTGACGAAGGCGATGTTGCGGTCCAGCTCGCCCGAGCGGCAGAGCTCCAGCACGATCGCCTCGGCCAGCATGTTCGGCGAGATGTAGGTCTCGTTGGCCCGTTTCGCCAGCTTCGCAATCTCCGCCGCCGGCCCGGCCAGATAGCCGACCCGGACGCCGGGGCTGACCGTCTTCGAGAAGGAGGAGGCGTGGATCACGCGGTCGGCGCGGTCGAGCGCGAGCATCGTCCCCAGCGGCTCGCCCTCGAAGGGCAGCTCGCGGTAGGGGTCGTCCTCGAAGATCCAGAAGCCGCGCTCGGCGGCCAGCTCGACCAGCCGCGCCCGCTTCGCGCTGGAGAGCGTGCAGCCGGCCGGGTTGTGGGCGTTGGGGATGATGTGCGCGAGCTTCACCGGGCCGCCGGCGAGCGCCGCCTCGATCGCATCGACGTCGACCCCGTCGGCCTCCAGCGGCACCGGCACCAGCTCGACCCCGAGCCGCTGCAGGAGCAGCAGCGTGCGGTCGTAGGTCGGCTGCTCGACGATCACCCGGTCGCCGGGCTGGAGCAGGTGCTCGAACAGCATCGCCCCCGCCTCCAGCGAGCCGTTGGCGACCATCACCTGGGCGGGCTCAAGCCCCCCGTGCCGCTCCGCAATCCACTCGCAGAGTCCGGGATGCCCGACCCCGGTCCCGTAGGAAAGCGCCTTCGCCCAGTCCTCGGCCAGCGCCCGCCCCGCCGCCTCCCGCACCGCTTCGTGGGGCAGGATGTCGGCGCTCGGCGCGCCCCGCGCAAACGAAATCGTGTCGCCACTCATACGCCCCCGACCCTAGCAACGCCCTGCCTCCAGCGAACTCCGCCAAATCGGCCCTTCAGAGGGGCGAACCAGGGGCGTGTCTGAGCTTTACCCCCTCATATGGAGGAAAAGCTCAGACACCCCCGGGGGCGGAGGTTGGGAGAGCTGGCGACGCGGCAGCATGGGGTAGTTGCGCGGTGGCAGCTGGAGCGGCTCGGAGTCCCTCTGCAGACGATGGAGGGTTGGGTCAAATACGGTTGGCTGATACCCCTCCATCGCGAGGTCTTCGCGGTCGGCCACCGAAGAAACGACAGGCGGTGTGAATGGTGGTGCGGAGTGCTGGCCTATGGCGAGGGATCAGTGCTAGCCACCGGACGGCTGCACACCTCTGGGGTCTTGCTGCGCTGCGCCTCGGACCCGTCGAAGTGACTGCTCCGACAGGCCGGCAAGGACCGGAGCGACGCGGTGGCTTCTGGATTCATCGCTGCAAGCTTCACGTGGACGACCGAACCGAAGAGGGTGGGATACCGGTGACGACGGTCGCTCGGACTCTGTTCGACTACGCGGAAGTCGAACCGTTCTGGCGCCTGGAGCAGGCTTGGGAGGAAGCGGATCGGCTCAAAGTGCTGCGGTTGCGGGAGGTGGAGCTCGTTTGCGAGCGCGGCTACGGGCGGCGTGCGCTGAAGCCAATCCGACGACTCCTCGCTGCGGCCAGAGCACCGGCCGAAGGGCGCTCGCCCCTGGAGGAGCGCTTCCATGCCTTCTGTCTGGACTACCGACTGCCCGAACCGGCTCGCAACGTCCACGTGCTCGGCCGCGAGGTCGACGCGCTCTGGCCGGAAGCGAAACTCGTCGCCGAGCTCGACAGCTGGGAACACCACGGCCACCGCGGCGCTTTCGAGCGCGACCGCGCCCGCGACCCCAAATTCCTCATCGCCGGCTACCGCACCATCCGCATCACCCACCGCCGCCTCGACCGCGAACCTTCGGAGCTAGCGTCCGAGATCCGCCAGCTTTTGCGACCGTCGAACCCGCTGCTTGCGCCTGCAGCGTCCCAGGGCCACGCTGACAGCGGGTCTGGGTAGGGGCGAAGCGTCTTGTACTTTTTTGGCGGCCGACGATCACGGTCAGTCGCAAGCGCTTCTCAAAAAAGTTAAGCGAAGTCCCTACCCAGACCCGCTGGAGCGTTGTTGCTAGGAGCGACCCAGGGTTTCGACGGCGATCGCGGCGGCCTCGCTGGGGCTCTGGCCGACGCGGACGCCCTTCGCTTCGAGCGCGTCCTTCTTCGCCTGGGCGGTGCCGGAGGAGCCGGAGATGATCGCGCCGGCGTGGCCCATCTGCTTGCCCGGCGGCGCGGTGAAGCCGGCGATGTAGGCGACCACTGGCTTCGAGACCTCGGCCGCGATGTACTCCGCCGCGCGCTCCTCGGCGTCGCCGCCGATCTCGCCGACCATCACGATCAGCTCGGTCTCGGAGTCGGCCTCGTAGAGCTCGAGGATGTCGATGAAGTCGGAGCCGACGATCGGGTCGCCGCCGATCCCGACGATCGAGGAGTTGCCGGTCCCGGCCTGTTTCAGCTCGCTGCCGATCTGGTAGGTCAGGGTGCCCGACTTGGAGACGACGCCGATCGGGCCCGGATCGAAGAACTGGGCCGGAATGATCCCAACGTTGGCCTTGCCGGGCGAGAGCACGCCGGGGCAGTTCGGCCCGATCAGGCGCACCCCGGCCTCCACCGCCTTCCAGTAGGTCTTCAGCATGTCGAGCACCGGGATCCCCTCGGTGATCGCGATCACCGTGTGCACGCCGGACTCGATCGCCTCGTCGATCGCCGGCGCCGCGAAGCGGGCCGGGACGAAGATCATCGAGGTGTTGGCGCCGGCCTCCGCGACCGATTCCTCGATCGAGTCGAAGATCGGCACGCCCTCGACGTCCTGGCCGCCCTTGCCGGGGGTCACGCCCGCAGCCAGGTCGGTCCCGTAGGCCTGGTTGCGCAGGCCGTGAAAGGAGCCCTCGCGGCCGGTCAGGCCGGAGACGACCAGTTTCGTCTGCTCGCCGACGATGATGCTCACGAGCCGTCCCCCGCCAGCTCGACGACCCGCCGGGCCGCCTCCAGCATCGTCTTCTCCTGGTGCAGGTTCGGAAGGTCGGCCTCGGCGAGGATCGCCAGGCCCTGCTCGGAGTTGGTGCCGTCGAGGCGCACGACCAGCGGCACGCCGAGGTCGATCTGTCCCGACGCGGTGACGATCCCCTTGGCGATCTCGTCGCAGCGGGTGATTCCGCCGAAGATGTTGAAGAGGATCGCGGTGACCTTCTCATCCGAGACGATCACCTCGAGCGCGTTGACGATCGCCTCCGCTTTCGAGCCGCCGCCGGCATCGAGAAAGTTGGCCGGGGCACCGCCCGCCTGGGCGACGACGTCGAGCGTCGACATGCAGAGGCCGGCGCCGTTGGCGAGGATGCCGACGTTGCCGTCGAGCTTGACGTAGGTGAGGCCCTTCTCCTTCGCCATCGCCTCCTGCGGGTCCTCGACCGTGTCGGCGATCTCGGCCAGGTCCTGGTGGCGGAAGAGGGAGTTGCCGTCGATCGTCACCTTGGCGTCGAGCGCAACCACGGCACGGCCGGAGGTGACGATCAGCGGGTTGACCTCGATCAGGGTCGCGTCCTCCTCCCTCGCCACCTCGGCGAGCTTGACCAGGACGTCCGCGGCCGCGTCGAGCGCGTCCTCGGCGAGACCGGCGTCGGCGACGATCTCACGCGCCGCGCCGGCCGTGAACGGCCGGGTCGGCTCGATGTGGCGCTTGACCAGAGCCTCGGGACTCTCCGCCGCAACCTGCTCGATGTCCATCCCTCCCTGGCTGGAGACCATCGCCAGCAGCTTCTTCTCGCCGCGGTCGAGGATCACCGAGGCGTAGTACTCCTCGGCGATGTCAGAGCCGCCCTCGACCCAGACCTGGTCGACGCGGAAGGGGCCCTCGCCGTGGGGGCCGAGGATGTCCATGCCGAGGATCGCGTCGGCGTGCGTGCGTGCCTCCTCGGCGTCGGCAGCGATCTTGATCCCGCCGGCCTTGCCGCGACCACCGATCAGCACCTGGGCCTTGATCGCGCAGGGGTAGCCGATCCGCTCGGCCGCGGCGACGGCCTGCTCGACCGTGTCGGCGACCTCGCCGCTGGGCACGGCGATCCCGTGCTTGGCGAACAGCTGCTTGCCCTGGTACTCGAGGAGGTCCATATAAGGGGCGCCCGGAGGCGCGGCGGGGCAGCCTATCCAAGTCGGGGGTGAAGCGCCGAGACGGTGGCGACTGGCATAATGCCGCGCCCCGTGGCCCTTCCCAGTCTCAAAAACATCGAGTGGGTGACCACCGACTGCTATGGAACCCTGATCGACTGGGAGAAAGGCATCGTCGAGGCCTGCAAGAAAGAGGCGGCCAAAGACGGCTTCTCCTTCGAAGAGGGGCCCTTCTTGGAGCGCTTCTTCGAGGTCCAGGCTGAAATCATGGCTGGCTCCTACGAGCTCTACGCCGAGGTCCTGCGCCGCACGATCGTCAAGGTCGCCGGCGAGCTGGGCTGGGAGGTAGAGCCCTCACGGGCCCAGTTCCTGCCCAACAGCGTCGCCTACTGGCTGCCCTTCCGCGAGGCCAACGCGGCGATGGACCGGCTCGGCAAGAAGTACGAGGTCGGGATCATCACCAATACCGACGACAAACTGCTCGGGATCAGCCGCCGCCACCTGCGCACCGAACTCGACCTCGTCGTCACCGCGCAGCAGGTGCGCAGCTACAAGCCCGACCCCGTCCACTTCAAAGAGTGCGCGCGGCGGATCGGCGGCAAGAAAGGCTGGCTGCACATCGGCTCCAACTACGCGACCGACATCGCCCCGGTGCTGAAAATGAACGTGCCGGTGATCTGGGTCAACCGCCACGGCGAGAAGCTCGAGGGGCGCAAAGCTCCCAGCGCCACGGTAAAAAACTTTCGCGAAGCAGCGAAAAAGCTCGGCGCCGGCTGAGATTTTCTAGCGTTCCGGGCGCAACTCCGGCAGGGAGTGCCGGTTTCGGCCCTCAGTCGCCCTATGGATAGCCTCGAGCACCCCAAGACCTATACGCGTGCCCACGCCGTCCGGCGGGGCCTGGCCTCCCGCGCCGGGACGCGGCTGGCGCTCGCCGCCGCCTTCCTCGCCCTGCTCGCGCTGCTCGTCGCCACGGCCGGCCAGCAGAGCGCCAGCGCCGCCACGAAGACGCGCAACGCGCTGCTCCCGGCCGGGCAGAAACCGAACTTCGTCGTGATCCAGACCGACGACCAGACGCTCGACCAGCTCTACGCGACCTACACGCCCCCCGGCGGCGCCCCGATCCCGGCGATGCCGAACACGCTCGCCGCGATCGCCGGCAAAGGAATCAGCTTCAACCGCTACTACATCCCCTACCCCCTCTGCTGCCCCTCGCGGGTCAGCCTCCTGACCGGGCGCTACGCGCACAACCACAACGTGCGCGGCAACGTGCCGCCGAACGGGGGCTCGACCGGGTTCAGCTTCCGTCTCGCCAACAGCCACAACCTCGCGACCTGGCTGCAGGGGGCCGGCTACCGCACGATCCACATCGGCAAGTTCCTCAACGGCTACGGCGACGAGCCCTACGACGACGGCAGATACGTGCCGCCCGGCTGGAACGCCTGGCACTCGGTGATCAAAGCCGACACCCACCACTACTTCTACGGCTACACGCTCAACAACAACGGCGCGCTGGAAGGGCCGATCGGCGACTCCGGCAGCTGGGACACTCGCGAATACGGCCCGCGCGACGACTTCGGCTGCCCCTTCGCCCCGCTCAACGGGCTGCCCTGCCTATACGAGACCGACGTGCTTACGCGGATCGCCAGCGAAGAGATGTTCGGGACCCCGTCCGAACAGCCCTTCTACCTACAGCTCGACTACACCGCCCCGCACGGCGACTTCCGCCGCCCGGCTGGGCCCGAGCCGGCGACCCGCCACTACGACTCCTTCGCCGGGGCGGCCTACCCGCACGGTCCCTCGGAAGGCTTCAACGAGGGCAATGCCAATGACAAGCCGCTGTTCATCCGCCAAGCCCCTTACCTCTCGCCGACCGAGACCCACGCCTACCGCACCTACTACCAGAAGGGGCTGGAGTCGCTGCGCGCGGTCGACGACGGCGTCCAGCAAGTGATCAACACGCTCGGCGCGATGGGCCGGCTGCGCAACACCTACATCGTCTTCACCTCCGACAACGGCTTCTTCTACGGCGAGCACCGCCTCACCGGCGGCAAGTTCCTCGCTTACGAGCCGGCCACCCACGTGCCGCTGCTGATCCGCGGCCCGGGGATCAAACCGGGCAGCGCGACCGGCGAGCTCGCCGCAAACGTCGACATCGCCCCGACGATCCTCGAGCTGGCCGGCGCCACGGCGGACAAAAGCATCGACGGGCGCTCGCTGGTCCCCTACATGGTCGACCCGGCCCTGCGCACCCGCCGCCCGATCCTCTTCGAGTCCTTCGTCGAGACCAACGACGTCAACGCCCAGGGCGGCGTGCCACTGGCGACCGCGCGGGCCGGGACCAGCCGCGTCCGCGGTGACGAAGCGGGCGCCTCGATCGTCGCCCCGCCCAAGGACTACATCGGGATCCGCCTCGGCCCCTACAAGTACATCGAATGGCCGAACGGGGAAAAAGAGCTCTACGACATCAACAAAGACCCGTACGAGCTGAACAACAAAGTCCGCGACAAGAACCTCTTCCCGATTCGCAACTTCCTCTCGACCGAACTGCGCCGCCTCGCCACCTGCGTCGGCAAAAAATGCCAGACGGTGGCGGAAAAAATCCCGCTGACGGCGAAGCAGCAGCGAGAAATCAAGCGGCAGAAAGAAAAGGAACAGCGGGAACGGGAAAAGCGGCGCGAAGAACGGGAAGAGCAGCAGAAAGAACAGAAACAGCAGCAGCAGAAATAAGGCTGTGCGGGGGAGGGCTGGGCACCCCACCTCTCTCAACTTTTTCGGTCATCGCCGCCAGCCGTCCGAGTGGTCACTCCGCCGAAAAAGTACAAGCCGTTCGGAGGGGTGCCCAGCCCTCCCCAACCAGCGTCAGCTCTGCTACTCGATCACGGCTAGCGTGTCTCCGCTCGACACCGCTCCTCCCACCTCGACGTTCAGCGAGGTGACTTTGCCCGAGCGGTGGGCGGCGATCTCGTTCTCCATCTTCATCGCCTCGATCACGCAGATCAGGTCGCCCTCGGCGACCTCGGCCCCCTGCTCGACGTTGACTTTGAAGACGGTGCCCTGCAGCGGCGAGACCAGAGCCTCGCTGGAGGCGCCCCCGCCGCCGCCGGCCTTGCGCTTGCGCTTCGGCGGTGTCCTGTCGCCTGCCGCGGACGCAACGGCCCCGGCGGCAGCCTCGCCGATCACCTTGACGTCGAAGAGCTTGCCCGAGACCTCGACCTTGTAGTCGCGGGTGACGACCTCGCCGCCGTCCTCGCTCGGCGTTGGTGGGTCGACCTCCTCCGGCGCCGTCGACTTGAGCCAGTCGCGGTCCTCCATCAGGTCGCGGCAGGTCTCGCCCCGCGCCCACTGCTCGGTCGCGAGGATCGCCTTGTGGAAGGGGATCAGGGTGGTGAGGCCGCCGATCTCGTACTCGGCGAGCGCCCGCAGCATGCGTCGCGTCGCGTGCTCGCGGTCGACGTCCCAGACGATCAGCTTGGCCACCATCGGGTCGTACATCGGGGTCACCTCGGAGCCGGCTTCGACCCCGGAGTCGACCCGCACGCCCGGCCCGGCCGGCTCGCGGTAGGCGGCGATCGCGCCCGGCGCCGGGGCGAACTTCTTGTGGGCCGCCTCGGCGTTGATCCGGCACTCGATCGCCCAGCCGCGCAGCTCGACGTCCTCCTGGCCGAGCGAGAGCGCCTCGCCGGCCGCGACCAGCACCTGCTCGCGGACGATGTCGACGCCGCTGACCATCTCGGTCACGCAGTGCTCGACCTGGACCCGGGTGTTCATCTCGAGGAAGAAGTATTCGTCGCCGACCTGCATGCCCTCGACCGTGCCGGCGCCGCGGTAGCCGACCGCGGCGGCCGCGTCGGTGGCGATCTTGCCGATCCGCGCCCGCATCTCCTCGTCGACCTGGGGGCCGGGCGCCTCCTCGATCACCTTCTGGTGACGGCGCTGGATCGAGCAGTCGCGCTCGCCGAGGTGGATCACGTTGCCGTGCCCGTCGGCGAGCACCTGGACCTCGACGTGGCGCGGGTCCTCGAGGTAGCGCTCCACGTATACGCGGTCGTCGGAGAAGAACTTCTCGCCTTCGCGGCCGGCGCCCTCGAACGCCTCCGCCAGGTCGTCGGGGGTCATCGCGACGCGGAAGCCCTTGCCGCCGCCGCCGCCCGCGGCCTTGCAGGCAACCGGGTAGCCGGCGTCATCCGCCTGCTGCCGAGCCTCCTCGATGTCCTTGGCCGGCTCGGTCGCGCCCGGCACGATCGGCACTCCTGCCTCGGCCATGATCTCGCGCGCCTTGGTCTTCGAGCCCATCGCTTCGATCGCCTCCGGCGGCGGACCGATGAAGACGACGTCGGCCTCGGCACAGGCGCGGGCGAACTGGGCGTTCTCGGCGAGGAAGCCGTAGCCGGGATGGATCGCCTCCGCCCCGGCCTGCTTCGCCGTCTCGATGATCTTCGGGATGTTGAGGTAGCTCTCGGCCGGGACCGCGGGGCCGATCAGGAAAGCCTCGTCGGCCTCGCGCACGTGCGGCGCGTCGCGATCGATCTCCGAGTAGACGGCGACCGAGCCGATCCCCATCTCCTTCAGCGTGCGGGCGACCCGGATCGCGATCTCGCCGCGGTTGGCTATGAGCACCTTCTGAAACACGGCGGCGCAGTCTATTTATCTCCGGTGCGGCGGGGAGGGACGCGGGTACCCCACCTCTCTCAACTTTTTTGAGAGTCGCCCGAGGCCGTCCGAGATCGCGCTGCGTCAAAAAAGTACAAGCCGTTCGGAGGGGGTACCCGCGTCCCTCTAACGGGGCCGGTGCGAATAGGCTGCGCCGTCGTGTTGATCGAGCTTCAGTCGCATTCGACCGTCTCCGACGGTCAGCTGGCGCCGGGAGAGGTAGTCGAGCGGGCCGCCGCGGCCGGCGTGACCACGCTCGCCCTGACCGACCACGACGCGATCGCCGGCGTGGCCGAGGCGGCGGCCGCAGCGGAGCGGGTCGGGATCGAGCTGGTCCCCGCGATCGAGATGTCCTGCGTCCACGAGTACGCCGAAGACCTGCACGTCTGCGGCTACTGGGTCGACCTCGGGAAGATCGCACCGGCCTGCGAGCGCGCGCAGCACGAGCGGGTCTCCCGCGCCGGCGAAATCATCGCCAAGCTGCGCCAGGAGGGCTTCGACATCCACCTCGAGGACGCCGTGCGCGAGGCCGGCGACGCGCTCTCGATCGGTCGCCCCCACATCGCCAAGGCCGCCGGAGCGACGGGCGACCTCGGCCCTTTCTTCGAGGAGTACTTGGTGCCGGGGGCGAAAGCCTTCGTCCCCCGCAAGTGGCCGACCGCCGCGCAGGCGATCGAGCTAATCCGCGAAGCCGGCGGCGTCGCCGTGATCGCCCACCCCTACTGGGACATCGAGGCGCCGCACGAGGTCGACGACCTGATCCGCTCGCTCGGCGCCGACGGGGTCGAGACCTTCTACCCGACCCACTCCGAGGAGCAGACCAGGCACCTGCTCGAGCTCTGCGACGAGCTGGGTCTGATGCCCACCGCTTCCTCGGACTACCACGGGCCGACGCACAAGACCTTCGCGAAGTTCGGCGCGTACGAGACCTACGGGCTGGGCGAGCCTCAGGTTCCTCCCAAGCCGCAGGCGGCGTCGTAGGCCCCTCCCCAGACACACGAGCCTGCGGCCGTGTTGAGTGTCTGGGAGGGGCCTACGACGCCGCTTATTTTCTTCGGCTACCCTAATTAGGCTGCCCTAAGACCAAAGGAGCCGAAGCCTTGTACCTGGTGATGAATGTTGTGCACGTGAAAGAGGAGCGCCGCGAGGCGTTCGAGAAGCCTTCCTTGAGCGTGAGAGCCATGCGCACAAAGCCGAGGGGTTTGCCGGGTTTGAGCTGCTGCGCCGCGACCGCGACGGCGAGTACGTCGTGCTCTCCCGCTGGGAGAGCAAGGAGGCGTTCACGGGCTGGGTCAACAGCGACCTGTTCAAGATAAGCCACCGCCACGCTGACGGCGAGCTAGCCCACGGCTCCGAGGTCCGCAGCTACGACGTGATCGACGCGCGGGTCGCGGCGTGAGGGGAAGTCCGAGATTTCTTCGTTGATGACTTACCGGGGCCATAGCCCCGGTAAGTCATCGACTTTGCTCGGATGGGGTGCGGCGCTGGCACTCCTGATTGCCCTCGCCCTGCCCGCCGCCGCCGCGGCGGCGGCGCCAAAGCGGATCGTCGCGCTGACCCCGTTCGCCGCCAACACCCTCGTCAAGCTCGGCGGCACCCCGATCGCGATCGGCGAAACGCTCGGCGGCAGCGAGCGCTTCTCGCCGAAACTGAAAGGGGTCACGACCCTTCCCCTCGCTCACCCGAACGGGCCCAACCTCGAGCAGCTCGCCTCGCTCGACCCCGACCTCGTCTTCTCCTCGCGGACCTGGGCCAAGGGCAACCAGGCGATGGAGGGGCTGGGAATCGACGTCGTCCTCCACGACCCGCAGTCGATCAAGGGCGCCTTCGCCGACACCTTCAAGATCGGCACGATCGTCGGCCGCAAGCACTACGCGCGCGACCTCCTGCAGAGGATGAAGAAACAGGTGGCCACCGCTCGCGAAGGGATCGAGAAGCGGCCCAAGGTGATGGTGATCCTCGGGGTCGGCCGCACCCCCTTCACCTTCCTGCCGAACAGCTGGGGCGGCGACATCGTCATCAAGGCCGGCGGCAACTGCTGACCGGCGGGGTCAGCTCCAGCTTCGGCTTCGAGCGGATCTCCGACGAAGTCGTGGTCGCCGACAACCCGGACGTGATCATCGCCGTGCCGCACGCCAACGCCGAGGACATCCCCTCGCTGACCGAGTACCTGCGTTCGAATCCGGCCTGGTCGAGCACCAATGCGGCCCGCAACGGCCGCGTCTACATCTCGGTCGATAACTCGCTGCTGCAGGCCGGCACCGACATCGCCCACACGATCCGCAGGGTCCGCAGCGCCTACCTGAAGAACTAGGTGGCGCGCCGGACCCTGGTCTTCGCGGCCCTGCTCGCCGCGCTGCTCGCGGCGACCCTCGCCTCGCTGGCCTTCGGCGCGGTCCGCGTGCCGTTCGGCGAAGTCATCGACATCCTCTTCGGCAGCGCGGGCAGTCCCACCGAGCAACAGATCGTCGAGACCCTGCGGCTGCCACGCACGGTCGAGGCGCTCCTGGTCGGGGCGGCGCTGGGGATCGCCGGCGCGATTCTGCAGGGGGCGCTCGGCAACCCCCTCGCCTCCCCCGACGTCATCGGGGTCACCGGCGGTGCCGGCTTCGGCGCGATCTTGATCATCATCCTGCTGCCGGGCGAGATCGCGCTGCTGCCGCTGACCGCGCTCGTTTTCGGCCTGCTGGCGGCGGGGCTGGTCTTCGCCTTCGCCTGGACCGGGCGCAACCGCGGCAGCGTCGGCAAGGTCGTCCTGGCCGGGATCGCGATGCTCTCGCTGTTCACCGCCGGCACGACGGGGCTGCTCGCCGCCTTCCCGGAACGGGCGCCCTCTGCCATCTTCTTCATCGCCGGCGGCCTCACCTCGAGCGGCTGGCGCGACCTGGAGACGATCTGGCCCTACTTCCTCGCCGGCTTCCTCGTCGTCCTCTTCCTGATCCGGCCGCTCGACCGGTTGGCGCTGGGCGACGACGTCGCCGCCTCGCTTGGTTCGCGGCCCCAGGCGATCCGGCTCGGCGCCGGGATCGCCGCCGCGCTGCTCGCCGCCGCCTCAGCGGCGATCGCCGGCCTGCTCGGCTTCCTCGGCCTCGTCGTCCCGCACGTCGTGCGGATGGCCGGCGGCACCTCCAGCCACACCTTCGTCGTCCCTGCCTCGGCGGTAGGGGGCGCGGCCCTGCTCGCCGGCGCCGACTCAGCCAGGGGGATCTGTGGCATTTGGCGGACCTGCACGACTGGAACCCCGAGTGCTGCACTAGCGATGCGGAAGAAGTCCTCACGCGTCAAGTTCTCGCCCATACCAGGACCAAGATAGCGAGGTTTTATTTTTGGTGTCTCTATTTATGTATTATTTATTCGGATATTTTCATGTACTTGAACAAGGAGATCACGGTTATGACCTCAAAGGCAATGAGCCTGCGCCTCCCCCAGGACAAAGCCGCCGAGCTTGCCGCAATTGCTCGCGCAGATGACATGCCGATCTCGGAGGCTGTGCGCGAAGCCATCGACAACCACATCGCAGCGAAACGCAGCGACAAGGATTTCCAGAAGCGCCTAAAACGGCGGCTCGAAGAGGACGCTGAGGTCCTGAAGCGCCTAGCTCAGTAGGCCGAGGACCTGGCGGACTGCCGTCTCCAGGTCGGGGTCCGGCGTCAGCTCGGGGCGCTCGGGGGCCTCGTAGGGGCTGCCGACTCCGGTCAGGTTGGCGATCTCGCCGGCGCGGGCCTTGGCGTAGAGGCCCTTCGGGTCGCGCCGTTCGCACTCCTCCAGCGGCGTGTCGACGAAAACCTCGAAGAAGGGGATGCCGGCCTCCTGGTGGGCGGCGCGGACCTTGTCGCGCTCGGCCGCGTAGGGGCTGACCAGGGAGACGATTGAGATCGCGCCCGCCTCGGCCATCAGCCTCGCCACCTCGCCGACCCGGCGCACGTTCTCGGCCCGGTCCTCCTCGCTGAAGCCGAGGTTTGCGTTGAGCCCGTGGCGCAGGTTGTCGCCGTCGAGCATGTAGGCGAAGCGGCCGCTGGAGACCAGGGTGTGCTCGACCGCGGTCGCGATCGTCGACTTGCCCGAGCCGGAGAGGCCGGTCATCCAGATCGTCGCCCCGCTCGTCCCCAGCGCCCCCCAGCGCTCCTCGCGCGAGAGCTTGCTCGGGTGGAAGGTGATGTTCTCGGCGACCGGTGCTTCCGCCCGGGCCACGCCCGGCTCCCCGGCGGTGCCGATGATCATCCCGGCCGCGACGGTGAGGTCGGTGTGGGGGTCGACGAGGATGAAGCTGCCGGTGGTCCGGTTGAGCCGGTACTCGTCGATAAAGAGCGGCGAGGCGGTGTGGATCGAGATCCGGCCGATGTCGTTGACCTCGAGCGTCTCCGCCTCGAGGTCGCGGTGCAAGGTGTCGACGTCGAGCTCGTAGCGCAACTCCTCGACCTCGGCGGCGACCCAACGGGTCGTGTGCTTGAGCTGGTACTGCACGTCAGTCCGCAGCGAGGACGTCTCGTCGAACCAGCAGACCATCGCCTCGAAGCGCTGGCTCGCGGTCGGCTGGTTGGAGGGGCGGCAGATCATGTCGCCGCGCGAGATGTCGAGCTCGTCCTCGAGCAGCAGCGTCACCGCCATCGGCGGGAAGGACTGGGCGACGGCGCCGTCGGGGGTGTCGATCTGGGTGATCGTCGAGGTCCTGCGCGAGGGCAGGACCATCACCTCGTCGCCCTGCTTGAAGATGCCGCCGACGACCGAGCCGGCGAAGCCACGGTAGTCGCGGTGCTCGGCCGACTGCGGCCGGATCACGTACTGGACCGGGAAGCGGTTGTCGACCAGGTTGCGGTCGGAGGCGATGTGGACGTCCTCGAGCTGGCCGAGCAGCGGCTGCCCGTCGAACCAGGGCATGTTGGCCGAGCGCTCGACCACGTTGTCGCCGTTGAGAGCGGAGACCGGGACGAAATCGAGGTCGGTGATCTCGAGCTTGGCGGCGAAGGCGGTGAACTCCTCGCGGATCTCGTCGTAGATCGACTCCTCGTAATCGACCAGGTCCATTTTGTTCACGCAGAGGACCAGGTGCGGGACCCGCAGCAGCGAGGAGAGCAGAGCGTGGCGCCGGGTTTGTTCGAGCACTCCTTTGCGGGCGTCGACCAGGAGCAGCGCCAGGTTCGCGTTCGAGGCACCGGTGACCATGTTGCGCGTGTACTGGATGTGACCGGGGGTGTCGGCGATCACGAACTTGCGCTTCGGCGTCGCGAAATAGCGGTGGGCGACGTCAATCGTGATCCCCTGCTCGCGCTCGGCCCGCAGACCGTCGGTCAGCAGCGCCAGGTCGGTCTCCTCATTGCCGCGCTTCTGCGAGGTCTGCTCGATCGACTCGAGCTGGTCTTCGAAGATCGATTTGGTGTCGTGCAGCAGCCGCCCGATCAGGGTCGACTTGCCGTCGTCGACGGAACCCGCGGTGGCTATGCGCAGCAGCTCCGAGGGCACTAGAAATAGCCTTCCTTCTTGCGGTCCTCCATCGCCGCTTCCGAGAAGCGGTCGTCGCCGCGGGTCGCGCCGCGCTCGGTGATCCGCGAGACCGCGGTCTCCTCGATCACCGCCTCGTACTCGGTCGCCTGCGAGAGCACGGCGCCGGTGCCGGTGGCGTCGCCGACCGTCCGGTAGCGCACCATCAGCCGTTCGACGGTCGCCCCCTCGGGCAGCGGGAAGAACTCGTTGACGGCCATCAGCAGGCCTTCGTGGTCGACCACCTCGCGCTCGTGGGCGAAGTAGATCGAGGGCAGCTCGACTTCCTCGCGGGCGAGGTAGCGCCAGACGTCGAGCTCGGTCCAGTCGGAGATCGGGAAGACGCGGATGTGCTCGCCCTTGCGGTGGCGGCCGTTGTAGAGGCTCCAGAGCTCGGGGCGCTGGTTCTTCGGGTCCCACTGGCCGAACTTGTCGCGAAAGGAGAAGACCCGCTCCTTGGCCCGTGCCTTCTCCTCGTCGCGGCGGCCGCCGCCGAAGACGGCGTCGAAGCCGCCGTTCTGCAGCGCTTCGAGCAGGGCCACGGTCTGGTGGCGGTTGCGGCTTTCCAGCTCGTGCCCGACCTTGATCCGGCCGGCGTCGATTAGCTCCTGGACCGAGGCGACCTCGAGCCGCAGCCCTAGCTCCTCGACCTGGCGGTCGCGGAACTCGATCACCTCGGGGAAGTTGTGCCCCGTGTCGACGTGCATGATCGGGAACGGGACCGGCGCCGGCGCGAACGCCTTGCGGGCCAGGTAGAGCATCAGCACCGAGTCCTTGCCGCCGGAGAAGAGCATCACCGGGTTCTCGAACTCGGCGACGACCTCACGGATGATGTGGATCGACTCGGCCTCGAGCGTGTCGAGGTCGGTCAACTCGACGGCTGCGGTGCGCACCGTGGTTGCTTTCTCCATCACCGGTTCCTTGCGTCTGCTCGGCTATCGGCGGGGTCCGCCGGACACGGCCGTGGCAGCCGCGGCGCTAATTGATCCCGCACTCGGTCTTTGCCATCCCGTTCCAGCGCCCGTCGCGCGGCGAACCGCCCGGTCCGACCGGCTGCGTGCAGTGGGTGCACCCGATCGAAGGGTAGCCCTGATCGTGCAGCGGGTTGTACGGGAGGTGGTGCTCACGGATGTAGTTCCAGACGTCGCGCTCGGACCAGTCAGCGAGCGGATTTAGCTTCCAGAGGTTGAATTTCTTGTCCCAGCCGAACTTCGGCGTCTTCGCCCGAGAGGCGGAGTCCCCGCGGCGGACGCCAGCGGCCCAGCAGTCTACGGAAGCGAGGGCGCGCCGCATCGGCTCGACCTTGCGCAAACCGCAGCAGGAGTCGGGGTCGCTCTTCCAGAGCTCGTCGCCGTACTGCTCGGCCTGCTCCTCGAGCGTCAGGTTGTGGAAGCGGTCGAACTCGATCCCCAGCGCCTCGGCGAGCCGGTCGCGGGTCTCGTAGGTCTCCTCGAAGAGGACGTCGGTGTCGAGGTAGAAGAAGCGCGCCTCGGGGTTTACCTGGCTCGCCATGTGCGCGGTCACCGAGCTCGTTTTCTGGAACGAGCAGGCGATGTAGTGCTCGGCCCCGAACTGCTCGAACATCCACTCAAGCACCTCCTCGGCGGTGCGCTGCTCGAGCTCGGCGGCGATCGCCTCGTGGTCGAGGTCGGTGATTGTCGGCACGGTGCCGGAGAGGGTGACCGGAGGCGGCTTCATCGTGAAGTCGGCGCGCTTATATGGCGCACTCCCCCTCGCCACGCTCGACTTTGTAGGGGCTGGAGCGGTTCCAGTCGATGAACTCCTGCATCGTCTCGAGGCTGAACTCGGTCGGCAAGGTGAGGTCCTTGACCGCCGCTTCGAAGGACTCTGCTCCGGCCCGCTCGACAAAGGCGTTGAACTCCTCGCCCTCGTGGCGGTCGGACTCGTAAAGCCGCACCCAGCGCTCGACCGCCTCCGGGACTCGTTTGGCCGGGAGCCGCGACTTCAACCGCTTGCCGAAGACGACCTCGCCGCCCTCGAAGTTGCCGCCGACGTGCGGGATGTAGGCGGGCAGCTGGCGCTCGCCGACTTTCAGCGAGGCGCCGTAGAAGCCGATGTTGGCGATGTGGTGCTGGCTGCACCCGTTCGGGCAGCCGCTCATTTTGATGTGGATCTTCTTGGTCAGCTCGTCGCTGATCTGCATCTCCTCGACCCGCTCCTTGATCGCCCGGTTGAGGCCCATCGAGCTGGTGATGCCGAGTTTGCAGCTGTCGGTGCCGGGGCAGCTGACCACGTCGGTGATCTCGCGTGCGCCGGCCTCGCCGAGTCCGAGCGCGGTAAGCCGCTGCCAGACGTCGTAGAGGGCCTCGTCGCGGACCCAGCGCAGGACGAAGTTCTGCTGCACGGTGCTACGCGCGTGGCCGCCCGTGTACTCGCGCATGATCTGGCCGAGGCCGCGGAACTGCTCCGGGGTGAGGTCGCCGCGGGTGATCTTCACCTCGACGGTCGAGAAGCCCTCCTGGCGCTGCGCCTCGACGTTGCCCTGCAGGAAGCGCTCGAACTCAGAGGTGTCGCCGTTCGGCGAAGCCGGCGCGGGCGGCACCGGCGGGGCCACCTCTTCCTCGTCGTCGTCGAAGCGCAGGCGCGTGACCAGGTCGGCGTCGAAGTCGCGCTCTTCCACCCAATCGCCCTCGAGCTCCTCGTCGAGCTGCTCGCGGAAGGCGTCGATCCCGATCTTGTCGATCAGGACCTTGATCCGGGCGCGGGCGCGATTGACGCGCAGCCACTCCTGGCGATCGAAGATGCGGAAGATGCCCTCGGCAACCTTGAGGTAGTCGCCGTTGTCGGCCTCGACGAACTCGTAGACGGTCGGCGCGACCCGAGCCATGATCGAGGTGCCGCCGCCGACCCGAACCTCGAAGCCCTTGATCCCGTCCCGTTCGCGGCTGATGAAGGCGATGTCGTGGATGCCGGTGATCGCGCGGTCCTCGTCGGAGCCGCTGAAGGCGGTCTTGATCTTGCGCGGCATCAGCTGCGTCGTCGGGTGGCGGACGAAATAGCGGACGTAGGCGCCGGCGTAGGGCGTCGGGTCGAAGATCTCGTCGGGCGCGACGCCGGCCCAAGGATCGCCGGTGACGTTGCGCACGGTGTTGCCGCAGCCCTCGCGGGAGGAGAGGCCGACCGCGGAGATCTCGCGGATCAGCTCCTCCATGTCGCGCAGCGGCACGTGGTGGATCTGGATGTTCTGACGGGTGGTGACGTGGCCCTTGTTGAGAGGCGCGTATTTCTCGACCACCGTGGCGAAGGCGTCCATCTGCTCCGGGGTGACGCCGCCGAACGGCAGCTTGACGCGGACCATCTGCACGTCGGGCTGGCGCTGGCCGTAGACGCCCTGTTTGAGCCGGAAGCCGATGAACTGGTCTTCGGCCAGCTCGCCGCCGAGGAACCGCTCCGCTTCGTTGTCGAAATCGTCGAACTCGCGCTCGATGATCGGGATAATGTGCCCGGGGACGTTCTCGTAGGTCTCCGGGTTCTCGACCGAGCCGACGCGGCCTTTGCCGCGCTGCTCCTTGTTCTCTGCCACGACTACATCCATGCGAGGAAAATAGCAAAACCTGACAGGGATTAAGGTATTTCCTGCTCAGGGAGTTACCTAACCCTTCTTGCGCGCTTGGAGAATTGCCGCGGCCTCGCCGGACTCGGCGACGTAGCCGGCCTCTGGCTCGAGCGGCAGTTCCGCCTCCCCCCAGCCGACGATCCCCTCGCTCATCTTCACCGCGTCGTAGCCGGCCTCGGCCAGGGCCGCCGCCGCCATCGAGGAGCGGTTGCCGCCCCGGCAGTAGAGGACGACCGGGCGCTCCTTGTCGAGCTCGCCGGTGCGCTCGGCCAGCTCGGCTAGCGGTAGGTGGGTGGCGCCGGCGATCCGGCCCGCCTCCCACTCGTGCTCGGCGCGCACGTCAATCAGCTGCGCACCCCCGTCGATCAGCTTCTGGGCCTCCTCGCGGGAGACCTCGCGGACGCCTTCCTCGGGAGCGGCCGCCTCATTCGCCGGATCCGCCATCAGTCGATCTCCGTCCCCTCGATCAGGAAGGCGACGCGCACGTGGGCCCGGTACTCGTCGAGGTTCTCGCCGCGGATCCCGGTCGAGACGATGTCGACGGCGCGGATGTTGCGCAGCGTGCCCTGGGCCTGGCTCAGCGCCTGTTTCGCCGCGTCGTCGGTCGAGGTTTTCGAGCTGCCGACCAGCTCGATGATTTTCACGACAGCCATTTCGGTCCTCCTTCTAGATCCTGCGCCGTCTGCTTGGCGCCGACACCCTCGATCAGCGCCGCCCGCTGCCAGGCGCCGAGCGCCTGGCCGGCCTCCTCCGGCGTCCCAACGAGCTCCGCCTCGAACCGCGCGATCGCCGCGGCCACGGCCGCCGCCTCGTCTCCGCTCGCGGTCTTCGGTTCCACGAACGAAGCCTAGTCAGAACCGTGCTCAGCCGTGCAGGCCCGGCACCGGAGTGCCGTGCTTGACGGTCGCGCATTTGAACGGCTCCGGGTCGAAGGAGTCGGTGAGAGCGCGGCCCGCCGCCTTCCCGGTCGGCTTGGTGAAGCCTTTGCCGCTCTTCTTCTTGCGCGGCGGCTGGCCGCGCCCACACTGGATCGAGAAGTCGCGAACGCCGTCGCGGGCGTCGATCACGTCGTCGCCGCCGTTGCCAATGAACACGTCTTCGCCCGGCTGGCCAAGCATGCTGTTGGCGCGACCGTCGCCGATCAGGACATCCCAGTCGAAGGAGCCCTCCATGTCCTCGTTGGTACGCGAGAGGTGGACGCTGTCGCAGCCCTTGATCTCGTCGATCCAGGCGGAGCGCTTCGGGAAGGAGACGATCAGCAGCCCCGGGTGAGCCTGGGTCTCGGCGAAGGAGGCGTCGTCCCGGCCCGGGCCGCCGACCAGGGCGCCGCCTGCGCAGCCCCCTCCGGCGGCGAGCAGGTCGCCGTTGGGCCCGCCGTAGAGGTAGGTAGGCCCGGGTAGGCCGCCGACTAAGCCGTCCGCACCGGCGCCGCCGTAGAGCTTGTCGGCACCGGGGCCGGCCTCGATCAAGTCGTCCTCGGGTCCCCCGCGAATCGTGTCGTTGCCTGAGCCGCCGGCGAAGCGGACGCTACCGACCGCAAGCAGCGAGCCTTCGACCCGCAGCTTGTCGTTGCCGGGGCCGAGGTCGGCCATCAGCCATCGCCCCGGACCCCCGGCCTCACACGCGACCTGGGTAGCGACGCCCGGCGGCCGCGTACAGCCGGGTCCGATCGCCATCGGCCCGGAGGAGCTCACCCCGAACGCCGCACTCACCTCGTCGAAGGCGACGACGAACTCGTCACGGCCCCCGCCGCCGACGATCTCGAGCCCCGCACCACCGCCCGGGGTCGGGTCAAGCTGGATGTAAGCGGTGGCCTTCGGTTTCCTTTCCTTCCCGCAGGAGACCGTGTGTCCCTTCGCGCCCTGGCAGCCGTCCCTACCCTGGCCGCCGTCGAGGCTGTCGGGCCCACCGCCCCCTAGCAACCGGTCGTTACCAGGACCGCCATCGATCGCGTTCCCCTGCTTGTGGCCGATCAGGGTGTCTTTGAAAGCCGAGCCTTCGATGCTCTCGAAGCCGAAGACTTTGTCGTGGCCGTCGCCGTAGGCACGGTGCTTGACCAGGGAAACCCAGACCCCCGCACCGTTTGGGGAGGCGACATCGGTGGCGAAGGAGGCGATGTCGCCCTTGCCGGCGCCGCCGGACATGCGGTCGTAGCCGTAGTCGCCGTGGACCAGGTCTTCCTTGCCGGGACCGCCGTTGACGATGTCGATGCCGAGGTCGCCAGCCGCCTCGTCGCCGGGCCCGGCGCCACCGAGAACCTTGTCGTCGCCGAGGTCGCCGATCGCCTGGTCGCCGCCGCCGGCGCCGCCGTCGACCTCGTCGTTGCCACGGCCGCCGTGGATCAGGTCGGCGCCGGGGCCACCGCAGAGCAGGTCGTTGCCGAGGCTGCCGTAGATCTTGTCGTCGCCACGGCCGCCCCAGATCACGTCGCGGCCCGGCGTCCCGTAGAGGACGTCGTTGCCGTCGGTGCCGACGATCTTCGCCTGCCGCCCGTGGCAGATCGGCGTGTCGATCGTCGCGTTTTCCTCGGCGGCGTAGGCGACCGCCGCGAAAACGGCGCTCGCCAGCAGCAGCCCAGCGACTATTCCCCTGACCCGTCGGCTCACGTGGGCTGGATCGTAAACGTCTCTCAGGCGCTACGGATCAGCTTCTTGTTGACGAACTCGTCGGCGCCGTAGCGGCCCAGCTCGCGACCGAAGCCCGAGCGCTTGAACCCGCCGAACGGGAGCTCGGGGCTGTCGGCACCGACCAGGTTCACGTAGACCATCCCAGCTTCGATCCGGTCGGCGACCCGCTCGGCCTGCTCCTCGTCGGTGGTCATCAGGTAAGAGCCGAGCCCGAACGGGGTCTGGTTGGCGAGAGCGACCGCCTCCTCCTCGGAGCCGGCCCGGTAGACCTGCGCGACCGGCCCGAAGAACTCTTCCTGAGAGGCCTCGTCGCCAGGCTCGATCCCGGTGAGGATCGTCGGTTCGAAGAAGTTGCCGTCGCGTTTTCCGCCGACGACGACCTCGGCGCCGTTCTCGATTGCCCGCTTGACCTGGTCCTCGAGCCGGTCGGCCGCCGTCTGCGAGGAGAGCGGGCCGACCTCGGTGTCCTCGGCGGTCGGGTCACCTGGCTTCGAGGCGGCGAACTTCTCGCGGAACTTCTCGAGGAACTCGTCGTAGAGATCGTCGGCGACGATGAAGCGCTTGGCCGCGTTGCAGGACTGGCCGGTGTTGTCGAGTCGCGCTTCGGCCGCCGCCTCGGCGGCCCCATCCATGTCGTCGGTGCCGAGCAAGATGAAGGGGTCCGAGCCGCCGAGCTCGAGCACGACCTTCTTCAGGTTACGCCCGGCGACCGCAGCGACGGCGGCGCCCGCGCGCTCGGAGCCAGTGACCGAGACGCCGTGCACGCGTGGGTCGGCGATCGCCCACTCGATCTGCTCGTTGCTGGCATAGATGTTCTCGTAAGCCCCCTCGGGGAAGCCGGCATCGTCGAAGATCTGCTGCATCGCCTCGGCCGATTCCGGGCACTGCGGCGCGTGCTTGAGCAGGATCGTGTTGCCGATCGTCAGGTTCGGCCCGGCGAAGCGGGCGACCTGGTAGTAGGGAAAGTTCCAGGGCATGATCCCGAGCAGGACCCCGAACGGGCTGCGGCGGACCAGCGCCTTGCCCTCGCCGCCGAGCAGCTCGATCGGCTCGTCGGCCATCAGCTCCTCCGCGTTGTCGGCATAGAAGCCGTAGATTTCGGCCGCGAAGTCGACCTCCATCAGCGCCTGCTCGATCGGCTTGCCCATCTCGCGGACGATGATCTCGGCCAGCTGCTGACGGCGCTCGGAGTGCAGCTCGGCGACTTTGCGCACCAGCCCGGCGCGCTCCGCCACAGTCGAGGAGCTCGACCAGGTTCGAGACGCCCTGTCCGCCCGCTCGATCGCAGCGCTGAGCTCATCGTCGCCGATCGCCGGGTACTCCTTGATCGTCTCGCCGGTGGCTGGGTTGACTACCGCGTAAGTGCTCATTCGATTCTCCCCGTGGATGCTGATTTCAAGGCTCGTCCAAGGCCGAGGGCCTGCTCGACCGGCACGTAGTCCATCTCTACCCCCTCGGCCACGGCCGGATGCGTGACCTGGCCAACGGCGACGTTGACGCCCGGGCGCAGGCCGGGGTCGCGCCGGATCGCCTCGGCGACGCCGTGGTCGGCGAGCGCGACCGCGTAGGGCAGGGTCGCGTTGGTGAGGGCGTGGGTCGAGGTGATCGGGACCGCGCCGGGCATGTTGGCGACGCAGTAGTGGATGATCCCGTCGACCTCGAAGGTCGGGTCGCGGTGGGTGGTCGGCCGCGAGGTCTCAAAGCAGCCGCCCTGGTCGATCGCGACGTCGACGAGGACCGCGCCGGGTTTCATCAACCCGAGCTGCTCGCGCCGCACCACGTAGGGCGCACGGGCCCCGTGGACGAGCACCGCGCCGATCGCCAGGTCCGCCAACGGCAGCATCTCTTCGACCGCGAGCGTGGTCGAGTAGACGGTCGAGCAGCGCCCGCCGAAGACGTTGTCGAGCTCCCGCAGGCGGTTGATCGAGCGGTCGAAGACGAAGACGTCGGCCTCCATCCCGATCGCGATGAAGGCGGCGTTCATCCCGACCACGCCGCCGCCGATCACGAGCACGTTGGCGGCGGCGACGCCGGGCACGCCGCCGAGCAGGATGCCGCGCCCGCCTTCCGGCTTCTCGAGCATGAAGGCGCCGGCCTGGGTGGCGATCTTGCCGGCGATCTCGCTCATCGGGGCGAGCAGCGGCAGCCGCCCTTGCGCGTCCTCGACCGTCTCGTAGGCGACGCAGGTGGCGCCGGACCGGCAGAGGGCACTGGTCTGCTCCGGGTCCGGCGCAAGGTGCAGGTAGGTGAAGAGCAGCTGGCCGGGGCGCAGCATCTCGATCTCCGCCGGCTGCAGCTCCTTGACGTGGAGGATCATCTCGGCCCGCTCGAAGACCTCCTCCGGTGCGGCGACGATCGTCGCTCCCTGGGCCGCGAGTTCCTCATCGGCGATCGCGCTGCCCTCGCCGGCGCCGGCCTCGATCAGGACCTCGTGCCCGTGCTCGCTCATCTCGCGCACGCCGGCGGGGGTGATCGCGACGCGGTACTCGTCGGCCTTGATCTCGCGCAGCACCCCGACCTTCATGCGACCAGCTCCCTCGCCCGCAGGGCCAGCCAGAACTCGATCCGGTCGTGGGCGCGCGAGAGGTCGCGGCCGGTCAGCTCTTCGACCTTGCGCATGCGGTAGCGCAACGTGTGACGGTGGCAGTAGACGGCGCGCGCGGCTTTCTCCCACTGGCCGTTCTGCTCGATGAAGGCCTCGAGCGAGCGCAGCAGCTCGCCGCCGTACTCCTTGTCCCCCTCCTCGATCGGGCCGAGCACGCTGTCGCAATAGAGGCCGAGTGCCTCGTCGTCCTGGATCGAGAGCAGCAGGGTGAAGGCGCCGAGGTCGCGCCAGGAGGCGACCTCCGGGGCATGGCCGTTACCGAGCGCCGTCGCCTCCAACGCGCAGCGGGCCTCGTGGAAGGAATGGCGCAGCTGCTCCGGCGGAGCGGGGCGGCTGGCGGCGACCCGGACTGCGCCGCGTTCGGGGCTGAGCGCGCGGCGCGCGTCAGCGGCGACGTCGAGTGGGTCACGATCGGCGGCGTCGACCACCGCGCAGAGCAGCTCGCGGTCGCCGACCTCGTGCGGCGCGACCACGGCCGGGCATGCGTCGGCGGCAAGAGCGCGTTCCAATGCACCGACGGCCGAAGCGGGGTGCTCGAGGGAGAAGACAAGCACCGCCGCTTCGTTGCCGATGCCGAATGGCTCCAGCCGCCGGCGCAGCTCTGATGCCTCCATCCGCCCCCCTAGTGCGCCCGCGAGGACGTCGCCGGCAAGCCGGCGCTCGGTCTCGCGCGCAACACGGCGTCGCATCAGCTCGAGAGCGACGACGGCGACCGCCTGCTGCAGGATCAGCCGCTCGAAGTCGCCAAGTCCACCGGAGTCGCGGACGATCACGACCCAGGCCTGGGGTGGCCCGCCCCCCGGCGAGATCACGGGGTGGGCCAGGGCGCGCCCGGCCACCGAGGGGTGGGAGGGAACGAAGGGGTGGCCATCGCCGACGTGGCCGAGCGCCTCCTTGCGGATCGCCCCGATCGCGTCGGCGGAGAGCTGGCGGCGGAAGCCGCGCCCGGCGAGGCGCTCGCCGCGGCCGTCGAGCACGGCGACGGTGCCGCCGACCGCGGAGGCGACCGTCGCCGCGATTTCCTCGAGGCCGCGCTCCTCGAGGACCAGCCGCTCGAGCCGCCGCTGCACGGCGATGCCGCGCTGCAGCACCTCGTACTGCTCGTTGACGAGCTTGGCGAAGGCCTTCTCGGTGATCGCGATGAACGGGGTCGAGTAGGGCACCTCGAACAGCGGGAAGTCCTTTTTCTCGGCCTCCTCGACCAGCGCTTTCGGCAGTTTCTTGTGGCTGAACCCGGTCCCGAAGCCGAGCCCGGCGAGGTTGCGGTCGGCGAGCAATCGCACGAACGAGCGCTGCTTGGCGGCCCCGTCGAGGGGGATCCCGGTGGTCAGCATCAGCTCGCCGCCGGATAGCCACGGGGTCGGGTCCTCGAGCTCGGAGATGTGGACCCAGCGCACCGGCGCCGCCGCCCCCTCGCCCCCGGCCGCGAGGTCGAGACCGAGTTCGTCGAGCAGGCTCTGGACGGTGAGCACGCCGCCTACCTAACTACCCGCTCCCAGGCGTCGGAGAGGACGCCGCGCAGGACGTCGTGGATCTCCGCGAACTGCTCGCTGTCGGCGGTCAGCGGCGGCGCCAGCTGCACCACCGGGTCGCCGCGGTCGTCGGCGCGGCAGATCAGGCCGCGCTTGTAGAGCTCGCCGGAGAGGAAGCCGCGCAGCAGCAGCTCGGACTCCTCGTCGTCGAAGCTCTCCTTCGTCTCCTTGTCCTTGACCAGCTCGATCGCGTGGAAGTAGCCAGCGCCGCGCACGTCGCCGACGATCGGCAGCTCGTGCAGGCTCTCGAGCATCTGGCGGAGCTCGCCCTCCTTGGCGAGCACGTGCCCGCAGAGGTCCTCGCGCTCGTAGACGTCGAGGTTGGCCATCGCGATCGCCGCCGCGACCGGGTGGCCGGCAAAGGTGAAGCCGTGGGCGAAGGAGGCGTCGCCCTGCATGAACGGCTCGGCGACGCGGTCGGAGGCGATCAGCGCGCCCATCGGCGCGTAGGCCGAAGTCAGCGCCTTGGCAACCGTGACGATGTCGGGCTGGTAGCCGAAACGTTCGCAGCCGAAGTAGTGGCCGAGGCGACCCCAGGCGCAGATCACCTCGTCGGAGATCATCAAGACGTCGTAGGTGTCGCAGATCTCACGCACCCGCTCGAAGTAGCCATCGGGCGGGACGAGGCAGCCGCCGGCGTTCTGGACCGGCTCGAGGATCACCGCGGCGACCGTCTCTGGCCCCTCGAAGACGATCCGCTCCTCGATCGCGTCCGCGGCCCAGAGTTCGTGGCGGTCCTCGGGCCAGCGGTAGACATTGGTGTTGGGCACGTGGCAGCCGCCCGGCGCCAGCGGCTCGAACTGCGAGCGCAGCTCGGCGATCCCGGTCGCGGCGAGGGCTCCCAGCGAGGTGCCGTGGTAGGCAACCTCGCGGGCGATGAACTTGTGCTTCTGGCCTTTGCCGTGGACGCGGTGGTAGTTGCGGGCCAGCTTCAGCGCCGACTCGACCGCCTCCGAGCCGCCGCTGGTGAAGAAGACGCGGTTGAGGTCGCCGGGCGCCAGCGAGGCGATCCGCGTCGCCAGCTCGATTGCCCGCGGGTGAGCGTAGCTCCAGAGCGTGTAGAAGTCGAGCTCTTCGATCTGGCGCGCGGCCGCCTCGCCGTACTCAGTCCTCCCATGGCCGGCGTTGACGCAGAAGAGACCGGAGAGTCCGTCGAGGTAACGGTTGCCGTGCTCGTCGTAGACGTAACAGCCCTCGGCGCGGGTGATGATCGGGATCTCGTGCTCGGGCGAGTAGGTCCCCATGCGCGAGAAGTGCATCCAGAGATGTCGGCGCGCCAGCTGCTGAAGCTCGGTGTCGAGTGCTGCCTGCGACGACGCGGTGGCCATCATGCCCTCCTCTCACGCTACGACGATATGGACAACGCTAGCTCCGCCTTGGCCCAGACGCAAGTGGTCATTGGGTCAAGCCTCCGCTCTGAGCTTGTACGTTTAGTACAAGTGATGCCTGTGCTTTTGGGACATTCGCCACTTGTGCCCTAGTCCGCCGAGGCTTACGGTCCGGTACGTGGAGAGTCGGGGAAAGATGGGATCGGAGACTGGCGAGAAGGGCTTGAAGAAGGACGCGATCGGGTTCAGCGACGGGCTCACGATCGCCCTCGCCTCGACTGCCCCGGCCTACTCGCTGGCGGCGGTGATCGGCTCGATCGTCGTCATCGTCGGCTTCCAGGCGCCGGCGGCGCTCTTGCTCTCCTTCGTGCCGATGTTCTTCATCGCCGCGGCCTTCTACTACATGAACCGCGCCGACCAGGACTGCGGCACCAGTTTCTCCTGGGTGACGCGGGCAATCGGGCCGCAGTCGGGCTGGATCACCGGCTGGGCGATCTGCGTCACCGGCATCCTCGTCGTCGGCTCGCTCGCCGACGTCGCCGCCTACTCCTTCTTCGAACTGATCGGGGCGGAATCGCTGGTCGAAAGCAAGGCCGCGGTGACGATCCTGGCGCTGGCGCTGATCGCCGGGATGACGACGATCTGCGTGCTCGGCACCGAGCTCTCCGCCCACGTCCAGAAGGGGCTGATGGTCCTCCAGATCGGGCCGCTCTTGCTGTTCGCCGCGGTCGCGATCTACAAGGTCTTCAGCGGCGACGCGCCGGGCGCCGCGGTCGACCCCTCGCTCTCCTGGTTCAACCCGTTCGAGATCGGCAGCGGCGGCGCCCTGACCGGAGCGCTGCTGCTCGGCGTCTTCATCTACTGGGGCTGGGAGAGCGCGGTCAACCTCAACGAGGAGACCGAGGGAGCGGCGACCGCGCCCGGGCTGGCCGGCCTGGTCAGCACCGTGCTGCTGCTCGTCACCTACCTCGGCGTCGCCACCGCCTTGGTCGCCTGGAAGGGCGAGGCGGGGGCGGCGGCGTTCGAAGACAACGAAGCGATCCTCGCCAGCTACGCGAACGGGGTGCTGGGCAGCCCGTTCGACAACCTGGTGCTGCTCGCGGTGGTCGTCTCCGCTCTCGCCTCGACCCAGACGACGATCCTCCCCGCCTCGCGCACCTCGCTCTCGATGGCGCGAGCGGAGGCGATGCCGAGCGCGCTCGGCGAGGTCAGCTCGCGCTATTTCACCCCCGTTGTCTCGACCGTGGCGATCGGGGTGCTGGCGGTGGTCTGGTACCTGCCCTCGAAGCTGGTCAGCGAAAACTTCCTCTTCGACTCCCTCTCGGCACTGGCCCTGATGATCGCCTTCTACTACGCCTTCACCGGTGTCGCCTGCGCCGTCTACTACCGCCGCGAGCTGCGCAAGTCGGTGAAGAACTTCCTCTTCATCGGGGTCGCGCCGGTGATTGGCGCGGTGCTGCTCGGGTACCTGTTCTTCAAGGCGCTGATCGACTATGCGGATCCCGAAAATTCCTACACCGGCTCCTCCTGGTTCGGCGTAGCACCGCCGGCGGTGATCGGTGTTGGCTTCCTCGTTCTCGGTTTCCTGCTGCTGCTGGCCTGGCGCCGGCACCAGCGCGAACCGTTCTTCTTGCGCCGGCGGGAAGTCGCGCCGCCCGGCCTGCTCGACCAGGCCCAGCCGCTGCCTCCTCCCCCGGAACCGCCTCCTCCCCCGGAACCGATCGCCGCAGAGGCGGACTGACGAGGGGTGGGTGAGATCGACGTGACCAGAGCGGACAGCAACAGCTCGGGCGTCGAACTCAGGAACGTCAGCAAGCGGTTCGGCGAGGTGCTCGCGGTCGACGAGCTCAGCCTCGAGCTCCCAGGCGGCGAATTCTTCACCCTGCTCGGGCCGAGCGGCTGCGGCAAGACGACGACGCTGCGGATGATCGCCGGCTTCGAGCAGCCGAACGGCGGCGAGATCCGGATCGAGGGCGAGGACGTGGCGGGGCTGCCGCCGTACCGGCGCCCGACCAACACCGTCTTTCAGAGCTACGCGCTCTTCCCCCATCTCAGCGTCGAGGACAACGTCTCCTTCGGGCTGAAGCGCAAGAAGCTGCCGCGGGCGCAGATCGCCGAGCGGGTCGGCGCCGAGCTGGAGCGAGTCGGGCTCAGCGCCGAGGCGAAGCGCAAGCCGGCGCAGCTCTCCGGCGGCATGCAGCAGCGGGTCGCGCTGGCCCGCGCCCTGGTCAACCTGCCGAAGGTGCTGCTGCTCGACGAGCCGCTCGGGGCGCTCGACCTGAAGCTGCGCAAGGGCCTGCAGGTAGAGCTGAAGCGGATCCAGCGCGAGGTCGGGATCACCTTCGTCTACGTCACCCACGACCAGGAGGAGGCGCTGACGATGAGCGACCGGATCGCGGTGATGAACCGCGGCCGGGTCGAGCAGGTCGGCGTCCCCGAGGACGTCTATGAGCGGCCGAAGACGACCTTCGTCGCCGGCTTCATCGGCGTCTCCAACCTGATGCCGGCGACCGTGTCCGGGCCGGACCAGGTGCTGCTCGAGCAGGGGCCGGAAGTTAGCGGCGACACTGGCGGACTCAGCACCGGCGAAGACTGCTTCGTGGTGGTGCGGCCGGAGAAGCTGCGGGTCGAGCTGGCCGGAGGCGGCGGCTCGAACGGGCTGCCGCGAGTCGAGGGGGTGGTCGAGAGCTCGCTTTACCTCGGCACCGCGACCCAGATCGTCGTCGGGCTCGGCGACGACGTGCGGATGACCGTGCTCGTCCCCAACGCGAGCGAGGCCGAGCGGCAGCGGTTGCCGGGGGGCGGCGCCAGGGTAGAGCTGAGCTGGGATCCCGAGCACATGCACGTCGTGCGTGACTCGGGGGATATGGGATCAGCCGGGAGCGGAACCGCCGCGAGCGTGGCCGGGCACCCGGATGTCAAGGCACTGGAAAGAGGGTGAGCTGGATGGCAACGGACGGACTGAGACCAGGTCAGGAGGCGTGGATGCGTGTGGCCGCGGCGATCGCCGTGCTCGCCCTGACCCTCGGCGTCACCGCCTGTGGCGGCGGTGGCGGCGGTGGCAACGGCGGCGAGACGACCGTCGCCGAAGGCGGCAAAGCGCAAGGCGAGCTGACGTTCTCGAACTGGCCGGGCTACATCGACCCGGGCCCGAACGGGACCGTCGCCGAGTTCGAGAAAGAGAGCGGCGTCAGCGTCGACTACATCGAGGACATCAACTCCAATGACGCCTTCTTCGGCAAGCTGCAGCCACAGCTCGAGCAGGGAGAGTCGGGTGGGCGCAGCCTCTTCGTGGTCGCCGATTACATGGCGGAGCAGATGCATGACCTCGGCTACCTGCAGGAGATCGAACGCGACGACCTGCCGACGGTCTTCGAGAACCTGGTGCCCAGCCTGGCGAGCCCGGCGTTCGATCCGGAACGCAAGTTCTCGGTGCCATGGCAGGGAGGCATGACCGGGATCTGGGTCGATACCTCGAAGGCCCCGGAGATCAAATCGGTCAACGACCTCTTCGACCCCAAATACAGCGGCAAGGTGACGATGCTGGACGAACTCCGGGAAACGCCGGCCCTGGTGATGCTCGCCGAAGGGGTCGATCCCGCCAAAGCCAGCGCCGACCAGTGGCTTGTGGCGATCGACAAACTCGACGCTGCGGCCGACTCCGGTCAGATTCGCCGCTTCACCGGCAACGACTACACCGAGGACCTGACCGCCGGCAACATCGTCGCCGCGATCGGCTGGTCCGGGGACGCCTCGATCATCGAAAACGACAACGCCGAATGGCGGATGCCGACCGAGGGCTGCGTGAGGTGGTCGGAAAACATGGTGATTCCGGTCGGCGCCCCCAACACGGCCGCGGCGATCGAGTGGATGAACTTCGTCTATCGGCCGGAGGTCGCAGCCGACATCACGGACTACGTCGAATACATCTCCCCCGTGGAAGGCGTCAAAGAGATCCTCGACAAACAGGGGTCGGACCTCGCGACGAGCGAGATCGTCTTTCCCACCGAGGAGTTCACCCGCAACTGCACGGGCCAGAACACCCCACCCGACCTGGACCGGGTAAACGAGGCTT
Organism: uncultured Solirubrobacterales bacterium; assembly: GCA_963846515.1. Taxonomy (GTDB): domain Bacteria; phylum Actinomycetota; class Thermoleophilia; order Solirubrobacterales; family 70-9; genus VAYN01. The sequence continues at coordinate 391,998 of CAWJWC010000006.1, read as the reverse complement.
GGCAGAACGTGCTGACGGGCTGAGCCGATGAGGATCCGGAGCCAACGCCTGGTCCCGTATTGGCTGCTGGGACCGGGCCTGCTCTGGCTCATCCTCTTCTTTGTCGTGCCCATGTTCTTCATGGGCGAACTGGCGCTCTACTCGGGCTCGCTGACGACGGGCGGCTTCGAGCTCACCTGGGCCTGGTCGAACTTCCCAGACGCCCTCTCCGGCAACGAGGCGCAGATCCTGCGCTCCTTCTTCTACGCCGGCACGGCGACGCTGCTGGCGCTGCTGATCGGCTACCCGCTCGCCTACGCGATCGCCTTCCGCGCCGGCCGCTACAAGGCACTGCTGCTGTTCGCGGTGATCGCCCCGTTCTTCACCACCTACCTGATCCGGACGATCGCCTGGAAAACGATCCTCAGCGACGACAGCCCGGTGGTGAGCGTGCTGCAGGCGCTGGCTCTGGTGCCCGAGGACGGCCGCGTCCTGGCGACGCCGGCCGCGGTGATCGCCGGCCTCACCTACAACTTCCTGCCGTTCATGATCCTGCCGCTCTACGCCAACCTGGAGCGGCTCGACCAGCGCCTGGTCGAGGCGGCCAAGGACCTCTACTCGTCCTCGCGGACCGCCTTCCTCAAGGTGACGTTGCCGCTGACGATGCCGGGGGTCGTCGCCGGCGTCCTGCTCACCTTCATCCCCGCCTTCGGCGACTACATCAATGCGCAGCTGCTCGGTGGCACCAGCCAGGCGATGGTCGGCAACGTGATCCAGTCGCTCTACCTGAACCAGCGCGACTACCCGGAGGCGGCGGCGCTCTCCTTCCTGATGATGGCGCTGATCCTCGCCGTGGTCACGCTCTACATCCGCTTCGCCGGGACCGGCGCGTTCATGGGCGACGAGGATGAGGAGGCGAAGGCGTGATGACGGTGCTGTCACGAGCCTGGGCTTGGCTGCGCCACAACGCGCTGCCGATCTACGCCGGGCTCGCAGTCGCCTACATGCTGATCCCGATCGTCGTCATCGCTGTCTTCTCCTTCGGCGACACGCCGAAAGACAAACTCACCTTCGGCCTCGACGACGGCTTCACGCTCGAGTACTGGCGGACGATGTTCGACCTGCCGGAACTCAACGAAGCGCTCTCCACGAGCCTGCGCTTGGCGGCGCTTTCGACCCTGATCTCGACCGCGATCGGGACCGCGATGGCGATCGCGCTGGTTCGCCACCGCTTCCGCGGACGCCGCGTGTCGAACCTGTTGATCGTGATCCCGATGGCGACGCCAGAGGTGGTGATCGGCGCCTCGCTGCTCTCGATGTTCATCTACTACTCGTTCGCACTCGGCTTCACGACGCTGCTGATCGCGCACGTGATGTTCTCGATCAGCTTCGTCGTGGTCGTCGTGCGCTCGCGCCTGATCGGCTTCGACCGCAACCTCGAGGAGGCGGCGGCCGACCTCGGCGCCGGCCCGATCACGACCTTCCGCACTGTGACGCTGCCGCTGCTGGCGCCGGGAATCGTCGCTGCAGCGCTGCTCGCCTTCGCGCTCTCGATCGACGACTTCGTGATCTCCAACTTCAACTCGGGGACGACCGTGACCTTCCCGCTCTACGTCTATGGCGTCAGCCTGCGCGGCATCCCGGTTCAGGTCAACGCGATCGCCACCCTGCTATTCGTGGTCGCCGTGATCGCCACCGCCCTGGTCATCGTCCAGCAGCGCCGCGCCGAACGCATGGCGGCGATGAGACCGGAGCCAACCGTCCCAACCCCAACCGTGGCAGCCCATTGATGGCCGACGGGACGAAAACCGGGGTATATGACCGGAAATCGGCCCATCGGCCGGCGCCGCGGCTGGCGAACTTCGTGGGCGGGCAGTGGCGGGATGCCGTGGGCGTCGAGGCGCTTGCCGACGTCAATCCCGCTACTGGGGAGACGGTGGCGATGGTGCCGCTCTCAGGGCCGGCCGAGGTCGACGCGGCGGTGGCGGCCGCACGGGCGGCGCAACCCGGGTGGCGCGAGGTGCCGCCGCCGAAGCGGGCGCGGGCGGTGTTGGCGCTGCGCGCCGAGCTGCTGCGCCGGCGTAAGGAGCTGACGGCGCTGGTCTGCGCCGACATGGGCAAGACCCTGGCCGACGCCGACGGCGAGGTCGGGCGCGGGCTGGAGTCGGTCGAGTCGGCGGCGGCGGTGCCGCACCTGCTCAAGGGCGAGAACCTCGAGGGGGTCGCGGCCGGGGTCGACGTCGAATCGGTGCGCCAGCCGGTCGGCGTGGTCGCCGCGATCACGCCGTTCAACTTCCCGGCGATGATCCCGCTCTGGTTCCTCCCCTACGCGATCGCCTGCGGCAACAGCTTCATCCTCAAGCCCTCCGAGGCGGACCCGCGGCCCTCGGGGCTGATCCTGGAGGCGGTCGAGGCCTGCGGCGAGATCCCGCCCGGCGTCGTCAACCTCGTGCACGGCGCCCACGATGCGGTCAACGCACTGCTCGACCACCCGGGGATCGACGCGATCTCCTTCGTCGGCCAGGCGAAGACGGCGCGGATGGTCGCCGAACGCGGCGCCGCCTCGGGCAAGCGGGTGCAGGCGCTGGGCGGGGCGAAGAACTCGCTGGTGGCGATGCCCGACGCGGAGCTGGAGAAGGCGGTGCCGGCGATCATGGGCTCGGCCTTCGGCGCCGCGGGGCAGCGCTGCCTGGCCGGCTCGGTCGCGGTCGTGGTCGGCAACGCCGGGCGCCGCGAGGAGGTGCGACAGGCGCTGGTCGCCGCGGCAGCGGAGCTGAGCGTCGGCGGCGGCGACGAGCCGGGCACCGACATCTGCCCGCTGGTATCGGCGGCCGCACGCGAGCGAGTCGCTGAGGCAATCGGCCGAGCTGCCGAGGAGGGCGCCGAGCTGCTGCTCGACGGCCGCGGCGAGGCCGGACCGGCCGGCACCCTGCTGGGGCCGAGCATCGCTGTCGCCGTCGACCACGAGTCGGAGCTTGCGCGCGAGGAGCTGTTCGGACCGCTGCTGGCGCTGGTCGAGGTCGAGGACCTCGAGGCCGCGATCAAGTTCGTCAACGGCTCGCGCTACGGCAACGCCGGCGCGATCTTCACCCGTTCCGGCGAGGCGGCGAGGCGCTACCGCTATGGCGCCGAAGCCGGGATGCTCGGCGTCAACGTCGGCGTCCCCGCCCCGGTCGCCTGGTTCCCCTTCTCCGGCTGGAAGGACTCGATCGACGGCGACCTCCACGCCAACGGCACCGACGCGGTCCGCTTCTACACGCGGCAGAAGGTGATGACGACGAGGTGGTAGAGCTGCGCCGCTCGGACTGCACGTCAGGAACGCAGATCGACGATCTCGTCTCGAGTTGCGAGTTCGATCAGCTCGGGGTCGCCGGTCCATAGCTGTGCATCCGCCTGACGGGCGGCTGCCAAGGCGAAGCAGTCGGCATAAGACAGACCGCCACCGGACTTGATCCTGGCAGCCTCGACGACGAGGCTCCAGTCGGGATCGAGAACACTCAGCTCGGCGCGAGCTTTCTTGATAGCTCGTCGGGCCGGATCTTCACCATGGGTCCGGATCAGCGCGTAGAAAACCTCGCCCAGATTGATCGAACACATCAGGGGCCTCTCACGCAACCAGGCCCGCTCGACGAGTCCAGCGGCAGGCTCGTCGTTCAGCAGCGCCAGTAGCGCCCAGCTGTCAAGGACGATCGCCACGCCGACTCTGATCCCTGCGTGCCTCGAGCCGGCGCTCCTCGCGACGAATCGCCTCGAGATCCTCGGTGCCTCCCCCAGGAAGATCGGCGAGAAGGCCCCGCAAGCCAGTGATCCGTTCGCGTCGCTCCGCGGCCGAGACACGGTGTCGACGAATCACGGCCTCGGTTCCTCGCCTTTCCACGTCGACCTCGTCGCCCGGAGCGATCCCGAGCTCATCCCGGATCGCCTTTGGGATAACGACCTGGCCTTTTGGACCCACCCGATAGGTCATACTGTCGAGTATAACTCGAAATGGCAGCACCGCGCCGTGCGTCATCTCTCCCTAAGTCATGGGAGGGCAAAAGTCTTCCCCTCCCTTAGCGGCCGATATGGAAGCCGATCAGTTCGGGGACCTTGGCGAGGGCGGAGCTGACGGGGTGCGGGCGGCGGTGTTCGGACTCGGCGTGCTCCTTGGACATGATCCCGGCGCGGATCAGGTTGCCGCCGAGCCAGTGGAGGGGCTCGGGGGGGACGCGTTGGGGGGACGGGTCGACGATTGGGAGGCGGGAGTACTCGTCGCGGTGGTCTAAGGCCAGGGAGGCGAGGGTGCGGGCGACCAGGTGGGAGGGGCCGACGCCGTTGCCGGTATAGCCGGCCGCGGCAAAGGCGCTGCCGCCGGGCAGCGGCACCACCACCGGTAGGTGGGTCGGGGAGACGTCGATCGGGCCGCCCCAGGCGTGGGTGATGCGGCGTCCCTCGATCCCCGGGAAGTAGGCGCGCAACCGCTCCGCCGCCAGCTCGACCACGGCGCGGTCGACCTCGACCCGGCCGCGCAGCCGCGCGCCCATCGAGATCTGGCCGCCGCCGAGGCCGAAGACGATCCGCCCGTCCGGCGTGGTGCGGAAGTAGTGGAGCATCGTGCGGCAGTCGGTGATGCACTCGCCGCCGGTCCAGCCGATCTCCTCGAGCACGTCTGGCACCGGCTCGGTGAGGACGATGTGGGAGGAGGTGATGGTGAGCCGGTTGCGCAGCGGCCCGCGGCGCGCTTTCGCGGCGCCGCCGACCGCGACGATCGCGGCGCCGGCGCGCACCGTGCCGCCGGGGGTGCGCGCCTCGACCCCGTCGGGCGCGTCGCGCAGGGCCGTCACCGGCGTCGACTCGTAGAGCTCGACGCCGCGCCCCAGCAGCCGCTCGCGCAGGCCGAGCGCCAGCCGCGCCGGCTGCAGCGTCGCCGAGGTCGGGTAGTAGGCGCCGGCGCGGAAGGCGGGCGAGGCGCAGCGGGCGGCGACCTGCTCCGGGGAGAGCGGCTGCACCGCGTCGCTCGCGCCCAGCTCGCGGCAGGCGGCCAGCGCCTCCGTCCAGATCCCGTCCTGCGCAGGCGCCGCCGAGACCTGCAGGTAGCCGCCGCTGCGGAACCAGGCGTCGACTCCCTCCGCCGCACAGAACTCCCCGATCTCCCGCACCGCGCGCTCCGCCGAGTGGGCCACGTCCAGCGCCGCCGCGTCGCCCCAACGCTGCCGCATGTTCGGCAGCGAGAACCACATCACGTTGCAGAACCCGCCGTTGCGCCCGCTCGGCCCGCGCCCACAGTACTCATCCGCCTCGAGCAGGATCACCCGCGCCCCCGGCTCCAACTGCCTCACATGCCAAGCCGCCCAGAGCCCCGTGAAACCGCCTCCGATGACAACCACATCGGCATCGCGATCGCCCTCCAACCGCGGAGCCGATTCGGGGACCGAAGCCTCGTCCAGCCAGTAGCCATACGCAGTGTGTTTCATCAGGGCCTATCCCGGTAGGGGTGAAGCGTCTTGTACTTTTTCGGTGCTTCGCTTGAGGCGACAGCTACCCACTCTCCATCGAAAAAGTTAAGCGGAACCCCTACCGGGATAGGCCCGTACACTCGCCTCGATGGCCGCTAGCGACCAGGACTCGACTCCGTATGTCGACGCCCTGCTGGCGTATGCAGCACTGGCCCCAGGCCGCTTCCAGGTCCCGGGCCACAAGGGCGGTGGCGGGGCCGACCCGGCGATGCGCGAGCTGGTCGGCGAAGCCGGGCTGCGTAACGACGTCCCCTCGGTCACCGAGGGGGTCGACATCGGCCCCGAACCGACCCCGTTCCAGCAGGCGCAGCTGCTCGCCGCCGAGGCATGGGGTGCGCAGCGCACCTGGTTCCTCGTCAACGGCGCCTCGCAGGGCAACCACGCGACGTGCCTCGCGCTCGCCCACGGCGGCAGCCGCGTCGTCGTCCAGCGCAACGTCCACTCCTCGGTGGTCGACGGCCTCGTGCTGAGCGGGATGCGGCCGACCTTCGTCTCGCCCGAGCTCGACCCGGAGCTGGGGATCGCCCACGGCCTCACTCCGCAGTCGCTGGCGGCGGGCCTCGCCGCGACCCCCGACGCGGTCGCGGCGATGGTCGTCTCCCCCACCTACTTCGGCGCTTGTGCCGACGTCGCCGGCCTCGCCGGGGTCGCCCACGAGCACGGCGTGCCGCTGATCGTCGACGAGGCCTGGGGCGCGCACCTGCGCTTCCATCCCGACCTGCCGCCGGACGCGCTCGCCGCCGGCGCCGACCTGGTCACCTCCTCGACCCACAAGATCGTCGGCAGCCTGACCCAGGCGGCGATGCTCCACCTCGGTCGTGGCGGCCGACTCGACCCGGCGGTGGTCGACCGCTGCGTCAGTCTGGTCGAGACGACCAGCCCCAGCGGCCTGCTCTCCGGCTCGCTCGACGCCGCCCGCCGCCAGGCGGCCGTGCACGGGGTCGAGCTGCTCGGCGAGACCCTGGAGGCGATCGCCGCGACCAGGGCCGGGATCGAGCGGATTCCGGGACTATGCGTGCTCGACGAGAGCCTGGTCGGCCGGCCCGGGATCGCCGCCTGGGACCCGCTGCGGCTCGCGGTCGACGTGCGTGGCACCGGCTCGACCGGGTACCGGCTGGCCAAGACCGCCTTCTACGCGAGCGGGATCGACCTTGAGCTCTACTCCGAGAACGTCGTCGTCGCGATCTTCGGCCTCGGCGAGCCGGCGGCGCCGGCCGGGGAACGGCTGGTCGCCGGCCTGCGCCACGCGATCGAAGAGCTCGACCACGAGGGGGGCACGCCGGACGAGAAGCTGGCGCCGCCGCCGCCCTGGGGCGAGCTGGTGATGACCCCGCGCGAGGCCTTCCTCGGCCCCCAGGAGGTGATCGCCTTCGACGCCGCCGCCGGCCGGGTCGCCGCCGAGGGTCTTGCCGCCTACCCACCGGGGATCCCCAACGTCCTCCCCGGCGAGCGGCTGACGGCCGAGACGCTCGACTACATCAGGGAGAGCGTCGCCCACGGCGGTTACGTGCGTGGCGGCAGCGACCGCGAGCTGAAGACCCTGCGCGTCGCCCGCTGACGCCGGAGCCTCGCGAGCCGGCGGAACCGATCATCTAGGGTCCTCCGCGATGGCCAGCTTCGACGCGATCGCCGACCTGCCGCTCGAAGTCGAGGCCTGCGAGCTCGAGGGGCTGGGGATCGAGCTAGGGGAGTTCGAACGGCTGACCACGATCGTCAAGCTGCGCGGCGGCGGCGAGGAGGGGATCGGCGAGGACGTCGTCTACGACGGGGTAGACCACATCGGCCAGCAGGACCACGGGGCCCCAGCGGGGCTCGCCTACAACGGAACCTTCGCCGGCTTCTCCGACCACCTCGAGGGCATCGACCTCTTCCCCGCCGGCCCGCCGGTGCGCGAGGAGATCTCTCCTGCCTACCGGCGCTGGGCCTTCGAGTCGGCGGCGCTCGACCTGGCACTGCGGCAGGCCGGGACCAACCTCGCCGCGGCGCTCGGCCGCGAGCCGCGCCCGGTCAACTTCGTCAGCTCGATGCGGCTCGCCGCCAGCGCTGAGGAGCGTTCCTCGATCGAGCCGCTGCGCAAGCGGCTCGAGGTCTACCCGACGCTGCGCTTCAAGCTCGACCCGACCAACGACTGGGACGACGAGCTGATCGCTGCCCTGGCGGAGACCGGCGCGGTCGACTCGCTCGACCTCAAGGGCTTCTACAAAGGCACGCCGGTCGACGTCGAGACCGACCCGGAGCTCTACGCGAAGCTGATCGAGACCTTCCCCCAGGCCTGGCTCGAGGATCCCGACGTGACCGAGGAGACGCGGCCGCTGCTCGAGCCGGTCCACGAGCGGGTGACCTGGGACGCGCCGATCCACTCGATCGCCGACATCGAGGCGATGCCCTGGTCGCCGCCGCGCACGGTCAACGTCAAGCCCTCGCGCTTCGGGCCGATCCGCAACCTCTTCGCCACCTACGACTACTGCGAGGAGCGCGGGATCGGCGCCTACGGCGGCGGCCAGACGGAGCTCGGCCAGGGCCGCGGCCAGATCCAGTACCTCGCCTCGATCTTCCACCCGGACACGCCCAACGACGTCGCCCCCTCCGGCTACAACGACCCCGAGCAGGCGACCAAGTCGGGCCTCCCCTCCAGCCCGCTCGAGCCGTCGATCGACCAGCTCGGCTTTCGCTGGCGGCTCTGAACTCCGAACGTATTTAGTTCCGCATAGCGGAGGGAAATACGTTCGGACGACCTAACTCTCTCTTCGGCTAACCGAACTCGAGGTTTCGGCTACGTTGGGCCTGCCAGTCCCGCCGACAAGGAGTCCGAGATGCCTGACAAGTCCTTCGCCGACGCCCTTAACGAGCAGATCTCGAACGAGTTCGCCGCTTCGCAGCAGTACGTCGGGGCCGCGGTCTACTACGACGCCGAGACCCTGCCCCGTCTCGCCAACTTCTTCTACCGGCAGGCGCTGGAGGAGCGCGAGCACGCGATGATCATGATCCGCTACCTGCTCGACGTCGGCGAGGAAGTCCACATCCCCGACATCAAGTCGCAGGAGACGACCTACTCCGACGGCAGCGCCCCTGTGCGGATGGCGTTGGAGCAGGAGAAAAGGGTCAGCGAGGAGATCTTCGCCCTGTTCGAGCTGGCGCGCGAGGTCAAGGACTACCGGGCCGAGCAGTTCCTGCAGTGGTTCGTCAAAGAGCAGGTCGAGGAGGTTGCGTTGATGGGCGACCTGCTCAACGTGGTCGAGCGGTCGAAGGACAACCTGCTGCTGGCCGAGGAGTACATCGCGCGCGAGCAACTGGGCGAGGAGGGGGATGACCCAACCGCGCCTCCGGCTGCGGGCGAGTAAGCGTTAGGGGGAGCTAAATGCCCCTCCCCTGGAGGCCGTTCCGCAGCGGGCGCGTAGGGGTCGGGGTGTCTCTCTCCCGGAGGCCGTTCCGCAGCCGGTCGTGCTCCGTGGGCCGGGATGTCGGTCCCTGAGCCTCCGTGAGAGAGACACCCCGACCCTTAAATCTTCAGCCGAGCCAACCCGCTCGTTTGCGCATCGTCTTGATGCGGCGGAACTCGGCGATGTCCTCTCTCAGGGCTGCTGGAGCGGGGGCAGGGAGGAAGCGGGCGGGGAGGGGGGACTCGGCGACGGTGTCGTCGCGCTTGGCGACGCGGTAGGCGCGGGCGCCGCGGCGGGCGGTGACGGCGCTCGGCGTCCCTTCGCCCTCCCAGAGCAGACCGGCGTAGTCGTCGAGGCCGTAGCCACCCGGCATCCCGTCGCCGACCGCCTCGAGGTAGGCGGCGCGGCGCTCCGGCTCGTTGTTGTAGTGGACGCAGAGGCTGCCGGCGAGCATCCCCAGCCCGGCCGCCGCGAGCGGCTTGCCGGAGGACTTGGTGATCCCGGCCTCGAACCAGCACATCGCGCCGGCGCTCTGGCCGGCGAGGACGATCCCTTGCCGCCAGGCGAGGCTGAGGATCGAGGCGATGTCGTGCGCCTCCCAGACCGCGAGCAGGTTGAGCAGGCTGCCGCCGCCGACGTAGATCAGGTCCTGGGAGAGCAAATGGTCGCGCAGCGCCATCGGCCGTCGGCCGAGCCGGAAGAGCGAGACCTCGGAGGGCTCGCAGGAGCGCTCGCCAAAGGCGGAATAGAAACTGCCGATCTGCTCCGAGGTGTCGCCGCTGGCGGTCGGCAGGATGCAGATCCGCGGCCGCTCGCCGCCGCGCTCGCTTGCCAGCCGCAGCAGCAGCTCGCAGACAGCGCGGTCGGGCGGCCGCGCGCTGAACTCGTGGCCGCCGAGGGTGAGGATGCGGCGCACCGCGGTCGAGCCGTTGGCGCCAGGGGGGCCCATCAGGCGGCGACCGCGGTCGAGAGCGCCTCCGGGACCGGCGCCTCCGGGACGACGCCGCGGTCGCCGAGGAAGGTGGTCGCGATCCGCATCTCGACCACCCGCTGCCCGGCGACGTCGAGCCGGTAGCCGCGCGCCTGCGGGCGCGAAGCGATCACCCGACTCAGCTCGGTGCCGACGAAGTGCAGGGCGGCGCCGTCCTCGGCCGCGTAGCCGCCGCGCATTCCCGCGAGCAGGAAGCGGTGGTAGGACCGGCGCCGGGTGCCGCTGCGCTCGTAGTGGACGCAGTTGCTGAACGGCAGCAGGCCAAGGCCCTCAAGCCGCCGCGGCTCGCCGTGGAAGCCGCTGACCGCCTCCGCGAACCAGCAGAGCGAGCCGGCCGAGAGGCCGCAGAGGATCACGCCGGCCTCCCAGGCCTCGCGCAAGATCGCGTCGATCCCATGCGCCCTCCAGACGCCGAGCAGGCTGACGACGCTGCCGCCGCCGACGTAGATCAAGTCCTGGGAGAGCAGGTGCCGGCGCAGGTCCTCCGGCCCCTGCTCGCGGCGGAAGAGGGAGATGTGGCTGGCCTCGCAGCGGTGGGCGGAGAAGGCGCGGTAGAAGCGGACGATGTAGTGGTCGGCGTCACCGCTGGCCGAGGGCAGGAAGCAGACTCGCGGCCGCTCCGCCCCGGTCAGGCCGAGCACGTAGTCGTCGAGCAGCGGGTTCCCGGACTCCATCGAGAAGCCGCCGCCGCCGAAGGCGACGATCTGGCGGGGCGCGGTCTTCATCCATGAATGGTCGACGCGAACCGGGCCGGCCGCGTTGTACAGCGGTCCGAAGTTCTCGGTAGCCGGCTCGCCCGCATGTACAGGCATGCGGCGGAGATGCAGCGGGTCGCCGCCGCTCACTGAACGACGTAGGCGCGGCGCAGCTTGTTGCGGGCGCGGTGCAGGCGCACCTTCACGGTGCCGAGCGGGATCCCCAGCCGGCGCGCGATCGCCGGCTGGGTCATGTCCTCGCTGTAGCGCAGTTCGAGCAGCTGCCGGTCCTTTTCGCTGAGCGCTTTCAGCGCCGCGTGCAGGTCGGCCCGTTCGACCGTCGCTACGACCTGGGCGTCCTCGACCCCTTCCTGTGTCTCGATCGTCGCGATCGGGTCGGGGCGGATGCGGGCGTGCTGGCGGAAGGCCTCGTTGCGGACGATCGTGGCCAGCCACTGGTTGCGCCTCTCTGCCTCGCGCAGCGTCGAGCGGCGGCGCCAGGCGCGAAGCAAGGCGTCCTGGGCTATGTCCTCCGCCTCGCTCGGATTGTTGGCGTAGCGATACGCCATCCGCAGGCAAACCCTGTGCGCCTCACCCCACTCCCAGCCGTCCGCATTCCCATTGAGATGGCCGTCTGGAGCGCTGATCAAACGAACTTACATAACCGGTGACCAGACGAGTGAACTATATCGCTGAAACTATTTTGATTGGTTGCAGTAGGCCACGGGAGCAGCTCGGACTCAAGGGTCGATGGCCTCTCCAGTCAGCGTCAGCGGCGTCGACTTCCCACCGTTTTCGTCGACGACTACCTCGCCGCGCTCGAGTTCTACTGCGGGCTGCTGGGGCCAGGAGCACTCAGTCGAATACGGGAATCCCCGCCAGCGAGGTCGAGGCCGGGAGCCTGACGCTGCAGATCACCGACGCCGCCTCAGTCGGGCAGCGGCGTCTGCCACATGGCCTTCTTCCGCGACCCGGCCGGCAACGCCCTGGTGTTCCACAACCGCTACGCGCCGCGGCCGTCGTAGTTGCGCGGGAAGGCCCTGGCTTCGCCGATCAGCGTTTGCATCAGCGCGGTCGAGATGTCGCCGCGCATCGACTCGGGGATTTCGCCCCAGCGCTGACGCCCGATCGGCGAGCGCGGCGTGAGGCGGAAGAGCTGCTCCGACTTGCTGCCCGGCGCCAACACGGACTCCGCCATCCCCGAGTCGATGAGCACGGTGACGTGGTAGTTGACGTTGGCCGGTTTCGCCTCGAGCTTCTCCGCGAGCCGTTCCAGCCCCAACCCCTCCTCGTCGACGAGCGTCTCGAGGATCGCGATCCGGCTCGGATGGGCCAGCGCCCGAACCAGTCGTTGGTCGACTACAGGTCCCTGGTCTTTTGTCATGTTCACGAGCTTTACGCATTTTCGTGACATGCGTGCGACAACTTTTGAATTGTTCAGGAGAAATAGACCATTGGTGGACCCGGCCGCAACGCTCGCGGCCGGGTCCACCTGAAGCTAAGTCGTCTTGCGGATGCTGATTGCTGGCGTCAGCTCCTCCCAGGAAATTGCGTTCAAGGCCGTCACCTCCTTCCGAGTCGCTCTCGCTGGCATCTGCAGGCCCGCGGCCGCGACGGCGCCCAAGGCCTCGATGTAGGATTGCTAGAGAAATCTCTTTCAATTCATGATCTGGACTAAAAGCCGAAAAAATCTCTAGCTATCCGGTTTAATGGAGCAAAATCGCCCCCGAACTAGGAGCCCCCTTGAGCAAGAAAGCGGCGAATAAACGCTTAGTCGCCCCTGAGCTGATCACCGCGATTTCGCACCGGACGCGCAACCTCGCCCTGGCGATCCTCAACCAGCGCGTCGCCAGCCCCAAGGAAATCGCCCACGAGCTCGACTGCTCGATCAGGCACGTCACCTACCACTTGGACGTGCTCGAGAAACTTGGCTGCATCGAGCTGGTAGAGGCGAAATCAGTGCATGGGGGACGTGTGGTCGAGCACTTCTACCGCGCGACCCAGCGGGCCTGGTTCGACCGCGAGGCCTGGAAACAGGTGGACGAGGCCGACAAGCCCGGCATCGACTCTCTGATCCTCGACGCCATGTCCGGCGATATCTCCGAAGCGCTGCTCGCCGGCACCTTCAGCGATCCCGACGACAGCCACACCAGCCGCACGCCGATGAACGTCGACCGCGAGGGCTGGGAGGAAGTCGTCAGTCTCCTGTCCGACACCCTCGACGGCCTGATCGACATCGAAGTCCGGGTCAACAACCGCGCCACCCCCGACACCGAGCTGACACCGATCAAGGTCGAGATCCTTCACTTCCGCTCCCCCGAGCGGGACGCGAAGCAGGCCTAGCGGCCGGCGATCTAGACGATCCGAGCTCAGTCACGTCGAAGAGGCCGTCCTCCCCTACGTTTATCCCACCAGCTGCCCGTAGTAGTCGACCGCCATCTGACGGATGTAGGAGTCATTGTCGTTGAGCAGCGGCTCGTTCACCGGCAGCAGGTCCGGACTGAGGCGATCGCCAAGGGCCGACATCGCGTTGAAGCGGACCATCTGGTCCGGATCGTCCAGGGCCTGCACTATCGGGTGCAAAGCTCTCGGAATCTCTTCCCTCGGGAAGGAAGTTTCGTTGCCGCCGCCTCTGCGATGGCGTGCGCCTCGGAGAGAGCCCTGAGCGACACCTCAAGCGCAGTGCGCTCCCGCATTAGCCATTCTTTCTCGATCTCATCTTCAGAGTCAGCAAGTTGCTTGTCGACACGGCTGAGCTGGCTTCTCAGCGATGTCTCGTCTTTGGTGTCGCTCTCAACGGGAGAGAGGCCTTCCTCATGGCCAATCTTCTGGCGGGGTATTTCAGTTGACGAGTCTCGCTCGAGGTGCTCCACTGCCTTTGGCGGCAAGGTCGGGATCTCACCCAGGGGAGGCTTTGGGAATGCGGGCTTCCCCCAAAGCGATCTCAACAGATCCTCAAGACCGGCTCGATCAAAGGTCTTGATCTCGAAGAACTCGCAGACGCCGCGCAGCTCATCGGGGATGTCCGATAAATCGGCCGAAGGCAAGATCACCACCTTGACGCGGCGAACGAAATCGGTCTGATCCTTCTCGAAAATCGACTTCACAACGGCGGCCTCGCGCGCGGCTCCAGCCCCAATTCCCTTTTTTTCCTCGCCAAGCCAGCGTCGTCGGTAGGCACCATCAACGGCAATCAACGTAAAATCGCTGTCGGCTATCAGCGTGGCTCCGAAGGTCGTCCACTGCTGATGATCCGCGGTGTGGAAAAGATCGAGCTCGGCGTCGATTCCCCCCAAAGTTCGAAGTGCAGTGGTAAATCGTAGGACCTCCTGCTGCCAGCGCTTGGACGTCTGGGCATAGGAAACAAACGCCGTTGTCCGGGCCTCTTGGCTAGAGTCATGCATGAGGTCGAAATTACAGCTTGGCGTTCTAGAACCTGGCGTAGTAATCCCCTATGAGCGACTTTGAGGTGTCAATCGGCATTCCTGTTGACTCCGACGGTTTTCTCCGTCGCTGCTGCCCCGCCTGTGAGCGGGAGTTGAAGTGGCAGGTGTCCGACCAAAGCGAAGAAGCGACTCCACAGCCGGAGGATGGCTATTTTTGTCCGTATTGCGGACAGCAGGGGTTCGCTGACACATGGTGGACTGAGGCCCAGATTGAGGCGGCCAAGGCACATGCCTACCGCGCGGTAGTCAGCCCCGAACTTGAGCGACTAGCTGAGTCAATCAAGAACTCGAGTGGACAATTCGTCAATTTCGACGCCAGGGTCAGCGAGACCGGGGAGCCCCCTGAACTGCATGAGCCTGACGACATGCGGCGAATTGACTTCGATTGCCACGACGAGCCTGTGAAAGTTGCGGATAGCTGGACCGAGAGCGTCCACTGCCCGATTTGTGGCGAGCTTCAGCGCCAGCGGTCCAGTAGCTAAGGGCACAGCACGAAGACGGGAGCGACGGGACTCGAACCCGCGACCTCCGGCGTGACAGGCCGGCGCTCTAACCAACTGAGCTACGCCCCCGAGGGACCTCGGATGGGCCGTGTTGCGGTGGCCCGGGGCGTCAAAGCTAGCGCATTAGCTTAGGCTGCCGCGGGTGAGGCTGGTCAGCTATGACGCCGGCGATGGGGCGCGGGCCGGGGTGCTCGAGGACGGGCGGGTGCTCGACGCCTGGGCGGCGCTCGGGGAGCCGCATCGGGGCAGCCTGCGGGAGCTGATCGCGGAGGGGCGGATCGCCGATCTGCGAGGGACACTGGGCAACAGTGGCTCCCCCTCGCACCCGCTTGTGGCGGTCTCGATTCTGCCCCCAGTCCCCGACCCGGACAAGATCGTCTGCATCGGCCTCAACTACGGCAAGCACGCGGCCGAGGGCGGGATGGAGGTGCCGGCGAGCCCAACGATCTTCGGCAAGTACCGCAACGCGCTCGCCGCCCCTGGCGCCACGGTCCGGCTCCCCGCCAACAGTCGCAAGGTCGACTACGAGGCCGAGGTCGCCTTCGTCGTCGGCCGGCGCGCCAAGGACGTCGGCGAAGAGGAGGCGCTCGACCACGTCGCGGGCTACACGCTGCTCAACGACCTCTCCGCCCGCGACCTGCAGTTCTCCACCCCGCAGTGGATGCCCGGCAAGGTCTTCGACGGCTCCGCCCCCTGCGGACCGGCCCTGGTTACCCCCGAGGAGGCCGGGCCGCACGACGCGATCGAGGTCCGCCTCACCCTCAACGGCGAGCAGATGCAGGGCGCCTCGACCGAGGACCTGATCTTCAGCGTGCCGGCGCTGCTCTCCCACCTCTCGCAGCTGATGACGCTGGAGCCGGGCGACATCGTCTCGACCGGCACCCCCGAGGGCGTCGGCAGCGTCCGCGAACCGCGGGTCTTGCTCGCCGCCGGCGACGAGATCGCGATCGAGTCCCCCACCCTGGGCCGACTCGAGACCCGCATCGCCGGCGCCTCGTAGCGACGGCCGGGCGGCAGAACGATGCCCAGTCGGGCGCCGGCTCAAGGGGCAGGGCCTGGATCTATCTCGTAGGTCTGGGCCGGGAGGCGGGCGGACAGCGGCCGGCTCGGCGGCTCCACGCGACTGCCGGCAGTCCCCCTCCTCCCAAGACGGGGACTCGCCGACCAGCGCACCCGGTGCGGAGGGAACTGGAGCAGCGACGACCAGGTCTCGGTCCCGATCCTGCCGTCGGCACGGAGGCCTTGGGTGGCCTGGAAGGAACGCACGGCGGCGAAGGTAAGCGGGCCGAAGAAGCCGCTGATCGGCAGGTCATGGCCGGCCCCGACCAGCCGCTGCTGCGCCCAAACCACCATGTCGCCTTTGCTGCCCCGCTTCAGCAGCGGGTGGGCGACCTCGTGGCGGTAGCGGCTGAGCGGCCGCGCGGCACCGCGGGCCCCGAGCGCTCCCCACTCCTCGCCCTCGGTCTGCTGCCAGCTCCACCAACTCGGCGCTCGGTTGTCGAAGCTGGAGGCGAAGCGCCGGAACAGCCGCAGCGCGACCTTGCCGGGGGCTTCGTAAGTCTGGCCGATCGGGTAGATCGGCCGCCCGTAGATGCTGTTGTGGAGGTGGGTGTGCTCGTAGACGGCGCGGACCGAGGTCCCGATCGTCTTCCAGTACATCTGCGGCTGGTTGAAGCTGGCGCCGCCGGGGCCGAGGAAGACCGAGTACGGGAAGGCCGGGTGATAGTCGACGTAGGGGAAGGCGGCGAGGGAGATCGGATAGTAGCGGCCGACCTTGGCGCGCAGGGTGTGAACGTAGAGGTCGGCGGCGGCGTACTTGCCTTCGTAGTCGGACTCGGCGTCGATCGCGAAGCAGTCGGCCCCCTTGGCGACCGCGGCGGCGGCGACGCGGGCCTCGGCCAGTGGTCGGTCGCCGTAGACGAACTGCCAGGCGCAGGCTTTGAGCCCGCCGCGGTGCAGCCGCCGCACCAGGCGGCGGTTGAACTGGGTCCACGGGTCCGCCCCGTCGCCGGCCTTTATGTAGACGGTGCCGATGCCGGACCGCCGAGCCTGGCCGACGATCGCCGGCACGCTGCCTCCGTGCGAGCGATCGATGTACCAGACCCACATCCCCTGGCGATCGAAGGGGCTGTTGCGGACGGCCGGCCCCTGCCCGGCACCCCCGGTTAGGGCGACTGCCGGTGCGGGCGACTGTCCGATCGTGGCGATCACAACGAACATCGCCACCGTAACCCCGATCCTGCCCCCACGGGCGAAAGTCATCTTCCGCGACGGTACCGGAGTGGGAACCGGGTAACCGGGCAGTGCGATGCAACCGATTCCGGCCCCGCTCCGTATCCGTTCGGGATGAAGATCGCGATCGTCGGAACCGGTGTCTCCGGGCTGGTGGCTGCCCACCGCCTGCACCGCGAGCACGAGGTCGTCGTCTACGAGGCGGCAGAGCGGCTCGGCGGCCACTCGCACACGGTCGAGGTCGAGGACCCGGCAGGCCGGCTCGCGATCGACACCGGCTTCATCGTCTTCAACGACCGCAACTACCCCAACTTCGAGGCGCTGCTGGCCGAGCTCGGCGTCGCCAGCCAGCCCTCGCACATGAGCTTCTCGGTCTCCGACGGGCGCGGCCGCTTCGAGTACTCGGGCACGCCGTGGGGGCTGTTTGCTCGCCCGGCCCACCTCCTCAGCCCGAGCTTCCTCAGGATGCTGCGCGACTGGCGCCGCTTCAACCGCGAGGCGCGCGAGCTGATCGGGATGAACGGGACTGCCCCCTCACTCGGCCACTGGCTCGAGCAGCGTGGCTTCTCGCGCCACTTCGTCGAGCGCCTGATCGTGCCGCAGGCCGCCGCCGTCTGGTCGGCGGACCCGGGGCAGATGTGGAGCTTCCCAGCCAGCTTCATGGCTGAGTTCTTCGACAACCACGGCATGTACAACCTGCGCAACCGGCCGCAGTGGCGGACCGTGGCCGGCGGCTCGCGCGCATACGTCGAAGCGATCGCGGCGCCTTGGCGCGACCGGGTCCGGCTGGGCGCGGCGGTGCGCCGGATCGAGCGGCTGCCGGGGCGGGTGCGAATCGAGGCGGACGGGTGCGAGAGCGAGGAGTTCGACCGGGTCGTGCTCGCCACCCACTCCGACCAGGCGCTGGCGCTGCTCGCCGACCCGAGCCCGGCCGAGCGCGAGATCCTCGGCGCGATCCCCTATCAGGCCAACGAGGCGGTTCTCCACACCGACACCGCGCTGCTGCCGAGGCGCCGCGGCGCCTGGTCGAGCTGGAACTTCCACCTCAGCGAGCGGCCGGCCGGACGCAGCACCGTCACCTACTGGATGAACAACCTGCAGCGCCTGCGCAGTCGGCGCCAGTACCTGCTGACGCTGAACCGCAGCGAGGCGATCGACCCCGCGCGAGCCCTGCGCCGCTTCCGCTACGACCACCCGGTATACACCGCCGCCGGCGTCGCCGCTCAGGCCCGCCACGCCGAGATCAGCGGCGTCCGCAACACCCACTACTGCGGCGCCTACTGGGGCTGGGGCTTCCACGAGGACGGCGTGCTTAGCGCCCTGCGCGCTTGCGCGCAGATCGTGCCCAACTCCGCGCATCTCTCACACGAATCGCTTCCCACGCCGGACGTGTCTGAGTTTTCCCACGATATGAGAGGGGAAAGCTCAGACACGCCCGGCGAGGAGCTGGCGGCGTGAGCGCGTCGGCCGTATACGAGGGGTGGGTGCGGCACCGGCGGTTTGAGCCGGTCGAGTACGAGTTCCGCTACCGGCTCTTCCTCATGTACCTCGACCTCGGGGAGCTGCCGGAGGTGCTCGATCCCTACCCGTTGTGGTCGGCGCGCCGCCCGGCGCCAGCCCGCTTCCGCCGCGCCGACTTCATCGGCGACCCGGCGCGGCCGCTGGCCCAGTGCGCGCGCGACGCGGTCGAGGCCGAGACCGGCGCGCGCCCCGCTGGACCGGTGCGGCTGCTCGCCGGGCTGCGCTACCTCGGCCACTGCTTCAACCCGGTCAGCTTCTACTACTGCTTTGACAGGTCCGGGACGCGGGTGGAAGCTGTGGTAGCCGATGTCGAGAACATTCCCTGGGGGGAGCGACACGCCTACGTGCTCGCCCGCGGCGACCGCGAGGGCCCGGTGCTGAGCGGCGAGCTCGACAAGGCCCTGCACGTCTCGCCGCTGATGGCGATGGACCAGACCTACGCCTTCCGCGCCGACGAGCCGGGGGCGCGGCTCGCGGTCCATATCGAGTCGCGCCCACGCGAGCACGGCCGCGAGCGCTCGACCCGCAACGGCGAGCGCCCCGCCGGCAAGTCCTTCGACGCGACCCTCGTGCTGCGCCGCCGCGAGCTGAGCCGGCCGCTGCTGACCGGGCTGCTCGCCCGCTACCCGGCGATGTCGCTGCAGGTGGTGGCGAAGATCTACGCGCAGTCGCTGCGGCTGAAGCTAAAGGGGGCGCGCTACTTCCCCCATCCCGAGGGAAAGCGACCGAAAGGGTTCGTGTCGCCATGAGCGCACCGGCGCGGACCCGTCCCGCCGACGCCCTCGCCCGCGGCGCCGTCTCCGCGGTGCTGCGCCACGGCGTCCGCCACGGGCGGATCGAGGTGGTCGAGGGCGGCCGCCGGCACCGCTTCGGCCCCGCCGGCGCCGACCTGCGCGCCACCGTGGCCGTGCGCGACCCCCGCGCCTGGCGGGGGCCGCTGCGCGGCAGCCTCGGGCTCGGCGAGGGCTACGTCGACGGCCACTGGGAAACCGACGACCTCGTCGCCCTGATCCGGATCGCGGCCCGTGAGCTGCGCGACCTCGATGGGTTGCGTGGCGCGGTCGCCCGTCCCCGCGGTGCCGTGCACCGGCTGCGCCACCTCGTGCCGGAGAACACCCGCCCGGGCGCCCGCGCCAACATCTCCCGACACTACGACCTCGGCAACGACCTCTTCGCTTCCTTCCTGGACGAAAGGATGATGTACAGCTGCGCCTACTTCCCGCGCGAGGGCGCCAGCCTCGAGGAGGCGCAGCTGGCCAAGCTCAAGCGGATTTGCCGCCGGCTGCGGCTCGGCCCCGAGCACCACCTGCTGGAGATCGGCAGCGGCTGGGGCGGGCTCGCCGTCCACGCCGCCCGCGAGCACGGCTGCCAGGTGACGACCACGACGATCTCCTGCGAGCAGCACGAGCTGGCGAGCCGGCGCGTGCGCGAGGCCGGCCTCGAGGACCGGGTCACGGTGCTGCTCGATGACTACCGCGATCTGCGCGGCCGCTACGACCGGCTGGTCTCGATCGAGATGATCGAGGCGGTCGGGTGGCAGTACTTCGACGAGTTCTTCCGCCGCTGCGACCGGCTGCTCGCCCCCGACGGGGCGATGCTGCTGCAGGCGATCACGATCGACGATGAGATCTACGAGGCCGAGAAGGGCGCCCGCAGCTTCGCCAACACCCATGTCTTCCCCGGTGGCTGCCTGCCCTCGCGGCGCCAGATCGCCGACTGCGTCGCCCGCGTCACCAGCATGCGCCAGGTCTGGCTCGACGACATCACCGCGCACTACCCACCGACCCTGGCGGCCTGGCGCAAGCGCTTCTTCGAGGCCTGGGAGCGGCTGCGGCCGCGCGGTTACGACGAGCGCTTCCGCCGACTCTGGGACTTCTACCTCTCCTCCTCGGAGGCGGGCTTCCGCGAGCGCCGGATCGGCGACGTGCAGGCGCTGTTCGCGAAGCCGCGATGGCGGTGAGCGGCGGCGGTCGCGAGCCGCTGCTGCTGATCCACGGGCTCGGCGGCACACGCAGCATCTGGGAGCCGGTGGTCGGCCTGCTCGAAGAAGAGCGTGAGCCGGTCGCGATCGACATGCCGGGCTTCGGCGAGACCAAGCCGCTGCCGGCCGAGGCCGAGCCGAGCGCCGCCAATCTGGCGCGGGCGCTGCACGAGCGCTGCGCCGCGCGCGGGATCGAGCGCCCGCACGTCGCCGGCAACTCGCTCGGCGGCTGGGTCGCGCTGGAGATGGGCCGCTTCGGCTGGGCCGCCTCGGTCACCGCGCTCTCGCCGGCCGGCCTCTGGTCGCAGCCGCTCGGCGAACCCGCGCGCGGCGGCGCGCGGATGCTGCTGCGCGGCTCGCCCTGGGTGAAGCTGGCGCGGCCGCTGATGGCGCCGGCCTTCCTGCTGCCGGCGACGCGCCGGCTCGCCTTCCGCTCGATCGCCGCGCACCCGGAGCGCATCCCGCCCGCGGCGGCGCGCCAGCTCGTCCTCAGCTGGCTCGACGGCGAGGGCTACGACGCCGCCAACCGGGCGATGCGCTCCCACGTCTTCGACCCGGCCGGCTACCCGCGCGAGGTTCCGGTGACGATCGCCTGGTGCGAGCGCGACCGGCTGGTCGGGCCGCCGCGGCCCGAGCGCTGCCCGCCCGGCGCCCGCTTCCTCGTCCTCCCCGGCGCCGGCCACACGCCGACCTGGGATGACCCGGAGCTGGTCGCCCGCACCCTGCTCGAGGGCTCGCGGATATCCTCACCAGCGTGATCGTCGACCGGACGGAGAACCCGACGTGGCTGTCCAACGCCTATCTGGTCGCGGACCCGGACGCCAACACCGGCCTCCTGATCGACGGCAACGACGAACTGGACCCGCTGCTGGAGCGGATCGAGCGCGACGGGATCGGGATCACCCACATCCTCGTCACCCATCCGCACGGCGACCACGTCGCCGGCCTCAGCGAGGCGCGCGAGCGGCTCGACTGCCCGCCGCTGGTTGCCCACGCGGCGACCGCCGCCGAACTCGACGAAGAGGTCGAGGTGACGCTCGACGATGGCGAGAAGCTGCAGGCCGGCAGCTTCGAGGTCGAGGCGCTCTACACCCCCGGCCACGCCGCCGGCCACCTCGCCTACCTGCTCGACGGCACCGACCTCTTCACCGCCGACGTCCTCTTCAAGGGGACGGTGGGCGGCACGATGGCCCCCGGTGCGAGCGGCTTCGAGGACCTCAAGGCCTCGGTGATGCGGCTGATGGAGCTGCCGCCCGAGACCCGCGTCCATCCCGGCCACCGCGAGCCGACGACGATCGGCGAGGAGGCGGAGCAGAACCCCTTCGTGCGGATCTGGCGCGGGCTCGACTCGACCGGCGAGGAGAGCGTCACCGTCTGGGGCCGTCCGGCGACGCTGAAGCTGTGGGCTCCCGACTACGACGGCGGCAACAAGGCCTGGATCGTCTTCGGCGACTCCGGCGAAGACGCGATCGTCGGCGGCTCCCAGGTCGAGCGCGGCTGACGCGTCTGCAGTTAGGCACCTATAGGGAGCCCTAGAGCAGACGCGTGATCCTCAGAGGCTGCGTTTCGTCACGACCCCCGTCTGCAGGGCCCGCTCGGCCAGCGCGACCCGCTTCTGGTTCTGCGGCAGCTCCCCCACCCCGAGCTTCTCGAACAGTGCGCGCATGTGGGTCTTGACCGCGTCGACGCTGAGGTGCAACTCAGCGCCGATCTCCTGGTTGGTCGCCGGGGTCGCAAACGAGGACCCGTCCTTATAAGGACGGCAGAGCGCGACCAGCACCTTGCGCTGGGCCGGCGAGATCGTCGCCGCGGCCGGTGTCTCGGTCGCGATCGCCGTCGCTTCCGGGGCGCTGTTACCGGGCCGCCGGTAGACGACCGTGGTGCGACCGAAGCGGAGCGCGTCGCCGTCGCGCAGCAGGCGACGCCCGTGCACCCGCTCCTCGTTGACGTAGGAGCCGTTGCGGGAGAGGCCGTCGTCGACCAGGGTGCACTCGTCGCGGACGACGGCGATCTGCGCGTGCAAGGCCGAGACCTCCTCGTCCCAGCCCAGCTGCACGTCGGCCGAGTCGCCGCGCCCGACCCAGAGCTCCGTCGCCCCCACCTCGACCGTGACGATCGCCTGCGCGTCCTCGCCGTCGCGGAAGACCAGGAACGGCCTGCCCGCCCGTTCGGCCTCGATCTGCGCCTTCAGCTCCGGCGCGCTCACAGGCCGTCGTTCGCTCATGGCCTGATCCTAGGAGCCAAGCGGGATCCGAAGTGCCGCGGCGGACGATCAGCGCCGACACTCAGGTTCCTTGGACGTATGTCGATTTGTATTCGGCGGTCCCGACCCGCACACTCACTCGATGGCCGAGAACATCCAGGAATTCTTCTTCGACTGGTACCCCGTCTTCGGGGTCTTCTTCATGTTCTGCCTGCTGCTGGTCTTCCTGCGGCTGATGCAGAGCACGGTCGGCAGCACCAAGCCGGAAACGGTGAAGGCGAGCAAGACCGAGCCGGTCCTCTGGGAGGAAGTGCAGGGGGTCGACGCCGCCAAAGAGGAGCTGATCGACGTCGCCGAGTGGCTGCGCGAACCGGAACGCTTCGCCGCGCTTGGCGCGCGCGCCCCGCGAGGGGTCCTGCTCTACGGCCCGCCGGGAACCGGCAAGACGATGCTGGCGCGGGCGGTCGCCGCCCAGGCCGGGGTCGACTTCTTCGCCGCCTCCGGATCGAGCTTCGTCGAGATGTTCGTCGGCCGCGGCGCGGCGCGGATCCGCCGCCTCTTCAAGGAGGCGCGCAAGTCCGGGCGGGCGGTGGTCTTCATCGACGAGCTCGACGCGGTCGGCGGCGCCCGCAGCGGCGGCGGTGGCGACGGTGGTACCAGCGAGCGCGAGCAGGCGCTGAACCAGCTGCTGGTCGAGCTCGACGGCTTCGAGAAGGACCCGGGGACGGTGATCGTGATCGCCGCCTCCAACTACGTCGACAAGCTCGACAAGGCGCTGCTGCGGCCGGGCCGCTTCGACCGCCAGGTGCTGGTCGCGCCACCGAGCCGCGACGGGCGCGAGGCGATCCTCCGCTCCCACGCCAAGGGCAAGCCGCTGGCCGCCGACCTCGACCTCACCGACGTCGCCCGCAAGACGACCGGGATGACCGGCGCCCAGCTCGCCAACTCGCTCAACGAGGCGGCGATCATCGCCGGACGCGAGGGGCGTAAGGCGATCGCCCGCGAGGACCTCGACGAGGCGCTGCTGCGGCAATCGGTCGGCTCCCAGCAGGCGCGCCGCCTGAGCCAGAAGGAGCGCCGCATCGTCGCCTACCACGAGGCCGGACACGCGCTCTGCCGCAAGCTGCTCGGGCTCGATCCACCGGAGATCCTCAGCATCGTTCCGCGTGGGCCGGCGCTCGGCTTCGTCGGCCACTCGCCGCAGGAGGACAGCTACCTGAAATCCCGCGACGAACTGCTCGACGAGGTGGTGACGCTCCTCGGTGGGCGCGCCGCCGAGGAGGAGGTGATGGGCGAGCCCTACTCGGGCGCGGTCGACGACCTCTCCCGGGTGCACCTGATCTGCAAGCAGATGGTCGGCGAGTTCGGGATGGGGGTGGCGCTCGACGCGCACGGACCGGCACCGATCGCGATGCCGGTCGGCGACTACGCCGTCTCCGACGAAACCCGGCGCGAAGTCGACGTCGCCGCGACGACCCTGGCCCGCGAGGCGCAGCGGCGGGCGCGGGCGCTGCTCGCCGCCAACCGCGACTGCCTCGACGACCTCGCCGCCAACGCGCTCGAGCGCGAGACGCTGACCCGCGAGGAACTGGACGAGATTTTCGCTGCCCACGAGCTGCGGCAGCTGGCGCAGCATCAGGGTTCCGGCGCCGCCCTGGTCGCGATGGCGCGCGACCGGGACCGGCCCGAGTAGCATTCCTGGCCAGGCAGCCAGGATGAGCGACGAGACCTACTACTTCCCTCCAGGCCGTTCGATGGCGCGGCGCGTGCATGGCGAGCGCTCGGTCGGGTTGCTTTACGGACAGCGGGCGCTCTTGATCGGGGCGCTGGAACCGCTCACCTATACCGGCACGATGCTGAGCACGAAGGCGGGAGAGTGGCCGTTCACCCGTCTCGCCCGCACCGCGAAGATCCAGGAGACGGTCTTCCTCGGCACCCGTAAGGAGGCCGACAAAGCGCTGGCAGCGGTGCACCGCCTGCACGACACGATCAAGGGCGAGCTGCAAGAGGCGGCCGGCCCCCACCCGGCCGGCGCCGCCTACTCGGCCTTCGACCCGAAGCTGATGCTGTGGACCCTGTCGGTGATCGCCGACTCCGGCCGGGCGATGTACGAGACGATGGTGCGACCGCTAAGCGAAGGCGAGCGCGAGGAGCTGTGGCAGGACTACGTCCGCTTCGGCGAGCTGTTCCGGCTGCCGGCCACCGAGGTGCCGGGGAGCTACCGCGAGTTTCGCGCCTGGTGGGAGGAGCGGCTCGCCTCCCCCGACCTGCACGCCACTACCCATGCGCTGGAGATGGCGCCGCTGGTCGCCTTCGAGCAGCCGGTCCCGCGCGCCGCGCGTGGCAACCGCGAACTGCAGAACCTGGTGATCAAGGGCACCCTGCCGCCCCGCGTGCGGGAGATCTTCGGCATCCGCTGGACCCGCGCCCACGAGGTCGCCTTCCGCTCGATCGCCGCCACCCACCGCCGCGCCCACAACGCCTTCCCCCGCCAGATGCGCCGCGGCCGCAACGACCTCTTCTTCGATGTCGTCACCCAGCAGGAGCGCAAGCGCGGCGGCACCGCCACGCCCGAGCTGGGCGCCGGCGTCGGCGGCTGAGCGGGGTTCGAGCGCTTGCGCGATCCCGTGGCTGCGATGATGCTGCCGATGCGTCGTTTCGTCGCTCTGCTCGTCGTCGCCGCGGCCCTGCTGGCGCCGGCCAGCGCGGTCGCGCTCGATCGCACGGTCAGCGTCACGGCGACGGTCGAACGGGAGGTGCCGAACGACACTGCCGAAGTCCGCTTCTCGGTGACCAAGGAGCGACACGGCCGGAGCGCTGCACTGCGGATCGTCGCGATCCGCCTGCGTGCGGTGATCGCCACGGTGAAGGCGACGCCGGGCGTCGGACCGGGAGACGTCTCGACCGGTGACATCGGCGTGCGGCGCGTCGAACGCGGCAAGAACCCCGTCTACCGGGCGAGCGAGGGAGTCACCGTGATCCTCCACCGCCCCGACCTGGCCGGCGAGCTGGTCTCGGCCGGCGTCGCCGCCGGGGCGACCGGGACGCGCGGGCCCAACTTCTTCGTCGGCGACCGCGAAGCCGCCTACGACGCCGCCCTGGTCGAAGCCGTCAAACGGGCGAAAGCGAAGGCGGAAGCGCTGGCGACGGCGGCCGGGGCGACGCTCGGGCCGGTGATCGCCCTCGCGGAAAGCGGCGACGTCGTGACCGCGCCACCCGCTCCAAAGGCCGCCGCCGACTGCGCGCCGGCGCCGAAAATCCGCAAGGGCGAGGTGCGCAACAGCGGCGCGACCAAGAGCGCCGCCTGCGCCGCGCCCGCGCCTCCCACCAATCCCGGCAGCTCGAGCGTGACCGCAACGGTGAGCGCCGTCTTCGCGCTGCAGTGATGGGCGCGGCGGCCGAGACGATCGTCGTCCCGCGCCGCTTCAACGGACCGCAGCAGAGCGGCAACGGCGGGTACACCGGCGGCGTCATCGCAGCCCACCTCGACGGTCCGGTCGAGGTCAGCTTGCGCAGCCCGGTGCCGCTCGACGAGCCACTCGAGCTGTCGCCGGGGGACGACCGGGCGCTGCGGGTTCTGCACGGCGAGACGCTCGTCGCCGAGGCACGACCACTGCCCTCCCTCGATCTCGTCGTCCCCGACCCGGTCGGCGTCGAAGACGCCAGCCGCGCCGCCGAGAACTATCGCGCGCCGAGCGACGGCCCGTTCAGCAACTGCTTCGTCTGCGGCCGCGCCCGCGAGAACAGCTTCGAGGTCTTCGCCGGTCAGGTCGAGGGGCGCGAGGTCGTCGCGACCCCATGGACCCCGCCCGCCTGGACCGCCGGGGACGACGGCACCGCGGTGCGCCCGGAGTTCGTCTGGGCGGTGCTCGATTGCCCGACCTACTTCGCCTCCCACCTCGAGGGCGAGCTGACCCTGAGCTTCCTGGTCCGCCAGCGGGCGGAGATGCGCGCCCCGGTCACCGCCGGCGAGGAGCACGTGGTGATCGCCTGGCCGATCTCGGCCGACGGCCGCAAGCGCCTCGCCGGCGCCGCCGTCGTCTCCGCCGACGGCGAGACCCTGGCCGTCGCCGAAGCTCTGATGATCGAGCCGCGGCAGCCGAGCTGAGAGTGGGCGGTACTGGGCTCGAACCAGTGACCCCTTCCTTGTAAGGGAAGTGCTCTCCCAACTGAGCTAACCGCCCGCCCGTCCATTATTGCTCGTTCTGGCTGGCATGATGCGGCGTTCGTGGTCTCCCTGCCGCAGAAGCAGTTCATCGCGATCCTGGTCGGCGTCTGCGTGCTCAGCGCCACTGGAAGGCGGCTGGAAGAACTCGAATCCGAGTCTCCGGCCTCGCAGGGATCGCCTCCGACCCCTGCGACGAGCTCGACTCGTTCTGCTGAACCTCAGTCGACCGGGCTCCGTATTACGCGGCGATGACAACGATCATGGGGGCTCGGCGGGGATGGCAAGTGGTGGCGATCATGCTCGCCGTCATCGTGTTCGGCCTCTCCCTGGTCGGGATCGGGAGCGGTGCGGCTGCAGCCGGCGGAGGGGCCCAGGCGAGCCGCACCGTCACCGTCGACATCGTCAACTTCGCCTACAAGCCACCGACGCTGACGATCGGCAAGGGCTCGACGGTCGTCTTCGACAACACCAGCGGGAGGGCACACACCGCGACCCGCAAGGGCAGCTTCACCACCGGCCGCGTCAAGGCCGGCAAGTCGGCCTCCGTTCGCTTCAACCAGCGCGGGACCTTCGCCTACCACTGCACGATCCACCCCTTCATGAAGGGCAAGATCGTCGTCGACTAGCTGGGGCGGTCGAGCAGGACGTCTTCGCGGCTGTAGTGGCCGACCGAGTCGAACCAGCGCTTGGCGCGCAGGCCGTCGCGCAGGTCGCACTCGGCGGTGACGATGCCCTCTTCGCCGTAGAGCGGGCCGGCGATCACCTCGCCCCAGGTCGGCTCGACGATCACTGCGCCGCCGCGGCCAAAGACCTCGCGGTCCGGCAGCTCGACCGGGAAGTCGTCCGGGAACGCTGCGCGCGGGATGTACTGCGGGGCGGAGACGACAAAGGCGCCCGACTCGATCGCCACGTGACGCATGCTGGCGAGCCAGCCGTCGCTGTCGTCGGCGGTCGGCGCGACCCAGATCTGCGGCCCCGACCGGTACATCGCGTAGCGGGCCAACGGCATCCGGTTCTCCCAGCAGATCAGCCCGCCGATCTTGCCCAGCGGGGTCTCGGCGGCGACCAGATCGTCGCCGGCGCCGATCCCATGGAAGAGCCGCTCGTGGTGGGTCGGCATCAGCTTGCGGTGCTTCCAGACGACGCCGCCCGGGCCGATCAGGACCAGCGTGTTGTAGAGGGAGCCGGGTCGCTCCGCCTCGCGCTCGTTGACCCCGATCGCACAGTGGGCGCCGGTCCGGTGGCAGGCCCCGACCAGCTCGTCGGTCAGCGGCCCTGGCACGTCGACCGAGTTTTCCCAGAGCCGCTGCCAGAGCTCGTCGAAGCCCTGGAACCCGGCAGCGGGCGCGGCCCAGGCCTGCGAGGGATAGAGCGGCACGAAGGTCTCGGGCAGGACGACCAGCTCGGCCCCGTCCGCGGCGGCCCGCTCGATCAGCTCGACCGCCTTCGCGATCGAGGCCTCGGCGTCGAGGATCGCCGGCGTCGCCTGCGCGGCGGCGATGCGGACCTTGCGCAGCTGGGTCATGGCGAGGGAGGATCGCGCAAAGGCTTGGCGCGCACAAGGACGGGAGGCGACTATCGACTGAGCTTGGCGGGACGGCGAAGCGCTACCGGCCAACTTTGGCGGCCCGGCGACTGCGCGTCGCCGTGACGACAAACTCGTCGGCGGGCTGGCGTGACGCGCTCGGCCGACCTTCTCGGCGCGGTCGTGCACTCGCCGTCCGCCGCTCGGATGCCCGCTCTCGCGCCGGCCGTACCTCGACGAATTCCTCGAAGGAGGCCCGCCCCACATGCGCCGCCCCGGCGGCGAGGAGGAACAAGAAGCCCCACCCGGGCGCATCCGACAGCGCCGCTGCCGCGGCGATGAGCAGCAACCCGTAGAACGCCAGCCCCGACAGCTCCGCCGCCTTCTCGAGCCTGTCCAGAGCCGTCGCGCGCATTGCCACCAGCTTCGCTGGCGGGGCCGGTTTCCCTTTGCCATCCAGTGGGCACAACAAAGACGACGGCTCGCTCGAGCCGAAACTGCTCGAAAGGGGAGGGTCCCTATGAAGATGCCGCCCGTGGTCTCCGCCGAGGAGTGGGAGGCCGCCCACCAGGAGCTGCTGGTGAAGGAGAAGGAGTTGACCCGCGCTCGCGATGCGCTGGCGGCCGAACGCCGCCGGATGCCGAGGATGGAGGTGGAGACGGACTATCGCTTCGACGGCCCCGACGGCCCAGCCAGCCTGCTCGACATGTTCGACGGCCGCCGCCAGCTGATCGTCTATCGCTTCTTCTACGACCCGGACGTGCGCGGCTGGCCCGACCGTGGCTGTGGCGGCTGCTCGTTCCTCGCCGATCAAATCGCGCACCTCGCCCACCTCAACGCCCGCGACGCCACCCTGGTCTTCGTCTCACGCGCACCGCAGCCGAACATCGAGCGATTAAAGGCGCGTATGGGCTGGGAAGTGCCCTGGTACACCCTCCTCGACGACTTCGACGCCGATTTCGGAGTGGACGAGTGGCACGGCACCAACGCCTTCTACCGCGACGATGACGACCGTGTCTTCCGTACCTACTTCGTCAACAGTCGTGGCGACGAAGCGATGGGGAGCACCTGGAGCTATCTGGACATCACGGCGCTGGGACGCCAGGAGGAGTGGGAGGACTCTCCCGAGGGCTACCCCCAGACCCCGCCCTACCAGTGGTGGAACCTCCACGACGAGTACTAGCTAGGGGACGAAGCCCCAAACGTACCTAGAGGAAAAAGAAGAACCGCAATAACGTTGTTCCGTAATGCAGGGGCCCCGAGTGGAGTTGGTAACGGCAGCAAGTGAGAGTTTGCTCTGGCAGCTAGCCCAGGCTCGTAACCTGGGGGATAGTCGGCTCAGGGGAACCTGACCGCTGCGGGGCTGGGGCTCGAAGACGAAGGCAATCTCGAGCTGGGCATCGAAATGGACGCCGCAGAGTCGCTTGGCGCCGCTGCGATCTTTGCTCGGTGGCGGAGGAAGGCCGAGAGCGCCGCGGAGTACGTCTCGGACGGTCGGCGCCGAAACTCTTCTGTTGCAGCTGATCAGTATTTGCGGGGCCGTACTTAGACACCAACCAGCGCAGCCGGAATGACAGCGATGCCGTCTGGGCGCCGGTACGCCTCTTCGCCGGTGTTGAGGATCATCGCATCGATCAGCGAGTCGCCGAGCTGCCCTGCGAGCCAGTTCAGATGGCGGACATCATCGCTGCTTATATCGCGGGCGAGTTTGATTTCAATCGCAAGGACGCGCCCATCTTCCCGCTCGACGATGAGGTCGACCTCGTGCTCCCCTCCGCCGGTTCGCAAATGGAAGACGCTGGCCTCCGATGCCTGAGCGTATACGCGCAGCGACAGAGTGCAGAGGGACTCAAAAAGAGCGCCGAGCAGCGTCCCGTCCCGAGCAATCGGAGGGCCAACCTCCCGACCGGAAAGGAGCGCGTCCGCATCGAGGCCAAGGAGTCGAGCCGCTAGGGCCGGATCGGCGAGCTGGTGCTTTGGAGGGCTCGAGAGGCGCCGGATGCGCTTTCGAGTCGGCCTCCACGCCGGAACCGGGTCTACGACCCAAAGTCGCTCGAGCACGTCGCGGTAGGGCTGAGTGGTGGTCTTGGCGGGCTTCTCGCCCTCGCCGCCGGTCGCAGCATCTCGGATCGTCTCGAAGGAAGCGCTGGTGGATGAGGCGGCGGCGTACGCGGTCATCCAGCGACGCAGTGCGGCCGGATTGCGGATCGGGTGCCCCAGCTCGGGGAAGTCGCGGTCGATGATCCGATCGAGGTAGCCGTCGAGCTGCGCTCGCAGTGGTCGGCCGGAGAGGCGTCGCAAACCCGGGAAGCCCGAGCGCAAGATCTCTTGGGCATAGTCCTCAACCCTTAGATCCGTGCGTCCCTCGACCGGCGGACGCCCGCCCTCCAGCAACTGGCGAAGGCTCACGGATGGCCGCTCGACGCCGCGCTCGAACAACGCCAGCGGGCGCATTCGGACGCTCACGATGCGACCCGCTCCGGAATGGGTCTCCACCCCGGCCGGAGACGCCGAGCCGGTCAGGAGGAAGCGACCTGGATCGGCGCCGGCGTCAACGGCGCGTCGCACCAGGTCCCAGCACTCGGGTACGTACTGCCACTCGTCGACCAGGACCGGAGGCGCGGACTCCAGCAACCGCGCGGGGTCCGCGTGAGCAACGCTGCGTTGACCAGGATCGTCGAGGGCGTGAACCGTGGTTGCGCGTCGGCTCGCAGTCGCGGTCTTGCCCACGCCTTTCGCGCCGACGATCACCACCGCGGGCAGCGAGCTAGCCAACTCCCCGAGCTCGTCGTCTACGACCCTTTGCAGGTATTGCTGTGGCGCTATGGTCGCGTCAGGCATAGCCTAAGACTACCATTACGACGCCATTTACACTACCGTTTTGACGCCTCTTGGCGCTACCGTTCCGCAAGCGGTCCAGCCGCGCGTAGTCGCTGATCCACTCTAAAGAGCCAATCTCAGATTGAAAGAACGCGATGCGTCCGCACAGGCAGGGGATTACGGCGCTGATGCGACCGAAATGAGACCATCGGCCACATGACGATCCAAGGCATGGCGCATGTAGGCATGGTGGTCGAGGATCTCCCGGCCGCGACGGAGTTCTTCGTTCAGCTCGGGCTGGAATTGCTAGGCGAAGGCCAGGTCGAAGGAGACTGGGTAGGCCGCGCCATCGGGCTCGACGACGTCCGCGCGGAAATAGTGATGCTGCGTACCCCGGATGGGCACGCCGAAGTCGAGCTGTCGAAATTCCTTTCGCCGCCGAGCCCTGACAGCGATAGCCACGCGCCAGCGAACGCGCCGGGCATCCGCCACCTCTCATTCATCGTCGACGACATCAACACCGCCGTCGCCGGCCTCCAAGCCCGTGGTACCGAGCTAGTCGGCGAGGTGGAGAACTACAAAGACACCTACCTCCTCTGCTACGTCCGCGGCCCCGAGGGGATCATCGTCGAGCTGGCCGAAAAGATCGGCTGACTGTCCGATTCGTCGCCGGCCCCCGACTACCCGGGCGATCCCAGTGGTTCTCGGCCCTTAAAGCTGGAGCAGAGTAGTGGGCACGTTCACTCGGAAGGCTGACGCTCAGCGCGCGATCGACGAGGCCTACGGCCTCTCGGATCGGCCCGACACCCTCCGGTTCCAGGTCGGCTTGGCGATGTGGTGCTTGCCGTCGCGGCCGGTGTAGCGGGCGACCCACACGATCGTCCCGGAGGGGTTGCGGCGTTTGATCGGCGACTCGCGCCTCATGCTGCCTCATCTCGTGACGGGCGAGAAAGTCCTCATATCGGGGGTCGATCCGCCTGGCAGCGCCAAGCTTGTAGCTGGGAAGCTCGCCTCGGCGAATCCAGTTGCGGACGGTGCGATCGAGACGGCGAGAAACTCGGCAAGGGTCCGCTCGGTGTAGAAGCCCGGCCTGGTGGCTTTCCTCTCCATGCCACCTATGTCCAAGCAGGAGACCATCTGCATCGGAGCCAGTCGAAGTCCGTCCAGACGACCGAAGGTCAGACCTCTGCCGCCCCTCCATACAGGCGGCCGCACGGCGAAGCCGTGCCACAATCGGTCGCCCGGGGAGGGGCGGTGGGAAAGCTGCGGCTCAGGCACGAATCCAGAGGGTCGCTCCTATGTCAAGGAACACCTCTGAGAGACGACGGGATTTCGGGGTCTCTCCCTCCAGAAAGAGAGGGTGAAGGATCTCCGACGAGCAGCGTTAACCTGGTTGGCGCGATGGCTGACCGCCTCCTTATTGCTGTGGGCCAAGCGGCCCCCAGCGCCGATGCGCTTCCCTTCGGGGTCCGCCTGCTGATCGACACCGCCGAGGAGATCCTGGTGATCTCCCCGAGCCTGCCCGGACGCCTGGACTGGCTGGCCTCGGCCACCGACAAGGCCAAGGAACAAGCCGATGAGCGGCTGCGAGCCGTGCTCGGCCAACTGGAGGAGATCGGCGCGGAACCGCAAGGCGCGATCGGGGCTGATGACCCGCTGCTCGCATTCGATGACGCGATCGCGCGGTTCGCCCCGACTCATCTGCTGATCGGCCTGCGCAACGAGGATCGCGCCGGCTGGCAGGAGCGCGGCCTGCTCGAAGCGCTTCACGAGCGGGTTCGAGTCCCGATCACCGTCTTCGACACGCCGTCTTCCTAGGCGGCTGTCGCTGGCTCGGCCAGCGCCCTGAAGACGACCCGGACCAAGTGGCGTTTGAGGCAGCGGAACGCCTCCTTGTTGGACCTGCCTTCAGCCCGCTTCTTCGCCAGGTAGGCGCGAGCCGGCGGATGCACGCGGGCCTGGGTCAAGACAGCTCGCCGAGCAGCTGCCCGGTCGCGTCCTCGACCGCGGCGGCGGTGTGGGTGTCTTTGTGGGGATCGATCCCGATCGTTCGAACGAGGGATAAAGAACCTCGAACGGAACGGCTTGATGTCGAGAAAACGGATCACGGTGGCTCCAGGCACCCAACTGTCGCCTCAGCGGTCCTCGCAATCTCTATTCGAACAACTTCGCGACGCTGCGCGCAGCGACTGCGCCGGTCGACGACCTAGAGGAGGTCGACATCGACACCGACGAGTGAGTATCGAGCCCGAAATGAGACAGAAATGAGACACAAAGGCGCCGGAACGCCCCGGAACCGCGAGGCACGCGCCGGAGCACGTCTCCAACACCAAGCCGGAGATTTGGCTCTGCACCGGGCATTCCCCGGCACACGGCAGAACAGCGAGGAATGCGCCCGACGGGAGTCGAACCCGCGACCTTCGGCTTGAAAGACCGACGCTCTTTGGGCCCCCGAAAGGACCCGTTGACCACTGAGCTACGGGCGCCTACTGGGCATCGTACCCACGCAGGCTCGGCTGAGCATTGAGGCACCGGTAGCTTGGAGGCCATGGATTTGGGGATCGAGGGGCGCGTTGCCTTGGCGATGGGTGCCAGTCGTGGGATTGGACGTGGGATCGCGAAGGCGCTGGCCCGGGAGGGCGCCAGGGTCGCGATCGCCAGCCGCTCGCGGGAGCGCCTGGACGAGGCCGCGACGGAGATCGGCGAGGCGGTCACGCCGTTCGTCGCCGACGCTTCCGACACCGACCGGCTCGCCGCGCTGCCAGGCGAGGTCGAGACCGCGCTCGGGCCGATTGAGATCCTCGTTCTCAACACCGGCGGCCCGCCCTTCGGCGCCGCCCTCGACCACGAGCTCGACGAGTGGGAGCGGGCCTACCGCTCCCTGGTCCTCGCCCCGCGGATCCTCACCGGTGCCGTCGTCCCCGGCATGCGCGAGCGCAACTGGGGCCGCATCGTCAACGTCGGCTCGATCTCGACCCGCGAGCCGATCGCCGGACTCAACCTCTCCAACGCCCACCGGATGGCCGCGGTCGGCTTCCTCAAGACCCTCGCCACCGAGGTCGCCGGCGACGGGATCACGGTCAACACCGTCGCCACCGGGCGCTTCGCCACCGACCGGCTCGCCGACCACACCGGCTCGCTCGCCGGCGCCGAAGAGTCCGCCCGCGCCCAAGTCCCCGCCGGCCGCCTCGGCGACCCCGAGGAGTACGGCGACCTGGTCGTCTTCCTCGCCTCCGAGCGCGCCGCGTTCCTCACCGGCACCGTGATCCCGCTCGACGGCGGGCTCTTGGGCTCGGCCTTCTGAAGTCGCAGGACCAAGCAAGAGCGCGCACGCGGCGGAGCGGCAGTGCTTTGCACGACGCGGAGCCGCGGGTGCGCTATTGCGCCGTGTCCTGTGACTTCAGCTCGCCCGCACGGATCTTCTCCGCCATCTCCTTCGACTCGGCCCGGTACGTAGTGCCGTCCTCGAACTCGATCGTCGGGTACTTACGCTGGCCGGAGATCCGCTCCAGCTCCTCGCGCTTGCCCGGGCGCAGCGGTCCCTTCACCACCTCGTACTCGACTCCCTGCTCGTCGAGTGCCTTCTGCACCTTCCAACATGGGTGGCCCTCGAACTTCGCGAACATCGCCGAACACCTGTGGAGCTTCACTGCCATCGTTACTCCCCTTTCGCCTCTCGCATCGCCGGATAGATGATCACGTCACGCAAAGTCTTCGACCCGCTGAGAATCATCATCAGCCGGTCGATCCCCAGCCCGCAGCCGCTCGCCGGCGGCATCCCGTATTCGAGCGCGCGCACGAACTCTTCGTCGTGCGGGTGCGGGTCTTCCTCCGCCCCCTTCTCCTGGCGTTCGCGCTGTTCGATGAAGCGCTTGCGCTGCTCGACCGGGTCGTTGAGGTCGGTCCCGCCGCCGACGATCTCCATCCCGGCGACGATCCCGTCGAAGGCCTCGCACACCTTCGGGTCGTCCGGGTGGACCTTGACCAGCGGCCAGATGTCGATCGGCAGCACCGTGATGTAGGTGGGCTGGATCAGCTTCGGCTCGATCAGCTTGCCCTGCAGGGTGTCGACCAGGCCGGCCCAGTCGTCGTTCTCCCCCGCGTCCTCGCCGGCCAGCTCGGCCAGCTCGTCGCGGCTCGCCTCGTAGATGTCGACCCCGGTCTCCTCGAGCAGCGCGTCGCGCAGCTTCAGCCGCGGCCAGGGCGCCGCGAAGTCGATCTCGACCCCGTCGCGCTCGACCACCGTCGTCCCCATCACCGCCTCGACCACGCTCGAGACCAGCGTCTCGATGAAGCGCATCACGCCGTTCGTAGTCGGCGCCGCCGACGAACATCTCCAGCATCGTGAACTCGGGATTGTGCTGCGGCGACATCCCCTCGTTGCGGAAGAACTTGCCGAACTCGTAGACGTCCTCGAAGCCGCCGACGATCGCCCGCTTCAGGTAGAGCTCGGTCGCCGTGCGGAGGAAGAGGTCGCGGTCGAGCGCGTTGTGGTGGGTGACGAAGGGCCGCGCCGCGGCGCCGCCGGTCAGCCGCTGCAGGATCGGCGTTTCCAGCTCGACCCAGCCGCGCTCGTTCATGTGCCTGCGGATCTCGAAGGTCAGCTTCGCCCGCTGCTTGAAGATCTCGCGCGAGCGCTCGTTGGCCATCAGGTCGAGTTCGCGCTGGCGGTAGCGCAGCTCCGGGTCGGAGATGCCGTGGAAGAGGTCGGGGGGATCGAGCAGCGCCTTGGCCAGCAGCGTGCACTCGCGCACGGAGATCGCCAGCTGGCCGCGCTTGGTGACGTAGACCGGGCCCTCGATCCCGACCAGGTCGCCGATGTCGAGCTCCTCGACCCGGTCGAAGACCTCGTCGCCGAGCGTGTCGCGGCGAGCGTAGCCCTGGATCGTGCCGGTGATGTCGCGGATGTCGAAGAAGGCGGTCTTGCCGTGGCCGCGCTTGCCGGTGATCCGGCCCATCACCCGGTAGGTGAACTGCTCGTGCTCGCCCTCCCCCAGCTCGCTCGGGTCGTGAGCCTCGTGGATCTCCTCGGCGTGCGCGCGATCTTCGAAGAAGTGCGGGTACGGGTTGACCCCGGCCTCGCGTAAGCGCTCGACCTTGGCCCGGCGCTGGGCCTCGCTGGCGGCCCCGGAGCGATCGCCCGCCTCGGGCGCCTCCTCCTCGACCCGCGGCGGGGCCTCACTCATCGCATGCGGTCAGCTTCACGGTGCGAAGCCGACAGTCACCCGCTCGTCACCTTCATAGTCCTGAAGAGTAGTCGCGTCGCGCAGTAGCTCGCGCATCGTCGGGCCGTGGTGCGTGTCGTGCTCCATCGCCAGCTTCCAGCCGGAGGGCGTTTCCCCGATCAGGCCGCGGATCACCCCGAGGCCGTCCTCACCGCAGGACCCGGTGACCGCGATCCGCGGCTCCTTCTGGATCTCCGGCGAGCGCTCGAAGATGGTCGAGTCGGTGACGTAGGGAAGGTTGGCGATCACCAGGTCGACGCTTTCGGCTTCGACCGCGTCCGGCAGGCCGGTGGCGACGCTGACCTCGAGATCGAGCCCGAGCCGCTCGGCGTTCTCGCGCGCCGCTTCGACCGCCTCCGGCGAGAGATCCGACGCGCTGACCCGCAGGTCGGGACGCTCGCTCAGCAGCGCCAGGGCGATCGCCCCGGAGCCGGTGCCGACCTCGTGCACGCGCGCGCCCTCGGGCAGCTCGACCCCGACCTCGACCAGCAGCTCGGTCTCGCGGCGCGGCCAGAGCACGCGCTCGTCGACGGCGATCTCGAGGCTGCGGAAGGGGGCGCGGCCGAGGATGTAGGCCATCGGCTCGCGGTCGACCCGGCGCGCAACCCGGCGCCTCGATCTCCTCCGCGACCTCGGTCGGGACCTCGCCGGCGCTGTCGACCGAGAGCTGCTCCGGCTTCACCCCGATCGCGTCGGCGACGAGGACTTCGGCGTCGGCGCGGGCGTTCTCGACCCCGGCAGCGGCGATCCGCTCAGCGGCCGCGTCGAGCACGGCGCTCACCGTGCGCGCCGAGGGCTCCTCATGACTCTGAACGTCAACTGCCGCCATTTACCCGCCAAGCCTCCCCTAGGTAGATCGCTCGAAAGTTCTTGCGCAAGACTAACATCGTTTATCAAACGCCTAGATAGCGGCTTCTGCCGCCGCAGAGCCCGCCGGCCGGGAAATGCCGCCGTGGCGGCGCACGACCACCCCTATCCAGATCGCCCCGCCCAACATCATGGCAAGGCTCTCCAGCTGAGCCGTGGTCAGACCCAGCGCGGTGTCCGAATTGCGGCGCAGGAACTCGACCAGGAAGCGCTCCATCCCGGCGTAGACGAGGTAGAGCGCGAAGAGGATCCCGGGCCGGACGCGGTCGCGCAGCTGCCAGAGCAGCCAGGCGCCGAAGCCCATCGCCAGCGTCTCGTAGATCGGGGTCGGGTGCACGGTCTCGTCGGTCGGCACGGTCCCGTCCGGGTAAGCCATCGCCCACGGCCCGTCCCAGGCCTTGCCGTAGTCGCCGTCGCCGGAGAGCTGGCAGCCGCAGCGGCCGATCGCGTAGCCGAGCGCCAGCGCCGGCGCCGCAAGGTCGAGCAGCGCCAGCCCGAGGAAGCCGCGGTACCAGGCCCAGAGCAGGACCGCGATCGCGCCGCCGATCGCGCCGCCGTACCAAACCAGCCCCGCCCCGGAGAAGAGGTTGCCGAGCAGGTCGTCCTTGACCGCGCTCGTAGTTCTGGACCAGGAAGTAGACGCGGGAGCCGACGACGCCGCCGATCAGCGCCGCGAAGCCCATCTCATAGGCCCAGTCGGGCGGCTTGCCGATCTCCCCCAGCCGCCGCCAGATCAGCGCCCCGGCGGCGAGGAAGGCGAGCGCGAACATCAGCCCGAAGGTCTGCAGCGTCACCGGCCCGATCTCGATCTCCGGATACATGGCAGCGGCTAGCCGGCGAGCAACGTCTCCAGCAGCGCCTTCTGCGCGTGGAGGCGGTTCTCCGCCTGGTCCCAGACGGCCGAGGCATCGGAGTAGAGGACGTCGGCGGCGATCTCTTCGCCGGGGTGGGCGGGCAGGCAGTGGAGGACGATCGCGCTGTCCTTGGCCGCAGCGAGCAGGTCGGCGTCGAGCCGGAACGGGGCGAGGTCGGCGCGGCGGCGCTCGGCCTCCTCCTCGTCGCCCATGCTGACCCAGACGTCGGTGTAGAGGGCGTCGGCGCCGGAGGCGGCGGCGCGCGGGTCGTCGGTCAGCTTCACCCCGTGGCCCTCCTCCAGCTGGTAGCCGGGCGGGGCCGCGACGACTACCTCGACCCCGGCCAGCTCGCCGAGGATCGCCAGCGAGCGGGCGACGTTGTTGCCGTCGCCGACGTAGGCGAGCCGCTGTCCCTGCAGGTCGCCGAAGCGCTCGCGCAGGGTGAGCAGGTCGGCCAGCGCCTGGCAGGGATGGTGCAGCGGCGTCAGCCCGTTGACCACCGGCACCTCGGCGGCGGCGGCCAGCTCCGCGACCGCCTCGTGGGAGCCGGAGCGGATCACGATCGCGTCGACGAAGCGGGAGAGCACCCGCGCCGTGTCGGCGACCGACTCGCCGCGAGAGAGCTGCATTTCGTCGCCGCGCAGGACGACTGGCGTCGCCCCCAGCTCGGCGACTCCGACCTCGAAGGAGATCCGCGTCCGGGTCGAGGGCTTTTCGAAGATCAGGGCGATGCTGCGACCGGCCAGCGAGTCGGCGCCGATCCGGTCGCGACTACCGGCTTTCAGCTCCAACGCCCGGTCGAGCAGCTTGCCGAGCTCGAACGCGCCGAGCTCTTCTCCGGTGAGGAAATCCCGCTTCAAGCAGCGGATACTACGGCGGTGGAGTTCACGGCTATTGCCTGGAACCTCTTCCACGGGCGGGATTTCCCGCCCGACCCGGAGGCTGCGCACCTGGCGCTCGCGGCTGCTGCGCTTCGATGAGCGCAACGAGACCCACGTCCAGGTCAACCGCGACCTGACCGAGGAGTTCGCGACCCTGCTCGCCAGCGCCGCCT
Source organism: uncultured Solirubrobacterales bacterium (assembly GCA_963846515.1). GTDB lineage: Bacteria > Actinomycetota > Thermoleophilia > Solirubrobacterales > 70-9 > VAYN01. The sequence goes on along the minus strand of CAWJWC010000006.1, from coordinate 353,059 downwards.
GGGACGTCGCCCTGCTGCAGGAGTGCCCGCCCCGCTTCGCCGACGCCGCTGGCCCGCGCCTGCTCGGCTGAGTGGCACCGGGCGCTGACCTCGCGCAACTCGCTCGGCCCGCTGCGGGGGCTGCTGGCCCGCCAGAACCCGGACCTGATGGCCTCCGGCGAGGGCGGCTCCAACCTGATCCTGGTCCGGGTGCCGGGGACGCTCGGCGGGATCGCCGAGCGGCGCGAGCTGGCGATCCACGAGGGCGCGCCGGAGCGCCGCTCGATGGCGCTGACCCGCACCGCCTCGGGTGTCTGCATCGCCAACCTGCACGCGACCAACGACGCGCCGCTGCTGGCGAGTGAGGACGTGCTGCGCGCCGCCCGCGCCGCGACCGAGTTCGCCGCCGGGGCGCCGCTGCTCTTCGGCGGCGACCTCAACCTGCGCCCGGCCGAGAACCCGGAGCTCTTCGAGCGGCTGCGCGAGGACTTCGGACTCGAGGGCGAGACCGCGCCGAAGGCGATCGACCACCTCCTCAGCCGCGGGCTCGACGACGGTCGAGGGGCCGACCGTCTGGCCGCCGGAGCGGCGCGAGCTGCCGCTCGAAGGGCGGGCGCTGCGCCTCTCCGACCACGCTCCAGTGGAAGCGAAGTTTTCCGCGCCCGAACCGGTGGAACTGAGATAGTCCAAAGCGCACTCTCCCCGGCGACCACTCGATCAGGAGGCAAACTGCAATGGCAGACAAAAAAGCGACCGGCAAAGCGAGCAAAAAAGCGAAAGCCGGCGCCAAAGCGAAAAAAGCCTCCAAAGCGAAAGCGAAACGGAAAGCCGCCAAAAAAACTCCGGCGAAAAAATCGACGGCGAAAAAAGCCGGCGCGAAAAAAGTCCCGAAACGGAGCGCCAAAAAAGCGGCGCCGAAACGGAGCAACAGCAGCAAGGCGACCAGCGGCCTCGACAAGAGCGTCGCGCAGTTCCGCGAGAGCCTCGAGCAGAGCGTGACGCTGAGCCGCGACCGCCTGCACGAGGTCGTCGACGACGCCGTCAAGCGCGGCCGCATGACCCGCGGCGACGCCGAGAAGATGCTCTCCGACCTCGTCAACCGCGGCCGCAAACAGACCGACTCGCTGCTGCGCGAGCTGGAAAAACTGGTCAACCAGGCACGCAAAGAGGTCGGCGGCCGGGCCGCGCCGGTGCGTAAACAGGCGACGCAGGCGGCACGCCGGGCGCGCAAGAAACTCGGCTAGGGATGACGCAGGCCACCGGCGAGAAGTCGGCGGCCCGCGGTTCCCGTCGCGGCGAGCTGCTCGAGGTCGAGATCGACTCGCTCGCTTTCGGCGGGCGGGGCGTCGCCCGCGCCGAGGGCTTCGTCGTCTTCGTCGCCGGCGGCCTGCCCGGCGACCGCGTGCGCGCCGAGGTCACCAAAGCGAAGAAGCGGTTCGCCGAGGCGCGGACGGTCGAGCTGCTGCGGGCCGGCGCCGACCGCATCCCCGACGTCTGCGTGCACGGCGGCGAGCCCTGCCCCGGCGCACCCTGGCAGGGCCTCCCCTACGAGCGCCAACTGGTCCACAAGAGCGAGCAGGTCGACGAGGCGTTGCGGCGGATCGGCGCGCTCGACGGCTTCGAGCTGGAGCAGATCGTCGCCGCCGCCGAGCCGTGGCGCTATCGCAACAAGCTCGAATACTCCTTCGGCGAGCGCGAGGAGGACGGCGAGCCGATCCTCGGCTTCCACGCCCGCGGCCGCTGGGACCTGGTCGTCGACATCGATGACTGCCACCTCGCCTCCGCGGCCGGCAACGCCGCCCGCAACGAAGTGCGCGAGTGGGCGCGGCTGGAGCCGGTAGCTGCCTTCGACCGTCGAGCCAAGCGCGGCATCCTCCGCAACCTGGTCGTGCGCGAGGGCCGGCGCACGGGCCAGATCCAGACCCGCCTGGTGACCGCGGAACGGCGCTTCCCGAAACCTCCGGTCGACCTGCACACGATCGTCGCCGACGACTCCGGCGACAGCGAGGGTCCGACAGGCGTGCTCGGCGAGGAGTACCTGGCGGAGGAGCTCTGCGGGCTGCAGTGGAAGATCTCCCCCGGCGCCTTCTTCCAGACCAACACCGAGATGGCCGAGCGGCTCTACGCGGTCGCCGCCGAGTTCGCCGGGTTGAGCGGACGCGAGCGGGTCTTCGACCTCTTCTGCGGGATCGGCACGATCGGGCTGACGCTGGCGGCCAAGGCGGGCGAGGTCTGGGGTGTGGAGATAGTCCCGGAGGCGATCGAGAACGCCGAGCGCAACGCCAAGCTGAACGGGATCGAGAACGCCCACTTCCTCGCCGCCAACGTCCGCACCGGCGTGCGGCCGCTGCTGGTGCAGGCCGGCAAGCCCGATGTCGTGGTAATCGACCCACCCCGTGCCGGCCTCTCGCAGAAAATGATCCGCCGGGTGATCGAGTGCGAGGCGAAGAAGATCGTCTATGTCTCCTGCAACCCGACCACGCTTGCCCCCAACGCGGCCCAGCTGGTCGAGGCCGGCTATAGGCTGACCCGCGTGAGGCCGGTCGACATGTTCCCCCAGACCCCGCACATCGAGTGCGTGGCTCTGCTCGAGAAAGCGTGAGCCGCGGCTTCGGAGTGGCGGCGGGGCTCGACCCCGAGGTGGCGCAGGCGCTGGCGGCCCGCTGCGCCGAGCTCGGCTACGCCTCGATGTGGTCGAACGACCACCCGGGCGCCAAAGGCTTGGAGACGCTGGCTGAGTTCGCCGCGGCAGCGCCCGCGATCGACCTCGGCGTCGCCGTGATCGCGCTCGACCGCCAGCCGCCCGAGGCGATCGCCGCCGACATCGAGCGGCTCGGGCTCGACCGTGGCCGCCTCTGGCTCGGGGTCGGCGCCGGCTTCTCGAAGAAGCCGCTGACCGCGATGCGCGAGGCGCTGCCGGCGCTGCGCGAGCAGCTGTCGGGTGTCCGTCTCGTGCTCGCCGCGATGGGGCCGAAGATGTGCGCGCTCGGCGGGGCCGAGTTCGACGGCGTCTTCTTCAACTGGATGACCCCCGAGTTCGCGGCCGGGGCGCGCGAGCAGGTCGAGGCGGGGGGCCGCGAAGCGGGTCGCGAGACGCCGCCGATCTTCGGCTACGTCCGCACCGCCGTCGGCGAGGACGCCGTCGCGCGGCTCGCCAAGGAGGAGTCCTTCTACCGCGACCTGCACAAGGGCTACAGCGACCATTTCGACCGCCTCGGCGAGCCCGAGGGCACGGTCGGCGTCGCCGCCGCCGACCGCGAGGAGGCCCAGGCCGCCCTCGCCGCCTACGACGGCCCGCTCGACACCGTCGTCGTCAGGGGCCTGGCCAGCGCCAGAGTCGAGACGATGACCGCCGTCGCCGCCGCAGCCGCGCCCTAGCCTGCTTCAGATCTGCGTGGCGATCAGGGCTGCAGCCGCGACGATGAACGATCCAAGCAGGCCGCCACAGAACTGGATCAACAGGTGGTGCGTACGTTCGAAGCGTTCATCCATGGCGTTGAAGCCAGCTTTTATTTCCGCCCGGAGGGCGGTTGACTCGCTCTTGATTTCCTTCCGCAAAGCAGACCACTCTTCTTTGAACTCCAAGCGCAAGGCCGATGACTCCGCTTTGAACTCGCTCCGAAGGGCAGCGAATTCAGCCTGCGATTCCGCCCGCAGCGCTCGCATGTCGGTTTCGACCCGCTCAAACCCCTGGTCCACTTTGTGGTTGAGCTCGTCGAGGCGTTTGTCAGTCGTGCTCCGCTCCATCAACTCCATAATGACATGCTCGCAGACAAAACGTTACGCGTGAGTAACGGGAGGGCAAAATCTCTGCAACTTCGTCCGCCCACCAGATTGACGGTCCGCGTGCAGCAGACGTGCGCGCGGGGCGCGTCATCCGCGTGCATGGATGCAAGCGCGCCCGTCAGTACGGCGGCAGGTCGTCGTACCAGACGCCCAGCACCTTGAAGGCGCGCCAGAAGCGCTGCTTGGCGCCCTCCTCGTCGAGTGAGGTGTCGATGTCGGGGACGTAGAGGGCGTCGATCGTCGGGGTGAAGGCCTGGATCTCGCCCTCGCGCTGCTCGATCGGGCGCGAGAGGGGGACCTGGAGGCCGTTGAGGATGCGCAGGGCGGGCTCGCCCATGACGACGACGATCTTCGGCTGCACGATCGCCATCTCCTCAATCAGGCGGCCGACGCACTCGCCGGCGGCGAGGTCCGGCTCGGCGATCGGGCACTTGACGCAGAGCGTGCCGTAGACGACCAGCGGGTCGATCCCGAGCCGTTTGAAGCTTTTCATCAGCGCGTTGCCGGAGCGCCCGTAGAAGGCGACCCCCTCCTCGATCTCCGAGACCATCGGCGCCTGCTTGAGCATGAAGATGTCGGCCTGCGGGTGGCCGGAGCCGAGCACCGGCATCAGCTTGCCGCGCGGGCAATGCGGGCAGTCCTGGATCTCGCGGCTCATCTGGTTGAGCTCGCGGATCGCGCGCTCGAGGTACTTCTCGCGGATCTCGTCGTCGGTGCCTCGCATCTGCCCGACCTTCTTTGACGAGGCCGACGCGGCTCCTTTTAGGCGCTCGCCGTGCATTAGCTCTTGCTCCCGGAGCGGCGGCGGCGCGGCTTGCCTCCCCGCGCCGGTTTCGCGTCCGGGACGCGCCGTTTTGGCGCCTTCGGCCGCCCGGTCGTCTGCAACAGCTTCAGAGCCTGCACGTAGAGCAGGTTCTTGTGCTTGCGGGTGATGTCGGCGTCGCGCATCGCCTCGAGGAACTCGGCTGGCCCTTCAAAGTCGTGGATCCGCGTGCGCACGCTGCCGAGCCCCTGGGCAACATGGCTGTCGGAGCCGGCGCCGGCGACGATCCGGTACTTGCGGGCGAAGCGCTCGGCCTCTTCGTTGAACGCGGTCAGCGCCACCCGCGGGTTGAAGACCTCGAGGATGTCGATCTCCTCGACGATCTCGAGCAAGTGCTCGTAGTCGGGCACCGAGTGGAAGCGGTCGAACGGGTGCGGCACGTAGACAAGCCCGCCCTGCTCACGGATCGCGGCGATCGTTTCCGCCATGGTTAGCCCCTTGGGGATCTTCTCCTCGATGAAGAGGCCGATCACCTCGCCCTGCTCGGCGGTCTTCACCTCCTCGGCAACGATCACCTCGATGCCGTCCATCCCTGCGGCGATCTCGCGCGCCTCGAGCGCCCCGGAGACCTCGTTGTGGTCGGTGATCGCGATCGCCCCGAGGCCGCGGTCGCGCGCCGTCTGCAGCAGCACGTCGACCGGCGTCGCGCAGTCGCCGGAGTGGTCGGTGTGCATGTGCAGGTCGACCTCGATCAGCGGCCGCTCGACGATCCGCGCCCGCAGCTCGGCGTCGCCCCCGTCGGGGTGGCGGCGGGAGAGCAGGCGGCGGTAGATCGCTTCGAGCTCGTCGGTGACCGCGCCCCAGTCGCGCTCCGTCCCCCCCGGTTCGACCACCTCATAGGAGGCCGGGAAGTAGCGCTCCATCAGCTCCGCGGTGGCGGCGCTGGTCACCGTGCGGGCGTCGATCCGGCCGAAGAAAATCTCGACCAGCGGCCGCGCCACCTGGGTCGAGAGCACCCGCTCCTGCGGTGCGTGGAAGGTGGCGACGTTGAGCGAGTAGGAGTGGCGCAGCGCCGCCGAGGAGATGCTCGGCGCGAACGGCTCGTGGACGTGGACGATGTCCGGCGGCGTCGCTTTCAGCCAGCCCTTGACCCGGTCGCCGGTGGTCGCCCGCCGCACCTCGTGGCCGCGCCGCTCGAGCTCAGCCGAGATGCGCTCGACGAACTCGTTGACCGGGGTCTCGAGGCCGCGCCGGGATGGCGCGACCTGCGCGATCGAGAGCGGCTCAGCCGGAGGCACAAGTGCAGAGAATAAGAGCCCGCGCCAGGCGGGCTCCCAAACTCAGACCTGGGCCGCGCCGGGGGCCGGGGCGCCGGGGGCTGCTGCCTTGCCGCGCGTGTTGGCGGCGATGTACTCCTCGGTCTGTTCCCGCGCCTCGTCGTCGGGCCGCTGCGTGTGCGGCGACTTCATCAGGTAGCTGGACGGGCCGTCGAGCTGGCCGGCGATCCCGTTGTTGAGCGCCAGCTTGATCAGCCGCACGGCGTCGATCACGACGCCGGCCGAGTTCGGCGAGTCCCAGACCTCGAGCTTCAGCTCGGCGGTCAGCGGCACGTCGCCGAAGGCCTTGCCCTCGAGCCGGATGTGCGCCCACTTGCGGTCGGTCAGCCAGGGCACGTAGTCGGAGGGGCCGACGTGGACGTTCTCCTCGGGCAGCTCGTGGCCCATGATCGAGGTGACCGCGTTGGTCTTCGAGATCTTCTTCGAGTCGAGCCGCTCGCGCTCGAGCATGTTGTAGAAGTCCATGTTGCCGCCGACGTTGAGCTGGCTGGTCCGCTCGAGACGCACGCCGCGGTCATGGAAGAGGCGGGCGAGCTGGCGGTGGACGATCGTCGCCCCGACCTGGGACTTGATGTCGTCGCCGATGATCGGCAGTCCGGCCTCCTGGAAGCGCTTGTCCCAGTAGTCCTCGCGGGCGATGAAGACGGGCAGGCAGTTGACGAAGCCGACCCCGGCCGTGAGCGCCTGCTCGACGTACCACTTGGTCGCCTCCTCGGAGCCGACCGGCAGGTAGCAGACCAGGACGTCGGCCTTGGTCTCTCTGAGGATGCCGACGACGTCCGCGGTTTCGCCGGGAGCTTTCGTGATCTTCTCTTTCAGATACTTGCCGAGCCCGTCGTGGGTCATCCCCCGCTCGACCTTGACGCCGAGGTTGGGGACGTCGGCGAACTTGATCGTGTCGTTCTGGCCCGACCAGATCGCCTCGGAGAGGTCCTTGCCGACCTTCTCGGAGTCGATGTCGAAGGCGGCGACGAACTCGATGTCGCCGACGTGGTAGCCGCCGAGGTCGACGTGCATCAGGCCCGGCACTTCCTCCGCCGGGTCGGCGTCCTTGTAGTACTGGACGCCCTGGATGAAGGAGTTGGCGCAGTTGCCGACGCCGACGATCGCGACGCGGACCTTCTCGTCGGTCCGGGCGACGCCGTTGGCCGTGCTGCCGTTTGCTCCGTTGCTCTCACTCATGAAATTGGAAGTCCTCCTGGATCGCGCTGAGTGGCAGAACACACCCGGCGGCTTCTCTGGTTACAGCTCATCGGCCTCGCCGCCGCCGCGCTGGGCGCCGGAAACCTCGCCGGAAAGCTCGTTTCGCACATGCCAAACACGCTGGATCGTGGTGATGATGGTCAGCGCCGCGATCAGATAGACCGCCGGCGCCAGCAGTTCGAAGTCGCCGATCCCGGCGCCCTTCGCGAAGATCAAACCGATCGAGAGTATGACTACCCGGACCGGGCGCGTCGCCAACCCGACCTTGCACTCGACCCCGAGCGCCTCGGCCCGGGCCCGCGTGTAGGAGACCATCAGCGAGCCGAGCACGGCGACGACGCACATCGCCGCGGCGAAGTCGTCGCCCTGGGCGGCGAAGTAGCCGGCGACCGCGGCGAGCACGATCCCCTCCTCGATCCGGTCCAGGGTCGAGTCGAGGAAGGCGCCGAACAGCGTCCCCTTGCCCGACATCCGCGAGTAGCGCCCGTCGAGCGTGTCCATCACCGAGCCGACGACGAATGCGACGCCGGCGAGGAAGAAGAGCTCCTGGGTGACCAGCGCCGCGGCGATCAGGTTGCCGATCAGTCCGGCGATCGAGATCGCGTTCGGGGTCAGCCGCGACTCGATCAGCCGTTCGCGAGCGTAGACGCGAAGCTCCTGCCCGTTGCGACTGGGGCCGCGGCCCTCGCGACGACCGCGGGGGGCCCTTGGGGGCGCCGAGGGTTCCATCGACATGAGGCTAGACGTTCGGGTGGAGGTCGGGGATTTCCCGGGAGGCCGGGCTATGCCTCGGCCTCGCGCCGCGTGCGGACGCGGAAGGACCAGGCCTCCGGCCGGGCCCGTGCCAGCCGCGCCGCGACCAGGGCCGCGGTCAGCGCCACCATCCAGCCGAGCACGGCGTCGATCCAGTAGTGGTTGGCGGTGACGACCGTGACCCAGGAAACGAGCAGTGGCCAGGTCGCCCAGGCCAGCTTCGAGAACCAGCGGCGGCAGAGCATCACGCCGGTGCCACCGATCATCATCGCGAAGGCGCAGTGCATGCTCGGCACCGCCGCGTAGGGGTTGATAAAGATCTTCGCCAGCGAGGAGTCGTGGCCGACGTCGGAGTACGCGTTGAGCGTGTCGACGAAGCCGTACTCGGGAAACATCCGCGGCGGCGCGGTCGGGTAGAGCGTGTAGCCGACCAGGGCCAGCCCCATCGCGACGACGAACATGTTGCGCACGAAGTAATAGGACTCGTTGCGGAACAGATAGAGCCAGAGCAGGAAGCCGATCGCGATCGAGAACTGGGCGTTGAGATAGACCTGGTTGGCGAAGTCGATCAGCCATTGCGCCGGTAAGAAGAAGGCCTGCAGGTCGGGCTCGAAGAAGGTCCCGATCGCTTTCTCGAAGTCCATCACCTGCTGACCGTGGGCCATCGCCAGGCCCCGCTCGGAGTCGACGATGCCGCGCACGAAGGTGTAGGCGAGGTCGACGAGGACGAGGATGCCGATCTGGCGCCCGAAGTCGCCCCAGCCCTTGGGCAGCCTGGCGCTGACGCTTGAAAATGCGCGAGACACGAGAACAGACGATTGTAATCCGCGCGTTAACGGGGACGAAGAGAGCGCTTTCAGGCGCCGTCAGGAGACGAAATCGTGAATACGGTCGCCGAGTGAGGGATCGTCGATCAGCGGCCAATGGCCCGCGCCCCGGACGACCTCCAGGCTCGAGTCGGGAAGGACGGCGGCGTAGGCCTCGCCGAATCGCAGCGGCAAGTAGGGGTCGCGGTCTCCCCAGAGGACCAGTGCCGGACAAGTCAGCCGGGCGAGGTCTCCACCTGCGAGCGCGAGGCGGTCGGGATCGGCGTGGCGGTAGAGCGCGAGGATCGCGTCGCGGGTGCCCTTGTCCCAGTGGTTCCAGACCATGTCGACGAACTCGGGCGGCATCGCGCTGCGGTCGCCACGGGCCTGGCGCAAGGTCAAGCCCATCGAGGCCTTGGTCGTGGTCGCGTTGGCGAGCTCGCCCAGCGGTCGGCGACGCCAGATCTGGGCAACCCAGTGCCAGCGGTAGTCCGGCAAGAGCGGCACCGCGTTGATCACGACCAGCCGCTCGACCAGGTCCGGCCGCCGCTGCGCGCCGATTAGGGCGAGGGCGCCCCAGTCGTGGGCGACCAGCTTCCGTCGCTCCACCTCGAGTTGCTCGAGGCAGCGTTCGAGGAAGGCGGAGAGCCCGTACATCGAGTAGTCGAACCGCGCCGGGTCGGGCCGGTCAGAGCGTCCCCAGCCCGGCAGGTCGATCGCCACCGCCGGCCCACCGCGCCCGAGCAGCTGCAGCCATTCCTCCCCGTGAGTCGGGTTGCCGTGGTAGTAGACCACCGGCGTCCCCTCGCCCTGCACGCGTCGGTAGAAGACGCGGACGCCGTCGACCCGCAGCTCCCCCTCTTCGATCCCCCCGTTCACTGTGAGAACCCTAACCGCGAGGCCGATGGGCCGATAAGTCGAGATATAGGCGACTTATCGGCCCATCGGCAGTGGTTGTAGCGTCCCGGCGCATGGCGTGGAAGCGACCGAGCAAGCGGCGGGTGCGGGCTATTCGCGACCGTCTGCGGGAGATGTACGGGCGGCCGGTCAACGAGCCGCACGGGCACCCAATCGCCGAGCTGATCAAGACGGTGCTCTCCCAGCACACCAACGACCGCAACCGCGACCGCGCCTTCGCGGCGCTGCGCGAGCGCTTCCCCACCTGGGAGGAGGTACGCGACGCGCCGGTCGACGAGCTCGAAGCCGCGATCCGGCCCGGCGGGCTCGCCAAGCAGAAGGCGCCGCGGATCCAGCAAATCATCGAACGGCTGGGCGACCCGCCGGACCTCGACTGGACGGAGGAGGCGAGCCGCGAGGAGTCGCTCGAGTTCCTGCTCTCGCTGCCCGGGGTCGGTCGTAAAACCGCGGCCTGCGTCCTGATCTTCACCTGGGACATCCCGGAGATCCCGGTCGACGTCCACGTCCACCGGGTCGGCGGCCGGCTCGGGCTGTTCCCGCCCACTACCTCCTTCGAGCGCACCCACGACGAGATGCTGGCGATCGTCGACCCCGAGGATGCCTACGAGCTGCACATGAATTTGATCCGGCACGGGCGTGAGCTCTGCCGTCCAAAGCCGCGCTGTGGCGAGTGCGAGCTGCGGCGGATGTGCCCGTGGTACCGCACCGAGAAGGCCGCCAGTAGTATGCGCGCCGCTAAATGAGCAAGCGCACCTTCATCGCCTTCGGCCTGCTGATCCTGGTCCTCGCGGTTGTCATCCCCTGGCTCGCCTTCCGTTCCAAGGGGGACGCCGAGACCGGCGCCGAGCAGGTCGCTGCGCGCCTGCAAGACGGCCAGGAGCTGTTCGAGATCAACTGCGGTGCCTGCCATACGCTCTACGCGGCCGGCACCGACGGCAACTACGGCCCCGACCTCGACGTGCTGCTCGCGCCCTCCGGGCCGCCGGAAGGCGAGACCGCCAAGGCGACGATCGAAGCGACCGAAGGTCGCGTCCTCAACGCGGTCGAAAAAGGCGTCGACAGCTCGACCGAGCCGGGACGGATGCCGGGCGGCATCCTCAACGAGCAGGACTCCAAAGAAGTCGCCGAATTCGTCGCCGCCACCGCCGGCGAAGGGTAGAGGCCCATCTCGGTAGGGGTTCCACTTAACTTTTTCCGAAGACAGTTTGAGGCTGTCCGCCCGCCTCGCCGCGGAAAAAGTACAAGACGTTCCACCCCTACCGGGATGGGCCTATGTCAGCTGGTCATGGACTACGAAACCTCAGGGCGCTAAAGACTCCGGCGTGGTCGGAGTTCCAGAAATCGTTGACAGGCTGCAAGCCGGTGACGGTGGAGTCCACCAGCGTCACGACCTCGGGGTCGCGGGTCATGATGTGGTCGACTTGGTGGTCGAAGTCGGCGACGCTGCCCCCTTTGCCGACTTCGAGCAGGCTCGAGTCGAGGCAGCAGCTGTCCGGTTCGGCGGTGCTGCGCTCGACCATGCCGGCGGCCAAGAGGGCTTCATAAGCCAGCCGATCCGCACCTTCGACCGTGTCGTCGTCGGAGTTGAGGTCGCCGAGTAGGACGACCGGCAGCTCGCTCGTCGCCGGCCCACTGGGCGCGACCAGCTCCGCCGCCTGCGCCTGGCGGATCAGCGGGTGGAACGCCTCGAGGTGGGTGTTGACGAAGCGGAACCAGCCGCTGCCGCGGACCTTGGCGTCGGTCGCCGTCCAGCCGCGTTTGATCGTCAGCGGTTTTTCCAGGATCGGCACCACGAGGTTGGTGGCGAAGTTGGCCGACTGCGGGTTTTTGGTCTGCACGCCGGCGCCGCGGCGGGCGAGGATCACGTCGCGCATCGTCAAGCGACCGTTGATCTCGGCGTTGGCGATCGCCGGGTTGGGGCCGTCGCCCGCCACTTCGTTCTCATCGGCCGGCGCCTCGAGGTCGAACTCCTCCTGGACGACGACGACTTCGTAGCGGTCCGGGCCTTTATTGAGCTCAGCGAGCAGTTCCGCCAGGTAGTCGTAACGGACCGTGGTCGCGGTCGGCACGCCGGTCAGGACCGGTTCCAGGCTGGGCGGCGCGGTGCGCCACAGCGCCACCTCCTGCAGACCGACCAGGTCGGGCTTGGTCTCGAGGATCTCGTTGGCCAGGCCGTCGGCCCGCAGCGGGAAGTTGTTGGCGGTGACTTCGTTGAGGATTTTGCCGTTGGCGGCGACGAACGCTTCCAGGCTCGGCGCAGCGATCGCCGGTCCCAGGTCTGCGCCGAGGTAGAGGTTACGGGTCATCGTGTTGACGACCTTGCCTTTGCCGTGGTGGCCGTGATCACCGCCGGGGTGATGGCCGTGACCTTTGCCGGCAGAGGCCAAAGCGGGTAAGAGGACAAAAGCGAGTGCGGCGGCGACCAGCGCCAATATGGAGAGGCGCGTCGCTCGGTGGATGTAGCTCAAGGCTTCCTCCTAGATCTATTGATTAATAGAGGCGCCTTCCATATCCCCGGCCCCGCAGCCGCTGAATCAATATAGGGGACGGATTTGGAAGCTGTCTCGGATCTGCCATACTGGCACTTAGATTTCTTACGCTTGAACAACGAAACCCCTGGAGGTACGCGAAAAAGTGGGCAAGACGATCGGGATCGACCTCGGCACGACCAACTCCTGTGTCGCCGTGATGGAGGGCGGCGAGCCAACCGTCCTCGAGAACGCCGAGGGTGGCCGCACGACTCCGTCGGTGGTCGCCTTCACCGACAGCGGCGAGCGCCTGGTCGGCACCGTCGCCAAACGGCAGGCGGTGATGAACCCGGAGAACACGATCTTCTCGATCAAGCGCTTCATGGGCCGCAAGGAGGCCGAAGTCAAAGAGGAGGAGACGATCGTTCCCTACGAGGTCGAGGCCGGCCCCAATGGCGACGTCCGGGTCGACGCGCGCGGCAAGCAGTACAGCCCGCCGGAGATCAGCGCGATGATCCTGCAGAAGCTGAAAGCCGACGCCGAAGCGAAGCTCGGCGAGACGGTGGACAGCGCCGTGATCACCGTCCCCGCCTACTTCAACGACGATCAGCGGCAGGCGACCACCGACGCCGGCAAGATCGCCGGGCTCGAGGTGAAGCGGATCATCAACGAGCCGACGGCCGCGTCACTCGCCTACGGGCTCGAGAAAGAGAAAGACGACCAGACGATCCTCGTCTTCGATCTCGGCGGCGGCACCTTCGACGTCTCGGTCCTGGAAATCGGCGACGGCGTCTTCGAGGTGAAGTCGACCGCCGGCGACAACCACCTCGGTGGCGACAACTGGGACAAAGCGATCGTCGAGTGGCTGGTCGCCGAGTTCAAACGCGACCAGGGCGTCGACCTCGCGGCCGACAAGAACTCGCTGCAGCGTCTCTACGAGGCGGCCGAGAAAGCGAAGATCGAGCTCTCCTCGACCCAGGAGACGCAGATCAACCTGCCCTTCATCACCGCGGTCGAGGGACAGCCGAAGCACCTCGACCTGAAGCTCAGCCGCTCGAAGCTGAACGAGCTGACGGCTGATCTGCTGGAGCGGATCGTCGGCCCGGTCAAACGGGCGCTGGACGACGCCGACGCGACGATCGACCACGTCGTCCTGGTCGGCGGCATGACCCGGATGCCCGCCGTGCGCGAGCGGGTCAAGGAGCTGACCGGCAAGGACCCGCACCAGGGCGTGAACCCGGATGAGGTCGTGGCCGTCGGGGCCGGGATCCAGGCCGGCGTGCTGGCCGGCGACGTCAAGGACGTGCTGCTGCTCGACGTCACCCCGCTGACCCTCGGGATCGAGACCAAAGGCGGCGTGATGACGAAGCTGATCGAGCGCAACACGACGATCCCGACGAAGAAGTCGGAGGTCTTCTCGACCGCCGACGACAACCAGCCCTCGGTCGAGATCCACGTGCTGCAGGGCGAGCGCGAGATGGCCTCGGGCAACAAGAGCCTGGGCAAATTCCAGCTCACCGGGATCCCGCCGGCGCCGCGCGGGATGCCGCAGATCGAGGTCACCTTCGACATCGACGCCAACGGGATCATCCACGTCACCGCCCAGGACAAAGGCACCGGCAAAGAGCAAAAAATCGAGATCAAATCCGGCTCCGGCCTCTCCGACGAGGAAATCCAGAGCATGGTCAGCGACGCCGAGGCCCACGCCGAGGAGGACGCGAAACAGCGCGAACTGGCGGAGGCCCGCAACCTGGCCGAGAACGCCGCCTACCAGGCGGAGAAAGCGATCGAGGAGGCCGGCGACAAAGTCGACCAGGCGACCAAGGACGAGGTCACGGCCGCGGTCAAGGACGTGCGCGAGTCGCTCGACGCGGGCAGCGTCGAGGAGATCAACGCGAAGGCCGAGGCGCTGAACACGGCGATGACGAAGGCGTCGCAGCAGATCTACGCGGCGCAGGAGTCGGCGCCCTCGGGCGACGGCGATACGGCCGGTGGCGGGGGCGAGGACGAGGAGGAGGTCGTCGATGCCGAGGTCGTCGATGCCGAGGTCGTCGATGAGGGTGAGGGCGAGGGCAAATGAGCGACGGTTCGGACGAGCGCCGGCCCGCGGGTCCTGTCGGCGCAGGGGACCCACCATCCCCTGCGGTAGCTAAAGCTTCCTCGGGGATGGTCCCCCCTACGCCGCCACCCGCGGGAGGAGCGGATCAGGTCGAAGAGGATTTGGACTCGCTGCTGGTTGACGCCCAGAAGGAGAGGGACGAGTACCTCGACCTCGCCAAGCGGACCAAGGCTGACTTCGAGAACTACCGCAAGCGGATGGGTGCCGAGGTGAGTGCCGCGCAGACGCGAGGCAAGGTTGAAGTGGCAAGGGAAGTGATCGAGGCGGTGGACAACCTCGAGCGGGCGCTGGAGACGGCGGGTGCCGGGGATGGTGAGGGGCTCGCAGGCGGGGTCGAGATGGTGCTCGGCGGGCTGCGCGAGACGCTCGCGCGGAACGGCGTCGAGGCAATCGATCCCGAGGGGGAGAAGTTCGACCCGCAATGGCACGAGGCGCTCTCGACCCAGGCGGTCGAGGGGGCCGAATCGGGTCACGTGGTCGAGGTGATGCAGAAGGGCTACCGGGTCGGCGAGCAGCTGGTGCGGCCGGCCCGCGTGGTGGTGAGCGAGTAGGAGGAACGTGGCGGACGAGCTCTACAAGGTTCTGGGCGTCGAGAAGAAGGCGTCCGACGAGGAGATCAAGAAGGCGTACCGGAAGCTGGCGCGCAAGTACCACCCTGACCGCAACCCGGACGACGCGGCCGCGGAGGAGAAGTTCAAGGAAGTTCAGGGCGCCTACGACACGCTCTCCGATCCGGAGACGCGCAGGGAGTACGACGCCGGTGGGATGTTCGGCGGCTTCGGCGGTGGCGGCCAGGGACCGTTCGGCCCGGGCGGTGCCCAGGGCGGCAGCTTCGGTGGGTTCGACTTCGGTGGGTTCGACCTCGGCTCGATCTTCGGCCGCGGCGGCCGCGGCGGCGGTCGGGCGCAGCAGGTGCGCGGCCGCGACCTCGAGACCGAAATCCAGCTCAGCTTCGACCAGGGGGTCAACGGCAGCCAGGTCAGCGTCACCGTACCCAAGGCCGAACGCTGCAAGACCTGCCACGGCAGCGGCGCCAAGCCCGGCACCGGCCCGGTCACCTGCCCGCGCTGCGAAGGCCGCGGCATCGACGCCCAGAGCCAGGGTTTCTTCTCGATCAGCCAGCCCTGCCCGCAGTGCGGCGGTGCCGGCCAGATCATCGAGGATCCCTGCCCGACCTGCGGCGGCTCCGGCCTCACCCAGCAGACCAAGCGCTACAAGGTCAACATCCCCGCCGGGGTCAAGGACGGGGCTCGGATCCGGCTCGCCGGCAAGGGCGAGGCGGGTCCGCGCGGGGGCCCGCCCGGCGACCTCTACGTGACCACGCGGGTCAAACCATCCCCGGTCTTCGAGCGGCTCGACGACGGCAACCTCGAGGTGGCGGTGCCGATCTCGATCCCGGAGGCGCTGCGCGGCGGCACGATCGAGGTGCCGACTCTGAACGGGACGAAGAAGATCAAGGTCGCGCCCGGCACCAAGCACGGCTCGGTGCAGCGACTGCGCGGCGAGGGACCGCCGCGGCCGAAGGGCGGCAGCAAGGGCGACATCCGCTACCGGCTGGAGATCGAGGTGCCGGACGAACTCACCGAGGAGCAGGGCGAGGCAGTCGAGAAGCTGGCCGAGGCGCTGAACGGGTCCGACCCCCGGGCGGAGCTACTGCGCAAGGCGGGTGCGTGATGGCCGCCAGTCGCCGCCAACGGGTGGAGATCACGATCGACGACGAGCGCGGGGTCTTCATGATCTCGGTCGCTGCCGAGCTCGCCCACATGCACCCGCAGACGCTGCGGATCTACGAGTCGCGCGGCCTGATCACGCCGCAGCGTTCGCCGAAGAACACCCGGCTCTACTCGCAGCGCGACGTCGAGCGGCTGCAGCGGATCCAGCAGATGACTTCCGAAGGCCTGAACTTGGCCGGCGTCGAGATGGTCCTGTCCCTAGAAGAGCGGGTGGCAAAGCTGAGCAAGGAGCTCGAAGGGGCGCGGCGCCGAGTAGAGGAGCTGGGAAGCGCCGGAAAGCGGAGGGAGCGCTGATGCAGCCGGATCGATTCACCGTCAAGTCGCAGGAAGCGGTGGCCGCCGCGCAGCGGCTCGCCAGCTCCCGCCACAACCCGGAGATCGCGCCGGCGCACCTGCTGGTCGCCCTGCTCACTCAGGAGGATGGGCTGGTCCCGCCGATCCTGCAGAAGCTCGGCCAGGACCCGGCGGCGATCGGGGTGCGAGCCGAAGAGGCAGTCGAGAAGCTGCCGACCTTGAGCCAGGGCGGCGAGGAACCACGGATGTCCTCGACTCTGGCCCAGACCCTGCGCCGGGCCGAGCAGGAGATGGCGAAGCTCGGCGACGAGTACATCTCGACCGAGCACCTGCTGCTGGCGCTGACCGATTCCGGCTCCGGCATCGCCGATCTTCTCCCCGACCGCGCCGCGCTCGAGCAGGCGACCGGGGAAGTACGGGGGCCGCACAAGGTCACCTCGCCCAACCCCGAGGACAGCGTCCAGGCGCTGGAGAAATTCGGCCGCGACCTGACCGCCGAGGCGAAGAGCGGCAAGCTCGACCCGGTGATCGGGCGCGACGAGGAGATCCGCCGCGTGATCCAGGTCCTCTCCCGCCGCACCAAGAACAATCCCGTGCTGATCGGCGACCCCGGGGTCGGCAAGACCGCGATCGTCGAGGGCCTGGCGCAGCGGATCGTCAACGGCGACGTGCCCGAGAGCCTGCGCGACCGGCGCGTGATCTCGCTCGACATCGGCTCGCTCCTGGCCGGGGCGAAATACCGCGGCGAGTTCGAGGAGCGGCTGAAAGCGGTGCTCTCCGAGGTGCGGGAGGCGGAGGGGCAGATCGTCCTCTTCCTCGACGAGCTGCACACGATCGTCGGCGCCGGGGCCGCGGAAGGCGCGGTCGACGCCGCCAACCTCTTGAAGCCGATGCTGGCCCGCGGCGAGCTGCGCGCGGTCGGGGCGACCACGCTCGACCAGTACCGCAAGCAGATCGAGAAAGATGCGGCGCTGGAGCGGCGCTTCCAGCCGGTGCTCGTCGGCGAGCCCGACCTGGGCGACACGATCGCGATCCTGCGCGGGTTGAAACCCCGCTACGAACAGCACCACGGCGTGCGCATCGCCGACTCGGCGATCGTCGCCGCCGCCACGCTCTCCGAGCGCTACATCGCCGACCGCTTCCTGCCCGACAAGGCGATCGACCTGATCGACGAGGCGGCCTCGCGGCTGAAGATCGAGATCGACTCGGTGCCGACCGAGATCGACGAGGTCGAGCGGCGGGTCCAGCAGCTGGAGATCGAGCGCGAGGCGCTGAAGAAGGAGACCGACGACGCCTCGAAAGCGCGACTGGAGACGCTCGAGGGCGAGCTCGCCAACTTGCGCGAGGAAACGGCCGAGCTACGCACCCGCTGGCAGAACGAGAAAGAGCCGATCGAGGCGATCAAGGAGGCCAAGGGCGGGCTCGAGCAGGCGCGGGTGGAGGTCGAGCAGGCCGAACGCGAAGCCGATCTGGAGCGGGCCGCGAAGCTCAAATTCGGCGACATCCCGGAGCTGGAGGCGAAGATAGCCGAGCAGGGCAAGCGGCTGGAGGAGCTGCACGCCGGCGGCGAGGTGCTGCTGGCCGACGAAGTCACCGAGGAGGACGTCGCCGAGGTCGTCGCCAAATGGACCGGGATCCCGGTCAGCCGGCTGATGGAGGGCGAGGTCGAGAAGCTAATCCACATGGAGGAGCGCCTGCACGAGCGGGTGATCGGCCAGGACGAGGCGATCGAGGCTGTCTCCAACGCCTTGCGCCGCTCCCGCGCCGGTCTCTCGGACCCGAACCGGCCGATCGGCTCCTTCCTCTTCCTCGGCCCGACCGGGGTCGGCAAGACCGAGTTGGCGAAGAGCTTGACCGAGCTGATGTTCGACTCCGAGCAGGCGATCGTCCGCCTCGACATGTCCGAGTACATGGAGAAGCACACGGTGGCGCGGTTGATCGGCGCCCCGCCCGGCTACGTCGGCTACGAGGAGGGCGGGCAGCTGACCGAGGCGGTGCGGCGGCGCCCCTACGCGGTGGTGCTGCTCGACGAGATCGAGAAGGCCCACCCGGACGTCTTCAACACGCTGCTGCAGATCATGGACGACGGGCGACTGACCGACGGCCAGGGCCGCACGGTCAGCTTCGCCAACACGGTCATGATCATGACCTCCAACGTCGGCAGCGACCGCATCGTCGGCGACCAGGTAGACGAGCAGATCCGCGAGCAGATCGAAGAGGTGCTGGCCGAAACCTTCAAGCCGGAGTTCCTCAACCGGATCGACGACACCGTGATCTTCCATCGCCTCTCGAAGGCGGAGATCGGCCGGATCGTCGAGCTGCAGGTGCAGCAGCTGGTCGGTCGCGTGCGCGAGCGCGGGATCGAGGTCGAGCTCAGCGACGACGCCCGCACCCTGCTCGGCAACCTCGGCTACGACCCGACCTACGGTGCCCGCCCGCTGAAGCGGGTGATCCAGAAGCAGCTGGTCGACAAGCTAGCGCTGAAGATCCTCGCGGGCGAGTTCGCCGAAGGCGACGCGGTCAAGGTCGACGCCGCCGAGGGCGAGCTGGTCTTCGCGAAGGCCGGTATTCCCGTGGCCGGATAGAGAAACGCGGCGCCTGCGATCCGGCTGCCACTTAGCGGGGTTTAAGGGTTGGTCGTAACAATCCGACATAAGCTTTTACGGAACACGCGATGTTTAGACGGCGACCTGGGAAATCCGGTGAGGGTGACGCGAGCGCGTACTCGCGTCGTTCCGCTGCCGCCGATTCGCTCTGGGTAGCGCAGGACCGCGTCCGCAGCGGGGTTGCCGCAGGTCTTAGGCGGAGCGCCGATCTCGCCGGAAGGCCCTTCGAACGAGCCGACTACGGTCTGCGCAAGCGGGTCGTCTGGCCGCTGCAGGATCGGGCCGAGACGATCGCCACGCCGGCGCGCGCGCTCTCGGCGGTAGGGGTAGCGTTGCTGGTCGTCGGCGCCGTTGCCGCGGGGCTGATCGCCGCCTCTCCTGACAGGCCTTCGCAGCCGGCCGCGACGCGGGTCGTGGCCGCGAGCCCACCGGCCGTGTCCGAGCCTGAGCCAAAGGCGACGCCGGAGCCGACCCTGAAGGGCGCAGCGCCCGTCTTCGAGCCGGCCGAGCCGGCCCAGACCTCTGAGGTCGACCCAGCGAAAGCGATCGTCAGATCGGCCCCGGCCGAGAGCAGCGCCGAGGCCGAGGGTCCCTCTTCTTCGTCCTCCGCCGCCGCTTCCTCCTCAGCCGCCCAGACGAGCAAAAGCAACGCGGCCGAGATCGACGGGCCGCCGGCCAGCCCCGAAGCGATCGCCGTCGCCCGCGACTTCGCCACCGCCTTCGTCCTCTACGAGACCGGGGAAACCGACTCCGTCGTCCGCGACGCCTTCGGTGAGACGGCGACGGCGACGCTGAGCCGGGCGCTGCTGAAACGGCCCCCGCGCCTGCCGGCAAACGTGGAGGTGCCGAAGGCGAAAGTCGTCAACGTCGTCCCCGCCCCCTCGCACGGCGCGGTCTACCCGGTCAGCGTCTCACTGCTGCGGGTCGGCCTGACCAGCGAGCTGCGGCTCGATATGGAACAGCGGAAAGGCGAGGGGTGGCGCGTCACCAACGTGCTCGGCTGACGATGAAGCACGCGCACAAGATCCGCGCGGTCGCCGCGACCGCAGCCGCCACGGTCGCGTTCGCCGCCCCCTTCGCGGCGCGCGCCGGTGCCGCCGAACCGGTGACTTCCGGGACGGCACTGGAAGCGCCGACGGTTCCGGCTCCCGCACCTCCCGCAACCGCGCCAACTCCCGCGCCCGCCCCGACCGCCGCCCCGGCGCCGATCCAGCAGGGCGCGACCCTGGCCCCACCGCCCGCTTCCGCCCCCGCTCCCGCCGGCGCGAATGGCGGCGTCTCCGCGGGCGACGGCACGCGCAACGACGACGAAGGCGCAAGCGAAGGCGATGAAGAAGCCGCGCCGGCGCCGGAAGGCTCCGAAGGCGCGTTGCCGGCGCCGAGCCCGACCACGATCCTGCCGATCCCCTCCCTGCCCAGCTCCAGCTGCGCCGCCACCGGGGTGCCGCCGATGCTGATCCCGATCTACCAGCGCGCGGCGGCGAAATACGAGCTCGGCCCGCAGGGCCCGGCGATCCTCGCCGGGATCAACCTGATCGAGACCGCCTTCGGGACCAACCTCAACGTCTCCTCGGCCGGGGCGCAGGGGTGGATGCAGTTCATGCCCGAAACCTGGTCGGCCTACGGCGTCGACGCCAACGGCGACGGGGTCGCCGACCCCTACAACCCCGAAGACGCGATTTTCGCCGCCGCCAGCTACCTGCGCGCGTCGGGGATGCCGGCCGACACCTACGGCGCGATCTTCGCCTATAACCACGCCGACTGGTACGTCGCCGACGTGCTCGCCAACGCCGCCTGTTACGCCGACGAGGTCGGCGCCAGCATCACCGACTTCGGGCCGCGCCTGCAGGTACTCAAATGCGCCCCGGCAGACGGCTGGGCCAAAGAGATCCCGCACGATTACCTGCGCGCCTTCGAGGACGCCGCCGCCCGCTACGAACTTGGCAAACGCGGCGTCTGGGCACTGGCCGCGATCGCCCGGCTCGAGTCCGACTTCGGGCGCGGGATGGGCAAGGCGCAGCTGCACGAGGCCGGCCCGCTCGGGCTCGACCCGACCGAGTGGAAGACCTACGCGGTCGACGGCGACGGCGACGGGCGGATCAGCCACGCCGACCCGGTGGACTCGGCGGCGACCCTGGCGCGGCTGATCTGGTCGCGTGGCAGCCTCAGCGCCGGCATCTTCACCCACAACCAGGCCGAGTGGTACGTGCAGGAGGTCCTCCAACAGGCCGACGAGATCGAAGGTAAGTGCGAGACCCGCTACGTCGACTGGGCGCTGGCGCCTCTCGCCAACGCGGTCGAAACTCCGGGCCCATCCGCGGTCCTGCAGCCGAGCGGCCAGGCCAGCGCACCTGAGAACGCACCCGCCGCCGTCAAGGCGGCGATCGCCGCCGCCAACTCGATCGCCACCACCCCCTACGTCTGGGGCGGCGGCCACGGCTCTTGGTACTCCTACGGCTACGACTGCTCGGGCGCGGTCAGCTTCGCCCTCTACGGTGCCGGCCTGCTCGGCACCCCACTCGTCTCCGGCGCCCTCGCCAGCTACGGCGAGCCCGGCCCCGGCAAATGGATCGCGATCTACGCCAACGCCAGCCACACCTACGTGGTGATCGCCGGGCTGCGCTTCGACACCGCCGGCAACCCCGAAGGCGTCTCCGGCCCCCGCTGGCACACGGAGCCCCCTTATCCCGAGGGCTACGAAGTGCGGCATCCCGCCGGGTACTGATCCCGAGCTTCGGGAGCGCTGTCGAGAGGGAGACATATATGCCCCTCCCCTGGAGGCCGTTCCGCAGCCGATCGCGCTCCGTAGGCCGGACTGTTTGCCCTTGAGCCTCCCTGGGAGGGGCATATATGTCTCCTACGATCGAACTCCCGGAGTCGCTCAAGGTTCAGAAGCTGGAGGTGAGGCTCGAGCAGCCGGCCCCAAGCTCAGCAGCGAGCGCAGAGGCTCGGCAGTCATCCGGTCTGCATGCAAGATCGCGCAGCCCGCCTTCTTGCTTGAGCTTCCGCACCCTGAGCCGTCTAACTGCTTCGTGTCGTAGGAGGGACCATCTGCCCCTCTCAGGGAAGCTCAAGGACAGGCGTCTCGAAGTACAGCGCTCGATCGGCTGCGGAACGGCTTCCAGGAGAGGGGCAGATGGTCCCTCCCCCACCACCCCGCAAGCAGTAAGTTTGTCCCAGAGTCGCCGATCGAGACTTGGAGGACGAGATGCCGACTTACCTGATGCTTACGAATTTGACCGCCGAGGGTGTGCGGACGTTGAAGAACAACCCGAGCCGGGTTGCCGAGGTGAACAAAGAGGTCGAGCAGATCGGGGCCAAAGTCGTGGCCCAGTATGCGACGCTCGGCCAGTACGACTTCGTCACCGTGGTCGAAGCGCCCGACGAGAAGACGATGGCCAAGGTCTCGGTCGAGCTCGGCTCGCGCGGGACGATGACCAGCCAGACCCTGACCGCGATGTCGGCCGACGACCTCGCCGGCTCGCTCTGAGGCTCGTTTGAAGGTCCTCGTAGTCGGCGGCGGCGGGCGCGAGCACGCGATCGTGCGGGCCCTCGCCCGCTCCGCCCACTCGCCCGAGCTGTTCTGCGCCCCCGGCAATGCCGGCATCGCCGCCGACGCCGAGTGCCTGCCCGAGGTCGCGGCCGACGACGTCGAGGCGATCGTCGCGGCCGCGGTCGAGCGCCGCGTCGACCTGGTCGCGATCGGTCCGGAGGCAGCGCTGGTCGCCGGCGCCGTCGACGCGCTGGCCGAGGCCGGCATCCCCGCCTTCGGACCGAGCGCCGCGGCGGCGGAGCTGGAGGGCTCGAAGGCGTTCGCCAAGGAACTGATGGCGGAGGCCGGGGTGCCGACCGCCGCCCACGTGCTGCTGCGCAGCCGCGAGGAGGCGCTCGAGCAGCTCTCCCGCGTCCCCTACCCGACGGTGCTCAAGGCCGACGGTCTCGCCGCCGGCAAGGGCGTGATCCTCTGCTCGACCGAGGCCGAAGCGCGCGCGGCGATCGACGTCTTCTTCACCGAGCGGCGCTTCGGGGAGACGACGGTGGTGCTGGAGGAGCTCCTCGAGGGCGAGGAGCTCTCGCTGCTGGCGATCTGCGACGGGGAGAACGTCGTGCCGCTGGCACCGGCCCAGGACTACAAGCGGATCTTCGACCACGACGAGGGGCCGAACACCGGCGGCATGGGCAGCTACTCGCCGGTGCCGGGTTTCGGGCCGGCCGAGGTCGAGGAAATCGTCGACCGCGTCCACCGGCCGGCCCTCGCCGCGATGGCGCGGCGCGGCACCCCCTTCCACGGCGTCCTCTACGCCGGCCTGATGATCGGGTCCGAGGGCCCCAAGGTGCTTGAGTTCAACGTCCGCTTCGGCGACCCCGAGACGCAGGCGGTGCTGCCGCGGCTGCGCAGCGACCTGGTCGACCTCTTCCTCGCCGCCCGCGAGCCCGGCGGGCTGACCGGCATGACCGCCGAGTTCGGCGACGAATGGGCAGTGACCCTGGTCCTCGCCTCGGCCGGTTATCCGGAGTCGGCTTCGAAGGGCGAGGCGATCGCCGGCCTCGAGGCGGCCGCCGGGCTGGCCGAGATCACCCACGCCGGCACCGCCGCGCGCGAGCGCGAGATCGTCACCGCCGGGGGCCGCGTGCTCAACGTCACCGGCCTCGGGCCGACGCCCGCCGCGGCGCGCGATCGTGCGTACGATGCGGCAGGCCGGATCGCCTTCGACGGAATGCAGATCCGCACCGACATCGCCGCCCGCGCCGTCGAGCGCGTCCCCAGTTAATCCCAAGAGAAGGAAAGCCAAGTGAGCGAGATCTCAGACCAACCCCAGCCGACCGGGTCGACCGGCTCCGCCCCCCCGGCGACGATGCCCGCGGTCGAGGAGGCCTTCGACGAAATCGACGTCGACGAGCCGCTGGTCGGGATCATCATGGGCTCGAAGAACGACAAGCCGAAGATGCAGCCAGCCGGCGCGGCGCTGCACGACGCCGGGATTCGCTACGAGGTGCGGGTGATGAGCGCCCACCGCGACCCCGAGGCGGTGCGGGAGTACTGCACGAACGCGAAGATGCGCGGCCTCAAGGTGATCATCGCCGGCGCCGGGATGTCGGCGGCACTACCCGGGGTCGCTGCCGCCCATACCGAGCTGCCGGTGATCGGCGTTCCGATCCTCGGCAAGTCGCTGGGCGGGCTCGACGCGCTGCTCTCGGCGGTGCAGATGCCGCCGGGGATCCCAGTCGCCTGCGTGGCGATCGACGGGGCGAAGAACGCCGGCGTGCTGGCGGCCCGGATCATCAACTGCTGAGGTTGCTGTGATCCCCCGCTACACCCGCCCTGAGATCGGGGCGGTCTGGACCCCGCAGGCGAAGATGGAGACCTGGCTCGAGGTCGAGCTGGCGGCGACCGAGGCCTGGGCCGAAGAGGGCACGGTGCCGCGCGAGGCGGCCGAGGCGGCGCGCGCGAACGCAGCCTTCACGGTCGAGGCGGTCGAGGAGCGGGAGAAGGTCACCGATCACGACGTCGCCGCCTTCGTCGACGTCGTCGCCAACTCGGTGGGCGAGCACGGGCGCTGGATCCACTACGGGCTCACCTCCTCCGACGTGCTTGACACGGCGCTGGCGCTGCAGCTGCGGCGGGCCGGCGAGATCGTCGTCGCGGGCGCCCGCGCCTACCGCGACGCCCTGGTCGCGCGGGCCTTGGAGCACCGCGACACGCTCTGCGTCGGGCGCACCCACGGCGTCCACGCCGAGCCGACCACCTTCGGGCTGCGCCTCGCCGGCTTCGCCTTCGAGGCCGACCGCAACCTCGAGCGGCTCGAGGCGGCCTTCGCCCAGCTCGCCTTCGGCAAGCTCTCCGGCGCGGTCGGCACCTACGCCTCGATCCCGCCGGCGGTCGAGGCGCGGGTGATGGAGCGGCTCGGCCTCGGCCGCGAGGACATCGCGACGCAGGTCGTGCCGCGCGACCGCCACGCGGCACTGACCGCGGCAATCGCGATCGCCGGCTCCGGCCTCGAGCGCTTCGCCACCGAGATCCGCAACCTGCAGAAAACCGAGCTGCGCGAGGTCGAGGAGCCGTTCGGCGCCGGCCAGAAGGGCTCCTCGGCGATGCCGCACAAGCGCAACCCGATCCGCACCGAGCGGATCACCGGGCTGGCCCGGGTGCTGCGCGGCTACGCCACGGCGGGGATCGAGAACGTCGCCCTCTGGCACGAGCGCGATATCTCCCACTCCGGCGCCGAGCGGGTGATCCTGCCCGACGCGACGATCCTGCTCGACTACATGCAGGACCTGGCGACCAAGGTCGCCGCCGGGATGACGATCCACGCCGAGCGGATGCGCGAGAACCTCGGCCTCACCTACGGCGCCCTGTTCAGCCAGCGGGCGCTGACCGCGCTGGTCGAGGCCGGAATGACCCGCGACGACGCCTACCGGATCGTCCAGGAGAACGCCCAGCGCGCCTGGGATACCCGCACCGAGTTCCGCGACCTGCTGGCCGCGGCGGCGCCGCAGCTCGACCTCGACGCGGTCTTCGACTACGACGCCTACCTCACCCACCTGCCCGAGGTCTTCGAGCGGGTGGAAGCGCTGAAAGCCTGAGCCGGCGATGAGCGAGCGGATCGAGGCTGACGTCGCGGTTGTGGGCGCCGGCCTCGCCGGCCTCCTCACGGCGCGGCGGCTCGCCGCGGCGGGGGCGCGGCCGCTGGTGGTCGAGGCGCGCGAGCGGGTCGGCGGCCGGCTGCTCAACGAGGAGATCGGCGAAGGCAAGGTGGTCGAGGTCGGCGGCCAGTGGATCGGCCCGACCCAGGAGCGGATCGCGGCCCTGGCGGCCGAGCTCGGGGTCGAGACCTTTCCCACCTACGACGTGGGCCGGCACCTGATCGAGATGCGCGGGCGGATCGCCTCCTACGAGGGGCCGCTGACCGACGCCCGGCTCGGCCTGGTCCGCGACCTGGCGCGGGCGATCCCACCGCTCGCCCTCGCCGACTTCGAACAGGCGCGGGCGCGGCTCGACCGGATGGCGCGGCAGGTCCCGCTGGAGGAACCGTGGATGGCGCCGAAGGCGGCCGAGTGGGACGGCCAGACCGTGGCCACCTGGGTGCGACGCAACACCCGCACCGAGGCGGCGCGCAGCCTCTTCGAGCTGGCGACCGAGGCGGTCTGGGCGGCCGAGCCGGCCGACGTCTCGCTGCTTCACCTCCTCTTCTACACCCGCTCGGGCAGCGGCTTCAACAGCCTGGTCGGGACCGGCGGCGGCGCCCAGCAGGACCGCTTCCACGGCGGCTCCCAGCGGCTGGCCCTCTCGATGGCGGAGCAGCTCGGGGCGGAGCGTCTGCGGCTCGGCGCCCCGGTGCGGATAATCGAGCACGGCGAGGGCGGGGTGACGGTGCACGCGGACGGCGTGGTCGTCGCAGCGCGGCGGGTCATCGTCGCGATCCCGCCCACGCTGGCGGGGCGGATCGCCTACGACCCGCCGCTGCCCGCCCTGCGCGACCAGCTCACCCAGCGGATGCCACAGGGGACGGTGATCAAGACGATGGCGATTTACGAGCGGCCGTTCTGGCGCGAGCAGGGGCTCTCCGGCCAGGCGGCTAGCGACACGGGTCCGGCCCGGGTCGTCTTCGACAACTCACCGCCGGACGGCGACCCGGGGGTGCTGCTCGGCTTCCTCGAGGGGAGGCTGGCGCGGCAGTGGGGAGCGCGGTCCGCGGACGAGCGCCGCGAGGCGATCCTCGCCGGTCACGCCCGCCTCTTCGGCGAGCGGGCGGCGCGCCCGCAGCGCTTCGTCGAGCGAGTCTGGGCTGAGGAGGAGTGGACCCGTGGCTGCTACGGCTGCCTAATGACGACCGGCGGCTGGACCGAATACGGCCGTGCCCTGCGCGCCCCGATCGGCCCTTTGCACTGGGCCGGGGCCGAGACCGCGACGGTCTGGAACGGCTACATGGACGGCGCCGTGCAGTCGGGCGAGCGCGCGGCGAGCGAGGTGCTGGCCGCGCTCGACTAGACCACTGGCCTCCTCCTCGATTAGACCGCTGGGGTTGGGCGGGATAGGGTTGGCCGCATGGTCCTCTACACCTGCGGCCAGAAGAAGACCGGACCCGGCTTCGCCCACCCGTGCGCGAAAGCGGGCAAGGCGCTCGACGCGGCCGGGTACGACTACGAGATCAAGGCGGTCGGCGGCTACCGGCTGATGCCCTGGACCTGGGGCAGCCGCAACGAGGACCGGGCCGAGGTGAAGAAGCTGAGCGGCACCAACGAGGTCCCGATCCTCGTCCTCGACGACGGCGAAGTGATCTCGGGCTCCGGGGCGATCGCGAGCTGGGCCAGTGAGCACCCCCACTCGCCGACAAAGTCCGCCGGCTGACGATCCTCAGAACTGGGCTGCGATAAAGCCGGCGACGAGGACGCCGATCAAGCCGCCACCGACGCGAATGATCGTCTGCTGCATCGCGTCGAAGCGGCTGTTGAGCTGGTGGAAGCCCTCTTTCATCTCCAGCCGCAACTCAAAGGCCGCCGCGTCGATCTTCCTGTCGATCTTGTCGTCGAGGCGGTCGAATCTCTCGTCGAGCCGAGCTTCGACCCGGGCGAACCGTTTGTCTACCTCGGCGAATCTTTTGTCTACCTCAGCGAACCGCTGGTCAACCTGAGTGAACCCCGCATCGACCCGCTCTCTCAGGCCGTCCAGTCTGTCGTCGTTCCAGCTCTCCCTCATCGCCTCCATGATGGCGGAGACGCTAAGACAAAACATTTCTCCTGTGGCACGCGGAAACAGAAGTTTCCGCACCGGTTTAAGCGCTAAACCGTGACCAACTCGCGCTCCGCCGCGGGGCGGCGGGCGCTGACGACGACCGGGGTGCCGTGCTTGGGCGAGAGAGTGATGTTGCGGCGGCCGGTCTTCTCCGGCATCGGGTCGGCCTTGCGCAGCTCGCAGCGGGTCAGCGCCTCGCGCAGCACGATCCGAATCTCGAACTCGGCGAAGGAGGCACCGATGCAGCGGCGGATGCCGCCGCCGAAGGGGATCCAGGCGTAGGTGTCGGGACCGTCCTCGAGGAAGCGCTCGGGCCGGAAGGCGAACGGCTCGGGGTAGACGTCGGCGCGGGTGTGGGTGAGCCAGATCGCCGGGGTCACGTCGGTGCCGGCCGGCAGGGTGAGGCCGTCGGCGACCAGCTCCGTGGCGAGGCGGCGACCGGCGAGCGGAATCACCGGGCGCAGGCGCAGCGACTCGGAGATCGTCGCCCGCAGGTAATCTTCCTCGCCCGCCGCGAGCGAGTCGCGCAGCCGCCGCAGCGGCTCGCGGTGGCGCAGCAGCAGGTCGAAGGTCCAGGCGAGAGCGGTCGCCGTCGTCTCATGGCCGGCCAGGAGCAGGGTCATCAGCTGGTCGCGCAGCTCCTCGTCGCTGAGTGTGCCGCCGTCCTCGAACTCGGCCTGCATCAGCATCGAGAGGATGTCGTCGCGCTGCTCGAGGCCGCCGCGGGCGCGGTGCTCGGCGATCTCGGCGTAGAGCAACTCGTCGACCTCGCGTAGCTGCTTTTCGAACCGGCCCCAGGGGCCGCGGCCGCCGAAGCGCTGGCTGGCGAGACCGAGCAGCTGTGCGCCGGGCGAGGCGGTTTCCTCGAGCACCGTCGCCAGCATTCCGCGCAGCCGGTCGAGGCGCGGACCTTCGGCGACGCCGAAGACGACGCGCAGGATCACCTCGAGCGTGACCGCCTGCATCCGCGAGTGGATCGGGAACTCGCGCTCGAGCGGCCAGGAGTCGATCTCGGCGCCGACGATCTCTTCCATCGCCGCCTCATAGGAGCGCATCCGCTCGCCGTGGAAGGGCGGCAGCATCAGCCGCCGGCGGCTGAGGTGCTCGGCACCTTCCTGGATCAGCAGAGACTTCGAGCCGACGATCGGCTCGAGGATGACGTTGCGGCCAGGCGGCAGCCCGTGCTCGCGCTCCATATAGAGGGCCTTGACCGCGGCCGGGTCGGAGATCAGCACCATGGGGCGCTCGAAGCCGAGGAAGCGGAGGCTGAACGAGTCGCCGAACTTCTCCCGGCACTCCTGCATGAAGGGCAGGGGCCGGAAGGCCCAGCGCAGGGTCTGCACTAGCGGGCTGCTGTTCGGTTCCGGCGGCAGCGGCACCGGGCAAGGATCGCAGAGCGCAGGCGCCGCGTGGTCCGGCGTCCCGGATGGTTAGCATCGGCTTAATGCCTACGCTCACCGATTTGAAGCTGCACTCCTCGGGGAAGGTGCGCGAGATCTACGAGTGGGACGACGACCTCTTGATGGTCGCCTCCGACCGGATCTCGATCTACGACGTGGTAATGCCGACCCCCGTTACCGACAAGGGCAAGGTGCTGAACCGGATGTCGGTCTTCTGGTTCGGGCTGACCGCGGACGTCGTGCCCAACCACTTCCTCTCCGAGGACGTGCCGGAGGAGGTGAGCGAACGGGCGATGCGGGTGCGACGGCTAGAGATGTACCCGGTCGAGTGCGTGGTCCGCGGCTACCTCTCCGGCTCCGGCTGGAAGGAATACAAGGAGGGCGGTGCGATCTGCGGGATCGAGCTTCCCCCCGGGCTGGTCGAGTCCGACAAGCTGCCGGAGCCGATCTTCACCCCCGCGACCAAGGCCGAGATCGGCGACCACGACGAGAACGTCGACTTCGACCGCGCCGCCGAGATCGTCGGCGACCGGGCGCTGATGGAGGAGCTGCGGCGGGTCTCGATCGAGGTCTACGAGCGCGGCGCCGAGCACGCGGCCGAGCGCGGGATCGTCCTTGCCGACACCAAGTTCGAGTTCGGCCGCCACGCCGGCGCCGAGATCGTGCTTGGCGACGAGGTGCTGACTCCCGACTCCTCGCGCTTCTGGCCGGCCGACAGCTATGAGCCCGGCCGCACTCCCCCCTCCTTCGACAAGCAGTTCGTGCGCGACTGGGCGAGCGCCCAGGGTTGGGACAAAACCCCACCGGCGCCGGAGCTGCCGCCCGACGTGGTCGAGCAGACCCGCGGCAAATACGTCGAGGCCTACGAGCGGATCACGGAGACCGGCTTCTGATGGCGAGCGTCCATTCGGAAATTCCGCGTGCGCGGCTGGCGAGCGCCGGACCAAGCGGGCCAAGGACGCAGGGAGGCCGAATAGCAGCCCTATTTGGCCGACTGAGGACACCGGACCGTGCCGGTCCGCCGCCGCCAGACGTGTGCGGGGGATTTTCGAATGGGCGCTAGAGCCAGGGTTCTGATCCGGCCCAAGGAGGGGATCCTCGACCCCCAGGGCAAGGCGGTCGAGCGGGCGCTGCCGGCGCTCGGCTTCGAGGGGGTCGAGCACGTGCGGGTCGGCCGCATGGTCGAGCTCGAGGCCGAGGACCCGGAGCGGCTCGGTGAGCTCTGCGAGAAGCTGCTCGCCAACCCCCTGATCGAGGACTACGAGATCCAGACCTTTTGAACGTCGGGGGCCACGGACACGTCAGGCATCCCCGGACGCGAAGCGGAGGAGATGCCGTTCAATGATCTGGGCTGTTCTCCAATTTCCGGGGTCATGCGACGAGCGGGACGCGCTGCACGCCTGCACCGTCGCCAGCGGTGAGGCGAGGCTGGTCTGGCACGAGGAGCGCGACCTGAACGGGATCGACGCGGTCGTGATCCCGGGCGGCTTCTCTTACGGCGACTACCTGCGGGCCGGCGCGATCGCCCGCTTCTCCCCGGCGATGGAGGCGGTCGCCGAGTTCGCTGCCGCGGGCGGCCCGGTGCTGGGCATCTGCAACGGCTTCCAGGTCCTCTGCGAGGCCGGCCTCCTCCCCGGCGCCCTGCTCCGCAACAAGGACCTCCGCTTCACCTGCCGCCAGGTCGATTTGCTGGTCGATGGGCCGAAAACCGCTGATATAGAGCGGGAATCGGCCCGTCGGCCGCTTTCTATTCCGGCTAAGCATGGGGAAGGGCGGTACTACGCGCCGGATGAGGTGCTCGATGCGCTGGAGGCGAACGGACAGGTCGCGTATCGCTACGCGGAGGGGCACAACTTCAACGGCTCGGCGCGGGACATCGCCGGGGTGCGCAACGCGGCCGGCAACGTGCTCGGCCTGATGCCGCATCCCGAGCACGCGGTCGACCCGCTGACCGGCTCGACCGACGGGCTGCGTGTGTTCGAGGCGGTCGCCGCGGCGGGGGGGCGAGGGTGACGGTCGAGGTGGCAAAGCACCGCGGGCTGGGACTGACCGACTCCGAGTACGAGCTGATCGTCGAGAAGCTCGGCGAGCGCGAGCCGAACGACGTCGAGCTGGCGATGTTCAGCCTGCTCTGGTCCGAGCACTGCGCCTACAAGCACTCGCGCAAGCTGCTGGGACGGCTGCCGACCGAGGGCGAGCGGGTGGTGATGGGGCCGGGCGAGAACGCCGGCGCGGTCGACGTCGGCAACGGCTACGCGGTCGCCTTCAAGGTCGAGTCGCACAACCACCCGAGCGCGGTCGAACCGTTCCAGGGCGCGGCGACGGGGGTCGGCGGGATCATGCGCGACGTCTTCGCGCTCGGCGCGCGGCCGATCGCGATCCTCGACTCGCTGCGCTTCGGCGAGCTCGACTCGGTCCGCTCGCGCCACCTGCTCGACGGCGCCGTGCGCGGGATCGGCCACTACGGCAACTCGATCGGGGTGGCGACGGTCGGCGGCGAGATCTACTTCGAGCCGCCCTACGAGCACAACTGCCTGGTCAACGCGATGTGCGTCGGGGTGGCGAGGACCGAGGAGATGGTGCGCGCCGCCGCCGCGGGGGTTGGCAACGCGGTGGTGCTGATGGGCGCCTCGACCGGGCGCGACGGGATCGGCGGCGCCTCGGTGCTGGCCTCGGCCGAGCTCGGCGACGGCGATGAGGCGAAGCGGCCGACGGTGCAGATCGGCGACCCCTTCGAGGAGTCCAAGGTTCTGGAGTGCTGCCTCGAGCTGCTCGGGAAGGGCCTCTTGGTCTCGCTGCAGGACCTCGGCGCCGCCGGGCTGACCTCCTCGGCCGGCGAGATGGCCTCGGCCGGCGGGGTCGGGATCGACCTCGATGTCGCCCGGGTGCCGCTGCGCGAGCCCGATATGGAGCCGTTCGAGATCATGGTCTCCGAGTCGCAGGAGCGGATGCTGGCGGTGGTCGAGCCAGCCAAGGTCGCCGAGGTGCTGGCGCTCTGCGAGAAATGGCAGACCGGTGGCGCCGAGATCGGCACGATCACCGAGAGCGGCCAAGTGCGGGTGCTGCACGGCGAAGAGGTAGTCGGCGAGATGCCGGTCGAGGCGCTGGTCGACGGCTGCCCGCTCTACGACATCGAGCCGCACGAGCCGGAGGGCTGGATCTACGGCAACCGCGCGGCGCTCGCGGAGGGCGTCCCGGCCGAGGAGGAGTTGCTGGCCCTGCTCGCCGCCCCCAGCATCGCCTCGAAGCGCTGGGCCTTCGAGCAGTACGACTCGCTGGTCGGCTCGCGCACGGTGTGGCGCCCCGAGGGGGCCGACGCCGCGGTGCTGCAACTGCCCGAGGCCGGCAACGCGATCGCGGTCTCGATCGACGGCAACGGCCGCCGCGTTGCCTGCGACCCCTACGCCGGCACGGTCGAGGCGGTGCTCGAGTGCGCCCAGAACCTCTCCTGCGTCGGCGCTGAGCCGCTCGGCCTGACCAACTGCCTCAACTTCGGCAACCCCGAGAAGCCGGCCCCGGCCTGGCAGCTCGAGCGCGCGGTCAGCGCCCTCGCCGAGGCCTGCGAGGCGCTCGGCGTCCCAGTGGTCGGCGGCAACGTCTCCCTCTACAACGAGGGGCCGGAAGGCCCGATCTACCCGACCCCAGTGGTGGGGATGGTCGGCGAGCTGCCCGACCCCGAGCAGGTCGCCGGCAGCGCCTTCCTCGCGGAGGGCGACGCGATCGGCTTGGTCGGCCCGTTCGCTCCCACCCTGGCCGGCTCGGAGCTGACCAAGCAACGGGGCAAGCTCGATGCGGGCCTGCCGCAGCCGGACATTGCAGCGGTTGCCGCCGCCTGCGCGGTGATCCGCGATGCGGTCCGCGCCGGCAAGCTCGCCTCCGCCCACGACGTCAGCGACGGCGGCCTCGCCTGCGCCCTGGCCGAGAGCGCGATCGGCGCCGGGCTCGGCTGCCGGGTCGACGCGCAGCCGTTGCGCGACCGCGGCTGCTCCCCCGAGGAGGCGCTGTTCGGCGAGGGCAGCGGCGGCTTCCTGGTCAGCGGCGAGCGCACCGCGCTGGAAGAGATCGGCGCGACTTTCCTAGGCGAGGTCGGCGGCGCGACGATCGAGATCGCCGCCGGCGACCGCAGCATCGCGGTCCCGCTCGCCGAGGCGGAGCGCGCCTGGCGCTCGCTGCCGGCGCAGGCCGAGCGCGACGGCGCCTGAGGCGAGCGCCGCGAGGGCGGCGAAGAGGTAGGCGGAGTCGGAGACGCGGAGGGACTCGGCGAGGTTGGCCGGGTCGCCGACGATCGCGACCAGGATCGCGGTGCCGAGCACGGCGCCGACCTGGCGGAAGGCGGCGTTGACGGCACTGGCGGTGGCAAAGCGGTCGTCGGCGACGTCGCGGACCGCGGCCGAGCCGAGGGTCGGGAAGGCGAGGCCGATTCCGATCCCGGTCAGGACCGCGCCCGGAAGCCAGAGCCCGAGCCAGTCTGGATCGGGGCCGGCCGAGCGCAGGACCAGCACCCCAGCGGCAAAGACGAGCGTGCCGGGGACGACGACGGCGCGGTGGCCGAAGCGGTCGGCGAGGCGGCCGGCGGGCCCGGAGACGACGGTCGTCATCGCCGGGCCGGGCAAGGTGGCGAGGCCGGCGCTGAGCACGCTGTAGCCCCAGATCGAAGTGAGGAAGAGGACGTTGCCGAGGATCAGGGAGAAGAAGGCGGCGGCGAAGAGCAGCGTGCCGAGGTTGCCGATTGCGAAGGAGCGGTGGGCGAACAGGGCCGGCTCGACGATCGGGCGCGGGTGGCGCAGGCTGCGGGCGACGACGCCGGCGAGCAGGAGGGCGGCGGCGGCGAAGGCGGCCAGCGTGCCGGCGGCGGTCCAGCCCCAGTCGTTGCCCTCGACGATCGCGAGCGTGACCGCAGCGAGGCCGAGCGCCAGCATCAGCGCCCCCGGTAGATCGGGCAGGCGGCTGTCGCTGACCGGCCGCTCGGGCAGTAGGCGGCGGCCGGCGACGATCAGGGCGGCGCCGAGCGGCAAGTTGACGAGGAAGACCAGCCGCCAGTCGGAGAGCTCCACCAGCGCCCCGCCCAGAGTTGGCCCAACCGCCGCCGCGGCGGCCGCGGCGGCGCCCCAGAGGCCGACCCCCGCGGCCCGCTTCTCGACCGGGAAGCTGTCGAGGACGATCGCCAGCGAGGTCGGCGCGATCATCGCCGCCCCCACCCCCTGCAGGACGCGGAAGGCGATCAGCGCCTCCAGCGACGGAGCGACGGCGCAGAGCAGGCTGGCCGCGGTGAACCCGGCGAGCCCGGCAAGGAAGACCTGCTTGTGGCCGAAGCGATCGGCCAGCCCCCCGGCCGGAACCAGCAGCGCCGCGATCACCACGAAGTAGCCGTCGAGCACCCAGGAGAGCAGACCGCGACTCGCCTCGGGGTAGGAGGCGGCGATGTCGGGGAAGGCGATGTTGACGATCGTCGTGTCGAGGAAGGCGAGAAAAGCGCCGGTGCAGGCGATCAGTACGCCCGCTCTATGACTGCGGTCATACATCGTCGGGCGCGACTATACTATGTCCGTGGGCATAACGCGACTCGCAGATGCGAAAGCGGTCGAGCCGGCGCGCCGTGACGGGCGCGAGCGGCTGCTCAACGGCGCCCGCAAGCTGCTCGCCGAGAAGGGCTACGCGGGGATGGAGCTGCGCGATGTCGCCGCGCGCGGCAAGGCGCCGCGCGGCTCGATCTACCACCACTTCCCCGGCGGCAAGCGCCAGCTTGCGGTCGAGGCGGCGGAGCTGGAGGGGACCGAGATCCGCGCCGCGATCGAGCGCTCGCTCGAGGAGCGCGGGCTCGAGCAGACGCTGACGATGTTCGGCGAGATGTTCCGCCGCCGGGTCAAGGACCAGCCGGAGCGACTCGGCTGCCCCGTCGCCGCCGCCGCCCTCGCCCGACCCGAGGACCCGGCCCTGGCCGCCGCCGCGACCAAGGCCTTCCAGAGCTGGGAAGCGCCGATCGCCGCGGCGCTCCGCGATGAAGGCGTCAGCAAGCGCGACGCCGCGGCCTTCGCCGGCCTCGTCGTCTCGACCGTCGAGGGCGCCCTGATCCGCGCCCGCGCCGCCGGCGACGAAGCCTCGCTCGAGTCCGCCGTCGCCGGCCTGCGGCAGGCACTCGCCGCACTGCTCGCCACCGCGCGCAGGTAGTCGGGGCACCGCTTAAGCCGGTTTAAGCAGCGGTTTCGCGGGCACCTTTAAAACGCACCCGCGAGCCCCCCTGGGCCGCGGGTGCGGGAATGGAGCGGAGACCTTGACATCCCGCCGGGCGCCGAAAGCCCTGGCCTGCCTGGCCGCCGCGGCCCTGGCGGTCACGGCGTTTAGCGCCTGCGGCGAGGACTCGGAGGGCTCGGGGCCGCGTGAGCTGACCTTTTTCGTCGCGATCCAGCCGGGCGGAACGATCGAGGAAGCCTCGAAACGCTGCTCGGAGGAATCGAAAGGGCGCTACACGGTGACGCCGGAATTCCTCCCCACCGACGCGACCCAGCAGCGCGAGCAGCTGGTCCGCCGGCTCGGCGCCGAGGACCCCTCGATCGACATCGTCGGCATGGACGTGATCTGGACCGGCGAGTTCGCCAACGCCGGCTGGGTCGAAGAGTGGACCGGGCCGCTGAAGGAGCAGGTGACCGAAAACGTCTTCCCCAACGTGATCGAGACCGCCTCGTTCGAGGGCGGCCTCTACGCCGCCCCGTTCAACACCAACACGCAGTTGCTCTGGTATCGCAAAGACCTGGTCAAACAGCCGCCGAAGACCTGGGACGAGATGATCGACCAGGCCGAAGGGCTGGAGGAAGCGGGCACGATCCAGGTCCAGGCCAACCGCTACGAGGGCTTCATGGTCTGGGCCAACGCGCTGATCGAGAGCGCCGGCACCAAGATCCTCTCCGGCCCGGAAGCGGTCGACCTCGAACAGAAACCGACCGAAAAGGCGCTGGAAGTGATGGGGCGGCTGGCCAACTCCTCGGCGGCGCCGCCGAGCCTCTCGACCTCCGACGAGGACACCACCCGACTCGGCTTCGAGGCGGGCGAATCGGCCTTCATGACCAACTACACCTTCGCCTACGCCAGCGCCCAGGCCGAAGCACCCGAAATCGGCAAAGTCATGGGCTTCGCCCGCTTCCCCGAGGTCGAACCGGGCACCCCGAGCAAACCGCCGCTTGGCGGCTTCAACCTCGCGGTCAGCTCCTTCTCCGACAACAAGGACGTCGCCTTCGACGCCGCCGCCTGCCTCGCCGGCAAAGAAAGCCAGCTGACCGCGGTCGAACTCGACGGCCTGCCCCCCTCTCGCTCCGACCTCTACACCGACAAAGTCGTGACCAAGGCCTACCCGGGCTTCGCCGGGCTGGTCAAACACTCGATAGAGGAATCGGGGCCGCGGCCGACCACCCCGGCCTACCAGGACGTATCGCTGGCGGTGCAGCGCTCGCTGCACCCACCGGACAAGATCGACCCCGAAGACACGGAATCGATCTATGAGGAACTGAGGGAAAACCTCGAAGACGCGGTCAAGCGCGAAGGGCTGCTCTGATGGAGGCGAGCACGCAGTCGGCCCCGCGGGCGAGCGAGCGCACCCGCTCGGAGCGCAAACTCGCCTGGATGCTCTGCGCGCCGGCGGTGATCGCGATGCTCGCCGTCACCGCCTACCCGATCGGCTACGCGATCGTGCTCTCGCTGCAGCAGGTCGACCTGCGCTTCCCCGAGGAGGGCGGCTTCGTCGGCCTCGACAACTACACCGCTGTGCTCAGCTCGCAGCTCTGGTGGACCGACTTCTTCAACACCGTCTTCATCTTGGTGACGACGGTGGCGATCGAGCTGGTGCTGGGGATGGCGATCGCCCTGGTCATGCATCGGGCGATCTTCGGCCGCGGCGTGATCCGCACCTCGGTCCTGATCCCCTACGGGATCATCACCGTGGTCGCCGCCTTCGCCTGGCAGTTCGCCTTCGCGCCCGACTCCGGCTTCGTCAACAACCTGCCGCTGATCTCCGACGAAATGGACTGGTTCGGCGGCCGCTTCAGCTCCTTTGCGGTGATCATCATGGCCGAGGTCTGGAAGACGACGCCGTTCATGGCGCTGCTGCTTTTGGCGGGGCTAGTGACGATCGACAACCAGCTCTACGAGGCGGCCAAGGTCGACGGCGCCAGCGCCTGGCAGCGCTTCACCCGCATCACGCTGCCGTTGATGAAGCCGGCGATCCTGGTCGCGCTGCTGTTCCGCTCGCTCGACGCCTTCCGCGTCTTCGACACGATCTTCATCATGACCCGCGGTGCTCAGGACACCGAGTCGGTCTCGATCCTCGGCTTCAACCAGCTGATCTCGCGGCTCAACCTCGGGCTCGGCTCGGCCGTTTCGGTGCTGATCTTCATCTGCGTCTTCCTGATCGCGTTCCTCTTCGTCAAAGGGTTCGGGGCGCGGCTCGAGGAAGGGCGGCCGGGAGGCTGAGATGGAACGGGGAAGCCGCGACTACGTGCTCTGGAGCATCGGCATCCTGCTGGTGCTGGCCTTCGCCCTGATCCCCGTGCTGTGGCTGATCTCGGTCTCGCTGAAGCCACCGGAAGCGATCACCGACGGGCGCTTCATCCCCACCGACGTCTCCTTCGACAACTACAAGAGCCTGTTCGAAGGCGGGATCGACGACAGCCCCTTCATCAAGCCGCTGATCAACTCGATCGGGATCGCGCTGATCACCACGGTGATCGCGATCACCCTCGCCGCCTTCACCGCCTACGCGATCGCCCGGCTCGAGTTCCCCGGCAAGCGCGTGATCCTCGCCGGAGCGCTGGCGATCGCGATGTTCCCGCCGATCTCCACGGTCGGGCCGCTGTTCGACATGTGGCGGGCGCTCGGCCTCTACGACACCTGGCCGGGCCTGATCATCCCCTACCTGACCTTCTCCCTGCCGCTGGCGATCTACGTCCTCGTCGCCTTCTTCCGCGAGATCCCCTGGGAGCTCGAGCAGGCGGCCCAGGTCGACGGCGCCACTCCTCTCCAGGCCTTCACCAAGGTGATCGTGCCGCTCGCCGCCCCGGGTGTCTTCACCGCGGCGATCCTCGTCTTCATCTTCGCCTGGAACGACTTCCTCTTCGCGATCTCGCTGACCTCGTCGGACGCCTCGCGCACCGTGCCCGCGGCGCTGGCCTTCTTCACCGGCGAGTCCTCGTTCACCCAGCCGACCGGCAGCATCGCCGCCGCAGCGGTGGTGGTGACGGTGCCGATCA
The DNA here is from genome assembly GCA_963846515.1 of uncultured Solirubrobacterales bacterium. Classification (GTDB taxonomy): domain Bacteria; phylum Actinomycetota; class Thermoleophilia; order Solirubrobacterales; family 70-9; genus VAYN01. The sequence goes on along the minus strand of CAWJWC010000006.1, from coordinate 314,924 downwards.
TCGTCTTCGTCCTCTTCTTCCAGCGCCGAATCGTCGCCGGGCTCACCTCCGGCGCCGTCAAGGGATAAAGGAGCAGCGCCATGGCAGAGATAAACCTCGATGGAATCACCAAGGTCTTCCCGGACGGCTTCGAAGCCGTCAAGGACATGAACCTCGAGATCGCCGACGGCGAGTTCATGATCCTCGTCGGCCCCTCGGGCTGCGGCAAGTCGACGGCGCTGCGGATGATCGCCGGGCTGGAGGACATCTCGCAGGGCGAGCTGAAGATCGGCGGCGAGCAGGTCAACGACCGCGCGCCGAAGGACCGCGACGTCGCGATGGTCTTCCAGAACTACGCGCTGTACCCGCACATGACCGTGCGCGAGAACATGGGCTTCGCGCTGAAGCTGAAAGGGGTGCCGAAGGAGGAGATCGAACGCAAGGTCGAGGGGGCAGCGAAGACGCTCGACCTTACCCAGCACCTCGACCGCCGCCCCGCCAACCTCTCCGGCGGCCAGCGCCAGCGAGTCGCGATGGGGCGGGCGATCGTGCGCGACCCGAAGGCCTTCCTGATGGACGAGCCGCTCTCCAACCTCGACGCGAAGCTGCGCGTGCAGATGCGGACCGAGGTGGCGAGACTGCAGTCGAAACTGGAGACGACCACGGTCTACGTCACCCACGACCAGACCGAGGCGATGACGCTGGGCGACCGGGTCGCGGTGATGCGGGCCGGCGTCCTGCAGCAGGTCGGCACCCCGGCCGAGCTCTACGACCACCCGAAGAACCTCTTCGTCGCCGGCTTCATCGGCTCGCCGGCGATGAACTTCATGCCGGCACAAGTCGCTTCTGGGCGGGTGGTGCTGCCGATCGGCGAGGCCGAGCTGAGCGAGGAGGTGGGGCGCGGCCACGACGGCCAGGTCGTCGCGGGGCTGCGGCCGGAGAGCTTCGAAGACGCCTCGCTGGTCGGTGACCTGGCGAGCGAGCGCGGCGTTGTCTTCGAGGCCGAGATCGACCTGGTCGAGTCGCTCGGCTCCGACCTCTACGCCTACTTCCACGTCGAGTCCGAAGGGGTCCAGTCCGACCAGCTCGCCGACGTGATCGCCGACCGCCTCGAGGAGACCGGTGCCCCGGAACCGCGCGAGGGCCAGGAGCAGCTGGTCGCCCGGCTCGAACCGGCAAGCAAGATCAAGCGCCGCGACACGGCGAAGCTCTGGGCGGACACCGCCAAGCTGCACTTGTTCGATCCAGAGAGCGGTGAGAACCTGGCGGGGCGTGAGGTCAGCTCGACGAGAGGAGTAAGCGATGGCGACGGTGGTGGGTCCGAACGACGGTAAGGCCGGGTTCCTCGGCAGCATCGGGGTCCGGTTCATGATCGACGGCGAGGACGCTGGCGGTGACTTCTCCTTGGTCGAACACCCGATGTCGCCACGGGCGCTGGCGGCGCCGCTGCACCGCCACAACCGCGAGGACGAGTACAGCTACGTGCTCGAGGGTCGGATGGGGGCGCTGCTCGGCGACGAGGTGCTGGAGGCGGGTCCCGGCGACCTCGTCTTCAAGCCGCGCGAACAGTGGCACACCTTCTGGAACGCCGGCGAGGAGCCCTGCCGGATCCTCGAGATCATCGCCCCGGCCGGCTTCGAGCACTTCTTCGAGGAGCTGGTGGCGTTGGGTGGCGCGCTCGCGGCCGACCCCGAGCAGCTGGCGGCGCTGAGCGAGCGCTACGGCCTCGAAATGCAGCCGGACAGCGTCCCCGGCCTGCTCGAGCGCTTCGGGCTGCGGATCGGCGAGCCGGCCTGACCCGACGCTGCCAAGACCCGCAAATCGCGAAGTTCCGATCGCGGCGGCGCGACCGGCGGCCGCTGCTACCCTGCCGGAGTAGGCAGTCCGCCTGCGCGTCACGTCCTTTTCCAACGCGAGGAAAACGCGCTTTGACTCCGCCCCAGGGGCAGCCGATAGATCGCGATGGCCCGCGCGAGGAATGCGGGGTCTTCGGCGTATACGCGCCCGGCCACGACGTCGCCCGTCTCACCTACTTCGCCCTCTACGCACTTCAGCACCGCGGGCAGGAGTCGGCCGGGATCGCCACCTGCGAGGGCGGCCACATCACCACCCTGCGCGACAGCGGGCTCGTCTCCCAGGTCTTCGACGAGGAGAAGCTGCGGGCGCTGGAGGGCGACATGGCGATCGGCCACGTGCGTTACTCGACCACCGGCGGTGGCTCCTGGGAGAACGCGCAGCCGGTCTGGCGCGACGACGGCCGCGAGCTGGCGCTCGCCCACAACGGCAACCTGACCAACGCAGTCGAGCTCTGGAGCGAGCTGAAGGAGCGCGGCATTGACTTCCGCGGCACCTCCGACTCGGAGATCATCGCCGCCCTGCTCTCCTCCCACGAGGGGAAGATGATCGAGGACGCGGTCGCCGACACGATGCCGCGGCTCGAGGGCGCTTACTCGACCGTGGTGATGACGAAGCGGGCGATCGTCGCCTTCCGCGATCCGCACGCGATCCGGCCGCTCTCGCTGGGCCGGCTCGAGGGCCGCTTCGTCGTCGCCTCGGAGAGCTGCGCCTTCGACATCATCGGCGCCGAGCTGATGCGCGAGGTGCACCCGGGCGAGATGGTCTCGCTGACCGAGCGCGGGCTGGAGACGCGGCAGGTGGTGAAGACCGACCGCCGCGCCAGCTGCGTCTTCGAGCACATCTACTTCTCCCGCCCCGACAGCCGGCTCGAGGGCAAGGTGCTGCAGCAGGCGCGCGGGCGGATGGGCGAGATCCTCTGGCGCGAGGCGCCGGTCGAAGCCGACTTGGTGATCGCCGTGCCCGACTCCGGGAACCCGGCCGCCGCCGGGTTCGCGCGCGCCTCGGGACTGCCGCGCGACGACGGCTTGATCAAGAACCGCTACGTGGCGAGGACCTTCATCCAGCCCGGCCAGGAGCTGCGTAAGCATGGCCTGCGACTGAAGTTCAACCCGCTGCCGGAGATCGTCGCCGGGCAGCGGATCGTCGTCGTCGACGACTCGATAGTGCGCGGCAACACGACGCGGCAGATCGTCGGCATGCTGCGCGACGCCGGCGCCCGCGAGGTGCACCTGCGGATCTCGGCGCCGCCGATCCGCAACCCCTGCCACTACGGCGTCGACATGTCGACCCGCGAGGAGATGATCGCTCACAACCGCACGGTCGAGCAGATCGCCGAGGAGCTCGACGCCGACTCGCTCGCCTACCTCTCGATGGATGGCGTCTACGCAGCGATCGGCGGCGACCCGGCCGAGCACTGCGACGCTTGCTTCAGCGGCAACTACCCGCTCGGCGATCCCGACGAGGCGAACGGGAAGTTCGCGCTCGAGACGATCGCCGCGGTGCCGGCGGGCGGGTAGGGTCACTTCCAGTGAAGCGCCTGAGGACGATTGCGGTTGGGGCGTGCGCCGTCGCGTTGGCGGGCCTACTGCTTGCCGCGGCGGCGCCGGCCAAGTTCCGCGCCGCGCCGAACTCGGGGCTGCAGCGCTCGCTCGAGGCGATCGTCGATGCGCCCGGGGGGCCGCCCGGCGTCTCGGTCCTGATCGACCGCGGCCGGCACACCGAGTACCTGGGGGCGGGCGTCGCCGACGCGCGCTCGGGCCGGGTGCCGAGCCCGCTCGAACACGTCCGCATCGCCAGCGTCGCCAAGGCCTTCAACGCCTACATAGCGGTGAAGCTGGCAAGCGACGGGGCGCTCTCGCTCGACGAAATGCTGCGCGACCTGATCCCGGGAGTGCTGCCGGCGGCGGAAAGCGTGAAATTGCGCGAGCTGCTGCAGCACACCAGCGGCATCGCCGAGTACATCGAAGCGCCGGAATTCGGTAAACGGCTCAACGCCGACCCGGCCGCCTACCTCTCCCCCACCGAACTGACCGGCTTCGTGCGCGAGGTGCCGCTCGAGTTCGCCCCAGGCTTCCAGTACCACTACTCCGACACCGACAACATCGCGGCGGGCTTGATGGAGGAAGAAGCGAGCGGTCTCACCTACGTGCAGCTGCTGCAGCGAAGGGTGTTCGGACCGCTGAAGATGCCGGGCAGCAGCCTGCCGCGGACGGTCGCGATGCCGCGCCCGTTCATGCACGGCTACGACCTCGAGCCGGGGAAGAAACCAGAGGACGTGAGCGAACTGATCAACCCAGCTGGCGCTTGGGCCTCGGGCGGGATCGTCTCGACGCCGCTAGACCTCTCCCGCTTCGTAAGCCGATACGTGCCGACGGTTCTGGCCGCGACCAAGGACATCGAAGGCGGCCCCTTCCGGCCCGGCTCCTCCTCACCCCCAGGTCCGGGCAAGAACCTCGCCGGCCTCGGCATCTTCCGCTACGGCACCGGGTGCGGCAGCGTCTACGGCCACACCGGTTCGTTCCCCGGCTACCGCATCCTGCTCGCCGCCAGCGCCGACGGCAAGCGCTCCGTCGTCTTCGTCGCCAGCTCCCAGATCATCCCCGGCGGCCAGGGCTCTCAGAAAGTCGCCGTGGCGATCACCAAGGCCCAGGGCAAGGCGATCTGCCGCGCCCTCAGCTAACGCTGCGGACGCACTTAGTACCGCATAGCGGAACCAACTACGTTCGGACCTCGGATCTTTAGGGAGTCAGAGCGGCGACCAGCTCTGCCGCCGGGCGGACGTCGTCGATGCGGACGACGGTCTGGCCGGCGTAGAGCGGGCCGGCATCGACCAGGGTGTCGGGACCATCGTCGGTCGGGCCCGCCGGCGTCAGCAACCGGCCCCCGGGACGCTGAGCGCGGGTGAGGCGGAGCTGGAGGGCGGCGGGCATGAAGCGCGCGCCCGGGGCGGTGAGCCGGTTGAGGGCACGGTTGAGGACGGGGCCGCGCGGGTCGTCGCCGAGCCAGTGCATCGTCGCCGCGTTCGGCACCACCCGGTGCGGGGCCGGCCAGCCGGCGCCGAACAGCTCGGTGAGGACCGTCTCCTCTGCGTCCAGCAGCCGCTGCCTGTAATCGGGGTGGGCGCGGCTCTCCTCCGAGAGCAGGAAGCGAGTGCCGGCGACCGCGGCCTCAGCCCCGGTGTCGAGCGCACGTTGGACGTCGGCGCGCTCAGCGATGCCGCCGGCCGAGAGGAGCGGGAACTCGGCGGGCAGGGCAGCGCGCACCCGCGCCAGCAACTCCAACGCCGGCGCGGTGCCGCGTACGTGTCCCCCGGCCTCGACGCCCTGGACGATCGCCGCATCGGCCCCGACGGCGTGCGCCGCGCGCGCCTCCTCGACCGTGCCGCACTGGTGGATCCAGACCCCGGGGGTGCGGCGCTTCGGCCTGCCCCAAAAGGTGACGACGATGTCGGCCTGGGCAGCGGCCGCGAACCAACTGCGACGGGCGAACGGCAGCAGGACGTTGACCGCGATGGGACGCTCGGTGAGCTTGCGCGCCGCCCGCAGCTCGCGTTCGATCGCCGCGGGCCCGTTGACCGCGATCGTCCCCAGCCCACCGGCCTCGGAGACCGCCGCGGCCAGCTCGTGGCGGCTGATTCCGCCACCCATCCCCGCCTGCACGACCGGCTTGTCGAGGCCGAGGCGATCGAGCAGCGTCACGAAGCGATAATGCCATGGGCATGGATCCTTTAAGTCGCTCGAGACGAAACGTGGCCAAGCAGATCGAGGACGCAGGGAGCGTGGCGTGCTCTGCACGCGAGTGACCGAGGACGTAGAGATGCGCCGTGCCACGTTTCGTCTCGTCGTCCTCGCCTCCGGCAGCGGCAGCAACCTGCAGGCGATCCTCGACCAGCTGCACGGGCGCGACGGAATCGAGGTGGTCGGGGTCGGCTCGGATAAGCCCGGGGCACGGGCGCTGGAGCGAGCGGTCGCGGCCGGGGTCGAGACGGCGGTCTTCCCCGCCGACGCCTACGCCGACCGGCTCGGGCGCGACGCGGCGCTGGCCGACTGGGTCGAAGCGCGGCGCGCCGACCTCGTCGTGCTCGCCGGGTACATGCAGCTGCTCAGCGAACCGTTCGTCGCCCACTTCAGCGGTCGCATCGTCAACGTGCACCCCGCCCTGCTGCCCGATTTCCCCGGCCTCGACGCAATCGGGCAAGCGCTCGCGGCGGGCGCGCGGGAGACCGGCGTCACCGTCCACTTCGTCGACGAGGGGGTCGACACCGGCCCGACGATCCTGCAGCGGCGGGTGCCGGTGCCGGTCGGCCGCGAGCGCCAGGTGCTGGAGGCGGCGATCCACTCGGTCGAGCACCAGCTCTACCCGGAGGCGATCCGCATGATCGCGCAGGGCCGGGTTAGGATCGACGCCAACGACCCGCGGGTCGTCCTGATCGATGAGTGAGCGAGCCGCAGACACCCGGGAGGAGGCCGTCGCCGACGGCGCGATCCGGGTGCGCCGGGCGCTGATCTCGGTCTCCGACAAGACCGGGGTCGCCGACTTCGCCAAGGGCCTGGCGGCGCTGGGGGTCGAGATCCTCTCGACCGGCGGCACCGCAACCGCGTTGCGCGAGGCGGGGTTGGAGGTGACCGACGTCTCCGAGTTCACCGGCCAGGAGGAGATCCTCGGCGGCCGCGTGAAGACGTTGCACCCGCGGCTGCATGCGGCGCTCTTGGCGCGGCGCGAGGACTCCGAGCACATGGCGACGCTGGAGCGCGAGGGGATCGAGCCGATCGACGTCGTCTGCGTCAACCTCTACCCGTTCGAGCAGACCGTCGCCGGGCACGAGGTGGCGCCCGAGGTGGCGATCGAGAACATCGACATCGGCGGGCCGACGATGATCCGCGCCGCCGCCAAGAACCACGAGAGCGTCGCAGTCGTGGTCAAACCCGAGTCCTACGACGCGGTCTGCGCCGAGCTGGAAGAGAGCGGCGGGACGATCTCCGCCTCGACCCGGCATTGGCTTGCCAACGAGGCCTTCGCCCAGACCGCCCGCTACGACGCGGCGATAAGCCGCTGGTTCTCGGCCGAGTACGAGGACTTCCCCGAACACCTGGCGGTCGCCTACGAGAAGGTGCTCGACCTCGCCTACGGCGAGAACCCACACCAGCGCGCCGCCCTCTACTCGGAAGCGGGCGCCCGCAGCCACATCCTCTCGCGGGTCTCGAAGCTGCACGGCAAGGCGCTCTCCTTCAACAACGTGCTCGACCTCGACTCGGCCCGCGGCCTGGTCGACGACTTCGAGCAGCCGGCCTGCGTGATCGTCAAGCACAACAATCCCTGCGGGGTGGCGGTCGGCGCCGACGCGCTCGAGGCTTACCTGAAGGCGCTCGCCTGCGACCCGCTCTCCGCCTACGGCGGGGTGATCGCGCTGAATCGACCGGTGAGCCGCGAGCTGGCGGAGGAGCTGCACAAGAACTTCGTCGAGGTGCTGAACGCGCCCGGCTTCGCGGACCGGGCGCTCGACGTCCTGCAGCAGAAGGAGGCGATCCGGATCCTCTGCGAGGAGGAGCGGCGCCAGCCCGAGCCGCAGGAACGCGACGTCAAACGGGTCCTGGGCGGACTGCTGATCCAGGACCGCGACGGCGACCCGGAGCCGCGCGAGATCATGGAGGTGGTGACGCGGACGCAGCCAGGCGAGCAGCAGTGGAACGATCTGCTCTTCGCCTGGACCGTTTCCCGCCGGGTCCGCTCCAACGCGATCGTGCTCGCCAAGGACGGCGCTACGCTCGGGATCGGCGCCGGTCAGATGAGCCGCGTCGACTCCGTCCGGCTCGCGGTCGAGAAGTGCCGCGAGGCGCGCGGCGAGGAGGCCGACGCCCTGCTCGCCGGCTCCGCCCTCGCCTCCGATGCCTTCTTCCCCTTCGCCGACGGCCCCGAGCTGGCGATCCAGGCCGGCGCCAACGCCGTGATCCAGCCCGGCGGCTCCAAACGCGACGCCGAGGTGATCGACGCCTGCGACGCCGCCGGCGTCGCCATGGTCTTCACCAAGCACCGCCACTTCCGGCACTAGGAGGCGAAACCCGGGTGCGTGACTGGCGAGCGCCGGGCAGGGCTGGATCCTCACCGAGCTGAAGGAGATCCGGGCGAAGCTGGAGCGACTCGAAGCGAAGTAGGGCCGGTCAGGCGAGCTGCTTCTGCCGCTCGCTGGCCAGGCGGACGTAATCGCAGACTTCCTCGGGGGTCTCGGCGGTGACGAGCAGGTCCTTGTCGGCGGCGGCGATCAGGCCGCGGTCCTCGAGTGCGGTGTCGATCCACCCGAGCAGCGGCGCCCAGAACTCGCGGTCGACCAGGATCGTCGGGAAGTGCTTGATGCGGTGGGTCTGGATCAGGGTGAGGCTCTCGAACATCTCGTCGAGGGTGCCGAAGCCGCCGGGGAAGATGACGAAGGCGCGGGCGTAGCGGACGAACATCAGCTTGCGGGCAAAGAAATAGTGGAACTCGACCGCGCGGTTGACGTAGGGGTTGATGTGCTGCTCGCGGGGCAGCTCGATGTTGAGTCCAACCGAGAGGCCGCCGGCCTCGGCGGCGCCGCGGTTCGCCGCCTCCATTAGTCCCGGCCCGCCGCCGGTGATCACGGTGAAGCCGTGCTTGGCCAGGCAGGCGCCGGTCTCGCGGCAGAGCTCGTACCAGCGCTGGCCCTCAAGGATCCGGGCCGAACCGAAGACCGAGACGCCATCGTCGATCTCGCGCAGCGCGTCGAAGCCGGCGTCGACCTCGGCCCGGATGCGGTAGAGCCGCGCCTCGTCCTGGCCCTCGACGTCGCCGGGGACGCTGAGCAGGTGCTCGTCGCGTTTCGCGCCGTTGCTCGGAACCTCGCGAGCGTCGTCCTCCCCAGTCAAAGTGCCCCCGGCGGGACTCGAACCCGCGACGCGCGGCTTAAAAGGCCACCGCTCTAACCAGCTGAGCTACAGGGGCGAGCGACCATCGTAGATGCTCAAGAGAAGTCGGGTAGGCCCTGGTACGGGGTCGAGGCCTCAGCGTGGGTGCGGCGGGGGATGCGGCCGGCACCGCGGGCGGCGTGGCCGGCCTCGACCGCGGCGCGCAGCGCTCCCGCCATCGCCGCCGGGACGGCGGCGCCGAAGATCGAGCTGGCCGCCATCACCGCGGCGCAGCCCAGCTCCATCGCCAGGGCGGCGTCGGAGGCGGTGCCGACGCCGGCGTCGAGCACGACCGGGACCCCAGCACGCTCGGCGATGATCGCGATGTTGTATGGGTTGCGAATGCCGGCACCGGAGCCGATCGGGGAGCCGAGCGGCATCACCGCGGCGCAGCCGGCCTCCTCGAGGCGGCGGGCAAGGATCGGGTCGTCGTTGGTGTATGGAAGGACGGTGAAGCCGTCGGCGACGAGCTGTTCGGCAGCGTCGAGCAGCTCGACCGCATCCGGGAAGAGCGTGCGGTCGTCGCCGATCACCTCGAGCTTGATCCAGTCCGTCTGAAACGCCTCGCGGGCGAGCTTGGCGGTGCGGACCGCGTCGCGAGCGGTGAAGCAGCCGGCAGTGTTGGGTAGGACGGCGAGGCCGAGGCGATCGATCACGTCGAGCACCGAGCCCTCGGCGGCGGGGTCGATGCGGCGCAGGGCCACAGTGACGATCTCCGAGCCGGCGGCGCGCAGCGCCGCCTCCATCTGCTCGAGCGAACGGAAGCCGCCAGTGCCGGCGATCAGGCGCGAGGACCACTCGCGGCCGCCCAGCTCCCAGGTCTCGGCCCCGCCCTGGATCGCGGCCAGCACCTCGACCCGCTGGCCCTCGCGCAGCGGGGTCGAGTCCCACTCGCCGCGGGGGATCACCTCGCCGTCGAGCGCGACGGCGACGCCGCGGGCGCCGTCCCCGGCCCCGGCCTCGCGCGCAGCGTCCGCGAGCGTCGCCGCGTCCGGGAGCTCGCGCGGCGTCCCGTTCAGCTCGATCCTCATCGCTCCACCTGGGCCGCCCGCTCGGCTGCCTCGACCAGCGCCGCGCCGCGGCGGGCGAGCTCGGCAGTGCGGTCGTCATTTGTGCCGCTATGCGAAACAAAAGACGACAGCAACTCTTCCCCGGCTAGCAGGCCCGAGATCTGCTCGGCGGCGAGCGGGGCGAGGAGGATGCCGTTGCGGTAGTGGCCGGTGGCGAGCAGCAGGCCCTCGATCGCGCCGGGACCGACCAGCGGCAGGTTGTCGGGCGTGCCGGGACGCAGGCCGGCGGTCGCGTCGAGAAGCTCCATCTCCGCCACCTCGGGCAGCAGGCGGTAAGCCTCGCGCAGCAGCTCGTGGACGCCGCCGGCGGTGACCGCGGTGTCGAAGCCCTGCTCCTCGACCGTCGCGCCGACGAGCAGGCGGCCGTCGGGGCGCGGCACCAGATAGACGCGCTCGGAGGCGAGGATGCGCTCGCAGGGCGCGGCGCCGTCGCGGGAGCGCAGCTCGACGATCTCGCCCTTGACCGGGCGCACCGGCGGGCGGGCGTGCTCGGGCAGCCACTCGGCGCGTCCCGACCAGGCACCGCTGCAGAGCACGATCGCGGCGGCGCGCAGCTCCTCGCCGGCGGCGGTCCGCACCCCGGACAGGCGCTCGCCGTCGAACAGTCCGGCAACGACCTCGGCTCCCGTCCGTACCTCCACCCCGGCCTCGGCCAGCGCCGCAAGCAGCACCCGGGTCAGCGCCCGCGGATCGATCGCCGCCTCGCCGGGAGCGTGGACGCCACCGGCAAACGAGGGCGTCAGGCCCGGCTCGAGCTGGCGGCAACGGCGCGGCGGCAGCCACTCGGCCTCGAGTCCCAGCGAGCGCTGCAGATCGTGGACGCGGCGCAGCTCCGCCGCCTCGTCGCGGTCGAGCGCGACGTGGAGGGCGCCCGGGCGGGCGTAGCCCGTCACCTCGCCAGTCGCCGCCTCGAGCTCGGCGACAAAGTCGGGGTAGAGCTTCGCGGCAGCGAGGGTCAGCTCCAGTAGCCGCGGCTCACCGAAGCTGAGCTCGCCAACCGGGGCCAGCATCCCCGCCGCAACCCGGGTCGCGCCGGCCGGCGGCTCGCTCCGATCCAGCACCGCCACCCGCGCCCCGCGCTGAGCCGCACGCCAGGCGCAAGCGAGGCCGATCGCCCCGCCGCCCACGAACACCGCGTCGAAACTGCGCTTCTCGGTCAAGCCATTTGCCTCCGCCGGCATTACCCGGATCAGGTCCAGACGGTCGGTGACCTCGTTGCCACCCTCTCAGCCCTCGCGGGCTCCCGTACTTCACCGATGCTACCCGCCCCGCGGGGCCCGCCAGCGATAATCCGGGCGTGAGCCTCGCTGCCCCCGAGTCGGTCGGCCCCCTGCGCCGCGAGCGGCTGCGCACCGCGCGCCTCTACTTCGTCTGCGAGGCGCGGCCCGGCGGACAGGGTCCGGAAGCGCTGCTGCGGGCGGCGCTGAGCGGCGGCGTCGACATCGTCCAGCTGCGCGAGAAGAAGCTTGGCCGAGCCGAGATCGAGCGCGCTGCCGCGACCTTCCGCCGCGTTTGCGACACCTACAGCGCCCCCTTCATAGTCAACGACGACCCCGACCTGGCGCGGATCTGCGACGCCGACGGCGTCCACCTCGGCCAGGACGACGGCTCGGTCGAGGCGGCGCGGGAGCTGCTCGGACCCGACGCGCTGATCGGCCTCTCGACCCACTCGGAGGAGCAGATCTCGGCCTCCGCAGGCGCCCCAGTCGACCACATATCCGTGGGCCCGATCTGGGAGACGCCGACGAAACAGGGGCGGCCGGGGGTCGGGCTCGAGCTGATCTCCCACGCGGCCGAGCACGCTCCCCACCCCTTCTTCGCGATCGGCGGCATCGACTCCGGCAACGCGGCGCAGGTCGTAGCCGCCGGAGCGGCGAGGATCTGCGTGGTGCGGGCGATCCGCGACGCGGTCGAACCGGCGACCGTCGCCGAAGAGCTACGGCAGACCCTGGGGGCGGCGCCCGGTGGCTGAGCACCCGCGCAAGCGCAAGCAGCGCTCCGCCGGCACGAACCGGATGGCGCAGGGCTACGCCAAGACCGCGCAGCGCAACCAGGAGGCGCGCGAATCGCTGGTCCCGTTGGTCGAGGGCGAGCGCCCGACCGTGGTCACGGTCGGCGCCGTGCTCGCAGGCCTGGTCTCGCTCTCGGTCGTCGTCTCCTACCTCGCCGGGGTCGAGGTCGACGGCGAGAAACCGCGCTTCGCCCAGGCCGCAGCGCCGGCCCTGATCATGGGGGTGATGGCCTGGGGGATGTGGCGCGCCCGCTACTGGGCGGTGCTCGGCTTCCAGCTGATCCTCGTCTTCCTGATCTTCAGCGCCGTCTTCGGCCTCCTCATCCAGGCCTCGACCGTCCCCCAGTTCGCGGCGACGCTGGGGCTGCTGATCGTCTCCGGCACCTTCTTCTTCTTCATGGTCAAGGCGATGGCGCGGATCCAGATGCCGCAGCGCGTTCCCCGGGACTAGGCGTGGAGTCCACCGACCCGGGCGGTGGACTCTTATAGGCTCAGCTCCTTGGCCGATTCCTTCGACACGATCGTCATCGGCGGCGGGCCCGGCGGCTACGTAGCCGCAATCCGCTCCGCACAGCTCGGCCGCAAGACCGCGGTGGTCGAGCGCGATAAGGCCGGCGGCCGCTGCCTCAACTACGCCTGCATCCCCGCCAAGACGATCCTGCGCACGGCCGAGATCTACACCGAGGCGCGCGAGAGCGCCGAGCTCGGCGTCGTCGCCAAGGACGTCGAGCTCGACTGGGAGGCGGTCGGCAGGCGCCGCGCCGCGGTCTCGGAATCGCTCTCCGGCGGAGTGAAGATGCTCTGGGACAAAAACAAAGTGACGGTGATCGAGGGCGAGGCTTCGCTCACCGCCGAGGGCAACGTCAAGGTCGGCGAGGAGACCTACGAGGCCGGCGCCGTCGTCCTCGCGACCGGATCGGTCGCGCTGCCGATCCCCGGGGTCGAGTTCGGCGACCGCGTCGTCGACACCTGGGGGGCCTGGTCGCTGCCCGAGGTGCCGAAGAAGATCGCCGTGGTCGGCGCCGGCGCCTCCGGCTGCGAGATCGCTTCCGCCTACGGCCGCTTCGGCACCGAGGTGCTGCTGATCGAGATGCTGCCGCAGATCCTCCCGGCCGAGGACAAGGACGTGGTCCGGGTGGTCGAGCGCGCCTTCAAAAAGCAGAACATCACCGTCTCGACCGGCAGCCCGGTCGAGAACGTCGAGGTGGGCGAGGGCTCGGTGAAGCTCACCTACGGGGAGAGCTCCACCGAGGTCGACTACCTCTGCGTTGCCGGCGGGCGCGCCGCCGATACCGGGCCGCTCGGGCTCAAGGAGGCCGGGGTCGAGCTGGAGCAGAACGGCAAGGTCAAGGTCGACGAGTACCAGCGCACCTCGAACCAGAAGGTCTACGCGATCGGCGACCTGGTCAACCAGAAGGCGCTCGCGCACAAGGCGGGCGAGGAGGCGGTCGTCGCGGTCGAGCACGCAGCCGGCCAGGCCACCCACCCGGTCGACCAGAACTTGGTCGCCGGCGCCACCTTCAGCCATCCGCAGGTGGCCAGCGTCGGTCTCACCGAGGCGGCGGCGAAGGAGGCCGGCAACGACGTCAAGGTCGGCAAGCTGAAGCTCGGCGCGGTCGGGGGGGCGACCGTCTACGACGACAAAGAAGGCCTGGTCAAGATCGTCGCCGACTCCAAGTACGGCGAGATCCTCGGCGTCCACATTGTCGGCAACCGCGCCTGCGACATGATCGCCGAGCTGGTCGCGACGATGGCGCTGGAGGGCGGCTACCAGGAGCTGGCCCGAATCGTCCATCCCCACCCGACGATCTCCGAGGCCGTGTTCGAAGCTGCCCGCGCGGTTGACAGTTGGGCGACGCACGCCTGAGTCGTTGACGTCGGTCACGGACCGGCGGGAATCGTCGCCGTAGAGTCGTCTCGTGGCTGAGCGTGCAACCTTCTACTTCGACCTCGGGTCGCCGTACGCGTACCTCGCTGCGGAGCGGGTCAGTGGGCTGTTCACGGAGGCGGAGCTGGAGCAGCCGGAGTGGCAGCCGATCCTGCTCGGCGGGCTGTTCCAGCGCTTCGACCGCGGCTCCTGGTCGCAGACGCCCGCGCGCGCCGAGGGGATGGCCGAGGTCGAGCGCCGCGCCGCCGCCTACGGGCTGCAGCCGATCGTCTGGCCCGACCCCTGGCCCGGCAACAGCCTGGTCGCGATGCGGGTCGCGACCTTCGCCAAGCAGACCGGGCGCACCGTCGCCTTCGCTCTCGCCGCCTTCCGCCAGGCCTTCGCCGCCGGCCGCGACCTGACCGATCCCGACAACGTGATGATCGCCGCCGCTGCCTGCGAGCTGCACCCGCGGGCGCTGGAAAAAGCGGTGCAGACCGAAGCGGTCAAGGGCGCGCTGCGCGAGGCGACCGACCGCGCCGGCGACCTCGGCGTCAAGGGGGTGCCGGCGCTGGTCGTCGGCGGACAGGTCTTCTGGGGGGACGACCGGTTGGAGGAAGCGGTCGAAGCCGCCGCGGGCTGAATCCGTCCCGCGGCGCGAGGCGCGATTCCAGGCGCGGACGCCTCGCTAAGGTGAGGTCGATGGCCGATCTGCCGGACGCCGCCACCTGTTACGAGCTGCTCGCGCGCATGGCCCTGATCCGCCGCTTCGAGGAGGAGGCGGGGCGCCAGTACCAGCGGGCCAAAGCCGGCGGCTTCCTGCACCTGGCGATCGGCGAGGAGGCGACGATCGTCGGCACCACCTCGGTGATGCGCGACGAAGACTTCCTGATCGGCTCCTACCGCACCCACGGCCACGCGATCGCCCGCGGCACCGACCCGAAGCGGGTGATGGCGGAGCTGTTCGGGCGGGTCGACGGGACCAGCGGCGGCCGCGGCGGCTCGATGCACATCTTCGACGCCGAGCGCCGCTTCATGGGCGGCTACGGGATCGTCGGCGGCAACCTGCCGTTGGCGGCCGGGCTCGGCCTCTCCTCCCAGTACAAGGGCGAAGACGCGGTCACCGTCTGCATGTTCGGCGACGGCGCCTCCAACACCGGCAACTTCGGCGAGACGATGAACCTGGCGGCTCTGTGGAAGCTGCCGGTCTTCTTCCTGGTCGAGAACAACCTCTACGGGATGGGGACCGCGGTCGAGCGCCACTCGGCCCAGACCGACCTCTCGAAGAAGGCGGAGGGGTACGGGATCCCGGGGACGCGGGCCGACGGCATGGACGTGATCGCGGTGCGCGAGGCTGTCGCCGAGGGGATCCGGGCCGCGCGCGAAGAGGACCGGCCGACCCTGCTCGAGGTCGTCACCTACCGCTACCGCGGCCACTCCGCCGCCGACCCCGAGGTCTACCGCGAGCGCGAGGAGGTCGAGGAGTGGCGCGAGAAGGACCCGATCGAGACCTTCGCGCAGCGCTGCATCGAGGCTGGGGTGCTGGGCGAGCGCGAGGTCGGGCAGGCGCGCGAGGTGGCCGAGAAGGAGGTCGCCGCGGCGGTCGAGTTCGCCGAGAGCTCGCCGGAGCCGGCGCTCGACACGATGTACGAGAACCTCTACGCGGTCACCGACTCGATCGGCTGGTACGCGGTCGACGAGCGCAGCCCCGAGCCGCATCGCGGCGAGCACGAGGATCGGATGCCGGAGGCGGCGCGCGAGCTGGCCGAGGCGGGCGCGGCGTATGCGGAGCAGCCGGACGCGGGGCAGCGGCCGAACCCGGCGCAGAGCGGCGACGCGCAGGATGGGGTCGAGAGCCGGGTCGGGTCCGAACAGGAGGTCGGCGACGAGCCGGAGGACGTGACGAGCGAGGATGGCGAGGAGCCGGCCGAAGAGACCGCAGCGTCCGAGGAGCGCGAGGACTGATGGCGGAGCTGCGGATGCGGGAAGCGCTGCGCGATGCGATGGCGGAGGAGATGCGCCGCGACGAGGGCGTCTTCGTGATGGGCGAGGACGTCGCCGTCTTCCAGGGCGCCTTCAAGGTGACCGAGGGGCTGATCGACGAGTTCGGCGAGCGGCGGGTACGCGACACGCCGATCTCAGAGAACACGATCGTCGGCACCGGGGTCGGCGCGGCGATGGGCGGGCTGCGGCCGGTGGTCGAGCTGATGACGGTGAACTTCTCCCTGCTCGCGCTCGACCAGATCGTCAACCACGCCGCCGCGATCCCCTACATGTTCAACGGGCAGGCGAAGGTGCCGATGGTGATCCGGATGCCGGGCGGTGGCGGACACCAGCTCGGTCCCACCCACTCGCACAGCTTCGAGGCGCTCTACCTGCAGGTGCCGGGGCTGCTGGTCGCCTGCCCGTCGACTCCGGCCGACGGCAAGGCGCTGCTGAAGGCGGCGATCCGCGACGACAACCCGGTGATCTTCATCGAGCACGAGTCCCTGTACGGGACGCGTGGCGAGGTGCCCGAGGGCGATGATGGAGATGGAGGCGGCGTGCTGCGCTTCGGCGAGGCGGCGGTGCGGCGCGAGGGCGGCGACGTGACGATCGTCGGCGTGCTGAAGATGGCCCAGGTGGCGGAGCAGGCGGCGGCGAAGCTGGCCGAGGAGCACGGGGTCGAGGCCGAGGTGATCGACCCACGCACGCTGCGCCCGCTCGACCTCGACACGATTCTCGAGTCGGTGCGCAAGACCAACCGCGCGGTGATCGTCGAGGAGGGCTGGCCGCACGGCGGGGTCGGCGCCAACCTCTCGACCCTGATCGCCGAGCAGGCCTTCGACCACCTCGACGCGCCGGTCCAGCGGGTGACCGGCGCCGACGTCCACATGCCGTACTCGAAACGGCTCGAGCAGGCGGCGATCCCGCACGAGGAGCACGTGGTGAAGGCGGCGCTGGCGGCGCTCGAGGGGACGATTTGATGGCCGAGATCGTGATGCCGCGGCTTTCCGACTCGATGGAGGAGGGGACGATCCTGACCTGGCTGAAGAAGGTGGGCGATGAGATCGCGGTCGGGGACGAGATCGTGGAAATCGAGACCGATAAGGCGAACATGGCCTATGAGAGCGACGTGGCGGGGACGTTGACGGAGATCTTGGCGGACGAGGGTGAGACCCTCCCCATCGGCAGTCCTATCGCGCGGGTTGGCGATTCGGATGAGGGATCGGCCGATGACAAGGAGGGACAGGGCGGTCAGGCCGCGGGTCCTGTCGCCGCAGGGGACCCCCCACCCCCTGCGGTAGCTAAAGCTTCCTCGGGGGTGGGCCCCGCTACGGCGCCACCCGCAGCAGGGGCCGATCAGGCTCCCACGGCTTCCAACGGCGGCGGCGACTCGCAGGAAGTTCAGGACCGGGCAGGGGATGCCGTCGGTGAGTCGTCTGGGGCTGAGCGGGTCAAGGCTTCGCCAGTCGCGCGTCGGATAGCTAAAGAGAAGGGGATCGACCTGGCCACTATTTCCGGGTCGGGGCCTGGCGGCCGGATCGTCAAGAAGGACGTGAAGAAGGCGGCGACTTCGGCGCCTGAGGCGGCGCCGGCCGAGGCGCCAGCACCAGCGCAGGCGCCCGAGACTCCCGAGACCGCCAAGGGCCAGACCACCTACGAGGACCTCTCGAAGCTGCAGTCGACGATCGCCCGGCGGATGTCGGAGTCGAAGGCCACCGCGCCGCACTTCTACCTCGAAGCGGAGATCGATATGTCGCGGGCGGTCGAGGCTCGGGCGCGGCTGAAGGCGACCGCCGACGAAGGCGCGGTCGTGCCTTCGTTCAACGACATGATCGTCAAGGCTTGTGCGCTGGCGCTGCGGGAGCATCCGCGGGCGAACGGGGCTTACCGGGACGGGCGGTTCGAGTTCTACTCGCGGGTCAACGTCGGGATCGCGGTCGCCGCCGAGGACGCGCTCCTCGTCCCCACGGTGTTCGACGCCGACCGCAAGGGGCTACGCCAGATCGCGGCCGAGTCGCGGGCGCTGGCGCAGAAGGTGCGCGACGGGCAGATCACCCCGCCGGAGCTCTCGGGCGGCACCTTCAGCGTCTCCAACCTGGGGATGTACGGGATCGACAACTTCAGCGCCGTGATCAACCCGCCGCAGGCGGCGATCCTCGCGGTCGGCGCGATCGAGGAGCGGCCCGCGGTCCGCGACGGCGAGATCGTCCCCGCCCACCTGCTCGGCGTCAACCTCGCCTGCGACCACCGCATCCTCTACGGCGCCCCCGCCGCCGAGTTCCTGGCGCGCATCCGCACCCTGCTCGAGGAGCCGCTCTCGCTCGCGCTATGAGTAAGCGCACCGATTCACGCGTAAGTGAACAGTAGTTAACTGAGGAACGTTTGTGTAATCAGTAGAGGTATGTAAGGTGCGGGCAATGTTCGCGCACTTGGTGGGAGTTCCAGTCGAGGAGGCGGCACTGAGCCTGGCTCCGATTGCCGCCGCCACCAGCGGGGTTGCAGGGATGACATTGCGTGGACGCGTTGGACGACGGCGACGCGCCGGCGACGGGCGAGCATCCCGGGAGACGAGAGAGGCGAGCACCTCCCCTCCTCCCCCGCAGCTCACGCCGCGCGCGTTTCGCCACTAGCGGTGCACGGCCGGCGCATCTCGGCGTCCTCGGTTGCTCACGTGCAGAGCACGCTTCGCTCCCTGCGTCCTTGATCTGCTTGCCCATGCCCCGCTAGCACGTTTTTCGCGCACCGGTGACCGCGTTCCAGGCGCGGCCGAGCGAGAAGTCGGCGGCGACGCGGAAGACGCCGGGGCGGGAGGCGCGGGCGACGGTCCAGTCGCCGCGGCGGAGGATGCAGCCGCTGCCGCGGGCGATCGACCAGTAGGGAGTGAAGTTGACGCGGACGAGGAACTCGCCAGGGGTGCGGACGTCGAGCGCGAAGCCCTGGCGGCCGACCCGCAGGGTGCGAGCCTCGGCGGCGCCGAGCGGGGCGACCAGCGGCTTCGTGCCGCGCACCTCGTAGATCCGCCAGTGCTCCGAGCTGTGGCGCAGCTCCAGGTAGGGCGGCGCGGCGAGGATCAGCCGGCGCTCCGCGACCGCGGAGTAGTCGAGCGCCGCGTCGGGGAGGGCGACGTAGGAGATCGCGTTGCCTCGCAGCCAGGCGGCGTAGTTGGCGTCGGTCAGCTCGCCCTCGTTGTAGAAGATGTCCTCGCGAGTGGCGTCGAGCTGGCGCAGCCAGCCGCGCGCGAGTTCGAAGCTCGGCGCCAGGTAGGCGGACTCCCAGTGGTTCGCGGTCGGCGGCACCTCGATCCGGGCGTTGGCGGCGCCCCGGGCGCGCAGCCACTCGGCGGCTGGCTCGAAGTACTCGGCCGTGGTGGACGGGTCGCCGACGCTGCGGGCGATCTGGGTGACGCTCGCGGTCAGCTGCCAGTAGAGGCCGCCGGCGAGGGCGAGGGCGAGGAACCAGGGGGCGACCCTAGGCCGGTGCGCCAGCATCGCCGCGGCCAGGACCGGGCCGCCGAAGAGGGCGCCGAGCCGGACCGCGTTGCCGCCCATCGCGTTCGGGATCAGCCAGATCGCCGTCGCCGCGAGCACGTAGCCGATCATTACCCGACGCAGCTGGCGCTCCTCCGGCAAGCCGCGGAGCAGGATCAGGGCGCCGCCGCAGAAGAGCGGAATCGCGACGTAGGAGGAGAACTCGAAGGGGAACTGGCCCGGTTCGGGGAAGGCGACGTTGGGGACGACGGTGAGGGCGAGCGCCAGCCCGGCGACCGCGAGCGCAGCGCGGTTGGGGCGCCGGCCCGGCTCCGCCACGCCGGCGATCACGACCCCGGCGAGGAAGGCGGCGGCGACCGGGCTCGCCAGCGCGCAGGCGGCGGCCGCGACGACGGCAAGCGCGTCCCGCCCGGTCTGCAGGCAGCGCAGCGAGGCGAGGCCGAAGGCGACGCCGAGCGAGAAGGTGAGCTGTCCGTCCGCGAGCAGCGTCACCACGCCGGCCGCGAACCAGAGCGTCGCCCAGCGCGCCTCCGCCCCCCAGCGGTCGCGGACGAGGCGGTCGAAGAGGTAGGCGGAGGAGACGACGGCGAAGCCGCCCACAACCTGGGGGCCGAGCAGCGCCGCCAGCGGCGGGAAGAGGACGCTGTAGGTGAGGGTGTAATGGCCGCCGTACCAGCTGCTGTTCCAGATCGCCAGCCCCGCCCGCTCGAACAGTTCGGTGCGGAAGACCTGCGCCGCGAGGTCGCCGACAGGGGGGCTCCAGAGCAGCATTAGCGCCGCCAGCGCCGCGCTGAGCGCAACGGCCGGGAGCCATTCGGGCAGCAGTGGCTTTGACTGAACCATCGGGCGGGGAATCCAAGGATACGGACGGGGCCTGCAACGATTTCAAGGGTGAGCGCCGAGATCCTGGTTGTCCGCTGCGGAATCGTGCCCTACGAAGAGGCGCGGGAGGCGCAGTTGCGCCTGCGGGAGGAACGTCAGCGGGGAGCGATTCCCGACGTGCTGCTGCTGCTCGAGCACACCCCCGTGTACACGCGCGGGCGCCGCTCGACCGCAGAGGAGCTGCCGATGGGCGCCGAGTGGTACGAAGCGCAGGGGATCGAGGTGCGCGACACCGACCGCGGCGGCCGCGTCACCTACCACGGGCCCGGCCAGCTGGTCGCCTATCCGATCGTCTCCCTGCGCCCCTACGGCGACGACGTCCACGAGTACGTGCGCCGGCTCGAGCGCGTGATGATCGAGGCGCTCGCCGAGCATCGCGTCGACGCCGGCGTGCTCGAGGGCCTGACCGGCGTCTGGACCCAACCAACCCCCGGCCGATGGGCCGAAACCCGCTCTATATCAGCGGAAATCGGCCCATCGGCCCCGGGAAGCGGGCGGAAGATTGGGTCGATTGGGGTGCATGTGAGCCGGGGCGTCACGACGCACGGACTCGCGGTCAACGTCAACAACGACCTGCAGCCGTTCGAGTGGATCGTGCCGTGTGGGATCGAGGGGGTGGCGATGACCTCGCTGGCGCGCGAGCTGGGGGCCGAGCAGGACCTCGGTGCCTTCGCCGACACGGTCGCGGCGCGCTTCGGCGACGTCTACGAGCGCGCCCCGCGCGCCACCGAGCCCGCCGAGCTGGGCCTGGAGCTACCGCCCGCTACGCTCGGTGTCCCCCGATGAGCGAGACGATCGAGCAGACCGAGCGGGCCGAGGCGCCCGAGGCGCCGGCCGAGCGCGAGGCGGCCGCGACCGGGGCTCGCGAGCGCGTCCACGTCACCCGCTCCCGCGCCAAGCCGGGCGGCACCGCAGCGGCGGCCGACGGCACCGTCCCCTTCAAGCGCGCCCGCAAGCCACCGTGGCTGAAAGTGCCGGCGCCGGGCGGGCCGAACTACCGGCGCCTCAAGGCGACGATCGGCGCCGAGCGCCTGCACACGGTCTGCGAGGAGGCGAACTGCCCCAACGTCGGCGAGTGCTGGGAGCGCGGCACCGCGACCTTCATGATCCTCGGCGACGTCTGCACCCGCCGCTGCGGCTTCTGCAACGTGCAGACCGGCAAGCCGACCTGGAACGACCCGCTGGAGCCGTTGCGCGTCGCCAACCAGGTGAAGCGGATGGGGCTGCGCCACGCCGTCGTCACCTCGGTCGACCGCGACGACCTGCCCGACTACGGGGCGAGCGCCTTCGTCGGCGTGATCCGTTCGATCCGGATGCAGGCGCCGGGCTGCAAGGTCGAGGTCCTCACCCCCGACTTCCGCGGCCAGGAGATGCCGCTGGCCAAGGTGGTCCACGAGAAGCCCGACGTCTTCAACCACAACGTGGAGACGGTGCCGCGGCTCTACCCGATCGCCCGCCGCGGCTCCCAGTTCCTGCGCTCGGCCCGGGTGCTGCGGATGGCGAAGGAGATGGGCGGGCCCGAGGTCGTCACCAAGTCCGGACTGATGGTCGGGCTGGGCGAGAGCTTCGAGGAGATGGTCGAGACCTTCGGCCTGCTGCGCGAGCACAAGGTCCAGGTGCTCACCGTCGGCCAGTACCTGCGCCCGACCGAGAACCACCTCCCGGTCGTCCGTTACTGGCACCCGGAGGAGTTCGAGGCCCTCGAGCGGGCCGCCTACGAGCTTGGCTTCGAGTCGGTCGCCGCCGGCCCCCTGGTCCGCAGCAGCTACCACGCCGACCAGAACCTGCCCGAGGCGCACCGGGCCGAGAGCCTGATCGCCTGACGCGGTGTGCTTTGTTCCCGCTATGCGGGACTAAGTCACACTGCGGCGGGAATCCCTAGGCAACCCTCCCCCACCGGCTTCGGCCCGCTGCGCCTCGAGCGATCCGTCGTGGGGAGCCAGTGGCGCGTTCGATGGAGCCAGCCGGGATCGAACCGGCGACCTCGTGCTTGCAAAGCACGCGCTCTGCCAACTGAGCTATGGCCCCGTCCTCGGCAGTGTAGGCGCCCTTCAGGCCGCTCGCCACGCGCTAGCGGACGACGGCGCGCTTGTATTTGCGCACGGAGAGGGTGGCGAAGAAGAGAGTGATGCCGAGGGACCAGGTGACGGCGCCGAGGACGGTGTAGGCGCCGACGTCGGCGCCGAGGAAGAGGTGGCGCATTGCGTCGACGACGATCGTGAAGGGGTTGACTTCGGCGAAGGCCTGGAGGGTGGCGGGCATCGACTCGACCGGGACGAAGGCGGAGGAGACGAAGGTGAGCGGGAAGATAACGATGAAGCCGAGCGACTGGGCCGCCTCGGGCGAGGACGAGGAAAGGCCGACGTAGGCGAAAACCCAGGAGAAGGCGTGGCCGAACAGCAGCAGGAGCAGGATGCCGGCGACGATGTGGGTGAGCGGGGCGTCGAAGCCGAAGCCGGCGATGACCCCGACGACGAGCATGATCGCGATCGAGACCGTGTTGGTGACGACGTCGGCGATGGTGCGGCCGGCGAGCACGGCGCCGCCCCACATCGGCAGCGAGCGGAAGCGGTCGACCAGCCCCTTGCGCAGGTCCTCGGAGAGGCCGAGGGCAGTGACGAAGCCGCCGAAGGACATCGTCTGGACGATGATCCCCGGCATCAGGAAGTCGATGTAGCTGTAGCCGGGGGTATCGATCGCGCCGCCGAAGACGTAGGCGAAAAGCAGCACGAACATGATCGGCTGCACGGTGAAGGAGAGCAGCAGGTCGGGCGCGCGGGGGATGCGCAGGAGGCTGCGCCGGGCCAGCACCAGGGTGTCGGAGACGGCGTAGCCCAGGGCGCTCATCGCTCGCTCCCTTGCTCGGCGCGCTTGGCGTCGGGGCGGCCCTCCCGCTCCCCGTCGCCCGCCCCGTCCTCGGACTCGACCTCCGCCGCGTGTCCGGTCAGGGTGAGGAAGACGTCGTCGAGCGTCGGCCGCCGCATCGCCACGTCGTCGATCCCGATTCCGACCTCGTTGAGCCGGCGCACCGCGTCGGCGATCGCGCCCTGGCGCTGGCGGATCGGCATCCGCAGCACCCCATCGGTCATCCCCGGCCGCTCGGCGGCGGCCGACTCCAGCGCCGCCGCCGCGATTTCGGCGTCGGCCTGCGACTCGAGGGTGATGTCGAGCCACTCGCCGCCGACCTGGTCCTTGAGCTCGTCGGAGCTGCCTTCGGCGATCACGCGGCCGCGGTCGATCACGCAGATGCGGTCGGCGAGACGGTCGGCCTCGTCCAGGTACTGGGTGGTGAGCAGCACCGTCGTGCCCTCCTCGACCCGGCCTTCGATCGTCTCCCAGAGGGCGAGGCGGCTGCGCGGGTCGAGGCCGGTCGTCGGCTCGTCGAGGAAGAGGATCGGCGGCTCGGCGACCAGTGCCGCCGCGAGGTCGAGGCGACGCCGCATTCCGCCCGAGTAGGTGCGGACCAGGCGGCCGCCGGCCTCGCTGAGGTCGAAGCGCTCCAGCAGCTTGGCGGCGCGGGCGCGCGGCTCGCCCTTCGGCAGGTGGTAGAGCTTGCCGACCATCTCCAGGTTCTCGGCCCCGGTCAAGTTCTCGTCGACCGCCGCGTACTGGCCGGCGAGGCCGATCCGGCGCCGCAGCGTCGGAGCCTCGCGCACGACGTCGAGGCCGGCGACGTGGGCACTGCCGCCGTCGGGCGGGAGCAGCGTGGTGAGGATGCGGACCGCGGTCGTCTTGCCGGCGCCGTTGGGCCCGAGCAGGCCGAGCACGGTGCCGGGTGGCGCCTGCAGGTCGACGCCGTCGAGCGCCTGCACGACGCCGTAGGCCTTGCGCAGATCCTGTGCTTCGATCGCCAGCTCGGACATCCCCGGCAACCTACCGAGTAATGACTATCGGCCCGCCGCGAGTTGCGGCGGGGCCAGACTAATCTCCGAAGTCGATGTCCTTCGGCGGCTTCTGCTCGAACCAGAGGTCGTCGTCCTCGGGCGACTCCTCGAGGAACTCCGGCGTGTCCTCGAGCGGGTCGTGGTGGGTGGAGTCCGCGGCGGGCGGCGCGGGCTCGCGTGGCTCGTCGTCCTCCTCGTCAGCCTCCTCGACGAGCTCGAACTCGCGGGGGTCCTCCTCGGCGGCGGGCTCCTCCTCGGGGAGCTCGCCCTGCTCCTCGGGCTCGTCCTCGTCGGCGTCGGCGTCGACGTAGACCGCGGCTTCCTCGGTCGCGGGCGCGCCCGGCTCGTCGGGCAGCGGCGCTTCCAGCGCCGCGTTGAGCTCGTCGGAGAGCCGCTGCTCGCTGAAGAACTCGTCGAATTCGTCGGCCGGCTCATCCTCCTCCGCGGCCGGCGCCAAGCGCGGTTCATCCCGCTCGGCCTCGACCAGCTGCTCGTCGGAGGGTGCGTCGGCCTCCGGCGGCGCCTGCTCGAATTGACCCTCGACGTCGAAGATTTCGGTCGGCTGCGAGGCAATCGCCTGCCGCTCCTCGGTCGAGGGACCGGCGTCGGCGATCGCCTCATGCTCCATCGCCGGGTGCTCCTCCTCGGCCGGCCCCTCCTCGGCCGGCCCCTCCTCGGCCTCGGGAGCCTGCTCCGGCTCGCTGCGCGGTGGCGCCTCCTGCAGGTCGGCGATGTTGGGGGCGCGCCGGCCACCCTCCTCAGAAGCCGCCTCCTCCGCCCCGCTCTCTGGCGTAACGAGAAACTCGGTCGGCGCCTCGGCGAACGAATCCGGCTCGTCGGGCCGTTGCGGAGGGCCAAAAGCCTCGTCCTCAAGCTTTTTGATCTCGGCATCGTCCGCGCCGTGCGCGCGCTTCAGATCCAGGTGCTCTCGGATTGCGTCGTCGAGGATGCTCATAGCCGGTTCCCGGGAGGCTGCCAAAGACTATGCGGTTATCCTTGCCCTTGCGAGGCAATGGGAGCAACTTCCCATGCCGCCACCCCCTGGGGCTATAGCTCAGTTGGCAGAGCGCTTGGATCGCACCCAAGAGGTCGCCGGTTCGAATCCGGCTAGCTCCACTGAAGAGGTCCTTGCATCGCGGAGCTTGGATTGGGCCGTCAGCGCCTATCTCGGCTGGCGGTTGCGATCGGCGGGCTCTCCGCTAGTCGACGATCAGCCAGGAGCGGTGCGTCTCGTTGCTTTTCGCGGAAGCCGCCAGCGCTCGCACGTGGAAGAGCTTGTGGCCGGGGCGAAGGTGGGCATAGCGTTTTGGCGAGGCGCAGGGACGCCAGGGGCGCAGCTTGGCCGGCACGAGCTCACCGCTCAGCCGGCACTGGAAGCGGGCGCCGTCCTGGCGGGCGTCGAAGCGGAAAGTGGCGGAGCGCTTCGTGGTCCGTCGCCCGACCGTGCCGAAGAGGCGCGGGCGCGCCAGGGGCCGCGGCGGGATGTCCCCCCACTCGGTGAGGAACTCGCCGGCGGGGGTGAACTTCTGCACCCGGGCGCCGCCGGAGTCGGGATACGGTTCGCCCGCGTCGGCGACGTAGACGAGGCCGGCGGGGTCGGTGGCGACGGAGGTAGGGGTGAAGAAGCGCCCGGGACCCCGGCCGTGGCCGCCCCAAGAGCCGAGGAACATCCCGCTCGCCGTGAACTTCTGGATCCTGGCGTTGGCGGTATCGGCGACGTAGACGTCGCCGGCGGCGTCGGTGGCGATGCCGTAGGGGTAGATGAACTGCCCGTCGCCGCTGCCGTAACTGCCCCATTTCGTAAGGAAGGCGCCGGCGGCGCTGAAGACCTGGATCCGGTTCGCGTACGTGTCGGCGACGTAGACGAGGCCCGAGGGGCCCGTGTCGAGGCCGTAGGGGGAGCCGAACTGCCCGTCGCCCTCGCCACTCGCTCCCCACCCCGAGAGCAGGGTGCCGTCGGGGGCGAAGCGCTGGACTTCATCGGAGCCGACGAGATAGACGGTGCCGTCGGCGCCCACCGCGAGATCGCGGCCGTCCGCTTTCCACTGGCGCAGCGTGCCGCCGTCTGGACCCAGCACGAAAAGCAGCTCGCGACTGCCGTCGGCGACGTAGAGACCGGCGGCGGCGTCGGTGGCGATGTCGCGCGGCCGGAGGGCGCTGCCGGAGCGGGCGAAGCTGCCCCAGCTCGCCAGCAGGGTGCCGTCGGAGGAGTAGCGCTGGATCTGACTGCTGCGCTGGGGGTTCGAGAGGTAGACGTGGCCGGCGGCGTCGGCAGCGAGGGAGAGGGGGACCGGCTGGAAGCCGACCGAGGCGCGGGCTCCCCCGGAGCTGCTCGCGACCGCGCCGGCGGAGGACGCGAGCGCGCAGAGAACCAGCAGCCCGACGATCGCGATCCGTAGAGCGGGTGCCATCACGGCCGATCGAGAAAGCGGCGTTCGACGCCGTCGAGGACGGTCTGCAGGCCGAGCTCGAAGCGCTCGATCGAGGAGCGGGTGCGGAGGTTGTCGGGCAGGGCGGCCAGCTCCGGGAACTCGACCACGTCGGTCGCGGCGATCGCCGCTTCCATGTCCTCGGGGTTCACGGTGCCGACGGTGCGGAACGAGTAGCCGATTACGTAGTCGTTGACGATCCCTTGCACCTGCCAGACGTCGCCCCCCTCGAGTGGAAGGCTCGCCACTCCCCGCGCCATCTGCTTGGCGAGCTTGACGGAATTGGGCCCGGGCTTGGGGCGCTCGGCGGTGACGAAGAGCATCCAGGGATGGCGGGCGTAAGCCGCGTACATCGACCTTGCCGAGACCTCGACCGCCTCGCGCCAGGCTTCCGGCAGGGGATGGTCGGTCAGCATCTCCCCCACCCCCTCGTCGTGCATCGCGGCAAGCAACTCGCCCTTGCTCTCGAAGTGGTCGTAGAGGCTCATCGCCCGTGCGTCGAGCTCGGCGGCGACGCGCCGGATCGAGACGGCGTCGAGGCCCTCGGCATCGGCCAGGCGGATCGCCGCCTCGGTGATCGCCTCAGGCGTCAGTCGCGGCCGCTTCCTCGCATCTCCCCCGGAGGGTCTCGTCTCCTCCTCCACACCTGAACCGTAGTCCCGACCGCGACGGATCGCGCGAAGCAGCCCCCCAAAAGGACGCTTGCTTCAACGTATCTTCAAGATGATACGGTGTAGCGGTGTTCAAGGTGATACGGTGTAGCGGTGCGTAAACAGGTAAGTACCCTGTTCGCTCTGCTCGTTATGGCGCTGGCGGCCACGACCGGCAGCGCCTCGGCGACCGGCTGGCAGCCCCCTGTCAACGTGGCACCGAGCAGCGGATTTTCTGCGGACGTCGCGGTCGATGCGGAGGGCAACGCGGTTGGCGTATGGGCACGCCATGTCTCCGGTCTCGACTGGGATATCGTGGCGGCGACGCGACCGCCGGGCGGCAAATGGACCGCCCCCGTCGACCTCTCGGGCGCCCAGCGAACGGTCCAGTTGCAGCCGAAGGTGGCAGTCGATCCGACTGGCAATGCGGTCGCTATCTGGGTCGCGAGACCCCCCGTGGCGGGAGGCGATGCAGTGAGCAGGTCGCTCTGGGTCGCGAGCCGCTCGCCCGGCGGCGCGTGGAGCGCGCCCGTCAAAATTGCCACCGCCAGCGGTGCCGAGCCTGTTTTTAACGTCGTCTTGGACGCGAGCGGCAACGCCACGGCGGTCTGGCACTCGGTCAACGATGGAGAAGACGAAGAGCCCGGCGTTTTCGTGCGCGCCGCAAGTCGTCCCTTGGGCGGTGAGTGGAGCGAGCCCGTCGAGCTCTCCGGTTCGACCGGCAGGAATCCCCAAGTCGCGGTCAATCCGGACGGCGACGTGACCGCGGTGTGGAGCGAGACCGATCCCGACACCGACAACGCGGTCGTGCGGTCCAAGAGCCGACCGGCCGGTGGGGCGTGGAGCGCCGCGGCGACCGACCTCTCCAGCGACGCCGGCAATGCGGTCGATCCGCAGGTGACGGTCGATCCGCAGGGCGACGCGACCGCGGCTTGGTTGTACTCCGAGGACGACGACCTAGTGGTGCAAGCGGCGCATCGCAGCGAGGGCGCCTGGAGCGAGCCGGTCGAGCTGTGGGATGACGCCGCGGACGCAGGCTTCCCGCAGGTGGCGCTGGCGACCGACCCGCAGGGCGACACGACCGCGATCTGGGACTCGTTCGTCCCCGGCGGCCACGTCATGCGCTCCAGCACAAGTACTGCCGGGGGCGCATGGGGCAGCCCGGTCGCGTTGTCGACTCCCGATGGCAGCGACAAACCCGGCGCGGCGATCAATCCTCGGATCGTGGCCGATCCGCAGGGCAACGTGACGGCGACCTGGTCGGCGGCGGTGGGACCTAGCCCCGGGATCGGCATTCCCGAAAATCGGCGGCTACAGGCTGTCCATCGCCCCGCCGGGGGCGCATGGAGCAGCCCGGTCGCGTTGTCGACTCCTGACAATCTGTGGGCGGCGGAGATTGCGGTCGACCCCCAGGGCTACGTGACCGCGTTTTGGATCGGAACCTCTGCCGTGACCTCCCGGGTGTTCGACCCGGTCGCGCCGCTGCTGCAGAACGTGACGGTGCCGACGACAGGGGTGGTTGGAGAGCCGGTCGAGATGTCGGTCGACCCCTTCGACCTCTGGTCGCCGGTCGCGAGCTCCTGGGACTTCGGCAACGGCGGCTCCGACACCGGCGCTGAGGTCAGCCACTGCTACAGCTCGCCCGGCGAGCGTACGGTGACGGTCACCGGCACCGACGGCGCGGCCAACGCAACCAGCGAATCGCGGACGATCGCGATCGAGCCCGACCCCACCCTCGCTCCGGGGTCCGATCCCTGCGCTGAGCCCGAGCCTCCCGACAACCCCAACCCGCCTGACAATCCCCGTCCCCCGGACCCCCGACGCCTTGACCCGGATCCCAAGCCCGGCCCGGTGGCGCCCGTCGTCTCCGAGCTCCAGCAATCCAGCTCACGCTGGCGCACGCCGGGAACTCGGGGGCGGTCGCGGTTGCCGGTCGGCACTACCTTCCGGTTCAGCCTCGATCGCCCAGCACAAGTGCGGCTCGCGTTCTCGCGGATCGTCTCCGGCGAGCACGACCGAGCCCGCGGCGCGGTGGAGATCGCCGGCGAGGCCGGCGCGAACGCCCATCGCTTCCGCGGCTGGATCCGCGGGCGCACGCTCGAGCCAGGGCGCTACCGGTTGCTCTTGACCGCCGCTGCCGACGGCCTGACCTCCGCGGCCGCTTCGATCAAGTTCACGATCGTTCGCTGATCGTCGGAAGGCCGACTACGGCGACTGCGGCAGCTTCGCCGCGCCGCGCTTGGTGACCGGAGCCGACGGTGGCGGCACGACCGGCCCGATGTCCCCGTCTGGGGCCTCGTCGAGGTCGACGATCACCGGCGCATGGTCGCTCGGTCCTTTCCCTTTGCGCGCCTGTCGGTCGACCCACGCCGCCCGAACCCGGGCGGCGACCGGGGCGCCGGCGAGGATCAGGTCGATCCGCATCCCCAGGTCGCGGTGGAACATCCCGGATCGGTAGTCCCAGTAGGTGAAGACCCGCTCGCCGGGCCAGCGGTCGCGGACGACGTCGCGCAGGCCGAGCGCCTGCAGCTCCGCCAGCGCCGCGCGCTCGGGCGCCGTCACATGCGTCTGGCCGACGTAGGCCTCCGGGTCGAACACGTCCTCGTCGGTCGGGGCGATGTTGACGTCGCCGCAGACGACCGTCGCCGCGGGGCCTGCTGCCAGCGCGTCGCGCAGCGCGGCCAGCCAAGCGAGCTTGTATTCGTAGTGCTCGGAGCCCGGCTCGCGTCCGTTCGGTACGTAGACCGAGAGCACGCGGATTCCGCCACAGGTGGCAGCCACCGCGCGCGCCTCCGGATGCGGAAATCCCGGAGCGCCGGCGAGGCCCGGCGAGACCTCCTCCAGGCCGACGCGAGAGAGGATCGCCACGCCGTTCCAGGTCGCCTCGCCGTGGG
This sequence comes from uncultured Solirubrobacterales bacterium, assembly GCA_963846515.1. Taxonomy (GTDB): domain Bacteria; phylum Actinomycetota; class Thermoleophilia; order Solirubrobacterales; family 70-9; genus VAYN01. The sequence continues at coordinate 285,010 of CAWJWC010000006.1, read as the reverse complement.
CGGCGATCTCGTAGCCGCGCCCGGTCAGCTCGTCCCCCAGCAGCCCCTGGAAGGCGTCGTCGGCCAGCTTCGTCTCCTGTAGGCAGACGACATCCGGACGCCGTTCGTCCAGCCACGGCAGCAGGCGCGGCAACCGCTGCTTGACCGAGTTCACGTTCCAGGTGGCAATGCGCACCGATCGCACGCTACTCGTCGCCGTCGGCCAGGTGCTCGGCGAGGGAGCAGCCGGCGCGATGGGGAAGACCGACGCGCGTTAACCGGGCTGCAGGGCCGGCTCCGCCTCGGTGACCTCGAGCGTGTCGGCGGGCGCGTTCTGTCGCCGCGACAGCGCCAGGAAGGGGATCGCCAGGGCGGAGATCCCGGCGCCGATCAGGTAGGAGGGTGCGTATCCCCAGGCGTCGGCGGCACGGCCGAGGACGGGCTGGGTCCAGACGCCGCCGGCCGAGGACGCCATCGAGTCGAAGGAGAGGATCGTCGCCCGCTGCCGTGACGGGATCAGGCCGTTGAGGTAGGCCTGGCGGATCGGCATCGTCGCCGCGAACAGCAGTCCCCAGGCGACGACCAGACCGAGCACCGCCCAGAAGCTCTCCACCAGCCCGATCAGCGCGAGCGAGACCGTGCTGAGCGCAGCGGTAACGATCAGCGCTGAGGTGCGGCGGTGGAAGAGGGCGCGGATGCGCGGGGCCGCGATGCCGCCGGCGATCTGCGCGCCGGCGACGATCGCCGCGACCAGGCCGGCCACCTGGTAGGCGTCCGGATCGCCGTAGAGCTCGAGCAGGTACGGCTGCAGGGCGTAGAAGGCGTAGATGCCGACGCCGCCGGCGAAGAGGACCTCGACCATCAGCCACTTCACGGCCGGGACCCGCCAGCCATACTCGATCGAGTTCGAGGCGATCTTGCGCATCTCGGCCAGCGGCCGGCCGCCCTTCTCCGGGGTGAAGCCGATGTCGTACATGAACCGAAACGCGACCGCGAACATTACGATCAGGACGACGCCGCGGAGCACGAACGGCACCCCGAGGCTGGTCTGCTCGGCGATGAACCCGCCGGCGACGGAGCCGGTCAGCATCGCCGCGCCGGTAACGATCTGGCCGCGTCCGAAGACCGTCTCCAGCCGGCCCTGGAACCCGGTCGCGGTGAGCGCGTCGACCAGCCAGGCCTCGACCGCGCCGGAGAAGAAGGTGAAGCCGAGCCCGAGCAGGATCGAGACGACCGCCCACCCCCAAAACGGCGCCCCGACCTGCCAGAGCAGGACGTAGAGGAAGGTCGAGGCGGTCAGCGTCAGCGTGCCGAGCAGGTACGACATGCGGCGCCCTACCGTGTCGGCGACGATCCCGGTCGGCACCTCGAACAGGACCATCCCCGCGGTGAAGAAGGCGTTCGCCGCGAACGCCTCCAGGTTGGAGAGCCCGGCGTCGAGCAGGAAGATCGTGTTGATCCCCCAGATCAGCGACGCCGCCAGCGTGTTCCCGAGCAGCAGCGAGAGGTAGATGCGCTGGACTGAGCGCGGGGTCGGCATGGGGACGATTGTGGCTGACCCGGCGAGCCGGCCGGCTAACCTCGATCCGGTGAGCGCACCGAGTCGCGAGCAGGCCTGGGAGCTTTTCTGCGAGTGGACGGGGTCCGACTCGCTGCGCAAGCACGCGCTCGCGGTCGAGGCGGCAATGCGCGCCTACGCCCGCAAGTACGGCGAGGACGAGGAGCTCTGGGCGGTGACCGGGATCCTCCACGACCTCGACTACGAGCGCTACCCCAACGCCGAGACGGGGCACCCGCGGATGGCGCTCGAGCTGTTCGAGGAGCGCGGCTATCCGCAGGAGTTGATCGACGCCGTCGCCGGCCACGCCCCCTATCTCGGCGTGGCCCGCGAGACGCGGCTGGCCAAGGTCCTCTTCGCGGTCGACGAGCTGAGCGGCTTCATCGTCGCCGTCGCCCTCGTCCGCCCCACCGGCATCGCGGGCATGAAGCCGAAATCGGTGAAGAAGAAGCTGAAGGAAGCGAGCTTCGCCGCTGCAGTGAACCGCGAGGAGGTTCGCAACGCGGCCGCCGACCTCGGCGAGGACTTCGACCAGCACCTGGCCTTCGTGATCGCGGCGCTGGAACCGCACGCCGAGGAGCTCGGCCTGGCCGGCTGCTAACCGTCGGGGTTGCGGGCGCGGCGGCGGAGCGCCTCGCGGGTCGCGTAGAGCGCCGGCAGGGCGGCGGTGTCCTTCGGGCGCCCGAGCTCTTCCTTCGAGGCGATCACGGCGTCGATGGTGAGGGCGCGGACCGAGAACTCGCCCAGGGTCAGCTCGACCGTCGCCACGTCCTCGTAGCCGCCGATCGCGGCGGCGAGGGGGACGACGTCGAGGGGGCCGGCATCGGTGTCGAACCGCTGTGCCTGCCAGCCAAGGAAATCCCCTCCCTCTAATTCGAGCCCAGCTTCACGGCCGGGCACCCGGGCGCTGAGTGAGTTGAGGGCTGCGGCAAGGCGGTCGGCGTTGTCGATGTCGCGCCGCGGCATCACGTCGAGGTCGAGCGTGACCGTCGGGTTGCCCTGGAGCCAGGCCGCACCGGCTCCGATTAGACAGAACTCGACGCCGTGATCGACGAGGGTGCGCAGCAGCCGCTCGGGATCCAGCTCAGGCATCCCGGTCTCCGGCAAGCGAACGCAGGCGGGCGTATCGGGAGAGCGCGCGGAGGCGCTCCACCGGCGTCAGCTCGAGCAGCCGTTCCGCGAGCTCGACGTCCTCGGCATCGGGGGCGATCTCGACCCCCACCCGCAAGCGGCGGCCGCAGGATTCCGCGAGCCGCTGGAGCGTCTCCCAGGACGGCGTAGCAGCGCCACCCTCGTAGCGGGCGACTGCCGGCTGCGAGGTCCCAGCGCGCCGCGCCAAGGCACGCTGGGAGAGCCCGGCGGCGTGTCGCATTTGGCGCAGGAGGGAGGCGAACTCGTCCATTTTCGCGAATGATACCTGATCCGGTATCAACACCCCGCGCCAACCAACGCCCGATTCCAAATGGGCGGGTGCGGGCATCCCGCGCGGCCGCTTCGAAGAGGGCCCCCGCCAAGCGCGCGGCGCTCGGCGGCCCTAAATTTGAGATGTCTCCGGCCACCTCCTCGGCGGGAGATGCTCCTTGCTTCGCCGCAAGGTGGCCGATGCCACTCCTCGAACCGTCCCGGCTTCCCCTGACAGCACGGTTCACCAAAGACAAGGCCAGGAGTCCTCACGCTTTGAGGTCGAGCACCAGGTAGTTGCCGGCCCGCGCGTGGTATTTGACGAAGCGGACCCGGCCGGCGCCGACGGCGACGAGCGGAGTGCCGCAGGCGCCGACGTCGGCGCCCTGGTGGTTGCGCCCGGCCCCGAAGCCGTCCCAGTACCGAGGGGCGGCGATGGTTGCGAGTCCGGGGCCCTCCTAGGCCCGGTGCTCCGGATTCGGGAAGTCGAAGCGGCAGCCGGCGTCCCACTCGGTGCGCTGGTTGCCGTGGGCGGGGATGCCCCCGGCGTCCTTCAGGATGCGCGCCAGGTGCAGCATGTTCCAGGCGGCAAAGGTGGTGTTGCGGTTGGTGAAGTCGTTCTCGGGACCGCCCGAGCCCTGGTCCAGGTATGACGGACCGGGGCCGGCCTCGCCGATCCAGCCAGCGTCGGCCTGGGGTGGGATCGTGTAGCCGAGGTGCTGCAGCGAGTAGAGGACGTTCATCGCGCAGTGCTTGACGCCGTCCTCGTTGCCGGTGACCAGGCAGCCGCCGACCTTGCCGTAGTAGGCGTACTGGCCCGCGTCGTTGAGCAGGTGCGAGTTGCCGTAGAGCCGCTCGACGATCTGGGTCGCGACCGAGGACTTCTCCCCCAGCCAGATCGACATCCCGAGCACGAGGATGTCGGCAGCCATCACCCGCTCGAAGATCGCCGGCCACTCGTCCCGCTCCCAACCATGCTCGGTCATGTCCGGCCAGACGCCGGTGGCGATCTCGCGATCGACGGCGCGAATGCACTCGACCGAGACCCCGTTGCGGCGCATGATCTCCATCGAGACGTCCATCAGCCCCTGCGTGTTCGAGACCTCGGGGCTGCGCTTCAGCGTGCAGTTGACGAAAAACGCCCGCAGGTCCGAGTAGTCGGCTTCGCTGCGCTCACACAACTCGGTCTGCTGCGGGGTGAGCTCGGTCATCTCGGCAAGGTACTCCGAGACCGGAGAGCTGGTCGAACCGCCAAAGCGGCCGCTACCGGTCCCGGGACGCCACCCGCTTGCGCTCCCGATCCAGCGAGATGAGGAAAGGCATCGGGTCGATCGGGGCGCCGCCGCCATAGTAGGGGCCTTCCCAGAGCTCGAAGTGAAGGTGACAGCCTGAGGCGTTGCCGGTATCGCCGACGGCGCCGACCTGCTGCCCGGCGGCGACGCTCTGCCCGGCGGCGACGATGGCCGTTTCCCGCAGGTGCATGTAGGCGAGGTCGAGGGTCGATCCGGTGAGGTCGATCACCAGGTAGTTGCCGGCCCGCGCGTGGTATTTGACGAAGCGGACCCGGCCAGCGCCGACGGCGACGAGCGGAGTGCCGCAGGGGGAGCCGATGTCGGCGCCCTGGTGTCCACGGCCGGCGCCGAAACCCTCCCAGAACTGGTGCGGGCCGCGGATCGGATAGACCTGCCGCGATGCCGCACCAGCGGCGGGCGGGGTGACCGACGGCGTCGCCGGAGCGGCGCTGACCCCGCCCTCGCCCGCCTGGGCCGGGGCGACGGTCGCGGTCGCGAACCCGGCGACCAGCGCGAGCGCCGCGGCCGCAAAGGCTCCGCGCCTGCGAATGCTTCCTTCCTTCGAACCGACCAAGGTGCGTCCTCTCTTTCTGGAGCCGGCGGGGTTAGCTGTCGGGCTCGCGCTGAAAGAGCTGCGCTACGGACGTAAGCGGTCCGATTCGCCCCCGGGGAGTCGCCTCCCCTGTGGTTCCCCCGCTCCCTCGACACCGTGCCGAGGGATTAGGCAGGTTTTGGTCGCGGAGCAGTATAGGCAGGACGCCGGGCCGAAGCTCCGCCGGCGGGTTACCTAGTCATCGCCGACGAAGTCGCCGACAAGTAGCCCGGCGATACTGTCGCCGGTGGCAGCGGCGGCGAGCAGATACCGGACCTTTCTCGACCGGCTGGCGGCGCATCCCTGGTTGATCGGGGACGCCGAGACGCCGGGGAGGAAGCTGGCTCGGCGGGTCCGGGTGCTCACCCTCGTCGCGACCCTCACCGCAAACGCCGTCGGCATCGCGGTCGTGGTCGGCTTCGCGATCCTGGTGCTGCCGAAGCCGGACGGGGTCAGTGGGACCACCGCGGTGCCGGTCAACCTGGCGCTGGGCGGCGTCTACGCTCTACTCGCCGTCGCGATCGGGGCGATCTGGGGGAGACGCCTGGTCGAGCTCGGCCCCAACGGCATGCGGGCCTGGCTGGAGGCGGACCGCGTGCCGACGGCCGCGCAGCGGCTGCGGGTCCTGCAGGCGCCGCTGCGAATCATGTTCGTGCAGGTCGTGCTCTGGGGGTCGGCGGCGCTCCTCTTCATGGGGGTGAACACGATCTACTCCTGGCTGCTCGCGCTCGGCGTCGGAATGACCGTCGCCCTGGGCGGCATCACCACCTCTTCGGCGGCCTACGTCCTGGCGGAGCTGGCGCTGCGCCCGGCCGCCTCGCGCGCGCTCGCCGCCGGCCCGGTCGACCGCCGTTTCGTCCCCGGCGTCGCCCTGCGCTGGCTGCTGGCCTGGGCGCTCGGAACCGGGGCGGCGATCGTCGGCCTCATCGCGGTCGGCATCGTCGCGCTCACCGACGTCTCAATCGACGAGCAGGCGCTGGCGATCACCGTCATCGTCCTCGGAGGCACCGCCCTCGTCTTCGGCGCCTTCGTATCGGCGCTGGCCGCCTACGCCACCGTGCACCCGATCGCCTCGATCCGGCGCGGCCTCGAGCGGGTCGGGGAGGGTGACTTCTCGGTCGAGCTGGCGGTCTGGGACAGCACCGAGATGGGCCTGTTGCAGAGCGGCTTCAACGAGATGGCCGCCGGCCTGCGCGAGCGCGAGCGCATCCGCGACATCTTCGGGCGCCAGGTCGGGCACGAGGCCGCTCGCCAGGCCCTCGCCGTCGAGGATCCCCAGCTCGGCGGGGAGCTGTGCGATGTCGCGGTGCTCTTCGTCGACGTCATCGGCTCGACCAAGCTGGCGGCGAGCCGCGACCCGCGCGAGGTGGTCGCCCTGCTCAACGACTTCTTCGCCGAGGTGGTCGAGGCCGTCGACGAGCAGGGAGGCTGGGTCAACAAGTTCGAGGGCGACGCCGCCCTGGCGGTCTTCGGCGCGCCGACCCCGCTTCCGAACCGGGCCGCGGCGGCGCTCGCCGCCGCGCGGGACCTCGACGCGCGGCTGCAGGAGCGGGTGCAGGGCCTCAGCGCGGCGATCGGCATCGCCACCGGCACCGTCGTCGCCGGCCACGTCGGGGCCGAGAGCCGCTTCGAGTACACGGTGATCGGCGACCCCGTCAACGAGGCCGCGCGCCTGACCGAGCTGGCGAAGGAGCACCCGACCCGAGTGCTCGCCTCCGGGGCGACGGTCACGGCGGCCGGAGACGAGGGACGGCACTGGCAGCTCGGCGACTCGGTGACGGTTCGAGGACGAGCCCAGCCAACCCAGCTCGCCAACCCCAAGAAGGCTTAGGTCCGTCCGGACGGGTGGGCACCATCGAGGCCATGTGGCAAGCACTCGTCGTCTGCTCCAGCTGCGCCGAGGAGGCCGAGGTCGTCGTCACCGACCTCGACGACCTCGAGCGCGAGGTCTGCCCCTGCGGCTACAGCTACGTCGTACTCGCCGTCGCCGACTTCGAGCCGGTCTACTCCGAAAGCGGCGAGCTGATCGAGCTGCCCCGGCGAGCGCGCCTGACGCTCGCTGCCTGAACGGCGGCCAAAAGCCTCGCCCGCTTACTCGCCCCAGGCCGTGGCGATCAGCGAGCGCGGTCCGCCATGGTCGCGGTGCTCGCAGAGGTAGATGCCCTGCCACGTCCCGAGCGCGAGGCGGCCGTCGCTGATCGGCAGCGTCAGGGATGGGCCCAGCAAAGCCGCCTTGATGTGGGCCGGCATGTCGTCATCGCCCTCCAGGGTGTGGGTCCAGTACGGAGCACCTTCGGGGACCGTGCGGTCGAACCAGGACTCGAAATCCCGCCGCACCTCCGGCGAGACGTTCTCGCTCAGCGTCAGGGAAGCCGAGGTGTGTTGGATCAGTAGGTGCAGCAGCCCGACCGAGATCTTGCTCAGCTCGGGCAGGGCCTTGAGCACCTCAGCCGTCACCAGGTGGAAGCCGCGTGGCTGTGCCGGAAGCTGAATCGTCCGCTGGACCCGCATCGGCCGCCAAGGATGGCAGTCGCTACCGGGATCGGGACCCGCTCGAATCGCCGTCCGCCGGCCACGACTACACGATAGGCGCAAGGTCTGGTTCATCGAGGGGGTGAAGGTGCGCGAAGAGCCCCCGACCTAGCCCGCCAAAAGCTGCTCCGGCTCTGCAATCGCTCTCCGCATCTGGTCTCGATTCGTGACCCGGCGTCCTCCGCATCTGGTCTCGATTCGTGACCCGGCGTCCCGGGTACGGGGATGACGTACCCGAACGAGAGGAGGTTTGAGCATGGGAATTTTCGACAAGATCACCGGCAGAGCCAAAAAAGCCGCCGGCGACCTCACCGACGACGCCTCGCTGCGCCGCCAGGGCAAACGCGAGGAGCGCAAGGGCGAGGCGAAGGAGGAGCGAGACCGCTCCCGAGAGAAGGCGGACCAGAAGGCGGAGGAGGTCGCCGACCTCGAACGCAAAACCTGATGCGCTTTGTGGGTGGCGGCTCGAAGGCCGACGAGGGTCGATTACGTCCCCGGATGCGAGGTGCGAGCCTTAACCCCGCCCGCGCGGATGGCGGGGCGCATGTCGATCCCTCCCTGAACCAGGCTTATGCCGAGCTGACCAGGTATAGCTCGATGGGATGGATGGTCACTGGCGAGGATGGTGGTGAGGGGTCCCGTTCGGCTAGGTCGCCTGGCGACGCCAGGGGGCGCGCCGCGAGAGCGGCGCGCCCCGTCCTACTCGGGCCCCTAGTCGAACGCGTATTTCTCGTATTCGCCGACGTTGTCTTTCGTCACCACGGCGGCGGGGACGATGATCTGGCGGGGGACCTCCGGGGGGACCAGCTCGGGGAAGCCTTCGCCGAGGCCGATCAGCCGGGCCATGTTGACGGCGGAGGCGGCCATGTTGGGGTTGTAGAGGAAGGTGGCCCGGTAGAGGCCGCCCTCTTCGATCTGTTCCATCGCGGCCTGGGAGCCGCCGACGCCGGTGAGAAACATTTCGTCGTCGCGACCGGCGTTGCGGATCGCCTGGACCACGCCCTGGGCCATGTCGTCGTCATGGGTGTAGACGGCGTCGATCTGGTCCTCGGACTGGAGGATGTTCTCCATCACGGTCAGGCCTTTGTCCGGGTTGAAGTCGCCCGGCTGTTGCGCCACGACTTCGATCCCGCCGTCGGGACAAACCTTTTTCATCTCTTCTTCGAACCCATCGGTCCGTTCCTGGGTCACCGAGATCCCAGGCAGGCCCTGGATTTCGACGACGTTGCCTTTGCAGTTGAGCTCGTTGCCGATGTAGTCGGCCGCGAGCACGCCGATCTGGTAGTTGTCGCCGAGGATCGTCGCCGTCGCCGCGTCGGGCTGGGTGAAGAGGCGGTCGATGTTGACCACCGGGATCCCAGCGTTCTCGGCTTTCTGGGCGACCGGCGTCAACGCTTCGCCGTCCTGCGGCAGGACGACCAGCACGTCCGGTTTTTCCGAGATCACCTGCTCGATCTGCTGCGCCTGCGAGTCCGAGTCCGCAGCCTCGAGCAGTTTGAAATCGATGTCGTCATATTGATCCGCCTGGGCCTGCGCGTTCTTGGAGATCGCGCCGAGCCAGCCGTGGTCGGTCGGCGGCACGCTGGCCACGATGCGCACGGTTTTACCCGAGTCGCCCGCGCCACCCGAGCCTCCGCCAGTGGCCGAGCCTCCACCTTCGGTCACGGTGACCGTCTCGCTGTCGCTGCCACAGGCAGCCAGGCCCAACACCATCAGGCCGACGATCCCAAGCGTGACCATGAGTCGCTTGAGCGACATGATCATTCCTCCTCACTGCTAGTTGACAAACACCTTCGGTACAGCTGAAGCTCATTCGCTTTCACCATCACCACCTCGCCTCCGGCCTCTGCAGCAGCACGGCGCCGAGCACGATCGCCCCTTTGGTCACCTGCTGGATCTCGGTCGAGAGGTCGAGCTGGGTCATCAGGCTGAAGATCAGGGCGAAGGTGAGGACGCCGAGGAAAGTCCCGACCATCGTCGCCCGCCCACCGGCAAGACTGGTGCCGCCGATCACCACGGCGCCGATCGCGTCGAGCTCGTAGAGATTGCCGCTGACCGGTGAGGCGCTGCCCAGCCGCGCGCAGAGCAGGATGGTGGCGATCCCCGCCATCAGGCCGGAGAGCACGTAGACGCTGAAGATCACTTTGCGCACCGGCACGCCGGCGATCCGTGCCGCCTCGCGGTTGCCGCCGACGGCGACGACGTAGCGGCCGAAGCGGGTGCGGTTGAGCAGGGTCCAGCCGCCGATCACGATTCCTATGAAGACCCAGACTGAGACCGGGATGCCGAGAATTTTCCCCGTCCCGAACCAGAGCAGCGAGAACGGCGCGGGGTCGCCGAAGGAGCCGCCGTTGAAGTCGAGCAGGCCGACCGGGAGCTTGTCGTTGAGCAGCAGGGCGAGGCCGCGGGCGATCGAGAACATCGCCAGGGTGGCGATGAAGGGGACGACGCGGCCGTAGGTGATCGCGGTCGCGTTGATCGTCCCGAGCAGGAGCGCGAAGCCGATCGCGCCGAGCATGAAGACCAGCGTGGTACCGCTGGGGTCGACGAGGATGCCGCCGAAGACGCCCGCCGCGGCGACCATCGAGCCGACCGAGAGGTCGATCCCGGAGGTCGCGATCACGAACGTCATCCCCACCGCCAGCACACCGATGATGCTGGCCTGGGTGAGCATGTTGCGGATGTTGTCCCAGGTCGGGAAGGTGTCCGGGCGCAGGATCGCGCCGGTCACGAACAGGGCGATGACGACGAGCGCCAGCGCGTACTCCTGGAACTGCAGCGCGCCCAGCCGTCCCCGCAGTGCCGCTGCCTGGTTCATGCGACCTCCTCGATCAGGTCGGGTCCGGCGGTCGGGACGACCGCGTGGGAGAGCAGCTCGCGCTCGCTCGCGCGGGCGCCGTCTACCTCCGCGACCAGCTCGCCCTCGCGCATGACGAGGACGCGGGTGCAGATCCCCGCCAGCTCCTCCAGCTCGGAGGAGACGAGGACGACCCCAAGGCCCCCGGCCGCCAGCTCGGTGACGATCCGGTAGATCTCCGCCTTGCTCGGGATGTCGACCCCGCGGGTCGGCTCGTCGAGCAGCAGGACCCGGCATTCCCGCAGAAGCCAGCGGGAGAGGACCACCTTCTGCTGGTTGCCGCCGGATAGCTCGCGGGCGCGGCGGTCGGGGTCCTCGGGGACGGTGTGGAGGGCGCGCAGCTGCTCGCGCGCGGCCTCGCGCTCGGCGCGGACGTCGAGCAGGCCGCGGCTGAAGCGGCCGAGGTCGGCGAGGGTGATGTTCTTGGTCAGGCTCCAGTCGAGCAGCAGCCCCTGCGACTTGCGGTCCTCGGGCGCCAGCCCCAGCCCGGCGGCGATCGCGCGGTCGGGCCGGTTCGCGGGCAGTCGCCGCCCCTCGACCAGCACTTCGCCGGCTTCGCGGCGGTCGAGGCCGCAAATCAGCCGCAGCAGCTCGCTGCGCCCGGAGCCGACCAGGCCGCCGATCCCGAGCACCTCCCCCGCCCGCACCTCGAAGCTGACGCCGCGCACCATCGGCAGCCCGCGCAGGTTGTGGACCTTGAGCAGCGTCTCGCCGTCGCCGCGCGGGCGCTGCGGATAGAGGCGCTCGACCTTGCGCCCGACCATCAGCCAGACCAGTTCTTCGGTCGGGGTGTCGGCAGCGATCCCGTCGGCCGCGGTGGCGCCGTCGGCGAGTACGGTGACGCGGTCGCCGATCCGGCGGATCTCGTCGAGCCGGTGGGAGATATAGACGACGCCGACGCCCTCGGCGGTGAGCCGGCGCACGACCTCGAACAGGGTCTCGACCTCGCCCGAGTCGAGGACCGCGGAGGGCTCGTCCATGATCAAGACGCGGGCGTCGTAGGAGAGCGCGCGGGCGATCGAGACGACCTGGCGGGCGGCGGGGCGCAGCGCCCGCAGCGGCAGGCGCGGGTCGATCCGCTCGTGGCCGAGCCTGGCGAGCAGCGCCGCGGAGTCCTCCCGCATCCGCGCCAGGTCGAGCAGCGGGCCGCGCCGCGGCTCGTGGCCGAGGAAGACGTTCTGGGCGACGCTGAGATCCTCGACCAGGTCGAGCTCCTGGTAGATCGTCGCGATCCCGCGCGCCAGCGCCGCCTTCGGGTCGCCGGGCGGCAGTGGCTCGCCGTCGGCGAGGATCTCGCCGCCGCTCGGCTCGACCACGCCGGAGACGCACTTGATCAGCGTCGACTTGCCCGCGCCGTTGGGCCCGAGCAGGCAGTGCACCTCGCCTTGGCGGACGTTGAAGTCGACCCCGCGCAGCGCGGTCACCCCCGGGTACTCCTTGACCAGGCCGTGCACCTCGAGCACGGTCGGCCGCTGCTCGGCGGCGGCGCTCCGCTTCTCCCCGGCGCCGCTCATCCGACCACCAGCGGCCTCAGGTTGCGCTGCCCGATTTCCAGCCCGCGCAGGATGCGCTCCTCGCTGCCGCCCCAGATCGGGTCCTCGTGCTCGACCGAGAGCACGCCGTCGAACCCGCCCTCATAGAGAGTGTCGACGTAGCGGCGGAAGTCGACTTCGCCGCTGCCCGGCAGCCGGTAGCGCCACCAGCCCATGTCCCAGGGGTCCTGCTCGCGCTCGCCGAGCCGGCCGAAAAAACCAAACCGGTCGCGCTCCGCTGGAAAGACCTCGGCGTCCTTGGCGTGCGCGTGGACGACCCGCTCGACGTGCGGCTTCAGCGCCGCCACCGGGTCGATCCCAAGCCAGAGCAGGTGCGAGGGGTCGAAGTTGAGGTAGAGCCCGATCCCGAACATCCACTCCCACAGCTCCGGCGAGTAGGCGAGGTTGCCGGGGTAGCCGTCCGGGTGCCAGCCCTCCATCACGCAGTTCTCGATCATCAGCTTCACCCCGCGCTGGCCGGCGTAGTCGACCAGCGGCGGCATCGCACGCTCGGCTGCCCGCAGGTTCTCGCTGACGCTGCGGCCGGGGTCGCGGCCGATGAAGGTGCCGACCGGGACCCCGCCGAGCTCGGCGGCGGCGTCGATGCAGGCGCGCACGTGGGCGTGGGCGGCCTCGCGCTCGTCCGGGTCGGGGTGCAGGTTGTTGTCGTAATAGGCGAGCGCCGAGAGCTGCAGCCCGTTCCGCTCCAGGGCGGCGCGGACGCGGTCGGCCTCGGCCGGGTCGAAGCGGTCGGCGGCGATGTGGGAGGCGGTGAAGGGGCGGTCGCCGCGCGAGGGCCAGGCGGCCAGCTCGAGCGCCTCGTAGCCGTGCTCCCCAGCCCAGTCCGCGATCCGCTCCAGCGGCCACTCGGGCAGGCAGGCGGTGAGCAGCCCCAGCTTCATCCCGCCACCTCGACCCACTCGTTGCGGCGCGCCGACTCGAGCACCGCCTCGGTGATCCGCACCGCGCGGGCACCGTCCGCCAGCCGCGGCAGCCCGTCGGCGGCACCCTCCCCGACGAAGGCGGCATAGCTCTCGCGGACGAAGGCGTCGAAGCAGTCCTGGTAGCCCTGCGGGTGGCCGCCGGGCAGGGTCACATAGCGGGCGGCCTCCGGCGCCAGCGTCTCGAAGTCGCGCGGAATCGACTCAGCGGCGCCGCGGCGCAGGACCGTCAGCGTGTCCGGCCGTTCCTGGTCGAAGGCGAAGGTCTGCTCGGCGGCGACGATTTCGAGCCAAAGCCGGTTCTTGCGCCCGGCCGAGACCTGAGAGACGAGCAGCGAGCCGGTCGCCCCGGCGTCGGTCTCGAACAAGAGCGCCGCCACGTCCTCGGTCTGGACCGGCCGCTCCTCCCCCGCGCCGGCGCCGCGCTCGAACGAGGCGGCGTCCCGCCCGCGGCGGGTCTCGTGGGCGATCGCGGTGCGCGCGACTAGCGCGGTCAGCCGCTGGCCGGTGACGAACTCGAGCAGGTCGCACCAGTGCGAGCCGATGTCGGCGAAGGCGCGCGAGGCGCCGCCCAGCTCCGGGTCGACGCGCCAGTTGTAGTCGCGGGCGCCGAGCAGCCAATCCTGCAGATAGCCGCCGCTGAGGAGCCGCGGCGTCGCGGCGGCGCCGAGCCGGGCGCGCAGCTCGCGCACGGTCGGGTAATAGCGGTAGACGAAGGGGACGGTGACGAGGACGCCGGCCCGTTCGGCGGCGGCGGCCAGCTCCGCTGCCTCTGCGGAGTCGAGCGCGACCGGCTTCTCGCAGATCACGTGCTTGCCGGCCTCGATCGCGGCGCGGGCGAGCGGCAGGTGGAGGTGGTTCGGGGTGCAGACGTGGACGACGTCGACCCCATCCGCGATGGCCAGCTCGTCGGCGCTGGCGTATTCGCGCTCGGCCCCGAGCTCAGCCCGGGCGGCGGCGCCCCGCTCCGGCGTCGAGGCGGCGACGGCGACGAGGTTGGCGCCGGCGAGGCGGGCGGCGCGGGCGTGCAGGCGGCCGACGAAGCCCGTGCCGGCGATGCCGACCCGCAGGCGCTGGGCACTGGCCAGGAGGCTTGCGGATCCAGCCTGGACTGCGCTCTCCTCCATGCAAGCGAACGTAGACCCCTTTTGTATGGATGTCAAGCAAAAGCTTGCTGTTGACGCACAGAAGTGGTTTTGTTGAAGCATGGGCGCCATGCAGCAGCGCGCAGACGGTCCGATCGGCCCCGGCTCCCTGCTGAAGCTGATCCGCGAAGGCGACGGGACGACGCGGGCGGACCTGGCCGAGCGCACCGGCCTCGCCCGCTCGACGATCACCCAGCGGCTCGAGCAGCTGCAGGCGCTCGGGCTGCTGAAGGAGGTCGGGGGGAATCAGTCGACCGGCGGGCGGCCGCCGATGCGGCTGGTCTTCAACGAGGACGCCGGCCTAGTCCTGGCGGCCGACCTCGGCGCCACCCACTCGCGGCTCGCCGTGACCAACCTCGGCGGCCGAGTGCTGGCCGAGGGCCGCGGCGACATCGAGATCGCCGACGGGCCGGAAGTCGTGCTCGAGTGGGTCGAAGGGCGCTTCGCCGGGCTGCTCGCCGAGGCGGGGGCCGAGCGCGACGCGGTCGCGGGGATCGGGATCGGCGTGCCCGGCCCGGTCGAGCACGCGACCGGCCTGCCGCGCAACCCGCCGATCATGCCCGGCTGGGACGGCTTCCCGATCCCGGAGCGGTTCGCCGACAGCTTCGGCGCCCCCGTGCTCGTCGACAACGACGTCAACATCATGGCGCTCGGCGAGCACTGGAGCCACTGGCGCGAGGTCGAGCACCTGCTCTTCGTCAAGGTCGGGACCGGGATCGGCTGCGGGATCGTGATCGACGGTCACGTGCACCGCGGGGCGGACGGCGCCGCCGGCGACCTCGGCCACGTCCGCATCCCCGTCGACGAGGACCACGAGGACGTGATCTGCAGCTGCGGCAACGTCAACTGCCTCGAGGCGCTGGCGGGCGGCGGCGCGATGGCCCGCCGGCTCAGCGCCGAAGGGGTCGACGCCCCCAACTCGCGCGCCCTGGTCGAGCTGACCCGGGCCGGCCTGCCCGCCGCGGTCCAGCTCGTCCGCCACTCAGGCCGGCTGATCGGCGAGGTCCTGGCGGCAGCGGTGAACTTCTACAACCCCTCGGCGATCGTGATCGGCGGCGACCTCGCCGACGCCCAGGAGCAGCTGCTCGCCAGCATCCGCGAGGTCGTCTACCAGCGCTCCCTCCCCCTTGCCACCCGCCACCTGCGCATCGTTCGCAGCCCGCTCGAGGACCGCGCCGGCGTGATCGGCGCCGCCGCGATGGTCAGCGAGCGGGTGCTCGCGCTCGACCCCGGGTTCGGCCGCTTCGCCCCCGCTTAGCGGTTCCGGTCCCGCCCGATCGAATCAGCCAGCGAAGAAGCGGACCCGCACGTACGCCACGAGGTCGTAGATCAGCCGGACGACTACCCACAGCAGGCCGATGCTGCCGACGGTCACGATCAGGTCGGCCCAGTCGCGTCCGTCGAAACCGGGATCGTCGTGCCCGAAGATGGCGACGAGCACGGTGCCGATCACGATCGCCGTCACCGACCATTTGGCAAGCTGGACGTTGGAGACTCGGCGTTGCTTCGGGATCGGCCAGCCAAACCTCGGCTTGAAGCGACTGAGGAACGACTCCGGTGGGGGTGGCAGTGGCGGATCCCAGTCATCGACGAGTGGTGGATCCGAATAGCTCCCGACTCCGTTTGCCGGCGCGATCTCGTATTCCGGCGAGAACTCGGCCAGTGGCGGCTGATCGAGCTCGGTCGCCACCGAATCCGCAAGCTCCGGCGGCGCCGGTTCCGTGAGATCGAACAGGTGTGCATCGGCGCCGCGCAGAAACAGCACCGGCGTGCCGAACTCGATGTCATTGCCCGCGGCGAAGATCGAGCGGCGCGCTTGGGCGAGCGCCGCGTCAACCGGGTAGCCCTCCGCAAGTGAGGTGTAGAGCCGGCTCGCGAAGGCGATTGCCGCTTCGTCAGTGATCTCGAACTGCATGCCGATCACGGCAGGAATGCCGTACTGCACAAGGCTCGAGGCAACTCCCGAGAAGGGATCGACGTGCGAGCTGCGGGCTCCTTCGCAGGAGTTCAGCACCGCGAGGCGCAGGCTGCGCTCGTCCTGCAGCAGGGAGCCGAGTTCCTCACCGGTTACCTCATGCGGCTCTCCGCGGCTGTCTTCCAACACCAGGATGCCGCCGTCCGTGCGCATGTCGTAGGCGCCGTGACCGACATAGTGGAAGACATGGACCTCGCTGGCGCGGCCGATCGCCTGATCGAGCTGACCGAGCGTTCCCAGCTCCAGCCAATCGAGCGTGACCAGCCCGCGCTCCACGAGCGGCACCAAGGCCAGGGCGAGCTTCTCCTTCTCACGCTCGACATCGAGCGTCGCTAGGCCGTTCGGGCGGCTGACCATCCCGAGCACGTTCAGCGGCAGCTCAACCGGGTGTGGCATTCGAACCTCGGCCAAGTCGAGCGAGCGCACGACCGGGCTGTAGATCGACTGGGCGAGGAAGCGCGGGCGCTCGTAGAGGTACTCCCACGGAACGCCCATCAGCTCCGGCACATCGGTCAGGCACATCGTCACCCGGAGGCCCTTGCGGTGGCTCTCAGCCGCACCCCTTGCCGCCCGGAAGACGTCGCGCACACCGTCGACCATCAGTGCCTCGAAGAGGCGCGTGCCGAACCGCTTGGCCTCCTCCATCTGGGCGGAGCGGTAGCCCCGCACCGTCACCCGTTGGCGCCCCACGCGCAGGACGAAGTTGTCGAGCTCTGCCTCAGTGAAAGGCAGGGTGAACATGCCGGAGGCGGTTGACCCGTCTGGGGCGGAAGCGAGGACCTGGTAGGAGTCATCCTCACCCGGCTGAATGCGGATGCTGAACTCGTCGTAGCTCGGTACCTGCTCGGCCATCCCCACCTCTATAGTCGGCTTGAAGTAACCCAAATTTAGTTGCGGGTGGGGACCGCTGCCCAACCGCTGGGTGTCCCGATCTTCCTGCGCTTGATGGAAAGCCGCCCGCAGGTCCGCGGCCACGAGGCCCGGCTGCTCATCGATCTGCCGGCCGGTGAAGCGCCGCACAGTGAACCCGCGCCGCCGCAACTCCAGCTCGCGCGCGTGATCCGCATCGAAGGCGATGCTGCCGCGGTGGTAGCGGAAATCGTCGGTTTCGACCGCACTTTGGCGCCGCGCCAAACGAAATCGACCTCGAAGCGGCCGATCTCGACGTTCACCGCGGGGCGCGGAAAGTCATGGCGACGACAGAAGGCGAGGAAGTCATCCTCGAGATCGCTGCGCGTGCGCGCGCTCTCCGCACCGGCAAACCGGTATCCCGCCACCCACGGGGTTAATAAGTCGACACGCCACCCAACTCTCCCCCCTCGGGGAGCTTTTCGATGACGCTGCGGACGCGGTGAGGCGCTAGGCGGGAAGCCGGACCGCGGTCACCAGGTACTCGGCCTGGGCCCGCATCGTGCCGTCATCGGCCTCGTTGTAGCGGTCCTCGAGCGCGATCAGGTCGGCGCGGGCGGCGTCCCACTTGCCCTGCGGCTCGAGCGCGCCCTTGGCCATCACGATCGGGCCGAGGTTGCGCTCGCAGTGCTCCATCCAGTCCTCGACCGACTCCCAGGCGATCTCCGCCATCCGCTTCTCGCAGTTGACCTCGAGGCCTGGGGTGGAGAAGAGCTCGCGAACGTGCTCCTCGCTCCCCCACAGCGAGGGCGGTTCGAAGCCCTCGGGCGGCGCCGGCATGTGCTCGCCGATCGTTTTGAACATCTGGCCGTTCATCCCCTCGGGCGTCCACGCCGCGACCGCGATCTGCCCTCCCGGCCGCGCAACCCGAACCAACTCGTCGGCTGCCTGCTGGTGGCGCGGCGCGAACATCGCCCCGAAGATCGAGGAGACGCGGTCGAAGGAGTCGTCGGCGAAGGGCAGCTCTTCGGCGTTGCCGGCGACGAACTCGATCTCTAGGCCCTCCTCTGCGGCACGCGCCCGCGCCGCCTCGACCAGCTCGGGGACCAGGTCGAGGCCGGTCGTGCGGGCGCCGCGACGGGCACCGGCGATCGCCGCGTTGCCGCTGCCGGTGGCGACGTCGAGGAAGTCCTGGCCGGCCTGCACGCCCAGCCCCTCGACGACCGAGTCGGCGACGTTCTGGACGATCGGCGCGAACTTCGGCCAGTCCCCAGCGGCCCAAACGGCCTGCTGGCCTTCCTTCAGTTTCGTGGCGGTCTCAGCATCCATCTCTCTCCTCCTTAGCGCGGTCCGTACCTCGACCGTACTCCGGCAGCTGGCAGCCAGCAAGCCGGCTCCCTGCGGATTCGCGCCCGGCGGCTTGAGATGCTGCACGGCCATGAACCTCCGCACGATCTGGCGCGGGCTGCTCGTCCTCCTGCTCGACGCGCTGACGCTGTTGCTGCTCTCGCAGCTGATCAGCGGGTTCGTGCTCGACGGGGCCGGGGCGGCGCTGGGCGCGGCGGCGCTGATCGGGCTGCTCAACGCGCTGGTCTGGCCGGTGCTGGCCCGCTTCGCGCTGCCGCTGACCGTGCTCACCCTGGGCGGGGCGGCGCTGCTGCTGAACGGGGTCCTGGTGACCTTCGCGATCGACGTACTGCCCGGAGCCGAGATCGCCGGCGTGCTCGAGGGCGTCGTGGTGACGCTGGCGATGACGGCGGTGACGGCGGTCGTCTACTCGCTGCTGGCGATCGACGAAGACGACTCCTGGTACCGCTACGTGGTGCGGCGGCAGGCGCGGCGGCGCGGCCAGGTGGAGAAGAGCGAGGTGCCGGGCGTCGTCTTCCTCGAGATCGACGGGCTCGCCCACGATGTCCTGCACCGCGCGCTCGCCGACGGCAGCGCTCCCAACCTCGCCGCCTGGCTGCGCCAGGGGTCGCACCGACTGAACAGGTGGGAGACCGACTGGTCCTCGCAGACCGGCGCCTGCCAGGCCGGGCTGCTGCACGGCGACAACGAGGACATGCCGGCGTTCCGCTGGTGGGAGAAGGATCGCGGCCGGGCGATCGTCACCAACCACCCGCGCGACGCCGAAGAGCTGGAGCGGCGGCACTCGGACGGGCGTGGGCTGCTGCACGCCGGCGGCGCCAGCCGCGCCAACATCCTCTCCGGCGACGCCCCCCACTCGATGCTGACGATGAGCACGGCACTGCGCCGGCGGCGCCCGATCGGGCGCGACTACGCCGCCTACTTCGCCCGCCCCTACGCGGTCGCCCGCACCCTCGTCCTCGTCCTCGCCGAGGTCGCCCGCGAGCGCCGCGCCGCCCGCAGCCAGGTTCGCGACGACGTGCGGCCGCGGATCGCGCGCAGCCGCTCCTACGCGCTCGTTCGCGCCTGGGGCACGATCGTCCAGCGCGACCTCCAGGTCGCCGCCGTGGTCGGCGACGTGCTCGCCGGCCGGCCGACGATCTACACCACCTTCCTCGCCTACGACGAGGTCGCCCACCACTCCGGGATCGAGCGCCACGACGCGCTCGCGGTGCTGCGCGACCTCGACCGCCAGATCGCCCGGGTCGCCTGCGCCTGCGCCGAGGCGCCGCGGCCCTACCGGCTCGTCGTCCTCTCTGACCACGGCCAGTCGCAGGGGGAGACGTTCCGCGACCGCTACGGCGAAACGCTCGAGCAGCTGGTCGGCGCGGCCTGCGAGCCGGACAGCACGATCGCGGTCGAAGGCGGCGGCGACGACGCGCTCGCCTACCTCAGCGCCGGCCTCACCGAGATGGCCCGCGATGACACCGCGGCTGGGCGCACGGTGCGGGTGGCGACCCGCGGGCGCCGCGCCGACGGCGCGGTCGCGCTCGACCGCGAGGCGCGCCAGGACATCGAGGAAGCGCACGGGACCGAGGTGCCGGAGCTCTCGGTGATGGCCTCGGGCTGCCTCGGGCTCGTCAGCTTCCCGCGCGAGCCGGGGCGGGTGAGCCTGGAGCGGCTGGAGGTGCTCTACCCGCGCCTGCTGCCGGCGCTGCGCGCCCACCCCGGGATCGGCTTCGTACTGGTCCGCTCCGAGCGCGACGGTGCCCTCGTCCTCGGCAGGGACGGGGCGCGCTTCCTCGACCGGGACCGGGTCGAGGGAGAGGACCCGCTCGCGCCCTTCGGCGCCAACGCCGCGGACCACGTGCGCCGCACCGACGGCTTCCCCCACTGCGCCGACCTGATGCTCAACAGCACGCTCTGGCCCGAGTTCGGCGAAGTCGCCGCCTTCGAGGAGCTGGTCGGCTCGCACGGCGGCATGGGCGGCACCCAGAGCTACCCCTTCGTCCTCCACCCCGCCGAGCTGGCCTGGCCCAAGGACGAGGTGGTCGGAGCGGAAAGCGTGCACCGCGTCTTCCGCGGCTGGCTCGCCCAGCTCGGCCACGCCGACTACGCGGGCGATCGCTGACTCATGCGTCTGCTGTAGGGCACCGTATGGGTGCCTAACTGCAGACGCGTGCCAGTTGCGTCGATTCCCCGGGCGCCAGCACCCGCACCTCGACCTGAGGCGCGAGTGCGCGGGCGCGGGCGGCGAACGCCTGCGGCGGGGCGCGCAGCGGCTCGGGGCGGAGCCGCGCCAGACCGAGGGGGTAGAGCGTGCCCCAGTGGATCGGGACGACGACCCGCGGCGCGAGCAGCGCCGCCGCCCGCGCGGCGCGCTCGGGGTCGAGGTGGCCCGGGCCGAGGCTCGGGCCCCAGCCCCAGACCGGCAGGAGCGCCAGGTCGAGTCCGGCCTCGCCGCCCAGCTCCGCCATCCCGTCGAAGAGGTCGGTGTCGCCGGCGAAGTAGACCCGCCGCCGGCCCTCGAGCAGGAACCCGACCGCCCGCGAGTCCCGCTCGAAGCGGCTCTCGCTCGGGTGGTCCGCCTCGGTTGCGGTAACGGTCACCGCACCGACCCGGGTCGACTGGCCCACAGCCAGCTCCTCCACCGTCTGAAACCCACGCCGCCGGAAGAACTTCCCGGCGCCCGCCGGCACCACCAGCGGCAGACCCTTGCCGAGACGGCGCAGCGAGGGCAGGTCGGCGTGATCGTGGTGCAGGTGTGAGATCAGCACCGCGTCGAGGTTCTCGGTGTCACCCGGCGCCGGGTGCGCGCCGTGGCGGCGCAGCGGCCCGACCCGCCCGCGCAGCACCGGGTCGGTGAGCAGACGCACACCGTCGAGCTCCGCGAGGACGGTCGCGTGCCCGACGTAGGTGACGCGCTCTGCCGCCGTCACGTCCGCGAAAGTGCCTGTTGTGGAAGAGGACAAGGTCGTCAAGGTCGATCCCGGTGCGTTGAGTGGGATCTTCGCCGCTCCGAAGTGGATGCGCGACCTCGGCTTCTCGGCCTGGCTGCTGGTCGGCGTCGCCGCGGCGCTGGTCGGGGCGGTCTGGCTGCTCTCCCTGACCCAGACGATCGTGCTGCCGGTGATCGTCGCCGGGATCGTCGCCTCAGTCACCTCGCCCCTGGTCGACTGGCTAAGCCGGCACGGCGTGCCGCGCGGGATCGGCGCCGTTCTCGTCTTCCTCGCGATCGTCGCGATCGGGGTCGTGATCGGGCTAATGATCCTGGAGGGGATCGCGAGCCAGGCCGCGGGCATCTCCGAACGGCTGCGCGAAGGGGCGCACGAGATCGAGTCGCTCGTCCACAGCCTCGGGGTCAACGCGTCGACCGCGACCGACGCGACGTCCAGCGCCGACGCTTCGGTCAGCGCCGGCTTCGAAGCGCTCACCCACGGCCTGCTCGGCGGGGTCGACAAGCTGGCCTCGCTCACCGTCTTCCTCTCCTTCGCCGCGCTCAGCCTCTTCTTCATGCTCAAGGACATGCCGACGATCGGCGGCTTCGTCGAGCGGCATCTGGGGGTGCCGGTGCCGCTCGCCCATACGATCCTCGGCAAGGTCGCGGCCAGCCTGCGCGGTTACTTCGTCGGGGTCACCGCGGTCTCGGTCTGGAGTGCGTTGCTCGTCGGCGCCGGTGCGCTCGCCCTCGACGTCCCGCTGCCGGCGACGATCGCGGTCGTCACCTTCGTCGGCGGCTTCATCCCCTATCTCGGCGCCTGGGCGGCCGGCGCCTTCGCGGTCCTGATCGCGCTCGGCGATCAGGGACCGGGGACGGCGGCCGCTCTCGCCGCGGTCGTCCTACTCGCCAACGGCGTCCTCCAGCAGCTGGTCCAGCCGATCGCCTACGGCGCCGCGCTCAAACTGCACCCGCTCGCGGTCCTGATCGTGACCATCGCCGGCGGCTGCCTGTTCGGCGCGATCGGCCTCGTCCTCGCGGCGCCGCTGCTCTCCGCCGCGGTGCGGATCACGGCCGAGATCAAAGCGGCCGAGAACGGTGCGCCCAGCTGATCAGGGATAGACGAGCAGCTAACGCTCGCAGCCGCGCACCGAGTCGCGGCCAGGCCCGCCACGGCAGCCGTCGAAGCCGGAGCCGCCGCGCAGGCGGTCGGCGCCGCGGTTGCCTTTGAGCACGTCGTTGCCGGCGCTGCCGCGCAGCAGGTCGGGGCCGCCGCGGCCGGCCAGGCGGTCGCCGCCGGAGGCACCGAAGATGCGGTCGGCCGCGGTGCCGCCGCCGACGTAGTCGCGGCCTGGGCCGGCGCAGACGAGGTCGCGGCCGGAGAAGGCGTAGATCGTGTCGTCGCCGCCGAAGCTGGCGATCACGTCGGGGCCGGCGCCGCCGACGAGGACGTCGTTGCCGCGGGTGCCGACGATCGTGGCCGCGACGCCGCGGCAGGTCCGCGAGGGGCCGGTGACCAGGGTCGTCGCCGTCGCCCGGTCGTTCGCTTTGCCCGGGTCTTTCTGGCCGCCTTTGACGGTGGCCGTGTTGACGATCATGCCGACCTGGCGGGGGATGACCGCGATCGTCACCTGGCGCGCCGTCGCGTACATCGCGTTGGCGGCAGGGACGGTGCCGAGGCTGCAGGTCACTTTCCGCCCTTTCAGCGCGCACTGGCCGCTGCTCGCCGTGGCGGAGACGAAATCGACGTTGCGCGGCAGCTGGTCGGTGACGGTGACGCCGGTCGCCACGTTCGGGCCGAGGTTGTCGACTTCGATCGCGTAGGTGAGAGGCGAGCCGGCGGCGACCGGGTCGGGGCTGTCGGTCTTGGCGATCCGCAGGTCGGCCGTGCCGGGCGCCGCCGCGCCCGCCGTCGCGAGCGCCAGCGCCGCGATCGGCACGATCGCGAGCAACGCCAGATGTATCGGTCGCCAGGTGGCCATGGTGGTCTTCGAACGTTGGTATTGGAACGGGTCCCGCGCGCCTGTGTCAGCGGCTACCGAGGCAGAAGGTCAGTACCACTTGCTCAGTACCACTTGCCCTTTGCGAAACCCCCGAACGCGATCAGCCCGACGAGGGCGACGATCAGCCCGATCCAGAAGCTCCAGACGATCATCACGACGACCCCGATGATCACCAGGATGCCGCCTAACGAGATGCCGCCGATGCCGGAACGATCTGCTCTGTCCATTGCTCCTCCTTGCTCGCTCCCGTGGTCCTGCCGTAGGCACATTTACCCGGCCTGGAGCGATCAAACCGCCGCCGCGCCCACGCTAGCCAGGGGCAGGCCTGCGGCTTAGGGCAGGCCTGCGGCTTATGCTGAGCGAGGAGAGATGGTCGACTTCCTGGTCAAGCGCGACGACCTGCGTCAGTGCCGGATCGCCGAGTCCGGCCCACCCGAGCTGCAGCCCGGGCAGGCGCTGCTGCGGGTCGACAGCTTCGGGATGACCGCCAACAACGTCACCTACGCGGTGATGGGGGACGCGATGTCCTACTGGAGCTTCTTCCCGGCCGGGGACGGCTGGGGACGGGTGCCGATGTGGGGGTTCGCCGAGGTCGAGCGCAGCGAGGCCGACGGGGTCGAAGTGGGGACGCGGGTGTACGGGTACCTGCCGCCCTCCTCGCACCTGGTGGTGACGCCGGCCGACGCCGACCCGAGCGGGTTCGTCGACGCCTCGCCACACCGGGCCGAGCTGCCCTCCGCCTACCACCGTTACCTGGCGACCGGCGAGGACACCTTCTACCGGCCCGACACCGAGGCGATCCAGATGCTGCTGCGGCCGCTCTTCTACACCTCGTTCCTGATCGACGACCAGCTCGCCGACGAGGACCTCACCGGGCGGGGCCCGATCGTCCTCGCCAGCGCCTCGAGCAAGACCGCGCTCGCGGCCGCCTTCATGCTCGCCCAGCGCGAGGGAGTCGAGCTGATCGCGCTGACCTCGCCGCGCAACGCCGAGTTCGTCGCCGGTCTCGGGATCTACGACCGCACCGTCCCCTACGAGGAGATCGGCGCGCTGGAGCGGGCGCCGGCCACTTTCGTCGACTTCGCCGGCGACGCGGCGGTGCGCCAGGCAGTCCACTCCCATTACGGCGACGAGCTAGTCCACAGCATGGCGGTCGGGGTGACGCACTGGGAGGACTTCGGGGCGGAGGCGCTGAGCGGCGGCGAGGGCCTGCCCGGGCCACGCCCGACCTTCTTCTTCGCCCCAACCCGGGTGACCAAACGCGCCGCCGACTGGGGCCGAGGGGGGCTTGAGCAACGGGTCGCCGACGCCTGGCACCCGTTCTGCGAGTGGACGGGCGGCTGGCTGCGGACGCTCCCCGGCGAGGGCTTCGAGGGACTGCAGAGCGCCTACCTCGAGGTGCTCGAGGGCCGCGTCGCGCCGAACACGGCGCACGTGATCTCCTTATAGCGAGGCCCGCGTGTCGACTTTGTCCTACCCGTGGAGGACAAAGTCGACATTTGAGTCGATCAGGGGCCGCTGAAGCCGATTGCGAAGCAGGGGCCGCCGCCGCAGTCGTCGCTCTGCTGGATCGCGCCGGCGAAGAAGTTGGAGACGAGCGCCTGCTCGGCGGGAGTCGCGCGTGGCGCCCCGTGCGGGTCGACGCCGCCGCGGTTCGGCAGGTTCTCGTAGGGCGGCGGCGGCACGCCGACGAGCGTCCCCGAGCCGGGCGGCTCTTCGCGCACCGGGCCGGTGTCCCAGTAGTAGATCGCCGAGCCGGTGAACGGGTAGCGCTTGATCGCCGGCACGTTCCAGAGCACGTCGGTGTCGGGCCAGCGGCCCTCGAAGAGGGCGGGACGGTGGGCGGACGCGCCGATCGTCCGCGCCTCGACGTCAGCCTGGTAGATCGTCACCTGGTGGTCGCCGAAGGCGATGTTGAGCAGCACCTGGTGCGGCGGCGTGTCCGGCAGCGGGTCGTCGGTCATCCGCTGCGCGTAGCCGTTCGGGTCGCCGCGGTCCCAGAGCATCTGGATCAGGTCGAGGATCAGCGGCCGCGCCGTCTCGTTCGGGTAGGACGGGTAGAAGACCTGCGCGAAGGGATCGAAGTCGACCGAGCGCGGCAGCAGCACCGAGTAGTTCATCGCCGGCACGCCGAGCGAGGCGCGGGTGAAGTCCGGCGCGACCGCGGTCAGGGCTCCGCCCATGATCCCGCCCTGGCTGTTGCCGTTGTAGTAGAGCCGGCTGGTGTCGAGGACCGAGCCGCTGGTAAGGGTGCCGTCCTGGTGGAAGGCGGGGTGGGTGGTGAAGCCGGCGGGGCTGATCATCGCGCGGCCGAGGTAGAGCTCGTTGAGCAGGCCCTGCTGGAGGCGGTCGGGCAGCGCCGGGAAGCGCGAGAGGTCCTGGAGGGCGCCGATCGCGACCGGGACGTCCGTCTTCGACATGCCGATCTCGTCGGTCGCGCAGAAGACGATCCGGTGCGCCTGGGCGAGGCTGCGCTGCGGCGCCGAGCCGACCTCGGAGGCGCTGCCGAAAAGGCCGTGCCCGTAGAGCGAGGGACGGCCCGTCCCGGCCGGGCCACTGGCAACCGAGGCGGGCACGATGCAGTCGAAGTTGGCCGGCCAGACCCCGCTCTGGATCGGCTCGCCCTCGGGGTCGAGCTGGAAGGTGCCGCCGGGCGCGCAGGTCGGGAACAGGTAGCAGGGGACCAGCACCGTCCCTTTCACCCGGCGCGCGACTTCGCCCGGGTTCGGTTCCTCTTCGACGCTGGTCACGGCGAAGGTCGGCGAGCTGCCCTGCGGGACGAGGTCGGCGAGGCTGGTGTCGCCGAGCGCGGCGAAGGCGCGGTCGCGGATCGAGAGCGCGCGGCCGGCGTTGTTGAGGTCGCTGGCGACGGTGAAGTCCCAGGCGAGGTAGAGGCTGCCCTGCTGGATCCCGGCCTTGCGCAGCTGCTTGAAGATCCCGCGGAAGTGCTTGCGGCGGGCGTCGATCTCGGGCTGCTTCGAGGGGACGCGGTCGCGGTAATAGCGGAAGGCAGCCGGCGCTTCGATCCGCTTGCCCGCGGCGTCGCGGAGGTCGCGCAGAGCGACGATGTAGCGGTGGCCGGCGGCGAAATTGACCGCGGGGTGGATCCCCAGCGCGGCTTTCTCGGGGTCGGTCGCGGTCGAGTCGATCTCGACCCAGATCGGCCAGCGCTTGCCGGTCGCCGCGTCGAGCACGACCACCGGGGCGCGCTTGCGCCTGTACTCGCCGATCTGGGAGATCGGCACCGCCCCGGTCGCTTTCACGTCGGCGACCGTGTCGATGCCGGGCACCTTCAAGAGGATCGTCGCGCCCTGGCTGAAGCCGTCGGAGACGTTGTAGGGAGTCGGGTCGATCGGCTGACCGAGCACGTTCCTCGGCATCCCCTGCAAGGTGAAGTCGATCCGCTTCCCGGTCGCACTCTCGGGGTCCGGCTCCGTGTAGAAATCGTTGGGGAAGGGCAGCAGGCAGAGGGTGTTGTGCGGCGCGGCGATGAAGTCGCAGTGCTCGGCCTCCGACATGTCGATCGGCGGCAGCTTCTCCTTCGCCGCCGCGGGACCGGCCAGGGCAGCGAGAAGCGCGACGACCAGCGCCGCGAGCGTGAGCCTGAAGCCGAGACTGACCCTCATCCAGGCTGGCGTGTACCCCCAGCCGTCGAGTCGAAAAACGAACGAGGACAGGATTGGCCGGCGGGGCCAAGGGCAGTCGCTAGCATGGGCCGCGATGGCCGAACTGGCGGTTACCGAGTTCGTCACTCTCGACGGAGTGATGGAGGCGCCGGGCGGGGAGCCGACCCACCCGCACAGCGGCTGGGCGCTCGAGTACTACAGCGACGAGTACGGCGAGTTCAAAATGGAAGAGCTGGTCGAGGCCGGCTCCCACCTGCTCGGGCGGGTCACCTACGAAAGCTTTGCCGGCGCCTGGCCGCAGCGCAGCGGCCCCTTCGCCGAGAAGATCAACTCGATGCCGAAGTACGTAGTGACCTCGACGCTCGAGGAGCTCGAGTGGGAGAACTCGACGCCGATCGGAGGCGATGTCGCCGCGGAGGTGGCGGAGCTGAAGGAGTCCGAGAGCAAGACGATCCTCGTCGCCGGCAGCCAGACCCTCGTCCACACGCTGGTCGAGAACGACCTCGTCGACCGCTACCGCCTGATGGTGTTCCCGGTCATCCTCGGCTCCGGCAAGCGTGTCTTCCCCGAGTCGGCGGACAAGCGGGCGCTGGAGCTGATCGATACGAAGACGCCCCCCAAGGGTGTCCTCGCCCACACCTACCGCCGCGCCGCGTAGCGCACTGTGCTCCGCCGCCTCGCGCTTCTACCCCGGATGACACCGTCGCGGCTCTCGGTCCTCAGTCTGGTCGCGCTCGTGCTCGGCGGGGCGGTGCAGCTGGCGGTCGGCGCGGGGCCGGCCGCGGCCGCGCCGGGGTTGCGCTTCCTCGGCAGCGAGGGCGCCGGTCTGGAGGACCCGCGCTCGCTCGTTGCGAGCCCCGACGGCCGCTCCCTGTACGCGGTCTCGCCCGACGACGACGCAGTGCTGAGCTTCCGCACCCGGCCGCTGCGGTTCCAGGGATGCTTCAGCGGCAACGCGAAGGTGCGCCCCGAGGGACCCGGGTCCGCACAGAAGCGAGGCGGCAAGGAGGCACCGGTGCGTCGCGTCGGGCTGCCGCCCTGCAAACCTTTTCCCGGCGCCGGGAGCGAGGACGCCGTCAGCGGCTTCAACGGGGTCCGCTTCGCCACCGTCAGCCCCGACGGCCGCAGCGTCTACACCGTCTCCGACGACGACTCGATCGGGGTCTTCTCCCGCAGGCCCGAGTCCGGCCAACTCAACTACAGGGGTTGCATCACCGGCGCCACCGGACCCAACACTCCCGGCAAACGCCGCACCTGCCGCACGATCCCGACCGCGACCCCCGTCCACAGAGGCATCTTCTCCGGGCTCGGCGGGCCAGCCTCGCTGACCGTCAGCCCGGACGGCCGCTTCGCCTACGTGGCCGCGCGGGCCGACGCCGCGATCGCGATCTTCATCCGCGAACCGAACGGCCTGCTGCGCTTCACCAGCTGCCTGACCGGCGGGATCAGCGCGACGGTGGCCGGCTTCAGCTCTGTCTGTACGCCAGCCGCGTACACCAACAGCCACGCCTCCGGCCTGCACAGCGTCTCCCGGATCGCGATCAGCCCGGACGGCACCTCGCTCTACGCCAGCGCACCCAGGGTCTCCTCGGTGGCGGAATTCGAGCGCAACCCAGTCGACGGCTTGCTCGTCTACCGCGGCTGCCTGACCGGCGAAAGCCGCGGGCTCGAACCGAGCAACCCCTGCCGGCCCATCCCCACCGCGCAGGAAGCCGGCTTTGGCTCCGGCCTCTGGCTGCTCGAGGATCTCGCCGTCAGCGCCGACGGCCGCTCGCTCTACGGCACCGCGCGGGGCGACGACGGGGTCGCCAGGTTCGGCCGTGACCCGGCGACCGGCGCGCTCACCTATATAGAGAGCGTGCCGGCACTGGACGCGCCGCGCGACCTGGTGTTGTCGCCGAGCGGCCGCAGCGTCTACGTCGCCGCGACCGGCGACTCGGCGGTCGTGCGCCTGCAGCGCGATCCCGACAGCGGCGCCCTCTCCTTCGGCGGCTCCCAGCGCGGACTCGGCGGCGTCAACTCGTTGGCGATCGCCGGCCGCACACTCTACGCCGCGGCCGCGAGGCGATCGGAGATCGCCCGCTTCGCGATCGCCAGCGACTAGTTAAACGTGACTTACTCCTTATAGTCATTTAAGTTCTTTGACTTAAGTAAATATATGGTCTATATCTAGCCCGTCGGGAATCGGAGGGTGAGGAATGCGGGTCCGGATTCTCCCAATCGAAAGGAGCAATCCATGATTCGCAATCTCAAGACCCTGATAATCGCCGCGATGGCAGTCGCAGCCCTGAGTGCCGTGGCGGGATCCTCTGCAAAGGCGCACACTCCGGCAACATTTCACTGCGCAGTGGCGCCATGCGTCGTGACAATGATGCCGGATGGACCAGTCCCCTCCACGACATCTCACATCGTGTTCGACATCGTCGTCCCTCCAGGCATAAGTGTCCCGATGACATGCAATCAGTACACAGAGGAAGGTACATTAACCGAAAAAACAGTTACGTCCTATACCCTTAGGAACATCCGATACCACGGGTGCATTTTCCTTGGACAGGAAGCTAAAGTCGACACGAACGAATGTGTCTATCACCTTACCGCCGAAGGAAAAACAACCATTGAATGCCCCGGGAGTAAAGCGATCGAAATCACAGGAGCGAAATGCACGATCGCCATTCCCTCGCAAGGTCCGCTCTCTGGAGTGGTCTATCACAACATCAAACCAGGTGCGTTCAAAGAAGTGACAGTGGAAACACTTCTTAACGGGATCGAAACCACCGCGACCGGGGCTGGATGCCCAGGGACCGGGACTTCCAAAACCAGCTCGATCACAACAGGCAACGGAATCCTCACAGCGGAGGAAGACAAATTGATCAGCAACATGGTCGACTTCTCATGGTCGGCGACAGTTCCCTAGCCTGACCTAGTGCCCAGTGGGGCGGCTAATTCCCGGTCGCGGAGAAGTGCTGGTAGTCCTTCGGCCAGGACCAGTTGCCGCCCCACTCCCAGCCGATCGAGGCGAAGGCGACGACGACCGGGCCACCGGCGTGGATCACGCCCTTGGCGCGGCGCGAGCGGTCGATATACGGGGCGCCAGCCGGCGGTGAGACGTATCCCGAATCCGTCACGTAGGGGTTCTCGATTGGATTGATGTCGATCGCCCGGCCGTAGGCGTGTTCGGACCAGACGCCGGGGCTGCCGGCGACGAAGCGGCAGTTGAAAGCGGAGGTGTTGTCGGCGTCCATGCTGCGGTGGTCGTCGGCGCCATAGGCGTCGACCAGCCGCATCTGGCGGATGGGATAGCGCAGCTCTAAGAGCCGCCGCATCACCCGCAGCAGCCCGGCGGCGTGGTCGCGGTGGACGACGAGCCGACCGCGGTGGACCTCCCCGTCGAAGCCCCAGTGGCTGACCGTGAGCAGGCGCAGGCCGGCGAAGCCGACGGGGCAGCCGGGGCGCCAGGAGACGCCGGTCATGCGCTCGCGCAAGTCGGGATCGATGCGCTCGATGCGGCCCTTGAAGGGGGCGTCGGGGCGGCTCTCCCCAGGCGGGTCGCGCCGCTCCGCCGCCGGCACCCCACCCCCGCTCGCCTCCGGCGCGCCCAGCGCCACCAGCGCCAGCGCCAACGCGAGCAGCGCCTTCACGCCCTCACTCCTGCGGCTTCAGCGCGAGGACGCAGAGGTCGTCGCGGATCGGTTCGTCGGCCCACTCGAGCAGCGCCTCCTGAACCCGGGCGATCAGCGCCTCCGCCGGCAGGCCGGTCAGCGGGGTCAGCAGCCGCTCCAGGCCCTCGAGCCCAAGCAACGTGCCGTTCTGGCGGACGTCGGTGGCGCCGTCGGTGTAGACGACGACCCCCTCCTGCTCCCCCAGCCGCAGCTCCGCGTTGGCGAGCACCAGCCGCCGCTTGACCCCGAGCATCTGCGTCGGGCCCAGCGGCTCCAGCTCGCGCAGGCTCGGTAGGTGCAAGGGCAGCGGATGGCCGGCCACCGCCCAGGAGAGGGTCGCGTCCTTCGACCGGAAGCGCAGGCAGGCGGCGCTGACCAGCTCCTTGGCGCGGCCTGGCCGGTCGGCCAGCGCCTGGTTGGCGAGGACCAGCAGCTCGGCCGGGTCGCTGGTGCTGGCGGCAAGCGCGGCGAAGCGGGCGCGGATGAAGGTCGCGAGGCGGGCCGCCTTCGGCCCGTGGCCGACCACGTCGCCGACCACCGCGACGGTGGAGCCGTCGGGGCCGTTGGTGAGCAGGTAGAAGTCGCCGGAGACGCCGAGTTCGGAGGGGACGAAGGCGGCCGCCGCGTCCACCCCCGGCAGCCGTGGCAGCGAGGGCGGGGTGAGCGCGGCGCGGATCGCCTCCAGCTCCTCGGCCGAGTGCTGGAGGACGATGAAGCGCTCGTGCAGGCTCGAGATGACGGTGGCGACGGCGAGAAAGGCGAGCAGGCGGACCGTCAGCGCCAGGCCGATGTGCGGGACCGGGTCGATCAGGGCGCCGAGGACGTAGAGGAAGGTGCACCCGGCGACGGCGATCGCCCCACCGCGCCAGCCCCACCACCAGCTCGCGAGCCCGATCGGGATCGCGTAGAAGAACGCGACCCCGGCGTTGGTGGCGGGATCGGTCGCCAGCCAGACGACGAACATCGCCAGGGCAGCGACACAGGTCCAGATGGCGCGGGTGGCGTTCGACACCTGTGCGGACCTTACTTCGCCCGGTAGCGTCCCGGGTCATGCCAGTCTCGGGAAGGCACGCGTACAGGACGACCGCACTGGTCGCGGCCTGTCTCACCATCGGCGGCCTGCTGGGTACCGCCAGCGCGACGGCGGCGCAGGTCGAGGTCGGCCAGGTGCGGCTGGCGACGCCGGCGCCGGGGACGACCGCGACGCTGCTGATCCCGGTCCGCTACCCGATCGCGATGAACGGGCGGCTGCTGGAGCTCGCGGTCTCGCTGCGACCTCCCGGCCGGGCCCCGCTGCGCACCTCGGTCTTGCACGAACGGGCCAGCGCCGGCGCCCTGCGGCTGCCGGAGCGGCGGCGCGCCTTCACCTTCGTGCACCGGCTCGGGCTCACGCCGGCGAAGTCGCGCGCGGTGCGGAGTTGGATCCGCGACGGGGGCGGGATGCGCTTCGGGATGCGCGTGCGGGCGAGCGGCGTCGTAGACCTCGAGGGCGACGGCCAGCCGGAGCTCGGCTCGAGCGACCGCGAGGTCCAGGCGCTTCCCCATCCCTCCCGCCAGCGTCTCTGCAGCAGCGTGCCGCAGCTGCGGGCGCGGCCCGGGAAGCGGGTCTCGATCATGCTGCCGGTCTGCGGCTCGCCGGTTCGCTGGCGCATCGACCGGGCGCCGGAGCACGGCAAGGCCCGGATCCGCAACGGGCGCCTCGTCTACCGCCCGGCGGCGCGCTTCCACGGCGCTGACTCGGTCCGGCTCGCCAACCGGCCCGGGCAAAGCGCGACCGCCTCGGCCGGCCCGGTCGCGGCGCCGGTCCAGATCGTCGTCACCCAGGGCAGCGGCCTCGTCGTGCGGGCGCTTGGCGACTCGGTCACCGCCGGCTTCGGCTACTACGACGAAGGCTCGCCGATGCCGTTCGAAGACCTGCTCGAGTGCAAGCCGGGCGAAACCGCCTACAACGACGCCTGCTCGTCGAACTCGACCAACCGCAGCAACAAGGGCACGGTGGTGAACTACGCCGCCGACTACGGGCTCGCCAACAACGTCTCCTGGGCGGCGCAGTGGTCGAACGGGCACGGCGTCACCAACTACAAGAACTTCGCGGTGAGCGGCTCCGAACCGTCCGACTGGGCGCCCGGCGGCCAGTTCTACCCGACCACGAAGCAACTCGAGGGCGAAGACCCCGACTACCTGCTGATCACGGTCGGGGCGAACCCGCTGCTCTCCGAGATGCTGTTCGGGGAGAGCAACATCGGCTGCGCGCTCGAGTCGGACATCCTCGGCGGCTTCCGCGAATGCATCGAAGAAGCGTTCGCCAGGGTGAACCTCCGCGGCAACCTGAGCAACCTCTACCGCGAGCTGGCGAACAAGACCGACGCGACGATCTACTTGATGCAGTACCCCGTCTCGATCCCCGCGGTCGCCCTCACCTACAGCGCGACCCAGCTGGCGATGACGAGCAAGCTGCTCAACCGCGAAATCGCCTCGGTCGCGGCCGAAGTGAACGGGACCCGCCTGCAGCCGATCGCCCCGCCCCACTTCAACGTCGGCATCGACATCTCGCCGGTCTACCCATCTCAATTCAGCTGCTCGAAGCTGCGCTTCCAGGTCGACGGCCGCAGCGTCCAGTCCGAACCCTCCCAGGACGAGCTCGAGGCCCTCCACCCGCTCTCCTTCTGTCCCGGCCCCGCCGCCGGCCCGCCCTGGGTGATCAGCGGCGACACCGGCATCCACCCCAGTGCCGCCGGCTACGCCGAAATGGCCTCACAGGCCCCAGCGCCGGAATAGCGCGGCCCCGAGCTGGGCGTTAGGCCGGTTGCCGCTGGAGATCCGCCGGCGCCAGTATGGGAGCGCCGCCCTCTATCCCGAGAAGGTGCTTATCGCCCGACACCAAGATGGCGTTCTGGTGGAAAGCCAGAGCGATCAAGTAGTCGTCTTCCGGGTCTGCACATCGAAAAGGCGGAGGATCAGACGGGTCGGAAGCGATAAGAGCATCGCATCGCAGGTGGTCGATGTAGTTACGGACATCGTCCAGGTCGCAGTAGCGGCGGAACTTAGACCGGCCCAGCACTCGCTCCAGCTCATCGAGCACCAAGGGCGAGAGAATGATCTCGAACTCCCCTTCGCGAGCCTTCTTCAGCAGCTGTGCGGGCGGACCATCGTCTGCAATCAGAGCTGAGACGAGAACGCTCGGGTCAAGAACCAGACGCCGCACGCCTCTCCCGGCGCATGGCATGAAGCTCAGCGTAGGCGAGCTCCATCGCCTCTCGTTCAGGGATGTGCTTTACCCGAGCCCAGATGTCCTCAAGCGTGTCCATACCGAGATCCCGCCGTAGAGATTCCTCGATCACCTGGGAGTCCCGCTTGCCAGTGCGCGCCGCTTTGATCTTGACGGCACGGGAAACGTCCTCGTCGAGCGTCACCGTCGTCCGCGTCTTACCCATTACTGCACCTTAGCATCATGATGCAGTTATGCAGACAGGGCACCGCCGGGAGCACGGCGATGCCGTTGGAGACCAGGTGCGCGGATCGACGCGCGCGACGGCCCGCCGCACGCAATTTGCAGGCCAAGTTGACCAGCAACGGCTGCGTACTTCGTCGTTCTTGTCCAACACACAGTCACACTCTAAGACTGATCGCTCCACATCGGTTCGCCATTCAGATCAGCGGCCGGTCAATCCC
The DNA here is from genome assembly GCA_963846515.1 of uncultured Solirubrobacterales bacterium. Classification (GTDB taxonomy): domain Bacteria; phylum Actinomycetota; class Thermoleophilia; order Solirubrobacterales; family 70-9; genus VAYN01. Next base: position 251,112 of record CAWJWC010000006.1, on the reverse strand, counting down.
AACAGAGGAGCGATCAAATGATTCGCAGCATCAACTCCTTCGGCCTCGCGCTTATCGCCGTGGCGGCGATAAGCGTGGCGTCAGCGTCAATGGCTCACGCCGCCCAATTCCATGGGACATCGAGCAAAAACGTCACGATCACAGGCCATCAGAAAGCGGAAAACATATTCCAACTTACAACGTCGCTCGCCGAAGACAAAGGACCCAAGGCAAAATGCAGCCAAGCGACATTCGAAAGCACAGCGCCAAATCAAGGCGGGAGCCAAGTCACAGGTCAAGAACTGACAGTAACGCCAATCTATAGCAACTGCACGGCATTCGGCCAAGCGGCGACGATTAAAATGAACGGCTGCCACTTCACGGCTACAGGCGCAGGCCAGCCTGCCCTAACAATGGCAGTTGACATTGTCTGCCAAACAGCCGGCAAACAAATCGAAGTCACCACCGCCATCTGCCAATTCAAAATACCGGCACAAACTACGGGTGGACACATCGTGTTCAAAAACGTGGCGGGCTCTCCACACACAGTTGAAGTAGTGAAAACAATCAATACCATCAAACACGAATACTCGGCGGGTATCGGCTGCGCCCATACCAAAAACGTGACGACAACCGATGCCGATTATGAAGGGACCGCTCATTTCCAGGCCTATGAAGATCTCGGAACCGAACAAGTTCAAAGAGGAGACGGCCATCTCTACATCGTGCATAAACATGCCGGCGTACCACTAGGCGTAGAAGCGACATAAATCGCGGAAGTAAGCGGGGCCCCGGGCGGGGCCCCGCGCGAATCGACGCGCGTGACGGCCAGCCGCACGAAATTTGCAGGCCAAGCTGGCCGGCAACGGCTGCGTACCCTCCCGTTTTTGTCCAACACACAGTTACGCTCTAAGACTGATCGCTCTGCATCGGTTCGCCAGTCAGATCGGCGGCCGGTCAAATCCCAAACAGAGGAGCGATTAAATGACTCGCAATATCAAGGCTCTCGGCCTCGCGCTTGTCGCGGTGGCGGCGATGGGCACGGCGTCCGCGTCAATGGCGCAAGCCGCCCAACTGCACGCGACATCGAGTAAAAATATCGTAGTTACAGGTCACCAGAAAACCGAAAACGTATTCCAACTGACAACGTCGCTCGCCGAAGACAAAGGACCCAAAGTCAAATGCAGCCAAGCGACATACGAAGGCACAGCAGTAACCTCAGGCGGGAGCCAAGTCACAGGTGACGAACTGACAGTAACACCGATCTTTGGTGGCTGCACGGCATTTGGCCAAGCGGCGACGATCAAACTAAACGGCTGTCACTTCACGGCTACAGGCGCGGGCCAACCCGCCAGAACAATGGTGCTTGACGGTGTCTGTCCCACAGCCGGCAAACAAATCGAAATCCAAAGCGCGATCTGCCAAGTCAAATTCCCGATGCAAACTATAGGTGGGCACGTCGTGTTCAACAACGTGGCCGGTTCCCCACACACAGTCGAAGCAGTGATAACAGTCAATACGATCAAACACGAATACTCGGCGGGCATTGGTTGCTCTCACACCAAAGGCGTTCAAACAACCGACGGCGATTATGAAGGGACCGTGCATTTCCAGGCGTTCGAAGACGTCAAAAACGACCAAGTTCAAAGGAATGGAGACGGTCATCTCTATACCTCGTATACACATGCCGGGGTAGCGCTCGGCATAGAAGCGACATAGATCGCGGAAGTAAGCGGGGGGCCCGGGCGGGCCCCCGCACGAATCGACGAGCCGCCCCGCATCACGGGCGGCTCGTCGACCAGGCTGGCGCCGACGGTCGAGATCGTCGAGGCGCTCGTAGCCAAGGCGGGCCCGACGTGCAATTGACGAAGCTGGATGAGAGCATGGGCGAATGAGTTTCTTCTCGCCCAGTCCGCCGCCCTTCGATCTCGGGGAGTGGAAGCGGAAGCCGCACCTGACGCGGCTGAAGCCGCTGGTGCAGGACTGGGGTGAAAACGGGTTCGGCTCGCCGACCGCCGTCTATTTCCTTTACGTCATCAAGCTTTTCGTCTACGCGGGCGGGGCGCTGCTGGCGATCTCGACCACGCCGGGGCTCGGGGGCGTCGGCGACTTCGGAGACTGGTGGACCGAACCGATCGTCTTCCAGAAGTTCGCACTGTGGACGCTGCTCTGGGAGCTGCTCGGGCTGGGCGCCGGCTCGATGCCGCTCAGCTTCCGCTTCATCCCGCCGATCGGCGGTCCGCTCTACTGGCTGCGCCCCGGCACGATGCGCCTCCCGCCCTGGCCCGACAAGGTCCCGCTGACCGCCGGCACGCGGCGCACACCGCTCGACATCGGCCTCTACGCGGCGGTCGTCGTCGTCGGGATCTATCTCCTGTTCGCCGCCGGCGTCGACGCCGGCCCCGGCGAAGCGGGGCGGATGGCGCCCGCCGGCATCGCCATCCTGCTCGGGCTGCTCGGGTTGCTCGGGTTGCGCGACAAGGTCTCCTTCCTCGGCGCGCGGCCGGAAATCTACGCGACGATGCTGGCGGTCGGGCTGTTCCCGATCGACCAGTGGATCGTCGCCTGGCAGTTCGTCTTCATCTTCATCTGGTGGGGTGCCGCCTCCTCGAAGCTGAACCGTCACTTCCCCTTCGTCGTCTCGGCGATGATCAGCAACGCGCCGCTCGGCCCGAAATGGGTGAAGCGCAAGCTCTGGCGCGACTACCCGGAGGACATGCGGCCCTCGCGGCTCTCCGCCGGGCTCGCCCACTTTGGCACTGTGCAGGAGTTCGGCTGGCCACTGTTGCTGCTCACGGTCGACAACGACGTGTTGCGGACCGTCGCGATCGTCGCGATGATCCTCTTCCACCTCAACATCACCTCGATGTTCCCGCTGGCGGTGCCGCTGGAGTGGAACATCTTCATGATCTTCGGCATCGTCTTCCTCTTCGGCCACTACGGGGACGTGCCACTCTCCTCGCTCGACGACCCGCTCCTGATCCTGACCATCGGATTGATCTGCGTCGGTCTCCCGCTGCTGGGCGGATTCCGCCCCGACAAGGTCTCCTTCCTGCCCTCGATGCGTTACTACGCCGGCAACTGGCCGACCACCCAGTGGCTGTTCCGCAAAGGCAGCGGCGCCGAGGAGAAGCTCGACACCGACATCGTCAAGTCGGCGCGGCTGGTCAGCGAGCAGGTGACGCGCATATACGAAGACCCGGAGCTGACCGCCTTCCTGCTCAACAAGGGGCTCTCGTTCCGGGCGATGCACTCGCACGGGCGGGCGCTGAACGGCCTGCTGCCGCACGCGGTCGACGACGTCGAGGCGTATGACCTGCGCGAGGGCGAGCTGGTCTCCAACGTGGTCAACGGGTGGAACTTCGGCGACGGACACTTCCACGGGCGGCAGCTGCTGGAGGCAGTGCAGGAGCGGTGTGGATTTGCGCCCGGGGAGGTGCGGGTGATCGAACTCGAGTCCGAGGCGATCGCCAGCGGCCGCCAGCGCTACCAGATCTTCGACGCGGCGACTGGGCTGCTCGAGGCGGGCTCGGTCGCGGTCGCGGACATGATCTCGCGCCAGCCCTGGCTGGAAGAGTCATGGGACTTCCCGGTCGAAGTGGCGTACCGGCGCACGCGGGTCGAGACTGGGGTGGCGCCAGCGGCTGAGGCAGGTACCGCAGCCTCGTGAGCGAAGTGACGGTCGTCGGCTCCGGCCCGAACGGGTTGGCCTGCGCGGTGGCGCTCGCGCAGGCGGGGGTGCGGGTGACCGTGCTGGAGGCGGCGGAGACGATCGGCGGCGGCACGCGCAGCGCCGAACTTACCGTGCCGGGGGTCGTCCACGACGTCTGCTCGGCGACGCACCCGATGGCCGCCGCCTCGCCCTTCCTGCGCTCGCTCGAACTGGAGCGGCACGGGCTGGAGTGGCGCTGGCCCGAGGTCGACCTCGCCCACCCACTCGACGGCGGCGAGGCGGCGGCGATGTACCGGTCGATCGAGCGGACGGCGGCGGAGCTGGGCGCCGACGGGCCCGCCTGGCGACAGCTCTTCGGCTCGCCGGCGAAAAACTTCGACGCGCTCAACGAGGACGCGCTGCGGCCGCTCCTGCACCTGCCGCGCCACCCGCTGCTGCTCGCCCGCTTCGGGATCCCGGCCGCTGCGCCCGCAGCGCTGCTCGCCCGCCGCTGGCGCTCCCCCGCCGCCCGCGCCCTCTTCGGCGGCAACGCCGCCCACTCGTTCGCGCCGCTGACCCGACCGTTCAGCGCCGCGGTCGGGATGGCGATGACCGCCGCCGGCCACAGCGTCGGCTGGCCGGTCGCGGCGGGTGGGTCGCAGTCGATCGCCGACGCGCTGGCGAGCGCGTTGCGCGAGCGCGGCGGCCGGATCGAGACGGGGGTGCGGGTGAGCTCCTTGGCGGAGCTCGGCAGCCCCGACGCAGTCGCCTTCGACCTCGCGCCCGGCGCCGTCGTCGATATCGCCGGCGAGCGCCTCCCCGGCCGAGTCGCCCGCGCCTACCGCCGCTACAAGCACGGCCCCGCCGCCTTCAAGGTCGACCTCGCGGTCGAGGGCGGCGTGCCCTGGGAGGCGGAGGTCTGCCGCCACGCCGGCAGCATCCACGTCATCGGCTCCTTCGAGGAGCTGGTCGCGGCCGAGCGCGACACCAACCGCGGCCGCATGCCGGCCCGCCCCTTCGTCCTCGTCGGCCAGCAGTACCTGGCGGACCCGAGCCGCTCGGCCGGCGACGTCCACCCGGTCTGGGCCTACGCCCACGTGCCGAACGGCTACGACGGCGACGGCGAGCGCGCCGTGCTCGACCAAGTCGAACGCTTCGCCCCCGGCCTGCGCGAGCGCGTCGTCGCCACCTCGACCCGCTCCCCGGCCCAGTTCGAGGCCGAGAACCCCAACTACGTCGGCGGGGACATCATCGCCGGCGCCAACACCCCGCTGCAGCTCTTCGTCCGCCCCCGCCTCGCCCTCGACCCCTACGCGACCGGCGCCCCCGGCCTCTTCATCTGCTCCGCCGCAACCCCGCCCGGCGGCGGCGTCCACGGCATGGGCGGCTACAACGCGGCGCAGTCGATCCTGCGCTACCTGGCGCGGACTAGTTGAGCGAGACCAGGTCGATGACGTAGATCACCGTTTCGTAGTGCCCGACGATCGGCGGGTAGCCACCCTTCCCATAGGCGAACGTCGATGGCATTATCAGCTCGCGCCGGCCCCCTTCCTTCATCCCCACGATGCCCTCGTCCCAGCCAGCGAGAACCTCTCCGTTGCCGAGCGTGAAGCTGTACGGCTTCCCGCCCCAGGACGACTCGTACTCCTCGCCGCTCTTAGACGCGACGCCGACGTAGTGGATCGCCACCTGGTCGCCGTCTTTAGCCGCCGGGCCTTTCCCCTCGATCAGGTCCTTCGTCTCGACTTGCTTCCCCGACAGGTCGTCGGGGACCGTGACCTCCGGCTTCTCGGAGCTCGACTGAGCCGAGTCCTCGCCGCAGCCGGCAATCGTCAGCGCCAACGCGGCACACAGCGAGAGGATGACAAACGGTGCCCTGCTCACGCCGAGCATCCTAGCTGCTATGGAGAAGATTTGCTGATCGATCATTTTTCTTGTTGGCAAGCCACTGCCTGGCGAACCTCGGAAACACTGCCTGGCGTACCTCAAAGGTTTATGAAGGGATACCAGAGCATTTCCAAATAGCTAGACTGGAGCCCGTGTTTGCGGCAGGCGATGGAGGCGACTTCGCAGACGATCTCCTCTCGGCGAAGGAACGAGATCTGAAACCGCTGCTGGAGGAGTGCGTCGAGGAGCTCGAGCTGGACTACCAGCAGACGATCGACATCGAGCGCTTCCTCGACGAGGCGTGGTTTTTCGGCTCGCGCAACGGCCACGCCCAGATGCGCGCCCGGGTCGCCGCCCGCGACTTCCAGATCGCCCCGGTCCGAGTCGACGAGCTCGAGGTCGAATTCAGGGCGCTGATGGAAGCCTCGGCGGATGTGCTCAACCTGAACGTGAACAACACCATGACCATGTGGGGCCTGCTCGGCCGGGCCTGGACCTACGGCACACAGAGCTGCGAAGCCGAGCTGATGGCGCTGATGCTCGAACGCAACACCGACATCGCCAACGAGGCGCAGGAGTGGCTCGAGGAGCTCGGCGACGAGGAGCCGCCGGAGGAAGAGTGAGTAGCCGGCCTACCGGTCCGCCACGTGACAGGAGCTCGTGTCCGTCGTCGACAGGATGCGGCCGTCGGCGAAGCCGTAGGTGGCCCGGGCCAGCGGGAAGGCGGCGACGTCGAAGCCGGGCGGTGCGGTGCAGGCGGCGGAGACGAAAGAGCGCAGCTTGCCGTGGTACTCGTAGGTGCGCCGCAGGGTCATGTCGAAATGGGTGAGGTAGGCCCACTCCTCGGTCCCGGGCGGCAGGGTGGTGCTCATCACCGTGCCGAAGAGACCCCCCTGCCGGCTGATCCGGAAGACGAGCACGAAGGCGCCGGGGGGCTTGCGCGCGTAGGCCTGGGCGAGGATCAGCTTGCGGCCGTTCTTGCGGGGACCGTTGAAGACCAGCAGGTTCGCTCTGACCGTAAAGATCGGCTGGGTCGGAATCGTGACCTCGGCGGCGATGCTGCCGCTGCCGACGATCGAGCCGCCGCAAACGCGGCGGGCATTCCGTTCCGTCGCCGGCTGGATTTCCTTGACGTTGCAGATCGGCAGCCCACGGTCGAAGAGGCGTCCCTGGCGGTTGATCTCGACCGTGATCGTGCGCAGCTGCGGCGGTGGGCTCCTCTCCGGTTCGGTCCAGACGTCTCCCCCAACCCGCACCGCCACCGGCACCCGTTCGTGGCGTGGCAGCGTGGTCGGCTTTATGCCGCTGTTGAAGGTGACGATCAAGTCGGCGTCGGCGTTCCGTTCGGCCTCGGCCGGAACCCAGAGGCAGAAGAATGCCGCCGCGGCGGCGAGCAGCAGCCCCGCCGCCCTCATCTCAGCCGAACCTGCCGGGGTCGATTCGGCAGTAGTCGAAGCCGAAACCGAGCACGGCGTTGTTGGCCTTGCTGGAGTTGTTGTTGAGGTCGACCGAGTAGGAGCCGGCCTTGTGCCGGTCTTCGTTGGCGAGGGCGCGCCCGATCTTCTCGATGATCGCCGTCTCGTCGCGGAGCAGGCCGAACCACTTGACCAGCCGCGCTTCGTCGGCGATCGGCCGCGGCACCTTTTCGAGCTGGTCGATCGTCCGCTTGAAGGCGGTCGCCGCGCGGAAGAAGTGGGTCGAGGCGGCCTTCAGCTTGCCGGCCTTCACTTTCCCTTTCGCGCCCTTGAAGATCCGCTTGTTGGCGAGCACGTTGGTCTTGCAAATTGGCTCGGCCTGGGCGGTGTATTCCTCCCGCGTAGGTTCGGCGGCGGCACCAGCCGGACCAGTCATCGCCACCATGACCACCCCGGCCAGCGCCACCAAAACGAACCCCTGCGTTTTCAACACCTTCATTCCTCTCCCTCGTTGACTATCTCATGTAAGAACACACAATCAAGCTGGATGTAGTCCCAGCTTGGGTAGGACCCGCTCGAGCGCGCGGGGCAGCCACCAGACCCGCTCGCCGATCAACAGCATCAACGCCGGCAGGAGGACGATCCGCACCACGGTGGCGTCGAGCACCACGGCGACGGCGAGACCGGTGCCGAGCTGGCTGACGGTGGCGATCGGCGCCGCGGCGAAGGCGACGAAGACCGCGAGCATGATCGCCGCGGCGCCGGTGATCACCCGGGCGGTGCGCTCAAGCCCGAAGGCGATCGCCTCCTCGTTGCTCGCCCCGGCCTCGTAGCTCTCCCGCATCCGCGTCAGCAGGAAGACGGCGTAGTCGATCGAGAGCCCGAAGACGATGCCGAAGATGCCGGCGGCGCCGATCGCGTCGACGTAGGTGTGGCCGCCGAGCGGCCAGCCGGCGGGGACGTCGAAGAGCAGCGTCAGCACGCCGAAGGCGACCGCGACGGTGAGCAGGTTGAGCGCCACCGCGAGGGCGGCCAGCGGCACGGCGCGGAGGACGAGGACGAGGACGAGGAAGGTGGCGAGGGTGATCGCGACGACGACCCAGGGTACGCGGGCGGAGACCGCGTCGGTGTAATCGCTGAGCTGGGCGGCGCCGCCGGTGACGCCGGTGCGCAAGCCCGAACTGGCGGCGAGCGCCGCGGCGTCCTCCTTCAGCCGCTGGTTGAGCGCCTCAGAGCCGGGGGTGTTGAAGGTGTAGCGGGGGATGACGAGCAGCTGCGCGGCCTGGCCGCCGCGGTCGAGGTCGATCACCTGGCCGGCGCGGCGGCGCTCCTCGGCTGGCGCGCCGTCGAGGGCGGAGAGGACGAAATAGCCGGAGTCGAAGATCCGTGGCGAGGAGTGGCGCAGGGCGGCGACCTGGTCGCCGAAGCGGGCCGCGGAGGCAGAGACCCGGACCGCGGCTCGGTCGAGGCCGGCCTGCAGGGGACTGGAGGCGCGGTAGCCCTCGGCGAGGTTGCGCGAGAGCGTGTCGGCGCCAGTGGTGAGGCGTTCGAGGCCGCCGGCGAGGGCGGTGGCGCCAGCGCCGAGCTGTTCGAGGCCGCCAGGAAGCGGCTCGGCCTCCGTGGCAAGACGGTCGGCGCCCTGGTGCAGTTTCACTCCGCCTTTCGCCAGTTCGACCTGCCCACGGTGCAGGCGGTCGGCGGAGCGGCCGGCGCGCTTTGCCTGGTTGCGAGCGAGGGCCAGCGCTTCGACCAGACGCTCGGCTTCGCGCGCCGCACCGGCGAGGCCGGGATCCGTTGCCGCGGCGGCGCGCAGGTCGGCGCGCAAGCGGCGCGCCCGGTCGAGCCCGCCGCGCCGGATCACCGGCTGCAAGGCGGTGATTTCGTCGCGCAGCGAGCGGCCGCCCAACGCAGCGTCGCGCTGACCCTCGGCCAGCTTCCCGGAACCTTCGTCGAGCTGGCCCAGAGCGCCGGAGAAGCGGCTCGCGCCCGAGGTCGCCCGCTGCAACCCAGCCGAGATCTGCGCCGCGCCTTCGCCGGCCCGCCCCGAGCCGCTTGCGATCAGGCCGGCCCCGTCCGCGGCTTCGGCGAGCCCGCCGCGGAAGCGACCGACCCCTTGCGCCGCCGTGTCGAGACGGCGCCCGAGCTGGGCCAGCTTGCGCGGGCTGGCCTCGCCCCTGCCCGCCAGCAGATCCCTCCCTCCTTCCTGCAGCGGCTCTACCCGGCGCTCGATCTGACCGGGACCGATCACCGCCTGGACACCGGGATCGGCGGCGATCTCCCGCTGCGTGCGCCGCAGCTGCGCAAGCCGCGCCCGGTTCGCGACCGGCCCCCGCTCGCTGGCGGCGACGACGACGAAGGGCGCGTCCCAGCCGGCGCCGATCACCTCGTCGATGTCTTCGGCGTCCTGGCGGGCGTCGTTCGAGGTCGGCAGCTGGGCGGCGCTCGGGGGCCCGGTCTTCAGCGCCAGGACCGGCGAGGCGAGCAGGAGGAGCGCCGCGCCGATCAGGCCGGCGGCGAGCCGCGGCCGGGCCAGGGCGGCGCCGACCGCCCCCATCAGCCGCTTCCCGTCGTTGTCGCCGCCGAGCTGCCAGCGGTTGACGTTGGGACCGAGCAGATAGAGCAATGGCGGTGCGACCACAGTGGCGATGACGACGCTGATCAGCGTGACGAGGACCGCCGTCCCGGCCAAGGAGAGGAACAGGGACCCGGGCATGATCCAGACGATCGTCACCATCGCCAGGACCAGGGTGGAGCCGGCGAACGCGGCGGTGCGCCCCGCCGTCTGCCGCGTCCGCAACGCCGCCTGCAGCGGATCCACCCCCGCTGCCAGCTCCTCACGGAAGCGTGAGACCATCAGCAGCGCGTAGTCGACCCCCAGCGCCAACCCCATCATCGCCGCCACGGTGAGCGAGAAGCCGTCGATAGCGAAGTGAGGCGCGGCGAGCGCGAGGCAGCCACGGGTGCTGAGCACCGCGGCTGCGCCCAGGGCAAGCGGGATCGCCGCGGCGACCGGCGACCGGAAGACGAAGAGCAGCACAAGCAAGAGGAACGGCAACGCAACGAGCTCGGCCACCTCGGTCGAGCGCACCGATTCGTCCTGGATCGCACGCGAGAGCGTCGCGAACCCGGTCTGCGTCGCCCGCACCGGCGCTGAGATCGTCTCCCCCAGCGTGCGCTCGACCCGCGGAACCGTCTCCCGCACCGCGTCCTCGGCGGAAGCGTGGAAATCGACCAGCACCAGCGCCTCGCGCGGTGAGGGCCGCAACCGCCCCAGCGCCCCACGATCCCAAGGCGAGAGCGTGCTCACCCCCGCCTCCCGCCGCAGCTCCTGCACCAGCTCCGGCCCCTGCCGATCCAGCTCCCCCGCCGGTCCCCGCAGAAGGATCGCAAACGGCGCTGAATCCCCAAAGTGCTCCCGCAGCAACCCCTCCGCCCGTGCCGACTCCGTCCCCGGCACCCGCAGCGACGTCGGCCTCAGCTCATCGGCAACGCCGATCCCCAGCGCACCGAGCACCGCAATCGCAATCCCAGCGACCCCCAGCGTTATCCGTGGCCTGCGCAACCCCAGAGCAATCCACCTCCCACCGACGGAATGTATCGGTACGGGTGGTTATCGGAGATCTTCGCAGTCTTTGAACCCGAAACTGCTGGTGACCTTTTTGATTTTCGTGAAGGGATCCCTGGCGTTCCACCAGATCGCGAGCCTGTAGGGGTTCCTTTCCCCCACCCTCACCGCGGCTTTCCATTCTGCGACGATTGCGCTCACGCGCCGTTCCTCCCCGCGTGGAACCTCAAGCGCTTCGATCTTCCTAATCTGTTTCTTTACGGACGGAAGCTTCACGTCCCTGGATGCTGTCGCTTCTGAGCGCACCGGACCCAGCGTTTCGAGCTGTTTCTTGTACTTCACCATGAGCGCATCGTATGTACGGACCTCATGGGTATCGGCCTTTCTGCAGATCAGATCGGCCTGCCTGATGAACTCCTGCTTGCTAATCCAGAAAGCTCCAATCGCATCAGCGTTAGCTCCACAGCCACTGACCAGCAAGGCCGCGCCAACGACCGACAGCGAAAAACACAGCCCGAGGCGAGTCCGCCAGGCTCTTAGCCCAGGTACGAGCATTCGTTGAGACCGTATTCCCGAGCCAATCTCGCGTACCCCTCAAGTGGATACTTGTCGAAACCTTCGAGAAATAGGATGTCAGGACTCTTCTCAAGTTCCCGAATTTCGGCGTCCACCCTCGCAAAGATCGCCTTAATTTCTTTCTCTTCTCCTTTGGGCGCCCCGAGGGCTTCCAGTTCATCGACCTGCTTCTTGATTAAAGGCAGCACGATCACCCGAACTAATTTTTCCTCGCCAGGCACGCGTCCGAGCTCCTCGAGTTCCTTTTCATGCCGTTCCCTATAGGCAATGGCTTCGTCGTTCTTCTGCCTATCCGCCTTGATACAGATCTTTTCTGCGCTCTTGATGTACTCCGTCTTGGTTCGAGGTGGGACCGTGGTGGTCCCCGCGACCGTGCTAGTGCCGGGCCCCTCCTCATTCCCACCGCAACCCGAGACGAATATCGTCAGGACGAGAGCGGACACAACGAGCATCAGCGTTAACTTGGACATTGAATTCACCTCACCGGTCAGAGCGGAAATGCACACGCTTTGAAGCCATACTCCCGAGCCAGCCTGCTCGCCTCGGCGAACGGCCCCAGAGAGTCACCTCCCAGAAGCGTGCTTGGATCGTCTTCCGCCATCTTGATCGCCTTCTCCACCTCGTCGAGGATTGCCTGAATCCTCCCCTCCTCGCCAACAGGAGCAACCAATGCGTCCAGTTCCTGTACCTCGATCCGGATCGGGGGAAGACCGATCTTGACGACACTCTCTCCGTCCGGCGGTTTGCTCCGACCAGCCTCCTGGTACTTAGTCAAAAAGACCTCTATTGCGGCGTTCTGGGCCTTGTCCGCGCGCTCACAGATCTGGTCCGCTCTTTCGATTAACTCTGCCTGCGTGAGCGGCTCGCTATCACTGGCTTCGCCACTGGAACCGCAGGCCGTCGCAAGGAACGCAACGGTCAAGAAGAGAGCTGAGATCGCGAGGCCTGGCATGAGTAGTACTGATTGCTTGATTTTATCTTAGCAGACGGCCCTCGACTTCTCCGCGCATAGAAAAGCGCGCGACGAATATTCGCCGCGCGCTTTGAACTACCAGTTATCCGATCTATCTACGGATAGACATTCCTCACATCGACAATTTCCGTGTCGGTGTTCTGCGTCGTTTCGTTGCCAGTCGGGGCGGGAAGCCCGGACTGAGCGTTAACCAAACCATTGATGCTGATCGGGATGAAACCGAACAGCGTCAGCGTGCAACCGCTCGCGCCTGGAGCTGAGAACGTTTTATCGATGTAGGTTGCGTTTTTGATCAACAGGATTTCCCCTGCTTCGAAAATGAATTCCGGAAGACTGCTCAGATTCATTTTCAATTTGATCGGGTTCCCCGTCGAGCCAACGTAACAATTTTTACCCAGCACGCTGTGAATCAGGTGGACTTTGATCGGCAACTCGATCTGTTCAAGTCCATGGAATACCGGTTGACCAGCCAGTTCCGTCGCTGCGTACAACGTCAGCGCTTCGCTGCCGAAGAATTCCAGCAGCCAAGTCAGGCCGGTGAGCCCGATGACTCCGCCCGGAACTTTCTGGTTGACCGGGGGCATACCGCCTTCTGAGTTGTAGACGAAATTCCCGAGTTCCCCGTCAACACCACCCCGCAACTCAATGGGGTTTTCGATCGTGACGTTCTTGCTGCCCATTTTAAAGTTGCCGCTTTTTACGACCGTCCGAATACAGCTCGAAACGTGAGATTTTTCGGCTTTGGTCGGGCAACCTTTGAACTGGGTGTAGCCAGGTGCAGGCGTAGCGGCCTGCGCCAGCGGAGCTGCCATCGCAACGGCGACGATTGCCGCCACAAAAGCCCCCGCCAGCTTGCCAAGGTGCTTCGATTTCATGCTCTCTCCCTCAACTGGATATTTCAGGCGCATGCTCCCGCTTTCCCTGTCGGGGCGCCTCGTTGCGAACGTATCGGAACAGCTCGGTATTTGTCAAGGTATGGACGAATGATTCGCGCCTTATTATGCGCGATCCTGATCTTTTGCCATGTGGCTAGAGGCTCCGGTCCTCAAAGGCCCTAGCCCAACCATGACTCGTCTCAGTTCTATGCCTCTTCGGCCGTTACGGCCCAGCTACCTCCACCGCCGCCGCTTGCACTCGAAACGAAGAATTCGAGGAGAGCGCCAGCTTGAGATGCACCTACCGAGCTTTTATCTACTTGAAAAATAAATTCGCTGAACGCAAAAATGTCTAGTTCGAACCCGCCATAGACGCAGAGATGGCCTGGATCGGCGGCTGGTTCGATTGCATCTCCGTCGCAAGTAGTCTGAGCTTTTACTTCGGCTTCCGTTACTTCTTCTCCAGAGGGATTGATGTAGTGAACCTCGGAAGCGGCGAGCTCTTCCGCAAGGGGGATGGTGAAGGAGATCGAATCCCGACGGAGACCTTCCGGTCCACTACCGATGGCCCAGGAGCCAGTCTCGGTCTCGCCGGGAGGGAGAGTTCCGCCACAGCAGACCCATGGCGAGCCGTCTTCACCATCCTGGCCAGGAGGCCCGGGGGCACCATCTTCACCATCCTGTCCGGGAGCCCCTGCAGGACCGGTCGCTCCCGTATCTCCCTTGGGACCCGGGGCGCCTGCCGAGCCGGGCTGGCCGGGAGGACCAGCGGCAGCGAATTTTTTCGCTTCGGTCTGAGCAATCTTCTTGACTTCTTTCTTCTGTTTACCGCTTAAGCCCGGGTTCCCTTTAGCCGCGAAAGCAGCGCCGGAAAGTGCAGCAACCAGAGCAATGATCGCCACTATTAGCCCGGCGGAGCCGAGCCGATCATGTATTCGCGAGAACATTAATCCTCCCTGTGATTTGATTTACACCAAGTAGGGGTCGGATGGACGCCACTCCACCAGACTCCACCCAGCCTCTCCCTTACTTCTTCCCCCCCTTCCCCTTCCCGCACGTAGCCTTTACCACCGGCTGGGTATTGAGGATCCGTCCGTTGTGGGCGGTGAAGTCGGCTTTGGCGCGCGAGGGGTGGGCGCAGAGGTTGCGGCTGTTGACGATCAGGCCCTTCTTGCCGCCCTGCATCTCGACGATAACTTTCGAGATCGGGGCGTCGGGGATCGTCGCGAAGCTGATCCGAATGCTGGCGTTGACCGAGTCGACGCGGCCGACCGCGTTGAAGTCGATTAGGCCTTTTAGCGCGAAGACGAGGTCGGGCAAGGGGTTTGAGGAGGAGCGCAGGTAGACGTTGCCGCTGAGCGGCTCGTCGAGGATCGGCGTGAAGGCCTTGACCTTGCCGTAGATCGAGCCCGCCGGGCAGGCGTTCGCAGCGAACTGCACGCGGGTGCAGACGGTGCGGATGTGGGCCTGCTCGAGGAAGGCGGAGCGGGGGAAGGTGACGATGACCTTCTTGGTGTTGGCGTACTCGAGGCCTTTCGGGTAGCTGACCACCGCCCGCAGCGCCGGGTGAGCGCCGCGCTTGGTGCCGCCTTTGAGGCGCAGCTCTAGCTGTGGCTTGAACTTGAGCGAGGCGCAGCTGGCCGCCTGGTAGCGGTCCTGCAGCTGTGCGGGAGCGTCGTCGGCGGTACTGAAGACGTCGAGGAAGCTGCCGAACAGCGTGGCTTTGGTCTGCTTAGGGACGCAGCTGGTCGGGTTGAGGGTGAAGTCGGGGCGGTCGGCGTAGACGCGGACGTCCTTGGCCTTGACCGGGATTCCTCGAAGCACGGTGGGGATCGGATCGGAGAGGGCACCGTCGACCTTCACTTCGGCGGTCTCGGGGTCGACAGTGAGCGCCTCGTGCAGGGCGACGGTGCCGACGTCAAAGGGGCCTGCCACCGCCGGGGTGATCGCGATCACCGAAAGCGGAGCCCTGCCCAGGGGGGCACCGAGGTAGAGCTTGCCCGGAACGTAGGTGAGGATCGAGCCGACCCCCGCTCCGGTGAGGGTGCGGCCAATCTCAGATCCCGCAGGACAGCTCGGGTTGGCGAGCTCCTGGCGACCGGTTTTGGCTTTCGCCGTCGCAATCGCCGCAGTGGGACATCTGGCGATTCCGGCGAGCTTGCCAACCACCCCTTTCGGCAGCACCGCGTCGAAGCGAGTCATCCCCTGGTCGCCGTCCGAGCGCGTGAGGCGCATGTTGAAGGGCGAGTAGGCGCCCGCGGCGTTGTTCAGCGAACCGGCGCTGAAACCGGGATTGAAGGGCGGCACGCCACCCGGTGGGCAGGATCCGCCGCCAACCCCGGCGACGATGTCGAAGCCGGCGGGGGAGGGAAGCGGGTTGGCGGGATCCGCCCAGGGGGCGAACTGGGACTCGATCGTGTAGTTGCCGCAGGCCGGCGGCGTAACCAACGGGCCGCGGGCGCCTTCGACGAAGTGGAAGCGGAAGGCCGAGAAGGGGGTCTGGGGAGCGTCGCCGAGAGTCGTCACCAACCGCCCGGCGTTGGGGCCCTGTTCTTCGTTCGGCACGACTTTCAGCGGCAGCTTGATCAGGACCCCCAGATTCTGGTCCTTGATCACCATGTAAAGGGCGATCAGGGTGCCGAAGGGGTTGTCGTCCTGGCTGGCGAGGAAGACCGAGCCGTGCAGGGTTTCCCCGTCCGCCAGAAGCGGGGTTTCGACCTCGACCTCGCCAACCTTGGAGGCCTGCGGGCAGCCCTGGCCCGGCTCCGTGGCGAGCGACTCCGCCTCATAGCCCGCTTTGGAGCAGACGGCGAGGCCGTTCGCCGAGGACGGGTTGACGGTCATCCCCGCCGGCAACGTCACCGTCGAGTCCTTGAGATCCGACTGTGCCGTGGCGCCATCTTTGACGCTGGTCAGGCCTTCGTCGTTGATCTCGATGTCGAAATCGAGGCCCGAGGCGCTCTCCGCGGTGATCGCGGTCGGCTTCGCAGTGACCGTGGGCGCGAAGCCGAGTATCGAGCAGCCGGTCATCGACGGCGAGGTAAAGCTCCCTTTCAGTGGCGGCGCATTCGGACGCTGCCAGGAGACCGCTTCGTAGCTGGTCACCAGCGGCCCCGTGCAGGAGCGCGGCACGGTCAGGAAGGGAACCCTGGGGGCATCGGTTTTGCAGTTTCCCAGCGATCTCGCCTCGCCATTGGGGCCGGCAGTGACGTCAAGGCAACGCCCGCGCAGCGGATCGTGGGCGGGGTCTGAGGGAATCCCCCAGATCTGCAGTTCAGCCCCGAAGAAGTCGACGGTCTGGGCGATGTTGACCGAGGAGGCGACGAGGTTGAAGGGCTGGCGGTCGTTGATCCCGACTTCAACCGTGACCGGCGTGTTGAAGGCGATGAAGCCGAACTTGGCCGCCACCCCCGGCGGCGGTACGAGGTTATAGACGGGCTCGTTGAAGCCTTCGTTGGGGTCGATTATCCGCAGCCGCGCTAACCCGATCGCGGTCGTATCGGCGCACTGCGTGCGTCCGTCTCCGCCGATCTGGAGGAAGTCGGCGGTGGCGCAGGTGGGAACCGCGGTGCGGCTGCCGACGAAGCCGGCCGGCAGCTCGAAGCGCACGAACTTCGCCGCTTCGTCGGGAACCTCGCCGAACTCCGGGTCGATCCTCGTGTTCACGTCGAAGGCGGTAACCGCCACGAAGGGGTGGGAGCCTGCCTGCCTCTCGGGTTCCCCGGCCTCGTTGAAGAAGCCACCGCGGACGTTTTTCAGGCCGAACTCCGCCTGCGCGGGAGCGGCAAACAGAAGCGTTGCGGCGATGAGAAGGACGATCCCCCTTGCCGCCTTCATCGAGCTGCCCTCCCCTTGCGGCTCTGCTTCTTCTTTTTCTGCTTTTGCTTCTTGCCCTTGGCCTTTTTCTTCTTCTTGGCCTTCTTCTTCTTGGTCGCCTTTTCGTTCAGGTCGCCGGGGCCGACGTAGGCGGAGCTGGCCGGCGTCGGGTCGTTCGGCGCAGTGGCCGCGGGCTTGCAGGTTTCCCCCTGGCAGTCGGGCGCCGGGATCGGGGGCGGAGGCAGGCCGCCGCCGGCGCGGGCGTCATAGACGTCGAAGAGACCGGGGTCCTGGCCGAGCAGGCTGGCGTTGGTGACGAAGAAGGCGTCGTTGCCATTCGCGCTCGCATCGAGGAATTCGGAGTCCTCGGGGCTTTCGCCGGAGCCGATCAGGCTGAGGCAGCCGGCGGCGCTCGCCACGTAGAGCTCCGCGCCCAGGGAGGCGCAGGCCGCTTTATTGGACGCGCTCTCCCACATGTAGACGTCGGCGGCGCCGTTGGTGTCCCGTGATAGGAGCGGGTCGAAGCTGTTGAAGAAGACGCGGCCGCCGTCGGCCGAGATCGAGCGCGGGTCGTGCAGCATCGTCGTCGGCAGCGTCAACGTCGCCGCGATCGGCAGGGTCCCCCCGGTATTGCTCAATTTCACCACCCGCCCCCGCGGCCGCGCCCGGCTCGGGTTGCAAGACACGCACACCGGTCCCTCCGAGCCGACCTCGTAAAGGTAGACCTCCGAATCCGCCTCCCCGTTGCTTATGTCGGTGTTGTCGTAGTCGCCGATCTCCGCCGTCGAGATGAAGGCCAGGGCGCTGCCGTCGGCAGACGCCTGCGCCGCGTGGTAGATCGGTTTGCGCGCGGTCACCGACGGGATCTGTTCCCCCAAGCCGGATTGTGCCGCCACGTCGACCTGCGACAGCGCTGCGATAAACGTCTTCTCCTCGCCTTCGGCCAGATAGAGATTCGGCTCTCCGGCCACCGCGGCGCCGTCAAGCGCTTCCTCTGAGACGACGTAGATCCGCGAAAGATCCTCGCTCGCCCCCGCCACGCCGAGGATGTCCCCGGCGACGAGGCGGGTCGTCCCTCCCAGGGCGAATTCCCAGAGATCGCCTTCGTTCGGGCCTTCGGTCACCTCGAAGAGCGCTTTCGAGCCGTCGGGCGTCGCGACCAGGAAGCGCGAGTCCCGCGTCGATTTCGTCTCGGAGACTTTCAGCGTGCAGGCTTTGCTCGGTTCGGTGCAGGCTTCGCCGCTCACGGCGCTCTGCTCCCCGCCGGGGTTGATCCGCAAATACACCTTGCCGGCGCCGGTCTGCTGGCTCGCCGAGTCGGTCCAGTAGACGCGCGAGCCGTCGGCGGAGATCGCGTTCTCCACGCTCGCCATCCGTCCCATCTCGGCCAGGGCAAACTCCGTGCCGGACTCCCCTCCGGTCCCTGCCGAGCAGTTGCCGCCGCTCGGCGCCCCGCTCGGCAGCCGGCAAAGCAGATGCAGATCCCCTTCGCTCGCGTAGAAGGCCTGCCAGACCCCGCTCGGCCCTTCGGAGGTGAGGTTGCTTCTCGCCCGAAAGATCGCCGCCGCCCCGTCGGCGGAGGCGCCCTGGGGCTCGGGAATGCTCGGCTCCACGGGGATTAGCGCTTCGTAGCTTTCTTCCCCCGCCCCGCAGTTATCGCGCCGGTAGAGGTTGTAGCGGTCTTTGGCGTCGCGCGGTGGGTCGAGCTGCGGTTCGGGCGCGACAACCAGCCAGCCTATGCAGAGATCCGCGGAGAAGTCCTTGAAGTTGTTGCCGATGATGTTGACGTTGTCCTGGTTGGCAGCCACGCCCTGAGGAGGATCGATCGCCTCGCTTTCCCAAGCCACTTGCCCGCGGGTGGCGAGCAGCTGGTTGGTGAAGGGGGCACCTTTGGGATCGGCGAAAGCACGATAGGAGGAGTAGGTCAGCCGGTTGCCGTCCTCGGCGCTCTGCACGACGCCGGTCGGGAAGCCGAGGATGTTGACCAGTGCTTTGATGTCGCCGTTGTTTTTGTCGACCGGGCTGACCATCTCGTAGGCCCGGCAGTTCGGCAGCCGCGCCGCGGCGCCGCCGCGGAAGAGGTCGTTGGGGCAGGCTTTCGGCGCGATCGGGTCGGGGGTCACGAAGGTGGCATCGAGACCGTCTTCCTCGCTTGCTTCTTCGGGGCCTTCGCCGTCGGGGTCGACCCCGTAGACCGGCCCCCCGCCGCTGCTCTCGGCGACGAACCGGTAGTGGTAGGTGGTTCCCGGGGCAAGGCCCTCCAGGAAGACGCCCGCGGCGCGCACCGGGACGTTCGAGGTTTTCGAGGTCAGGAACGGGCCGGGCGGCAGCGGCTCGCTCAGCGGGCAGCCGCCACTAGCGCACTCGCCGGTCCCGTACTCCACGTAGTAGCGGGTGTCAGAGAAAAAATGTGGATTGATCTCCGCCGCTACCGTCGCCGAATCGCGCTGCACGGAGACGGCGAACTGCTCGGCGATCTCTGGCGGAGCTTTCGGCGGGGCTTCGAACTCGGTCGGGCCTGGTCCGAAGGCGACGATGAGATTGGTTAAGCCAAAGGCAACGTGCAGGTCGCCGATCGCGTTCGTTCCGAGGTCGGTAATCGAGCCCGACACAGTGCTGCCGAATTCCGAGACCTGTTTGTGAGTCGGGTCGAACTGCAAGAGGGGCAGTGCGCCTGAGGGCTGGTTCCTTCGAGCGAAGACGTTCCCGCTGGGATCGGTGGCGACCGGCCCGGCGGTTACTTTCGGCTCTTCTTCTGCTTCGAGGACCCCTTTTTCGTCGCCGGTGCTTCCGTCGAGGATGCGGACGTTCTGGAAGTTGCCACTTGGCGGCGCTCCTAGGGCAGCATAGAAGTCGCCGCTGCCGGGGGCGATCGCGAGGTCGTGAATGGTGGCTCCCGCAAACGGTATAGAGAGCTCCCATTCGCCGTCCTGATCGAAGCGCTGAATGCGTTCGATGTCCCCGACGAACAGTTTGCCGTCGGGGCCGAGAACGATGCTGGAGCTGGAACTTGCGCCGAATTCGCCATTGCCGGCGCCCGCGATCCCGCTCCCGCAGACGTCGCCGCCTTCGAGATCGGCTTTGGTGCAGCGATCGGCGCCCGTCGTCTTATTCACTTCCCCGCCGAACATCAGGAGAAAGCGCCCTGCCGAGTCGAACTTCTGGACCCGGAGGTTGCCGGGGCTGATTTCGCGCAGGTAGACGTTGCCGGCGGCGTCGACCGCCACCCCGCGCGCGTTGGCGAGCTGCCCCGGCCCGGCACCTTCGATACCCGCCTTGCAGCCCGATTCCGCCGTGCAGGACTCGAGGCCGAGCCCCCCGGGGGTCCCGTCCGCCCGCGTGCGCACCAACAGGTAAGTCGAGGGCAGGCCGCCGCTCAGCGGCGTCGCGCCGTCCTCGGCCCCCAGCTGCTCTACGTCGGCGCCGCCCAGGGAGTCTTCGAAAGTGACCAAGTAGATATAGGGGACCGTGCCGTTGGGGTTACCGGGCACCGTCTCGACGCTGACGCTTCCCCCGCTCCCCGAGATCGATAGCAGTCCGTTCAGTGCGCCTTCCACTACAAGGCTCATGGCGTTGAAATCCAAGTCAAAAGTCGAATCGCCGCCGAAACTAAGTCTGAACTGGCCTTCCGCTGCCCGCAGTCGGACTTCCTGCTCCTCGTTTACCGCCCCCGGTGCCACGTCGAAGCCGAAGGCCTTCACGAAATTCCCCCAGGGCGTGAACTCGCTCACCCGGCTGTTGTCCCACTCAGCGGCGTAAACATGGCCGGTGACCGGGTCGCTTGCCAACCCGAGCGGGAGACCCAACTCCCCTGCCCCCACACCACTATCTTCTATGCGCCACAGCTCTTCGTCATCGCCGATTGCCGATGCCGCGCCGCTCGGCGCAATCGCCAGGCCAGCCACCAAGGTCAACGTAATGAGACAAGCCCATCTCACCGTGCGCGCTGCCCAGGCCCGCCGAGCCTTCGACATCTCCATCCACCCCCGCTCGTCGCAAGAAATCGTTCTCGTCATCCCAATCCCTCTGGTCCCGATTCCCACTCGGCCCACCCCACTGAGGGCAACGCTGAGACTATCGGAACGACGGGGGTCTTGTCAAGAAACGAACAGGAGCCGCAGCTAATCTGCGGCTCCTGTTTCATATCGTTACCCGATCAAGCCATTGACCCGAGTGAACTCAACGCCTCACCTATGTCGCCTGTAGGCCGACCTGTTGGGTGTGTGTATATTCGGTGTAGAGGTGACCGTCTCCGCCTCTTTGAACTTGGTGAACGATATTCGCGTGTTTATATGCTTTGAATGTAATGAACCCTTCGTAATCGGCGTCTTGTGTCTGGACAGCTTTGGTGTGAGCGCAGCCGATACCCGCCGAGTATTCGTGTTTGATTTGATTAACTGTTACCGTGGCTGTTACGTGGTGCGGTTCCGGGGCAGCAATGTTGGCGAACGTAATGTGCCCACTGGTGGTTTGTGGTGGAACTTTAACTTGACAGATCGCGGTAGTGATCTCGATTTGTTTACCGGCTGTCGCGCAGACGACATCGACATCGGCTGTCAAGGCCGGTGTGCTCGCTCCTGTCGCTGTGTAGTGACAGCCGTTCATTTTAACCGTTGCGTTTTGGCCGAATGCAGTGCAGCCACTGTAGACGGGTGTCACTGTCAGCTCGTCCGTTGTAACTTGAGTACCTTGTTTGAATTGTTCTGTACTTTCAAATGTCGTTTGCGTACATTTGACCTTTGGACCTTTGTCTTCGGCCAGCGAGGTTGTGACTTGGAATACATTTTCACCAGCATGTTGGTGACCTGTGATCACAACGTTGCCATTGTGTGTCGCGTGCAATTGCGAACCCTGCGCCAATGACGCTGCCGCCATGCTCATCGCCGCCACGGCGACGATCGCGAGGCCGAGGGCCTTCATAGTGCGAATCATTCTTTATGACTCCTGTGTAGTAGCTTGCAAACGCCCCGACTGATCAGGCGGGGCGTCCTTAGACCGGGCTATCTATAAGTGGGCAGGCGCTACCAGTCAAGGTTTGTAGAACACTTAAGGCTCCGCGTTCTAGCGCAGTCCGAATCTCCCTGCAAATTACGCCCGACTGCTTTGCGCGCGCGTCGATTCGTGCGAGGCGCAGTTATGCCCCTGGAGTGGAACGGGGCCCGAACAGGCCCCGTTCCACTCCAGAGATCTATGTCGCCTGTAGGCCGACCTGTTGGGTGTGTGTATATTCGGTGTAGAGGTGACCGTCTCCGCCTCTTTGAACTTGGTGAACGATATTCGAGTGTTTATATGCTTTGAATGTGACGAACCCCTCGATGTCTGCGTCTTGTGTTTGGGCGGCTTTGGTGTGAGCGCAGCCGATACCCGCCGAGTATTCGTGTTTGATTTGATTAACTGTTACCGTGGCTGTTACGTGGTGCGGTTCCGGGGCGACATTGGCAAACGTAATGTGCCCGCCGGTGGTTTGTGCTGGAATTTTAATTTGGCAGATCGCGGTAGTCAGTTCGATTTGTTTACCGGCTGTCGTGCAGACAACGTCGACGTCGGCTGTCAAGGCCGGTGTGATCGCGCCTGTGGCTGTGTAGTGGCAGCCGTTCATTTTAATCGTCATAGCTTGACCGAATGCCGTGCAACCACTGTAGATCGGTGTCACTCTCAGCTCGTCCGTTGTAACTTGGGTACCTTGTTTGTACAGTTCTGTGCTTTCGAATGTTGCTTGCGCACATTTGACCTTCGGACCTTTGTCTTCGGCCAGCGAGGTTGTGACTTGGAATACATTTTCACCAGCATGTTGGTGACCTGTGATCACAACGTTGCCATTGTGTGTCGCGTGCAATTGCGAACCCTGCGCCAATGACGTCGCCGCCATGCTCATCGCCGCCACGGCGACCAGCGCGAGACCGAGGGCCTTCAGATTGCGAATCATTTGATCGCTCCTCTGTAGTAGTGATCCACCGGTCGTCTACATCGTGACCGGCGCGGAGCGTTCAGTACTAGAGCGAAACCGGGTGTCAGGCAAGAACAGTCGGGTACGCCGTCCTCGCTAGCGCGCATCCGCTGCAAAACCTGACCAACAGATTTGCGCGTGCGCCGAAATGTGTGTGGAGGCGAAGGCGATGTCGCCGCTGAGTTGGAGCGGGGGCACCTTCGGCCCCCGCACTCTTCTGCTGTCTATGTCGCTTCTATGCCGAGCGCTACTTTTTCATGTGTGTACTCTTTGTAGAGGTGACCGTCTGGGTTCGTCGTCGGCCTTTGGACTTGATGACTAATTCCCAGGTCCTTATACGCCTGGAAATTCACGAATCCTTCATAATCGCCATCGGTTGTTTGCACGCCTTTAGCATGACCGCAACCGATACCCGCCGAGTATTCGTGTTTGAGGCTATTGACTGTTATTTGGGCTGTTACCGAGTGGGGGGAACCGGCCACGTTGGCGAGCGTAACGTGCCCACCGGTGGTTTGTGCTGGAATTTTAACTTGGCAAATCGCGGTTTGGATTTCGATTTGTTTACCGGCTGTCGTGCAAACACCGTCTAACACCATTGTTTTCGCCGGTTGGCCTGCCCCTGTAGCGGCGAAGTGGCAGCCATTTAGT
The DNA here is from genome assembly GCA_963846515.1 of uncultured Solirubrobacterales bacterium. Classification (GTDB taxonomy): domain Bacteria; phylum Actinomycetota; class Thermoleophilia; order Solirubrobacterales; family 70-9; genus VAYN01. The sequence goes on along the minus strand of CAWJWC010000006.1, from coordinate 227,779 downwards.
TTGACCGTCGCGTTTTGACCGAACGCCGTGCAGCCGCTAAGAATTGGTGTTGCTGTCAGTTCGTCACCTGTGACTTGACTCCCGCCTTGGGTTTGCGCTGTGCCTTCGAATGTTGCTTGCGCGCATTTCACCTTGGGACCTTTGTCTTCGGCCAGCGACGTTGTCAATTGGAATACGTTTTCACCAGCATGCTGGTGACCTGTTACCACGATGTTTTGGTTCGATGTCGCGTGCAGTTGCGCGGCTTGCGTCAAAGACGCCGTGGCCATGCTCATCGCCGCCACGGCGACGGAGGCGAGGCCGAGAGTTTTTAGCTTTCGAGTCATCTGATCGCTTCCTCTTTGGGGTTTGTAATTGGCCGGCCTCCGTCTCGGTCACGAAAACCGACGTTGGTGCAATAAGTACTAAAGCGTAACCTTGTGTCAGGCAAGAACGGAGAGGTACGCCTCGGCCACTAATCGACGTGGCGCTGCAAATTGCGTCCGACGACCTTGCGCGCGCGTTGATTTGCGCGGGTAATACTGCGCCCGTCTTGACTTGGAGGGATCCGCCCGGGGCCCCGTCCTCCTACTTCGATCTATGGTACTTCCAGGCCGAGTGCGGTCCCAGCGTGGGTATATTCGATGTAGAGGTGGCTGTCTCTTCTTTGAACTAGGCCAGTTGTGATGTCCTTACACCATACAATTGTCGTAGAGGGGCGTCACTGTCAGTTCTTGAACTGTGACTTGGCTTCCACCTCGATAGGCGCTGTGCTTCGTATGTCGCTTGCTGGCATTTCAGCTTGGGTCTTTTGTCTTCGGCCAGCGCCCTTGTGAGTTGAAATACGTTTTCCACTTTATGGTCACCTGTGGTAGCGACGTTTTTGCTCGATGTCCCATGGAATTGGGCAGCGTGAGCCATTGACGCTGGCGCCATGGTTATTGCCGCCACGGCGACACGCGTAGGCCGAAGGAGTTGATACTGCGAATCATTTGATCGCTCCGCTGTTGGATGACTCTTCTTGCCGTGGAGCCAGCGGCGGTTTCGAAGACGAGCAGGTTGCCGGGGGTGAGGTCGAGGTCTGTGGCGACCGAGTCGGTCGCCACGACCAGGGCGATCAGAGCGGCTCGTCGATCGCCTCGGTGGTCGTCAGGTCGACCTTCAGTTCGGGCATCTCCGCGGAGCCGAAGAGGATCGGGGTGGCCTCGCCCCAACCGGCGCCGTCGAAGCTGTCGGGCATGCGGTGCCTGAAGCTTGGCTGGCGCAGGGTCTCTACCGCGTCGGGCCCGGCGTGGCCGTCCGCCCGACTCTCCCTTACTTCTTCCCCCCTTCCCCTTCCCGCACGTAGCCTTTACCACCGGCTGGGTATTGAGGATCCGTCCGTTGTGGGCGGTGAAGTCGGCTTTGGCGCGCGAGGGGTGGGCGCAGAGGTTGCGGCTGTTGACGATCAGGCCCTTCTTGCCGCCCTGCATCTCGACGATAACTTTCGAGATCGGGGCGTCGGGGATCGTCGCGAAGCTGATCCGAATGCTGGCGTTGACCGAGTCGACGCGGCCGACCGCGTTGAAGTCGATTAGGCCTTTTAGCGCGAAGACGAGGTCGGGCAAGGGGTTTGAGGAGGAGCGCAGGTAGACGTTGCCGCTGAGCGGCTCGTCGAGGATCGGCGTGAAGGCCTTGACCTTGCCGTAGATCGAGCCCGCCGGGCAGGCGTTCGCAGCGAACTGCACGCGGGTGCAGACGGTGCGGATGTGGGCCTGCTCGAGGAAGGCGGAGCGGGGGAAGGTGACGATGACCTTCTTGGTGTTGGCGTACTCGAGGCCTTTCGGGTAGCTGACCACCGCCCGCAGCGCCGGGTGAGCGCCGCGCTTGGTGCCGCCTTTGAGGCGCAGCTCTAGCTGTGGCTTGAACTTGAGCGAGGCGCAGCTGGCCGCCTGGTAGCGGTCCTGCAGCTGTGCGGGAGCGTCGTCGGCGGTACTGAAGACGTCGAGGAAGCTGCCGAACAGCGTGGCTTTGGTCTGCTTAGGGACGCAGCTGGTCGGGTTGAGGGTGAAGTCGGGGCGGTCGGCGTAGACGCGGACGTCCTTGGCCTTGACCGGGATTCCTCGAAGCACGGTGGGGATCGGATCGGAGAGGGCACCGTCGACCTTCACTTCGGCGGTCTCGGGGTCGACAGTGAGCGCCTCGTGCAGGGCGACGGTGCCGACGTCAAAGGGGCCTGCCACCGCCGGGGTGATCGCGATCACCGAAAGCGGAGCCCTGCCCAGGGGGGCACCGAGGTAGAGCTTGCCCGGAACGTAGGTGAGGATCGAGCCGACCCCCGCTCCGGTGAGGGTGCGGCCAATCTCAGATCCCGCAGGACAGCTCGGGTTGGCGAGCTCCTGGCGACCGGTTTTGGCTTTCGCCGTCGCAATCGCCGCAGTGGGACATCTGGCGATTCCGGCGAGCTTGCCAACCACCCCTTTCGGCAGCACCGCGTCGAAGCGAGTCATCCCCTGGTCGCCGTCCGAGCGCGTGAGGCGCATGTTGAAGGGCGAGTAGGCGCCCGCGGCGTTGTTCAGCGAACCGGCGCTGAAACCGGGATTGAAGGGCGGCACGCCACCCGGTGGGCAGGATCCGCCGCCAACCCCGGCGACGATGTCGAAGCCGGCGGGGGAGGGAAGCGGGTTGGCGGGATCCGCCCAGGGGGCGAACTGGGACTCGATCGTGTAGTTGCCGCAGGCCGGCGGCGTAACCAACGGGCCGCGGGCGCCTTCGACGAAGTGGAAGCGGAAGGCCGAGAAGGGGGTCTGGGGAGCGTCGCCGAGAGTCGTCACCAACCGCCCGGCGTTGGGGCCCTGTTCTTCGTTCGGCACGACTTTCAGCGGCAGCTTGATCAGGACCCCCAGATTCTGGTCCTTGATCACCATGTAAAGGGCGATCAGGGTGCCGAAGGGGTTGTCGTCCTGGCTGGCGAGGAAGACCGAGCCGTGCAGGGTTTCCCCGTCCGCCAGAAGCGGGGTTTCGACCTCGACCTCGCCAACCTTGGAGGCCTGCGGGCAGCCCTGGCCCGGCTCCGTGGCGAGCGACTCCGCCTCATAGCCCGCTTTGGAGCAGACGGCGAGGCCGTTCGCCGAGGACGGGTTGACGGTCATCCCCGCCGGCAACGTCACCGTCGAGTCCTTGAGATCCGACTGTGCCGTGGCGCCATCTTTGACGCTGGTCAGGCCTTCGTCGTTGATCTCGATGTCGAAATCGAGGCCCGAGGCGCTCTCCGCGGTGATCGCGGTCGGCTTCGCAGTGACCGTGGGCGCGAAGCCGAGTATCGAGCAGCCGGTCATCGACGGCGAGGTAAAGCTCCCTTTCAGTGGCGGCGCATTCGGACGCTGCCAGGAGACCGCTTCGTAGCTGGTCACCAGCGGCCCCGTGCAGGAGCGCGGCACGGTCAGGAAGGGAACCCTGGGGGCATCGGTTTTGCAGTTTCCCAGCGATCTCGCCTCGCCATTGGGGCCGGCAGTGACGTCAAGGCAACGCCCGCGCAGCGGATCGTGGGCGGGGTCTGAGGGAATCCCCCAGATCTGCAGTTCAGCCCCGAAGAAGTCGACGGTCTGGGCGATGTTGACCGAGGAGGCGACGAGGTTGAAGGGCTGGCGGTCGTTGATCCCGACTTCAACCGTGACCGGCGTGTTGAAGGCGATGAAGCCGAACTTGGCCGCCACCCCCGGCGGCGGTACGAGGTTATAGACGGGCTCGTTGAAGCCTTCGTTGGGGTCGATTATCCGCAGCCGCGCTAACCCGATCGCGGTCGTATCGGCGCACTGCGTGCGTCCGTCTCCGCCGATCTGGAGGAAGTCGGCGGTGGCGCAGGTGGGAACCGCGGTGCGGCTGCCGACGAAGCCGGCCGGCAGCTCGAAGCGCACGAACTTCGCCGCTTCGTCGGGAACCTCGCCGAACTCCGGGTCGATCCTCGTGTTCACGTCGAAGGCGGTAACCGCCACGAAGGGGTGGGAGCCTGCCTGCCTCTCGGGTTCCCCGGCCTCGTTGAAGAAGCCACCGCGGACGTTTTTCAGGCCGAACTCCGCCTGCGCGGGAGCGGCAAACAGAAGCGTTGCGGCGATGAGAAGGACGATCCCCCTTGCCGCCTTCATCGAGCTGCCCTCCCCTTGCGGCTCTGCTTCTTCTTTTTCTGCTTTTGCTTCTTGCCCTTGGCCTTTTTCTTCTTCTTGGCCTTCTTCTTCTTGGTCGCCTTTTCGTTCAGGTCGCCGGGGCCGACGTAGGCGGAGCTGGCCGGCGTCGGGTCGTTCGGCGCAGTGGCCGCGGGCTTGCAGGTTTCCCCCTGGCAGTCGGGCGCCGGGATCGGGGGCGGAGGCAGGCCGCCGCCGGCGCGGGCGTCATAGACGTCGAAGAGACCGGGGTCCTGGCCGAGCAGGCTGGCGTTGGTGACGAAGAAGGCGTCGTTGCCATTCGCGCTCGCATCGAGGAATTCGGAGTCCTCGGGGCTTTCGCCGGAGCCGATCAGGCTGAGGCAGCCGGCGGCGCTCGCCACGTAGAGCTCCGCGCCCAGGGAGGCGCAGGCCGCTTTATTGGACGCGCTCTCCCACATGTAGACGTCGGCGGCGCCGTTGGTGTCCCGTGATAGGAGCGGGTCGAAGCTGTTGAAGAAGACGCGGCCGCCGTCGGCCGAGATCGAGCGCGGGTCGTGCAGCATCGTCGTCGGCAGCGTCAACGTCGCCGCGATCGGCAGGGTCCCTTCGACGTTGCTCCTCAGTTTCACCACTCTTCCGCGTGGCCGCGCGCGGCTTGGGTTGCAGGAAATACACACCGGCCCGTCCGAGCCGACCTCGTAAAGGTAGACCTCCGAATCCGCCTCCCCGTTGCTTATGTCGGTGTTGTCGTAGTCGCCGATCTCCGCCGTCGAGATGAAGGCCAGGGCGCTGCCGTCGGCAGACGCCTGCGCCGCGTGGTAGATCGGTTTGCGCGCGGTCACCGACGGGATCTGTTCCCCCAAGCCGGATTGTGCCGCCACGTCGACCTGCGACAGCGCTGCGATAAACGTCTTCTCCTCGCCTTCGGCCAGATAGAGATTCGGCTCTCCGGCCACCGCGGCGCCGTCAAGCGCTTCCTCTGAGACGACGTAGATCCGCGAAAGATCCTCGCTCGCCCCCGCCACGCCGAGGATGTCCCCGGCGACGAGGCGGGTCGTCCCTCCCAGGGCGAATTCCCAGAGATCGCCTTCGTTCGGGCCTTCGGTCACCTCGAAGAGCGCTTTCGAGCCGTCGGGCGTCGCGACCAGGAAGCGCGAGTCCCGCGTCGATTTCGTCTCGGAGACTTTCAGCGTGCAGGCTTTGCTCGGTTCGGTGCAGGCTTCGCCGCTCACGGCGCTCTGCTCCCCGCCGGGGTTGATCCGCAAATACACCTTGCCGGCGCCGGTCTGCTGGCTCGCCGAGTCGGTCCAGTAGACGCGCGAGCCGTCGGCGGAGATCGCGTTCTCTATGCTTGCCAACCGACCCATCTCAGACAGGGAAACACCCGTAGTGGACTCCCCGCCGGTCCCTGCCGAGCAGTTGCCGCCGCTCGGCGCCCCGCTCGGCAGCCGGCAAAGCAGATGCAGATCCCCTTCGCTCGCGTAGAAGGCCTGCCAGACCCCGCTCGGCCCTTCGGAGGTGAGGTTGCTTCTCGCCCGAAAGATCGCCGCCGCCCCGTCGGCGGAGGCGCCCTGGGGCTCGGGAATGCTCGGCTCCACGGGGATTAGCGCTTCGTAGCTTTCTTCCCCCGCCCCGCAGTTATCGCGCCGGTAGAGGTTGTAGCGGTCTTTGGCGTCGCGCGGTGGGTCGAGCTGCGGTTCGGGCGCGACAACCAGCCAGCCTATGCAGAGATCCGCGGAGAAGTCCTTGAAGTTGTTGCCGATGATGTTGAAGTTGTCCTGGTTGGCAGCCACGCCCTGAGGAGGATCGATCGCCTCGCTTTCCCAAGCCACTTGCCCGCGGGTGGCGAGCAGCTGGTTGGTGAAGGGGGCACCTTTGGGATCGGCGAAAGCACGATAGGAGGAGTAGGTCAGCCGGTTGCCGTCCTCGGCGCTCCGGATGACGCTGGTCGGGAAGCTGACGAGGTTGACCAGTGCTTTGATGTCGCCGTTGTTTTTGTCGACCGGGCTGACCATCTCGTAGGCCCGGCAGTTCGGCAGCCGCGCCGCGGCGCCGCCGCGGAAGAGGTCGTTGGGGCAGGCTTTCGGCGCGATCGGGTCGGGGGTCACGAAGGTGGCATCGAGACCGTCTTCCTCGCTTGCTTCTTCGGGGCCTTCGCCGTCGGGGTCGACCCCGTAGACCGGCCCCCCGCCGCTGCTCTCGGCGACGAACCGGTAGTGGTAGGTGGTTCCCGGGGCAAGGCCCTCCAGGAAGACGCCCGCGGCGCGCACCGGGACGTTCGAGGTTTTCGAGGTCAGGAACGGGCCGGGCGGCAGCGGCTCGCTCAGCGGGCAGCCGCCACTAGCGCACTCGCCGGTCCCGTACTCCACGTAGTAGCGGGTGTCAGAGAAAAAATGTGGATTGATCTCCGCCGCTACCGTCGCCGAATCGCGCTGCACGGAGACGGCGAACTGCTCGGCGATCTCTGGCGGAGCTTTCGGCGGGGCTTCGAACTCGGTCGGGCCTGGTCCGAAGGCAACCATAATGCCTGACTGATTGGAGACAACGTGCAAGTCGCCGATCATATTCGTCCCGAGATCGATAATAGGGGTGGGCGCCGTCGCGCCGAATTCCGAGACCTGTTTGTGAGTCGGGTCGAACTGCAAGAGGGGCAGTGCGCCTGAGGGCTGGTTCCTTCGAGCGAAGACGTTCCCGCTGGGATCGGTGGCGACCGGCCCGGCGGTTACTTTCGGCTCTTCTTCTGCTTCGAGGACCCCTTTTTCGTCGCCGGTGCTTCCGTCGAGGATGCGGACGTTCTGGAAGTTGCCACTTGGCGGCGCTCCTAGGGCAGCATAGAAGTCGCCGCTGCCGGGGGCGATCGCGAGGTCGTGAATGGTGGCTCCCGCAAACGGTATAGAGAGCTCCCATTCGCCGTCCTGATCGAAGCGCTGAATGCGTTCGATGTCCCCGACGAACAGTTTGCCGTCGGGGCCGAGAACGATGCTGGCGCTGAAACTTGCGCCGAATTCGCCATTGCCGGCTCCCGCGACCCCGCTTCCGCACACGTCGCCGCCTTCGAGATCGGCTTTGGTGCAGCGATCGGCGCCCGTCGTCTTATTCACTTCCCCGCCGAACATCAGGAGAAAGCGCCCTGCCGAGTCGAACTTCTGCACCCGGAGGTTGCCACTGCTGACTTCGCGCAGGTAGACGTTGCCGGCGGGGTCGACGGCCACCCCGCGCGCGTTGGCGAGCTGCCCCGGCCCGGCACCTTCGATACCCGCCTTGCAGCCCGATTCCGCCGTGCAGGACTCGAGGCCGAGCCCCCCGGGGGTCCCGTCCGCCCGCGTGCGCACCAACAGGTAAGTCGAGGGCAGGCCGCCGCTCAGCGGCGTCGCGCCGTCCTCGGCCCCCAGCTGCTCTACGTCGGCGCCGCCCAGGGAGTCTTCGAAAGTGACCAAGTAGATATAGGGGACCGTGCCGTTGGGGTTACCGGGCACCGTCTCGACGCTGACGCTTCCCCCGCTCCCCGAGATCGATAGCAGTCCGTTCAGTGCGCCTTCCACTACAAGGCTCATGGCGTTGAAATCCAAGTCAAAAGTCGAATCGCCGCCGAAACTAAGTTTGAATTGACCTTCCGCTGCGCGCAATCGAACTTCCTGCTCCTCGTTTACCGCCCCCGGTGCCACGTCGAACCCGAAAGCCTTTACGAACCCGCCCCAAGGCGTGAACTCGCTTACCCGATTGTTGTCCAGCTCGACGACGTAGACGTGACCGGTGACCGGGTCGCTCGCCAGACCAAACGGAAGGTCCAGATTCCCCGCTCCCACCCCGCTGCCTCCTGCCCGCCACAACTCTTCATCATCCCCGATTGGCGTTGCCTCGCTACTCGGCGCGATCACCAAGGCAGCCACCAAGGCCAACGTAAAGAAACAGGCCCATCTCACCATGCTCGCTGCCCAGGCCCGTCGAGCTTCGACATCTCCAAACCACCCCCCGCTCATCGCCGGAAATCGCTCTCGTTCATTCTTCAATCCCTCTTATTCCCGATTCCCACTCGGAGAGGGTAGATCTAGCTTATCGGAACGAAAGGGTTCTTGTCAAGAAACGAACGGGGGCCGCGAATTAATCCGCCGCCCCCGTTCCGACTGCTGCTCGATCAATCTATTTGATCAAGTGAACTCTCGACCTACCTACCTATGTCGTTTCCAGACCCAGCGCTACATTAGCGTGTGTGTATTCGGTGTAGAGGTGACCGTCTGAATTTGGCGGTGGTGTAGGCCTTTGAACTTGATGTTGAATTCCTAGGTCTCTATACGCCTGGAAATGAACGTTGCCTTCATAATCGGCGTCTTGTGTCGTAGCGGCTTTGGTGTGACCACAGCCGATACCCGCCGAGTATTCGTGTTTGATTTGATTAACTGTTATTTCACCTGTTACTGTGTGTCCAGCCACATTTTTGAACACAATATGCCCAGCGGTGGTTTGCGCCGGAACTTTAACTTGACAGATCGCGGTAGTGATTTCGATTTGTTTACCGGCTGTCGTGCAGACCACGTCTATTGCCACTGTATTGTTTGGTTGGCCTACACCTGTAGCTGTATAGTGGCAGCCATTCATTTTGACCGTTGCGGTTTGACCGAATGCCGTACAGTTATGATAAATCGGTGTAACTGTCAGCTCCTGGGTTGTGACTTGGGTTCCGCCTTGGAAGGGAACTGTGCTTTCAAATGTCGCTTGCCCGCATTTGATTTTCGGGCCTTTGTCTTCGGCGAGCGACGTTGTCACTTGGAAGACGTTTTCGCCCTCCTGGTGACCTGTGAGCACGACGTTTTGTTGCCCTGTCGCGTGCAATTGCGCCGCCGGCGCCACCGCTGCCGCTGCCATGCTCATCGCCGCCACCGCGACAAGCGCGAGGCCGAGGGCCTTGATATTACGGATCATTCTTTATGACTCCTGTGTAGTAGTTGCAGGCACCGTGCCTGATTAGGCGCGGTGCGTCCTTAGACCGGCTATCTATAAGTCGGTAGGCGCTACCAGTCAAGGTTTGTAGAGCACTTAAGGCTCCGTGCTCTGGCGCAGTCCGAATCTCCCTGCAAACTACGTCCGACTGCTTTGCGCGCGCGTCGATTCGTGCGAGGCGCAGTTATGCCATTGAATAGAACGGGGCCGGACAGGCCCCGTTCTATTCAGGAGATCTATGTCGCCTGTAGGCCGACCTGTTGTCCGTGTGTGTATTCGGTGTAGAGGTGACCGTCTGAATTTGGCGGTGGTGTAGGCCTTTGAACTTGATGTTGAATTCCTAGGTCTCTATACGCCTGGAAATGAACGTTGCCTTCATAATCGGCGTCTTGTGTCGTAGCGGCTTTGGCATGAGCGCAGCCGATGCCCGCCGAGTATTCGTGTTTGATTTGATTGATTGTTACCGTGGCTGTTACGTGGTGCGGTTCCCCGGGAATGTTGGCGAACATAATATGCCCAGCGGTAGTTTGTGCTGGAACTTTGATTTGGCAGATCCCGGTTTGGATTTCGATTTGTTTACCTGCTGTCACGCAGACGATGTCGACCTGCGCTGTTTTGGCCGCTTGACCCAAACCTGTCGCTGTGTAGTGGCAACCGTTCATTTTTATCGACATGGCTTGACCGAACGCCGTGCAGCCAGTGTAGGTCGGTGTAATTGTCAGCTCGTCCGTTGTAACTTGGGTTCCACTTATGTACGGGACTGTGCTTTCGAATGTCGCTTGCGCGCATTTGATTTTGGGACCTTTGTCTTCGGCGGTCGAGGTTGTTACTTGGAATACATTTTCACCGGCATGCTGGTGACCTGTGATCACGACGTTTTGTTGCGCTGTCGCGTGCAATTGCGCACCCTGCGCCACCGAGCGCCGCCGCCATGCTCATTGCGGCCACCGCGACCAACGCGAGGCCGAGAGCCTTCATATTTTGTTCAATATCCCGTGGAATTGGCAGCTTGAGCCATTGACACTGCCATACTAATCGCCGCCACTGCGACATGCGCGAGGCCGAAAGCCTCGATGTTGCAAATCATTCGAACGCTCCTCTAGCTGTAGTCGGCGCCGCAGCTATTAAAAGCTGTGCCCGCCCAGCCTGACCAATAGGTCTGCACGCGCGTCGATTTGTGCGGAGTTCAGCGCTATGTTGCGCTCAGCTCTTCCTGCGCCCCCGCCACAGACCGGTCGAATTGATGTTCGAGCTCGGTCACTTGTTCGGTGCCGTCGTCTTCGAAGGCTTTGAATGTGACTTTGCCGTGGTATGTGCCGTCGTTTGTGACGGCGGCTTTAGTGTGCCCGCAGCCGATGCCGGCGGAGTATTCGTGAGCGATGCCTGAGATTGTCGCTTGAGCTTCGACGTGTTCCGGCGGTCCCGCTTTGTTTTCGAAGACGATGTGGCCGAGGCCGCTCTGGTCGGGCACTTTGACTTGGCAGATACCGGTTTGGATTTCGATCTTTTTACCGGCTGTGCAGCCCGCGATGTCGACCAGGGCTGTCAGCGGTTCGGGCTGGCCGCCTGTGACTGTGTACTTGCAGCCATTCATCCTGACGGTCGCGTTTTGGCCGAATGCCGTGCAGTTGGAGTATGTCGGTGTCAGGGTCAGCTCTTGCGTTGTGACTTGGGGCGCTTTGCCTTGGACTGTTCCTTCGAATGTGGCTTGAGCGCACCGGACTTTGGGTCCTTTGCCTTCGGCGAGCGTAGATGTGACTTGGAAGACGTTTTCGACTTGCTGGTGGCCTACGAGGACGGCGCTTGCGTTCACGCTTGCGCCGGCGTGGAGCTCGCCGTTGGCGGCGCTCGCAGACGAAACTCCCATGAGGCTGACCGCCATGAGCGCCGCTATGGCCAGACCCGCAAGCTTGATCCTCTCGCACATTTGTGGGCTCCTATGCGTGGACGACAAGTTCGCTCTCCCCGCTCTCGCCGCCGCTCTGCGTCCGCCAGGTGTCGTAGACGAAGAGGCTGCGGAGAAGCCAGCGTTCGGAGCTGGTGGGGATCTTCTTGCCGCGGCCGTGGAGCCAGCGGCGGTTGTCGAAGACGAGCAGGTTGCCGGGGGTAAGATCGAGATCTGTGGCGACCGAGTCGGTCGCCTCGACCAGAGCGGCGAAGGCGGCTTTGCCCTCCTCGTCGATCGCCTCGGTGGTCGTCAGGTCGACCTTCAGTTCGGGCATCTCCGCGGAGCCGAAGAGGATCGGGGTATCCGCGCCCCAGCCGGCGCCGTCGAAGCTGTCGGGCATGCGGTGCCTGAAGTTCGGCTGGCGCAGGGTCTCTACCGCGTCGGGTCCGGCCTCGGCTTCGAGCGCCTCGACGATCTCCACGGTCGGCGCCAGCCTGGTCGGCGAGCCGCCCTTGATCGTTAGCAGGGCGAGGCCGTCCGGCGGGTGCTCGAGGTGCTGGTCCTCCTGGTGCAAGGGCAGGGTTCCCTTGCCCTTGCTGGAGACGGTGTCCTCGAGCCCGGCGGTGACCTTGATGTCGGTCAGCGGCGCGCCGTCCCACTCGTTGCGGGCCGAGACCGGCGTCGCGATCAGCGAGACCAGGCCGAGCAACAGGGGCGAGGCGACTTGCAGGTGGGTGTAGTTCTCGGCCGCCGCCGGGATCTCGCCGGGGCCGACGCCGCGGAGGAAGACCGCTCCCTGGTCGCCTCCCTGGCGGAAGCCGATCAGGGCGTCGTGGACGTCGTCGGGCAGCAACGGCGCCAGGCGGGCGCCGACGCTGCGCGGCGGCTCCTCGAAGCCCGCCTCGCCGGCGACGATTTCTAAGTGGTTGGTTACAGATGGGGACAGCTCGACGTTGCGCATGGTTCACATCCAATCCTTGGTGAGAAGTTCTGGGGGTTAGCTCGGGGCGCCGGTCTGCACCGGCTGGGGTTGGCGCTCCCCGGCAGTCGGGCCTCCGGCTCCCGGCCATGGCGCCTGGCATACGAAGCCCTCCCTGCCGGCCCGCTGCCACAGCTCCTCCGCCAGATGGGGAGCGACCGGCGCGAGCAGCGCGACCACCCGCAGCAGGGCGATCGCGAGCGCGTCTTCGTCGGCCTCGTCGAGCTCGCCGCGCTGCTTGATCACACGTTTCTCGAAATCCTGCACCCGCTCGGCGAGGCGCATGATGTTGCGGGCCGCCTGGTGCGGTTCGAGTCGTTCGAAGTGCTGGGTGACCCGCTCGCTGCCCTTCTCACACCAGAGCTCCAGCCGGGAGCGCCATTTGCCGCCGGTCTCGATCGCGGCGTCCTCGGGCAACCCCTGGCGCGCTTCCAGTCGCGGCTGCGCGTAGGACCAGAAACCGGAGAGGAAGGAGGCGCAGTGCTTGAGCGCCAGGTCGTTCCAGTTGAAGGGGCGGCTGGGCGCGGCCGCGTAGAGCATGGCGAAGCGGATCGCGTCGGCGCCGTACTCGGCGACCAAGTCCTGAGGATTAACGACGTTTCCGATGTGCTTGCTCATCTTGCGGCCGTCCTTCTGGACCATCTCGTGCATCAGCGCCGCTCCGAAAGGCTCGCCCTCGGGGAGAAAGTCGAAGACGCCGACATCGCGCAGCATCTTCGCCCCGAGCCGCATGTTGAGGCTGAACTGGCCGTTGTCGGCCCCCTGGAAGAGCTGCTTCATCGGCAGCCAGGAGGGCACGTCCGGGTGCTCGAACATGGTGTCCGCGCGGGCCTCGGGAGGGACCGCGGGGGGCACGTAGGACCAGGCCGCGTCGATGTGGCAGTCGAGCGTGTCCGGCTCGCGCTGGGCGGACTTGCCGCAGCGCGGGCAGCTGCATTCGAGGAAGTCCGGGAAGCGGTCCAGCCCGGCCCCCGGCTCGGAGGCAAGGTTCTCCGGCAGCCGCACCGGCAGGTCCTCGTAAGGGACCGGCACGGTGCCGCACTCGGGGCAGTGGATCAGCGGGATCGGCGCGCCCCAGGCTCGCTGCCGGGAGATCGTGAAGTCGCCGGCGCGGTAGCGGGTCGCCGGCCTGAAGCTCGCCTTCGGCGGCTTCACCCTCATGCCGAGGCCCTGCTCGGGCATGAACTCCCGGAGGGCCCGGTCGGTGCTGTCCTTGGCCGGGATCCCGAGCACCGCGGTCGGTCCGTAGCGAGCGTCGACCGAGGGCGAGATCAGGACCGGGATCGGGTCCGGGATCCCCGGCGCCATCACCATGTCGCCGGAGGCGACCGCCCAGAGGCTGGCGTCGCGTCGTTCCTCGCGCTTGCCGCCGCCGCGGCGCGCCTGCGTCAGCGCCCCCTCGACCTCGGGGCTGGAGATCCAGTGCCCGACGTCGGGATGGTTCGGCGAGATCAGGACGAACTCGGCTTCCTCGGTCGCGTCGGAGTGGGTGGTGAAGACGGTCAGGCTCGAGCCGTCGAGCGCCTGCGCGTCGAACTCGATCCCCTCGACGATCCCGAGGCTGGCGCGCTGGGCGGCGAGCGCGATCTCGCTCCACTCGGACTCGAGCTCCTCGAGCCGGTAGTGGCTCTCGGCGTTGTAGGCGCTGCGGCGTAGCCACCACTGGTTGCGGTCGACGAATTCGACCGGCCCGTGGCAGCGCCAGCAGGTACCGTCTTCGACCTGCAGGTTGGCGAGCACGGTGCGGCAGCTGGGGCACCACTCGACCTGGCTCTCCTGCCGGTAGACGAGGTCCTTCTCCAGCAGTTTCAAGAACAGCCACTGCGACCAGCGGTACATCTCGGGATCGCTGGAGAGGAACGACCGCGACCAGTCGATCGAGAAGCCAAGCCGGGTGAACTGCTCCCGCATCTGCTCGGCGCAGCTCTTGACCCATTCGTCCGGGGTCACTCCATGGTCGAGCGCCCCCATCTCCGAGGGCAGGCCGAAGGCGTCGAAGCCGCAGGCGTAGAGGACGGCATCGCCCTGGCGGCGGCGGAAGCGGACGAAGGAATCGCAGATCGAGTGGCTGCGGACGTGGCCCATGTGTGCACTTCCGCTCGTGAACGGGGCCGTGCTCGAGCAATATGCCCCGTGCCCCCCTTCGGCCGGGTCGGGCGCGACTTCGACCGCCGCCTCCCGCCAGCGCTCCTGCCACTTCAGCTCGGTCGCCTCGACCTCGTACTTGTCGGCGAGCGAGTCCTCCATCGTCTATGTAGAGCAGAGCGCCCGACGGGAATCGAACCCGTATCTGCGGCGCCAAAGGCCGCTGCTCTTGGGCCCGAGCGTATCCGCGAAGAGCGACCGTGCAGTAGCCGCAGAGCGGCCGAAAGATCGCCGGCTGGGAAAAAAGTCCGCCGACTGGATGATCAACGCACGGCTTCTTCTAGGAAGGGTCATGGCCTTTAACCGTTGAGCTACGGACGCGGGGTGGAAATTGTTCAAGATTTAGGAGATTTCGTCGCAGTCTTTGAAGCCGTAGGCGCGTCCCAGTTTGTACGCGCCGTAGAAGGGGCTTTCTTCGATGGTCCCGTTGGCGCTCAATGGGTCCTCTTCAGTTTTTTCGAGACCGACTTCGACCTGGTCGAAGAACTGTTCGAGCTCTTCCTCGTCCCCCTCGGGGATGCCGAGCGCGCTTATTTCGCCGATCTGGCCGCGGATTGAGGGTATGAAGATCACCCGGATCGCTTTTTCCGTGGTCGCATTGGGAGAGAGCCCTTTGAGCGCTTTCTTTTCGGCTTCGATCCACGCCGTGTATTCGCCGAACTCTCTTTCGTCGACCTTTTTGCAGAGCGCGTCGGCCTGCTTGATGAACTCGGCTTTGGTCAGAGCCTCTTCGTCGCTGCCGCTGCTGCTGCCGCTACCGCTGCTACTTCCACCGTTACTTCCGCTGTCGCTGCCGCTGCTGCTGTCGCCGCAGCCAGCGATGAACAGCGCGAGGGCTGCGAGGACGAGAATGGAGAGTTTCAGAATGTCTTTCTTCATTGCTAGGAACTTTCTGATTGCTGAGAAACTACCAGCTATGTCAACTCTTGTGAGGGCGTCAAATTTTCTCTTGACTCCGTCCGCTCAATACCCGAACATATGTTCGTATGGAGATCGCTTGCGTCGTAGACAGTCGCTTGACGACTCCAACGTGCCCGGGTCGCTCCGGGGGGCTGCGGCCCGGGCACCCTTCGCCTCCCGATCCGGTCGAGGCGGGGGAGCGGACGGAGGGGCTGGTGCGGCGACTGGAGGCGATCGGCGCCGCGGTCGAGTCGGAGCGGGCGGGTGAGGCATTCTTTGCGCTCGACGGGTTGAAGGGGATCCACGGGGGCGATAGCGTCGGGGTGATCGCTGCGGTGCGGAAGGCGGTCGGGCCCGGGATTCGGATCGGGGTGGCTCCAACCCGGCTCGCCGCCTTCGCCGCTGCCTGGAAGCTGACGGGGCGAGGCAGCTCGCCGGCGCGAGGGAGTGCAACGGTCGGCGCCGGCATCGTCCCGCCGTCCACACTGCGCTCCTTCGTCGCCTCCTTGCGGGTCTCGATCCTCCCCCACCGCCTCGACCCCCCAGCGGCCGAAGCCGAGGAGCTGGTCATCGCCTTGGAGCGGCTGGGGGTGGAGACGATGGGCGCGTTGGGCGCGATCTCAGCCGACCAGATGGCCGACCGCTTCGGCCCGCTCGGGCTCGAGGCGTTGCGCCTCGCCCGCGGCGAGGAAGACCCGCTGCGGCCGCGAACGCCGCACGAAGAGCTGGCCGAGCAGGTCGACCTCCCGGAGGGGACGGCGGGGCGCCAGCTCGACCGTGCCCTCGGCCTCCTGGTCGACCGTCTGCTGGCGGCGCCGCAGCGCCGCGGGCGCACGCTGCTCGGCCTCCGCCTCGGTGCTCTGCTCGCCGCCGGCGGCAGCTGGAGCGTCGAGCAGGGCCTGGGCCGGCCGAGTGCCTCGGCCCGGGTGCTGCGCTCGGTCCTGGCCCCGCGCCTGGAAGCGCTGCCCGGCCCCGCCACCGCGCTGCGGCTGCGCGCGGTCGGCCTCGGCCCACCCGCCGCCGATCAGCTCGAGCTCGCGGTCGGCGGCGAGGAGCCGCGCCGCCGGCGCCTCGGCACCGCCGTCCGCGAGGTCCGCTCCGCCCAGGGCTCCGACTCCCTTCTGAAGATCCTCCCGATCAACCTCGCCTCCCGCGTCCCCGAGCGCTGGGCCGCCCTCACTCCCTTCCCGGAGCTTTAGGAGCGGTTTTGGAATCTCCGTCTCACCGGATTGGGGACTGGCAACCGTGCGATTATCGTGGTTCTTGCCAGGGACGATCCGGACTTCGTCATCACGACATTTCCCGACGACTGATATGCACGCCGATTACGACAAGGAAGCCAACGCGATCTCGATTGTCCTCACAAAGGACGCCTCTGCCGATAAAGCAGACAAGCAGCATCCCCGCGCGGTGGTTGCCCTTCGAGCCGAAGAACCCGTCGCACTGGAGCTTCTCTACCCAGACCTCGGAGTCGATGAGCCTTTGCGAGCAGTTGCGAAGCGCTACGCCCTCGACCCGGAGGCTCTCATCGCCGCTGCGAACGCAGCGCTTGCTGCGCCTGATCGAGCCGTCACTCTCGAGGTGGCCGCGCGGTCCACTACTTGAACGACCGCGGAGGGCGCGGTGACGCCCGGGCTGCGACGGCTGTATTCGCCTCAGCGGGCGGAGGTCGAGGTCGGCTCTGAGGGGGCACCATGCCAGGTTGACGGGAGCGCGGTGGGGGCGGTGCGCGAGCAGTGGGAGGTCGACGACCGCTGGTGGACCTTGCGGCCGCTGCGGCGTCGCTACTTCGAGCTGGCGATGGGCGATGGGCGCTCGCTGGTCGTCTTCCGCTGCGAGGTAACCGGGCGCTGGTACCGGCAGCGCGCCTGATGGCCGGCCTCGCTCCTTATATAGAGCTGCACGCGCACTCGGCCTTCTCCTTCCTCGACGGCGCCTCGACCCCGGCCGAGCTGGCGCTCGGGGCCGCGGAGCTCGGTTACCCGGCGCTGGCGCTGACCGACCACGACGGCATCTGGGGATCGCGCGAATTCGCCGAGGCGTGCGAAGACCTTCCGCTGCGGCCGATCGTCGGCGCGGAGCTGACCGTGGCGCTGCCTTCGCCATCCGCACGGGCCGGCCTCGGGGTGCCAGCGCTCGCCCACCTCACCCTCCTGGTCGAAAGCGAGCACGGCTACCGCAACCTCTGCCGGCTGCTGACCGCGGCCCACTCCCACACGCGCGACAGCCCCGGCCGGGTGCTCTCCCAACCCCGGGCGACCCTGGACCAGCTGGAAGAGCACGCCGAGGGTCTCGTCTGCCTCTCCGGCTGCGCCCGCGATGGGGCGCTGGCGGGAGCCTTCGCCCGGGGCGAGACCGAGCGCGGGGAGCGGCTGGGGCGGCGGTTGCTCGCGGCCTTCGGACCCGACCGCTTCCGGGTCGAGCTGCAGCGACCCTTCTGGCGCTACGACCGCGCCCGCAACCGCTGGCTCGCGCTGCTCGCCGACCGCCTCGGGGTCCCCACTGTGGCGACCGGCAACGTCCACTCCCACGCCGAACAGCGCGCCCATCTGCAGGACGCCTTCGTCGCGGTCCGCCGCGGCGAGATGCTGGAGGAGTGCGAGCCGTTCCGTCGCGGCAACGCCAGCTCGGCACTCACTTCGCCCGCGGAGATGGCGGGGCGCTTCGCCGAGTACCCGGACGCGGTCGCCGAGACGCTCCGCCTCGCCGAGCGCCTCCAGTTCGACCTCACCCAACAGCTCGGCTACAAGTACCCGAAGGCGGAGGATCCCGACGCCGACGCCGACCTCACCCAGCTCTGCGACCACCTGCTCGGCGAGCGCTACCGGGAGGAGTCGGCCCTGGACCGCGCCGAAGCCCGCTCCCGCCTCGACGAAGAGCTGGCGACGATCCGCCACCTCGGCCTCTCCGGCTTCTTCCTCCTCCACCACGAGCTGCTGGAGCTGGCCCGCGAGGTGGCGGTGGAGGTGCGCGGCCGCGGCTCCGCCCGCGCGATCATGCCGCCCGGCCGCGGCCGCGGCTCCAGCGTCAGCTCGGTCGTCTGCTTCCTCACCGGCCTCTCCCACATCGACCCGGTCAAGGCCAACCTCTTCTCCGGCCGCTTCCTCAACGACGAGGTCGGAACCAAGATGCCGGACATCGACCTCGACTTCCCGCGCGACGTGCGCGAGGTGCTGATCCCGCGCGTGCACGAGCGCTGGGGCGCCGACCGCTCGGCCCTAGTCGCCGCCTTCCCGACTTACCGCCCGCGCGGGGTCGTCCGCGACCTCGGCAAGGCGCTGGGGCTGTGGCCGCAGGAGATCGAGAAGGTCGCGGGCACGGTCGGCTTCCACGAGTCGCGAGGGGAGATCGAGCGCGACGTCGTCGCCGCGCTCGGCCGCGAGCGGGCCTCCTCCCCCGGCTGGCAGGCGCTGCTGAAGTTGAGCGGCGAGGCAATGGGCCTGCCCCGCCACGCCTCCCAGCACTCCGGCGGCATGGTGATCTCGACCCAACCGCTGATCGACGTCTGCCCGGTCGTGCCGGCGGCGATGGAGGGACGGCAGATCGTCCAGTGGGACAAGGACTCCTGCAGCGACGCCGGCTTCCTCAAGATCGACCTGCTGGGGCTGGGGATGCTCTCGGCGGTCGAGCGCTGCGTCGAGGAACTGGAGGAGACGCGGGGGGAGCGGCTCGACCTTGCGCGGATCGAGCTCGACGACGAGGAGACCTTCGAGTCGATCCGCCGCGCCGAGACCACCGGCGTCTTCCAGATCGAGAGCCGCGCGCAGATGCAGATGCTGCCGCGCACCCGGCCCGAGAACATCGACGACCTGACCGTGCAGGTGGCGCTGGTCCGGCCCGGCCCGATCCAGGGCGGCGCCGTCCACCCATATATAGAGAGGCGCAAGGCGCAGCGCGAGCAGGGGGACGCGTATGAGGTCCCCTACGCGCACCCCTCGCTGGAAGCGGCGCTGAAGGACACGCTGGGGACGATCGTCTACCAGGAGCAGGTGCTCGAGGTGGCGATGACATGCGCCGGCTTCTCCGCCGCCGAGGCGGAGGGGCTGCGGCGGGCGATGAGCCGCAAGCGCTCCCAGGAGGCAATCGAGCGCTACCACCGGCAGTTCGTCGAGGGCGCCTGGCGGAAGAACCGGGTCCCGGCCGAGCTGGCCGAGCGGATCTGGGGCCAGATCCAGGGCTTCTCCGGCTTCGGTTTCCCGAAGGCGCACTCGGCCGCCTTCGGCCTGCTCGCCTACCACTCGGCCTGGCTGCGGGTCCACCGCGGCCCCGAGTTCCTCTGCGCGCTGCTGAACGAGCAGCCGATGGGCTTCTACCCGCCCCACTCGCTGGTCAACGAGGCGCGCCACCGCGGCCTCCGCATCGCCCCGCCCGACGCCAACCGCAGCCGCGTCCTCTGCCACGTCGAAACCCCCCGCCGACGGGCCGAAAACCGCTCTATATCAGCGGAAATCGGCCCACCGGCACCGGAAGTGCGGGGCGGGCTGGTGGTGCGGATCGGACTCGGCTACGTGAAGGGGATACGCAAGGAGGAGATGGAGGCGCTGGTGGGGGAGCGCGAGCGGGGCGGGCCCTACCGCGGGGTGGCGGATCTGGCCTCGCGCTCCGGCGCCGGGCTGGCGAGCCTCGAACGGCTGGCCTGGGCCGGTGCGCTGGACGGGATCCCGGTCGAGGGCGGCAGCGAGCGCCGCGACGCGCTCTGGCGCGTCGGCATTACCGCCACCGGTCACCGCGTCGGCGACAGCACCCAGCTGGCGTTGCCGGTCGAGCCGCCCACCCCGCCCGAGCTGCCCCCGCTCGGCGAGTGGGGCAAGATGATCGCCGACTATCGCTCGACCGGGATCGCCCACGGCAAGCACCCGCTGGAGCTGATGCGTCCCGAGCTCGACCCGGCGATCCTGCGCAGCACCGACCTGAAGCGGGTCGACGAGGGCAGCGAGGTCGAGGTCGGCGGCATGGTCGTCGCCCGCCAGCGCCCCGAGACCGCCAAGGGCATCGTCTTCATGCTGCTCGAGGACGAGCGCGGCACCGTCAACCTCGTCGTGCCGAAGCGCGTCTACGACCGCCGCCGCCTGCTCGTCCGCACCGCGGTGATGGTCCGCGCAAGCGGGCGGCTGGAGCGCCGCGAAGGCGTCACCAACGTCCTCGTAACCGAGGTCGCTCCGCTGGAACGCACCGAAGCGTCCCCCGACCTACCGGCGAAGCCGAACCCCGCGCGTCGCCGCCTCCGCAAGCTCGCCGTCCACGAGCTCCGAACAGTCGTCCCCGCCGGCCACAGCTTCGGGCGGCGAGGGTGAGGCGAATAGCAACCTGATTAGGGCAAAGATAACTCAGTATTGTGATCGCGATGGCTACGCGGGAGAGCTCAGCCAGAGAGGAGAGCGACGAGGCAGTCGAGGCTGCGCTGCCGCAGGCGCTGCCACTTCCCATCGCGGCCGCTCTGGTCTTCGTGGCTGCCGGCGCGGTCCTCATGCTGGAGATCCTCGCGGTGCGGTTGCTCGCTCCCTACGTCGGATTGACGCTGGAGACGACGACGTCGATCATCGGCGCCGCCCTGGCCGGCATCGCCCTCGGCGCCGCCGTCGGTGGGTACTTCGCCGACCGCACCGACACCCGCCTCCTGATCGTCGGCCTCCTGGTCGGCGGCGGCCTGCTCACCTTGCTGACGGTGCCGGTGGTGCACTGGCTCGGTCCGGGGGCGCGCGGAGACGGCGACCTCGCCGCGCTCGGCATCACGGTCGCCGCGCTCGTGCCGGCCGCCGCCGTGCTCAGTGCCGTCTCCCCCGCCGTCGCCCACCTTCAGCTCCACGACCTTCGCGCGAGCGGCACGATCGTCGGCCAGCTCTCCGCCTGGGCAACCGCCGGCGCCCTGATCGGAACGTTCGGCACCGGCTTCGTGATCATGCCCCTGATGCCGGCAGGCACCGCTGTGCTGTTGATCGGGGCGGTGCTCCTGGTCATCGGTATCGCGCTCGGGGCCTCCTCACCCCTCATCTCACCGGTCGGCGTGATCGGCGTGGTGATAGTCGCGCTCGGACTGGGGGCGCTTTCCGCGACCTCCGATTCGCCGTGCCTGCGAGAAAGCAAGTACCACTGCTTGAGCCTCCTGGAGGATTCGAAACGGGCGAACAGCTTCCAGCTGCTCCTCGACGATGCCTACAACTCCTACGCGGATGCCGAAGATCCCACTCGCCTCCACTACCAGTACACGCGCTGGATCGCCGAGGGCATAGACACCAAATACCCAGCTGGGGAACCGCTCGACGTCGTCTTCGTCGGCGGCGGGGCCTTGTCGCTTCCACGTTGGCTGATCGCGAGCCGTCCAGGCTCCCAAGCAACGGTGTTAGAGGTCGATGGCGACGTGGTCGATCTCGTCGACGAACGGCTCGACTTGCCACAACCTCCAGAGCTGCAGGTCTCGATCGGCGACGCCCGCATCACGATGCTCGATGTGCCGAGCGACAGCGCCGACGTCGTGGTCGGCGATGCCTACAGCGGTTACACCGTGCCCTGGCATCTCACTACCACCGAGTGGGCGGAGGAAGTGAAGCGAGTGCTCAAGCCGAACGGCATCTACGCAATCAACCTGATCGACCTCGAACCTCTTGACTTCGTCAAAGCCGAGATAGCGACTCTGCTCGACGTCTTCGACCAGATTCAGCTTGCCGGCTTTATCTACGAAGGAGGAGAACCCGCCGGCGGCAACATCGTTCTCTTCGCCTCCGACCGCCCGATGCCCAGGCTCGTGGTCTCGAAGGCGCGCCAGAGGGAAGGGGTCTTCACCCTCAACCGGCCGGAAATCGAATCGTTCGCCCTCGGCGCCGACACTCTCCGCGACGACTTCGCCCCGGTCGACCAGCTCCGCACGCTCCCCTGAAGCGACCGGTAGGCCGGGTTGCGGGATCGTGGGGCAAGCCTTATAGCGGGGCGGGCATAACGTTATCCGCGCGAATCGGCGCGCGCGCAAGGCCATCGGACGCAGGTTGCAGGGCCAAGCCGACAAGCGGCCGAAGCGTACTCCGCCGTTCTTGCCGGACACGCGGTTACGCTCTAGCACTGATCGCTCCACGTCGGCCGCATCGAATCGGTGGCCGGCCAAACACAGCGGAGGAGCGATCGAAGTGACTCGGAACATCAAGGCCCTCGGCCTCGCGCTTGTCGCGGTGGCGGCGATGAGCATGGCGGCGGCGTCAATTGCGCAGGCTTCTCAATTGCACGCGACATCGGGCCTAAACAACAATGTCGTGATCACAGGTCATCAGGTTTTCGAACACGTAATTCAAGTGACAGCGTCGCTTGCCGGCGAGAAAGGACCCAAGGTGAAATGTTCCCAAGCAACATTCGAAAGCACACTTGCGAGTCAAGGTCAGCAACAAGTCACAACCCAAGAGCTGACAGTTACACCCATCTACAGTGGCTGCCAAGCCTTCGGCCAAGCCGCGACGATCAAAATGAACGGCTGCCACTATACAGTTACAGGAGAACTATCACAGCTTGACATCGTATGCACTACAGCTGGCAAACAAATAGAAATTCAGACTGCGATCTGTCAAGTTAAAATTCCGCCTCAATTCACCAGTGGAACTGTTTTCTTCTCCAATGTAGTCCTTCATAGGGTAGATGCAGCCCTCGCGGTAAATAACATTCAGCACGAATACGCGGCAGGCGTTGGCTGTGCTCATACCAAAGGTGCGACGACATTTGACGCCGAACTGGAAGGACTGATTCGTTTCCAAGCTTATAAAGACCTTGGAAACCATCAAGTCCAAAGAGGCGGAGACGGCCACCATTACACTGGATATACACACGCCGGAGCGGAATTGGGCTTGGAAGTGACATAAACCGTTATCGAGAATAGAGCGGGAGTCCTAGAATGAGCTCCCGCTTGATTTCAAAGGCAGGCGTCACCGCGCGGATCGGCGCGCGCGGGAAACCACTGCACGTAATTTGCGGCCCAAGCCAGCCCGCGCCGGCCGCGTACTCCGCCGTTTTTGCCGGACACGCGGTTACGCTCTAGCACTGATCGCTCCACGTCGGCCGCATCGAATCGGTGGCCGGCCAAACACAGCGGAGGAGCGATCAAATGACTCGCAACATCAAGATCCTCGGCCTCGCGCTTGTCGCGGTGGCGGCGATGAGCATGGCGGCGGCATCAATTGCGCAGGCTTCTCAATTGCACGCGACAACGCCCTCGAACCAGAAAGTCGTGATCACAGGGCACCAGTCAAAAGAAAACATACTCCAAGTAACAACCTCGCTCGGCGCTGCAGGGCCTTTAGTGAGATGCGCGCAAGCGACATACGAAAGCACACTCGTAAACCCAGGTGCGCAGCAAATCACAACTAGCGAGTTGACAGTGACACCGATCTACAATAGCTGCGTAGGCTGGGGGCAAAGCGCGACGGTCAAGATGAACGGCTGCCACTACACAGCCAGAGGCGAAGCGCCGATAGGCGCCCTTACAGCGGTCGTCGACGTCGTCTGCCCGACAGCCGGCAAACAAATCGAAATCACCAGCGCCATCTGCCAAGCCAAAATCCCAGCGCAAGCTACCACCGGTGGGCATGTGACGTTAGCGAACGTGTTGGCCCAACAAAGCCCTCCAGTCAATCCACACCACACAGTACAGGCAACGCTAGCAGTCAATAACATCAAACACGAATACACGGCAGGTGTTGGCTGCGGTCATACGAAATTCGCGACGACACAAGACGCCGACCTTGAAGGAACGATTCATTTCCAGGCGTTTCAAGATAAAGAAGTAACTGACCAAGTTAAAAGGCCAAACCCGCCAAATGAAGACGGTCACCTCTATTCCGAATATACACACACAGGAACAGCGCTCGGTCTGCAAGCGACATAATCGCGAGGAAGGAAGAGCGGAGGGCCCTTGCGGCCCTCCGCTCGATCCAACAGGCCCTGCCCGCGCCAAGCATGGTGAAATCCAGCAGTGGCCGCAGACGAGATCCAGATCCGCCGTGCCGCGCCCGACGACGCGGCCGAGATCGCCCGGCTCCTACATGACTTCAACACCGAGTTCGAGGAACCGACGCCGGATGTCTCCACCCTGACCGAGCGCTCTCGGCGGCTGCTCGAGGGGGGCGAGATGACGGTGCTGCTCGCTGGCGACGGTCCTGACGGAATCTCGCTGCTCCGCTTTCGGCCCAGCATCTGGATCGACAGCCTCGAAGCCCATTTACAGGAGCTCTATGTGGCGCCGGCGCTGCGCGGTCACGGCATCGGCCGCGCCCTCCTCGAGGCGACGATCGCCGTCGCCCGCGAGACCGGGGCGGGCGGGCTCGACCTCAACACCGGCGAAACCGACACCGCCGCCCGGGCGCTGTACGAGAGCATGGGCTTCACCAACCGCGAAGGCTCCCCCGACGGCCCCTCGATGCTCTTCTACGAGCGCGACATCTGACCAGGCTCTGCGTTCTTCACCAGATCACTTCGATGTCGTACTGACGCACCCACTCATCGTCGGAAACGAAAGGAAGTCCCTCCAGCGTGGCCTGGGCGACCAGCAAGCGATCGAAGGGGTCGCGATGGTGCAGTGGGAGCGAGGCCACCAGATCGGCGTGACGAGCGGTTACCGGCAACAGATCGACGCCAGCTTGCTCGAGCTGTGGCAACAGATCGGGGGGAGCATCCAGCTTCCCAAGACCACGCTTGATCGCAGCCTCCCAAATGGTGACCGCGCTGACCACTGGCTCGACGCCGTCCGAGCCCAGAGCGCCGAGGGCCTTCTTGCTGATCCGACTTGGTTCACCCGCCATCCACCACAGAACCAAGTGCGTGTCTAGCAAGGGCCTCAAGGCTTGAGACCAAATGGCTCGGCGAAATCCTCGGGCAACTCGTTGAAATCGTCGGCTATCCGCACTCGGCCCTGCCAGATCCCCGCGAGCGAGGCAAAGCCGCCGCCGGTCCGCTCGGGAACCAGCCGCACCGCAGGCTGACCGCGCCGCGTCAAAACGATCTCCTCGCCCTCGAGCGCCCGCTCTACGAGCTGGGAGAGGTGCGTCTTCGCCTCGTGCATTCCGACCCGTGTCATTGGTAGTCATTCTAGCTAGATATCTAGCTAGGTCAACTTAATGTCTACAAGGCGAAATCTAGGCTGGCAGCGCCACGAAGCCGATCTTCGACGGCGGTTTTGCCCGGTCGGGATGCAGCAGGTGCGCGAGCAGCTCGGTGCCGTCGACCAGGCGTGGACCGGGGCGCGAGTAGGTCGAGGCGGCGTCGACGGCGAAGACGCGGTCGGCGCCGAGGGCCTCGATCCGGTCCCAGTGCTGCTCCGCCTGCCGGCGCGATTCCTCGACGTACCAGCCGCAGGGCATCACGACTACGACATCGGGATCGAGGCCGGCCAGCTCCTCCCACTTGACCTCGGGGGACTTCTGGCCGGGTGCGCCGGCGATGTCGACCCCGCCGGCGATCGCGATCATCTCCGGGATCCAGTGCCCCCCGACGAAGGGCGGATCGAGCCACTCGAGGGCGATGACTCGCGGTGCGCCTCGTCCCGCTACCGCGACACGCACCGCCGCCAGGCGTGCCTCCAGTTCCGACCGCAATCCCGCCGCATCAGCCTCGATCCCCGCCGCCTCCCCCAGCCGCGTCACGTCCTCCAGCACCTCGCCAAGAGTGCTCGGGTCCTGTTGCACGACCCGGGGCCGACTCGGTAACCGCGCCGCGACCGCAACCACGTCCTCATAGGACACCGCGCAGACGTCGCAGACAGCCTGGGTGACGATCAGGTCCGGCTCGAGCTCCGCCAGCCGCTCCTCGTCGAGGCTGTACAGCGCCCGGCCTTCGCCGACCACCGACTTCACCGCGGCGTCGATCTCGCCAGCGCTCAGCCCCTCCGGCAACACCGTCGCGGTCAGGTGTGGCAGCTCTCGTGCCTGCGGCGGCCAGTCGCACTCGTGGGTCACCGCGACCACGTCCCCGCCGAGACCGAGCGCGAACAGCATCTCGGTCGCGGAGGGGACGAGGCTCGCGATGCGCATTGGGCGACTATCGCAAACCCTCGGTGCGAAAGCCTGTGATGCGCAGATCCGCGCGCGCGGATCGCTGCCGAACGCAGTTTGCGGCGGCAATCTTGTAAACCTCCGTGTAGGCCTGCTGTCGTACCAATATGTACTTGCTTGGGACTTAGCGCACTCCAAGCTAGGGGCTCTGCAATCCCTAGATGAGGAGTCGACATGACCACCAAGCTGAAGTCTCTCGTCCTGGCCATGCTCGCAATCACGGCGCTGAGCGCTGTGGCAGCGTCATCCGCCCAGGCGGGAACATTCGACATCGGCGCCAACCCGGCCGTGATCACAGGCCACAGCGACCCCAAAGTTGGGGGCGGGTTTCAAGAACACACATTCTCGCTGCACACGACAGGTGGCGGCATAGCCTTCGCCAAATGTCCGACAGCGTCCTTCGAAGGCACAAGCCATCAACTGATCGGCGGCACACCGCCCTTCCAGGAAGTGCATCACCTGACGCTGACACCGACATACGGGCCGGGCTGCACGGCCTTCGGCATGGCGGCGCAGATCGTGATGAACGGGTGCAAGTACACATTCACAGGGGCAGGGCAGCCGCAGGGTACATTCCTGCTGGACGTCACAGGCTGCACAGCCGGCAAAGTGATGGAAATTAAAACGCCGATCTGCACCCTCGACGTGCTCGAACATCACCAGATCCCCCACGTGGTTGGCAAAAACGTCTTCACAAAGGGCCTGCCTCATGAGGTCACATTGGAAATGACAGTCAGGTTCACAGTCAGGCAAACAGGCTTCGCCTGCCCCGACGGCAACAACCACCTCTCCACAAACCTCACACTGAGCGGAAACACAGTTCTCAAGGCGTACCAGGACCTCGGGCCAATTTTGGTCACGAAACACGGACATCAATATTTCGAGTCCCTAGAGGGCCAGCAGGTTCCCCTCACAACTACATAGCGCGGGCGAGCGTGGGTCGATCGGATCAAGCGCTGCTTCGCACAGAAAGGGCCGGGAGCGATCCCGGCCCTTTCCCTTGCGGATGGACGGATCCGTCTGCTATTTCACCGCCGCCACGAGGACGTTTTTCGCTCCGACCATCCCGGCGTTGTTGGGATGGATCGGGGCGGCGAGTTCGCCCGGGACCAGCGGTTCGACCCAGCGGGTCGAGCTGCCTTTGCAGGCGTCGTGGCCGATGCTGGCGCCGTACCAGTTGACCAGCGTCGCCCCGTTGGCCGCCGCCTGCGTCGCCAGCATGTTGTTCAGTTTCTGCTGGGTCGAGCGCAGGTAGGGGACGTCGCCGAAGCCGATCGGCATCTGCGGCCAGCAGCCGAACCCGGTCTCGGGGAAGATCGCCGGGTAGTTGAGGACATAGGTTTTCGCCAGCGGCGAGCGGGCTTTGATCCCCTGCAGGACCGCTGCCACTTTCGGCGCCGTCGCCGTTATCCGTTCCGCCAGCTGGTCTTTACCACCCGCGGTGTATTTGTCTTTGCAGGGCGTGCTGAACGGGTTCAGCGTGATGCAGCCCTGGGCGACCTCGGAGAAGCCGATGTCGTTGCCGCCGATCGTGATCGAGACCACCGTCGTTTCGCCGTCGAGCGAGTTGAACTGCGGCGGGTTCGGCCCGTCGGGATCGACGTTCTGCGGCTGGGTCATGTGGTCGGTGCGGGCGCCGCTGCAGCTCGGGTCGCGCAAGGGCAGGCCGAGGCTCGGCGCCGCCAGGCGCGGGTAGTTGTTGCTCGATTTGAGGCAGCCGAGCGGCAGCACGGGGTTCGGGATCAGCGGCCCGGCCGTATAGGAGTCGCCGAGCGATACGTAGTTGGCAGCGCGTGCTCCGGTCGCCGCGGCAAGCAGGGCGACCAGCGCGACGAGCGCGACGGCAAGCCATCGCAGTAACCGCCGGGGTTGGGTCAAGGTCAACGCGTTCATCTTCTCTCCTTCAGTTGTGGTTCCCTGCCGAACCCCGGCTTCCCAGTACTCAATTTATTTAGGTACAATCCAGTCTCGCAAGGGGTGCTGGACTTATCTACCTGCTACTGGGTAAGGAGAAACCGAAATGCGGCGCACCAGGTGCACCATCTCCCTCGTCATCGCGATCCTCGCGCTTACCGCCGCCTCCGCCAGCGCCCACACGCTCCCGGTCATCTACAACGGCGTGCTCGGCTACGCCCAGACGCACCCGACCGCGAGCCCGCCTGGGTCCAACGAATGGTCCTGCCAGCCGAGCGCCGCGCATCCGCGGCCGGTCGTCCTCGTCCACGGCACCTTCGCCGATCGCAACAACAGCTGGCAGGCGATCTCGCCGCTGCTGCACAACCGCGGCTACTGCGTCTTCGCCCTCAACTACGGCTCCCACAACGGCAGCGGGGCGATCGGCGTCTACGGCGTCGGCGACATCGCCCAGTCGGCCCAGCAGCTGAACGCCTTCGTCGACGAAGTGCTGGCCGCGACCGGCGCGGCCGAGGTCGACCTGGTCGGCCACTCCCAGGGCGGGACGATGCCGCGCTACTACCTGAAGAACCTCGGCGGCGCGAACGAGGTCCGGGCCCTGGTCGGCCTCTCCTCCTCCAACCACGGCACCACCCTCAACGGCCTCTTCACGCTCGGCAGCTTCTTCCCGGGCGCCAACTCGCTTTTCGGCACCTGCCCCGCCTGCGAACAGCAGGAAGCAGGGTCGCCGTTCATTACCCAGCTCAACGCCGGCGGCGAGACCGTGCCGGGGGTCGACTACACCGTGATCCAGACCCGCTTCGACCAGGTCGTCACCCCTTACACCTCGGCCTTCCTCAGCGGTCCCAACGTGACCAACATCCTGCTGCAGAACCAGTGCGTACTCGACCTCGGCGACCACCTCTCGATGCCCTACGACCACATCGTCGCCGCCGACGTCCTCACCGCGCTCGACCCGGCCAACCCGGTGAAACCGTTCTGCAGCCCGGTCCTGCCCGTTACCGGCGGCTGAGCTCAGCGCTCGAGCGCCGGCGCCCGGCCGTTGCCCTTCAGCCTCAGCATGCGCTCGTCCGCGGCGCGCATCAGGGACTCGAAGTCGGTGCCGTCATCGGGGAAAACGGCCCAGCCGACCGAGGCGGTGGGGACGGGGCCTTGGCGGTCGGATTCGGGCAGGCCGACGGCGGTGCTGATCGCTTCCGCCATCCGCTGCGCCCCCTGGCCCTGGGCGCCGGGGGCGACAACGGCGAACTCGTCGCCGCCGATCCGGGTCAGGGTGTCGGTCGAGCGCAGCATCGCGTGGGCCCGCTGCGCTGCCTCGCGCAGGACCGCGTCGCCGACCTGGTGGCCGTGCTCGTCGTTGATCCCCTTGAAGTCGTCGATGTCGAGGATCAGCAGCGCCAGCGGACTGTCGTCGGCGCCGCGGCGGCCGCGCGGCTTGGTCCGCGCCTCGAGCTCGCGCTGCATGATCGCGTCGAAGGCGCGGCGGTTGCCGACCCCGGTCAGCGGGTCGCGGTTGGCGAAGTCCCGCTGCTGCGCCTCGGCATCCATCAGCCGCTTTTTCAGCCCAACCATCACCCAGGTCGCCGCCAGGTAGCCGGCGATGAGGCCTGCGTAGCGCGGCAGGTAGGCGTTCTCGATCGCCTCCGGGTCGTAGAGCAGCGGCGTGCCGGCGACGAGGATCAGCTCGATCGAGAGCGGCCAGGCCCAGTAGGAGGGGAAGAAGAAGGCGGCGTAGAGCAGCGAGCAGACCAAGAGCGGCTCGATATAGCTGAGCGAGCCGCCGGTCAGGTAGAGCCCGACCCCGACCACCGGGATCGTCACCGCCATGCCGAAGGCGAGCGCATTCATCGAGGCGTGCTGCCAGGGGATTACGCCGGTGACGCTGCCGACCCCGTAGAGGAGGACGAGGAAGGCGACGCCGAGCACCCAGGGCAGCGCCTCGTGCTCGGCGCCGGGGAGGAAAGCGGCGCCGGCGCCGACCAGCGCCGAGACGATCCAGAGGTAGCCGGAGATCCGCCCCATGCGGGCACGCTCGTCGGGGGCTTCGGCGAAACCCCCGCGCCAAGCGATGTCCTTTGGGTACGCCATCATGCCCGTCTTTGATCGGCCGCGCGGCGAGATTCTTGACTATTAGATTTGGGCTGGCGTCAGCACGGCCAGACCGCGGCTCGCCTCAGCTGGCCTCGGAGTAAGCCGGCTCGCCGGCTCTGGCGGCCTCCGGCTCGCGCTGCTCCGCTTCCGGCGCGCCTTGCGCCGGCGGCCTGACGTCGCGCAGCACGAAGATCGCGATCGCCGCCGCGATCGCCGCCAGCCCCGCCCCGATCAGATAGGCGACGTGGTAGCCGGAGTTGAGCGCCGAGGCGTTGGCGACGCCGTCGTCGAGCAGCTGCTGGGTGCGCTCGGTCGAGAGCGTCGCCAGCACCGCCAGCCCGATTGCCCCGCCCACCTGCATGCTGGTGTTGACCAGGCCCGAGGCGAGGCCGGAGTCGGCCGGGGTCGCCCCCGACATCGCCAGCGTCATGATCGCCGGGAAGGAGGTGCCGACCCCGACCGCGATCAGCAGGAAGGGCGGCAAGAGGTCGGTCAGGTAGTTGCCGTCGACCGGCGTACGGGCGAAGAGCAGCAGCGCGACGACGACCAGGCAGACGCCGGGAATCAGGGTTTTGCGCGGCCCGAAGCGCATGATCAGTTTTTCCGAGAAGCCGAGCGAGAGCGCCCCCATCACGATCGTCGTCGGCAAGAAGGCGAGGCCGACCTCGAGCGGCGAATAGTCGAGCACCCGCTGCAGGTAGAGGGCGCCGAGGAAGAACATCCCGAACATCCCCGCGACCAGCAGCGCCTGCAGCACGTTGGAGCCGGCGACGTTGCGGGAGCGGAAGAGGCGCAGCGGCATCAGCGGGTTGGCGATCCGCGCCTGGCGCCAGACGAAAGCGGCAAGCAGTGCCGCCGAGACGGCGCTGAGTACGAGCACGCGGGTGTCACCCCAGCCCCACTCGGTGACCTGCAGGATCGTGAACACGCCGAGCATCAGCGAGGAGGTGATCAGCGCCGCGCCGGGGAAGTCGGCGCCCTCGCGCAGGCCGATCCCCTCGCGGCCCTCGACCAGCCGCGTCGCCAGGTAGGCGACCGCGATCCCGATCGGCAGGTTGATGATGAAGATCCAGTGCCAGCTGATCGCGTCGGTAAGGACGCCGCCGAGCAGCAGCCCGATCGAGCCGCCGGCCGAGGCGACGAAGCCGTAGACGCCGATCGCTTTCGCCTGCGCCGCCGGCTCGGGGAACAGGGTCACGATCATCCCGAGGATCACGGCCGAGGCCATCGCCCCGCCGACGCCCTGGACGAAGCGGGCGGCGACGAGCATCTCCTGACTCTGCGAGAGCGCGCAGGCCAGCGAGGCGAGGGTGAAGACCGCCAGCCCGGTGAGGAAGACGCGGCGCTGCCCGACCAGGTCGCCGATCCGCCCGGCCAGCAACAGCAGCCCGCCGAAGGGGATCATGTAGGCGTTGATCACCCAGGCGAGGTCGGTCTGGGAGAAGCCGAGGTCGTCCTGGATCGAGGGCAGGGCGACGTTGACGATCGTCGCGTCGAGGACGATCATCAGCATCCCCGCGCAGAGCACGTAGAGGGCGAGCCAGCGGGTGCGGTCCTCGGTTGCGGGTTGGCCGTCGACAGCGGCGTCGGCAGATATGGCGGTATCGGGGGAATTCACAGGGTTGCCTCCTGGGCGTCGAATCGCGGTTCGTCAATGCGACGAACCAATGACGCCAAAATCGACATGGAAATCGTGGCGCAGGCGCGGACTGGGCCCGACCTGGGGAAGCAATCGAACATAGCAATCGCGCCGTAGGGAGCAGAGGGTCGCCGCAAGCCCCTGCATCGGCCGAACATAAAATTCCCCGTTTTATTTTGGAACTCAGGGGTAATCGACTAAACCGCGATGTTGTGGCCAAGCGACGAAAAATCGCTCGGAGCAGCAGGGAACTTGCGCCGGGGTCCCGGACAAGGCAGCCCCGGCGCAAGCCGTAATCCAACTCCGGCGCTGACGCCGGAACTAAGAACAATACGCACGAAATCACCTATCCGTGAGGAATTTCCTCGTAAAGGAAACGTCGCAATTCGACAAATGAGCAGAACAAGTTGATTGCTACAGCAATCTGTGTTAGAGATGGCACACCGGCTCAGAGGAGTCGGAAGAGGGGCTCCGGCCCCTCGCGAAAGAGCTCACACGGGGACCCGGACAAGGCAGCCCCGGTGCGAGTCGTAATCCAACCCGGCGCGCAAGCGCCAAAGGAGAGCCATACATGAAGCACTTGAAGATGCTCGGGGTCGCGGCCGTCGCGGCAATGGGCCTGACGGCGTTCATCGGAGCCGGTACGGCTTCGGCGACCGAACTCTGTTCGACCAACACCAGCCCGTGTACGGGAACCAAATACCTGAGCGGCACCAACGTGACGGCGCAGCTGAAAACCGGCACCGTGGCGCTGCTTACAAGCTCGATCACCAACGTCAGCTGCAAAAAATCGACGGTGACGGGCAAAACCACCAGCTCCGGGGGCAAAGGTCTCGCGGTCACCGGTGAAATCACCGGCCTGACCTTCACCGAATGCACCACCACCAACGGGACCGCCTGCACGGTCAACTCGGTCAACAAAAACTACTCCGCGTCGATCGTGGCGACCGGGGGCGGCAACGGCACGCTCACGGTCAAAAAAGGCACCGGTGCCGGCAATCCCGGGGCCTCGGTCCAGTGCGGGTTCCTGATCAACTGCACGTTCACCGCTGCGGAACCGGCGCTGAGCGTGACTGGCGGGAACCCCGCCCTCGCGAAAGCGAGCGCGATCCCGCTCGAAAGGTCCGGCGGCATCTGCCCGTCCGAAGCGAAATGGGATGCCGAGTATGAAGTTACCGCTCCGAAACCGCTGTTCATCGTCAATCCCTAAGACGAGCGAAGCAGCGCGGAGGTAGCAGTTTCAAAGCGGCCGCCCAGTGGGGCGGCCGCTTTGCTATAAGAAATGGCCCAGTACCGAGACAAGGATTAAGTGGTTCTCAGCTGGGTAGAGAACTGCAGGCGAAGTCGCGGGACAGGGAAGGGGACTCGTGAAGAGACTGACTGAGGGACGGTTGTGGCTGGTGGCGGGGCTCGCCTCGACCTTGGCGCTCTCCTTTGCGAGCAGTGCATCCGCGGCGGAAACGCACCCCTTCCTGACCAGCTTCGGCTCCTTCCAGAACCCACAGAGCGTTGCGGTCGACCAGGCGAACGGCGACGTCTACGTACTCGACGCCGGCGCTGCGACCGTCTCGCGCTTCGACGCCGACGGCACGCCGGTCCCCTTCTCCGCCACCGCCCCCTACATCGCCGGCAACGTCCTTAGCGGCAGCGCCGACGGCTCCTTCCTGATCGCCGGCGGCGGCTCGGAAGCGCAGATCGCGGTCGCCCCGCCCGGCGCGGCCGGCGGCACCGCGGGCAACCTCTACGTGACCGAGATCGACGGGCTTGGCGGCGGCTCGGTCTCCGTATTCGCCGCCGGCGGCGAATACCTCGGCCGCATCGACGGCACCGGCAACCCCAACCCGACCGCCGGCGGTCAGCCCTGCGGGGTCGCGGTCGGCCCCGACGGCGCCCTATACATCGGCTACTTCTCGGGCCACGTCGACAGATACGTGCCCTCCGCCAACCCGCCGCTCAACTCCGACTTCGATTCCTCGCTGGTCAACCTCGGCGGGATCTGCAACGTCGCCGCCTCGAGCGCCCTCCTTTTCGTCTCGACCTGGCCCAGCGGCCCGCTCACTGCCTACCCGCTCACGCTCTTCCCGGGTGGCGCAGGGGAAGCCGATGCCTCCGGCTCTGGGATCGTGGTCGAAGCCGGCGGCGCACCGGTGACCTCGAGCACCGCCGCGGTCGACCCCGCGAACGACGACCTCTACGTCGATGAAGAAAGTCAGGTCGCCCAGTTCAATTCCTCCGGCGGCCTGGTCGGTCGCTCCGGCGTCGAGCAGCTCTCGTTCTCGCATGGTGTCGCGATCGACGCCACGGGCGGGGCGACCGACGGCTTCCTCTACGCGGCGAACGGTGAACCGGGCGAAGTCAAAGTCTTCGGCCCCGCCGTGCCGCTGCCCGACGCCGTCACTGGTGAAGCCACGGCGATAACCGCGAACACGGCGAGCGTCGACGGTGCGGTCAACGCCGCCGGTGGCCCGGCCGCGACCTGCGTCTTCGAGTACGTCGACGACGCCAGTTTCCAGGCCAACGGCTTCGCCGGCGCCGCCTCGGCACCCTGCTCGCCCGCCGGGCCCTTCACCGGCACGGGGGACAACGCGGTCTCAGCCATGCTCGGCGGTCTCACCGCCGGCACGACCTACCACTTCCGCCTCGTCGCGAGCAACGCAAATGGCTCCAACCCGGGGCTGGCAAAAACCTTTACGACGCCCGTCGCCGTCCTGCTCTTCACCGGGCCCGCGACCAACGTCACGGGCGCGAGCGCGACCCTGACCGGGGCGATCGTCCCAGAAGGGGTCGAAGTCGACTCCTGCAGCTTCGAATACGGCCAGACCCAGGCTTACGGCCAGACCGTGCCCTGCGCCGAGAGCCCGCCTGAAATCGGCACCGGCTCGGAACCGAGCGAAGTCCACGCCGACCTCTCCGGCCTCGCGATCGCGACCGAGTACCACTTCCGTCTCGTCGCCAGTAACACCAAAGGCACGAGCAAAGCCGAGGACAGTGCCTTCACCACGCTCGGGCCACAGGTCACCGCGACCGCGGTGAGCGAAGTCAGCGACACCTCGGCCCGCTTTGAAGGCGCGGTCAACCCGGGCGGGGAGCCGACCGCCTACGTCTTCGAATACGTGACCGAGGCGGCCTTCCAGGAAAGCGGCTTCGCGACGGCGACCAGCATTCCGTCCGGGGGCGCCGCGGCGGGCTCCGGCGACAGCTTCGCTGCCGTCGCCCAGCAGCCGGGCAACCTCGCGCCGGGCACGGCCTACCGGGTGCGACTCCTCGCCACCAACGCGAGCGGCACCGCGACCGGACTCGACCGCTCCTTCACCACCTTCGGCAGCGGTGGGGGCGGGGGCGGCCTGCCGGAAGGCCGCGCCTATGAGCTGGTCACCCCGCGCGACACCAACGGCACCTTCCTCGGCACCCTGACCGGCGACCGCAACAACTTCGAGACCACCCTGGCCGCGCCGGACGGCGAAAGCGTCATCTTCTACAGCCAGGGGACGCTGCCGGGGATGAACGGCAACGGCACGATCGACTCCTACCAGGCAGTACGCGGGGCCGGGGGCTGGAGCACCCGGATCACCTCGCCCTCCGGGGCCGAGGCGGTGGCACCGTCTGCGGGCGGCAGCTCGCCCGACCACGGCTACTCGTTCTGGAACAGCGGCCGCAACGGCGGCAGCCTCGACCCCGGTGAAAATGCCGACTACTTGCGCAAACCCGACGGCAGCTTCGAGCTAATCGCGCGCGGCAGCCTCGGCGAGGCGAACCGTGCCCAGGGACGCTGGATCACCGCCGGAGCGACCCACGTGATCTTCAACACCGAAGCGGGCTCGAGCCTGCAGCTCGAGCCGCAGGCGCCGCCGGCCGGAGTCGAAGCAATCTACGACCGCAGCCCCGGCGGCCCGACCAACGTCGTCTCGCTGCTGCCCGGCGACGTCACCCCCAGCGCCGACGCCCACTACCTCGGCAGCTCCGCCGACGGCTCGGCGGTGGTCTTCGAGGTCGAAGGGACGATCTACGAGCGGCGCAATAACCAGACGACGCTGGAAGTGGTCGCAGGCGGCGCTACCTACGCCGGCCTCTCCCGTAATGGCAGCCGCGTCTTCTACCTCCTAGGCGGCGACGCTTTCGCCTTCGAGGCGGCGACGCAGACGGCGACGCCGATCGGCGGCGGCGGCGAAACCACGATCATCAACGTCTCTGCCGACGGCTCGCACGTCTACTTCACCTCGCCACAGCAGCTCGATGGGGGGGCGGGAGAGCCGGGGGGGCGCAACCTCTACGTCTGGGACGGCGATACGGTGCGCTTCGTCGCCGTGCTCGATCCGGCCGACTTCGAAGGGCCGGTCAACCTCGGGCTCTGGACCGAAGCGGTCGGGCCGACGCAGAACGGTCTGGTCGGACGGGCGGTCGTGCCGGCCCGGACCACGCCCGACGGCTCGGTCCTCGTCCTCCAGTCGCACGGAGTCTCGACCGCGCCCTTCGACAGCGAAGGCCACTGGGAGGTCTACCGCTTCGACTCAGACAGTGGGAACATCGGGTGCCTCTCCTGCAGCCCGCCCGGCGCCGGCACCAGCTCCGATGCCGAACTGCAGAGCATCGGCCTGACCGTGCTCAACTCGCCGACCAGCGCGACGGTGCGGATCGCCAACGTCACCGACGACGGTGCCGCGGTCTTCTTCCAGAGTGGGGAGCCGCTGGTGCTCGAGGACACCGACGGACTCACCGACGTCTACCGCTGGCGGGCGGGCGCGGTGGCGCTGATCTCCTCCGGGCGCAGCTCCAACCCCGACTACCTGGTCGGGATGACCGGCGACGGCCACGACGTCTTTTTCAAGACCAGCGACCTGCTGGTGCCGGAGGACGAAACCGGCGGCTCGGGCTCGATCTACGACGCCCGGGTCGGCGGCGGCTTCCCGTCCGCGGAAGCGCCGGTGCCCTGCACCGAGGCCTCCTGCCAGGGCCCGGGCATGCCGCCACCGACTCTGCCTGGCGCCGGCAGCGCCGAGCTCCAGGGGCCGGGGGACCGCAAGCCGCGCCGCCATCGGGCGAGGAAGCGCTGCAAGGCAAAGCAGGGCAAGGGACAGAAGCAGCGCAAGCACTGCAAGAAGACGCGGAGCGGCAAACGCCGAGCGGGTCAGGACCGGGGGGTGCGGCGATGAAGACGCGACGCGACCGCGCGACGATTGGGGGCATCGCCGCAGTGGCAGCACTCTTCATCGCCCTAACCCCGGGTGGTGCCGATGCCGCCTTCAGCGACTACGGCTTCGCCTCCGCCGGCGCCTCGACCACGACCTCGCAGGCCGGCGACCACCCGGACCTGAACCTCGCCTTCGAGCTGAAGACCGACCCGGCGAGCGAAACCGACCCGACCGGGCTGAAAGCGCCGTACGCGCGGACCAAGGACCTGACGATCGAACTGCCGCCGGGGCTGATCGGCAACCCGAACGCGATCCTGCAGTGCACGACCGAGCAGTTCGTCACCTTCACGCTCGGCGGCGAGGGCTGCCCGCAGGACTCGCAGGTCGGGGTCACCTTCCTCCGCATCTACGGCTTCTTCGGGCCGCTGACCGAGCCAATCTTCAACATGGCCGCACCCAGCAACGACACCGTCGCCCGGCTCGGCTTCTACGCCGGCACGCTGCCCTACTTCATCTCGATCCGGGTCCGCTCGGGCAGCGACTACGGGCTCACCGCGAGCCTCGAAGGGCTGCCGGCGAGCGAATCGGTGGTCGGCGCGACGCCCCAGATCTGGGGCGTCCCAGCCGACGATAGTCACGACACCCTGCGCCTCACCCCACGCGAAGCGTTCCCTGAATTCAAATCGGAATCGCCGCCGCGACCGAGCGGGCTGGCGCCGGAGCCGTTCCTCAGCAACCCGACCCGCTGCGGGGTCCCGCTCGGGGTCACGTTCCGCGCCGACAGCTTCCAGCTCCCCGGTCGGTTCGCGACGATCGATGCCGGCTTCCCGGAAACGACCGGCTGCGGCAGGCTCGAGTTCGAGCCGCAGTTCACGGCGACGCCGAGCTCGCGCGAAGCGGCGGCGCCGACCGGGCTCGACGCGACGCTGACGATCCCCCAGAACGAAACCGTGAACGGGCTCGCGACCGCACAGCTGCGCGGCGCCACGGTGACCCTGCCGCAGGGGATGGCGATCTCCTCCGGTGCCGCCGACGGCCTCGAGGCCTGCAGCGCCGAGCAGGTCCGGCTCGGACTCGACGTGGCGGCGGCCTGCCCCGAGGCAGCAAAGATCGGCACGGCTGAATTCGACGTACCGGCGCTCTCGCGGCGGCTGCACGGGGCGCTGTACCAGCGCACGCCGGAGCCCGGCAACCTGTACCGGATCTGGCTGGTCACCGACGAACTCGGGGTGCACGTGAAGATCCCGGGACAGATCGACGTCGACCGCGCCACCGGCCAGATCAGCTCGGTCTTCGTCGACACCCCGCAGGTGCCGGTGCGGGAACTGAAGCTGCACTTCAAGGGCGGCCCGCGCGGGGTGCTCGCCAACCCACCGGCCTGCGGCGTCTATGCAACCCGCTTCCAGTTCGCGCCCTGGTCGGGCGCGACGCCGGTCGCCGGCGAGGCGCCGATGCGGATCGACCAGCGCTGCGCGACCGGCGGCTTCGCGCCAGGGATGCGCGCGGGCACGGTCAGCCCCTCGGCCGGAGATTTCTCGCCCTTCGTTCTCGACGTAACCAGGGACGACAGCGAGCAGAACATCGTGGGCGTCGAGTTGACGCTGCCGGAGGGACTGCTGGCGAAGCTCGCCGGCGTCCCGCTCTGTCCGGCCGAGGCGGCGGGGAGCGGGGGCTGCCCCGCCGCCTCGCAGGTCGGCACGATCGCCGTCGCTGCCGGCCCCGGCGGCGCGCCGCTCTGGATCCCGCAGCCGGGCAAGGCGCCGACCGCCGTCTATCTCGCCGGCCCATATAAGGGCGCGCCCTACAGCCTCGTGGTCCGCGTGCCCGCCCAGGCCGGGCCCTTCGACCTTGGCACCGTCGTCACCCGCGTCGCCCTCGCGGTCGATCCCGAGACGACCCAGGTGACCGCCAAGTCCGACCCGCTGCCGCAGATCCTCGAAGGTGTGCCGGTCTCCTACCGGACCGTCCACGTCGAAATCGACCGCCGCCGCTTCACGCTCAACCCGACCAGCTGCGACCCGCTGCGGGTCCGATCGCGCCTGACCGGCATCGCCGGCGCGCTGGCGGCGCCGTCGAGCCGCTTCCAGGCCGCCAACTGCGCCGGCCTCGGGCTCAAGCCGCGGCTCTCGCTGCGGCTGCGGGGCGGGACGAAGCGTGGCCAGTACCCGCAGCTGCGCGCCGTCCTCACCCCGCGCCGCGGCGACGCCAACATCGGTCGCGCCTCGGTCGCCCTACCGCGCTCGGAGTTCCTCGCCCAGGAGCACATCCGCACGATCTGCACCCGGGTCCAGTTTGCCGCCAACCGCTGCCCAAAAGGCTCGGTTTACGGCCGCGCCCGCGCCGTCTCGCCGCTGCTCGACCGGCCGCTCTCCGGCCCTGTCTACCTGCGCTCGAGCAGCAACCCGCTGCCGGACCTGGTCGCCTCGTTGCGCGGTCAGGTCGAGATCGACCTCGTCGGTCGCATCGACTCGATCCGCGGCGGTATTCGCACCACCTTCGCCCGCGTCCCCGACGCCCCCGTGACCAAGTTCGTGCTCGACATGAAGGGTGGCGCCAAGAGCCTGCTGGTCAACTCCACCGACCTCTGTAAGGGCGTCAACCGGGCGACCGTGAAGCTCGACGGCCAGAACGGCAGGGTCCGCGACTTCCGCCCACCGCTGCGGCGCAAGTGCGGGCGCTGAACCAATCGGGCTGGGGCCGCGCAGCAGGCCCCAGCCCGAACGTGGCAAGGCTTACGCCTACTGCGTTTATGTGGACGCCAGGCTTACCTGTTCGCCAGCGATGTTCTCTTCATACATATGATTATGTTTGAGAACAGTTTGCGTTCCGTTGCTTTTGAACGCTTTGACGACTGTGCTACCTGCAAACGAAACGGCGCTCGAGTGGTGACCTTTAGGATCGCCGGTGGCGCAGAAGCTGCCGCTCTGGGTCATTGTGATTCCGGTGAGTGTCCATTGCATTGTGATTTCACCAGACCCAATAGCTTTGCTGACTACGTGACCGATGCCGTTCTGCGCAGGTATTTCGTACGTGCAGAAAAGCGACTGGAGAAGGATTTGTTTGCCCGCTGTACAGCTAACAATATCTACTAACCCTGTGTTGGCGGGTTGACCTTCGCCCCTGACTGTGTACTTGCATCCATTCATTTGGATGGATGCCATGCCTCCAATGCCTTGCTCTTTTTCCCTCATTTCACATCCAGGCCCATATGTAGGTGTAAGGGTTAGGTCATTAAGGAGCATTTGCCCTTGAGTTTTAGCTTCGAAAGAGGCTGTGGGACATTGGAACCAGGTCGCTTTTATTTTTGTCGGCTGGAGCGTGAACCGGTGCTCCTGAAAGCCTCCTCCTTCTTTCGGATCGCTGTGGCCTGTAAGTACGGCGGGAGAGGCTCCGATGTCGAACGATGCCGCCTGTGCGCCTAACGCCCCAGCCGCTCCGATTGCCGTGACCGCAATAAAGGCAAGGGCGAATCTGTCGATCCTGTGAGTCATCGCTGCACTCCTTTGTCGATTGCATAAGCGGACTCATCCTCAGGGCTTGGCAGTCACCAATCAAGAACACCTGAGTATGGAGAACGGGTGAAGCCCTAGAGTCGGCGGGGATGGCTCCCGAGAAGAAACCGCCGAACTGGCGCGGCTGGGGCGTCGGCCTGCTGGTCGCTCTGGTCCTGATCGTGGCGCTGCAGAACTCCCAGCAGGTGCGGCTCGACGTGCTCTTTCTGACGATCGACGCGCCGCTGATCGTGACCCTGCTGGTCGCGGTCGCGGTCGGGGCGCTGATCGGCTACGTAGCGCCGGTCCTGCACCGCCACCGGCGCGAGGGGCGGCGTCAGGACAAGGCCGGCTAGGGACGCGCCGCGGTCAAGGCAGCACTGGCTCGGCCGGCGCCCGGTAGAGCTCGGCCGAGGGGATCCCGATCACCTCGCCCTGGAAGCGCTTACGAATCCCATAGACGACCCAGGTGGTGTCGATTTCGCCGATATCGAGGTCGAGCCGCAGCTCGTCGGCGTGCTCCTCGACATGCTCCATGTGGGTGAGGCCGGAGTCGTAGCGGCCTTCGAGCAGCTCTTCGGCGACGATCGGCTTCGAGGCAACGTCGATCACCTCCTCCCACTGCGAGAGGTCGACGTAGCCCTTGGTCGCCGGCACGATCCCCAGCGAGCGCGGCCGCTCGACCTCCCTGCGGCTGAGCAGGACCAGGTGCTTGGTGGGGAAGATGAAGGTGTCGACGACGAAGACCTCGGTCCAGTACTTCTCGGTGATCTGGTGGACCAGCGGGTGGGCGCTGCACTGGACGAGGAAGGCGTCCTCGCGGCCGCGGATCCGTTCGAGGCCGTCGAAGAAGTCGGTGATCAGCTCGAACTCGAAGTCCTCGATCCCCTGGAAATCGGCGTAGCGCCGCACCGCGCGTTCGTGACAGGTGCCCTCCGGACCGAGCGTGACGAACGTGATCTTGGACCCCGCGGCCTCCATTCGCCCAAGAGATTAGTCATTTTTCCTCTTTCGCTCAAGAACTTTTGACACTAGGGGACGCCGATGACATAATCAAAAGGACTTGACTGTAGCCCAAGTCAAACCAGGGGCGGAGAGCAGCGCACGAGCCGGTACCCAGGCTCTGAGACTGCTTTCGACGCCGATCAACGTCCATGTGTTGGAGGCGTTGGCGGAGGGACCGCGTCCGCTGACCACTCTGCGCCGCGAGGCCGGCTCGCCGCCGCAGACGACGATGCGCGGCCACCTGCAGACGCTGACCCGGACAGGCGTGGTGGAGCGGCGGCGCCAGAACGAGTTCCCCGGCTCGCTCGACTTCGAACTGACCGATGTCGGGCAGGAGCTGTGGGGGGTCGCGCGGATACTGCGCGCCTGGCTCGCCCTCAACCCGCACGGCCCGATGGAGCTGGGCAGCAGCTCGGCCAAAAGCGCGATCAAGGCGCTGGTCGAGGGCTGGGGCACGAGCATGATCCGCGCGATCGCCGCCCGCCCACTCTCGCTGACCGAGCTGAACGGCCTGATCAGCAGCCTCAGCTATCCGTCGCTCGAGCGCCGGCTCGGCGCGATGCGGCAGGCGGGACAGATCGAACGGATGCTGGGGCCGGGGCGGGGCACCCCCTACACGGCCACCGAATGGCTGCGGCGCGCGATCGCCCCGCTCGGCGCGGCGGCGCGCTGGGAGCGCCGCCACGCGCCCGAGCAAACGACGCCGATCAGGCGGCTCGACGCCGAGGCGGCCTTCCTCCTGGCGATCCCGCTGCTGCGGCTACCCGCGGGGCTGCACGGCACCTGCCGGCTGGCGGTTCAGGTCGGCGGCACGAACGGGGACAGCCTGGCGGGCGTGTTGGTCGGCGTCCGCGACGGGGCGGTCGAATCCTGCGTCGCGACGATCCGCGGCAACGCCGACGGCTGGGCCGCCGGCTCCGCGGCAACCTGGCTGGAGGCGGTGATGGAGCGCAACGGCGAGCGGCTCGAGGTGGGCGGCGATCGCAACCTCGCGAAGGCCGTCGTCGAGGGCCTGCACTCGACCCTCTTCGGCGCCCTGCAGCGAAGCTAGCGCTCGGTACGAGGGCGGCGGGGACTTCGCCCACCTCGTCGCCCGCAGTAGCCGTTTCCCGCACATTCGCCCAATAACCTAATGTTTATTCAAGAAGTCTTGCGTTAATGCGCGGGTTCTGTCACTCTGCATCCAGATGTTGGCCAAACATCGCGAGGCGCGGGTGTGCACGGCAGCGCCAGCGGCAAGGACCGCGACCCAGGTGGCGCTCTTTCTGCCACTGCCGTAGCCCCCGGCGCCTCGGTTTACGCCGGCCCGCACTCGGCGTCCCGCGTGCTCGCCCGGGCTGCGCCTAGCCCTCGCGGGCGATCTTCGCTGCTTCCTCGCTGCCAAGGTAAGGCGTGAGCGTGAACTCGACCAGGTCCGGCAGCAGCGACTCCAGCTCGGCCGTCTTGCCGGCGATGATGCGGCGGGAGATCAGCGACATCATGCCGCCGACCAGCGCCTCCTCGGTGGTCGGCGAGAGGCGCTCGAGGACTTCCTTGGGGCGCCCGTCGCGGCCGCTCTGGAAGTAGGGGACGAAGCTTTGGATCGCGGCGTCGTAGCGCTCGACCACGACCGGACCTGCGACCAGGGCCTCGACCATGCAGAGGCGGGCCAGGTGGGGCTCGGCGGCGAGGAAGTGCAGCATCGCGGCGATCCCAGCCTTGACCGCGCGCGGCCAGTCGTCCACCTCCTCGAAAGCCTGGCCGACCCGCTCGCGCAGCTCCGCCATCACCGTGTCGTAAGCCGCGACGAAGCACTCGTCCTTGCTGCTGAAGTGCTCGTAGAAAGTGCGCCGCGAGACGGCGGCGTGGCGGGTGATATGGGCGATCGTTGTTCCCGAGTAGCCGTTTTCGGCGATTGCCTCGGCGATCCCGGCGATCAGCCGCTCGCGCTGGTTGTGGGCGACGAACTCGCGCGGCAGGCCGTGTCGTCCCGGGGGCAGGCGGGCTAGCTCGGGGGGGTACTCCTCCACTTGCTCGACCGGGGAGTCGGCAGAGTCTGGGGCCACAGAGCGACGATACCGGTCGGGGAAATTAGACTTTCGGCTCAGCTCGGCGAGGGCGGGCTCGCTGGCGACGTAACGGAGGAAGGCGGGCCGAAATTGGGTTCCAAGGCCGCAGTCTCTGCTCCATACCGCTAAAGTACCGGAAGCCAGACAACCGGTTCCCCAGATGCACCCAAGGAAGGCGGGATGGGTGAGCTAGCGACCCCACCGAAGCGCCAGACGATTCTGGCAGGGATGCTCGAGGCGGTCGGTGCGGAGGGCTATGACCGCGCCTCGGTTCGCGCCGTGCTCGACCGCACGGGGGTCTACCGCCAGGCCTTCTACGACAACTTCACCGATAAGGACGACTGCTATCTGCAGGCCTACGACGCGGGAGTGGAGCGGGTCGAAGCGCTGCTGATCGCCGCCGCCGCCGAGCAGACCGAGTGGCGGGGCCAGCTCCGCGCCGGGCTGGCGGCGCTGCTCGACTTCCTCGACGCCGAGCCGGACGTGGGGCGGGCGCTGATCGTCGAGGTGCACGCCGCCGGGCCGGAGGCGCTGCGGAAGCGCGCCGCCGCGATGGGCCGCATCCACGCCTTCCTCGACGGCGCCCGCGAGGAAGCCGGAGGCGAGTCGCCGCCGATAGCCGGCGAGGGAATCGCGGCCGGAATCCACGCGATGGTCCACTCGCGGCTGGCCTCGGGGGCCGACGGCGGCCTCTGCCCGCTGCTGCCCGAGTTGATGTACTTCGCCGTGCTGCCGTACTTCGGAGCCGAGGCCGCCGGCGCCGAGATGCAGGCCGCGAAGGCCTAGAGCAGCTCGAGGCCCGGCGCGTCGAGCTCGCGGGTGACGCCGCGGAAGTCGAGCGTGCGCGGGGCCGCTTCGACGACCCGGCCGTAGTCGATGCCGGGGTGGGCGGTGACGATCGCGACCAGGTCGGCGCCGGCGAGCGCGGGGTCGAGCTCGACCGAAGCGAGGTCGAGCTCGGGCAGCTCGGGGACGAAGGGGTCGTGGTAGGAGACATCGGCCTCGAGCGCGCGCAGCAGCCGCAGGATGCTCAGCGCCGGCGACTCGCGGGTGTCGCCGCTGCCCGCCTTGTAGCCGGCGCCGAGCACGAGGATCCTCGAGCCCTTGACCGGCTTTGAGACCTGGTTCAACGTGCGCTCGATCCGCTCCACGCAG
Organism: uncultured Solirubrobacterales bacterium; assembly: GCA_963846515.1. Classification (GTDB taxonomy): domain Bacteria; phylum Actinomycetota; class Thermoleophilia; order Solirubrobacterales; family 70-9; genus VAYN01. The sequence goes on along the minus strand of CAWJWC010000006.1, from coordinate 183,336 downwards.
AAGGCCGGCTGCGCCTGGTTGACCTTGCCGGCGAGCTCGATGAACTCCGGATAGAAGCCCTGCTCGCGTGCCTTGTAGCCGAGGTAGAAGGGGTCGACCGGGAGGCAGTGGCCGCCCATCCCCGGGCCGGGGTCGAAGCGCATGAAGCCGAACGGCTTGGTCGCGGCGGCGTCGATCACCTCCCAGACGTCGACCCCGAGCCGGTCGCAGAGCTGGGCGAGCTCGTTGACGAAGGCGATGTTGACCGAGCGGAAGACGTTCTCGAGCAGCTTCGAGAGCTCCGCCGCCTCCGGGGTCGAGACGACGACGACCTCCTCGCAGACCAGCTCGTAGAGCGCTCGGGCGCGCTCGGTGCAGGCGGGGGTCATGCCGCCGACCAGCTTCGGCGTGGTCTCGATCGTGTAGTCGGTCCGGCCGGGATCGATCCGCTCGGGGGAGAAGGCGACGAAGAGGTCCTCGCCGAGGCTGAGGCCGGAGCGTTCGAGGATCGGCGTCAGCTCCTCGCGGGTGGTGCCCGGGTAGGTCGTCGACTCGAGCACGACCAGCTGGCCGGCGCGGAGCACCTCGGCGAGCGAGTTGGCCGCGTCGAGCAGGTAAGTGAGGTCGGGCTCGCGGGAGCGGGTCAGCGGGGTCGGGACGCAGACGATCGCGGCCTCGCACCCGGCCAGCTCGGCGTAGGAGGCGGTCGCGCGGAGGCGGTCGCCGAGCGGCGCCAGGGCGCTGTCGGGGACGTCCTCGATGTAGCTGCGCCCAGCGTTCAGCGAGTCGACCTTTGCCGCGTCGAGATCGAGCCCGGTCACCCCGTTCCCGGCCTCGGCAAAGGCGACGGCAAGCGGCAGGCCGACGTAGCCCAGCCCGACGATCCCGATCTGCATCTTCGAAGCATATGGCGGTTGGACACGCCGTCGCGACTGCCCTACGCTGGATGGGATGGATTCATCGGCATCGAATCCACGATCTGGGCTAGGCACGAGTCAGTCCCTACCCCGTGCTTATGCGGTTCGCTCCGAGCGCGAGCGCATGCTGGAGGCGATGGTCCGGGTTGCCGCCGCGAAGGGCTACGAGGCGACCACGGTCGACGACGTGATCGAGGCAGCGGGGGTCTCGCGCACGGCCTTCGACGCAACCTTCGTCGGCAAGGAGGGCTGCTTCCTCGAGGCCTATGACGCGGTCATCGACGTGCTCGTCGCTCACGTCTCGACCGCCTTCGAGAGCACCGCGGGGCTGCCCTGGCCGGACCGGATCGCCGCCGGCCTGCGCGCCCTGGTCGACCTGTTGGCGAGCGAGCACGACATCGCCCGGATGGCGATGGTCGAGGTGACCGCGGTAGGCGAGGACGCGCGGATCCGCTACCGGGCGGCGCTCGGTCGCTTCACCTACTTCCTCGAGGAAGGCCGCACTTTCTCCTCCCAAGGTGACGAACTGCCGGCCGACACCGCCAGCTTCGCGATCGGCGGCGCCACCTCGATGATCTTCGACGAGATCCGCGCCGGGCGCGGGCCGGAGCTGCGGCGGATCCTGCCCGACCTCGTCTTCGCCGTGCTGATGCCCTACATCGGGCCGCAGGCGGCCGAGAACGAGATGCGCCGGGTCAACTGAACTACCGGCCGATGGGCCGATTTACGCTGATATAGAGCGGTTTCCGTCCCGTCGGCCTGGCTAGACGCCGGTGCCGCCGCGGCCCTCGCCGGCGGCGAAGCGGGCGGCGCCGCGGACGGCGACTTCGAGCGTCTCGCGGCCGAGCCGGTGCTCGAGCGCGAGGCCCTCGGCGAGCGGCAGGCCGGCGCCCTCGATCGCGGCGCGGCGGTCGGCGAGCATCGTCTCCTGCGGGAAGGCGGCGATCCGCTCGGCCAGCTCGAGGGCGCGGTCGAGGTGGGTGCCGGGAGCGACGACCTCGTTGACGAGGCCAATCCGCAGCGCCTCCTCGGCGTCGACCGGGCGCCCGGTGAGGATCAGCTCGAGGGCGCGGCCCATGCCGACCACGCGCGGCATGCGCTGGGTGCCGCCGTCGATCAGCGGCACGCCCCAGCGGCGCTCGAAGAAGCCGAAGTTGGAGCCCGGGGTGGCGATCCGCAGGTCGCACCAGAGGGCGAGCTCGAGGCCCCCGGCGAGGCACCAGCCGTCGACCGCGGCGAGCGCCGGCTTCGACGGCGTGAGGCGGCTGAAACCCATCGGCCCGGCTGGGTCGTCGACGTCGAGGTCGATCGCCTTCAGGTCAGCGCCCGCGCAGAAGGCCTCGCCGCCGGCGCCGGTGAGCACGAGCACCCTGGCCCCAGGGTCGGCCTCGAACTCGTCGAAGCCCTGGCGCAGCAGCCTCGCGGTGGCGGCGTCGACCGCGTTGCGCCGCTCGGGGCGGTCGATCGTCAGCACCGCTGCCGCACCGACGCGCTCGTAGCGAACCTCCCGGCTCATCGCGCCATCCTCGCATAGGCCAACCTGCCCGGCGATCGATCGCAATGGACCAGGGCGGGGCGTCCGGCCGCAAGCGGCCAGGCAGGCCGACTGGTCCCGCAGCTGGGGATACGGCCCGAGAAGGTGGGAGCGGGCGGGCTAGTCGCCGCGAGGACTCACGGGGTCATCGGCGACACCCAACTCCCGAGGTGCGCCCCGGTCACGGGCCGGGAGGGCAGGTCTCCCAAGGCCACGCCGAACGCTAGGCCGCCGACCGGACGGCGCTGACGAAGCGGCGCCGAGCGCGGGGCGAGGGCGCCACCGGGGGGAGAAACCGCCTTCGCTGAGGACTTAGCCACACCATGGGTGGGTTAGTCCTCAACCTTGGTCAAAGGACGCCTGGGCGCTGCAGAAGCGCCAGCACGGAGTCGTGAGCAGCGCGCAGTTGGCGGCGCTGGGAATGGGACCGCGGTCGATCGAGCACCGCCTCGCCAGCAGTCGGCTGCATCGGCTGATGCGAGGGGTCTACGCCGTCGGACGCCCCGATGTAGGGCAACGCGGGTGGTGGATGGCAGCAGTGCTCGCGTGCGGACCGGATGCGCTGCTCAGCCATCACAGCGCAGCAACGCTTTGGGGCATTCGACGTATGCAGCGGGGCGATATCCACGTCGTCGTGCCATCCGGACTCTCCAAGCAACGTCCCGGCGTGCGGGCGCATCGGCGGCGCCATCACTATGCGCCAGGGCGCCGCGAAGTTGCTCGCATCCCCCTTACCCACCCCGTCGCGACGCTGGTCGATCTGGCGGCGTCGATTCCACTTGGGCAGGTGGAAGCGGCGATCAATGAGGCGGACCACCTCGAACTCGTCGTTCCCGAGCGCCTCCGCGAAGCCATCGATGACCTGCCCCGCTGGCCGGGTGTCGGGCGCATTCGCAAGCTGCTCGACGGGCCCACCATCACCCTCTCCTCGACCAAGCTAGAGCAACTCTTCCTTCCCATCGCAAAGGATGCTGGCCTTCCTGCTCCGCAAACCCAGGTCTGGCTCGACGGCTACCGGGTCGACTTCTTCTGGCCCGACCTGGGCGTCGTCGTAGAGACCGACAGCCTGCGCTATCACCGAACTGCCTTCAAGCAGGCGCGCGACAAGCGGCGCGACAACGCGCACGTCGGCTCCGGCTTCACCACTCTGCACTTCACCCACGGCCAGGTTCTGCACGAACGCAGCTACGTTCGGCAGACGCTCGTCACGAACCTCAGGCGGCTGACTGGCGGCGAAGTCGGAAGCAGGGCCGCCAGGTTGAGGACTTGACCGACCTATAGCCCGGGTAAGTCCTCACCTTTGGCGGCGGACAAATCGTCCGCCGCCGGAACGCGTCGCCGGAACGCAAACACGACCGGTGGTGACGCTCGGTTGCCTGCCTCGTGCGTAGCCTTCGCACTTAGAAGCTCGTTGCGCCACCTTCGAGGCCGTTCCCGCTTGGCTTCCGCGGGCCCGGTCTCTCCCGGTCGCAGGGCGAACCTAAGTGGGCTTTCGCGGCAATGCAAGGGGTGGCCGCGGGGGACTCCGCAAAGTCCGAGGTAAAGGAATCGATCGGGAAAAGTGGCGCGTCCGTGGGCGGCTATACGGTCCCGGCCGGGATGAGCTCGGGAGCGAGGCGTCGGCGCGCAGGGCGCGGCGCAACGTAGTCCTCACCGCCGCGATCGGGGGGCTCGGGGGGCTGCTATTCGGCTACGACACCGGCGTCATCGCCGGGGTACTGCTCTTCATCAAGCCTGAGTTCAACCTCGGTAGCTTCGCAAGGCGGCCGGGGTCGGCACGATGGCGAACTGGACCTTCAACTTCATCGTCTCGCTGACCTTCCTCCTGCTGATCGAAGCGCTCGGGCGCAGCGGCGCCTTCTGGTTCTACGGGCGATCGGGATCGTCACCCTGATCTTCTGCTGGAAGCGGGTCCCGAGACCAAGGGCAAGCACCTCGAGGACATCCAGGCCGAGTTCCAGGCCCGGGTGGACCGCAGGTCGGCCGCCGCCTCCTCCGCTTCCGAGTCGGCGCCGTAACCGCCTGGAAAGCCTGGTCTCGCGCTCGCGCGTCTCGCGGGCGGCTACGCTTCCGCGCATGCGAATCGACGCGATCATCGCGGGCGACGGGCCGACCTTCTCGGTCGAGTTCTTCCCGCCCAAGACCGAGGAGGCGACCGCGCAGCTCTACGCGACCGCGCGCGACCTGCGCGACCTGGAGCCCGATTTCGTCTCGGTCACCTATGGGGCCGGCGGCTCGACCCGCGACGGCACGGTCGAGATCACGAAGGCGCTGAAGGACGACCTCGGCTTCGAGACGATGGCCCACCTGAGCTGCGTCGGCGAGACCACAGAGGGGCTGGGGGCGACGCTGGACCGGATCGAGGCGGCGGGGATCGAGAACGTCTTCGCGCTGCGTGGGGACCCGCCGCGCGGGGAAGAGGACTTCGTCCAGCCCGAGGGCGGGCTCGGCAGCGCTGCCGAGCTGGCCGCCTTCATCAGCGAGGGCTGGGACTTCGCGATCGGCGGCGCCTGCTTCCCCGAGGTGCATCCGGAGGCACCCGACCTCGAGACCGACCTCTCCTACCTGAAGACGAAGGTCGAGTCCGGCGCCGGCTTCCTGATCACCCAGCTCTTCTTCGACAACCAGGTCTACTTCGACTTCGTGCGGGCGGCGCGGGCGCGCGGGATCGAGGTGCCGATCCTGGCCGGGGTGATCCCGGTCGGCGGCTTTGCCCAAACGAAGCGGATCTGCGACCTCTGCGACGCCTCGATCCCGCCGCGCCTGGAAGCGGCCTTCGCGGCCGCCGAGGGCGACCCGGAGCGCGAGTTCGAGCTGGGGGTCGCCTACGCGGCCCAGCAGTGCGCCGAGCTGCTGATCGCCGGCGCCCCCGGCATCCACTTCTACGCGTTGAACAAAGCACCGGCGACGCGAGCGGTGCTCGGCTCGCTGCGGGCCTCGCGACCCTGGGAGCGGGTGCGGGGCGACGCCGCGACCTTGACCGGCCGGGCCGACTAAGCTTTCTGACCAATGTCAGGGAAGAGTGAGCGGGAAAAGCGCCAGCAGGAACGCCTCGAAGCCGAGCAGTCGGAAACGAGCTCGAGCCGCAACCGGCTGGTCGTCGGCTACGCGATCGCTTCGACGGCAGTGCTGGCGCTGGTGGTCCTGGTCGCCGTGCTCGCCACCGGCGGCGACGATGCCGGGGCCGAGGGCGACTCGCACATCAATCTCAACGAGGCGGTCGGCTCGACCAACGGGGTGCGGCCCGACAACCGGGCCGGCACGCCGCCGCCGCCGGTGAAAGTCGACGACCTCGAGGAGGCGGCGAAACTGGCCGGCTGCAAACTGCGCCTCAAACTGGCGGACGAAGGCGCCGAACACATCCCGCCGAAGTCGCCCACCCCGGCCTACGGGACCAACCCGCCGACCTCGGGCTCGCACGTCGAACCGCCCTACCAGCAAGCGGACGGCGCCTACGCGGAGATGCCGGCCGAAATCAACATCGTGCACACGCTCGAGCACGGGCGGATGGAGATCCAGTACGCGCCTGACCTTCCCGAAAAAGACCAGCTGGCGCTGAAGGGCCTCTACGACACGATGTACGGGGCGACGCTGCTCTTCCCCAACGACAAAATGCCTTACGCGGTCGCGGCGACGACCTGGACCAACTTGATCGGCTGCCCCGAGTACAAAGGCTCGATCACGCTCGACGCGATTCGCGCCTTCGGCGACGAAACCTGGGGCCGCTACGGGGGCGAGCCGGCCGAGGCGTTCGAATTCACCGGGCCGACTCCAGTTAACCCGGAGGAATAGGCCGGTCCTAAGCTCGGTAGGCGGGGAAGAAGGCCCCGTGAATGCGGTTTCCGCTTAGCTGGTTGTACTTCTCCTCGTCGTAGACGATCTCGGAGGTGTGCCACTGCTCTTGGCGGTTGGCGAAGCCGCGCTTGAACTCCTCGAGCGCGTCGCCGGGGGCGATGCCGCCGCCGAGATTGAGGGGGAGGTCGAGCTCCGAGGCGAGCTCGACGAGGCGGGCGACGACGTTCTTCATCGGCGAGTCGCGCAGGTAGGGGTCGGCGCTGCCGCTGAGGTAGTAGTGGAGGTAGCCGTCGCTGACGGCTACCAGCGAGGCGGCGGCGTCCTCGCCGCCGGGGGCGGTGGCGAGGACGAGCCAGGTGCGCTCGGCTTCGAGCACGCGGTCAAAGTAGGCCGCCCCGAAGAAGTAATGCCCGGCGGCCTCGGTGCGGCGCATCGTCTGCTCGTAGACGTCGAGGAAGCCGGCGCGCTGCGCGGGTGCCGTCTCGGTGCCGGGAATGAGGGCGAGCTCGTAACCCGCTTCGAGGTTGCGGCGGATCTGGCGGCGGTCGCTGGGCCTGCTCTTCGGCGGCAGAGCCGGGTCGGCAATCTGGACCATGTTGCGGGGCGTGGCCCCCGCCAGCGGCGGCTCGTCAAGCGTGTGGCGGACGAAGACCGAGACCAGGCCCGTCGCAGAGAAGTCGATTGCGGCCGGATCGAGCGCGAGGGGAGCCGGGGGCATGCCCGACGGAGCCTCCCCGCTGTTGCGACGGCGGGCATGCCCCCGGCTCCCCCCACCTTCAACCAGCCCGGGATACCCATAGGGCGAGACCGCATCGCGCTCCCCGGTTCGCTCGATCTCACGGACGACCAGCGGAGCCAGCAGCTCCGCGCCCTCGGTCTCGATCCGCAGCGTGTGAGTCACGCCCTCGGCGTCGAGGAACTCGCGGGAGCGGAAGAAGTGGTCGGAGACCGCGGCCTCGCCACGGTCCTCGATCAGCTCGGCGCTGGCGCTCTGGTCGTTCACTCGCGCGGCTCCGTGGTGGCGATCGACGCGCTCACTCGAAGAGGTCGGCGGCGGCGGCGCGGAACTCGTCCGGGAGCACGCCCCAGACCTCGCAGTCGTCGGGCGGCGCGCCCGCGCGGGCGAGGTGGGCTCGCAGCGTCCCCTCGTGCACCCAGCCGAGGCTGGTCACCGTCTTCTTCGCGATCTCGTTGCGGGCGGGGATGCGGCCGTAGACGCGGTGGGCGCCGTACTCGTCGAAGGCCCTGGCGATGGTCAGCGCCTCGGCGCGGCGGCCGACGCCCTTGCCGCGCACGTCGTCGCCGATCAGCGCGCCGAGCTCCGGCGCGGTCTGGCGGAAGAGGCCGTAGAGAGCGGTGAACCCGACCGGCTCCTCGTAGCCCTCGACCACGATCGCGAACTTGCGGTCCTCGCCGGAGTCGTCCATCGCCCGCCGCGTCCAGGTCTCGGCCTGCTCGAGCGAGAAGCCGTCGCGCTGCTCCATCAGCGACGCGGTCGCCGCCGGGTTGTTGAACCAGCGGTGGACGGCGGGTGCGTCGCCGGGCTCGAACCCGCGCAGGCTGACCTCGGGCCTCTCGCTCATACCGGAACCCTAATCGGGCGCGAGGCCCTGGCCGGTGAAGACGAGCCAGACGGTTTTGGCGAGGATGCGAGTGTCGAGGGCGAGGCTGCGGTGGTCTACGTACCAGACGTCGAGCTCGATCCGCTCCTCCCAGGGGATGCCGGCGCGGCCCTGGACCTGGGCCCAGCCGGTGATCCCGGGCGGGACCTCGTGGCGGCGCTTCTGGTACGGGGTGTAGTCGTCGACCTGGGCGGGGATGGTCGGGCGCGGTCCGACGATCGCCATCTCGCCGCGCAGCACGTTGAGCAGGTTGGGGACCTCGTCGAGCGAGGTGCGGCGGAGGAAGCGGCCGGCGCGGGTGACCCGCGGGTCGTCGCGGGTGACGACGGTACCGTAGCCAACCGGATCGGAGCCCGCGACCATCGTGCGCAGCTTCAGCATCTCGAACTCGCGCCCGTCGAGGCCGACGCGGCGCTGGCGGTAGAGGACCGGACCGCGGCTGCCGAGCCTGATCGCGATCGCGGCGACGAGCAGGAAGGGAGAGAGGACGAGCAGCGCCAGGGCAGCGCCGAGGATGTCGAAGGCGCGCGGCATCAGCGGGTTCCTGCCGCCTTCTCCCAGCGGCCGGGGGCGCCGTGACGGGCGCGGTCCCAGAGGCCGGCGGCGATCGAGGCGGTCGTCATCACGTAGTAGCGGGCGACCCGGAACGGGGCGAGCGGCAGCCAGCGACCCAGCAGCGCCGCGGCAAGGAGCGCCAGTTGCAGGGCGAAGGTGGCGGTGTAGACCCAGCCCTGGTCGAGCAGGGCGACGTTGGCAGCGAGGACGACGAGGTGCAGTGCCGGGCTGAGGTAGCGGAGCAGCCGGTGCGAGGCGAGCTCGAAGGCGAAGAGGGGCGAGTAGCCGCGCGGCGAGAGCATCCCTTCGCCGACGACGATGTCCCAGAGCCCGACCATCATCCGCCGTTTGCGGGCGAACTCTCCCTCCAGGGTCGGGACCATCTTCTCCTCGGCCCGCGCCGCGGGCACGTAGAGCGAGCGCCGTCCGCGCTTGGCGAGCAGGAAGGGGAAGGAGAGATCGTGGCTGCCGGAGGCGGCGAGCGGCAGGTAGGCGTCGCGGCGGACGGCGTAGATCGCGCCGTTGCCGGCGGTGACGCCGGCGAGCGCCGACTCCATCTTCCGCACCGCCATCTCGTAGCGCCAGTAGGCCCCCTCGAGGTTGCCGCCGCCCTCGTCGACGAAGCGGACCCGGCCGCAGGCGTAGCCGACGGCCGGGTCGGCGAAGGGCTCGACTAGGCGGCGCAGCGCGTCCGGCGCCCAGGAGCTGTTGGCGTCGGAGAAGGCGAGCAGCTCTCCGGTTGTCTGCTCTGCGGCGGCGTTGAGCGCGGCGACCTTGCCGCCGGCCGGGAGGTCGAGGACGAGGTCGGCGCCGGCCGCACGGGCGCGCTCGACCGTGCCGTCGGTGGAGCCGTCGGAGGCAACGACGATCTGGAGGCGGTCGCGCGGGTACTCGAGCGCGAGCGCGTCGGCGACCTTGGCCGCGATCACCCCCTCCTCGTCGTACGCCGGCACGATCAGCGACACCCGAGGCAGCTCCGCCGAACCCACCGCCGACGGGCCTGAGGCGTCCACCATTTGGACGTCTGAGGCCCGTCGGCGGGCTTTTACGAGGAACCAGAGCGCTAGGGGGTAGCCGGCGTGCGTGTAGACGATCAGGGCGGCGCAGAGCCAGAAGATGATCTCGACGGCGATCACGGGCGGGCCTCGAGCAGCTCGCGGTAGAGGTCGAGCGTGCGGGCGGCCGCCTCGTCCCAAGAAAACGGTCCGGCGGCGGCTGCCTGGGCGGCAGCCGAGAGCTCGGCACGAGCGGCCTCGTCGGCGACCAGCTCCGTGAGCGCGGCGATGAGCGCCGGGACGTCGCCGGGCGGCACCAACCGGGCAGCGCCGGTCGCGGCCACCTCGGGGAAGCCGCCGACCGCGCTCAGCAAGAGCGGCTTGCCAAAGGCGAGGCCGGTGTAGAGGACGCCGGAGTGCTCGGCATCGAGGTAGGGGAGGACGACGAGGTCGGCGCGGCGGAAGATCGCCGGGATCTCGGCGTCCTCGACGAAGCGGGTGACGAAGCGGACGCGGCCAGGGGCGCTGGCGGCAAGCTGCTGCAGCGGGCCGACGTCCATGCGCGGGTTGCCCACGATCCAGAGCTCGGCGCCCTCGACCTGAGCGAAGGCCTCGAGCAGCTGCTCGATCCCCTTGTACGGGCGCAGGAGGCCGAAGCAGAGGATTACCGGGCGCTCGGCCCCCTCCAGCTCGGCCGGCAGCGGCTTCTCCGCGGGCAGCCGGGTGAGGTAGTCGAAGGCGCCGTGCGGGATCGCGCGGACCTTGGCCGGGTCGAGCCCGACCTCGCCGCGGAGGCGGGCGGCGCTGTGCTCGGAGTGGGCGACGACCGCGTCCATCGCGCCGAAGACGCGGCGGGCAGAGGCGACCTGCCTGCGACTCGCCCGCGGCGGCAGGATGTAATGCGCGGTGATCACCCGCGGCCGCAGGCTCGGCAGCAGGTGTCGGTCGAGCGCCGGCATCGTCAGCCACTGGAAGTGGACGACATCCGGTGCCTCACCGGCAGCAGCACGTCCCGCAAGGTCGCGACGGAAGCGCAGCATGTCGGCCAGGTGCTCCGTCGCCTTGAAGGGCACCCGGGCGGTGGCGTCGAGCCCGCGGGCGGCGCTGCGACGGTAGAAGCGCTCGTCGACCTTGTAGCGGTCAGCCGGTGGGACCGCTCCGTAAAGGAAGCGGGAGGTGACGAGCTCGACCTCGGCCCCCGCCCGCACCAGCGCCGCCGCCAGGGCGCGGTCATAGGGCGGCGTGAACGCCGATGGGTCGACAAGTTGGACCCGCACGCGGCCGATTATCGTGACGCCGTGCCACCCACGCTCTCTTATTGCGTCGTGAACACGAACGGCCGCGAGTACCTGCTCGCCTGCTTGGCCGCGATCGGACGCACCCACCCGGCCGGGATCGAGCACGAGATCCTCGTCCTCGACAACGCTTCCGAGGACGGCTCGCCCGAGGCGGTACGGGCGCTCGGCGGCGAGATCCGGCTGATCGCGCTGGAGCGCCGTTCCGGCAAGGCGGAGAATGACTCGACCCTGCTGCGCGAGGCGCGCGGCCGCTACTGCCTCTTGCTGAACGAGGACTCGGAGCTGCGGCCGGGCGCGAGCGCGGCCCTGGTCGCGGCGCTCGAGGCCGACCCGAAAGCGGCGGCGGCCGGACCGCAGCTGCTCGACTCGGAGGGCCGGCCGGTCCCCTGCGCCTGGCGCTTTCCCGGGGTTGGCACCGCACTGGCCGGCGCCCTCTTCCTGCACCGCTGGCTGACCGTACAGAGCAAGGGCGGCGTGACGCGCCGGGCGGACTGGGCGCAGTCGAGCGCCCTCTTGGTGCGGCGCGAGGCGGCGGAGAGCGTCGGCTTCATGGACCCGGACTTCTTCGTCTACTACGACGAGTGCGACTTCGCCCGGCGCCTCGCCGATGCCGGCTGGCACTCCCTATTCGTCCCCGCCGCCGAGGCCGTCCACTACGACCAGCTCTCGACCGACCTCACCGCCGGCCTGCCCCGAATCGTCGAATTTCACCGCAACCGCGACCGCTACATGCGCAAGCACCACGGCCTCGCTGCGGCGTGGACGGTTCGTCTCCTCACCGCCTGGGCCTACGCGCTGCGGGCAGTCGCTGCCACGTTCATGCCCAACCAGCCGTCCCGCGTCTACTGGGCCCACGCCCGACAGGTGCTGCTACCTAGACAAGGGAAGAGCATCCGAGACCGGGTGGAGGGAGTCGATCCCGGTAGGGGTTCCACTTAACTTTTTCCGAAGACAGATTGCGGCTGTCCGCGGGCGGGACCGCGGAAAAAGTACAAGACGTTCCACCCCTACCCGGATCGGCTCTCAGAGGCGCCTGTCCTCGTCCATTCGCTCCACCTCGTAGATCTCAGGCACGCGACCATCGACTGCAGCGGGCTCGGCACGCATGCGCTTGAACTCAGCAGCTAGCTCGCTCGGCTGCCGCAGCCGAGCGAGCCAAATGCGCTCCTCTGGCGTGAAGAAGCCGCTTGCGAACAGCGCTAGCGGATAGAGCGTAAGTAGAGCAAGCCGGCCAAGCAAGCCGGCAACGCCTGAGCCGGGCAGCAGGAGCTCACCCAGGCCCACTATGAGGGCCGAGACGAGGACCACTCTCGCGAGCCGCCCCCACTGGTATGGAACCGGGAACAACCTCTGGGTGAAGCCGTACATCAGCACCACCACGACCAGGTAGGAGGCGACCAGGGCGATGCCGGCGCCGACGATGCCCAGCGGCGGGACCAGGATCAGGTTGAGGGCGACGTTGGCGAGGAGGGCGGCGATCGCCGCCGGGAAGTTGAACTCGGTGCGCCCGGTCCTGCCGAGGATCACGACCATGACCATGTAGAGGGCGTAGAGGGTGACCGCGGTGGAGATCAGGCCGACCGCTTCGTAGGAGTCGAAGAACTCGGGGGCGGCGAGGGCGCGCACGATCCAGCGCGAGAACAGCCACATGCCGGTGACGACGAAGGCGCAGGCGGCGACGAAGAGAGTGACGACGATCGCGTAGGCGCGGCGCGCCTCCTCGTCGTCGCGGATCGAGTAGGCGAGCGGCGGCCAGGCGAGCTGGAAGCCGCGGACGAGGACGTTGACCGCCTGGGCGAACTTGACCGCGAGCGAGTAGAGCCCCGCCTCGGCGAGGCCAACGGTGCGAGTGATGATCAGGCGGTCGACGAAGTTGAGCAGGTAGAGCGAGACCTCGGCCGGCATCGTCGGCAGCCCGAAGCGCAGCAGCCGCCGCAGCAGGCCGCTGTCGAAGCGCAGCGAGAGGTGGTGGCGCTGGAGCACGATCAGGCCGAGGACGAAGGCGGCGCCGCTGGCGTAACTGCCGATCAGCAGCCCGCGGGCGCCCTCGTCGGCGCCGACCACGAGCACGATCGTCAGGCCGATCGTGACCAGGACGTTGACGATCGTGGTCACGAAGTAGGCGCGCGCGCGCTCCTCGAGCCGGAACAGCGTGAGCATGAACTCGAACATGGTCAACACCCAGAGGCCGCCGATCGAGATCCGCGCCAGTTCCGAGGCGACGGTGAGCTCCGCGGGGGTCTCGGGATCGAGCAGCGCTTCGGAGATCGGCCCGGCGAAGGGGAGAGCGATCAGGGCCGCGAGCGTCGAGAACCAGAAGAGGCCGGCGAAGCTGGAGGCGACGACCCGCTCGGGCACCTCGTCGTCCTTGTAATAGAAGCGCAGCAGCGCCTCGATCAGGCCGAAGCGGACGAGGATGCTGATCGAGACCACGGCGGCAAACATCACCTCGGCGGCCCCGTAATCGGCCGGGGTTAGGTAACGCGTGTAGAGCGGCAGCAGCGCGACCGCGATGACCTTCGAAAGGATGCTCGCCGCGGTGTAGGCGGCGCCGGTCGTCGCGAGGCGGCGCAGGTAGCCGGACACGGGGCGAGCCTAAGTGGTGTTGCGGACCGCGGGGTCACGGACCGCGGCGGCGGGCGGCGGGGCTACCGCGGTTGCACCGCCGTGTGCCAGCGAGGCGCCGATCGCCAGCAGCACCCAGGTGATCGGGTCGTTGAAGAAGCCGGCGTAGGCGACCGTGTGGACCAGAAGGGCCACGAACGCCGCCAGGACCGCGGCGCGCGCGGCGGTGGGTCCAGCCCCGATCCCGGCGGTCAGGGTCCAGAGGGCGACGACGATCAGAGCGACGTAGAGGGCGAGGCCGACGACGCCCTGCTCAGCCGCGACGGTCACTGGTTCGGTATGGGAAATCGAGACGGGGGCGTCCTTGTTCTCGCGGTTCTCGCGGTAGGCGGCCTGAAACGAACCCGCCCCGTAGCCCTGCAGCGGGCGTTCGGCGAAGAGATCGATGCCGCCCTCGACCAGGTTGGCGCGGCCGCTGGTCTCGACGTTGATGCGCGAGGGATTGATCCCGACCACGGTCATTCCCAGGATCGTGCCGACAACCAAGACCGCCAGCGTCCAGCGCCAGCTCCAGCGGATCGCCGCCAGCGCCGCGAGGCCGGCGAGCAGGGCGATATAGCTCGACTGCGAGAAAGTCTGCGCCAGGCCGACCCAGAGCACGCCGATCAGGACCGTAAGCAGGGCGAGGTCGCGCCGTCCCCGCGCCCAGAGCAGCGCCGCCGTCGCGACCGTGATCGCCAGCGCCAGGTAGCGCCCGTAGACGTTCGGGTCCCAGAACACCGAGTTGACCCGGAAGTAGGTGTGGAATTCGTTCGACCTGATCACCTGGTCGTTCCAGAACAAGCTGTGGGTCACGTACTCGACCGATCCGATCAGGACGAAGATCGTCGCCTCGATGCCGACGACCCAGAGCAGCAGGACCAAAAGCCGACGGTCCCACTCGACCTCGCGCAGCAGCCGGTAGGCAACCGTGAACGGCACGAGGAAGAAGCACACGTTCTGCAGCCCCTTCGAGAAGTCATCCGAATAGAGCGTCTGCAAGGCATAAAGGACGACCGCCGCGGCCAGCAGCCAGGCCAGCGGGCGCGGAGTCCAGTCGGACGGCGGGGCCGACCAGTCGCGCAGCAGCGTGGCGAGGACCCCGGCGGCGATCACGAGGTAGAACGGCACCAGCAGGTTCGCGGTGTCGCCCCCGGCGTGCAGCGGGATCCGGAACGGCAGCACGAAGACGACCGCCAGCGGCAGCAGGATCGGCCAGCGCCGGAAGAGGTAGGTCAAGGTGGCGATCGCGGCCGCGGCGATCGCGAGTAGGGCGACGATCCGCCCCTCGTCGTGGCGCAGGTCGGCGATCTGCGCGGTGTGCCACTGGTCGCCGACGATCAGCGCCGGGAAGAGGCCGATCGCGGCCAGCATCGCCAGCGCCCGCAGCCGCCCCGGCGGCAGCAGGATCGCGGCTGCCGCGGCCGTGGCAGCCGCGACGAGGCCGGCCCCGGCCAGGAAGTCGCTCAAGGGTTCGGCCCCGATCCCGCCCCGGGACCGACGCCCCCGGGACCGACCGGCTCCTCCGCGCAGGCCGACTCGGTCCCCTTCCGAGCGCGGTGCAGCTGGATCACGCCCGGGGTGACCAGCGTCCGCTCCTCGTTCAACAGCTTCACCCGCAGCTTGTAACGGCCGGGCGGAGCGATTCCGCCGCCGCGCTGGCGGCCGTCCCAGTAGTAGGTGAAGTAGCGGTAGCGCTTTAGCGGCTCTTCGCGGGCCAGGGTGACGACGACGCGCCCACCCGGCTTGATCACCTGCACGGTGGCGTCGTCGGTCTGGGTCATGCGGAAGCGGATCCGGATCCGCTCGAAGCGGCAGTCCCCGTTCGGGGTGAAGCTGCGGCTGACTTCGGTGCCGAACCTGGCGCGGTCGAGGACGAGCGGGTCGCGCTTGACGCGCTGTGCCCAGGCGAAGCCGGCAACCGTGGCGAGGACGAGGAGCGCGAAGACCAGCGCGGCGGCGGGCGGCCGTCTCACCACGGCCACCAGGCGAGGACGAGACCCGGGCGCTGCCAGGCAAGGACGCAGGGAGTCTGAATAGCAGCGCTATTCAGACGACTGAGGACGCCGCATGGCGGCGATCCGGGGGCGTCATCGACGGTGCGCCGGGGTGAGACGGCCGCCTCACCCGGCCGCTTCGGCATTGTCCTCGCCGACCACCACCGCGACGTTCGCCCCGGCCGAGGCGGTCTTGACTTCGGCGCTCATCAGTTCGACGTCGGGGATCTGCAGCTGCTTGGCGACCTTCCTCGCCTCCGGCTTGTGGCCGCGCTCGAACATCACCACGCTGAGGTCAAAAGGCTGTGCGGTGTTGGAGACGGCGCCGAGACCGAAGCCTTTGCCCTCGACTTTGTCGCCGTAGGTCGCGGCGAGCCCGGCGACCGAGGTTCCGTTGAGAACGGCGACGTCGATTTCGCCGGGTTTGACCTGGGTCGCGACCTGTTTGCCGTTCTTGCCGCCACCTTCGTCGGAGCCGCTGAGCAAGAGGTAGGCGCCGCCGCCCGCCACGACGACCACGACGACGAACAGCGCCACCAGCCACCGCGGTTCGGCCAGGCGTTCGCCGAAGCCGCCGATGCGCTGGCGTAAGCGCTCGCCCAGGGGCACTTCCGGCAGCCCTTCGTCGCGCCTTCGCCGCCGCTCCTCGCGCTGGTCGATCGTCTCCTGTTCGGCGGTCCGCGCCTCCTCGAGCTGGCGCAGCTCCTCGGCTCGTTGCGCGGCGACTGCCGAGGTCGACTCCTTGCGCTCGGCATCGCGCTCGGGTGCCGAGCCGGCCCATTCGCGCAGGCGCTTGATGTCGCGTCCGTGCGTGAACGAGAGCAGGGCGAGGATCGCGAGGCCGATAAACGACGCCAGGCCGGCGAAGGCGCCGATCTGTTCAATCACCTTTAGCAAGCTGCGAGAGGTTATTCGGCGGGGAGGACCGCCGCCGCGTCGCCGCCCGGCGCCGCGATCAGCTCGACCACCCGCACGGCCAGATTGGCCTCGTCGCCGGCCATCACCAGGTGTTCGAGCGAGTTCAGCGTCGACTCGACCCAGGCGGCGTCGATCGGCTGCGCCCGCACCGCGCGGTTGATCCGTTTCGCCGCCGTCGGCTGCACCGTCTCGGTGCCCCCGAACAGCTCCTCGTGCAGCTTCTCGCCGGGGCGCGGCTGGGTGAACTCGACCGCGATGTCCTCTTCGGGCTCGTAGCCGGCGAGCCGGATCATGTTGTGGGCGAGGTCGACGATCTTCACCGGGTCGCCCATGTCGAGGACGAAGACCTCGCCCTTGCCGGCGCCGATGTCGCCGGCGCGGATCACCAACTGCACCGCCTCCGGGATCGTCATGAAGTAGCGAGTCATCTCCGGGTGGGTGACGGTGACCGGCCCGCCGCGCTCGATCTGGCTGCGGAAGATCGGCACGACGCTGCCGGAGGAGGCGAGCACGTTGCCGAAGCGGACCGAGGCGAAGCGGGTGCCGGGGCGACTGTGCCCAGCCGACTCGACGATCCACTCAGCCATCGCCTTCGACGCCCCCATCACCGTCTGCGGGTTTACCGCCTTGTCGGTCGAGATCAGGACGAAGCGCTCGGCGCCGGAGGCGGCGGCGGTCTCGGCGGTGACCCGGGTCGCGATCGCGTTGTTGCGGACGGCCTCGAGTGGGTTCGCCTCCATCAGCGGCACGTGCTTGTAGGCGGCGGCGTGGAAGACGACGTCGGGCTTGAAGCGCTGCATCGTCTCGAGCATCCGGTGCGGCTCCTTGCAGTCGGCGAGGACCGCCTCGACGTTCGTGCAGTGGCGCTCGTCGACCATCTCGCGGTCGATCTCGAAGAGGTTGTCCTCGGCGTGGTCGAGCAGGACCAGCAGCCGCGGCTTGACCTGGGCGATCTGGCGGCAGAGCTCGGAGCCGATCGAGCCGCCGGCGCCGGTTACGAGGACGATGCGGTCGCGCAGGTAGGCGCCGACCCGGTCGAGCTCACGCACGATCGGGTCGCGGCCGAGCACGTCCTCGACCCGCACCTCGCGCAGCTGCTTGTTGAGCTGGACGCCGCCGCGCAGCAGCTCGAACACGGTCGGCAGCGTGCGCACGCGGATCTCGCGCTCGCGGCAGGCGGCGACGACCTGGCCGCGCAGCTGTCCGGGCGCCGAGGGGATCGCGATCACGACTTCGTCGGGCTCGGTCTCATCGAGGATCGCGGCGATCTGCTTGGTCGAGCCGAGCACCTTGAGGCCGAGCATGCGCATCCCGCGCTTGCGCGGGTCGTCGTCGACGAAGCCGATCGCGGTCGCGCCGAGGTTGGGGTTGAGCTGCAGCTCGCGCACCACCATCTGGCCGCCGGAGCCGGCGCCGATCACCAGCACCTCGTGCTTAGGCAGGCGGGCGCCGCGGGTCGGCCGCTCGACCACCAGGCGGACGGCGAGGCGGGCGCCGGCGAGCAGGAGCAGGGTGAGGACGAAGTCGGTGACCTCGACCGAGCGCGGCAACGCGTGCTCGAAGGGCTTGGCGACGGCGAAGACGACGACCAAGATCGCGCTCGCGACCGCGACGGCGCGGACGATCAGGAGGAAGTCGCGGCCGCTGACGTAGCGCCACCACTTTTGGTAGAGGCCGAAGGCGTAGAAGACGATCAGCTTGCCGACCACGACGAAGCCGACCGACTGCGCGAACAGCACCTCGTAGCGGTGCGGCACGCCCTGCGGCTCGTCGAGGAAGCGCAGCTGGAAGGCGAGGAAGTAGGCGAGCGCGACAAGCGCCGCGTCGGCCGCCATCTGCAACATCCGACCGCGGTAGACAGGATGGTTCAACCGGCCCATAGGACAGGGCGAGTTTAGTCGCTGTTAACGGTCATCCCTACAATGCCCGCTTCATTCATGCCGATCCTCGCCAGCGTCACCGACTTCTTCCTCGACCCGATCGTCAACGCGGGCACCGACTTCATCGGCACCACCGGGCTGCCGGCGGTGTTCATCCTGATGGCGCTCGAGTCTGCCTGCCTGCCGGTGCCGAGCGAGGCGATCATGCTCTTCGCCGGCGCCAGCGTCGCCGCCGGCGACCTAACTCTGTTCGGGGTCGTCGCCGCCGGAGTGCTCGGCAACCTGGTCGGCTCCTGGGCCGCCTACGCGGTCGGCTACTACGGCCGCGTCGACCTGCTCGAGAAAAACCGCTTGATCCACCTGCCGCCCAAGTACCTGAAATGGGCCGACGACTGGTTTGAGCGCTACGGCGACGCGACCGTCTTCTTCTCGCGCATGTTGCCGATCATCCGCACCTTCATCTCGCTCCCGGCCGGGATCGCGAAGATGCCGTTCTGGCGCTTCACCCTGCTGACCACGCTTGGCTGCGTTCCCTGGGTGCTGATGCTGGCCCTGGTCGGCAAGAGCGTCGGCGACAACTGGGAAGAGTGGCGCGGCCACCTGCATTATCTCGACTACCTAGTCGTGATCGCCGCGGTCGTCCTCGGCGTCTACCTGGTGGTCAAGCGGCGCCGCGGCGGTGGGCGCGGTGAGGGCGATGGCGAGCCCGCCGGGGCGCCCGGGCCGGCCCGCACCAGCGGCGCTTGAGCGAGGCGGGCAAGAGCCGGCTCCCGACCCGCCGCGCGGTCGCGCTCGGGATCGTCCAGGGCCCGGCCGAGCTGCTGCCGGTCTCCAGCTCTGCCCATATCGTCCTCATCCCCTGGCTCGCCGGCTGGGACTGGGAGGCGATCGACCCGGAGCTGCGCAAAAGCTTCGAGGTGGCGCTGCACACCGGCGCCGCGGCGGCGGTGCTGCTCGGGCAGCGACGGACGATCGGCGAGGAGCTGCGCGGCTTCGACGGGCGGCGGGCGCTGCTGCTCGGCCTCGCCTCGCTGCCGGCGGCGCTCGTCGGCTACACGCTCGAGCGCCCGATCGAGCGTCACCTGGGTGGGCCGCGGGCGACCGCCTACGGCCTGCTCGCCGGTGCGGCAGCGATGCTGGTTGCCGACACACGGCCGCAGCACCGCGGCAAGGGCGACGCGACCGTCGCCGACGGCCTGGCGCTCGGAATCGCCCAGGCGGCTGCGCTGGCGCCCGGCGTCTCCCGTAACGGCGTCACCCTCGCCGCGGCCCGCTGGCGCCGCTTCTCACGCGACCAGGCGAACCTGCTCTCACGGACGATCGCGCTGCCGATCATCGTCGGCGCCACGGCCCTGAAGGGCGCCCGCCTCGCCAACCGCGGCACGACGCCCGACCTGCGCCGCGCGCTCGCCCTCGGCGTCGCCGCCTCCTTCGCCTCGACCCTCGCCTCGCAGCGCCTGATCGGCCTGGTCGAGCGCGACCGCGCCCTCTGGCCCTATGCCGCCTACCGGGCCGGCCTGGCCGCCACGGTTCTAGTCAAGTCCCGGCTGCGGGATCCCTAGCTCGAATATCGCTGCTCATGAAGCCCCCCAGTGGTTCGTACTACATGGAGTCTTTCTTAGAAACTGCCCGACAGAACAGCTTGATTTGTTCCTTTGAAAAACTTCGTCGTGGCGCGTAGCTAGATTTCCAGTCTAGGTGTCGCCTTTTCAATTAGCCCGTCTGCAATTTCAGGTAAGCGGAAAAGTATTTCTGGCCCCGGGAAGACTTCCCATTCGATGAACGCGACTACAGCGGCATACTCTCGTGCCGGCGTTGACCAGGATCTTGCCGACCTCGCAGTAAACGCTCTGGTCAGGGCGCTTAAGCCGACCTCGCCTGGATTTAAATCCCGCCAGGTACTCGGCAGCGGTCACTTCGCGAATGTAATGCGGCTTGACAGTCGTCTGGGGATCGCCCTTTCTGCGGATGGAGTTGGTACCAAGATTCTCATCGCGGAGGAGCTGAAGCGCTACGACACGATCGGTATCGATTGCATCGCGATGAACGTCAATGACGTCCTCTGCGTTGGCGCAGAGCCAATCGCGATGCTGGACTACCTCGCCGTCAATGCTGCTGATCCGTTACGGGAGGAGCAGATAGGAATCGGCCTACGCAAAGGCGCAGAACTCGCTGACATTGAGATTCCCGGGGGAGAGCTTGCCCAGCTAGGCGAAGTGGTCAATGGCTTCGATTTAGCGGGGGCCTGTTTTGGAAGCGTCCCACTGGATTCAATTCTTACGGGCACAGAGATCCAGGTTGGAGATTCAGTTATCGGGCTTCCATCGACCGGTCTTCATGCCAATGGCTATACCCTAGCCCGGCGCGCCCTGAAGGGAATACCTCTTGACGAGGACCCGGAGGGTCGCTTTGGGGAATCTCTGGGCGATGTTCTTATGAGGCCTACCGAGATCTATGTGAAGCCAGTACTTGAGCTGCTTCGCTCGGGAATCGCCGTTCGCGGACTTGCACATATCACCTCTCTAGGCTTCGAGAATTTGCTGCGACTTGAAGCTCCTGTGAGCTATGAAATCGATGATCCGCTGCCCGTTCCGCCGATCTTCCATCTCATCCAAGAACGTGGCTCGGTAAGCAACGAGGAGATGCGGCAGGTCTTCAACCTCGGTTGCGGGTTTTGCTGCGTCGTAGCTCACGATGCAGAAGGGGAGGCGCTTAGTTCGTTGCGGCAGCACTACCCAGAAGCTCGCCGGATCGGTCAAGTGGTTGACGGGGAATCCGAAGTTCGCTACCCCCAAAACTGGCCCAATCGATAGGGCGTCTAAACGCCCACATCGTCCCGGTTAGTTGAATTCTGCGCCCAGCGCCGTCGTCAGACAGCAGCGCGTTTCGCGGATAAATTGGGGTAGCCGGCATCGTCTCGATCAATTGCACCCTCCTCGGCCAAGAGCAGGCGGGATAGGGACGACAGCGAACCTGTAGAGATCTTGAGTCCGACTCTATTGAGACCGCGGCCGATGCCTCATAACGTTGGCCTCCGCTGATGGACCCGCGCGCAACCAGCTCACAGATGATCGGCACCGTGCTCTCGGGCCGCTACAAGCTCGAGGCGAAGCTCGGCAGCGGCGGTATGTCGACCGTCTACCTGGCCAAGGACTCGACGCTTGACCGCGACGTCGCGGTCAAGGTGATGCACCGCGAGATGTCCGAGCAGGCCGACCAGCTCGAGCGCTTCCGCCAGGAGGCGCGGGCGGTGGCGAAGCTCTCGCACCCGAACGTGGTCGCGGTGATCGACGCCGGCGAGGACGGCGGCCACCCCTACATCGTCTTCGAGTACGTCGAAGGGGAGACGCTGAAGCAGCGGATCGGTCGGGTCGGGGCGCTCGACCCGCAGGAGGCGCTGGCCTACGCGATCGAGATCGCCCGCGGGCTGACCGTCGCCCACGCCCGCCACATGGTCCACCGCGACATCAAGCCGCAGAACGTCCTGATCGACGCCGAGGGGCGGGCGAAGCTGACCGATTTCGGGATCTCGCGCCAGCTCGAGCAGGACGGGATGACGGCGACCGGCCGGGTGCTCGGCACCACCGACTACGTCGCCCCCGAGCAGGCGATGGGTCGCGGCGCCGACCCGCGCTCCGACATCTACTCGCTCGGCGTCGTCCTCTACGAGATGCTGATCGGCCAGGTCCCCTTCCACGCCGACAGCCAGGTCGGGGTGGCGATGAAACATGTCAACGAGGAGCTGCCCGACGTGCAGCAGCGCCGGCCCGAGGTCTCAGCCGCGGCGGCGCTGGTGGTCGAGCGCGCCACCGCCAAGGACCCGACGCAGCGCTACCAGGACGTCGGCGAAATGATCGACGACCTCTCGACCGCGCTCGAGGTCGAGGCGGCGCGGGCCGGCACGACCACCGGTGAGGCGACCTCCGTGCTGGAGGCGGTGCCGCCGCCGCAGCGCAAGCTCGCCGGCTCCGGGCGGCGTTCCTGGGCGGCAATTCTGCTGCTCGTCCTGGTCGCCGGCGGCGCGCTGGCGGCCGTGCTCTTCATCAGCGGCGGCGGTGGCGGCGGTGGGGCGCTGAAGGACAAGGGCGCCGTGATCGGGGTCTCCTCGGCCACTGACTTCGACCCGCTGGGCGACGGCGAAGAGGGCCCGGACACGGTCGGCTTCGCCACCGACGGCAACCCGACCAGCACCGCCTGGACCAGCGAGCACTACGACAGCGAGGACTTCGCCGGCACCAAGGAAGGCAGCAACCCCGGGGTCGGCCTCTACGTCACCGCGAAGTCGCAGGCGACGCCCTCGGAGATGGTCGTGCGCGGCACCCCCGGCTGGGACGCCGAGGTCTACGCCGCCACCTCCGGCCCGCCGGAAGAGCTCGA
Source organism: uncultured Solirubrobacterales bacterium (assembly GCA_963846515.1). Taxonomy (GTDB): domain Bacteria; phylum Actinomycetota; class Thermoleophilia; order Solirubrobacterales; family 70-9; genus VAYN01. Next base: position 160,865 of record CAWJWC010000006.1, on the reverse strand, counting down.
AGAATGGGGCGAACCGGTCGGCAACGTCGTCAACGCCGGCGACAGCGCCGAGATCGACCTCGACGTCCCGACCGCGTCCAAGTACTTCCTGATCTGGTTCACCAAGGCCGCCCCCTCGCTCGACCAAGAGGGCCGCTACCGGCTCGAGATCGACGACGTCAAGCTGATCGAGTGAGCGAGCGAGGCTAGAACTCGAAGGCGCGGGCGCGGCGGTGGCGCTCGCGGGCGAGCTCGACGAGGCGGTCGCAGAGGGCCGGGTAGGTGGTGCCGCTGGCCTCCCAGAGCTTCGCGTAGACGCTGGTCTCGGTGAAGCCGGGCATCGTGTTGATCTCGTTGACCAGCACCTCGCCGTCGGGCTCGACGAAGAAGTCGCAGCGGGCGAGACCGGAGCAGCCGGCGAGCTCGAAGACCGCGGCGGCGAGCTCGCGCACGCGGGCGACGGTCGCCTCGTCGAGCGGAGCCGGGACCTTCAGCTCCATGCCGCCCTCCGTGTACTTGGCCTCGAAGTCATACCACTCGGCGTGGGCCACGATCTCGCCCGGCAGCGAGACCTCGGGCCGCTCGTTGCCGAGCACCGAGCACTCGACCTCGCGGCCATGGGCGGAGGCCTCGACGATCACCCGTGGGTCGTGGTGGAGCGCCTGCTCGACCGCGGCGTCCAGCTCGGCGAGGTCGTCGACGCGGGTGATGCCGACGCTCGAGCCGAGCCGCGAGGGCTTGACCCAGAGCGGCAGTCCGAGCGCCGCGCAGCGCTGCCGCCAGTCCTCGCCCTCGACCGCGGCGAACTCGACCTGCGGCACTCCCTCGGCAGCGAAGAGTCGCTTCAGCGTGAGCTTGTCCATGCAGACCGCCGAGGCGAGCACGTCGGAGCCGACGTAGGGGACGTCGAGCCACTCGAGCAGGCCCTGGACCGAGCCGTCCTCGCCAAAGGGTCCGTGCAGCGCCGGGAAGACTGCGTCCGCTTCGAGCAGACCGCCGGCCGGGGTGAGGGCGACGCCCGTGCCGTCCGCGCTCCACTCGCCATCGCGGCCGATCGTCACCTCGACCGCCTCGTGCCCGGCGGCGCGCAGGCCAGCGACGACCGCGGCGGCGGAGCGCAGCGAGACATCGTGCTCGGAGGAGCGGCCACCGCTGAGAACCGCGACCCTCACGGTTCTTCTTCCCCTTCTTCTTCCGGCACAGCGCTCGCCCGTTTGCCGACGGTGATCGTCACCGTGTCTCCTGGGGCGAGCTCGGCGCCCGGCGGCGGGAACTGGTCGAGGACCCGCCCGACTTTGCCGGCGACTTCGGTTTCTTCTTCTTCCACGCTCGGGGTCAGCCCGGCGCCCCGTACCGCTTCCACCGCTTCGGAGCGCGACCGCCCGATCACGTTCGGGACGCTCGCCTGCTCTTCGCCGGAGGAGACGACGATCGAGACGGTCGAGCCCGGTTCGACCTCGGTCCCGGCGCTCGGCGACTGGCTGAGCACCTCGCCCGCCGGCGAAGTGCTTTCTTCTTCGGAGACGCTCGGGGTGAGGCCGCGGCCGCGGATCTGCTGCACCGCGAGGCGACGCTGGCTGCCGACCAGGACCGGCACCTTCGCCAGCTTCGGGCCGGAGGAGACGAAGAGCGTGACCGGCGAGCCGTTGGTCGCCGTGGTCCCGGCCGACGGTTCGGAGTAGATCACCAGGCCCTCTTCGACCGCGGCCGAGTTGCGGGTTTCGACGTTGGGGTCGAAGCCGGCGTCTTCGAGTTGCTCCACGGCTTCGTCGCGCGGCAGGCCGGCGGTCGCCGGCACCTTGCTCGAGCCCGGCCCGGAGCTGACCGTCAGCGTCACCTCCGGCTTCGAGCAGAAGAAGCTGAGAAAGGCGCAGTCGAGCGACGCCTGGTCGGCCGGGGGCGAGGCGGCCGGGTCCTGCTCGAGCACGGTGTTCTGGGCCGCTTCGCGCTCGACCCGTTTCACCTCGCCGACCGAGAAGCCGTCCTGCTGGAGCAGGGCGATCGCGACGTTGAGCTGGTTGCCGGTCACGTTCGGCACCTCCGTACTGGTGTCGCGGGTCAGCACCAGCCCGACCAGGGCGCCGATCGAGATCGCGGCCAGTGCGGCGAAGATCCAGCGGCGGCGGCGCTTGCGCTCGTTCTCCTCGGGATCGTCCTCCGCGACCGCCTCCTCCGGAACCGCAACAACCGGCGGTAGCGCCGCGAAGCTGGCGGTGCCGCTCCCGTTCCCGGGGTCTTTGACCGCGGCGTCGAGCGCGGCGATGAAGGCGTCGGCGCTCTGGAAGCGCTCGCCCGGCTCCTTCTCCAGCGCCCGCATCACGACCGCGTCGAGGGCGGGCGAGACGGCGGGATTGATCGAGCTCGGTCGCTGCGGCGTCTGCGAGACCTGTTTCATCGCCACGGCAACGGCGCTGTCGGCCTCGAACGGGACCCGGCCGGTCAGCGCCTCGTAGAGCAGGACGCCGATCGAGTAGAGGTCGGAGACCGCGGTGACGCCGTAGCCCTGCGCCTGCTCGGGCGAGAGGTAGTGCGGCGTGCCCATCACCGAGCCGGTCTGGGTGATCTCCGAGACCCCGGCGCGGGCGATCCCGAAATCGGTGACCAGAGCCTTAGCCTCGCCGTCGACGATCACGTTCTGGGGCTTGAGGTCGCGGTGGACGACCCCGTGACGGTGGGCGAAGCGGGCCGCCTCGAGCACCTGGCGGATCAGCGCCACCGCCTGCTCCGGGGTGAGGCCGCGTTCGATCAACTGCTTCAGGGTCGAGCCCTCGACGTACTGCATGGCGATGTAATAGGTGCCCTCGAACTCGCCGCGGTCGAAGACCGAGACGATGTTCGGGTCCTGCAGCCGCGCCGCCGACTCGGCCTCGCGGCGGAAGCGCTCGACGAACTCGCGGTCCTGGGCGAAGCGCCGGTGCAGGACCTTGAGCGCGACCCGCCGCTGCAGATGCGTGTCCTCGGCCAGCCAGACGTCGGCCATGCCGCCGGACCCGAGCCGCCCCAGCACCTGGTAGCGCCCGTCGAAAACAGTCCCCTCACTCACCTCAGGCACTCCCGGCCTCCGTTCTCAGGCCGATGGGCCGATTTCCGGCCATATAGGCCGGTTTTCGGCCCGTCGGCTGTTGTTTTTCGTCCCTAGTCATTGAGGATCGATTCGGCGACTTCGCGGAAGATCGGCGCCGCCACGTCGTTGCCGAACTGTTCGGTGCACTCGACCGTCGCCGCGATCGCGATCTCCGGGTCATCGGCCGGCGCGAAGCCGATGAACCAGGCCTGGTTCTGTTCGACCCCGCCGCCGCAGGCGGCGTTGCCCGGGGTTTCCGCGGTGCCGGTCTTGCCCGCTACCGCGACGCCAGGGATCGCCGCGTTGGTGCCGGTCCCTTCGGTTACCACCCCTTCCATCGCCGTGGTCAGCTCGGCCGCCGTCTCGGCGTCGATCGGCTGGCTGTACTCGGACGGCTCGAGGCGCTCGGTCACGCGCCCGTCCGGGTCGACGACGCGGCTCCAGATCTGCGGCTTGATCAGCTTGCCGCCGTTGGCGACCGCGGCCGCGACCTCGGCCATCTGCAGCGGCGAGACCAGGAGGCGCTCCTGGCCGATCGCCAGCCGCGCCAGGTCGACCGGGTCGGAGGCGTTGAGCAACTGGCCTTCTTCGTAGACGCCGCTCTCGGAGACCTCGTCTTCAGGCAGGTCGATCGCCGGCGTCGAGTTGAAGCCGAACCGTTCCATGTACTCGAACATCGTGTCGTTGCCAAGCTGCTGGCCGAGCTGTCCGAACCAGGTGTTGACCGAGTTGGTCAAGGCGGTGTCGAGCGTGGCCTGGGAAAAGCTCTCGCCGAAGTCGTTTTCCAGCGGCTGTCCTTCCACCTCGAGCACCCCGGGCGCGTCGATCGGCGTTTCCGGGGTGATCGCGCCGCTGTCGAGGCCGGCGGCGGCGGTCACGACCTTGAAGGTCGAGCCGGGCGGGTAGAGACCCTGGGTGGCGCGGTTGAAGAGCGGCGTTTCGATTTCGCTCTTGTTCAGATCGGTGAGCTTGGAGGGGATCTCGTTCGGGTCGTAGGACGGGTTGGAGACGAGTGCTTTGATCCGGCCGGTCTTAGGCTCGATCGCAACCACCGCGCCGAAGCCCTGTTCCTGCAGCGCCGCCGCCGCCGTCTGCTGCGCCTCCGGATCGATGTTGGTGACGACGGTGTTGCCCTCCTGCTCCTGACCGAGCAGCTCGTCGAGGATCGAGACGAATTCGCCCTCCTCGCCGACCAGCTCGTCGTTGTGGAACTGCTCGAACTCGACGTCGCCCTCTTCCACGAAGCTGTAACCGATCGGGTGCCCGTAGAGCGATCCCTCGGGATAGCGACGAACGTAGCGCAGGGCGTCGCCCTTGCCCTTCGCCACGGACTTCGCGATCACCGTCCCGTCGGCGGCGAGGATGCGGCCACGGCGGATCTGCTGCTGCTCGAGCAGCGGGCGCTTGTTCGCCTCCTTCTCCTTCAGCGCCTCGGCGTCGAACACCGACCACCACGACGTGAACCCGACGAGGACGACGAAGAGGACGACGATGAAGGCGAACAACTTGACGATCTGGCGGTTCACGCCGACCCCGTCGCCAGGGCTCGCCCGCCCGGCTCGGCCGCCTCACGGCGGGCCCGGTCGGAGATCAAGAGCAGCAGCGCCAGCAGGACGAAGTTGGCGACGATCGAGCTGCCGCCGTAGCTGATGAAGGGCAGGGTGACGCCGGTCAGCGGGATCACCCGGGTGACGCCGCCGATGATCACGAAGGCCTGGATCGCGAAGACCGCGGTCAGCCCGGTCGCCAAGAGCTTCGAGAAGCCGTCGCTCGCCAACAGCGCGATTTTGAAGCCGCGCGCCGCGACCAGAAGGTAGACGAGGACGACGCCGCAGGCGCCGAAGAGACCGACCTCGTTGACGATCAGGGCATAGATCGTGTCGGTCTGGGCGGCCGGCAGCAGCGCGTCGTCGGTGCCGGGGATCGTGATCAGCGCCTGCCCGAAGCCCTTGCCGAAGAGGCCGCCGTCGGCCTGGGCGAAGATCGACTGCAGGATCTGGTACCCGGTGCCGCCCGGGTCGGCGTAGGGGTCGAGCCAGATTTCGACCCGGTCGCCGACATGGGGCACGGTGGTGGCGAAGAACCAGGCGCCGACCACGAACATCGCCATCCCGATCGCGACGAAGGAGAAGCGCCCGGTCGCGACGTAGAGCAGGGCGAGGAAGGCGGCAAAGAACATCAGCGAGCTGCCGAGGTCGCGGATGAAGACGAGCATGAACATCGAGGCCCCCCAGACGACCAGCATCGGGCCGAAGTGCTTGAGCGGCGGCAGCGTCACCCCGAGCACGCGTCGCGCCCCGACGATCAGGACCTCGCGGTGCTCACGCAGGTAGCTGGCGAGGAAGATGACGATGCAGATCTTCGAGAACTCGGCCGGCTGGAAGGCGAGCGGCCCGATCTTCACCCCAAGGTAAGCACCGTTGACCTGCTGCCCGATCCCCGGCAACCGCGGCGCCAGCAGCAGCAGCAGCCCGACCACGGCGATCGTGTAGCGGTAGCGCTCGAGCACCTCGTAATCGCGCAGGAAGTGGATCGTCAGCGCGTAGAGGACGAGACCGAGCACAAACCAGTTGGCCTGGTCGCGGGCCAGGCCGTCGTCGATCCGGTAGATCATCACCAGCCCGAACGCGGTCAGGGTCGCGACCAGCGGGAAGAGGTAGGGGTCGGCGTCGGGGAGGCGGACACGCAGGTAGACGTGGGTGGCGAAGCAGATCGCCAGGAAGTAAGCGCCGTAGATCAAGCTGAGGTTGCCGAGCTGCTCTTCCTCCTGGGCGAAGACTGCGGCGAAACCGGCGGTGAGGAGGAGGGCAACGGGGACCAGGGCAAGTAGCTCCCGGTTCCGGGCGGAGGTCAAGGCACCCCCTGGCTCTGCTGGATGTCTTCGATCAGCGAGACCGCGTCCTCGCGCGAGCGCAGGTCGTGGCCGGTGACCGCGTCGCGGCGCACCGGCGGCAGCGCGTCGGTCTGGATCGGGCTCGCGTAGCGCTCGCTGTAGAGCTCGGCGCCGAAGGGCAGCTCGTAGGGCAGGCCGCGGTAGAGAGCGACGCGGCCGGCGTCGTCGGTGCCGAGGAACCAGACCTGGCGGTTCCCGTACCAGGCGCCGAAGATCACCGCTCCGATCGCCACGAGCGCGGCCAGTAGCTTGGCCGCGGTGCGCAGACGCGGGTGGCCAGTGTGCGCGACGAGCTCCTCGCGCCGCTTGCGGGCTGCCTCGGCGGCGGCGCGGCGGCGGACCTCGGTCGTGGTCAGGCCTGCCTCCTCGGCCGTCGTGCCGATCAGGGTCGCGTCCTCGCGCGTGCCTTCCGGCGCCGCCGCGTCTTCGAGCCGGAAGGCGACGACGGTGATGTTGTCGCGCCCACCGGCCCGGTTCGCTTCGTCGACCAGGGCCCGCACCGCCGACTGCATCGAGGTGGCGCGGTCGAGCAGGCGCGCGATCCGCTCGTCGTCGAGCATCGTCGTCAGCCCGTCGGAGCAGAGCAGGAAGACGTCGCCGGCGAGCGCGGGCACGGTCTGCAGATCGACCTCCACCTCCGGTTCGGGGCCGAGCGCGCGGGTGATGATCGAGCGCTGCGGATGGTCCTCGGCCTGGGCGTCGGTGAGCTGGCCCTTGCGCCGCATCTCCTCGACCAGCGAGTGGTCGCGGGTCAGCCGTTCCAGCTTGCCGCCCCGCAGGCGGTAGGCGCGGCTGTCGCCGACGTGGCCGATCGCGACCTCCTCGGACTGCGGGTCGACGATCGCCGCGGTGATCGTCGTCCCCATCCCCGCCAGGTCGGGGTCGTTGCGGGCGCGGTCGTGGATCGCCCGGTTCGCGGTCTCGATCGTCTCGCGCAGAACCCGCTGCGGCGGCGCCTGCGGCAACTCACGGTCGAAGGACTCGGCGGCGGCCTTGGAGGCGACCTCGCCCGCCTGCGCGCCGCCCATCCCGTCGGCGACGACGAAGATCGAGGCGCGGGTGAAGAGCGAGTCCTCGTTGGCGTTGCGCTGGCGACCGGTGTCGGTGCGGGTCGCCTGGTCCTCGATCCGCAGCGCCATCAGCCCACCTCGAACCTGAACACGGTGTCGCCGATCTGCACTGTGTCGCCGTCGATCAGCTCCGCCTCGCCCTGCAGCTCGGCCCCGTTCAGCAGCGTGCCGTTGGTCGAGCTCATGTCCTCGACCAGGAAGCGGCCGCCGCGCTCGAAGACGCGGGCGTGGATGCCGGACGCGTAACGGTCCTCGATCTGCACGTCGGCATCCTTCGAGCGCCCGATCGAGAGGCCGCCGATCAGGTCGAAGCGCTCCTCCCGTTCGAGGCCGCCGCCGCGCTCGACCACCAGCCAGGCGTCGGCGACGCGCGTCGCCGCGTCGAAGGCCGGGGCGGCGTGGAACCCGGTCGCGTCGGGGGCCGGCGAGACGGTCCGGCGCAGGTCCTTCATCGCGCTGCGAGCGATCACCAGCACGAAGAGATAGAGGACTGCGAGAAAACCGAACTTCAGCGCCACCGAGATCGGGTCGTATTCCACGCCAGAACCCTAATGACGGGCCCAGATCGCCACCGGGCGACTAGTTCTCGATGTCGAAACGGAAAGTCGTGGTCCCGACCGTAACTTGGTCGCCCGGCGAGAGGCGGGTCGAGGCGACGCGGCGGCCGTTGACCTTGATCCCGTTGGTGGAGCCGAGATCGACGATCTGCCAGTCGCCGGACTCGGCTCGGCGCAGCTCGGCGTGGCGGCGTGAGACGTTGGGATCGGAGAGCACGCACTCGGCCGACTTCGAGCGGCCGATCGTCGCCCGCGGACCGTCGAGCACGTAGCGGCGGTCTTCGAGCGAGACCACCGCCCGGGTCGAGACCAAGGCGCCGACCGCCTCCTGCGGCCGTTTCGGTCGACCGCGGTCGCGCTCGCGCACCGCCGAGTAGACCATCGTGTGGCCCTCTTCGCCCTGTTGCGGGCTCTCGCCCTCGTGCGCCGGCGGCTTCACCAGCCGCGCCTGGATCCCGAACTCGCCGAGCCGCAGCCGCTCGTCGGTGGCGAACTCGACCGCGGGCCGAGTCAAAAGGTCGTAGCCGCGCCGCCGCGCGTGCTCGAGCAGGTAGCCGGAAAGCTCCTGCTCCAGCGAGCGCTCATATCCCTCCAGCTTCGCCCGGTCCTGCTTGGAGAGGTAGACCGTGTACTCGTTCGGCACGTAGACGCGCTGGACCGAGGCGGTCTTGTGCGCGTCCATTTCCTTCGCCAGTTTGCGCGCGAGTTCGACCGGCTGCACCTCGGAGCTGAAGGCGCGACTGAAGACGCCCTCGACGAGGCCTTCGATGCGAGACTCGAGGTTGCGTAGAAGCCCGATCGGAAAATCCTAGATGTTGTTCTAAAGGAGCAAGGCGCCGTGGCCGAGCGCCAGCCAGGTGCCGAGGGCGGCGGCGAGCCCAAGCGCGGCTAGCCGCGGGGCCAGCCGCCCGGCCGCGGGCGTGGTCTCCTCGGCGAGCAGCTCCAGCGAGTCCTCGATCGCGGTCCCGAGCTGCTCCAGCGAAGGCCGATGGTTGGGCCGCGGCGAGAGGCAGGCGTCGATCTCGTCGGTCAACTCGCGCGGCAGGTCGGGACGCAGCCGCCGCAGGGGCCGGGTGCGGGCGCCGATCGCCCGCGCCGTCGCCGCCGGGCTGGAGCGCCGGTGCGGGTTCTCGCCGCTCCAGCACTCGTAGAGCACGAGCGCGAGCGAGTAGACGTCGGCCTCGGGCCCGGCGGGCCGGCCCTCGGCCTGCTCGGGCGACATGTAGGCGAGGGTGCCGACGACGTCGCCGGTCGCGGTCATCCCGGCCTCGTCGGCAAGCCGGGCGATCCCGAAGTCCATCAGCTTGGCCCGCGGTTCGCCCGCGGTCACCTGCACGTTCTGGGGCTTGATGTCACGGTGGACGACGCCGCGCGAGTGGGCGTGGTCGAGCGCCTCGCAGAGGTCGGCGCCGATCTCGCCGATCTCGCGGTCGCAGAGCTCGCCGGCGTGGGCGAGCCGAGCCAGCGTGTTGCCCTCGACCAACTCGGTGACGAGCAGGGCGTTGCCGTCCTCCTCACCCATCTCGTAGAGGGTGACGATGCCGGGGTGGTTGAGGCGGGCGGCGGCCTGGGCCTCGCGCAAGACGCGGCGGCCGGCCTCGCCGCGCTGCTCGATCGCCTTGACCGCGACCGGGCGCTCGAGCCGCCCGTCCCAGGCCTCGTAGACGACCCCAAAGCCGCCGCTGCCGATGCGGCGCTCGATCAGGAAGCGGTTGAGGACGAGGGAACCGACCAAAGCTCCTTCAAGTTCGGCGCCAGATCCGTTCTCCCTGCCTTCCGAGATGGGAAAAACCCACCGTTTGCGGCCGGTCTTGACGCTACGACCCCAGCAGCGGTCATACTCTCCGGCCAGCCAACCAGCTTGGAGAGAAGCCCCCTTGGAGGATTCAGCCGCACGGGCGCCGCGCCGGCGCCAGCGCCCGCCACGTCGACCCGAACGCCAGCAGATCATGCTGCGGCGGGGACTCGCCCTGGGCGGCGGGCTGCTGGTCCTGATCCTGCTCGTGCTCGGGGTGAAGGGCTGCCTCGACGCCCGTGCCGACCGCGCCCTGAGCGACTACGCCGAGGACGTCGGTCAGATCGTCGAAGAGACCGACCAGACCAGCAAAGCCTTCTTCGACAAGGTCTCCGACCCCGCCAACCTCTCGGTGACCGAGTTCATCGACCAGGTCAACGCCGACCGCAGCGCGATGGACAACTACGCCGCCCGGATCGACGGGCTCGACGCCCCCGGCGACATGGGCCATGCCCAGGACGCGCTCGAGCTGACCTACGAGCTGCGCGCCGCCGCGATGAACGAAATCGCCGACAAGCTGCCGACCGCGCTCGGCGACGCGGGTGCAGAGAAAGCGACCGATGGGATCGCGCGCCAGATGCAGAAGCTGCTCGGCGCCGACGTGCTCTACGCCGCGGTCGTCCGGCCCGAGATCGACAACGTCCTCGCCGACAACGGGATCTCCGGCAGCGACGTGCCGGAGAGCGTCTTCCTGCCGGAAGGCACCAAGTGGCTGGAAGAGGACGAAGTCAGCGCCGCGCTGGGCGCGATCAGCGGCCCCAGCGGCGCCGCCAGCCCCGGGGTCCACGGGCTTGGGCTCGGCAGCGTCAGCGTCAACGGGACCGAACTCGGCGAAGAAGCGGTGGCGGATCGCTGCCGAAGGAGCCGCCGAAGTCGAAGTCGAAGTCGAAAACCAGGGCGAATCGACCGAGAGCGGGGTCGGCGTGACGGTCTCGGTCGGGTGGCACCGAACTGTCGGAAAGCATCGAAGAAATCGCCGCCGGCGAAACCGCGGTGGTGACGATCCCGCTGACCCCGACGCCGAGCGGCGAAGCGACGCTCGAGGTCAAAGTCGACACGGTCCCCGGCGAGCAGGTCTCCGAAAACAACGAAGCCAGCTACACGGTCGCCTTCGAATAAGTGACCATCCCCGGGATGGTCACCAGTCGCCGAATGCGAATCGCCTATCTCGGGCCGGCCGGCACCTTCACCGAGGACGCGCTCGGCGAGGCCGCGGCGGGTATGGAGTTCGAGCCGCTGCGCACGGCGACGATCCACGACGCGATCCTCGCGGTCGAGCGGGGCGAGGCGGAGCGTGCCCTGGTCCCGTTCGAGAACTCGATCGAGGGCTCGGTGCGGGGCACGCTCGACACGCTCGCCTTCGAGGCCGAGGCGGTGACGATCGTCGGCGAGCACGACTACGCGGTGCGGGCCCACCTGATCGGGCGCGAGCCGGTCGAGCTCGGGCAGCTGGAGGCGGTCCTCTCCCACCAGCAGCCGCTGGCCCAGTGCGCCCGCTTCCTGCGCGAGCAGCTGCCGGGGGTCGAACTTCGCAGCGTCAGCAGCACCGCGGCGGCGGTGCGGATGGTGGCCGAGTCGGTGCGCCCCTGGGCGGCGATCGGCTCGCGTGCGGCGGCCGAGCTCTACGGCTGCGCGATCCTGCGCGAGGGGATCCAGGACGAGGCCGACAACGTCACCCGCTTCGTCTGGATCGCCCCAGCCGGGACAGTGCCGAGCGGCGCGGGGGCGTGGAAGACCTCGCTGGTCTTCTCCGAGCTCGGCGAGGACCATCCGGGCGCCCTGGTCGACGCCCTGCGCGAGTTCTCCGACCGCGAGATCAACCTGACCCGGATCGAGTCGCGCCCGATGCGCCAGGGCCTCGGCCGCTACATGTTCTTCTGCGACCTCGAGGGGGCGGAGAGCGACGAAGTCGTGGCCGAGGCGCTGCAACGCTTCAGACCAAGGCCGGCTCGGTGCGGATCCTCGGCTCCTATCCGGTCGCATAGCGACCCGCTCGAAGGGCCCCCGAGTGCCGACCCGCTTACAATCTGCGGGCATATGGCACGGGTTCTAGTGCTCAATGCGACGTACGAGCCCATCAACGTCTGCACGTTGAGACGAGCCGCTGTGCTGTTGCTGAAGGAAAAGGCGGAGCTGCTGGAGCAGCGCGCAGGAGCCGCCCTGCACTCCGAGCACATGACGCTCGAGCGCCCCGACGTGATCCGCCTCGTCAACTACGTGCGGATCCCGCGCGAGGCGCACCGCCGCAAGATCACCCGCCGCGCCGTCCTCGCCCGCGACTCCTGGACCTGCCAGTACTGCGGCTCGACCAAGTCCGGCCTCACCGTCGACCACGTAATCCCCCGCAGCCGCGGCGGCAAATCCGTCTGGGAGAACATCGTCGCCGCCTGCGCCAGCTGCAACCGCCGCAAGGGCAACCGCCTCCCCAAAGAGATCCACATGCACCCCAAGCACACCCCCAAGGCGCCGCCGCCGACGGTCTTCATCCAGGTGGCAAGCCCGAAGATCCCGACGAACTGGCAGCAGTACTTACCGGCAGCTGCTTAGCGTTGGGGGAGGTACGGGTGCCCCTCCCCTGAGGCCGTTCCGCAGCCGAGCGCGCTCCCAGAGTTCGGAGCGTCTGCCCTTGAGCCTCATGGGAGGGGCACCCGTACCTCCCGACCCCGACCCAACTCCGGTCAGTGAGCTTCCGAAGCTCGGGCCGCCTTCGTCCCGCGGAAGCTCTCGCGAAGAGTCAGCGCGGTCGCCCGGCCGTTCCGAGCTGACGTGGGTGGACTCTCTGACTCGGACGGTGGAGTGACCGTGAGACGGAGCGCTGTCGTAGGGCAGGGGAGTAAGCCTCGCTCTAGCCTCCACAACTCGTTGCGTATGACTTGGCGCCGCTAGGCGCCATCCAGGCTGCACCGGCTTTGCCGGTGCTAGGCGTAAGCGAGGCTTACTCCCCTGCCCCGTCTTCAGACGCCCCGTCGACCGAAGGCAGTTCCTCCGCTTGCGGAGTCTCGGGCTGAGCCGACTCGCCGTCGGATTCGACCACCAGGGCGACGGCGCTGACGCGGTCGTCGTCCTTGATGTTCATCACCTTGACCCCCTGGGTGGAGCGGCCCATCTGGGAGATGCCGCCGACGGAGGTGCGCTGGACCATGCCGTTCTGGGAGATGAAGAGCAGCTCCTGGTGCTCGCCGACGATCAGGGCGCCGGCGAGGCCGCCCTTCTTCTCGGTCAGCTTCGCGGTGAGCACACCTTTGGTGCCGCGGCCCTTCACCGGGTACTCGGAGACCGGAGTGCGCTTGCCGTAGCCGTTCTCGGTGACGACGAACAGTTCGGTGTCGTTGCGGGCGATGTCCATCGCCAGCACCCGGTTGTCCTTGCCGGAGACGTTCATGCCTTTGACGCCGCTGGTGTCGCGACCCATCGTCCGCACATGCTCCTCGGAGAAGCGAGAGGCGTGGCCGGAGTGGGAGACCATGAGGATGTCGTCCTCGCCCGAGGTGAGCCGGACCTGGACCAGCTCGTCGCCGTCGCGGACCTTGATCGCGATGATCCCGTCGGCGCGGATCGGCGTGTTGTAGGCGAGGAACTCGGTTTTCTTGATCAGGCCCTTGGCGGTGGCGAAGGCGAGGTACTTGTTCTCTTTGAAGTCCCGGGTCGGGATCACCGCCATCACCTTCTCGCCTTCGCGCAGCGGCAACAGGTTGTTCAGCGAGCTGCCTTTGGCGTTGCGCGAGCCCTCCGGCAGCTCGTAGACCTTGAGCCGGTAGACCTTGCCGCGGTTGGTGAAGAAGAGCAGGTAGTCGTGGGTCGAGCAGATGTGGAGGTGGGCGATGTAGTCGTCGTCTTTGAGGTTCATCCCCATCACCCCGACGCCGCCGCGGTGCTGCTGGCGGTAGGTGGCCAGCGGCAGTCGCTTGACGTAGCCGGAGGCGGTCAGCGAGATCACCATCTGCTGGTCGGCGATCATGTCCTCGATCCCGACGTCGCCCTCGAAGTGGGCGAGTTCGGTGCGGCGCTCGTCGCCGTAGGACTCGACGATTTCGGCCAGCTCGTCCTTGACGATGCCCATCACCCTCGCCTCGTCGCCGAGGATCGCCCGCAGCTCGCCGATCCGCTCCATCAGGTCGGCGTGCTCGGCGCGGACTTTGTCGGCCTCGAGCGCGGTGAGGCGCTGCAGGCGCATGTCGAGGATCGCCTGCGCCTGCTCGCGCGAGAGGTCGAATTGCGCGATCAGTCCCTCGCGGGCGGCGTCCGGGTCGTCGGAGCCGCGGATCAGTTTGATCACCGCGTCGAGGTTGTCGAGCGCGATCAGCAGTCCCTCGAGGATGTGGGCGCGCGCCTCGGCCCGGCGCAGTTCGTACTGGGTGCGGCGGGTGACGACCTCGCGCTGGTGGTCGACGTAGTGGTGGATCAGCTCGAGCAGGCTCAGCGTGCGTGGAACGCCGTCGACCAGCGCCACCATGTTGGCGCCGAAGGTCGTCTGCATTGCGGTTTTCTTGTAGAGGTTGTTGAGCACGACCTTGGCCGGCGGGCCGCCGCGCTTGAGCTCGATCACCAGCCGCATCCCGGAGCGGTCCGTCTCGTCGCGCAGGTCGGAGATGCCCTCCAGTTTCTTGTCGCGGACGAGGTCGGCGATCTTGGTGATCAGGCCGCCTTCGCCGCCCTTCTTGACCATGAACGGCAGCTCGGTGACGACGATCGCCTCCTTGCCCCCCTTCAGCGGCTCGACGTGGGCGCGGGCGCGCACCTTGATGCTGCCGCGCCCGGAGGCGTAGGCGTCGCGGATCCCCTCGCGGCTCATGATCCCGCCGCCGGGGAAGTCGGGGCCCTTGATGTGCTCCATCAAGCCAGCCATGTCGATCGTCGGGTCGTCGATGTAGGCGGCGACCGCGGCGGCGACCTCGCGCAGGTTGTGCGGCGGGATGTTGGTCGCCATCCCGACCGCGATCCCCGAGGTGCCGTTGACGAGCAGGTTGGGGAAGCGCGCCGGCAGGACCAGCGGCTCCTGAGTCGATTCGTCGTAGTTGGGGCCGAAGTCGACCGTGTCGGCGTCGATGTCGCGCAGCAGCTCGGTCGCGAGCCGGCCGAGGCGGGCCTCGGTGTACCGCATCGCGGCTGCCGGGTCGTCGTCGATCGAGCCGAAGTTGCCCTGGCCGTCGACCAGTAGGTAACGCAGGGAGAAGTCCTGCGCCATTCGCACCAGCGTGTCGTAGATCGCCGAGTCGCCGTGCGGGTGGTACTTACCCATCACCTCGCCGACGATGAAGGCGCACTTGCGGTAGGGCCGGGTCGGCTGCAGGCCGATGTCGTGCATCGCGTAGAGGACGCGGCGGTGGACCGGCTTCAGCCCGTCGCGGACGTCCGGCAGCGCTCGGCCGACGATCACGCTCATCGCGTAATCGAGGTAGGACGAGCGCATCTCCTTCTCGAGCTCGCGCTCTTCGATGCGCCCGGTCAGGGCGTCGAGCGCCATCAGCGGCTCTCCGTTCGGGTCGGCTCAGACATCGAGGAAACGGACCTCCTTGGCGTGAGCCTCGATGAAGTCGCGCCGGGGGGCGACCTGGTCGCCCATCAGCATCGAGAAGATCGTGTCGGCGGCGGTCGCGTCTTCGAGCGTTACCCGTGCAAGGGTGCGGCTGGCCGGGTCCATCGTCGTCTCGCGCAGCTGTTCGGCGTTCATCTCGCCCAGGCCCTTGAAGCGCGTCAGCTGCACGCCGTGGCGAGCCAGCTCCAGCACCGCCCCGCGCAGCGCCTGGAAGGAGAGTGCAACGTTGCGGCGACCGCTGTACTGGATCTCGAACGGCGGCCGCCCGACCTGCTTGAGCAGCGCTTCGTGGACCTCGGTGAACTTGCGGTAGTCGTAGTGAGAGAAAAGCTTGGCGGGAAGCCGGTGGGTGCGGGCCAGCCCGCTCTTACGTTCAATCGCCTTGACGACCACGAGCTCGTCGGTGGCATCGATCACCTCGGTATCGAAAGGAGCGCCCTCCGGCGCCTCTTCGCGCAGCAGCTTCGCGGCCGCGGCGGCGCTGGCGACGCCCTCGTCGAGCAGGTTCGACTCCTCGAGGAAGCGAACCGTCTCGTGCCCGAACTCGGCCTGCAGCGAGGAGCCCCAGCCCTCGTACTCCTTCGAGCGCCGTACGTAGGCCTGCCAGCGACTCGAGGTCAGCTTCTTCGTGTTGCCGAGGGCGTCGGTCAGCTCGAAGTCCTCGAGCTTGTCGCGCAGCAACAGCTCCTCGAGTTCGGACTCGCGCTCCAGGTAGGTCTCCTGGTTGCCCTGCTTGACCCGGTAGAGCGGCGGTTTGGCGATGTAGACGTAACCGGCGTCGATCAGCTCCGGCATCTGCCGGTAGAGGAAGGTGAGGACCAAAGTGCGGATGTGGGCGCCGTCGACGTCGGCGTCGGTCGCCATCACGATTTTGTGGTACCTCGCGTCCTCGAGTTTGAACTCGTCGTGGACGCCGGTGCCGATCGCGGTGATCAGGGCCTGGATCTCGTTGTTGGCGAGGACCTTGTCGATGCGGCTCTTCTCGACGTTGATGATCTTGCCGCGCAGCGGCAGCACCGCCTGGGTGTTGCGGTCTCGCGCCTGCTTGGCGGAGCCGCCGGCGGAGTCGCCCTCGACCACGAAGATCTCGGCCAGGCTCGGGTCCTTGACCGTGCAGTCGGCGAGCTTGCCCGGCAGGGTCGAGTTCTCCAGTGCCGACTTGCGCCGAGTCAGGTCGCGCGCCTTGCGCGCTGCGTCGCGCGCCCGCGAAGCATCGATCGCCTTGCTGATTATGCGTCGCGCGTCGCCCGGGTTCTCCTCGAGGTACTCGCCCAGCTTGCGGTTGACCGTCTCCTCGACCAGGCCTTTGATCGGCGGATTGCCGAGTTTGGTCTTGGTCTGACCCTCGAACTGCGGGTCGTGCAGCTTGACCGAGATCACCGCGGTTAGCCCCTCGCGCACGTCCTCGCCGGCTAGGTTGTCGTCCTTCTCTTTCAGCAGGCCTTTGTTGCGCGCGTAGGCATTCAGGGTTCTCGTCAGCGCCGCGCGGAAGCCGGAGAGGTGGGTGCCGCCCTCGTGCGTGTTGATGTTGTTGGCGAAGCTGAAGATCGACTCCTGATAGGAGGCGTTCCACTGCATCGCCAGCTCGACTTCGCCCTCCTCCTCGCTGCCCTCGAAAAAGATGACCTTGCGGTGCAGCTCGTCCTTGTTCTCGTTGAGGTGGCGGACAAAGTCCTCGATCCCTCCCTCGTACTGGAAGGTGACGCTGTTGGTCGCGCCGCGCTCATCGACCAGCTCGATCTTCAGGCCGCGGGTGAGGAAGGCGGTCTCGCGCAGCCGTTCGGCCAGCGTTTGGAAGTCGAACTCGATCTCTTCGAAGATTTCGAGGTCGGGCAGGAAGGTGATCTGGGTCCCGTGCTCCTTGGTCGCCGCGCCCTTGGTCAGCTCGGTCATCGGTTTGCCGCGCTCGTAATCCTGCGTCCAGACGTGGCCGTCGCGGCTGATCTCGAGATGGAGGCGCTCGGACAAAGCGTTCACGACCGAGACTCCGACGCCGTGCAGGCCGCCGGAGACCTTGTAGCCGCCGCCGTCCCCGAACTTGCCGCCGGCGTGGAGGACGGTCAGCACCACCTCGGCCGCGGGACGGCCCTCTTTCGCCATCGTCTCGACCGGGATGCCGCGCCCGTTGTCGGCAACCGTGCAGCGGTTATCCGGGTGAAGGACGACGCGGACGGTGTCGCAGTGGCCGGCCAGGGCCTCGTCGACGGAGTTGTCGACGACCTCGTAGACCAGGTGATGGAGGCCGCGGGGACCGGTCGAGCCGATGTACATGCCGGGACGCTTGCGCACCGCCTCCAGTCCCTCGAGGACGGTGATGTCCTTGGCGCCGTAGGAGTCGGAGCCGGCGCCCTTGGCTTTCTTTTCAGGCAATGAGTCCCTTCCGGTTGACACAGAAAACCCCGCCGCCAGGAGCCTGCTCCACACCGGTCGGGGTCAAAACGCGAGTTGCCATAAGAATACCAGTTGGGGACCGCGGAAGCTCCGTCAAAGCGTTACAAATTCCCTGCAAATCGTGGATAAATTGGAGCTAAGCGCGGTCGCTTTCCAGGCGGAACCTGAGACTCGACGGAGCTTGCTCTCCCAACTCGGCCCGCAGCCGCTCGAGCAGCTGCCCTTGCATTAGATCCAGCTCCTGCGCCCAGACCGGATCGGCACACTCGATCGTCAGCGTGCCGGAGCGCTCCGCGACCGGCCTGGCGACTGCCGCGATGCGCTCGCCGACCGCCGTCGCCCAGGCCGCCTGCGCAGTCGCCAGGCCGGTCCGCGGCGCGGCGCGATCGCGAGCGGAGCGGAACGCCTCGGCGGCCTGGCGCGGGGCGCGCCGCCTCATGCGGCGACCTCCTCGGCCAGGGAGGGCGGTGGCATCCGCACCACCGAGGCCAGCGCCGGGGCCGGCAGCGACTCTTCGTCGGCGGCGGTGATCAGGGCCTGGCCGCCGTCGCCGAGGCGCCTAACGAGGCGCTCGCGCCGGTCCGGGTCGAGCTCGCTCATCACGTCGTCGAGCAGGAGCAGCGGGGTCACCCGCCGGGCCGTGAGCAGCACCTCGCGCTCGGCGAAGAGCAGAGCGAGCAGAGCGGCGCGCTGCTGTCCCTGCGAGCCGTAGCGTCGCAGCGAGCGGCTGTCGGTGGAGAGCTTGAGCTCGTCGAGGTGCGGGCCCCAGGAAGCGCGGCCGAGGCGGAGGTCCTGCTCGCGGCGCTGCGCCAGGCCGGCGCGGATCTCCTCCTCCCCGCCGGCGGCTCGCGGCGCGTACTCGAGGCTCGCGCCCTCTAGTCCCAGCTCCGCAGCGGCGCTTGCGAACGGTGTGGCGAGCTCCGCCACCGCCTCGGCCCGCGCGGCGACCAGTGGCGCCGCGGCCGCCGCGAGGCTGATGTCCCAGACGTCGAGATCGCCGGGCGCGCCAAACCCCGCGGCGAGCCGCGAGAGCAGGGCATTGCGCTGGGCCAGCGCCTGGCCGTAGCGTTTGCGCAGCTCCGCCCGCGCTGGCCAGCGCGCCGCGGCGAAGCCGTCGAGGTGAGCGCGGCGCTCCGACGGCGGGCCCTTGATCAGGCTCAGCCGGTCGGGCGCGAAGACGGCGACCGGGGGTCGGCTGCGGGCCAGGGTCGCGGGGTCGGCTGGGCTGCCGTCGAGCAGGTGGCGACGGCCTTCGCTGCGGCTGACCGACGCCAGCAGCCGCCGCTCGAGGCCGTCGCCGTCGCGCACCGTCGCCTCGGCCCGGGCCAGCGACCCGCCGAATGGGATTAGGTCGCGGCGGTCCGAAGTCCGGAACGAACGGCCGGTGAGGGCGAAGTAGAGCGCCTCGACCAGGTTGGTCTTGCCGGTCCCGTTCGGCCCGACGACGCTGACGATCCCGGGCTCGAGCTCAACCCGAACGCGGTCGAGGCTGCGCACCGGCCTCGCCTCGATCGCGGTGACCAGCACCGGGCATCGCCTCAGACGTTGAGGCGGATCGGCATCACCAGATAGCGGAAGTCCTCGTTCTCGACCGGCTGCAGCAGGCCCGGTCGGAGCGGAGAGATCAGCCGCAGCAGCACCTCGTCGCCCTCGACGCTCTCGATCCCCTCCTTGAGGAACTCCGGGTTGAAGCCGATCTCCAGTGGCTCCCCCTCGAAGGCCGCGGGCATCGTCTCGCTCGCGTCGCCGACATCCGGCGTCTCCGCCGCCACAGTCAGCTCGCCCGGCGCGAAAGAGAGCCGCAAAGGCGCGTTGCGCTGGGCCAGCTGGCTGACCCGGCGGGTGACGTCGAGGAAGTCGCCGCGGGGAAGTCGGACGTCGTGCTCGTAGGACTCCGGCAGGAGCTGTCGAAAGTTGGGGAACTGCCCGTCGATCAGCCTCGTCGTGAGGAGGATCGCCCCTGCCTCGAAAACGGCCTGGTTGCTGAGCAGCGTCACGGTCGCCTCCTCGACTCCCTCGGAGGAGAGGATGCGACTCAGCTCACGCAGCGCGCGGGCCGGAATGTTGGCCTCGATCTCGCCCCCGAGCTCGCTCTCCAGCCCGGTTCTTTTCACCGCCAGCCGGTAGGAGTCGGTCGCAACCATGGTCATCTCCGAGCCGCTGCCGGAGACGAAGACGCCGGTCAGCACCGGGCGCATGTCATCGCGTGAGGCGGCGCGGGCGACCAGCTCGATGCTGGCACCGAGCTCCTTGGCCGGGAGCTTCAGCCCGGGCCGATCGCCGGGAGCCGGGAGCTTCGGGAAGTCCTCGGCAGGGAGGACGCGGAGGTGGAAGCTAGAGCTACCGCTGCGGATCTCCACGTCGCGCTCGGCCTCGCGCAGCTCGATCTCGACCGACGGATCGGCGAGCGAGCGCACCACCTCGGCCAGCAGCCGCCCTGGGAGCAGGACCGAGCCCTCGGCGACGACATCCGCGGGCAGGGTCGTCTCCAGCCCCATGTCGAGGTCGGTGGCGGAGAGGGTGACGCGGCCGTCGGAGGCAGTGAGCAAGATCCCGGAGAGGGCCTGGGTCGCGGCGCGGGTCGATACCGCCCGGGAGACGATCGAGAGCTTGGCGACGAGATCCTCGCGTTTGGTCGTGAGCTTCAAGTTGATGAATGCCTTCTTGAGTTGGGTTAGGACTTGTGGAAAAAGCTGAGGCGGAGGTGCAAACGGCATCGCGACGCGGTTTCAGACCTGTGGACGCGCCTGTGGGAAAGGCCCGATTCTTGCAGCGCCATCGGCCGTCAGGCCTGCTCGCCGGTCGGGTTGTGGATTGTGCCGCGCAGGCTGTGGACGCGATCGGCGAGCTCGGCGTCCTCGGCGAGGCTGGCTTCGACCCGGCGCAGCGAGTTGAGCACGGTCGAGTGGTCGCGCCCGCCGTAGAGCCGGCCGATCTGGGGCAGCGAGAGGTCGGTCAGCTCACGGGTAAGGAAGATCGCCACCTGGCGCGCCCGCAGCGGCGTCGCCGCCCGGCTGGAGCCGACCAGCTCGGCCCGGGATATCCCAAACCCCTCGGCGACCCGCTGCTGGATCTCCTCGACCGAGGTGGCCTGAACCGAGCGCCCGCGGGGGATCACCTCGGCGATCAGCTCGCGGGTTAACGGTCGCGCCATCAGCGAGGCGTGGGCGAGGACGCGGGTGAGGGCGCCGTGCAGCTGGCGCACGTTGGCATCGATCCGATCGGCGAGCTCGGAGAGCGCCTCTGTGTCGGCGATCTCGACGCCGGCCTCCTGGACGAGGCGGCGCAGCACGGTGAGGCGGGTGGCCAAGTTGGGTGGCGCGACCGGGACGGTCAATCCCCACTCGAAGCGGTCACGCAACCGCGAGGCGAGGGTCGAGAGCTCGCTCGGGATGCGGTCGGCGGAGAGCACCAGCTGGCTGCCGGCCTCATAGAGGGCGTTGAAGGTGTGGAAGAACTCCTCCTCGGTCGCCGGCTTGCCCTCGAGGAACTGGACGTCGTCGATCAGCAGCACGTCGATGTCGCGGTAGCGGGCCTTGAAGGCGTCGGCCCCGGTCGACTTGAGCGCGCCGACGAACTCGTTCGTGAACGACTCGGCGGTCGTGTAGCGGACGATCAGCCCGGCCGCGTTGGAGCGCAGGTAGTTGGCGATCGCCCCCAGCAGGTGGGTCTTGCCGAGCCCGGGGGGGCCGTGGAGAAAAAGCGGATTGTAAGCCTCGGCGGGGGCCTCGGCGACTGCCAGCGCGGCGCCGTGGGCGAGCCTGTTGCCGTCGCCGATCACGAAGCGATCGAAGGTGTAGCTGGGGTTCAGCTCGACGTCCTGGTGGACCCTATCCGAGCCCCCCTCCCCCGCGCCGCCGGTGAAAACGACCCGCCGCAGGGGCCCATCTATGTCGGCGAGAGCTTCCGCGATCAGTGCCGAGTAGCGGCGCTCGGCCCAGGTCCGGATTCCCTCTGGGGCGGTCAGGTAGAGGGCATCGCCGCCGCCGACGACCCGCAGCGGCTCGAGCCAGAGCCGGTAGGTCGACTCCGGCACCGAGGTTCGAAGCCGGTCCTGGGTCGCCCGCCAAAGGGCGTCGAGATCTTGTCGGCAGGGGTCATCGGGCACCTGGCGCGCGACCATAGCGGCGTGCCTGAACACGCATAGGCGGCGAGCCGCAAAACCCGGGGAAAAGATTTCGGGACGCCGAGAGCCTCCCCGTCCGTATACTCACGCCTCGATGAAGCGCACCTATCAGCCGAAGAAGCGGAAGCGCGCGAAAACGCACGGCTTCCGCGCGCGGATGAGTAGCCGCGGCGGCCGCGCGATCCTCAAGCGGCGTCGGCGCAAAGGGCGGAAGCGCCTCACCCCTTAGTGGCTATCCGGAAACCCCCACGCACGTCTGGCGGCACCGGACACACTTCGCGGGGCGGCGTCCTCAGTCAGCCAAATAGCGCTGCTATTCGGCCTCCCTGCGTCCTGGCCCCGCTCGGCCCGGTACTCGCCAGCCGCACGCGCGAGTTTCCGGATAGCCACTTGATGACCGGCCGCACGGCCCTGCGCTAGATGGCGTCGAAGCGACGGCGCCTCTCGCGAAGCGGTGAGTTCGACCGCGTCTACCGCGACGGCTCATCACATGCGACCCGCTACCTCGTGCTCTACACCTTCCCCCGCCGCGACGAGGAGCGTGAGGACGTGAGGCTGGGGGTCTCGGTCAGCCGCAAGGTTGGCGGCTCAGTCGGCCGCAATCGGGTAAAGCGAGCCCTGCGCGAGGCCTTCTGGGGGCTTTCAGACCGCCTTCCCGAGCGCCACGACTTCGTCATCGTCGCCCGTTCGGAGATCGGCGACCTGATCGAGCGCGAGGGGACCGGCGGCGTCGCCAAGAGCCTGGAAGAGGCTCTGGCTGGAGGACGTTCCACGTGAAACGGCTTTTTTTGGCCCCGATTCGGGCCTACCAACGCTGGATCTCCCCTAGTCGCCCCCGCCGCTGCAAGTACGAGCCAACCTGCTCGGCCTACGCGGCCGAGTCGATCGAGCGCTTCGGGGCCCCGCGCGGCTTTCTCCTCGCCACCTGGCGACTTTTGCGCTGCAACCCCTTTAGCCACGGCGGCTTTGACCCGGTTCCAGAGCGGTTCACTCTGCGCACCGGCCCGGTCGACCCCAGCGAGCACCATGGTGAGGCGAAGGTCTGATGCTGCCCGTCGCCTTCCAGCTCGCACCGCAGTTCATGGTCGACATCGGCGACGAAATCCTCGTCTTCTTCCACGACTCGATCAGTCTCTCTTGGGGTGGCGCGATTATCGCCCTGACGATCTTCGTCCGCGCCCTGCTGATCCCCCTCACCTACAAACAACTGAAAGGGATGAGGGCGCTGCAGGCGCTGCAGCCGCAGATCAAAGAGATCCAGGCGAAATACAAAAACGACAAACAGCGCATGCAGCAGGAGATGATGCGCTTCTACCAGGAGAACAAAGTCAACCCCTTTGCCTCCTGCATCCCGCTGCTGGCACAGCTGCCGGTCTTCATCACGCTCTTCTACGTCCTGCAGCACGACCTGCGTTTCGACATCTGCGGCCAGACCGCGAAAACCTGCAGCGAGTTCGCGATCGAACAAGGCAACGCGGCCGGTTTCTTCGGCGAAAGCTTCCTCTTCATCCCCGACCTGACCGCCAAGGCGGAGGGCGGCGTGCTGATCGCGTTGCTGGTCATCTACGTGACGACGCAGCTGATCTCTGGCCTGGTGATGGCGGTCACTGCCGACAAAAGCCAGCGCATGTTGATGTTCGTGCTGCCGCTGATCTTCGTCCCCTTCATCATCAGCTTTCCCGCTGGCCTCATCCTCTACTGGATCACGACCAACGTCTGGACGATCGGGCAGCAGTTCGTGATCCAGAAACTGATCCCGGTGCCGGAGGCGGCCAAACCCGAGGCGGTCGCCGCGGCTGTCGCTGCCAAACCTCCGCCTCCTCCGCCTAAAAAGAAAAAGAAGCGACGGCGTTAGCGGGGAGGGGTTGGGCACCCCTCTGCACTTAACTTTTTCGCGGGACGGGTAGCGGCTGGCGCCTTGGGCGGCTGGCGACGAAAAAGTACAAGACGTTCCGAGGGGTGCCCAACCCCTCCTCACGGGCCGGCGGCTTTGTTCTGAGTTAGCCCTTGGGGCGCTTCTTGGCTATGCCGGGCTTTCTGGGAAGTGAGGCCGGGGTCGGTCCGGTCTTGCGGACGACGTGGAGGTGGCGGTGCTGGCTGCCGGCTTCTCCGCCGACGGCGAGGATTTGCTCGGGCACCATCGTCGAGCTCCGCCCCCGCCCGCCCCAGCTGTCGCTCCTCCTCCTCGTCGCGTTTCCCCTTCCAGGCGACGAGCACGCCATTTGGCTTGAGAAGCGGGGATGCGAGCTCAGCCAGGGTCGAGAGGCGACCGACGGCACGGGCGGCGACGACATCGTAGGATTCGCGACCAGCGCCCGCCGCGTGCTCCTCGGAGCGGGTGTTGAGGACGGCTGCGTTGGAGATCTTCGCGCTCTCGATTGCCCGGGTCATGAAGTCGCACTTGCGGCCCACCGACTCGATCAGGTCGATCTGAGCGGCGGGCAGCGCCACGGCGAGCGCCAGGCCCGGGAAGCCGGCGCCGGCACCGACGTCGGCGATGCGCTCCGCGCTTCGCAGCTCGGGCACCTGGAGGCCGGTGAGGCTGTCGGCGACGTGGACTTTCCAGGCGCGCTCGTCGACGACCGAGCTGACCGAGGCGCGCTCGGCGGCGAGCAGCTCCAGGACCTTCCGCAGGGCCTCCCTGCCGGCGGGTTCGAGCGCCGCCGTGGGGTCGGGGGTCACTCGGTGACGAGCGGCGCGACGATCACGCAGCGACGCGGCTCGTCGCCCTCGCTGTAGGTCTCGATCCCGGCGCGCTCCTTGAGGCGCTCGTGGACGACGCGGCGCTCCTGGGCGCTCATCGGGTCCATCTCGACGATGCGGTTGCCGCTCAGCGCCTGCTCGGCGGCACGATCGGCGCGTCCCTCGAGAGTCTCGCGACGGCGGTCGCGGTAGCCGGCGGCATCGACGACGACGCGCTTGCGCTCGCGGACGCCGCGGAAGGCGGCCTGGTAGCAGAGCAGCTGCAGGGCGTCGATCGTCTGCCCCCGTTTACCGATCAGCAGGCCGTAGTCGTCCTCGCCCTCGACCGTGGCGAGGATTCGGTCCTCTTCCTCCTCGAGCTCAACCTCGCCGTCGAGATCGAGCTCGTCGAGCACGCCCTCGATCAGCTCGCGCACGCGCTCGGCGGGCTCCTCGGGCCAATCGGCGGTCTCGCTCACGGGCCGCAGGCTACCCGACCTCCCGCCGCCGCGCGCAGGGAATTAGGGTGCTGCGGAATGGGCACGGTATACGCGGTGGCGAACCAGAAGGGCGGGGTGGGCAAGACGACGACGGCGGTCAACCTCGCCTCGGTCGCCGCTGCGGGCGGCCAGCAGACCCTGCTCGTCGACCTCGACCCGCAGTGCAACGCCACGGTGGCCCTGGGTGGCAACCGCGATATGCACCCCTCTTCCTACGACTGCCTGACCGACGAGGTCTCGGTCGCGGAGGCCGCGCGACCGGCCGGCCCCGACAACCTTTGGCTGGTCCCCGCCAACCGCGATCTCGCCGGCGCCGCGGTCGAGCTGCCGCGGATCGACGGCTCCGAGACGCGCTTGCGCGAGCGGCTCGGCCCGATCCGCGAGCGCTTCGCGGTCACGCTGCTCGACTGCCCGCCCTCGCTCGGCCCGGTCAGCGTCAACGCGCTCACCGCCGCCGACCGCGTGATCGTGCCCGTGCAGGCCGAGTACCTGGCGCTGGAGGGTCTCGTCCAGTTCCTCGAAACGCTGGGGCTGATCCGGCGCGAACTTAACCCTCAACTCGAGGTTTCGGGATTGCTGATCACGATGCACGACGAGCGAACCCGTCTCGCCCAGGACGTCGAGTCGGAGCTGCGCCAGCACTTCCCGGAGATGGTCTTCGAGACGGTGATTCCGCGCAGCGTTCGAGTCGCCGAGTCGCCGAGCTATGGTCTTCCCGTGACCGAGCACGCCCCCTCCTCGCGCGGCGCCGTCGCCTACAAGGCGCTGGCGCGGGAGCTGGCCGCCCGTGGCTAGCGGCAGGCGCGGGATCGGCCGCGGGCTGGCGGCGATCCTGCCCGAGAGCGGCGCCGCGGACGCGGGCGAGCTGCGCGAGCTGCCGGTCGGGCTGATCAAGCCCAATCCCGACCAGCCTCGCACCCAGTTCGACCCCGAAGCGCTGGCGGCCCTGGCTTCCTCGATCGAGGCCAGCGGCATGATCCAGCCGCTTGCTGGTCCGCCCCCTCCCCGACGGTAGCTATGAACTGGTCGCCGGCGAGCGGCGCTGGCGCGCGGCGCAGCAGGCCGGGCTCGAGAAGGTGCCGGCGGTGATCCGCGAGCAGGCGGAAGCAGAGCGGCTGCAGGCGGCGCTGATCGAGAACATGGTGCGCGAGGATCTGAACCCGGTCGAGGAGGCCAAGGCCTGCGCGGCGCTGATCGAAGACCTCGGTCTCAGCAAAGAGGAGCTGGCCAGGCGGGTCGGCCGCAGCCGCCCAGCGGTCTCGAACTTAATCCGGTTGCTCGAGCTGCCCGACGAGACGCTGAAGCTGCTCGAGTCCGGCGAGCTCAGCGAGGGGCACGGCAAGGCCCTGCTCGGAGCGAAGGGCAACGACGTGCGGCGCCGCCTCAGCCGCGACGCGGTGCGTGGCGGCTGGTCGGTGCGCGAGACCGAGAACAGGGTTCGGCTGGCCAGCCAGCCAAAAGAACGGGCGAAGCAACGGCAAGTCGACCCGGAGGAGGAGGCTGCCCTCGCCGCGCTCGGCGACGCGCTCGAGGTCGCCCTCGGCCACGAGGTCGCGGTCCGGGCCAAGGGCGACGGCATCGCGGTCGAGCTGCGCTTCGACGACGTCGAGGAGGCACACGGGCTCGCTCGCTCCCTGGGCAAGCGCAAGCCCTGAGCGCTGTGGGGCCATCCAGTCCCGCGCCGCTATCATCGCCGCCCGCGGGCGATTAGCTCAGTTGGTTAGAGCGCGTCTCTGATAAGGACGAGGTCCCTGGTTCGAATCCAGGATCGCCCACTCGGCCCTACCTATACTTGGCCGTCCACCACGGTCGGGAGCCTATTCTCGTGCAGCAGATGCAGATCTACGGTGTCAGCTTCGACATGGTCGGCAAGCAGCCGATCGTGTTGCTGAAGACCGTGGACGGAAACCGCTTCCTGCCGATCTGGATCGGCCACCCCGAGGCGGCGGCGATCTTGATGAAGCTACAAGGGGCTTCGACGCCGCGGCCGATGACCCATGACCTGCTCTCCGACCTGCTCGAGCAGCTCGACGCGAAGTGCGAGCGGGTCTCGGTGACCGAGCTGCGCGACAACACCTTCTACGCCTCGATCACGGTCTCGATCAACGGCTCCGAGGTCGAGATCGACTCGCGGCCCTCCGACGCCCTCGCCCTCGCGGTCCGGGTCTCGGCCCCGATCTTCGCCGCCGAGGACGTGATCGAGGAGTCGGCGATCGAGTTCGAGCACGAGGTCGAGGACACCGAGGAGGTCGTCGACAAGTTCAAAGAGTTCCTCGACGAGGTCACCCCCGAAGACTTCGCCTCCGGGCGACTCCTGAGGCCCTGCTCTGCAGAGCCTAGGAAACTGGCTGCTAGGGCAAGGTCGAGGATCCGCGCGACCAGGTCCTCGAAGGACATTCCCGCCGCCTCGGCGGCCTGGGGGAGGAGGCTGGTGTCGGTGAGGCCGGGGATCGCGTTCGCCTCCAGCACCTGCGGCCCGTCGGCGCCGAGGATCAGGTCGATGCGGGCGAAGCCGGAGCAGCCGAGCGCGCGGTAGGTGGCGAGCGCCGCCTCGTTGACCGCCTGCGCGCTCGTCCTCGCTGAGGTCGGCCGGGCAGACGAAGCGGGTGCGGCCGATCTCGTAGCGGGCCTCGAAGTCGTAGCGGTCGCCCTGCGCCGGGATCGCCTCGACGATCGGCAGCGCTTCCTCGCCGAGCACGCTGACCGCGAGCTCGCGGCCGTCGACGAAGCGCTCGAGCAGGACCCGCTCGTCGTAGCTGAAGGCGGCGACGAGGGCGGCTGGGACCTCGGCCGGCGCCGGCGGCGAACTTGACCCCGAGCGAGGAGCCGCCGCGGCTCGGCTTGACGACCAGCGGGAAAGCCGAGGCTCTGCTCGAGCCGCCCGAGCGCGTCGGCAGCGCCGAGCTCGCGGAACGCGGTCGAGTTGAAGGCGAACCAGTCGGGCGTCGGCAGCCCGGCGTCGCGGATCGCGCGCTTGGCCTGCGACTTGTCCATGCAGCGGGCGCAGGCGGCGGCGCCGGGACCCGTGAAGGGGATGCCGAGGATCTCGAGCAGCTCCTGCACGGTCCCGTCCTCGCCGCCGACCCCGTGCATCGCGACGAACGCGACGTCGGGCCGCTCGGCCATGAGCCGCTCGACCAGGTCGGCGCCGACGTCGAGCGCGACCACGTCATGGCCGAGCCGCTCCAGCGCCTCCTCGACCCGGGCGCCGGAGCGCAGCGAGACGCCGCGCTCGAGCGAGCGACCGCCCTTCAGCACAGCGACCTTCATCCGCCGGCTTCCCCGGTCTTGCGGAAGGGGAGCACGTTCTCGTCGACCGCCGGCTGCTTCGCGCCGGTCCCGTCCGCCGCCGCGGGCGCCACGCCGCTCTCCCCGGTCAGCGCTTCGTAGAGCTCGACCTGCTCGGCGATCACCGTGCCGATCCGGCGGATGCCCTCGCGGATCTCCGCGTCGGTGACGCCGGAGAAGTTGAGCCGCATCGAGCTGCCGCCCTGCGCCGTCGATGTAGGCGGCCTGGCCGGGGACGAAGGCGACGTCGGCGCGCAATGCCTTGGCGAGCAGGTCGCCGGTGTCGATGTAGTCGGGCAGGGTCGCCCAGATGAACAGTCCGCCCTGCGGCTCGGTCCAGGTCGCGGCCGCGGGGAAGTGCTCGCGCAGCGCCGCGATCATCGTGTCGCGGCGGCCGCGATAGATCTCGACCAGGTCTTCGACGTAGCGTCGCCAGCGGCCTTCGGCGAAGTACTCGCGCACGAAGTACTGGGTCAGGGTCGAGGTGCAGAGGTCGGCCGCCTGCTTGCCGAGCACGATCTTCTCCATCACCGGTGGCGGCGCGACCGTCCAGCCGAGCCGGATCCCCGGGGAGAGAATCTTCGAGAGCGTGCCGATGTAGATCACGAAGTCGCCGCCGTCGAGCTGGTAGAGCGGCGGCAGCGGCTCGCCGCCGTAGCGCAGCAGGCCATAGGGGTTGTCCTCGACCACGAGCAGTTCGTGCAGGCGGGCCAGCTCGACCAGCCGCTGGCGTCGCTCCAGCGACATCGTCACCCCGGCCGGGTTCTGGAAGCTCGGCACCGAGTAGACGAACTTCGGCCGGCGGCCCTCCTTGCGCAGTCGCTCGAGCAGTTGCTCGAGCTCGGCGACGCGCATCCCGTCCTCGTCGCACTCGATCTGGACCACGTCGGCCTGGTAGCTGCAGAAGACTGGCACCGCGCCGGGGTAGGTCGGCGCCTCGCAGATCACCACGTCGCCGGGATCGACCAGCGTCTTGCAGACCAGGTCGATTCCCTGCTGGCCGCCGGTGGTGACGATGATGTCGTTGGGGTCGGGCAGCATCCCCTCGGCGCCCATCACCTCGAGGATGCAGTCCTTGGTCTCCTCGAAGCCCTCGGTCGGGCCGTACTGAAGAGCGTCGGCGGCCGACTCCTGGGCGATCCGCGTCATCTGCGCGGCGAAGCTCTGCGGGGGGAAGGTCGAGGTGTCGGGCAGCCCGCCGGCGAGCGAGATCACTTCCGGGCGGGCGGTGATCGCCATCAGGTCGCGCATCGCCGAGGAGCGCATCACCTTGGTGCGCGCGGCGAAGAGGCCGGCGTAGCGCTCGAGATCGCGCGTGCTGGTGTGGGCACGCCGCCGATGGGGCGGTAGAGGCACCTCGCTCATGCAGAGAGTGTGGCGGATCGACACGGCGGCGCCCGGGGGGTTAGGTTTTCGCACGTGGACTTCCTCACCGAGGTAGGCATCGGCATCGCGATCGGCATGCTGGCCGGGACCACCGGCACCCACGGCTCCGCCCGCGGGCGGATGACCCTGCTCGCCGCCGCGATCGGCCTCGTCGTCGGCTTCCTGCTCGACGGCGCCCTGGGGGCGGTGCTGGCCGCGGCCGGTGCCGTGCTCGGCTGCGTCGTGATCAGCGACGTGATCGCCGGGGCCAGCCGCCGCGAGGGCAGCGGGGCCGGAGCCCTCGCCTTTTTCGCCGCCCTAGCGGCGCTGATCGTGATCGCGGCGGCACTGCTGCTCGCGCCCCTGGTCGTGCTGTTCGCCCTCGCCCTCGCCTGGCTCGGGATCTCCCGCCACCGCCGCGCCCAGCGCAAGCACGCGGGCCTGCGCATCCTGCGCTAGAGGCGGCGTAGCCGGCGCATCTCTGCGTCCTCGATCGCTCACGTGCAGAGCACGCTTCGCTCACTGCGTCCTCGATCTGCTTGGCTACGCCGCCTCTAGCCGTCGAGCATCATTCGGCCCATGCCCGCGACCAAGAAGCTGGTCCTCACCTACGTCGACTCGCTACGCACCGACATGCTGCAGCGCGCGGTCGCCGAGGGTCGGGCGCCGACCTTCGCTGCTTTGCTCGAGCGCGGGGTGCTGGTCGAGGACTGCGTCTCCAGCTTCCCCTCTGTGACCCCGGTCGCCTGCTCGGAGCTGGTCACCGGCGTTGGCGCGGACCGGCACTGGATCAGCGGCATGAACTGGTACCACCGGCTCGAGCGGCGCTACGTCGAGTACGGCTCCTCGCTCGAGGCGACCCGTGCCTTCGGGGTCTTCCGTGCCCTCTACGACCTCGTCTACAACATGAACCTGGCCCACCTCAGCCCGGAGATCGAGACGCTGTTCGAGCAGCTCGACGACGCCGGGTGGCGCACCGCCTGCACCCCGTTCCTGATCTACCGTGGGCGCCACCGCCACCAGGTCTCGCTCGAGGGGCTGATGCGGCGCGCGGTCGACGCCACCAAGCTCAAGTTCCGCCACCACACCTGGGGTCCGGGCGAGCTGTTTTACGGCGACCTCTACGCCAGCCGCGAGGTGCCCTGCAAGTCGACCTCGATCCCCGGCAGCCGCGACGGCTACGCGGCCTGCTGCTCGGCCGAGCTGATGAAGGAGGACGGGTTCGACTTCCTCCTGCTCTCGCTGCCCGACAACGACAACTACTCGCACCGCCACGGGCCCGAGGCCTCGGTCGAGTCGATCGCCAAGGCGGACCACTGCTTCGCGAAGCTCCTCGACGCGGCCGGGGGGCTCGACCTCTTCCTCGACGAGCACGCCCTGATCCTCGTCGCCGACCACGCCCAGACGCCGGTCCACCGCGGCCTGCCGCTGGCCGAGCTGCTCGGGCACGAGTGGTCGGTGCTGCAGCCCTCCGACGACCGCCCGGAGTTGGCGCAGCTGGCGGTCAGCCCGACCGGCCGCGCCGCCCACGTCTACCTGCTGCCGGGCGATGGCGACCCAGCCGAGCCGGCGGCGGTCGCGGCGCGGCTGACCGTGATCGAGGGCGTCGACTTGGTCTGCTGGCTGCAGGGGGAGGACGGGCTGCCGTTGCGGCGCGACGAGCCCGGGCCGCCGGCCGGCGATCAGTGGGCGGTGGTCGAGCGCGGCGGCGAGACGCTGCGCTTTCGGGCCGGCGAGGGGGTCGTCGACCTACGCGGCGCCAGCTGGGAGATCGACGGGGAGCTGGGAGTGCTGGCGGCGTCGGTAACGGCCGGACGGCTGCGCAGCGACGAGTACCCGGATCCACTGGCCCGGGTCTGGTCGGCGCTCAGCGCGCCCCACGCCGGCGACTTCGTCGTCTCGCTCGCGCCCGGCTTCGAGGCGGTCGACTGGGGCGGGGTAAGCCACGCCGGCGGCGGCAGCCACGGCTCGCTGCACGCCGGCGACTCGCTCGGGCCGCTGCTCTTCGTCGGCTGTGGCCCGGAGTCGGCCGAGGCCAGGGAGCAGTGGACGCTGCGCGACGTGGCGCCAGTCGTGCGAGAGCACTTCGGCCTGAAGACGAAGGAGTGACGATGCGTCGCGGCCGCGGCCCCCGTCGCACGCCACCCGCGGCCGTGGCCCTCGTGTTGCTCTTCTTGCTTCACGTGGGTCCGGCTCATGCTTCTCCGGTTGGCGAAGCTGAGGCGATACGGATCGCGAACGGCGATGCGAAGGCGATCGAACAGGCGGAGAAGAACCCGGGACTGGCGCCGGTCGCGAACAGGATCGACGGCAACTGGGAGGTCGCCTACTTCGCGGCCGGCGAGCAGGTGGCGCTGGTCGTCGTCGACCCGCGCAGCGGCGCGATACGCGAGTCGTGGACCGGCCACCAGGTCGCCTGGAAGATGGCGCGCGGCTACTCAGGCTCGTTCGGCCACAAGCTCAACTCGCCCTACGTCTTCCTACCGCTCTGCGCGATCTTCCTCATCGGCCTGCTCGACTGGCGCCGGCCCTGGCGGCTCGCCAACCTCGACCTGCTGGTCCTGCTCGGCTTCGGCGTCTCCCACTTCTTCTTCAACCGGGCCGAGATCGGGATCTCGGTGCCGCTCCAGTACCCGGTCCTGCTCTACCTCTTGGGGCGAGCGCTGTGGATCGGCTTCCGCGGTGGAGGCGCGGGGCTGCGGCCGGTCTGGCCGGCGGCCTGGCTGCTGGTCGCGGCGCTCTTCCTGATCGGGTTCCGGGTCGGGCTCAACGTCGCCGACTCGGGCGCGATCGACGTCGGCTACGCGAGCGTCGTCGGCGCCGACCGCATCGCCGACGGCGAACCGATCTACGGCAACTTCCCCGACGACGTCTCGCAGGGGGACACCTACGGGCCGGTCAACTATCTCGCCTACGTCCCGGCCGAGCTGGTCTGGCCCTGGTCGGGAAGCTGGGACGACCTGCCCGCCGCGCACGGCGCCGCCGTCCTCTTCGACGTTGCGACCTTCGCCCTCTTGATCCTGCTCGGGATGCGCATCCGCCCGGGACCGGCGGGCCGCCGTCTCGCCGCGACCCTTGCCTTCGGCTGGGCCGCCTACCCTTACACCGCCTTCGCGTTGGAGTCGAACTCCAACGACACCCTGGTTGGCTTACTCCTGGTCGCCACCCTGCTGGTCCTCGCCCGCCCGGTCGCCCGGGGGGCTACGGCGGCACTGGCCACCTTCACGAAGTTCGCCCCGGCCTTGCTGGCGCCGATGCTCCTTACCTACGAAGCAAAGAAGCGGTCGATGCTGCCGTTCGCCGCCGGCTTTGGCCTCGTCGGCATCGCCGCGATGCTCTGGTCCGCGATCGATCCCGGCCTGGCGCAGTTCTACGACCGCACCATCGCCTACCAGTCCGGCCGCGATTCCCCCTTCAGCATCTGGGGTCAGACCTCGCTCGAGCCGCTACGGATAGCAATCCTTGCCGCGACCGCAGCCCTCTCGGTCCTGCTCGCCTTTCGTCCCAAAGAGAAGTCCCTGCTCCAGGTCGCCGCCCTGGGAGCGGCTCTGCTGATCGCCCTGCAGCTGACGATGCAGCACTGGTTCTACCTCTACATCGTCTGGTTCTATCCGCTGCTGCTGGCGGCGCTGGCCGCCGCTCCCGCTAGCCCTCGGGAGGAGCAGCCGGGATCATCACCTGCTCGAACGAGTCGGCCAGTCCCCGCCCGTTGACGTCGACGACCGCCCCCATCACCCAGATGTCGTCCTCGGCCGTTTCGAACTTCGTCGGCATCTGGGTGATCAGCGAGGCCAGCGCCTGCTCCGGCTTGACCCCGAGCACGCTGGTCCGCGACCCGGTCATGCCGACGTCGGAGATGAAGGCGGTGCCGCCAGGCAGCACCCGCCCGTCCGCCGTGGGCACGTGGGTGTGGGTCCCGAAGACCGCGGCGACGCGCCCGTCGAGGTGCCAACCCATCGCCACCTTCTCGCTGGTCACCTCGGCGTGGAAGTCGACGATCGCGGCGTCGGCCTCGAGCCCTTCGAGAATGCCGTCGACGGTGTCGAAGGGCGAGCGGGCGACGCGCAGGCCGACCGCGCCGCTGAGGTTGATCACCGCGACCCGCATCTCCCCGACCTCGACCACGGTGAAGCCGCGCCCGGGGTTGCCCTGCGGGTAGTTAGCCGGTCGCAGGACCAACCGCTCGCGTTCGAGGAAGGGGTAGGCGTCGCGGTGGCGGTAGACGTGATTGCCGGTGGTGATCACGCCGGTGCCGGCGGCGAAAAGGTCATTGGCGGTGCGCTCGGTGATCCCGACCCCGCCCGCCGTGTTCTCGCCGTTGACGACGATCAAGTCCGGGGCGTACTGCTCGCGCAAGGCCGGCATCGTCTCGCGCAGGCCACGGCGACCGGGGCTGCCGACCACGTCTCCGATGAAGAGCACCCGCATCAGGCCCTGACCCTATCTGCGAGATTGAGCGGAGTGGCGGAGTCAGAGGAGATGCGAGAGCGCCTGCGCCGCGCCGACGCCTACCCGTACGCGACCCCGCCGCACTCGTTCGTCCAGCTCGGGCGGGACACCACCGAGCTGTTCGAGCTCCCCGACCTCGGCGGCCGGAGACCCCTGCTCGCCTATGGATCGAACGCGGCGCCGGAGGCGCTGGCGCGCAAGCTCGCCGAGGATCCGGAGACTCCCTTGCCGCTGATCCGGGCCGAGCTGAGCGACTTCGACGTCGTCTACTCCGACCATCTCTCTCCCTACGGTGCCGTCCCGGCGACGCTGTACCCCAGCCCCGGCACCATCGTCACCGCGTTCGTCGCCTACCCGACGGAGGAGCAGCGGCGGCGACTGGCGGCAACCGAGCCGAACTACGACGAGCACAGCCTCGCGTCGATTGTCTGTCGGCCCGAGCTCGGCGACCCGCTCGCCGAGCTCGACGCCTTTCTCAGCCGCCACGGCTGCCTTCTGCTCGAAGGCTCCCCGGTCGCACTGAGCGCGATTGCGGCGCAGGGTCGGAAGTTCCCGGCGCTGAGTCAGACGGAGGCGAAGCGCCTCAGGGCGAGGCGGGCGATCGCCCCGTAGGCGACGATCAGCACGGCGAGATGCAGCAGGGGCATGCCGATCCCCGGACCGGCCGAGTCGAGCGCCGCGGTCATCGCCTCCAGCGCCGGCTTGAACGGGAAGAGGGCGGTGAGGACTCGGACCAGGTCGAAGACCGTGCCGCCGACCGCTCCGGATGGGATCAGCGAGAGCAGGGCGACGGGCAGGGTGATCATGAAGGCGAGCAGCGAGACGGCGCGCACCTCGCGCGCAGCCGCGCCGAGCGCGGCCCCGGCAGCCGCGAGAGCCGCGCCGCCAGCGAGGATCGCAAGCAGCCAGAGCCCGATCCGCTCCCACTGCAAAGGCACGAACAACTGCAGCCCGGCCAGCATCAGCAGCGTCACCGCCAGTCCCACCGCCACCCCCAGCAGCGCCTTCTCGCCGAGCAGGGCGAGCGGCGAGACCAGCCCGCGGGTCAGCCGCGGGAAGGCGTTCTCCTCGCGCTCGAGAGCCAGCGAGCCGGCGACGAGGAGGACGATGACGAAGGTCAGGGTGAGGATCGCGGCGACCGCGACCGCAAAGATCTCCAGCGGCGGGGAGGAACCCGAGACCGCCACCTTCTCGACCTCGATCGGCTGGGCGATCCGGTCGATCAGCGGCCCGGCGACGTCGAGGTTGTCGCGCGCCCTGGTCGCGAAGCCGATCACCTCGCGCAGCGACTGCCGCAGCGGCCCGGGTGGCAGCGCCGGTTCCAGCGCCGCGAGGATCTGCGCGGTGGCGCGCAAGCCGAGGACCTGGGCCGTGACCGGCCCGACCCGCAGGCGACCTCCGTCGATCAACAGGTCGAGGTAGCGCCCGCCTTCGGCCGCGATCCGCCGCGCGATCGCCAGGTTCGCCTGCGTCAGCAGGTTGGAGATGCGTTCGTCGACCAGCTGCGCCTTCACCGGGTCCTCCCGGTTGACCAGGACTTCCACCTTGGGCACGCCCGGGGTCAGGGTCGAAAGCGAGTTGATTTGATCGATCAGGTCCTCGGGCAGGATCAGCGCCGCCAGCACGTCGCCGGACTCGACCCGGTCCACCGCCTCCTCGCGGCTCCCGACCCGCACGCACTCGACCCGGGCGCAGATCCGGTCGTTGACCCCGATCGCCGGTAGTTGCCGACCGCCGACGCTGAGCCGAGTTTCGGCGGGGATCTCGTTGAGGAAGGCGACCCGCGGCTTCTCCGGGTCGCGTGAGATCGCGAACCCGACCAGGAGCGCGATCAGGATCGGGTAGGCGACGAGCAGCACCGCCTGCAGCGGCGAGCGGCGCAGGATCTGCAGATCCTTGAGCAACAGCCAGCGCACGGCTCAGTGCCCCCGGTGGTGGAGGTAGGCGACGAAGGCGGTCTCGAAGTCGCGGTCGGCGGCCTCGGGCGCCTCGCTGCGTACCGCCTCGCGTAGCTCCTCGGCGCCGCCGTCGAAGAGCGACTCGCCGTCGGCGAGCACGAGCAGCCGCTGGCCGTAGCGCTCGGCCTCCTGGATGTCGTGGGTGGAGAAGATCACCGTCGTGCCGTCCTCGGCGAGACCGGAGACGAACTCCCAGAGGCGCGCCCGCTGGCGCGGGTCGAGGCCGACGCTGGGCTCGTCGAGCAGCAGCACCAGCGGTCGCGAGAGCAGCCCGATCGCGATGTTGATCCGCTGCTGGTTGCCGCCGGAGAGCCGGGCGACGATCTCGTCGCGGCGCTCGCCGAGACCGGTCAGCTCGAGCATCTGCTCGGTCGAGGCGCGAGGATTCTCGTGCCCCTCGAGCCGGGCGAAGAGCAGCAGGTTCTCGGCGACCGTCAGCTGTCGGTAGAGGGCCGCCTGCTGCGGCACCCAGCCGACCCTGCCGCCGTCGACGCGCAGCTCGCCGCCGTCCGGCTTGAGGATCCCGGCGAGGATCGAGAGCAGCGTCGTCTTGCCGGCCCCGTTCGGGCCGATGACCGCGACCAGCTCCCCGGCTTCCGTCGCAAGATCGACGCCTCGCAGCACTTCGCGCCCGCCATAGCGTTTGACGATTCCCCGCGCTTGCATCGGCGGAACGGTACTCACCCTAGAATCGAGCCGATGCCGTTCCCCGCTACCCGCATGCGCAGGCTGCGCCGGACCGACGCCCTGCGCGGTCTCGTCCGCGAGACGGAGCTCTCCCCCGCCGACCTAATCCAGCCGATGTTCGTCGTCGCCGGGGAGGGGGTCCGCGAGGAGGTCCCGTCGATGCCGGGCATCGAGCGCTTCTCGATCACCGGCCTGGTCGAGGAGGCCGGCGAGGTCGCCGCGGCGGGGATCGGCGCGATCCTGCTCTTCGGCGTCCCGGCGGCGAAGGACGAGTCCGGCTCCGGCGCCTACGACGACGAGGGCGTGGTCCAGATGGCGCTGCGGGCGCTGAAGGAGGCTCATCCCGACCTCGTCGCGATCACCGACGTCTGCCTCTGCGAGTACACCTCGCACGGCCACTGCGGCTTCGTCCGCGACGGCGAGGTCGACAACGACATCACGGTCGAGCTGCTGGCGAAAGTCGCGATCTCCCACGCCGCCGCCGGCGCCGACGCGGTCGCGCCGAGCGACATGATGGACGGCCGGGTCGGGACGATCCGCTTCCAGCTCGACGAGGAGGGCCACTCCGCCGTCCCGATCGTCGCCTACAGCGCGAAGTACGCCTCGGCCTTCTATGGACCCTTCCGCGACGCGGCCGAGTCGACCCCCGAGTTCGGCGACCGCCGCGGCTACCAGATGGACCCGGCCAACGCGGTCGAAGCGGTGCGCGAGGCCGAGCTCGACCTCGAGGAGGGCGCCGACATGCTGATGGTGAAGCCGGCCACCGCCTACCTCGACGTGGTCCGCCGGATCAAGGACGCGACCGGCGCACCGGTCGCGTCCTACCATGTCTCCGGCGAGTACTCGATGCTGAAGGCCGCCGCCGCCAACGGCTGGATCGACGAGCGCGCCGCCGTGCTCGAGACCCTGACCTCGATCCGCCGCGCCGGCGCCGACGCGATCGTCACCTACTACGCGAAGGAGGCCGCCGGATGGATTCGGTGAAGGTTCCGCAGTCGAAGGCGCGCTCGCGCAAGGACGGCGCGGCGATCCCGCTCGACGAGACCGACAAGCGGCTGATGAACCTGCTGCAGTCGAGCTTCCCGATCGACCCGGAGCCGTTCGCGCTTCTCGCCTCGGAGGCGGAGCTCGAGCTCGACGACGTGCTGGCCCGCACCCAGCGCCTGCTCGACGGCCGGATCATCCGCGAGATCACCCCGATCTTCGACACCCGCGCGCTCGGCTACGAGTCGATGCTGGTCGCCGCCAAAGTCGACGCCGAGCATCCCCAGCGCGCGGCGGCGATCGTCAACGCCCACCCCGGGGTCTCGCACAACTACCTGCGCACCCACGACTTCAACCTCTGGTTCACGATCGCCACGCCACCCGACTCGAAGCTCGGCCTGCGGGGCACGCTGGAGGCGCTGATGGAGGAGACCGGGGCCGAGTCGATGCGCGAGCTGCCGACCCTGACCCTGTTCAAGATCAACATGAACCTGGAGATGGAGAAGGGCACCGAGGCGCTCGCCGCCGCGGTCGAGGCGGCACCCCCGCGCGAGCTGGAAGCGCAGCCCTACGACGACGACGACATCGCCTTGATCCGGGCCCTGCAGGGCCCGATGGCCGCGGTTGCGCGGCCTTACGACGCAGCCGCCGCCGAGCTCGGGATCGAGACCGAGGCGCTGCTCGACCGCCTGCGCGCGATGGTCGACCGCAAGATCCTGCGCCGGGTCGCGGCGATCCTCTACCACCGTCGCGCTGGCTTCTCGGCCAACGGGATGGGCGTCTGGAAGGTGCCGCAGGGGGAGATCATGGAGACCGGCGCCCGGATGGCCTCCTTCCGCGGCATCTCGCACTGCTACCAGCGCCCGACCTACGAGGACTGGCCCTACAGCGTCTTCACCATGGCCCACGGGCGCTCGAAGCAGGAGTGCGACGCGATCCTCGACTCGATCGCCGCGGAGTGCGGGATCGCGCCCGACGATCGCGCCACCCTCTACTCCTCGACCGAGTACAAGAAGATCCGCCTCCATTACTTCACCGACGATTACGCCAGGTGGGAAGCAGAGCACTCGTAGTGCCGGTTCCCGTGGGTTCCCACGAGCTGTACGAGCGGGCGGCGAAGGTGCTTCCGGGGGGAGTTAACTCGCCGGTGCGGGCGATGCGGCAGATCGGCCGCGAGCCGATCTTCGTCGAGCGCGGCGAGGGCTGCGAGCTGGTCGGCCGCGATGGCCGGCGCTACCTCGACTGGGTCGGGTCCTGGGGGCCGTTGATCCTCGGTCACGCCGAGCCGTCGGTCCTCGCCGCGGTGATCGAAGCGGCGAAGCGGGGGACGAGCTTCGGCGCCGCGACCGCGGCCGAGGTCGAGCTCGCCGAGCGGATCGTCGAGCGCGTCCCTTCAGCCGAGATGGTGCGGATGACCAGCTCCGGGACCGAGGCGGCGATGAGCGCGGTGCGGCTGGCCCGCGCGCTGACCGGCCGCGAGGTCGTGGTCAAGTTCGCCGGCGCCTATCACGGCCACTCCGACGGCCTGCTCGCCGCCGCCGGCTCCGGCCTCGCCACGCTCGGCGTTCCCGGCAGCCCCGGGGTCACCGCCGCCCAGGCCGCGGCGACCGCGATCGTGGCGTGGAACGATCGCGAGGCGGTCGCGCGCGCGCTTGCGGAGCACGACGTCGCCGCCCTCCTGGCCGAGCCGATCGCCGCCAACATGGGTGTGGTTCCGCCCGCCGACGGCTTCCTCGAGTTCCTCCGCGAGGCCACCCGCGAGGCCGGGGCGCTGCTCGTCTTCGACGAGGTGATCACCGGCTTCCGCGTCGCCCGCGGCGGCGCCCAGGAGCTCTACGGAGTAGAGCCCGACCTGACCGTGCTGGGCAAGGTGATCGGCGGCGGCCTGCCGGCGGCCGCGTTCGCCGGCCCGCGCGAGGCGATGGAGCGGGTCGCACCCGCCGGCGACGTCTACCAGGCAGGGACGCTCTCCGGCAACCCGCTCGCCGTCGCCGCCGGCCTCGCCACGCTCGACCAGCTCGACGCCGCCGCCTACGAGCGACTCGGCATCCTCACCGACCGCCTCGCCGCCGGCCTCACCGAGCTCGCGGCGGAGCGCCCGCTGACGGTTGCCGCTGCGCCTGGCCTCGTCACCCTCTTCTTCAGCCCCGAGCCGGTGCGCGACTTCGCCGCCGCCCGTGCCTGCGATACCGAGGCCCACGCGCGCTTCTGCCGGGCCATGCTCGAGCGCGGCGTCTACCCGCCGCCGTCGCAGTTCGAGGCCTGGTTCGTCTCGCTCGCCCACGGGGAGGAGACGGTCGACCGCACGCTCGAGGCCGCGGTCGAGTCGCTCGACGAGGCGCTGCGATGAGCGAGCCGGCCGCGGCCCTGCGCGCCCTCGCCACCCAGCTGCGCGCCGAGGACTCGCCGATCTCGGCGCACGTGGTCGAACCTGCTGTCGCACCGGAGCTGG
Source organism: uncultured Solirubrobacterales bacterium (assembly GCA_963846515.1). Taxonomy (GTDB): domain Bacteria; phylum Actinomycetota; class Thermoleophilia; order Solirubrobacterales; family 70-9; genus VAYN01. The sequence goes on along the minus strand of CAWJWC010000006.1, from coordinate 121,089 downwards.
GCGCTCTGGTCGCCGCCGGGCCCCGAGCCGCCGCGGCGCCGGCCACCTATGCGCTGGTTGTCGAGGCGGTGCTCGAGGGCTACCTGCTGCACTACGGCGAGCCGCGCCTGCTCGCGGGGCACGACTCAGACCTCGCTCTGCTCGCCGGCGATTACCTCTACGCGCTCGGCCTCGACCGCCTCGCCGCGCTTGGCGACACCCGCGCGGTCGGCATCCTCAGCGAGCTGATCGCCCGCTGCGCCCAGCTCCACACCGAGGGGGAGCCGGGCGCGATCCCGGAGCTATGGCAAGCCGCCGTCCGGGAGATCGGCGGCACGCCGTCCTAGGTGTAGTTCCTAAGCACGTTGTTCATCCGGGCCTCCTTGGAGGCTGGAGGTGTCGAAGCCACCAGCACCAAGGAGAAGACCCGAATGGACCTTCACGCTAATGCCAAGCTCGGCCCGAAGGGGCGGCTTGTGATCTGTCGGCGAGTTATCGAGCAGAAGTGGTCGCTCGCGGAGGCGGCCGAGGCCGCCGGAGTGAGCGAGCGCACCGCCGGCAAATGGGTGCGCCGCTACCGCTCAGAAGGCGAGAGCGGCCTGCTCGATCGCAGCTCGGCCCCATGCCGCGTCCACAATGCCACCCCCGAGGATCGAGTCGAGGCAATCGCCGCCCTGCGGCGATTGCGGCTGACTGGCCCTGAGATCGCCGAGACCCTGGAGATGGCGACCTCGACGGTCTCCGCGGTCCTGAAGAGGATCGGCCTGGGCAAGCTCTCTCGCCTGCAGCCGCCCGAACCGATCCACCGCTATGAGAAGCAACGACCCGGTGAGCTGATCCACATCGACGTCAAGAAGCTGGGGCGGATCGTGGGCGGTGCCGGGCACCGGATCCTCGGCCGCCCGAGTCGGCGCCACAATCCAGAACGCACCGATGGCTCCGGTGTGCGGCGCAGGCAGGTCGGCTGGGAGTGCGTGCACGTCTGCGTCGACGACGCCACCCGCCTCGCCTACGTCGAGGTGCTGCCCGACGAGAAGACGCCTACTGCGATCGGGTTTCTCGAGCGGGCGATCTCCTTCTATGTCTCTCACGGCGTCAAGGTCGAGCGCCTGATGACAGACAACGGCTCCGCCTACCGCTCCGCGAGGCACGCCCTCGCCTGTCGAGTCCTTGGGATCAAGCACCTGCGCACCAAGCCTTACCGACCACAAACCAACGGCAAGGCCGAGCGCTTCATCCGCACGATGCTGCGCGAGTGGGCCTATGCCGCCGTCTACGGCAGCTCGCCCGATAGGGCCGCGGCCCTATCGGGCTGGATCGAGCGCTACAACTTCAGGCGAAGACATGGCGCCCTCGGTCACCGGCCGCCGATCGCTCGGCTGCAGGAGCTGAACCGGAACAACGTGGCTGGCATCTACACCTAGGAGGGTCTAGCGAAACCCCCGCACGCGCCTGGCGGCGGCGGACACTGCGCGGTGCGGCGTCCTCAGTCGGCCGAATAGCGCTGCTCATGAGTATCCGGTTCCGTCAGGTGACGTGCCTACAGTCGTCTAGTGGGCAGGCCAGACTTCCCTCGCACGATCATGGAGTTCCAGGAGCGCTTTCCCGACGATGTCGCTTGCCTCGAGTACCTGGCGGCATCGCGGTGGCCAGAGGGCTATCGATGCCCGGCCTGCGGCAGCGAGCGTGCCTGGATCTTGGAGCGTCGCCATCTTTGGGAGTGCAGCGACTGCCACCGCCAGACTTCGGTCACCGCGGGGACGGTCATGCACGGCACCCGCACCCCGCTTCGACTCTGGTTCTGGGCGGCCTACCTGGTCGCCACCCACACTCCCGGGATCTCCGCCAAGCAGCTACAGCGCCAGCTCGGCCTCTCGCGCTATGAGACCGCCTGGCTGATCCTGCAGAAGCTGCGCCGGGCGATGGTCGCCCCCGAGCGCGAGCCGCTGCGCGGCGAGGTCGAGGTTGACGAGGGCTTCGTCGGGGGCGTCAACCCTGATCGCAAAGCCGGTCGAGATCCCGTTGGCAAGCGGCTCGTGGGGGCCGCGGTGGAGGTCCGCGGAGCCGGCTCGGGTCGGCTGCGGCTCGGGGTACTCGCGGACGCGAGCAAACGCACCCTCGGACCCTGGGTCGCCGAGAACGTCGAGTCCGGCGCGATCGTCCACACCGACGGCTGGGGCGGCTACGCCGACCTCAGCGCCCGTGGCTTCGACCACAGGCCGATCTCCCAGCGTTGGCGTAGCGAGGAGCGCCGCCTCATCCTCCCCCGCGCCCACCGTGCCCTCTCCAACGTCAAGACCTGGCTGCAGGGCACGCACCGCAGCGCATCAGAGAAGCATCTGCAGGTCTACCTCGACGAGTTCGTCTTCCGTCACAACCGCCGCCGAGCTCCGATGGCCGCCTTCCAGACGTTGCTGGGACTCGGCGCGGCGCATGAGCCGAGCACCTACGCAGAGATCGCCAGCAGGACTGCTGCCTGAGCGAACCGGATACTCATGAGCGCTGCTATTCGGCCTCCCTGCGTCCTCGCCCCGCTTGGTCCGGCGCTCGCCAGTCACGCACCCGGGTTTCGCTAGACCCTCCTAGTTATTCGAACTTCGAGGGATCGATCAGGCAGTAGTCGAAGTCGAAGCCGAGCACCGAGTTGTTGGCGAGGTTGGCGTTGCGGGTTAGCTTCACCGAGAGGGTCTGCGCCTTCGCCTTCTGCTCGTTCTTCAGCGCTTTGCTGATTTCGCCGAGCATCTTGGCCTGGTCGTCGAGGTAGCCGAACCACTTGTTCAGCTTCGCCACGTCCGCAACCGGCTGCGGCACCGCCTTGATCTGCTTCACCGCCTTGCCGAAGGCGTTGGCGGCCTTGCCGAACTGGCCGGCGGCAACAGCCAGCTGACCTTTCTGGATCTTCTTGCGGACCCCGTCGAGGATCTGTTCGTTGGCCTTGGTGTTCGTTTTGCAGATCGGCTCGACCGCGGCGACGTAGGTATCGCGGGTCTGGGTCGGCGAAGTCGCCGCGAACGCGGTCGTCGCCAGCAGCGCGACAAGCGCCAGCGCGGCGGCAAAGATTCGGGGAACTCTGGTGTAAGTCGTCATCCGGTCGCCTCCCTGGCTGTTAGCGCTCGTCATCCCTTATCCCTAAAACGGCGCGGGCGAGATGGTAGCGGTCGGCGCCGCCACGGCTTCGACTCGCTCGTGTCGCCAAGGCAATAGACTTCGCCCTCGGATTACCTCGAAGCGACTGTGGCTGACGACGCGGACAAGATGAACGGGGCCGAGGAGGCTCCCCGGCAAGAGCGGGAGAAACCCGCCCCTCCCGGCTATTTCGAGGGCGAGTCGATGACCCGCCGTCGCGTCTTCACGATCGCGGCGCAGGGCCTCGGCGGCGTCGCTGGCGCGGCGATCGTCCTGCCGGCGGTCGGCTTCGCAGTGGCGCCGATCTTCCACCGCGGCAAGGAGCGCTGGGAGGCGGTCGGCCCGGTCAACAACTTCGTCGAGGACACTTACCGCCAGGTGGTCTTCACCGAGACCGAGGGAATCGGCGACGCCGGCAAGACCACCGCCTACGTGCGCAAAGGGTCCGAGCTCTACGACGAGGACCCCAGCTCCTTCGTCGCCGTCTCCAACCGCTGCGTCCACCTCGGCTGCCCAGTCCGCTTCGTCGAGGCCGCCGGCAACTTCATCTGTCCCTGCCACGGCGGCGTCTACGACTTCGAGGGCAAACGGATCGGCGGCCCGCCGGTGCGCCCGCTCGACCAGTTTCAGACCAGGGTTCGCGGTGGCCAGGTCGAGGTAGGTCCCCGTTACAGCGTCACCTCGCAGATGGAGCCGGTGCGCGCCCGCGACCCGGGCGAGTTCACCGGCGGGATCTGGGAGTACCTCTACCCGCCACGGCCCTCTACCTTCCCACCGCCCTGATGCCGAAAATTCCCCTGCCTAAGATCCCGGACAAAGTCGTCCCGGCGCCGCTGCGCAAACCGGCCAAGCCGGGCGCCGGCGGCGATCCCAAGGGCCAGGCCCCGCAGGACCTGAAGACCGCGCCGCCCGAGCGCCAGACGCATGTGCAGCGGCTCGCCGACCAGGCCAAAGAGGCCCCGGTCGACGTCCTCGCCTGGGTCGACCAGCGCACCGGCGCCAGCGGCTTCCTCACCGGGATGCTCTACCGCAAAGTGCCGAAGGGGACCAACTGGTTCTACACGCTCGGCTCCGCCACCCTCTTCGCCTTCATCGTCCAGGCCGTCACCGGCGTCTTCCTGGCGATGTTCTACACGCCGTCGGCCACCCAGGCCTACGCCTCGATCTCCCACATCAACAACGAGGTGCCGCTCGGCGCGCTGGTACACGGGATGCACAAGTGGGGCTCGAGCGTGATGGTGATCCTGGTCTTCCTGCACATGGGGCGCACCTTCTTCTTCGGCGCCTACAAGTACCCGCGCGAGCTCAACTGGGTGATCGGCGTCGTGCTGCTGATCCTGACGATGACGATGGCCTTCACCGGCTACCTACTGCCCTTCGACCAGCGCTCCTTCTGGGCCTCGATCGTCGGCATCAACATCAACGGCACCGGCCCCGTCGTCGGTCCCTACCTGAGCGACTTCCTGCGCGCCGGTCCGGAGCTCGGCGCCACCACGCTCTCGCGCTTCTACGCGATCCACATGCTGCTCGTGCCGGGCGCGATCATCGCTCTGATCGGTGCTCACCTCTACCTGGTGGTCAAGCTCGGCACCACGGCGCCCCCCTGGGTGCGGGCCGAGAAGCCGAAGGTGGCTGCGCCGGTTTCGCCGTTAGATGCCAGTGCTAATGGGGCGGAGAGATGATCCGCCTGGCCAAGCAGATCAAGAACGCAGGGAGCGAAGCGTGCTCTGCACGTGAGCGACCGAGGACGCCGATATGCGCCGGCCAGGGGGATCATCCATGAAGCCCCGGGACAAGCAGAAGTATCTCGAGGAGTACGAGCTCCTGAAGAAGAAGGGGAAGCCGTTCTTCCCCTACGCGGTGCTGAAGGACTCGACGATGGCGCTGATAGTGGTCGGGGTGATCATCGCGATGTCGGTGATCCTCGGCGCCGAGCAGGGTCCGAAGGCCGACCCGACCTCGACCACCTACGTGCCGCGTCCCGAGTGGTACTTCTTCTTCCTCTTCGAGGTTCTGCGCGTGATCAAACCGCCGGAGCTGGTCCCGATCGCGACGATCGGGATCCCGACCATCTGCATGGTCCTGCTGCTGCTGCTGCCGTTCTACGACCGCGGTCCCGAGCGCCGCCCCGAGCGCCGCCCGATCGCCACCACCGCCGGCATCCTGACGATCGTCGCGATGGGCTACCTGACCTACCTCGGCGCGGTCGGCGGCTCGCCGACTGAGATCGAGATGGCGGTGGCGCCCCAGTACGAGGCCGGCAAGGAGGTCGTCGCCGGCGCCGGCTGCCTTGCCTGTCACAAGATCGGCGAGAACGGTAACCACGGCCCCGGTCCCGATCTGACCCACATTGCGGAGCGGGTGCCGCGCGCGGCGATCCTGCGCTCGGTCGAAATCGGGCCGGGTATCATGCCCTCTTTCCGCGATCTACCGCCACAAAAGCTGGAAGAGATGGCCGATTTCCTCGCTTCGCTCGATTAGACCCTCGCGGGACTCGGCCCAGTTCGCTGGGCAGGTAAACCGCATGTTCGACCGCGTGGCCGGTCGCTACGACGCGCTCAACTCGGTGATGACGGCGGGGCTGCACCACCGCTGGCGGGAGCGGGCCTCAGCACGGGCCGAGCTGAAGCCAGGCGACGCGGCGCTCGACGTCTGCTGCGGCACCGGCGACCTGGCACTGCAGCTCTCCCGCCACGTCAGCCCGGGTGGCCGCGTAGTCGGCTGCGATTTCTCCGAGCCGATGCTCGACCTGGCCCGCGAGAAGGCGACCGCGCGCACTGGTGAGGGGGTTCGATTCGAGTGGGCTGACGCCCTGCAGCTGCCCTACGACGGCGAGCGCTTCGACGCGGTCACGGTCGGCTTCGGCGTCCGCAACCTCGCCGACCTCGATCGCGGCCTGGCCGAGATGGCGCGGGTGCTGAAACCGGGCGGGCGCGCCGTGATCCTCGAGATCACCCAGCCGACCCGGCTGCCGCTCTCGTTCTTCTACTCGCTCTGGTTCGACCGCATCGTGCCGCTGCTCGGCTCCTTCTCGAGCGAGCCGGAGGCCTACTCGTACCTGCCGGAATCGGTGCGCAGCTTTCCCAGCCCGCAGGGACTGGCCGAGCGGATGGACCGGGCCGGGTTCGAGCGGATCCGCTACACGGTGCTCGCCGGCGGGATCATCGCGATCCACAGCGGCGTCAAAGGCCGGTGACCAGGCGCTCGGCGGTGCCGCCGCCGGTGACGGCGGTCTTGGACGCGTCAAGCCGCTGGTTGCCGGCCCGCCTCGGGGAGGTCGAGGAACGGCTGCGCGAGGCGGTGGCCGGCTACGGCGAGCGCCTCGCCGAGGATGCCGCGACGACGTTGGGCGCGGGCGGCAAGCGGCTGCGGCCGATGCTGGTCCTGCTCTGCGCCGGCGAGGCCGGGGGCCCCGCCGCGGTGCGGGCCGCGACCGCGATCGAGCTGGTCCACATGGCGACCTTGGTCCACGACGACGTGCTCGACGAAGCGCCGCTGCGGCGAGGATTGCCGACCGTGGCGGCCAGCTCCGGCCGCGACCGCGCGACCGCGGCCGGCGACCTGCTGCTCGCCCGGGCCTTCGCACTGCTCGCCGAGGCGGGCGACGCGCGCGCGGTCGAGCTCCTCGCCGCCGCGTCGGTCGCGCTGGCGCAGGGCGAGCTGGCGCAGCGCCACGACGCCTTCGACCTATCCGTCTCGGAGCAGCGCTACCTGGAACGCTGCCGGCTAAAGACGGCGAAGCTGTTCGAATGCGCCTGTCTGCTCGGCCGCGACGACGAACGGCTGCGCGAGTTCGGGGCCGACGTCGGCCTCGCATTCCAGCTACTCGACGACATCCTCGACGTCGCCGGCCCGCCGCAGCGGACCGGCAAGGCGCGGGGCACTGACCTGCTCGACGGCACGATCACGCTGCCGCTGATCGAGGCGCTCGACGTCGACCCCGGGATCGCCGAGGTCGACTTGCAAGGGCTCGACCCGGCCGGCGCCGAGGCGCTCTGTGAGCGGATCGTCGCGACTGGGGCGCTGGAGCGAGTCCGCGCTCGCGCGCTGGAGATGGTGGCGTCGGCGAAGGCCAACCTCGGCCGCGCTGGCTTTGAGTCCGAACAGCGGCAGTTGCTAGAGCTGGTCGCCGACGGCGTCGTCCAGCGCTACAGCTAAGGCGCGCAACCGAGATTTACCCCACTCCGGTGCGGTGAGAATCGGCTGCGCCGTCAGGCGAAGTCGTCGGCGCCGATCAGATCGGCCGCGAGCGCGGCGACGAAGGCGTCGGCCATGTCGGCCATGTTCGCGTGCTCGAGCGCGCGCAGCTCGTCGGCCAGCTCGTGGGCGCCGAGGTCGAGCTGCTCGTCGAAGGCGTCGATCTCGCGCTCGCCGTGCACGCCCTGGCAGGACCACTCGCACTCGGGGCAGCGTCGCCAGATCCGCCAGTGGGCGCGGTCGCCGGCTTGCTCCCAGCAGGTCGGCTGGACCAGGCAGGAGCCGCACTGGGGGCAGACGTGCAGTCCCTTGGCTTGCGTCTGGTCGCGACTCTGCTCCCGCATGGCTACCTATCGAACCCAGTTCAGCGTGACTTGATCCGCACCTCTTTCAAATTTCTTCGATGAAACCCAAGTACCGGGTATCCAATTGCGCAACTGCGGCTTGATCCGGCCGCCGTTCGCGGCCGTTACCATTGGCTAGATGCCCGGAAACATCGGACTTCCAGAGATCGCGATCGTCCTGATCATCGCCCTGCTCGTCTTCGGCCCAAAACGGCTGCCGGAGCTTGGCCGCTCGCTCGGCCGGGGGATCCGCGAGTTCAAAGGCTCGATCGGCGGCGATCACGACGACGATGACGAGAAGCCGAAGCTCGAGCCCTCCCAGCCCGTGGAGGCGCCCAGCGACCAGCCGGCCGAGGCCGAGGTCGTCCGTAACAAGACCAGCTGAGGCCCCGGCGCGATGGCCCGGCGCGTCAAGGCGGTCTCCCATGACGACCGCCTCACCTTGGTCGAGCACCTCGACGAGCTGCGCAACCGTCTGATCGTCTGCATCGCCGTCTTCGGCGTCGCCCTGGCGCTCTGCTTCTGGCAGAACCACCTATTGCTCGAGATCGCCGCTGGCCCGCTCCCAGATGACCAGGACCAGCTGACCACCTTCGGCGTCACCGAGCCGTTCACGACCACCTTGACGGTCTCGGTCTATGGAGCGCTGGTGCTCTCGCTGCCCTTCCTTCTCTACCAGCTCTACGCCTACGTCCTGCCCGCCTTCAGCCAGGCCGAGCGCCGGGTCGTGCTGCCGATCTTGCTGCTCTTCCCCGTGCTCTTCCTGGCCGGGATCGCCTTCGCCTACTTCGTGGTGATGCCGGCCGCGGTCAACTTCCTGCTCAGCTTCAACGACGACCAGTTCAACATCCAGCTCCGGGCCCGCGACTACTACAGCTTCTTCTCGATGACCGAGATCGCCTGCGGCCTGATCTTCCAGATGCCGCTGGCGATCATCGCCGTGACCAAGCTGGGGATCGTGCGGGTCGAGCAGCTGAGCGAAAACCGCCGCTACGCCTACCTCGCGATCGCGATCCTCGCTGCCGCTCTGCCCGGAGTCGACCCGGTGACGATGCTGATCGAGATGGTTCCGCTGCTTGTTCTATACGAGTTGAGTATCTTGCTTGCGCGGGCCTTTGGTCGGCCGGGAACAGCGGGCGGAGCGGCGGAACCCTCGACTCAGGAGCGTTGAGAAGCGATGGCATCGAAGGACGGCGGCGAGCGCAGGATGCTTTTTGACATCCGGGGACGGCGGAAGAACGTCGTCAAAGTCGTCTACGCGATCCTGGCCCTGCTGATGGGTTTGAGCCTCTTCCTCGTAGTCGGCCCGGCCCCGATCCAGGACCTGTTCGGGATCAACAGCGCGACCAGCAGCGCCGCCGACCAGTTCGAAGACCAGGTCGAACGGATCGAAACGAAACTAAAAAAAGAACCGGACAACCCGGAGCTGCTGCTGGCTCTAACCCGGGCCCGGATCAATCTCGGCAACTCGCTGGCGGTCTCCAATCCCGAAACCGGCGAATTCGCCTACACGCCGGAATCGCGGCAGCAGATGTTCCTCGCCAGCGAATCCTGGTCGGAGTATCTGAAAGAGACGGAGGAACCGAATGCCGGCGGCGCCCAAATCGCGGCGCAGGCTTTCTTCGGGCTGGCGCAGACGGCGCGCACGACGAGCGAAGCGCTGAGCAACGTGCGCGAGGCGGCGAAGGCGCAGCAGATCGTCGCCGCGGCGCGGCCGAGCCTCGGCAGCCTCAGCACGCTGGCGATCTATCGCTACTACTCGTTCGACTACGGCGGCGGCGACCGGGCGCGCAAGGAAGCGGAGAAATACGCGAACGCGAAACCCGAACGCGAAACCCTCGAAAAACAGCTCGACGAAATCGAGAAACGCGGCCACGAATTCGAGAAACAGGTCAAGCAAATCGCAAAAGAAGCGAACCTGGCGCGCGAAAAAGGCGAAGCCCCGGCGGTCAACCCGCTCGCCGAAAACAACCCACTGGGGGGCGGCTAGCGCCGCTCCGAGATGGGCCGTGAAGGACTCGAACCTTCGACCTTGAGATTAAGAGTCTCCTGCTCTACCAACTGAGCTAACGGCCCGGGGTCGGCAAGTATAGGAAGCGGCAGCGGTCGGGCGAGCGGCTACTCGACGACGCAGGCTTTTTCGACGCTGCCGTCGATGACGGTGCCGTCGGCGAAGGTAAAGCGCCCGTGGGTGTGGAGGATGCCGTCCGAGCAGCGGGCGGAGACGTAGCTGCGGCGTTGGCCGCCGACGCTGAAACGGCGACCGACCTTCGCCTCGACCCGGGTGATCGAGCCGAGCCCACCGGCGAGCTCGGGGAAAACGAGGGTGGCGCGATAGCGGAAACCGCCGCGCCGCTTTTCGATCGGGACGAGCATCGCGAAGGTTTCGGCTCCAGGCGGCGGCGTGCGGGCGTGCAGGACCACGGTCGTCGGGGTCCCCTGTTGGGCGGGCCCGTTGAAGATCGTCAGCGCCGAGCGCACCGGCACCGGACCGGAGGTGGTATCGACCACCGCTTCGACCTCGCCGCTGCCGACGATCGCCCCGCGACAGGCGCTGCGCGCTTCGGCCACCCCGGCGCTCGCGACTCGCTCCCGTGGGCAGACCGGCAGGCCGGCACTGTTGAGGCGGCCGTCGCGATCGAAGTCGATCGCGACTTCCCGCAGCGCCACCGGTCGCGCCCCGCCCCTGGCGGATATTTCGAAGAAGCCTTCGAACTTGATCGGGGCGTAGCGGTTACGGGGCAGGGTTTGCGGCTCGAAGCCGCCGTTCGCGCGGAGGGTGAGGCCGTTGACCTTGACCAGGGCGCCATCGGCGACGGCCGCGACGGAGAGCACCGCGAGTGCGCAGCAGAGCGCGAGGCCCCGGGTCAGCGCGGCTCGTGACATGGCGAGGTCAGGGTACCCGGGAAGAGGCTGCCGTCGGCGAAGCTGAGTTTGCCGAAGACCTGCAGGCGCCCGCCGGCACAGTGGGCGTTGACGTAGCCGACCTCCTTACCGCCCCGCTTCCAGGTCTTGCCGACGGTGGCTTCGGCGAGGGTGGCGGCGCCGTAGCCCTCGGCGATCTGCGGCAGCTCGATCTCGACCCGGTAGCCGTAGCGGCCGTGCTGGATCCGCTCGACCGTGAAGGAGACGAGGACCGCTTTGGGGACCGGGAGCGTCTCCCAGGCGTGGGCGATTATGGTCGGCCTGCCGCCCTGCGGCGGGCCGTTGAAGAGCGTGAGCGGGGAGGCGATCTTGGTCGGCGCCCGGCCGGGCAGCCTCACGTCCGCTTCGCCGCGCCCCTTGCCGACGAGCGCGCCGGCGCAGCGTTTGCGCGCGACCGCCGGCTTCGTTCCGGCGAGCTTGGCCAGCGTGCAGACCGGCAGGCCCTTGGTGTCGATGGTGCCGTTTTTGTCGACGTTGAAGAGGATCTTGGTCAGGCCCGGAGGGGCAGAGCCATCCTTGGTCGAGACGCGGACCACGGTGGCGATGCTGACCGGCGCGTTGCCGCGCGCCGGCAGCTCGCGCGGCTCGATGCTCGCGGTCGCGCTGACCATCGTTCCGTCTAGTTCGAACTTGAGCGCGTAGGCCGTGCCTACGGTCGTGAGAGCAAGCACGATTACGACCAAAACCGTTCTTAACACAGTCTTCTGCATCTGTTCGACCCTCCCGTGGCCCTAGTCGCCAAACTACCACGCGTGCTCAGGAGGAGGAGCAGGGAGCGGCCGGATTCGGAGGCGGCGGATTCGGACCGTCGCCCACCGCTAACGCTGCGCCATCCCAAGGCGTTGCTGGCCGTGGCAGCGGTGCTGCTGCTCGGCCTCGGCGCGATCGGGACCGGGGTCGAGGAGAGGCTCAACCCGACCACGCTGGACATCCCCGGCACCGAATCCTCGCGCTCGAGCGAGCTGCTGCGGCAGAACTTCGGCGACGCGATGCCGTTCGCGATCCTGTTGCGCGGGCCGGCGGCCGAGCTCGACCGGCAGGGCCCGCGGCTGGTCCGCGCCCTGCGCGCGGAACCGGGGGTGACGACGCTCTCGCCCTGGGACCGGGGCTCGACCGCCCAGCTGCGACCCGGCCCGAGGCGGGCGCTGATGATCGCCGACTTCCACGTCGACATCAAAGAGGGCGTGAACGAGACCGTTCCCCGGCTCGAAGGGATCCTCGCGGAGGAGATCCAGGCGCCGGTGCGGGTGACGCAGACCGGCCAGGCGACCTTGACCAAGGCGCTCGAGGACCGTTCAATCACCGCCGCCGAGCGCGGCGAGCTGATCGCCTTCCCCTTCCTCCTGATCGTGCTGCTGCTCGTCTTCCGGGCGCCGCTGGCGGCAGCGGTCCCGCTCGTCTTCGGGGCGCTGACGGTGCTCTCCTCGCGCGGGATCCTCTACTTCGCGGCGTCCTGGTTCGACATCAACGCCTTCGCCCTGACCGTTTGCTCGATGATGGGCCTGGCGTTGGGGGTGGACTACGCGCTGCTGATGGTCTCGCGCTTCCGCGAGGAGCTGGCGGCGGGCAAAGAGCCGCTCGAGGCGGCCTGGGCGACGCGGCGGACCGCCGGCCGCACGACGATCTTCGCCGGCAGCACGCTGGTGCTCTCGATGCTGGTCTCGATGCTGATCCTGCCCGGCTCGCTGCTCGCTTCGCTCGCCGGCACCCTGGTGATGGTCGTGATCCTGACCGTGACGATCGCGACCATCGTCGGCCCGGTGGTGCTGCTGCTGCTCGGGCCCAACGTCGACCGCTGGCGGATCGGTGCGAGGCCGAACGGGCGCTCGCGGCTGATGACGATCGTCTCCGCGGCCTTGCGAAGGCCAGTGCTGGTCTCGGCCGTGATCGGCGGCGTCGTGCTGCTCCTGGCGGCGCCGGCGATCGGCCTGCAGACCGGGCCGCCGAGCCCCGAACAGCTGCCGGTGGACGACAGGGCCCGGGAGGGCGCCGAACTGATCGCCCGCGAAGCGGCCCCCGGGTTCGAAGCCCCCTTCGTGGTCATTGCCGAAACCGAGGAAGGAGCCGTTACCGACGCCGAAACGCTCGACGCGCTCGACCGCTTCCAGCACAAGCTCGCCGAGCTGCCGGGTGTGCAGATCGTGGTCGGGCCGAGCCAGATCTCCAAACGGGTCGAGCCGCTGCAGAGAACCGGCAACGCGATCCTCACCTCCGAAGGAAACATCGGCCCGGTCAAGCAGTTCGCGCGCCTGGGACGGGGGCTGGACACGGTCGCCGGGGCGGTCGGGCAGCTGCGCAGCGGCATCGAGGAAGCCAGCAAGGGCGCCGCGCTGCTGGCCACGGGCACCGACCGCGCCGGCGAGGGCGCGCAGCTGATCGCCAACGGCCTGGGCCGGGCGCTTGCCGGCAACGAGGAAGCGATGAGCGGGCTGGACCAGTTCGTCGAGGGCGCCAACCGGCTCGCCACGGCTCAGGAAAGAGCGGCGCTCGGGGCCTTGCAGTTGAGGTTCGGCATCGAAGCGCTGGGCGGGCAGAACCTCCGCTTCAACGGACTCAACCGCGCGCGCGAGCTGGAAAAGTCGCTGCAGCAGGACGCGAACACGACGCTGCCCCGGCTGCTGCCCCAGGCCAAGGAGGCGGACGCTCAGCTGAAAGCGGCGTTGGCCCAGCTGCAGGCGATGACGGTCGGCAAAGAAGACCCGAATTACGGGCCGGCGCTGGACGCGGTGCGGCGCGCCAGCGCCGCGGTAAGTGGGGTCGACCCGGCCACCGGCGCACCGATCGCCCCCGGCTACACCGGTCTGCCGGCCGAATTGGAAGCGCTGCAGGCGCGGCTGCTCGAGGACGTCGAGGAAGCGAAGAAAGTGACCTCTTGGGCGCAGTCGACCCTAATCGGGCTGAGGAGGGCTTCCAACGCCGCCAAACGACTCGCCGACGGACTGCGCCAGATCTCCTCCGGCGGCAAGCGGTTCGCCAAGGCTTCCGAACGAATCCGGCGCGAAGCGACGGCGCTCGGCAGTGGTCTGGCGCGGGCGAGCACCGCGACCCTGGCTCTGGCAAGCGGTCTCGAGCGACTCGGCGGCGGCGCCGAGACGCTGGAGGCGGGCCTGGCGGAAGCGTTCGAGCGCTCGGCCCCGATCGAGCCCGGCCTCGAACGGGCGAGCGTGCAGGTGCTGGCGGGCAAAGAGCGGATCAACCGCCAGGCGCGGCAGGTCGCCGAGGCGACGCCGAACCTCTTCAACTCCGGTTACTTCGTGCTCTCGGCCCTCGACGGCACGCCGCCGGAGACGCGCAAAGTGGCGGGCGAAAGGATCGACCTGCGCCACGGCGGCCGCGCCGCCTCGATGCTGGTGATCTCCCGCTACTCGTTCAACACTCCCGGCTCGATCGCGCTCAACGAGCGACTCAACGAGGACACGGCGGAGCTGGCCGAGGAAACCGGCCTGAAGACCGGGGTCGCCGGAGGTGCCGCCCAGCTCAACGACTACAGCCGCGTCACCCGCGAGGTGATCCCGCTGGTCGTCGCCGCGATTACCTTCGCCACCTTCCTCGTCCTCGTCCTCGTGCTGCGGGCGGTGCTACTGGCGGGGCTGGCGGTGGCGCTCAACCTGCTCACCGTGGGGGTCGCCTTCGGCATCCTCACCCTGCTCTCGGGCCTGCCGGCCGACCTGCCGTTCGGCGGCCGCGAATACATCGACGCGGTTGGGGCGGTGATGATCTTCGGGATCGTCTTCGGGCTCTCGATCGACTACGCGGTCTTCCTGCTGGTGCGGATGCGCGAGCACTACGACGAGCACGGCGACAACGCCGCCGCGATCGAGTTTGGGCTCGACAAGACCGCCCGCGTGATCACCGGCGCGGCGGTGATCATGATGGCCGTCTTCATCGCCTTCGCCGGCTCCTCGTTGGCTACCGTGAGCCAGCTCGGCATCGGCCTCACCGTCGCCGTGATCCTCGACGCGACCGTGGTGCGGATCGTGCTGCTGCCGGCGCTGATGCTGCTGCTGGGCGACCGGGTCTGGTGGTTGCCACGCTGGATGGACCGCGCGATCCCCAAATTCGACGTCTGATCGGCCCTCGGACAGCGCGTTGATTTCGAGTTAAGTACCCGCTCGCAGCGCACTTGCCGGGAGGCGGCTCGGATACGATTCTGCCGCTCGTTCCACCGGGTCGGAGGCCGGGGAACGACAAAGCGACGACCCGTGGCTGCTAAACCCTTAGGCGAGGAGAAAAGCTCGGCTCCGAGCCGGGGGACCACTCCTGCGCGAATCGCGGCGATCGTCGCTCTCGCGATCGCCGTGATCTTGCTCGCGATCGTTTATTTCAGCGGCAACGGCGGCTACAAGTACACCCTCGTCTTCCAGAACGCGGGCCAGCTGGTGAACGACAACCAGGTGCTGATCGGCGGCTCGCCGGTCGGCTCGGTGACGAGCATCGAGCTCAGCGAGGACAACCTGGCCGAGATCAACATCGAGGTCGACCAGGAGCTGCACGAGGGCTCGACCGCGGTGATCCGCGCCACTTCGCTCTCCGGCGTCGCCAACCACTATGTCTCGATCCACCCCGGCCCGAACAGCAACCCGACGCTCGACGACGGCGCCGAAATCGGCCTCGGCTCGACCACCACGCCGGTCGACATCGACCAGTTCTTCAACACCTTCCCGCCCTCGGTGCGCAAGGGGCTGGCGAACTTCATCAAGGGCAACGCCCAGATCTTCAAATACCAGGGCGAGGCGGGGAACGAGGCCTACAAATACTTCGGCCCGGCGCTTAATCGCACCGGTGCCTTCGTCCAGGAACTCAACGCCGACGAGCGACTCTTCGAGCGCTTCGTCGTCAGCTCGAGCAAGCTGACGACGGCGGTTGCCCAGCGCGGCGAACAGCTTTCCAGCGCCTTCGGCAACGCGAATACCGCCTTCCGCGCGATCGCCAGCGAGAACATCGCCTTCGATCGGACGCTGCGGCGGCTCGCCCCGGTGATGCGGCAGGCCAACACGACCTTCGTCAACCTGCGCGCCGCGCTCGACGACCTCGACCCGCTGATCGACACGGCCAAGCCGGCGACCAAGAACCTGGCTCCGTTCCTGGCCGAACTGCGGCCGGTGCTGTCGAAATTCATCCCCTTCACCCGCAACCTGCGCCTCGCCGTGGCGAGGCCCGGGAAGGCCAACGACCTCAACGAACTGCTAGCGGTCATGCCTACGGTCCAGGAGCGGGCTTCGCGAGCATTCCCCCATTCCGAAGAGGCGATTACCGCCTTCCAGCCGAACCTCAACTTTGCCCGCGCCTACACGCCGGACCTCTTCAACGGGTTCGCAAAGCTCGGCCAGGTTGCCGGTTACTACGACGGCAATGGGCATTACGTGCGCGTCTCGTTGTCGGCGCAGAATCTCTTCGCCTACGAAGGCGGTGCGCTCAAACCGATCACCAAAGCCCAGCAGTACAACGCGTTTGGCTCTTCCGCCGGCGTGCGGCGCCCCTGCCCCGGCGGCGCCACCCAGCCGGCGCCCGACGGGTCGAACCCGTTCGCCAACCCGCCCGCCGCCGGCAGCAGCGTGAACACCTCCGAATGCAACCCCGCCGACGCCCCGCCTGGACCATGACGCGCCGACTGATAATCGTGGCCGGACTCGTGGTGGCCGTGGTCGCGGTCGTCCTGATCGCCTCCGGCGGCGATGGCGACGACGACGCCTACAGGATCCGCGCCGTCTTCGACAACGGCGGCTTCATGGTCAAAGACGAGCAGGTCCGGGTCGCCGGGGCCAACGTCGGCACGATCGAATCGGTCGACATCTCGATGGCGGGCGAGACCGTCGCCTACCGCGACGGCAAACCGGTCTCGGTCCCGGGCAAGGCGATCATCGTGATGAACATCGAAGACCCTGGCTTTCAGGACTTCCGCAGCGATGCCACCTGCCAGATCCGGCCGCAGTCGTTGATCGGGGAGAAGTTCGTCGATTGCCGACCGACGCTGCCGCGGGCACCGGGCTCTCCACTGCCCCCGCCGCTGAAAACGATTCCCAAGGGCGAGGAGGGAGCCGGGCAATACCTGCTGCCGCTCGGCAGCAGCGGCACCAGCGTCGATCCCGACCTGATCAACGACATCCAGTCGCTGCCCTACGCGCAGCGCTTCCGCCTGATCTTCAACGAACTCGGCGCCGGCCTCGCCGGGCGCGGCGGTGACCTCAAAGAGCTGGTCAAACGGGCCAACCCGGTGCTGCGCGACGTCGACCGCTTCTTCGGGATCCTCTCGGCCCAGCGCGACCGCCTCGCCCAGCTGACTAGCGATTCCGACGCGATCCTCACCCCGCTTGCGCGCGAGCGAGCCCACGTCGCCGGCTTCCTGTCCAACGCCGGGGCCGCGGCGGAGGCGAGCGCCGAACGCGGCGCCCAGCTCGAAGAGTCGCTGCGCAAGTTCCCCACCTTCCTGCGCGAGTTCCGGCTCACCATGCGTGACCTCGAAGGCTTCTCCGAGGCGGCGAGGCCGGTTTTCTCCGACCTCGGCCGCGCCGCGCCTGCGCTGACCGACGCGACGCGGACCCTGGCTCCGTTCTCCGACGCGACGACGGTGGCGCTGAAGAGCCTTGGGGAGACCGGCGAAGCTTCCGGTCCGATCTTCCGCGAAGCCGACCCGATCGCCAGGAAGACGACCGAACTGTCGCAGACCGGGGTTGTTCCGACCCGGGAACTGGCGGGCACGTTCACCAGCCTCACCGAAACGAACGGGTGGGGAGCGCTGACCGAATTCATCTACAACGGCGCCGCGGCGTTCAACGGCTTCGACCAGTACGGCCACTACGGCCGCACGCTCGCCACCCTGACTCCGTGCGTCGACTACGAAGTCGCGGCGGGCGGCCTGTCGGGTTGCGTGGCTCGCTTCAACGGCCCCAACTCGAAGGAAAAGACGGAAGGCAGCGCCAGCTCGCTCTCGGCCCTCCTCTTCCAGCGCCTGGAACGCGAGCTGGAAGCTCAGACCGGTGGCACGTCGGTGGGCACTGGACCGGCGACCGGTGTCGGCCAGGCCGATGCCGCGGACGGAGCGGCGGGAGTCGCCGAAGCATCCGAGACCGGGGGCACCGCCCCACTTATCGACTACCTCCTGGGCCCATGAGGAACCGCAGCGGCATAGGCGGAGTGGCGAGCAGCCCGATCCTGGTCGGGGCGGTGACGGTCCTGGTCGTGATCGTCGCGGTCTTTCTCGCCTACAACGCCAACAACGGCCTTCCCTTCGTCACCACCTACGACCTCAAGGCCCGCGTCCCCGACGCCAACGCCCTGGTCAAAAACAACGAGGTGCGGGTCGGCGGCGTCCGCGTCGGCATCGTCAGGGAGGTCCGCCCGGTCCATACCGGCGAGGGCGGTGTCGCGGCCGAACTCTCGCTGCAGCTCGACCAGAGCGTCGAACCGCTGCCGGTCGACTCGACGATCACGATCCGGCCGAAGTCGGCCCTTGGGCTCAAGTTCTTGCAGCTGTCTCCCGGCGATTCCTCCGAGACCTTCGCCGCCGGCGACACGATCCCGCTCCGCGCCTACAAGCCGGAACCGGTCGACATCGACCAGTTCTTCGACATGTTCGACGAGCCGACCCGCAAGGCGATTCGCCAGAGCCAGGCCGGCTTCGGCAACACCCTCGCCGGTCGCGGCCCGCAGCTGAACGAAGGGATCGGCGCGCTGCGCCGGCTGGCCGAAAACTCGCAGGCGACCCTGCGCACCATCGTCGACCCGAGCAACGACTTCGACGGCTTCTGGCGGGCGCTCGAGGACCTCTCGGCGACGGTGGCGCCGGTCGCGGCGACGCAGGCCGACCTCTTCGTCGCCCTCGACCGGACCTTTGCCGCCTTCGCCCGCGTCTCCCGTCCCTACATCCAGGAAACGATCGAAAAAGGGCCGCGGACCCTGGACGCGGTGAACGCCGACCTGCCCGCGGTGCGGCCGTTCTTCCGCAGCTCGGCACGCTTCTTCACGGCACTGAAGCCGGGCGCCAAAGCGCTTGGCGACACCTCCCCGGTGATCGCCGACGCGCTGCACGCCGGGGTGCCGGCGTTGAACGCGTCGCCGGTCCTCAACAACCAGCTGCAGCCGACCGCCGAAGCGCTGGTCGACTTCCAGAGCTCGACCGGCGTCTTCAACGGCCTCGACCTGCTGATCGACACCAACAACATCCTGAAGCCGGCACTGCGGTTCATCGCGCCGATGCAGACCACCTGCAACTACGCGACGCTCACCTTCCGCAATCTCGTCCTTTCCACCGGTGGAGGGAACGAGTTCGGCAACTGGCTGAACGCGATCACTTTCGCCCCCCCGACCGGCCCGAATGCCGAGAGCGGGCCATCTTCCGCCCCGGCAAACGATCCCGATCCCGCCAATCGCGCCAACCATCTGCACTACAACCCCTACCCGTACACGGCCGCGCCGGGACAGCCGCGGATCTGCGCCGCGGGCAACGAGAAGTACGCACCGGGCCAGACCGCGATCGGCAATCCCCCCGAGTTCTGGGGCAAAGACCTGACGGCCACCGACCGTCAGGTCAAAGGACAGGCGGAAGGGAAATGAGCCGGCTTCCCGAGCGCGACACCAGGCAGGGCGCGACCAACCGCCGCTTCAGGTGGCGGCCGAGCAACGTGACGATTGCGATCGTCTTCATCCTGATCTTCACGGTCGGCCCCTACCTGGCGTTCACCAAACATATCCCCTTCACCAGCTACGGCTACGAACTGAAGGCGACCTTCGCCAACTCGGCCAACATCGCGAAAAACTCGCCGGTGCGAATCGCCGGAGTCGAAGTCGGGAAAGTGATCGCGTCGGAGCGCGACGGCGACGCGACCACCGTCACCTTCACCGTCGACGAGTCGGGTCGCCCGATCCACGACGACGCCTTCGCGATGGTGCGGCCGCGAATCTTCCTCGAGGGCAACTTCTTCGTCGACCTCGACCCCGGCAGCCCCAGCGCCCCGGATCTCGACAGCGGCTCGACGATCCCGGTAAGCCGCACCTCGACCGCGGTTCAGATCGACGAGGTGCTGACGGCGCTGCAGTCGCCGGTGCGGGCGGATCTCAGCCGCCTGCTCGAAGGTCTGGGGACGGCTTTCACGCACGAGCCGACCGCAGCCGAAGACGAGACCCAGCTGCCCGAGGTGAAAGGCCGAACCGGTGCGGAAGCGCTCAACGGGGCGCTCAAATACGGCGGCGAGGCCGGTCGCTACAGCGCCCAGGTGACCGATGCCTTTCTCGGGACCCAGCAGCGCGATCTCTCGCGCCTCGTCGCCGGCGCCGGCCGCACCTTCGGCGCTTTCGCTTCTCGCGAGGCCGACCTGCAGGGGCTGATCGACAACTTCAACGTTTTCACCGGCGCGCTCGCCGCGCAGTCGGCCAATCTCTCGACCACGGTCGAACTGCTCGCTCCGACCCTGAAGACCGCGCGAGCCTCCTTCGTCAGCCTCAACCGCACGCTGCCGCCGCTGCGCACCTATGCGATCCAGCTGACCCCGGCCGTGGCGCAGCTGCCGGGCCTGATCAGCGCCTCGAAACCGTGGCTGGCCCAGACTCGTCCGCTGCTCTCCGGTAAAGAGGGCGGCGGCGTCGCCAAGCTGCTCGCCGAATCGACCCCCGGCCTCGCCGGCGCCGCCCAGGCCGGGAAACAGGTCGCGCTGCCGCAGCTCAACCGCCTCAGCCTCTGCACCACGCAGGTCCTGGTCCCGACCGCCAACCAGACGATCAACGACCAGTTCAGCACCGGCGGTCCCAGCTACCGCGAGTTCCTCTATGGCCTCGTCAACCTCGCCGGTCAGTCGCAGAACTACGACGGCAACGGACCGTACTTCCGGATCCAGGCCGGCGGCGGCCCGCAGCTGGCGGAAACGCCGAACGAGACGGCGGAACAGTCGACCGACAGAGTCGGCTTCGGGCGCACGATCGCCCCGCCGATCGGCACCCAGCCGCAGATCGGCGGCAAGCCGCCGATCAAGCCGGACGTTCGCTGCCATACGAACCCGGTGCCTGACGTCAACGGCCCGCTTGGCCAGGTTGGCGCACCTTCCCCGGCGGCGGTGAGCCCATGAGCGAGCAGCGCGAACCCGGCGTCAGCCGCTGGAAGCACTTCTACGCCTGGCTCTCGCGCCAGGCGCGCGGGCGGCGCAAAGACACGATCGCGATCATCGTCCTGGCGATCGCCGGGATCGCGATGATGCTCGGGATCTTCACCCAGCAGAAAGCTTCGCTGCCGGCGTGGCTGCCGCTGGTCGGCGAAGAATTCGACCAGATCTCGGCCGAGTTCTCGACTGCGCAGGCGGTGACGCCGGGACAGGGCCAGTCGGTCGACATCGCCGGTATCGAAATCGGCAAGGTCACCTCGGTCGAACTCGAAGACGGGCACGCGGTGGTTGGGATGGACATCCAGCCCCATTACATGGAGCTGATCCACCCCAACGCGAGCTTCCTGCTGCGGCCGAAAACCGGGCTGAACGACATGATCGTCGAGGTCGATCCTGGCAGCGGCGAGAAGCCGATCGAGGACGGTGTCCACTTCACGCTCGCCCAGACCGAACCGAACACCAACCTCGACGCCTTCCTCGCCACCCTCGATGCCGACACCCGGCAGTACATTCAGCTGCTGGTCGCGGGTGGGGCCGAGGGGATCGGCGGCCGCGGTAAGCAGCTGTCGAACGCTTTCCGGCGCTTCCAGCCCTTCGTCCACTACGTGGCCAAGCTGAACAAAGCCGTGGCCGAGCGACACGTCGCGCTGGCCAACGTGATTCACAACTTCGGCCAGCTGACGATCGAGCTGGGTCGCCGCGACGGCGAGATCCGCCGCTTCGTCACCGCCTCCGACGCCGCGCTCGGCGACTTCGCCAGCCAGCAGGCATCGATCCAGGAGACGCTGAGGGAGTTCCCGGCGGCGTTGCGGGCGGGCAACTCTGCTCTGGCGAGCTCGAAGCGGTTCTCCGACGTCGCTTACCCAGCTCTAACCGGGCTGATCCCGCAGGCGCAAGCGTTGACGCCAGCGTTCAAGGCGACTGAGCGGCTCTTCAGTCAGACCACGGCGCCGATCCGCGACCAGATCCGCCCGTTCACGCGCCAGATCCGCCCGTTCTTGACTCACGCGAACGAAGGATCCGGCCCGCTCAGCAAGACGGTCCGCAACTTCGGCAACTCGATCGGCGGCCTCAACACTTTCTTCAACGAGCTGGCTTACAAGCCCGAGGACGGGAGGGAGAGCTACCTCTTCTACCTGCCCTGGCTGAACCACAACTTCAACGCCAGCTACAACCTCAAAGACGCGGGCGGGCCGATTCAGCGGGGCATCGTGATGCTGACCTGCAACGCCTCTAACCTCGCGAACGGCTTTGGCAAAACGAGGGAATGGTTCCAGACCTTCCTCGAAGTGGCCAACATCCCGACGCCCGCCGAACTCCCGAGCATCCCGCCGGCCAAAGGCAACCCCGCCGCCTGCGGCAGCTTCTACAAACCCGTGACCACGACCACCACGACCCCTGCACCATGAGCAAGCGCGCCCCCAGCACCGCCCAGCTCCTCGTGATTGCCGGCTTCGCACTGTCCTGCTTCGGCATCCTGCTCTTCCTCTGGGTCACCTTCGGTGGGCCGACGCCGTTCCGGGCGAAGACCTATGAGATCAAGGTTCCCTTCAACGAGGCGACGCAGCTGGCCGAACAGTCGGACGTCCGCATCTCCGGCGTCAACGTCGGCAAAGTCCAGAGCATCGAGCTGGCTCCGAACGGGACGCAGGCGCTGGCGACGGTCAACGTCGACAACAAGTACGCGCCGCTGCCCGAGTCGACGCGGGCGATCCTCCGCACCAAGACGCTGCTCGGAGAGACCTACATCGAACTCACGCCAGGGTCCAACGAAAGTCCGCAGATCGCTGACGGCGGCACGTTGCCGGAGGCGAACAGCGCCGAATCGGTCCAGCTCGACGAGATCTTCCGCACCTTCGATCCGGAAACGCGCGAAGCGTTCCAGGACTGGATGCAGGAATCGGCCGTCGCGATCTCCGGTCAGGGGCAGGCGCTTTCCTACGCGATCGGCGAGTTCGAACCGACCTTCAGCGAGCTCGACAGGCTCTTCCGCGTGCTCGACACGCAGAGGGTCGCCGTTGGCCAGCTGTTCCGGAACGGCGCCGTCACCTTCCGTGCGCTGCGCGGTCGCGAAGGCCAGCTCGCCGAGCTGATCGACAGCTCGAACGCGGTCTTCCAGACCGCCGCCCGCCGCGATCGCGACATCGAAGCTCTGTTCCGGGTCTTCCCCACCTTCCAGGACGAGTCGAGGCTGACCCTCGACCGCCTCAAAGCCTTCGCGATCAACGCCGATCCGTTGATGCGCCAGCTCGTCCCCGCCGCGGAACAGCTCTCGCCGACCCTGATTGCCTTTGCGAACCTGGCGCCGGAAGCGAGGGGCTTCTTCGAAGGCCTCTCGCGCGTGATCGGTCGCGCCCCGACGGGCTTCCCGGCCCTTCGTAAGCTGTTCCGCGATGACTTCCCGCCCCTGCTGCGCGCCGTCGATCCGTTCCTGCGCAACCTGAACCCACTGCTCACTGGTCTCAACCTCTACCGGAACGAGTTCACGTCGCTGTTCGCCAACATCGCGGCGGCTACCAATGGGACGATCACCGCTACCAACGAGAAAAACGAAAACCTCCACTTCATCAGGGCGATGGGTCCGCTCAACCCGGAAAGCGTCGCGACCTACCCGAATCGCCTGACCATGAATCGCAATAGCGCCTACAGCCCGCCGCTCTGGGCAAAAGGCGTCTCCACCGGCTTGCCCGGCTTCGACACGCGCCAGTGTAGCTCCGGAATAAGGGCAGCCCTGGATCCGAATACGCCCAACGAAGCCGCCTTCAACGAACGGACCGGCGGCGACGTGACCAAAGCCATCAGCCTCTTCAACCGGATCAAAAAATTCGCCTTCGCCGAACAGTCCGACACCGCGACGACCCCGGCCCCGCCCTGCACCCAGCAGGCACCTTTCACCCCGATCTACGGCGCTGGTCCGGCGACCGCTTACCAGCACACGTTCGAACAGACCGGCCCGGCGAACAAATAGGCCGCCGGGCCGGGTTCCGCGCTATCTCTATTTCTTCGAGGTGCAGGTGCTGACGACGTCGGTCGTGGCCTTGGTGCCGTCGTCAAAGGTTGCTTCGGCGGTGCCCTGCAGCCGGCCGTCCGTGCATTTCGCGGTCAGCACACTCATCTTCTTGCCTTTGTAGGTGTATTTCTTGTCGACCAGGAGGCTGAAGCCGGTGGGCGATCCGGAGCCGCCGGCGATCACTGGGATCGAGGCGGTGGATTTGAGCCCGTAACGCCCGTTGCTAATTCGCTGCACTTTCACGGTGGTGACGATTGCCGTGGTGATCGGCTGCGTCAGGTAGGCGTGGACGTAGAGAGTCGTCACACCGCCCCTCTCGCCACCGTTGAAGAGAAGAAGCGGGCTCTTGGCCGGGATTGGAAGCTGTTCGGGGAAGGAGATCGAGACCGTGGTCGAACCCTTGCCGATGATCGCGTCCCCGCAGGCTTTTTCGACAGCCTCGGTGTCGCTGGCCTGCAGCTGCCCACTTTTGCAGACGGGATATCCCTCGGTCGAGAAGGCGATGTTCTTGTCGCCTTCGATGACCAGTTTCCTCACCGCCGGTGGGTGGCTGCCGTCAACCGTTTTGATCTTGCCGGAGACGCTCAGCGATACCGGCGTCGGCTCAGTTCTAGAGAGCGCCTTCGGCGAGAAAACTCCGTTTCCGGTCACGACCAAGTTGCCCACCCTCACCGTGGTCCCCGACGCACCGGCAGCGCCGAGGACGAGCGCGAGCAGCGCCCCCAGCCCCATCGTTATCAGCAGATGCTTCCGCATATCCCCGTATTCCCCCTCGGCTTGTCCAGCCTTATAGCCACCTGAAGTGGCGTTGACTATTCACCAATTGCTCAAGCTATCACCCAGATAGTCGAGTAAGGGTGGGGTGGGGATGTCTCTTCGCGGCACGAGAAAGGGCGGCCTTGCGGCCGCCCTTTCGGAAACTCACCTGTAGTTGAACGCTTGTCGTGCGTTGACCCTACGGCTTCGAGGTGCAGGTGCGCAGGACCTGCGCTTTCACCTGCTGGCCCTCGTAGAACTTGGCGGTAACGTCGGCCTGGATCTTGCCGCCGACGCATTTCGCGCTGAGGACGCTGACTTTCTTGCCTTTGTAGGTGAATTTTTTGTCGATCTTCAGCGAGAAGTCCTTCACCGCGCCGGAGCCGCCGGCGATCTTCGGGATCGTGGTGACGGTTTTGAGGCCGTTGCCGGCTTTCTTGATTTTCACCGTGGTGACGACCGCCGTGGTGATCGGCTGGGTCAGGTAGGCGTGGATGTAGAAGGTGGTCGTGCTACCCGAGGTGCCGCCATTGAAGACGGTGATCGGGCCGTTACCCGGGATCGGTGCCTGTTCGGGGAAGACGACCGAGATCGTGCTCGAACCCGAGCCGATGACCGCGTCTCCGCAGGATTTTTTGGCCGCAGCAGTGCTGGTGGCCTGCAGCTGTCCGCTTTTGCAGGCGGGGTAACCCTTCGTGTTGACGGCGGCGTTTTTGGTGTCGAGCGTAACTTCCTTCAGCGCCGGTGGCTGGCTGCCGTCGAGGTTGCGGATGCTGCCGGCGGCGGTGAAGGCGATCGGGGTGTATTTCGATTTCGAGAGCGCCTTCGGCGTCACGCCGCTGGAGCCGTCGATCACGACCTCGAGGTTGCCGGCTTTGACGACCGTGTCTTTCGCGGCGATCGCGACGCTGGCTACGGTCAGCGCGATCAGGGCCCCGAGGGCCGTGGTTATCAACAGGTGCTTGCGCATATAGCTATGTCTCTCCTTTGCGGCTTGCCCGTCCAGAGCCGTAGCCGTCGAAAACTTGCGTGGGAACTATCCCTCCAGCGGCTCAAACTACCACCCTGGCTACTGAATAAACCCCATGACCGGGCAAAAAGAGCGCCCTCGTGCAGGGCTCAGCCGCTTAGCTCTCCAGCATCGAAAGCCGCATGCGCTCGCGCTCTGCGGCGGCCCCCTCGGCCCCCAGGAAGGGCAGGGTGATCCAGAACATCAGGTCGGGCAGGCGGCTGGGCAGGCGCGAGGCGGCGCCGTGCAGGATCTCGCTGTAGAGCAGCTCGTTGACGCCGCCGGCGAGCGAGAGCGAGGTGATGCCCGGCAGCTCGACCGAGGTCTCGCTGCGGCCGGCCTCGAGGAAGCCGGTGAACTGACGCAGGGCGGCGTCGCGGCGGGCCAGCGCCTTGGGGCCGGCCGCGAGCACCTCGACGATCGCGAAGCGCGCCTCGTCCGGGTGCTCGGCGAGGTGCTCGAGCAGGGCCCCGAGCCCGGCGGCGACGCGCTCGGCCCAGGGGGCGCCTTGCTTGGACTCGAAGCCGTTCGACGGTGTCGCCGAGCAGGTTGCCGAGCAGCACGTCGTAGGCGGCGAGGAAGCAGTCCTCCTTGCTGTCGAAGAGTTCGTAGAAGGTCTTGCGCGAGACGCCGGCGACCCCGATCACGTCGACCACGCGGGTGTCCGGGTAGCCGCGCTCGGAGACGACCTCGATCATCGCCTGGTGGATGCGGTTGCGCTGGGATTCGGTCACCGCCTCCCTCGGTAAGCCGTGTCTTCCCCTCGGCAGCCGCTCGTTCAGCTTGGCGGCGCGTTTGTTAGAAGCCACCCCCTGACTGTAGAGCAGAAGAGGGTTTGTGCATAGAATCGCCGGCGTCTATGAGGGGGGTCTCGAAATCGCTGCTCGCCTGCCTGCTCGCCGCCCTGCTGGCGCTCGGGATCGTCGCCTGTCGCGACGACGGAGGGGACGACTCGGGAGCTGGCTCGACGGCCACCACGACTCGGGAAACGCCCGGTTCCACCACGCCCGAGGGGGACGATTCGGGCCCGCAGGAAGCGAGCGCCGAGTTCCGCACCCGCGGCGGCGACAACAGCATCCAGAACTTCGGCGAGGAAGCCGACGCGAGCGAACTCGAAGCGGCCACGGCAGCCTTGTCCGGCTTCCTCGAGGCCCGCGCCGAGGCCGATTGGGCGGGGCAGTGCAGGTATCTCGCCGCCGCGGCCGTCAAGCCGCTCGAACAGCTCGGCGCCCAGTCTCCGCAGCTCAAAGGCAAGGACTGCGCGGCCATCCTCGAAACGCTCAGCGGCGGCCTGCCCGCGGCGACTCGCGTCAACACGCTGACCGCTGGCATCGCCAGCCTGCGCTTCGAGGGCGAGCGCGGCTTCGCCCTCTACCACGGTCCGGAGGGAGTCGATTACTTCGTGCCGATGGCGAAGGAAGACGGCAAGTGGAAGGTCGGGGCGCTGGCTCCGACCGAATTCCCCTAGCCCGCCGCTTCAGCGGCCGAGCCAGACCGTCTGGTCGCGGTCCGGCCCGACCCCGACCAGGCGCACCGGCACCCCGACGAACTCGGCGATGAAGCCGAGGTAGTCGCGCGCCGCCTGCGGCAGGTCGGCCTCCTCGCGGCAGGCGCCGATGTCCTCGTCGAACCCGGGCAGCTCCTCGTACTCGGGCGTAGCCGAGTGCAGGATCGACTGGTGGTAGGGGAAGCTGTCGAGCACGGCGCCTTCCTTGGAGCGGTAGCGGACCGCCACCCGCAGCGGCCCGATCCCGCTCAGCACGTCGAGCTTGGTGATCGCCAGCGAGTCCATGCGGTTGAGGCGGACTGCGTAGCGCAGCGCGACCAGGTCCATCCAGCCGCAGCGCCGCCGCCGGCCGGTGGTGGTGCCGAACTCGCGGCCGCGCTCGACCATGTGCTCGCCGATCTCGTCCTCGAGCTCGGTCGGGAAGGGCCCGGCGCCGACCCGGGTCGCGTAGGCCTTGGCGATCCCCCAGACCTCGGCGATGTCGGTCGGCCCGACCCCGGCACCGACCGTGGCCGCGCCGGCGATCGGGTTGGAGGAGGTGACGAAGGGATAGGTGCCGTGGTCGAGGTCGAGCAGGGTGGCCTGGGCGCCCTCGAAGATCACCGTGCGGTCGGCGTCGAGCGCGTCCCAGCAGAGCTTCGCCGTGTCGGCGATGTGTGGCTCCAGACGGTGGCCGAAGTTGACGTGTTCCTCGGTCATCGCGTGCAGGTCGAGGCGGGGATCGGGGACGCCGGCGACGGTTTCGTCCTTCTCCGTCTCCTCGCCCGCTTCCTTGCGCAGTTTGCGCCGCTGCACCGAGAGCTCCCGCAGTGCCTGCTGCTTCGGCTCGAGCGCGGCGCGGATCTTCGTCCGCAGGATCTTCTCGTCGAGCAGGTCCTGGACCCGGATCCCCAGCCGCAGCGCCTTGTCGGCGTAGCAGGGCCCGATCCCGCGCCGGGTGGTGCCGATCGAGAGCTTGCCGAGCTTGGTCTCGCCGGCGCTGTCGAGCAGCACGTGGTAGGGCATGATCAGGTGCGCGTTGGCGGAGATGCGCAGGTTGCCGACGTCGACGCTCTGGCGTTTGAGACCGTCGATCTCACCCAGCAGCACGCTCGGGTCGACGACGACGCCGTTGCCGATCACGCAAAGCTTGTCGGGGTAGAGAATCCCCGAAGGGATCAGGTGGAACTTGAACTCCTCGCCCTCGCGAACGATCGTGTGGCCGGCGTTGTTGCCGCCCTGGAAGCGCACGATCATCGCGGCCTGCGCCGCGAGCAGATCGGTGATCTTCCCCTTCCCCTCATCGCCCCACTGGGCACCGACTATGACCACGCCTGGCATAAGCGCTGGTGATTGTGACGGTCGCGTGGCCCGGATGCGGGGCGACCCGCTGTTCCGAATGTGGCACGGCTAGGGCAAACGGAGTTGACGATCTGCGCACCACGCGAGCGGCGGCAGGGGGCAGGATTGGCCAATGACTTCTGCTGTTCATATTCGTAGCGCAGATCGCGCTACTCTGGCTGGAGTGGCCCCAGCTCCAAAACCGGTCTCCCTGCGTCTTGGTCACGCTGGGACGGCTGCTCTTGAAGAGCTGGCTCGGCTGCGGAGTATCAGCAGGGCTGAGGCAGCTCGGCAGGCGATCGAAGAGGCGGCCGAGCGTGAACGGAAGCGAACCGGTCTGGCTGCTGAGGCGCGGAGACTGGCGGCCGACCCCGAGTACGTGGCCGAAGCCAGAGAGATCGTTGAGTGGATGGATGAGGTCAATGACGATTCGTGGTGATGTCCACGAAGTCAATCATCGGCGCGGCGCTGGAAGGGTTCAGCACGGTCGTCGTTACGCAGTGATCGTCCAGGCGAATGATCTGCTGTCTCTCTCGACCGTGGTTATCTGCCCCACTTCCCAGTCCGCGCAGGCCGCCTCCTTTCGTCCCGAGGTGGAGCTGAATGGGGAGAAGACGAAGGTGCTCTGCGAGATGGTTCGAGCATTCGACATCCGCAAGCTCGGAGATCGCATTGGCCACCTGAGCGTCGACGAGATTGACGCGGTGGACGACGCCCTCAGGTCGGTGCTGGAGCTGAACTGAGCTGCAGCCGGCGTCGGGTTCTAGCTCGCGCGCGCCTGAACGCGGCGGTCCGGTCCGAATAGCGGCAGCGGGTCGCCGCAGATCTCGACCAGGCGCGAGACGGTGCGGGCACCGATCTGCTCCTCGAGCTCCTCCTGGTCGAGGTTGGTGGTGACCAGCATCGAGCGTTCCGCCTCGTAGCGCTCGTTGACCAGCGCGTAGAGCTGCTCCAACACCCAGTCGGAGCGCTTCTCGGCGCCGAGGTCGTCGATGTGGAGAAGGTCGACCGAGGTCAGCCGCTCGAAGAAAGCGAGGTAGGAGTCGCCGCCGGGCTCGGAGTCGTAGGTGCGGCGGATCCGGGCCAGCAGCTTCGGCAGCGAGTAGATCGCGACCGAACGGTTGTCCTCAAGCGCCGCCTTCGAGACCAGCATCGCCAGCGTCGTCTTGCCGGTGCCGGTGTCGCCCATCAGCCAGAGGCCGCGCCCGGCCGCCAGGTTGGCGTCCATGTCCTCGACCCAGCTGCGCACGACGCGCACGACCATCGGCTCGATTTCGGTGCTGACCGGCGGCCGCTCGAAGGAGACGCCCCGGTACTTGCGAGGGATCACCGAGGCGACGCCGCGGTTGCGGCCGCGCTTCAGCCGCGCCTCGCGGCACTCGCAGGGGCGCGCCACGTCCTCGGGGCCGAGGATCCAGCCGGAGCCGTCGCAGACGCCGAGCGGGCAGGCCTGTTCGCGGAAGGGCTCGGAGCGGGCGATCGCCGGCATCAGAAGTCAGGCCCCGCGGCGCTCGCGTCGGCCAGCGGCGGGCCTTCGCCGACCGGCTGCTCGATCGGCGCTTCCTGGCCGGAGAAGTCGGCGAATTTGGGAAAGCGGTCGAGGAAGACCAGCTTCCTGGTCCCGATCGGGCCGTTCCTATGCTTGGCGATGATCAGGTCGGCAAGGCCGTCGGGCTCCTCGTCGGGGTCGCGGTAGTAGTCCTCGCGGTAGAGGAAGGCGACGACGTCGGCGTCCTGCTCGATCTGCCCCGACTCGCGCAGGTCGGAGAGCTGCGGCTTCGGCGGCGTGCGCTGCTCGGGGGCGCGCGAGAGCTGGGAGATCGCGACCACCGGCACCTCGAGCTCGCGGGCGAGGATCTTCAGCCCGCGGCTGATCTGGCCGACCTGCTCGACCCGGTTGGCGCGGTGGTCGTCGGAGCGCATCAGCTGCATGTAGTCGAGGATGATCAGGCCGAGGCCGCCGCGGTCCTGTTCCTGGGCGTGCAGGCGCCGCGCCTTCGCCCGCAGGTCGAGGATGCCGAGGTCGGAGGAGTCGTCGAACCAGAGCGGCGCCTCCTCGAGCTCGTTGCAGGCCCGCACCACCTTCGGCCAGTCGCGCTGGGAGACCTGCCCCTTGCGCAGCTTGTCGCCGGAGATCCGCGCCCGGCAGGCGATGAAGCGCTGGGCAAGCTCGACCTCCGACATCTCGAGCGAGAAGAAGGCGACCGGCTGGTTGCCTTTGACCGCGACGTTTTCGGCGATGTTGGCGACCAGGGCGCTGTTGTGGACGATTACATCGTCGGCGACGAAATTGCGCAGGCCGGGAACGTCGAGGTCGTAGGTCTCTTCTTCGCCGACGTACTCGATCGACTCGACTTCGTCCCACCAGATGTCGGAGTCGGAGAGCTCTTCGAGCGTTGGGGATGAGGTTGCGGTTGCAAGCTCGGCGACGGGACCCGGTGAGGGACAGCGAGCGCCGACATGCCAATTATGAGTGCGGGATCGTCCGGTTAGCTCGCTGACTGCCGCCCAGCTTTGCTCGCCCTTTGCCAGCAAGACGTCATCCCAGATCTCGACCGGCAGCGTGTCGGTGTTGGTCGAGCGGGGTGCCGCATCGAGGCGAGCCAGAACCCGCGCCTGCGCCTCTTCCTTTCCGGGGACCGGCACCAGCTCGCAGAAGCGCCGCAGGCTCTCCTGATGCGTGATCCGGATCTCCCGCGCCACCTTGTCGGTGCCGTCATAGACCGGCCGCTTCAGGGTCCTGATCTTGGCGATGATCCCGAGCCGCAGCAGCAGATGCTGAACGTCGTGCGCGAGCCGCTTGCTGATCGTCGTGTAGCCGATCTGGGCGATTCGGTCGCTGCAATGGACGTGCCCGTCGCAGGCGTACATGACGCCGAGGAACCGAGCCAGCTGCTCGTCGCCAAGACCGAAGATCGCGTCGGGCACGAACTTCTCGGCGGATCGCAATCCCATGAGGCCATGGCGTCGCAGCATTTCCGTCACCGGATTCGAACCCGTCCCCGCCCCCGCGCTCAGGTATGAGCTCCCACGGGCCTCGTCGCGAGGGGGTCGCAGGCGAACGCCAGTGGCATGTGCGGCCTTCTCGACAACACCGACGACCTTCGAATCGGCTCCGTAACAGAAGGCCGGGGTGGTTCCTCCAATTGCACCGTCGGCGATCAGCGCGCCTAAAAGGACGACCTCATGATCGGGTAGCTGAGCGCTCCTCCCGGGACCCGGGAGCCGGCGTGGAACCGCGATCCGGGTGCCAGGCCGGCACTTTCCAAGCTCTTCCCATCCCAGACTGGTGAGAACCGGGTGATTTGTCGTTGCCTCAAGCTTTCGACCGAGGCGGGTCTTCAGCTTGTAGATGCGCTTCCGACCGTTAGGCGCGACGGCAACGGCCTTGGCTGAGCGCATCTTGAGATCTGAGCCGAGTGAGGCGACCCAAACGTCTTTGCCTTCTTCGTGCGCCGCGAGAAGCTCCTCGATCGTACGCCGAGCACCGGTAGAAGGATCATAAATTAAACAAGTTTTCTTGAGGCACTTGCCCATCGCCGGGCGGGCGGCGACGATGATCAGGTTGCCAGGCTGGAAGCCGCCGGTGATCGCGTCGACGTCGCGGAAGCCGGCCGGGGTGCCGGTCATCTCCATCTCGCCGGTCGAGAGCTTCTCGAGCCGGTCGACCTCGTCGTGGAGGATGTCGCCGAGGATGCGGAAGTCGCTGGCCTGCTCTTTGTGGGCGACTTCGAAGAGCAGCTTCTCGGCCCGCTCGGAGAGTTCGCGCGGCTCGCCGTCGCGTTCGTTGACCCAGCCCTGGATCTCCTGGCCGGCGCCGAGCAGGCGGCGCAGCAGCGAGTTCTGCTGGACGATCTCGGCGTAGTGCTTGGCGTTGCCGGCGGCAGGGACCTTCGCCGCCAGCTCGGAGACGTAGTGCTTGCCACCGGCCTCGTCGATCTTGTTGCGCTGGGTCAGCGCCTCGCTGACGCTGAGCTCGTCGACCGGCTTCGCCGCCGCGTAGAGGTCGTGGACGACCTCGAAGATCGTGCGGTGGCGGTCGAGGTAGAAGTCGGCCGCGTTGAGCTTGACCTCGTCGATCACCCGGGTCAGCGTCGGCTCGGCGACCAGCATCGCCCCGAGGACCGATTCCTCCGCCTCGATGTTCTGCGGCGGCACGTGGCTTGAGGTCGGTTGCGGCATCGGTGTCTAGTTAAGGCCCCGGAGCGGCGGCACTCGATCGCGCAACCCCTGGATCCCAAGCAAACCAAAGGCCCGATGCGGGCAGGACACTGTTATGTGCAAATGGCGGGGAAAGAAATTTGCACTTCGGTTACTGAGATGCCCCAAAGTCGGTGCTGTCGCCTGCCGCGGCTGGGATCAAGCCCTCCTCCTCCTGGCGCTGCTCGCCGCGGCGGAGCATGCGGAGGGTGAGGATGGCGATGCTGAGGATCGCGGTGGCGCCGAAGCTGAGCTGGACGCTGAGCAGGCCCTCGCGGGTCCAGTAGACGTCGCGTAGGTCGAGCAGCAGGGCGGCCTCGTCGAAGGTGAGGCCGATGCCGGCGCCCATCGGGATCGCGAGGCGCTGCTCGAGATCGTCGTCGTCGGTTAGCAGCGCCGCGGTGCCGGCGGAGAAGGCGAGCAGGATCCCCGGAACGAAGTGGTGGATGTGGCGGCCGCCGATGCTGACGTTGCGGAAGGGGCCCCAGCGGTCGCGGATCCCCCAGGTCGAGAGGCGGACGAAGGCGAAGGAGCCGAGGAATCCGGCGAGCAGGTTGAAGAGGACGGTCTCGCTGCGCGGTGCGGCGACGTAGCCGCGCACGGCGACCCCGACCGTGTCGACCGCAGCCGCGGGAGCGGCTTCGAGCAGTGGCTCGTGGTCGTGGCGCTCGTGGGCACGGCGGCGCAGCAGGCGCCCGAACTGGCCGCCGATCACCGCTCCGGCGGTGCCCAGAGCCACAGCCGCGAGCCCCAAGGTCGCCCGCTCCGAGCGTGCCCAGCCGAAACGGGTCCGGGCGCGGGCGCGGCGTTTGAGACGGGTCGGAAGTCGGGGCGACACCAGGCCGAGCCTAGCGACGCCGCCGTTCGCGAAGATGGGGAGGAGCTACTTCTCCTCGGAGATGATCGTCTTCACCGCGGCGACGGTGCCGTCGGAAAGCTCGATCTCGACCATGAAGGTGCCGACTTCGCGCAGCGGCTGCTCGAGCCGGACGCGTTTTTTCTCGATCCGCAGGTCGCGGGCCTCGCTGCAGCGCGTCGACGATCTCCTTCGCGCCGACCGAGCCGAACAGCTTGCCGTCCTCGCCGGCCCGCTGGTGGATCGTGAGCACGGTCTTGCCGAGCAGCCCGGCGGCTTGCGCTTCGCGCTCCGCCCGCGCTTTCTCGGCTTTCTCGGCGGCCTCTTTGCGGCGCTGCGCTTCCTCCAGTGCTCCCGGCGTCGCCGGCTGGGCCAGTTTGCGCGGGATCAGGTAGTTGCGCAGGTAGCCGGGGGCGACGTCGATCGCTTCGCCGCGCTCGCCGAGCGACTCGACGTCCTCGAGCAGGATCGCCTCGGCCATCAGCGCTCTCCGACGTAAGGCAGCAGGGCGATTTCGCGCGCCCGCTTCACCGCTACCGAGAGCTGCCGCTGGTGGCGGCGGGAAAGCCCGGTGACGCGCCGGCCGCGCGTCTTCCCCTTGTCGGAGAGGAAGCGCCGCAGCAGGTTGAGGTCCTTGTAGTCGACGGCCTCGGCGTTGACCCGCGTGTACTTGCGCGGGCGGGCGCGCTCGGCGCCGCGCCGGCCGCCTCGGCGGCTCCCATTCGGGGTCGACTCTCTGCCAGCTGACCTAGCCATCGGGCGCGGATGCTACAGACCCGCGCCCGATGGCCGTCTGCCGACTAGAAGGGAATGTCGTCTTCTCCGCCGCCGCCACCCGAAGGAGCGGCGGCTCCTTCGAAGTCGGAGGTGTCGGCGGGCACGTCGCTGGCCGGCGGGGTGAAGCCGCCGCCGGCGTTGCCGTTGCCCCCACCGCCGGAGCCGTCGCGGGAGCCGAGGAACTGCACGGTGTTGGCGACGATCTGCACCGCCTGCCGTTTGCCGCTGCCGTCTTTGGCCTCCCACTCGCGCCAGTCGAGGCGACCTTCGATCGCCACCGGGCGGCCCTTCGAGAGGTAGGTGGCGCAGTTCTCGCCCTGCGCCCCCCAGACGGTCACGTCGAAGTAGTTGGCCTTGTCGACCCATTCGCCGGTCTGCCCGTCTTTGCGGCGGCTGTTGACCGCGACGCGCAGCTCGCAGATCGCCGTCCCACCCCCGGTGTGCCGCAGCTCAGGGTCCCGGGTCAGGTTCCCGGTGATGACCACCACGTTCACGTTCGAAGCTGCCAATGCACTCACCCCTCTGAAGTCGCTGGTTGAATTCCAGTCTAAGAGCGGGCGCGGCGCGACCTCTCCCCCCGAGGGACTGGATTCTTCGCAAAGAGCGAGGGCGGAGCGGTGCTACTCGTCGTCGGACTCGTCGAACGAGTCGCCGCGATCCTCGCGGGCGCCGGTCGCGCTGCGCTCGCGCGGGCCGGGGGCGGCGCTGGCCGCCGGGGGCACGATCACCGGGGCGTCGGGATCGACTTTGAAGATGCGGAAGCGGAGCACGCCGTCGGCGATCTTCAGGTTGTGGTCGAGCGAGTCGAGCAGCTCGCTGGGCGCCTCGAAGCGAAACCAGCGGTAGTCGGCCTCGGTGCGCCGGTTGATTTCGTAGGCCATCTTGCGCAGGCCCCAGGTGTTCTCGTGCTTGAGGCTGCCGGCGCCCTCGATCTGACCGCGCGCCTCGCCGGCCAGCGCGTCGCGCGCCGGGCCGTCCAGCTGCGGGTCCAACATCAAGACCAGCTCGTATTCGCGTGGTGCGGCCAAAACGGCGAGGGACTATAGCGGCGGAGTTCGTAGGGCTGGCGGTTGGGGGAGGGGGATGCCCCTCTGCACTTAACTTTTTCGCGGATCGTTTGGCGGCTGGCGCCTCGGAACGCTGCGACGAAAAAGTACAAGACGTTTCGAGGGGCATCCCCCTCCCCGGTCAGTGCGGTGCGAACTCCGCCGATCCGTCGCTCGGTAGCGGGGGAGGTGCGGGCGGGGGTGGTTGGCTGGGGGCCGGTACGGGTTCTGGTGTTGGCGGTGGTGCCGGTTCGGGTGGGGGCGACGGGGTCGGCGGAGGGGTTGGGGCCGGCGGGTTCGGCCGCGGCTTCCTCCGCGGGCGGTCAGGTTTCGGTTTTAAGTCGATCTTCGCTTTCAGCATCGGATGGCGCTCGAGCCGAGGGCGCGGTTTGGCGGGCTGTGGGCGAGGCGGGGCGAGCGCTGGGACCGGCTCCAGCTCTGGAACCGGCTGCACCTCGACTCGGGGCAGTCCGACGTCTGCGTCCAGTGGCGGTGGTTCCGGCGGTCGTAGCAGCGATGGGAGCAACTCCAGGGCCAGCAGGCCGATCGCCGCGATCGCCGCGACCTTGCCGACTCCCTTCCAGCGAATTCGAACCCCGGCCACCCCGGCTCAAGTCCAGGGGTGGGTGGATTCTCCCCCCGCTAAGCGAGCTGCGCGCGCAGCTCCTCGATATCTCGCAGCTGGTCGTCGACCCAGTCGCCCGGGTTGCGCGAGTAGATGATCTCCTTCAGCCGCTCCGCTCGCAGCCGCCGCTCCTCCGGGTCCATGGTCAGCGCCCGGTAGATCGCGTCGGCCTGGTCCTGGATGTCGAAGGGGTTGACGGTGAGCACGCAGTCGCCGAGCTCTTCGTGGCTGCCGGTGTTCTCGGAGAGCATCAGGACGCCGTGGCGGGTGTTTACCGCTGGCGCCTCCTTCGCGACCAGGTTCATGCCGTCGAAGATCGAGTTGACCATCAGCAGGTCGAAGTGCTTGTAGCGGGCGACGGCGTCGTGGAAGTTCTCGTAGATCTTGAGGTCGATCGGCATCCAGTCGGTCGTCCCGTGGCGGTGGTTGACGACCGCGACCAGCGCCTCGATCCGTTCCAGGTACTCGGCGTACTCGGGCACGTCCTGGCGCGAGGGCTGCAGGTGGGCGATGAAGGTCACTTGTTCGCGGAACTCCGGGTGCTGGGCGAGGAAGGTGTCGAAGGCGGTGAAGCCGCGCAGCACGTTCTTCGAGAGGTCGGCGCGATCGACCCGGATGATCAGGTGCTTGCGCCGCCGCTCCAGCACCTCGCGCTCCGCCTCGGCCACCTCCGGCGACTGCGCCGCCTGCTGCAGCCGCTCGGCGTCGATCCCGAGCGGGTAGGCACGGGTCAGCGTCTTGCCGCGCGCGTGGCGCACCTCACCGGCCAAGTAGTCGACGTCGGCCTCGAGCAGTTCGTCGCAGCAGCGCAGGAAGTTGATGCAGTAGGCGTGGGTGTGGAAGCCGATGATGTCGTTGGCCAGCATCCCCTGGAAGATCGCCTCGCGGATCCGGCCCGGGAGGATCCGCCAGCTGTCGGGCTGCGACCAGGGGATGTGGACGAAGTGATGGAGGAAGACGTCGGGTCGCTGCTCGCGGATCATCCCCGGGGCGGTGTAGAGGTGGTAGTCGTGGAGCATCACCAGCGGCCGCTCCCGGCCCTCGATCTGGCGCAGCACCGCCCCGGCGATGTCGCGGTTGACCGCCTGGTAGCCGAGGTCCCAGGCGTCGAGCTCCTCCTGGCGGATGTCCGGCGCGTTCGAGAGGTCCCAGAGGTAGTGCTGGATGAACCAGAGGATCGGGTTGGCGATCACGTTGTAGAAGCGGTCGTAGGCCTCGGGATCGCTGCCGACCAGGCAGACGCGGTAGTCGATCCCGTCGAGCGCGAGCTCGACCGGACTGCCGTCGTGCTCTTCGGAGACCGCGACGTCCTCGTCGGTCATCGCCGAGGCGATCCAGAGCGCGTCGCGGTGCGAGACCAGGCCGGAGAGGGCGGTGACGAGGCCGCCGCCGCCGCGGCGCACCGTGCGCTCACCCGCCTCGTCGAGCTCGAACTGGGCCGGCCCCCGGTTCGAGACGATGATCAGCGGCGAGGAGTCCATCGCCGCAGAGACTAGATGGTCGCCTGCGGGCTCAGGTGTCGAGGTCGTTCAGCAGCCCGAGCCAGTCGCGCAGCAGCCGCGGCGAGAGGAACTCGCGCCGCGCGTGCTCCTTGCCCGCCCGCCCGAGCTGCTTGCCCAGCTCCGGGTCGGCGAGGATCTCGAGGCAGCGCTGGGCGCACTCGGAGGGCGAGTTGACCAGGAAGCCGGTCTCGCCGTTCTCGATCTGCAGCGGGATGCCGCCGACGTTGCCGGCGACCGTCGGCCGACCCTTCCAGAGCGCCTCGGTCACGGTCAGCCCGAAGCCCTCGCGGATCGACTTCTGCAGGCAGACGTCGGACTGCGACTGGAAGGCGTTGACCTCGATTGCGCCGACGTTGTTGAGGTTGCTGAGGATCTTGATGTCGGGATCGTTGTCCGCGTATTCGTAGGTCTTCTGGAAATACTCGCGGCCCTCGGGGTCGTCGCTCGCCATCGAGCCGACCATCGCCAGCTGCGCCTCGGCACCTGCGCGGTCACCTCGCGGTAGGCGTCGATCACGCCGATCGGGTCCTTCCAGGGGTCGAAGCGGGAGACCTGGGTGATCAGCGGCCGGTCGGGGTCGATCCCGAACTGGCTTGCAGACGAAGGCCGCGTCCTCGGGCGAGAAGGCCATGTTCTTCGGCGAGAGCGGGTCGATCGCCGGCGGGATGATGTTGACCCCGTCCTGCCGTGGTCGACCCCGGCCGGCACGTAGTCGGGCAGGTGCCAGACGGTCGCGTCGTACTCCTCGATCAGCGGCAGCAGCCGCTCGATCGGGGCCGGGTTCGGGGTCGAGAGGTCGATGTGGCAGCGCCAGATCCAGCGCTTGCCCTTCGCCAGGGCGCCGCGGCGCAGCCCGATCGGCTGCGGGTCGTGGACGATCACCGCGTCCCACTCGCCTTCGCAGGCCCTCGGCGTTCATCGCGTTGATCTCGTCGAACAGCTCCCACTGCTCCTCGCTCAGCGTCTCCTCCGCCCCCTGCAGCGAGTTGTGCAGGAGCTTGGTCGCGTTGAAGAACTCCTCTTTGCCGAAGATCACGTGCCAGTGGGCGTCGAGGCCGACGTCGCGCATCAGCGGCACGATCGTGTAGAGGATCTCCGAGACGCCGCCGCCGAAAGCGGTGGCGCTGACGTGCAGCACCCGCTTGCCTTTCAGCGGCTCCGCCAGCTCGCGGATCGCTCGGTCAGTCTCTTTGCCGACTATGTGGGTGTAGTCGGTGAGGGACTTCTGGCCGAGTGCGACTTCCTGAAGCAAGGCCGGAGTTCTACACGCCTTGGCGGCGAAGCGGCGGCTAGCCGCCGTTGACGCTGTCCGGGCGCTTGCCCAGGGTGACCTCGATCTGCTTCCCGCTCGCCGTCGCGGAGGACGGTCAGCGTCACCGTCTCGCCCGGCCTGTGGCTGGCGACGAGGCGGGCGAGATCGTCGGGCTGGACCACCTTGCGGCCGTCGACTTCGAGGATCACGTCGCCGCCGGTTCTGTATTCGCCGGCCTGGAAGCGCAGTTTCTCGTCGCCGCCTTCGAGCCCGGCTTTCTCGGCCGGGCCGCCGGGAACGACGTCGGCGAGCAGGCCGCCGAAGGTGGTGTCGAGGCCGAGCTTGTCGGCGAGCTGCGGGTAGAGCGCCTGGCTGGAGACGCCGATGTAGGCGTACTCGACGCTGCCGTCCTCGCTGCAGCTGGGCGACCGAGCGCTCGATCGCCGAGACCGGGACCGCGAACCCGACCCCGTCGTTGGCGCCGGAGTTGGTCTCGATCTGCTGGTTGATCCCGATCACGCGGGCGCCGGCGTCGAGCAGCGGCCCGCCCGAGTTGCCGGGGTTGATCGAGGCGTCGGTCTGGATCGCTCCCTCGATCTGGAATTGGGTCAGCGATCTGACCGAGCGGTCGGTTGCCGAGACGATTCCGCTGGAGAGCGATTGCTGCTCGCCGAAGGGGCTGCCGATCGCCGCCACCGGCTGGCCGACCTGGATTTCCGCGTCGTCGCCAAGCTCGAGCGGGTGCAGGTCGAAGCCGTCCGGCTCGATCCTGCAGCAGGCCGACGTCGACGAAGGGGTCGAAGCCGACGATCTCGGCCGCGACCACGTTGCGGTCGGGGAACTCGACGAAGACTTCCTGGCCGGCTCGCGTTTGCCGCTCGATTCGTCGGTGATCACGTGGGCGTTGGTGACGATCTCGCCGTCCTCGTTGAGGACGAAGCCCGAGCCCTCGGCGGCGCCGACGCTGTCGCCGAAGATCGAGCGGATCGTGACCACGCCCGGGGCCGCCTCGCGGTAGACCTCGGCGGCGTCGAAGCCGCTGCTCGGCAGCCGTCTGGACGATCACCCGCGGGGCTGGACCCGAGTTCTCCGGGGTCTTGCCGCCGTAGCCGCTCCCGCCGTCCTCGCCGGAGCCGCAGCCGGCGAGCAGGCCAAGGCAGAGCAGAAGCAGGGCGAGCGCCGCGCGCTGCTTCACGCCGGGGTCCTGGCGAGGGTGCCGGCCGGTCGCGGCTCGCGACTCGACGACCGCCGGCGGCAGGTCGAGGGTGAAGGCGGTGAAGCGGCGGCTGGAGCTGATCGTGATGCGGCCGCCCATGCGCTGGGCCAGCTCGCTGGCGATCGCCAGGCCGAGGCCGGAGCCGCCGGCTTTGTCGGCGGTGTAGAAGCGCTCGAAGATCCGGCTCTGGACGCGCTGCGGGATCCCCGACCCCTCGTCGGAGACGGTCAGCTCGGCGCGGCGGTTTACGGAGTAGGTGGTCACGGTGACCTTGGTGCCCTCGGGAGTGTGGGTGAGGGCGTTGTCGAGCAGGATACGGATGATCTGCCGCAGCCGATCAGGGTCGCCGAGGGCGATCGCCGGCTGCTCCGGGGTGCGCAGCTCCAGGCGCGAGCCGCGCAGTTCGGCGCGGGCGCCGAACTCCCGCGTCACCTCCCGCGCCAGGTCGCTGAGGTCGACCGCGCGGGCCTGCATCACCATCGCGCCGGCGTCGAGCTGGGAGAGGTCGAGCAGGTCGGCGGTGAGCTTGGTCAGGCGCTCGATCTGCTGGCGCATCGTGCGCACGAACTCGGCCCGCTCCTCCGGGCTCGGATCCTCCTCTTCGAGCAGCTCGACGAAGCCGCCGAGGCTGAAGATCGGCGTGCGCAGCTCGTGCGAGGCGTTGGCGATGAACTGCTTGCGGGCGCTGTCGAGCTCGGCCAGGCGCCGCTGCATCTCGTTGAAGGTGCGGGCGAGCTGGCCGAGCTCGCCGACGCCGACGGAGGCGACGGGGATCGTCGTCTCGAAGTTGCCGTCGGCGACTTTGCGGGCGGCGTCCTGGAGCCGGCTGATGTTGTCGGTCGGCGACGTGGGTCGAGTAGAGCCCGATCACGGTGGTCGAGCCGACCGCGATCAGGCCGCCGATGATGATCTGGGCCTTGACCGCGGCGAAGGCCGCTGGCCGGCGCCGCCGACGCGACGACCGATAGAGTAGACGACGAGCGATGGTCCCGAGCGCGATCGCGACCGCAGATAAGGGTGATAGCGGCTGCGCGAGGTAGCTGAGCCTGAAGCGCCGCATCGCAGGCCGCTACTCCCTGAACCGGTAGCCGACCCCGCGCACGGTGAAGAGGAACTCGGGCTGCTTGGGGTCGCTCTCGAGCTTCTCGCGCAGGTGGCGGATGTGGACGTCGACGGTGCGCGGGTCGCGGTACTCGGAGTCGCCCCAGACGTGCTCGAGCAGGGTCTCGCGGGTGAGCACGCGGCCGGGCGAGCGGGCGAGCGCGCCGAGGATCTCGAACTCGACGTAGGTGACCCGGACCTCCTCGCTGCGCAGGGTGACCATGCGGCGGTCGAAGTCGATCGTCAGCTCGCCGCACTCGATCGGCTCGTCCTCGCGCGCCTCGCCGCCCATCCGCGAGCGCCGCAGCGCCGCTTTGACGCGGCTGCGGAACTCGCGCATCGAGAACGGCTTGGTGATGTAGTCGTCGGCGCCGACCTCGAGCCCGGCGACCTTGTCGGTCTCGCTGCCTTTTGCGGTCAGCATGATGATCGGGACCTGGCTGTGCGAGCGCAGCTGGCGGCAGACTTCGACCCCGTCGATGCGGGGCAGCATCAGGTCGAGGATGACGAGGTCGAAGCGCCCCTCTTCGAAGCGCTGCAGCGCTTCGCTGCCGTCGAGGGCGGAGGTGACGTGGTAGCCGTCCTTGCGCAGGGGGTAGCTCAAGAGAGTCTGGATCGACTGCTCGTCGTCGACGAGGAGAATGCGGGCCGTCCCGTTAGCCACGCATAAAGGGTAGTGCGAGTGGCGATTTGGACGCATGTGCGAGTACCCAGAACTAAGGATCTGAGGGCCGTCGGGCCGATAAAAGGGATCGAATGCAATCGCAGGAACTGAAAAGCCTGGTCGAGTCCGGCCACTACAAGCCCGATCCCTCGCGAGTCGCGGCGGCGATGCTGCGGCGGCGCGGCGTGCGCGAGCTCCTGATCGGCGCCGGCGACCTGCTCAGCGCGAGCTGGTCAAACCCCGCCGGCGCCAGCAGTCCCCCCGCCAGGCAGCCTGATCTCGACCCCCTCTCCGGCCTCGGCCGTCGCCGATCTGGGTCAGCGTCGTCTCCGCCGCCGCGCCGATCGCGCTCGCCGCCTCGGCCAGCCGCTCCGGCGGCAGCGCCGCCAGCAGCTCGTAGTCCTCGCCGCCCGAGACGGCCAGCTCGAGCGGGTCGCGGCCCGCCGCCGCCGCGACCTCGGCCACGCCCTTGGCGAGCGGCAGCGAGCCGGCGTCGATCCGGAGGCCGACCCCGCTGGCCGCGGCGAGGTGGGCGGCGTCGCCGCCGAGGCCGTCGCTGAGGTCGATCATCGCCCGCGCCCCGGCGGCAGCCAGGGCACGGCCGGTCGCCGAGCCGCGGGGACGGGCTCGAGCTGGCGCGCGCGCAGCCGCTCCGCGGTCGCCGTCGGGCACGCGCCGCGGCCAGCTCGCGGTCGTTCGAGCAGTAGCAGGCCCGCCGCAGCGCCGCCGATCTCGCCGCTCAGGACCAGCGGCGTCGCCCGGCTCGGCGCCGCCGCGGCCGGACCAGCTGCTCGGGGGCGGGCGCGTGGCCGACGACGGTGACCGCGAGGGTCAGCGCCGGCGCCCGGGTGACGTCGCCGCCGGCCAGGGTGGTGCCGGTCTCGGCGGCCAGGTCGACGATCCCGTCGACCAGCTCGAGGCAGTCGTCCTCGTCGAGGTCGGGCGGGACGCCGACCGCGACGTAGGCCTCGCCTGGCTCGGCGCCCATCGCCGCCAGGTCGGAGAGCGCGGCTGGCGAGCGCCTTGCGGCCGATCTGCGCTCGGCGTCGCCTCGCTCGCGGCGGAAGTGGACGCCCGTCGACCAGCGCGTCGACCGAGGTCGCGGTGGCGCCGCCCGGCACGGTGACGGCCGCGTCGTCGCCGCTGCCGAGCTCGACCCGCGGGCCGGGCGGCGGCAGTCGCTCGCGCAGCTCGCGCCAGCAGCTCGAACTCGCCCATCGACTGACTATCCCAAACCGGTCCGGTCACTAAGGTGCGGCCCAGACGTGGAGCGCCACCAACCATTTCTGCACCGAGTCGGCGAGGCCGGGGCGCGGTTCGGGACGCGCCCGCCCCGCAGCCGCCGGGTTCGCCTCGCCCTCCAGATCGGCCTAGTCGTCCTGATCTTCGGCTTCCTCGTGCTGACGGTCATCGACCAGTGGTCGGAGATCCAGGACGAGGGGGTCCACTTCCAGGTCGGCTGGCTGATCCCGGCGATCGTGATCCTGCCGCTCTTCTACGTCTTCAGCGCGCTCGGCTGGGACTTCATCCTGCGCTTCCTCGGCCACCCGATCGGGTTCGGGCGCGCCCAGGTGGCCTGGGGGCAGCCGCTGCTCGCCCGCTACGTGCCCGGCAGCGTCCTCTACGTGCTCGGGCGGGTCCTGCTCTCCGAACGGGCGGGGGTGCCGCGCCGGCTGACGATCGCCAGCATCGTCTACGAACAGGCGATCTCGGCCACCTCGGCGATCGTCGTCGCCGCCTACTTCATCGTCAAACACCCCGACCTGCAGGAGGAGCCGCTGCGCTGGGCGGTGCTGCTGCTTGATCCCGGCGGCGATCGCCCTGCTGCACCCGCGCGTGTTCGGTCCGCTCGCCAACAAGGTCGCTGGGGGCCTTCGGCCGCGAACCGCTGCCGGCGGTGGTGCCGCTGCACGGCGTGATCGCGCTGATCGTCTACTACTCGCTCAACTGGTTCGTCGTCGGCGTTCGGCATCTACTGCGTCGCCCGCTCGGTCACCTACATCCCCTTCGAGGACATCCTCCTGGTCGGCTTCCGCGCAGGCGATCGGCTACTTCGCGGCCCTGGTCACCCTGGTCGCGCCGGCCGGGCTCGGCGTCAAAGACGCCGCCTTCGCCTGGGCGCTGAAGGCGGCCCTGCCGGGCAAGAGCTTCGCGCTCGCCTCCCTGATCGCGATCGCCGTGCGCGGCGTGATGACGGTCGGCGAACTGATCTACGTCGGGGCGGTGACGGCGCTGGGGCGGCGCGAGGGGTGGAGCGTCCACACCGGGATCCTGCATCCCTCCAAAGAGGAGCGGGAAGCGCAGGAGCAAGGAGAGGGACCCGACCCCCTGTCCACCTAGCGGTTGCGTTGGGGGAGGGCGGGTACCCCTCTGCACTTAACTTTTTCGCGTGGCGGCTGGCGGCTGACGCCCGAGGCGGTGCGCCGAAAAAGTACAAGACGTTCCGAGGGTACCCGCCCTCCCATCCCGAGCGCTACAGGGGGATGCGGGCACC
The DNA here is from genome assembly GCA_963846515.1 of uncultured Solirubrobacterales bacterium. Taxonomy (GTDB): domain Bacteria; phylum Actinomycetota; class Thermoleophilia; order Solirubrobacterales; family 70-9; genus VAYN01. The sequence goes on along the minus strand of CAWJWC010000006.1, from coordinate 77,092 downwards.
TAGCTGGTACGCCGTCAGGCCTAGGGCCAGGAGCTGGAGTGGCTTGTCTCTGGAGATGGCTGCTAGGGGGAGGAGCCAGATCAGGTACCAGGGGAGGAGCCAGGAGGTGGCTAGGAGTAGGCCGGCCGCGGTCCAGCCGACGGCGCGGACCCAGTCGAAGCCGCGCCAAGTCCAGAGCATCAGCTCGAGGACGAGGGTGAGGAAGAGGACCAGGGCGACGATGCGGACCGCGTCCGGGTCGAGGCCGGTGAGCCGGGCGACCGTGATCGGGATGCTCATGTAGCTGGTCCGCCCCTGGTTCTCCCCCGCCAGCCCGAACGCGCTCAGCCAGTCCCACCCGAACGCGAGCCACGCCAACGCCCCGATCCCCGCTGCCGTCAGCGTCGCGCCCACCAACAACTGGCCGATGGGCCGATTTCCGCCCATATAGAGCGGTTTTCGGCCCATCGGCAGAGGTCTTGCGCTGGCGATCGCGGCGAAGGGGGCGACGAACAGGGCTACGGCCTTGGTGGCCGCTGCGGCGACGAGGAGGGCTCCGGCCGATGCGTGGCGGGCGCTGAGCAGCGCGGCCACGGCGAGCATCGCGAGCAGCATGGTCAGGCCGTCGTTGTGGGCGCCGCCGACGACGTGGACGAGGACGAGCGGGTTGAGGGCGACGAAGGCGGCGGCGCGCAGCGGGTCGACGCCGCGCCAGGCGGCGAGGCGAGCGGCGACAGCGGCAAGGCCGAGGACCGAGAGCGCCGCAACCGCCTTCAGCGCCGCAACGGCGACGCCGACGGGGAGCCAGGCGAGCGGGTAGGTGAGCGAGCGTGAACAGCGGCCCGTAGGCGCTGGTCGCTGCAGTCCAGTCGACCGCGGCAAAGGCCGGGTCAGCGGCGGCGGCAAGCGGCGGGTGGACGTAGGGGTCGAGGCCGTGGACGACGCCGAGCCGCGCGTAGTCGACATAGCTGTAGACGTCGTGGGAGAGCAGGACGGGGGCGAGGGCGAAGCCGGCGACGAGGACGAAGATCAGCCCCCAGACGAACCGCCACCCGAGCCGCGGCGCCGCGGCGATAGTGCCGAGGTAGGCCGCGAATCCCACCCACATCAGACCGAAAGCGACCCCCGCCGAGATGCTCACATCGTGTGGGGCGCCGGGGAATGACTCGACGGAGCCTCCCCGCTGTTGCTCCGGCGAGTCATTCCCCGGCGCCCTTACCGCCCCCGAGCGACGGCGGCGGGGGCGGCAGCGGCGCCGGTTCCTGGCCGGCCCCGGGCGCGTAGGCGTCAGGGTCGTATTCGTAGGGGTCATAGCCGCCGACCGCGGCGCTGCCGGGCGGCGGCGGCTTGTCGCGACCGCTCCCGTCCTCGCCCTCCGACGGGTCGCGCGGCGCCGCCTGGGTGAAGTGCCCGTAGTAGGGCGCCCAGCTGATCTCCTCCTCCGGTTCCTCGAGCTCCGCGCAGGGGACGCCGCCGTCGGCGTAGAGCGCGTGCCAGATCTCGGCCGGGAAGGTGCCGCCGAAGACGGTGAGACCGTGCACGCTGGTCATCGAGATCTCGTTCGACTCCGGGTAGCCGACCCAGACCGCGGTCGCCAGGTTCGGCTGGTAGCCGGCGAACCAGGCGTCGGTGTATTCGTCGGTCGTCCCGGTCTTGCCGGCCTGCCCGGCGCAGCCGATGTAGGCGGCGGTGCCGGTGCCTTCGGTGATGTTGTCCTGGAGCAGGCGCGTCACCTCGTAGGCGACGGCTGCGGAGAGCACCCGCTCCGGCGCGGCCTTCTGCGGGCGGCTGACCTTGCCGTCGGGGAAGACGACCTTCTCGATCGAGACCGGGTCGCGCTGGATGCCGCCCGCCGCGAGGGTCGCGTAGGCGCTCGCCATCTCCAGCGGCGAGACGCCGATCCGCAGGCCGCCCAGGCCCTCGGCCGGGATCCCGTCGAGGGGGCTGACGATCCCCATCGACTTCGCCGTCTGGGCGACGCTCTTCGGCCCGACGTCGAGGTCGAGCTGGGCGAAGACGGTGTTGTCGGAGCTGACCGTCGCCTGCTGCAGGTTGACCGTGCCCTGGTAGCCCTCGTCGGCGGTGCTGACCTCCCAGTGGCCCCAGTGCGGCAGGTCGAGCACCAGCGGCTTCGAGGTGTAGTAGGTCGAGTAGGGGTCGATCCCCTGCTTGATCGCAGTCGTCAGCACGAAGGTCTTGAAAGTCGAGCCGGGCTGGCGGTGCCCCTGGGAGGCGAGGTTGAACTGGCTCTGGCCGTAGTGCGAGCTCGGGACCATTGCGCGCACGTGGCCGTTGCGCGGGTCGACGGCTACCAGGGCGGAGGAGGGATCGGTCGAGTAGGGCAGGGCCGAGCGCATCGCTTCCAGGCCGACCCGCTGCAGGTCCGGATCGACCGTGGTCATCACCTCGAGCCCGCCGCGGCGCACGGTGTTGACCCCGTACTCCTCGATCAGCTCGTTCTCGACGTAGTCGAAGAAGTAGGGCTGGCGGTGCTTGAAATAGTCGGCGGAGAAGTCGAGGCCGAGGCCAGCCCGTTCGGCGGCCCGGGCGCGCTCCGGCGAGACGAAGCCGAGCTTCGCCATCTGCCGCAGCACGTCGTCGCGCCGCTCGCGCGCCGCCGCGGGGTTGAGGATCGGGTTGTATTCGGAGGGGGCCTGCGGCAGCCCGGCGAGGAGCGCCGCCTGCGGCAGGCTCAGCTTCCAGACCGGCCGATCGAAGTAGATCCGCGAGGCGGCCTGGACGCCGACCGCGGTGCTGCCTTCGATCGTCCCGTAGGAGGCGATGTTGAGGTACTGGCCGAGGATTTCGCGGCGGGTGTGGCGCTTCGCGTACTCGATCGCCAGCTTCGCCTCGACGATCTTGCGCTCGATCGTCCGCTCCGGGTCGGGGATGCAGAGGTTGCGGACCAGCTGCTGGGTGATCGTCGAACCGCCCTCGACCGCCTCGCCCGCTTCGAGGTTCTTCAGCGCGGCGCGGAGGATGCCTTGAGCGTCGACGGCGCCGTGCTCGTAGAAGCGCTGGTCCTCGATCGCCACCGTCGCCAGCTGCACCTTTTTCGGGATGGGCTCGATCGAGACCGGCTGGCGCGCTTCGTCGGAGGCGATCGTGCCGAGCTTGCTGCCGTCGGCAGCGAAGAGGACCGAGTTGCCGCCACGGTCGATCGGCTTGCAGCTGGCGAGCGAGGGCGCGTCGGCGGCGACGTCGAGTACCCAGGAGGTGACGGCGATCGCGGCGATTCCGAGCAGCGCGAAAACGGCGCCGAAGACGATCGCGAGCTTCCCGCCGAGACCGCCGCCGCGGCGTCGCTGTCGCCGAGTGCGCTGCGTCATCAGGCAGAGGGTACTTCGCGTCGCCGGGCGCTCAGGCGACGGTGTCTTCGGTCGAGTGGTTGTGGATGACGCCCTCGACCAGGAGCTGGTTCGGGATCACCACCGAGCTGCCGTCGCCGGGGTCGACGTAGGTGTAGGAGAGGGTGATGTCGGTGACCCGGCCCTCGTTCTCGTCGAAGCTGATCCGGTCGCCGATCCGGAACGGCTGCGAGACCGCCAGCTGCACGCCGGCGACCATGTTGCCGATCGTGTGCTGAGCGGCGAAGCCGATGATCGCCGCGAGCACCGCGGTCGAGGCGAGAATGCCGGTGGCGAGCCGCTTCAGCTCGGTGAACTGGGCGAGGGCGATCGCGACGACGACGAGGAAGATCGCCAGCAGCAGCAGGCGGCGCAGGAAGCGCAGCCGCGTTTTGGTCGAGCGTGAGACCTGGGAAACTGCCGGCGACATGGAGGCCAAGTTAGCCGGGGAAGCGGAGGAGAGGCAGGAGGGGCGGTCCTTCCCATACTCCAACTGGGGACCGGGGGCCGCGGTTCTCGGGGTGGTGCTGGCGATCGGGACGGGCATCGTGATGGGGATCCCGGCTGCCGTGATCGGCAACGACGGCGAAGGAGAGCTGACCACCTTTGGCAACGTCGGCGTGCAGCTCGCGACCGCGCTCGGGTTCCTGTTGGTGCCGATGGCGATCGCCGCGCAGCGCGGGGCGCAGGGGCTGCCGCAGATCCTCGCCCGGCTCGGGGTGCGCCGCTTCGAGCTCTCCGCCTTCAAGTGGATGGCCGCGGCGGTCGGCGCCTACCTGCTCTTCGCTTTCTTCTACTCGCTGCTGATCGTGGTGCCCGAACAGGAGGACATCGCCGAGTCCTTCGGGCCGGTTGCGGTGCAGGTGCTGTTGATCGTGATCGCGGCCTCGATCAGCGAGGAGATCTGCTTCCGCGGGATGCTCTTCGGCGGCCTGCGGGAGAAACTGCCCCGCTACGGCGCCGCCCTGATCGCCGGCGTTCTGTTCGGCGCCCTGCACGCCCTGACCGGGGTGTCCGCGGTGCCGCCGCTGATCGCCTTCGGCTTCATCCTCGCCCTGCTCTACGAGAAGACCGGCTCGATCGTGCCGGGAATCATCCTGCACATGCTGAACAATTCTGTCGCCCTGCTCGCTCAGTAGCATCCGGTCGGTGAACCGCTTCGTCTGCCTCTGCGCTCTGCTGGCGCTGCTCGCTCTCCCCGCCACCGCCGCCGCGACGAAAGCCGATTCGAAGGGCGCCCCGAAGACGAAAGACGTCGCGCCGCAGACCGTGCCCGAGGCCACCGTGAAGATCAAGCTCGGCAAGCTCAGCGAGGGCCGCGCCGAGATCTACAGCAAGGTCCCGGTCTTCGGCACCGTCAGCCCCTACGTGCCGGGCCAGCGGGCCGAGGTCACTTTCTTCCGCGACGGCAAGGAGCTGTTCAGCCGCCACCTCGCGATCGGCAAGGGCAAGGGCAACACGGGAACCTTTCGCACCGGCATCCTCATCCGCGAGAACGGCAAGTACGCGGTCAGCGCCAAGCACGAGTCGACCGCGGCCCAGGGCGGCGACAGCACCGTGCGCAAGAGCTGGAAGGTCAGCTTCCCCTCGCTGCGCCAGGGCCAGTGCGGCGACGTCGTCGTCGGCTTCAAGAAGGCGATGCGGAAGATGGGCTACATCGCCAACAGCGGCCGCTGCTTCGGCGGCAAGACCGCGCGCGGCGTGCTCGCGTATCGCAAAGTCAACGAGATGAACCGCAGCATGCGAGCCGGCAAGGGCCTGGTGAAGAAGGCCTTCTCCGGGCGCGGCGGCTATGAGGTGCGCCACCCCGGCGCCGGCAAGCACGTCGAGGCGCCGCTCTCCAAGCAGGTCCTGGTCTTTGCCAAGGGCGACGAGCCTTACGCGATCTACCCGATCTCCTCCGGCAAGTCCTCGACCCCGACCGTGACCGGCCACTACGAGTTCATCCGCACCGAACCTGGCTACAACTCGCACGGGATGTACTACTCCTGGTACTTCTACGGCGGCTACGCGGTGCACGGCTACGAATCGGTGCCCGACTACCCGGCCAGCCACGGCTGCCTGCGTACCTTCATCGCCGATCAGCCCGAGATCTTCGAGCGGATCAGCTACGGCGAAGACATCTTCATCTGGTAGCGGCCGGTCCAGGGCCGTCTGACCGGTAATGACGGCGCCAGTCGCCGTCATGCCGCGTCCTCAGTCGCCTGAATAGCGCTGCTATTCAGGCTCCCTGCGTCCTTGCCCGACGACGCCTGGCACTCGTCATTTCCTGGCCATCCGTCCCTGGACCGGCCGCTCCCAGATTGGGGGAAAGGAATAAATTGGTTCTATGAAGGTGTTCGTAGCCGGAGCGTCTGGAGCGTTGGGACGGCCGCTGGTACGGCAGCTCGTTGCCGCTAGGCACGAAGTGACCGGGATGACTCGGCGCGACGAGAAGGTCGCCGAGATTCGCGATTCCGGGGCGGAGGCGGTCGTCTGCGATGTCTTCGACGCGGAGGCGCTGAACGAGGCGGTGGCGGCGGCACGGCCGGAGGTGGTGGTGCATGCGCTGACTGCGCTGCCGCCGCGTTTCAACCCGAAAGCGGACTACCTGGCGGCGACCAACCGGGTGCGTTCGGAGGGGACGCAGAACCTGGTTGAGGCGGCGCGCGCAGCGGGCGCGCGCCGGCTCGTCGCCGAGAGCGTTGCCTTCTTCTACGAGCCCGAGGGCGACTGGGTCAAGGACGAGGAGGCACCGCTGTTCCGCGATCCGCCGGGGCGGTTTGCCGCCGGCCGCGACGCGCTGGTCGAGCTCGAGCGGCAGGTGACCGGCGCGGACGGGCTCGAGGGGGTGGTCCTACGCTTCGGCTGGTTCTACGGACCCGGCACCTACTACGACCGCGGCGGCTCGATGGCGGAGGAAACGCTGAAGCGCCGCAACCCGATCGTCGGCAGCGGCGACGGCGTCTTCTCGTTCGTCCACGTCGACGATGCGGCCGCGGCGATCATGGCGGCGCTGGACCGCGGCGCGCCCGGCACCTACAACGTCGTCGACGACGAGCCGGCGCCGCTGCGCGAGTGGCTGCCGGTCTACGCCGAGGCCGTCGGTGCCAAGCCGCCGCGCCGCGTCCCAGCCTGGCTGGCCCGCGTAGTCGCCGGCGCCGATCTGGCCAGCACCGCGACCAGCATGCGTGGCGCCGCCAATGCCAAGGCGAAGCGCGAGCTGGGCTGGCAGCCAGCTCACCCAAGCTGGCGCCAGGGCTTCGCTGACGCGCTCGGCTAAGCCGCCGCTCAGTCCGGCAGCCGCACGCTCTCGAACGGCAGCACCGTCGCCAGCAGATCGAAGTGGCGGTCAGCGTGGAGGACGCCGAAACCACGCTCGGCCGCGGCGGCCGCGATCAGGTAGTCGGCGGCCGGAAGTCGTCGGCTGCCCTTCAACTCTCGGATCGCACTCAATGCTGCCTGGCATACGGACGCGTTGACGGTGGCCTGCGGAAGCGACCGTAGTGCTGAGTCAAAGACCGCGAACTCGTCTTGGTTTCGAGCGCCCCGAAGGATCTCAAGGGTGGACACGGGACAAGCCACCAGGTAGCCGCCTCTTGCCGTTGCTTTCCAGCGATCGCGCACATCGCGCCGGCTCTGACGGGTCCAGGCAGAGGTATCGATCACAAGGGGAACTCGATCGGCGAAGGGTGGCGCGCTCATTGCGGCGGCTGCTTGCAAGGCATCTCGTGCCGTTCCTTGAGGATCTCCTCAAGGGCGTCGAAGTCGTACTCGATCTCTCCGTCTGCGATCTTGCAGAGAATCTCGATCGCTTCCTCGTGCTTCCTGCGCTCGTCCAATGCCACCTCGGCGCCCCGCATGGCCAAATCGCGGATCAAGCCCGACCGGCTTTTTGGATGTGCGTCAACCGCAGCCATTGCTTCTGCCAGTTCGGGGTCGACGGTCACCTGCACACGTGGGTGTTTGCTCGCCATCGGTCGAGTGTACCGCGACGGTGATACACCATTTTGGCGAAGTGGGAGCCCGGCTCACACCGCTCTAAGTCTGTGGAGGAAGAAACTCTCCCCCACCTGTCGGCGACCGGGCTTTCCGCCTAGGATGGCCGCCGTGCCTGACCTCGAAGCCGCCAAGGGGACCCTGCTCGCCGAGCTGCGCGAGCACTCGCTGATCCTCGGCGAGGTGACGCTGGCCAGCGGCGCCACGGCCCAGTACTACGTCGATGCGCGCCGCACGCTGATGCGGCCGGTCGGTTTTCGTGCCGCCGGTGAGCTGATCGCGGCGACCGCCGGTGAGCTCGGGGCGGAGGCGGTCGGGGGCCCGGCGACCGCCGCGATCCCACCTGCCTGCGCCGCGATCGCCGTCCCGGCCGGCACCGACCTGGTCGCCTTCTTCGTGCGCGGCGAGCGCAAGGAGCATGGACTGCAGCGCTGGGTCGAGGGCCCGGTCGCACCGGGCCTGCGCTGCCTCGTTGTCGAGGACACGGTCACCACCGGTGGCTCCACCGCGACCGCGGTCGGCCGGATCCGCGAAGAGGGTTTGGAGGTGGCCGGCGTGGTCGCGGTCGTCGACCGCCTCGCCGGCGGCGCCGAGAGGATCGAAGCCGCAGCTGGGGCGCCCTACCGCGCGCTGGTCACGATCAACGAGATCTACCCCGAGCGGCCGGACCGTAGCTGAGGGGGAGCGGTGGAGCCGGACGCCGTCGAGATCCGCGTGGTCGGTTGCCTGATCGAGAAGCAGCGCACTACCCCGGACGTCTACCCGCTCTCGCTCAACGCGCTGCGCACGGCCTGCAACCAGTCGACCAACCGCGACCCGGTCGTCGACTACGACGAGGCGACGGTGAGCGAGGCGCTGCGGCGGCTCGCCCTGCGCGGCTGGACTCGGCTCGCCAGCGGCGCCGGCAGCCGCGCCCGCAAGTACCGCCACCTGCTGCCGGACGCGCTCGGCGTCGACGAGGCGGAGCTGTCGCTGCTGGCGGTGCTGATGCTGCGTGGGGCGCAGACGCCGGGCGAGCTGAAGCAACGCAGCGAGCGCATGTACGGCTTCGCTGACCTCGCCGCGGTCGAGGCGGCTCTGGAGGGCCTGGTCGAGCGGGGCTACGTCGCCTGCCAAGAGCGCCGCCCGGGGCAGAAGGAGTCGCGCTACCAGCAGCTGCTGGGTGGGCTCGGAGAGCAGACGCCCGCGGCCGACGCCGTGGCGGAGGACGAAGTCGGCGGCGCTGCGGCGGCGAGCGTGCCGCCGCCGAGCGAAGCGGCCGCCGAGCGCGAGCTGACCCCCGCCGAGGATCGCCTGACACGGCTGGAGCGCGAACTCGCCGTTCTGCGCGCGGAGCTGGCGAGCCTGCGCGAGGCGCTCGGCGAGGAGGAGCTAGGGCAGGGGAATGACGACGACCCGCCGCCCGCCGGGGATCGCGGCGATTAGCTGGCTCTTCAGCCCGTCGCGCTGCTGAACCAGCGCCCGGCCGCCGGCGCTGTAGGGAATCGTGAAGGCGTGCGAGCGCTCGCCGGTCAGCCGGAAGGCTCGGCGCCCGAGCGAGCGGGTGATGGTGCGCAGCCGCGCCGGGCGACCGCGTTTACGCGGGGCCCAGGTCTTGTACCTCGTGCGCAGCGCGAGCTGGCCGGGGCACGGGGTACCGGCCGGCCACTCGCAGGAGATCCGGACCCGCACGCCGCGCTCCGTCGCCCGCGGGTTGAGGAGCTCGATCGCGACCGGGATCGCGGTGTCCTTGCAGCCGAGCAGCCGGTCCGCCCCCGCCCCCACGTTGACCGCGTAGGCGCAGATCGGCTGCGGGCCGGACTTCACGGTCGGGAAGCTGAGGTCGAAGCCGTGCATCGCGCCCGCCGCCCGATACTTGGCGCCGACGTCGAGTCGCGGCAGGCCGGCGACCGGCCCGAGCTCGTGCGCCAGCGCCCGCGGCGCGCTGGCGCGCCCGCCGACGTAGACACGGATCGCCAGCGGCTGGGTGGGCGCGTTCTTGTCGAGCGCCCAGCCCTTCACCCGCAGCTGCCCTCCGGCCGGCGAGCCGGTCAGCTCGAGGCGCCCGATCGGGTCTTCGTTGGCTGCCAACGGTGCGCTGTTGCCGACCGTGCCGCCGTCGACGTAGTTGTTGTCGATGTTGATCGTCACCCCGCCGTAGCGCTCGTCATGGCCGCCGCGGTACTGGTGGATGCGTTGGTGGTCGGCCCAGGCGCTGGCCGGGACGAAGGGGTCCGATGCGCTCGCCTGCCCGTTCCAGTTCGCAAACCAGAGGTGGTCGGGCAGGACGTAGCCGCTGCCGATCTGGTCGACCAGGTCCTCGATTCCCGAGCCGCTGCTGCTGTAGACGCCGGACTGGTAGCCGAGCGAGTGCAGCTCTTCGGTCCAGGCCTCGAGGAAGGCGAGCGTGGCCGAGGTGGCGCTGGAGGTCTGGGTGTAGGCCTCCATGTCGTTGTAGATCGGGCTGCCGGCGCCCATGCCGAGGGCGCTCGCCTGGGCGACCGCATCGCTGGCCGCCGCCGCGCCCTGGGCGGTCGCCTGGCTGGGGCTGATCTTGGCGCAGCTCGTGCAGGCGCTGGTCGGCGCCTGTAGACCGACGTAGGTCGGAATCAGGAACCAGCCGGCGTCGGTCTGAGCGTTGACCCAGCTCGCGGTCAGGTTCGGTTGCGAGCAGCCGCGATTGAGCCCGCCGATGTAGACGCCGACCGCGCGGTAGGGCGATTCGCCCCAGGCCCGCATCGCGCTCGAAGAAGGGGCGGTGCAGGCGTCGAAGCCGAGCCCGGCGAAGACGCTGCCGCCGGCCGAGGCGCTGGCGATCCGTCGCCGGGGGACCGGAAGTGCCGATGCGTCGGCGCGCTCGGCCTCCCGTCCTTCGACCAGGATTGCCCGCTGGCGCCCGATCGCCGCGTCGACCGGGCAGCGCTGATTCGCCCCGGGCGTGCCGAGATAGACGGCGCGCCGGTCCATCCGCACGCACATCCGCGGCCGCTCGTTGAGCCGGTAGGCCGGCCAGCCACGCGGCGCCTCGACCTTCTGGCCCTCGAAATGGATCGTCCGCGCCGCCGCCTCGCCCGGCCCAAACAGCGCCAGCGCCACGAAGGCGCCAAGCGCGACCAGGCCGAGCAGGCCGCAGGGCAAGAGACTGCGAAAGCTCATTCGCTGCACTTTCGCTACAACCGAGCCCCCACCCCAAAAGTTGCTCCCCCGCGGGCGACCGCTTGCAGTCAAGGCCAAGGTCCCACCCCGCCTACGCGCCACGCCGCACGAAGCCGACTTGCCTTTTTCTATCCGGACCCTCTGAAACCTTCAGGCTTTTTGCTTTACGTTTTCCGTTTTTTATGTACGATCTTTCGTTATCGCCTCCCAGATCGAATCTCCAGTCGATGTGGTACCCCGTTCCGCTGGGCAGCGTGAGCGGGTCAGACAAATGTCAAAGGCGGTCTTTGGCAATCGGGATCGGGTCGAGGTTGCGATGGCGATCGCTCTCAGCCCGGACGGCATAGTCAACGCCACCGATTTGACTCGGGAGGTCGACCTCCCTCAGAGCCGAATTAGGAACCAGCTGGTCGCGATGGCAGAAGGAGAGTTGCTGACGGCCTTCGAGACGACTGATGTAAAACGGTGGTACAAGCGTAAAGACGCGCCCTTCTGGCAGGCCTGCATCGCTCTTTATTTGGAATGGACGGCATGAGATGTCCCCCACCATTCCACCCGAGCGTTCTGGCGCCGGGCCGTCCGTCGCCGAGCGGGTGATCAAGGCGGTGAGCGAGGCTCTCGCCTCGCTGCGCACATCCCAGCCGCCGGCCGGCGATCTTCTCGACGGCTTGAACAAAGCGGAAAGCGAGGTTCTCGGGAAGCATTGGCCCGAGGGCAAGCCAAGCGGAGACGGGCGCTCTTACTTCGACCGCGTGATGCGCATCAGGCTTCGCCGTTTCCTCTGGAAGTCGCGGGTCGAAACGGGCGGGGAACTCGTCTGGTTGCTGGGGAAGCTTGCAGGGGTCGCACTCGTCTTCGCGATCGCCTGGCAGACCTTCGTCGCCTGACGCCCCGAGCAGGATTCGAACCTGCGGCCTATCCCTTAGGAGGGGATCGCTCTATCCAGCTGAGCTATCGGGGCTGGCCGGCTAAGCGTAGATGCCGAGGACGGGGGCGGATAGGCTCGGCTGGCCTTGGGCTTGATCACCGGACCACTGCAGAGGCGGGCGAAGAAGCACTTTGCCGGTGTCGTGCCAGTGCGGGAAAGCGATGCGAACAGTCAAGGACCTCGACGGCTGGCTCGTCGCGCTCGGCGTCGATCAGCTGTAGAGCGACTCGGAGGCGAGCTCCTGGGCGCGGCGGCTCCAGAGCTTGACCTGCATGAAGACGTCGTCGCCGTAGGCCTCGAGGGCGTCGAGGGCGATCAGGGTGAAGCGGTCGTTGGAGATCGCCTCCTGGTCGACGGTCTCGCCGTCGAGCTCGGCGGTCGCGGCGACGGCGCCGCGCACAAGCGGGCGGCCCCAGACCAGGGTGACCGCCCCGGCGCGCCCGTTCTCGCCCCGCCAGCGGCCGATCACGTCGTCGTTGAGGTCGATGCGCCAGTCCGGGTTGTCGGCCGCGAGCACGTCCGTGAAGTCGGCCTTGGCCCGGAAGTCAGCGGGGTCCTCGCCGGGCGGCTGCAGGTAGGAGACGTGGCCGAATAGCTCCAACGTGCCCTCCTCGCTCTCGGCATCGGCCGAGCAGGGGATCCAGATCCGGCCGCCCCAGGCACGCTCGGGGAACCAGTCGATCTGCTCCGGCAGCTCCGCCCCCTCCGGCAGGTCCTCGATCCCATCGACCGCCTCGCCGAACGCTTTCGCCAGCCGCTCGGCGAAGCGCCCGTGCGGGATTCCCTCCTGGGTCGAGTCGGCGATGAAGCGCGGAATCGGGCGCGGGTTCGGTGCCATCGCGGGACCCTACTCTGAGTCGTCCGGCCAAGCAGGCCAAGGACGCAGGGAGCGAAGCGTGCTCCGCACGTGAGCGACCGAGGACGCCGGCACGCGCCTGCCAGACGACTCAGAGGCACTCGCGCAGGTCGCTCGCCGCGCGCTCCGGCGGGTAGATGTTGATATCGACGCCGGTGCCGAGCTCGAAGCCGGCCTTGATCGTGAGGCGGGGGGCGACGTCGACGTGCCAGTGGAAGCGGTCGCTGCCGGCGGGGGCGGTGCGGATCCAGAGGTTGAGCTCGGGCGGACCGCCGAAGCGCTCGGCGAGCAAGCGCAGTGCGGTGCGGATCATCGCCCCGCCGGCGTCGTCCTCGGCGAAGCTGGCGGCTTGGCGGCGCGGGACGACGCGCAGCTCGAAGGGGGAGCGCGAGGCCCAGGGGCAGATCAGCGCCGCCTCGTCGTCGATCGCGACCAGGCGCTCGGCGCGGCGCACCTCCTCGACCAGGACGTCGCTGAGCAGACCGCTGCCGGCGGTGCGCTCGGCGTAGGCGCCGGCCCGCTCGCGCTCGCGCGCCACTGCGGCCGGCACGAAGGGGAGCGCGTAGAGCTGGGCGTGGGTGTGCTCGAGCGAGGCGCCGGCGCCGCCGCCCTCGTTGACGATTAGCTGTACGTAGGAGGCGTCCGCGTGGGCCCGCATGCGCTCGCGCCAGGTGGCTACCGCGGCGGCGAACTGATCCTCGTCGAGCTCGCTCATCGCGGTCGCGTGCTGGGGCGCGTTGATCAGCACCTCGTGGGCGCCGTTCGCCGGGCGCGAGGAGAAGAGGTCCGGTTCGCCGGTCCGCCGCGAGGCGAGCAGCGGGTCGCCGCCGCTGGCAAAGGCGCCGGCTTCGGCGCCGGTCGCCGTTGCGCCCGCTCCCGGACCGCTACCCCCGCCGTCGGTGGATTTCGCACCGCGCACCGGGTCGCCCAGCGCCGGGTAGAGATTCGGCACCACCCGCGTCAGCCAGCCGGGGCTGTTGGGCTCGCCGTCATCCGGGCGCAGCGCGTAGAGCTCGAGCGGGGTGCGGTCCTCGCGTCCCTCGCAGAACGGGCAGCTCGCCGCTTTCGCCGCGGCCTGCTCGGGGTCGGTCGCCCCCGCGGCGGAGCCGAACTGGTCCGGGCGCTCGGCCCGGCCGGGGGCGAGGATCGTCCTCAGCCCGCTGAGCTGGTCGATGCGGATCTCGGGCGCGCTCAGGACCGCGAGGGGGGGAGGTCGTCTGGGGCGGGCTCGTCCACGACCACCGGCGGCGGGGTCGACGGCTGCGGAGGCCGCGGCGTGCCTTTGGCCCGCTCGGCCGAGCCTTTGCCGATGAACGGCTCGAGCACGTCCATCGGCAGCGGGAAGACCACCGTGGTGTTCTGATTGCTGCCGATTTCGAGCAGCGTCTGCAGGTAGCGCAGCTGCAGCGAGGCCGGGTTAGTGCTGATGATGTCGGCGGCGTCGGTGAGCTTCTGCGCGGCCTGGAACTCGCCCTCTGAGTTGATGATCTTGGCCCGCCGCTCGCGCTCGGCCTCGGCCTGGCGAGCCATCGCCCGCTGCATCTGCTCGGGGATCTCGACGTCCTTGATCTCGACCGCGGTCACCTTCACGCCCCACGGCTCAGTCGATTCGTCGATGATCTTCTGCAGCTCTTCGTTGAGCCGCTCGCGGTCGGCCAGCAGCTGGTCGAGTTCGGCCTTGCCGAGTACCGAGCGCAGCGCCGTCTGCGAGATCTGCGAGGTGGCAAGCAGGTAGTTCTCGACCTCGACCACGGCCCGGTTCTGGTCGACGACGCGGAAGTAGGCGACCGCGTTGACCCGGCAGGGCACGTTGTCGCGGGTGATCACCTCCTGTGGCGGCACGTTCAGCGTCACCGTCCGCAGGTCGACCTTGACCATGCGGTCGATCAGCGGGATCAGCAGGATCAGGCCGGGCCCCTTGGTCGCGATCAGGCGACCGAGGCGGAAGATGACGCCGCGCTCGTACTCGCGCAGGACCTTCACCGACAGGCCGACCGCGATCAGCGCGAAGAAGGCGAGGACGACGATAACCCCGAGCGCGATTTCCATCAGCCTTCTCCTTCGGTCGCTTGTGCGGACGGTGCCTGCGGGCGCACCACCAGAGTTAGCCCGTCGACCGCCTCGACGGTGACTTTATCCCCCAGCCGTGCCGGGCCGCTCCCGTTCGCCAGGCGGGCGGCCCAGAGCGTGCCCTCGAGCCAGACCTTGCCCTCGGGGTCGATCTCCGAGCGGGCCTCGGCGGTTGCCCCGGTTAGCTCCTCGACCCCGGTCCGTACCGGCTGGTCGCGGTGGGCCGCGACGACTTTGCGGGCGACGAAGTAGAAGGTGGCGGCGGAGAGGATGCCAAGCGTGATCAGGCCTGGGCCAGCGTAGTCGGCGGCGCTCGAGTCGGAGCCGAGGGCGACGATGCCGCCGGCGATCAGGCCGGCCGCGCCCAGCGCCGCGAGGACACCGCCGGTGGGCAGCAGCAGCTCGGCCAGCAGCAGCGCGAACCCGACCAGCGCGATGACGACGAAAGTTTCCACCGCCGGGATTATCCGCCCTGCAGCGCGTAGCGGCGAAAGTCCTCTTCCAGCGCCTCGTGATCGGCGTACTGACCCTGTTTCAAGTAGATGAGCTCCCCCTCGCGGTCGTAGAAAGCGGTGTCGGGGAGACCGCCGAACGCCTCCAGCGAGTCGAGGATCTCTTTGTCTGGATCGCTGTAGCTAGGGTAGGGGACCGGCTCCTCTTCGAGGAACGTCCTCGCCGCCTTGGCCTCGTCTTCGGAGTCGACGCCAAGGAAGGCGACCCGCTTTCCGTAGCGGGCCGAGAGCTTCTGCAGTATCGGGAACTCGTAGCGGCAGGGGCCGCACCAGGAGGCCCAGACGTTGACCACGACCGGGTAGCCACGCAGCGACTCGATCCGCTGCTCGTAGGCGTCGAGCCCGCCGGGCAGCAGCTCGTTGGCCTGCTCGTGCACGGCCGCGAGCTTCGGGGGCGACCCGGCCAGGGCGCGCTCGTAATCGGGCGGCGCGCCGCCGCCGGCGTCGCTCTCGGAGGAGCCGCAGCCGGCCACGGCGAGGGCGATCAGGATCGGCGCCAGCACCGTTATGCGCAGCTTTCGTCCCGTGCTCATCGGATCCGTGATTACAATACGTACGTTCGGTTCGCCGTATGCGAGCCGCTGAGATCTCGGGGAGGAAGGGTTACCGACTTCCCGCAGCCCTCGTTCACTTGCTCCGGCCGACCTTTCCATGCTCGGCGGGGCGGACCCCAGAAGCCTTCTATGGCCAAGACCAGCGACGTTGCCGCGTCTGCGGCAGTTCCTTCAAACGCCGATATCGAGCGGGCAGCCGAGTTTGCCCGCGAGCCGTTGCTGCTCGACGGCGAAGGCCCCGAGGCGCTGGCTCCGGGCACCGCCCGCCGCCGCGCCCTCGACGCGGCGCTGAGCGAGCTCGACGCGGGCGCCGAGTACCCGTCGATCGAGTGGCGCCGCGACTTCTCGCTGCTGCTGGGCCTGGAGCGCTTGCTGGCTGACGAACCGCCGAAGCTGCTCGACGGCGCCGAACTGAACCCCCACCAGGTCGACGCGCTCTCCGGCACTCTGGCCGAGCTGATGGCCGAGCAACAGGTCATCTCCGACGACGAGCGCCGCAACGGCGACGCGGCCGCGGACGAGGTTGAGGCTGCGGCCACGGAGGTCGATGAGGAGGAGCCGAGCGCTAACGGCGCCGCGGGAGAGGACGAGGACGAGGAGCTGGAGGAGGACGAGGAGCTCGCTCCCGACGAGGAGCCGCAGGACTGGGAGGAAGCGCCGGCCGACGAGGACGAGGAGGTGGTCGAGGAGGCGCCGGAGGACCCCGGGGCCGCCCGCCGCTTCTGGTTCGAGCACGCGACCGGCGCCGGCAAGACGGTCGCCGCGGTCGGCTTCATCGAGGCCAGTAAGACCGGCGGCGTGCTGATCCTCACCCACCGGCGCAACCTGGTCGACCAGTTCATCGGAGAGATCTCCGACCGCGGCTACAAGGAGCGACTGCGCCCGCCGCTGCTCGACGGCCGCGACGACCCCGACGGCCCGGTCACGGTCGAGACCTACCAGTGGTTCGTGCGCAACCACAAGAAAGTCTCCGACGCCTACTCGATCGTGATCTGCGACGAGGCCCACACCGCGCTCGGCGAGAAAACCAGCGCCTGCATCCGCGCCTGGCCCGGTCCCGTCTTCATCGGGATGACCGCGACCGGGGCGTTGATCGCCCGCCACGTCGCCGACCTCTTCCCGACCCAGACCTCGCGCTTCGACCTCGCCCAGGCGGCCCGCCGCGGCGTGATCTCGCCGCTGCGCTGCTTGCGCATCCCGCCCGGTCCGGGGGTGCGGACGATCGCCAAGGTGCCGCTGCGTAAAGGCGAGGTCGACCAGGACTTCGACCAGGAGGAGCTGGCGGCGCTGCTCGACCAGGAGCCGTTCAACGTCGCGATCGCCGACCTCTACAAGACCCGCTTTCGCAAGGTCCCCGGCGTCCTCTACACGGCCGGAGTCCAGCACGCCAAGAACGTCGCCAAAGCCTTCCGCAACGCCGGGATCAACGCCCAGGCGGTCTCCGGCGAGACGCCGAAGCGCGAACTGGCCGAGATCCTCGCCGGCTTCGAACGCGGCGACGTCGACGTGCTCTGCAACGCGATGCTGCTGGCGGAGGGCTGGAACTCGCCGCGGGCGACGATCTGCATGCACCTGGCGCCGACCGCCTCGCGGCGGATCTACCAGCAGCGGGTCGGCCGCGTGACCCGGCGGGCGCCGGGCAAGGAGGCCGGCCTGGTGATCGACTTCGTGCACCCGGCGACCACCCATGACGAGTCGATCGTCACCCTGCACAGCCTGCTCGACCGCGACGTCTACCGTGGCGGCGCGATCGTGGTCGGGCCGGTGCGCCGCGGCCGCGGCCGCAGGGTCCGGGTCGAGCGACGGATCGTCCCCGTCTCCGACGTCGAGGCGAAGCGGATGGAGGTGCTTGAACGGGAGATCTGGCGGATCGCGGTCGAGAACCTCGACTACCCCGAGCAGCACGCCTGGGCGGCGCTGGCCGGGGCCCGGGTCAACACCCAGGGCTGGCGACGGGCGCGGGCGATGCTGCAGAACGACAAGACCAAGGAGCTGCGCCGCCGCTTCCTGCTCACCTGCGTGCAGCGCAACCGCAACGCGCAGCTGCGGCTGAAAGCGCTGGGGGAGATCGCCGACCTCGGCGACCCCGAGGCCTTCGACGACGCGATCGAAATCGTCGGCACCTGGAGCCGCGAGGACAAACGGGCCGGGACGAAGACCCTGCTGCAGGCGCTGGTCGACAAGCGGATCGGCCGCCGCGACCAGGCGCAGGCGTGGGTCTGGCGGCTTGCCTCCTACACCCGCGAACTGCACGAGGAGTACGCGGTGCAACGCTGGCCGGAGACGAAGCGGCTGCTCGGCCTGCTGGTCAACTCCTCCGGCCGCGCGCACGGCCGCAACGCGCGCCGGCTCGTGCACGCGTCGCGCAAACAGGACCGGCGGCTGGCGGTGGCGCTGCTCGCCGCGGCGGTCTCGCACACTCCCGAGGGCGAGGAGGTGTTGCGTGGGGCGCGGATGCGGATGGCTCGGAAACCCTCTGGCGTAGCGCGCGAGCTGCTGCGCAACTTCCCCAAAGGCGGCAAGCGGCGGCGCAAGAAACGCAACAAACGGCGTGGTGGCGATCAGAACGGCGAGGCGAAGGGCGCCAAGGCCGCGGAGAGCTCAGAGGCGCAGGTGGACCTCGCCGGCGCCGAGGGCGACGCGGTCGCCGTCGGCGAGTCGGACGAGTAGGTAGCCGCGCTCGTCGACGCCGTCGGCGATTCCCGACCCCTCGTCCCAGGCGACCTCGCGACCGCGCAGCGCATCGCGTTCGCGCCAGGCGGCCAGCACGGTCACTGGGTCGGCTTCGACCCAGTGAGCGAGGTGACGGTTCAAGACTTTCGTTGCAGCGAGGGCGCTCGGGGGAAGTCCCGCCGTCGCAACAGCGGGGAGGCTCCGTCGGGACTTCCCCCGAGCGCCCTTGGTGGAGCCGGTGCCTTCCTCCCGGGAGCTGAAGAGAGAGGTAGCGGTGTTGCGGAGGTCGGGCGGAAACTCATTTGGAGTGATCGTGAGGTTCAGACCGACCCCGATGACCGCCCAGCCGTCTTGTGGTCTTGCCTCGATCAGAATTCCCGCCAGCTTTCTTTCATCCAGCCAGATGTCGTTGGGCCACTTGACGGCGCACTCGATTCCGGGGTGCAGCTCCTCGGCGGCGGCGCAGACGGCGAGCGGGACCGCCAGCGGGAGCATGACGTGGCGCTCCTCGAGTGGGCGCAGAAGGGCGGAGTAGAGCAGCGCTTTGCCGGGCGGCGCGGTCCAGATGCGGCCCTGCCGTCCCCGTCCGGCGGTCTGCTCGGCGGCGGTAACGACGGTGCCGTACGGGGCGCCGGCCGCGGCCAGCTCGCGAGCGCGCGTGTTGGTCGAGTCGGTGGAGCGAAAGTGCCGGTGCGGGACGCCGAAGCTCATCGCGGAGAGTTGCTGTCGTCCTTTGTACCGCTATGCGACACAAACGACGACAGCAAGCTCGGGGTCACTTCGCCGCGTCCTCCAAGAGGGCGGTGAGGAGGCCGTCGAGGTCGTGGCGCTCGGCCTCGACGTCGACCTCGAGGCCGGCGGCGCGGGCGGTCTCGCTGGTTACGGGGCCGATCGAGACGACACGGGCGTTCTTCGGGAAGCGGGCGCCGAGCGCCTCGGTCAGGTTGGTCACGGTCGAGGAGGAAGTGAAGGTGACGTAGTCGGCGCCCTGGGCGGCCTCGACCGCTGCCTCGTCGGGCTGCTCGCGGACGGTCTCGTAGAGGGCGACGACGTCGACCTCGGCGCCGCGCTCGCGTAGGGCGTCGGGGAGCACGTCGCGGGCTTCGGCGGCGCGGGCGACGAGCACGCGCTTGCCCGCGACCTCGACGCCGGCCAGCGCTTCGACCAGAGCCTCGGCGACGAAGCGCTCGGGGACGACGTCGGCGGCGATCCCGTGGCGGGCGAGCGCGCGCGCGGTTCCCGGGCCGATCGCGGCGACGGTGGCGCCGGCGAGTGCGCGGGCGTCGCGCCGCCGGCCGCCGGCATCGTTGCCCGACGTACCCTCGCCCGAAGCTGGCGCATCGTCATCTGTGGCGACCCCGTCCCCTCTCGCCAGGGCCTCGAACAGAAGGTCGGCTCCGTTGGGGCTGGTGATGCAGATCAGCGAGTACGCGCGGATCGAGTCGACCATGCGGCGCACATCGTCGCCCTCGAGCCGCGGCTCGATCCGGATCGCTGGCAGCTCGACCACCTCGGCGCCGAGCTCGCGCAGGGTCGCGGCGAGGCCGCTGGCCTGGGCGCGGGCGCGGGTGACGACGACGCGGCGTCCGTGCAGGGGCCGCCGCTCGAGCCAGGCGAGCTCTTCCCGGCGTGCGGCGGCCGACCCGACCACGATCAGGGCCGGCGCGCCGATCCCCTCGCGCTCGACCGCGTCGGCGATTGACCCCAGCGTCGCGCTGACCGTGCGCTGGCCCGGCAAGGTGCCGCGTTCGATCGCCGCCGCCGGCTCGTCCGGATCGCGGCCGCCCCCGATCAGCGCCGCGGCGTTCTCGGCCAGCCGTTTGACCCCCATGTAGAAGACGAGCGTGCCGGGGAAGCGGGCGAGTGCCTCCCAGTCGAGCGCCGAGGTGCCCTTCTCCGGGTCCTCATGGCCGGTGACGAAGGCGACCGCGGAGGCATCGTCGCGGTGGGTGACCGGGATGCCGGCGTAGGCGGTGGCGGCGACGCCGGCGGTCACCCCAGGCACGACCTCGAACTCGACCCCGGCGGCGCGCAGAGCCTCCCCCTCCTCGCCGCCGCGACCGAAGACGAAGGGGTCGCCGCCCTTGAGCCGGACGACGCTCTTGCCAGCGCGCGCCGCCTCAACCAGCCGCGCGTTCGTCTCCTCCTGTGGCACCGAGCTCTCCAGCCGACGGGCCGATTTCCGCTCTATATCAGCGGGTTTTGGCCCGTCGGGGGGTGGTTCGGGGACCTTGCCGACGTAGATGAGCTCGGCGTCCGCTCGCGCGCCGTCGAGGGCGCCGGATGGGATTAGACGGTCGTAGAAGATCGCGTCGGCGGCGGCGATCAGCTCTAGCGAGCGGGTCGTCATCAGGCCGGGATCGCCGGGCCCGGCACCGACCAAATAGACGACCCCGGCGCGGGCCGTCATGCGCACCCTCTTTGAGGTCGACGGGCCGATTTCCGCTCTATATCAGCGGATTTCGGCCCACCGACGGTCATGCCATCGCCTCGGCGCGGTCGAGGAGGTCACGGGCCCCGGCGCCGAGCAGGCGCTCGGCGAGCAGGACGCCGGCGACGGCCGGCTCGTCGGCGTCGCCCTCGATTCGGTCGCGCAGCCACTCGCTGCCGTCGGGGAGGCCGACGAAGGCCTCGATCTCGAGTTGCTTCCCGCTGACCCTGGCGAAGACGCCGACCGGCGTCGTGCAGCTCGTGTCGAGCAGGCGAACCGTGGCCCGCTCGGCGGTCAGCTCCCGGGCCGCGTCGAGGTCGAACACGCCCGCGACCGCCGCGGCGGTCTGCTCGTCGCCGGTGCGAGCCTGCAGGACCAGCGTCCCCTGGCCCGGCGCCGGAGTCATCGTCTCGGTCGGGATCGCGAAGCCGATCTCGCTCTCACGCCCGAGTCGCCGCAGGCCGGCGGCGGCAAGCACGATCGCGTCGAACTCACCCTCGGCGAGCTTGCGCAGCCGGGTGTCGACGTTGCCGTGCAGCTCCTCGACCTGCAGGTCGGGCCGCGCAGCAAGCAGCTGCGCTCGCCGCCGCAGGCTCGCGGTCCCGACCCGTGCCCCTTCCGCCACGTCATCGAGCGAAGAGCCGGGGCCGATCCAGACGTCAGCCGGGTCCTCACGCACCGGCACCGCCGCAATCTCCAACTCCGCCACCATCTCCCCCGGCAGATCCTTCGCCGAGTGCACACCCACATCGGCCGCACCGTCGAGAAGCGCCCGCTCAACCCCCCGCACAAACCGCGACTTGTCCCCCTTCTCCCCATCGGAGGACACCTCGACCAGCTCTGCTCCGCCGAGCATGTCGGCCACCAGCCGCGCCTGGGTCAGGGCAAGTTTGCTACCGCGAGTGGCAATCCGAATCATCTGAGTGCGTGCTTAAGGAGAGATCCCGGTAGGGATAGAGGGAGTCGCTTGAGTGAGGAGCGATCCCGGTAGGGGTGGAACGTCTTGTACTTTTTCGCCGCCTGCCATCGTCGGTCGCCGCAGACGCAGCTCGAAAAAGTTAAGTGGCACCCCTACCGGGATCGCTCCTACGCAGCTCGGTCACAGTTCCTTCGCCCTCCGCTTCTGGTTCCGTCTCGACATCCAACCCGAACAGCTCCCGCAGCGCGCTGACGTAGAGGTACGCCTCGTCGGTACCGGCCGACCGCCGCATGCGAAGCGTCGGCTCGTGCAGCAGCCGCGAGGCGATCGCCTTCGCCATCGCCTGCAGCCGTTCGCGGTCGGCCTCGCTGAGGCTCTCCCAGCGACCCTCGTTCTCGGCCAGCACGCGGCGCACGATCTCGTCGCTGCGCTCCCGCATCGCCCCGATCGTCGGCACCACCTCGAGCGCCGCCAGCCAGTGCTCGAAGCGGTCGAGCTCGACGTCGATGATCTGCTCGGCCCGGGTCGCCTCGGACTCGCGGCCGCTGGCGTTGCGTTCGACGATCTGCTGCACGTCGTCGATGTCGTAGACGCTGACCCCGGGGACCTCGCGGCAGTCCGGCTCGATGTCGCGCGGCACGGCGATGTCGATTGCCAGTAGCGGCCGCTCCCGCCCCGCCATCACCTGTGCGAGGCCGTCGCGCTCGACGATGTGGTGGGGCGAGTTGGTCGCGGTGACGACGATGTCGGCCTCGGCCAGCTGTTCGGGCAGCTCCTCGAAGCGGACCGCCTCGCCGGCGAAGCGCTGGGCGAGCCCGATCGCGCGGTCGTAGTGGCGGTTGGCGACGAAGACGGTGCGCACGCCACGAGCGGTCAGGGCGCGGGCGACCAGCTCTGCGGTCTCACCGGCGCCGACGACCAGGACGCGGCGCTCGGAGAGGTCGCCGAGCGAGCGGCGCGCCAGCTCGACCGCGACCGAGGGGATCGAGACGCCCTTCTCGCCGATCCCAGTCTCCTCGCGGGCGCGGCCGCCGGCGGCGAGGGCGCCGCGGAAGAGGCGGTTGAGGATCGGGCCGGTGGCGCCCTCGACCAGCGCCAGCTCGTAGGCGCGTTTGACCTGGCCCTGGATCTCGGCCTCGCCGAGGATCATCGAGTCGAGCCCCGCGGTGACCCGCAGCAGATGGCGGGCGGCCTCCTCGGCGCGCAGCGAGTAGAGGTGGCCGAGCAGCTCGGTTGGGCGGATCTCCGCCTCGCGGGTGAGCACCCCCAGCCCTGTCGACTCCGCCTCGACCGGATCGGAGACGACCAGGTAGAGCTCGGTGCGGTTGCAGGTCGAGATCGCCCCCGCCTCGTGGATCCCGGCGGCGTCGGTCAGCTCGCGCAGGACGCCGGCGGCGCGGCCCTCGGTCAGGGCCAGGCGCTCGCGCAAGTCGAGCGGCGCCGTCTTGTGGGAGACGCCGAGCGCGAGCAGCTCGGACATCAGGCGCTGACCTCCTCGCGCTGGATCTCCTCCTGCTTGCGCTGCTCGGCAAAGCCGGCGAGCTCACGCAGCTCACGCTCGATCCGCTGCACTTTCGCCGCCATGATCGCGACGTAGACGACGAGCAGGACGACGAAGACGACGTAGGCGCCGGCGACGTACTTGCCGGCCTCGTCGAGCGGCAGGGCGGGCGCGGCGACGGGCAGCAGGTCCAGCATCAGTTCACCTCCGGGGCGATTCGGGAGCCGGCGCCGGGCGCGGGCGCGTCGAGCGCGCGGCGCAGCCGCTTGACCTGGCCGGAGGCGCTCTTCGCGGTCAGCTCGAACTTGACCAGGGTCACCCAGAGCAATGCGGTCGCGACCAGGCTGCAGAGGAAGACGAGCATCATCTCGCCGGGCAGGCCGCCGTTTGCGGTGGCGAAGGTGCGCGGGTGGACGAGGCTCTCGGCCATCCGCACCGCCATGAAGTTGAGCGGCACGAAGGCGCCGGCGACGATCGCGAAGACCGAGGCGTAGCGGGCCTGCCGCTCCGGTTCCTCGATCGCGTAGCGGAAGGGGTAATAGGTGGCGTACATGAGGAAGACGATCAGGAAGCTGACCAGGGTCGGCTCGTCCCAGACCCACCAGTGGCCCCAGGAGCCCTTGGCCCAAATCGAGCCGGTGATCAGGACGGCGACGCCGAAGATCACCGACATGTGAATCGCCACGTACGAATAGGCGTCCCACTTGCGGTTGCCGCTGCGCAGGTGGGCGATCGCGAGGACGCCGCCGACCACGAACCCGACCAGCGCCACGATCGCCAGCGGCACGTGCAGGTAGAAGATCTTCTGGATGAAGCCCTGGTCGGCGTCGAGCGGGGCGTAGAAGAAGACCAGCGAAAGCGACAGGGCGAGCATCGCCACGGTGGCGATCGAGAGTGGTCTCAGTCCTTTGCCGTACATGCTTGGCGGGGGAGGGCGGCGCCTTGCCCGGTCAGTCCTCCAGGAGGAAGTCGAACACCGCGTAGCCGACCAGGCCGAAGATCAGATCGTATAGCCCGAGCACCATCAGCCAGGTGCCGAAGCGGTCGTAGGCGGGACCGCCCAGCTCGAGCAGTGGCTCGGTCGCGCCGGTCGCGGCGATCATCAGCGGCACGACCAGCGGCAGCAGCACCAGCGGCACGAGCAGGTCGCGGGCACGCGAGTTGACCGCCATCGAGGAGATCAGGGTGCCGGTCACGGCGAGGCCGAGGTCGGCCAGCAGCAGGATTGCCAGCAGCGGCGGCAGGCCGGCCAGCGAGTCGAGGAAGAAGAGGGCGAAGATCGGCACCGCGACCAGCTCCAGGGCGAGCAGGTAGGCGAGCAGCGCCGCCGCCTTGGCGGCGAAGAGGACGCTGCGGTCGATCGGGGCGAGCCGGATCGCGTCGAAGCCGCCCTCCTCGCGCTCGGCGACGAAGAGGCGGTTGATCCCGAGCACGGCGGCGAACAAGAGGGTCGCCCAGAGCACGCCGGCGGCGAGGCTGCCGGAGAGGCTGGTGCGGTCGAGGCCGAAGCGGAAGATGACGAAGGTGGTGATCGCAAACAGCGCCATCGCCGGCAGCGACTGCAGGGTGCGCAGCTCCGCCCGCAGGTCCTTGGCGAGGATCGCCGCGAAGGCGACGCGCGAGGGGGTGACGCTCGCCGCGGTGGAGGCCGGCGCGCTCACGAGACCGCCGCCGCCTCGCCGATGCCCAGCCGCAGCACTCGGTCGGCCTCCGGCAGGTGGCGCTCGGGGTCGTGGGTGACGACGACGCGGGTGCGGCCGCCGCCTGGGCCGATCAGGCCGCGTGCCAGCTCGCGCCCCTCGGCATCGAGGTTGGAGTCTGGCTCGTCGAGCAGTAGCAGCGCCGGCTCGTGCAGGACGCAGCGGCAGATCGCCAGCCGCTGCCGCATCCCGGCGGAGAGCTCGGCAACCCGCTCGTCGGCGCGGCGCTCGATCCCGGCGGCGGTGAGTACGCCGGCGATCCGCTCCTCCGCCCCGGCCCCGGCGATTCCGTGCAGCTTGGCGTGGAAGCGCAGATTCTCGCGTCCCGTGAGGTCGCGGTAGAGCAGCGGCTCATGGCCGAGGTAGCCGATCCGCCCACGCAGCTTCCAGGCCTCGCCCGGGAGCGCGCAGCCGAGCACCACCGCCTCGCCGCCGCTCGGCCGCAGTAGCGTCGCGAGGATCCGCAGCAGCGTCGTCTTGCCGGCCCCGTTCGGCCCCAGCACGACCAGCGACTCGCCGGCGTCCAGCTCCAAGCCGACGCCGTCCAGCGCGGTGCGTTCGCCGTAGTCGCGGCGCAGGCCCGCGAGCCGGATCGCCGGCTCGGGGATGGCGTGTTCTCGGGTCCCACGCCGGGGATTGTGAAGGTCTGCGCGCTCTCAGCGCGCCTGGCAGCCGTCGACGAAATTGCCGAAGAGCTGGGTGCCGTCCTCGAACCGGGTCTCGATCCGGGCCTGCAGGCGCCCGATCGGGCAGCGCGCGTAGATGTAGTGCAATCGCTCTCCCTTGAACCGCCATTTACGGTCGAAGCGGAAGTCGAAGCCGGTGACCGAGCCGTAGCCGCCGGCGATCGCCGGGAACTCCGACTCGACCCGGAAGCCGTAGATGCCTTTGCTGATGCTTTCGATTCGCAAAGGGACGAGGTAGGTGGTGGGAACAGGGATGGTCAGATGGGCGTGGACGATCAGCGAGGGGTCGCCCCCGATGCGCGGCCCGTCGAAGAAGGTCAGCGGCGACCGGGCGGGCAGCGGGGCCTGTTCGGGAAACTCGACGATTCCGCTGCCGGTCCCGGTGCCGACGATCGCACCGGGGCAAAGCTTGCGGGCCTGTGAGGGCGTGGTCGCCTTCAGCTTGGCGCGCGTGCAGATGGGGAGCCCGCGCGTCTCGAGGTGCCCGAACTTGTCGATTTCGAAGGTCATCCGGTCCAGCGCTGGCGGAGTCGCCCCGTCCTTGGTCGCGAACTTGACGTAACCCCAGAACTTGATCGGGGCGTCCTCGTGGCGCGGCAGTTTCGCCGGCGCGGAGTCGAATTCGAAGTCGAGGATGAGGTTGCCGGCGACCACGCGGGTGGTGCCGAGCGCGTCCGCAGCGAGCAGCGCAAGGATTGCCGCGCATGCCGCCCAACTGGCTATTGCGTTCCTCGTGCTCATGATCCCCCCGTCCGCTTCGATATAACCGAATGGATGCATCAAAGCCGAATCCTCAGAGGAACACAATTGGTCTCGGGAGACCGGTTTCAGCGACCCCGTGGGGGTCTGGGGTGAAGCTCAGGACGATCTCCTACCTCGTGCTGGGAATGGTCCGCTTCGGTGCCACGTCGGGCTATGCGATCAAGAAGGCCGCCGACGCCGGGACCAGCGCCTTCTGGCCAACCTCGCTCGCTCAGGTCTATCCCGAGCTGGCCAAGCTGGAGAGCGGTGGATTGCTGGTCCGAAGCGACGATTCCCATGGCGCCAGGTCGCGTGCTCGCTACGAGCTGACCGCGGCCGGCGAGGAGGCCCTGCTCGCTTGGCTGCGCTCGCCCCGCGAAGTACCGCCGCAGATGCGCTACGAGGGAATGCTGAGGGCGTTCTTCGCGGACGCGCTGCCGAAGGAGGATCAGCTGGAGTTGTTGCGTCGCCAGCGTCGCTTGATCCTGAGCGTCAAAGAGCACCTCTTCGACGGCGACCTGCGGGCGGCGGCGAAGGCGATCGACGACGGCGAGATGCACTACCCGATCCTGCTCGGAGACTACGGCGAAGACTGGCTTGACTTCACGCACAAGTGGCTGGGACCGGTGGAAGAGAAACTCGAACGAGAAGTGGAGGAAGAGCGGGAGGCGGAGGAGGGTGGCTCCGTCTAGGGTGGCGCGGCACTTCAGAACACAGACCGGTATCGAAGGAGGAACGGATGAGGAAGCGGAACTGGGCTGCGCTGGTGGCGGCCTTTGGCGCGACGCTGGCGCTGGGGGTCCCGATGGCGATGTCGGCCGGATCGGGCAAAGAGGCCGGCGTGAAGACGACGGTGACGATCGGCTCCGTCGGCTACCAGGGCAAGGTCAGCGCCGCCGACCCCACCTGCGTCGGCGAACGTACCGTCGTCCTCAAGCAGAAGGGCAACGGCGTCCTCAGCCGCGTCAAGTCGAAGGGGAACGGCAACTGGAAGGCCGACCTCGACGAACTGAACGAAAACGTCAAGATCCCGGCGATGGTCTACGCCGAAGTCAAGGCCTCGAGCCCGGCGGGACCGGTTGCGACCTGCCTCAGCGCCGTCTCCCGGACGGTCGAAATCGGCGGCGGCTGATCTCGCTGTGTCGGCTTGGTCGTAAATAGTGCGACCAAGCCGACACGCCTAGGTGTAGTTCCTAAGCACGTTGTTCATCCGGGCCTCCTTGGAGGCTGGAGGTGTCGAAGCCACCAGCACCAAGGAGAAGACCCGAATGGACCTTCACGCTAATGCCAAGCTCGGCCCGAAGGGGCGGCTTGTGATCTGTCGGCGAGTTATCGAGCAGAAGTGGTCGCTCGCGGAGGCGGCCGAGGCCGCCGGAGTGAGCGAGCGCACCGCCGGCAAATGGGTGCGCCGCTACCGCTCAGAAGGCGAGAGCGGCCTGCTCGATCGCAGCTCGGCCCCATGCCGCGTCCACAATGCCACCCCCGAGGATCGAGTCGAGGCAATCGCCGCCCTGCGGCGATTGCGGCTGACTGGCCCTGAGATCGCCGAGACCCTGGAGATGGCGACCTCGACGGTCTCCGCGGTCCTGAAGAGGATCGGCCTGGGCAAGCTCTCTCGCCTGCAGCCGCCCGAACCGATCCACCGCTATGAGAAGCAACGACCCGGTGAGCTGATCCACATCGACGTCAAGAAGCTGGGGCGGATCGTGGGCGGTGCCGGGCACCGGATCCTCGGCCGCCCGAGTCGGCGCCACAATCCAGAACGCACCGATGGCTCCGGTGTGCGGCGCAGGCAGGTCGGCTGGGAGTGCGTGCACGTCTGCGTCGACGACGCCACCCGCCTCGCCTACGTCGAGGTGCTGCCCGACGAGAAGACGCCTACTGCGATCGGGTTTCTCGAGCGGGCGATCTCCTTCTATGTCTCTCACGGCGTCAAGGTCGAGCGCCTGATGACAGACAACGGCTCCGCCTACCGCTCCGCGAGGCACGCCCTCGCCTGTCGAGTCCTTGGGATCAAGCACCTGCGCACCAAGCCTTACCGACCACAAACCAACGGCAAGGCCGAGCGCTTCATCCGCACGATGCTGCGCGAGTGGGCCTATGCCGCCGTCTACGGCAGCTCGCCCGATAGGGCCGCGGCCCTATCGGGCTGGATCGAGCGCTACAACTTCAGGCGAAGACATGGCGCCCTCGGTCACCGGCCGCCGATCGCTCGGCTGCAGGAGCTGAACCGGAACAACGTGGCTGGCATCTACACCTAGCGCCGCTTCTTCAGCGTGCGCTGCCCGACCTTGAGCAGCGAGCCGGCGCCCTGGCGCAGCGCCTCGGTGCGGGCGGCGCCTTTGCCGTAGAGCGCTTTCGCCGACGTGCGCACCGCTTCGCCGAGCGTGCGGTCGTAGGGATGCCACCAGAAGTCGCGGGTGAGGCCCGGCTCCCAGGCGTTCATCTTGATGTTGACGCACTCATAGAAGCCGAATTTGGAGTGCGAGCGGCCGACCCCGGAGTCCTTGACCCCGCCCCAGGCGCACTGGCAGGCGCCGTGACTGAAGGAGTGGTCGTTGACCCAGACCATGCCCGACTCGATCCGCCGCGCGATCCGCTCGCCCTTCTGGCGGTCCTTGGTCCAGACCGAGGCGCCGAGCCCGAACTGGGAGTCGTTGGCGAGGTCGATCGCCTCCTGCTCGGAATCGACGACGACGATCGGCAGCACCGGGCCGAAGATCTCCTCGTGCATGATCCGCATCTGGTGGGTGACGCCGCTGAGCACGCTCGGGGCGACGTACTTGCCGGGTAGGCCGGGGACGTCGACCGGGCCGCCGCAGAGCTTGGTCGCGCCGGCGGCGACCGCGTCCTCGATCAGGTCGACGACGATCTCGTACTGGCCGTCGGAGGTCATCGGGCCGATCTCGGTCTCCCACTCGAGCGGGTCGCCGAGCCGCAGCTTCTCCGCCTCGCGGGCGACCGCGGCGGTGAAGCGGTCGGCGATCTCGCGCACCACGTAGACGCGCTCGATCCCGGAGCAGGTCTGGCCGGCGTTGGCGAAGCCGCCCCAGACGGCGCCGGAAACGGCGTTGTCGAAGTCGGCGTCGGCGCAGACGATCATCGGATCCTTGCCGCCGAGCTCGAGCACCGAGCCCTTGAGCTGTGCGGCGCAGACCTCACCCACCTTGCGGCCGACCTCGACCGAGCCGGTGAAGAAGACCTTGCCGACGCTGGAGCGGGCGAGCGCGCCGCCGACCGCGCCGCCGCCGTGGACGACCCGGACCAGCCCTTCCGGCAGCCCCGCCTTCTCGAAGACCTTGGCGATCCGCTCGCCCAGCAGCGGCGTCAGGCTGGCCGGCTTGAGCACGACGCCGTTGCCTGCCATCAGCGCGATCGCGACCTCGCCGAAGGGGATCGACCAGGGGTAGTTCCAGGGGGCGATCACCCCGACGACGCCGATTGGCTCATACGAGAAGTGCGCTTTCTTGGAGAGCGTGAAGCCCTGGGTCATCGGCACCTTCTCGTTGGCGAGGATCTTTGGCCCCGCCTTGGCGCACCAGTGCAGGGCGTCGATCGTCGGCAGTAGCTCCATCGTGTAGGCCTCGACCCGCGGCTTACCCTGCTCGCGAACCAGCAGCTCGGCGACCTCGTCGATGTCGTCGAGCAGGGCGTCGGCGGCGCGGCGCATGTAGACGGCGCGCGTCTTCGCCGGCAGCTCCGCCCAGGCGGGCTGGATCCGGGCGACGTCGTCGACCACGGCCTGGACTTCATCTGGGGTGATCGTCGGGACCGATCCGACGAGCTCGCCGGTGGCGGGATTGAAGGACTCGAGGGTCGATGTGGACAGGGCTGCTGGTTTTACCTCGGTGGTAGCCATTTGACGATTCTAGAGCGGTGAGGGAGGGGCGTCGGGGAGGGCTCGTCGGAGCAACAGCGGGGAGGCTCTGCCGAGCCCTCCCCGACGCCCCTCATACTCAGCCCCCAGTGAACGACCGGCTGTTCGACACGAGTGAAGGGCCGCCCGGTCCAGGTCGGGAGGTTGTAGCTGCTGACGCCCCGCTTGCCGTGCGGATGAGACCGCGGAGCCTGGATGAACTCGTCGGGCAGGAGCATGTGTTGGGGCCGGGGTCGGCGCTGCGGGTGGCGATCGAGAGTGGGCGCCCGCACAGCGCGATCCTCTACGGGCCGCCGGGAGCAGGGAAGACGACGCTGGCGCGGATCGCGGCCGCCGGGGCCGAGGGAGCGTTCGAGGAGGAGTCGGCGGTCAACGCCGGCAAAGCCGAGATCCGCGGGGCGATCGAGCGGGCGCGGGAGCGGCGGCGCAGCTTGGGGCGGCCGACGATCCTCTTCCTCGACGAGATCCATCGCTTCAACAAGGCCCAGCAGGACGCGCTGCTGCCGGCGGTCGAGGACGGGCTGCTGACCCTGATCGGCGCGACCACCGAGAACCCCTACTTCGAGGTCAACTCGGCGCTGCTCTCTCGCGCCCAGGTCTACGAGCTGCGGCCGCTGGAGCCGGAGCAGGTTGTGGAGCTGCTGCGGCGGGCGCTGTCCGATCCGGAGCGCGGCCTGCCCGCGCCGCCGCCGGTCGACGACGACGCCCTGGCGATGCTGGCCGAGCGCAGCGGCGGCGACGCCCGGGTGGCGCTCTCGGCGCTCGAGCGGGCGGCCGAGCGCGCCGGGGGCGGGCGCGTCGACGTGGCCGCGATCGAGGACGCGCTGCAGCGCAAGGCGATCGACTACGACCGCCAGGGCGATCGCCACTACGACTTCGTCTCCGCCTGGATCAAGGCGACGCGCGGCTCCGACGTCGACGCCTCGCTCTACTACCTGGCGGCGATGCTGGAGGGCGGAGAGGACCCACGCTTCATCGCCCGCCGCATGGTCATCCTCGCCTCCGAGGACGTCGGCAACGCCGACCCGCAGGCGCTGCTCGTCGCCGACGCCGCCGCCCGCGCGGTCGACCGGGTCGGGCTGCCGGAGTGCGCGCTCAACCTCGCCCAGGCCGCCGTCTACCTGGCCCTCGCGCCCAAGTCCAACGCCTCCTATAAAGGGCTCTCCGCGGCCCGCGCCGAGGTGCGCGAGCACGGCGCCAAGACCCCACCCGACTACCTGCGCGATGCCCACTACCCGGGCGCGAAGGCGTTGGGGCGCGGCGCCGGCTACCGCTACGCGCACGACGAGCCCGGCGGCGTCAGCGACCAGCGGCTGCTGCCCGAGGGCCTCGAGGAACGCCGCTTCTACGAGCCGACCGACCGCGGCTTCGAGGCCGAGCTGGGGAGGCGTCTTGCCGCGCTCCGTATGAGATTCAGCCAGTCCAAGTAACGGGCGCAACTTCCTCGGCGCCCCAGGGTTTATTAAGTCGGCTTTCCAAGCTAGAGCCAGGGAGAGCCGACATACCGGCCGGGGGCCTGGACTGGGGGCCTCCGGCCGGGGCTTAACACAGGGGGGAGAGGGCGTCGAGTGGGACTGGGCTCGGCGCCCTCTGTATTTGCGCTTCTGGGGGCGTGTCTGAGTTTTGCCCCCGTATTTGGTGGAAAAGCTCAGACACGGCATGGCCTAAGGTGAGCCGATGGCGGCGAACGAGGCTGGGCGGTTGCGACTGGGCGGGATGGCGCTGCGCAACGGGCTCCTGATCCACGGGCCGACGCACTGGGCGGCGGCCGTGCGCGACGGCGACGGGCAGATCCAGGTCGCCTCCGAGCGCAAGCCGGAGCTCGCCCCCGGCTAGTCGCGAAGGTACCCGGGCTGCGCGGGCCGCTGAAACTGGCCGAGGCACTGGCGGTGCTGCCGCTGGCGCGACGGAGGCTGCCGGCTGCCCGGCTCCCCTTCGAGGACTGGCGCGTCGTGGCGGCCGCTGGCGCGACGCTGGCCGCGACCGGGCTGCTGCGCCGGCGCAAGCCGGTCTCGCCGCTGCGCGAGGGCCTGGTCCAGGCGGTCGGCGCGATTCCCGCCGCGGTGGCGCTGATGGACCGCGATCTAGCCGCCTACCACGGGGTCGAGCACAAGGCGATCGCCGCCTACGAGCAAGGGACCGAGGACGTCGCAGGGGTGCCGAAGGAGCACGACCGCTGCGGCTCCAACCTGATGCTGCCGATGATGGTGCTCTCAGCCGGCGGCACGCTGCTGCTGGAGCGGCTGGTCGAGACCCCGAGCGTGGCCGCGCGGGCCGTGGTCGGGCTCGGCGGCGCCTCGCTCGCGGTCGAGATGTTCGCCTGGAGCGACCGCCACCACGGCGAGCCCCTAGCCGAGGCCTTCCACACCCCGGGCCGAGAGATCCAGCGCCATCTGGCGACCAAGGAGCCGACCCCGGAGCAGCTCGAGGTCGGGCTGGCGGCGATGGCGGAGATCCTCCGGGTCGAGCACGGCAACGGCGGAGACGAGCCGTTGCCGCCCGCCGCATAGACTGGCCGCCGTGTTCGGAAGGATCGACCACATAGGAGTCGCCGTCGAGGACCTCGACGCCGCGATCGGCCTCTACGAGCAGAGCTTCGAGATGGCGCTGGCGCACCGCGAGACGGTCGAGTCGCAGGGGGTCGAGGCGGTGCTGCTCGACGTCGGCGACGGGCACGTCGAGCTGCTGCGGCCGCTCGGGCCCGACACCGCCGTCGGCAAGTTCCTCGCCCGCAAGGGCGAAGGACTCCACCACGTCGCCTACGCGGTCGATGACATCGACGCGACCCTGCCGCAGCTCGCCGCCGCCGGGGTCGAGCTGATCGACTCCGCGCCACGGGTCGGCATCCGCGACAGCCGTGTCGCCTTCCTTCACCCCCGCTCGACCGGCGGGGTCCTGACCGAGATCGTCGAACCCGCGGGAGGACACTGATGGCCGAGGCGCAGCGCATCGAGATCGGCTTCGAGGGCGGCCAGGTGATCTCCGCCCGGATCGCCGAGGCGGATCTGAAGGATCTGCGCAAGCAGCTCGAGAAGGGCGGCTGGCACGACCTCCACACGGAGGACGGCGTCATCTCCCTCTACCTCGGCAAGGTCGCCTTCCTGCGCATCGACTCGGGCGAGCACCGGGTCGGCTTCGGACTGGGCGAGTGATGCGCGGCCGGGCTTTGCTCGGCGGCGCGGCGCTGGCGACCCTGGGCGCGGCCCTCTGGTGGCGCAAGAACCCCTCCGCCTGCCCCTATGGCCAGCGCTTCTGGGTCGAAGCGCCGCACCCGATCATCACCCGCGATCGCCTGCGGGCAGTGCTGCGGCCCGAGCCAGGTGAGCGCGTCCTCGAGATCGGCGTCGGTACCGGCTACTATAGCCTCGACCTCGCCGAGTGGCTCGGTCCCGAGGGCAAGCTCGAGCTCTTCGACCTGCAGCAGAAATTCCTCGACCACGTGATGCGCGCCGCCAACGAGCGCGACCTCGCGAACCTGGTCCCGACCCAGGGCGACGCCACCGCGCTGCCCTACGCGGACGCCTCGATCGACGCCGTCGTCCTCACCGCGGTGCTCGGCGAGATCCCCGACTGCGCCGCCGCCCTGCGCGAGATCCGCCGCGTGCTCAAGCCCGGCGGTCGCCTCGTCGTCGGCGAGCTCTTCGGCGACCCCCACTTCACCACCCTGGCCAGTCTCAAGGGCCAGGCCGGCGACGCCGGCCTCGACTATCAGGAGCATTCCGGCAACTGGTTCGGCTTCTTCGCGCGCCTCGCACCTGCGTGAGCGAAGGCCCCGGCGCCGAGCGACGCCGGGGCTCCTCGTTGTTCTTCACTGCCTGGTTATCGGTGCGAACCCCCTAACCGACTCTCGTTGAGCTGGAACACCCACGCGTCGTTCCACGCGTAGGCGTCGCCACCGTCGGCGTAGGCGTCGCCGCCGTCGCCTCCGGTCGCGTCGCCGCTGGTCGCCGTGGTGTCGCCACCCTCGGCGTCGGTGTTGTTGTCGCCATGGCCTCGGCCCCCGCCGTAATCGCAGCCGCACGACTTCTGCAGCGGCGGCTGCTCCTTCGGTTCGGACTTGGCTTCGGCGTTGCCGTTGTGCTCCTGGGTGTTGCCGGTGTTGGCGTCGCCGCCTTCGCCGCCCGTGGCGCTGGCGCTGCCGCCGGTCGCCTTGGGGTCACCCTGTTTGACGGTCGACTCGTTGCTCTGCGAGCCCGGGCCCTCCGTCGAGTGCTCTTTCGGGCATCCGCATTTCCCATGCGAGGGATGGCCGGAGCCCTTCCCCGACGACTCGTTGGTCTGCGTGACCCCCGCGTCGTTCGAGGAGTAGGCGTCGCCACCGTCGGCGTAGGCGTCGCCACCGTCGCCTCCGGTCGCGTCGCCGCTGGTCGCCGTGGTGTCGCCACCGTCGGCGTCGGCATCGCCGCCGATCGAGACGGCGATTGCGTTGCCGTTCCCGATCTGGGTGTTGCCGCTGTTGGCATTACCACCGTTGCCACCCGTGGCGCTAGCGCTGCCACCGTTGGCCTCGGGGCTGCCCTGCTCGACGGTCGACTCGTTGCTCTGCGAGGAGCTGGAGCCGCCATTCGAGTTGCTCTCGTGGCAACCGCAGCCCTTGTGGGAGGGACGGTGACCGCCACTCGCCTCGTTGGACTGCTTCACCCCGGCGTCGTTCCACGCGTAGGCGTCGCCACCCTCGGCGCCGGCGTTGCCGCCATCGCCTCCGGTCGCGTTGCCGCTGCTCGCCGTGGTGTCGCCACCGTCGGCGTCCGCGTCGTTGTCGCCATGGCCGTGCCCCTTGCCATGACCGCACCCGCAGGACTTGCTCTCCTCCTGCTCCTGGGGCTCGGACTTGGCGTAGGCGTTGCCGTTGTACTTCTGGGTGTTGCCGGTGTTGGCGCTGCCGCCGTCACCGCCCGTCGCGCTGGCGCCGCCGCCATTCGCTTCGGGACTGCCCTGGTGGACGCTGGACTCGTTGCTCTGCGAGCCCGCGCCGTCCTTCTGACCCTGGTCGCATCCGCACTTCTCGTGCGAGGAGTAACCGGAGCTCTCGCTCGACGACTCGTTGGTCTGCTTGACCCCCGCGTCGTTCGAGGAGTAGGCGTCGCCACCGTCGGCGTAGGCGTTGCCGCCGTCGCCTCCGGTCGCGTCGCCGCTGGTCGCCGTGGTGTCGCCACCGTCGGCGTCCGCGTCGCCGCCGATCGAGACGGCGATTGCGTTGCCGTTCCCGATCTGGGTGTTGCCCGTGTTCGCGTCGCCGCCTTCGCCGCCGGTGGCAGCCGCGCTGCCGCCGGTCGCGCTCGGGTCGCCCTGGGTCACGGTGCTGGTGTTGGTCTGCCCCGATTCGGGCAGCGGTACCGGCACCGGCACGGAGGCGGCAGCGGATGCCGCTCCGATCGCCATGGCGACCACGGCCGCGACTACAGCCGTGAGGTATCTCATCGGACTTCCTTTCATGCTCGAGTTTGCGTTTTCGCCGGGGAGATCGAGGGCTCCCGGCGCAGCCCTGGTTGGTCCGAGCGGACCTAGCCAGGGCGCTCGAGCGCGCAGACGAACTGGGAGGGCGCTGGGGCAGCCAGCGCCGCCTTCCATCTGCGAGAGGTCGCCGGCGCCGTCAGCGCGAGCAACGCCAACAGCGCGGCGATAGGTACGAAGAAGCTGCCGCCCCCGGGACCGGGCGAGGCACCCGTGGAGAAGCCGGAGACCGGTCCGGGGCCGCTGGGGGAGGGATGGTCGGGCGCCTCGCTCGGTGAAGCGTGGGACTCGGCCGCAACTCCCACCGGGTCGATCGGCGACGATTCGAGGAGGCTGCCATGGGCTTGCGGGCCCGGCGATGCGGGGGCGAAGAGTTCGCGCAGGTCCAGCCCGTCGATCCACCCCGTCACTGGCCGGGTCTCGAGCGGCACCGCGTTCTCGAAGGAAAGGGAGGGACCCTCGTCACCGAGCTGCGGGGCAGGTCCCGGGAGTGGTGGCTGGCCCTCCTCGGGTGGGCGGACCTGGAAAGTGGACCCGGCGCGGGACAGATCCTGGAAAGGCGCGTTCGGGGAGAGCGTGGGAGCGATCTCGTCGGGTAGTTGCTTAACCGCGGAAGCACTGCGGACGACTTTGTCGACCGCCGGCTGAACGCTGCCGGCGACCTTCTCGACCGCCGGCTGAACGTTCGCTGCCTCGGTTATGGACTTCACCGGAGCCGTCGCCGTGGACACGGTGTCGGCGACTTGCTTCACCTGTCCGGCCGCTTCGCCCCCCGTCACGCGCGTGACGACGTTCGCTACTTGCTTCTCCACTGCGGGAACGACCGAGGTGCCGGAACCCGAATCGGAGGAGACCGGCGCTGGCTCCTCCGATTCGGGGGAGGCATCGGCAACTGGGGTGGGCGCCGGGGCCGGTGCGCTGCTTGCTCCCACCGGCGCGGCTTCCGTCGGAACGTCAGTAGCGGTTTCGGCAACCACCGCCACGGTTTCGGCGGCGGCTCCCAGCGTCTCTCCCCGGGCGGGGCTGGGCACTAGCGAGCAGACGATGATCGCGAGCAGGCCAATGGAGACAGCCAAAGCGCGGATCGGAAGCTGGCTGGCGGACATCTGCATGAGGCGAACTTACCCAATATTGGTCCAACTTCACGCAGATTTTTAAGGTCTCGGCGACCCTCAAGATCAGCTCGAGCCTCCCTCTCCGAGGAGAAATCCCTGCAAGCGAACGCGGCTAGGAAGTCGAAAAACCGCGCCGTCCGGGAATGTTAAGAATCTCGCCGGAAGCGGTAATCCGGGGGCCGACCGCGCTACCGGAGGCTGGAAATCAGTAGCGCGGCGGCTCGCGGACTTCGCGGCGTTCTTCGACCGCGGGGCCGGGCGGAACTTCGTCGCGGCGACGGCGGGACCAGATCGCCTCCTGGAGGAAGGAGAGGATGAGGCCGGCGGCGCCGGCGATCATCAGGATCAGGCCGACGGTGTCGATGCTGACCCCCTCGACATGGAGGTTGGTCGCGTAGCGAAGGATCGCGCCGAGCGCGATCAGGAAGATTGCTGCTGCGATCGTCATGCGTGCTCTCTACCCGCCCTGGCCGGGGTTGATGCATGCCGGCCGGGGCTCGAGGCTCGGCTGAGTAGGTCGGGTGGCGAAAACAGGGGGGTGGGGCACTGCGGCGTCCAGGGGCTAGCCGCGCGTGTAGCAACCCCACCCCCACGGCGCCGCGATGACCAGGGTCCAGTCATCCCCTACGCGACGCAGCACCATGTTTGCCGGGGACGCTTGATGGAAGGGAGTGCCATGGACGTCCCGGAACCCGATGTCCCAGTGCTCCGAGGCGATCGCGATGTCGCCCGCGATGAGGACTGAGCTGGCCTCGACCTCTATTTGCGTGTCGACCGCGATCATCTGTCGCAGCAGCGGGCGAATCCGTCCGCGCCCGCACGCCTGGCTTCCGTCGGGGGCAATGAAGCAAGCCTCGTCGTCGAAGCAGTTCGAGGCCGCCTCCAGGTTCTTGGTGCCGATGGCCTGTGCCAGTTCGAGCGATGCCTGATCCGGAGAGAGCAGGGCCTTCACTGTGTGGACCGACATCGGGGCCATGGCCTGATTCCATCACTAGCGGCCTCGTTCCGGGTGAGCCATATCGGTGCTCCGGCGCGAGCGAGATGTGCCCTTATGTCTCAGTTGACGTGCGGCGCGCGCCCTCGCTATTGCCGCGCTGTCAGCCGCTCGAGCCGCAAGGCCACGTCGAGCTCGGCCCGGCGTGCGGCAAGCGGCTCGCCGATCAGCTCCTCGACCTTTCTCAGCCGGCGCTGCACGGTGTGCCGGTTCACCCCCAGCGCCGAGGCGGTGGAGGCGGCGTTGCAGTCGAGGTCGAGGTAGGTGCGGACGGTCCTTCTCAGCTCCTCTGAGTCCCGGTGTCGGTCCAGTGGCTTGAGATAGCGGTCGAGGAGCGACCTAGCGGTGGCCTCGTTGCGAAGGGCGTGCGCGACGAGAGCGACGTCCGAGTGGCGCGTCAGGCGCCCCGGCTGGAGCAGCGCCACGGCCAGCGCGGCCTGCGCTTCCCGATGGCTGAGGCGCCAGCCGTCGAGACCCCTGCGCGGCTCGCCAGCAGCCAGGAACAGGAATCGCTTGCCCTCGGCCAGCCGCGCGAGCCGCTCGAACTCGATTGTGCGGCGCGATCCGAACCAGGCCCAGACGATTTCCTCGATTCCCACGATGTCTTCGGCGCGGGGCAGGAGGAGGAGATCGCAACCCAGTCTCTGGGCCATGCGGCGGCACTCCAGCTCCGCCCTCTCGCCGGCGGCGATCAGACCGATGTGGGAGGCGTCCAGCCGGTAATCCAGGTCGGCATGATCGGCGGATCCTCCCTCGAGCAGTCCCTCCACGTTCTCCGTCAGGCGGCGAGACGGCAGGCGCTGGAGCCGCTCCATCTCCTTCGCGTGCTCCGTGGCGAACGCGTTCATGATCCGGTCGTAGTTCTGTCCCTGCCAGTTCAGCGCATAGCGGAGGGTGTCCTGACTCAAGGGCAGTTCATCGAATCTGCTGGCGAAAAAGTCGAAGACCACCGTGCCGACCATGGCGAAGCTGCGAAGGGTGTTCTCCAGGGAGATACCGCGCCGAGCCGCGTACTGAATCTGCGTGACGACGATCGGGGGGAGCGGTCCGGTCCACTGATCCCCCCCTTCGAAGGCTTCGATCAAGGAGCTCAACGCCTCGTCGGCGGCCAGCTGAAACAAGGTGACGTCCTCGTCGTTGACCTGGATGCCGAGGTCCGTGTCGAGGAGACGGGCGGCCAGAGTCTCCGCGAGATGCTGCTGGTGTGTTGTTAGGAGCGCGACCAGCTCGCTCCTAATCGCCTCCGGGGATTCGACCTCGCGTCCCTCCACGGCTCAGCCTTTGTCGCGAAGCTCGGAGCTGCGAACACGAGCTATCAGCGCGTCCTCGATCTCGGGGCCCCGTGCCTTCAGCAGGTCCACGAGCTCCTCCCTGACCGCTTCCGCGGAGTGGGCCTCCCGAGCCTTCACATCCTGACCTTAGGCGATGCGAAAGGTCGCCGCAAAAATGCTCGATTACTCGACCGCTAGTTGAGGTCAATCAGCGGCAAGGGTCGCCCAGAGGCGGGTCTCGGCCTCGGCCACGCTCTGAGCGGACTCGTCGACCGTCGCCCAGAGATCGGGCTTGGGCTCGTCGCTCTCGCTCGCAGCTTTGAACGCCTCGGCCAGCTCGGTCCAGCGCGCCGCGGCCGCGGCGGCGAGCGGCGCCTCCGGGCGCCCTGCCTCCTCGAGGAAGCGCGAGTACATGAGGCGGAAGGCGCCGCCGCCGGTGCCGCGGCGCTCGATTACCTGGTAGGCGAAGCGGGCGCACCACTGCCAATCGTCGGCGCGCTCGGGCCAGGAGCCGGCCTCGGCGGCGAGGCGCTCGACCGCGGGCAGGCCGGCAAACTCGTCCCAGGTCGGTTCGAGCATCTCCTGCGCCGCTCGCTCGATCGCCCGC
The DNA here is from genome assembly GCA_963846515.1 of uncultured Solirubrobacterales bacterium. Lineage (GTDB taxonomy): Bacteria > Actinomycetota > Thermoleophilia > Solirubrobacterales > 70-9 > VAYN01. Next base: position 37,764 of record CAWJWC010000006.1, on the reverse strand, counting down.
GGGACCGCTGCCTCGAGCTGGGCGCGGTCGAGCGTCTCGGTGACGGTGAACATGTGGCCCTCGAGTGGGTAGGCGGGGTGGCCGCTGTGGCGCGCCTTGGCGAGGTGCTCTAGCCGGGTCGCCTGCAGCTCCTCGAACCCGGTGTCGGAGAGCTGCGCCACCTCCTCGTCGTAGCCGGCCAGGATCACCGCGTGCCCTGGGAAGTGGGCTGAGTTGCCGTAGTGGTCGAGGTAGTAGATGTCGGTGAGCAGGAGCGCCGGGTTGCCCGCGTCGACCTCTGCCCGCGCCGCCTCCCAGGCGTCGCCGTCGCCCGCGGCGAAGGTGCGCATCTCCAGCGCCGCCCCGGTGAGGTCGCGGAAGCTCTCCTCGAGCCGCGCGGTACGGCCGTTGAACCAGCGGCTCGGCGAGGCGTCGTCGAGGGTCAGGTAGTAGAAGCAGGCGCCGGCTCCGAGCCCGAAGGCCATCTCCTCGCTGAGCTCGATGCCGTGGAAGGTGAGCAGGTTGCGCAGCGCGGTCGAGCCGCAGTGGTTGCCGGGCGTGTGGACGTAACCGGGGACGGTGGGCATCGGGCGATTATCCTGCCCCGCCGATGCAAGAGCTCGATCTGAAGCTGCTGCGCCTGATGCGGACCCGCGGTCACTCGCCCGGAATCGAGTCCGCCGCCAAGGCGCTGGGCAAGGCCGCCAACAACGGCGCGGTCTGGGTTGTGCTCGGGTTGACCCTCGCCCTGCTCGATCCCGACCGGCGCGAGTCCTGGCTGATCTGCGCCCTACTCGGCCCGGTCGCGATCGTCCTCAACTACGGGATCAAGCTGGCGGTGCGGCGGCCGCGGCCGGTGCTCGAGGGCCTGCCGCCGCTCGGCGGCGCCCCCAGCTCGCTCAGCTTCCCCTCCGCCCACGCGTTCTCCTCGTTCGCGGTGGCGACGGCGATGTTCCGGGTCGACCCGGCGACCGCCGGTGCCCTCGTCTTCGCCGTGGCGATCTCGCTCGGTCGCCCCTACCTGGGGATGCACTACCCGTCCGACGTCCTTGCCGGCGCCGTGCTCGGCGTTCTGCTCGGCCTGATCGTGCCGCTCTCGCTGTGATTGGCGGCGCCCCATGAAGGTCGGGATCGTCGGGCTGCCGAACGCCGGCAAGTCGACCCTGTTCAACGCGCTGACCAAGGGCGGCGCCCAGACCGGCGACTACCCGTTCACGACGATCGAGCCCAACGTCGCCGTCGCCGAGGTGCCGGACGAGCGCCTGGAGAAGGTGGCGGAGACGGTCGGCAGCTCGAAGCTGGAACCGGCGACGATCTTCTTCCACGACATCGCCGGCCTGGTCAAGGGCGCCTCCGAAGGGGAGGGGCTCGGCAACCAGTTCCTCGCCTCGATCCGCGAGACCGATGCGATCTGCCACGTCGTCCGCTGCCACGCCGACTCGGGGGTGCCGCACCCCGACGGCCGGGTCGACCCGCTGGCCGACATCGAGACGATCGAGACCGAGCTGGTGCTGGCCGACTACGACCAGGTCGAGCGCCGGCTCGGCCGGGTCGCGAAGCAGGCGAAGTCGGGCGACGCCGAGGCGATTGCCGAGCACGGCTGGTTGCAGACGGTGCACGAGGCGCTCGCCGCCGGCCGCCCGGCCCGCACGATCCCGGTCCCCGAGGCCGCTCCCGAGGCAGCGGCCAACCTCGGCGCGCTCACGACCAAGCCGATCCTCTACGTCGCCAACGTCGACGAGGGCGATGCCGAGCCACCGCAAGCGGTCGCCTCGCACGCCAACGCGGTCGGCGCCGGCGTGGTCGCGGTCAGCGCCCGGATCGAGGGCGAGCTGGCCGAGCTCGACCCGGCCGAAGCGGAGGAGATGCGCGAGTCCTACGGGGTCGAGGGGTCGGGCCTGTCCCGCCTCGTCCGCGCCGCCTACGACCTGCTCGACCTGCTCGTCTTCTTCACCGCCGGCGAGGGCAAGGAGGCAGTCGCCCGTCCCCTGCCGCGCGGCGCCACCGCACTGGAGGCGGCCGGCACGATCCACACCGAGATCATGGAAGCGTTCGTCAAAGCCGAGGTGGTCGGCTGGGAGCAGCTGGTCGAGTGCGGCGGTTACGCCGGCGCCCGCGACAAGGGCCTGCTCCGCATCGAGGGCCGCGACTACGCCGTCCAAGACGGCGACGTGATCACGATCAAGGTCTAATCGGCCCCCTTTCCCACCCACTTGGCGGCGTTAGGGTGGCGGCCGGACTATAACGAAATAGCCCAATTTCGTTATAGTCACTGCTGTGGACCCCTCGCTCTACAAGACGACCGCATTCGGCCGCGCCCGCCGCACGTCCGGCCGTCATGGCTACGTCGCCTACTTTCCCGCGTCGATTCCGCGGACGCTCGATCTTCCGGAGCCCACCGTGCGCCTGCTCGCCGACGCGGAGGGAGCGTTGGGCCAGCTCGCCGGAGTCGGTCGCCTCAGCCCGAATCCCGACCTTCTGATTCGTCCCTATCTGCTGCGCGAGGCGCTTTCGTCGACGCGAATCGAGGGGACCCAGGCGAGCATGGCCGAGGTCTTCGAAGCCGATGCCTCCGGCGAGCGCCCTAATGCCGACGTCGAGGAAGTTGTCAACTACGCGACTGCGATGCGCTGGGGATTGGAGCGCCTCAACGACCTGCCACTCAGCACGCGCCTCCTGCGGGAGATGCACCGCCAGCTGATGGCGGGGGTCAGGGGGCGCGAGCTCGCCCCCGGCGAGCTGCGGACCAGTCAGAACTGGATCGGTTCCCCTGGCTCCACGGTCGAGACCGCACGGTTCGTGCCCCCGCCTCCCGAGGAGCTCGGAAACCTGCTCGTCGACTGGGAGGGGTTCGCCCATGAGGAGCCGGAGATGCCGCTCCTGGTTCAGAACGCGCTTCTGCACTCGCAATTCGAGACGATCCACCCGTTCCTCGACGGCAACGGCAGGCTCGGCCGCTTGCTCCTCGTGTTCTTCCTCGTCGCGCGGGGGAAGCTCCCCGCACCCCTGCTCTACCTCAGTGCGGACATAGAGCGCAGGCGGCAGGAGTACTACGACGCGCTCCAGACGATGCGCGAGAAAGGCGATCCGATCCCGTGGGTCGAGTTGTTCCTCGTGGCTGTCCGGAGCCAGGCGGCAGATGCGGTCCAGCGCGCCGAACGAATCGTCCAGCTACGGAATGAGTACCTGCAGGTCGCAGAAGGCATGGGGACCGTGAGAGCCCTGGCCCTCATCGATCTCGTCTGCGAGAACCCGATCGTCACCACTCGGGTGATCGAGGACAGGCTCGGGGTCAGCCGACCGACCGCCCTGCGCTTGCTCACGCGGATGGAGGCACACGGCGTATTGAGCGAGGAAGAGAAAGGAATGCGCGGCCAGCGACGCTTTGTGGCACGCGAGATGATGGAGGCGATCGCCGATTCCGCTCGGTAGTGGGCGAACGTACCTTAGAGTCATCGCGATGGACGAAAACGCCAGGTTCACCCGCGTGGCCGCGAAGGCCGGTCACTACGAGAGCTTCTACATCAAAGCCTGCGAGCCGGGCGGCGGGCGCGGCATCTGGGTCCGGCACACCGTTCACAAGCGGCCGGGGGCCGAGCCGAACGCCTCGATCTGGTTCGTCTTCTTCGACCGCGCGGCGGCGGGACCGCGGGCGACCAAGGTGACGGTGCCGGCCACTGAGCTGTCGACGCCCCCAGGCTCCTGGATCCGGGTCGGCGACGCGGAGATCGCGCCGGGGGCGGCCGAGGGCTCGGTCGACACCGACGCGGTCAGCGCCGCCTGGTCGCTGACCTTCGCCACCGAGGCGCAGCCCTGCAAGTACCTGCCGGCCGACTGGCTCTACGAGGCGCCGCTACCGAAAACGAAGTTCGTCGCGCCGGTCCCGCTGACCCATTTTGACGGGCGGCTCGAAATCGACGAGGAGTCGATTGAGCTGACCGCCTGGCCGGGGATGATCGGGCACAACTGGGGCAGCGAGCACGCCGAGCGCTGGGTCTGGCTCGAGGGCACCGGCTTCGCCGACTCGCCCAACACCTACTTCGACGCTGGCGCCGCGCGGGTCAAGCTCGGCTCCCGGGTCAGCCCCTGGATCCCCTCGGGGATGCTGATGCTCGACGGCGAGCCGCACCGCCTCGGCGGCCTCGGCGCGATCCGCTCCGCGTCGATCGAGGAGTCGCCGGCGGCCTGCTCCTTCGTCCTCCCCGGCAAGGACATCCTCGTCCGCGGCCGCGTCTCCGCCCCCGAGAAGGACTTCGTCGGCTGGGTCTACGCCGACCCGAAGGGGCCGGAGCACAACACGGTCAACTGCTCAGTCGCCGACCTCGAACTGACCGTCGAGCGCCCCGGCCTGCCGCCGCGCGAGCTGACCCTGCCGGCCGGCGGCGCCTACGAGCTGGGAATGCGAGAGGCCGACCACGGCATCCCGATCCAGCCCTACCCGGACGGCTGAGCCTCCGCGGCGCTCAGCCGCGCGGCCCGCTGACGACTTTCTCGAAGCGCATCCAGGTGTCGTAGCCGCCGAGCGCGACCTCGAGCTGTGCGCCGGTCACGGTGCTGGTGCCGCCGCTGCCGATCAGCTTCGCCGAGATGATCCGGGGGGAGACGCCGCGCTTGGTGACGACGATCTGCTTGAGTTTCCCTTTGAGGTAGCCGCCGAGCTTGGCGCTGATCTCGGGGCCGCTGAAGCGCAGCGTCCACTTGTGCAGCGGGCAGTGGAAGTCGTAGGGGTCGGGGACCCCGACCAGGTAGGGGATCGCGGTGCCGAAGACGTTGACGACGCTCTCGGTGTGACCGCCGGAGCAGGCCGAGTAGAGGGTCTGGGCGACCTCGCCCCCGTACATCACGACCTCGCCGCGGGTCGCGTCGACGGCGGCGTTGCTTCCTGCCTCCTCGCTTTCGAGGCCCTCGTAGACCTGGCTGCGGGTGTCGTCGTAGAGGTCGAAGCCGTTGCCGCCGACCGCACCGGTGAGGGCGATCGAGCGCACCGCCAGCGACTGCGCCTTCAGCTCCTCGATCGGCCATGAGGCCGGCACCTCGTTCGGCATCACCCCTTTCACGTACTGCTCGAGGGCGAGCGCGTTGACGACGTTGAGCGAGCCGGCGTCGCTTTCGGTCGGCACCGTCTCGACGGCGCCGCGGAAGACGCCGATGCCGGCGATCTCGATCGTCCCTTTGCCGGCGGCGCGCAGTTTGCGCCCGCAGCTGGCCAGCCGTTTGCCGCCGGAACTGCGCAGCACGATCGCGTTGCCGGCCCGGTGGGCCTGATAGCTGCGGGCGGGATCGAGCGCCACGCCGCAGGCGCTGGTCGCGCGGGTGAAGCCGACGTCGCCGGGGGAGATGTCGAGCAGGACACGGACCACGCGCGGCTCGGGCAGGGTCCCGATCGTCGTCCCCGAGTAGTAGTGGCCAAGGATGAATCGGTAGGTCTTGCCCTCGAGCGCGAAGCCGTAGGCGCCGTAGGCGCTCATCCCGACCCCGTGCCCGAAGCCGCGGCCGTGGACGACCCAGCTGACGCCGGCCTGGGCGGCAGGAGCCAGCGCGAGCGAGAGCAGCAGGGTGAGCAGGGTGGCGAGCGAGCGAAAGCGCATTTCTGAGACAACAGGTTCGCCGTCGATGAGTCGCGGCCCTGCCTGGGCGGAGAACCCCGAGCGCTACGCTGAGCTGAAGCGACGGAGGAGGTCGGAAATGGCAACGCAGGCGGTGAAAGCGGTCGACCACAAACTGCTCGCGGCCGGCGAGTGGCTCGAGACCGGCGAGTGGGACGAGGTCGCGAGCCCCTACGACGGGAGCACGGTCGGGCGGGTAGCGCAGGGAGACGAGGCGCTGGTCGAACGCGCCGTGGTTGCCGCCCACCAGGCCTTTCGCAGTGCCGACTTCCCCCAGCACGAGCGGGCCGCGACGCTCGACCGCGCCGCCCACCTGGTCGGCGAACGGACCGAGGAGCTGGCGCTGACGATCGCCGCCGAGGCGGGCAAGCCGCTGAAGACGGCCACGGTCGAGGCGCAGCGCTGCGTCGACACGCTCACCTTCTCCGCGGTCGAGGCGCGCAAGCTGACCGGCGGCACGGTGCCGATGGAGGCCTCGGCGTCCGGCGCCGGCAAGCTCGGGGTGATGCTGCGCGTCCCCTACGGCGTAGTCGGCGCGATCAGCCCCTTCAACTTCCCGCTCAATCTCGTCGCCCACAAGCTCGGGCCGGCGATCGCCGCCGGTAACGCGATCGTGCTCAAGCCGGCGGGCCAGACGCCGATCTCGGCCCTGAAGCTGGCGGCGATCCTCGAGCAGGCGGGGCTGCCGCGGGGCTGGCTCAGCGTCATCCCCGGGCCCGGCTCGAAGGTCGGCAACGCGATCGTCGAGCACGAGCTGACCCGGGCGCTCACCTTCACCGGCTCCTCCCAGGTCGGTTGGGACATCCGCAGCCGCGTCCCCCACAAGAAGGTCAACCTCGAGCTCGGCTCGAACGCGCCGCTGATCGTCCACGCCGACGGCGACTGGGAGACGGCCGCTGACAAAGCCCAGCTCCACGCCTTCTCGCACGCCGGCCAGAGCTGCATCTCGATCCAGCGCATCCTCGTCCACGAAGACGTCGCCGACGCCTTCACCGAGCGCCTCGTCGCCAACGCGGAGAAGCTGCGGGTAGGCGACCCGCTCGACTCCGAGACCGACGTCGGGCCGCTGATTACCCCGGACGACCGCGACCGGGTCAAGGCCTGGGTCGACGAGGCGGTCGCTGCCGGGGCGCAGCTGCTGAGCGGCGGCGAGCTGGTCGACGAGGGGCGCTGCCTCGCCCCGACCCTGCTCTCCTCGCCGCCCAAGGACGCCAAGGTCTGGCGCGAGGAGATCTTCGGCCCGGTGGCCACCGTCGACACCTATTCCGAGTTCGGCGAGGCGCTGGAGCTCGCCAACGACTCCAAGTTCGGTCTCCAGGCCGGCGTCTTCAGCCGCGACATCGGTCGCGGCCTCGAGGCGGGGCGGACGCTCGAGTTCGGCGGCGTCCTGATCAACGAGGTGCCGACCTTCCGCGCCGACCAGCAGCCCTACGGCGGCGTCAAGGACTCCGGCAACACCCGCGAGGGCCCCGCCTACGCCGTGCTCGAGCTGACCGAGGAGCGCTTCGTCACCTTGCAGGGATAGCGCAAAGCATTTCTCACCTAAAACTGGGTAAGGTTCCGAGAAGCGTTTAGCACTCAGGCCCTTTAAACGGAGGTGGGAGATGCGTCGGGCAGCGGTTCTGCGGTTCGGTCTCGTCTTGTTCGCGCTGTCAGCGCTTGCGCTTGGCACGAGCGCAGCGGTGGCCGCGGTCTCCGACACCGAAGGCGAGACCAGCCTCGAACAGCGCGTCGTCCCGGCGGCGCCGGGGGCATTTCGCTTTCTCCAGCTCGGCGCCGGCGAGCCGTACTCCGTGCGCCAGGAGCTGGCGGCGGCGCAGGCCGGGCGCGACGCGGCCCGCACCTCGCTGGTCTACTTCGGCCAGCTCTCCGACTTCCAGCTCGCCGATGAGGAGTCCCCTGCCCGGGTCGAGATCATCGACCCGTTGGCGACGCCGCTGAGCCTTCCCTTCGAGGCGGCTTGGCGTCCCTGGGAGGCGCTCGAGCCGCAGGTCAGCGACGCGATGATCCGCCAGCTCAACCAGTTCACTGGAGCCAGCCCGGTCGCCGACGGCAGCGGCGTGCGCCGGCCGATGGACCTGACGATCGACACCGGCGACTCGGCCGACAGTCAGCAGCTGAACGAGACGCTGTGGGTGCGGACCCTGCTCGAGGGCGGGCCGCTCAACCCGAACAGCGGCGTCGACAAGAAAACGTACTCGCACCCGCTGTGCCCGAACCTCTTCGTGCCCGGCGCCGCCGAGGCCGCCCGCTACACCGGTGTCCAGGACTACGACGACTACTTCGAGGGCACGTTCCCGGAGTTCTACGACCCCGACAGCCCCAAAGGCCCGCACGCCGCCTGGCCGAAATACCCGGGCCTGATGGACCGGGCGCAACAGGCCTTCGAAGCAGCCGGGCTCGACGTTCCCTCCTACGTCACCTTCGGCAACCACGACGCGCTGGTGCAGGGCAACGCCGCCGCCAACGCCGCCTTCGAGCAGGTTGCGACCGGCTGCCTGAAGTCGATGGGCCCGGTCCCGAACCCCGAAAACGCCGGCGCGATCCTGGCCTCCCTGCTTAGCCCCGCGAACCTCTTGGCGACGCTGCTGACCAACCCGCAGAACCTGATCCTCGTCCCCGGCGACCCGAACCGCCGCTTCGTCTCCAAGAAGCAGTACAAGGACATCTTCAAAGCCGGCGCGCAGGCCGACGGGCACGGCTTCGACTTCATCGACCCGGCCCAGGAGACCGCCTCGAAAGGCGCCGCTGGCTCCTACGCCTGGAGCCCGATGCCGGGGTTGCGGTTCGTCTCGCTCGACACCGTCGCCGAGGCGGGCACGATCTTCACCCCGAGCGGTAACTCGACCTCCGACGGCAACATCGACGACCCGCAGTTCAAATGGCTGCGCGGCCAGCTGGAAGCGGCGACCGCGGCCGATCAGCTGGTGGTGATATTCAGTCACCACGCGCCGGAGAGCCTCACCGCCGACGCCGTCGACGAGCTGGCGCCGCCCTGCCTGCTCGCCGACTCGCACGGACACGACATTAACCCCGGCTGCGACCTCGACCCGCGCAACTCCGCGCCGATCCACCTGCAGGCCGACCTGGTCAACCTGCTGCACCAGTTCCCGCACGCGATCGCCTGGGTCGCGGGTCACTCGCACGACAACATCGTCAACCCGTTCCCGAACCCGGGCGGCCCGGGCGGGTTCTGGAGCATCCGGGTCGCGGCCGAGGCCGACTGGCCGCAGCAGAGCCGCCTGCTCGAGGTCTTCGACAACCACGACGGCACGCTCTCGATCTTCGGCACGATCCTCGACCACCTCGGCCAGTCGGCGGCGCCAGCCCCGGGCACGGCGGCAAGCGGGATGGACCTCAACGACCTCGCCTCGGCCGGCCGCACGATGTCCTTCAACGACCTCCAGACCGGCGCCCCGGCTGGCGAAGGCCAGGCCAAAGACCGCAACGTCGAGCTGCTGATCGACGACCCGCGTTAAGCGCGGAAGCGGAACCGTTCAGCCCGCGCCTCGATGCCGGCGAGGATCTCCCCAATGACACGGTCCGAGTACCCGGGCCGTTCGACCAGGTCCAGGGCAGCCGCGAAGACTCGGTCCACGAACGGCGCCATGCGCTGAGTCAGGAAGCGGGGAGCGAACCCGACCTCCTGCGCCAGCTGCTCCCAGGCCCCCGTGTCGACCTCTTCCAGCTCGGTTGCCCCAGCGACGGACATTGCCAGTCGCTGGGTCAGTTCGCCGTATACCGCCGTCGAGACGAGGTCGTAGAGCGGCGCCAGGCTCGGCGCCGGCGAGTCGTAGAGCAGGGAGTAGTTCTTGCCATGAGCGTCGCAGTTTCCGATCAGGAGGTTGAAGACGAGGGCCAGCCAGAGTTGCTGGCGATCGCGCGCGGGCACGCTCGACTCCGCGTCGATTCAGCGCCATCGCCTGGCCGAACGAGGGTCCACCCTCCTGCTGGTACTTCTCGATGCTGAGTTTGCCCAGCGCCTGGCAGAAGTCCTCCTGGTGGAGGCGGCGGATCGGCTCCTGGGTGAGGTCGCGGTCGTAACGGCTGACGATCAGGAAGGGCAGGCCGGAGGCGGTGACGGCTCGGTCGACCGCGGCGACCTGCAGACCGGCCTCCTCTGCGAGCCGCATGCAGAAGAACTCGTTCGCCACCAGGCCTGGGAACCTGGCCGGCTCCGGCTTGAGGATGTGGGTCGTGGGATGGCCTGAGCCGTGCGGCAGGGCGAAGCCCGTCTCGGTCTCGACCACCGGCAGCTTGCTCTGCGCCCCGGCGAGCGAGAGGCGCACCTCGCCCTTCGCGTCGGCCGCCGACGTCGCCACCGAAGCGCGCGAGCAACCCGTAGTCGTTTGCGGCGGAGATCCCGGTGGCGAGTGCGATCTGGGTTCGAACGCCCTCCTCCGGCAGCAGGTTGCCGAAGAATGCGAGGCAGGCGCGGTGCGGAAAAGCCTCGGTCCGCAGCGGCAGGCTGAGGGAGAGTGGCGGCCCGCCCGACTCGATGTAAGCCGGGTCGTAGCGGAACTGGAGATTGCCGTTGTCCTTGCGGCGAAGGGCACCGGCGTGCCGGCTGTGCAGGAGCACGTCAAGCACGTGGTCAGCCACGCGTCTCGACTCCGATGTTCAGCCCCAGTGCCCGCGCTGCCCGCAGGACGATCTCGAGCTGGACCGTCTCCTTGCCCCCCTCCAGCTGCCCGATGACCCTGCGGTTAACCCCGATTGAAAGCGCGAGGTCGTCCTGGGTGAGACCCAGCGCTCGCCGGCGAGCCCGTATGGCCGCACCGAGGGAGGCCGCTGTGTTGGTCACTTGCATGGGCCCAGCATACGCTCAAATGAGATCGATCGATCTCATTTCGGCGGGAATGGGAGGATCGCTGCAAAATGTGATCGATCAATCTCATTCGGGCCGCTCGAGGGTCGGTTGGCTCAGATGTGATCGTTTGATCACATTCGCCCTCTCCTGTGCGTGCCTATTCGTGCGGCCGCGCCATGCGGCGGTGGTCCAGGGCCTCCTCGAGCACGCTCGGCTCGACGCCCTGCTCGAGCGCGACCTCGCGCAGCGAGCGGCCCGACTCGGCGGCGGCCTTGACGATGTCTGCCGCGCGGTCGTAGCCGATCTGGGGGTTGAGCGCGGTCGCCGTCGCCAGGGTGGCCTCGGCGTGGCGCTCGGTCATCTCCTCGTTGGCCTCGAGCCCGGCGACGCATTTCTCGTTGAGCAGACGCGAGGCGGAGGCGAGCAGCCCGATCGAATCGAGGAGGTTTCGCGCGATCACCGGCACCCGCACGTTGAGCTCGAACTGGCCCTGGCTGCCGGCGACGGTGATCGCGGTGTCGTTGCCGATCACCTGGGCGGCGACCTGGATTACCACCTCCGGGATCACCGGATTGACCTTGCCGGGCATGATCGAGGAGCCCTTCTGCAGCTCCGGCAGGCGCAGCTCGGCGAGGCCGGCGCGCGGACCGGAGCCCATCAGAGCCAGGTCGTTAGCGATCTTGTTGAGCGAGACCGCGTAGACCTTGAGCGCGCCGGATAGCTCGACCAGCGAGTCGCGGTTGCCCTGCGCCTCGAAGGCGTCGAGCGGACCGGAGATCTCGAGGCCGGTCTCGGCGCCGAGCTTCTCGCGCACCTTGGCGGCGAACTCGGGGTGGGTGTTGAGGCCGGTGCCGGTGGCGGTGCCGCCGAGCGGGATCTGGCCGACCCGGCGCAGCGTCGCCTCGACCCGCTGGATCCCGAGCCGAACCTGGGCCGCGTAGCCGCCGAACTCCTGGCCGAGGGTGACCGGGACGGCGTCCATCAGGTGGGTGCGGCCGGCCTTGACCACGTCGGCGAACTGCTCCGCCTTTGCCTCCAGTGCCGACTCGAGCGCGCCCATTGTCGGCAAGAGGTCGCGGCGGACCTCGTCCAGCGCCGCCAGGTGCACGGCGGAGGGGAAGACGTCGTTCGAGGACTGGCCCATGTTGACGTGGTCGTTCGGGTGGGTCTCCTCGCCGGCGAGATTGGCGATCACCTCGTTTGCGTTCATGTTCGAGGAGGTTCCGGAGCCGGTCTGGAAGACGTCGACCGGGAACTGGTCGTCGTGCGCGCCCTCGCCGACCGCCTTGCCGGCGGTGGCGATGCTCTCGGCCAGCTCGCCGTCGAGCAGGCCCAGCTCGCCGTTGACCTCGGCCGCGGCGGCCTTGATTCGGCCCAGCCAGCGGACCACGGGCACCGGCACCGGCTGGCCGGAGACGGGGAAGTTGTCGACGGCTTTGGTGGTCTCGCCACCCCAGAGCTGCTCAGTCAAGTCGGCCTCCATCGAAGATCGGTTGGGAGAGCAAGGGTATTGCGCGCGCCCAGCCCGCGCGCTTCGCGCATGCATCCATTAGGGTCCCCTAACGGCTAGTAGGAAGACCTGAGAGGAGCCCGATGAAGCCCGACGATCCCGTCAGCCAGGGCGCCGAGCGCGCCATCAACCACCTCAACGAGGACCACGACGACGCCCTGCTCGAGATGGCGCAGGCGCTCGGCGACCGCCCGGAGGCGACCGCCGCCCGCTGCGTCGACGCCGACCGTACCGGCCTCGACCTCGTCGTCCAGACGCCGGCGGGCGAGGCCGCGGTCCGGGTCTCCTACGAGGAGGCGATCGAGGCCCCCGAGGGTCTGCGCAAGGCGACGGTCAAGCTCGCCCAGAAGGCCCGGGCGGAACTCGGCATGGTGTCCCGCCCGGTCTCTGCCGAGTAGCGGCGCTCAGCGCCGCGCCCGCCGCTCCTCTCGTTTGACGCTGCAGCGCAGCCGCCGCTTACCGTTCTTGCCCTTGCGCACCTTGCAGGCGAGGGTCGCGTTGCGGCCGGGTCGGCCCTGCGGCCCGCGCTTGCCTCGGGGGCCAGGGCGTCCCTTTCTTCCGATCGGGCCGGCGACTCCGGGCGATCCGGTCGCTCCCGGCGCCCCGGCTACGCCCTGGCGGCTCCTCGGGCTCTCGCCAAGACGCAGCGAGACGACCTCGCCGAACCCGACCGGCTGCCGCCCGGCGAGCGTCTCGCTGCCGCGGTCCAGCCGCAGCAGCCAGGCCTCGTCGGCGTTCTCCGGCTCGATCCCGTCGATCGCCACGACCTCGCCACTGTCCAGCTCAAACGAGCTGACGCAGCCGGCGGGGCTGGATCCAGCCTTGGCGGCGGCGAGGACCTCGGTCAGCGGGGCTTCGGCGGGGGCGATCGCCTTGCAGATCCGCACGTTGCCGGCGCCGTGTCGGATCGCCAGCAGGTGCGGAACCGGAGTCCCAGGGGCGACGCTGGGCGCCGGGCGAACGCTCTGCGGTGCGGCCGCGAAGACGCCGCCGGCAATTGCCCGCAGCGCGTCCTGGGTTGCGTAGAGGTTGGCAGCGGTGGTGTCGGCGTAGCCGAAGCCGCCGCCGCCCGCACCCGATTGCAGCTGCAGCGAGAGGAGGAAGTCGATCGGCGTCGCGCCGCCCGCGGTCCATTCCGCCGCCTGCGGGTCGATGCCGCAAGCGTTGAGGCCGCTGAGGACCCAGGCGTTGGTATCGGCGTTAGGCGGTCCCCAGAGGTATTCGATGCCCCCCGTGCCGCTGACCAGCCGCCCGCGCAGGTAGCCGAGCGCGGAGGCGACGGCGGGGTCGTAGGCCGGGACGCCGGCCTCGCACAGCGCTGCGATCGCCGCTCCGGTGATGTCCTCTTCGCTCGCTTCCGCCTGCGCCGCGGGGGTAAGCGCGGCGGAGTAGGTCCAGCCTCCGTCGTCGTGCTGGTTGCGACGCAGGAAGGAGACGGTCGGCTCCAGCGCCCAGCCCGGCAGCGGGGTCGTCCTCAGTGCCAGGATCGAGAAAGCGGTGTTGTAGGTGCTCGCTTCGCCGAAGCTGCCGTTGGCCGGGTTCCAGCGGCCGGCGAGCTGCGCCGGCTGGTTCGAGGTGGCCGAGAGCCGCGCCGTTTCGAGGCCGCCGGCATGGGCGACGAGGATCGAGCGCGTGTAGTCGGCGACGGTCCCGGTCGGCGGGTCTTCGTCCCAGGAGGGCTGGGTGTATTCGCCGAGCAGGAAGTCCTGCAGGCTCGGGTCGCCGGGGTTGGGACCGCGGACGGCGGCCGCATCGACACCGGCGGCGGCGAGCGCGGTCGTCGCCCAGTCGCCGCCGAAGCCGGAGAGTGCGCCGCTGGCCGGATCCTGCTGGGTGTGGACGTAGGCGACCGCTTGCTCGACTGCCGCGTCGATTTCGGCCTCGGTTGCGGCAGTTGCCGCCGTGGCCGGGAGCGCGGCAAGCGATAGGAGGGACGCGCAGAGCGCGGACATGCGTCGAAGCGAGATGGCTCGCATCCTTTGACCCCTTTCCTCGAGGGCTTGGTGGAGGGATCGGAGGGAGGTCTCCTGGCTTCCGAGTCATCCGCCGCGCCTTCCCAGCTACTGCCAGTGGCTGCACGGGTGTGCGTGCGACGGACTTCCCTCGGTCACAGTGGCGGGCCCGCGCCGGTCTTTCACCGGCTTCCCTGTCCACCGATCCGTGGATATGTGGCGGGCAGCATAAGCGGCGTGTCAAATCGGGTATGGTCGCCCGGTCAAGCCGCGAGGGAACCCGGTGCGAATCCGGGACTGACGCGCAACGGTATGGGGTGGCGACACCAGAGAGGTGACGCCGAGCCCGAGTCCGAATACTCGCCGCCTGACGCAGACATAAGGACCCCCTGTTTCGCGAAAGGACGGTGGCCTCCGCAGCACCCTCGCTCCACTGGGGCGGGGACGGAGATCTTCACCGTCCCCAACCAGAAGGAGATCCATCGATGCGTCCCACCACCTGCCGGCTGGCGCTGATCGCCACCGCCCTCGCCTCGCTCTTGGCCCCTGCCGCGGCCTCGGCCACGGCGACCCCGGAAGAAATCACCTCCTCGGTGAACAAAGGCCTGATCTACGTCAAAGGCCTGCAGAGCACCGAAACCGGTGCGATCCCGGGCTTCGGCGGCGACTGGTCGCTGACCGCGTTCGCGGCGACGAACCTCGCGGCCGCCGACGTCAACAAAGGCGGCAAAGCGAGCACCGACGCGCGCAGCTGGTGGGAAGCCGAAGCCGGCGCGGTGGGCTGGCCGGGTGGGGGAGCGACCGCGACCGACTTCGAGCGCGCGGCGCTGATCGCCTACGCCGCCGGCATCGACCCGGCGCGGATCTCGAAACGCCAGAACCTGATCGCCAAAGTCGTCTCTTACTACCAGCCCGAAAGTCCCGGCTACTACGGCGCGACCTTCAACGCGACCGTGTTCGGACTGCTGGTGTTGGCCAACGCGAAAACGACCGGCGGCGCGCAGCGGCTGCCGCAGGTCGTGCTCGACCAGGCGGTCGCGGCGGTGAAAGCGAACCAACACACCGACGGCGGCTGGACCTGGGAAAAAGCCGCGGGCAACGAAGAAGCGCTGAAAAAAGCCTCGGAAGCGGATATGACCGGGGCGGCGATGGCGGCGCTCTGCAACGCCGGCGTCGCCAATACCGACGCCGCGATCGTCAACGCGAAGAAATATCTCGCGGCGATCATCGAAGGCTCGACCGGTGCCTTCAAATCGGCCTTCGGCAACAACACCGACTCCAACTCCTGGGCGGTCAGCGGCCTGAAAGCGTGTGGGCTCGACCCGCAGGCGGCTGAATTCACCGGGCCCAACCCGGGCAAAAAAACGCCGCTCAACTTCCTCATCTCCCAGCAGCTCGGCAGCGGCGCCTTCCGCTACCCGACCTCCGGCAGCAGCGCCAACCTCTACTCGAGCCAGAACGCGGTGCGGGCGCTTGGCAGCGGCGGCTTCACCGCTACCCCGCCGGTGCCGAAAAGCGGGCCGCAGTGGAAGGGCGTAACCCAGTTCGCGACCGGGGAAGCCGAAACCACCTCGCTGGCGCTGATCGTCGACAATGGCACCTCGCCGCTGAAGATCTGTTCGGTCGGCCTGGCACCGAAAGCGACGACGACGACGCTGGCGACGGTGCTGAGCGCCGCGGTCGCGGGGACGAGTCCGGCGGGATGCGTGACCGGCTTTCTGCCCGCCAGCGGCGAAGGCGCGCTCACCCAGGTCAACGGCCACCCGGCGGTCCCGGCCGAAAAATGGAACGTGTCGATCGACGGTGGCGCGAAAGTCCAGGCCAAACGCAGCACCGCGGTCGGCGTCGGCGACACGATCTACCTCCGCTACGAATAGCGCGCGGAGGTCGAGTCAAGTGCGCACCATCCTCGCCGCGCTCGCCGTCGTCATCCCGGTCCTCGGCACCGGGGTGGCGGCGGAGGCGGCGCCGACTACCGTCAACGTCCGGATCGAGGGCAGGACCGAAACCCTCTTCGAGGGCCCGATCCTGACCGACGGTCACAATGTCAGGGCCTCCTCGGATTCGAAAGCGCCCGCAGCGGGCCGCCGCTGCAACGGGCTCAACAACAACCAGAACTCGGTGCCGGGGCCGACCCCGACCGCAGCGTCGGTCGACGCGATCGGCATCCTCGGCCTCGACTTCGACGGGCGCTGGTACGCGGAGCCGTTCGAGGACTACTTCGTCGAGCGCTGGGGGCCGGACGGCGAGGACGAAGCCGCGGGCGAGTACTGGGGCGTCGTCGTCAACAACGTCTTCACCGGCGTCGGCGGCTGCCAGTACGTGCTGGACCAAGGCGACGAGGTGCTCTGGGTCTACGACGCCTTTCGCGGTCGATCCCGCCTGGCGCTCTATCCCGCCGACTACTCCGGCGGCGCCGTGCCGCCGACCGCGAGCGTCGAGCTGGGCGAGCCTTTCGCGGTCGAGGTCGAATCCTGGGACAGTGTTGGCGAGGGCTCTCCACCGCCCTCGCCGCAGCGCGACGGTGCCGAGCCGTTCGAGGGTGCGACGGTGGGCCCTGTCGTGACGGGGCCCAGCGGCTTTGAGCTGACCGACGCCGACGATCCCGCCACCGCGGTGAGCGGCCCGGACGGCGCGGCCGCGATCGAGTTCGACGCCGTCGGCTGGCACCGGATCAAGGCGATTGCGACCGGCGCCGGTGGTGGGGAGAGCGCGGTGCGCTCGAACCGGCTCGACGTCTGCGTATATGGGACGGACCCGGGCGAATGCCCGCCGCTCCCCGCCGATGCCCTGGTGCGGGTTCCACCACCGCCGCCGCAGACCGAAGAGCCCGTGCTGCCCGGGCAGAATCCGCCGAGCGGCGGCGGGGTTGGTGCGGGAGGCCCGGCCGGATCCGGTCCGCCACCCCCGCCGAGCGACCCCGGGCGGGCCCGGCTGCGTCTCTTGCCCCTCGATCGCAGTCGCCTGGCCGCGGGCTTGGTAAAGGTCGGCTGGCGGGTGCTCGCCCCCGGGCCGGGGATCGAGCGCTGGACCGTCTCCTCGCTCGCACTCGGACGGCGAGGGACCCGCTACGTGCGCAGAGCCAGCGGCCGCGCCGGCAGCACGGCGACGCTGCGCCTGCCCGCCGGCGCCAGTTACCGCCTGCGGCTGACCGTCACCGATGCCCTCGGCCGCAGCGCGACCGTCGCGCTCGGCAAGGTCGAGGTGCCGCGCTAGCCGTGCGCCGCGCGCTCGCGATCGTGGCCCTGGGGGCGCTGCTGCTTGCCGCTTCGGCGAGTGGGGCGCCGAACCCCGCCAACCAGGCGGCGCTCGACCGCACCGTTCGCTATCTGCAGGAGGCGCAGCAGGCGAACGGCGGCTTTGGCGCGAGTGGCGAACCGAGCCAGATCTCGAGTGCCTGGACGGCGTTGGCCCTGGCGGCTGCCGGGATCAACCCGCGCGACCAGGCGCGCCCCGGCGGCGTCGACGCCTACTCCTTTCTCGTCTCCAACTACCGGCAGGGGATCGAGGAAACCGAGTGCGCCCCGGCCGCCTGCACGACCACCTTCGAGCGCGAATTAATGGTCGTCAACGCCGCCGGCACCAACCCCCGTGACTTCGGCGGGGTCGACCTGGTGCGCGAGCTGCTGGCACGGGCCCGGCCCGACGGCGCCTTCCCACACGCGCCCGGCGGCCAGCCCGGGGTCAACGACACGATCTTCGCGCTCTTCGCGCTCGCCCCGATCGACGAGCCGGCCGCCCAGGCGCCGATCCAGCGCGCCGCGGACTGGATCGAAGCCGCCCAGCACGAAAACGGCGGCTGGGCCTGGAGCGCGACCAGCTCCCAGGACGAAGTCGATATGACCGGCGCCGCGATCCAGGCTCTGATCGCCGCCGGGCGGGGCCGCAACGCCGCAGTGCTGGACGCCCTCTCCTACCTGCGCGCCGCCCAGAACCCCGACGGCGGCTTTGCCGAATTCCCCGGCAATCCCGAATCGAACGTCGCCTCGACCGCCTGGGCCGTACAGGCGATCTGGGCGGTTGGTGAGAACCCCGAAGCCTGGCGCACCGGTTCCGGCGAGGCGACCGAAGAGCCGCTCGACTTGATGGAATCGCTGCAGCAGCCCGACGGCCACATCCGCTGGAAACGCAGCCAGGACCTGAACGGCGTCTGGATGACCGCCTACACGACGCCGGCGTTTGCCGGCCATTACTGGCCGATCCCGTTCGCGCCGCTCGCGGTCGAGCTGCCGCCTACGCAGAGCTCGGACTCGAGTGGGCAAGGGGCCAGTGCCGGGGCGAGCGCGATCGCCGGCGGTGGCGGCCGGGGCGCGCCGCTGTTCAGCCGTCCGAAGCCGCAGAGCAGGGGTAGGACGCCGGGTGGAGCACGGGTGATCGGCGCTGGGGGAGCGCAGCCGACCAACCACAGCGAGTCCAGGCGCGGCGACAACGCGAGGCAGCCCGCCGGGACCTTGCGGCGGGAGCCACGGGAGGCCGAGGTTGCCTCCTTCGCAGCGGCCGTGATGGGCACCGCGGAAGCTGGATCGGGGACGACCGGAGCTGGCGGCGGTGGGTCTGCGCCCGCGCCCGAACCTGGGTCCCGCGGCGACGGCTCGGACGGCAGCGGCGGCCCCGCCGGCGAAGCGGTCACGGGCGTCCTGGTCGGGTCGCGCGGCGCTCCCTTCTTCGGCGCCCCGGGTCTGCGCGGTGAGGTGACCGGCGACGACGGCGGCGTCTGGACCGCGCTCGGCATCGCTGCTGCGGCGATGCTGACTGCACTGCTGGGAGCGCGGGCCGAGGGCCGACGCCACTTGACGCCCCAAAGGGCGCCGGCGTGATCGCGGCGGCAGCGATCGACCTCGGCGACGCGCTGGCCGAGATCGCGACCGCGCTGCAGGTTCCGGTCCTACTTGCCGCCGTCCTCGCCCTGCTGCTCTGCGCGCTTGAGGTCGGGCGCTTCGCCGCTGAGCTCTGGCGCCGCCGGGTGCGGGCCCGCCACGTCGACCTCGGCGAGCTGACCGCACGGGCGATCGCCGATCCTCAGCACGCGACCTACTACGCGCTCAGCGCCCCCGGCGCGATTTCCGCCACAGCGCTGGCCGAGATTGCGACCGCGCCCGCCACCGAGCGCGCCACCGCCACCGAGCGCGCCCTGATCCGCTACGAGCTTGCCGTGCAGCGTCGGCTCGACCGCACCCGGCTGCTGGTTCGGGCCGGCCCGGCGATCGGCTTGATGGGGACGCTGATTCCGCTTGCGCCCGGATTGGCGGCGCTCGGCCGCGGCGACGTCGCGATGCTCGCCGACAACCTGCGCGACGCCTTCGGCGCGACCGTGATCGGGCTGCTGGTCGGGACCGTCGCCTTCGCCCTCACTCTGGCTCGGACGCGGATGTACACGGAGGACCTGACCGCACTCGAGCAGGGGTCGGCAGCGCCCCCGTTGCAGCCTCCGGTCGCCGCTCCTCCCGTGGGGGCCGTCTCCTGATGAGCCGGATCGGATTCGGCCGCCACGGCGGGATCGACGAGAACGCGGGCGACCCGCTCGACGGCCTCGTCAACCTCTTCGACATCGGCATCGTCCTCGCCGTCGCCTTCCTGATCGCGGGCCTGACCCTCACCGTCGACCCCGACGGCGCCAAGCTCGAGCGCCGCGCCGCCGCCAGGGGGAAGGTCCGCGTCCTCCCCGACCCGAACGGCGGCAAGCAGGCCAGTGGCCAGGGCGAGCCGGTCGGCACCGCCTACCGCCTCGCCGACGGCCGCCTCGTCATCGTCTCCCCTAACAGCCCGCCGACGGGCCGATAAGTCCACCTATACGCGACTTATCGGCCCATCGGCCGCTAGCCGTCGCTGTGGCCGGCGTCGAAGCCCTCGGCGTAGGCGTCGAGGAAGGCCGGGGGGAGCGGCTCGCGGCCGGGGGCGTAGCGGGCGCCGACGACGAGGCGGCGCAGCAGGTCGGCGTGGATGCCTTCGGTGCGCTCGGCCCCACGCTCGGCCGCGCCGACCAGGTAGCCGAGCTGCAGGTTGGCGTCCCCACCCGGGTCCGCACGCGCTTCGGTGTTGAGCTCGGTCGCCGCCTCAATCGTCGCTTCCCCGACCGTCGCCAGGTCGCCGCCTTGCTGGTTCTCGACCAGACACTCCGAGATCGGCGTCTCGCCCTGGAGCGTGACCTCGCCCGGCGCGTCGACGAGCGCATCGAGGTAGACCCGGGGCCCTTCCAGGCAGGCGACCGGAGTCGAGTCGTCGCGACCGTCGCCACAGCCGAGCGCGCCCAGCGCCGGCAACGCGAACAAGACGGCGGCAATCCGAAATCGCACGGCCAGATCCTATGGATATGGCCGACTTGGATATAAAGTCTGCAAATCTCAATCAATCAGTTAAAAATTAGCTTTGTGGCGTTTGTCCTCGCAGCCGGCGCACTCGCGCTCCCCGGCTGCTCGTCCGGAGAGGAGGCCTTGTCCGCTCCGACCACGCCCAGCCCGTACTCCAACGCCGATGCGGCGAACACTCGCTACCCGCAGAGCGCGATCCGCGCGGCGACGGTCGGTGGGCTCGACGTCGCCTGGTCTGTTCCGATCGAGGCCAAAGGGGAAAGCCTGGGCGGTTACGTCGCCACCCCGGTTGTCGCCGCTGGCGTCGTTTACTCCCAGGACCAGGATTCGAACGTGCAGGCGGTCGACTTCGACAACGGCGAGGTGATCTGGGAAAAGGAGTACGAGGCCCCGACCAACGGCACGAACGGCGTCATCGTCGTCGGCGGGCTGGTCTATGGCGCGACCCCCGAACGCGCCTTCGCGCTCGACGCGGAGACCGGCGAGCAGGTCTGGTCGCAGCAGCTCATCCGCAGCATCACCGAGCGGATCCTGATGGCGCCGGGCTACCGCGACGGGCTCGTCTACTTTGCGACCCGCCCCTTCGATTCGAAAGGTGGCGAGATCGGGATCCTCTGGGCGCTCGATGCGAAGACCGGCAAACGAGTCTGGCACTTCGACACCGTTCCGAGGAGCCTCTGGGGGCATCCGGAGATCAACTACGGCGGCGGCCTCTCCTACGCCCCGGCCTTCGACGAGCGGGGCGGGATGTACGTCGGCACCGGCAACGCCGGGCCGATCCCCGGCACCAAACGCTTCCCCTGGGGATCGAGCCGGCCGGGCCCGAACCTCTACTCCAGCTCGGTCGTCAAGCTCGACGCCAAGACCGGTGAGGTCGAGTGGCATTACCAGCTCACGCCGCACGGGATCTGTAACTGGGATGTCGGCGCCCCGATCCTGACCCAAGCGGGCGGCCGCGACGTCGTTATCGCGGGCGGGCTCGCGGGCATCGTCGTCGCGCTCGACCGCGAAACCGGCAAGTTGTTGTGGCGCCGCCCGGTCGGTTTCCACAACGGCCACGACAACGACGGCCTGCTGGCGATGCGAGGCGAAACCGCGGCCCTGAAAACGCCGATGACCGTCTATCCCGGCAAATTCGGCGGCGTGCTCGGTTCGATGTCGACCAACGGCTCGACCGTCTTCGTGCCGGTCGTGAACACGGCAACCGTTCTCCGGGACGAAGCGGAAGCCGAAGAGACCGGCGAAGCCACTGGCGAATTGGTTGCACTGGACCTCCGGGACGGCGAGGTGAAGTGGAAGCACCGCTTCGAATCGCCCCTCTACGGAGCCGCCATCGCTACCAACGATCTCGTCTTCGCGTCCGAATTCGAAAGCACCATCCACGCCTTCGACGCCGACGACGGGAAGCCGGTTTGGAAAGAATCGGTGCCGGCCGGCCTCAACGGGGGCCTTGCGATCAGCGGCAGCACGCTGCTGGTGCCGGCCGGCTTCGCTCGGGAAGCGCAGGCGCCGGCGCTGCTCGCCTACCGGCTTCCCCAGTAAGCGATCCGATCGGGAGAGCGTCAGTCGATGCGCGGCGCGAGGCCGCCGGAGCGGACGGTCGAGATGCCTCCGGACGGCGCCGGCGGCGGCTTCTTCGGCGCAGCCCGTTTACCGCGGCGCGGTTTTTCTCCGCCGGTTTCGGGCGGGACGATGGGGCCGACCGGGAAGACTTCGACCCATTCTGCGAGCGTGAACTCGTCGGCGACGGCGTGGTTCCAGGAGAGGTGGAGGTGGTGGCCGCAGCCGTGGCCGGCGTCGCCGTCGTATCCGACCCAGCGGAAGGGCGGCGCGGGCTTGCCGGGCAGCGGCTCGGCCCAGAGGGCGAGGCGGGTGATCGGCGCCCAGCTGGCGTCGCATTTGGTCCCGCCCACGACCGGGACGATGTCGACCGCGAGCCCGTTGTGGTGGTCGGAGCCGCGGGTGTGGCAGTTGTCGCAGCCGGCGTGGCTGCCGTCGAACAGCGGGCCCGAGTAGCCGTCGGTGACGTAGATCGGGTAGCGCTGGGCGATCCAGCGCAGGTTGGGAAGGATCCTGCGGTCGACCATGTCGCCGGCTTCGTGGGGGATCGAGGCCGGGATCGGAACCAGTTCGCCGGGGGTGTAGACGGTGCGGGTCGCGGTCGGCCCCGCAGTGGCGCTCGCCGCCCAGTAGAGCAGCCGCCGTGCAGGCGAGGGCGATCGCGAGGCCGAGGCGCTCGACGCCGGGCCGGGAGACGAAGGGCCGATTCCTCACCCTCGCCCTATCGACACCCCCCGTCCCCCGGCTTGAATCCCGCCGGATAGGGTTCGCAACCATGCCCACCGTCCGCGAAGCAACCTTTGACCTTTTCCGCGCCCACGGGATGACGACGATGTTCGGCAACCCCGGATCGACCGAGCTGCCGATGCTCGCCGACTTCCCCTCCGACTTCCGCTACGTGCTCGGCCTGCAGGAGGCGGTCGTGGTTGGGATGGCCGACGGCTTCGCCCAGGCCTCCGGCAAGACCACGGTGGTCAACCTGCATACCGCGCCCGGGGTCGGCAACGCGATGGGGGCGATCTTCAACGCCCAGGCCAACCACTCGCCGCTGCTGATCACCGCGGGTCAGCAGGCGCGGGCCCAGATCACCCTGCAGGCCAACCTGACCAACCGCGACGCGACCCGGATGCCGCACCCGCTGGTCAAGTGGTCGTTCGAGCCGCCGCGCGCCGAGGACGTGCCGCTGGCACTCGCCCACGGCACCCACCTCGCCGGTCTCGCGCCGCGCGGTCCCGTCTTCGTCTCGCTGCCGATGGACGACTGGGGGGTCGAGGTCGACGCCGACGACGCGCGCGAGGCGATCGAGCGCCGGGTGACCGGGCGGGCGACCGCCGACCCGGAGGCGGTCCGCGCTCTCGTCGAGCGGCTCGACGAGAGCGCCAACCCGGTCATGGTCGCCGGCCCCGACATCGACGCCAGCGGCGCCTGGGACCTCGGCATCGCCCTCGCCGAGCGCCAGCGCCTCCCGGTCTGGGCGACCCCCGCAACCGGCGGCAACCGGCTCGGCTTCCCCGAGGGCCACCCCAACTTCCGCGGCGTGCTGCCGCCGGCGATCGGGCCGGTCGCGCAGACCCTCGAGGCGCACGACCTGATCCTCGTCGTCGGCAGCTCCGTCTTCCCTTACTACCCCTACATCCCTGGCCGGCTGCTGCCGGAGGGAGCGAAGCTGGTCGCGATCACCAGCGACCCCGACGAGGCGGTGCGGGCGCCGATGGGCGACGCGATCGTCGCCGACGTCAAGCTCACGCTCGAGGCGCTGCTCGCGGCGGTCCCGGAGTCGAGCCGGCCCGGCCCCGGAGCCGAACCAGCCGCCGCAGGAAATCCCGCCGACCGACCCGCTCAACCCCTCGACCGTCCACACCGCGCTCGGCGAGGTCCTGCCCGAGGACGGGATCGTCGTGCTCGAGTCGCCGACCAGCACCCTGGCGCTGCGCAACCAGCTGCGGCTCTCGCGCCCCGGCAGCTACTACTTCGCCGCCGGCGGCGGTCTCGGCTTCGGCCTCGCCGCCTCGGTCGGGGTGCAGCTCGCCCAGCCGGACCGGCCAGTCGTCTGCGTGCTCGGCGAGGGCTCCGCCCAGTACGCGATCAGCGCCTTCTGGAGCGCGGTCGCCTACAAGACCCCGGTCACCTTCCTCGTCCTGCAGAACCAGGAGTACGGGATCCTCAAGTGGTTCGCCGAAGCCGAGGGGGTAAGCGGCGCGCCCGGGCTCGACCTGCCGAAGCTCGACGTCGCCTCGGTCGCCGAGGGCTACGGAATCGAGGCTCACCGGACCGCCGATCGCGACGGGGTGCGCGACGCCCTCTCGTCCGCCCTCGCCTCCTCGCAGCCGGAGCTGGTCGAAGTCCCGGTCACGCCGGGCATGGCCCTCTTCTAAGAGGTGCCTGGTCCCATGGCACTGCTCGAGCGCAGCCCGCAATCGCTCGCCCCCCAGGCCTCCGAGCCGGCGCCCGACCGCGCCCCGGACGCGATCGCCGCTGGCGTCGCCCAGCCGCTGCGCGGCGAGCTGGAGGCGCTGCTCGGCCCCGACCGGGTCCTGACCAGCGCCAGCGACATCGTCAAGTACGCCTCCGACGCCAGCCCCTACCGGCTCTTCCCGCAGGCGGTGGTGATGGCGCGCGAGGCCGGCGACGTCGCCAAGGTCCTCGCCTACGGCCGCGAGCAGCGGATCCCGGTCACCTTCCGGGCCGGCGGCACCAGCCTCAACGGCCAGGGACAGAGCGACGGCATCCTGGTCGACGTACGCCGCCACTTCGGCGGCGTCGCGGTCGAGGAGGACGGAGCGCCGGGCGCGGGTCAAGCCCGGCACCGTGCTCGGCCACGCCAACCGCGTCCTCGCTCCCGCACGGTCGCAAGCTCGGCCCCGACCCGGCCAGCACCGACATCGCCTGCGTCGGCGGCGTCGATCGCCAACAACTCGGGCGGGATGCGCTGCGGCACCGCCAAGGACTCCTACTCGACCGTGCGCTCCCTGACCCTCGTCCTGCCCTCGGGGACGACGATCGACACCGCCGCGCCCGACGCCGCCGAGCGCTTCGCCGCGGCCGAGCCGGAGCTGGTCGCCGGCCTCGAGGCGATCCGCGACGAGATCCGCGCCGACGCCGAGCTGAGCGAGCGCATCCGCCGCAAGTTCGCGATCAAGAACACGACCGGCTACCGGCTCTGCGCCTTCCTCGACGCCGACCAGCCGCTGGAGATCTTCCGCCGCCTCGTCGTCGGCTCGGAGGGCACGCTCGCCTTCGTCGCCGAGGCGGTCTTCGAGACCGTGCCGCTGCCGGCGCGCACGACCACCGCCTGGGTCCACTTCCCCGGCATCGACGAGGCGATCGACCCGGTCCGCGACGCTGGTCGACGCCGGCGCCACCGCGGTCGAGCTGATGGTCGCGCCGGCGCTGATCACCGCCGCCTGGAACATGGTCGGCGCGCCGGAGGAGTGGAAAGAGCTGCCGCCGGAGTCGGCGGTGCTCCTGGTCGAGTTCGGCGCCGACGACCGACGCGGAGCTCGACGAGTACGTCGCCAGGGCGGACGAGATCTTCGCCGCCCGCGAGACCATCCGCCCGATCGAGTTCACCCGCGAGGCGGAGGGGATCGAGCTGGCCTGGCGGGTGCGCGAGGGCCTGCACGGGCTGATCGGCCGGCTGCGCCTGCCCGGCACGGCGCTGATCGTCGAGGACGTCTGCGTGCCGCCGGAGCGGATCGCCGAGGGCGCCCGCGACCTGCAGGCGCTGCTCGGCGAGCACGGCTTCCTTCCCGGCGTCGCGGGCCACGCCTCCGCCGGCAACCTCCACTTCATGCTGACCCCGGACTTCGCCAAGCAGGAGGACCTCGAGCGCTACGAGGCCTTCATGACCGGCCTGGTCGAGCTGATCGTCGACAAGTACGACGGCTCGCTGAAGGCCGAGCACGGGACCGGGATCAACATGGCCCCTTATGTAGAGCGCGAGTGGGGGGAGAAGGCGACCGAGCTGATGTGGCGGGTGAAGCGGCTGGCCGACCCCGACGGCGTGCTCAACCCCGGCGTCGTCCTCAACCGCGACCCCGGCGTCCACCTGCGCAACCTGAAAACGACGCCGGCGATCGAGGAGTCGGCGACGACCTGCGTCGAGTGCGGCTTCTGCGAGCCGGTCTGCCCGAGCCGCAACCTGACCACGACGCCGCGCCAGCGGATCGTGCTGCGGCGCGAGATGGCGCGCCAGCCGAAGGGCTCGCCGGTGCAGAAGGCGCTGCTGGAGGAGTTCGAGTACGAGGCGATGGAGACCTGCGCCGCCGACGGCTCCTGCCAGCTCGCCTGCCCGGTCGGGATCGACACCGGCGAGCTGGTCAAGGAACTGCGCAAGGCGCGGCACACCGAGCGGGCCGAACGGGCGGCGCTGGCGGCGGCGAAGCGCTGGGGCACGGTCGAGGGCGCCTGCCGCGCCGGCCTGCGCGCTCGGCGGCCCGCTGGCGCGCCGCACCGAGCGCGGCCGAGGCGCTGCCGAAGCCGGCAAAGGGCAAGCTGCCGACGACGATGCACAGGGCGCGGCCGCCGTCTACGTACCCTCCTGCACCAACCGGATCTTCGGCGGCTCGCCGGTCGAGGCGCTGGTCGAGGTCTCGGCCCGGGCGGGGCTGCCGGCCTGGATCCCCGAAGACGTCGTGGGGAGCTGCTGCGGGCTGCCCTGGAGTTCGAAAGGCTTTGGGGAGGCGCACCGCCACAAGGCGAACGAGATGGTCGAGCGGCTCTGGGCGTGGAGCGGCGAGGGAGCGCTGCCGATCGTCGTCGACGCCGCCTCCTGCACCGGCTCGATCGCCGAGCCGGGCGTGGGTGTGCTCTCCGAGGAGAACGCCGAGCGCCTCGCCAAGCTCGAGATCCTCGATTCGGTCAGCTGGGCCCACGACCGCCTCCTGCCCTGGCTTGAGGTCGGCGAGCAGGCCGGCTCGGTCACCGTCCACCCGACCTGCGCGACCCGCCACATGGGCCTCGCCCACCGGCTCGAGTCGCTCGCCGAGGCGCTCGCCGACGACGTCCACGTGCCGACGGCCACCTTACCAAACTGCTCAACACCGACGGCAGGGACATCGTCACCAAGCGGAAGTTCAACAACTACACCATGCACCTCGAGTTCCTGCTGCCGTATCCGCCCCGACGCCCGCGGCCAGGGACGCGGCAACAGCGGCTTCTACCAGGTGGACCACTACGAGGTGCAGGTGCTCGACTCGTTCGGCCTGGACGGCAAGAACAACGAGTGCGGCGGCATTTACACCAAGCTGTCGCCGAAGGTCAACATGTGCCTGCCGCCGCTGGCCTGGCAGACCTACGACGTCGATTTCACCAACGCCGTCCGCGACGAGAGCGGCAAGAAGGTCAAGAACGCCCGCATCACGCTGAAGCACAACGGCGTCGTGATCCACGACGACATGGAAATCACCGGACCAACCGGCGGCCACCGCAGCGACCCGGAAGGCACGCCGGGGCCGATCAAGCTGCAGGGGCACGGCAACCCGCTGCAGTTCCGGAATATCTGGATTGTCGAACACGAATGATGTTGTGCCGGCGAACCTGACACGGGCAGAATGTGGTTCTCGGAGGCGATCATGTTCAACATTCGCGATCCACAAAGCGACCACAATTGCCAGGGTTTCTCGCGCCGCGACTTTCTACGGATCGGCACATTGGGCCTCGGCGGCATGACGCTGCCGAATCTGCTTGCCGCCAAGGCCGCCGGGGGAGAATCGTTTGTCGCCGGTAAGTCGGTCGTGCTGCTGTTTCTGCAAGGCGGCCCGTCGCACATCGAGTTCTTCGATCCGAAGATGACGGCGCCGGCGAGGAGTTCGCAGCATCACCGGCGAAGTGCAGACGAAGCATGCCCGGCATCACGTTTGGCGGCACGTTTCCGAAGCTGGCCGCGATCGCCGACAAGTTTGCCGTCGTCCGCTCCTACGGCTCGAAGAACGGCGACCACACGTACCTGTCGGTCGCCAGCGGCGGCAATCCGCGCAAGGCGGCGATGAGCGCGATCTACGCCCGCGCTGGCCGGGCACGCAACCATCCGCGCACCGGCATGCCGACGAACGTTCTGGTGCTGCCCGAAGCGGTCGAAGCAGGGGCTCAAGCTCGGCGGCAACTTCGAGACCGGCGCACTGCCCACGCTCACCAGCCCGGGCGAGCTTGGGCCCGTCCTATGCCGCGTTCAACCCCAGCGGCGGCGGCGCAGCTGCAAGAAGAACATGCAGCTGCAGATCCCGCCCGAGCGGTTCGACGATCGCCGCAGCCTGCTCGGCAGCTCGACCGCCTGCGGCGCGACGCCGACGCGACGGCGTCGATGGACGGCGTCGATCGGTTCCAGCAGCAGGCGTTCGACGTCATCACGCGCGGCATCGCCGAGGCGTTTGATCTGTCGCACGAAGACCCGCGAACGATCGAGCGCGTACGACACGACGCAAGCTGTTTCGCATGGAGGAGCTGACAGCGCTGGTACGACATGAAGCGCGCGACCAACCTGCTCGGGCAAGCAGATGCTGCTGGCCCGGCGGCTTGTGCGAGGCGGGCTGCGGGTTCGTCACCGTCACCGACTGCGGCTGGGACATGCACGCCAACGGCAACAGCCCCAAGGGGATGGCCGGCATCTGGCCGATGGGCCACCAGGTCGATCACGCGGTCAGCGCCTTCATCGAAGACGTGCGACGAGCGCGGCCTGAGCGACAAGATCCTGCTGGTCGTCACCGGCGAAATGGGCCGCACGCCTAAACGCAACAAGGACGGCGGCCGCGACCATTACGGCGAACTGACGCCGCTGCTCCTCGCCGGCGGCGGCCTGAAGATGGGGCAGGTCATCGGCCAATCGGACCGCACGCGGCCGCCCGACGACCGAGCCTACGCGCCCACGCATCTGATGGCGACGATCATGCACACGCTGTTCGACGT
This sequence comes from uncultured Solirubrobacterales bacterium, assembly GCA_963846515.1. Classification (GTDB taxonomy): domain Bacteria; phylum Actinomycetota; class Thermoleophilia; order Solirubrobacterales; family 70-9; genus VAYN01. The sequence continues at coordinate 9,136 of CAWJWC010000006.1, read as the reverse complement.
CGGCCAGCTTCGGTTAGAGACAGGCGCTCCCTCGGAGCTGTTGCGATTTATCGAGGCGAGCGAGCCGATCGCGGAGCTGTTCGCGTGATTTAATTTCAGGATCTGCGATGCCGGAAACTCACCGCCGTAGCCGTCCACAGATTTCGAAACGTTGGCTCAAAGACGGCGTCGCGGCAATTGTTTTGATCGCTTGCTCACTTGCTTTGCTTGTGGGTATTACCGTTGCGAAAGACGTGGCCGATCCGATCCGGCTCGAAGGCCGCAAGCCCCGCAACATGATTTTCATCCTCGTGGACGATTTTCGTTTCGACGCCTTCTCGTTCATGGGCCATCCATTCTTGAAGACGCCGCACATCGACGCGCTGGCGCGCGGCGGCGTCCACTACAAGAACGCCTTTGTGACAACGGCCTTGTGCTCGCCCAGCCGGGCCTCGATTCTGACGGGGCTTGTACGCGCACCATCACAAGGTGGTTGACAACAACGACCGGCCATCCGCCGGGCACCGTTTTCTTTCCGCAGTATCTGCAAAGGGCCGGTTACCAGACCGCGTTCATCGGCAAATGGCACATGGGCGGAGAATCGCGACGACCCTCAGCCGGGCTTCGACCATTGGGTGAGCTTCCGGGCCAGGGCACCTATCTGCCCGGCCCGCGACGGGCTTAACGTCAACGGCAAGCGCGTGCCGCAAAAGGGCTACATCACCGACGAACTGACGGACTACGCGATCGATTGGCTGAACGAGCGCGCAACGATCGGCCGTTCTTCCTGTACCTGTCGCACAAAGCCGTTCACGCGGACTTCGATCCCGCCGCCGCGCCACAAGGGCGTTATCAAAAGACGTTGTGCTGCCCCGAACCAGAGACGCAGGCCGACACGCCCGAAAATACGGGCAGGCCGATGTGGGTGAAGAACCAGCGCAATAGCTGGCATGGCGTGGATTTCCCGTATCACAGCGGCTGGACGTGGAGCAATATTACAAACGCTACTGCGAGACGCTGCTGGCGGTCGACGAGAGCGTCGGCCGTGTGATGGAATGGCTGAAAAAACGCGCGATGCTCGATCGACGCTGCGTGGTCTTCATGGGGGACAACGGTTTTCTGTTCGGCGAACATGGGCTGATCGACAAGCGCAACGCGTACGAGGAATCGATCCGCGTACCGATGCTCGCGCACTGCCCAGAACTTTTCAAGGCGGGCACAACTGTTGATGCCGCTGGTGGCGAACATCGACATTGCTCCGACGATTCTGGAAGTGGCCGGGTTGAAAGCGCCCGACGAAATCGACGGCCAAAGCTTCGTCCGTCTGCACGACCGGCGAGCAACCGAAAGACCATGGCGCAAGAGCCTGCTCTATGAGTATTACTGGGAACGGAACTTTCCCCACACTCCGACGATGTTTGCGCTTGCGACGGGAAGCTTCAAGTCATCCAGTATCACGGAATCTGGGACACCGATGAGCTTTACGACCTGAAGAACGATCCGCAGGAAAAGAAGAACTTGATCCGCGATCCGAGCCGCCGCGAGCTGGTCGCACAAATGCGAGCCGAGCTGCACAACACGCTGAAGAATTCGGGCGCACTTCAAATTCCGTTCGGCCAGAAGCGCGGAGACGGATCAAACCTTCGCAACGCGCAAGGATCGAATGCCGCTGATTTTCCACAGCACTTGCTGCGCGAGCCAGCGAAACAGCGTGCGCGGTAATTGCTCAAGACAAGGCGGGAGGCAGTTAATGACTCGTTGCTTTGTGCCGCATGTGTTCTTTTTCTTTCTACGTTCCAAACAGCCGTCGGCCGCTGAAATTCCCGCCGACAAACCCAACGTCCTGTTCATCTCCGTAGACGACATGAACAATGACCTCGGCTGCTACGGCCATCCTCAGGTCAAGTCGCCGAACATCGATCGGCTGGCGCGCGCGGCGTCCGCTTCGATCGGGCTTACTGCCAGTTCCCATTGTGCAGTCCCAGCCGCTCCTCGCTGATGACCGGCCTGCGTCCCGACACGACGAAGGTCTACGACCTCAAAAAACACTTCCGCAAGGTGCTGCCCGATGTCGTCACGCTGCCGCAGCTCTTTCAGAAGAACGGCTACTTCGTCGCGCGCGTCGGCAAAATCTATCACTACGGCAACCCCGGTCAGATCGGCACTCCAGGCCTCGACGATCCCGTCTCGTGGCACGAGGCCATCAACCCCCGCGGCCGCGACAAGGACGAAGAATCGAAAATCATCAACCATACCCCGCGCCGCGGACTGGGCGCGTCGTTCACCTTCCTTCCCGCCGACGGGACCGACGAGGAACAGACCGACGGCAAGGTCGCGACCGAAGATCATCCGGCTGATGGAGAAACACCACGACCGGCCGTTCTTTTTCGCCGCCGGCTTTTACCGGCCGCACTGTCCGTACGTCGCGCCGAAGAAATACTTCGATCTCTATCCGTTATCGAGTATCAGCGTGCCGGAAGTGTCGCGACGAGTGGGCGGCTGGAGTGCCGCAGCCAGCGTTGGCTAGTACGCGGCCATGGCCGTCGTTCGGCGCGGCGCAAGAGCAGGCGATCGAGTCCAACGCACCTACTACGCGGCGATCTCGTTTGTCGATGCACAGGTCGGCCGGCTGCTCGATGCGCTGGACCGTTTACAACTCGCCGACAAAACCATCGTCGTCTTCTGGAGCGACCATGGCTATCATTTGGGCGAACATGGCCTGTGGATGAAGCAAAGCCTGTTCGAGAACTCGGCCCGCGTGCACCGCTGATTATCGCCAGCCCCTCTCAGAAGGCCAAAGGGCAGGGTAGCCCCTGCGTCGTTGAGTTCGTCGACATTTATCCGACGGTCTCGGATCTGGCGGGTCTGAAGCCGGCCGAGAATCTAGCCGGAGTCAGCTTGCGTCGGCTTCTCGACCAGCCGGACGGCAATTGGGAACGACCCGCATACACGCAAGTGATGCGAGGCCAGTCGCCCGGCTACACCGTGCGAAACGAGCGATATCGCTACACGGAATGGAACGGCGGAAAGAACGGGGTCGAGTTATACGATTACGGGAGCGACCCAGAAGAGTTGAAAAATGTAGCAAACGATCCGCAGTATGCCGATGTCGTTGCGCAGATGAAGAAGCTTCTTCCACCGCCGGCCATGGCTGCTCGGTAAAACCTCACCTGATTAAGGACTACGTCGCGGGATGAAAAAAGCCGCTGCGCCAGCGGAGGCGCAGCGGCTCGTCGAACGTCGGATCCTGGCTTGCACCGGTCAGCCCTGGATCACGACGTTGTCGCCGTGCCCGCCGTCGAGGACGTCCAGCCCCGGCCCGCCGATCAGCACGTCGTCGCCGTCGCCGCCGATGCAGCACGTCGTTGCCGTCGCCGCCGACCAGGACGTCGTCGTCCGTCGCCGCCGTCGGCCGTGAGCTGGATCGCGCCGGCCGCCAGGCCCGAGGCTTCCACCACGTCGTCGCCGGCCAGGGCGTTGACCGTCAGCCGGTCGTTGGCCGCCTCGGCGCCGGTGATGTTCACCTGAGCGGCCAGGCCGAGGACGCTGACGCCGCTCGCGTCGCCGACCACCAGGACCACGTCGTCGCCGTTGGTGCCGTTGACGATGACGGTGTCCGGCTGGCCGTCGCCGCGCCGCCGCCGGCGTGCGGCCGAGGTTGAGGTTGATCTCGGTCACGTCGGTGCCGGACAGGTCGTTGACGACGATCGTGTCGGCCCCGCCCAGGGCGTTGAAGTCGATGCCCTCGACGTCGTTGAGGTCCATGGTCACGTTGGCGATGTTGCGGAAGAAGAGCACCCGCCCGCCGTTGGCGGAGATGTCGATGTTCTCGGCGGCGTTGGCGCCGTTGAAGAGCATCGTGTCGAAGCCGTCCTGGCCCTCGAGCGTGTCGTTGTCGTCGCCGGGGTTCCAGACGAACGTGTCGTCGCCGGCGCCCATGAGGGCCGTGTCGTTGCCGTCGCCGCCGTTGATCAGGTCGTCGCCCTCGCTGCCGATGAACACGTCGTCGCCGAGGCCGCCGTTCATCGTGAGCTGGATGCCGTCGGCCTCCAGCGAGGTGGCGTTGACGACGTCGTCGCCGCCCAGGGCGTTGAGCGTCAGCCGGTCGTTGGCCTGCTCCTGGAAGAAGATGTTGACCGCGGCCTGCAGCCCGAAGACGTTGACCCCGCCGGCGTCGCCCGCGGCGCCGAACACGTCGGCGCCGTTGGTGCCGTTGACCGTGACCGTGTCGGCCGCGCCGTCGCCGCCGCCGTTGGGCCCGCGCAGGTCGAGGCCGATCTGCGTCACGTCGGTGCCGCTCAGGTCGCCGACGACGATGTTGTCGGCGCCGCCCAGGGCGCGGAAGTCGATGCTCTCGACGTCGTCGAGGTCCATCGTCACGTTGGCCACGTCGCGGAGGAAGAGCACGCGCCCGCCGTTGGCCGACGATGTCGATGTTCTCGCTGGCGTTGGAGCCGAAGAACAGCATCGTGTCGGTGCCGTCCTGGCCCTCGAGCGTGTCGTTGCCGTCGCCCGGGTCCCACTGGAAGACGTCGTCGCCGGCGCCCATGAAGGCCACGTCGTTGCCGTTGTCGCCGAAGACGAAGTCGTTGCCGTCGCCGCCGAGGAACACGTCGGCGCCCTGCGAGCCGAGGAGCGTGTCGTCGCCGGCGCCGCCGTCCATCGTCAGCTTGATGACGCCGGCGGGCAGCGTGGTCGCCGTCACGCCGTCGTCGCCGCCCAGGGCGTTGACGACGAGCGAATCGTTGGCCCCCTCGGAGTTGGTGATGTTCACCTGGGCCGGCAGCCCGACCACGGAGACCGAGGTGCCCGCGCCGAAGACGTCGATGATGTCGTCGCCGTTGGTGCCGTTGACGATGACGATGTCGGCCTGGCCGTCGCCGGCCGTGCCGCCGATCGTCCCGGCCTGGTTGATGTTGATCTCGACGAGGTCGGTGCCGCTGACGGTCGTTGACGGTGGTCGTGTCGGTGCCGCCCAGCGTGTTGAGGTCGATCGCCTCGACGTCGTTGAGGTCCATGACGATGTTGCCGAGGTTGCGGGTGAACCGCACGCGCCCGCCGTTGGCCGAGGCCTCGAAGATCTCGTTGCCGGCGGAGCCGTTGAACAGCATGGTGTCCGTGCCGTCCTGGCCCTCGACCGTGTCGCTGCCGTCGCCCGGGTCCCACTGGAACACGTCGTTGCCAGCGCCCCGGATAGTCCTTCACGAAGCCATATCCGCCGTGAATCTGCACGCAGTCGTCGGCCGCTTTCACCGCGATCTCGCTCGCGTACAGCTTCGCCATCGCCGATTCGAGCGTCATCCTTCGCTGGCGGTCCTTCAGGTAGGCTGCCCGGTAGGTCAGCAGCCGCGCCGCTTCGATCCGCGTGGCGTTGTCGGCAAGCTTCCATTGGATCGCCTGGAAACGGCTGATCGTCTTCCCGAACGCCCTGCGCTCCTTGGCATACTTCAGCGCCGCCTCGTACGCGCCTTGCGCCAGCCCGACGGCGAGCGCGGCGATGCCGATGCGCCCGGCGTCCAGCACCTGCATGCTGTCGACGAACCCGTGCCCCACCTCGCCGAGGAGCTGATCGTCGGGAATCCGGCAGTTGTCGAAGAGGACCTCGCTCGTCTCGCTCGCGCGCATGCCGAGCTTGTCTTCCTTCTTGCCCGGAGCCATGCCGGGCGTACCCTTTTCGATGATGAAGGCCGAGATGCCCCTGGCGCCGGCGGCGCGATCGGTCATCGCCATCGCCACCATCACGTCGCCAACGCGGCCGTGGGTGGTGAACGTCTTGGCGCCGTTGAGCACCCAGCACCCTCCCGAACGGCTGGCCGTCGTGCGCATGCCGGCGGCGTCGCTGCCCGAGGTCGACTCGGTCAGACCCCAGGCGCCGATCATCTCGCCTTTCGCCAGCGGAACCAGGTAGGTCCGCTTCTGCGGCTCGGTGCCGGCCAGGAAGACATGGGAGGCGCACAGGCCGTTGTGGGCGGCCACTGACAGCGCGACGGCGGGATCCACGCGGGCGAGCTCCTCGATACAGATGCAGTAATCGATGGCGGACATCGCCGCGCCGCCGTACTCCTCGGGAACTGAATCCCCATCAGCCCGAGCGACGCGAGCGCCGGTATCAGCTCGGCCGGAAAATGCTGCTCACGATCCCATTCGCGCACGTGCGGCCGGATTTCCGTGTCGGCGAACTCGCGCACCGTGCGGCCGGAGCAGCTCCTGCTCTTCCGTCAGGCGGAAATCCATGGCCTATGACGATATCAGACCAATTGGCTTTCAGCTATCAGCTGTCAGCTATCAGCTGTCAGGCCGGGGACCGCCGCGAGCATCTGCTGCGGTTGTTATGATGCGTGAGGAGGGTTCATGACGAACGTGCGCGCGCTCGCGTCGGTGGCGCTGGCAGGACTGATGTGTATGGTGGCGGCGGCACCGGCTCGGGCCGACCTCACCGCGTTCATCGGCGCAAACACCACGCCGGAAAACCGGCAGACGCGCGGCTTCTCCGCCGGTCCGGCTTTCTGATTTTCGCCTTCGAATTCGAGTACGCCAACACGACGAGATCTGACCGCGCGGGTGCCGTCACTGAAGACCGGCAGCGGCAACGTGCTGCTGCAGACGCCGATCGCGATCTTTGGAGTGCAGCCTACTGACCACTGGCGCCGGCTTCTACAGCGAAACGCTGGGCACTCGAACCGATCGAGGCCTCGGATACAACACGGGTGGCGGAGTGAAGATCGCACTGGTCGGACCGCTGCGGGTGCGCGTCGACTACCGCGTGTTCAACCTGGGAAGCGGTGCGCTGTACTCGACAGCGCACCGCATCTATGCGGGACTCAATCTGAAATTCTGAGCGGAACCTCTGGCGGCGATGAGTCTGCTGCCAGGGGGAGCCTCATGATTCCCGTCGCACCTTTGCCGTGCGCGCTACTTGCCGAACTCGGTGATCAGGTTCAGGTTGATGATGTTCTGACCCTGCGCATACGAATCGGCGTATTGCTTGTAGATCGTGTTCAACTCGGCCGGAGGGAACACCTCGGCCAGAATGTTCGACACCGTATAGTCCGTGTCCTTGACTCGCCGGGTCGATGACGAACACGTACAGCACATTCGCGCCGGCTGGCTCGGGCGATTTGAACACCTTCCAGGTCGCCGCCTGCGCCTTGCGCCCCGGCTCCTTGCTCATCTGAAGCGCTTCTTTGAGCTTCACCATGACCGCCTCGAAGTCGGCCGTCTTGTCCGGCTTGATGAAGTTGAGCACCATCCCGGCGTCCGACGCGAACACGCGTTTGGTCGGCGGGGCCTCTTGGGCCGCGGGCGCCTGGGCTGCGGGAGGCTGGGCGGGGGGAGCCTGGGCTGGCGGCGCCTGCGCTGCGGGTGCCTGGGCCTGGACCGTACCCGACGACACGACGCCGATGACGAGTCCGAACGCAATCAATCCTAGCCGGCATGCAATTGCCAGCATCGCGGGTGAACGAAACATCAGGGCCTCCTTGGGCGGAAAGGGCGTTACTTACGTACTCATGGTCAAACGAAAACAGACATTACCTCGTTGGCAAGAAGCATTCCCCGACGGGTCAGTCTAAGCCGGTCCAGTCCCGCATTAGACACCCATTCTGGAGAAATGGCTCCAGATCGGCCCCGTACACCTGCCAGACGTCCACGTCGTAGCGGCGACGAATCTCGTCAAGGTTTACGCCGTCCGTCAATCGAAGCATCATGAAGAGCGCGTCGCCCAGCCGCTCGGCAGCGGGCAGCCGCCGACGGTCGGTTGCCACCGGGTGACCACGATTGATGCGATCGACGTAATCCTCGATCCCGGCGACATTCTTCCACCGAATCCCATCTCGCGTCGAGTGGGCGCCGCAGCCGAACCCAATCCAGTCCCCATCGGTCCAGTATTTCAGGTTGTGCCGCGATGAACGGCCGGGTCGCGCGACATTGGAAATCTCGTACTGTTTGTAACCCGGCGCATCGAGACGTTCATGGCCTCCAGTACATCGCCGCCGCGTCTTCCTCGGGCGCCTGCGACCACCGGGCTCGAGCCATTTCGTCTTTCAGCGGCGCGTTCGGATACACCTCGAGCATTAGAGCGACAGTGTTCCGGCGCAAGCGCGATCGCGGCATCGACCGATTGGAGCCAGTCTTCAACCCGCTGCCCCGGGCAGCCACATCATCAGATCCAGGCTCACGTTGTCGACCGCGCCGCCGGGCTTCAGCGTACGCCTCGCGCGCCCGCGCGGAGCTGTGGAGGCGCGACAAACGGCCGAGCTCGTCGTCGCGAAACGACTGGACGCCGAAGCTCAGTCGATTGACGCCTGCGGCACGATAGGCCGCGAGACGGTCCTCGCGACGCTTTCGGGATTGGCTTCGAGGGTGACCTCGCACCCGGTCGAGCGTCGAACGCGCGCCGCATGCGTCGATGATCAGAGAATCTCTTCCGGGTCGAGGAGCGACGGTGTGCCTCCGCCGAGTATATTGTGTCGGCCGCCATTTTTCAGGCTCGACCGGTCGAAGGGCCGCCGGACCCGCTCTCCCTGCATCTCACGGACGAGCGCCGCGACATACCGCGCCTTGAGCGCCGTGTCGAACAGGCCTCGATTGAAGTTGCAGTAGTTGCAGATGGCGGAGCAGAAAGGGATGTGGATGTACAGACCGAGCATTTCGAAATTGGTCAATGGGCAACCTGGTAAATCGGCAAACCGGATCTGCCAACCTGCCAATTTGACTACGACCCTGCCAATTTGACTACGACCCTGCCTACCGCCCGGCCACTTCAGATCGGCCTTGCCGTCGCGGACCGTCGGCTGGCGCGTTCGGGCGCGGGCCTGCTGCTGATGCGCGCGATGGAAGCTTGCGCCGCGGCTGTCCCTTCCACAACTTGTAGATGTCGTCGGCGTCGACGTTGGGCGGGAGGTCGCGGTAATCGGGGCCGTCGTACGCGAGGAACTCACACATCTCGCGGAGGCGCGAGTGCAGCCGGAAGCCGACGCGAACGAGCAACGAGCTCATGTCCTCGGAGCCCGGAATGTCTTCGTAGTTCGATGCGGAAGATTGTCGGCAGCTTGGCGTTGTAGCGCGAGTTCACGATCACGTTCATGGTTTCCTCGACCCAGTCGGTGAGGCGCTCGGCCCCCAAATTGTTGAGAATCAACAGCTCGGCGTGCATCAC
>CAWJWC010000005.1:0-1138823 GCA_963846515.1 uncultured Solirubrobacterales bacterium | reverse complement strand
AAACTCTCCGTGAAAGGTACTCACAAAGAGCTGCCATGCCTGGCGGGCCACCGGGTACACAAACTCGGTGACCGGCATGACGGGTAAATCAGACCATCCGGTGCGCTGCGCGCCGGATGGATCGGGCTCAAACATTCCACAGACCTGTTGATGGGTCTGCGGAGTGCACGCTGCTCAGTTTTCAAAGACCGTCGGCGCGGTAGGGGCCGAGCTCGACCTCCGGCATCTCCTCCGGCGCCGCGCGCTCGACGAAAACGCGGTTGAAGCGCGCCTCCGCCCCGGCCCCCGCACCCTCGCCGTGGAAGCGGTCGACCAGGCGCCGCGCCAGCTCGCGCTTCGCCTCGTTCGGCGGCCGCTCGGGCCGGGCGGCGCCGAGCAGCAGCCGGTAGTAGTCCTCCATCGCCGCGTCGGGGATGCTCATCAGCCGCCCGAACATTTCCTCCGGGGCGTCGGTGACGCCGACGTAGTTGCCGAGCGACTTGCTCATCTTCTGGACGCCATCGGTGCCGACCAGGATCGGCATCGTCAGGATCGACTGCGGGGACTGGCCATGGGCGGTCTGCACGTCGCGGCCGAAGAGCAGGTTGAACTTCTGGTCGGTCCCGCCCAGCTCAAGGTCAGCTTCGATTGCGACCGAGTCGTAGCCCTGCAGCAGCGGGTAGAGCAGCTCCAGCGCCGCGATCGGCTGGTTCGCCGCCATCCGCTTCTCGAAGTCGTCGCGCTCGAGCAGCCGCGCCACCGTCGTCTGCGCGAGCAGGCCGAGCAGGGCCTCGGGCGCCATCCGCAGCCACTCGCTGTTGAAGCGGACCTCGGTGCGCTCGCGGTCGAGCAGCTTGAAGGCCTGCTCCTGGTAGGTGGCGGCGTTGGCCTCGATCTCCTCGGGCTCGGGCAGCGGCCGCGTGCTCGAGCGTCCGCTCGGGTCGCCGATCCGCGCCGTGAAGTCGCCGATGATCAGGACCACTTGATGCCCAGCCTGCTGGAACTCGCGCAGCTTCTCCAGCACGACCGTGTGGCCAAGGTGGATATCGGCCGTCGTCGGGTCGATCCCGAGCTTCACCCGCAGGGGCCGATCGCCCGCCAGCTGCTCGGCAAGCCTGCCCTCGGGCAGCACCTCGACCGCGTTTCGCGCCAGATCCGACAAGGGACGCAATGCTAGACTGCCGCCTCCTCTTGGCGGGCAAACGCACCAAGCCGCGCCTGAAGAAGCTGCGCATCCTCTTCGTCCTGCTCGGGCTGGGCGTGCTTGGCCTGGTCTCGACGGTCTTCGGGATGATGGCCGCGGTCTCCCAGGATCTGCCGGCGATCTACAACTTCGCCCAGTACAAGGCGTCGAAGAACAGCGAGATCTACGACGCCAACGGGGTCTCGATCGGCACCCTGAGCAGCGACCAGAACAAAATCCTGCTCAACTCGGGCCAGATCTCCCCCAACCTCAAGAACGCGGTGGTGGCGATCGAGGACTCCCGCTTCTACGAGCACAGCGGCGTCGACTTCCAGGGCATCGGCCGCGCCCTGGTCAAAGACATCCTCAGCCAGAGTGCCGCCCAGGGCGGTTCGACGATCACCGAGCAGTTCGTCAAGAACGCGATGGAAGCGCAAGAGACCCGCACGGTCTTCGTCAAGTTCAAGGAGGCGGCGCTCGCCTACCGGCTCGAGCACCACTGGAGCAAGGACAAGATCCTCACCCAGTACCTGAACACGATCTACTTCGGGCAGGGCGCCTACGGGATCGAGGCTGCCGCCCGCACCTTCTTCGGGGCCGCCCACCCCGGCTGCGGCACGCCGACCGAACCGTGCGCCTCGGTGCTCGAGCCCTGGGAGGCGGCGACCCTGGCCGCCAGCATCGCCTCGCCCTCGGCCTACGACCCTAAGGTCTACCCCGAAAACAGTCTCGGCCGCCGCAACGTCGTCCTCGAACGGATGTACGAACAGGGCTACGTCTCCGAGGAACAGCTCGAAGAAGGCCAGAAGCAGGCGTTGCCCTCGCCCGACGCGATCGAGCCGCCGACGCTCGACTCGAAGGCCCCCTACTTCACCGCCTACCTGCGCCAGCAGCTGCTCGAACGCTTCGGCCCCTCGAAGGCCTTCTTCGGCGGCCTCAAAGTCAAGTCGACGCTCGACCTTGGCCTCCAGGAAGCGGCCGAAGAAGCGGTCAACTCCTACCTTGGCTACTCGCCGGCGACCGCCTCGGTGGTCGTGATCGACAACCGCAACGCCGGCATCAAGGCAATGGTCGGCGGCCCCGACTTCGAGACCCGGCCGTTCAACTTGGCCACTCAGGGACACCGTCAGCCCGGCTCCTCGATCAAGCCCTTCACCCTGATCACCGCGCTGGAACAGGGGATCTCGCCGGAAACCACGTTCGAATCGGCGCCGCAGGAATTCGCCTTCGGCAAGGACGGCGAGGAAACCTACGAGGTCACCAACGACGGCGACTACTACGCCGGCACCAGCTCGATCATCTCCGCCACGACCAACTCCGACAACTCGGTCTACGCCCAGCTCGCGCTGGAGGGGCTGAAGGGGAAGACGATCTCCGACCGCACCAGCTCGATCGCCGCGACCGCGCACAAGGCCGGTTACAACGACCCGATCTCGACCAATCCGGGCATGGTCCTCGGCGGGCTCGAGATCGGCGTCACCCCGCTGGGCTGGACCTACGCCTACAGCACGATCGGCAACAACGGCGATCGGGTCAGCGGCACCCTTGCGCCCCGTCCCGGCAACAGCCCCGTCGCCTACACCCAGGTCACCGACAAGGACGACCAGACGATCAAGGGCGGCGACAACGACTCCACCGACGAGCAGGTACTCGACCAGGGTGCGACCGAAGAAGCGAAGCGGATACTCGAAACGGTCGTCTCCGAAGGCACCGGCACCAATGCCGACATCGGCGCCGCAGGCCAGTGGGGCAAGACCGGCACCACCGAGAACAACGGCGACGCCTGGTTCTGCGGTGGGATCAGCGACGAGGCGACCGCCTGCGTCTGGGTCGGCTACCCGGACACGACCACGCCGATGACCACCCTCTACAACGGCGGCCCGGTCGAAGGCGGGACCTTCCCGGCCCTGATCTGGGCCAGCGTGATGTCGGCCTGGGAGGAGATCCAAGCCGAGCGGGCAGCGGAGAAAGAGGCACGGGAAGCGGCTCAGGAGGACGGCGAGGAGTCCGACTCCGGGATCGAAACCGAGGAATACGAACCGTACGTGGCGCCCGAATCCGGCAGCGAATACGAAGCGCCTGAAAGCGAAGAAAGCGCGCCGGCGCCAGAAGTCGAAGAAGCTCCCGAAGCCGGAGCTGCCCCGGAAGTCGAAGCTGCTCCAGAAGCCGCTCCTGAAACCGGCGGTGGGGTCACCGCTGGTTGAGGCTCCATCCCGGTTAGGGGTGAAGCGTCTTGTACTTTTTCGGCGCATCCCGACACAGCCAGCTGCGAACGCCGTCGAAAAAGTTAAGCGGAACCCCTACCGGGATGGGGCCTCGAGACGAACTCGCTGCCCGCGGCGCAGAAGCGCCAGGGCCGCTCGGTCGCTTTGGTGATCCCGATCCGCGGGCCGGTGAGGACCGCTGGCGCGGCCCCGTCGGGCGCCAGCAGGAGGAAGGGGTCCGCCCCGAGGTCGGCGCCGTTGCGCTCGAGGCCGATCCCGAGTGCCTCGGTCAGCTTGCCGGGACCGGAGCAGAGCTCGCGCTCGGGGCGCTCGCCGCGCCGCTTCCGCATCGCCTCCAGGCCGGCGGTCGGCTCGAGCGCCCGGATCAGCACCGCCGCCGCCTCGCCCTCCGGTTCGGCGACGGCGTTGAGCAAGCTGTGGATGCCGTAGGAGAGGTAGACGTAGGCGCGGCCTGGCGGCCCGAACAGCACCTCGGTGCGGTCGGTGAGCCCGACGTAGGCGTGACAGGCGGGGTCGTCGCGCTCGTAGCTCTCGGTCTCGACGATCGTGCCGCCGACTCCGTCGAAGAAGAGCCCACAGCCGATCAACTCGCGCGCGACCTGGTGCACCGAGCGCGCGAAGAAGGACTGCTCCAGTCGACGGGCCGCAGGCGTCTGCCATTTGGACGCCTGCGGCCCGTCGGCAGGGGTCGCGGCGTTCAAGAGCGCTGGTCGGCGACCCGCGCCTGGACCGCGGCGAGGGTCTCGCGCGCCTCGCCGAGCTGCGCCGCGAGCGGCACCGAGCCGGTGCCGCCGGCGATCCGCTTCGACTCCAGCCAACTGCCGCGCTGCAGCACCTCGTAGTAGCCGTCGTCGAGGTGCTCGGAGCGCTGCCGCAGGTCCTCGGGCGTCAGCTCGGAGAGCGAGCGGCCGCTCTCGACCGCGTCGCGGACCAGGCCGCCGACGATCCCGTGCGCCTCGCGGAAGGGCACGCCGCGGCGGACCAAGAGGTCGGCGACCTCAGTCGCGGCGAGCATCTCGTCGCCGGAGGCCTGCTCGAGCCGCTCGCGGTCGAACTCGATCCCGGCCAGCATCCCCGCGGCCGCGTCGAGGCATGCCTCGACCGTGTCGATCGCGTCGAACAGCGGCTCCTTGTCCTCCTGCATGTCCTTGCCGTAGGTGAGTGGCAGCGCGTGCATCACCCCGAGCAGGGTCGCGTAGGAAGCGGCGACGCGCGGGCTCTTCGCCCGCAGCAGCTCGGCCGAGTCGGGGTTCACCTTCTGCGGCATGATCGAGGAACCCGAGGAGAAGGTCTCGTCGAGCTCGCAGAAGCCGAACTCGGTTGAGCTCCAGATGACGATTTCCGAGCCGAGCCGCGAGAGATGCATCGAGGCGGCCGAGGCGGCGGAGAGGTAGTCGAGGACGAAGTCGCGGTTGGAGGCGCCGTCGACCGAGTTGTGGCTGACGTGCTCGAAGCCGAGGTCGGCGGCGACCGCGTCGCGGTCGATCTCCCAGTTGACGCCGGCCAGGGCCCCGGAGCCGAGCGGCATCACGCTGGAGCTGTCGAGCGCGAACTGGAACCGCAGCACGTCGCGGGCGAGCATCCAGAAGTAGGCGAGCAGGTGGTGACCGAGGTAGACCGGCTGGGCACGCTGCAGGTGGGTGTAGCCGGGCATCGGCCAGTCCCTGTGCGCCTCGGCCAGCTCGAGCAGCCGCTCCATCGCCGCCCCGCAGAGCTCGATCGCCCGCAGCGAGTGGACCTGGACGACCATCGCGACGTCGGTCGCGACCTGGTCGTTGCGCGAGCGTCCGGTGTGCAGCTTGCCCGCCAGCGGTCCGATCTCCTCGCCGAGCAGGCGCTCGATCGCCATGTGGATGTCCTCGTCGCTCGTCTCGAACTCGAAGCCGTGCTCGCCCATGCGAGCGCGCACCCGCTCCAGGCCCGCGTCCATCTGCGCCAGCTCGTCCGCGTCGAGGACGCCGAGCCGGTGCAAACCGCGGGCATGGGCGCGCGACTGGTCGATGTCGTAGATCGCCAGCTGCCAGTCGAAGGGCAGCGAGCGGTTGAGGCGCCAGAAGCGCGGGTCTGGGTCCTTGCGGAAGCGGGTCATCGAGTCGGCGATTATTCCCTGATCGGGCCCTGACCGAGGGCGCCGGCGAGCTCCTGACAGACGCGATCCACCTCGGCCTCGGTCAGGGCCGGGTAGAACGGCAGCGCCAGCGAGTGCGCGGCGGCCGCTTCGGCGACCGGAAACTGGCCCTCGCGGTAACCGAACTCGCGCAGGTGCGGGAAGAGGTGGATGCAGGGCAGGTAGGCCTTGCTGGCGACGCCGCGCTCGGCAAGGCGGGCGACCGTCGCGTCGCGGTCGCTGCCGTCGTCGAGGCGGACGACGTAGACAAACCAGCTGCGGCGTTCGGAGCCGCGCGTCGCGGGGAGCGGCTCGACGCCCTCGAGCCCGGCCAGGCGCTGTTCGTAGAACGCCGCGATCTCGGCCCGGCGCGCGAGCAGCGCGTCGAGCTTCTCGACCTGGGCGACGCCGAGCGCCGCGGCGAGGTCGGAGAGCCGGTAGTTGAAGCCGAGCCCACTGTGGTCGAGCCAGCCCATGTCCGCGGCCCGTCCCTGGTTGCGCTCGCTGCGCAGGCGGGCCGCGACCTCGGGATCCGGGGGGACGATCATCCCCCCCTCCCCCGTGGTCATCTGCTTGTTGGCGTAGAAGGCGAAGGTGGCGAGGTTGCCGCGGGCGCCGACCGCACGGCCCTCCGAGTCGACCGCCCCGAGCGCCTCGCAGGCGTCCTCGAGGATCCCGAGGTCGTGCTTGGCGGCGAGCGCCTCGAGCTCCGGCAGCGCCGCCGGAAAGCCGAAGATGTGGACCGGCAGGATGCCGCGGGTGCGCTCCCCGACCGCCGCCGCGGCGGCGGTCGGGTCGAGGTTTAGCGTCGCCGGGTCGATGTCGCAGAAGGCGGGCCGGGCCTGCTCGTAGAGCAGGCAGTTGGCCGAGGCGACGAAGCTGAAAGGGCTGGTCAGGACCTCGTCGCCGTCGCCCCAGCCGAGCGCCCGCACACCGAGGTGCAGCGCCGTGGTGCCGCTGGAGACGGCGACCGTGTCCTCGACCCCTAGCCAGGCGGCGAGCTCGCGCTCGAAGCGCTCCCCCATCGGCCCGAGCGAAAGCCGGCCGGAGCGCAGCACCTCGAGCGCCAGCTCCTCCTCGCGCGCGCCGAGCTCCGGCCGTGCCAGCGGAATTCCCTCGGCCGACGGACCGATTTCCGGTGATATAGGCCGGGTTTCGGCCCGTCGGCGACTCACTGGAACGCGTACTCCAGCGAGTCGACCAGCGCCTCCCAAGAGGCCTCGATGATGTTCTCGGAGACGCCGATCGTCCCCCACTCGCGCTCGCCGTCGGCGGAGTCGAGCAGGACGCGGGTGACGGCGCCGGTGCCGTGCGCTTCGTCGAGGATGCGGACCTTGTAGTTGGTCAGCTCGATGTCGGCCAGGTGCGGGTAGCGGTCGACGATCGCCCCGCGCAGGGCGCGGTCGAGCGCGTTAACCGGGCCGTTGCCCTCGGCCACGCGCAGGTAGCGCTCGCCGTCGACCTCGACCTTGATCGTCGCCTCGGTCTCGACCCGGCCGTCGGCCCGCTTCTCGGTGACGACGCGGAAGCTCTCGAGCTTGAACAGCGGCTTGTAGGTGCCGGCCTCGCGCCGCAGCAGCAGCTCGAAGGAGGCCGGGGCGGCCTCGTAGTGGTAGCCGCGGTGCTCCTGCTCCTTCAGCCGCTCGACCGCGCGTGCGGCGGCGTCGTCGTCGAGCTCGAGCCCGGAGCGCTCGGCCTGGCTGCGGATCGTCGCCTTCCCGGAGAGCTCGGAGGCGAGGATCTCACGCTCGTTGCCGACCAGGGCCGGGTCGAGGTGCTCGAAGGTGCTGGCGTCGGCGGCGACCCCGGCGGCGTGCATCCCCGCCTTGTGGGCGAAGGCGTTGCGGCCGACGTAGGCGCGGTCGGGGTCGGAGGCCATGTTGCAGACTTCGTCGAGGTAGTGGGCTGTAGTGGTCAGGCTCGCCAGCTGCTCCGGCGAGACCACGTCGAAGCCCATCTTCAGCTGCAGCGCCGGCAGGATCGAGGCGAGGTTGGCGTTGCCGCAGCGCTCGCCGTAGCCGTTGACGCATCCCTGGACCAGCCGCGCGCCTGCTTCGACCCCGGCCAGCGAGTTGGCGACCGCGCACTCGGCGTCGTTGTGGGTGTGGATGCCGAGCTCGACCGCTTCGCCGAGTGCCGCGGCCACGGCGGCGGTCGTCTCCGCTACGTAGCGGGGCAGGCTGCCGCCGTTGGTGTCGCAGAGGGTGACGTTCTCGGCCCCCGCCTCGGCGGCGGCCCGCAGGCATTCGACGGCGTAGCCGGGGTCATCGCGATAGCCGTCGAAGAAGTGCTCGGCGTCGAAGACAGGGCGCTTGCCCTGGGCACGGCAGAAGGCGATCGAATCGGCGATCATCGCCAGGTTCTCCTCGCGCGAGACTTTGATCACCTTCTCCAGGTGCAGGGTCCAGCTCTTGCCGACCAGGCAGACGACCGGCGCGAAGCTGGAGACGAGGGTCTGCAGCGCCTGGTCGTCCTCGGCGCTGCCGTCGCGGCGGCGGGTCATCCCGAAGGCGGCGACCGTCGCCCCCTCCAGCTCCAGCTCTGCGAGCCGCTCGAACAGCTCCGCCTCCTTCGGGTTGCTGCTCGGGAAGCCGGCCTCGATGAAGTGGACGCCGAGCGCGTCGAGCGCCCGCACGACGTTCAGCTTCTCGCCGACGGAGAGCGACATTCCCTTGCCGCCCATGCCGTCGCGCAAGGTCGTGTCGTAGAGCTTCACCTGTTCCATTGCTGCCTTTCGAGTCGGAAGATCGGGTTGGGCCACGGTCGGCCCCCGGTTGCACGGCAACGCCGCGCCAGCCGCTAGGCGGCTGCGGTAATTCGCCCGATCGACTCGAAGAGGAGGTGCATCAGGAGCCCACTTTACTCGCCGCGTCGACCCCGGCCGGCGCCTCGACGAAATCGAGCCACTCGAGGTACTCCTCGGCGCGGCCGTAGAGCGCGTCCTGGAATTTGGCCTGGATGTGGCGGGTGATCTCACCTGGCTCGCCGAGCGGATGGTCGTCGATCTCACGCACCGGCACCAGCTCGGCCGCGGTCCCGGTCAGGAAGACCTCCTCGGCGAGGTAGAGCTCGGCGCGGGCGACGTCGCGCTCGACCACGGTGTAGCCGAGATCGCGGGCGATTTGGATCACCGACTTGCGGCTGATCCCGTCGAGGATCGCGGCGACGTGCGGCGGGGTGGCGATCTCGCCGTCGCGAACGACGAAGATGTTCTCGCCCGAGCCCTCGCAGACGAAGCCGCGCTCGTCGAGCAGGATCGCCTCTTCGTAGCCGGCTTTCTGCGACTCGGTCTTGGCCAGGATCGAGTTGAGGTACTGGCCGGAGGCCTTGGCGTGCGGGACCAGGCCGCGCAGCGCTGATCCGGCGCCAGCTCGAGACCTTGGCGCGGATGCCGTTGCGGGCGCCGTCCTCCCCCAGGTAGACGCCCCAGGGGAAAGCGGCGACGATCACGTCGATCGGGGCGTCGGTCGCGTAGAGGCCGAGGTTGCCGTAACCGCGGAAGGCGAGCGGGCGGATGTAGCAGGAGCCGAGCTCGTTGCGGCGGATCAGCTCGTGCGTGGCGGTACGGATCTGCTCGGTCGAGTAGGGCAGCTCGAGGTAGTAGAGCTCGGCCGACTTGCGCAGGCGCTCGAGGTGGTCGTGGTGGCGGAAGACGGCCGGGCCGCGCTCGGTCTCATAGCAGCGAACTCCCTCGAAAACGCCGGTTCCGTAGTGCAGGCCGTGGCTGAGGACGTGCGTCTTGGCGTCCTCCCAGGGAACGAACTCGCCGTTCTGCCAAATCAACTCCGCCTGCTCCATGTTGGGGAAGTATGCCCGATCAAACGCAGGTCTTCGCGGACCGCGGGGCGAAACACGCCCCGAAAGCAAAACAAGGAGGCGCAGGATCCCTATGAAACGCAGATTTCTGCCGAAGCTGACCTACTCGAATGCGATCGCGACGATCGCGCTGTTCGTCGCGCTCGGCGGCGCCGCCGTGGCCGCCGGGCTGCCGAAGAACAGCGTCGGTCCAAAACAGCTGAAGCGCGGCGCCGTGACCGCCGCCAAGATCCGCAAAGCCGCGGTGACCAGCGGCAAGCTGGCGCCGAAATCGGTGGTCGCCGGCAAGCTCGGCCCGAACGCGGTCCTGCCCGGAAACATCGGCAACGGCGCGATCACCAGCGCCAAGATCGGCGCCGGCGCGGTGATCGCCGCCTCGATCAAAAACGGCGTCGTCACCACCAACAAACTGGCCAACGAAGCGGTGACCGCGGCCAAGCTCGGCAAAGGCGCGGTAACCCCGGCCAAGCTCAGCGACGACTTCGGGCCGCTGCTGGGCACGCTGAAAAGCGGGCAGACGCTGCGTGGGGTGTTCGACGTCGGCTCGGTGGCCGCGACCAACGGCGACACGACCCGCGGCGCGGTCAGCTTCCAGTTCCCGCTGGGCGCCGCGCCGGCCGTGACCGTGCTGCTGCCCGGTCAGACGACCGCGAACTGCGGCGGCCTCGGCGGCGGCGCCGCGCAGACGCCCGCGGCGACCGCCGGCAACCTCTGCGTCTACGTCACCCAGGCGGAAAACCTGGAGGAAGGCGCGGCGGGCCTCCTCGCCGAGAACAACACGCGGCTCGGCTTCGGCTTGGTCGCGAAAGCGAAAGAAGGCGGAGCCGGCAAATCGTTCCACGCCCTCGGCCAGTGGGCGGTGACCGCTCCCTAGCTAGGAGCTGAGCTGCTCGAGGACCGCGTCGGTGATCTCCGCGGTCCCGACCTCGACCGCGGCGGGGACGTCAGGCATCGGTGGCGGTGCCGGCGTCCCCATCGCCAGGTCCGGCGTGCGCAAGCCGCGCTCTAGGACCGCGTCGACCGCCGCCTCGATCCGCGCCGCGTCGTCGGCCCGGCCGAGTCCGTGGCGCAGCATCATCGCCGCCGAGAGGAAGGTGGCGAGCGGGTTGGCGACGCCCTTGCCGGCGATGTCGGGGGCGGAGCCGTGGACCGGCTCGAACAGGCCCGGGTCGCCGTCGGCGCCGAGGCTGGCCGAAGGCAGCATCCCCAGCGAGCCGGTCAGCATCGCCGACTCGTCGCTGAGGATGTCGCCGAAGAGGTTCTCGGTGACGATCACGTCGAACTCGGCCGGGCGCGAGACCAGCTGCATCGCCGCGTTGTCGACCAGCAGGTGGTCGAGGGCGACGTCGTCGTACTCGGGCGCGATCCCGGTCACGACCTCGCGCCAGAGCCGTGAGGTCTCGAGCACGTTGGCCTTGTCGACCGAGGTGACGCGAGGTTGGCGGTCGGAGCGTGCGGCGCGGCGGCGCGCCGCTTCGAAGGCGGTGCGGGCGATCCGCTCGATTTCGCCGGCGGTGTACTCGCAGGTGTCGTGGGCGACGTCGCCGTCGCGGCCGCTGGCGCCGAAGTAGATGCCACCGGTCAGCTCGCGCACGACCAGCAGGTCGGTGCCGGCAATGCGCTCCTCGCGCAGCGGGCTGGCGCCAACCAGGGCCGGGCTGGGCCGCACTGGCCGCAGGTTGGCGTAAAGGCCCATGCCCTTGCGTAGGCCGAGCAGGCCCTGCTCGGGGCGCGGCGCGTCGGGGTCGGTCGTGTCCCACTTGGGGCCGCCGACGGCGCCGAGCAGGACCGCGTCGGCGGCCCGGCAGCCCTCCAGCACCTCCTCGGTGAGAGCGACGCCGTGGGCGTCGATCGAGCAGCCGCCCATCAGCCGCTCGTCGAACTCGAACTCGCCGAGGGACTCGAGCAGGCGCCGGGTCGCAGCGACGATCTCCGGGCCGATCCCATCGCCGGGCAGGACGACTATGCGCGGAGTGCTCACGGCGCCGGACTCTACGCCTTGATCCGAAGCCGGCGCTAGGCGGCGACGGCCTCGATGTTGAGGCGCACGTAGTCGAGGGTCAGGGGCTGCTCGGCCTCGGCCAGGACGGCTTCCGCGAACGGCCGCCGTTTCTCCTCTGGTAGCTGCGCCAACAGTGGCCCCAGGGTGACGGTCATGGTGAAGGTGAGCGGGTCGGCGGGCTGCATCGGCTTCGGCTCCAGCCAACAGTGGACCTGGTCGAAGCCCGCGTTGCGCAGCCTCACCTCGGTCTCCTTCGGCCCGGCGAAATTCCAGGGCGCGCTGGCTTCACCGAAGTGCTGCCCGAACTCGTGGTTCGAGGCCGCGGCAACGATCGCCTCGACGTGGCGAGCGACGTTGCCTTCGCCGCCGCACTGGGCAACCAGGCGACCACCGGGACGTAGGGCGGCGCGCAGGCGGGAGAAGAGGCCATCGTGATCGAGCAGCCAATGGAAGGTCGCGGTCGAGAAGACCAGGTCGACCGGCTCCTCGAGCTCCAGCTCGGCTAGGTCGGCGACGACGTAGTCGACCCTTTCCCCTAGCCGCTCGCGCGCTTTGGCGATCATCGCCGCGGAGCCGTCGACCGCGATCAGGTGGCCATCGGGGAGGCGCGCTAGCAGCTCTTCCGTGACCCGGCCGGAGCCGCAGCCGGCGTCGACCACGACCTCGTCGCCGCGCAGCTCGAGCCGCTTCAGCACCTCCATGCCCCAGTCGAACTGCGGGTCGGAGACCTGGTCGTAGGTCTCCGCGTCCCACTCTCGCGAGCTGCTGTTCATCGCCCCCTTCGGGCGCGGCTCGCTCACAGTGCCGTGGTGAGCGGTCCGGACGGAGCCGCGGCCCCGGACTCGAAGGCGTCGATCGCGCCGGCGTTCTCTAGCGTGATCCCGATGTCGTCGAGCCCGTTCAAGAGCCGGTGCTTGACGTCCGGCTCAACCGCGAACTCGAAGACGCCGGCGGCGCAAGTCACGGTCTCGTCGTCGACGTCGATCCGCGCCTCGCCCGCCTCGGCGACCGCTTTGCAGTGCTCCTCGTCGAGGATCGCCGGCAGCAGTCCGACCTTCGTGCAGTTCGAGTAGAAGATGTCGGCGAAGGAAGGCGCGACGATCGCCTGGAAGCCGAAGTCCTCCAGCGCCCAGGGGGCATGCTCGCGCGAGGAGCCGCAGCCGAAGTTTGCGCCGGTGACGAGGATCGGGTTCGGCTCCAGCTCGATCTCGCCGTCGCGGATCCAGTCGTAGAAGAGGAACTCGCCGAAGCCGGTTCGCTCTACCCGCTTGAGGAACTGCTTGGGGATGATCTGGTCGGTGTCGACGTCGGCACGGTCCAGCACCGAGACCTTGCCCTCGATCACGTCTATCGGTCGCATGCTCAGCTCCAATCCCTGATGTCGACGAAGTGTCCCTCGACCGCCGCCGCGGCGGCCATCTTCGGACTGACCAGGTGAGTGCGCCCGCCCTTGCCCTGGCGACCCTCGAAGTTGCGGTTCGAGGTCGAGGCGCAGCGCTCGCCCTCCATGAGGATGTCCGGGTTCATGCCGAGGCACATCGAGCAGCCCGCCTCGCGCCATTCGAAGCCGGCGCTGCGGAAGACTTCGTGGAGGCCCTCCGCTTCAGCGACGGCTTTCACCTGCTGGGAGCCGGGCACGACCATCCCGTGCACCGTGCTGGCGACCTTGCGGCCGTCGACGACCGCCGCCGCCTCGCGCAGGTCCTCGATCCGCGAGTTGGTGCAGGAGCCGATGAAGACCCGTTCCGGGGCAACCTCGGTCATCGGCGTGCCAGCCTCGAGGCCCATGTAGGCGAGGGCGCGCTCGGCCGACTCGCGCTCGGCCGGCGAGTCCATCGCCGCCGGGTCGGGAACCGTGTCGGTGACCTCGACCACCATCCCGGGCGTCGTGCCCCAGGTGACCATTGGCGAGATCTCGGCCGCGTCGATCTCGACCTCGGTGTCGAAGCTGGCGCCTTCATCGCTGGGCAGGGAGCGCCAGCGCTCGACCGCAGCCTCGAAGTCGGTGGGGGCAGCGGCGCGGCCGCGCACCCACTCGAAGGTCTGCTCGTCCGGGGCGATCATCCCGGCCCGACCGCCGCCCTCGATCGTCATGTTGCAGATCGTCATCCGGCCCGGCATCGCCAGCGCCTCGATCGCCGGCCCGGCGTACTCGACCGCGTGGCCGACCATGCCGCCGGTGCCGAGGCGGCCGATCGTCGCCAGGATCAGATCCTTGGGCGTAACCCCGGCACCGAGCTCGCCGGCGTAGGAGATCCGCATCGTCTTCGGCCGCTTCTGGACTAGACACTGGGTCGCCAGCACGTGCTCCACCTCGGAGGTGCCGATGCCGAAGGCCAGCGCCCCGAAGGCGCCGTGGGTCGAGGTGTGGCTGTCGCCGCAGACGATCGTCATGCCCGGCTGGGTCACTCCCAACTCGGGCCCAATCACGTGCACGATCCCCTGCCGGTCGGAGCCCAGCGAGTAGAGCGGGATCCCGAACTCCTCGCAGTTGCGCTCCAGGGTTTCGACCTGGACGCGGGAGAGCTGGTCGGCGATCAGGCGCGCCGCCATCGTGCCGTCGGTGGGCACGTTGTGGTCCGCGGTGGCCAGGGTCTTGTCGGGGCGGCGGAGCGGGCGGCCGGCCATGCGCAGGCCGTCGAAGGCCTGCGGCGAGGTGACCTCGTGGACCAGGTGCAGGTCGATGTAGATCAGGTCGTCGGAGACCTCGTGCGCCTCCCAGATCTTTTCGAACATGTTCTTCGGCATCGGGCTTCTCCTAACCGCGCCGGAGGCCGGCGGCGATCACGGCGATGAACCTGGTCGGCTCCTCGCCATCGTTCTCAAAATGATGGGGCAGATCGGCGTCAAAGGTGACGCTGTCACCCTCCTGCAGCTCGTGACGGGTGCCGTCGACGACCAGCGCCAGGGTGCCGGCGAGGACGACCGTGGTCTCGCGGCTGCCCGGCTCGTGTATCGGCGGGTCCTCACGGCCGCCGGTGGCGGCGCCCGGCTCCAGGATGTGCAGCGAGACGTCGGCGCGCTGGCCCGGCAGCGGCGGGGTTAGCTCCTCGAAGCGGTGGCCGCCACGGGCGAAGCTGCGGCGCGCGCCGGCGCGGGTGACGGCGACGTGCTGGCCCTCGTCGAGGCGCAGCAGCTGCGAGAGGGTGAGCTCGAGGCCGGCGGCGATCTTCTCGGCGACGGCCAGCGTCGGGCTGGTCTCCCCGCGCTCGACCTGCGAGAGCATCGGCGCGCTGACGCCGGAGCGCTCGGCGAGGTCGCGTAGGGAGAGCCCCATGGCGTCGCGTAGGGCTTTGATGCGGGGACCGATGGTGCTGGCTGCAACTTCGCCAGCGTCGGGTTTCGTCGCGGTCGGACTCACTGAGCGTACGTTATCACGAACGCTTGTATTTAGACGAAACAGCAGGCTGGGTAGGGAAAGAGTCTGCCTGGCTGCCATCGCCCAAGAGAGCTCGAAGGTCGGAGGCGACCTCCAGCGGTTCGTCTTCCACCTGCTCGGACGCGAGCCGGATGAATCCGTAGCCGGCACGCTGCAGCTTGCGATCGCGATAGCGATCGTCGCGGAAGGCGGTGCGCGTGCCGTGCGCCGCAAAGCCGTCGAGTTCGACGATCGCGTTTAGCGTCGGCCAGAAGCAGTCGACCTCGAAGCGCCTCCCTCCCACCTCGATCCAAGCGTTGAGCTGTTGGGGACGCGGGAGCTGATGCCGGTCAAGGAACGGCAGGAAGACTTCCTCGAGCCAGCTGCGGCTGCGGCCGGAGGTTTCGCGACGGCGGGCAAGGCAATCGCGGATCGTTCGAGATCCGGAGCGGCCCGGATAGCGCTCGAGCAAGTGGGGCAACGAGAGGCGATCGTGGAGGCGGAGGTATTCGGATTGACGCAAGGCGCCCTCGACGACCTGCGGCGGCTCGTCTGCGGCGAGATCGAAGATCGTGCGGGGGACGCTTGTGACCGGAATCCCTTCCTGCTCCGTCATCTCGTCGTCGGGCAAGACCGAGAAGTGCCTCTGGATCAGGCCATGGGATCGGGACTTGCTGGGTGAGGTGACGTGGATCCTGCTTCCACCCCCGTCCCGGATCCTCCAAAGCGCGGCCGCCGAGCGGTGGCTCAGCACAGCATCTGGTCCGCAGAAGAGAACCGCCGCCATCCAGCGAGCATGCTGGGACAGCACTCGATGACCTACCGAGTACACACCCGGGTGCAAGCGATGGAGTCGTCCGGACTTCAGGCGCAGTGCGATCCCCCGTCGTCCCAACCCCAACTGCTCCACCTGCCACCGCGCCACCACCCCATGCTGCCCCTCAGCGAGCTCGGCGATCCGCGTATCAATTCCATGCGTCTGCTCTGGGGCACCCATACGGTGCCTAAGTGCAGACGCGTGCGAATTCTCCCCCCGGCGAGGGGCGCGATTGGCCACGGGGGTTCGCGGCCGTAGCGGGTCTCGGGGGCGGCTTAGGGTCCGGGCGTCCGTTCCACCGCGGCTTCGGCCGTGGCGGCCTCGGCCTCGCGGGTGGCGGCGCCTTCGAGGGCGTTGGAGAGGGCGCGGACGTAGGCGCGGGCGGAGGCCTCGAGGATGTCGGTGGCGACGCCCTGGCCGGTCGCCAGGCGCCCGGCGGTGCGCAACATCACCGTGACCTCACCGAGGGCGTCCTCTCCCCCGGTCACCGCCTCGACCGTGTACTGGGCCAGCTCGCACTCGGTCTCGGTGGCGGACTGGATCGCGCGGAAGATCGCGTCGACCGGGCCGTCCCCACTCGACTCTCCGACCGCCTCTTGGCCGGAGGGCAGCGTCACCGCCACCTTGGCGACCGGCTCGCGGCGCGAACCCGCTTCGACCTCGAACCAGGCCAGCTCGTGGGCGTCGGAGCGCTCGCGCATCTCGTCGGAGACGATCGCCTCCAGGTCGAGCGCGGTGACCTGCTTCTTGCGGTCGGCGACCTCCTTGAAGGCCTTGAAAGCGGCGTTGAGCGCGTTGCCCTCGACCTTGACGCCGAGCTGCTCCAGCGCGTCTTTCAGCGCGTGGCGACCGGAGTGCTTGCCGAGCACGATCGAGTTCGACTCGAGGCCGACTTCGGTCGCGTCCATGATCTCGTAGGTGCTGCGCTCCTTCAGCACGCCGTCCTGGTGGATCCCGGACTCGTGGGCGAAGGCGTTGCGGCCGACGATCGCCTTGTTCGGCTGGATCGCGTAGCCGGTCAGGCGCGAGACCATGCGGCTGGTACGGGCGATCTCGCGGCTGACGATCCCGGTGGTCAGCCCGTGGGCGTCCTCGCGGACCCGGATCAGCATCGCGATCTCCTCCAGCGAGCAGTTGCCGGCGCGCTCGCCGATCCCGTTGACCGCGCACTCGACCTGCCGCGCCCCGGCCAGGACGCCGGCGTAGGAGTTGGCAACCGCCATTCCCAGGTCGTCGTGGCAGTGGACCGAGGTCTCGACCTCGCGCAGGGCCGGCACCAGCTCGTACAGGCGTCGGAAGTAGTCGGCGTACTCCTCCGGGGTCGTGTAGCCGACCGTGTCGGGGATATTGACCACGGTCGCACCCTCCTCGATCGCGATCGCGCAGACTTCGGCGGTGAACTCGACGTCGGCGCGGGTCGCGTCCATCGGCGAGAACTCGACGTCCTCGCAGTAGGAGCGGGCCAGGGCGACGGCGGCACGGGCCTGGCCCTTGACGTCCTCGCGGTCGGTCTGCAGCTGGTGTTCGATGTGGATGTCGGAGGTCGAGATGAAGGTGTGGATGCGCGGCCGCTGGGAGTCGCGGATCGCTCCCCAGGCGGCATCGATGTCGGCCTTGTGGGTGCGGGCCAGGCCGCAGATCGTCGGGCCCTCAACCCGGCGCGAGATCTCCTGGACGGCCTCGAAGTCGCCGGGGGAGGTGATCGGGAAGCCGGCCTCGATCACGTCGGCCCCCAGCCGTGCCAGCTGCTGGGCGATCTCCACCTTCTCGGCGGTGTTGAGCGAGATGCCGGGCGACTGCTCGCCGTCCCTCAGCGTAGTGTCGAATATATGGACGCGGTTGGCGTCGGCTGCGGATCCCATTGGATCTCCTTCTCTCCTAAGTTCGAATGGCCTCTGTCTCTCGCGGCTATCGCGCCGCCCAGCGCTATTCCCCCCGAGGGGGGAGGAGAAGGAGTAGCGCCAGGCTGTCCAGCTGGTAGGACATTCGTTCAGGGCAGGGTAGCGCAGAACGGCACGGGCATCGGGGAGGTTGCGTAGGCTGGCGCGCATCGAGGCCTCGCCGGCAGAACGCACCAACTGGCTCGCCCTCTTCGCGATGGGGGTCGCCGTCGTGGTGATCGCCAACGACTTCTCGGCGATCAACGTCGCCCTCCCGACGATGGAGGCGGACTTCGGTACCGATGTCAACACGATCCAGTGGGTGGTCAACGCTTACGCGCTCACCTTCGGGGTGATGATCGTCACCGGCGGGCGGCTCGCCGACATGTTCGGGCGCCGCAACGCCTTCTTCCTCGGCACCGCGATCTTCGCCTCGATGTCGGCCCTCGGCGGCGCCGCACAGAGCGAGGCCTGGCTGATCGCCTGCCGCACCCTGATGGGGATCGGCGGCGCCCTGATGTGGCCCGCGATCCTCGGCATGACCTTCGCGATCCTGCCCGAAGAGAAGGCCGGCCTGGCCGGCGGGATCATCCTCGGCGCGGCCGGACTCGGCAACGCGCTCGGACCGCTGATCGGCGGCGTGTTGACCGACGAGCTGAGCTGGCGCTGGATCTTCTACCTCAACGTTCCGATCTCGATCTTTGCGGTGCTTGTCACCTACTACCTGGTCAAGGTCAAGGAGCCAGAAGCCGGAGATCAGCGGATCGACTACCCGGGCATCGCCGCGCTCTCGGTCGGGCTGGTCTCGCTGCTGATCGCGCTCGACCAGGTCGCGGAGTGGGGCTGGGGCGACCCACGCGTGGTCGCCCTGCTCGCGCTGGCCGCGATCCTGATCGTCGCCTTCATCCCGATCGAGCGGCGGGCCGGCGAGCACGCCCTGGTCCCGCGCGCGGTGATGCGCAACCGCAGCTTCACCGCTTCCTGCGTGGCGATCCTCTTCATGTCGGCGACCTTCTTCGCCTCGCTGCTCTACCTGCCGCAGTTCATGCAGAAGCATTTCGGCTACTCAGCGCTCGAAGCTGGGGTCGGGATCCTCCCCTTCCTCGGCGTCTTCGCCCTCGTCTCCTTCATCGCCGGCCCCCTCTACAACCAGCTCGGGGCAAAGACGCTCGCCGTCTTCGGCGCCGGCTGCATCACCCTCGCGCCGTTCCTCTTCTCGCAGGTCGACGCCGGCTCCAGCTACGGCGCGCTGGTCCCGGGCATGATCGTGCTCGGGGTCGGGATTGGCAGCTTCTATCCGACCGCGACGACGGCCGGCGTCACCTCGGTCGACGAATCGCAGACTAGCCTCGCCGGCGGGATCGTCTACATGTTCCAGATCGCCGGCGGCTCGATCGGCCTGGGCCTGACCACGACCGTCTTCGTCGCTGCGAGCCCACCCTTCCTCGACGGCATCCAGGCGGCCTTCCGCCTCGACGCGGCGCTCTCGCTCGTCGGCTTCCTGATCGCGCTTCTGTTCGTCGGGGGAACGTTGCTCTCGCGACGCCAGCTAGCCGAGCAGTCCGCCTAGCTGTAGTTCCTAACAACGTTGTTCATCCGGGCCTCCTTGAAGGCTGGGGGTGTCGAGCCACCGGCAACAAGGAGGACACCGGATGAGGATCCACGCTAACGCCCGCACCTGCCCGAACAGCCGCAGGCTGCTGGTCAATCGCATCGAAGAGGAGAACTGGTCGCTGATGGTGGCGGCCGAGGTCGCCGGCATCAGCGAGCGGAGCGCCCGCAAGTGGCTCGGTCGCTGGCGCGCGGAAGGGGAGGCAGGGCTGCTCGATCGCTCCTCCGCACCGCTTCGGATCCCCCGTCGCACCCCGCAGGCGGCCGTCGAGGCGATCGCTGCTCTGCGGCGGCTGCGGATGACCGCGGCCGAGATTGCCGAGGTCCTCGGCCTGGCCCTCTCGACGGTCTCGCTGTGGCTGAAGCGGATCGGGCTGGGCAAGCGCAGTCGCCTCGAGCCTCCCGCGCCACCCAATCGCTACGAGCGCTCCCGTCCCGGCGAGTTGATCCACATCGACGTCAAGAAGCTGGGCCGCTTCGGCGTGGCCGGCAAGCGAGCCGTTGGCAAGCGCCACGCCAGCGCCGGCTATGGCTGGGAGTGCTGCCACGTCTGCGTCGACGATGCCACCCGCCTCGCCTATGTGGAGGTGCTGCCAAACGAGCGCGGCGAGACTGCTTCGGCCTTCCTGCGTCGCGCTGTCGCCTGGTTTGCAGAGCGAGGCGTGGCGGTCGAGCGGGCGATGACCGACAACGGCTCTCCATACGTCTCGACGATTCATGCCGCGACCTGTCGCGAACTGGGGATCCGTCACCTCCGCACCCGCCCTTACCGCCCCCAGACCAACGGCAAGGCCGAGCGTTTCATCCAGACGATGCTGCGTGAGTGGGCCTACGGACGCCTCTACGGGAGTTCAGCCGAACGTCGCCACCAGCTGCCCGGATGGCTCGATCGCTACAACTACCGACGCAAGCACGGCTCCCTTGGCCATCGCCCGCCAGTGGCTCGCCTCAACGAGCTACAGGGGAACAACGTTCTTGGGAACTACAGCTAGCTACTCAGCACGTTTTCGCCCTGGCCGCCGAACAGGCCGTCTTCTCCTGGACCGCCGCGCAACGTATCGCGGTGCGGGCCGCCGACCAGCCGATCGTTGCCGGGGCCGCCGAAGAGCGAGTCCATGCCGCTCCGACCCACCAGCACGTCGTCGCCGGGACCGCCGATCAGCTTGTCGGAGTTGGCGCCGCCGACGAGGCGGTCGTTGTCCGGCCCGCCGCGCAGGGTGACCGAGACCGGGACGGCGCCGGAGACGATGACAGAGTCCTCACCGGCCCCGGCATTAACTTCGAAGCCGCCGATCGCCGCCGCATCGCAGAGCAGTTCGTTCGATTGCCCCTCCGGATGCCAACAAACTTCGCCACCGACTTCGAGCGGCGCAATCGAGTCGATCGCGTAGCTGCGGCCGTCGCTACTGAGCGCGATCTTGATCGCGCTCTCTTCGACTCCGCCCGCCAGTACCACGGTCAGCTGCGGGGTTTCGGCGCGCGCGGACGGTGCAGCGCCAAGCGCCAGCAACACCACCACCACAGTCAGGATCGCCCTCTTCATCGCAGAATCGCTCCGGCCTCGAACCGCGGCCCACCTATGGCAACAACACGACCTTGCCGACGTTGCGGCGCTGGGCGATGAATTCGTGCGCCTCGCCGGCCCGGTCGAAGGGAAAGGCCTCGGCGACGACCGGCTCCAGACGCCCCCCTTCGAGGTCCGCCATCAGCGGCTCGGTGACCCGGTCGAGATTGCCCTCGCGGTCCCACCAGCTCAGCATGTTGAGCCCGAACACGCCTTTGTTCTCGTTCATCATGAACAGGCCCTTCCACCAGGGCATAGTGGCCAGCGGCATCTTCAGCATGCTCTTCAGCGTCGCCGGGATGCTGCGGACGCCGTTGTCGGAGTTCTCGGAGAGCCCGTACATGACCAGCCGCCCGCCGGAGCGCAGCAACCGGTAGTCCTTGCGGAAGCTGGTCGGGCCGAGCGCGTCCATGATCAGGTCGACGCCCTCGCCGTTGGTGATCCGCATCACCTCGGCCTCGAAGTCCTGATTGCGGTAGTCGATCGCGTGGGTTACGCCCTGGGCGCGGATCGCCTCGTGCTTGCCGGGTGAGGCGGTGCCGAAGACCTCAGCGCCAGTGTTGCGGGCGATCTGCGTCGCCGAGATGCCGACCCCGCCGCCCGCGGCGTGGATAAGGACGCGGTCGCCCTCGCGCAGGCTGCCCATCAGGATCAGCGCTGCGTAGGCGGTGCCGTAGTTGACCGGGAAGGCGGCGCCCTGCTCGAAGCTGAGCCGGTCGGGGAGTGCCAGCGCCTGCTCGGCCGGCACCGTGACCAGCTCGGCCTGGCCGCCGAAGCGGGTGCCGGCGACGACGCGGTCGCCGAGCTTGAAGTCGCTGACGCCCTCCCCCACGCTCTCGACCTCGCCCGCCACCTCGTAGCCGAGCACGCATGGCGGTTTCGGCGCGTCGGGGTAGAGCCCGACGCGGGCCAGGGTGTCGGCGAAGTTGATGCCGGCCGCACGGACGGCGATCCGGATCTCCCGGGGACCGACGGCAGGGTCGGGCCGCTCCTGAACCTGGAGAACCTCGGGACCCCCCGTCCCCGTCAGCACCACCGCCCGCATGGGTCCACCCTAAACGTTCTCTATCCAAAACCCGAGGTCATTCGAACGGTTCTGCGGTTGTCCGACCGAGCAGTTCAAGGACGCAGGGAGCGAAGCGTGCTCTGCACGTGAGCGACCGAGGACGCCGAAATGCGCCGGTCGGACAGCCGCAGACTCAGAGGTCGACGGAGCGGCCGACGGCGAAACCCTCGAGCCCGAGGATCTTCTCGATCGTCTCGTCGCGCACCGGCGCGTCGGTGGTCAGCGCCATCACCGCCCGTTGCCCATCCTGCTCGGCACCGACCGCGGCGGAGACGATGTTCACGCCCTCCTCGCCGAACATCGTCCCGACCCGGCCGATCATCCCCGGCTGGTCGGCGTAGCGGAAGACCGCGATGTGCTCGGCGAACGGCAGGTAGAAGCCCTCGCCCCAAACCGAGACCAAGTAGGGCTCGTTGCGGGGGCCGACGCTGGTCCCGGCGACCTCGACCTCGTGGTCGCCCGAGCCGACCCGGACCGTGACCAGCTCGGTGAAGTCCTCGGCGCTCGCGTCCTTGGTCTCGACCAGCTCGATCCCCCGCTCCTCGGCCATCTGCGGGGCGTTGACGAGGTTGACCGGCTCCTCGGTGTTGCCGGCGAGGATGCCGGCGAGCACAGCGATCCCGAGCAGACGGGTGTCGTGGGCGGCGATGCGGCCGCGGAACTCGGCGGTGACGCGGTCAACCGAGCCGTCGCCGAGGCCGGCGGCGAGCCGGCCGAGCTTTTCGCAGAGCGGCACGAACGGGGCCAGTGCCTCCATCGCCTCGGGGCGGACGGCGGCGATGTTGACCGCGTTGGTGACGACGCCGCCGCTCAGCGCCGCGGTCACCTGCTCGGCGGTGACCACGCCGGCCCGGTCCTGCGCCTCGGCCGTCGAGGCGCCCAGGTGCGGGGTGACGACGACGTCCTCGCGGGCGAACAGCGGGTGCTCGGTGAACGGCTCGGAAGGGAAGACGTCGAGCGCGGCGCCGGCCAGCTTGCCCGACTCCAAGCCACCGAGCAGCGCGTCGAGGTCGACCAGCTCGCCACGGGCGCAGTTGACGAGGCGAGCGCCGTCCTTCATCTGGGCGATGGTCCCGGCGTTGATCAGGTCCACCGTCTCCGGCGTCTTCGGCACGTGCAGGGTGATGAGATCGGCGCGCCCGAGCACCTCCTCGACGCTCTCCGCGCCCTCGACCCCGAGCTCGCGGAAGCGCTCGGCGGAGACGAACTTGTCGAAGGCGACCACGTCCATCTCGAAGCTTTGGGCGCGCTGGGCGACCAGCTGGCCGATCCGGCCAAACCCGACGACCCCGAGCGTCTTGCCGTAAAGCTCGGCGCCCTTGAACTTGGCCCGGTCCCAGCGTCCCTCGACCAAGGAGATGTCGGCTCGGGGCACGTTGCGGAAGAGGGCGAGCGCCAGCGCCAGGGTGTGCTCAGCGGCGGCAACCGAGTTCGATTCGGGCGCGTTGGCGACGATGATCCCACGCCGGGTCGCGGCCGGGATGTCGACGTTGTCGACCCCGGTGCCGGCGCGGCCGATCACCTTCAAGTTGTCGGCCAGCTCGATCAGCTCCGGCGTCATCTTCGTCGCCGAGCGGATCAGGATCGCGTCGAACTCGCCGATCCGCTCGCACAGCTCCTGATCCGACATCTCGAGCCCGAGCTCGACCTCGAAGTTCTCGCGGAGAAGCTCCACGCCGAGGTCGGCGATCTTCTCCTTGACCAAAACCTTCATTTCGTCACCCCGTCGACGTTCTCGAGCACCCAGTCGACGCAAGCGGTAAGCGCCTCGACGTCGTCGGGCTCGACCGCCGGGAACATCCCGACTCGCAGCTGGTTGCGGCCGAGCTTGCGGTAGGGCTCGACGTCGACGATGCCGTTGGCGCGCAGGGCGGCGGCGAGCGCGGCGGCGTCGACCGAGTCGGCGAAGTCGATAGTGCCGACGACCAGGGAGCGCTTTGCCGGGTCGGCGACGAACGGTGTCGCGACCGCGCTCGCCTCGGCCCAGCCGTAGAGGCGCGCGGAAGAGTCGGAGGTGCGCCCTACGCACCACTCGAGGCCGCCGTTGCCGAGCATCCACTCGATCTGATCGGCGAGCAGCAGCAGGGTCGCCAGCGCCGGCGTGTTGTAGGTCTGCTCCTTGCGCGAGTTGTCGAGCGCGATCGCGAGCGAGAGGAATTCCGGCTGCCAGCGGCCGGCGGCGCCGTCGAGCTCCCCGATCCGGGCGACTGCGGCGGGGCTGAGCAGCGCCAGCCAGAGGCCGCCGTCGGAGCCGAAGCTCTTCTGCGGGGCGAAGTAGTAGGCGTCGGCGTCGGCGACGTCGACCGGAAGGCCGCCCGCGCCCGAAGTGGCGTCGATCAGGACTAGAGCGTCGCCGGAGCCAGCGGGTCGCTCGACCGGGACCATCGCCCCGGTCGAGGTCTCGTTGTGGGCCCAGGCGATTGCATCGGCGGCGGGGTCGGCGGTCGGGGCCGGCGCGTCGCCCGACTCGGCCTCGACCAGGATCGGGTCGGCGAGGAAGGGTGCGCATGCGGTCGCCTTGGCGAACTTCGAGGAGAACTCGCCGTAGGTCAGGTGCAGGGCACGCTCGCGCACGAGCCAGGCCGCCGCAGCGTCCCAGAAGGCGGTGGTGCCGCCGTTGCCGAGTGCCACCTCGTAGCCGTCGGGCAACGAGAACAGCTCGGCGAGACCGCTGCGCACCCGGCCGACCAGGTCCCGCACCGGCGCCTGCCGGTGCGAGGTCCCGATCAGGTCGGTGCGCTCGGCCAAAGCTGCCAACGCCTCCCGCCGCACCTTCGAGGGACCGCAACCGAAGCGGCCGTCGGCCGGCTTCAGCTCGGCGGGGATCTGAACCGTTTCGGTGGTCTCGGGCGCCATCGGGCTCGACAGGTTATTGACAGGCGCGGGTGGACTGGCGCCGGGGCCGGGGGTAGGCTCGCGGCGCTGCCTTGGCTGTCCCGTCCGACTCGAGGAGGATCGATGTATCCGATCAGCTACGAAGCCGATTTCAACCCCGAACCAAACCGCTGGACGACGTTCTTCCGTCTGATTCTGGCGATCCCGTGGCTCATCGTCGCCACCTTCTGGGGAATCCTCTTCCTCTTCACCCACCTTTTCGCTTGGGTCGCGATCATCATCCTCGGCCGCTACCCGCAGTGGCTCTACGAGTTCAACGCCGGGATAGTCCGCTTCTCGGTCCGGGTTTCCGCCTGGTTGTACCTGCAGACGGACGCCTGGCCGCCGTTCAGCCTTAGCGATGACCCCAATTACCCGATTCGGGTCAACATTGCCCCGCCCGCCGAGCGCCAGAGCCGCCTCAAGGCACTGTTCCGCTGGATCCTTGCCCTGCCGGTGCTGTTGGTGCTCTCCTACGGCACTTCCTACGTCCAGCTGGCCGCCGGATTCGTCGCCTGGCTGACGATCGTCTTCCGCGGCTACCTGCCGGAGGGGATCAACAGCATGATGACCTTCGTCAACAGCTTCCACGCCCGCGTTCTGGGTTACATCGCGCTGCTCACCGACGACTACCCCCCGGTCGGGCTCGAGCGGGCCAAGGCCGTGACGGCTCCGGCCGCACCACCCCCAACCGAGCCGCCGCCGGCGCCGGCCGCCTGAGGAGGGACGATGAGCGAGAGCGAACGGAACATTGCCAAAGGAGAGGGCTACGCGGTTGCCAACCTGGCCGACCTCGGCGAGGGCCCCGGTTTCCGCAAGATTCGCAAGGAGCTGGGGGTGACCGCCTTCGGCGTCAACGCGATCGTGCTGCCGCCGGCGTACGAGACCGGCAGCCACTACCACGACGAGCAGGAGGAGCTCTACTTCCTGCACAGCGGCGAAGTCGAGTTCACCTTCGGCGACGGCTCGACCCAGCGGCTCGGCCCGGGCGGCCTCGCCTGGGTCGACGCCCCGATCCCCCGCAAGGTGAAGAACCTCAGCGACTCCGAGCAGGCGGTCTACGTCGTCGTCGGCGGCAAGGACGGCTACGTCGGCCGCGACGGCAACCTGTCGCCCGGGGAGACCCACCGGTAATAGGGGCGGCCCCGGGACGGTTGCGGAGGGAGGGGCTGGGTACACCCTCCCTCAGAGACCGTTCCGCAGCCGATCGAGCGCCCTGAGTCCGGCTTGGGTTCCTGGAGCCTCTGCGGGAGGGTGTCCCCAGCCCCTCCAGCGGATCCGGACTCTGGGACGGCCCGAGGTACGGAAGCTCTCCCAGAAAGTAGCTAGCGGTCGAGCCCACTCAAAGCTTGCCGCCACGAGCACTCCGCCGAAAGCTTCAGCTATCCGACACCGGCGCGTGGGTCGGGAGCGCGATCCCGAAACTGAGCAGAGGCATCGGGTGCCCCTCCACGGAGGCTCAGGGAACCCCGAGTCAAAACGCGGGCGCTCGCTCGGCTGCGGAACGGTCTCCGGGGAGGGGCGCCCGATGCCTCTCCCGCCCTGTCCCGCTCGTTCGCCCGACGCTATTTCGTGTCTTTGAAGCCCTGGTCGATCCAGGGCATCATGGTCCGTAGGTCTTTTCCTACGTCCTCGATGTCCGAGTCTTGTAGCTCGCCGCGCATGCGGTCGAAGTTCTCGTTCCCGGCCTTGGTCTCGGCGATGAACTCGCGGGCGAAGTCGCCCGACTGAATCTCGCTGAGGATCTGCTTCATCGCCGCCTTGGTCTCGTCGGTGATCACCCGTTTGCCGCGGGTGAGGTCGCCGTACTCGGCGGTGTTGGAGATCGAGTAGTGCATCCCCTGGATCCCCTTCTCGTACATCAGGTCGGCGATCAGCTTCAGCTCGTGCAGGCACTCGAAGTAGGCGAGGCGGGGGTCGTAGCCGGCCTCGACCAGGGTCTCGAACCCGGCCTGGACTAGCTCCGAGGCGCCGCCGCAGAGAACCGCCTGCTCGCCGAAGAGGTCGGTCTCGCACTCGTCTTTGAAGCTGGTCTCGATCACCGCGGCGCGGCCGCCGCCGATCCCGGAGGCGTAGGCGAGGACGAGGTCGTGGGCGTCGCCGCTGGCGTCCTGGTGGACCGCCATCAGGCAAGGCACGCCGTTGCCTTCCTCGTACTGGCGCCGGACCAGGTGGCCGGGGCCCTTGGGCGCGACCATGCCGACGTCGACGCCGGGCGGCGGCTCGATCTCGCCGAAGTGGATCGCAAAGCCATGGGCGAAGAGCAGCAGGTTGCCGGGGGCGATGCCGTCGACGATCTGCTCGCGCCAAATGTCGGCCTGTTTCTCGTCCGGGAGCAGGACCATCACCAGGTCGCCGCGGCTGGCCGCTTCGGCGATGTCGAGCACCTCGAGCCCGGCCGCTTCGGCCTTGGCGCGGCTGGCGGAGTCGGGCCGCAGGCCGACGACCACGTCGACCCCGGAGTCCTTCAGGTTGAGGGCGTGGGCGTGCCCCTGAGAGCCGTAGCCGAGGATCGCGACGGTCTTGCCGTCGAGCTTGCCGAGGTCGGCGTCTTTGTCGTAGAAGATGTCGTCGGTACGCATGGGCGGCAGGCTATCGGAGGGCCCGCCTCATCAGCTTGCCCGAGGGAGTGCGCGGCAGCGCCGCGGCCAGCTCGACCCGCTTCGGAACCTTGTACCCCGCCAGCGCCTCGGCGCAGTGGTGGCGCAGCTCGTCCGGGGTGACCGCCGAGCCGCTCTCCAGCACGACCACCGCGGTCACCGCCTGCTGCCACTCCGGGTCCTCGCGGCCGACCACGGCGGCGTCGGCGACCTCGGGGTGGCGCAGCAGCACCTCCTCGACCTCGGCCGGGACGACGTTCTCGCCGCCGCTGACGATCATGTCGTCGATCCGGTCCTTGACATAGAGGAAGCCCTCCTCGTCGATGTGGCCGAGGTCGCCGGTGTGCAGCCAGCCGTCGGCGTCGGCGCTGCGGGGGGCGACGGTCGGCCCCTGGACGAGGATCTCGCCGTCCTCGATCCGCAGGTGGGTGGTGAGCAGCGGCCGGCCGGCCGAGCCGAGCTTGCGGTGGGCGTCGACCGGGGCCAGCGTCGTCACCTGCGAGCAGGTCTCGGTGAGGCCGTAGGTCTGGACGACTGTGGCGCCCTTCGCGATCGCCTCCTCCAGCGGCTCCTCGGGGACCGGGCCGCCGCCGACCAGGATCGCGCGCGGGCCGGAGAGGTCGGCTCCGGCCTCCAGTAGGCGGGTCAGCATCGTCGCCACAACCGAGACGACGGTGATCTCGTCGCCTTCGAGCGCGGCGCCGGCGCGGTCGACGTCGAAGCCGTCGTGGACCACGGCGGTCGTCCCGTAGATCACCGAGCGCATGACGATCCCCAGGCCGGAGATGTGGCTGAGCGGCAGGCAGCAGAGCCAGCGGTCCTGCGGCTCGACCCCGATGTTGAAGGCGGAGCCGACCGCGCTCCAGAGGAAGTTGCCGTAGGTGAGGCCGACCGGGTGCGGAGTGCCGCTGCTGCCGCTGGTCAGGACCCGGGCGCAGACCTCGTCCATATCGTGCTCGCCGAGCAGCGGCATGTCGGCCTCGGTCTGGGTCAGCTCGCCGGCGTCGTCGAGGTCGACGATCGGCTCCTCGGCGACGGCGATCGTGGCCCGCTCCTCCGCCGTCAGCCGCGGGCTGAGCGGCAGCAGCTTCGCCCCTACCTTCATCAGCGCGTGGGCGAGCACGACCTGCTCGCGGCGCGGGTGCATGGTCAGGGCGGCGGTCGAGCCGCGGCGCACGCCGTGCGCAACGAGCCGGCGCGCGACCCAGGTCGCCTCCGCCTCCAGCTCGGCGTAAGTCATCTCGGCGCCGTCCGCCACCAGCGCGGTGCGGTCGGGGCAACTCTGCGATCTCTGGGCCAGCCAGTCGTCGAGCTTCATCGGCGGGATATCGTGCCCATCATGCCCAAACGCCACAAGGGCGCCCCACCCGAGGAGCAGCTCTACGCGCCGATCGAGTGGGCGAGCGCTGGAGAGTACGAGGACATCCGCTACGAGAAGGCCGAGGGATCGCCAAGATCGCGATCGACCGGCCCGAGGTGCTGAACGCCTTCCGGCCGCAGACGCTGGTCGAGATCTCGGAGGCGCTGGAGCTGGCCCGCGAGGACACCGAGGTCGGCGCGGTCGTGCTCACCGGCGTCGGCGAGCGGGCCTTCTGCTCGGGCGGCGACCAGACCGTGCGCGGCGACAGCGGCTACGTCGCCGAGGGCGCCTCGCTCGGCCGCTTCCACGTCACCGACCTGCAGGTGCAGATGCGGCGCCTGCCGAAGCCGATGGTGGCGATGGTCGCCGGCTACGCGATCGGCGGCGGCCACATCCTCCACCTCTGCTGCGACCTCACGATCGCCGCCGAGAACGCCGTCTTCGGACAGACCGGCCCGCGGGTCGGCTCCTGGGACGGCGGCTACGGCGCCTCGCTGCTGCGCGACCTGGTCGGGACCAAGAAGGCGAAGGAGTTCTGGCTGCTCTGCCGCCAGTACGACGCCGAGGAGGCGCGCGAGATGGGGCTGGTCAACGCGGTCGTGCCGCTGGCGGAGCTCGAGCGCGAGACGGTCGCCTGGTGCCGCGACATGCTCGCCCTCTCCCCCTTCGCCCTGCGCCTCGCCAAGGCCAGCTTCAACGCCCACGAGGACGGCTACGCGGGGATCCAGCAGCTCGCCCACGACGCCAACCTGCTCTTCTACGGCAGCGAGGAGGCGGCCGAGGGGCGCGAGGCGTTCAAGGAGAAGCGCCAGCCGGACTTCTCGAAATTTCCCAGAAGGCCATGAGAGCGGCGAGCCGGGAGGGGGTTTCGCTTAACTTTTTCGAGGGGAGGAAGCGGCCGTCCGCGGAGCGCGGCGGCGAAAAAGTACAAGACGCTTCACCCCCTCGCGGCTCGCCGTCAGGATCGGAGTCATGAGAATTTGGCTGATGGCCGCGAGGCCGCGCACTCTCCCGGCCGCGATTGCGCCGGTGTTGGTCGGCACCGCGGCGGCGGTCAACTGGTACGGAAGCCTGCCGCGCTGGGGGGCGTTCGTGGCGGCGCTGATCGGCTCGATCTTCATCCAGATCGGGACCAACCTCGCCAACGACTACTCGGACGCGCGACGCGGCGCCGACACCGCCGACCGGCTGGGACCGGTGCGGGTCACCTCGGCCGGGCTGGTGACGCCGCAGCGGGTCCTGACCGCGACCTGGATCGCCTTCGCGGTCGCGGTCGCCTGCGGGATCTACCTGGCGACGGTGGCTGGAATCGCGATCATCCTGGTCGGCATCGTCTCGATCGCCGCCGGCGTCCTCTACACGGGCGGGCCGCGGCCCTACGGCTACGCCGGGCTCGGCGAGGTCTTCGTCTTCCTCTTCTTCGGCCTGGTCGCCGTCAACGGCTCCTACTACGTGCAGGTCGAGGAGCTCGACGCGCTGCCCCTAGGCCTCTCGATTGCGGTCGGCTTCCTCGCCACCGCGATCCTCGTCGTCAACAACGTGCGCGACCTCGAGACCGACCGCAGGGCGGGCAAGATGACGCTGGCGGTGCGGATGGGCCGGCGCAACGCGGTAATGCTCTTCCGGCTGCTGCTGCTCGGTGCGTTCATCGTGCTGCCGATCGCGTTGCTCGCCGGCGAGGCGAGCGCCTGGCCGCTGCTCGGGCTGCTGGCGCTGCCGCTGGCGATCGGCCCGATGCGGACGCTGAGCAACCGCAGCGACGGCCCGGCGCTGAACGGGGCGCTAGCGGCGACCGGCGCCGTGCTCGCCGCCTACAGCGTGCTGGTCGCGGTCGGGCTCTTGATCTCGGCCTGAGATTGAGAAGCTGTCGGGGTGCGAATCGTGTCCGTCGAGGTCGTCCCCTACGCGCTGCCCTTCCGCGAGCCCTACGTCACCGCGCGCGGTCGGCTCGAGCAGCGCGAGATGGTGCTGCTGCGGCTGCGCTCCGAGGACGGGCTGCGAGGGTTGGGCGAGGCGGTGCCGCTCTCGCTGCGTGGCGGGGCGACGCTGCGGCAGGTGGTCGGCGAGCTGGAGCTGCTGGGCGAGCTCGACGAGCTGACCGAGACGGGGGTGCGCGGCGGTGTCGCGAACCTCTCCGCGCCCGCCCGCTGCGCGGTGCTGACCGCGCTGCTCGACCTGCGCGGCCGGCGTGCCGTCGCCGACGGACATGGCTCTGCGGGCGCCGGCGAGCCGGTGCGCTGCAATGCAACCTTGGTCGCGGCCGAGCCGGCGGCGGTCGCCGAAGACGCGCGTGGCTGGGCTGCGGAGGGATTCACCACCTTCAAGCTGAAGCTCGGCGCCGGTGACGACGTCGGGCAGGTGCGGGCGGTGCGCGAGGCGGTCGGGCCGGAAGCGCGGATCCGGGTCGACGCCAACGCCGCCTGGGACGTGGGGGCGGCGAAACGCACCCTGGCCAAGCTCGAGGAGCTCGACGTCGAGCTCGCCGAGCAGCCGGTGGCAGCGTCGATGAGATGGCCGCGGTGACGAAGGCGACCTCGATCCCGCTCGCGGCGACGAGAGCGTCGAGAGCCGGGCCGACGCCGAGCGGGCGATCGCGCTCGGGGCCTGCGACCTGGCCGGCGTCAAGCTCTCCAAGGTCGGCGGCCCGGAGGAGGCGATCGCGATCGCCGAGGTCCTCCCCTCCTACCTCTCCAGCGCCCTCGACGGCCCGGTCGGGATCGCGGCTGGGGCCCAGGTCGCGCAGACGCTGGCGGCCGCACCGGGCGGTGGCCCGGGCCTTGCGCACGGGCTCGCCACGCAGCGCCTCTTCGCATCGACCGTCGCCGCGGTCGAGTGCGAGCTGCGCGAGCGGGATGCTGCACCCGCCGGAGGGACCGGGCCTCGGCGTCGAGATCGACGAGCGGGCGCTCGATCTGCATCGGCTTTAGCCTGCGCGTGTCGACTTTGTCCCACCCGTAGAGGACAAAGTCGACACTGCCGTGGACCCGACCAACGCCAACACCGCCCTCGCCTCCGCCTTCGTCGAGGAGCTCGCCCGCGGCGGGTTGCGCCACGCCGTGATCTCGCCCGGCTCGCGCTCGACCCCGCTCGCGCTGGCGCTCTGGCGCCAGCCGGAGATCGAGGTGACGGTGATCGTCGACGAGCGCTCGGCCGGCTTCTTCGCGCTCGGCGCGGCGCAGGCGAGCGGCGAGCCGGTGGCGCTGCTCTGCACTTCGGGAACGGCGGTCGCCAACTACCACCCGGCGGTCTGCGAGGCCGACGAGTCGGCGATTCCCACTAGTCGTGCTGAGCGCCGACCGGCCGCCGGAGCTGCGCGGGATCGGCGCCGGCCAGACGATCGACCAGATCGAGATCTTCGGCTCCTCGGTGCGCTGGTTCTGCGAAGTCGGCACCCACGCCGCCGACGACGAGGGGCTGCTGCACTACCGCTCGGTCGCCTGCAGGGCGCTGGCGGCAGCGCGCGGCGAGACTCGTCCCGGGCCGGCCCACCTCAACCTGCCCTGGCGCGAGCCGCTGGCGCCGGTGGCGGTCGAGGGCGCGGTCACCGCGACCGACGAGCTGGCGCTGCAGGGGCGCGACGGCCGGCCGCTGACCGCGGTGACGCGGATCGATCTCGAGCCATCGACCTTCCTGCTCGAGGAGATGGCCGGGCACATCGGCGATGCGCTCGCCGGCGTGATCGTCGCCGGCCGCCAGCTCGACCCTGAGCTGCGCGAGCCGCTCGCCCACCTCGCCCGCGTCTCCGGCTTCCCGATCCTGGCCGAGCCGACCTCGCAGCTGCGCTGCGGCCCGCACGACCGCTCCCACGTCGTCGCCGCCTACGACCTACTGCTGCGCGACGAGCACTTCGCCCGCTCGGTCGTCCCCGACCTCGTGCTGCGCTTCGGTGAGATGCCGACCAGCAAGCCGCTGCGCACCTGGCTCGCTGCAAGCGGCGCCAGCGAAATCGTCGTCGACCCCTACGGAGGCTGGAACGAGCCGAGCAACCGCGCCGCGGCGATTCTTCGCGCCGACCCGACCGAGCTCGCGGCCGGCTGGGCGGCGCGGCTGGAGAAGGAACCACGGGCCGCGCCGGAGAGCTGGCTCGTCGCCGAGCGAGCTGCGCAGGCCGCGATCGAGACCGAGCTCGGCAATACCGCGCCGATTTCCGAGCCGGCCCTGCACCGCGCTCTCGGCACCGCCCACGCCGACGGCGACCTCGTCTACACCGCCTCGAGCATGCCGATCCGCGATCAGGAGGCCTTCCTCGCCGCGGCGCCCACCGACGTCCTCTTCCTCTGCAACCGCGGCGCCAACGGGATCGACGGCCTGATCTCCTCCGGCATCGGCGCCGCCCACGCCAGCGGCCGCCCGACCACGATCGTCAGCGGCGACCTCGGCCTGCTCCACGACCTCGGCGGCCTCGCGGCGCTGCGCGACGTCTCGACCCCGGTCCGGATCGTCGTGATCGACAACGGCGGCGGCGGCATCTTCCACTTCCTGCCCCAGGAGGGGGCGTTGGCCGGCGAGGAGTTCGAGGCCCTGCTGGGCACCCCCCGCGGCGTCGGCGCCGAGAAGGCCGCCGCCCTCTTCGACCTCCCCCATCACCCACTCGAGTCGCTGGCCGACCTCCCCGCGGCCC
The DNA here is from genome assembly GCA_963846515.1 of uncultured Solirubrobacterales bacterium. Classification (GTDB taxonomy): domain Bacteria; phylum Actinomycetota; class Thermoleophilia; order Solirubrobacterales; family 70-9; genus VAYN01. The sequence goes on along the minus strand of CAWJWC010000005.1, from coordinate 1,105,760 downwards.
TCGCCGCCGGCACCGGCCTGATCGAGGTCAAGACCGACCGCTGGGCAAACCAGGACCTTCACCGCCGCCTTGCCGACCGTGTCGCCGCAGCGATCCGATAGCTGACTCAGCTGGCGATTCGACCCGCACCGCCGTCCGTCCCCCGGCTGCCAGGCCGGTTCCCTATATGAGACGCCGTAGGTGAACAGAAGCTGGGTCTCTGCAACTGCCGTCGGAGTTCATCGGGCGGGCGGCGAACGGATCGGTCGAAAGCAGCTCTTCCCCCTCGCCCACGCTCACTCGGCAAGCAACGGTAGGAGCGCTTCCAGCTTGACCTCGGTCTCGGCCAGCTCGGCGGCGGGGTCGGAGCCGGCGACGACGCCGACGCCGGCAAAGAGGTGGGCCTCGCGGTCGCGGAGCAGGGCGCTGCGCAGGGCGACGCAGAACTCGCCGTCCTCGGTCGCGTCCATCCAGCCGACCGGGCCGGCGTACCAGCCGCGGTCCATGCCCTCGAGCTCGGCGATCGCCGCGGCGGAACCGGGCCAAGGCTCGCCGCCGACCGCCGGGGTCGGGTGCAGCATCCCGGCCAGCTCGATCGCCGAGCGCGGCTCGGCAAGCTGGGCGATCAGCGGCGTAGCCAGGTGCTGGATGTTCGCCACCTTGACGATCTCCGGCTCCGCCGCCGCCTCGACCCAGACCGCGTGCGGGCGCAGGGCGCGGACGATGCGCTCGGCGACGATCCGCTGCTCGCGCCGGTTCTTGTCGCTGCGCAGGAGCTGCTCGCCGAGGTGGTCGTCGACTGCGGGGTCCGAGCTGCGCCGGGTCGAGCCGGCGAGGGCCACGGTCGAGACGCTGGCGCCGGAGCGGCGCAGCAACAGCTCCGGGCTGGCGCCGATGAAGGCCGCCTCCGTGGTGCCGCAGCAGAAGCAGAAGCAGGAGGGGAATTGCTCGCGCATCGCCCCGAACAGCGCGGCCGGGTCATGGGCCGCCGCGGCACTAACCACGACCTCGCGGGCAAGCACGACCTTACTCATCTCCCCCGCCCCGATCCGCTCGGTCGCGGCCGCGACCGCTGCTTCGAAGTCCCCCGGCGGGCGGGCGCTGCGGATCTCGGCTTGCGCGGTCGGGTGCGGGTCGAGCAGCGGCAGCGGCGTCTCGCGCAGGGCCGCGAAGCGGGCGGCGAGGGCACCACTCCGCTGCTCGGGGTCGTCGCCGGGCTGGACCACCGCGTTAAGCGTCAGGAAGGTGCGCTCCCGATTGCGACAGAGCGAGAGCTCTGGCAAGACCAGGGAGGCGGGTGCGAGCGAGGACCAGTTCGAGGAGGCGCCTCCGTCGGCGGCGAAGGCGAAGCCGCCGAGCCAGACCGGACCGGCGCCCGCGGGCAACCCGGGCGGCTCCTCGAGCAGCGCGTCGCCACCTGTTCGCAGGCACTGCTCGGCGACGTCGCCGAAGCGCGCTGCCCCGCGCGAAGCCGCCTCGTGCGCGACCCCGAGCCCGGCCAGGGCGAACCCGCGGTCGGGTTGCTCCCAGCAGAACCAGCGGTCCGAGGCGAGCCGCGAGGCGAACACCGCCGCGCAGGGATCGGCGATAGCCACCTCCGCGGTGAGACTTACGAGGGTGCGTTTTCCACGGGCGAGAGCGCGATCGACCGCCGGTCGGAGGCTAGGAAATGACGAGTTCCAGAGGTCGGCAGGCAAGGACACAGGGAGCCTGAATAGCAGCGCTATTCAGGTGACTGAGGACGCCGCCTGTCGGCGTCTGGGGCCGTCATTTCAGTCTCCGCCGCGGCCGATTGCGATCTCGCCCGTCCGGACCATTTCGACCAGGCCATGTGGCCGGACCATGCGCTCGAAGGCCTCGATCTTGTCGGCCGAGCCGGTCACCTCAATCGTCATCGTGCGCCGCGCGACGTCGACGATTTTGGCCCGGAAGATCTCCGCGAACTGGATGATCTCGGCCCGGTTCTCGACCGCCGAGGAGACCTTGAACAGCGCCATCTCGCGCGCCACCGTCTCCTCCGGTTCCATGTCGCGGATCTTCAAGACGTTGACCAGCTTGTGCAGCTGCTTGGTCACCTGGTCGATCGGGTGCACGGCGCCGTCGAGGGTGAGGGTGATCCGCGAGACGCTGGGGTCGTCGGTCGGCCCGACCGCGAGCGTGTCGATGTTGAAGCCGCGGCGCGAGAAGAGGCCGGCGACGCGGGCCAGCACGCCCGGTTTGTTCTCGACCAGGATCGAGAGGATGTGCTTGCGCCCGCTCAGCTGCCCCGGCAGGTGCAGGTCCTCGAGTTTGACGGCCTGGGGAGTTCCCGCCTCCATCAGCGCACCGCCCTTGGCGCCTCGACCATGTCGCGGGCGGCTTCGCCCGGCGGGATCATCGGGTAGCAGTTCTCCTCCTGGGCGACGCGGACGTCGAGCAGGACCGGGCCGTCGGTCTCCAGCGCCTTGACCATCGTCTCCTCGAGGTCGGCGCTGTTCTCGCAGCGCATTCCGGTGGCGCCGAAGGCCTCGGCCAGCTTCACCCAGTCGGGGCTGGCGCCCATCTCGACCGAGCTGTAGCGGCGGTCCCAGAACAGCTCCTGCCACTGGCGGACCATGCCCATGTAGCCGTTGTTCATCAGGAAGACCTTGACCGGGATCTCTTCGGTCACGCAGGTGGCTAGCTCCTGCACGTTCATGATCAGGCTGCCGTCGCCGGCCAGACAGACGACGTGCTCGTCGGGGCAGGCGACCTTGGCGCCGACCGCCGAGGGCAGGCCGAAGCCCATCGTGCCGAGGCCGCCGGAGTTGATCCAGCGCCGCGGTTTGTCGAAGCCGTAGTACTGCGCCGCCCACATCTGGTGCTGGCCGACGTCGGAGGTGACGATCGCGTCGCCCTGGGTGGCCCGGTGCATCGCCTCGACCATGAACTGCGGCTTGATCTCGCCGTCCTTGCCGGGCTCGTAGTAGAGCGGGTGCTCCTGCTGCCAGCCGCGGATCGTCTCCCACCAGGCGTCGAGCCGGGTCGAGTCGGTCTGCAGCGCCCGGTACTCGCGGGTCAGCTTCGGCAGCACCTGCTTGACGTCGCCGACGATCGGGATGTGGGCGCCGACGTTCTTCGAGATCTCGGCCGGGTCGATGTCGATGTGGATGACCTTGGCGTGGGGCGCGAACTCGGCCAGTTTGCCGGTGATGCGGTCGTCGAAGCGGGAGCCGATCGCGACGATCAGGTCGGCTTTGTCCATCGCGTAGTTGGCGGTGAAGGTGCCGTGCATGCCCAGCATCCCGAGCCAGTTCTCGCCCGAGGCTGGGTAGGCGCCGAGCCCCATCAGCGTCGAGGTGAGCGGGAAGCGGTCGGAGCCGGCGAGCTCGCGCAGCTCCTCGGAGGCGTTGCCGTTGATCACTCCGCCGCCCGCGTAGAAGATCGGCCGGCGGGCGTTGGCGAGCGCCTTGGCGGCGATCCGGATCTGTTTGATGTTGCCCTCGGTCGAGGGCTTGTAGCCGGGCAGCTCGACGGGCTCGGTGCGCGGCTCGTAGTCGATGTCGGCGCGCGAGAGGTCCTGCGGAATGTCGAGCAGAACCGGCCCCGGGCGCCCGGTCGAGGCGACGTGGAAGGCCTCGTGCACGTACTCGGGGATCTGACGCGCGTCGGTGACCTGGAAGGAGTGCTTCACGAACGGCAGCGTGGCGCCGAGGATGTCGGCCTCCTGGAAACCGTCCGTCCCGATCAGCTCGGTGCGGACCTGGCCGGTGATGAAGACGGTCGGAACCGAGTCCATCATCGCGTCGGCGATCGCCGTGACCAGGTTGGTCGCGCCCGGACCGGAGGTGGCGAAGGCGACGCCGACCCGGCCCGAGGCCTTGGCGTAGCCCTCGGCGGCGTGCCCGCCGCCCTGCTCGTGGCGGACCTGGACGTGGCGGAAGTCGGCATCGACGAGCGCGTCGTAGGTCGGCAGGTTCGCCCCGCCGGGGATCCCGAAGACGTCTTTGACGCCCTCGGCCTTGAGGCTTTCCATCAACGTGTCGGCGGCGCGCATGGGACTCGCGATGGTACCAGCGGCGCTAGGCGCGGCCTGCAGGCGATTTCGCCGGATTCCAGCGGGTGCGCGGGTCGATCGCGCCCTCGATCGTCCGCGACTTGTAGCGCTCGATGAGGTGGATCATCGACTCGACCAGCTCCTCGCCGAGCAGGGTCGGCTCGAGGCCGAGGTCGAGCAGCTTGGTGTGCACCGCGTTGTAGTAGTGCTCGCTCCTTCTCGACCCGCGGGTTCTCGTAATGCTGAATCTCGACCGCGTAGCCGAGGTGCTCACCGGCCTGCTTGACCAGCTGCGCCAGCTCGATCACCGAGAACTGCTCGGTGAACTGGTTGAAGACGCGGAACTCGCCGGCCTCGGCCGGGTTCAGGGTCGCCAGTTCGACGCAGGCAAGGGTGTCGCGGATGTTGAGGAAGCCGCGGGTCTGGGTGCCGGCGCCGTAGACGGTCAGCGGGTGGCCGATCACTGCCTGCAGGCAGAAGCGATTGAGCACGGTGCCGAAGATCTCGTCGTAGTCGAAGCGGGTGATCAGGCGCTCCTCGCCAGCGGTCTCGTCGGTCTCGATCCCGTAGACCACCCCCTGGTTGAGGTCGGTGGCGCGCAAGCCCCAGGTGCGGCAGGCGAAGTGGATGTTGGTCGAGTCGTGGACCTTCGAGCAGTGGTACAGCGAGGCCGGCAGCTTCGGGAAGGGCAGCGTGTCGCTGCGGCCCTTGTGCTCGATCTCGATGTAGCCCTCCTCGATGTCGATCTCGGGCTGGCCGTACTCGCCCATCGTCCCGAGCTTGACCAGGTGGCACTCGGGGACCTGGTCGCGGATCGCGAAGAGCAGGTTGAGGTTGCCGATCACGTTCGCGTACTGGGTCTCCACCGCCTGCTCGCGTGAGGCCATCGAGTAGGGCGCGGAGGCCTGCTGGCCGTAGTGGACGACGGCCTCGGGCTGGGCCTCGGCGACCACGCCTTCGAGGAAGTCGCCGTCCTGGACCGAGCCGACGTAGCTACGGATCTCCTCGCCGGAGTGCTCGCGCCAGGCGGCGATGCGCGCGTCGAGATCGGCGATCGGCGTCAGCGAGTCGGTGCCGGCTTCGGTGTGCCAGCGGCGGCGGGAGAAGTCATCGACGACGGAGACCTCGTGCCCGCGAGCCGAGAAACGCAAGGCCGTCGGCCAACCGAGGTAGCCGTCGCCCCCGAGAATGAGGATTCGCATAGGTCGCGGCAGCTTAGACGGTTGCCAGGCGCTGGATCGGCCTCTCCTAGTTGAATCAGGGCGATGGAGAACGGACTGGCGGCGCGACACGGTGGGCGAATCGGCCTCGCCGCGCTGGTCGCGATCCTCCTGCTCGGGCTGGGGCTGCGCCTCGGCGAGGCCTGGGACGGCCGCGCGCCGGTCTACGACGCCGCCGCCTACGCGGCGATCGCGGCAAACCTGGAGGGCGGCGAGGGCTTCACGGTGGGGGCGACGGCAACGCAGCCGTCGAGCAACTACTCACCAGGGCTGCCGCTGTTCGTGGCGGGGCTGTACGAGCTGACCGGGGGCGTTCACGAACGCTTCGCGCGTGTCGTACTGGCCCTGATCGGCACCCTCGCCGTGCTCATCGCCTACTTGATCGGGAGGCGCCTAGCGCGCCCCGTCGATCCACCCCCGCTAGGTGAGGTGGATCGACGGGGCGTCGTCGCGGGATTGCTGGGGGCGGCTGCGGTAGCCATCTACCCGGCGCTCCCGGAGTACGGCGGAATGCTGATGAGCGAGCCGCTAGCGGCGACGCTGCTCTCGGGATCGATCCTGGCGATGTTCTGGGCGGCGGATAGAGAAAGCTGGGTCGGATGGCTGCTTCCCGGCGCGCTGCTGGGCACGACGTCGATGGTGCGCCCGGAGTACTTAGGAGTGGCCTTGCTGCTGGCACTCGTCGTCTTCGCCCGGACGGCGCGCACTGGCTGGCGTCGCAGCCTCGGACAGGCGGCGATCCTGCTGGCCGGCGTCATCCTCGTCGTCGCGCCTTGGACGATTCGGAACGCCTTCGCGCTAGACCGGTTCGTGCCGATCTCGACCGGGGGCGGTCAGGTTCTGTTCGCCGGCACCTACCTTCCCTCCGACGGGGATCCCGAAAAGGTCGGAGCCGAGGTAGTCGAGCGGCACCCGCAGCTCTTTGCGCCGGGAGCCGTGCAGCGGCTGCGACTCGAGCAGATCCTCGCCCGGCTGGCCGCAGCTCGCCATCCCAACCTGGAAACCGACCGCGCGCTGGGGCGGATGGGACGCGAGCAACTCTGGGACGACGTCTCCAAAGAGCCGCTCGAATTCGCCGGCTTCGTGGCGGCGAAGGTCGGCCGGATCTGGTCGCACGGGCCGCGCGAGGTGATGCGGACGCCGCTCTGGGAAGCGCTGCACTGGGCCCTGGTCGCGCTCGGCCTGCTCGGCCTGGGCGTGCTGGCCTGGCAGCGGCGCTGGGAGGCGCTGGTCCTCGCCACCGTGTTCCTCGGCATCACCGTGCTCAGCGCCCTCCTCGTCGCCTCACCCCGGCGGGTGCTGGTGCTCGTGCCGCTGATAGCGCCCCTGGCAGGCGTGGGCGTCACCTGGGCTCTGCGCTCGATCCCGCGCCTCCGACCTTGACCCACTCCGGTGTGGTGAAAGTCGGATACGCCCCGGATAGCCTGGGCCGGCCTTGAACGCGCTCGCCCAATGGATTCGCGCGCTGCCGCAGCGCTACGGGAAGACGACGCCGATCCTGCTCGCGGCGATCGCCGTGGTCGGCCTCGGCGCCCGCGCCTACGTCGTCGTCAACCCGGTCGAGAACCCGGCCGACGACTCGCGTGCCTACTACGCGCTGGCCAAGGCGCTGCACGAGGAAGGCAGCTTCGGCGGGCCGGAATTCCGCGACTCCAGCGACTGGTCGCCGGGCGCGCCCCTGCTCTACGCCGCCGCCTTCTACGCGACCGGCGGCGCCCGCGAAGGGACGGCCAGGATCGTCGAGGCGCTGATGGGCGTGGCTGCGATCCTCGTCGTTTTCCTGCTCGGTCGGCGTCTGGGCGAAGCGGCCGGGGGGCGGATGCCGCACAGCGGCTCTACGGTCGGCCTGCTCGCCGCCTTCGCGGTCGCCGTCTATCCCCCCTTCATCCACTCGACCGGCGAGCTGATGAGCGAGCCGCCGGCGATCCTCACCCTGCCTGCGGCCGTGCTCGCCTTCCTCTGGGCCGGCGAACAGGAGCGATTGCGCGCTTGGCTCCTCCCCGGTCTGCTCCTCGGGCTGACCGCGATGTTCCGGCCCGAGTACCTCTTCGTGGGCGCCGCCTTCGTCGTACTCGCGGCAATCCGGGTTGCCACGATGCGCGGTTGGAAGCCTGGCTTTGCCGGCGCTGCGCTCTTCCTCGCTGCCCTCCTGCTTCCGATCGTGCCCTGGACGATCCGCAACGTCGAGGTGCTCGACCGCGTGGTGCCGATCTCGACCGGCAGCGGCAAGGCGCTCTACGTCGGCACCTTCCTGCCCGCCGACGGCGAATACCAGCAGGTCAAGGCGATCCTGGTCGAGCGCTACCAGGGGCGTTCGCTCGACCCGCACTCGGAGGCGCTGGAGCGGATCGACCCGACGCCGCTGTTCGACCGCGTCGCCGACCGCTACCCGGACCTGCCGCGCGACTCGGCGCTCGGCAAGATCGGTAAGGAAAACCTCGAGCGGTACTTCGAGGAAGACCCACTCGGCTACCTGGGGATGACCGCGCGCAAGGTCGGACGGATGTGGAGCAGCGGCGTCGGCGAAGCGATGAGCAGCGACCCCGGACGGGTGCTGCAGATCCTGCTCGTCGCCCTCGGGATCGCCGGCGCGGCGCTGCTCGGGCTGCGCCGGCGCTGGTGGGAGCTGGTCGTACTCGCCACCCCGATCGTGCTCGTGACCGCGATCGGCGCCGCCTCGCTCGCCGCGCCGCGCCGCAACGAGGTGCTGATGACGCTGGTCTTTCCTCTCGCCGCCCTGACCCTCTCGCGGCTGGTCGCGCACCTATCCTCTGGCCGCGAATGGTCCCCAGGGCAGGCATCTTCCCCTCCGAGCTGACCGCGCTGCGCAGCGTCGGGCTGCTCGTCGCGGTCGCGATCGTCGCCTACGCGGTGGTCCGGCGCCGCTCGCTGCGCAACGTCGACGTGCTGATCCTGCTTGCCGCGGGCTTCGGACTGGCGATCGTCACCGGGACCGAAATCGTCGACGGGCTGCTCTCCGCCTTCTCCTTCGAGAAAGGCAACGGCGGTCGCATCCTCGGCCTCGCCGTCTTCGCGATCTTCATCCTCTTCCTGCTCACCCTGCGGGCGCTCTCGCAGGCTGCCCGCAACGCCCGCCAGCTCTCGGCGGCACTCGAGGGGCTCGCCTGGGAGGAGTTCCGTCAGGCTCGGCTGCCCGAGCGCTTCCGCGACAAGGTCGCGATCCTGATCCCCGCCTACAACGAGGCCGAGAACATCGGCCACGTGCTCGGCCAGATCCCCGCGACCGTCTGCGGAGTCGCCGCCGAGGTCCTCGTCGTCGACGACGGCTCCCGCGACGGCACCGGCGACGTCGCCGCCGAGCACGGCGCCGCGGTCGCCCGCCACGTCACCAACCGCGGTGGGGGCGCCGCCCTGCGCACTGGCTACCGGCTGATGGTCGAATCGGGAGCGGCGATCGTCGTCACCCTCGACGCCGACGGGCAGCACCTGCCGTCGGAGATGGAGCGGTTGGTCAAGCCGATTCTCGACGGCGAGGTCGACGTCGCCCACGGCTCGCGCGTGCTCGGCCACGCCGACCGCAACCACTTCGCCCGCGAGTTCGGGATCGTCTTCTTCAACCGCCTCGTCTCCGCCATCACCCGCACCCACGTCACCGACTGCTCGAACGGCTATCGCGCCGTCCGCACCACCGTCCTTCCCCAGCTGGTCCTGCGCCAGGAGCAATTCCACACCTCGGAGTTCATGATCGAGGCGATCAAGCGCGGCATCCCCGCCAGGGAGATCCCGATCACGGTCGAACAGCGCCTACACGGCCACTCGAAGAAGCCGGCCGTCTTCCGCTACGGCGTCGGCTTCGCCAACGCGATCGTCCGCGCCTGGCTGCGCTAATCGCGCCCCCCGCAACGGGCTACCGCACACCCGGGTGCCGGACCGCTGCCGGGTCGGGCAGGTAGAGATCGGTGCCGCAGCGGGGGCAGACCTGGACGTAGAGCTTCAGGTTCTTGTGGCAGTTCGGGCACTGGCGTTCGGGTTCGTTCTTCTCGACCCGGTAGAGGATGGCGGCGATCAGGCCGATCAGCGGGACCACGCTGCCGATCGCGAACCAGATCCAGAACGAGCTGCCCTTGCCGCGGGCGATGAGGCCGGTCGCGAGACCGAACGAGAAGGCGATGACCAGGTACTCCATGCAGTCATTTTGGCGCTTTCGCCGCATGGTCCTTACGTCCAGGCCCGATCCCTGCTCTCAAGCCGCTTGGACAAGAGCCGAAAACCATTCGGAGGCCCGGGCGGGCCATCCGCGCATGGCGATCCCCAGGGCGACAGCGGGCGCAGTAAAAACGCAACGGCGCAAGCGCCGGCGTCGGCGCCATGCCTGGAAAGACAAGCACTACCGCTGGGTCCCCGACGGCAACGGCGACTGGCGGGTCCAGGGCTACGTCGTCCGCCACCGGCACAAACCACGCCGCGGTCACCGTCGCGGCCCCGGTAAGAAACCGCCGCGCCGCCCGCTCGCGGCTCTGCCTCCGCCCGCCGGCGAAGTCCGGCCCGCCGGGGCCTACCAGGGCCCGTTCGGCCCCGAGCAGGCGCGGCGCTTGCTCAACCGGGCCGGCTTCGGGGCGGTTCCGGGGCAGGCGGAGCAGCTCGCCTCGCTCGGTCTAGTCGGCGCGGTCCACTCGCTGACCCGCCCCAGTGGCAGCGCGACGCTCTCCGGACCGGCCCCTGTTGACGACGACGGCAACCCGCTCGCCCCCGCCGACGCCTGGGGCCACGACCACCTTTGGTGGCTCGACCGGATGATCCGCACCACCCAGCCCCTGGTCGAGCGGATGGCGCTGGTCTTCCACGATTGGTTCGCGACCTCGATCGAAGGCGTCTCCAAACAGCAGCAGATGCTCGACCAGTCGAACCTCTTCCGTTCCGCCTGCTTCGGCTCCTTCTTCGACCTGTTCAAGGCGGTGACGGTCGACCCGGCGATGTTGCAGTGGCTGAACGGCAACGAAAACCGCAAATCGGCACCGAACGAGAACTACGCGCGCGAGATGATGGAGCTGTTCAGCCTCGGCGCCGACCGCGGCGCCTACAGCGAGGACGACATCCGCGAGCAGGCGCGGGCGCTGACCGGGTGGCGCAACGACTGGTCGGCCGAGCTCGGCAACTACAACTTCCGCTTCGACCCGAAACGACACGACGCCGGGGTGAAGACGGTCTTCGGGCGCAGCGGCAGCTGGGGCTGGGAGGACGCCTGCCGGCTCTGCGTCGAGCACCCGCTGCACCCCTCTTTCTTCGTCGAGAAGCTCTGGAGCTACTTCGTGCCCGGGCCGCCGCCGCCCGCGACGCGCGACGCCCTCCTCGGCACCTACGTCGGCTCCAGCTGGGCGATCCGCCCGGTGCTGGAGGCGGTCCTGATGAGCCCGGAGTTGTACGAAGGGCCGCCGATGGTCAAACCACCGGTCGTGCAGCTCGCCGCGATGCTGCGGGCACTCGGCCGGGGGATCGACACCAATGCCTGGGTCTGGCTCTGCGAGCCGGCCGGCCAGGTCCTCTTCCGACCCCCGAACGTCGCCGGCTGGGACGACGCCCGCTGGCTCGATACCTCGCGGATGCGGGCCCGCTGGAACCTTGTCGACTACGCCCTCGAGGAGGTCTCGGTCGACGCCTGGAACGGCTCCTACGGCACCACCGAGACCGCCGAGGAGGCGCTGGCGCGGGCGCTGGGCTCGTGGGGGTCGCCACCGCTGCGGGCCGAGCATCGCGCCGAGCTGCTCGAATTCGCCCAGCGGGCGGAGAAAACGATCGTCGCCAGCTGGCAGCAAGGGCCCTACCGGGCGATGCGGCAGAACGCGCTGCTACAGCTGATCGGCGTCTGTCCGGAGACGATCCTGCAATGAGCCACAACTGCTGCAGCAACTACACGCGCTCGCAACTGCTGCGCTCGGCCGCGGTCGAAGCGGGCAAGGGGCTGCCGACGGTCGAGTCGGGGATGCCGGTGCCGGCCGGAACCGGGCTCTCGCGCCGCACCTTCCTCTCGCGCGCCGCTGGAATGGCGCTCGCCGTCTACGGCGCCTCGAAGATCCCACTCTCCGCTTTCGAGACCGGCATCGCCCAGGCGGCCCCGACGGACAAAGTCCTGGTCTCGGTCTTCTTCGACGGCGGCATCGACTCGCTCAGTCTGCTGGCGCCGGTCGGCGACCCACGCTACGCACAGCTACGGCCCAACTTGGCGCTCTCCCCGGAAGCGGGCAGCGCCTTCTCCGAGGACTCGCGCCTGCGCTGGCACCCGGCCGCCGCCAGCCTCGCGACGCTGCACGCCGAGGGCAAAATCAGCACCTTCCCGGCGATCGGCTACGACCGCCCCGACCAGTCGCACTTCACCTCGCGTCACTTCTACGAGATCGGCGAGGTCGAGGTCGGCTTCCGCACCGGCTGGCTCGGCCGCTACCTCGACTCGGTCGGCGACGAAGAGAACCCGCTGCAGGGGCTCTCGATGGACGGCGCGCTTTCGCCGATGATCGCGACCGCGCTGCGGCCAGTAGCGGCGATCGACAGCGTCGACGGCTACGACCTCTTCTCGCCCGTCAGCGACCCGATCCGCGACGAGATGTACCGCAGCTTCGCCCGTTTTGGCGCGCTGCCCTCCGACTCGCCCGGCCTAGCCCAGGTGCGCCGGGCCACCGCGCAGACCGACAAGCTACGTCAGGACCTCGGCGGGATCGGCGAGTTCAGCAGTCCGGTCGCCTACCCCGACACCTATTTCGCCCACAAGCTCGCCGGGCTGGCGGCGTTCATCGCGGCTGGACTGCCGATGCGGGTGGTGACGATCCGCGCCGCCGGTGGCTACGACACCCACTCCGACCAGGCCGCCGACCTCGACAACAACCTGCGCGAGACCTGCGAGGCGATCCTCGCCTTCCAGCGCGACCTCGAGGCGCGCGGCCTCGCCGACCGGGTGCTGACCGAGATGTGGAGCGAGTTCGGGCGCCGACCGGAGGAGAACGGCTCGGCCGGGACCGACCACGGCGCCGCCGGCTGCGCTTTCGTGATCGGCAAAAAAGCGCAGGGGCAGATGGTCGGCGAGTACCCCGGCCTCGCCACCCTCGACGCCAACGACAACCTGCGCGCGACCAGCGATTTCCGCGCTATGTACTGCTCGCTGCTCGAGCAGTGGCTCGGCCACGACGCCGGCCCGATCATCCCCGGCGCCTCCGGCTTCGCCCGGCCGACGCTGGTGAAAGCGTGAGCAGGAGCAGCGCGGCTGGTGTTGCCCTGGCCGTGGTCGCCGCCGTCGCCCTCGCCCCCGCAGGGGCTCCACTCGGCGGCGAGGCGCAGGCGGCCGAGTGCAGCTGGCAGCGGCACTCGAAGCGGATCGTCAAGCAGGTAAAGCGGCACGGCAAGCCGCGCCGCGTAATCCGGCTCAAGCGCTGGTGGAGCTGCCGGCCGTCGCCGGCGCCGCTGGCCGTCGCAGTTCCGCCGGCGCTCCCGGCCGGACCCAGCCCGGCGCCGCAGCCGGAGCCCAGTCCCGGCCCGGCGCGGCTCAGCGTCAAAGCGACCGAGTTCGCCTACACGCTCTCGCGGCCCAGCATCGTCGCCGCGGAAGCGATCGTCGAGCTCAACAACCAGGGCGAGGACCCGCACAACCTCAACCTCGAACTGGAAGGCGGCGGCGAAACGCTGGAAGTCTCCGAGGCCGGCCCGCTCGAGCACCGCAGCGTCCGCTTCGACCTCGCCGTCGGGGAGTACCGGCTCTGGTGCAGCCTTCCCGAACACGAGGAAAAAGGGATGACGGCGACCCTGCAGGTGACCGCGGGCTAGCCGAGCCGCTTGGGGTGACCGATCGAGCCGAGCTCGGAGAGGTCGCGCTTGAACGGCAGGCCGGCGGTCCAGTCCAGCGCCGCGCGAGTCTTGCGCGCGGCACCGGGAATTTGGCTCAGGTGGTACGTGCGGGCCAGCCACCAGGCCGGGAAGCCGCGGAAGGTGCGCTCGCCGATTCGCCCCACGGCCTTGTAGCGGCCGAGGTTGACGAAGGACGCTTCGCTGCGGTACTCGAAGGCCTGCGGCGACCCGATCCCGAGCTCGGCGGCGATGTTGCGCGCCGCCACCGGACCCTGGCGGACCGCGTGCTGGGCGGTCGGCGGGCAGAGGCCGCCGCGCGGGTCGGGAGCGGCGGCGCAGTCGCCGATCGCCCAGACCGAGTCCATCCCCTGCACCCGCAGGTGGTCGTCGACCGGGACCCGGCCGCGCTCGTCGAGCGGCAGGTTGAGCTCGCGCAGGATCGGCTGGGGAGCGACGCCCGCGGTCCAGACCACGGTGCGAGTCGGCAACACCTCGCCGCTCGAGAGCCGGGCGCTCTCCGGCCCCACCTCCTCCAGCGTCGTCTCGAGGCGGACGTCGATGCCGCGCCCGCGCAGCTCGCGCAGCGCATAGTCGGCCAGCTCGCGATCGATCTCCGGCAACACCCTGCCGGTCGCCTCGACCAAGACCCAGCGCATCCCGTGCAGGCGAGCGCGTGGGTAGCTCTCCATCGCGTCGGCGGCGAAGTCCTGCAGCTCGGCCAGCGCCTCGAGACCGGCGTAGCCGCCGCCGACGAAGACATAGGTGAGCAGCTTGTCCCGCCGCACCGGGTCCTCGGTCGCGTTCGCTTCCTCAAGCGTCTCGACCACGTGGTTGCGCAACCAGATCGCATCGGCGAGGCCCTTGAACCCGATCGCGTGCTCGGCCAGGCCCGGTACCGGCAGCGTCCGCGAGACCGAGCCGAGCGAGATCAGCAACTGGTCGTAGGGCAGCGTCTCGACCGCGCCGTACTTGGCCCGCAACTGCACAGTCTTCGCCTCCGGGTCATGACCGACGATCTCGCCGAGCCGCAGGTAGGTGCGCTTGAGGATGTCGCGCAGCGGCGTCACCACGTGCCGCGGCTCCAGCGTGCCCGCCGCAGCCTCCGGCAAGAACGGCGTGTAAAGCATGAAGTTGGTCTCGTTGACCAGCGCCAGCCGCGCCGACTGCTTCGGCAGCGTCCGCTCCAGCTCCCGCGCCGCCATCGCCCCTCCGAATCCACCCCCCGCGATGACGACGTTCCAGGCCATGCCCCGACACTAGCAAGCTTGTAACACGTTGTTACAAAGTGCGGATCGATGCGATCTCGCTCCTTGGGCGGTGGTCGGGGAGGTCTCGACGGAGCCTCCCCGCTGTTGCTCCGGCGAGGCCTCCCCGAGCGCCGCTCGACTAGCCGCCGAGCTGTTCTTTGATCAGCCGGTTGACCTCGCCGCCGTCGGCGCGGCCCTGGGTCTCGCGCATGACGGCGCCGACGATGGCGCCGATTGCCCTGCCCTTGCCGGCGCGGATCTGCTCGGCCGCCTCGGGATCGGCCGCGATCGCGGCGGCGACGATCGCCTCGAGCTCGCCGCTGTCGGAGATCTGAGCGAGGCCCTCGGTCTCGACGATCGCCGCGGGGTCGCCGCCCTCGGCCACCAGAGTCGCAAGCACGGTCTTGGCGCTGCCGTGGGAGATCTTCTTCTCACCGACCATCGCGACCAGGGCGGCCAGCGCCTCCGGGGTCACCTTGGACTGGGCGGCGCCAACCGGCTCCTCCCCCGCGCGCAGCGCCGCCGCCAGCTCCCCAATCACCCAGTTGGCCAGCGTCTTTGCCTCCACCCCATCTCCCGTACGCAGCGCCTGCTCGAAGTACTCGGCGGTCTCGGGGTCGGTGGCGAGCACGGTGGCGACCTCGCGCGGCAGGCCGTCGCCGACGTAGCGCTCGATCCGCGCCGCCGGCAGCTCCGGCAGGGACTCGCGCGCCTCGCGCAGCATCTCCTCGGTCGGCGCCAACGGCACCAGGTCGGGCTCGGGAAAGTAGCGGTAGTCGTGCGCTTCCTCCTTCGAGCGCAGCGAGGTGAGGCTGCCGCTGGCCGGGTCGAAGTGGAGGGTCTCCTGTTCGACCGTCCCCCCCGCCGCGATCAGCTCGCGCTGGCGCTCCAGCTCGGCTTCCACCCCGCGCTGGAGGAAGCGGAAGCTGTTCATGTTCTTCAGCTCGGTCTTGGTCCCGAGCACAGCGGAACCGGCCGGACGCACCGAGACGTTGGCGTCGACCCGCAGACTCCCCTCCTCCATGTTGACGTCGGAGACGGCGAGCTGGCGCACCGTCTCGCGCAGCAGCCGCGCCCACTCGGCTGCTTCGGCGGCGCCGCGCAGGTCCGGCTCGGTGACGATCTCGACCAGCGGCGTGCCACCGCGGTTGAAGTCGACCAGCGAGGCGCCGGAGCCGTGGATCCGGCCCGACTCGCCGACGTGGATCATCTTCGCCGCGTCCTCCTCGAGGTGGGCGCGGTGGATGCGGACGTCACCCAGCTTTCCGTCGCTGGCAAGCGGGATGTCGTACTGGCTGATCTGGTACGCCTTTGGGTTGTCGGGATAGAAGTAGTTCTTGCGGTGGAAGATCGAACGCGGCGCGACCTCGCACTCGAGCGCCGCGGCGATCTGCAGCGCGTAGCGGATCGCCTGCTCGTTGGGGACCGGCAGCACGCCCGGGTGAGCGAGGCAGACCGGGCAAGTGTGGACGTTCGGTGCATCGCCGAAGGAGAGCTCGCAGCCGCAGAACATCTTCGTCTTGGTGGCGAGCTGGACATGGATCTCCAGCCCGATCACCGGCTCCAGCTCAGCCATCCCCGCCTCCCGGGCGCGCGTCGAACCCGAGCCCCTGCTCGAGCGCGTAGGCGGCCTCGAGCAGCTTCTGCTCGGCGAAGGCCGGGGCGGCGATCTGGAACCCGACCGGCAGCCGCGGCCCGCCCCCGGCCGGCTCGGCCAGCCCGGCGGGGATCGAGATCGCCGGAATCCCAGCCAGGCTCATCGGCACCGTGAAGAAGTCGTTGAGGTACATCGCCAGCGGATCGTCGGTCTTCTCGCCGAGGCCGAAAGCAACCGAGGGCGAGGTCGGGGTGACGACGAAGTCGACGCTGGTGAAGGCGCTGTCGAAGTCCTCGGCGATCCGCGTGCGAACCTTCTGCGCCTGGCCGTAGTAGGCCTCGTAGTAGCCGGAGGAGAGCGCGTAGGTGCCGAGCATGATCCGCCGCTTCACCTCGGGCCCGAAGCCCTCCGCCCGCGTCGACTCGTACATCTCGAGCAGGTCGGCGGCGCGCTCGGAGCGGCGGCCGTAGCGGACGCCGTCGTAGCGGGCCAGATTGGAAGAGGCCTCGGCGGGGGCGATCACGTAGTAGGCGGAGATCCCGTGCTCGGCGCTGGGCAGCGCGACCTCGGCGATCTCGCCGCCAAGCCCCTCGATCTGGCTCAGCGTCGCCTCGAAGACTTCGCGCACGCCGGCGTCGATCTCATCGCGGGCGAGCTCGGCCGGGACGCCGAAGCGCAACCCCTTCAGGCCCTCGCGGCTGGGTGCGACGATCCCGCCCTCGATCCCGACCGAGGTCGAGTCGCAGGGGTCGCGCCCCTCCAGCGCCGCCAACAGTAGCGCCGCGTCGGTGACGTCCCGAGTCAGCGGGCCGCATTGGTCGAGCGAGGAGGCGAAGGCGATCATCCCGTAGCGCGAGATCGCGCCGTAGGTCGGCTTCAACCCGACGATTCCGCAGAGCGCCGCCGGCTGGCGGATCGAGCCACCGGTATCGGTGCCGAGCGCGCAGGGCGCCAGCCCGCCGGCCACCACAGCGGCCGAGCCGCCGGAGGAACCGCCGGGAACACGCTCGCGGTCCCACGGGTTGAGCACTGGGCCGTAGGCCGAGTTCTCGTTCGAGGAGCCCATCGCGAACTCGTCCATGTTGGTCTTGCCGAGAACCCGGGCCCCGGCCGCGTCGAGCCGTTGCACCGCCGTCGCCGTGTAGGGCGGGCAGTAGCCCTCGAGGATGCGCGAGCCGGCCGTGGTCGGGGCGCCCTCGGTGCAGAAGATGTCCTTGACCGCGACCGGGATGCCCTTCAACGGACCGTCCTGCACCTCGTAGCCGTTGCCCTCCTCGATCTGCCAGAGATAGGCGTTGAGCTCGTCGCCTCCGGCCGCCCCGTGCCAGGCCTCGAAGTACTCGGCGGTCGAGACCTCTCGCGCCGCAATTCTCGCCGCCGCCTCGGCGACGCTCAGCTCGAGCAGCTCGGACATCAGGCGTCAGCCTGTGGGGATGGCGCCCGGAAGGCGCCCTCGTAGGGCTCTGGCGCCGGCGCCAGCGCGACCTCGCGCGGCAAGCTCGGCCGCGGCTCGTCGGCGCGCAGGACGTTCTCCAGCGCGACCACGTGCGAGGTCGGCTCCACCCCCTCGAGGTCGAGCCGGCCGATCCGGTCGACGTGGTCGAGAATCCCAGACAGCTCCCCCACCATCGTCTCTACTTCCTCTTCCGAGAGTTTGAGACGAGCGAGTCTCGCCACGTGAAGCACCTGCGTCCGGTCAATCATCGCGGGGATTCTAGGTGGCTGGCAACTGGCTGCCCAGCCAGTTATTGTCTCGGCCATGCAGGGGCCAGCGGCTGAGAGATTCGTCGTCTTCAACCTGCGGCTGCTCGCTACCACCTTCGCGATTGTCGGCATCCTCTTCATCGCGGTGCCGAGCGGCGTCCTCGACGTGATCTCCGACGTCGGCGAATGGTTCGGCAACGACACCAGCGCTCCGCACACCCAGGAGTACCTCTGGCTGGCGCTTGCCTTCGCCTACATGGTCGCGATCGCCGGCATCTGCCTGCTCGCCCAGACCGACGTCGTCCGCTACCGCGCCCTGCTGCTCGTCCTCGCCGCCGGCAAGACCGCCTCCTCACTCGCCTCGCTCGCCTTCTTCCTGATCCAGGACCAGGTCTTCATCTACTTGCTCAACTTCCTCGTCGACGGCTTCCTCACCCTGCTCGCGCTCTGGCTTTGGGTCCTCGCCGGTCGCATCGGGCGGCCGCTCGACCCGGGTTGACAGCGCCCGCCAGGGCTCTCGGCCGCTGAGCAGCGCACCCTGAGCGCGATTTGCGGGGCGATGGCGCCGGGCATCGACGGCCTGCCGGTGGCCGAGCGCGACGTCGACGTCTCCGGGCCCGTCGCCAGCTTCCTCGGCTCGGTCTCGCCGCGGGCGCTGACCCGGCTGCGGCTCGGCCTGCGCGCTTTCGAGTGGTTGCCTTTCCCCTGGCGCTTCAGCCGCCTCGACTCGCAGGCGCAGGAGGACTTCCTACTGCGACTGGAGGGCTCGCGCCTCTCCCTCCACCACGACCTGCTGCTGATGGCGAAGCTGTTCTCGACCCTCGGCTACGCGGTCACCCCCGAGGTGCAGGAGCGGATCGGGTTCGAGGTCCGCTGCGGCCTCGCCGACGGCAGCCTGCCCGAGCCCGCCGGCTCGCTCGGCGAGACCGAGCCCCCGGGTGAGGGCGAGGAATGCGACGTCGTCATCGTCGGCTCCGGCGCCGGGGGCGCGGTCGCCGCGGCGGAGCTAGCCGAGGCCGGGCTCGAGGTCGTCGTGCTCGAGGCCGGCGGCCACTACAACCGCGACAACTACCCCGACGACCACCTCGAGGCGATCGCGACCCTCTATCGCGACGCTGGCCTGACGATCGCCGAAGGCCAGCCGCCGATCCCGGTCCCGGTCGCCAAGGTGATCGGTGGCACCACTGTGATCAACTCGGGGACCTGCTTCCGCGCCCCCGAGCCAGTGCTGGAGAACTGGCGGCAGCACTATGGAATCGAGTGGGCGCACGAGCTCGACGCCGACTTCGCCGAGGCCGAGCAGATGCTGCGGGTGACCCAGCTCGACCCCGAGCGGATGGGCCGCAACGGACAGCTGGCGATGGAAGGCGCAGAGGCAATCGGCGCCAGCGGCGCGCCGATCTTCCGCAATGCCGGCAACTGCGTCCAGTGCAGTTCCTGCCCCTTCGGCTGTGAGATCGACGCGAAGCGCGGTATGCACGTCAGTTACCTGCCACGCGCGGCCGCAGCCGGAGCACGGATCCGGGCCGGCGTCGCCGTCGACCGCGTCCTGGTCGAGGACGGGCGCGCGGTCGGGGTCAGCGGCTCGACCGCCGCGGGCGACGGCAGGCGCACGCGGCGCTTCACCGTGCGCGCCCGTCGCGCCGTGATCGCTGCCGGCGGCGCGCTCGGTACGCCGGAGCTGCTGCAGCGCTCGGGGCTCGGCAACGGCCAGGTCGGCCGCAACCTCCACATCCACCCCGCCTGCTGGGTCGGCGCCCGCTACGAGGAGGAAGTGCGCGGTTGGGAAGGAGTGATGCAGAGCTTCTACGTCGACGAGTGGGAGCAGCGGCGAGTGCTGCTCGAGGCGACCTTCACCCCGCTCGCCTTCGGCGGCGCCTGGCTGCTCGGCGCCGGCCGCACCCACCAGGAAGCGATGCTCGACTTCGGCCACGTCGGCTCGATCGGCGTCCACCTCTGCGACCGCTCCTCCGGCCGGGTCGGACTCGGCGCCGAGGGCTCGCTGCGCGCCAGCTACAAGCTGACCCGGGAGGATGCCGACGAGATCGCCTTCGGGATCGCCCGCGCCGCCGAGATCCACTTCGCCGCCGGCGCAACCGAGGTCTACCCCAACATCGCCCGGGTCGGGGTGCTGCGACCGGGCGATCTGCGCAGTTTCGAAGCGACCCGCTTCAAGCCCTCCGAACTGCGGCTCGAGGCCTTCCACCCGATGGGCACGGCGCGCATCTCCGCTAACCCCAGCGAGGGCGCATGCGCCCCAGACGGTTCCGTCTACGGCGTACAGAACCTCTACGTAGCTGACGGCTCCTTGTTCCCCACCTCGGTAGGCGTAAATCCCATGATGACCATCATCGCGTTCTCCAAGCGGATTGCGAGGGGAATCGCGGGTGAGGAGTTCCGCTTAACTTTTTCGACGCCGGATGCGGCTGTCCGAGTCTGAGCGGCGCCGAAAAAGTACAAGACGCTCCACTCCTCACCCGCGCTTCCCCTTACGGAGCGCTTGGTGGAGGCGGCGGCGGGGGTGGCGGAGTCGAGCTGGGCGGCGGTTGCGGGGGGTCATTGTGGCCTCCGCCGCTGGAGAGTTTGTCTGCGGCGTCGCCGAAGGTGACGCCCTCTTCCTGCATCCCTTTGTAGCCGCCGAAGGCGATGCCGAGCGCGGCCAGTAGGCCGAGGAAGATGCCGAGTGAGACCGTGGCGTCAACCGAGACGCCGCCGAAGCTGCCGAAGCTGGGCGGGCTGATGATCCGGTAGAGGATCAGGAGGACTGCGAGACCGCCGAGCACCGCCACGGCGACGTTCATCGAGACCGGCGGCTCGTAGTCGGAGTTGCTGAGCCGCAGGGCGACGTTGATCAGCGCGACCACGATCACGGCGACGAGGACGATCGGGATGAAGTCGAGCGCGTCCCAGGCGCTACCGCCGGCACCGGAGCCGAAGGAGACCGACCCGCCTTCGCCGGAGATCTCGACCCCGAACCAGTCGAAGAACATAAATATGAAGAGCAGCACCGCCGAGACCCCGGCGATCTTCTCTCCGGTGTTGAGCTTGTCTAGATCGTCCATCTGCGCACTCCTCCGTCCGACTTGTCGGTCGATCCGACCCCTATATCCGCTTCAGGGGCCTATTCGGCGGTGAAATGTCGGCCCCTGCTAAGCCAAGCTGGAGAGCGTGCGCGTGCGCGCGGCCTGCAAGGTATTGACCAGCAGCATCGCGATCGTCATCGGCCCGACGCCGCCGGGCACCGGGGTGATCGCAGCGGCGACCTCGGCGGCGGCGTCGAAGTCGACGTCGCCGACCAGCCCCTCCTCGAGCCGGTTGACTCCGACGTCGATCACCACCGCGCCCGGCTTCACCGCGTCGGCGCCGAGCAGGCGCGGAACCCCCACGGCGGCCACGAGCACGTCGGCGCGGTGGCAGACGGCATCGAGGTCGCGGGTTCGGGAGTGACAGACGGTGACCGTCGCGTTCGCGGCCAGGAGCAGCCGGGCCACCGGCACCCCGACCAGCTTCGAGCGCCCGACCACCACGGCCTCCGCGCCCTCGAGCTCCACCCCCTCGTGGCGCAGCAGCTCCATCACACCAGCCGGGGTACAGGGAACCAGTCCCGGCGCCCCGTGCGCCAGCATGCCGGCACTGACGGGAGTCAGGCCGTCGACGTCCTTCTCGGGCTCGATCGCGGCGACGACCCTGTTCTCGTCGATGTGGGCCGGCAGCGGCAGCTGGACGAGAATCCCGTCGACCTCAGGGTCCTCGTCCGAGCTGGCGGACCAGGTCGAGCAGCTCCTCCTCGCGAATCGACGCGTCGGGCGCGTGGTGCAGCGAGCGCATTCCCGCGGCGTCGCATGCCTCGCGCTTCATCCGTACGTAGACCTCCGAAGCGGGGTCCTCGCCGACCAGCACCGTGGCCAGCCCCGGGGTCCGTCCCGTCTCCTCCTCGTAGGCGGCGACGTCGACCCGCACCCGCTCCCGCACCGCCGCGCCGACCGCCTTGCCGTCGATCGTCCGCGCCGCCATCGCTACCGCTTCCGGATCGGGGCGTAGTCGGCCATCAGCTTGCGCTCGGTGCCGTCGCCGGAGAAGCGGACGACGATCACGCCGCCCGGCTCGACCGCGGTGACGACCCCGTCGCCGAAGCTGGCATGGACGACGTCGTCGCCGGTCTGCATTTCCAGCGCCGGGCCCGGGTCGAGCGGCTGCGCCGGCTCTACGCCCAGCGCCGGGGTCGGCTCGTTCCAGGACATGCCGCCGCTCGCCATCGATTTCCGGTGGCGCTCGGTCAGCTCCGCCGGCAGCTCGTCGATGAAGCGCGAGGGCAGGTTGTGCTCGGCGCGGCCGAAGAGGCGGCGCTCGCGCGCCCAGGTCATGTAGAGGCGCTGGCGGGCGCGGGTGATCGCGACGTAGCAGAGCCGCCGCTCCTCTTCTTCCCCGCCCTCTTCCAGTGCCCGCATGTGCGGGAAGGCACCGTCCTCGCAGCCGACCACGAAGACCGTGTCGTACTCGAGGCCCTTGGCGTTGTGCAGGGTCATCAGCGTGACCAGCTCCTGCTCCTCCTCGAGCGAGTCCTGGTCGTGAGAGCAGCGAGATCTGCTGCAGGAACTCCTCCAGCGGCGGCACCTCGCTGTCGCCCTCGCGCTCGCGGTTGAGATCGAACTCAGCCGCACCCTCGACCAGTGCCTCGAGGTTCTCCGCCCTGCCCTCCGCCTCGATCGTGCGCTCCGCCGTCAGCGCTTCCATGTAGCCGGTCTCGCTCAGCACCGCCTGCAGCAGCTCGGCGACCGGGGACCCGGCGTCGACCCGCCCGCGCAGCAAATCCATCGTCTCGTGGAAGCGACCGACCGCCTTGATCGCGGCGGCGCCCGAGGCCCGGCACCTCCTCCGCCCGTTCCATCACCTCCCAGATCGTCAGCCCGGCGGTGTTCGCGTAGGAGGCGAGACGGCCCTGGCTGGTGTTGCCGATGCCGCGCCGCGGCGAGTTGACGATCCGCGCGAAGGAGACCTGGTCGGCCTGGTTGGCGAGCAGGCTGAGGTAGGCGATCGCGTCCTTGACCTCGGCCCGGTCGTAGAACTTGGTGCCGCCGACCACCTGGTAGGGCAGCTCGTAGCGGACCAGGTGTCCTCCAGCACCCGGCTCATCGCGTTGGTCCGGTAGAAGACGGCGACGTCGGAGCGGGCGACCCCGTGCTCCTCTCCCAGCCGCTCGATCTCGCCCGCGACCCAGCGCGCCTCCTCATGCTCGTCGGTCAGTTCGGAGAGCTGCAGCAGCTCTCCCCCCTCGTCTTCGGTCCAGAGCGCCTTCGGCCGCCGCTCGCGGTTGTGCTCGACCACCGCGTTGGCGGCCGAGAGGATCGTCTGCGTCGAGCGGTAGTTCTGCTCGAGCTTGACCACCGCCGCCTCGGGGAAGTCGCGCTCGAAGTCGAGGATGTTGCGGATGTCGGCGTGGCGGAAGCCGTAGATCGACTGGTCCTCGTCGCCGACCACCATCAGGTTTCCGTGGGCTGAGGCCAAAAGCTGAAGCAGTCGGTACTGGGCGTGGTTGGTGTCCTGGTACTCGTCGACGAGAACGTGGCGGAAGGCGCGGCGCCAGCGCTCGCGCACCTCCTCGAACAGCTCCATCGCGTTGACCGTGCGCACCAAGAGGTCGTCGAAGTCCATCGCGTTGGCTTCGAGCATCCGCTTCTCGTAGAGCGGGAAGGCTTCGGCGACGACTTCTTCGAACGGGCCGGCCTGCATTTCCGCGTAGGCCGCGGCATCGATCAGCTGGTTCTTGGCGCCGGAGATCTTCGAGCGGATCGCCCGCGGCGGAAACCGTTTCGGGTCGACGCCGAGCTCGGAGAGCACGCGTTTGAGCATCCGCAGCGAGTCGGACTCGTCGTAGATCGTGAAGCTCTTCGAATAGCCGAGTCGCTCGGCGTCGGCGCGCAGCATCCGCGCGCAGGCGGAGTGGAAGGTGGTCACCCACATCGCCCGCACCGAGCGTCCGATCAGCTGTGCCGACCCGCTCGCGCATCTCCGCCGCCGCCTTGTTGGTGAAGGTGATCGCGAGGATTTCGCCTGGCCGGGCGGCGCCCGTGGCGAGCAGGTAGGCGATCCGGTGGGTGAGCACCCGGGTCTTGCCCGACCCCGCCCCGGCCAGCACCAGCAGCGGCCCCTCGCCCTGCTCGACCGCCTCGCGCTGCGGCGGGTTCAGCCCCGCCAGTAGCCGCTCGACGCGGTCGGCCCCGGCCTCGGTCGGGGCTCCGGCGGGGGTTTCCTCGGCTTCGGGCGGCATCTCGAACTCGCTCTGCAGCATCGCCCCGAGCATAAAGAGGGAGGCGGCTGGCCCTGTGTCGACTTATTCCCACCCGTGGGGGAAGAAATCGACACGCAGGTGCGTGTTCAGCCGCCGGCGGAGGAGCGGCCAGTGCGCGGGCGGATGTCGGGCGACTCGCCCGTAGGACCGTTGCCGCCGTCGAGGTCGGAGAGGCGGCGCTCGAGGTCGGCGATCCGCTCCGAGAGCCCCTTGATTGCCTCGGCGATCGGATCGGGCAGGTGGATCCAGTCGGCGTCCGGCCCTTCGACCCGCTTGCCTTCGACCCTGACCGGGTGGCCGGGGTTGCCGACCACGGTCGCGCCCGGGGGCACGTCCTCGACCACGACCGTGTTGGCGCCGACCTTGGCGCCGGCGCCGACGTCGATCGGTCCGAGCAGCTTGGCGCCGGAGCCGACGGTGACGTTGTCCCTGAGTGTCGGGTGGCGCTTGCCGCGCTGGAAGCCGGTGCCGCCCAGCGTCACCCCCTGGTAGAGGGTGACGCGGTCGCCGATCACGGCGGTCTCGCCGATCACCACGCCCGCCCCGTGGTCGATGAAGAACTCGCTGCCGATCACCGCCGAGGGGTGGATCTCAACCCCGGTCACCGAGCGGGTCGCGTAGGCGATCGCGCGCGGCAGGATCGGCACCCCCGCCTGCATCAGCGCGTGGGCGACGCGGTGGGCGAGTAGCGCCTGCACCCCGGCCCAGCTGGTGAGGATCTCGAAGGCGGAGACGCCCTGCGCCGCGGGGTCGCGGTCGCGGGCCGCGGCGACGTCGGCGCGCACCTCGGAGACCACCCTCTTCCACCTGTTCATGGTGAGAAAAAGGGTAGGGACATGTAGCGCTCGCCCGAGTCGCAGACGATCGTCACCACCCGTTTGCCGGCCAGCTCCGGCCGGCCCGCCACGGCCAGCGCGGCGTGGATGTTGGCGCCGGCCGAGATCCCCGCCAGGATGCCCTCCTCGAGCGCAACCAGCCGCGCCGTCTCGAGCGCGTCCTCGTCGCCGACCGTGAGCACCTCGTCGACCACCGAGCGGTCGAGCACCTCGGGCACGAAGCCGGCCCCGATGCCCTGGATCTTGTGCGGGCCGGGCGCGCCGCCGGAGAGGACCGGCGAGCTGGCCGGCTCGACCGCGACGACCAACGCCTCCGGCGCTCGCTCCTTCAGCATCCGGCCGACCCCGGTGATCGTGCCGCCGGTGCCGACCCCGGCGACGAAGGCGCCGACCTCGCCGTCGGCGTCGGCCCAGATCTCCTCCGCGGTGGTGCGCCGGTGGATCTCTGCATTGGCCGGGTTGGAGAACTGCATCGGCATGAAGCCCTTGCGCTGCTCGCGGATCTCCTCGGCCAGCGCCACCGCCTCGTTCATCCCGCCCAGCGACGGCGTCTCCCGCACTTCGGCCCCGTAGGCGCGCAGCAGCTTCGCCCGCTCGCGGCTCATCCCCTCCGGCATGGTCAGGATCAGCTCGTAGCCGCGCGCCGCGCAGACCATCGCCAGCGCGATCCCGGTGTTGCCGCTGGTCGGCTCGACCACCACCGCCCGCCCCGGCTTGATCTGCCCCGCCTCCTCGGCGGCGTCGATCATCGCCACCCCGATCCGGTCCTTGACCGAGCCGCCGGGGTTGAAGTACTCGAGCTTCGCGCAGACGTCGGCCCCGACCTCGCCCCCGAGCCGGTCGAGCAGCACCATCGGCGTGTTCCCGACCGCCGCCGAAGCCTCCGCCCCGATCCGCATCAGCCGCCGCTCACTTCCATCCGCGCCATGTCCGACCGCACTCTAGAGCCCGGTAGCGGAGAAACACGTCCGGTCGCCCCGACCGAATTTCGCGTGTCGGGGCCGTGAAAAAATGAACGATCGTTAAGATTCCGCCGGCAGCTTGACCAGTGGGGGGCGTCTGAGTGAGCGAAAGCAGTGAGTTTCCCAGTCGCGAGGAGTTGTTCGAGATGGCGCGGCTGGCCCGGCAGCGCATCCTCGACTCGGGCCTTCCCTTCCCCAACGGCGACGATCCCCAGCGGAAGGGGCAGGGCGCCGAAACCAAGCAGCGCATCCTCGACACCGCGATCGCGCTGTTCGGCGAGCGTGGCACCGACTCCTCGACGATGCGCGACCTAGCGGCGGAGGTCGGGATCAAGGCTCCCGCGATCTACAACCACTACGCCTCCAAAGAAGAGGTGCTGGCGGCCGCGATGGAAGACATCCTCGGCCGCTTCTTCTGGGGCCAGGTGGCGTCGCTGAGCGAGTTCCCGGTCGAGGACTGGCTGGAGCAGATCGTGATCCGACACGTCCGCTTTCAGCTCCTGCACCGCCGCCTCGCCGATGCCAACGACGCCCTCCTCAACGGGCCCGGGAAGAAGGAGAGCTTGCCGGCCCCCGTCTACCGCAGGATCGTCGGGCTCCAGCGCGACTACTCCGAGCTGTTTTGCGCGCTGATCCGGGCCGCGATGCCGACGGCCGATCGCGAGCAGGGGATGATGGCCGGCTTCGCGATGGCCGCGATGTGCGACCGCGTCTCCGGCTGGTACAGACCCGGTCGGGGGCTCTCGATCGAGGACGTCGCCAAGCGCCAGTGGGTGCTCGCCCGCCAGATGATCGAGCCCTAGATGAAGTACATGCCGAGGCGGGGCGCGCAATCCCGCATGAACAAGCGACTTGCCGTTTCCGTGCGCCAGTTATGCGCCAGTTGGTGCGCCAGCTCGCCTTTTCTAATACTCATAAGCACAGACTATGGGCTTGCTTGCGGCGCTCGACAACCTTCTTCCGCAGACCGTCTTTGGCCCGCGCGGCTTGCCACGCTCGACCACCATCGGACCCAGGTAGATCTGGCCAGTCGCGCAGTTGATGCCGACCTTCCCGGATATCCAACGATTCTTCGACACGTAGGTGAAGTCAGCCCCCGCCGCCGGATCATCAGCGTGTGGCCCTGCGCGCAGTTCCTGCTGGGGCGCAGTCCCAACCCCCGCAGATAGGAGCCTGAACCTTTCTCCCTGAGTGAAGGTCCTCATCGCCGCATATGCATCGGCTGGCGCGCGAACTTCAATCATCTTGGCGTTCCGTCCTCTACCCATCGAGAGGGTGAGAGAGTGAAGCTCCGGTTGAGGAGCCACATAGCGTGCGGTCGCAACTTGATCACCCGCATTGACAGCGTCGATGAAGCCGGTCAGCACTGACTCCATTGCAGCTGGCCCACATCCGGCAGGGCCCATCTTTGCCTCCGACGTCCCGGTGATGGTGCTTTCGTCGGTCTCGCCACCCGCTCCGCAACCAGAGATGACGACTGCCGCAGCGCAAATCAAGATCGTTAAGAACCCCCGCACGCGGCGAGAGTCTAGAACCGCCGTCACTCGTTGGGAGCGCCGGTCAGCGCTGAGCCGCCAGCGGCGCGGGCGCTTCCTCGCCCCGCTCTCGCTGGGCGTCGAGGTAGGCATCAAGCAACCGTGCCCCCTCGGCCTCCGACCCCGGCATCAGGTGGCCGTAGCGATCCAGCGTGATCGAGATGTTGGCGTGACCCATGAAGGTCTGCAATGCCTTGGCGTTGACCCCGGCGGCGATCATCAGCGAGGCGAAGGTGTGGCGGCACTCGTGCGGCGTAATGCGCTCAAGCCCCGCGTCCTGCCAAGCCCGGTCGGCCCGTTTCGTCAGCTTAGAGGGATCGAACGGCCTCGCCCCGGTCACAAGGCCGAAGAATCGGTCGGTGCCGCTGTAGCCGCAGTCGGCGAGCCTCGCGTCTAAGAAGTCTCGGAGGACAGCGCTGATCGGCACCTTGCGCCTTCCGGCATTCGACTTGAGCGGAATCTGACCCTCGCGGTACTCCCAACCGAACTCAACCCGAATGACGCCGTTGGCGAGGTCTACGTCTTCGGCCCGCAGCGCCTGCAACTCGCCGCGTCGCAGGCCCGCATACATGGCGGTCGCCCAGATCGGCTGGTCGGCAGCAGGGACGGCAGCGATCAACGCTTCGGCTTCCGCAGGAGTCGCGTAGCGCTCGCGTCGACCACGGACAGCCGGAAGCTGAAGGCCGCTGCAAGGATTGGTCGCGACTTCGCCCCGCGAAAGCGCGCGGCGATAGATGGCACGAACGGGAAGCAGCGTTACCTGGATCGTGGACGGATTCCAGCCATCGGCGAGCAGGTCGTCGGCAAACTCCTGAAGGTCAAACCGTTGAAGGTCAGCGAGCCGAACGCTCGCGAATCGAGGCAGCACCCGAAGCCGCATCCCCGATTCGTACGAACGCAGAGCCGCACGCTTGTAGGGATCGCCAGACCGATTCGTGATCGAACCGTGTCTCGCACCTTTGATCCATCTTGCCCACGCCTCGCCCAGCGTCGTCCTCTTCGCCGTCCGCAGACCTCCCCGCGAAAGCGCGCTAAGCGCATCGGCGCGCCACGCCTTCGCTTCCGCCCTCTGGGCGAAGCTGCGGCGAATCTTCTTTCCATCGCGCCTGGAGAAGACCCACGCCTCATATCCCGCCTTGCAGTTGCAGCGCTTCCCTTTGCGCGAGGCGCATCCGGCCGAGTGCCGCTTGCGGATGCCCTCAGCCATCGTCGCCGCCCCCGAAGCTGCCGTACTGAGTGACCCCCGGCGTCCAGTGGATGCCCGCGAGGAGATCGTTGGGGGTTCGCTCCAGACTGGCGGCCAGCTTGACCAGCGTGTCGATACGAGCGAGCCGCAGGCCGCGCTCAACCTGGCTGATCTCGGTGCGGTGGAGCGATGCCCGAAGGGCAAGCTCCTCCTGAGATATTCCGGCGCGGTCGCGGTCGCACTTGACGTTCTCGGCGAACTGCGCGGCGATATCCATCAGCCAATCTCCGCGCGGATGATGAACCGGCCTTTTGGCGGCCCGCTCACCTTCCACGCCATGCCTTTGAGCAGATCCCCAGGGGGGACGCTGAGAGCGCCCGACAGTTTGATCAGGGTGTCGATCCTCGGCAGGCGGTCACCGCGCTCAAGCTGGCCGATCTCGGTGCGATGAAGCGAGGCGCGGAAACCAAGCTCTTCCTGAGACAAACCGACCCGCCGTCTGGCGATGAGCAGGTTCTCGCCGAAGCGGTAGGCCACCTCTGGGGGCGTCGCCATCAGGACAACTCCAAGGCGGCGAAGTAGAGCGCTGCCCGCGCTGGCGCGAGGAAGCGACCCTCACGATGGACGAGCCCGGCGCCGACCAGCTCGCGGACGGCTCGCTTGCCGGCATCCTCGGGATCGCCGCGCTCGGGGTCGGCGTGCAGAACAAGGATCAGCTCGTCCATCGTGAGCCGGGTCGGGTGTTCATCGAGGAGGAGAGCCAGAACTGCGCTCTCCGTCTTCTTGTCCTCGGACTTCGGGGAGAAGGGATCGAGCGATGCCCGACCCGTAGGGTTCTGATCAGCCATGAGGAGCACTGCCTCCTTGTGGTCAGGCCCTCGGTTGGTGTTGACGCACCGCCGGGGGCCGCTTGTATTTAGGGGCAGCCTAACAGGAAGCGTAGATAGGTCTCTACGCTTGTCGTTAGTCCCGCAGGATCTGGGCGACTCGCGTGTAGTGCAAGCCGGTCTCCTCGGCGATATCCCGCATGGAGAGACCTGCATCGCGGGCCTTCTCGAAGCTCTTGCGACGGATCGCGCGGGTCGCGTCCAGCTTCTCTTGGTCGCGCTCGAAAGCGGCTTGGGCTTTCCGCACTTCGGCACGGACCTTCTTAGCGGCGTCGGCCATGCCGAGCAGCCTAGATGCACCACGGGCATCACGCCCCCGGAAACACCCGCTCGGCGTTCTCCACCGTCCACCGTTCCAGCTCGTTCACTGGAACGAGGCGCTTGCGACCCCGGCGGATCAGCCGCAGCTCCGGCGCCACGTTGGCGTCAAAGAAGTCGGGACCGACGCCGATGGCCGCCGCCGCCTCGGCCGGGGTCAGGGCGATGCGCGGGATCGATGCGGGGAGCTTCTTCGCCACCACTCACCCGCCTTGGTGGGCGCCGGGGCCCGGCTGCCAGATTTGGACGATCTCGGCCGGGGGCTTGGCGGTCGGGCTGATCACGACCGCCTCGCCGGTGCCCAGGCGCTTGAACTCATCGGGAGCCACCCAGAATTCCCGCTCGGGCGTCCGCGTCCCCTCGCCCATCCCACCCATCCCCGGCGCTCCGCTGACTCGGCGCGTCGTTGACCAGGACTGCTTCGTCCCGGCGACCCGTGCCAGTCGCTCGGCGGAGTCGGGGTCGCTCTCGCGATGAACCACGGCGAACTCGCTGTTCGTCAACACCTGCTCGGTCAGGGTGTCGGAGGGATCGTCAGGGCGGGCGTTGCGCAGGTCGGCGAGGCTCTGCGTCCCCAGGAGGACGCTGAGGCCCGCCGAGCGCGCCCGGCCGAAGAGACGGTGAACCTGCTCGGCGGCGAGCGCTGCGAACTCATCGATCACGACCAGGCCGCGCAGGTCGCGGCCATGCAGGTCAGCGGTCAGCGTCACCAAGTCGATCACCAGCGCCGCGCCCAGGAGCTTCGACGCAGCCGGGTAGCGGTCGGCGTCGATGTGCATGTAGACGACGTCGCCTCGGGCAAGGGACTCGGCGAAGCCGAACTCCGGGCCGGTGCCGATGGACGGGTCGAGCCACGGGCCAAGCTCGCCCTCGACCAAGACCGCGAGGCGGTCGCGGCCACCGCCAAGGTCTGCCCTCCCCCGCGCCGAGAGTCCATCGACGTAGGCGCTGACCCGCTGGGCAACCTCGCCGCCGACCCCCGAGGCGAGAACGTCCAGGCGCTCGGGGTCCATGAAGTTGACGATCTGCCAGAGAGTCGGCGGCCAGTGGCCCACCGCCCGCATCGTGCTCGCACGTGCCCCAGCAGCCGTTGCGTCGCAAGCTCGTAGTGCGGCTCAGACCAGCGATGGCCGGCGAGTGCCTTGTCGGCGATCTCGGTGGGACCGCCCCGCC
Source organism: uncultured Solirubrobacterales bacterium (assembly GCA_963846515.1). Lineage (GTDB taxonomy): Bacteria > Actinomycetota > Thermoleophilia > Solirubrobacterales > 70-9 > VAYN01. Next base: position 1,075,021 of record CAWJWC010000005.1, on the reverse strand, counting down.
CGAAGGGGTTATAGATGTTGGGGCCGGAGGGAGACCATTCGATGAAGCGGGCACCGGCTCGCTCGGCCGCGTCCTTCAACACGGCCCGCAGGTAGCGGTCGCCCTTGGGGTCGAGAACGATGGCGGGCATGCCCGCGAGGACATGGGCCTGGGCGATGGCCGCCTGGGTGACGGTCTTGCCCGAGCCGGTCGCGCCGATCACGAAGGCGTGGACACCCCGGTCAAGGCCGACCGGAACCCGGCAGACACCACCGCGCCGAATCGTCCCCAGCGCCAGTTTGCCGTCCTCGATCCGAGCCTCGCGAGCGCGCTTGCCCCGCCAGCGCGACCAGGCCCAGCGCAGTGGGCCGAGGCGCTCGCGCGCTTCGCGCGCCTGCTCGCCACCGCGCTCCAGGTCTCCCCAATGCCAGTAGGCGCCCCAGCCAGCGGCGACAACGGTGGCGGTGACCGTGACGACGCCAGCCTGCCATTGGATGAGGCAAGAGAGGTAGGCGACGGGAGCGCCGCATAGCGCCCACGTCCAGCGCAGCTTCGCTACTCGCAGACCCTGCATCACCAGGCCGCCGAGGAGCAGCCCGAGGACGAGCGGGATCGCGAAGGCCATCAGACGACCGCCGAACAGGTGGGGTTCCATCGCCTCCGCGTGGTGGCGGCGCTTCATCGCGACACCACCTCAAGGACGCGGACCCGATCTTGGGCGCGGGTCTTCTCGATGGCGCGCTCGACCGCTCGCCGAGTCTGCCCTGGCTCGCAGTAGTAGCGGACCTCCCCGACCCAACTGGCCCGCCGCCATGAGCGGATCAGTGCCTCAAGGCGGCGCGGGGCCTTCGGGGTCAACTCGACCTCGACGGCAATCGGCTGCTCCCCCGTGAGGATCGCCAGGTCGGGCCGGTGAAGGCGCGGTGCTCCGCTTGGAAGCTCGCCCACCTGGGCGCTGGCGATGGGCCGCTCCTCGATTCGCTCGGCGAGGACGAGCTCGCGCTCGCTGAGGATGCGAGCGGCCCCGAACTCCTCGCCGAGTTCGAGTGCGGTGGTGGCGCAGCGGAGCCAGTGATCGACGGACCCCGGCGAGATGACCGCAGGGCCGAGACCAAGGCCCGCGTAGCTCAGACCGGCTCGCGTCGCCCGCAACAGGCTCGGCTCTCCGCGCAGCAGATCGAGCCGTTCGAGTAGCCCGCCTTCGATGCAGGCCGCGACCCGGCGATAGGCAGCCGTGCGACCTACGCCCAGCGCCGCCATGACGTGTTCGATCGCCACCGCGCCATGCACGCCGACGAAGCGCACCACCTCCCGGTCTCGCCGCGACGCCTCGCGACGCCCCCGCCCCGCAACCTGGGTATACGCCAGCGCTTCCATTGCCAACAAGACGGGCGCCGGCTCCGATTCGATCCCCTTCATGCCCCCTACACGGATCAGTCCCCCTCCATGCCACTCCTCCCCGGTCCACCGCCCCGCCGCTTTCCTCCACACCGATTCTCAGCAGCCGACCCCGGCCGACCACCACCCCATCCATCTCTCAAATGGTGGGCGGGCGGGGTCGGCTGCTGAGAATCGCCTCCAGCATCCACTCCGAGCGGCGGGGCGGTGGACCGTCGATCCACACCGCCGTCCACCCCGGAGCCGTCTGAAATGCCGCCCCGACCTACCCGCGAAACAGCACTGCCGCGCCGGCAGTCAAGGGCGCTTGCGCCCGACCCCCGCAGGGGGTTGACGGCCGGCGCGGCGGTGCTTCAATCAAAGTTGGTCGGAGCAACGCCTTCGTCGTGAGAACCAAGAAGCCCCGCCGCGGTGTGGACCCGGACGGGGCTGTGATCACTTCTCGGGAGCGACCTTCGGGCTAGCCCTTCATCGCCTTCGGCGTCGCGCCTGCGGCTGTGAAGGTTGGCGGCTGTACCGGGTCACTCGTCGGCCCTGGCCGTCACGGATTGTGCGGGGCCATTCGGCCGTGTCCGAGTCCGCAATGGAATTCCAACAGATCGTCCAGACGGAACGGATGCTCTAGGGATATCGGCCGTGCAGACGCTTGTGGGCGCGCTCGTAGACGCTTCGACTTCGCCGGTTGTGTGGGTGCCGCTCTCCGAACGCGATCATGACCCACGCCAGGCCATCCGGGGTACGGGACAGGCGGAAGACCAGTCCAAACGGCGCATCGGAAGCCCCCTGAGCCCGAAGAGGAACATAGAGCTTGCGACAACCCGACAAGTCGGTCCCATCAGCTCCCTCTGGCGAGCAGCGCCGCCAAACAAGCCGCGTCAAGCCATGTTCAATTTCTTTCCGCGCAAGTTCGGCCTGAATGCGCGGCGAAGACCGCGGTGCAAAGCGCCAGACCTCCTCCGCCCAGATTGGCGAGCGGAATTCGACGGGTACCAGCGGCAAGTCTTTGGCGCTCCCAGGCACGCGGCCACAATAAGCGCCAGCGCAGCCGGAAACCGCCGAGGAGCGTCTAGCCCTCTTCGTCGGTGAGATCGTCAGCGGTCAGCTGCTCGAACGTCTCAATATCAGCGGCCGAAGTGCCCCATTCTGCATCCAGCTTGGACATCGGGGTAATCGGCGGCTCTAGGGTCAAACCGCCCTCGCGATCAGGCACGACCTCATAGCGTCGGCCCCCAGCTTCGACCAACTCGCCAACCCTCAAGTCCAGCTTCTTGATTGCAGTTGCCATGCAAAAAGCTTAGACGCTCGTTGAAGGTTGCCGATCGAATCGCCCGATCAGGCAGGGCTTGAGGGGACTAGATCGCATCTACTCGTCTGCATCGTCTAAAGCATCCTTCGCGAAATGAGCCGCCAACTCGCCTGCTGCGATGAACATGTAGAGCAGATACATGACGGCGCTCGGGATAGGCGCTCCCAAACCTTCCTTCGCCGCGACCATTCCAGTCGTCATCAACTCGGCGCACTTCAAGATCGCGACCATCTCGAAGTGCAAGCGCGACCAGGACTCCGCCCCGAACCACACTTTTTCCTCCTCCGAGACTTCATCGGGAGCGGTTGAAGCCCAATCGGCGAGCAGTCCCGCCTGGAAGACGGCCATCTGATCGGCAAGTCCCGGAGGGAAATTTATCTTCCAGCTCCTGAATGCCTGCTCCATCGCCGAAGACTTTCCGATGGAGGCCAAAAGCTCTTGGTGTCTCGTCCGGTGTTGCGCAGTAAACGAGTCGAGAACGGAAGACCTATCGAGAGCTTCAATGATCCTGCCCCGCCATTGGTGGCTCTGCCCGGTGAGCATCTCTAACGCAGGCGAGCTTCGGGCTGTCTTCAGAATCTGATCGCTGAACGCCCCCTGCCGACCCGTGAATGCTTCCAACGCTGGCGACCCATAAGCCAGATTGAGAATCCGGTCTCGGGTCTGTGACTGGCTAGTGAGCGCCTCAAGGGCCGACGACTTTGAGAAAGTCTCGAAGATTCGCGCCTGTCTTTCCTGCCCCGTAAGCGCGTCAAGAAGTGGCGAGCGAGTGAGCGACGCAAGGAGTTGCGGCTGCCTGCCCATCTGGGAAAACGCGGATGCAACGCTGGTGATTGAGCTGTTCCCCATGTAAGGGCATTGTGCAGTGCCTCTCGGACCCTTAAAGCTCCATGCGCCACCGGTGCGCCAGTCGTGCGCCAGCCAGACCGGAAATAGCCGGATTCAGCCGGACTGCACTCCGCTTGAACAAGCGGAATCACAGTCCCGATGCGCCCCGATCTAGATGAAGTACATGCCGCTGCCGGCCTCTTCGGCCTCGCGGCGGGCGACTTCGGCGATCGTGGTCTGGCCGAAGACCTTGCGCAGGGCGGCGACGCCCTCGGCCCAGATGCCGCCGGCCTCGTCGGCCTCCTGGCCGACTTTGCCGTCGAGCGTCTGGACGACCTCGAGCACGGTGATCTCTTCGGCCGGACGCGAGAGGGTGTAGCCGCCGCGCATCCCCCGGTGGCTGGTCAGGAGGCCGGCCCGGCGCAGGGTCGAGAAGAGCTGCTCGAGGAACTGCTCGGGGATCTCGCGACGCTCGGCCAGCTCTTTGATCGGTACCGGCCGATCTCCGGAGCGCGCAAGCTCCGCGAGGGCCACGACCGCATAGCGGGACTTTGAGGTGATCGAGATCAAGGAGCCCTTTCTACCGCACCATTCCGGCCTGGGCTAGGATCGGAAGCGATGGGGTCGTTACCGGCAAACGGGCCCGAAAGCCGTAAACGTCTGAAGGAGCAGTCCTGAGCGAGCGCCCCCAGTGCCTGGTGATCGACGATCACCCCCTCGTCCGTCTCGGAGTTCGCGGAGTGCTCGAAAACGATTTCGAGGTGCACGAGACGGCGAGCCGCGAAGAAGGCGTCGACCTAGTCCGTGACATCGGCGACTTCGACGTCGCGATCGTCGACATGCGCTGGCGCGGCAACGGCATCGTCGCCTCGATCAGCGGGGCCGAGACGATCCGCATCCTGCGCCGCTCCTCCCCGTGCTCGGGATCGTCGCCCACGGCGAGCGGCCGGAGCGCCATCTCGCCAGCGCCGCCCTGCAAGCCGGCGCCAGCGCCTACGTCGCCCGCACCACCGGCCCTGCGGAGCTGCGCAAAGCGGTCGATGCGGCGGTCGCGCAGGAGAGCTTCGTCGACCCGGCGGTGCCGCCGAAAGGCAGCCGCGGCAAGCTGACCCAGCGCCAGCGCCAGATCCTGCAGCTGCTCGCCGACGGCGAGTCGACCACGGTCGCCGCGCGTGAACTCGACCTCAGCGAAGAGACGGTCAAGACCCACATCAAGACCGCGCTCGCCCGCCTCGGCGCCCGCAACCGCACGCACGCGGTCTCGATCGCCCTGCGCGATTGCCTGATCGAGTAACGACGGCCGGGACGCGGAGTTCCGGCCGGAGGATGCCTAGATCCAGCCGCGGTCGCGCGCGGTGAGCACGGCCTGGGCACGGTCGACGGCGCCGATCTTGCCGTAGACGTTGTGCAGGTGGGTGCGGATGGTCGAGACCGAGAGCTGCATCTCGCCGGCGATCTGCTTGTAGACCATGCCCTCGGAGAGGTGGCGGAGGACGTCGAGCTCGCGGGCGGAGAGCGGGCAGGGCTCGCTGATCCGGGTCGAGTCCTGGCGCGCCATTGGCAGCTCGTAGAGCAGGTCGCGCAGCCCCTCCGGGCTGAGGCCGCAGCGCTCGGCGCTGGCCCGCAACCGTTCCGGCGAGATCGCCTCGCCCTGGGAGTAGTGGGCGACCATGTCGGCGGTGGCGACCATCGCCGCCAGCCCGTCGGCGTCGTCGGCGTGGTGGCGCTCGATCGCCACCGCGATCCGCTGCGGCAAGTTCCAGCGCCGGGCGAGCACGCCGCCGACCAGGGTGTGGTCGATGCCGAGCTGCTCGCGTTCGTCGCGCAGGCGCTGCTCGGGGGTGCGCGAGCCGGCGTCGAAGTAGACCTTGTAGCCAGGGTGAAGTCGGGAGATGACGAGGCGGCCGACGTCGTGCAGCAGGGCCGCGACCGCGAGCTCGTCGCGTTCGACCCAGCCGACCGCGCGGCCGATCTGGTCGGCGGCGCGCTGCGTGGCGAGCGCGTGGACGCGGAAGCGCTCCGGTTTCAGCTCCCAGCCGCCGTTCGACTCGAAGAAGTCGAAGCTGGGGGCGGTGCCGGCGATCGCCAGCACGCCAGACGGCTTGAGCACCTCGACCGCCTCGGGGATCCCCCCCACGCCGCCGGCGACGATGCCGCTGCGGTTGGCGAAGCGCAAGACGGAGATCGAGAGGGCGACGTCGGACTCGACCGCTTCGACCAGCTCGCCGATCCGCGCCGTGTCGGCGGTCGCCGCGGCGATCACCCGCTCGCGGGACTCGATCAGGACCGGGAAGCGCTCCACCGCCTCGAAAGCTTCGGCGAGGCGGCTGCCGGGCGCAGCCGAGCCGCGCGAGCCGGCGCCGTTGCCGTTGCCGGCGTCAGGCGAGGCCTTGCCGCTGATCTGGGTGGTCGAGGCCGCCATTGGCCTCCCCATCGGCAGGTAAAGACGTTTGGTTTAGCCGAAAGTACCCGCGCAAACCGCCATGGGGCTAGGTCATCCGTCCAGAGTCGTTGACGGAGAGCCGTTCCAGAGCGGTTTCCAGCCGTTCCAGGGTACGTTCGCGACCCAGTGCGGCAAGCGACTCGAAGATTCCGGGAGAGACTGTGCTGCCGGTGATCGCGACCCGGATCGGCTGGTAGAGCTTCCCGCCTTTGACCCCAAAGCGGTCGAGCAGCGGCGTCAGCGCCGCCTCGAGCGGATCCGGCTCGAACGGGTCGACACCTCGCAGCGCCTCGACCGTCGCCTCGAGCAGCTCGCCGCTGCCCTCCTTCATCACCTTCCTCCAGGCTTTCGGGTCCTCGGCCGGGGGCTCGAAGAGGAAGCGGATCAGCGGCCAGACCTCGTCCAGCGTCTGGGCTTTCTCCTGGACGATCTCGCAGGCGGCGCGCAGTTCCTCGCGCGGCGGCACCGCAGCTCCCTGGCGCTCGAGCTGGGCCGCGACCGCGTCCACGTAGTGGTCGAGCGGCAGCTCGCGCATGAAGCGCCCGTTCAGCCAGCGCAGCTTCTTTTCGTCGAAGATCGCCGCCGCCTTGCCCACGTCCTGCACCCGGAAGCGTCGCACCAGCTCCTCGGTCGTCATCAGCGTCGTATCGTCGTCGGTGCCCCAGCCGAGCAGCGCCAGGTAGTTGCGGACCGCCGCCGGCAGGTAGCCGGCCTCGCGCAGCTCCTGCACCGAGGCGGCGCCGTGGCGCTTCGAGAGCTTCTTGCCGTCGGGGCCGTGCAGCAGCGGCAGGTGCGCGTAACGCGGCGGCTCGTGGCCGAGCGCCTCCAACACCAGCAGCTGCTTGGGGGTGTTGGAGAGGTGGTCGTCGCCGCGCACGACCTCGGTGATCCCCATCTCGGCGTCGTCGACCGCGACCGCGAAGTTGTAAAGCACGGTGCCGTCGCCGCGGGCGATGACGAAGTCGTCGTAGCTGGAGTTGGGGAAGGAGACCGGCCCACGCAGCAGGTCCTCGACCACGGTCGCACCCTCGTCGGGCACGCGCAGGCGCACGGCGGCACCGGGGTCGTCGGTCGGGGTGCCACGGTAACCGCGCCCAGCCCCGTGCTCGGCCTTCCAGGCCTCGACGTCCTTCGCGGTCGCGGCGTCGTGGTAGGCGGCGCCGGACTCGAGTAGCTGGGCCAGCGCCGCGGCGTGGCGCTCGGCCCGCCCGGCCTGCGAGACCGGGCCCTCGTCCCACTCCAGCTCCAGCCAGCGCAGCGCATCGAGGATCTGCTCGACGTTCTCCGCGGTCGAGCGCTCGCGGTCGGTGTCCTCGATCCGCAGCACCAGCTCGCCGCCCTCGTGGCGGGCGGCAAGCCAGTTGTAGAGTGCCGTCCTCGCCCCGCCGATGTGCAGCGCACCGGTCGGCGAAGGAGCAAATCTCAATCGGGAGTTATCGCGAGTCATGTTGATCGGGGCGCATGTTTCCACCGCCGGCGGGCTTGCCAACGCAGTCGAGCGGGGCGAGCAGCGCGGCTGCGAATCTATCCAGATCTTCCACCAGAGCCCGCGCATGTGGCGGCCGACCCCCTACGGCGAGGACGACTTCGCCGCCTTCCGCGCGGCGATCGACGGCTCCGGGGTCGAAGCGGTGGTGATCCATGCGGTCTACCTGATCAACTGCGCGACTCGAGATAAAGAGTTGCGGGTGAAATCGCTGACCTCGCTGACCCACGCGCTGCGGATCGGCGACGGGATCGGTGCCGCCGGCGTCGTCCTCCACCCCGGCGCGCAGAAAGGCGAGCCGCACGGGCCCTCGATGAAACGGGCGGCGAAAGTGATCGCCGCCGCGGTCAAGGACAGCGAGAGCTGTCCGCTGCTGCTCGAGCAGACTGCCGGCCACAAAGGCCTGCTCGGCCGCGACTTCGACGAGACCGCGCAACTGATCGAGCTGGCCGGCGGCGGCAAGCGGCTCGGCCTCTGTCTCGATTCCTGCCACCTCTTCGTGCAGGGCTATGACGTCACCGACGAGACCCACCTGGCCGAGGTGGTCGACGAAGCCGACGCCAAGGTCGGCCTCGACCGCCTGCGCTGCCTCCACGTCAATGACGCCGCCGCCCCGCTCGGCTCCTGCCGCGACCGCCACGCCAACATCGGCAAAGGCGAGATGGGGAAACGCGGCCTCGCCGCCTTCCTCTCCGAGCCCCGCTTCGAGGGCCTGCCAGCGACCCTGGAGACCCCCGGCCCGGAGAAGAAGGGCTCGGACCGTAAGGAAGTCACTCTGGCGAAGCGCCTGCGCCGCGAAGGGCTCGAACGCCGCAATCTTTCCAGCTAGCGCAAGGACGGCCCTGTTTCACCCCAGGCGACAAGGGCCGGCATGGAGCCGGCCCTTGCTCTCCCGCCGTAAGTCTTATTTGACGTGGACGCCCGAAATAGCGCGCGAAATAACCAAGCGCTGAATCTCCGAGGTGCCCTCGAAGATCGTGTAGATCTTCGAGTCGCGGTGCATCCGCTCGACCGGGAACTCGCGGGTGTAGCCGTTGCCGCCGAGAATCTGGATCGCCCGCTCGGTCGTCCAAACCGCGACCTCGCCGGCCTTCAGCTTCGACATCGAGCCCTCGGCGTTTTCGAATTTGTGGCCGTTGCGGCCCATCCAGGCGGCGCGCCAGACCAAGAGCCGGGCGGCGTCGATCTCCAGCTTCATGTCGGCGAGGGCGAAGGCGATCGCCTGGTTCTCGACGATCTTCTTGCCGAACTGTTCACGCTCTTTGGCGTAGTCGAGCGCATACTCGTAAGCGGCCCGGGCAATCCCGAGCGCCTGGGCGCCGACCGTCGGCCGGCTCGCCTCGAAGGTCTGCATTGCCGCCTGCGACTTCGATTTCTTGCCCTCGCGGACGCGGGCGAGGCGTTCGTCGAGCTTCTCTTTGCCTCCGAGCAGGCAGGAGCCGGGGACGCGGCAGTCGTCGAGGTGGACGTCGGCGGTGTGCGAGGCGCGCAGACCGTGCTTCTTCACCTTGGCACCCTGCTCGCAGCCCGCGGTCCCGGGCGGGATCACGAAGGCGGCGTGACCGCGCGAGCCGAGCTCACGGTCGACCGAAGCGATGATCACGTGAACGTTGGCGATGCCGCCGTTGGTCGCCCAGGCCTTCTGGCCGTTGATCACCCACTCGTCCTTGGCCTCGTCGTACTTGGCGGTGGTGCGGATCGCCGAGACGTCGGAACCGGCGTCGGGCTCGGAGGCGCAGAAGGCGCCGAGCTTGACGTCGTCCGGCGTGCCGAAGCACTGCGGGATCCACTCCCCCATCTGCTCCGGGGTGCCCTGCCCGAAGATCGCGGCGACGGCGAGCGAGGTGCCCATGATCGCCATGCCGATGCCGGCGTCGCCCCAGAACAGCTCCTCGTTGGCGATCGGCAGCGTCAGGCCCGTTTCGTCGGCCCAGAACTGGCCGAGCGCTTCGAAGCTGTAGAGGCCGATGTTGGCGGCCTCCTGGATCACCGGCCAGGGCGTTTCCTCGCGCTCGTCCCATTCCTCGGCGGCGGGACGAACGACGCCCTCGGCGAAGCCGTGAACCCACTCTTTGATGTCCTTCTGGTCCTGGTTGAGCTCGAGCGTGAACTTCGGCCCGTCTCCCCCGGCGTCGGAGCCGCCGGCGCCGGTTACCTCGGCGAGGGCTTGGTCTGCGTCGGTCGGTGCGATCTCTGCCGTCTCAGTCATGACGGCAAATATTACATTGAACGATGTCCCATCAGATGTCGCGCAGGTCGAAGGCCCGCAGCCCCTCGGCGCCCTCGTCGGTGCAGTCGAAAAAGCGCCTGTTGACGCAGTCGTAGGACTCGCCGGAGCCCTCGTAGGCGCGCTCGACCGAAAACTGGCAGTGCGGCAGCGGCTCGCCGGTCATCTTCACGCCACCGAAGCCGCCCGGCTCGAGCACCGCGGAGAGCTCGATCTCGGCGCCGAAGACTCCCTGCATGCAGCCGACGTAGTGCTCGCCGTTGAGGCGGTCGACGTAGCTGTAGAGGTAGCGACACCCGAGTTCGACACAGCCGCGCGGCTCGACCATCTTGTCGCAGAAGGAACGGCACTGGCGGCACTCGCCGACTTGCGTGCGCGTTGCTGGCATTGACAAAGTCTACGGACGCCGTCGCTCGGCAGCGTGGAATTCGGCTTGGCTAAGCGGCCAGGACGGCGTGGTGATTGAGGACGTGATCGATCTCGGCGGTGAGGCTGCTTGAAGGCCGCACCCGGTATTCCTCGCCCAGCTTGAGGCTGCGGGGGCCGGCGCTGGTCTCCATCACCAGGTGCACCTCGGCGTCGCCCTTGTGGTGTTCGAGCACCGCCTTCAGCTCATCGACGAGACCCGAGTTGAGTCGGCTCGGGTCGAGCTCGACCTTGAACGGGCCCGACGGGGTCGCCGGCACGTTCTTCTGGCCGCGGACGATCTCGTCGGCGTCCGGTTCGAAGCGCTGCGCCTCCTGCACGACCAGCTTCGTCTCGCCACGGTCCTTGTGGTCGAGGCGGCCGCGCACGAGCACGATCGCGTCAGGGGCGATCACAGCGGCGTTCTCGGACTCGTCGGCCTTGAAGACCAGCATCTCGACCTGGCCCTCGACGTCGTCGAGCGTGGCGAACATCATCTGGCTGCCGCTCTTGGTGCGGATCTTCTTGCACTCGACGACGATGCCGCCGACCGTGACCCAGGCGCCGTCGGGCTTGCCGCCGAGCTCGGCGAGGCTGCAGTCGACCCGCGCCCGCAGCGCCCCGCGCACCTCGGTCAGCGGGTGCGAGGAGAGGTAGGTGCCGAGCGTCTCCTTCTCCAGCGCGAGCAGCTCGGCGCGATCGAACTCGACCGCGGAGATCGGCGGCCGGTGGTGCGCCTGGGAGACGGAGGCGGTGCTGGAACCGGAGTCCTCGCCGCCGAAGTCGAAAATCGAGCCCTGGCCCAGCTGCGCGTCCTCCTGCGCCTTCTGCCCAGCCGACTGGGCCGCCGGCAGGGTTTCCAGCATCCCCTTGCGGGTCGCCCCGGTCGAATCGAGCGCGCCGCACTTGATCAGGCATTCGATCGCCCGTTTGTTGACCGCGCGCGCGTCGACCCGCTCGCAGAAGTCCCAGATCGAAGCGATCTCGGCGTCCCCGCGGGCGCGCAGGATCGCCTCGACCGCGGAGTGACCGACGTTCTTGACCGCGTCGAGGCCGAACCGGATCGCGTTCTCGGAGACGACGAAGCTGTGGTCGGAGGAGTTGACGTCGGGTGGCAGCACCTCGATCCCCATCTCCTCGCAGCGGTTGACGAAAAACGGCACCTTGTCTTTGGTGTTCATCACCGAGGAGATCACCGCCGCCATGTACTCGGCCGGGTAGTTAGCCTTGAGGTAGGCGGTGCGGTAGGCGATCAGCGCGTAGCAGGCGGCGTGGGACTTGTTGAAGGAGTAGTCGGCGGCGGCCTCCATCAGCCCCCACATGTCGGCGGAGACCTTGTCGGCGGTGCCCGACTCCTTCATCCCCTCGAGGAACTTCGACTTCATCGTCGCCATCAGGTCGCGCTTCTTCTTGCCGATCGCCTTACGCAGGTCATCCGCCTCGGCCGGGCTGAAGCCGGCCATCTGCTTGGCGATCTCCATCAGCTGCTCCTGGTAAAGGACGCAGCCGTAAGTCGGCTCGGTGATCGGACGCAGGCGCTGGTCCGGGTAGGTGACCGAGGCCGGGTCGCGCTTGCCCTTGGCGTAGGCGGGGATATAGGCCATCGCGCCGGGGCGGTAAAGCGAGACCAACGCGACGATGTCGTCGAACTCGGTCGGACGCACCTTCTTCATCGCCTCGCGCATGCCCTCGGACTCGAGCTGGAAGACGCCGGTCGAGTCGCCCTTGGCAAGCATCTCGAAGGTCGGTTTGTCGTCCATCGGGATCGCCGTCATGTCGAGCTCGATCTCGCGCGAGCGGCGAATGATCTCGATCGCGTCCTCGATCACGTCGAGGTTGCGCAAGCCGAGGAAGTCCATCTTCAGCAGCCCGATCTCCTCGATCGGCCCCATCGAGTACTGGGTCACGATCTTGTACTGGCGCTCGGCCTTGCCCGATCCGTTTCCGTTCCCGTTCGCGGCCGGGGCGCTGCGATCCTCGGCCAGCTGCAGCGGCACGATCTCCTGCAGCGGCCGGTCGGCTATCACCACCGCGGCGGCATGGATCGAGTTGTTGCGGATGATCCCCTCGAGGCCCTGGGCGACGTCGAGGATCTTCTTCGCGTCGGGCTCGGCGTCGTAGGTTTTCTTCAGCTCCTGACCGGGCTTCAGGCACTCTTCGAAGGAGGGGTTGCGGCCCATGATCGGCTCCGGGATCTGCTTCGCGAGGCGGTCGCCGGTGGCGTAGTCGAAGCCAAGCACGCGGGCCGCGTCGCGGGTCGCGGCGCGCGGCGCCATCTTGCCGAAGGTAATGATCTGGGCGACCGATTCGCGGCCGTATTTCTCGCCGACGTAGCGGATCATGCGCTCGCGGCCGCGGACCGAGAAATCGATGTCGATATCCGGCATCGATTTGCGACCGGGGTTGAGAAAGCGCTCGAAGAGCAGATCGTTGGCGAGCGGGTCGAGGTCGGTGATGTTGAGGTTGTAGGAGACGATCGAGCCGGCCGCCGAGCCGCGGCCGGGGCCGACCGCGACGCCGTTCTCCTTGGCGTAGCGGATGAAGTCCCAGACGATCAGGAAGTAGGAGGAGAAGCCCATCTCCTCGATCACCCCGAGCTCGAACTCGAGCCGCTCGACCGCCTCGGCCGGCGGCGGATCGCCGTAGCGGGCCCGCAACCCCTCCTCTGCGATCCGGCGCAGCATCGCCTCCGGCTCCTCGCCGTCCGCGGTCGGGTAGCGCGGCAGCAGCAGCTTGCCGAGCTCGATCTCGAGCGAGCAGCGCTCGGCGATCTCCAGCGTGGTCGGCACGGCCTCGGGCCACTCGGCGAAGGACTCGGCCATTTCCTCGTTGCTCTTGATGTAGAACTCGTTGGTGTCGAAGCTGAGCTTCGGCAGCTCCAAGGTCGACTTGGTCTGCACGCAGAGCAGCGCCGCGTGGTTGTCGAAGTCCTCGCGCCGCAGGTAGTGGACGTCGGCGGTCCCGACCAGCGGCCGGCCCAGCTCGCGGGCGTAGCGGACGATCCCCTGGTTGGCCTTGTCCTGCTCCTCGATCCCGTTCTTCTGCACCTCGAAATAGACCTGGTCGGCGCCGAAAGCCTGGATCAGGTCGTCGAGGTGGACGCGCGCGTCCTCGGCCCGCTCTTCGACCAGGCGGCGGCAGAAGCGCGACTGCAGGCAGCCGGTGAGCACGATCACGCCCTCGGCGTGGCGCGCCAGCAGCTCCATGTCGACGTTCGCCTTGCCGCGCGAGAAGCCCTCGAGGAAGCCGGCCGAAGTCAGCTGGACCAGGTTGGCGAAGCCCTGGTCGTTCTCGGCGAGCAAGGTGAGGTGGTTGCGCTCGTAGCGGGTCTGCTCCTTGATCGCCTGGCGGTCGTCGACTAGATAGGCCTCGAGCCCGACGATCGGCTTGATCCCGTGCTTGTGGCAGGCCTTATAGAGGTCGATCGCCCCGTTCATCACCCCGTGGTCGGTCAGCCCCAGCGCCGGCTGCCCCAGCTCGGCCGCCCGGGCCGCCATCGCGTCGATCTTGCAGGCGCCATCGAGCAGCGAGTACTCGCTGTGGGCATGCAGATGTACGGCTGAAGCGGCGCTCATCGAGGGACGCCGATCATGGCAACCGGGCTGGACGCCACGAGCGTGTTCATTGAGACTTCCGCGCTAATTACGAGGGACTTCTGGGCGCGTAGACGGGAGGGGTCCGGGCAGGGACTCCACTTAACTTTTTTGAGAGCGGAGGCGACCGTCCGAGGATCGGAGAAGCAAAAAAGTACAAGACGTTCCGCCCCTGCCCGGACCCCTACCACAAACGAGCGCGAGGGTCTCGGCTCAGACCTCACGTAGTTTCACCGGATCGAAGCTTCCGAGATCGCCAAGCGCCCCGAAGCCTCCGAGATCGCACGTGAGCTTCCCGCTACGAGCCAAGCGATACCGCTGGAGGCCACACACCCCCGGCTCGCCTCTGAGAGTTGGGGTTACTCGGGATGTCGGCGCGGCTACGAAGGTATGCCGGGGCCTGGGTAGGGGTGAAGCGTCTTGTACTTTTTCGGCGCCTCCCAACTCGGACTGCTCAAGGCGCTCCGCGAAAAAGTTAAGCGGAACCCCTACCCAGGTCCCCGGCACCTACGCACAGACCCACGCCGAGCCACCGGAGTCGGCCCAGATTTCGGCGGCGATCCGGTCCTGTTCGGCCTTCGGGGCTTCGTGGGGAGCGCCCTGGCCGCCATAGAGCTCCCAGGTGCTGGGAAGGATCTGGTAGACGCCGCCGGCGCCTGAGGACGGGTTGAGGGCGCCGTAGTCGCCGCCCGACTCGCACATCACGATGTAGGTCGGGATCGAGTAGGGGCCGCCGAGCCAGCGTCCGACCTCGGCTTCCGCTTCGGCTCGGTTCGCGGCCCGCGCCGCTTCCAGCTCCTCGACCCAGGTCTCGATGCTGCTCTTCAGCTCGGCCAGCTCAGCCTGGCGGGCGGCGCTGACTTCCTGCAGGCGAGCCGCCGCGACCTGGGCGGCGGCTCGCACTTCAGCGATTTCGGCACGGGCCGCGGCGAGGCGTTCGTTGTAGGCGATCGCGCGCTGCTCGAGCTTGGCCACCAGCTCGGCCTCGCGGCGGACTTCGGCAGCGACCTCGGCGACCCGCGCGGCGAGCGCGCTGTCGGATTCCTCGAGCGCGCGCAGATAGTCGGCGCGGGTGACCAGCTCCTGGTAGTCGCGGGAACTGAAGATCAGGTCGGTGGTGCTCGGCATGCCGCTTTCGTAGATCGCGACGAGGCGGGCGGCGAGGGCAGCGCGCGAGCGGCGCAGGCGGGCCCTCTCGACGGCGAGCTGCTTGTGCGTGGCGGCCAGCTTGCGACCGAGCGCAGCCGCACGCTCCCGGCCTTCGGCGAGCAGGTCGGAGAGCCGCTGCTCGCGGGCGGCGGCGCTCGCCGCTTCGCCTTCGGCGGCCTGCAGCTGTTCGTGGCTCTGGCGCAGGTCGGCGGCGAGCGAGCCGGCTTCGTCGCGGGCGCTGGCCAGTTTCGCTTCGAGGCCGTCGGTCTCGACCGCGCCGGCTTGCGGGGCCAGGGCCACGGCGGCGATCAGGGCACAGAGCAGCGCCGCGGCGAGGCCGACGACGACGAACAGTTTTCTGGCGCGAACCGCCACCACGGAACGGCCGAGGCTAGCGGCCGTCCGCCCCCCGCCCCTCAGGTCGTCGATAAGCCGCAACGCGAGTTGCGGACCAATCGCGCTGTGACTTAGTGCCGCATAGCGGGAACAATTCACAGCGCGATCGGGCTGCTACCCGCCAGGGCCGCGCTCAGCCCTCGGGGACGTCGCGGCTCGCCAGGTAGGCGGCGACGGCGACGACCGCAGCGCCGACCCCGAGCCCGATCCGGATCTCGCGCTTGTAGCGGTAGCGCAGATAGCGGTAGGCAAAACGGACCGCGACCTTGCCGAGCGTGTTGTACATCAGCCCTCCTCTTCCCCGCGCTCGCGGATCCTATGCGCCATCCGCGACTGCAGCGACCAGAGCTCGATGAAGCCGGGCGAGGCGTTCTGCGAGAAGAGCCCGCCGGACTCGGAGAAGCTGGCGAGACTGGCGTCGTAGACGGCGTTGGGCGAGGAGCGGGTGACGACGCGGGCGCTGCCTTTGTAGAGGCGCAACCCGATCTCCCCCGTCACCTGCGCGTTGACCGCGTCCATGTAGGCGTCGAGGTCGGTGCGCAGCGGCTCCCACCAAAGGCCGGCGTACACGAGGTAGCCCCACTTCTGATCGAGCGCCGGCTTGAACTGGTTCTGGTGGATCGTGCCGACCAAGCGCTCGAGCTCCTCGTGCGCGGCGAGCACGATTGCCGCCGCCGGCACCTCGTAGATGTCGCGCACCTTGAGGCCGACGATCCGGTCCTCGATGTGGTCGACGATCCCGACCCCATGGCGACAGCCGATCTCGGCCGCCTTTTCGAGCAGCGCGACCAAGCCGAGGCGCTCGCCGTTGAGCGAGACCGGCACCCCGGCCTCGAAGCCGACGGTGACCGTCTCCGCCTCGTCCGGCGCCTGCTCGGGCCGCGTGACCAGCTGGAAGACGTCGTCCTCGGGAGCGTGGTCGAGGTCCTCGATCCAGCGCCCCTCCGAGGAGCGGCCCCAGAGGTTGTCGTCGATCGAGTACGGCGCGACCTCGGTGCCGCCCTTGACCGGGATCCCGTGCTCCCGGGCGTAGGCGATCTCCTCCTCGCGGCCCATCTGCCAGGAGCGGACCGGGGCGATCGTCTTCAGCTCCGGCGCCAAGGTCGCGACCGTGGCCTCGATCCGAACCTGGTCGTTGCCCTTGCCGGTGCAGCCGTGGGCGATCGTGTCGCAGTTCGCCTTGCGCGCGTACTCGACCGCGAGCTGGGCGATCAGCGGTCGGCCGAGCGCGGTGAAGAGCGGGTAGCCGTTGCCGTAGACGGCGTTGGCCTTGATCGCCGGCACGAGGAACTCCGCGGCGAAGCGCTCGCGGGCGTCGACCGTGTGGCACTCGACCGCGCCCAGCTGCCGCGCCTTCGCCTCGATCACCTCGTAGTCCTCGCCGGGCTGACCGAGGTTGACGGTGAGGCAGACGACCTCGGCCTCGTAGGAGTCCTGGATCCACTTCAGCATCACGCTGGTGTCGAGCCCGCCCGAGTAGAGCAGAAGGACGCGGTCGACCTGCGCCGGGTCGGCCTCGTAGCTGGCGGTCGGGGCCGCCTCTGTTGGCTGAGTACTCACGGAGGCGCAAGTCTCGCATGCGAGGCGCCAGGCTGATGCGCAGGCTAAGGGCCTATCCCGGTAGGGGTGGAACGTCTTGTACTTTTTCCGCGGCAAGGTCCCCGGACAGCCGCAAGCGGTCTTCGGAAAAAGTTAAGTGGAACCCCTGCCGGGATGGGCCCTATGGAGCTTCTAAGCCGCCGCTGCCTTCTTCTTCCGGCGGCGCCGTTTCGGTCGTTTCGGTGGTCGTCGGTTCGGTGGTCGTGGTGGTTTCGGTCGATTCCGTCGTGGTCGGCTCGGTCGTCGTCGTTTCCGTGCTTTCCGTGGTCGCCGACGTGGTCGCGGTCGTCGGAATCGATTCCGAAGTGGTCGTGGAGTTGCCGCCGTCGTCGCTGGCGATCACCACGATCGCGACGACCAAGCCAACGATCACCGCGACCAAGCAGGCGACCATCAGGCGCATGTTGCCGTGCGGGCGATGTCCGTCCGGGCCGCGGTCTTCGGGCCCCATCAGGCGGGTCGGGTCCTCGTGCATCCGAGGAGGACTCTAGCCCTGCGGTCGGCGGGGTTCTAGTCCTCGGGGCCGAGGATCGCCTCGAGGATCGGGCCGGTGTCCTCGATCTCGAAGCCGTTGCGCAGCCGCTCCTCGATTTCCTCGCGGGTGCTGCCGGAGACTGCCATCTGGGTCGCCAGCAGACGCGCGCCGGCGGGGGTGCCCTTGCCCGGCTCCGCCTCGTCCGTGGGCTCCTCGACCGGGGCGACGGCGCTGAGATGGGAGGCGCGGGCTGGCTCGGCCGGCTTCTCCGGGGCAACCTCATCGAAGTCCTCGCCCGCGGCGAGGCGCCGCTTCGCCTCGTCCAGCTTCGCGACCAGCTGCTCCGCCTCGCCCTTGGTCGCCTCGGCCTGCGCCGCCAGCGACTCGGTCAGGCGCGTCAGCGCGGCGAGCCGCTCGGAGACGATCCGGTCGGCCTCGGCCTGCGCCTCCTCGAGGTGGCGCTGCGCCTGCTTTTCGGCGTCGTCGATGACCGCCACGGCGGCCCGCTCCGCCGCCTCGACGATCGCACCGATGCGCTCGGCGGTGCTGGTTGCGAGGGGCTGTGGAGTGGCCTCAGGGCGTTCTTTGCGTTTCATGCCTCAACTAACGATTGCGCCGGCGAATCCTTGCACCTCACTTCGCCGGCAAAGCCCGCAGGGCGTCGTCTATCAGTCCAGTCGCACGCTGGATCTCGGCCGGCTCGACCGTCAGCGGCGGCAGGAGCCGCAAGGTCGAGGGGCAGGGAACGTTGACGACGAGGCCGCGCCGCAACAGGTCCGCCCCGAGCGCCGGCGCGTCGATCCCCGCGGCGAGGGCGACCCCGACCATGAGGCCGCGGCCGCGGGTCTCGACCACCGCGTCGAGCGCCTCGAGACCGGCCCGCAGCTCCGCCCCACGCTCGCGCACCGAGCGCAGCAGCGCCGGGTCGTCGACCGCATCGAGCACCGCCAGCGCCGCCGCGGTCGCGACCGGCCCGCCGGCGAAGGTCGAGCCATGGTCGCCCGGCTCGAGCACGTCGGCGGCGGCCGGACCGGCGATGCAGGCGCCGATCGGCATCCCGCCGCCGAGCGCCTTGGCGCTGGTCAGGACGTCGGGCCGGACCGGGGTCTGCTCGTAGGCCCAGAGCGAGCCGGTCCGCCCCACCCCGGTCTGGATCTCGTCGAGGATCAGCAGCGCCCCGACCTCGTCGCAGGCCTCGCGAGCGGCGAGCAGGGCCGCGTCGGAGATCGGGTGGACGCCGGCCTCGCCCTGGATCGGCTCGAGCAGGACCGCGGCGGTGTTCTCTCCGACCGCCTCGCGCAGGGCGGCGGTGTCGTTGCGCGGAACCGACCTGAAGCCGGGCAGCATCGGCCCCAGCGCCTCGTTCGCGGCCAGCCCCGGGGTCGCCGCGAGCGCCCCGTAGCTACGTCCGTGGAAGTCGCTCTCGAAGCTGACGATCTCCGGCGCGCCGACGCCGCGGCCGTAGGCGTGCTTGCGCGCGACCTTGATCGCGCACTCGTTCGCCTCGGTGCCGGAGTTGGCGAAGAAGACGCGGCCGCCGAGGCTCGACTCGGCGAGCCGCTCGGCGAGGCGCGCCATCGGCTCGGTGTGGAAGAGGTTGGAGACGTGCATCAGCCGTCCCGCCTGCTCCTGGACCGCCGCGACGACCGCCGGGTGGCAGTGGCCGAGCGAGCAGACCGAGATCCCAGTGAGGAAGTCGAGGTACTCCTTCCCCTCGGCGTCCCAGAGCAGCGTTCCCTCGCCGCGCACGAAGTCGACCCGGGCCCGCTTGTAGGTCCGCATCAGGTAGCGCTGCTCCAGGGCTTGGGTCTCGGCCAGGCTCATACCAGCCCCCTGGCTCCGAAAACCAAGCCTGGCAAGGACGCAGGGAGGCCGAATAGCAGCGCTATTTGGCCGACCGAGGACACCGCCAGGCGCCGCGCCAGGCGCCGGTTTGCAGGCGCCAGGCTCATGGGGTCACCATCGTGCCGATGCCGGCGTCGGTGAACAGCTCCAACAGCAGCGAGTGCGGCACCCGGCCGTCGATGATGTGGGCCGACTGGGCACCGCCACGGATCGCGTCGACGCAGGCCTGCAGCTTCGGCCGCATGCCGCCGTCGATCTCGGCGAGCCGCTCCTCGACCTCGGCCACCGCCGCCCGCGAGATCAGCGAGCCGTCGTTGCCGGGGTCGGCAAGCCAGCCCTCGACGTCGGTGAGGAAGATCGCCTTGTGGGCGCCGAGCGCGGCAGCGACCTTACCCGCCGCCTCGTCGGCGTTGACGTTGTAGGACTGGCCCTCGCGGTCGGAGGCCGAAGAGGCGATCACCGGGATGTAGTCGGCGGCGATGTGGTTGAGCACGTCGACGTC
This sequence comes from uncultured Solirubrobacterales bacterium, assembly GCA_963846515.1. Taxonomy (GTDB): domain Bacteria; phylum Actinomycetota; class Thermoleophilia; order Solirubrobacterales; family 70-9; genus VAYN01. The sequence continues at coordinate 1,055,390 of CAWJWC010000005.1, read as the reverse complement.
GACCCGCTCGACCGAGCCGACGAAGCCGACCTGGTCGGCGTTGGCGGCAGGCGCGACCTCGAACAGGGTCCCGTCCTCGCCGGCGAGGCCGACCGCGGGCTGGCCGTGGCGGTTCAACCGCTGCACGATCTCCGAGTTGAGCTTGCCGACCAGGACCATCTTCGCGACCTCGACCGTGTCGGCGTCGGAGACCCGCAGGCCCTCGTGGAACTTGACCTCGAGCCCGAGCCGCTCCATGTAGCGGGTGATCTCGGGTCCGCCGCCGTGCACGATCACCGGGTTGAGCCCGACGTACTTGAGCAGGACGACGTCTTTGGCGAAGTCTTCGCGCAGATCCTCGTCGAGCATCGCCGCGCCGCCGTACTTGATCACCACGGTGCGGCCTTGGAACTCGCGGATGTAAGGCAACGCCTCGAGCAGCGTCTCGACGCTGGCTCCGGCGGCGCGCGACTGCGGTGCCTGCTCGGTCATTCCGGGCTCCTCTCGCTCACGTCGTGTACTCGGCGTTGATCCGCACGTACTCGTAGCCGAGGTCGGAGAACCAGACGTGGGCGCGGTGCTCGCCCCGCCCCAGCCGCAGCCCGATCTCGGCCTCCTCGGTGTCGGCGCCGAGCTCGGCGGCGTCGATCGACTCGACCCCGATCTCCTCCAGGTCCTCGCCGGCCAGCGCCGCACCGGCTGCCTGGGCGATCCGACCCCAGTTGGGATCGCGGCCGTAGAGCGCCGTCTTCACCAGCGGCGAGTTGGCGATCGCGCGAGCGACCCGCTCCGCCTCGGCGGCCGAGGCCGCCTCGCTGACCTCGACCCGGGCGACCCGGACGGCGCCCTCGCCATCGCGGACGATCTCGATCGCGAGCTGGGTCAGCACGGCCTCGAGCAGGCCCCGCGGAAGCGGCCTGCCGGCGGCGCCGGTCGCCTGGAGGAGGACGGTGTCGTTGGTGCTCATCTGGCCGTCGACCGTGATCCGGTGGAAGGAGGCCTCGGTCGCGGCCCGCAGCAGCCCAGCCGGGTCCTCCGTCGTAGCGTCGGTCTGCACGAAGCAGAGCATCGTCGCCATGTTCGGCTCGATCATCCCGGCGCCCTTTGCCTGAGCGGAGAGGGTCACGCCGTCGACCGTCAGCGCGCACTGCTTCGGCCAGCGGTCGGTGGTGACGATCGCGTCGGCGAAGGCACCACCGCCCTCGGGTGAGAGGGTCTTCGCCGCCTCGCCGATGCCGCCGAGCACGGCGCTGACCGGCAGCGGCACGCCGATCGTCCCGGTCTCGGCGACGGCGACGTTCTCGGTCCGCAGGCCGAGCTCGTCAGCCGTCCGTTCGCACATCGCCAGCGCGTCGGCGTAGCCCTTCTCTCCGGTCTCGGCGTTGGCGTTGCCGCTGTTGACCACGGCGGCACGAACCCGGCCGCGGTCGATCCGCTCGCGGCAGACCCGGATCGGCGCCGCGGCCGACGCGTTGCGGGTGAGGAGCAGCGCCGAGCGCAGATCCGGCTCGTCGCAGACCAGCAGCCCGAGGTCGGTCTTGCCGCCGCCCTTGAGGCCGCAATGGGCGCCGCCGGCCCGAAAGCCCGGTGCGAGCCCGGTCGGGTCGAGCTCCTCGACCCCGGCCGGGGCGTCGACCCAGCGGGACCTGAAGAAAGACATATTCCCCCGACTGCTCCGCTTCGCGTCTGCGGCCGGGGGGCGCCGATCGGCGGTCACCGTAGTCCCTCCGTCTCATCGAGCCCCAACATCAGGTTGAGGTTCTGGATCCCCTGGCCGGAGGCGCCCTTCCAGAGGTTGTCGATCGCCGAGAAGGCCAGCACTCGCCCACCTTCCGCAACAGTGACGTAAATATGGCAATCGTTCGTGTCGCGCAGGTCGCGCAGCCCCGGCGGGGAGTCGACGACGCGCACGAAGGGCTCGCTGGCGTAGCGCTCGCGGTAGAGCGCCTGCACTTGCTCCTTCGTCACCGGCTCCGTCGTCTGCGCGAAGCAGCTGGCCAGCTCACCCTGGTCGAGCGGCAGCAGGTGTGGGACGAAGACGACCGGCGCCGGGCTGCCCAGCGCCGCCAGCTCCTGTTCGATCTCGGGCCGGTGGCGGTGGCCCTCGGTCTTGTAGGCGAAGGCGTTCTCGTCCATTGAGGCATAGTGCATCTCCTCGCCACCGCCGCGGCCGGCGCCGGACACACCTTGCATCGCGTTGACCACGACGTCAGCCAGCAGGCCCTTCTCCGCCAGCGGGGCCAGGCCGAGCACGCTCGCGGTCGGGTAGCAGCCGGGGGTCGCGACCAGCTTCGCTTCGCGCAGCTCGTCGCGGTAGAGCTCGGTCAGCCCGTAGACGGCCTGGCCGAAGAGGTCGGGGGCGCCGTGCTCGCCGTACCAGCGCTCGTAGGTCTCACGCTCGCGCAGCCGGAAGTCGGCCGAGAGGTCGACGACGAGGACGCCCTGGGCGCGCAGCGCGGCGACGGTCGGCGCCGCGGCGCCGTGCGGATAGGCGACGATCGCCGCGTCGATGCCCTCGACCCGCTCTGGGTCGAGCTCGGTCAGCTCCAGCGGCACCCGATAGCGCGGATAGAGGCGGTCGAGCCGGGTGCCGGCGTCGCTGCGCGAGGTCACCGCGACCAGCTGCAGGCGCGGGTGGCGCCAGACGATCTGCGCCGCCAGCGCGCCGGTGAAGCCAGAGGCGCCGGCGACCAGCACCCGCGCCGCGGGCTCGCCACTCAGGGGCTGTCGGCTGTGGGCTTGTTCGCCGGTGTCACTCACGCAGGCTTCCTCCTATCGCCTCCAGCTCGGCCTTGATCGAATCCCGCAAGCCGGCGACCTCCGCATCGGTGAGGGTACGGTCGGCGGCGCGGAACTCAAGCCGCAGCGCCAGGCTCTTGCGACCCTCGCCGAGCTGCTCGCCCGCGTAGAGGTCGAAGACGCGGGCCCAGCGCAGCAGCTCGCCCCCGCCCTCGAGGATCGCGTCGTGGACGGCGACCGCGCTCACCTCGTCGGGGACGACGACCGCAAGGTCCCGGTGCACGGCCGGGAAGGTGGTGACGTCCTCGTAAGTCTCCTCACCGAGGTTTGACGTGCCGAGCAGCGCCGCGCTGGCGATTTCGAAGCCGACCGCCGAGTCGAGGTCCCACTCGCGGCAGACCAGCGGGTGGACCTCGCCGATCCAGCCGACCGGGACACCGTCGATGAGGACGGCCGCGGCCCGGCCCGGGTGCAGAAATGGCTCCGGCGCCGCCTCGAAGGCGAGCACGACCCGAAGCTGCGCCGCGAGCGCTTCCAGCGCCCCCTTGAGCGCGAAGAGGTCGGCTGGCTCGCCGCCGCCGCGCCACGACTTCTCGACCAGCGGCCCGACCGCAAGCGCACCGAGCCGGTGCGGCTCCCCAAAAGGTGCCGCCCGCTCCCCAGCGAAAACCCCCGCCAACGGGTCGACGGGCCGATAAGTCGCCGTGGGCTCGACATTTCGGCCCGTCGGCGGAAGGTCGAGGTAGATCTGGCCGGACTCGAAGAGGGCGACCGCCTCGGCGTCGCGGGCGAGGTTGCGGGCGGCGACGTCGAGCAGCGAACCGAGCAGCATCGTCCGCATCGCCGACTGGTCCTCGGAGAGCGGGTTGGAGAGCAGGACCGGGTTGGCCCGCGGGTCGCCCGCGGCGATCCGCAGCCGCCCGACCTCGCCCGGGTCGGTGAAGCTCCAGCCGACGATCTGGTCGAAGCCAAGCCCACAGAGGGCGTCCTCGGCGCGCCGGCGCAGCCGCTGCTCGCGGCTGAGGCCGCCGACCGTCGGCGTCGCCGGCAGCGTCGTCGGTAGGTTGCGGTCGAAGTCGTGGATGCGGCCGACCTCCTCGATCAGGTCGACCTCCCTGGTCACGTCGTAGTGGCGATCCGGCGGCACCGTCACCCGCAGGTCCGCGCCGTCGAGCTCGACGCTGAAGCCGAGCCGCTCGAGGTAGGCGGTCTGATCGCTCTGCGCGATCGGCATCCCGAGCAGGCCCTCGACCTGGGAATTACGCAGGGTCAGCTCGCGCAGCGCCGGGGTCTCGGCGGCGACGTCGATCGTCCCCGGCACCAGCTTCGCGCCGCAAAGCTCGACCAGGAGCCGCGAAGCGAGCGCCTGGGCCCGCCTGCAGAGCGCCGGGTGCAGCTGCTTCTCGAAGCGCGCCGAGGCCTCCGAGCGCAGCCCGAGCTGGCGCGAGGTGCGGAGGATGTTGGTCCCGTTCCAGTTCGCGACCTCGAGCAGAACCCGCGTCGTCGCCTCCGAGACCTCGGAAGTCTGGCCACCCATGATCCCGGCGATCCCGCTCGGCCCGTTCTCGTCGCAGACCAGCACCGTCTCGGCATCGAGCTCGCGCTCGATGCCGTCGAGCGTCGTCATCTTCTCCCCCGGCTCCGCGGTGCGCACCGTCAGCACCCCGTTCGGGACCTTGTCGAGGTCGAAGGCGTGGAGCGGCTGCGCGGTCAGCAGCATCGCGTAGTTGGTGATATCGACGACGTTGTTGATCGGCCGCTGCCCGGCCGCGATCAGCCGCGCCTGCAGCCAGAGCGGCGAGGGACCGATCGTGACGTCGGTGAAGACGCGGGCGGTGAAGCGCGGGCAGAGGTCGGGGGTCTCGACCGTGACGGAGGCGTAATCGGAGGCTTCGCCGGCACCCTCGGCGGGCGAATCCTCGGCCCACGGCTCGGCCGCCAGCGGCGCCCCGCTGATCGCGTGGACCTCGCGGGCGACGCCCCAAATCCCGAAGCAGTCGACCCGGTTCGGGGTCACCTCCAGCTCCAGCACCGGCTCGGCGATCGGCAGCACCTCGGCCAGCGGCGTCCCTGCCGCGACCTCGTCCTCGAGCACGAGGATGCCCTCGGCGTCGCCGCCGAGCTCGAGCTCGGAGACCGAGAGGATCATCCCCTCGGAGGCGACGCCGCGCAGCTTCGCCTTGCGCAGCTTCTCACCGCCAGGCATCAGCGCCCCGGGCAGCGCCACCGCGACGGCCTGGCCGGCGGCGACGTTGGCAGCGCCGCAGACGATCGTGCGCTCGCCGTCGCCGCTGTCGACGCTGCAGACCCGCAGCCGGTCGGCGTTCGGGTGCTGCTCGGCGCTGAGCACGTGGCCGACCACGAAGCCCTCGCCGGAGGGCGGCCCGACGCTGCCGACCCGCTCGACCTCGGTCCCAGTCATCGCCAGGCGCTCGGCAATCTCCGCGGCCCCGACCCCGGGGTCGCAGTAGCTGCGCAGCCATGAGTACGGGATCTTCATCTCACGCCCCTCAACCGAACTGCTCCAGCATCCGCACGTCGTTGTCGAAGAAGCGCCGCAGGTCGGGGACGGCGTGGCGCAGCATCGCCACCCGCTCGATCCCGATCCCGAAGGCAAAGCCCTGGACCCGCTCCGGGTCGTAGCCGCTCTCGGCGACGAAGCCGAGCACGTTGGGATCGACCATCCCGGCACCGAGGATCTCGATCCAGCCCTGACCCTTGCAGAGATTGCAGCGCTCGCCGTCCTCCAGGGTGCCGCTGCCGCCGCACTGGAAGCAGGAGACATCGACCTCGACGCTGGGCTCGGTGAAGGGGAAGAAGTGGGGACGCAGCCGCACCTCGCGCTCCGCGCCGAACAGCGCCCGCACCAGGGCCAAGAGCGTGCCCTTGAGGTCGGCGAGGGTGAGGTCCTCGGCGATCGCCAACCCCTCGACCTGGTGGAACATCGGGCTGTGGGTAGCGTCGGAGTCGCGCCGGTAGACCTTGCCGGGGACGACGATGAAGATCGGCGGCGGCTGCGCCTCCATCGAACGCACCTGGACCGGCGAGGTGTGGGTGCGCAGCAGCACGTCGGGGTGCGACTGCACGTAGAAGGTGTCCTGGAGCATCCGCGCCGGGTGCCCGGGCGGGTGGTTGAGCGCGGTGAAGTTGTAGTAGTCGTACTCGATCTCCGGCCCCTCCATCACCTCGTAGCCGAGCCCGACCATGACGTCCTCGATCAGCCGCGTCGTGCGCGCGATCAGGTGCAGGTGGCCAAGCGGCCGCGGTGGTGCCCCCGGCAAGGTGACGTCGACCCGGTCGGCGGCCAGCTTGGCGTCGAGCTCGCCGGCGTCGAGCCGCGCGGCGCTCTCCTCGAGCAGCCCTTCCAGGTGCTTGCGCGCCTTATTGGCGGCTCCCCCGACCACACCCCGTTCGTCAGATGGGAGCTCGGCGATCCCGCGCAGGATCTGGGTCAGCTCCGCCTTGCGGCCGAGGTAGCGGACCCGCAGCTGCTCCAGCTCGGCGGTCGAGCCGGCGGCCCCGATCGCGGTCGCGGCCTCGCTCCCGATCTCCTCGATCCGCTCAAGCATCGGGCCGTCCCTCCGACATGGCGGGCGACGATAGCCGCTCGCAGGCGATCGCTGCCGCGGCGGCGACGTTGAGCGACTCGGCACCGCCCCGCAACGGGATCGTCGCCTCGACCTCGCACTGCCCCAGGACCTCCGCTGGCAGCCCCTCCCGCTCGGCACCGAGGCAGAGCGTCGTCGCCCCGGCCAGCGCCTCGAGGCCACTGCCGCCGTGGGCGATCAGCGCCGCTCGCGGCGCCGGCGTCTCCTCCACCATGGCCCGGGCCGGCGGCCGCGCGAAGACCGAGCCCATACTGGCCCGTACCGCCTTCGGTGAGAACGGGTCGGCGCACTCGGGGCCGAGCGCGACCGTGGCGTCGAGCAGCGCGTGGGCGCTGCGGACGACGGCGCCGACGTTGCCGGGGTCGCCGACCCCCTGCAGGTAGACGCAGGGAGCGGTCGGCCGCTCCGCCCAGCGCAGCGGCCAGACCGCTAGGGTCCTCGTGCCCGAACCGAGCGCGGAGACCGAGGCGAGCAGCTCCGCCTCGACCTCCTCCCCGCCCCAGCGCTCGGCCAGGCCGGAGCCGGCCGCGCTTAGCAGCAGGCGCGGCTCGGCACCCGCCGCCAACCCGGCCTCCAGTAGGTCCTCGCCCTCGCTGACGAACAGCGCCTCGCGCTCGCGGTGCTTGCGCTCGCGCAGCTTGCGGATCAGCTTCAGCTTCTCGTTCTGTGGGCTCTCGATCGTCATCTCGTCTGGTGTACCTGGTGTGCGTCTCTGTTCGGTTCGGTCGTTTCTTCTCCTGGAACGAAAAAGCGGGCCGTTCTCACGGCCCGCCCGGGAAGGTTGAGTGTCGGAACGCCGCTAGGCGGCCGCACCCTCCCGGGCCAGCTCGACAAATCGGCGAAAGGCCTCGCGGTCGGAGACCGCGATCTCGGCCAGCATCTTGCGGTTGACCTCGACTTCGGCTTTCTTCAGCCCGTACATCAGCTCCGAGTAGCTCATGCCCTCGAGCCGCGCCGCGGCGTTGATCCTGGTGATCCAGAGGCTGCGGAAGGTGCGCTTGCGGTTGCGCCGGTCGCGGTAGGCGTACATCCCCGACCGCTGCACCTGCTCTTTGGCGAAGCGGTAGGAGGAGTGCTTGCGGCCGAAGTAGCCCTTCGCTTCCTTCAGCACCTTGCGGCGCTTCTTGCGCGCGTGGACGGAGCGTTTGACCCGGGGCATCTACTTGCCCCCCAGCAGCTTGCGCACGGTCGGCGCGTCGTTCGGGGAGATCTCCACCGGCTTCGCCATCCGCCGCTTCCGCTTCGGCGACTTTTTCTCCAGGATGTGGCTGGAGTAGGCGCGGCGGCCGCGCAGCTTGCCCTTGGCAGTTTTCTTGAACCGCTTCTTGGCGCCTGAGTGGGTTTTCATCTTCGGCATCGGGCTCGCTATTGAAGCAGACGGCGACACCTCGGCGATCCCACCGTCTCCCGACGGTAGTTTGATCCCCCGCCGCGGATACGCTGGCGCCGCGATGCGGATTCTCTACGTGGTCGGGACCCGGCCCAACTTCGTCAAGACGGCGCCGGTGATCGCGGCCCTGCGGGCCCGCCTGCCCGAGGGCCGGCACGCGCTCGTCCACACCGGCCAGCACTACGACCGGCTGATGTCGGAGGTCTTCCTCGAGGAGCTCGGCGTGTCGGCCCCGGACCACATGCTCGAGGTCGGCTCCGGCAGCCACGCGGCGATGACCGCGCGGACGATGGAGCGGCTGGAGCCGGTCCTGCTCGAGGAGGGGCCCGACCTGGTCGTAGTCCCCGGCGACGTCAACTCGACCCTGGCGGCGGCGCTGACCGCGGTCAAGCTAGGGATCCCGGTCGCCCACATCGAGTCCGGCCTGCGCAGCTTCGACCTGACGATGCCGGAGGAGGTGAACCGAATCGTCGCCGACCGCTTCGCCGAGCTGCTCTTCCTGCACAGCGACGAGGCGACCGCGAACCTGCGTGCCGAAGGCATCCCGGAGGAGCGCATGCACATGGTCGGCAACACGATGATCGACACCCTGGTCGCGCTCGAAGCGCGCTTCCGCGCCGCCGGCGCCGCCGCGCGGCTCGGGGTCGAGCCCGGCTCCTACGCGCTGGTCACCCTGCACCGTCCCGCCCTGGTCGACGGGCCGCTGCTGCCCGAGACCGTGAAGCAGCTGGCGGCACTCGCCCGCGAGATGCCGGTCGTCTTCCCGGTCCACCCGCGCACCCGCAAGGTGATGGAGAGCGTCGACTCCGAGCACCCCGGCCTCTTGCTCAGCGAGCCGCTCGGCTACCTCGACTTCCTCTCGCTGCTCGCCGACGCCGGCGCCGTGCTGACCGACTCCGGCGGGATCCAGGAGGAGACCACCTACCTCGGCATCCCCTGCTTCACCCTGCGCGACAACACCGAGCGCCCGGTGACGATCCGCGCCGGCACCAACACCCTGCTCGGCCTCGACCCCACCGCGATCGCCGGAATCCCTTCCGCTCTCTCCGTACGCGGGGACGCTCTCAGTCAGCCACCCCCACTCTGGGACGGCCACGCCGCCGAGCGCATCGCGGACATCATCGCCGCCCGCGCTTAGGGCCTATCCCGGTAGGGGTGAAGCGTCTTGTACTTTTTCGCCGCTGCGAACCGGGCGACAGCAGCCGGCAATCCTCGAAAAAGTTAAGCGAAACCCCTACCGGGATAGGCCCTCAAGCTTCAGCCGCAGGTGAATCATCGGCCGGGGTGGCCTCAGCAGCGGCCTCAGCCGGAGAGTCGCCGTCTGGAGCGGCCGCGTCCAGCTTGTCGACCTCTTTGCTCGGAGCCAGCAGCATGCTCATGTTGCGCCCTTCCTGCAGCGGCGCCGACTCGATCACGGCGATGCCGCCGAGATCCTCGAAGAGCTTCTGCAGCAGCGCCCGGCCGCGCTCGGGGTGAGCCTGCTCGCGACCGCGGAACATGATCGTGACCTTGACCTTGTCGTGGTGCTTGAGGAAGCGCTCGACGTGGCCCTTCTTGGTCTCGTAGTCGTGGGTCGCGATCTTCGGCCGCAGCTTGATTTCGCGGATGTTGACCTGCTGCTGGTGCTTGCGGGCCTGCTTCTGCTTCTGCTCCTGCTCGTACTTGTACTTCGAGTAGTCGAGCAGGCGGGTGACCGGCGGCTTCGAGCCGGGCGCCACCTCGACGAGGTCGAGATCGGCCTCCTGCGCGCGTTTCAGGGCCTCGTTGATCTCGACGATGCCGAGCTGCTCGCCATCGGCGCCGATCAGGCGCACCTGCGGCACGCGGATGCGCTCGTTGATCCGAGTCGTGTCGCGCTCTGGTGGGCGCCGATCGAACCTGCGAGGGACCGGCACTAGCTAGAGGAACGGTGGAGCTTCAAGAGGACGAGAGTTCGGTACGCGGGCACGGGGCTCAGCGGCGGCGGTGATTTAGCGTGCCTGCAGTCAAGTCGGGCGGAGTATAGAGGGAGAAGGGAGGTTGGCAACCCGGGCCGCGCTCAGACGGTTGCGGTCTCCGTCTCGATCCGCTCGGCGAACTGGGCCGGCGACATCTCCCCCAGCTCGCCCTCGGCGTGGGAGCGGACGGCGACGGCGCCGTTCTCCTGCTCGCGGTCGCCGACCACCAGCATGTAGGGGTAGCGGCCAAGCGCGGCGTCGCGCACCTTCTTGCCGATCGACTCGGAGCGGTCGTCGACGGCGACCCGCACACCGAGCTCGCGCAGCTCCTCCATCGCCTTGTGGGCGTAGGCGTTGTGACGGTCGGAGATCGAGAGCACGATCGCCTGCACCGGCGCCAGCCAGACCGGGAAACGGCCGCCGTAGTGCTCGATCAGGATCCCGGCGAAACGCTCCATCGAGCCGGTCAGGGCGCGGTGGATCATCACCGGGCGCTGCTGTTCGTCGTTCTCGTCGGTGTAGTAGAGGTCGAAGCGCTCGGGCATGAAGAAGTCGACCTGACAGGTACCGCACTGCCAGGAGCGGCCGAGCGCGTCGGTCACGTGGAAGTCGATCTTCGGCCCGTAGAAGGCGCCGTCGCCGGGATTGAGCTGGTACTCGCGGCCCTGGCTCTCAAGCGCCTGGCGCAGCGCCTCCTCGGCCTGCTCCCACTGCTCGTCGCTGCCGATCGAGTTCTGCGGCCGGGTCGAGAGCTCGACCTGGACGTCGTCGAAGCCGAAGCGGTCGTAGATCTCGTCGATCGCCTCGCAAACGCCGGCGACCTCGCCGACCACCTGGTCAGGGGTGCAGTAGATGTGGCCGTCGTCCTGGGTGAAGGAGCGCACCCGCAGCAGCCCGTGCAGGACGCCCTCGCGCTCGGCCCGATAGACCTGGCCGAACTCGGCGAGGCGCAGCGGCAGCTCGCGGTAGGAATGGCGGTCGGAGCCGAAGACGAGGCAGGCGCCGGGGCAGTTCATCGGCCGCAGCGCGTATTCGCGCTCGCCCCATTCGGAGAAGTACATGTTCTTGCGGTAGTTGTCCCAGTGGCCGGAGCGGTGCCAGAGCTCGACGTCCATCACGTGCGGCGTCTTGATCTGCTCGTAGCCGCGCTTCAGCAGCTGCTCCTGCACCTCGGCCTCGATCAGGCGCAGCAGCGTGGTCCCGTTGGGCAGCCAGAACGGCATCCCCGGCGCCTCCTTGCGCAGCATGAAGAGGCCGAGCTGAGGACCGAGCCGGCGGTGGTCGCGTTCGCGTGCTTGGGCGAGCCGCTGCTCGTGTGCCTCGAGGTCCTTTTGGGAGAAGAAGGCGGTGCCGTAGATGCGGGTGAGGCTCTCCCGTTGCTCGTCGCCGCGCCAGTAGGCGCCAGCGACCGAGTCGAGCTTGATCGCCTTGATCCGCCCGGTCGAGGGGCCGTGCGGCCCGCGGCAGAGGTCCTCGAAGGGACCGTTGCGGTAGAGCGAGACGGTCTCGACCCCTTCGTCGCGGACGAGGTCCTCGATCAGCTCGACCTTGAAGTCCTGGCCCTGCGCCTTGAAGATCTCGATCGCCTCGGCGACCGGGACATCGCGGCGGCCGAACTGCTCGTCGGCCTCGATGTGCTCGCGCATCGCCGCCTCGATCTTCGGCAGGTCGTCTTCGGTGATCCTTGTATCGGGCGGGAACTCGAAGTCGTAGTAGAAGCCGGACTCGATCGGCGGCCCGATCGTCACCTTGGTGCCCGGGTAGAGCTCCATCACCGCCTCGGCCATCACGTGGGCGGCGTCGTGGCGGATCAGCTCCAACGCCTCGGGGTCGCGGTCGGTGAGGATCGCCACCTCCGACCCGCCCTCGGGTAGTGGCGCCGCCAGGTCGCGCAGCTCGCCGTCGACCTTGATCGCCAGCGCCGCCTTGGCAAGGCCCGGCCCGATCGCCGCCGCGGCATCGGCCCCGGTCGCGCCCGCCGGCAGCTCCAGCGGCGTGCCATCGGGCAGCGTGACGGTCAGTTTCTCGGTCGCGGCCTCCATCGGAGGCCATCGTACGCGGCGCGTGCGTTCGTCGTTTGTCGCCCGCTGGGCAGTGAGCGACGAACGCGTCAGCGCGCCGGGCCCTGGCGTGCCTGGCGCACGGCAATCAGCGGGCACGGGCTCTGGCCGCGGACCGGCCGCTTCGCTTCCCACACCAAGTAGGGCAGCGCGATGCGGTCGGGCTCGAAGCCCGCAAATGGCAACGGGCCGGCCTCGAAGCTGGTGACGACGAAGCGCACCCCGGGCGGCGGCTCGTCGAGCTCCCCCTCGGCCGCGATACAGACCCGCCCCCCGCGCAGCTCCCAGGCGAGGTAGGGCGTGCCGTGTTCGTCGGCGAGCAGTTGCTCGGAGGCGAGGATCAGGGTCGAGTCCGCGGCAACGAGCGGCCGCAGGCCGGTCAGCGCCGGCGAGTACGAGGTGGGACCGACCGGCGCGTTGGCCAGGGCGAGCGCCGAGCAAGCGCCCGCCGCGAGCACGAACGCAGTCGCGGCAAGCACCTCGAGTCGCCGAGATGAGCTTTTTTGCTCCCTCACAGCAAAAAAGCTCATCTCGATCCGGTCGAGCAGCGGCAGGAGGATGGTCAGCGCCACGAGCGGGGTGGCGATCTCGAGGGCCTTCGCAGCCGTGTAAGGCGTGCCGCCGAGGCGGGCGGCGGCGTAGGCGAGCGCGGCGGCACCGAGGCCGGCGAGGATCGCAGTCTCGCGCCGCTGCCAGCAGCGGGCAATGCCGTAGAGCAGCAGGGCGAAGCCGGCCGCCGCGCCGAGGTAATAGCCGATCGCCGGCACAGCGCCGTTGCCGGGAGCCAGCCGGAAGTCCCCCGAGGGCCAGATCCCGAGCGCCTCAAAGGGGGAGATCTGGCCGAAGAGGTTGCCGAGGCCGGGGCCGTTGGGGTCGAAGGTCTCGAAGCGCTGGAAGTCGATCATGCGGCCGATCTCGGGGACGACCAGGACGAGGAAGGTGAGGGACCCCAAGAGGACAGGGCGGACAACTGCGGGTCCTGTCACGGCGGTCACCCCCACGGTGCTCGAGGCTAGACGCCCCTCCGCGCCGCGGGGGTCCCCCACCGCCGTGCCACCCGCAGGTGAACGCCTGCGACTGACGGCGAAATCCACCAGTGCCCAGATGCCCGCGGCACCGATCAGCCAGATGAGACCGGGGAAGCTGTAGGTGTAGACGGAGCCGGCGGCGATCAGCGCGCCGGGTAAGAAGCGCAGTGGAAGGCCCTGCCAGCTCCGGGTCGACTCGCGCAGGGCGAGGACGAAGGCGAGGACGAAGAGGGCCTGCATCGTCTCCTTGAAGGCGCCCTGGGCGAAGTAGGAAGCAACGAGGTAGGCGAGGCCGACGAGCAGGGCGCCGGCGGTGCGCGGGAGCGGCTTCAGGTCCGAGAAGGCGGCGAGTGCAGTGAGCGGGGCAAGGATCGCGACCGCGACGGTGAGGCCGCTGAAGCCCTGGACCAAGCCGATCCCGAGGCCCTTGTTGAGAGCGACGACGATCGCGTGCGGGCCAAGCGGGTAGCCCTCGTTGAGCAGCTGGCCGCCGTGCCCGTGCGCGAGCCGCTCGGTCGCCAGCAGGTGCTGGGACATGTCGGGGTTGAAGCTGGTGCCGAGGATCCCGAAGTGGCCCTCGACCACGAAGGGCAGCGAGGCCGCGAACAGCGCAACTAGGGCGACCGGCCAGCCCGCGCGCAGCGCCTCCCCCCCACCGTCCCGCCGTTCCCAGAGGTAGGCAACCGAGGCGACGGTCGCCACACCAGCTGCGATTGCCGCGTCGATCCCGTCCCCGCCCAGTCGCGCCGTCCCCCAGCAGAGCGCACCGAGCAGCGCCAGCCCCACCGCCGGCGCCAGCCAAGACCAGCGCCGCGCCCCGCAGAGCGCGATCGCGGCCCCCCCGATCGCCAGCGAGGCCCCAGAGACCGCCACCGCCACTGCATAGGTCCCGATCACAGGGCGGTGACCCTAGAGGACCGCCCCGCAGGCGAAAAAGCCCTACAGCAGGGTTTGCAAAGTCTTCCTACATTTCTCAGTCACTTTCCTCTACCAGGATGCGGGAGGCAGATTGAGAATCGGAAGGCTTGCTTGGACTGGGCTCCTGCTGCTCAGCGCGATCATGGTCATCGCCGGTTCCGAGCGTGCGATCGCCGGCGATCTCGACTGCTCTGACTTCGAAACCCAGGAGGAAGCCCAGGAAAACCTCGCGCCAGGCGATCCCGATGGTCTCGACGCGGACGACGATGGGATCGCATGCGAGACGCTCCCCAGTGGAGGCGGTGGCGGAGAAGGCGGTGGCAGCACCGAGCCCGCCGCGCCCGAGCCGCCTCCCTACAAGCTGAGCAAGCCAGCCGCTCGCGCGGAGGCGAAGCAGCTCGCACGGAAGTTCGTGCGAAGGAATGCAGGGGTCGATTCGCTGACCTTTGGCGGATGCCATCGGCTTGCGTTGCGTCGGATCGACTGCGATCTCACCGCGCGAGGCAGCGATGCCGTCAGTCGCACCACCTGCCAGCTCAGAATCGCGGTTCGAGCGAGAAACCGGCGCCCTGCCGCACGCTTATCGTCGCATTGCGACACGAGGCCTACGCTGCGCCTGACTGCGGAAAAAGCCAGGGCGGCAATTCGCCCTCGCGCATCCGAACTCGCCGATAAGCCCGTAGCGATCGTCTCGCTGGAAAGAATCTCGGCCACTGCGTTCTACGGCTTGGCCGAATGGACGCAACCTGCAATCTCACCACCCGGGTCCATCGAGACCTGCTTCGCACTCATGGAAGCCGCCTTGGACAGCTCAGGACGCCTCACGGTGTCGCTGATTGAAAGTGACTGCAAGCTGGCCACCTGAAGCTCATACGCTTGGGGCATGGCGTTCGTACCGCCAGCCCGGCATCTGCTGCGGGCCAGGGACCTCGCCGACGCCCGCTATTCCGAGCCGCTGGGGGTCGATGACCTGGCCGCGGCGGCGGGCCTCTCGCGGGCGCACTTCAGCCGCGAGTTCCGGCAGACTTTCGGGGTCTCCCCTCACGCCTATCTGCTGACCAGGCGGCTCGAGCGCGCGGCGGCGCTGCTGCGCACGACCGACCACAGCGTCGCCCGGATCTGCCTCGACGTCGGCCTGCAGGGCGTCGGCTCCTTCACGACCAGCTTCAAGCGCGCCTTCGGCAAGACCCCAACGGCGTACCGCGCGGCCTTCCCACCGGCCTCCAGCCAGGCGGTCGTCCCGGCCTGCGTGGTGCGCGCCTACGGCCGCCCCGAACACCGCACGTTTCGAGAAGACAGCGCCGCGACCTCGACCTAGCATCGCCGCCAAGCCGATTTCAACCAAGGAGAGACCGATGAAGATCGCAAACGCGCAGTTGTGGGTGCACGACCAGGAGGAGGCGCTCGCCTTCTACACCGAGAAGCTCGGGATGGAGGTGCGCAGCGACGTCACCCTGGAGGAGATGGGCGACTTCCGCTGGCTCACCGTCAGCCCGCCTGGACAGGAGGACGTCTCGATCGTGCTGATGGCGATCCCCGGCCCGCCCGTCTTCGACGAGAAAACCTCGCAGCAGATCGAGGACCTGATGGCGAAGGGAGCGGCCGGCACGGTCTTCCTCACCACCGACGACTGCCAGGCCTCCTACGAAGAGCTGAGCGCCCGCGGGGTCGAGTTCACCGAGGCGCCGGAAAAACGGCCCTACGGGATCGACTCGGGCTTCCGTGACCCCTCCGGGAACTCGTTCCGCCTCACCCAGGTGATGCTGCCGGCGACCGCCTGAGCGGCCGCCCCCTGGGGAAGAGTGGGCGTTACTGGGCTCGAACCAGTGACCTCCAGCTTGTCGAGCTGGCGCTCTCCCAACTGAGCTAAACGCCCAGGGGAGATCTGAATCTAGCAGCGAGAAACCGGAAGCCGGGCGGCGGTCGCCGCCCGGCTAAAGGTCTGGCTTGCAAGGGCCGATGCAGCCGGTGCAACTTTTCAGTCCCGCCCGTGTTTATGAATGCGTCGCGTGAGCTGCGGCGCATAGAACTTCAAAGCTCAGGGACCGACGAGCCAGCGGACTTGGATTTCACTGGTGGTACGTCCTTCGGAAACAGGGGCCCCTTCCGGGGCCCTTTTCCGTTCCTGGAGTCAGACATGGTGGCTGGGCAGGTGCCAGCGGCGCGGAGCGATCAGGGCGTCGGCCTCAGACGGCCCCCAGGAGCCAGGCTCATAGGGGTGCACCGGGGGCGGCTGCTCCAGCACCGGCTCTGAGACCTCCCAGAGGCGCTCGATCGCCTCGGAGCTGGTGAAGAGGGTGCGGTCGCCGACCATCACATCGTGGATCAGCCGCTCGTAGGCGTCGAGCGCCTGCGCGCCGCCGCCGAAGGTGTCGGCGTAGCTGAAGTGCATATGGGCCTCGCCGAGCTCGATCGTCGGCCCTGGGACCTTGGCCAGGAACGAGGCGGAGATGCTGCCCGGGTCGCCGAGCTCGAGGGTGAGATGGTCGTGGCCGAAGGACTCGACGATCTGGTCGCAGTCGAGCGGGAACATGCGCCGCGGCGGCTGCTTGTAGGCGATCGTCAGCAGGTTGCGTTTCTGAGCCATGCGCTTGCCCGAGCGCAGGTAGAAGGGCACGCCCTCCCAGCGCCAGTTGTCGACGAAGGCCTTGACGGCGACAAAGGTCTCGGTTTCGGAATCGGGCGCGATGCAGGCTTCCTCGCGGTAGCCGGCGTACTGGCCACGGACTAAGTTCTGCGGCGACAGCAGCGGCATCGAGTCGAAGACCTTCTCGCGCTCGAGCCCGAGCGCCTTCGGCTGCAGCGAGGTCGGCGGCTCCATCGCGACGAAGCCGAGCACCTGGAAGAGGTGGGTGACGACCATGTCGCGGAAAGCGCCGGTCTGCTCGTAGAAGCTGCCGCGCATCTCGATCGAGAGCGTCTCCGGGATGTCGATCTGCACATGGTCGATGTGGTTGCGGTTCCAGACCGGCTCGAACATCCCGTTGGCGAAGCGCAGCGCCAGCAGGTTCTGCACCGCCTCGCGCCCGAGGTAGTGGTCGATCCGGTAGATGCAGCGCTCCTCGAAGACCGAGTGCAGGAGCGCGTTCAGCTCGCGCGCCGAGCGCAGGTCGGTGCCGAACGGCTTCTCGACGATCGCCTTGGCGCCGTCGCCGAGGCCGCTGGCGCCGAGCCCCTCCACCGCCCCGTGCATCGCGGTCGGGGGCAGCGCGAGGTAGTAGAGAAGGCCCGCGTCCTCGCCGAGTTCGTCGCGCGCCCGGACGAGCGCGGCCCCGAGCGGCTCGAGGCCGTCGCCGATGCCGCAGAAGCGCAACGACTCGGCGAAGGGGTCCCAGGTCGGGGGCGACATGTCCTCGCGGCCGGAAGCCTCGATCGCCTGGCGCGCGATCTCGCGGAACTCCTCGACCTCGACCGCGTGCCGGGCCACGCCGATGATCCGGAAGCGCTTCGGCATCAGCCCGACCTGGGCGAGGTGAAACATCGCCGGCAGCAGCTTGCGCTTCGCCAGGTCGCCGGTCGCCCCGAACAGCACGATCATCTGGTTGTCGGGGATCTGGCTCGCCGAGTGCCGCTGGGCGAACGGGGCGGGCGCGGTGGCGACGGACACGCTCATATGCTGGCAGCAGCGATGGCGAGGGACGAGACCAAAGGGGGGGCCGAGTACGACCGCAGGGCGCTCGACCAGGGCGAGCGGCTCTTCTGGGGCGACATCTGGAGGTCGGTCCCGGCCGAGCTGGCGCGCGAGAAGGGTGTCGAGCTGCGCGAGTTCGGGCCGGTGCAGGCGTCCATAGTGGGCGAGCTACCCGGCGTCGGGATGATGAACCTGGTGCTCGGCGCGACCGAGCCGGGCGCGGTCGAAGACGGGCATCTCGCTGCCGCCGTCGAGTGGGCCGGCTCGTTCGGGGTCCACTACTACGTCCCGGTCACGCCCGGACTGCCCGAGTCGGGCGCGGCAGAGTCCTGGCTGTGCGCCAACGGCTTCGGCCAGGGCTACGCCTGGATGAAGTTCGTCCGCGATCCGCACCCGCCACGCTTCGCCGTCCCCGAGGTCGAGGTAGTCGAGCTGAGCGACCCGGCGCAGGAGCCGTTCGGGATGATCGCCGCCACCGGTTTCGGTCTGCCCGCCTGGGCCAGCGCCTTCTTCGCCGAGCTGCCGGGACAGGACGGCTGGCGCTGCTACGTCGCCCGCGTCGACGGCGAGGCCCAGGCCTGCGGGGCAATGCAGATCCATGCGGGCGTTGCCGAGCTCGGCATCGGCGCCACGCTCGAGCCGGCCCGCGGCCGCGGCTGCCAGCTTGCCCTCCTGCACCGCCGCATCGCCGACGCGGTCGAGGCCGGCTGCCACACCCTCTTCGTCGAGACCGGCGAGCGCGTCCCCGACCGACCCAGCGCCAGCTACCGCAACGTCCTCCGCGCCGGCTTCGAAGAGGCCTACCTGCGACCGAACTGGCGCCGCGAGAGATGAGGGACTCCGCCGAGCGGGTCGAGCGCTTCCTCGCGCTGCTCACCGAAAAGGAGATTGAGACGGCGGTCGAGCTTCTCGCCGCGGCGGTCGAGTACAGCAACGTCTCGCTGCCGACGATCTGGGGCCGCGAGCAGGTGCGCCGTTTCCTCGATCTGACCCTTGGCCGTCACGGCGTCGGCTTCGAGGTCTACACCCACGCGATCTCCGTCACCGGCAACACGGTCCTAACCGAAAGGACCGACGTGCTGAAGCTGGGCAGCCGTCTGCGGATCCAGTTCTGGGTCTGTGGCCGCTTCGACCTCGAGGACGGCGAGATCGTCCTCTGGCGCGACCACTTCGACTGGTGGAACTCGACCGTCGCCCTCTGGCGCGGACTGCTCGGGATCTTCGTGCCAGCGGT
The DNA here is from genome assembly GCA_963846515.1 of uncultured Solirubrobacterales bacterium. Lineage (GTDB taxonomy): Bacteria > Actinomycetota > Thermoleophilia > Solirubrobacterales > 70-9 > VAYN01. Next base: position 1,036,866 of record CAWJWC010000005.1, on the reverse strand, counting down.
TCGGGCGAGGCCGCCGCGGATCTGAGCGAGCATCGCTTGACGCCCGGACACGACGAGATACCGTGGCCGCCGTGCAGCGGCGAACGGCAACCACCTGGTTTCTCGGGCTCCTCCTTGCAGCTCTCACCGGATTGCTCGCCCCAGCCGGCAGCGCGGCGCCAACCGAAGCGACGACCTCGGCCCTGCCGAGCACCGCGCCCTGCCCGCCGGGCCAGGGGCCAACGACGATCTCGCGCCGCGTCTCGCTCGCCGAAGCGGCCAGGCTCGGTGCCGTCGAACTGACCGCGAAGGGCGGCTACGGCAAGGATGCCGTCGCGGTCGACGCGGCCTGGAAGCCGAGCACCGCCCCGGTCACGGTCCAGATCGACGTCGAGTTCAGCAGCTACCCGGGTGGTCCGACCGCGGCCGAGGTCGAAACCTCGATCGAGAGCCGGCTGCCGCCGCGGACCGCGATCGACGGGACCAAGGTCAATTTCGACATCGTCGCGCGCGAACGGGCGCCGGGTGCCGCCGCCTCGCCCTGCTTTCACCAGATGCAGCTGACCAGCGATTCCGACTTTCGCGGCGAGGCCGGTGAGGCGGACAGCGACCCCCTGGCCACGCCGCAGAGCGGCGAGTGGCCGAGCGGGCGCGGCCCGACCGGCGACCGCCAGATCTGGACCCACGAGGCGCTCCACCTGGCCGGACTCGAGGACCAGTACACCTCCGTCTTCAAGGTCGGCAGCAAGCTCTACCCGATCCCCGCGAGCGTCGACATCGACGATCCGGACGCGCTCGAGAAGTGGGCGAAAAGCAAGGGCCTCGACCCGAGCAAGGGCAAGGCCGGGACGAAGGCCAAACCTGGCCACGAGAACGACATCATGGGCGACGTCTTCAAGGGGACGGAGAAGCTGATCCAGGTCGACGTCAACCGCTTCGCCAAGATCGGTGCCAACGCCCTGACGATCGAATCGAAGCCCGGCGAAGTCCTGCTGAACAAGGACGGCGGAGCCCAGAACCTGGCGGTCGGTGCGCCGTTTGAGCTGACCGTGCGGCCGGGCAAGCCCGGCCACGCCGACGGCCTCGTCGCCTACTGCATCGACCTGCGCCGCCACAGCCCCAGCGAAGGCAATGGATTCGACGTGCTCGGCCTCGCCGGCGAACAGCCGCAGCCGGCGTTGCAGTACCTGCAGCGGGTGCTCGACGTCGCGGCCAAGCTGCAGCAGGCCGCCCTGATTGCGACCCCAGGCGCCCAGGATGCGGTCTGGCGCGTCAGTGATGACAGCTCCGCCGATGACGGAGCCCCGATCCTCGCCCTCGCCGGCGTTCCCGACATCAAATTCGAATCCCCCCACTTCCCCAACCCGAACGCCGCCTCGCCGACGACGGGGGCAGTAAGCCAGACCGCGGGCGTTCTTCCACCAGCCGCCCCGCTCCCTTACCTGCGCAGCCTCAAAGTCAGCCCGGCGAAACTCGACGCCGGCGAGGCGGGCAAAGTCACCTTCGAAGTCAAACTCACCGGCGCCCGCGCCAAAGTCCGCTTCGAGCTGCAGCGCCGCAAAGCCGGCGAATGGCGCAAAGCCAAGCCCCTCGGCACCCGCTCCCTGCGCCCCGGCACCCGCGCCGTCAGCCTGCAGATCCCGCCACAGCCCAAAGGCCCAGCTCGCGTGGTAGCGATCGCTAGCACCGGCAGCGCCGTGGCGGCGCTGCGCATCCGTCAATAGCTAACGGCAGCCTCAAACGAGCTGGCGCCTATGGCACCGGAGTTTGGAATGGACGCCGTAAGGGTCGTCCCTCCGTAATGGCCTTAATGACCTCCACAATCTCCGGATTCACCTCGTCTGGAAACAGCGAACGGGCAACCTGCTCTGGGCCAAATCCAACCCCATATCGATCTTGCGACCAAGCCGAGAGGCGAGATAGCACGAGCTTCCCAGGCGCAATGCCCCAACGCTGATCTTGATCCTTCCATCGTTCAGCCACTAGCTTGCGAGCCGCCTTTAGGGCCTTTGGAAGACCCCCGGCTCGGTCACGACCGTGCAAGATCGTCACGATGGAATCTTCGATCGGTTCGTGTCGGTATGACTCGACTATCTGATCGATCTCTTCGGCAACACTCGCTGCCGTGCTACCACTTGCCGGAGCCTGAGCCTCTATGAGCCGAGCGATTGCCTCCGGGACAAGGAGAAAATTCTCGACCTCCTTACATGACCAGATACGCAGCTGCACGCCCCATTGGCGTGCCTCGGCATAACGTTCTAGATGCTCGTCAGGTGGGAAATAATCTGAATCAAGGATCGCAAAAGACCGGATTTTTTGCCCATCTCCATTTTTAGTTGGCAAACGGCCAGCGACTCCACTTCGCCAGCCACCGCGACCGCCAATCTCAGCGTGAGGAATTAGGTCGATGGGGCTATCGGTAAGACCTGCAGCGCTTTGCAGAATGCGCAACAGCTTGACGTCTGCACCCTCAACAAGGAGAAAGCTCTCAGCCGCCATCAGCCGGGTCAGCTGAATGTTTTGCACTGCTCCCAGCCTGTCCATCACCTCCTGGAGGCCCGGAAGCGAAGTGACAAACTCGGATTCTGGAAGTCGCCGATCGACAGCAAGGATCGTTCGAGGGTCAACGTCAGAAATGATCTCAAGTGAGTGAGTGGCGATTAAAAGCTGGGCAAACCTTGAACGAACCAGGTTCAACAAGCGTCGCTGAAGATCAGGGTGCATGTATACGTCGGGCTCATCTAGCACCACCGTCGCGTTCTGCGGAGCTCTTGCTAGAAACCAAACGATCTGAAGCCACATCTGGAGACCGTGTCCCATGAGGCTTACCTCGCCGACAAACCCCCTATCCCGAACCCTGAGTTGGAGCGGATCGTCGGGCCTATCAGGATGCCCCTCCAGTTCAGTGATCTGGAGGCCCGGCCAACTATCTTCAGCGATTCGCCGAAACTCGCGGTAGTGCTTTCGGGTCTTTGCCCGCCAAAGCTGGTTTCGAAAGTGCTGAGAGGAGAGATAGGTACCTTCACCGCGACGGATCGTCTCGTCGGTGCGAATTGGCTCATCACGCAGAAGCGGAGCCACCTGGGGCTGCGCAGCGATCGGGTGAAGGTCGAGCGTTGACGCTTCCTTGGTCGAGGTGATTGCAGTCCCGTCGCTACGGCGTGCGACGACGTGGACCTGGGAGTCAGGACCGATATAGACCACGACCTGAGAACCACTACTGAAGGTAGCGGTTATCACCGCTGGTGGATCTCCGTATTGATGAAAGAGCGTGCTCTCCAGGCCGTCCGAGGTCAGACCACGCACGGAGGGACTTAGCCCAAAGGGGCCGACTGGAACCTCCAGCCAGTCCGGCGTCCGAGATAGGTGGCTACTCCCCCGAAGTAAACGGTCAGTCGCGACGGCAACGAGTCGGAGAGCTTCGACTACCGTCGACTTTCCCGCATTATTGGCCCCAACGATGATCGTGCTTTCGCGAAGGGGGACTCGATGATCATCGAAGCCACGGAAGTTCTGGAGGCGGAGACTGGTGATCACAAATGGGAGAGAAGGCTCTCATGACGCGAGGACAGAAGCTTGCTAGCCGCTGTTCCACCTCGAATTCCAGCTCCGCCTCGTCGTCAGAGCTACATTAGCCTCCGGAGCCAGCAGCGAAGGTGTCTGTCGACCTGTTCATTGGTATGTGACAACGCGGTGCACCTCCATAGGGACTCCTCTTTGGCGCCCCTTGCCATGCGCGACAGCTATGGACCGCTACGTAAGCAGCGGCAGCGAGCGGACGCGAATTCGGGATGGCTCAAAAACCACGACGCTGCCCTCGGTGAGGGCGGACTCGATTGCCTCAAGATTTGACAGCAGGATCTTCGCCTGGCGCTCGGGTCGGCGTTGCATGCCGTGACGAAACAGGATGACCGAGGGCGAGCGCTCGCGACGAGTCGCGAGAAGGGTGCCGAGTCGGTATCTGCCGACACCACCACCCGCTGCTCCTGCTGCGCGCAAACGAAGATCTCCTCGTCGGCGGCAGCTTGCAAGCCATAGTCGCGGACGTGCGCCGCATCGTGGCCGGCGCCCTTCAGTTGCTCAGCAAGTGCGGGCGAGAGCGCGTTATCGATCAGGAACTTCACCCGGAGGCGGCAAGAGGCAACTCGCGCTCACGCACTGCCTCGGCGGCGTAGCGAATCGCCTTCCGAACGTCCTCTGCCTCTAGGTCCGGATAGGCGGCGGTGATCTCCGGCTCGCTCATACCGTCGGCGACCATGCCGACAACGGTCGCCACTGGGATTCGCAGGCCGCGAACGCAGGGGACCCCATCCATCTGATCGGGACGCGCGGTGATTCTGGTGAAGCTCATTCATTCAGCCTACACCCGGTCCAGCCGGCCAATTCTCAGACCAGGTGCAGTGGGAAGTCAGACCCGTGGGCCAGTCATGGGCCAGTTTCACATTCGATCTACGGCAACAATTGGACTCAGCCGGAGAACGGCACAGCCTCAAGGGGCCGTATAAGCGGCTCTAGCAAGCCACGAACCGCTTGATGGGGCCAAAGGCGCCCACCGGAATCGAACCGGTGTAAACGGCTTTGCAGGCCGCTGCGTAACCACTCCGCCAGGGCGCCGGGAAGCGCTTCAAGCCTAGCGTCGCCCAGGGTAATTCGCCCGCTGGCAGGCTAGTCCTGGAGCGGTGACGCCGAGCCAGCTCAGGCGACGGCCTGCCGCTCCAGCGGCCGCTCCTGCGGCGCCGGGCTGGAGAACCGCATGGTGCCGTCGTCGATCTGGCCGTGGCGCAGCATGCGCAGATCGAGCGGGTAGTTCTGGCGCAGCTTCCACGGTTCCTTCGAGCCCTGTTTGGGCAGCTCGGCGAGCGAGCGCAGGACGTAGCCGGAGTTGAAGTCGAGCAGCGGCTCCTCGGTCACCGCCGGGTCGGTCACCCGCGGCATACAGATGCGGTGGCCACCGGCCTGCATGTGGTTGAGCAGACGGCAGATGTATTCGGCGGTGAGGTCGGCCTTCAGCGTCCAGGAGGCGTTGGTGTAGCCGAGCGTGTAGGCGAAGTTGGGGATGTCGTTGAGCATCATCCCCTTGTAGGTGAGGGCGCGCGGGATCTCCGGCTCCTCGCCGTCGACGGTGAGCCGCACGCCGCCGAGGAAGAGCAGGTTGAGGCCGGTCGCGGCGATCACGATGTCGGCCTCGAGCTGGCCGCCGGACTCGAGCTCGATCCCGCCCTCGGTGAAGGTCGCGATGCGGTCGGTGACGATCTCGGCGCTGCCGTCGGCGAGCGCCCCGAAGAGGTCGGCGTCGGGGACCAGGCAGAGGCGCTGGTCCCAGGGGTTGTAGTGCGGCGCGAAGTGGGTGTCGACGTCGTAGCCCGGCGGCAGCGCCCGCTCGACGCCCTTGCGCAGCAGCTTTTTCATCAGCTCCGGGTAGCGCCGGCTAAGCCGGTAGCTGATCCCCTGCAGGGCCACGTTCTTCCAGCGCACGATCGGATAGACGGCGCGGTCGGGGAGGAAGCGGCGCAGCCGGATCGCGATCCCGTCTTCGCCCGGCATCGAGACGACGTAGGTCGGCGAGCGCTGCAGCATCGTCACCTTGGTCGCGTCCCGCGCCATCGCCGGCACCAACGTCACCGCAGTCGCGCCGCTGCCGATCACCACGACCCGCTTGCCGGCGTAGTCGAGGTCCTCGGGCCAGTGCTGGGGGTGGACAACCTGCCCAGAGAAGCGCTCGCGGCCGGGAAACTCGGGCGTGTAGCCCTCGTCGTAGCGGTAGTAGCCGCTGTTCATAAAGAGGAAGTCGCAGGTCAGCGAGACCGTCTCGCCGGTGTCGGCGCGCTCGGCCTCGACGCTCCAGCGCGCCTCGGCGCTCGACCAGGCGGCGCTGACCACCTTATGGCCGAGGCGGATGTGCCGGTCGATGCCGCCATCGCGCGCGGTGTCGTGGATGTAGCGGAGGATCTTCTCCCCGTCGGCGATCGACTGCGAGTCGGTCCAGGGCCGGAAGCGATAGCCGAGCGTGTGCATGTCGGAGTCGGAGCGGATCCCGGGATAGCGGAAGAGGTCCCAGGTGCCGCCGATCCGCTCGCGCGCCTCGAGGATCGCGTAGCTCTTGCCGGGACAGCGCTCCTGCAGGTGATGGGCAGCGCCGATCCCGGAAAGGCCGGCCCCGACGATCAGCACGTCGACATGTTCGGACATCGAAAGCAGGTTATCAACACTACGTCGATTGAGTCAACAACTTGTCGGGAAACTCGACGCACTGTAAGGTTGGGGCGATGCCGACTCCCTCCCCCACCCGTGAGACGCCGGCGCGCGGTCGCCGCAGCGCCCGCGCCAGCGGCGACGAGCGCGAACGGGCGATCTTCGTCACCGCCGAGCGTTTGCTCGAGGAGCGCTCGCTGGGCGAGATCTCGGTCGAGGACCTGGCCCGCGGCGCCGGCATCTCCCGCCCCACTTTCTACTTCTACTTTCCCTCCAAGGACGCGGTGCTGCTGACCCTGGTCGAGCGGATGGTCGAGGAGGCGGCGGGTGGCCGCGAAGAGGCGCTGGCGAAGCTGTCCGAGGACCCACGCGCGGCCTGGCGCCAGGGCCTGCAGGCCTACTTCGAGACCTTCGGCGCGCACCGTGCGGTGATCCGCGCCGCTGCCGAGCTGCGCTTGACCAACCCCGAGGCGCGGGACCTGTGGACGCAGGTGATGGAGAGCTGGATCGCCGACGCCAGCGCGATCATCGAGGCCGAGCGCGTCCGCGGCGCCGCAGCGCCCGGACGTCCGGCCCGCGAGCTGGCGATCGCGCTCGTGCAGATGAACGAGCGCGCCCTCTTCGCCACCCTCAGCGGCGAGGACCCGGCGCTCGAGGAGGCCGACGTGATGGACGTGCTCGTCGACGTCTGGATGCGGGCGATCTACGGCGTCGCGGCCTGAGCGTCCGGCTCGAGTGTCTCGAACGAGATCCCAGCCCGGCGCAGCCGCTCGGTCAGTGCATCTCCCATCGCCGTCGCCGTGGTCACCTGGCCGGCCGTCTTCGGCAGCTCGTCGAAGGCGAGACAGAGGGCCGACTCGGCCAGCATCTTCGCGGTCTCGGTGTAGCCCGGGTCGCCGCCAGCGACCTCGGTGACGACGCGCTGGCCGCCGCCCTCGCCGACGAAGCGAACCTTGAACCAGCTGCGCTCGCGCGTGGCCGCGTCCGGCCCCTCCCCGGGGTCTTTGACCTTGAGCAGCAGCTTGCGGGTCGGCGGCAGCGGGGCCATCAGCGCGACCGCCCCCACCCCCACGCCGAGCGCCCCCAGCATCGCCAGCCGCTTCGCGACGACGTTGTGGCCGTAGGTGAAGTCGGGGCCATAGCGACCGAGCGCCGCGGCCGAGCGCCGCACGATCGGGCCGTCGATCGTCGGCAGCGGCGCGGTCCAGCCGCCCAGCTCCGGGCTGCGGCGCACGCGCGATGGCGCGGAGTGGACCTGGCGCCCCGCTGGCCGCGGCTCGGCCCGCCGGCGCTCCTTGGCGGCGCTCATCGTCTGCCGCGCGCGGGCGAAGCCATTGATCGCCGAGTGGTAGGTGCCACCGGAGAAGCTCGCGTTCGAGCGCACGTAGCCGTTGACGGTCAGCGGCACCCCCTCCGGTAGCTGCTTGACCGTGAAATAGGCGCCGAGGTCGTGCGGGATCGAGTCGAAGCCGCAGCAGTGGACCAGGCGCGCGCCGGTCCGCTCCGCCTCGGCGTGGTGCAGCGACCACATCCGATCGACGAATTCCGGCTCGCCGGTCAGGTCGGCGTAGTCGGTGCCGGCGGCGGCGCAAGCGGCGACCAGTGGCTCGCCGTGGAGCGCGTAGGGGCCGACCGTGGTCGCCACCACCCGCGCCGAGCAGGCGACCTCCTCGAGCGCCGCCCGGTCGGCGGCGTCAGCCTCGAGCAGATCCGGCTCGGGAGCCTGCGGCGAGGCGACCGCGAGCCGCGCCCGCACCGCTTCCAGCTTCGAGCGGTTGCGCCCGACCAGCGCCCAGCGCAGACCGTCGGGCGCGTTCGCCGCCAGATAATCGGCGGTCAGTCCCCCGGTGAACCCCGTCGCCCCGAAGAGGGCGAGGTCGTATGGCCGTGCGGCGTCCACGGGCAGGCATTCTGCCAGTCACCGCAACATCTGAGGGGGTCGGGTTTTAGAGCGACTGAATCTGCCGCCCACTCAGGGCCGGCGTAGCAAACGACGAGCAGGGGAGACAAGTTCATGAAGCAGGGACGCGGAGTCCGCCTCGCGGCGGTCATGGCGACGAGCGCCGTAATGCTGTTCGCGGCGAGCGGCGCGCAGGCGCGAACGATCACGGTAGGAAGTGTGTTGCCCCCGGGGGCAACGGGGAAACCGTTCGAAGCGGTCCAGACCCTCTTCAACGGGGCCCTTCCCGAGAAAGGCGCGAACCTGGTCTCGCCGGTGAACGGCGCGGTCGTGCGCTGGCAGGCCCAGGAACTGAAAGGCGGCCCGTTCGCGCTGCGGGTACTGCGACCGAACGGCTCGGGCGGCTACACCGCGGTCGGGACCAGCGGCGCGGCGACGCCGTCCGGCCCCGGACTGCAAACGTTCACCGCCAACATCCCGATCAAAGCCGGTGACCTGATCGGCATCGACCCGACCAGCGCCACCGACGAGGTCGGGGTGGTGTCCGAAGTGCCGGGCGCGAGCATCGGCTTCATCTTCCCGCCGCCCTTCGAAGGCGCGACCGTCCCGGCGAGCGGCAGCAAATCCGGAGGGGAGATCGCGCTGCGCGCCGAAGTCCAGCCGGCTCCGGCGATCACCGCGGTTTCACCGTCCTCCGATTCGATCGTCGGCGGCACCAAAGTCACGATCACCGGAACCGACTTCAACGCCGCCAGCGAAGTCAAGTTCGGCGAGCTGCCGGCGACCAGCTTCACCGTCCTCTCGGAAACCGAGATCGCCGCGGTCGCCCCGCGCAGTAAGAAGGCAGGCGAGGTGGACATAGCGGTGACGACCCTCGCCGGCACCAGCTCGACGGCCAACCGCAACCAGTTCACCTACGAGGCCTGCGTCGTTCCAAACCTGAGGAAGAACAAGCTGAAGGCGGCCAAGACCCGCCTCCGCAACGCCAACTGCAAGCTCGGCAAAGTCAAGAAGCTCGATGGCGCCACGGCGAAAAACGGCAAGGTCACCAAGCAGAACCCGAAGCCGAAGAAGGTGCTGGTTCCCGGCACCAAGGTCAACGTAACCCTGGTCACCGGGTAAGCGGCTCAGATCCGATCCGGTCGGTGCGGGCGTCCGCGGGGTACGGCTCCGCGGACGCCCGCCCGGCGGCGCTCGCCTTGCGACCGGCGGCCGGAACCAGCTTCGTCGCCGCGCCGAGGCCGCTTGGCGGCATGTTGTTGTAGACGCTGTCGTGGGCACCCGCCGGAACCAGGTAGGTCTCATGCCAGATCCCGACCCCGCCACTTGAGCCAATGCGCCTGTTGGTAGAAGTCGGCCCGGAGTATCCCACGGCCCGATTCCGTTCCAGCTCGCGCACCATTTTCGGCATCGCGAAGAAGACCGGCAGCCACTTCCACTGCTTCAAGAAACGGTTGATCCGCATCCCGATCGGGAAGACGACGAAGTCCCCATCGACCTCAGCCGTCAGACGCTTGTCGATGACTTGAGCCATCCGGCCGTCAGATATTCCACGGCAAAGCTAGAGACCCGACAGCACGTTACGCCGTTTCTCCCTAGATTGTTGAACAGGAATTATTAATCAATCAGGAGAATGCACTTCAATGGCACAACGCACTCTTCCCTTCCGCGATGGCATGGCCCTCGGGTATGGAACCGACGACCTCAGCGGAGCGGTCAGCTCGATGCCCGCGGTCGACGTGGGCACGCCCAGCTCGGCCGATGGGGACACCGGCATGTCCGGCTCGTATCAAACGGTGCTGGTCCACTCGGCTACACAGATGTATGAGGAGCTCGGCGTCAGCGCCGGCATCAACGTAGGTGTCGCGGCCAAGGCCGCCGAGGCGGACTTCAAGTTCAGGTTCGCCGAAAAGTCCGCCTTCAACTCCAGCTCGACCTTCCTGGTGGCGACGGCGCAAATCGCCTCCTCGTTCAAGCGCATCGCGATGCCGGAACCGGTTGAGGACGCGAAGGAGCTCTTCCGGCTCGGCAAGCTCGACCAGTTCCGCCTGCGCTACGGCGACAACTTCATCCGCGGCGTCAGCAGCGGCGGCGACTACGTCGCCGTGATCGCGATCACTTCCAAAACCCAGGTGGAACAGCGCGAGCTCGGCATGGCCTTCAAAATGAGCCTCGACGTAGCCGTCGCCAGCGGCGAGGTCCCGGTAGAGCTGAGTGAAAGGATCGCCACGCTGAGCGCGCATAGCGACGTTCGCGTAGCGACCTACCAGCGAGGTGGCCGTGGCGAAAAGATCTCCTACGCCGGTACGGTCGCCGAGGTGGTCAAGCGCATGCGGGAGTTCTCGGCAGTGGTCGAGAAGGATCCAAAGGCCTACTCGGTGCAGGTAGCCAGCTACGACACGCTGGTCTTCCCGGAGGGCCCAGACGAATTCGACATCAAGCGGCAGCGAGAGGCCCTGGAAGAGTGCCAGCGTCAGAAGGTGCAGCTCCAGACCTACCGCAACGACGTCGAGATGGTCCTCGTCCACCCTGACTACTACGAGTCTCCCCCCAGTCCAGACACGCTCTCGCGCTGGAGCACGGAACTCACCGACAAACTGAACGAGCTGGAGGACCATGCCGCGGCTGTGCGCGACGATCCCCAAAAAGCCGAAGCTCTCCCGTTCACGCTCCCTCCCGGCCTGAAGCTCCCCAAGCGGATACTGCACAGCAGCAAACAGGTGGAAGTCTTCAACCGGCCCGATTTCGGCAAGACGCCCAAGGGCAGCGAGACCCCGCGCTCGCAGAAACTCGAGATCGGTCGCTACGGCATCGGCGAGCTCACGGTCGGCAACGACGAAATCAGCTCGCTCAAAGTTCCGGAAGGCCTCGGGGTGAGGGCATACGAGCACGCCTGGTTCCAAGGTGAAACGATCGACTTCACCGAGGACATCAGCCGCCTCGGCAGCGACTGGGCGGGCAAGATCTCCTGCGTAGCGGTCTACGACACCGCAACCGGCCCGCCCCGGGTAACCGAGGTCGTCGCCTTCGACTTTCCCTGGAGCCGCTGGCTGGTTCTTGGTCCCGGCAGGTACCCGAACCTCGCGGCGACCGCGGTCGGGGCCGAGACGATCTCCACCCTGCTGATCCCGAGGGGCATGGCCGTCCGCCTCTGGGACGAAGCGGACTTCAAGGGACGCTCGGAACAGTTCACCTCCGACATCCTCCAGATGCATGCCGACTGGGACAATTGCGCCGGCTCGATGGAGGTGATCGACCTGCAGGCGAACCCCGCTTAGCTCTGTGAGCGATCTGAAAGACCAAGTTTTCGCTGTAGAGGGAGTAGTAACGCTCGATGTCTCGACGATTCCAGGCGGCGACGTATTCCGCGTAGAAGCCGCGTAGCTCGGCGGTGCCCAGAATCCCCACTGCACGATCCTAGAAAACACCTGACTCGACCATCGCCTGTTTGGCCCGCGAGCCGTCCCCAAGCCCTTCAGCACCCCTTCTTCATCAGCCACGAAATGCGAAAGCCCGCTCCGGGAGCGGGCTTTCGATCAAGCGGCTGATGGGATTCGAACCCACGACCTTCTGCATGGCAAGCAGACGCTCTAGCCAGCTGAGCTACAGCCGCACGAGGGGCTGATTCTAGCTGTGGGCGCTTGCTCCTTGTTTCCGCGCTAGCCTGATCGCTCAGCGATGCTCTTCCGCCAGATCATCCACGAGGACCTCGGCTGCGCGTCCTACCTGGTCGCCGACCGGGAATCGGGGGTGGCGGTGGTGGTCGATCCGCAGTGGGACGTCGAGCCCTACCGGCGGCTGGCGCGGCTGCACGGGGTGCGGATCGGGCACGTGCTGGAGACCCACAACCACGCCGACCACGTCTCCGGGCACGGGCGGCTGGCGCGCAGCACCGGGGCGACGATCCACATCCATGAGCTGGCCGCGGCCGAGTACGTGCACGAGCCGTTCGCCGACGGCTGGCTGCTGGAGCTGGGCAACCTCTCGGTCGAGGCGCTGCACACGCCCGGGCACCGGCCCGAGCACACCTGCTTCCTCCTGCGCGACGCGGGACGTGGCGGCACGCCCTGGGCGGTGCTGACCGGCGACTCCCTGTTCGTCGGCGACGTCGCCCGGCCAGACCTCGCGGTCGAGCCGCGCGAGGGCGCCGCCGACCTATTCCGCTCCCTGCAGGCGCGGCTGCTGAGCCTCTCCGACGAGGTCGAGGTCTGGCCCGGCCACCTCGGCGGCTCGCTCTGCGGCGGCTCCGGGCTCGACCTCAAGAACTGCTCGACGATCGGGTTCGAGCGTCGCCACAACCGAGCGCTGGCGATCGCCGACGAGGCGAAGTTCGTCGCCGACGCGGTCGGCTCGCTCGGCGACAAGCCGCCGAACATCGAGCGGATCGTCGCGCTCAACTGCGGCCCCCTGGTCGACGACTTCGGGACGCCGGCACCGCTCACCCCGCACCAGGTCGAGGAGGCGGTCGCGGAAAGAGCGGTGGTGATCGACGGCCGCACCAATGACCAGTTCGACGAGGCGCACATTGCCGGCGCGCTCAGTACCTCCTCCTACGACACCGGCTTTGCGACCAAGGTCTCGCGGGTCGCCCCCGACGGTGCCGAGGTGATCGTCGTCGCCGCCTCCGACGGCGACGAGCGCGCCGCGGCCGAGCTGCTCGCCTCGGTCGGGATCCCGGTCCGGGGCTTCCTCGAGGGCGGAATGACCGCCTGGCGCACGGAGGAGCGGCCGGTCGAGCGAATCGAGCTGATCGATCCCGAGGAGCTGGCCAAGCGCCTCGACGGCGACGAGCCGCCGCTGGTGCTCGACGTGCGCAACGACACCGAGTACGCGGGCGAGCACGTCCCCGGGTCGCTGCACATCCCCTACGGCGAGCTGGCCGGCCGCTTCGAGGAGCTGCCCCGCGACCGCCCGATCGCGACGATCTGCCGCGGCGGCAAGCGCAGCGGCCTCGCCGCCTCGATTCTGCAGCGCGAGGGCTTCGCCGGCGTCGTCCACGTCGGCCAGGGCGTCGGCGTCTGGCGCGCCGGCGGCCACCCGGTCGAGACCGGCGCCGCCGAGGCCGCTCCTGCTTAGGATCATCATTTTTGGGTAGTCCACCTTCGTTCTGTCCGGCGCCGCCGGGCGAACCGACGCAGAGGAGACCCGATGAACCGCAGCAAGATCGTCCTCGCCGCCGCGCTGACGCTCGTCGTCGCGCTGCTCGCGCCGAGTGCCGCCGCGGCCTGGGCCCCGGCCGGCTCGGCGACCGTCCACCCCGGCGTGCAGACCTACACCGAGGGCGGCCAGTGCACCTCGAACTTCGTCTTCGAGGACGGCAACGACGTCTACCTCGGGCAGGCGGCGCACTGCTCCGGCACCGGCGGCCAGACCGAAACCGACGGCTGCAGCAGCGGCTCGCTCCCGCTCGGCACCAAAGTCGAAGTCAAAGGCGCTAGCCAGCCAGCGACGATGGTCTACAACTCGTGGCTGGCGATGCAGGCCAAAGGCGAGACCGACGCCGACGCCTGCGCCTACAACGACTTCGCCCTGCTCCGCCTCGACCCTGCCGACGTCGGCAGGGTCAACCCCTCGGTGCCGGGCTTCGGCGGCCCGACCGGGGTCGGCGCGGCCGGCACCGAGTCTTTCAAACCGAACCTGGTCGGGGCGATCCTCGGCTCCTGATCGCCCCAGCTACCCGAGCTCGGCCAGCAGGCTGGGGATGTCGAGTGGGCGCACGAACATCTCCACCTTCTGGCCGGGCTGCGGCTCGGGCCACTGCTCGCGGGGGCGGTCCCAGTAGAGCTCGATCCCGTTGCCGTCGGGGTCGGCGAGGTAGAGCGCCTCGCTGACCCCGTGGTCGGAGGCGCCGCTGAGCGGCACCTTGGCCTGGGTGACGCGGCGCAGCGCGTCGGCGAGGGCACGCCGGGTCGGATAACGGATCGCCGTGTGGTAGAGCCCGGTGGTCCCCGGCGGGGGCGGCGAGCCGTCCTTCGATTCCCAGGAGTTGAGCCCGATGTGGTGGTGGTAGCCGCCGGCCGAGACGAAAGCGGCGTCCTCGCCGTAGCGCTGCATCAGCTCGAACCCGAGTACCCCGCAGTAGAAGTCGAGGGCGCGGTCGACGTCGGCCACCTTGAGGTGGACATGGCCGATGTCGACGCCGGGGTCGATCGGTTCGGCAGCGCGCTCGCTCACCGGAGGAGCCTAGCTACCGTCGAGCGCCTCGTTGACGAGGCGGTCGGCAGCGGCGTTCTCGACCCGCGGCACGTGGCGGATCGACCAGCTCGCGAACGGCGCCAACGCCCGCTTGACCTCGGCGTGCAGCTCGCGCATGTCGGGGTTCTTGACCTTGTAGCGACCTTCGACCTGGCGCACGACCAGCTCAGAATCGCCGAGCAGCTCCAGCTCGCTGGCCCCGTGCGCGGCCGCCACCTCGATCCCGGCCAGCAGCGCCCGGTACTCGGCCACGTTGTTGGTCGCGCGGCCGATCCGCTCCCCCCGCTCCTCCAGCACCTCGCCGTCGGCGTCGCGGACGACGACCCCGATCGCCGCCGGGCCGGGGTTGCCGCGGGCGCCGCCGTCGACGTTGACCGTCAGCTTCGCCACTTCGCGTTCCACTGCCGCGCCGCCGCGTCGAGCTGCTCGAGCTCGGTTCCGTGGGCGAGCTCGGCGACCGGTCGCTCGTGCTCGCCGCTGGCCACCGCCCACTGGTACCAGGTCAGCTCCCAGGCAACGGTGATGCGGGCGGCGTCGGCGCTGCCAGCGGCGGCGCCGACCGAGACACGCGGCTCGCCCAGCGTGCGGGTCAGGCCGGCGACGGTGCGCGCCGCCTCGCTGGCGTTGAAACGGCTCACCGCCAGCTCGAAGGTGTCGGCGGTGGCGGCGATCACGCCTGTTGCAGGTGGGACTTCAGCCGCATCACGGCCTTGGTGTGCAGCTGCGAGACACGCGACTCGGTGACGCCGAGCACCTCGCCAATCTCGCGCAGGGTCAAGTTCTCGTAGTAGTAGAGCGCCACGACCAGCTGCTCGCGCTCCGGCAGTGAGCCGATCGCCTCGGTGAGGCGGTCCTTGACCTCGCTCGAGTCGAGCGCTTCCTGCGGGTCGGCGGCGTCCTCGTCGGCGATCGTGTCGAGCAGGGAGACCTGATCGCCCGAGGAGTCCGACACCGTCCAGAGCTCGTCGAGCGCGTAGACCGAGGAGTTGGCGATCTCCAGCAGCGCGCTCTGCAGTTCCTCCTCGGACATGTTCAGCTTCGCCGCCAGCTCGGCCTCGGTCGGGGCCCGTTGCAGCTCGTGCTCGAGCTTCGCCTGCGCCGCTTCGATCTCGCGCGCCCGCGAGCGCACCGAGCGCGGCACCCAGTCGAGCGAGCGCAGTTCGTCGATGATCGCGCCGCGGATCCGGGTCATCGCGAAGGTCTCGAACTTGATCCCGCGCTCCGGCTCGAAGCGCTCGATCGCCCCGATCAGGCCGACCAGGCCGTAGGAGATCAGGTCGGCGTCTTCGACGTGGGAGGGCAGCCCGGCGCCAAGCCGCCCGGCGACGAACTTGACCATCGGCGAGTAGGCGACGACCAGGCGCTCGCGCGCGGTGTCGTCCCCGTCGTCCTTGTAGCGCCGCCACAGATCGCGGAGCTCGACCTCTTTTACGCCCGTTTCCATGCCGGTTCGCCGATTCTAAGCTCGCGCGGGGGGTCGGGCGTTATGCGCGTGGGTGGCTGGCGGCATAGGTATCGCGTAGGCGGGCGGCATCGACTCGGGTATAGACCTGGGTCGTAGAGATCGACGCGTGACCCAGCAACTCCTGAATGGTACGCAGATCGGCGCCGCCTTCGAGCAAATGCGTGGCGAATGAATGGCGAAGTGAATGCGGCGAGACGCCCGCCGCGATCGCCGCCTCGCGGGTCCAGAGGCCGAGGCGACGGGTCACGTCGGAGTTGGAGAGACGCTTGCCGCTCTTGGAGAGGAAGAGCGCCCGCTCGCCCGGGTCGGTGGCGAGAGCGCGGCGGCCGCGTTCGGTGTAGCGCCGCAGCGCCCGCTGGGCCGGCTCGCCGACCGGCAGGATCCGTTCCTTGCCGCCCTTGCCGAGCACGCGCAACTGCTCGCTCTCGAAGTCGAGCGCACCCTCGTCGAGGTTGACGATCTCCTCGCAGCGCAGACCGCAGGAGTAGGCGAGCTCGAGCATCGCGCGGTCGCGCAGCTGCAGCGGCGTGTGCGCCGGGATCCGTTCCAGCAGCGAGCGCATCTGCTCGGTCGTGAGGATGTTCGGCAACTTCTCGGCCCGCTTTGGGCTGGAGACCAACTCGGCCGGGTTCTGGCCGACCCGCTCGGTCCGCACCAAGAAGCTGTACAGCCCGCGGATCGCGGCCAGCTTGCGCGCCACCGTCGCCGGCGCCGCCTTGGCCTCCGAGAGTCCCGCCGCGTAGCGCCGCACGTCCCGATGCCGCACCTCTCCCGGCCCCACCCCCCGCGGCTCGATCCACTCGACGAACCCGGCGAGGTCGACACAGTAGGCACGCCGCGTGCGCTCGGCCGCCCCCCGCGCGCGCAGGTCACGGTCATACTCGGCGAGAGCGGCTTCCCAAGTCACAGATTGAAATTCGTGCTGGGCCGCGCTCATCCTGCGCACTGGCAGCGTCAGCCTATGTAGATGGGAGTTCCCAGTTCGACTCGGTCGTAGAGTTCTTCCACGTCCGGAATCGACATGCGGACGCAGCCGTGCGAGGCGGCGGTGCCAAGCGAAGACGTTTCTTCGGTGCCGTGAATGCCGGCCCCTTCGTAGATCGCCATCCAGCGCGCCTTGATCGGGTTCGACGGGCCGGGCGGGATCGACTGACCGGCGAGCGAGCCGGCCCAATCGGATTCCGGCACGTGCCAGGTCGGATTTTCTTCCATCGCTTCGATCTGGTACTGGCCTTCCGGGGTTTCCAGGCCTTCCTGGCCGACCGCGACGGTGTAGGTCTTGGCCAGCTTCAGGTTTTCGAAGAGGCGCAGCGTGTAGCTGCTGCGGTCGAGCGTCAGGAAGGTCGGATACTCGGCCGCGACCTCGCTCTTGGTCACTTCCGGTTTGGTTGGGTGCACCCTGGCGACGACCGTACGCGGGGCGTTGGCGTTGAGCACCGCAGCGTTGAGCTCGTCGGTGAGCAGGTTGTCGCGCAGCTTGCGACCGTTCTCACCGGCGACCACGACGAGTTCCGCACCGCTCGGTTCGACGCTGGCGTTCCGCGGTTCCCGGTTGACGTCTTCGGCCACCCGGCGGACGAATTTATCGATCGCCGGCTCGGAGTACTCGAGGGGAGGCGAGATGGTCTGGTCGACCTCACCGCCGGTCACGTAGCGGACCAGGCGACCGGGCAGGCCGCCGTCCTGACTCGCTTCGACCGCCTCTGCGACCGCCTCATCGATGTTGGCGCGGACCTTCAGCCGCTCGCCCGGTAGTCGCCAGGTCTCGCCGTCGAACTTGACCTCGAGCGAGTGGCGCAGCGGCGCCAGCAGCTTGCGGCGCACGAGCGCTGCGGCTTCCTCTTGGTCGAGGCCGCCGACGTCGACACCGGCGATGCGTACACCGTCGGCGATCTTGTCCTTCTGTGAGCTGTCGTAGGCGTAAGCGACACCGGCGCCCAACAGCACGAGTACGGCTGCGGCGATTACAGCGATTTGCGTCTTGCGGCCCACTCGACTCCCTCGAAGCGTTCTCGACTTGCCCTAGAACTAGGTTGCGAAAAGTTTAGGCACACGGATCATTCGGCCAACAGGGCTTTCTTCCCTGCAATTTCGCATTTGCACCGGTCTTATCGGCAGCGGGGCGGATATCTTTCGCCGGGTGCGCACGAAGGACGAGGTTCGCGAGGAGGTGTGGAAGGCGATGGAGCGCGAGGGCGTCTCCCGCTTCCCCGGTGCCGAGGGCCGGATCCCGAACTTCGCCGGCGCCAAGCTGGCGGCCGAGAAGCTGGCGGCGCACCGCCTCTGGAGGCGCGCCCGGACGATCAAGGCAAACCCCGACTCGCCCCAGACCCACGCGCGGCGGATCGCCCTCGAAGAGGGCAAGACGGTGATCATGGCGGTGCCGCGGCTGCGCGACCCCCACCCCTTCCGCGTGCTCGACCCGAAGAAGCTCTCGAAGGCCGCGGTCAAAGAGGCAGCGACGATCAAGGGAGCGCTGAAGCACGGCCGGGTCGTCGCGCTCGACGACCTGCCGGAGATCGACTTCGTCCTCTGCGGCTCGGTGGCGCTGAACCTCAGCGGCGCCCGGGTCGGCAAAGGCGGCGGCTACCACGACCTCGAGTACGGGATCCTCGCCGACGCCGGCAAGATCGATGGTCACACCTGCGTCGCCACCACCGTGCACCCGATCCAGATCCTGCGCCAGCACCTGATGGTCACCGCGCACGACCTGCCGGTCGACCTGATCGCGACGCCGCGGGCGGTGATCGACGTCGAGCGCCAGTACGAGCGCCCCCGCGGAATCCTCTGGGACCACCTACAGCCGCCGCAGATCCGCGAGATCCCGGTGCTCGAACGCATGGGGTATGCCTGAGGCGACCGCACGCGACCCTCGTATCGCCGCCGGCTCGGATTACGGCAATCCGGACCCGGAGTGGCAGCGGGTCCAGTGGCGCCGCCATCTGCGCCGGGTCGAGCTGCCCGGGGCCGCAGTTAACTACGTCGAGCTCGGCGAGGGCGAGCCGGTCCTCTTCGTCCACGGGATCTCCGGCTCCTGGCAGAACTGGCTCGAGAACCTGCCCCACGTCGCCCGCGAGCGGCGGGCGATTGCGCTCGACCTGCCCGGCTTCGGCGCCAGCCCGATCCCGAGCTGGAAGATCGACATGCCCGCCTACGGCCGCCTCGTCCACGACTTCTGCGAGAAGCTCGGAATCGAAGGAGGGACGATTGTCGGCAACTCGATGGGCGGCTTCATCGCCGCCGAGGCGGTCACCGCGGGGCCACCGCGCTTCGAGCGACTGGTGCTGGTCGCGGCGGCAGGGATCATCAACACCTGGAACCCGGAAGAGCGCGCGGTGGCGACCGCCTGGGCCTGGAAGGCGTTCGGGCCGCACTTCGCCGACCGCGGCCGCTGGATCGTCACCCACCCGCGCGCCCGCCAAATCGTCTTCGGGCCGTTCGTCCGCTACCCCAACCGACTGCGCTCCGACCTGCTCTTCGAGCAGATCGCCAGCGGCCTAGAGCGGGCCGACGGCTTCGGCGAAGCCCTCCACGCGGCGATCCGCCACGACATCCGCGAGCGGCTGGGGACGATCGAGATGCCGACGATGATCGTCTGGGGTCAGTCCGACCGGGTGATCCCGATGTCGGCGGCACTCAGCTACCACCGCCGCATCCCCCACTCGCGGCTCGAGATCTTCGAGCGCACCGGCCATGTGCCGCAGCTCGAGCGGCCGCTGCGCTTCAACCGGCTGCTCGACGAGTTCTTGGCCGACTAGTGGGTGACCGCGCCGGTCGATGCCGAAGACACGGTCGCCGCGTACTTCGACATTACCCCCGAGCCGAAGGGCGAGTCCGGCGCCTTGTACTCGGCGACGCGACGCGCGATCTCCTCGTCGGAGAGGGCGACCTCGAGGCGGCGGGAGTCGACGTCGACGGTGATCTCATCGCCCTCGCGGATCGCCGCGATCGGGCCGCCCTTGACCGCCTCCGGGGTGACGTGGCCGATCATCAGGCCGCGGGTGGCGCCGGAGAAGCGGCCGTCGGTGACCATCGCGACGCTCTCCCCCAGCCCCTCGCCGACGATCGCGGCCGTGACCTGGAGCATCTCGCGCATCCCGGGGCCGCCGACCGGGCCCTCGTTGCGGATCACGACGATGTCGCCCGGCTCGATCTGCTGCTCCTTGACCGCGCGGAAGCATTCCTCTTCGGTCTCGAAGACGCGGGCCGGACCGGTCTGCTGCTTGCGCTCGGTGCCGGCGACCTTGACCACGGCGCCCTCGGGGGCGAGGTTGCCCTTGAGGATCGCCAGCCCGCCTTCGTGCTTGACCGGGTCGGCGAGCGTGCGCACGACCTCCTGGCCGGGCTTCTCGGTCGCCTGGGCGGCGACCTCGCCGATCGTCTCGCCGGTGACGGTGGTCTGCTCGCCATGGAGGATCCCCGCCTGCGCGAGCCGCTGCAGGATCACCGGCACCCCGCCCGCCGCGTAGAGGTCGGTGGCGATGAAGCGACCGCCGGGCTTGAGGTCGGCGAACAGCGGCGTCTTGCGGGAGATCCGGTCGACGTCGTCAATCGTCAGCTCGATCCCGAGCTCGTGCGCGAGCGCGATCAGGTGCAGGACCGCGTTGGTCGAGCCGCCGGAGGCGCAAACGCAGGCGATCGCGTTCTCGAGCGAGTCGCGGGTGATCACCTTGCTCGGGGTGATGTCCTCAGCGAGGACGCGCAGGACCAGCTCGCCGATCCGCTCGGCGACGGTGCTCTTGTCGTCGTCTTCGGCCGGGACCATCGCCGAGCCGCCGGCGCTGATTCCGAGCGCCTCGAAGGCGCAAGCCATCGTGTTGGCGGTGAACTGGCCGCCGCAGGCGCCGGCGCCGGGGCTGGCCACGCCCTCAAGCTCGTTCAGTTCCTCGTCGCTCATGTTGCCGGCGTTGTGGGCGCCGATCGCCTCGAAGACGTCGAGGATGGTGACGTCGCGGCCGTGCCAGTGGCCGGGGGCAATCGAGCCGCCGTAGAGCAGCACCGAGGGCACGTCGAGCCGGGCCAGCGCCATCGCGCAGCCGGGGATCGTCTTGTCGCAGGCGCAGAGGGCGACGATCGCGTCGAACTGGTAGCCGCGGGCCATCAGCTCGATCGAGTCGGCGATCACCTCGCGGCTGACCAGCGAAGCCTTCATCCCCTGGGTCCCCATCGTCACCCCGTCGGAGACGGCGACGGTGTTGAACTCCATCGGCGTTCCCCCGGCGGCGCGCACGCCCGCTTTCACGTGCTCGGCGAGCGCACGCAGGTGGAAGTTGCAGGGCATCGCCTCGGTCCAGGTGTTGGCGATCCCGATCGTCGGCCGGCTGAGGGCGTCGTCGTCGAACCCGATCCCCTTCATGTAGGCGCGCGAGTGGGCGCGGTCGGGGCCGTCGAAGACGGCGGCGGAACGGGGACGCGGGAGGGCGGTAGCGGTACTGCCGTTCGTGCTCATGCGGAGAAATCTACTGGGCGACCGTCGGCGAACTTGATCGCTTACTGGCGCTATAGGACCGGCAAGCGATCAACGAAGGCCGAAGACATCCACTGGGCCAGCCCCTGTGCCGATCTCACGCAGGCCGTTGCCGACCGCCTCGGAAGCGATCTCGCGCGCCCTACGCGCGGCCTCGAGCGGCTCCTCACCCCGAGCCAGGAACGCTGCGAGCGCCGAGGAGTGGGTGCAGCCCGAGCCGTGGGCGGCACCGTCGGGGTGGCGCTCGCCGGGAATCTCGACCGCCCGCTCGCCGTCGAAGAAGAGGTCGACGACCACCTCGCTGTGACCGCCGGTGACGACCACGGCTTTCGGTCCCAGCTCCAGCACGCCGCGGGCGAGGTCCTCTTGACTCGCCTCCTGTCCCAGCCCGGTCAGCACACGAGCCTCGGGGATGTTTGGAGTGACGACGGCGGCTCGCGGCAGCAGTCGCTCCACCAACGCCTCCCTGGTCTCCCGATCGAGCAAGACCGCGCCGCTCTCGGCCACCATCACCGGATCGATCACGACCGGGGCACGCTCGACGTAGACCAGCACCAGTGCGGTCAACACCCACTGCACCATCTCCGGGGAGCCGAGCATGCCAATCTTGATCGCGTCGATCCAAATGTCTTCGCCTACCGTGGCGATCTGATCGAACACCATCTCCGGAGAGACGAGCTCCACCTCACTCACCTTCACCGTGTTCTGCGCCGTGATTGCAGTAATCGCGGTCATACCGTGCACCCCACAGCGCGCAAACGCCTTCAGATCGGCCTGGATACCCGCGCCGCCGCCAGAGTCGGAGCCGGCAATCGAGAGCACGGCCGGAATACGTTGGTTTCCCATTTCGTCAGCCTAGATGTCCACACCGGCCGGCGATGGCAGCAGGGTCCTGGAGTAGGTACCCATGGCAGAGCAGGTGACGTAGCCGAGCAGCTCGAGCCGGGAAAGCGCCGTCGCCGCCTCCGGGCCCGGCAGGCCGAGCGCGACGGCGACCGCGTCGCAGCTGCTCGCGCCGGCCTCGACCGCGGCGAGGACGACGGCAAGGCCCTCGTCGAGCTCTGGACCGCCCCGATCGAGCTGCTTGACCCCGGCCCCGAGCATCGCGTCGAGCACGTCCTGGGCGTCGCGCACGACGCAGGCGCCGCCGGCGAGCAGGTTGTTGGGACCAGCCGAAGCGCGCGAGGTCACCGGGCCGGGGACGGCACCGAGGTCGCGACCGAGGTCGGCTGCGAGATCGGCGGTGATCAGCGAGCCGGAGCGGGCCGCCGCCTCAACCACGACGGTCATCCCGGCCAGCGCGGCCATGATCCGGTTCCGGGCCGGGAAGGTCCAGCGCCAGGGAGCGGCCCCGGGCGGCTGCTCGGCGAGGACCAAACCCTCCTCGCAGATCCGCCGCCAGAGCGAGCGGTGCGCCGCCGGGTACGCAGTGTCGGGACCGCAGCCGAGCACGGCGATCGTGCGACCGGCGTCGACGGCGCCCCGATGGGCGCAGCCGTCGATCCCGAAGGCGAGGCCGCTGACCACGACGATCCCGGCCCGGGCCAGATCGCGCCCCAGCTCGCGGGCCACCTCGCGGCCATAGGAGGTGGCGCGGCGAGATCCGACCACGGTCACCGCACCGAACGGCTCCAGGCCGTCGAGCAGGCCCGGGTCGCCGCGCCCGATCAGCGCCCAGGGCGCATCGGCGGCGTCGCGCAGCCCGACCGGGTAGAGGTCGCCGTGGCGGCAGCATGCCCAGCACTGTGCCGCCCGCAGCTCCTCTTCCAGATGCCGCTCGGAGAACGCCTCAACCCGGCCGAGCAACTGCGCCGCGACCTGTGGCGCCGCGACCTCGAGCAGATCCTCGTTGGAGAGGCGCAGCAGTTCGGGCGAGCGCGAGCCGGGCGAGCCGGTCGCGATCCGCTCGATGTAGGGGCCGAGCAGGGCGAGCAGCCAGGAGCGGCGCAGGCAGTCGGGGCAGGCGCGCGGCGTGGAGCTCATCCCCACTCCCTAGGCACGGTCGCGCCTCCGCAGCTGCAGCGCCTGGGCCATTTGCTCCTCGCCGATCGTCTCCGTTCCCTCGAGGTCGGCGATCGTCTGGGCGAGCCGCAGAGCGCGGTCGTGGGCGCGGCCGCTGAGCCGCTGCCGCTCGTACAGCTGCGCCAGCAGCGCTGCGGCGGCGGAGTCGAGCGCGCACTCGCGCACCTCCCCCGGCGTCATCTCGGCATTGCAGCGACCGAGGCCGAGGCGGCGTTCCTGACGGGCGCGAGCGATGGCGACGCGCTCGCGCACGTCGGCCGAGGGCTCGCCGGGCGCGCCGCCGATCTCCTCCGCGCTCGGCTGGCGCACCGCGGCGAGGATATCGATGCGGTCGGCGAGGGCACCGCTCAGCCGCCCTTGGTAGCGCTGCACCGCCACCGGCGCGCAGGTGCAGTCGGGATCGGCCTCGCCGCGCCCGCAGGGGCAGGGGTTGGAAGCGGCAACCAGCATGAAGCGACAGGGCAGGGTGCGCCGGCCGGCGGCGCGAGCGATCGCCACCGCGCCCGACTCGAGCGGCGCCCGCAGCGCCTCCAGGGCGTCGCGGCGGAACTCGCAGAGCTCGTCGAGGAAGAGCACGCCGCGGTGGGCCAGCGTCACCTCGCCCGGCCGCGGCGGGGCGCCGCCGCCGACCAGACCCGCCGGGCTGATCGTGTGGTGCGGCGCCCGAAACGGCCGGCCAGCCGGGGGGGTGTCACCGAGCCGGCCGCAGGCGCTGGCGATTCGCGCCACCTCGAGCGCCTCGGCCGTCGCCAGCGGCGGCAGGATCGAGGGCAGGCGGCTCGCCGCGAGCGACTTGCCGGCCCCGGGCGGCCCGATCATCAAGAGGCTATGCCCGCCGGCCGCGGCGACCTCGAGCGCGTGGCGCAGATGTGGCTGGCCGCGCAGGTCGGCGAGGTCGGGCCCGCTCGGCGCGGCCTCGCGCCGCAGCGGCAGGGCACGCGGCCGCGGTGGCTCCCACGCCCCCGCAGCCAGGCCCGGTAGACGGCCGACCGCGTCGAGCGGGATCACGTCTATCCCCTCGGCGAGCGCCGCCTCGGGACCGTTCTCCGCCGGGACGACGATCGCCTCGGCCCCTTCCTCCCGCGCCGCCTCGGCGATCGCCAGCACGCCGTTGACCGTGCGGGTCGAACCGTCGAGCGCCAGCTCGCCGACCAGAGCCACCCGCGCCAGCGCCTCCCACTCGAGCTGGCCGGAGGCGCTGAGCAGAGCCGAGGCAATCGCCAGGTCCATCCCCGGCCCGGCCTTGCGCAGGCTGGCCGGTGCGAGATTGACGACGATCCGCTGCAGCGGGAACTCGAAGCCGCAGTTCTCCAGGGCAGAGCGGACCCGCTCGCGCGCCTCGCGGACGGCGGCATCGGGGAGGCCGACGATCGCGAACCCGGGCAGGCCGCGGTGGACGTCGACCTCGACCCGGACCGGGCGAGCGGCGATGCCGTCGAGCGTGAAGGTGCGGGCCGTGGCGAGCACGGCGAGGAAGCTAGGCGGGAAAGGTGCGCGTGTTAACACCTGTGCGTGCCAAAGGCGCAACTTCTTGCGCGCCACAGCGGAACTTCTCGGTTCTAGCTTCCCTCGCGATGACCGTCGCCCGCCAGAAGACCGGCCAGCTCGCCGAGCAGCTGGTCGCCGACCGGCTCGCCGCCGCCGGTTGGGAGATCCTCGCCCGCAATGCCCGCACCCGCCACGGCGAGCTCGACATCGTCGCCCGCGACGGCCGCGCCCTCGTCTTCGTCGAGGTCAAAGCCGGCCGCGCCGGCGCCGCCTTCGGACCCGAGCGCCCGGTGCTCGCCGTCGACGCCCGCAAGCAGCGTCGCATCCGCCGCCTCGCCACCGCCTGGATCGCCGCCCACCGCGACCTCCCCCACTACACCCAGATCCGCTTCGACGCCGTCGGCGTCAGCTTCGACCGCGCGAACCGCGTGGTCGACTACGAGTACATCGAAGCGGCGTTCTAGTCGGCCAGCTTCAGCTGCGAGTAGGCGACCGACTGGAATGAACGGCGGTGCAATGGGGATATCCCGATCTCCTCTATTGCGGCGCGGTGCTCAGGGGTCGAGTAGCCGACGTGCTCGTCGAAGCCCCAGCCGGGATGGTGGTCGGCGGCCTGACGCATGTAGCGGTCGCGGGTCACCTTGGCGATCACCGAGGCGGCGGCGATCGCGGCGCTAGTGCCGTCGCCTTCGACCACGGCGCGGTGTGGGACCGCGCAGCGCGGCAGCGGGAAGCCGTCGGAGAGGCAGATCGCCTCGGCCGGCGGGCGCAGCCGCTCGAGCGCGACCGCGAGCGCTTCGATGTTGGTCACGTGCAACCCGCGGCGGTCGATGCCAGCGGCGGAGCGGACGACGACGCTAACCCGGCTCGCCGCCCGCAAGACGCTCGGGAACATCTCCAGCCGCCGCTCCTCCTGCATCTGCTTCGAGTCGTGCAGGCCGGCGAGCGCACGCCGATCGGCATGCGAGAGCTGCTCGTAGTCGAGCAGGACAGCGGCAGCGACCAGCGGCCCGGCCAAGCAGCCGCGGCCGGCCTCGTCGGCGCCGGCGACGAAACGGCTTTGCAGGCCGCGGTCGAAGGCAAAGAGGCGGCGGCTGCGCGCCAGCCGCCGACGGTGGGTGGCGGACTTAGAAGACGCCGACGCGGTCGGGGGGCCAGTAGGTGCCAAAGGCTTCACCGATGATCCAGTCGAGGGGGACGGGTCCCCAGAAGCGGCTGTCGTCGCTTGCCCCACGATTGTCGCCCATCATGAAGTAGTGGTCGGGTGGAATCTCGATCTGCCGCGGCATGTTGCAAGCCGGAGCCCCGCCGCAGGGCATGATGAAGGGCTCGTCTTTCTGCTCGACCCCGTTGACCACCGGGTGCCCGTTCTTGACCGCGAGCGTGTCGCCCGGTCCGGCGACGATTCGCTTGATGAAGTTCTGGCTCGACTCGGCGGCGGTCGGTTTCCGACACGGTTCCCCCTGGTTCGGCTGCACCCCGCATTCGGTGCCGTTGTCGGCGCCGACCGGCGGGTGGAAGACGACGATGTCGCCGATCTCGGGATCCTTGAAGTGGTAGATGAAGCGGTTGACCAGGACCCGCTGGCCGACGTCGAGCGTTGGCTCCATCGATTCGGAGGGGATCTGGTACGGCTTGATCAGCCAGGCCTGGATCGCCAATGCCAGGCCCAGGGCCAGCGCGACGATGACGACCAACTCGATCAGCCCGCCGCCCTTGCCCTTCGGCTTCGGGATCAGCGGTTTCAGGCTTTGTCCTCGTCGGAGTCGCCGGACTCGTCCGGTTCCTCGTCCTCGGCATCTCCTGACGCTGCGCTGTCCTCGGTCTCCCCTGCCTCGGACGCCTCCGCGTCCGTATCCGCCGCCGCCTCGGTCTCTGCCGCCGCCTCGGTCTCTGCCGCCGCCTCCGGCTCGCTCGTCTCCGCCTCAGTCTCAGCCTCGGCTACCTGCTCCTCTGCCGGCACGACCTCGTCCTGGCTGACGCCCTCGGCGTCGGTCGCCACGGCTGCCGAGCCGGGCGCCGCAACGACGTCGTCGTCGATGCCCCAGCGCCGCTCGGCGACGCGCGCGGCCTTGCCGATCCGGCCGCGCAGGTAGTAGAGCTTGGCGCGGCGCACGTCGCCGCGGGCCGCCACCTCGAGCTTCTCGATCTTTGGCGAGTGCAGCGGGAAGGTCCGCTCGACGCCGACCCCGAACGACTGCTTTCGCACGGTGAAGGTCTCGCGCACGCCGGAGCCCTGCCGCCGCAACACCACGCCCTCGAAGACCTGGGTGCGCTTACGGCTGCCCTCGATCACCTGGAAGTGGACCCGGACGCGGTCGCCGGGCGCAAAGGAGGGCAGACCCTGCCGCAGCTGGGCGCGCTCGATGCTGTCGATTACGGAGCTCATCTGACGAGAAAAAACCGCCGGGACCCGGGTGTGGGAACCGCGCGGTGGCGGAATGGTAGCTACTCGGCGTCCGAGTCGAGCTGCTCGGCCCGGGCGCGGCTCTGCTCCAGCCGCCACCGGCGCACCTTCTCGTGGTCGCCGGAGAGCAGGATCTCCGGCACCCCCCAGCCCCTGTGGACCGGCGGGCGCGTGAAGTGTGGGTACTCCGGCATCCCCTCCAGCGTCTGGCTGTAGGACTCCTCGACCGCGCTCTCGGCGTGGCCGAGCGCTCCCGGCAGCTTGCGCATCAGCACGTCGGCGACGACCATCGCCGGCAGCTCGCCCCCGGCCAGCACGTAGCGCCCGACCGAGAGCTCGTCGTCGGCGAGGTGCTGATGCACGCGGTCGTCGAAGCCCTCGTAGCGTCCGCAAAGCAGTGCCACATGGGGCTCCTGGGTCAGCTCGTCGGCGATCGGGTCGTCGAGCAGCCGCCCGGTCGGCGAGAGCAGGACGATCCGCGGCCTCTCGCCTTCGCCGTAGGCGGCCTGCAGCGCCGCGTCGACGACGTCGACCCGCAGCACCATCCCCGCCCCACCCCCGTAGGGCGCATCGTCGACCTGGCCGGCGTTGAGCGGGGTCGTGTCGCGGTAGTTGAAGAAGCGCAGCTCGTTGCCTTCGGCGATCGCGTTCGTGACCGACCTCTGCCCGCAAAACCACTCGAACGCCTCCGGAAACAGGGTGAAGATGTCGAGTTTCATCAGCTTGCGGCAGGCGGATCGGCCGGCAAGCGACGAGCGTCGCGCTCGAGCCCGGAGCGGGAGTCGGGTAGGGGTGGAGCGTCTTGTACTTTTTCGGCGCGGCGATTCTCGGACAGCTTTAAACGCATCTCGAAAAAGTTAAGCGGAACCCCTACCCGACTCCCGCTCGCGACGCGCTCAATCAAGGATGTCGACGATCACTCGTCGATCGATCCGAACGGCGGCCGCCTTGGCAATGGTCCGAATCGCGTTCGCGACACGGCCGTTTTTGCCGATCACCCGACCCAGGTCGCCCTCGGCAACGGTCACCTCGTAGACCAGATCGCCGTCCTCTTCGACCTCCTCGACGACCACGGCCTCGGGCTCCTCGACCAGAGCCTTGACCAGGAACTCGATCAGCTCGGTCATCGCGGCGCCGGCCTAGCTGCCGGAGGCGGCGATGCCCTTGGTGCGCAGCAGCCCGGCGACCGTCTCCGAGGGCTGGGCGCCGTGCTCGAGCCAGTGACGGGCGCGCTCCTCGTCGATCTCGATCAGCGAGGGCTCGGTCTGCGGGTTGTACTGGCCGATCGTCTCGATCGTGCGACCGTCGCGCGGCGAGCGTTTGTCGGCGACGACGATCCGCCAGATCGGGTTCTTCTTCGAACCCACACGTCTAAGTCTGATTCTCACTGCCATAGGCCGGGGCAGGTTACAGAAATCAGTCGCTGCCTCCTCCGCTCCCGCGTCCGCGGGCGACTATCGGCGCTTGATCTTCGGCCGCGGCGCGCCGCCGCTCATCTGCGCCAGCTGCTGCATGTCGGGCATCTTGCCACCGACCATCGAGCGCATCATCTTGCGCATCTGGTCGAACTGCTTGATCAGCTGCTTGACGTGCTGGACCCGCGTCCCCGAGCCGTTCGCGATCCGTTTGCGGCGCGAGCCGTTGATCAGCTCCGGGTTGGCCCGCTCGGCCGGAGTCATCGAGAGGATGATCGCCTCGACCCGGTCGAGCTCGCGCTCGTCGACGTCGGCGTTCTTCAGCTGTTTCATCGCCCCCATCCCGGGCAGCATCCCGATCAGGCCGCTGAGCGGACCCATCTTGCGCACCTGGCGCATCTGCTGCAGGAAGTCCTCGAGCGTGAACTGGTCCTTTTCGAGCTTGCGTTGGAGGTCCTCCGCCTGCTGCTCGTCGACCTGCTGCTCGGCTTTCTCGATCAGGCTGAGCACGTCGCCCATGCCGAGGATGCGCTGCGCCATCCGGTCGGGGTGGAACTTCTCGAAGTTCTCCAGCTTCTCGCCGGTCGAGGCGAAGAGGATCGGCTTGCCGGTCACCGCCTTGACCGAGAGCGCGGCGCCGCCGCGGGCGTCGCCGTCGAGCTTGGTCATCACCACGCCGTCGAACTCGGCCGCCTCGGCGAACGACTCGGCGACCCCGACCGCGTCCTGACCGGTCATCGCGTCGACCACGAGCAGGACGTCGTGCGGCTTGGTCTGCTTGCGGATCTTGGCCAGCTCGTCCATCAGGTCCCGGTCGATGTGGAGGCGGCCGGCGGTGTCGACGATCAGTACGTCGCGGCGCTCTTCGCGGGCCCGCTGCAGCGCCCACTCGGCAATCTCGACCGGGTCGCGGTCGGTGCCCTGCTGGTAGACTGCGGCGCCGGCGCGCTCGCCGACCGTGACCAGCTGGTCGACCGCGGCCGGGCGATAGACGTCGCAGGCGGCGAGCGCAACGTCCTTGCCTTCGCCGCCAAGCAGCCTGGCGAGCTTGGCGCAGGCGGTGGTCTTGCCGGAGCCCTGCAGGCCGGCCATCAGGATCACGGTCGGACCGCCGCTCGCCATTGCCAGCTCGCGGCCGCTGCCGCCCATCAACTCGGCCAGCTCCTCGTTGACGATCTTGATCACGTGCTGGCCGGGATCGAGGCTCTCCAGCACCTCGGAGCCGAGGCAGCGCTCCTTGAGCGTCTTGATGAACGCTTTGACGACCTTGAAGTTGACGTCGGCCTCGAGCAGGGCGAGGCGGATCTCGCGCATCGCCGCGTCGACGTCGGACTCGCTCAGCTTGCCGCGCGAGCGTACGTCCGAGAGAGTCGACTGGAGGCGCTCTGAGAGCTGGTCGAACACGGTCGCCCAGCTTAGAGCAGGCCGATGGGCCGAAAACGTCCGACATATGGACGTTTTCGGCCCATCGGCCGGTTACTCGGCCAGCAGGGCCTGGGCGTACTCGGTGGGGTCGAACGGGCGCAGGTCCTCGAGCGTCTCGCCGACCCCGATCAGCTTCACCGGGATCTCCAGTTCGGAGGCGAGCGCCAGCGCGATTCCGCCCTTCGCGGTGCCGTCGAGCTTGGTCAGGACCACGCCGTCGACGTCAACTGCTTCGGAGAAGACCTTGGCCTGGCGCAGCCCGTTCTGGCCGGTGGTCGCGTCGATCGAGATCAGCGTCTCGTGCGGGGCATCGGGGATCTGCTTGGCGATCACCCGCCGCACCTTGGTCAGCTCGTCCATCAGGTTGCCCTGGGTGTGGAGGCGGCCGGCGGTGTCGACGATCACCACGTCGGCGCCGCGCGCCTGGGCGGCGGAGATCGCGTCGAAGGCGACCGAGCCGGGGTCCGCCCCTTCCTGGCCGCGGACCAGCTCGGCCCCGGCCCGCTGCGCCCACTCTGCGAGCTGCTCGGAGGCGGCGGCGCGGTAGGTGTCGGCGGCGGCGAGCACGACCGAGAGCCCCATCTCCTTACTCAGATGCCAGGCGACCTTGCCGATCGTCGTCGTCTTGCCGGTGCCGTTGACGCCGACCATCATCAGCACCGCCGGCTCGCCGCTGAGGTTGATCGGCGCCCGACCGGTCGAGGCGACCTCGGCGAGGATCTCGATCAGGCGGTCGCGCACGGCGGCGCCGTCGGCGGGAACGGTGCCGGCCTCGACCTCGTGCTCGAGCCGCTCGACCACGGCGGCGGTGGTCGGGGCGCCGGCGTCGGCGAGGATCAGCGCCTCCTCGAGCCGCTCCCAGGTCTCCTCGTCGATGCGGTCGAAGAGGCTGGCCGAGATCTCCTCGGTCAGCGCCTGGCGGCTTTTCGAGAGGCTCGCGCGCAGGCGGCGGAAGACGCCGCGGCGCTGCGGCTCGGCCCCGGGCTCAGCCGCCGAGGCGTTCACGCTCGCGCGCGAACCGAGGTTGATCGCTTCCTGCCAGCTCGTTGCCATTTCCGGACGGGGAGGCTATCTGCGCGACGGCGGTCTTGAGCTCCTCGACCGCAGCCTCGAGGTGGCCGACCAGCCGTTCGGCGTCGGGCAGGGAGTCGGGGTCGGCGAGCAGGCCGAAGCCGACCCGGCCGTTGTAGCTGAGGATCGCGATCGCGAGCGCGTGGCGGTGGGCGAGGAAGCCGATCGGGTAGACGTCGGTGAGCTCGCGGCCGAGCACGTAGAAAGGCATCTGCGGCCCGGGGAAGTTGGTGACGAGGAGGTTGAAGAGGCGGGTCGAGAAGTTGATCGCCGCGGTCGGCATCAGCAGTACCGGCGGGGCGAAGTCGCGGAACCAGTCGTTGAGGCCCCAGATCGCCTCGGCGCCGAGCGGCTGCTTGGAGACCTTGAGCGCGTCCATCGCCGCGCTGACCGCACCCATCCGCGCGATCGGCTCGGCGACCCCGACCGGCAGCGGGCCGCGCATCGCGGTCAGTTTGTTGCCGAGCTCGCCGTGCTCGTTTTCGGTCCGGATCGAGACCGGGACCAGCGCCTTCAGCTCCAGCCCGTCGACGTCGACCTCGCGCTCGGCCAACCAGCGGCGCAGGGCGCCGGCGGTGACCGCCAGGGTGACGTCGTTGACGGTGCCCCCGAGTGTGTTCTTGACCTGCTTGAACTCGGCGAGGTCGAAGCTGGCCCAGCAGAAGCTGCGGTTCGGTCCGATCTCGGTGTTCAGCGGCACCTTCGGCGCCGGCCGGGCGAGGTTCCAGGTCACCTCCCAAAGGCCGGCAAGGCCGTCGCCGGCGCGCTGCCGGGCCCGCTGGGGGTCCTGCGCGGCGCGCCGTAGCCAACGGACCATGCGGCGCAGCGTCGCCGCGATGCCGGAGCCGGCGCGGCCGAGCAGGCCAAGCTTTGACGGCGACCTAGCTGGGCTCCAAGGCTGCTCGTCGTGGGCCGGCTCGGGCTTCGGCTCGACGTCGAAGAGCAGCATCCCGATGTCGACCGCGGAGATCCCGTCGGCCATCGCGTGGTGGGTCTTGTAGACGATTCCGAAGCGCTCGTCCTCGAACCCCTCGACCAGGATCAGCTCCCAGAGCGGTCTCGAGCGATCGAGCGGCGGCGCCAGCAGCTCGCCGACCAGGTCGCGGAACTGCTGCTCGCTGCCGGGCGCCGGCAGGGCGATGCGGCGCACGTGCCGGTGGATGTCGAAGTCGGGGTAGTCGACCCAGAAGGGAGTGCCGAGGCCGAGCGGCGGGTAGAGCAGTCGCTGGCGCAGCCGCGGCAACTGGTGGACGCGGCTGCGGATGTGGGTGAGGAAATCCTCCTCGCTCGGCGGGCTGCCCTCGCACATCAGCAGGGCGCCGATCGCCATATGCCCGTTCGCTTTCTCGTTGGCCAGGAACGACGTGTCGAACGACGTCAGCCTGTCCATGTGCCGCTGTGCCATCGCTGCCCTCCCGGGTCGCGAGGGTCTCCCCTCCCTCGAACCGGAGGGTATCGCTTACACGGCAGTCCCGGATCGAGCGAGCGGGCGACGCTGCTTAGGCGACGGCGGAGAGGGCGCTGCCGCCCTCGTCCTCTTCGTCCGCCCCCTCGCCCTCGGCGATTTCCCGCGGCAAGCGACGCGAGACGACCTTGGTCACGCCGTCGCCGCCCATGCTGACCCCGTAGAGGACGTCGGCGGCGTCCATCGTCCGTTTCTGGTGGGTGACGATGACGAACTGGGCGCGGTCGGAGAAGCGCCGGATCAGCTGCAGGAAGCGATCGATGTTGGCGTCGTCGAGGGCGGCCTCGACCTCGTCGAGGATGTAGAAGGGGCAGGGCCGGGCGAGGAAGACCGCGAAGACGAAGGCAAGCGCGACCAGCGACTTCTCGCCGCCGGAGAGCAGCGAGAGCTTGCGGGTCGACTTGCCGGCGGGGGTGACCTCGATCTCGACCCCGAGCTCCTCGCGTTCTTCTTCCTCCTCCTCGGGCTCCGGCTCGGCCTCGCTCGGCGTCTCCTGCTCGCCCGCCGGCCGCTCCTCGTCACGAACCGGACGCAGACTGACCCGGCGCAAGGCACCGCGCCCGCCCGGGAAGAGGTGGGCGACCATCTCCTCGAAGTTCCTCGCGGTCGCGTCGAAGGTCTGCTCGAAGGCGCGCTCGATCTCGTCGTCGATGTCGCGGATCAGCGTCTCCAGCTCGCGCATCGCCCGCTCGGTGTCCTCGCGCTGCGTCTGCAGGCTCTCGACGTGCTCGCGCGCTTCGTCGTACTCGCGCTCGGCCAGCGGGTTGACCGGGCCGATCTGGGCACGGCGCCGCTCCAGCCGCTCGAGCCGGCGGTCGATCTCGGCCCGCTCCTCCTCGCTCATCGCCTGCTCGGCCGGGGGCACCTCCTCGCCCAGCCGCTCGGCGATCGAGGCGAGCTCGCGCTCGGCCTCGGCGCGGCGGTCGCCGAGGTGGGCGGCCTCGACCTCGGCTTTAGTCAACGCGTCGGCCACCGCCGACATCTCCGCCTGCAGCTCGAACTCCTGCCGCGAGCAGGCGCGCAGCTCCTCGGCGATCTCGTCGCCGTCGTCCTCGCCGCCGACCACCTTGGCCTCGGTGCGCTCGACCCGGGCGCGGATCGCGGCCCCGATCCCCTCGACCGCGGCGAGCGCGGCGCGGGCGTCGTCGAGCAGCGCCTCGCCGTCGGCGAGGCGCTTGCGCATCGCCTCGCGATGGCGCTCGCCGAGCAGGCCCTCGGCGCGACGGGCGTGGCGGGAGGCGCGCTCTGCCCCCGCCCGGATGTCGCCGAGCGCCGCCTCGCGGGCCGCCTCCGCGGCGGCGTCGGAGCGAGCCACCTCGAGCCCCTTGAGGGCGGCGCCGAGCCCGGCGTCGATCTCGCCCAGCTCCTCCTCGAGCTTGCGGGCGCGCTCGCCAGGAGCGGCGCCGGAGCCGACGTCGAGGGTTAGCGGGCCAAGCTCGGAGCGCAGCCGCTCCAGCCCCGCCTCGAGCTCGGTGGCGCGGCTGGAGAGGCTGTTGGCGCGAACCGCGATCCGCTCCTGCTCGCCGCGCAGCTTGGTCAAGAGGCCCCAGGCCTGGGTGCGCTCGCGGTCGCGGGCGGCGAAGCGCTCCTCGGCCTCGCGGCGGCGCTTGCCGACCGCGGCCAGCCGCTCCTCCAGCTCGGTGCGCGTCTTGCGCGCTTTCGCTGCGGCCTTTTCCGCGGCGGCCGCCCGGTCGGCGCCGAAGCGCAGCTCCTCGGAGACGATCTCGGCGCGCAGGCCGAGCTCCTCGCGTTCGATCCGGGCGCCCAGCTCGGCCGCCTGCGCCTGGCGCTTCAGCGGCCGCAGCCGCGCCCGCGCCTCGCGCTCGACGTCGAGCGCGCGGTCGAGGTTGTCGCGGGCGGCGCGCAGCTTCAGCTCGGCGCGGCGACGGCGCTTGCGGTGCTTGCCCAGCCCGGCGGCCTCCTCGACCAGGAGGCGGCGCTCGCGCGGCTTCGAGTGGACGATCGTCTCGACCCGGCCCTGCGAGATCACCGAGTGCATCTCGCGCCCGAGGTTGGTGTCGGAGAGCACGTCGGTGACGTCGGCGAGTCGGCAGCGGGCACCGTTGAGGCGGTAGCCGCTATCGCCGGAGCGGTCGAGGCGGCGCTGCACGGCGACCTCGGAGAACTCGGTCGCGGCGCGGCCGTCGGAATTGTCGATCACGACCTCGACCTCGGCCGCACGGCGCTGCCCGATCCCTTTGCCGCCGGCGGAGATCACGTCCTGCATCGAGGCGCCGCGGATCGCTCCCGGGCTCTGCTCGCCGAGCGCCCAGAGCACCGCGTCGGTGATGTTCGACTTGCCGGAGCCGTTGGGGCCGACGATCACGCTGACGCCGGGCGAGAACTCGAGGCTCACCCGCTCGGGGAACGACTTGAACCCCTTCATCGTGATCGATTTCAGATACATGTGCTCCTCGTTCCTGAACCCCTAGGCTCGCGAGCGAGTCGGACGCGAACTACGCTCCGTTTTCACCCACCTAGCTGCTTTAACGCCTGCTCGGCGGCGACCTGCTCGGCCGCCTTCTTGCTCCGCCC
The DNA here is from genome assembly GCA_963846515.1 of uncultured Solirubrobacterales bacterium. GTDB lineage: Bacteria > Actinomycetota > Thermoleophilia > Solirubrobacterales > 70-9 > VAYN01. The sequence continues at coordinate 1,001,840 of CAWJWC010000005.1, read as the reverse complement.
GATCCCTTCCCCGACCCGCTCGGAGTCGACGATCGCCTCCACCGCGAAGGTGCGCCGGTGGGGCGGACCGGTGGCGGCCGTGACCTCGTAGCTTACGCGCGCCCCACGGCGCGCGAGCAGCTCTTGCAGGGCCGACTTGAAATCGATCCTGGTCTCCGAGGCGTGCTCGATGCGCGGCTCGAAGGCGGCGATCACGGCCGCAGCGGTGCGCTCGAAGCCAAAGGCGACGTAGCAGGCGCCGATCAGCGCCTCCGTCGCCTCCGGCAGCGGCCGCTCGCCGTCGAGCAGAACCTCGGCCGGGATCGCGCCTGTGAAGTCCTCGGGCTCGTTTGCACGCAGCATCTCCGGCACCCCGAGCCGGCGCCCGACCTCGGCGCAGGAAACGCCGCTGACCGCCTGGTTGTGGACCTTGGTCAGGCCGCCGGAGGCGAGCTCGTCGAAGCGCTCGAACAGCTCGCCGGCGACCGCGAGGCCGAGCACGCTGTCGCCGAGGAAGGCGAGGCGCTCGAAGGAGTCGATGCGGCGCTCGGTCCAAGAGGAGTGGGTGAGCGCCTGGCGGCGCAGCTCGGCGGGCAGCTCCTCGATCAGCGCCGCCAGGGCCGTGGTCGGCTCGGGCTCCGCCGCCACCGCTCAGGCCGGGGCGTGCTCGATCACGAACCCGACCGCGTCGCCGACGGTCTCGATCCGCGACGCCTGCTCCTCGGAGACTTTGATCCCGTAGCGGTCCTCGAGCTCCATCACCAGCTCGTAGAGATCGAGCGAGTCGGCGTCGAGGTCCTCTTTGAAGCGGGTGCCCTCGTCGATCTTCTCGATCTCGACCTCGAGCTCCTCGGCCAGGTGGCGGCGGACCAGGGCCAGGACTTCGTCGCGATTCATTCCCTGGTTCCTATCACGCGCTCCCCTCGGCCGCGAGCGCACCGCGCGTGGCCCCGCCCTCGCGCAGCAAAGCGGCGGTGCGGCCGACCGCGTCGACCTCGGCGCAGCGGGCAGCTAAGCGCACCGCGTTGGCGATCCCCTCGGCGCCGGCGCTGCCATGGCCGACCACGGCGATCCCGCGCAGCCCGAGCAAGATCGCGCCGCCGGTCGTGTCGGGATGAAGTTCGCGTTTGAGGCCGCCGAGGGCGGGCTTCAGCAGCAGCCCGCCGATGGCGGAGACCGGATTGGACCGGGCCGCGTCGCCCACCGCACCGGCGACCGTCTTCGCGGTCCCCTCCATCGACTTCAGGACGACGTTGCCGGTGAAGCCATCGGTGACGACGACGTCGACCGTAGCGGCGGTGAGGTCGCCGCCCTCGACGTTGCCGGCAAAGGCGATTCCAGGCGCGTCGGCGAGCACGCGGTTGGCCTCGACCACCTCCTCGCGACCCTTGCCAGCCTCCTGACCGACCGTGAGCAGGCCAACCTCCGGGTTCTCGACCGCGAGCACGGCGGCGCTGAAGGCGGCGCCGAGGAAGGCGAACTGGACCAGGTGCTGGGCGCGGACCTCGACGTTGGCGCCGACGTCGAGGAAGAGCACCGTCTTGCCTGGGACCGGCAGCCGTACGGCGAGCGCGGGACGCTGCACGCCCTTGAGGCGGCGCAGGCCGAAGGTCGCGGCGGCCATCGTCGCGCCGGTCGAGCCGGGGCTGACCAGCGCGTCGGCCGCGTCGTCGGCGACGTCGCGCGCGGCGCGCACGACCGAGGCCTCGGGCTTGGCGCGGACCGCCGGCACGGGGTCCTCGTCGTTGCCGATCCACTCAGCGGTCGGGATGACTTCTACGCCCTCGACCCCACCGAGGTCGAGCTCGCGCTCGGGTCCGAATACGCGCACGGCGATGCCGTCGGCGGTGGCACGCCGCGCCCCCTCGGCAAGCACGTCGAAGCCCTGCTCAGCGCCGTACCCGTCGAGGGCAACGGTGACGCCGCGGTCAGGCGACACGACTACTCGGAGTCGGCAGCGCTCGTCGCCGGAGTCTCGGCGATGCGGTGGGAGACGACCTCGCGGCCGGCGTAGGTCCCGCAAGTCGGGCAGACCCGGTGCGGCAGCCGCGGGCTGTGGCAGCGCGGGCAGCGGCTCAGCGGCGCCTTGCCGGCCTTGTGGTTGGCGCGCCGCTTGTCGCGGCGGGCGCTGGAAGTTCTCTTCTTCGGTACGGCCATTGAGCGCGGAATAGTAGCGGCCGATTGCTCGGGCGGTGGGTGAGGGAGTCGGGTGCCCCTCCTGCTTGCTGGGATTTTCGCCGTTAACGGTGTCTCTCTCGCCGAGAGCGCCGCTGCGAAAATCAGGACGCCGCTGCGCTGGAAGGGCACCCGACTCCCTCAGTACGTCGCGCGAACGACCGCCAGGTCGCCTTTCTGCCAGAAGACCGTCCCTTCGCTCCAGCGGGTGAGGTTCGCGAGCTGGTCGCCGACGAAGACGTCGCCGATCACCACGGCGCGGGCGTGATCGCGGACGCGGCGGAAGAGCGCCTGCTTCTTCTCGTCGTCGAGCTGGTTGACCGAGAGCACGGAGATCACCAGGTCCCAGGGGCCGTCCGGCAGCGGATCCTCGATGCGGGCGAGCTGGACGTCGTCGTAGGTCTGACGTGCGCGGAAGACCATGTCGGGGCTGGAGTCGAGCCCGATCACCCAGGCCTCCGGGTGGGCCTCGATCAGGCGCCGGGTCGTCTCTCCCGTCCCCATCCCCAGCTCCAACACGCGCTCGGGCGGGAACGGGATCGCCGCCACAGCCTGCTCCTGGAGCTCGTCGTAGCCGGGGATCTCGGCACGGATCCGCTCCAGGTAGATCTCGGGTTTCCAGTCGAAATGAGTCATTCCGTAATCTCGTCGGGAGGAGTCATCGTAAGCCCGAGGCCAGCGGAGGTCGGCTCATGCCCGCAGCGCGCAGCACCGTCATCGACCTGGGCCGCCTGTCCCTCTCCTTCGGCGAGGGGAAGCGGCTGGAGCTCCCGGTCGAGCTGGAGCCGTTCGAGCTGGGCGGCCAGACCTACGTCGCCAACCCGGCCGCACCGGCCGTGCGGCTCGACGTCTCGCGGCCGAGCGGCGGCTACGCGTTCCACCTCCAGTTTCCGGCCCACCTGGAAGGCCCGTGCGTGCGCTGCCTCGAGCCGGCCGCGCTCGACCTCGAGGTCGAGACGCGCGAGGCCGACCAGGCGCAGACCGAGGACGAGGAGCTGCTCAGCCCCTACGTGGTCGACGACGAGCTCGAGCTCGGCCGCTGGGCCCACGACGCCACGATGCTCGCCCTCCCCTCCCGCTTCCTCTGCCGCCCCGACTGCGCCGGCCTCTGCCCCGTCTGCGGCAAGCCGCTCAACGACGCCGACCCAGCCGCCCACGAACACGAGCAAGCGACCGACCCCCGCTGGTCAGCGCTGAAGGACCTGAAACTCGAGTAAGGCCGGGGAATCGGCGAGCGCGGGGGCGCCGAAGACCTACAACGCTCCGTCCCTAACCGCCACTAACCGCAGCGGTGACATGAGCGGAGGGCCGGTGGTCCCTGCGAACGTTTTGCGCGGGAGGAGAGCTGCGCATCGAGGCATCAGCCGCTAACTCATCGGCGACGAGTTGCGAGTGAGGAGGGACCACCGGCCCTCCGCCCTTACAACGCTAAGGCTGCTCGTCCAGCTCGGCGACCGGCTGCTCATCCTCGCGACCGGCCAGCCGGTCGCGGCCGCGCTGTACGGCCGCGAGGAACTTCTGCAGGTTGACTTCGAGCGTGTTGAGGATCTCGTCGGCGTAGTCCTCGGCGCCGAGACGGATTTCGCGCTCGCGGGTGCGGGCGTCCTCGACGATCTCGTCGGCGGCGCGCTCGGCCTGCTTGGTGACCTCCTCGTCGGAGATCAAGCGGGCCTGCTGCTCGCGCGCCTCGCGGACGATCCGCTCCGCCTCGCGTTTAGCCTCGGCCAGCATCTCCTGGCGCTCCTTGACGATCCAGCGCGCCTGCTTGATCTCCTCGGGGATCGTCGCGCGCATCTGGTCGAGGAGGTCGTAGATCTCCTCGCGGTCCACACGCACCTGGTCGGTCAGCGGGACCGGTCGGGCGTTGTGGACGACGTCGTCCAGCTTGTCTATGAGAACGAGTACGTCCATTTGCCGGTCGTAAGCCTACGTGTATGCGGGGTTTTTGGTGAAGATGCCGTTATCCGGGCCGTCTTTTTGCAAGCCGTCGCCCAGGGGCAGACTGGGTTGGCCGAAAGCCTACCTGTCGCCCAGGCGGTCAGCCAGCGCGGTGGCGACCCCGGCCGGAACGAGGTCGGAGACGTTGCCGCCGAAGGTCGCCATCTCCTTCACCCCGGTCGAGGAGAGGAAGCTGTAGTGAGGGGAGGCGATCACGTAGATGCTCTCGATCCCGGGGTCGAGCTTGCGGTTGAGCTGGGCCATCTCGAACTCGTACTCGAAGTCGGAGATCGCCCGCATCCCCTTGACGATCGACTTGGCACCGTTCTCGCGCGCGAACTCGACCAGCAGGTTGGCGAAGATCTGCACCTCCACGTTGGCGAGGTCGGCAGTCGCCTCGCGGATGAAGTCGCGGCGCTCCTCCGCCGTGAAGAGCGTTTTCTCCTTGCGGATCGGGTTGTTGACGACGCCGACGACAACCCGGTCGAAGACCCGCGAGGTGCGGGTGATGATGTCGACGTGGCCGTTGGTGACCGGGTCGTAGCTGCCCGGGCAGACCACGGTGCCGTTGCGCTCACTCACTCTCCCACCTCCGCGTAGATCGAGACGTCGGCGGCGCCGTAGCGTCGCTGGCGCAGCCGCTCCAGCGACTCGATCCGCAGCGGGCTGCGAGCGCCGCTCTCGACGATCGCCCGCCCCCCGGCGGCTAGTAGCCGCGGCAGATGTGTGTCCAAGTCCTGCGCCACGCGGTCGGCGAGTCTATATGGGGCATCGACGAAGACGAGGTCGAAGCGGGGCGCGTCCGCGCCTTCCGGGAGCGCGGCGAGCCAGCGGCCGACCTCGGCCCGGACCAGCTTGGCGCGGCCGCCGAGGCCGAGCCGCTCGACGTTGCCGAGCGCGGGCCGAGTGTCGCGGTCGACGAGCACGGCGCGGGCGGCGCCGCGCGAGAGCGCCTCGATCCCTAGCGCGCCGGTGCCGCTGTAGAGGTCGAGCACGACGGCACCCTCGACCCGCTCGCCGAGCGCGGAGAAGGTCGCCTCGCGGACACGGTCGGAGGTCGGGCGCACCTTCCAGCCGCGCGGCGCGACGAGGCGCTGCCCCTTGAGCTCTCCCGCAATCACCCTCATGCCTTCATTAGAGGGGAATCGGGTCGGCGGCGCCGGCGCCGAAGCGCTGGCGGGCGGCGTCGAGCAACGGACCCAGCGCCGGGTCGGCAAGCGAGCCGTGGCGGCGCAACAGGGCCAGCACCTCCTCGCGCGCGGCAACGAGGGTCGGCGTGTCCTCGGGCAGCTCGGCGACGGCGAAGCGCGGCAGGCCGCTCTGGCGGGTGCCGAGGATCTCGCCCGCGCCGCGTAGGCCGAGGTCGACCTCGGCCAGCTTGAAGCCGTCGCGCTCCTTGGCAACCGCCTGCAGCCGCCGCCGCGCCATCCCGCCCGCCTCTGCGGCGAACAGCAAGCACTGCGAGGCATGCTCGCCGCGCCCGACCCGGCCGCGCAACTGGTGCAGCTGCGAGACGCCGAAGCGCTCCGCCCCCTCGATCACCATCACGGTCGCGTTGGCGACGTCGATTCCGACCTCGATCACCGTCGTCGCCACCAGCACGTCGGTCTCCCCTGCCGCGAACGCCCGCATCGCCTCCGCCTTCGCCGCCGAGGACATCTGGCCATGCAGCACGCCGAGCCGGAAGTCGTGCAGCTCGCCGGCGCGCAGCCGCTCCGCCTCCGCCTCGGCCGCCTTGCCGGGTTGTTTGTCCGACTGCTCGACCAGCGGGCAGACGACGTAGGCCTGGCGGCCCTCGCGCAGCCGCTCGCGCAGGAACTCGTAGGCGGCGCCGCGGCGCTCCTCCTCGACCAGCCAGGTCTCGACCGGCTGCCGTCCGGCCGGCAGCTCGTGCAGGGCGGTGGTGTCGAGGTCGCCGTAGGCTGTGAGCGAGAGCGTGCGCGGGATCGGGGTCGCGGTCATGTGGAGCACGTGCGGCGCCATCCCCTCCACTCCCTTCGAGTCGAGCGCACGGCGCTGCTCGACCCCGAAGCGGTGCTGCTCGTCGACCACGCAGAGCCCGAGCCGCGCGAACCGGACCGCCGGCTCGATCAAGGCGTGAGTGCCCAAGATGAGTCCCAGCTCGCCGCTGGCGAGCTGGTTCAGGGCTTGGCGGCGACTCGCGGCCGGCGTCGCCCCGGTCAACAGAGCGAACGGAATCGCCTCTTCCGCCAGGAGCCGGCCGAGGGTGATCGCGTGCTGCTCCGCCAGAGTCTCGGTTGGAGCCATCAGCGCCGCCTGGTAGCCGGCTTCCAGAGCCCGCAGCATCGAGTAGACGGCGACCACGGTCTTGCCGGAGCCGACCTCGCCCATCAGCAGCCGCTGCATCGGCTCGCCCGCGTCGAGGTCGGCGTCGATCTCCTCGAAGGCGCCGAGCTGGTCCCCGGTCGGCGCGAAAGGCAGCGAGTCGAGCCAGCGGCCGACCGCGTCACCTGGCTTGCCCAGCCGCGGGGCCGGGCGCGCCGTTCGGTGGCTGCGCTTGCGGCTGGCGAGCAGCGCCTGGTGCAGGAAGAGCTCTTCGAAGGCGATCCGCTGCAGCGCCCCCTCGGCTTGCTCGGGCCGCTCGGGGAAGTGGGCGGCACGAATCGCGTCCCCTACCCCGGCCAGCCGCCGCCGCGCCCGCAGCTCCGCCGGCAGCCCCTCGATCGCGTTCGGCGCCCAGCGGCAGGCCTGCTCGGCCCAGTCGCGGATCCGCTGGGCTTTCAGGGCCTCGGTGGCGGGATGGACTGGGACGAAGCTAGTCGGCCGCGGGTCCTGTCTCGGGGGAGGGTCCTGCGGGCGGGCATATGTGTCCGTTCTCGGACCCTCCCCCGCGCCACCCGCGGCAGCAACGAGCTCCCATTCGCTTACCGCGAAGCCGCGCTTATCTCTCTTGCCGGTGAGCAGCAAGCGCGCCCCGGTCTCGAGTTTGCTTGCCACCCAAGGCTGGTTGAACCAAGTCGCCTTGACGTGGCCGCTTTCATCGCCGACTTTGACACTGGTAATGCTGAGACGGCGTTTGCGGAACGGGCGCGGTTTGGTACCGAGGACGTCGACCAGGATCGTCGCCTGATCTCCCGGCTCGAGGTCGGCAAGTAGCCGGACAGTTCGGTCGCGGTGCCGGTGTGGGAAGCGCAGCAGCACATCGCCGACGGTCTGGATCCCGGCTTCAGCAGCGGCCTCGGCCAGCTTTGGGCCGACTCCCTCAAGCGCCTGGATCGAAACGTCGAGGGCGCCGGGACGGGGCCAGTGAACTGGTGCGCCGAGCAGCTCGGCGCGGGTCAGCTCGCGCTCGCCGCCGAAGCTGCGCACTACTGAGCCGCGAGCAGCCACCACCAGCTCGGTTGGCCCCCCTCGTGGGTCTCGATCTCGACCCCGTCGGGGGCGTGGGTGTCGATCTCCGCGAGCGAAATCGGCGCTCCCTCGCCGGCGATCACCGTGACGATCTCCGCCCCCGCCGCGAGATGCTGGATCGTCTCGGTCAGGGTCGAGCCAGTGCCGCCCCAAGCGACGATCTCACCATCGGCGAAGCCGACCGCGTCGCCTTTCTTGAAGCGCCCCTGGGCGTCGTCGCGGGCGGCTGGAGCGACGCCGCCGCTGGCGACGCCGTCGAGCGCCTCGCCGAGGCGGCCGGCGTTCTCCTCGGCCCCCGCGCCCGGGTCGAGCTCGACCAGCGCCAGCAGGCTCGCCTGCTGGGAGAGCGCCGGCACCACCCGCGCCGGCTTCTCGGAGAGCTCGCAGGCGCGCTCAGCCGCCATCACCACGTTGGAGGAGCTGGGCAGGACGAGGATCTCCTCGCTCGGCACGCCGTGGATCCCGGCCAGCAGCTCGTAGGTCGACGGGTTGAGCGTCTCGCCGCCGGGGACGACGTGGGCGCCGAGCTCGGCAAAGAGCCGTTCAAGGCCCCCGCCGGCAGCGACCGCGACCACGCCCGTCCGCCCCGCTTCCAGCCGCGCCGTGCGTTCGGCCATCTGCTCGCGCATGTCGGCGACGTCGAGGTTGGTCACCTCGCCGGCGCCCTCGAACAGCGCCACCGCCGCCTCCGGCTCGTCGGTGTGGACGTGGACCTTGAGCGTCGCCTCGTCGCCGACCACCAGGACCGAATCGCCCAGCCCCTCCAGCCGCGGCAGGAACTCGCGTGAGGAGAGGCCGCTGCCGGAGACGATGAAGTTGGTGCAGTAACGGAAGCGGCTGTCCTCGTGGTGCGGGTGGCTCATCCGCGGCGGCTCGTGGTGGGGCACCTCGGGCAGCTCGGCGTCGTCGCCGCGCAGTCCCGCCACCACCCCGGCCAGGATCAGGACGAGGCCGTGGCCGCCGGCGTCGACGACGCCGGACTCGCGCAGCACGTCGAGCTGCTCCGGCGTCCGCGCCACCGCCCGCTCGCCGTCGGCGATCGCCCGCTCCAGCACTTCGGCCAGCACCGCGTCCTGCTCGGCGTCGCTGACGTCGCGGCCGAGCCGCTGCTTGTCGGCCTCAAGGTGGGCGAGCTGGCGGGCCAACGAGTGGGCCATCTCGCGGAACACGGTCAGCATCGTCCCCTCGGCCGGCTCGCGCACCGACTCGTAGGCGGCGTCGGCGGCGCGGGCGAAGGAGGCGGCAACCAACACCGGGTCGACCAGCTCGCCGGGGCGGCTGGCCAGCTCCTCCGCGGCGCCGCGGACGATCTGGCTGAGGATCACGCCGGAGTTGCCGCGGGCGCCCATCAGCGCCGCCCGGGCCAGCGCCTGGACGAGCTGGGTGCGACCGACCTCGTCGACCTCGAGGCCGTCGAGCCGGTCCAGCTCCTCCATCACGGCGCGCATGGTCATCGCCATGTTGTCGCCGGTGTCGCCGTCGGCGACCGGGAAGACGTTGAGGTCGTTGACCTCTTGGCGGCGCGCCTCCAACGAGGCGTAGGCAGACGTGATGACCCGCCGGAACCGGGCAATCGAGGGATCGGGCATCTGCGGGGGAATCTAGCCACCCGCCGCGGACGCCGAACGCCGAGCTGGCTGCGTTGCTAGCGTGGCGCGCCGGATGCGACGCTTTGCCACCTGGTGCACGGGCCACCGCAAGACGGTGATCGTCGGCTGGATCGTGGCCCTGATCGGGGTCGGAATGCTGGCCGGCTCGGTCGGCTCCGATTTCAGCGAAGAATTCAAGTTGCCGTCGTCGGACTCCCAGGAGGCCCTCGACCTGCTCGAAGAGCACTTCCCGGCACAGTCGGGGGAAACCACCCAGATCGCCTTCAAGTCGGACTCGGGCGTGGAGTCGACCCCCGTTCGCAAGCGGATGGAGGGTGTCTTCGTCACGGCGGAAAAGCTGCCGCACGTGAGCGAAGTGGCGAGCCCCTACGCCGGCGATGGCGCCGCCGCCGTCAGCGACGACGGCAAGATCGCCTACGCGACGGTCCAGTACGACGTCACCAACGAGAAGATCGACAAGGAGGACACCGAAAAGCTGGTCGAAGTCGCCCGCGACGCCAACGGCAATGGCCTCCAGGTCGAGCTCGGCGGCCAGCCGATCGAGGAAGTCCGGGCCGAGGAAGAAGCCGATATCTCTGGCTTTGTCGGCCTCCTAGCCGCGATCGTGATCCTGCTGTTGACCTTCGGCTCGGTGGTGGCGATGGGGCTGCCAGTCGTTACCGCGCTGTTCGCGCTCGGAGTGGGACTGAGCCTGGTCACGCTGGGGACGCACGTCTTCCCTACCGCCGAGTTCGCTCCACAGCTGGCGTTCATGATCGGCCTCGGCGTCGGCATCGACTACGCCCTCTTCATCCTCACCCGCTTCCGCAACGGCCTCGACGAGGGGCTGGAGCCGCGCCCCGCCGCGATCGCGGCGATCGACACCGCCGGCCGGGCAGTGCTGTTCGCGGGGGTGACGGTGATCATCGCCCTGATGGGGATGCTGCTGCTCGGCCTCTCCTTCCTCTACGGAGTGGCGATTGCCGCGGCGCTGGCGGTTCTGTTCACGATGATCGCGGCGCTGACCCTGCTGCCAGCGCTGCTGACGATCGTCGGCCGCCGGGTCAACCGCCTGCGCATACCCGGCCTCGGCCGCACCTCGGCCAACGCCGAAGACACGCGCTGGTTCCGCTGGAGCCGCGAGATCCAGCGCCGTCCGGTGCTCTCGGCCGTCATCTCCGGCGGCCTGCTGTTGATCCTCTGCATCCCCACGCTCTCGCTGCGGCTCGGCTCCAACGACGCCGGCACCGACCCGGCGGGGTCGACCACGAAGGAAGCTTACGACCTGCTCGCCGAGGGCTTCGGCCCCGGCTTCAACGGCCCCTTCCTGATGGTCGCGGCGCTGCCAGACAAGGGCGACGACGAGGGCCTGCTGCTCCTGCACAAAGAGCTCGAGAGCGAAGACGGGGTCGCGAAAGTGACGCCGGTGATGTTCAACCCGGCCAAGGACACCGCCGTCTTCCAGGCCTACCCGACGACCTCGCCGCAGAGCGAGAAGACGACGGAACTGCTCGACCATATCCGCGACCACGTGATCCCACCAATCGAGCAGAGGACGAACACGCAGTTGCACGTCGGCGGCATCACCGCGATCTTCGAGGACTTCGGCACCGCGATCGCCGACAAGCTGCCGCTCTTCATCGGCGTCGTCGTACTGCTCTCGGGGCTGTTGCTGATGGCCGTCTTCCGCTCGGTGTTGGTACCGCTGAAGGCGATCGCGATGAACCTGCTCTCGATCGGCGCCGCCTTCGGCCTGATCGTCGCCGTCTTCCAGTGGGGCTGGGGCGCCAGTCTGATCGGCGTCGACAGCACCGGCCCGATCATCTCCTTCTTCCCGATCTTCCTCTTCTCGATCATCTTCGGTCTCTCGATGGACTACGAGGTCTTCCTGATGTCGCGGATCCACGAGGAGTGGGAACACCGCAAGGACGCGACCGAAGCCGTTACCCGCGGCCTCGCCCTGACCGGCCGCGTGATCACCGCCGCCGCGGCGATCATGGTCACCGTCTTCGCCTCCTTCATGATCGGCGACGACCGCATCATCAAACTCTTCGGCCTCGGCCTCGCCGCCGCCGTCTTCATCGACGCCGTGATCATCCGCTCCGTCCTCGTCCCCGCGATCATGCAGTTGTTCGGCGAGCGCGCCTGGTGGCTGCCAAGCTGGCTCGACCGCATCCTGCCGCGGCTCCACGTTGAGCCGGCCGAGGGGGATCCGGCGCCGACCGGCGAGCACCCGGTCGTCGAGCAGGTTAAGTAGCGCCCGGTGTTCGGGGGCTTGGCGGGGAAGGGGAGCCGATACCCCTCATCGTGAATTCAGTCGCGCCCCCTAAAGGGGGCAGCTCCCGATGATGGTGCGCGCCTATGGCGCGCAGGAATCGGATTGCATTTCCGCCACTTCGCGACATTCCCGCTGAGGGGTATCGGCTCCCCTCACAACACGTTCCCTACTACCGGAGCCACATCGGCCGTCCCCGAGAGGCCGGGTGCAGGCCGGGGGTTCTCAGTGAAGAAAGCTCCGAACCCTCGGCCGTCCCGAGAGTGCGTGTCGTTGGAGGGGTCTGGTCACTCCCCGGGCGAATGTCCGCGAAGCGCCGCGAAATGCAATCTGTCTTTTGCCCGCCATAGGCGGGCTCAATCTGAGGGAGCTGTCCCCTTTAGGGGACGCGACAAATTCGACCGGGGAGTGACCAGACCCCTCCCCCACTACGCCCTCCGAGTCAGCCGGCCTTCGTGACCTTGTTCGACTTGAGGCAGCGCGTGCAAACGTAGGTGCGCAGCGGGCGGCCGTTCTCCTGGATCCGGACCTTCTGCAGGTTCGGATCGAAGCGCCGCTTGGTGGCGACCATCGAGTGGCTGCGGGACTGGCCGAAACCGGGTCCCTTGCCGCAGCTGTGGCATACCTTGGCCATAAGGATCGTGGATGGTACAGGTCGACGCTAGGCGTCGCGGACCTGCCAGCGGTACGGGTTGACCTCCTGTTTCAGCAGGGCCATGCGGGCGACGGTGAGGGCGGCGTTGCGGCCCTGGTCGCGCTTGTCGCCGCCGGCCCGGGCGAGGGCCTGCTCCATGTTGTCGCAGGTGATCACGCCGAAGGCGCAGGGGACGCCGGCCTCGAGCTGGACCTCCTGGATGCCGCGGGCGGCCTCGGCGCAGACAAAGTCGTAGTGGTCGGTCTCGCCGCGGATCACTACGCCGAGGCAGGCGACCCCGGCGACGCGGCCGGCGGTTGCGTGCAGCTTCGCGGCGAAGGGCAGCTCGTAGGCGCCGGGGACCGAGTGCGCGCTGACGTGGTCGGCCGGCACCCCGGCCAGCTCGAAGCCCTGGTGAGCCCCCGCAACCAGGCGCTGCGCCAGGTCCTCGTAGAAGCGCCCGACGCAGACGGCAAAGCGCAGCGGGGCCAGCGCCGCGCGCTCCTCCGCCGTGAACTCCTCCAGGAACGCGCCGGCCTCAGCCATCGGCTTCCTTCGCGTCGCGTTCCTCCTCGTCGCGGATCATCTCCTCGTCGAGCGCCAGGCCCTGGTGGTGCAGCGAGTGCCCCATCTTGTCGCGCTTGGCGCGCAGGTAGGCCTCGTTGTGCATGTTCGGGTCGGACTCGATCGGCACCTGCTCGGAGACGGAAAGGCCGTAGCCCTCGAGCCCGACGATCTTTTTCGGGTTGTTGGTGAGGATGCGGATACTCGAGAGGCCGAGGTCGACGAGGATCTGGGCGCCGATCCCGTAGTCGCGCAGGTCCGCCGGCAGGCCGAGCTTGAGGTTGGCTTCGACCGTGTCGGCGCCCTCCTCCTGCAATTTGTAGGCGCGCAGCTTGTTGAGCAGGCCGATCCCGCGCCCCTCCTGGGAGAGGTAGAGCAGGACGCCCTCGCCCTCCTCCTCGATCATCGCCAGCGCCGAGGCGAGCTGCTCGCCGCAATCGCAGCGCATGCTGTGGAAGACGTCGCCGGTGAGGCACTCGCTGTGGACCCGGACCAGCACGTCCTTGGCCCCGTCGACCTCGCCCTTGACCATCGCCACGTGGTGTTTGTCGTCGACCAGCGAGCGGTAGCCGACCGCGGTGAAGTCGCCGAAGGAGGTCGGCAGGGCGGTATCGACGACCCGCTCGACCAGCTTCTCGGTGCGGCGCCGGTAGGCGATCAGCTCGGCGACGGTGATCATCTTGAGGCCGTGCTTGCGGCAGTACGGGATCAGGTCGGGGACGCGGGCCATGGTGCCGTCGTCGTTCATCACCTCGCAGATCACCCCGGCCGGGGTGAGGCCGGCGAGGCGGGCGAGGTCGACGCTGGCCTCGGTGTGGCCGGTGCGCTCGAGCACGCCGCCGTCTTTGGCCCGCAGCGGGAACATGTGGCCGGGCACGACGATGTCGCGCGGGCCCGACTCGGGGTCGATCGCGACCTGGATCGTGTGGGCGCGATCATGGGCGGAGATCCCGGTGCTGACCCCACCGGCGGCCTCGATCGTGACCGTGAAGGCGGTCTGCAGCGGTGCCTCGTTCTTCGCCGCCATCAGCTTCAGCCCGAGCCGTTCGCAGCGCTCCGCGGTCAGCGCCAGGCAGACCAGCCCGCGCGCCTCTTTGGCCATGAAGTTGACCGCCTCCGGAGTGGCGAACTGCGCCGCCATCACCAGGTCGCCCTCGTTCTCGCGGTCTTCGCCGTCGCAGACGACGACCATGCGGCCGCGGCGGATCTCCTCGATCGCTTCCTCGATTGTCGAGAACGGACTCTCCCCCAGCTCGGCGCTCACCGCTCTCTCGGTCTCGGTCTCGCTCATGCCTGCTCCTTTCCCGCGAATGGTCTCAGCAACCGCTCCACGTACTTCGCCACGATGTCGCACTCGACGTTCAGCTTGCTTCCCGGCTTAAGTTCGCCGAGGTTGGTCCGCTCCAGCGTCTCTGGGATCAGCGAGACCTCGACCCACTCCTCACCGAGCGCGGCGATCGTCAGGCTGACCCCGCTGAGCGTGATCGAGCCCTTGTCGACGGCGTAGCGGAGGAGGTCGGGGGCAAGGGCGACGCGGACGCGCTTCGCGAAGCCGTCGTCCTCGACCGACAGACTCTCGCCGACGCCGTCGACGTGCCCCTGCACGATGTGGCCGCCGAGCCGATCCGACGCCTGCATCGCCAGCTCGAGGTTGACCCTGGAGCCGCTCTCGACCCTGGCCAGCGCGGTGACCTCGAGCGTCTGGTTCATCGCCTCGGTCTCGAAGCCGTCGTCGTCGACGGAGGTCGCGGTGAGGCAGACCCCGTTGACCGCAACCGAGTCACCGAGGGCGACCTCGGGGGCGAGGGTCGTCGCAATGCGCAGCCGGGCGCCGTCGGCGCCGCGCTCGACCGACTCGACTCGGCCGACGTCCTGGATCAGTCCGGTGAACACCTCACCACTCCTTGTATCGGGCCGTGATTAGGACATCCTCGCCGACCTGTTCGGTGGATGAGGCGAGGGCGCTCCGGCGCGCGGGTCCTGTCCCGGGGGGAGGGGGGGCGCTGCGGGCGGGGTCGTCCTCGACCCCCCCTCCCCCCGCGCCACCCGCGCGAGGATCGTCCGCGGCTCCGAGGAGGACGGGCGCAATGAAGGTCCTCGACTCATCTAGCTGGTCAGCGGCGAGGAAGGCCGTGGCAAGCGTGCGCCCGCCCTCGAGGAAGAGGCTGGTGATTTCACGGCGGCCCAGCTCGCGTAGGGCGCTTTCAATGTCGGTGGCGACGAGGATCTCGGCGCCGGCGTCCTTCAGGGCGCTGACGCGGGTCGGGTCCGCGTCGGGAGCGGTGATAACGAGCACGGGCGACTGGTCGAGCGTTGCAAGGAGCTGGGAGTCGAGCGGGAGGCGGGCTTGAGAGTCGAAGACAACTCGAAGCGGCTGGTGCGCGGTGTGCTTTGTTCCCGCCATGCGGGAATAAGGCGCAGCGGAAGGGTCGACGCGGGCGGTGAGCAGGGGGTCATCGGCGAGGACGGTGCCGATGCCGGCGGCGACCGCGTCGGATTCGGCGCGCCAACGGTGAACGAGCTCGCGGCTCCGCTCGCCGGAGATCCAGGGCGAATCGCCGGGGGCGGTCGAGGTCTGGCCGTCGAGCGACATCGCGAGCTTCAGCGTGACCAGAGGCAGGCCGGTGCGGGCGTGCTTGCGGAAGGGCTGGTTGAGGAGGCGGGCGGATGCCGCCTCGGCGCCTGCGGCGAACTCGACCTCCACCTCGCCATCGCGAAGAATCCCCGGCCCCCGCCCGGCGGCCTTCTCGCTGGGGTCCTCGGAGGCGATCACGACTCGGCCAATCTTCGCCTCGAGCAGCGCCTCGACGCAGGGCGGCTGCCGCCCCTCATGCGCACACGGCTCCAGCGTCACATACATCGTCGCTCCCACCGGGTCCTCCCCCCGCTCCCGGCAGTCGGCCAAAGCGGCCCGCTCGGCATGCAGCCCACCGAGCTCGGCGTGAAAGCCCTCACCGATGACCTCGCCGTCGCCGACGATCACCGCTCCCACCAGCGGATTGGGGCTGACTCGCTCCCGTCCGGCCTCGGCCAGCTCCAGCGCTCGTCGTAGATGAGCTCGGTCCGTGGCTGTCAGCTGGGAATTCACCGTTGATTGACTGGTCAGTCAACCAGGATTCTACCCCCTGGCCGGCGTAGCTAGGGATACCCTGACCGACCGCTTATGAAGTTGATCATCCAGATTCCGTGCCTGAACGAGGAGCAGACGCTCCCGGCAACGCTTGCCGACCTGCCACGCCAGCTCGACGGCATCGACGAGGTCGAGCTGCTGGTCGTCGACGACGGCTCGACCGACCGCACGGTCGAGGTGGCGCGCGAGCACGGCGTCGACCACATCGTCCGGCTCACGAACAACAAGGGCCTGGCCGCCGGGTTCCAAGCCGGGCTCGACGCCTGCCTGAAGCTGGGCGCCGACGTCGTCGTCAACACCGACGCCGACAACCAGTATCGCGGCGCCGACGTCGCCAAGCTGGTCGCGCCGATCGTCGCCGGCGAGGCCGACATGGTCGTCGGCGACCGCCAGGTCAGCCAGATCGACCACTTCTCCGGCTCGAAAAAGGGGCTGCAGCGACTCGGCAGCTGGGTCGTGCGGCGGCTCTCGGGGACCGAGATCGCCGACGCCACCTCCGGCTTCCGCGCTTACAACCGCGAGGCCGCCCTGCAGCTCTCGGTCGTCGACAACTTCACCTACACGCTGGAGAGCCTGATCCAGGCCGGCAAGATGCTGGTCGCGGTCGACCAGGTGCCGATCGGGACCAACCCACAGACGCGCGAGTCGCGGCTGTTCGACTCGACCGGCTCCTACGTGCGCCGCAACGCCCCCGCGATCCTCCGCATCTACGCTCGCTACGAGCCGCTGCGCGCCTTCGCCACCGCCGGGCTCGTCGTCCTCCTGCTCGCACTCGCCGCCTGGATGCCGTTCCTGCTCGACTGGATCCTCAACGGCGACTCCGATGGCCACATCCAGTCGCTGATCCTCGGCGCGGTGCTCTTCATCGCCGCCGTGCAGCTGTTCGCGCTGGGGGTGATCGGCGACCTGCTCGCCAGCCAGCGGGTGATGACGCAGCGCGTCTTCGAGCGCGTGCGCCGGGTCGAGCTGGCGCTCGGGGTCGAGCCCTCCCACTACGAGCCGGGCGAGCCGCGCCCGCGATGAAAGACGGCGGCGAGCGCTCGGCCTCGGCCGAGTACGGGAAGACCGCGAGCTTCCTCGCGGTCGGCGTCGGCCTCACCGGGCTGATCACCTACGCCTACTTCCTGATCGCCTCGCACACGCTCTCCAAGCCCGACTACGGGCAGATCACGGTGCTCTGGTCGGCCGTCTTCATCACCATCTCGACCCTCTACCGGCCGGTCGAACAGCTGCTCTCGCGCCACATCTCCGAACGACTGGTCAAGGACGAACCGATCGCCCAGGAGATGCGGGTCGCGGCGACGATCCAGGTCGGCCTGGCGCTCTTCTTCGGGGTCGCCGCACTCGTCCTGCGCGGTCCGATCCAGGACGGCCTGCTGGAAGGCAACGAAGACCTCTACTGGGTCTTCTTCGGCGCCGTCCTCTTCTACGCCGCCAGCTACTTCGCCCGCGGCTTCCTCGCCGGCCAGCGCACCTTCGGCACCTTCACCGCGATGATCCTCTCCGAGTCGGTCTTCCGCACCTCGTTCGCGGTGCTGGTCGCGGTCGGCCTGCTCAGCGGCCAGTCGGCGGTGGCGATCGGGATCGTCGCCGCGCCCAGCCTCTCGTTGATCGTCGTGCCTGCGGCGTTTCTCCGCCGCGCGCGCAAGGGGGGCCGAAGGACGCCCGACATGCCCGGACCCGAAGCGGAGGACATGCCGGCCGAACAAGAGTTCTCGATGAAGCACGGCAGCGGCTTCGCCGCGGCGGTGATGGTGATCATGTTCAGCGAACAGGCCTTCCTCAACGCCGGACCGCTGATCATGCGCAGCCTCGACGGCGCCGCGGCGGCGGGGTTCATCTTCAACGTGCTGATGTTGGCGCGGGCGCCGCTGCAGCTGTTCCAGGCGGTCTCGACCAGCATCCTCCCCCACCTGACCAGCCTCCACACTTCGACCGACCCCGACAGCGAGCGCGAGTTCCACCGCTCGGTGCGCGGGGTCCTGCTCGGCGTCGGCGGCTTCGCCGCCTTCACCGCGCTCGTCGTCCTGATCGCCGGCCCGCAGCTGATGCAGCTCGCCTTCAGCGAGAAGTTCACCTACGACCGCCCCGGCCTGCTGCTGGCGACGTTGGGGATGGGCCTCTACCTCGGCGCCGTCACCCTCAACCAGGCCTGCCTCGCCCAGGGCCAGGTGCGCCGCGCCGCGGCCCGCTGGCTCGGCTGCGCCGGCTTCTTCGTCGCCTGGAACTTCCTGCCGTTGATCGGCGACGAGTTCCGCCGGGTCGAGATCGGCTTCGCGCTCACCGCCGGCATCCTCTTCGCCCTCCTCTACCTGGTCTACCGCCGCCCGCACGAACGGGCCGAGGACGTGCCCGAGGCGGGCTCGGCGGAGGAGCTGGAGGCGAGACTGGCCTCGATCGACGAGAACGTCTAGCCGCTGCGACCTGCCTTCCTCCGCGCGACCATTTATTTGCAGGGATTGTCAGCAATTCATCATCTAGGGTCCGTCGATGGGCGCCGATGATGCCGAACTGATCCTGATCGCCGGTGCCCTGTTGGCCGCAGGTATCGCCGGAGCGCTACTGGCCGACCGGGTGCGGGTGCCCGGGTTGCTGCTCTTCCTCGCACTCGGCATGGTGGCGGGCTCGGAGGGAATCGGCGGCATCGAGTTCGACGACGCGGAGCTGGCCCGCACGCTGGGCACGATCGCCCTGATCCTGATCCTCTTCGAGGGTGGGCTGACCGCGGGCTGGAAGGAGATCCGCCCCGTCCTCGGCACCGCCGTCTCGCTGGCGACGCTGGGCACCGCGGTGACCGCGGTGATCGCCGGCTTCGCGGCGAAGCTGATCTTCGACCTCAGCACGCTGGAAGGGATGCTGGTCGGGGCCGCGATCGCCGCCACCGACTCGGCGGCGATCTTCGCCGTGCTGCGTCGCTCGACCCTGGAGAAGCGGCTGGCGCGGTCGCTCGAGGGGGAGTCGGGAATGAACGACCCGGTGGCGCTGCTGCTGGTGATCGGGTTCATCGAATGGATCCAGGAGCCGGGCTATGGCCTCGCCGACATGGCCGGGCTGCTGGCCCTGAAGCTAGCGATCGGGACGGCGGTGGGCATGATCGTCGGCCGCGTCGCGATCGCCGCTCTCGACCGGGCGCGACTGCCCACCGACGGGATCTACCCGGTGGCGACGATCGCAGTTGCGGCTCTTTCTTTCGGCCTCGCCGAGCTTGCCCACGGCTCCGGGTTCCTTGCCGTCTACCTGACTGCACTGGCGCTCGGCTCGGCTCGCCTGCCCGCTCGCCGCACCGTCGTGGCCTTCCACGAGGGCCTCGGCTGGGTCGCCCAGATCGCTCTCTTCATCCTGCTCGGCCTGCTCGTCTTCCCCAGCGACCTCGGCGCCGTCGCCCTCGAGGGGCTGGCGCTCTCGGCGCTGCTGATCCTCGTCGCCCGGCCGGTCGCCGCCTTCGCCTCGACCGTCTTCTCGCCGCTCGACGCGAAGGAGCGGCTGATGCTCGGCTGGGCCGGCTTGCGCGGGGCGGCGCCGATCTGGCTCGCGACCTTCCCGGTCGTCGCCGGGATCGACGCCGGGGAGCAGCTGTTCGCGATCGTCTTCTTCGTCGTCGTCACCTCGACCCTGGTCCAGGGCGCCTCCTTCGAGCCGTTGGCGACCCGGCTGCGACTGACCACCGACGAGCCGGCGCTGCCGCGGAGGCTGCTCGAGTCCGGCCGGATCCGGCGCATGGGCGGCGACGTGATCGCCTACAGGCTGCCGCCGGGCGCGGCGGCGGCGGGCCACCCGGTGCGAGAGCTCGACCTCCCGCGCGAGGCCCTGGTCAACGTGATCGTCCGCGACGGGCACGCGATCCCGCCGCGCGGCTCGACCGAATTACAGGAGGGCGACGAGCTGCACATCCTCGTCCGCAGCGAGCTGCGGGACGAAGTAGAGGGACAGACGAAGACGTGGACGAAGGGTCCGGTCGGGCGGGAGCGGCCGCCGACCCTGCCCCGGCGCGGCGCCTCGCAGGTCTTCTCGGTCCGACCGGTACGCGAAGGCGACGATCTGCGCGGGCTGAAGGAAATCGAGGGAGTTCCGGTGCTGGCGGTGATCCGCGGCCGCAGCGGCGACGATGGCGCGATGGTCGCACTGGCCGATGGGCGCTACGCGGTGACCAGCCCGACCGTGGTCGCGATCGGCGGTAGACGCGCGTTGGCCGAGTGGTGCGAGCGCAGGGCGGAACGGCCCGACGTCGATGCCACGGAGCGCGCCTGGTGGCAGGAGGTCACGGGTGCGCTGATTGCGCGAGGGCGCTCGATGTAGCGGGAGTCGCTCAGCGGCTCCCGCTGGCTTCGGCTATTTCCGAATAGGCCTGAGCCGGATCATCGGAGCCGAAGACCGCCGATCCCGCGACGAAGAGCGATGCGCCGGCAGCCGCGACCCTCCCGGCGGTGCCCGTGTCGATGCCGCCGTCGACCTCGATCTTGGCGTCGCCGGCAATGCCGCGCAGGCGCTCGAGCTTGGCCGGCGAAGACTCGATGAAGGCCTGGCCGCCCCAGCCGGGGTTGACGGTCATGCAGAGCACGATGTCGGCGTAGCCGCGCAGCTCGCTCAGAGCCTCGGCGGGGGTGCCGGGGTTGAGCGCGATCCCCGCCAGGCAGCCGAGCTCGCGCACCGCATGCAGGGTGCGGTTGGCGTGGGGAGTTGCCTCCTCGTGGAAAGTGATCGAGTCGGCGCCCGCCTTGGCGAACTCATCGATCTGGCGTTCCGGCCTCTCGATCATTAGGTGGACGTCGACGGCGCCGCCGGCCGCGTGGACCCGATCGGCGATCCCGCTCAGGATCAGCGGTCCGATCGTGATCGGCGGGACGAAGTGACCGTCCATCACGTCGAAGTGGATTACCCGCGCCCCCGCGTCCATCACCTCTTCGATTTGCGCCCCGAGCCTGCCGAAGTCGGCCGAGAGAATCGACGGGGCGACCCGCGGGGACTCGATCAGCTCGCGCATCCGCTCGCTCATGGCCGCCAACCTAGACGATGCGAACGACGGTGCTCAGGCCGCTCTCAACATGGAGGCGCCGCATGACTGGCAGTGCATGTCCTCGGTGTGGCTCATGCGGGCGATCGTCTGGTGCTCGCCGCAGTTCGGGCACTGCGAGACCAGTTCGAAGCGACTGAGGCAGTTGACGCAGCGCAGCCGGCCCGGCAGTTGGGTGGGGCGCAGCCAGGGCTCGCCGCAGGTCGGACAGGGGGCGCGTCCGAGCGTCGTACCGCCCCCGGTGGTGGCATCGCCGGAGTCGCTCATCTACTAATCATGCCTTTTCAGACGGCAGATGAAAAATCCGGTGGTGCGATCGCGGTCCGGCCGCAGCTGCAGGCAACGCGGCTCGACGGACGAGGCGAGCCCGGGAGCGCGCTTCCCGAGATCCTCCAGGGCGAGCGCCGGAACGTCTCCTGCGGCGGCCGCGTCGAGCAGCGCCGCGACCCGGTCCTCGTTCTCGCGGCGCGAGATCGTGCAGGTCGAGTAGACGAGCACGCCGCCCGGCCGCAGCAGCCGCGCGGCGGCGCGCAGGGCGGCGTCCTGGACACCGACGAGGCGCTCGATTGCGCGTGGCGACTTGCGCCAGCGCGCGTCGGGGCGCGAGGCGAGGGCGCCGAGGTCGGAGCAGGGCGCGTCGAGCAGGACGCGGTCGAAGACCGGCGCCAGCTCGAGCTTGGTCGCGTCGGCCTCGATCACCGTGACGCTGCGCAGGTCGAGTCGCTGCGCCTGGCCGGCTACCTCGGTCGCACGATCGGGGTCGAGCTCGATCGAGATCACCTCGCCACGGTCGCCCATCCGCGCGGCGATCTGGCCGCTCTTGATCCCGGGCCCGGCACAGAGATCGAGCACATGCTCGCCTCGCTGCGGGTCGAGCACCTCGACCACGGCGGCGGAGCCACGACTCTGCGGCGTCAGCTCGCCGGCCGCGACCATTGCCGGCACGGTGTCGCCGGTCCGGCCGGAGACGACCAACGTCTCCGGCGTCGCCAGCGGCCAACCGCCGCCGGCCGGCGCCGCCTCGACCCCGGCAGCACTCAATTTTTCCAGCGCCGCCTCGCGCTCCCCACTCGCGCGCATCGCGATTTCAGCCGGCTCGTTGCAGGCGGCGAGCAGGGCGCGGGCCGTCTCGGGACCCAGCTCCTCCCACCACATCCGCGCCAGCCAGAGTGGCGCCGAGTGGGCGGTCGCGGCCGCCTCGGGGCTCGAGTCGTCCCCGAGCAGCGCCGCGGTCAGCCCGGCGCGCTCGCGGGCGGCGCGGCGCAGGACCGCGTTGACGAGGCCGGCGGCGTGAGCCGCGCCGGCTCGCTTGACCAGCTCGACCCCCTGGTCGACCGCGGCGTGGTCCGGGGTCGCGTCGGCGAACAGCAGCTCGTAGAGGCCAAGGCGCAGCGCAGCCAGCACCGGTGGGTCGAGCTGCCGCAGCGAGCGCTCCGCCAGCCGTTCGATCGCTGCGTCGGCGGTGCCGCGGCGCTGCACGGCGCCGTAGGCGAGCCGCTGTGCCTGAGCGCGCTCGCGCCCCTCGATTCCGAGCCGCTCGGCGCCGGCGCGGAAAGCGCGCTCGGTGAACGCTTCCTCCTCGAAGGTCTCCCGGATCGTCGCGAAGGCGAGCGAGCGGGCCGGCGCGATCACGGCAGCTTCGGCAGCGAGTGGCCGCGCAGGTAGGCGTCGACCGGCATCGGCTTGCCGCCCGGCGGCTGCACCACCTCGAGCCGCAAGGCGCCGCGGCCGCAACCGACCAGGAGCGCCCCCCACTCTGACTTGACCGCGCCGGCCTTGACGCTGACGTCGACCGCACGGGCGCGGCGCACGCCGAGCCGCTCCCCGTCCGTCGTCTCCAAATAGGCGCCGACGTGCGGGGTTAGCGCGCGCACCGCCGCGGCCAGCTCGGCCGCTGGGCGGGCGGGATCGAGGCGGCGCTCGGCGCTCTCGATCTTCTCCGCGTAGATCGCCTCGTCCTCGTCCTGCTCGCTGAACTCGAGCGCGTCCGCCGCGGCCAGCTCGAGCGCTCGCACTAGCAGCTCGCCGCCGATCCCGGCCAGGGTCGAGGAGAGCGCCTCGAAGTCCGTGTCGGCGCCGATCGGGGCCTCGGCGCAAAGCGCCACCGGCCCCGAGTCGAGCCCGGCAGTCACCTTCATCACGCAGACTCCAGTACGGGCATCGCCGGCCATGATCGCCCGCTCGATCGGCGCCGCGCCGCGCCAGCGCGGCAGCAGCGAGGGGTGCACGTTCAGCATCAGGTGTTCGGAGAGCAGCGGCTCGCGGATCAGCTGCCCGAAGGCGCAGACGACGACCGCCCCTGGCTCGGCGGCGGCGATCCGCGCCCGCACGTCGTCGGCGTTGACGTCCTCGGCCTGCAGCAGCTCGATGCCCAGCTCGCTCGCCGCTATCGCCGTCGGCGGTGGGGCCAGCTTGCGGCCGCGGCCCTGGCGCCGGTCGGGCGGCGCCACGACCAGCGTCGGCCGGTGCGCGGAGCCGGCCAGCCGCCGCAGCACGGTGGCGGCGAACTCGGAGGTGCCGAGGTAGACGGTCTTCACGCGTCGGTGCGCGGCTCGCGAAGCTCGCCCTCGTCGGCATCCTCGCGATCGCTCGGAGGGCTGTAGCTGTCGCCCTCGCGCAGCGCCCGCAGCGCGCCCTTGCGCTGCTCGCGGCTGGTGCGGTCGAGGATCAGGACGCCGTCGAGGTGGTCGATCTCGTGCTGTAGGACCCGCGCCTCGAGGCCGGAGGCCTCGAGCTCGATCGCCTCGCCCTCGCCGTCGCGGCCCCTGACGCGGACGTGCAGCGGGCGCTCGACGTCCATCGAGACCCGCGGCAGGCTGAGGCAGCCCTCCTCGGCGATCGATTCCTCCTCCGAGGACCACTCGATCCGAGGATTGACCAGCGCGGTCGGCTCGCCGTCGGGGCCGGCCTGGAAGACGAGCAGGCGGCGCAGCACGCCGAGCTGGGTTGCGGCGAGCCCGACCCCCATCCCGTCGCGCATGATCGCGATCATCCGCTCGACCTCGCCCCGCAGCGAGGGGCCGAACTCGGAAACCGGGGAGGCGACGCTCTTCAGCACCGGGTCGCCGAACTTGACCACATGCGCGAGCGCCGCCTCGCGGCGCTCGCGCAGCTCCGCTTCCAGCGCCTCGCGCTCGCCCTCGCCCTGGCCAGTCTCGACTCCGTCGCTCACGAAATCGATTGTATGGATCGCCCGGGCGCCGGCGGCGTCATTGCGGGTCGACGTCGACGCCGATCGCGACGTCGCGCAGCGCCCGGTCGGCGGCGCGGCGCTCGACCGTGTCGCGGACCGCGCCGACCGTGCCCTCGCGGTCGGCCGCCTTGATCAGGATGCGGCGGCGGTGGCGGTTGCGGACCCGGAACATCGGCGCCGGGCCAAGCAGCTCCGAGTCGCCAGGGAGGCGACGGCGCAACTCCGCCGCGAGCCCGTTCGCGGCCTCGTCGAGGCGCCCCTCCCGCTCACTCGCGAAGGCGATCCGGACCAGGTGCGAGTAGGGCGGGTAGCGCAGCAGCTCGCGCCGCTCCAGCTCGCCGGCGAGGAAGCCGGCCGCGTCGTGGCGGGCGGCGTGGGCGATGCTGGCCGCGTTCGGAGCAAGGGTCTGGACGATCACCTCTCCCCCCGCCTCGCCGCGGCCGCTGCGCCCGGCGAGCTGCGCGACCATCGCGAAGGTCCGCTCTTCGGCGCGGAAGTCGGGGAAGCGCAGGGTCGCGTCGGCGTCGAGGATCGCGCTCAGCGTCACCTCCGGGAAGTCGTGGCCCTTGGCGACCATCTGGGTGCCGACGAGGACGCCGCTCCTGGCCTCGCCGAAGCCGGCGAGGATGCGGGCGTGGGCGCCGCGCTCGGCGGCGGTGTCGGAGTCGAGGCGGAAGACCGGCATCGGCGCCAGCCGCCCGCGCAGCAATGCCTCGATCCGCTCGCTGCCGGCCCCGGCCTGCGAGAGCGTGGTCGAGCCGCACTCGCCGCAGGCGCGCGGCGCCGCTTCGGTGTGTGCGCAGTGGTGGCAGACGAGGCGGCCGCTGTGGCGGTGGACGATCAGCGAGACATCGCAGTTGGGGCAGCTCCAGTGGTGGCCGCAGGAGCGGCAGGTGAGCCAGGGAGCGAAGCCGCGCCGGTTGATCATCACGATCGCCTTGGCGCCGTCGGCGCGGACCTGCTCCAGCGCCGCCCAGGTTCCCGAGTGCAGCGGCCCCGAGCGCGGGTCGGCCTCGCGCATGTCGACGAGCTCGACCGGCGGCATGCGCAGGCCGTCGACCCGGTTCGGCAGCTGCAGCCGCGGCAGCTCCAGCCACGACTCGGGACGAGGGGTCGCGGTGCCGGCGACGAGCACCGCGCCGCACTCCTCGGCGCGGCGGCGGGCGACCGTGCGGGCGTCGTAGCTGGGGTCCCCCTCCTGCTTGTAGGAGGGGTCGTGCTCCTCGTCGATCACGATCAGGCCGAGATTCCGGACCGGCGCGAAGACGGCCGAGCGCGGACCGACGCAGACGCGCGCTTCGCCGCTGCGCAGGCGGCGCCACTCGTCGTAGCGCTCGCCGCCCGAGAGGGCCGAGTGGAGGACGGCGAAACGGTCGCCGAGCCGGGCGCGGAAGCGGGCGACCGCCTGCGGCGCGAGACCGATCTCGGGCACAAGCACGATCGCGCCCTGGCCGCGCGCCAGCGCCGCCTCGACCGCGGCCAGGTAGACCTCGGTCTTGCCGGAGCCGGTCACCCCGTGCAGGAGCAGTCTGGGCGCCCCCCCCGGGGTCGATGGGCCGATTTCCGCTGATATAGGTGGGTTTTCGGCCCATCGGCCGGTGGTTGGCTCGCCCTCGAGGGCGGCGACGATGGCGTCGACTGCGTCCTGCTGCTCGGGGAGCAGCTCGGGGGCCGTGGCGGCGGCAGGCAGGTTCGCCGCGGCGGGGACGCGGCGCAGGCGCGAGCTGCGGGTCTCGATCAGCTCGCGGTCCTCCAGCCGGCGCAGGGTTTGGCGGTCGGAGCCGACCGCGGTCGCCAGCTCGCCGCTCGACATCTCCCCGGCCAAGAGCGCCTCCAAGACCGCCCGCTGCTTGGTTCCGAGCCGGCCGCCGCCGGAGAGCGCCTCCTCTCCGGCCGGCAGGATCCGCGCCCGCAGCTCGACCTTGGAGCGGACCTGACGGCCGCTGGCCCCGGTACCGGGCGGCAGCACCAGCTGCAGGCCGCGCGAGGGGGTCGAGCAGTACTCGTGTGCGACCCAGAGCCCGAGCCCGACCAGCTCCGCCGGCGCGCCCGCCTCGAGCGCCTCGAGCGGCTCGGCCAGCCGCTCCGGCGGCAGCTCCGAGGACTCGGCCAACTCGACCACGACCCCGAGCAGGCGGCGCGGCCCGAAGGGGACGCGGACGACGCTGCCGACCCCGACATCGTCCATCGCCGCCGGGCGGCGGTAGTCGAAGGGCCCGCGCAGGGCGCGGGCGGTGGTCAGCGGCTCGACCTTGAGGATCGCCATGCGTCGAGCGTATGGGCGGCGGGGGACGCGGCGTCCGCAGCCGCTGGCGGGGCGTGCGGCAAGGCCATATGCTGGCGCCGATGAGCCTCAACCTCAGCCCCGGAGAGCAGGTGATCTTCGAGGGCCATCCGTCCTGGCGCGCGATCCTCGGCTTCTACCTGAAAGGGGTCCTGGTCGCGATCGTGCTCGGCGTGATCGCGAAGCTCCTCGACGGCAACGGCACCGCCTTCCTGGCGATCCTGGTCGTGCTCGCGATCACCGTCCTCGCCGGCTTCGTCAAGCGGGTCGCGACCACC
The DNA here is from genome assembly GCA_963846515.1 of uncultured Solirubrobacterales bacterium. Classification (GTDB taxonomy): domain Bacteria; phylum Actinomycetota; class Thermoleophilia; order Solirubrobacterales; family 70-9; genus VAYN01. The sequence goes on along the minus strand of CAWJWC010000005.1, from coordinate 975,418 downwards.
TACACGATCACCAACCGCCGCCTCAACATCAAACGCGGAATCATCTCGCGGGAGATCCAGGAGACGCGGCTGGAGCGGGTCCAGAACGTCAACTACCGCCAGTCGGCCTACCAGCGGCTGATGCAGATCGGCGACGTCGACTTCGACACCGCCGCCACCGACGACTACAACTTCGTCTTCGCCGGCGTCGCCGACCCCGGCGAGGTCGTCCACGCGGTCGACCAGGCGACCGGGACTCACTCAGCGGGCAGTCACGGGCTCGGCGAGCCACAGCCCCCCGCGAGCTGAGGTCTCAAGCGACGCGTTCGGCCGAGCGGCCGGGGCCTAGCAGCGTTCCCGTAGCGCCCCCGACCCCCGCGGCGAGCGCAATCGAGGCGATCAGCGCCGCTTCCGGCGCAGTCATCCGCTGCGCCCGCGTGGCCTCGCGCGCCTCGCGCCAGAGCCGCCGCGGGATGCCGTCAATCGTCCAGCGGGCGAGCCTGCGACGAGCGGCGCGGTCCAGCCTGGAGCGCTCGAAGCCGTAGGAGGAGCGGGCGCTGTCGTAGGCGTTGCGGACCGACCAGAGGCTGCCGTGGTCCTGGTGGTGGTCGACGACGATCCGTTCGTCGGCGACCATCTCGCCGGCCGCGAACAGGGCCGGGATCAAGCCGGCCTCGAACCAGCCGGGCGGCTGCGCCTCGATCCCGGCCAGCGCCTCCCGCTTCAGCGAGAGGGTCGAGGAGGGCGGCGGGCGGCCGGGCGGCAGCACTGGCATCGGCGGCTGCCAGGGAGTGGCGAAGGCAAGGAAGTTGGCGCGGCCGGCGACGGTCGCGTCGGTCGCGTTGACGAGGCAGCCGACGACCGCCGGCTCGGCCCGCTCGGCGTGGGCGCGGATCACCGCCGCGCACCAGTCCGGCCGCGGCACCGCGTGGTCCTCGCCGATCGCCACCACCTCCCCCCGCGCCTCGATCAGGCCGTGCCGGCGCAGAACGAGGATGTCGTCGTCTGGTAGGTGGATGAGCCGGACCGAGTCGGCCGGCGGCGAGTGCGCCACCCCGAGGTTGCCGACGACGAGGACCTCGGCGTCGACCCGCTCGGCGGCGGGCAGCAGCGCTTCCAGCACCGCCGCGATCTCCAGCAGCCCCTCCCGCACCGGAATCACTATTGAGAGCGGCGGGCGCGGGCAGCCGCTGTCGCTGCCTGCGACCTCAGGCAGGGGCGGCAGTTCCCAATCCAGCCGCGTCGCGCAGGGCGTCGGCGCGGTCGGTCTTCTCCCAGGTGAAGTCCGCGTCCTCGCGGCCGAAGTGGCCGTAGGCGGAGGTCTTCTGGAAGATCGGCCGGTGCAGGTCCAGGTATTGGCGGAAAGCGCCGGGACGCATGTCGAACTCGGCCTCGACCAGCTGCGAGATCCGGGAGTCGGGCAACGCCCCGGTACCGAAGGTCTCGACCATCAGCGAGACCGGGTGGGCGACGCCGATCGCGTAGGCGACCTGGACCTCGCAGCGCTCGGCAAGACCGGCGGCGACCACGTTCTTGGCCACATAGCGGGCCGCGTAGGCGGCCGAGCGGTCGACCTTGGACGGGTCCTTGCCGGAGAAGGCGCCGCCGCCGTGGCGGGCCATGCCACCGTAGGTGTCGACGATGATCTTGCGGCCGGTGAGGCCGGCGTCGCCGACCGGGCCGCCGATCACGAACTTGCCGGTCGGGTTGACCAGGAAGCCCTCGCCCAACTCGCCCTCCTCGTACATCCTCGGGACCTCGGCCTCGAGCACCGGCAGCACCACGTGCTGCCAGAGGTCGGGCTTGATCGTCGCCTCGGAGTCCACACCCTCGGCGTGCTGGGTGGAGATCAGCAGCTTCTCGATCCCGACCGGGCGGCCTTCGCGGTAGCGCACGCTGACCTGGGTCTTGCCGTCCGGGCCGAGGTAGGCGAGGGTCCCGTCCTTGCGCACTGCGGCGAGCCGTTCGGCCAGGCGGTGGGCGATGTGGATCGGCATCGGCATCAGCGCCGCGGTCTCGTCGCTGGCGTAGCCGAACATCATCCCCTGGTCGCCCGCGCCGGCGATCAGCAGCTCGTCGTCCTCGCCGCCGACCCGCGTCTCGTAGGCCGCGTCGACGCCCTGGGCGATGTCGGGCGACTGCTTGTCGATCGAGACCAGGACCGAGATGTGGTCGCAGTTGTAGCCGTAGTCGCCGTGGTCGTAGCCGATCTTGCGGATCGTCTCGCGCACGATCTCGGGGATGTCGAGGTGCACGTCGGTCGAGATCTCGCCGGAGACCACCGCCATGCCGGTGTTGACCAGCGTCTCGCAGGCGACCCGGCCCTCCGGGTCCTCGGCAAGGACCGCGTCGAGGACGCCGTCGGAGATCGCGTCGCTGACCTTGTCGGGATGACCCTCGGTTACGGACTCGGAAGTGAAGAGGTGCTCGTTCTCGGCGAGCGGCTTGGTTGGCATCGCCGGGAAGCCTAGAGGAAGAGACCGGCGAGGGTGACCAAGCAGATCGAGGATGCAGGGAGCGCCGTGTGCTCTGCACACAAGCGAATCGAAGACGCAGATATGCGCCGTGTCACCCGCGTCGGCGCCCGGAGCGCGGTACGAAGTCGATCACGAGGGGGACGCCCTCGAGCTCGTAGGCCTCGCGCATCCGGTTCTCCAGGTAGTAGGCCCAGTCGCGGACGATCAGCTTGCGGTCGTTGACCTGGATCGCCACTCGCGGCGGCCGTTCCCCCACCTGGGCCGCGTAGTAGAGCCGCAGGCGACGGCCGCGGCGGGACGGCGGCGGGTTCTTGGCGACGACGTCGGCGACGAACCGGTTCAGCTCCGGAGTGGGGACGCGCTCGCCGGCCCGGTCGGCGAGCTGCAGCGCCCGCGGCAACAGCGCCGGCACGTTGCGACCACGGGTCGCCGAGCAGGTGATCACCGCCGGCCGCAGCCGCGACTTGCGCTCGACCCGGGCACGGGCGTCGTCGATGTCAGTCGCGGTGACGTCCCACTTGTTGAGCACGAGCAGCGTCGCGCAGCCGGCGACCATCGCCATCTCCGCCACCCGCAGGTCCTCAGACGTCACGCCCTCGGAGGCGTCGCAGACGACGATCGCGACGTCGGCCCGCTCGACCGCGCGTTCGGAGCGCAGCTGGGCGTAGTAGTCGACCGTCCCGGCGACCTTGGAGCGGCGGCGCAGCCCGGCCGTGTCGACCAGGATCACCCGCCGGCCCTCGACCTCGAGCTCGGTGTCGATCGCGTCGCGGGTGGTGCCGGCAAGATCGGAGACGATCACCCGCTCGGCGCCGAGGAAGGCGTTGACCAGCGAGGACTTGCCGACGTTGGGGCGGCCGATCACCGCGACCCGGACGGCGTCGTCGGGCTCCAGCCGCGGCGGCCGCTCGCCGAGTCGCTCGACGACCGCGTCGAGCAGGTCGCCGGTGCCGAGGCCGTGGGTGGCGGAGACGGCGAGCGGCTCGCCGAGGCCGAGGGCGTGGAACTCGGCGGCGATCCCGAAATCGTCGGGGCGGTCGGCTTTGTTGACGACGACGAGGACCGGGACGTCGCCTCCGCGCAGGGTCTTGGCCAGCTCGGCGTCGCCGGCCCGCAGCCCGGCGCGGCCGTCGACCACCATCAGCACCGCGTCGGCCTCGGCGATCGCCAGCCGCGCCTGCGCCTGCACGTCGCGGGCCAGCTCCGCCTCGTCGCCGAGGTCGATGCCGCCGGTGTCGACAAGCTCGAAGGCGACCCCGTTCCACTCGGTGGCGAGCCGCTTGCGGTCGCGGGTGACCCCCGGCTCGGGCGAGGTGACCGCCTCGGTGCCACCGACCAGCCGGTTGACCAGGGTGCTCTTGCCGACGTTGGGGAAGCCGACGACGGCGACGGTAGGAAGGCGACTCATGGTGCTTTTGTTGCCCAGGAGGCAACAAAGTCGACATTGCTCATGCCAGGCCCCGCTCGCGGGCGAGGTCGACAATGCGCTCGACCACCTCTTCGAGGCTGAAACCCGTCGTGTCGAGCTCGACCGCATCCGCGGCGGCGCGCAGGGCGCCGTGCTCGCGCTCGCTGTCGCGGGCGTCGCGGCGGCGCTGGGCCGCGAGCACCGCCTCGAAGTCCTCACCGATCTGGGCGGCGCGGCGGCGGGCACGCTCCTCGTCGGAGGCGGTGAGGAAGACCTTCAGCGGCGAGTCGGGGCTGACCACGGTGCCGATGTCGCGGCCCTCGGCGACGTAGCGACCCGCCGCGATCAGCGCCCGCTGGCGGGCGACCATCGCCTCGCGCACCCGCGGGTGGACCGAGACCCGCGAGGCGGCCGCGGTCACCTCCGGGTCGCGGATCCGGTCGCTGACCTCGCGTTCGCCGAGCAGCACCCGCTGCCCCTCGAGGCCGATCTCCAGCTCCTCCGCCAGGTCGCCCAGCGCCTCGCCGTCGTCGGGATCGACCCCGCGCTCGAGCGCGGCCAGGGCCACGCAGCGGTACATCGCCCCCGAGTCGAGGTAGGTGAAGCCGAGCTCTTGCGCCACGACGCGAGCGACTGAGGACTTGCCGGCCCCGGCGGGCCCGTCGATCGCGATCACCATGGCGCGGGAGCGTAGAGGCGCACGGTCGTCGACGAGCCGCCGCCCGCGGCGCCGGTCAGGCCTGCCCGCCGAGCAACGAGGCGAGGTCGGCCTCGAAGCCGGGGTAGCTGACCGCCGCAGCGTCCATCCCGGCAACCTCGACGCCGTCGCGCGAGGCGAGCCCGGCAACCGCGCCGAGCATCGCGATCCGGTGGTCGCCGTGCGAATCGATCGTGCCACCGCGCAGGCCGCCCGTGCCCTCGATCGACCATGCCGTCCTCGGTCGCCTCGACCTGGCCGCCGAGCGCGCTCAGCGCAGCGGTCACGGTCGCGATCCGGTCCGACTCCTTGCGCCGCAGCTCGGCCGCGTCGCGGATCGTCGTCGTGCCCTCGGCGAAGCAGGCGGCGAGCGCGACCAGCGGCAGCTCGTCGATCGCCAGCGGCACCTCGGCGCCGCCGACCTCGGTCCCGCGCAGCTCGGAGCGCGAACGACGCGCAGGTCGCCGATCGGCTCGCCACCCTCTTCGCCGCGCCGCTCGGCCTCGATCTCGGCGCTCCCATCCGCTCCAGGATCGGCAGCAGGCCGGTCCGGGTCGGGTTGAGGCCGACGCCCTCGAGCGTCACCTCGCTGCCGGGCACGAGCAGGGCCGCGACGACGAAGAAGGCGGCAGAGGAGAGGTCGGCGGGGACGACGATCTCGCCCGGCTCGAGCCGCTCGGCCGGGTGGACGGTGACGCGTGCCCTCGCCGCGCTCGATCCGGGCGCCGGCGGCGGCGAGCATGCGCTCGCTGTGGTCGCGGGTCGGCAGCGGCTCGACGATCGTGGTCGGGCCGTCGGCGAGCAGGCCGGCGAAGAGCAGGCAGGACTTGACCTGGGCGCTGGCGACCGGCAGCTCGTAGGCGATGCCGTGCAGGGCGGCGCCCGGACCGCAAGCGGCGGCAGACGATCCTCGCGCGCGCTGAGGTCGGCGCCCATCTCGCGCAGCGGGACGGCGATCCGGTCGACCGGGCGGCGGCGGATCGAGTCGTCGCCGTCGAGCGTCCACTCGCCGCCCTCCTGCCCGGCCAGCCAGCCCGGCAGCAGCCGCAGCAGGGTGCCGGCGTTGCCGACGTCGATCGCGGCCGGGCGCGGGCCGCGCAGGCCGACGCCATCGATCCGGATGCTTCCCGGCCGATCCCGCCCGACGACTCGGCACCGAGCGCGCGCGACCGCCGCCAGCGTCGAGTCGGTGTCGGCGGCCTCGAGGTAGCCGTCGATCCTCGTCTCCCCCTCCCCCATCGCCGCGATCAGCGCCGCGCGGTGGGAGATCGACTTGTCCGAGGGCGGGCGCAGCGAGCCGCGCAGGGGTCCGGCGGGGTCGAAGCGGGTCATGCGGGCGACCCTACTTGGCGTCGCCGAGCACGGTGACCGTGTGGCCGAGCTCGCGGACCAGCGTCGCCGCCCGCTCGCGCCTGCTCGTCGCCGGCGACCCAGAGCGTCACCGCGCCGGAGGTCATGTCCGGCGCCGGGTGCAGCGCCATGTCCTCGATGTTGACCCCGGCCTCGCCCAGCGCCAGCGCCAGCGCGGCGATCGTCCCCGGCCTGTTGGCGACGACGATCCGCAGCTCGCGCAGCGGCCCGCCCTCGAGCTCGGTCTCGAGCAGGCGGCGGCGGTCCTCGCCGGCGGCGGCGTGCCAGGCGGCGACGGCCTCGCGGTCGCCGCCGCGGATCAGCTCCGCCGCCTCGCTCGAGCCGGCGCGCGACCGCGTCGACCGAGTCGGCGACGGCCTCGCGGTTGCTGGCGAAGATGTCGGCCCAGATCGCCGGGTTGGAGCCGGCGACGCGGGTCGTGTCGCGGAAGCTCGGCCCGACCTCGGGCAGCCGCTCGGAGTCGCGGCTGAGCTCGGCCGCCGCCTCGGCGGCGAGCGCGTTGGCGACCACGTGCGGCAGGTGGCTGATCGTCGCCATCAGGCGGTCGTGGGCGGCCGGGTCGATCGCCTGCGGGCGGGCGCCGAGCGCGGCGACGGTGCGCTGCAGGCGGTCGTAGAGCAAGCCGCTGGAGCGCTCTGTCGGGGTCAGGTACCAGCGCGCGCCCTCGAAGAGGTCGGCGCGGGCGTTCTCGACGCCGGCGGTCTCGGCCCCGGCCAGCGGGTGGCCGCCGATGAAGCGCTCGTCGTCGCCAAGCGCAGCGACCAGCTCGCCCTTGGTCGAGCCGACGTCGGTGACGACGGCGTCGGGGCCGCAAGCCGCGAGCGCCGCCCGGGCCTGCTCCGGCAACGCCGCGACCGGACCGGCGCAGAAGACGATCTCCGCCCCCTCACAGGCCTCGGCGAGCGAGCCGGCGCCGCGGTCGAGCGCCCCCAACTCGACCGCGCGTTCGACCGTCGCCTCGCTGCGGCTGTGCCCGACCACCTCGGCGCCGAGGCGCTGCCGCGCGGCGAGCCCGATCGAGCCGCCGATCAGCCCCACCCCGAGGACGGCGACCCTGCTCGCCGGGCGGTCGCTCAACTGCGGCGGGCCTCGATCGCCGAGGCGAAGCGCTCGAGCACGCCGACCGTGTCGTCCCAGTCGAGGCAGGGGTCGGTGATCGACTGCCCGTAGGTCAGCTCCTCTCCCGCGACCAGATCCTGCCGCCCCTCGACCAGGAAGGACTCCAGCATCACGCCGACGATCGCCCTGTTGCCGTCGGCGATCTGGTCGGCGATTTCGCCGGCGGCGAAGAACTGCTTTTCCGGGTCCTTGGCGCTGTTGTCGTGCGAGGCGTCGATCACCAGCCGCTCCGGCAGGCCGGAGATCCCGAGCGTGACCAGTGCGTCCTCGACGTCGGGCACGTGGTAGTTCGGCATCCCATGGCCGCCGCGCAGGATGATGTGGCAGTCCGGGTTGCCGGTCGTGTGCAGGATCGCCGGCATGCCGGCGTCGTCGATGCCGGCGAAGGCGTGCGGGACCGCCGCGGCCCGAACCGCGTCGACCGCGACCTGGATGTTGCCGTCGGTGCGGTTCTTGAAGCCGATCGGCATCGAGAGGCCGGAGCCGAGCTGGCGGTGCGTCTGGCTCTCCGCGGTGCGGGCCCCGATCGCCCCCCAGGCGACCGTGTCGGAGATGTACTGCGGCGTGATCGGGTCGAGGAACTCGCAGCCGACCGGCAGTCCCAGGTCGACCACCTCGAGCAGCAGCTTGCGCGCCATCCGCAGGCCGGCGTTGACGTCGCCGGAGCCGTCCAGGTGCGGGTCGTTGATCAGACCCTTCCAGCCGGTCGTCGTGCGCGGCTTCTCGAAGTAGACCCGCATCACCACCAGCAGCCGGTCGTTCAGGTCCGCCGCGACTTTGCCGAGGCGGCGGGCGTAGTCGAGCGCCGCCTTCGGATCATGGACGCTGCACGGCCCGACCACGACCAACAGCCGCGAGTCCTTCCCGTGCAGCACGTCGACCACCTCTTCGCGCGCTTTCACCACCGCTTTCGCCCGCTCCGGACCGAGCGGCAGCTCCTCCAGCAGCTTCTCCGGCGGCGCCAGCTCGACAACTTTGGCGATCCGCTGGTCCCTGACCCCGTCCCGTTTGGCCCCCTTCTGCATCCCGATGATCATTTTGCCGTCGCCTTTCTCCATAGCGCTGAGATCGTACTTTCTGGGTCGCTTGCCGCCAGGCGAACCAGTAGGAGTAGCACGGGACTCGCGATTAGTCGAGGATTTCCGATAGGCCGCGCAGAAATCGGTCGTTCTCGGCCGGGGTGCCGTAGCTGACGCGGATGTGGCCGGGGTCGCCCAGGGGGGTACCGGGACGAACCGCGATCTCGCGCTCGGCGAGGCCGGCGACGACCTCGCCTTCGTCGGCTTCCCCGAGATCGACCCAGGAGAAGTTGGCCTGGGTCGCGGCCGTGGCCAGGCCGAGCTCGCGCAGCGCCTCCTCGACCCGCAGCCGCTCGGCGACGGTGCTCTCGACCCGGCGCAGGACGTCGTCCTGGTGCAGAATCGCCTCCGCCCCGGCCGCCTGGGCGAGCGCGTTGACGCTGAACGGCTGGCGCACGGCGTCGACCGCGGCGCGGAAGTTGGCGGAGCCGATCGCGTAGCCGACCCGCAGCCCGGCCAGGCCGTAGCACTTGCTGAAGGTGCGCAGGACGACCAGGTTGGGGAAGTCGGCGAGCAGGTCGAGTGAGGCGTCGGGGTCGTCGTCGGTCTGGAACTCGACGTAGGCCTCGTCGAGGACGATCGTCACGTGCGCGGGCACGCGCTCGCAGAAGGCGGCGATCTCGGCGGCCGGGATGTGGGTCGCGGTCGGGTTGTTCGGGTTGCAGACGATCAGCAGCTGGGTCGCCGCGGTGACCTCGGCCGCCATCGCGTCGAGGTCGTGGACGTCGCCCTCGCCGAGCGGCACGCGGATCTCGCGGGCCCCGGTCAGCGCCGGCAGGTACGGGTACATCGAGAAGGCCGGCCAGGCGAAGAGAATCTCGTCGCCGGGCTCGCAGAGCGCCTCGGCGGCGGCGAGCAGGATCTCGCAGGAGCCGTTGCCGACGGCGATCCGGCTCGGGTCGGTCTCGAAGCGCTCGGCGAGGCGGCGGCGCAGCAGGGTCGCGTCGGGGTCGGGGTAGCGGTGCATCGCCCCGGCCGCGGCGGCGATCGCCTCGACCACCTTCGGGTGCGGCGGAGACGGCGACTCGTTGGAGGCGAGCTGGGCGATCCCGCCCGAGGCGATCGCCTCCGGCGCCTGCCCGGTCGGCACACCGGCCTGGTAGCCCGGCATCCGGGCCAGCTTCTCGGCGAAGGTGACGGTCATGCGGCGATTGTGACGCAGGCGGGGCCGCGGCCGGCTCCAGGTCGATTCCGCATGCGGCGAAGCGCTACTGCGCGGCCTCGAGGTCAGCGCGTAGCTTCTGCGCTTCGCCGATGTAGGCGTGGGCCGGCACGTGGCCCTCGAGCGCGTAGAAGTGGAGCATCACCCGGATCACCCGCGGCATCGAGCCGGGCACCGGGATCTCCCGGCAGCAGAGCAGCGGCACCGCGTCGAGCCCGAGCTCGCGGGCGGCGACCGCCGGGAACTCGGCGTCGAGGTCGTCGGTGGTGGTGAAGAGGCAGCTGACCATCGCCTCCGGCTCGAGCGAGTTGCGCGCGATCAGCTCCCGCATCAGCTCGGTCGTCGCACTGAGAATCGCCTCCGGCTCGTTGGCCTCGGCTTGTGTCGCGCCACGCACCGCGAAGAGCCGCTGCGGCGGCCGTCCTGCGCCGTTGCCCTCAAAGCTCACGCCTTGCATCTTCCCAGAGCTGGCGCCCGAGACAAAAAAAGCCGCTGGCATAGGGGCGGCGAGCGGCCCGACGGGGAGAAATCGCGCGGCGCGGGGGAGAACTCGAATGCGCTGTGCCTTAGTGCCGCATAGCGGGAACAATTCACAGCGCACCATGGGCCGCCGTGGCAGTGGTTGCCGAGCGCCAACACGGCGTGCTCTCCAGCGCCCAGCTTCGCGCAGCCGGACTGAGCAAGAGCGCGATTGCGCGGGCAGCCAGAAAGGGCCTCCTGCCTCGGATATTCCACGGTGTCTACGCCCTTGGACATGCGGGCATCTCAATGCGGGGCCGGATGTTCGCGGCGACGCTGGCCTGCGGTGAGGGTGCGGTTGTCTCGCACCGGAGCGCGGCGGCACTAATGGGCCTGCTAGACCGGGGACCGAACTCGATCCATGTGACCGCTCCGTGCCAGCGCGGCCGCAAGACCGAAGGCATCCGCTCCCACCCAGCCAGTTCTCTGTCAGTGGATGAGACGGGGACCTTCGACGGCATCCCCTGCACGAGCCCGGCGCGGACGCTCATCGACGTAGCGACCGAAGTCGGGGTGCGAACGCTGCGCAGCTGCTTCGAGCGAGCCGCGGCGCGCGGGATGCTCGACGTGGCGGCGGTCGAGGCATCGCTTCGACCAGGGCAACCCGGGGCGCCAGCGATCCGCAGGCTCCTCGCGGAGTGGCGGCCGGCGCTGCCGGCCGGGGCCCAACCACGACTCAAGAGCCCGCTGGAGGCGATGGTGCTGCCGCTGCTCGCCAAGCGGGGGCTGCCGGCGCCGCGCTGCAACGCGCCGGTCGAGCTGGCTGGCGGCAAAAGAATCGAGGTCGACTTTCTCTGGGAGGATCAGCGCTTCGTGCTCGAGGCCGACAGCCGCGATTTCCACGGCACCGAGGTCGCCTTCGAGCGCGATCGCTGGCGCGATCGCGAACTGATGCGGGTGGGGTATGGCTGGCTGCGGGTCACGAAGCTCCAGGCCGAAGAGGAAACCGAGGCGGTAGCCGCCGCGATCGCCTCGCGTCTCGAGTAGGCAGCGAAGGAAGAGGCGCACAGCCACCGCAGGACCAGAGCCGTCTACCCCTCCTACTTGCTGGGTGGAAGGGGTAGACGGCTCTGGTCACTCGCCGCCCTCAGAAGACCTATCTCGGCGCTGGATAGCCGGCGGGCCGCGCCCTCCTCGAGGTCTCCCAGTTGAAGCGGGCCGAAGCGGACGCGCTGCAGGGCGACGACCTCGTTGTCGATCGCCTCCGCCATACGGCGGATCTGGCGGTTGCGACCCTCGCGCAGGACGATCTCGACCTCGCGCTCGCCGCGCAGCGTCACTTCGGCCGGCGCGGTCGGCCCGTCTTCGAGCTCGACCCCACGCCGCAACCGCTCCAGGTCGGTGTCGGAAGGCAACCGCCGCAGTTGCGCTATGTAGACCTTCGGGATCTCGTAGCGGGGATGGGTGAGCCGGTTCGCCAGCTCCCCGTCGTTGGTCAGCAACAGCAGGCCGGTCGAGTCGGCGTCAAGACGCCCAACCGGATAGAGCCGCGCCGCTGAATCGACCAGCTCAACCACCGCCAGCCGTTCCCCCGGCTCCCGCGCCGTCGAGACCACACCCGCCGGCTTGTTCACCGCCCACACCTCCCGGGCCTCCGCCCCCACCGGGCTCCCGTCAACCCGCACGTCATCGCTCTCGCTGACGTCGCGAGCCGGATCGGTCACCACCTCGCCCCGAACCGTGACCCGGCCCCGGGCAATGATCAGCTCCGCGCGCCGCCGCGAAGCGACTCCCCCGTGCGCGAGGAACTTCGCCAGCCTCACGACGAAGGCGCGGTGATGGGCCCTCCCACGGAGGCTCCCGGAACCACAAACCGAATTGCCGGAGCGCGATCTGCTGCGTAACGGCCTCCGGGGGAGGGCCCATCACCGCGCCCCCACCTCATGGCTCTGCCCGCTGTTCCCCCGCCTTGAGCAGCCGCTCCCGCAGCTCCCGCGCGTCCTCGGGACTCGGGTCGAACCGCGACGGATCGGGCAGCTCGTCGAGCCCGCTCAGGCCGAAGAGCCGCTCGAACAGCTCCGAGGTCTTGAAGATCGCGGCGCCGAACTGGGAGCGGCCGGACTCCTCGATCAGCCCGCGCTCGGCGAGCGTCTGCACCGCCGACTCGGAGGAGACGCCGCGGATGCGGGCGATCTCCGGCCGCGAGACCGGTTGCAGGTAGGCGACGATCGCCAGCGTCTCGGCCTGGGCCTGGGTCAGCGGCGGCGTCCGTGGCTTCGCCAAGAGGCGCCGTGCCGCTTCCTCGCTGGCCGGGTCGCTGGCCAGGGTGAAGCCGCCGGAGACCTCACGCAGGACGACCCCGCGCTTGCCCTCTCCCAGGTCGTCGCGCAGCAGCTCGATCGCCTCGGCGACCTGGCCCTCGGTCGCCTCGGTCGCCATCGCCAGGTCGGCGGCGCTGACCGGCTGGGCCGAGAGGAAGAGCAGCGCCTCGACGGTGCGGGTCAGGTCGCTCACGAGGCCACCCGCCGCACCTCGATCGGGCCGCAGACGCTCTGCTGCTCCCAGGTGATCTCGCCCATGCGATACAGCTCGAGCAGGCCGAAGATCGTCACCGCTTGGGTCAGCCGGTCCTCGCCGCCGAACTCCTCGTCGAAGTCGAAGCTGGCACGGCGGCGGAGCACGTCGCGCAGGGCCCGCAGCCGCCGTTCGAGCGAGACGGTCGGGCGGATGTGGCTGATGTCGAGCTGGGGCGGCTCGGTCAGCAGATCGCCGAGCGCGGCGCCGAGCTGGTCGGGGTCGTAGACCGCGGTCGCCGCCTCGATCGCGACCCGGCGCAGTTGCGACGGCAGCGGCGCCGAGCGGTAGAGGTAGCCGCGCTGGCTCTCGAAGCGGTCGGCGAGAACCGCCGCGGCGTCGCGGTAGCGTCGGTACTCGAGCATCCGCGCCAGCAGCTCCTCTATCGCTTCTTCGGGGCTGAGCTCCTCGAGCTCTTCCTCCGGTCCGGGCAGCATCAGTCGCGACTTCAGCTCGAGCAGGGCCGCGATCAGGACGAGGAATTCGGTCGCGACCTCGAGCTCCAGCTCGCCCTCGCGCTCGAGGTGCTCGACGTAGGCGACGACGACCTCGCCCAGCTGCAGGTCGAGCAGGCTGACCTCCTCGCGCAGCACGACCGCCATCAGTAGGTCGAACGGCCCAGCGAAGATGTCGAGGTCGAGGTCGAGGTCGGCGACGGCCATCCGCGCAGACTAGCCCCGGACCGGGACGAAGCAAGGCGGTTTTGCCGCTACTTGGGCGCTCCGATGCCCATCCGGTCGCGCACGTCGACGAGCGTGGCGGCGGCGATCTCCCGCGCCTTCTCGGCTCCGGCGGCGAGGGTCGCCTCCAGCGCCGCCTCGTCCGGACGCAGCTCGGCATAGCGCTCACGCACCGGCGCCAGCAGTTCGACCACCGCGTCGGCAACCGCCCCCTTGAAGTCGCCGTAGCCGGCCCCCTCGAACTCCCGCTCGATCGTCGCCTGGTCGCTGCCGCGGGCGACGGCGAGGATGTCGATCAAGTTCGTGATCCCGGCCTTCTCGGGGCCGCGCTTCACCTCGCGGCCGGAGTCGGTGACGGCGCTGGCGAGCTTCTTGCGGATCGCCTTCTCCTCGTCGAGCACGAGCACGGTGCCGGCCTCGGTGCCGGCCGTGGTCGACATCTTCCGCTCTGGCTCCTGCAGATCCATGATCCGCGCCCCGACCTCGGGGATCCGGTACTCGGGCACGACCAGGGTCTCGCCGAAGCGCTCGTTGAAGCGGCGGGCGATCTCCCGCATCAGCTCCACGTGCTGACGCTGGTCGTCGCCGACCGGGACCTCGGTGGCGCGGTAGGCGAGCACGTCGGCGGCCATCAGCACCGGGTAGAAGAAGAGCGCGGCCGAGACCAGCTCGCGCTGGCGCGCCGACTTGTCCTTGAACTGGTGCATGCGGTTGAGGTCGCCGTGGGAGGTAACGGCGGAGAGCAGCCAGGTCAGCTCGGCGTGCTCACGCACATCGGACTGGCGAAAGAGGATGCAGCGGACCGGGTCGAGGCCGGCCGCGAGCAGGATCGCGGTCGTGTCGTAGAGGCGCTCGCGCAGCTCGGCCGGGTCGTAGGCGACCGAGATCGCGTGCAGGTCGACGATGCAGAAGATCGCCGGCTCGCCGCGCTCCTGCCCCTCGACGTATTGGCGGATCGCGCCGATGTAGTTGCCGAGGTGCTTGCGGCCGGTCGGCTGAATACCGGAGAAGACAATCGGGGCGGACATTTGCCGGGAGCCTATGCGGGCTCGGCGGCGGGCACCCTCTCGACCCCGCACCTTGGGTTCTCGATCCCCAGTGGCGCCGGCCCAGGCCGGCCGGGCGGGGCGCAAGATGGCAGCCGTTTGTCGTCGGCCGCTAGCCAGAGCGGTGCTCGATTGGAACAATCCGGGTAGGTGATCTGCTGATGGCGAGAGCAATCTGGAGCGGCTCGATCAGCTTCGGGCTTCTCAACGTGCCCGTGAAGCTGTACAGCGCGGTGGCGCGACGCAGCATCGCGCTGCGCGAGATCCGCGAGTCCGACAGCGCCCGGATCAAACACCGGCGGGTGGCAGAGGGGACCAACGAGGAGGTCCCCTACGAGAAGATCGTCAAGGCCTTCGAGATCACCCCCGGCCAGTACGTGCCGATCGGCAAAGACGAGATGTCGGCGCTGGCCCCGGAGAAGACCCGCGCGATCGAGGTCAAGGACTTCGTCGACCTCGAGCAGATCGACCCGATCTACTTCGACAGCCCCTATTACCTCGGCCCCGCCGAGGGCGCCGAGCGAGCCTACTCGCTGCTGGCGAAGGCGATGGAAGCCTCGGGCAAGGTGGCGATCGCCCGCTTCGTCTTCCGCAACAAGGAGCACCTGGCGGCGATCCGCGCCAACGACGGCGTGCTGACGCTGACCACGATGCGCTTCGCCGACGAGGTCGTCCCGGCCGGCGATCTCGACGACGTGCTGCCCGAGAGGGCTCCGAAAGTGGCGAAGAAAGAGCAGGAGATGGCCGAGCAGCTGATCGAGTCGCTGAGCACCGAGTTCGACCCGAGCGCCTACCGCGACGAGTACCGCGAGGAGCTAATGTCGCTGATCGAACGCAAGGCCGAAGGCAAGGAGATCGTCGCCTCCGAGGTCGAGGAGCCGCAGGCGACCAAGGCCCCGGATCTGATGGCGGCGCTGGAGCAGAGCATCGCCGCGGTCAAAGGCAAGGAGGACGGGGGCAAGAAGGCGGCGCCGAAGAAAGCCAGGAAAGCGCCGGCGGAAGCCAAGAAAAGCTCCTCGTCGCGGGCGAAGAAAAGCCCGCGCTCGAAAGCCAAAGCGCCGAAATAAGCCGTGGCCTCGAGCCAGGTCGTCGAGGTCGACGGGCGTGAGCTGAAGCTCACCAACCTCGACAAGGTCCTCTACCCGAAGGCGGGCTTCGCCAAGGGGCAGATGGTCGACTACTACGCCCGCGTCGCCGCGGCGATGGTCCCACACCTGAAAGGCCGCGCGGTGACCTTGCGACGCTTCCCGGAAGGGGTCGACGACCTCGACTCGGCCTTCTTCGAGAAGCGCTGCCCGAAGCACCGGCCAAAATGGGTGAAGACGACGACGGTCGTCGCCGGGCCGCGCTCGGGCAAGATCGACTTCTGCGTCTGCGACGGGCGGCCGACGCTGATCTGGATGGCGCAGCTGGCGGCGATCGAGCTGCACCCCTCGCTCTCGCTCGGGCGGGCGCCGAAACGGCCGACCGTGCTCGCCTTCGACCTCGACCCCGGCCCACCCGCCGACGTCGTCGACTGCTGCCGGGTGGCGCTGCGACTGCGCGACCTCTTCGGCCACTTCGGCGTCCAGTGCTTCCCCAAGACGTCGGGCTCGAAGGGGATGCAGGTCTACGTCCCGCTGAACAGCAAAAAGGTCAGCTACGACACGACCAAACCGTTCGCCAAAGCGATCGCCCAGCTGCTCGAAAAGCAGACCCCCGACCAGGTCGTCTCGAAGATGAAAAAGGTCGAACGCGAGGGCAAGGTCTTCGTCGACTGGTCGCAGAACCATCAGAGCAAAACGACGATCGCCGTCTACTCCCTGCGCGCCCGCGAGCGCCCGACCGTCTCGACCCCGGTTAGCTGGGAGGAGGTCGAAGCGGTGGCCGATTCAGGCGACGGCTCAGGGCTCGTCTTCGAAGCCGGCGACGTGCTCGAGCGGATCGAGGACCGGGGCGACCTCTTCGCCCCGGTGCTCGAGCTGGTCCAGGAGCTCCCCGACCTCTAGCCGATGGGCCGAAAACCCACCTATGTCGTGGGAAATCGGCCCGTCGACCTAGAATTGCTGGCGCACGACGGGGTGACGCGTGGCGCGGACCTCGTCGAGGCGGCGGACGGGGGTCGTGTAGGGCGCGTGCTTGGCGAGGTCGGGGTTCCGCTCGGCCTCGGCGAGGATCTGCTCGACCGCGTCGGCGAAGGCGTCGAGGCTCTCCTTGGTCTCGGTCTCGGTCGGCTCGACCATCAGCGCCTCCTCGACTAGGAGCGGGAAGTAGACGGTCGGCGGGTGGAAGCCGAAGTCGAGCAGGCGCTTGGCGAGGTCGAGGGTGGCCAGGCCCAGCTCCTTCTTCATCGGCTTGCCGGAAAGGACGAACTCGTGCATGCAGTGACGGTCGAAGGCGACCGGCAGTCGCTCTCCGGCGCGGCCCTCGGCGAGGCGCGCCTTCAGGTAGTTAGCGTTGAGCACCGCCGTCTCCGAGGCCTCGACGAGGCCGTCGGCGCCGAGGCTGAGGATGTAGGCGTAGGAGCGGACGAAGACGCCGAAGTTGCCCTGGAAACCGCGCAGCCGCCCGATCGACTGCGGCCGCTCGTGGTCGAGGTCGTATTGCGGACCGTGGCCGTTCTCGCCCTCGCGCCGCACCACCTGCGGCCGCGGCAGGAACGGCTCGATCCGCTCGGAGACGGCGATCGGGCCGGCCCCGGGGCCGCCGCCGCCGTGCGGCTGGCTGAACGACTTGTGCAGGTTGACGTGGACGATGTCGAAGCCCATGTCGCCGGGCCGCGAGTGGCCCATCACCGCGTTGAGGTTGGCGCCGTCGTAGTAGAGAGTGCCACCGGCGGCGTGGATCAGCGCCGCGATCTCCTCGATGTTCTCGTCGAAGAGCCCGAGCGTGTTCGGGTTGGTCAGCATCAGACAGGCGACCTGATCGGGGTCCTCCGCGATCTTGGCCCGCAGGTCGTCCATCTCGACCCCGCCGCGCTCGTTGGTCGCGACTTTGACGGCCTCGTAACCGGCCATCGTCACCGAGGCCGGGTTGGTCCCGTGCGAGGTGTCGGGCGCCAGCACCTTGGTCCGGGTTTCGCCGCGGTCGGCGTGGTAGGCGCGGGTCAGGAGCAGGCCGGCGAGCTCTCCGTGCGAGCCGGCCGAGGGCTGCAGGCTGACGTGCGGCAGGCCGCAAATCTCGCTCAGCGACTCCTGCAGCAGCCACATCAGCTCCAGCGCCCCCTGAGCCCGGCGTGGGTCCTGAGCCGGGTGCAGGCGGGCGTGGCCGGGAAGTGCCGCCACCCGCTCGTTGAGCCGCGGGTTGTGCTTCATCGTGCAGGAGCCGAGCGGGTAGAAGCCGCTGTCGAGGTCGAAGTTGCGGCGCGAGAGCCGGTTGTAGTGGCGGACGATCTCCGGCTCGGCGATCTCCGGCAGCCGCGGCGGCTCCTCACGTAGCAGCTGCGCCGGGATCAGCTCCTCCAATGGCGTCTCCGGCACTTCGGCGTCTGGGAGCACCGCGGCGCGCCGGCCCGGCTTCGACTTCTCGTAGATCGTCTGAGCGCGTTCGGCCTGCATCGGCGTCTCAGTGAGGGCCATCGGATGCCTCCTCTGGCGAGTTTGTCGCTCCCGAAGCGACAAACTCGCCACGCTCGGCGGCAATCGCCGCTCCCAGCGCCGCGGCCAGGTCGTCGATCTGCTCACGGGTGCGGCGCTCGGTAATCGCGACGAGGAGGCCGTCCTCGTGCTCGGGGTACTCGCGCCCGAGCGGGTAGCCGGCGGCGATCCCGCGCTCGGCGCAGCGGTCGAGCACGGCGGCGACCGGGGCCTCGAGCCGCAGGGCGAACTCGCGCACGACCGGCGCCTCGTGCAGCAGCTCGACCCCGTCCACCTCGGCCAGCCGCTGGCGCGCGTAGGCGGTGCGCCGGGCCAGCAGCTCGCCCAGCTCGCGGAAGCCACGGCGGCCGAGCCAGGCGAGGTGGACCATCGCCCCGAGCGCGTTCAGCGCCTGCGCAGTGCAGATGTTGTTAGTCGCTTTCTCGCGCCGGATGTGCTGCTCGCGCGTCTGCAGCGCGAGGACGAAGCCGCGGCGGCCGTCGACGTCCTCGGTCTCGCCGGCGATCCGGCCCGGCATGCGGCGGATCTGCGCCTCGGTCGCACAGAAGAAACCGAACGACGGGCCGCCGAAATCGAGACGATTGCCGAGCGGCTGCCCCTCGCCGAGCGCGATGTCGGCGCCCTGCTCGCCGGGGGGCTTGAGGATGCCGAGCGTGATCGGGTCGCAGGCGACGACCAGGAGCGCTCCGTGCTCCTTCGCTGCCGCTCCCAGCGCTTCCACGTCCTCGACCGCGCCGAGGAAGTTGGGGCTCTGCAGGAAGACGGCTGCGGTCTCGGCGTCGACCGCCGCGGCCAGCGCCGCGGCGTCGGTCAGCCCGTCCTCGAGCCCGACCTCGACCAGCTCCGCGCCGTAGCCCTCGGCGTAGGTGGCGAGGGTCTCGCGGCCGTGCGGGTGCAAGCCGCGGGAGACGACGAAGCGGCGGCGCTTGGTCGCGCCGATCGCCAGGTAGCCGGCCGAGGCGACCGAGGACGGCCCCTCGTACAGCCCCGCGTTGGAGACCGGCAGCCCGGTCAGCTCCGACATCGCGGTCTGGAACTCGAACATCACCTGCAACCCGCCCTGCGAGATCTCCGGCTGGTAGGGCGTGTATGGGGTGAGGAACTCCGAGCGCGAGGCGATCGCGTCGACGAGCGCCGGCACGTAGTGGTCGTACATCCCCGCCCCGACGAAGCAAACCTGCGCTTCGGCGTCGGCGTTGCGCCCCGCCAGCTCGGCGAGGCGCTCGTAGACCTCGGCCTCGCTCAGCCCCTCCGGCAAGGCCAGCGGCCCGCCGAGGCGCAGCGGCTCGGGGATCTGCTCGAACAGCGCGTCGACCGACTCGACGCCGATCGCGGCGAGCATCTCGGCCCGGTCGGCGGGCGTGGCTGAGGTGTAGCGGCTCACCCGGGTAAGGCTACGGAAGGGACGGGCGGGGCCCGCGTCCTAACTTTCCAGCAGCTTGCGGTATTCGGCGGCGCCGAGCAGGGCCTCGGCCTCTTGCGGCGCGGTCAGCCGCACCTTGACCAGCCAGCCCTCGCCGTAGGGGTCCTCGTTGATCCGCTCCGGCGTGTCTTCGAGCGAGTCGTTGACCTCGACGATCTCGCCCGACATCGGCGCGATCACGTCGGAGACCGCCTTCACCGACTCGACCTCGGCGTAGGAGGCGTCTTTGTCGATCGTCGCGCCGACCTCCGGCGGCTCGAAGAAGACGACCTCGCCGAGCGAGTCCTGGGCGTACCAAGTGATCCCGAAGACGGCGTGCTCATCGCCCTCCAGCCGTGCCCAGTCGTGCTGGTCGTGGTAGCGGAGGTCGTCGGGGTAGTGGGCGTCGGACAAGACTCAGCTCCTTCGGTAGAGAGGCTTGGAACCTACCCGGGCGGGGCGGCGCTTGCCGCGCACGTCGATCTCCAGCTCGGTCCCCGGCTCGGCCAGCTCCGCGCGCACATAGGCCATCCCCGCGCCGCGCTCGAGCGAGGGCGAGAAGGTGCCGCTGGTCACTTCACCAATGGCATCTCCCTCGCTCAGTCGCGATGAGTCAGATATGGACGCTCCTTCGCTCGGGAGATGCACCGTCTGACCGGCCCTGGGGATGCCCGAGCCCTCGATCACGAAGGGGGCCAGCTTTTCGGAAGGGCCGTCGCGACGGACCCGCGCCACCGCCTCGGCGCCGATGAAGCCCGTCTGCTCGGCGCAGCACCAGCCGAGTCCGGCTTCGATCGGGTTGCGCTCCGGAGTCAGCTCGTTGCCGTGCAGCGGGAAGCAGACCTCGAGCCGCAGGGTGTCGCGGGCGCCGAGCCCGCAGGGGACGATGCCGGCGTCGTAGAGCTCTGCCCAGATCGGCACCGCCACCTCTGGGTCGAGCAGCAGCTCGACCCCGTCCTCGCCGGTGTAGCCGGTGCCGCAGACCAGCGCCGGGCGGTTGCCGACCCGAACGTGGGAGACCCGCATCCGCGGCGGCAACTCGATCCCGAGCGTGTGACCGAGCACGGCGCGGGCGTGCGGGCCCTGCACGGCAAGCATCGCGTAGCGGTCGGCGACGTCGCGCACGATCACGTCGAAGGCGTGGCTGTGCCGGCCGAGCCAGGCGAGGTCGCCCTCGTGGTTAGCGGCGTTGGTGACGACGAGGTAGCGGTCGCCGCCGAGCCGGTAGACGAAGAGGTCGTCGAGGACGCCGCCCTCCTCGCTGCAGAGGCAGGAGTACTGGGCGCCGCCGACCTCGAGCTCCCCGACGTCATTGGTTAGAACCCGCTGCAGGAAGGCGAGCGCGCCGGGCCCCTCGACCTCGACCTCGCCCATGTGCGAGACGTCGAACATCCCGGCATGCGTGCGCACCGCCGAGTGCTCCTCGCGGATCCCCTCGTACTGCACCGGCATCTCCCAGCCGGCGAACGGCACCAGCTTCCCCCCGAGTTGGACGTGCTGGTCGTAGAGGGGCGTGCGCCGGTCAGCCACCGGCGCAGCGTATTCAGTCTTTGAGGAAGCCGGGCACGTCGATGTCGTCGTCGCTGACGCGCAATTTGCGGATGTCGGTGTCGTCCGAGGAGATCCGCGGCTTCGCCTCGTAGCGGCGCCGCACCCGCTGCGGCGAGCGGGCGAGCAGCTCGAAGCCCTCGAAGCCAGTGGCGATCACGGTGACCCGGACCTCGTCCTTCATCGATTGGTCGACGACGGAGCCGAAGATGATGTTGGCGTTGTCGTCGGCCTCGGCCTGGACCAGCTGCGCCGCCTCGTTGACCTCGAACAGGCCGAGATCCTCGGGGCCGGTGATGTTGAGCAGCATTCCGGTCGCGCCTTTGATCGACTCCTCGATCAGCGGCGAGGTGATCGCCGCCTTGGCGGCGTCGAGCGCCCGCGCCTCGCCGGAGGCGGAGCCGACGCCCATCAGGGCCGAGCCGGCGTCGCGCATGATCGTGCGCACGTCGGCGAAGTCGAGGTTGATCAAGCCGGGGATCGTGATCAGGTCGGTGATTCCCTGAACGCCCTGGCGCAGGATGTCGTCGGCCTGGCGGAACGCCTCGAGCACGCTGGTCCGCCGCTCGACCGCCTGCAGCAGCTTCTCGTTCGGGACGATGATCAGGGTGTCGACGTTGTTGCGCAGTTTCTCGATCCCCTCGAGCGCCTGCTGCATCCGTCGTTTGCCCTCGAACTCGAACGGCTTGGTCACCGCGCCGACCGTGAGCGCGCCGATCTCTTCCTTGGCGATCTCGGCGATCACGGGAGCGGAACCGGTGCCGGTGCCGCCGCCCTCGCCGGCGGTGACGAAGACCATGTCGGCGCCCTTCAGCGCCTCCTTGATCTCATCGCGGCTCTCCGCCGCGGCGCCCGCCCCAACCTCGGGGTTGCCGCCGGCGCCGAGGCCACGGGTCAGCTCCTGCCCGATCGAGAGCTTGATGTCCGCGTCGCAGGCCTGCAGTGCCTGGGCGTCGGTATTGACCGCGACGAACTCGACGCCGCGAATGCCGGCGTCGATCATGCGGCTGACCGCGTTGGTACCGCCGCCGCCCGCTCCGACGACCTTGATGACCGCGAGGTAAGTGGATTCCATCTCCCGATTTCTCCTTCGCCGACCATGAAGGTCTGGCGAGACAGCTGTTGGTTGAGTTGAGCCTTGGTTCCGTCCGAGCCTTCAGCAACGCTCTAGGGTTCGAGAGAGTGCTTCGGGTGCGGAAATTGCGCTGAACGTAGGGCATTGTGACGCCTCTGTCAAACGGCCGACAGGCATCCTGCAACCCGAAACTCTCGATGCTAACTTGAGACTTTACCTACTCTGACCCTATGGTCGAGGGTTCAAGGCGGAGGCGGAAGCGTATGCCCAGAGCCACCGAAGGCAGGGTGCCTCGGAGCGTTCACGTCTACATAATCGAGCGCTTCGATCGAGGGATCGGCGAGCACCGCTGCCGCCGCCTTCCACTTGCGCGCCGCCTGCGAGGCGTCGCCGAAGCGCAGTTCGATCCCCGAAGTGGTTTCGACGTCGACCCCCCCTTCGCCGTAGAAGCTGCGCGCCAGGTATGGGCGCAGGGGCGGCGGGGCGGCGCCGAGCACCCGCGCCTGTTCCAGCATCGCCCCGGCCAGACGGCCGCCTTTTGGGGGCTCGGCCGGGGGCAGTTCGGGCAGTTCCGCTTCCTCCGGCAGCGGCAGCCAGGGCAGCAGCACGCCCTTGCCGCTCACGGCGACGATCTCTTCACCGCTATCGAGCTTCGCCGCCGCCTCCGGCACGGCGACCTCGGGGGCGACGACGGTGTCGCGGATCAGCAAGAACCAGGTCGCCGCGATCGCGGCGATCGCCAAGCCGAGTGCGAGCAGCAGGCGCCTCACAGCTCCCAGCCGCCCGGCCACTCGACCTCGCCCAGCACCTGGACCTCCGGCTCCAGCTCGACCCCGAAGCGCTCGTGCACCCGCCGCCGCCCTTCCGCCATCAGCTCGAGCACGTCGGCAGTGGTCGCGCCGCCGGTGTTCTCGACGAAGTTCGCGTGCTTCTCGGAGAAACGGGCACCGCCGTGGCGTAGGCCACGGCAGCCGGCCGCCTCGAGCAGTTGGCCAGCCGAGCGTCCCTCGGCGCGCTCGGCCTCGGGGTTCTTGAAGGTCGAGCCGAAGGTCTGGATCCCTTTCGGCTGCGCCTCGTGGCGCTGGGTCCGCATCGCCTGCATCCGCTCGCGGATCCGCCGGGGCTCGTCCGAGTGCAGCGCAAAGGCCGCCCGCGAGACGACTTCGGCCGGGCCGAGGTTCGAGTTGCGGTAGACGAAGCCGAGCTGGTCGGGGGTCCGGCGCTCGCTGCCGCCGGCGCTGCAGACCTCGACCCACTCGAGCACCTCTGCCAGCTGGCCGCCGTAGGCGTTGGCGTTCATCCGCACCGCCCCGCCGGCGCTGCCGGGGATGTTGGTGCCGAACTCGATCCCGGCGAGACCCCAGCCGGCCGCCTTCGCCGCGGCGCTGGGCAAGCGGGCACCGCCCCCGCAGAGGAGGCGGTCGCCATCGCGCTCAATCGTCGCCAGCGACCCGTCCAGCTTGAGCGCGAGGCCGCGGAACCCGGCGTCGGCGACGAGCAGGTTCGAGCCGGACCCGACCGGCCCGACCGCGATCCCCTCCTCCCCGGCCCATTGCAGCAGCTCGACCAACTCCTCGCTGTCCCGCGGCTGGGCGAACCAGTCGGCGGCGCCGCCGGTCCGCACCGTGGTCAGCCGCGCCAGCGGGAAGTCGGAGGTCACCCGCTCCGGGGGCGCGTTCATCGCTCCCCCTCCACCAGCGACTCGCCGAGCTTGAAGACGTCGCCGGCGCCGATCGTGACCAGCACCGAGTCGGCCACCCCACGCTCGCGGTCGAGCCGCGCGGCCAGGGCGCGGGTCGCGGTCTTGGCGTCGGGCAGCCACCAGACCGGTCGCCCGCCGCTGCGCTCCGCCGCCGCCTGGGCAACCTGCAGACCACTGACCCCCGCCAGCTCGCCGACCGGTTGCTCGCGGGCGGGATAGACGTCGAGCACCGCGACCTCGTCGGCGAGCGCCAGCGCCGCCCCGAACTCCACCCCGAGCGCCTTGGTGCGCGAGTAGAGGTGGGGCTGGAAGACCGCGATCAGGCGCGCCGGGCCGAGCTCGCGCAGGGCCGCGAGCGCGGCGCGAACCTCGGTCGGATGGTGGGCGTAGTCGTCATATATGGGGACACCGTGGCGCGATCCCTTCAACTCGAGCCGGCGGCGCACCCCCGGGAAGTCGGCGAGGGCGGCGGCCGCGGCGCTGGCGTCGAGGCCCGCGAGCTCGATCGCGGTAAGCGCGGCACGGGCGTTTTCGCGGTTGTGGTGGCCGGGCACCGCCAGGGCCAGGTCGGGTGCGCCGGGGGCGTCGGCGTCGAAGCCGAGCCGCTGGCCCGCGCCGACCAGCCGGTCGAGCGTCCCGTCGGCCGGCAGCGCAACCGCCGCGGCCGGCTCGAGGAAGCGGCGGAACGCCTCGTGCAGCTCGGCCAGCGAGCCCCAGCGCGTGTGGTGGTCCATCTCGAGGTTGGTGACGACGGCGATCTCGGGGCGCAGCTCGAGGAAGCTGGCGTCGCTCTCGTCGGCCTCGGCGACGACCCACTCCCCCGCCCCCCAACCGGCGTTGACGGCGTCGCCATCCTCGCCCAGTCCGGGAACCTCGCCGCCGACGAAGAAGGCGGGGTCGGCGCCGATCGCGCGCAGCGCCCAGACCGTCATCGCCGTCGTCGTCGTCTTGCCATGGGTGCCGGCGATCGCGATCAGCCGCTTCTCGGCGCAGAGCTCGGCGAGCAGGGCGCCGCGGTGGATCGGCTCGATCCCGCGCTCGCGGGCCAGCGCCAGCTCCGGGTTGTCGGCGCCGATCGCGGTCGAGACGACGACCTCGGCGCCGGCGGGCAAGTTCGCGGCGTCGTGGCCAACCGCCGGCTCGAGCCCGGCCCCGCGCAGCCGCTCCATATAAGAGGAGTCGCTGCGGTCGCTTCCGGTCACGGCGGCGCCGAGCCGGGCGCAGACCAGGGCGAGCCCGCTCATCCCGGCGCCGCCGATGCCGATGAAGTGGAGCCGGCGGGCGGACCACTCGCGCTGCTGAGCGGCCGCGCTCACCCTACCGCCGCCAGGACCTCGTCGGCGATCCGCCGCGCCGCGTCGGGCTTGGCGAGCGCGCGCGAGGCCGCCGCCATCGACTCCAGCCGCGCCGTGTCGCCGAGCACACCGACCACCTCGGCCCGTAGCCGCTCCGCGCCATCCTCGCCCCCGAGCGCCGCGTCGGGCAGCACCGCCGCGGCGCCGGCGCGCTCCATCCAGGCGGCGTTGGCGCTCTGGTGGTCGCCGGTCGCGAACGGGTAGGGAACGAGGATCGCCGGCCGGCCGGCGGCGGTCAGCTCGAAGATCGAGCCCCCCGCCCGGCCCAGGACGAGGTCGCCGGCGGCGAGGAAGTCGCCGAGACCGCCGGGGTCGTAGCCGACCAGGGTGTAGCCGTCGCGGTTGGGCGCCGCGGCGAGCCGCCGCTCCAGCTCCTCGTGGTCGCGGCGGCCGCTCAGGTGCAGGACCTCGAACTCACGCTCGTCGCGCTCGGCGAACGCTTCCAGGGCGGCGAAGTTGACCGAACGGGCACCCTGGCTGCCGCCGACTACGAACAGGCAACGCGCCTCGGGGGCGATCCCGAAGCGGCGCCGCGCCGCCGCGCGGTCGGCGGCGAGGATCTGCGCTGGCACCGGCCGGCCGGTCACCAGGTAGCGCTCGCCCTCGCGACCCTCGATCGGGAAGGCGAGGCAGACGCGGCGGGCGCGACCGGCCAGCAGGCGGTTGGCGAGGCCCATGTGGCTGTCGGCCTCGGTCAGGACCAGCGGCGTCCCCGTCGTCACCGCGGCCAGCCCCGCCGGCCCAGCGACGTAGCCACCGCCGCCGATCACCACGTCGGCTTCGCGCTCGCGCAGGGTCCGCCGCGCCGCGCCCACGGCGCCCAGCGCCTCGAACCCGGCCTGGGCCGCCCGCAACGGGTTCTTGCGGTCGATCCCGCGCACCCTTACGAAGTCGATCTCGTAGCCGGCCGCCGGCACCAGCTCGGCCTCGATCCGCTCGCGCGTGCCGAGGAAGGAGACCGCGGCGCCGCTAGCCCGAAGCTCGGCGGCGACCGCCATGGCGGGTACCACGTGACCCGCGGTTCCCCCCGCCGCTACCACGACCTTTGGCTTTCCTGGCACCGCTCGCTCGACTCCTTTCGCGGGCGGGCGCGCGCCCGCCGTCGACGACGCGCAGTTTGCCAGCGCGGGTGGATCGCGCCGCGCCGCGCCGTTTCGAGGACGCGGTCGAGCCCGAGCGCGCCGCCTTCGCGGTGCCGCCGCGGGCGACGTTAAGGATCAGCCCGACCGCGAACAGGCTCGTCATCAGGCTGCTGTTGCCGTAGGAGACGAAGGGCAGCGGCACGCCGGTCAGCGGCGCCAGCCCCAGGACCGCGAAGAGGTTGATCGTCGCCTGCACGAGGATCAGCGAGGTCAGCCCGGCGACCAGCAGGCGGCCGTAGGTGTCCTTCGCCTTCTGGGCGATTTTGAAGCCGGCGTAGCCGAACATGCCGAAGAGCCCGACGACGGCGACGATCCCGACCAAGCCGAGCTCCTCGCCGATCACCGCCGAGATCATGTCGGTGTGGGCCTCGGGCAGGTAGAAGGCCTTCTGCACCCCGTTGCCGATCCCGACCCCGAACAGGCCTCCCGAACCGAGCGCGATCTTCGCCTGGGCGGCCTGGAAGCCGGCTCCGTGGGCGTCGGCGCCGGGGTTGAGGAAACCGGTCAGGCGGGCCATCCGGTACGGCTCGATCAGCGTCGCCACCAGCGCCAGGAAAGCGATCCCGAGGGCGATCAGGCCGAGGTCGCGGGGGCGGGCGCCGGCCGCGATCAGGGTCGCCCCGACGGCGAAGGTCAGGACCATCGTCGTCCCCATATCCGGCTCGAGCATGATCAGGCCGGCGGCAGCGGCGACGACCAGCAGGAACGGCATAAAGCCCTCGATCGACTGCGCCCGTTTCGGTTTCTGGGCGAGCAGGTCGGCGCCGTAGAGGACGAGCGCGATCTTGGCGATCTCCGAGGGCTGGATCTGGAGGAAGCCGGAGCCGATCCAGCGGGTCGCGCCGTTCACCGTCGTACCGGCGACCAGCACCGCGCAGAGCAGGAAGAAGGCGAGCGCGAGGATCGCCGGGGTGAGGTTGCGGACGACGGAGAGGCCGTGGCGCGCGGTTAGGTGCATGACGATCAGGCCGACCGCGCCGAACATCAGCGTCCGCTGCAGGTAGAAGGCGCTTTCGGAGAGACCGCCGTCGCTGAGGACTTTGGTCGTCGAGCTGGCCGAGAAGACCATCACCGCGCCCAGCGCCAGCAGGCAGAGAGTCGCGGTCATCAAGAGGCTGTACTCGGCGGAGACGGCCTTGTGCCGCGGGCGCGCCTTCGCCTTCGAACGGACCTTGCTCTTCGCCGGCCCCGAGAAGCGCCCGAGGGCGAGCTGGAAGGCGCTCACGCCAGCCCCTCGACGATCTCGCGGAAGCGCTCGCCGCGCCGCTCGAAGTTCTCGAAGGCGTCGAAGCTGGCGCAGGCGGGCGAGAGCAGGACGATGTCGCCGGGCCGGGCCGCAGCGGCTGCTCGGCGCACCGCGTCCTCGAGGTTGGCGCAGCGGTGCAGCTCGATCCCCGCCTCGAGCGCAGGTGCCAGCTCGAGGGCCATGCGGTCGGCGGTCGCTCCGAGCAGATAGCAGGCGGCGCAACGCTCGCGGATTGGGTCAAGCAGCGGCGCGAACGGCTCGGCCTTCTCGCTGCCGCCAAGGATCGCGTGTACGCCGCCCTCGAAGGCACGCAGCCCGACCGCCGCCGAGGTGACGTTCGTCGCCTTCGAGTCGTTGACGAAGCGGACGCCGCCGATTTCGGCGACTTGCTCGAGCCGGTGCGGGACGCCGGCGAAGCTGCGCAGGCCCGCGCGCACCGCGTCGCGCTCGATGCCCATCGAGAGCGCCGCCGCGGCGGCGGCCATCGCGTTGGCGACGTTGTGCTCGCCGAGCAGGCCCAGCTCCTCCACCGCAAGCAGCGGCTCGCCGTCGTAGAAGATCGTCCCCTCGGCCAGCGCCACCTCGCAGTCGGGGGCGGCGCCGGTGCAGAAAGCGACGCGGCGGGCACAGCCGCCGAGGTCGACCCCGGCCAGCTCCGGCTCGTCGGCGTTGTAGACGGCAAGGTCGTCGTTGCCCTGGTTGGCGAAGATCCGCAGCTTCGCCGCCAGGTAGGACTCGAGGTCGCGGTGGCGATCGAGGTGGTCGGGGGCGAGGTTGAGGAAGACAGCGCACTCGGGGGCGAAGGCGGCGGTGTCCTCGAGCTGGAAGCTGGAGCACTCGCAGACGACGGTGGCATCGGGCTCGACCGCGCCGGGCAGCTCGGAGAGCGGCGTGCCGACGTTGCCGGCGACCGCGACCGGCTCGCCGGCGCCGCGGTAGATGTGGCCGAGCAGCTCAACCGTGGTCGTCTTGCCGTTGGTCCCGGTGACGGCAAGGAAGCGATTCGGCAGGGCGCGCCAGGCGAGCTCAAGCTCGCCGACGACCTCGATCCCACGCTCCAGCGCCGCCGCAATCGCCGGCGCCTCCCGCGGCACGCCAGGGCTCTTCACGACCGTCCGTACTCCGTCGAGCTGCGCCAGACCATCCGAATCTAAGAACACTTCGACGCCGGCGGTCCGAACTCCTGCCGCGCCCTCCGGAAAGCCGGAGTCGACCCCGACGACCTCCTCCCCGCGCGCGCCCAGCAGCCGCGCGACGGCCTGCCCAGAGCGGGCTAGCCCGACGACCAGGAACGGCCCGCGCGGCAGCTCGGGGCGCGGCTTCTTTGGCGGCGGAACACTCATGGGGAGACTTTCGCTCTCGGTCGGGCGGGACCTGTGAGGGATTGTCCCCGGAAGGTCGGCGCTTCAGCCGTTGGCTGGGCCGATCCGGTAGAGCACGTGAGGGCGCAGCGGACTGCCGACCGGCAGGTTCGGGTGCTCGAAGTCGTCGGCCGGGTCGCGGCTCATCCCCAGCCGCTCCATCACCGCCCGCGAGCGCAGGTTGCCGACCGCGGTCATCGAGACGATCTCCTCGAGCCCGACCTGCTCGAAGCCGAACGCGAGGGCGGCCCGCCCGGCCTCGGTCGCGTAGCCGTGGCCCCAGGCGGCGCGGGCGAGCCGCCAGCCGACCTCGACCGCGGGAGTGAAGTGCGCCTCGAAGGGCGGCCGCGCCAGCCCGGCGAAGCCGACGAACTCGCCGCTGGTCCGCACCTCGACCGCCCAGAGGCCAAAGCCGTGACGCGCGAAGCCGACCTCGATCCGCTCGACCAGCTCGTCGCTCTGCGCGCGGGTTAGCGGTCCCGCTAGGTACTCGGCCACCTCCGGATCCGCATTGAGGGCCGCGAACGGCTCGCGGTCTCCCGGGCGCCAGCGCCGCAGCTTCAGCCGCTCAGTCTCGAGCTCGAGATCCCCGTCCGGGGCCACGCGTTTCAGGTCCCGATCGACTGCTGGTACAGCGTGAAGCCGATCCCCGAGCAGACGGCGGCGATGATCCAGAAGCGCAGCATGATCTTCGTCTCCGACCAGGCCATCATCTCGAAGTGGTGGTGCAGCGGGGCCATCAGCAGGACGCGGCGGCGGAAGGTTTTGAAGGCAAAGACCTGGAGCAGCACCGAGAGCGCCTCGATCACGAAGATGCCGCCGATGATGACCAGGAGGACCTCGGTCTGGGTCATCACGGCGAGCGCTCCGATCGCGCCCCCTAACCCGAGCGAGCCAGTGTCGCCCATGAAGATCGAGGCGGGGAAGGCGTTGAACCAGAGGAAGCCGACGCAGGCGCCGACCAGGCAGGCCGAGAGCAGCGCCAGGTTCTGCTGCTCGTTGGCAATGAAGGCGATCGCCGTGTAGGCGAGCAGGACGATCGCGCAGGAACCGGCGGCGAGCCCGTCGAGGCCGTCGGTCAGGTTGACCCCGTTCGAGGTCCCAGCGATGACGAGGAAGACGAGCACGAAGTAGAGCACCGGCCCGAGGTCGAGGCTGGCGTCGCCGATACGGAAGTACAGGGTCGGCTCGAGCCCGACCTCGTGGCGGGCGACCCACCAGAGCCCGAGCGCGAGAATCAGCTGCCCGAGCAGCTTCCAGCGCCCGGCCAGCCCGAGCGAGCGGCGTTTGACGATCTTGATGTAGTCGTCGGCGAAGCCGAGAATCGCGCAGCCCATCGCGACCCCGAAGACGGCGAGGCTCTGCGGGTCGCGGTCGGAGAGGACGAGGAAGGGGACGCAGATCGAGGCGAAGACGATCAGCCCGCCCATCGTCGGCGTCCCCGCCTTGGCATGGTGCTCCTGCGGCCCGTCCTCGCGGATGTGCTGGCCGAACTCGCGCACCCGCAGGTACTCGATGAATTTGGGACCGAGGAAGATGCAGATCAGCATCGCCGCCATCCCGGCGATCAGCACTTCGCCCATTAGTGGCCCCCCATCAGATCAGCTCCGCCAGCTCGTCGGCGACGGCCTCGAGGCCGGCCGAGCGCGAGCCCTTGACCAGCACCGCGTCGCCGGGCTGCAGCCGCGCCGCCAACAGTTCCGCGGCCTCGGCCGGGTCGGCGACCAGCTCGTCGGGGTCATAGTCGCGGGCCGGCAGGCCGACGCCGAGCAGCAGGTCGACGCCGGCCTCGCGCGCGTGCTCACCGACTTCGCGGTGGTAACCGGCCGCGCCGAGGCCGAGCTCCCCCATCTCCCCGAGCACAGCGACCGTGCGCGGCGCGCCGAGGCTCGCGAGGTGCTCGAGAGCCGCTCGCATCGACACCGGGTTGGCGTTGTAGCAGTCGTTCACGAGGACGATCCCGTCGCCGAGCTCGATTCGCTCGCCACGGAAGCGCGAGAATCCTATGTCCGCCGCGCGGTCGGCCATTTCGGCCAGGGGCGCCTCGAGCGCGACGCCGGCGGCGATCGCGGCGAGGGCGTTGGTCAGGTTGTGCGCCTCGACGAAGGGGAAGTGGAAGAGCTGCTCGCCGGCGGGGGTGCGGACCAGGGCCTCGGTCACCCCCTCGACCACGCGGCTCTCGACCGCCTCGACGTCGCCACCGGGGCCGAAGCGCAGCAGCCGCGGTACGCGCTCCAGGTGCAGCTCGAGCTCTCCTGCGGAGATGGGGGCGACCGCGGCGCCGTCGGGCGGCAGCGCGTCGAGCAGCTCGGCCTTGGCGGCGGCGATCGCCTCAATCGAGCCGAGCAGCTCGACGTGGACCGGGCCGACGTTGGTGATCACCGCCACCTCGGGTTCGGCGATCGCGCCCAGCTCGGCGATCTGCCCGGCACCGCGCATCGCCATCTCGAGCACCAGCAGGTCGATGTCGTCGGGCGCTTCGAGCACGGTCAGCGGCAGCCCGATCTCGGTGTTGAGGTTTTCGCGGTTGGCGTGGACGCGGCCGGGCAGGAGCGCCCGCGAGATGTCCTTGACCGAGGTCTTGCCGACCGACCCGGTGACGCCGACCACGCGCGCGTCGAGAGCGCGGCGCTGGACGTGGGCGAGCGCCTGCATCGAGGCCAGCGGGTCCGCGACCGCGAAGACCCAGGCGTTGCTGTCGAGCTTTGTGCCGCTATCCGAAACAAACCTCGACAGCAACGCCGGGCCGACGACCACGCCCCAGGCTCCGGCCTCGATTGCGGCCGGAGCGAACTCGCCGCCATCGCGGTTGACGCCGCGCAGGCCGAAGAAAAGGTCGCCGGGCCGGATCGCGCCGGAGTCGATCGAGGCGCGGCTTGGCGAGCCGGCGTCGCCCTCGGCCACGACCTCGGCGCCGAGCGCCGCCGCGATCTGCTCCGGCGTCAGCCTCACGCCGGGCTGCCCAGCTTTCGCAGCTCCTCGCGGGCGACCTCGCGATCGTCGAAGGGGATCTTGCGCCCGCCCTCGAACTCCTGCCCCTGCTCGTGTCCCTTGCCGGCGATCACCACGGTGTCGCCCGGCGCCGCCCGCTCCAGGGCGAGCGCGATCGCGGCGCGGCGGTCGAGCTCGACCTCGACGCTCGTCGCCGGTCCCGGCGACGACGTCGGCGACGATCGCCGCCGGGTCCTCGGAGCGCGGGTTGTCGGAGGTGACGACAACGAGGTCGGAGAGCTCGGCCCCAGCCCGACCCATCTTCGGGCGCTTGTCGCGGTCGCGGTCGCCGCCGGCGCCGAAGACCGCGATCAGCCGCCCCGCGGTCAGCCGCCGCGCCGCCCGCAACACGTTCTCCAGCGAGTCGGGCGTGTGCGCATAGTCGACCAGGACCGCAAACCCCTGCCCCTCGTCGATCGGCTCGAACCGCCCCGGCGGCGCGGCCGCCGCGGCGAGCCCAGCCGCCGCCTCCTCCGGCGCCACCCCCAGCGCCACCGCCGCCGCGACCGCCCCCAGCGCATTGGCCACGTTGAAGTCTCCCGGCAACCCCGTCCGCACCCTGATCTCCCCCCCGATGGGCCGATAAGTCGAGTCAGGCTCGACTTTTCGGCCCATCGACACCAGGAACTCGGCGCCGGTTGCGTCGAACGTCACGTCGCGGGCGACGTAGTCGGCCTCCGCGCCCGCGGCGGAGAAGGTGACGGACTCGAATTCCTCGGCCAGGCGGGCGCCGTAGGGGTCATCGACGTTGACGATCGCCGTGCCCGGTCCGGCCTCGAACAGCTTGCGCTTGGCGCGGAAGTAGTCCTCCATGTCGGCGTGGAAGTCGAGGTGGTCCTGGGTCAGGTTGGTGAACAGCGCCAGCTCGAAGCGGATCGCATCGGCCCGCCGCAGGGTCAGCGCGTGCGAGGAGACCTCCATCGCACAGGCCCGGTCCCCCGCCTCGAGCATGCGCCGAAACGTGCCCTGCAGGTCGATCGCCTCCGGCGTCGTCCGCTCGACCTCCTCCTCGGCCCCGCCGACGACCTGCTTCACCGTCCCCAGCAGCCCGGTCTGGATCCCAGCCGCCTCGAGGATCTCGCGCACGAGGAAGGCGGTGGTCGTCTTCCCGTTCGTCCCGGTGATCCCAACGACCCGCAGCTGCGAAGTCGGATCCCCGTAGAACCGCGCCGCCAAAGGCGCCATAGCGGCCCGCGCGTCCGCAACCACAACCTGCGGCACCGCGATCTCGAGCTGGCGCTCGACGACCAGGGCCACCGCCCCGGCCTGGACTACCTGCGCCGCGAACTCATGCCCATCCCGCTTCTCCCCGACCACGCAGAAGAACAACGTTCCAGGCCCTACCCGGCGACTGTCATACGCCAGCTCACTCACCTCAACGGAGGGGTCGCCGACGACTCGGGCGCCTTCTACAGCCGCGGCAAGCTCTCTAAGCGTCATCCGCCCGCGATTCTAGGAGGGGAGTCGGGTGCCCCTCCAGCGCAGCGGCGTCCTGATTTCGCAGTGCCCGTCAGCGAGAGATTCGGCATTAACGGCGAAAATCCCAGCAAGCAGGAGGGGCACCCGACTCCCCGCCTCTATTCAGGCGCAACGCCCAGGTACGGCAGCGCAAACCCGGCGATCGAGCCGAACGCCGGCCCCGCCACCGACCCGCCGTAGTAATCCCCCTGCGGCTGGTCGACGATCACCGCCGCCAGCAGCTTCGGGTTGTCGGCCGGCGCGAAGCCGATGAACGAAGCCACGAACTTGGTCTCCGAGTAGGTCCCGTTTTCGGCGACCTCGGCGGTTCCGGTCTTGCCCGCCAGCGTGTACCCGGGCACGCTGACCTCCGAGGCGGTGCCGCCGGGCGCCAGCACCCCCTCGAGCATTTCCCGCACCTGCGCGGCAACCTCCGGGCGCAGCACCCGCTTCCCCTTCGGCTCCGACACCTCCTCTGCGCCGATCCGCTCGATCAGCTGCGGCTGCTCGAGCATGCCGCCGTTGGCGATCGCCGCGTAGCCGGCCATCATCTGCATCGGCGTCACCGAGATCCCCTGGCCGATCGGCAGGTTGCCCATCGTCGAGCCCGAGTATTCGTCGAGCGGCAGCACGATCCCCTGTTCCTCACCCGGGTATTGAACCCCGGTCGGACGCCCGAAGCCGAAGCGGTGGATCCAGTTGTCGAAATGTTCTTCGCCGAGCTCGAGACCGATCGTCACCGCGCCGACGTTCGAGGAGTGAGCGAGGATCGTCGCCACGTTCATCGTTTCGGTCCCGCGCGGGTGCGACTCCTCGATCGTCCGGTCGGCAACCTGGATCGTCGGTTCGAGCGTGAATTCCGACGCCGGCGTGACCAGTTTCTCCTGCAGCGCAGCCGCAACCGTGAACGCCTTGAAGGTCGAGCCCGGCTCGTAGTTGAACGCGGTCGCCTTGTTGACCAGGTCGTCGTTGCTGGCGCTGGAGAGGTCGTTGGGGTCGACCGGGGGCCAGTTCGCCATCGCCAGGATCTCGGCGCTGCTCGGATCCATGACGATCGCCGTCGCCCCCTGCGGCGCGTAGGTTTCGCCGACTTCGGCCAGCACCTGCTCGGCCTTGCCCTGGATCAGCGGGTCGAGGGTGAGCTGGATGTCTTCGCCGTCGCTCGCTTCGTTCACCGTTTCCAGTCGAATCGGCTCGCCGAGCGCGTCTCTGACGATCCGCCGCTCGCCGTCCTCGCCGGCGAGCACGTCTTCCTCGCCCGCCTCGAGCCCGGTCAGGCCCTGGTTTTCGGAGCCGACCGCGCCGACCACCTGGCCGGCCATCTCCCCCTGCGGGTAGGTGCGACGGCTGTCCGGGAGCGAGCCGATCCCTTCCAGCTCGAGCCGTTCGATCCGGCCCGCCTGTTCGAGGCTGACTTTCTGGGCGATGTAGGAGAAGCCGCCCTCCGCGGTCAGGTCTTCCAGCACCTCGGCCTTGTCGAGGTCGAGGATGCGCGCCAGTTTCTCCGCCGCCTGCGGCGGGTTCTTCACCTGGTAAGGCGTTGCGTAGATCGTCGCCGCATCCTCGGAGGCGGCGAGCTCGTTACCGCGGCGGTCGAGCAGGGCGCCGCGCAGGCCCGGCACGGTGACCGTCTCGGTCTGCTGGTATACGGCTTCGGAGGCGAGCTGCGAGCCCTGCACCCCCTGCAACCAGAAGGCGCGGACGACGATGACGAGGAAGCAGAGCAGGAAGCCAGCGAAGAGAAGCCCAACGCGGCGCTCGATCACGCGCATCCGCGCCCCGTCCTAGCCCGCGCCGGCGGCGGCCGCGAGGCGCTGCGCCGCGGTGGCGACGTCGTCGGGTCCGGCGTCGGTGAAGTGGATCTCGTCGCTCGGCGGCATCGCCAGCCCGAGCGCCCCCGCCGCGTTGCGCATCGCGCCGGTCCCGTAGAGGCGCGCGTCGCGCCCGCCCAGGGTCGAGTTCTCCTGGTCGAGAGCGGTGATCTGAGTGTCGACCTGGCCGAGCGTGGCGGCGAAGCTGAGCGTGGCGACGTTGAGCGCGACTATTCCCGCCAGCAGCACGCCGAGCACGCCGATCCAGGCGCGCCCGCGGGTGAGGCGGACGACCAGGCCGGAGTCCGGCAGCTGCCCGACCGCGACCGCGGTGCGGCTGGCGAACGGAATTAGCTGGCCGCCGACGTTGCGCCGCGTCCGCGGCTTCGCGCGGGCCGGAGCTTTGCGCGCTGGCGTGCGCGCGGGACGGGCGGTGGCGTTGCCTTTCGGCTTCGGACGCGAGCGGGGACCGCGCGCCGGTGCAGTCTTTTTCCCGGGTGCCGGGCGCGCCGGAGCGACACGTTTCCGCGGTGCCGGGCGCGCGGGAGCCGCTTTTTTGCGCCGCGGTGGCGTCGTCCGCGAGGGTGCGGGGGCCGGCGCGGTCTTACGCGCGGGGGCGGCGACGGCCATCAGCCGGCCTCCCCGGGCGGCGTCGCCGCGGCGATCTTCAGCGCGACGCGCAGGTGGGCGGAGCGCGAGCGCGGGTTGGCCTCGACCTCCTCGGGCCCCGGCGAGACCGCGCGCCGGGTCAGCAGCTCGGCCTCCGGCTCGTGCCCGCAGACGCAGACGGGAAGCTCGGGCGGGCAGATGCAGCCGCGCGCCTTCTCGACTAGGAACTGCTTGACCGGCCGGTCCTCGAGCGAGTGGAAGGAGATCGCACCGAACCGCCCTCCCACCGCGAGCATCTCCCAAGCCAGTGGCAGCGCCTGCTCCAGCGAGTCGAGCTCGCCGTTGACGGCGATCCGGATCGCCTGGAAGCTGCGCTTCGCCGGGTGGCCGCCGCCGAAACGGGCAGCGGTCGGCATCCCGGCCTTGATCGCCGCGACCAGGTCGGAGGTGGTGCGCAGCGGGCGGCGGCGGACGATCTCGCGGGCGATCCCGCCCGCGTAGCGCTCCTCGCCGTAACGGCGCAGCACCTGCGAGATCCGCGCCTCCGGCCACTCGTTGACGAGGTCGGCGGCGCTGAAGCTCTGACGCGTGTCCATCCGCATGTCGAGCGGCGCGTCGTAGGAATAGGAGAAGCCCCGTTCCCAAGCGTCGACCTGCATAGAGGACATTCCGAGGTCTACATAAACCATCTCTGGGCGCACCCCTTCGCCGTGCAGTGCCCGCAGACCTTCCGCGAAATCGGTGCCGATGAAGCGCGTGCGGCAGGGCGCCGCAGCGGCGAACTCGGCAAAACGCACCTCCGCGGCGGGGTCGCGGTCGATCGCGATCAGGGTCCCGGACGGCCCCAGCTGCGCCGCCACCGCCCGCGCGTGCCCGCCCGCGCCGAAAGTGCAGTCGACCGCAGTCTGCCCCGCCTCCGGAGCGAGCAGGGAGACGAGCTCCGTGGCGAGCACCGGCTCGTGCGTCACCGGCTCGACCTCAAGGCCGACGGGCCGATTTGCGCTGATATGCAGCGGGTATCGGCCCGTCGGCGGGGAGTTGTGGTGGGCGGTGGTGCGGGCGGCATGGAGTCTCATGGTTGCGCGGCGGTGGCGCCGGCGAGGCCCTCGGCGATCTCGGGGGCGGCGGCGTCGAGCTCCTCCTCCTGCTTGGCCCAGGCGTCGGCGTTCCAGATCTCGAGGTACTCCCCGGCCCCGATCACGACGCAGTTGCCGTCCAGCCCAGCGTGCTCGATCAGCGGCTTGGGGACGCGGATGCGGCCGGCCGAGTCGAGCTTCTCGTCGAAGGAGCCGCCGTGGAAACGGCGGCGCAGCTGGCGCGCGTCGCTTCCGAAGGGGCTGTGCGGCGAGAGGAAGCGGTCGGAGAGCTGCTCGAACTCAGGCGTAGTGTGCACCCAGACGCAGGGGTCGAAGCCCTTGGAGAGAACGATGCCGTCGGAGAGCGCGGCGCGAAACCGAGAGGGAACCGTGAGCCGATCCTTGGAATCGAGGCTGTGCTCGTAGAGACCCCGAAATGCCACCTCGGCGAGTCCTTTCTGAGCGGGAGGGCCGGAAAAAGAGAGTTGGACCGGAGTGATGAGGTGGGAGGAGCCTCACCACCCCGGTCCTGGGCTTCAACTCGAGCGCCACAATAACCCACTGTCCCCCACTTTGCAACACGACCTCCCTCTGCAACCCCGTTTGCATCCGCTGCCGGGCGGTAGGTTCGGGCCGTGAACGCCCCCGAGGAAGCTGGCGCCCCCGTCCCGCCCGAGCAGACCGGTACGCCCCCCGTCGCCGAGCGAAGCGAAGCCGCACCGCCGCCCGACGACGCCGACGACCTGCGCGGCTTCCACTTCCGGCGGCTGCTGCGCTCGACCGCGGTGCTGATCGCGATCGCGATCGCGACGCTGGCGGCGGGAGCGGCCTGCGCGATCTTCGTCAGCCCGCCGGTCGGCGCCGGCGCGGCACTTGCCACCTTCCTGCTCTCGCTACTGGCCCTGTTCGCGATCGCCGACTCGCACGCGGAGGACGCCTTCTTCCAGGCTTACGCGCAGCAGCGCGGGCTCGAACTCGGCAGCCGGGCGCCGCTGCCGCCCACTACGCCGCTGCTACAGAAGGGCGACGACCGCTACGCCGAGCGCACCCTCTCCGGCCCGTTCGGGGATGGTGTCGAAGGGATCCTGGCTCTCTATACCTACGAGGAGGAGACCACCGACTCGAAGGGCAACCGCCAGACCCACTACTACCGCTACACGGTCGGGCTCGTCCCGGTCCCCGAGTGCGTCGACTTCGTCCCCGAGCTCTACTGCCAGCGCAAGTTCGGGCTGCGCGCGCTGGAGGGCTTCGAGGACTTCTTCCGCACCGGGAAGGAGCGGGTGGAGCTGGAGAGCGAAGCGCTCGACCGGCGTTACGAGATCTTCGCCGGCAAGAACCAGGACGCGGGCTGGCTGCGCCAGCTCTTCTCGCCCACCTTCATCGTCTGGCTCGACGCCTCGGCGCCGGAGAAGTTCGCCTTCGAGCTGGTCGACGGCACCCTCTGCTGCTACGTCAGCGGCCACAGGAAGAAGACCGAGCAGCTCGACGAGATCGGCCGCGCCGCGGCCGCGGTGGCGACCCGGTTGCGCGAGGAGTCGCTGGAGTAGCCGCCGCCCGGCTAGAAACCGGCGAACAGGGCTCTGGCGTTGGCGATCAGGCCGGCGGCGATCATCAAGAGCACCGAGGGCACGAGGACGAGGGCGACGACGAGCTGGATCTTCGGCGCAGCGCGGGCGGCGCGCTCCTCGACCGCGCGGCGGCCCTCGCGGCGCAGGGCGCTCGCCTGGCGCCGCAGCTGCTCGGCGAGCGGCGAGCCGAAGCGGCGCGAGCGCTCAATCGCCGCGACCAGGCTCGCCAGCTCGCTGCCGGGAACGCGAGCGCGCAGCGAGCCCAGCGCGGCGGAGAGCGGTACGCCGCAGGAGAGCTCGGCAACGGTCCGCCGCAGCTCCTCGGCCAGCGGCCCCTCCCCGGCCCGGGCGAGCTGCGCCAGCCCCGCCGCCGGACCGCGGCCGGAGCCGGCGCTGACCGCGAGCAGGTCGAGCGCGTCCGGCAGCGCCGTGAGCAGACTGCGGCGCCGCAGCCGCGCCCGCCGCTCGAGCAGTGCGTCGGGGACGAGGAAGCCGGCGACCGGCATCGCGACCGCGACCACCAGCCCGGTGCGGCCCGGTGCCGCCGGTGCCGCCGCGAGCGCCGCTAGTCCGCCGCAGGCGGCAGCGGCGAGCTTCGCGACTAGTACCGCGGCCAGCGGCAGCTCTCGGTCGAGGCCGGCGCGACGCAGGCGCTCCGGCAGCCCGAGCCGCAGCGCCGCCCTGGCCGAGCGCCCGCCGAGGCCGAACGGCAGTGGCGGCAGCGCCCTGCCCTCCCGGGCGGCGTAGAGCTCGCGGGCGGCGGCGAAGCCGAGCAGCACCGCGAGCGCCGCCAGCACGCCGGCGAGACTCACTCGACCACCCGCGAGAGGCGCCGGATCGCGACGAACCCGACGATCTGGAGCGCCGCCGCCAGCGCCAGCATCGCCGCGGCGGGCGGCGAGCCGAGCAGGCGGGCGAAGAAGCCGGGCTGGATCAGCTCGGCGAAGAGCGCGCCGCCGCTCGGCATCGCGACGACGAGGAGTCCGGTGAAGCGCGCCTGCGCGGTGGCCGAGCGCGCGTCCTCGGCGACGCGGTCGCGCTCCGCCGCGCCGGCGGCGAAGCGGCGCAGCAGCCCGGCCAGGTCGCCGCCGGCGAGCTGCTGGCTGAGCAGGGCGGCGGCGAAGGCGTCGACCCGCGGCGAGCGCATCCGCCGCCGCCAGGCCTCGACCGTCGCGATCGTCGCCGCGCCGAGATCGAGCTCCGCCCCGAGCCGGGTCAGCTCGGCAGCCGGCGGGCCGTCCAGCGACCCGGCCGCGGCCGGCAACGAGGCGCGCAGCGAGCGGCCGGCGCTGAGCGAGTCGGCGATCGCGGTCGCGACTTCCGGCAGCGAGCGCTCGACCGCGGCCCGGTAGCGCCGCCGCCGACTCGAGATCGCCCAGCCGGCCGCGGCGGGACCGGCGACCGATAGGGGCAGCGCCAGCGCCGGCCCGGCGAGGAGCCAGCCCCCGCCGACCGCGGCGGCCGTTCCGAGCGCGGCGAGCCGGCGACGCTCGATGCTCGAGGGCGCGTAGCCCTCGCGGCCGGCCCGCCGCAGCGGCTCCAGCGCCAACCGCAGCCAGCGCGCAGCGGCCGGGCTGGCCAGCAACGCCTCGCGCAGCGCCAGCGCTAGCAATCCGCCGGCGATGGCGCCGATCGGGACCGAGGCCGTCACTCGACCGCGGCGATCTCGGTGACGACGCGGGCGCCGTCGGCGCGGCGCTCGAGGTGGACGACGAGGTCGATCCCGCGCCGCACCTGCTCGGCCACCGTCGCGTGCGGCAACCCGACCCCGGCCATCAGCGCCAGCGTCTCGAGCCGGTTCAGCGCGTCGGCCGGCGAGTTCGCGTGCACGGTCGAGAGCGCGCCGTCGTGGCCGGTGTTGAGCGCGGTCAGGAGGTCGAGCGCCTCGGGGCCCCGCACCTCGCCGATCACGATCCGATCGGGCCGCATTCGCAGCGCGTTGCGGAGCAGGTCGCGGATCGTCACCTCCCCCCGGCCCTCGACGCCGGCCGGGCGGCTCTCGAGCCGGACCACGTGCGGCTGCTGCAGCCGCAGCTCCGCCGCGTCCTCAATCGTCACCACCCGCTCAGCGGCGGCGACGAAGCTGGAGAGCGCGTTGAGCAGGGTCGTCTTGCCGGAACCGGTGCCGCCGCTGACGAGGACACTGCGGCGCGCCGCCACCGCCGCCTTCAGCGCCTGCCGCTGCGCCTCGGTCAGGGTGCCGAGCGCGACCAGCTCGTCCGGCCCCGGCCGGCTGGCGCCGAAGCGCCGGATCGAGACCAGCGGCCCGTCCAGCGCCAGCGGCGGGATCACGACGTTGACCCGCGAGCCATCGGCGAGGCGGGCGTCGACCATCGGGCTGAGCTCGTCGACCCGCCGCCCGAGCGGCGCCAGGATGCGCTCGATCGCGTTGCGCAGCTCCTCCTCATCGGCGAAGGCGACGTCGGTCGGCTCGACCCGCCCACCGCGCTCGACGTAGACGGTCGCCGGACCGTTGACCATCACCTCCTCCACCGTCGGGTCGGCGAGCAGGACCTCGAGCGGGCCGAGGCCGACGCTGTCGCGGACGATCCGGGTCGCCAGCTCGGCGCGATCCTCGGGCCCCAGCACCGCCGCCTCCTCGTCGACCAGCCGGCGCACCGCGGCGTCGAGGTCCTCGCCTCCCTCGCCACCCCCGGCCGCCGCAGCGCGGCGACGCTCGACCAGCCGCTCTCGCAGCCGGCCCGCCAACTCGGCGACGTTTCTCTCGCGCGGCGCCATCGCTCAGCCCCGTGAGAGCAGCGTCACCCGCCGGGCGACGCTCTCGGCCGCGATCAGGCGCAGGGCCTGGCGCCGCGTCAGCGCCAGCGTCGCCGCGCTGGTGCCAGCCGCTGCCGCTTCGCTCGCTGGTTCGAGGGCCAGCAGCGGCACCGCCGCCGCAGCGACGTAGGTGCGACCGGACCCGGCGCCCGTCGGTTCCGTCGTCACCACCACGTCGACCCGTTCTCCAACCGGCTGTGCGCCGGCGACCGACAGCGCCGCCGCGCCGTCGACCGCGATCTCGACCGGGTGGCGGTCGCCGCCGAGACCCAGGGACGCGGCCGGCCCCGAGCGTGGCGGCCGCAGCTGCGAGGCGAGCAGGTAGGACCCGGCGGGGATCTCGCCGAGCGGGGCCAAGCCGATCGCTTCGGCCGGCTCGGCCAGCGCCCCGGGCGGCACGAAGCGCACCGGCACCCGCCGCCGCTCCAGGGCGGCGGCCTCGACCGGGTCGATCGCCCGTCCCCGCTCGAGGTCGTCGACCGCGACCAGGACCGGGCGCAGCTCGCCGTAGCCGCGAGCCACGCTGGCGCCGTAGCGGTCGGCGATTGCGGCCGCCGTAGCGGCAGCGAGCAGCGCCGCCAGCACGAAGGCGAGAGCACGGCCGCGGCGACCCATCAGCCGCACCCGCCGGCCAGCGGCAGCTCCAGCACCGCCTCGGTCCCCCGCTCCGAGGAGTGCAAACGAAAGTCGCCGCCGTGGGCGGCCGCCGTCCGCCGCACGACGCGCAGGCCGTGGCCACGCCGCCGCCGCCCGGAGAGCCGCGTGGCGAGCTCCGCGGCCCTCTCCCGGCGCGGCTCTGTGTCGAGCTCGCGACCGCAGTCGGTCACCGCGAGGCAGAGGCGACCGGAGGGGGCGCGGGCCTCGACCACGATCTGCGGCCCGCCGTGCTCGATCGCGTTGACGATCAGGTTGTCGAGCGCCCGCGCGATCTCGTCGCGGTCGCCGACGACCATCGCCTCTCCCGCCCGCCAGCGCAGCTCGAGCGAGCCGCCGGCGAGCTCGGCGCGGCGGCGCCAGCGCGCCAGCGCGGCGTCGAGCAGCGGATGCATGAACAGCGGCGCCCGCACCGACCGCGGCGCCTCGCCGTTGATCTCGCGCTCGAGCCGCTCCAGCGCGGTGGCGGCCATCCGCACCGAGCCCTCGATCGCCGCCGGCTCCGGCCTTGCCCGCGGCGCCGTCAGGGCCAGCGCCTGCAGCGGCCGGCGCAGCTCGTGCAGCGCCTCGTTCAGCGCTGTGCGGCGGCGACTGGCAAGCAGGCCCTGCGCCGCCACGGCCGCGAGCGAGACGGCGATCGGCCAGGCGCCGACGATCTGCGCCAGCTCCGGGATCACCTCGCCCCCATTCCACGGCCCCGACTCGACATGGCCGTCTAAGTCAGGGCACCGCCGAACTCTCCCCCTTCGGCGGCAATAAAAGCGCACCCGCCATCCCAAAGCGGTCTCGGCCAGGCGCCTCGGGGCAGCGGGTGCGCACTAAATAAGACCAGATAAGTGTTTAAACAGGTTCATATGTTCCTTCGATCCATGCGGAACCGCGGAAACGACGGAGCGTTTTGGAATACTTGATCCAGGAAACGGGGTGGTCACTGGCCGCCCCGAGCCACTGCCACCCCCCGCCCCCAAAGATCGGAGAATTTTCCCGTGGCCCAGACTCGAACCTCGCCCGAGGGCATTACCCAGCAGCTTGCCAAGGCGCTTGCCCACCCGTTGCGCGTGCGGATCCTCAGCTCACTGCACAAGGGCATTTCCAGCCCCAACCAGCTTTCGCAGGAACTCGGTGAGCCGCTCGGCAACGTCAGCTACCACGTCAAAACCCTGCTCGAGTACGACTGCGTCGAACTGGTCAAAACCGAGCCGCGCCGCGGTGCGGTCGAGCACTTCTACCGCGCTACCGAGCGTGCCTTCTTCAACGCCAACGATTGGGAGAAGATCCCCGCCTCCGCCCGCAAAGGCATCTCCGGCTCGATCCTCGAGACGGTCGGCCAAGACGCGACCGAGGCGCTCGTCGCCGGCACGATCGACGGCCGCACCGACTCGCACGTCAGCCGCACCCCGCTGAGCCTCGACGAACAGGGCTGGTCGGATGTGACCGCGCTGCTCGCGGAGACGCTGGAGCGGGCGCTCGAGATTCAGGAGGAGTCGGCGCACCGGCTCGGCGACG
This sequence comes from uncultured Solirubrobacterales bacterium, assembly GCA_963846515.1. Classification (GTDB taxonomy): domain Bacteria; phylum Actinomycetota; class Thermoleophilia; order Solirubrobacterales; family 70-9; genus VAYN01. The sequence continues at coordinate 932,510 of CAWJWC010000005.1, read as the reverse complement.
GCAAGAAGGCCGAGAGCATCTCGACCAAGCTCGCGATCCTCCACTTCGAGACGCCGGCGGCGAAAAAGGTCAAGAAGTAGCGAAGCCCAGCAGCGACCCGGAGCTCAGCCGTCGAGCAGGCGGTAGCCGATGCCCCAGCAGTTGACGACGTAGCGGCTGTGCTCCGGGTCGAGTTTGCGCCGCAGCCGGCTCGCGTGCGAGTCCAAGGTTCTCGTCTTGCTGTTGCTGCGGTAGCCCCAGACGTCGCGCAGCAGCTCTTCCTTGGAGAAGACCCGGGTCGGATCGCTGGCAAGGACGCGCAGCAGGGTGAACTCCTTCTTCGCCAGCGGCACCTCGCGCTCGCCGACCGTCACCCTGCGGCGCAGCGGGTCGACCATCAGCTCTCCGACCCGGACCGGCCCGTCGCGGCGGGTCGCACGGCGCCGCAGCACCGCGCCGATCCGCGCTCGCAGCTCCTCTACGGAGAACGGCTTAGTCACATAGTCGTCAGCGCCGGCGGTGAAGCCGCGCACGCGGTCGGTCGGGGCGCCGCGGCCGCTGAGCACGATCACCGGCAGCTGCGGATCGAAGCGCGACTCGATTCCGTCGGCCTCGCGGATCTCGCGCAGCACGTCGAGCCCGGAGGCGTCGGGCAGCGAGAGGTCGAGCAAGAGCAGATCTGGGTGGTTGTAGCGACAGAGGCGCAGCGCGTCGGAAGCGCTCGGCGCCGGCAGCACCGCGAAGCGGTCGGCGACGAGGTGGTCGCAGAGCAGGTCGAGGGTGACGGCGTCGTCCTCGCAGACGACGACCCGGGCGATCTCTTCTCTTTGCGGCAGCATGCCGGGCCTAAGTCCAGGGAGCCCCAAACTCTCCCCCCTCGAGCGAGGGAACCTCAAGCACGGCGACGGCGCCGCGGCGCCAGGCGAGGCGGCGCGGCGGCACACGGGTGCAAACGGCAAGCGGGCGGTCGTACCGGTCGAGGAAGAAGAGGTCGAGCTCGAAGCGCATCCCGAAGGTGTGGACGCTGGCGCAGCGGGGGATCAGCAACCCGGGACCGGCCTCCTGCGGCGCGAGGCCGGCGAGGCCGAGCAGCCGGGCGCGGAAGCCGGTCGCGAGAGGGACGACGAGGCCGCAGACCCGGCGTCGAGGAAGGCTTTGCAGTCGCGGCGCGGTCACGTCGGTCCAAGCATCCGGCCCGACCGAACTCTCCCCCGCGGCGCCGATCCGCGGTCCGCGGACCCGCTCGGGGTGCAAACGGCCGTTCAAGCACTGCCCCGGGCAGGCACGGGCGTACGATGATCGGCAAGATCATGGACCTGCTCCCGCCGGGCTTGCGGGTTCAGATCGGCTTCAACTCATGGACAAGAAAACGACCCGCAGAGGGAACTACGAGTCTGGCTCGGACTACGTGCTCGAGTACGGCGAGCTTCGCTTCGCCTTCAACGAGGACGACTTCGGGCAGCGGGTCGAGCAGGCCGCGGTGAAGCTCGGCTTCGTCGACCAGGGGCTCAGCCAGGAGGAGCTCGACGACCTGCTCGACCTCGCGGTCAGCGGTGAGATCGCCGAGCCCAGCTCTCGCCTCGGCGAGCACATCAACGAGAACTGGGAGGACCTGGTCGGCCCCGCGAACCGCAGCCTCGTGCACTGGATCCGCCGCCTCGTCTTCCGCGGCGCCTGGCTCGACCAGCGGGTCAAGGAGGGCGAGCTCGACGTCGTCTTCGACGAGCGCACCCAGACCTTCGGCTACGTGCAGCCGGACCGCAGCGCGGACCTGATCGAGCTCAGCAAAGAGCCGAGCTGGCGCCGTATTGCCTACAGGCGCTAGCCAGGCGGAGTCCCCCGGTAGGGGTTCCGCTTAACTTTTTCGCGAGTCGGTTGCGGCCGTCCGAGATCGGACGCGGCGAAAAAGTACAAGACGCTTCACCCCTACCGGGGGACTCCGCTCGTTAGACGGAGGGGCGCTCTAGCGCCGCCACGACGGTGAGATTCCCGCCAGCCGCGTCGAAGAAGTCCCTGGCCACGTCGGCGTCGCCGTGAGCCTCGCCGAGCCGGGTTAGGGAGTCAATTAGGAGGATGACGTCTTCGCCGCTGGAAGCCCGGGCGCGGGCTTGGGCGAGGGCGTCGTCGGCGTGACGCGGCTGGCCGGCGGCGACGATCTCGGCTCGCGGGGCGTCGCGGCGCCAGTCGGCCAGCTCCTCGGGGCTCGGGTCGATCAAGAGCGCGACCGGATCGGGCCCGTCAGACTCGTTGGAGAGGTCGGCGGCGATGCCGCGCAGCAGCGCGGTGCAGGCCTCGCGGGTCTCGGCGGCGAGCAAAGCCTGACGGCCAGCGGGCGGCAGCAGCAGACCCTGCAGGGTCACACCCTGCTTGCCGCGGCGGCCGAAGCGGCGACGCCGGCGGCGGCGCGGGCGCGACGAAGACTCCGAGGCGATGGGAGTCGAAGGCGGTGCGGTCGGAGCAGGCTCCGGAATCGGCTCCTGCTCGATCTCGGGCGCAGGCTGCGGCTTCGGCTCGCGGCGCGGGCGGGGCTCGCGAGGCGCCCGGGGCTCGCGTTTGGACTCGCCACCCGACTCGGCGCGCTTCGACTCGCCGCGCCCGGACTCGCCACCGCCACCCGAACCGCGCCCGCGGCCACCGCGGCTGCGACGGCGGCGGGGCGGGCGGGCGGCCGCGGGGCGCTCGCCCTCCTCGGCCGCGGGGCGCTCGCTGCCGCCAGAGTCGCCGTCGGCCAGCTTCGCGATCAGCTCATCGCGGGGCAGCATCCGGAAGCGCTCAACGCCGGCCTCGGCGGCCAGCTTGTGCAGCTCGGAAAGGCTCTTTTTCTCCAACTCGGCCCTGGTCATGAAGCGGCAGACTATTCAACCGGCCGCGCCGGGGTCGATGCCCTCCAGCGCCGCCGCCTCCCGCCAGGCCTCGGCCTCCTTCTTGACCTGGCGCCGCGACCAGCCCAGCTCCGCGCCGAGCACCTCGGCGACCGGGCGCACGGCGGCTGCCTCGCGCAGCTGCGGCGCAGCGAGAATCCCCAGCCGGGTGCGGCGCAGCAGCACGTCGGCGACGCAACGGGCCTGCTCGCGGCGAACCGCGATCGCGACCTCGGCCAGTAGGTCGGGGCGGCCGGGGACTATCGGCCGCGCCAGCTTCGGGTCCTTCCAGGCGAGGTCGAGCACTGCGCGAGCCGCGTGGCCGTAGCGAAAGGCTAGCTGGGCGACAGCCTCCTGCCCGATCCCCTCCGGGGCCTCCAGATCGTCGGCCCGAGCCTCCATCCCGAGCGGGATCTCGGCCGTGTGGCAGGACGCCTCGCGGCCCTCGCGCTCGACCAGGCGGTCGACCGTCTGCTTCGCCATCCGGCGCCAGGTCGTGAGCTTGCCGCCGGTGATCGTCAGCATCCCCGAGGAGGTCTCATACAGCTCGGCTTTGCGCGAGATGTCGACCGACTTCTTCGGGTCGCCGCTGGAGATCAGCGGCCGCACCCCGGCGTAGGCGCCGACCAGGTCCGACTGAGTCAGCGAGAGGCCGAAGAACTCGTTGACCGCGTCGAGCAGGTACTCGACGTCCTCGCCGCCCGGTTGCGGGTGGGCGGTGTCGCCCTCGAAGTCGTTGTCGGTGGTGCCGATCAGGGTGCGCCCGTACCAAGGCAGCGAGAAGATCATCCGTCCCGACCCGGCCGGGACGATGCAGGCGGCGCGGCCGATCGGCAGGTCGGCCTGGTCGAGCAGGATGTGGGTGCCGCGGCTGGGCGCGATCCGCGGCACGTCCTCCTCGCCGAGGAACTCGGCGGAGCGGATCTGGTCGGCGAAGACGCCGGTCGCGTTGACCACGTGATCGGCGCGGACCTCGGCCCGCTCGCCGGACTCCGCCTCGACGAAGGCGACGCCTCTGGCGCGGCCGTTGGCGGTCAGCACCTCGGTCACCTCCGCCCCGTTCAGCATCACCGCGCCGAAGCGCTCGGCCTCGCCGAGGACGGTGAGGACGAGCCGCACGTCGTCGGTCTGGCAGTCGTAGAACATGTAGGCGTCCTTGGGGTCGCGCGCGGCCAAGGCCGGAACCATCTCCAGCACCTCGTCACGGTTAATCGTGCGGTGGCGGTCGGGCGACCAGTAGAAGTCCTCGTCCTCCTCTTTGGAGGAGCGCAGCTCGCGACGGCTGCGACCGACCCGGGTCGTCGCCATCACGTCGTACATGTTCAGCCCGAGGCCGAGTTTGCGGTCGCGGCGCTCCTCGCCGAGGGCGGCGACCAGGAACGGGGTCGGGTAGACGAGATGGGGCGCGAGCTGGACCATCAGCTGGCGCTCCAGCAGCGCCTCGCGGACCAGGCCGAGGTCGAAGTTCTGCAGGTAGCGGAGGCCGCCGTGGACCATCTTCGAGGAGCGGCTGGAGGTACCGACGGCGTAGTCGCCGCGCTCGAGCAGCGCCACCGAGTAGCCGCGCGAGGCGGCGTCGAGCGCGACCCCGGCGCCGGTCACGCCGCCGCCGATCACGACGACCTCGAAGTGCTGGCCGGCGATCGCCTCGGTCGCTGCGGCGCGGGTCAGCATCAGTCGAGGAGGGTGACGGTGGTGGTGGCGGGACGTGGCGGCGGCGGCTTCTCCTGGCGCGGGTGGCCGAGGTGGAGCAGGCCGACGAAGCGCTCCGTGGCAGGCATGCCGACAACGGCCCGGCCCTCCTCCCCACGCAGCAGGCTGGGGGTGCGCCAGTAGCCGGCGAGGCCGCGCGCGTGCGCGGCGAGCAGGACGATGTAGGAGGCGACCGCGGTCGCGTGCAGGTCCTCCTCGTTCTGGACCGGGTCCGCCCCCTGGACGGCGGAGACGACGACCAGGGTCGGGCAGCGGTCGAGCTTGGCGGCGTCCTCCGGGCCGGCGACGTCCTTCAGCCGGCCCAGGGTTTCCGGGCCGACGACGCGGAAGCGCCAGGGCGCGGTCAGGTGGTGGTTCGGCGCCCAGGTCGCCAGCTCCAGCAGCTCCTCGAGCTGCGCGCGCGGCAGCGGCGCCGGCCCAAAGGCCTTGTGGGTGCGGCGGGTGCGTATCGCCGTCTCGACGTCCATCCGGGCGAGCGTACCGGGAGGGCGGGGCCCGGCTAGAGGCCGTAGCGCCAGCGCATCCAGGCGCGGCGGCCGCCGAAGGCGGCGGCGAAAAGCAGGGCGCCGGCGGCGAGGCCGAGGACGGCCGCGCCCGCGGGGCTGCTCGAGTCGTCCTCTTCGACCGGTACTTCAGCCGTCGGCGGGGGCGTCGTGGGCGCGGGGGTCTGCGCTGCATCCCCTTCGGCGGAGGGCACCGGCACGGGCGGCGCGCCGGGAGATTTCTGGCCGGGAGGGGGCGGCTGGGTCGGGATCGATCCCCCACTCCCGCTGCTCGACGTGGGCGGCGGCGGGGAGGGCGATGCCCCCGGGGCTAGCGGCAGCGGCGAGCCGGGTGCGCCCGAGCTTTCGGGCAAGGCGCTGGGGCTGACGCCACCCGGGTTGGCTTTGCTCGTGGCCGGCTTGGGTTCGCGTGCCGGCGGCTGGACGGGCAGGGACTTTTCCGCCGCGGCGACGAGGACCTGGGAAGTGACCCAGACCGGAGTCTGGTCGCTCGACTTCGAGTAGCGGTACTGGCCATCGGGCTGCTGCTGGGCGGCAAGGTAATCGAGGGCGCTGGAGCCGCCGCGGCGGTAGAAGCCGGGGTCGCCGCCGGCCGCGACGATGCCCTCGACCGCCCAGGCGGTCGACTGCGTGTTGACCGGCCCGCTGCCGCCGAGCGAGAAGCCGCCACCGGGACGCTGCGCCCCGCGCAGGTAGGAGAGGCCGCGGCGGACCGCTTTCGAGTCGGCCCCGAGCGCCTGCATCACGGCGCCGGTGCCGTCGGCGGTGCTGGCCGAGCCGGGCACGTCACCCCAGCCGCCGTCGTCGTTCTGTACCTGGCGCAGCCAGTCGAGCGAGGCGTCGAGGCTTCCGTCTGCGCCCGCCCCGCGCAGGGCGATCACCGCGTAGGCGGTCGAGTTGGGCCAGCCTTCGTAGGAGCCGTTGGCGCGGCGCTTGGCGAGCAGGCGGGAGACGAGGTTGGCGCCGCCGAAGTCGCGTGGGTCGACCCCGGCCGCCTGCAGGGCGACGATCGTGCGCGCGAGGTCGCCGGGGCTCTTCAGCTCGCCCAGCGAGCGGCGCAGGAAGTCGACCGGGGTGCGGCCGGCGCGGGCGGCGTCGAGCGGGTTGCGGCCGGCGGCGGCCAGGCCCAGCATCGCCCAGGCGGTCATCTCGGCCCCCGAGGCGTCCCCGGGCGAGGAGCCGAAGCCGCCGTCTTTGTTCTGCGCCGCGAGCAGCCAGGCGGTGCCTCTGCTCACGTCGGCCTCGGCCCGCGGCGGCGCCATCGCCATCGCCGCGAGGAGGACGAACAGCAGCGCGGCGAGACCGCCGCCGCGCAGGCCCAGACCGAGGCGACCGGGCCGGAGCCGTGGCCGGGATCGCGAGCCCTCCCCCCTGCCCCACTCGAAGCGCTCGCGGAAGCGGCTCAGCATCCGCACCAGCGCCGGGCCCGCGACCAGCGCGAAGACGACGTTGCCGGCGACGTGGGCGGCGTCGAACGGCACCGCGCGCGCGGCCAGCACGCCGTAGCGCTCCAGCGACAGGTCCCCTCCGTAGGTCGCCATCAGAGAGAAGTTGAGCAGAGCGCCGTAGAGAACGCCAGCCAGGCCGCAGGTTGCGGCGAGGCTGAGGCGGCCCGCGTTGCGCACTCCGAGCGCGAGCGCGGCGCCGAGGATCCCGCAGAGGCCCCAGCCGGCCATCTGCCACGGCGTCCACGGCCCCTGGCCGAACCAGAGATTCGAAACCAGCGCGGTGAGGGCGCCGACCGCGAACCCGGGTGCGGCGCCGAGCGCATAGCCGGCAAAGATGACGATGTCGGTCGTCGGCTTCACGTTGGGGAAGGCGGCGAAGGCGATGCGGCCGGCGATCGCCAGCGCCGCCAGCGCCGCGACCAGCGCTACCACCTGGGCCGGCGGGCGCGAGCGCTCGTACCAGACGAAGCCGCCGACGAGGACGGCGGCGAGGATCGCGAAGCTGGCCAGCTGCCAGCTCATCCCACCGCCTCCAGGCGCTCGCGCAGCACGGCGGCGCCCTGCTCGGGCGTGACGACGCCGGGCAGGTCGAGGACGCGGGCGACCTCGGTGGCGAAGTACCAGCCGCCGGAGAGGATCTCGCCGGCGGGGCCGTCGGCGATGACGACGCCGTCGCCGAGCAGCACGACGCGCTCGGCGAAGCCGGCGGCGAACTCGACGTCGTGGGTGGCGACGACGACCCCCGCCCCACGCTCCGCCAGGCGTCCGATCAGCCCGACCAGCTCGTCCTTGCGGGCGCGGTCCATGCCGCGGGTCGGCTCGTCGAGGGCGACGAGCCCCGGAAGCTGCTCGCCCTCCATCTGGCCGGCGAGGGCGATCGCGAGGGCGAGGCGCTGGCGCTCGCCGCCGGAGAGGTCGCGCGGGTCGACGTCGACGACGTGCTCGAGACCGACGAGGCGGAGCGCCGCCATTCCCTCCTCGCCCGGAAGTTCGTCGCCGACCCGCTCGCGCACCAGGTAGTCGCTCGGGTTCTGGGTCAGCAGGGCGATGCCACTCGGGCTCTCGAGCTTGCCGCGAACCGAATCGACGAGGCCGGCGGCGGCCTTCAGCAGCGTGCTCTTGCCGGCGCCGTTGCGACCCATCAGCGCGACGCGCTCGCCGCGGGCGATCGTGAGATCGATGCCGCGCAGAACGTCGTGCCGCTCCTCGCCGCGCTCGAGCTCCACCCACACTCCCCGGGCCTCCAGCATCAGAACAACCCCTGCGCTTCGAGCAGCTTGCGGGCGGAGCGGACCCCCACCGGAAGCGGCTCGATACCAGCCAAGGAGAAGAGGCGCGCCGCTGGCGTCTCCAGCGCCCGATCGTTGGCCTGAGCCCAGGCGAGGAAGTCGCCGGGGGAGCCGTCGAAGCCGATCGCTCCCCCTCCATCGCGACTACACGGTCCGCCGCGGCGAGACAGCGCTCGAGGCGGTGTTCGGCCAGCAGCACCGCGACTCCCCACTCCTCGTTGAGGCGCCGCAGCAGCCAGATCAGCTCGTCGCCCGCAACCGGGTCGAGCTGCGAGGTGGGCTCGTCGAGGACGACGAGGCGGGGGCGGGTGACCAGGGCTGCAGCGAGCGCCACCCGCTGCAGCTCGCCGCCGGAGAGGGTGTCCACCGTCCGGCCCAGCAGATCCGGGATCGCGAGCGCGAGCGCCACCTCCTCGACGGCGCGCGCGCGGGAGGCCGGCGGGTCGCCGCGCAGCTCCAGCGGCAGCTCGATCTCGGCGGCGACGGTGGTCGAGACGACCTGCGTCTCGGGGTCCTGGGCGAGGTAGCCGACGGCCGCTGCCAGCTCGGCCGGGCCGGTGTCGAGGGCATCGATGCCGGCGACCGTGATCGCCCCGTCGATCTCGCCGCCGTGGAAGTGCGGGACGAGGCCGCAGGCTGCTTTCAGCAAGGTCGACTTGCCCGCGGCGGAGCGGCCGGCGAGGAGGACGAACTCTCCCGGCGCGATCTCGAGCGAGACGCCGGCGAGCGCCGGGGCGCTGGCGCGAGGATAGGCGTAGCTGAGGCGGTCGACGGCGAGCGCCGGCGCGGCCCCGCGGCGGATCGCCAACTCAGACACCTGGGCCTCCGAGGGCCGGCGCGGCGCCAGGACCGCGTGGCTGCGCGAGCGCCGTGGGATTCCTAGCTCGAACTCTGGGCCGCGGTTTTCGGCGCAACGGGGCGAGGCCGCTGAGGACGAGCACGGCCGCGAGCGCGAGGGTCGCGCCGCCGAGGCCGAGCTGGACGGTCGGGTAGGCATGGAAGTCGTCGGCGCCGAGCAGCTTGCCGGCGAGCGCGGCGGCGAGAACGACTGCGCCGACGAGGTAGAAGCGGGAGTCGAACCGCAACGGCTTGAGGACTTCCCCGGCCCATAGCCCGGGTAAGTCCTCACGAAGCCGGCGCCGAGGGGCCGGCTCGAGCCCGTAGCCGCGCAGCTCCAAAGTGGCGGCGACGTCGACGGCGCGGTCGAGCGAGCCGGCGAGCAGGCGGCGGGCGAGCGGGGCGCGGCCAGCCGCGGCGGCGGCGGGACCGCGCAGGCGGGCGGCGTCGCGCAGGCGGGCGGCGTCGGCGGCAGCGACCGGGACCAGGCGCGAGACCAGGGTCGCGGTCAGGGCGGAGCGGCCCGCCAGCGGCCGCAGCGCGCGCAGCACCCGGTCTGGGTCGACGCAAGCGGAGTAGACGGCGAATGCGATCATCGCCGCCACCGCGCGCAGGCCGAAGACGGCGCCTTCGGCAATCGCCTCTGCGGTGACGTCGACGTCACCGAACAGCGGCCAGTCGCCGAGCCGCGCCAGCACCGTCTCGCCGCGGTTCACGACCAGGGCGTTGACGGCGACGATCAAGAGGCCAAGCGTGAGCCCCATCTTTAGCGCCGCCCGCACCGCACGACGGGCACCGGCGAGCAGGCCCGCGATCGCCACCCCGATCCCGGCGGCGACCAGGACCAGCGGGCTCGAGTAGAGGAAGGCGACCGTCGCCAGCGATCCGAGGTAGACGACCGCGGCGGCCGGCGCGGCCGCCTGCAGCGGTCCCCGCCGCGGCACGAAAGCGAACGGCGACCTCATCGCCCCGCCTCGACCGGCAGCGGCGTCTCGATCCCGTCCTCGCTCGCCACCGCGTAATGGTCTCGCAGCTTCGCCACGGCAAGCAAACCGGCGGCCTCGCGCACGCCGGCTGCCGTCCCGCCCGTGACCAGCCAGGTCGGCGGCGCTTCGTAGCGCCGCGTCGCCGCGACGAGGCCGGCGTCAGGGCCAAACCGGCGCACGGCGCCGCCGAATTCGTCGAGGCCGACGAGCGCGTACTCCCCGCCCTGCCGCTCGAACCCGGCGAAGACGCCGCTTTCCTCCAGCCCCGCCTCGAGCAGGGCCGCCGCCGGGTCGGTCCGCAAGCGCGCCCAGGGACCGACGAGGACGCGGATCGCCGCCGCGGGTGTGCCACCGGCAGCCGCGACCCCGAGCTCGGCCAGCGCCCCGCGTACCCGCGCGCACGCCCCTCCCCCGGCCCTGCACTCGACCGCAACCGGGTGGCGCTTGCCTTCGTAGCCATCGACGAAGGGCGCCGGCCATGATCCAACCACGGCGGCGACGCGGTTCGCCGCCGACCACTCGCGGTAGTCCCACCAGATCCGCTCGCCGCCCTCGAGCTCGTACTCGGCGGCCCCGATCGGCGACTCGACCCCGTCCACATAGAAGAACCAGTCCTCGAGGCTGCCGCCATCGCGCGCCGCCTCGATCCCGTCGATCGACTGCACGAAGCCGCCGCCGTAACGGGTCTCGATCTCAGCGCTGCCTTCGAGCAGGCGCATCACCGTGTCGGACTCCCTCGCCTCCAGCGAGCGCTTCAGCACCGGCACCGCGCCGAAGTCCCGGGTCACCGTCAGCTCCACCTCGCCGACGTCGTCCCCGGGTCCGAAGCCGCAGCCGGCGACCGCGAGCGCTGCGCAGAGCAGCGCGGTCGCGATCGCCGTGCCGCGGCTCCAGCTCACTTAGCGGTCGGGGGCACGCAACCGCCGACGGTGCAGATGTACACCGGCACCGCGGGCGAGGGGATTTCCTTGCCGTGGGTCGCAACCAGGGTCGCGTACTGCGGCGTGGTCGCGCTCAGCGTCACCGTCGCGCGGCCATCGGCCCCGCTGACGAAGCTGCCCGAGGCGCCGCCGATCTTCGCTCCGGCGACCGGCTTCTTCTTGCCCTTTTCGTCGTAGGAGACGACCCGGACCTGGAACGGGAGGCCGGTGTCGGCGCGTTCCGGGGTTTCCAGCGCCAGCTCGTTCGGGTAGGGGAACGACGGGGCCAGGGTCCAGAGCACTTCGTCGCCCGGCTTCAGCTTCACCGCGTCGCCGCTGACGGTCGCACCCTTGTGGTTGACCTTGAGGTACCAGGAGGCTTTGCCGGAGACTTTGCTGGTGCCGACGCCGCAGATGCCGAGACCGAAGTCGAAGGCGTCGGTGACCAACAGCGGCCGCAGGCTGGCGGTCGACTTCGAGGCCTGAGCCAGCGCACCCAACGCCGTCGCGCCGTCGATCGTCACCGCTTTGCCGCTGCCGGCGCTGCCAGCGCCGAAGCAGTTGGCTTTAGGGCTGGTCTTGACGACGATCGTGCCGGTGCGTAGGTCTTCTTCGGTGAGGACCTTGCCGCCCTTGCCGACCACACGGAGGTCGACGGCGACCCCTTTGCCCTTGGCGCTGCTGGCCCCGGTCGCACTGGCGATCGCTACGGCGGCCGAGAGGGTGAGAGCCAGCGCGCACGCGGCGGCCAGCCGGAATGGAATGAGTCTTGGCATTTAAGCCACCCTTTCCTCGAGGGTCGTATTGGCTGGCCGGGGACAGGTCTCCTGGCTTCCGGGTGGGTCGGCCGCACCTTCCCGGGAGTCTGTGTCGTCCCAGTGGCTGACGCGTCGGCGCCGGCGGCTTCCTTGACCCGGTCACAGTGGCGGGACCGCGCCGGGCTCGCACCGGACTTCCCTTGACCACCGACCGTGTTTACGCCGGCGAGTCTATCCGCGATCGAGCTTGCCGGACTTTCGTCCAAACAGCGAGGCCTGACTGAATCGGAGCGATTTGCGAACCGAAATGTTTCCGACTTCGTCAATTTCGGATCTAGGGGGAAACATGGGCAGGGGACTCCGCCGGCAGGCGCCGGCGCTGGTGGTCGCGTGCGTGGCGCTGGTCGCGGCGCTGGGCGGGACCGTGTACGCGGCGAAGAAGATCAACGGCAAGACGATCAAGGTGAAGTCGCTGCCGGGCAACCGCCTCGCGCCGAGCTCGGTGCCGGGGAACCGGCTGAAGCCGGGGACGATCGCCGGCGATCGCCTCAGGCCGGGCACGATCCCCGCCGACCGGCTGGCGCCGGGCGCGCTCGCCGCCGTCCAGATCGACCCAGCGACGATCGGCCAGGTTCCCAGCGCCGTCCACGCCGAAACCGCCGACAGCGCCCGCGACGCCCAGACCGCCCTGCACGCGGTCGACGCGCTCGACGCGACCCGCGTCAACGGCCACACCGCCGGCTGCCAGCCGCCCGACCGCTACTTCGCCGGCGCCTGCTGGGAAAGCGGCAACAGCGAAGTCGCGGTGAACGCGACCACAGCGGCTGAGGCCTGCGCAACCCAGGGCGGCGAACTGCCCGAGGCGCTGGCCCTGGCTGCGTTCTCGCACCAGCCCGGGATCGTGCTGGCAGCGGGGGATGAGTGGACGAGCGACATTCCGTCTATCTCGGGCCCCAACGTCTACGCGGTGCTCGCTGTTTCAGCCGCGGGCCAGATCAGCTCTGTCGCCTCCACCGCCACCCGGAAATACCGCTGCGTGCTCCCGCTCGTCCGCTGACGCGAGCACGCGGCAAACCCGGTGAAGCGACGCATGCAGCGGGCCTGCGCCCACTATCCTCATAGGCGATGCGCAGGCGCCCGCACCGTGCCAGGCCACGCGTCGTGGGCTCGCTCGCGGCGCTCCTCGGCCTGCTCGCGACTTTCTTCGCCAGCTCCGCCGCCCCGGCCGCGGCGACTGACGCGCGGGCGGGCGGTGGCACCGGCCCCGCCGCGGCTGAGGCCCGGGCCAGCGCCGCCGACCTGGCAGCGGCGCAGAAGGTGGAGCGCTTCTGGACGCCACAGCGGATGCGCAAGGCGCGCCCGCTCGACCTCGTCGTCGGCGCCGGCGGCAAGACCCGGCTGCGGGTCGGCGCACCGCAGCCAAACGGCGCCAGCGCCAGCTTCCTCGCCGTCTCCACCCCCGACGTGCCGCCCTACTCGTTCAACGGCCGCATCTTCATCCGCCGCGGCAAACTCACCGGCTTCTGCTCCGGGACGGCGATCAACAGCCCCACCCGGCAGCTGGTCCTGACCGCCGGCCACTGCATCAACAGCGGCCGCGAGGAGGGCAAAGCCAGCATCTGGTCCAACTACCTGCAGTTCGTCCCCTCCTACAGTGGCGGCGTCGCCCCTTTCGGCGCCTTCGTCGCCCGGCGCAAGGAGATCCGCGCGCCGCGCCAGTGGACCAAGCACGGCAACCCCGACTTCGACCTCGGCGCCTTCCTCACCCTGCCCAACGCGGAAGGGGTGAACGTCGCCGACGCGGTCGGCGGCGGCGCGACGATCGTCATGAACACCACCCGCCACCAGAGCTTCCGCACCTTCGGCTACCCCGGCAAAGTGCAGCGGATGCAGAGCTGCTCCTCGCCGTACATCGGCGACGACCTGCTCTCCAACCCCTTCCCCGGCCCGCCCACCCTCGGCATCCGCTGCCACTGGGCGCCCGGCGCCAGCGGCGGCGGCTGGCTGATCGGCGACGGCACCCAGATCAACGGCGTCAGCGCCTACCTCCACCTCGACAACAAGTCCCGCACCTTCGGCCCCTATTTCGCGACCGAAACCGTCGGCAAGCTGGTCAACGGCTACTGAGGACGCCGCCCGCGCCGCGTCCGGTGGCCTCAGGCGTCCAACAAACGGCGGTAGAAGCGGTAGTCGCGACGGTCGGGCCGCAGGTTCGAGGCGAGCGCGAGGTGGTGGCGGGCGCGGTCGAGCTCGCCGGTCTTGCTGAGCGCGCGGCCGAGGCAGAAGTGGGCGTAGTCGTCGACGTGGTGCGTCGCCACGACGGCCTCGAACTCCCGCGCCGCCTGGGCGAAGCGGCCGGCCCGGTAGTAGGCGCGACCCAGCGCCTCCCGCACCGAGGACTTCTCCGGCGCCCGTCGCGCCGCCTCGGCCAGCGGCTCCGTCGCGTCGACGAAGTCCCCGTCTTCGAGCAGCTCGATCCCCCGCCTGTACAGCGTGTAGGTCGACCCTGTCTCAGTCTGCGGGGACATCGGGTAAGTGTAGGAGGGCGGCGTGACCGGCTTTCGGCGCTCCCCTCAAACGGTCCGGAAACCCCGAACGAGCAGGGTAATCGTGGCCACCTGCTACACATAGGTGAGTGGCGATTGCAACTAAATCGACGAAATGGGTCTGCGATCGCTGCGGGGTCGCGGTCGGCCGCATCGACGGGAAGCGAGTGCCGTTCCCGGAAGCCTGGGAGCGCGGGCGGGCCGGGACCTTCTGCCTCAGCTGCCGCCGCGACCGCGCCGCACAGGCGGCGCTAGACGCGGCCCCCGACGACAGTCCGGTCGAAACCCGGGCCAAACTGCGGCGCGCCGCCCTGATCGAGTTCGAGGTCAGCCGCCGCCCCGACCACGGCGACGGTGCGATCGCCAAAGCCTGCCATTCCTCGGTCTCCGCGGTCGCCGCCGCCCGGCGGCGACTGAAGCTGCCCAGCCCCAAGACCGAGACGCCGCCCCGCGCTCACCACTCATAGGATTTCGCCGTGGTGGCTCGCGGAGCCGGCAGCGTCGCTTTATCCGCGGTCGCATTGGCCGGCGCGGTCGCCCTCGCCACATTCAGCGCCAGCGATTCTGCCCCGGCGGCGGTCGAGAAGGAGCAGGTGAGGAGCGACGTTCGCTACCTGCCTTTCGGGCACGCCCGGCTCACTGTCGTCTCTCGCCACCCGGCGAAGCTGCGCTGGGGCGGGCGCCGGGTGCACTGGTACAGGGGTGTCGGCCGCCACGGGCGCCTGCGTCAGGTCGCAATCGGCCGCAGCCGCGAAAAGCGCCCCGGGGTTGCCCGGATGAGCCTGACGATCGCCCTGCCGCAGCCTGGCCCCTTCCGCTTCGCAGCCTGCTTCAGCGCCCCCCGGCAGAACGCGCTCGGGCTAGGTCGCTCGCACGGGCCCTGCGGACGACACCGCTACCGGGGCCCAGCCCGATCGCCCTACAAGAGGACCGCTGTCGCGCCGACCGGCTTCCCAGGCCCGGCCGCGGTCGCCGCCGCGAGCCGCTACCTGGCCCAGCGCAGCGGCTACACGGCTTTCGCGACCGTCGACAGCCAGGGACGAATCGCCGGCCGCCACCTGCACCGCCGCTTCGCCAGCGCCAGCGTCGTCAAGGCGATGCTGCTGGTTGCCTACCTGCGCATGCTGGCGGCGGAGGGGCAGGCGCTCGACGCCGACGGCCGGGCACTGCTCGAGCCGATGATCCAGCTCTCCGACAATGACGCGGCGACCGCGGTCTTTTCGCTGGTCGGCGAAGACCGCATCCAGGCGCTGGCCCGCCGGACTCGAATGACCGACTTCGAGATCTACGGCTACTGGTCGAGCGCCAAGATCAGCGCCGCCGACCAGGCCCGCTTCTTCTTCTGGATGGAGAGCTCGATCCCACGCCGCTTCCGGCCTTTTGCCCGCCACCTGCTCTCCCACATCGTCGACTACGAGAGCTGGGGCATCCCGACCGTCTCCCGTCCGCGCGGTTGGGACGTCTTCTTCAAGGGCGGCTGGCGCGGCACCGACCTGGGCCAGCTCGTGCACCAGGTCGCGCGGCTGCAACGGCCACGTCTGCGCCTGGCGATCGCCGTGCTGAGCGACGGCGACCCCTCGATGGCCTACGGGATCGCGACGATCGAAGGGGTCACGGCGCGGCTGCTAACCAACGGCGCTCCTTCGAAAGCATCACCGGAGTAGCGACGAGGCTGCCGAGGCGGCGCTGCAGGGCACGCGCCCGCGAGCCGTGGCCGGAGGGGAGCAGCTTGGCCAGCTGGCGGTACTCTCGCGAGACCTGGCTGCTGCGGAAGACGGTCGCGATCGCGGTCAACAGCTCGCCTGGCTCGGCGACAGTGGTACGGGCCAGCTCCTCACCCTCGGCGACGATCCGCAGCTCGGCCGGATAGCTGCGGGCGGGCGGTGGTTGCGGCGGCGGCGCGAGCGCGGCGGCGATCGCCTCGCGCAGCTCCGCCCCGGTCGCGGCCGCGTCGTAGGAGCGGGCGCGCGGCCTCCCCTGACCCTCCTTGGTTGCGACCAGCGCCGCGCCTCCGAGCTCGCCCTCGCCGAGCTCGTCCAACATCCAGCGGTCGCCGCTCGCGGCCAGCACGGGGATCCCCTCGGCGGCGAGTCCCTGCGCATAGACCTGGACCTCGTTCAACGAATCCCCGTCGAGCAGCACCTCCATCTCCCAGATGAAGGTGTGCGAGCAGAAGGCGCGCGGATTGGGCGTGCTGGCGTGGTGCCCGACGAAGACGACCGCGTCGAGCGGCCCGCCGTGCGCCTTGCTCATCGAGGGCTCCGCCTCGACCAGCGCCAGCTCGGCGATCGGCCGCACCTCGACCCCGGCCGGCATCCGCTCCCGTTCGACGTTGGTCCCGACCATGTGCCAGTCGCCGACCGAGATCCGCCCCGCGCCCCCCGCCCGCAGCGCCTCCACCGCGACCAGCACTTCCTCCGTCATCAACCTCCGCCCCTCGGCATAGAGAGCCGGATGCGACGGCAGGCAGGCACCGTAGTCCTCGATGCCCGCAACCCCCTCCATGTCCGCCGCGATCAGGACGTTCACGAAGCAGCACCCTATCTGCCCCCACTCGAACTCCCAGAGCTAGGATTTTAGGTATGGGCAGGGTTCGAAATGGGAACGTGGCTATGAGAACCACACTCGCCTGCGTGGGCTGTCTCCTGCTGCTGGCACTGGGACCGGCGGCCGCTCGGGCCGCTTTGACGATCGAATCGTTCAGCACCGGTTCCTTCAACAACACCGGCGAAGTCGAGACCCAGGCCGGAGCAAGTATGTGGCTCCTGCGCTCCTCCATCTCGTTCGGACAATCGGGCGGGGTCGGCTCCGTGGAAAAAGCGGTGCTGGGTCTCCCCCACGGCCTGTTCTTCAACCCGACCGCGGCCCCGCGCTGCGCAGCGGCGGCCTTCGACGCTTTCGAATGCCCACCGGTAACCCAGGTGGGCCTGGTTACCCTCCGCGCCGAAACCGGAGGTGAACCGACCGCCCTGCTAGGCACCGCGCCGGTCTACACCCTCGTGCCCGAGAGTGGAGAGATCGCTCGCCTCGGCGTCATCGTGCCCACCCTCGAGATCCCGATCGAAATCCCGGTAACGCTGCGCACAAACGCGGCCTTCGGCCTGACCCTGACTTTCGAGCAGCTGCCGGAGGAGACGCCGCTGAAGGCGCTTGATTTCGATCTTTGGGGCATCCCAGCCGACCATAGCCACGACGTAGCGCGATTCCCAGCCGGGTCGGCGGATGACCCCGCAGGCTGCCCGGGGATCGAAGGAACCGGCTGCATCGGTGGGCTTGTTCCTTCTCCGGGCCCTGAAATCCCGCTGCTGAAGAACCCGACCTCATGCCTCGGTCCGGTGCAGAGCCGACTCGAAGCGATTTCCCACCAGGGTGCGGTCACCACTTTCGGGGCGAGCACACCGGGCACGACCGGCTGCTCGAAACTGGGCTTTGCCCCGCAGCTCGAAATCGCGATCACCGGCACCGAAACCGACACCCCGGCCGGCCTCAAACTCAAACTCCAGGTCAACGACGAAGGGGTGTTCAACCCCAAAGGGCTCGCCCAGTCGGCGATTATGGACCTCGAACTCGAACCGCCCCCCGGGCTCGCCCTCGGTCCCGGCACCTTCGGTCCCACCTGTGGCCAGGCGGCGTTCGAGGCCGAACCACCCACCTGTCCCGCCGGCTCCGTGGTTGGCACCGGCGTTCTCGACGTCGCCGGCTTCGAAGCGCCACTGCTCGGCGAGATCTACCTTGGCGCCACGGAGCCCGCGGACACGCCGCGACTTCTCATCCCCCTCTCCGACCCCCGGATGAGCGCACGCCTGGTCGCCGAGCTGTATCCGGGGCTCGAGCCCGAACAGGTCATCGTCGTCCTTCCCGACCTTCCCCAACTCCCGATCGAGCAACTCACGCTGGAGATCGCTCCAGCGGCCGGCCTGCTGCTGACGCCGGTGGAATGCGGCGTCTACCCCGTGCTCGGCGCTCTCGTGCCCTGGGCGGCACCCGACGAAGAACTACTCGTTCCGAGCATGTTCGAGATCGACTCCGGTCCCGGCGGGGGACCCTGTCCGGCAGCGGGAGCCCGCAGGCGCTCGCAGTCACCGAAACGGTCCGCGCCGCTCGCGACGCCACCACCGGTCACCGTCCCGCTGGTGGCGAAGTTCACCCGCAAGCCGCCGCGGCGCACCCATGACCGCACCCCCACCTTCCGCTTCACCTCCAACGTCCCGAACTCCACCTTCACCTGCAAGGTCGACGCACGGCGTTTCCTTCCCTGCGCCTCGCCGAAGACCCTCCGCAAGCTTGCCTTCGGACCGCACACGTTCAGCGTCCGCGCCACGGATAAAGCCGGCACCAAGTCCAAGCCAGCCAAGTGGAACTTCACGGTCCGCAAAAGCCGGACCGTCGCCTTCGCAAATACAGGCCACTAAGGAAAGCCCCGGGGTTGCGGGGCTTGCCGAGTACCGCTACGGGATTTCGTCCTTAGTGGAGAGATCCTCGTGCCAATCGAAGCGGCGCTTGATTTGGCTCCAGAAAAGGGAACGCGGAGAGGCCGCTGAACGTGCATCGTAGCGACAGCGAAAACTCGACTCGAAATCGGGCGCCGACAGCGCTAACGCCGCAACGGGGGCGCTCGGCGCGGGCGCGATGCCGGCCATTGGACCAATGCACGCGCTACGGTCTCTGCATGGCCGCATCCGTCGACTTCACGATCTTCTTCGACAGTCCCGACGAGGATGGCTGGATCGTCGCGCGCATCCTCGGGATCCCTGGAGCTATGAGCCAGGGTCGGACGCGCGAGGAGGCCAGGGAGAACGTCCTCGACGCCCTGTGCACCGTCCTGACTCCCGACGAAGAGCTGGTCGGGCAGACACCCTAAGGCGACCACGAGCCCCTTCGTTTTAGCCACCGCGCGAAACACAGACCTGGATGAGCAGCACTGAACCTCCACGCTTCGAGATCGGCCAGGCGGTCCGGGTCGATGAGGGCCTTCCCGGCGAGATCACGGCGATTAAGCGAGGAACGGTCCCCGGCATCCTGGGCCTCCCTCCGTTAGACACATGGCTCTATACGGTCAAGCCCAAAGACGGTGGCAACCACCAGACCGACGTCCGGAGTACAACCTGGTTGCCTAGACCGTCGCCAAAGCGACTTGGCGCCGTGGCATCTCGTCCCAGGTCCGGCCGTCGAGCAGGCGCCCGCCGGACTTTGGCCGGTGTCCGCCCCACTGCTTAAAGAAGAACGCGACTTCCTCGTCAAGGCAGCGGTCGCGGAGCTCTCGCGCCCATTCGATTCTCATCGGCCGATGCCTTGGCCCTGACTCGCCTCCGGCGATCAGCCAATGGATGCCCGATAGGTCAAGATCATCAAGAGAACCAAGAAGAGGCTCGGCAGAGATGAAGCGGACCTCCGCATCGACCTCCCGCAGACAGTCGGCCCGATGCGTGAAGCGGCTGTTCTCAATCGACACGCCCATCCAGATGTTCGGGTGCCACGGGAGAGACGGTGCCAGCTCCGCAAGGCGCTCGTGGCGCTTGGTCAGAATCTGGAAGGTGTGATGGTCGGCCCTACCCATGACCTCGAACACTTCCTCGATGTATTCCTCGGGAATGTCCTCGTGGAATAGGTCACTCATCGAGTTCACGAAGATCATCCGTGGTCGGGTCCAGCGCAGCGGCTGCTCTAGGCGCTGCGGCCAAAGCCGGAGCTCGAAGCCCTGCTCATAGGGGTGTCCGGGGACCCCCCTCCAGCGCTCCGCAAAAGTCTTGGCGTAGCAGTGAGCGCAGCCGGGAGACACCTGGAAGCAGCCGGTGACCGGGTTCCAGGTCGCCTCCGTCCACTCGATCGCGCTGTTGTCCGCCATACTTGCGCTCCTTTCGCCGGCCACCGGGCGTCCCCTTTAGGTCATACGAACAAATGTTCGCATTCTGCCCAGACGCTTCGGCCCGCCGACTAGGAACAGAATCGCATCTTGGCGTCCTTGAATCCACGCCCCGGCCGCTGAACCTCCAAAGCGCCCTCCCGCTCCGCTGGCTGGAGAGTGCGCCGTCGAAGGTGCGCTTTGCGGAAGGGCGTATCGACCAGCGTGCATCGATCGGCTTGGTCGATCGTGAACCACTCCGCCCCGAACTGAGCGCGCAGCTCAGCGAGGAGAGGGGCGGTATCGACCGTGTCTCCCGGACTGAACAGGACCTCCTGCCCTGACTCAGTCGTCGCGGTGTATGAGGTTCCCGTTACGGGGTCTACGCTCCACATTGCATCCTTGGCGATTTCCAGACCCTTGAGATGCCCGAGGCTGAAGACGAGCCGATAATCATTCCCGTCCTGGGTGCGAAGCTGAAACGAGCGGACGAACTCAGCCCCCTCGCTCCGTTCGAGTTGACGTTCAAAAAGCTCCAACAGGTAGGTAGTTCGTGCTTCGCCGTGTAGTGAAATCGCCGCACGCCACTCGTCGGTTTCATAGAGAGAATTGAAAGCGGCATCCTGCCCCTTCCTGCCAACAAATCGATGTAGGAAGGACATGGGCAAGAAGAAAAGCGTCTCGCAGCGGGGAAAATCGAGGAGCCGACCCGTAATCGACATCGGCGCGTCCGAATACCCAAAGGGATCGATAAACGCGAAGGTGGGAATCAGATGGGCGCCCAGCTCGATGATCGGGTCTATCACCGAGGAGAAGGTGCTCTCGAACTCCCCATGCTCGATGTCTACGGAGATATTGGCCGGCAGCTCGCCCAATGCCGCGACCTCCCCGCGCAGGTGTTCGACACGACCCTTGTCATGCTCGATGAAGAAGAAGATGAACTGAACGCCCCTCAGATCCTCGAAGCTCTTGTGGGAGAGAAGGGCGTCCAACATGATGAGCGGTGAGCCCGGCTCTCCCGTCTCGTAACGCCCTGGTCCGGCGAAGCCATCGACCAGCAGCAGTCGGGGTTGATCGTCGCCGTAGGAAAGGGCTCGCTGGGCCTGATGGCCCAGGACGGGAAGCCACCCGTCGAGATAGGCGCGGAGAACGCGGTGCTTCGCAGCGGTGTGTGAATCGAGCGGCCAGAGAACGGAGTCGGACATCAGGCCGTCCAGCATTTCACCGCCTATCGGACGGAGCCGGCCTCGTTGAAGCCGCCTGTGACTGTTCCGCTACAAACGTGACAGTTTCTTTACTTATTCGCCCGGCCAATTCGTCCAGGTAACGCGATCTGTCGTTCTCAGCGACAAGGGAATGAGAGATGGCAATCACCACGGAGACAACCTGGAGAGTTCATTCTGTGGCCCCGCGGGTCCGGCCAGAGTGGCGAGGTCGACTAGCGGATCGAGCGGCAGCTCGTCGCGATCGAGACTGGCGTCGATCCGGTGGACGTCGGCAAAACGCGTCCTTGAGCTCAAGACAGAACAAGTCGAGGGCAAGCGGTGCTCGCCCAAACCAAGACGCGCAGCTCGACAGCACTACCGACGATCTCGCCGACGCCAGCGCAGCCCCCGGATGGCCTGCCCAAACCTCGGCGAGTGCCTTGCCGCCGCCGACCCCGACCTTCGCCGCGCCGTGTTCGCGCCTTCCGCCTGCGAGTTTGAGATCGACCGCAACGCAGGTCGGGTACGCCTGAAAGCGCTGGTGTCGAGCGCGTTCGGCGAGGCGAGGAATCTGAGTGACCTGGGAGAGGCGGGAGATCCTGCTCTCTCCATTAAGGCCATACCGCTACGGGGATTCGAACCCCGGTTTCCGGACTGAGAATCCGGCGTCCTAGTCCCCTAGACGATAGCGGCGAGGGACGGGCATTTTAGCGAGCCGCGAAGGCGGACGCGGTCGGGGCGCGGGGATCGGGTGGATAGCCGCAACCGGTAGATTGCCTGCTTCCCGCGGCTGTGGCGGAACTGGTAGACGCGCACGGTTCAGGTCCGTGTGGGCGAGAGCCCGTGGAGGTTCGACTCCTCTCAGCCGCACTGGGGCGGCCCCACTAGGACTGGGCCGCGAGCTTGAAGAGGACCTGCACGGGCTTCGTTCGCGGCGGGCCGCCGGCCGGGTCGAAGGTGACCAGGACCTTGACTCTCAGCTGCCCTTTCCGTTCCAGCTTCTCGAGCGCCGGCGGGGTCAACTTCAGGCGCAGCTTCACCTTGCCCGCCTTGGCCGCTTTCGCGCTCGCTGGCTTGATCAACTTGCCCTTGACCTTCAGCTTGCCCGGGCCGGGCACCCGCAGGGTCAAGGTCGTGACGCCGCCTTTGCCGACCGTCTTGACCACCGGGCCGCCACCCCCGCCGCCTGGGCCGACGACCTCGAACTTGTTCGAGCCGAGCGGTGGCAGACCTTTTCCGGGCGGGGCGCTGTCGACCGCGACCGCGTCGACGCCCGCCGTGAACAGCTCCTCGTGAGCGGCGGTGGCGACCCGCAGCCGCACGGTCTGGCCGGCAAAGGGGCTGAGGTCCGCCGTGACCCAGGTCGGCAGCATCGAGGTCGGGGCGCCCGGCTGGGTGCGAAAGGCCGTGGCGAGGACGTCGGCGGGGCTGAGCGATTCGATCGGCGAGCCCGGCCGCATCACGTCGATCCGGAACTGCTGGTTGCGCTGTCCGCCCAGCTGCGCTTCGTCGACGGAGAGCGTGTCCGGACTCGGGACGCCGATCGGCACCTCCGAGTCGTAGAAGGCGAGCAGGCTGAGCCGGTGGATCTGCCCCGGAGCCAGCGCGACCTCCTGCGAGAGGATCGTCGTGGTGGCGCTGGCCTGGTCGGACGTCGCGGCGTAGACCCCCTGCGGTGGCGGCTGCGGGTATTTGCGGCCGCGCTGTTTGGCGATCGGGTCGCCCGCGCCTTTCTCGCCTTTGTAGGCGAACCAGCTGCCGCTTTCAACCGATCGGAAGACGTTCCAGCCGCTTAGGTTGCCCGTCTCGAAATCGCCGTTGACCACGGTCGCCGCCCCGGCTCCGGCAGGCGCCAACAACGCGATCCCCGCCAGAACCGACACGAGCAGGAGCAAACGCCCGCTTCGCTCTCTCATCCCTCTCCCCTTTAGAAACGTAAATCGGAAAAGAGAAGGCTACCGCTCAGGCAATCTCCTTGAGCAAGGAATTTGCGCGAGCCGCGTTGGCGGCGACCTCGTTGACGAAAAGCGGCCAGAGCTGGCGCGGCAGGTCGTGGCCCATGCCGTCGATCATCTTCAACCTCGCGCCGGGGATCGCGCGGGCGGTGGCGCGACCGCCGGCCGGGCGGATCAGCGGGTCACGGTTGCCGTGGATTACCAGGGCCGGGGCGATGATCCGGCGCAGGGCCTGGGTACGGTCGCCGGATGAGGCGATCGCGTGCAGCTGCCGCAGCACCCCGGCGGCGCTGTGGCCGCGGTCGTAGGAGCGGCCGGAGATCTGCCGCACCCGCTCCTCTTCGAAGGGGAAGCCGGGCGAGCCGATCACGCGGAACGTCCGCACCGCACGCTCGATCGCCTCCTCGCGTCCGCGCGGCGCCTTGGCCAGCAGCACCGCCATCGCGCGCCGGCTCGGCATCCCGGTCCAGCGGCTGCCGGTGTTCGACATCACCGAGACCAGGGAGCGCACCCGCTCGGGCTGCTCGATCGCCACGGTCTGAGCGATCATCCCGCCCATCGAGGCGCCGGCCAGGTGGGCGGACTCGAGGCCGAGATGGTCCATCAGCCCGACCGTGTCGGCGGCCATGTCACGCAGCAGGTAGGCCGGGTGGCGGCCGAGGAAGAGGTCGGCGCGGCGCGGCACCCCTGCGTCCTCCAGCTTGGTCGAGCGGCCGATGTCGCGGTTGTCGAAGCGGACGACGTGGAAGCCGCGCTCGGCCAGCATGCCGCAGAAGGTCTCGTCCCAGGCGATCATCTGGGTCGCCAGGCCCATCACCAGAAGCAGCGGCTCGCCATCGGGGTCGCCCATCTCCTGGTAGCAGAGCTCGATCCCGTTGGCGGAGGCGAGCTGCTCGTCGCCGAAAGAAGGCATCCGGGAAGTCTAGAGGCCTGACTGGCCAGGCAGCCAGGCCTGGCGTGTCGACTTTGTCCTCCACGGGGGTGGGACAAAGTCGACAGTCGAGTAGAAAGTGCGGATGCGGACCGCGATCGTCTCCGACCTGCACCTGGGCGTCGCCAGCGGCGAGGACGTGCTGCGCGAGCCGGCGGTTCGCCGCCTGCTGCTCGAGGAGATCGGCGACGCCGACCGCGTCGTCCTGCTCGGCGACGCGATCGAGCTGCGCGACCTGGCGCTCGGCGTCGCGCTCGATTCCGCCCGCCCCTTCTTCGAAGAGCTCGGTACGGCCCTGGGCGAGCGCGAGGTGACGATCGTCCCCGGCAACCACGACCACCGCCTCGCCGAGCCGCTGCTCGACCGGCTCTCCTTGTCCGGCGCCACGGAGCTCGGGCTCGAGCAGCGCGACGAGCCCGGGCCGACCGGCGCCGGCGCCGCGATCGCCGCCTGGCTCGGCCCGGCGCGGCTGCGGATCGCCTACCCCGGGGTCTGGCTGCGCGACGACGTCTACGCCACCCACGGCCATTACATGGACGCCCACCTCACCCTGCCCCGCCCCGAGTGCCTCGCGGTGGCGGCGTTGATTCGGATCCGCGGCGCCCTTCCGGCCGCGGCGACCCCGGCCGACTACGAGCGGATCCTGCGCCCGATCTATGGCTTCAGCTTCGGCATCGCCCAGGCACGCGCCAGCATCCCCGATCCGCGCAACCCGCCGGGGGTCGCAGCCTGGCGGGTGCTCGGCAGCGGCCGCCGTGGCGGCGGGGTCGGACGCCGGCTGCGCGGCAAGGCGCTGCGCGCCGCCTTCCCGGCCAGCGTCTGGGCGCTCAACCGCCTGCTCCACGCCGAGTTCAAGGTCGACATCTCAGCCGACGCGATCTTCGCTTCAGGGGTCGAGGCGGCGGGTGAGATGGCGGAGCGACTTGGCCTCGACGGCGTCCACGTGATCACCGGCCACAGCCACCGCGCCGGCCCAAACGAAGACGAAGCTTCTTGGCCACTACCCGGCGGCGGCCAACTGCACAACACCGGCAGCTGGGTCTTCGCCTCCGCCTTCCACCGCCCCGGCGCTCCACCCAACAGCTACTGGCCCGGCACCGTCACCTGGCTAGAGGACAATGCGCCCCGCCGCGTCCAGCTCCTCAACGAGCACTCCCACGCGGACATGACCGAGTTGATCGGGCGCACGCGCCGCTAGAGCGGGAGCCGGGGGTGACTCGACGGAGCCTCCCCGCTGTTGCGACGGCGAGTCACCCCCGGCTCCCGCTCTCGTTCAGCCACTCGGCGACTATCGACCCAATCTCCGGTCCAGCGTCCTCCTGCAAGAAGTGCGAAGCGTTCTCGATCGGCCGCGGCGGCGGGAAGTTGAGCTGGCTCGAGACCCGCTCGCCGACCGAGAAGGGCAACACCGGGTCGGAGTCGGCCCAGAGGACCAGCGCCGGGCGGTCGTCCTCGCGCAGCGCGTCGGCGACCCGTTTGCCCTCGACCGCGCCGGGCGCGTCGGGCTCGGTCGGGAGGATCAACGGGAAGGCGCGGGCGCCGGCCTTCGAGCGGCCGTCTATATAAGGAGCCTCGTAGGCGGCGATCACCTCGTCGCCCGGATCCTCCTTGCAGCCGCCGCGGACCAGCATCCCGATCGGCACCTCGTCGCTTTCGCGGACGAACTCGCGGAAGGCGAGCCAGGCGTCGCTCATCCGCTGGTGGCCGGTGAAGGGGCCGGTCTCCATGATCACCAGGCGGCTGAAGCGGTCCGGGTGCTCAACCGCCAGCCGCAGCCCGATCGGCCCGCCCCAGTCGTGGACGACCGCGGTCGCGTCGCGCAAGTCGAGCTGCTCGATCAGCAGCGACATCAGCTCCACATGGCGGTCGTACGTGTACCAAGCGAGGTCGGTGGGCTTATCGGAGCGGCCGAAGCCGGCGTAATCGGGGGCGATGCAGCGGTAGCCGGCATCGCGCACCGGCGGGATCACCTTGCGCCAGAGATAAGACCAGGTCGGCTCGCCGTGGAAGAAGACGACCGGCTTGCCCTCCCCCTCGTCGAGGTGGGCGAGGCGGAGCCCGTCGACCTCGCGATAGACCGACTTGAACGGGTAATCCGGCAGCCCCTCCAGGCGCTCGTCCGGCGTGCGCACAGCGTCAACGGCCACTTCGGATCCTCCCTCCCGTGTCGAGTTTCTGCCGCTAGCGGTCGGAAATCAACACGTCGTTCTGGTCGCGCCCAGCCTAAACGCCCGAATCCGGATCGACATTTTCTACTTTCTCGATCAACTTTATGCTACCGTGCCGCACCCGGCTTTTACAAGTTAGTCACTCAAGAAACTAATAGACTCGACAAAGAAGGGATTTGCAGATGCGGATTGCTCATCACACCCGGCAGCGCAGGGCGACGGCGCTCCTCCCCGTCGCCGTCCTCGTACTGCTGATGGGATCGGTCGTCGCCGGGTGCGGCGGGGGCGACGACAGCGCCACCGGCTCCTCCGGCGGGGGCAGCCTCGACGTCGTCGGCTACTCCACCCCGGAGGCCGTCTACGAGGAAGCGCTCGAGCCGGGCTTCGAGGCCACCCCCGACGGTGAAGGCGTCGGCTTCAGCAACTCCTTCGGCGCCTCCGGCGACCAGAGCCGCGCGGTCGAGGCCGGCCAGCCCGCCTCGGTCGTCCACTTCGCCCAGGGCGGCGACATGATCCGCCTGGTCGAAGGCGGCCAGGTCGCTCCCGACTGGGACAAAGGCGAGTTCAAGGGCATCGCCCAGGACTCAGTCGTGGTGATGACGGTCCGCAAAGGGAACCCCGAGGGGCTGAAATCGCTTGACGACCTGCTGACCAAGGACGTCGAGATCATCACCCCGAACCCGTTCAGCTCCGGAGCCGCTCGCTGGAACATCATGGCGATCTACGGCTCGCAGCTACACCAGGGCAAATCCCCGCAGGAGGCGCTCGACGCGGTCAAGACCGTGCTCGAAAAGACCGTCGTGCAGCCCGGCAGCGCCCGTGACGCGCTCGCCGCCTTCACCCAGGGCGAGGGCGACGTGCTGCTTGGCTACGAGAACGAGGCGATCAAGGCCCAGGAGGAGGGCGAAGACGTCGACTACGCGATCCCGCCTAGCACGATCCTGATCGAGACCCCGATCGCGGTCACCAAAGACGCACCCGAGGCGGCGCAGAAATTCCTCGACTACATCTGGTCGGATGCCGGCCAGGAACTGTGGGCCGAGAACGGCTACCGCCCGGTCAACAAGGACCTTGTCGACCCGAAACAGTTCCCGACCCCCGAGGACCTGTTCACGATCGCCGAGTTCGGCGGGTGGGAAAAAGTCAACGATGAGTTCTTCGACGACGAAACCGGCTCCGTAGCCGCGATCGAGGAGGAACTCGGAGTCTCGACGAGCGGCTGATGGACGCGCACCCGGCAAGCGTCCCACCCGTATCCGCAGCACCCCGGGCAGGCATCCGCCTGCCCGGGCTCGGCACCGGCCTCGGCCGCGGCATGGTCGTCCTCTACCTGTCGCTGATGGTGATGCTGCCGCTGGCGGCGGTGGCGGACGAGTCCCTGACCAGAGGGCTAAGCGGCTTCTGGAACGCGGTCAGCGGCGAGCAGGCGGTTGCGGCGCTGAAACTGACGATCGTCTGCTCGCTGATCGTGGTCGCGATCAACGCCGTCTTCGGCACGATCATCGCCTGGGTTCTGGTCCGTGACGATTTCCCCGGCAAGGGCGCGGTCAACGCCCTGATCGACCTCCCCTTCGCACTGCCGACGATCGTCGCCGGCCTCACCCTGCTTACCCTCTACGGCGCAGACAGCCCGATCGGCCTCGACGTCGCCGGAACCAGGGTGGCGATCGTGGTGGCGCTCTGCTTCATCACCCTGCCCTTCGTCGTCCGCTCGGTGCAGCCGCTGCTGATGGAGATGGACCGCGAGATGGAGGAGGCGGCGACCTCGCTCGGCGCCGGCGGCTTCACCACCTTCCGCCGCGTCATCTTCCCCAACCTGCTGCCGGGCATCGTCGCCGGGGTGATGCTCGCCTTCGCGCGGGCGCTCGGCGAGTACGGCTCGCTGATCCTGATCACGGGAAGCATCCCCTTCGAGACCGAGGTCTCCTCGGTCTTCATTCGCAGCCAGATCGAGTCGGGCAACCTCGCTGGCGCCTCCGCCGTCTCGGTAGTGCTGCTGGCGCTCTCGGTGCTGATGCTGGTACTGGTGAGCCTGTTCGCCCGTTCGGGAGCGCACGGCGAGAAGCGCGGCATCTTGATCCGCACGATCAACCGCGTGATCGGTCGCTCCCAGATGGGGGGTGGAGCATGACCCCCACGACCCCTGCCAAGTGGGGCCTGCGCGGCCTGGGGCTCGGCTATCTCGGCCTGCTGCTCCTCGCCCCGGTCGGGATGATCTTCTACAAGACGTTCGAGCACGGTCTCGGGCCACCGGTCGAAGCGATGACCTCTCCCGAGGCCCTGCACGCGATCCAGCTCACCTTGCTGATGGTCGCGGTCGCGGTGCCGCTGAACACCGTCTTCGGTGTCGGCTGCGCGCTGCTGCTGGTGCGCCGTCGCTGGTGGGGCAACCCGATCATCGACGGGATCATCAACCTGCCCTTCGCGATCTCGCCGATAGTGATCGGCCTCTCGCTCTTTCTGCTCTACGGCGACAACGGCTGGTTCGGCCCCACCCTCTCCGAATGGGGCTTGCAGGTGCTCTTCTCCTGGCCGGGGATGGTCCTCGCCAGCATCTTCGTCTCGCTGCCCTTCGTGGTCCGCGAGACGGTGCCGGTGCTGCAGGAGATCGGCACTGAGCAGGAGCAGGCGGCCTCCACTCTCGGCGCTAATGGCTGGCAGACCTTCTGGCGGATCACCCTGCCGGCGATCCGCTGGGGCGTCGCCTACGGCGTCGTCCTCACCACCGCCCGCGTGCTCGGCGAGTTCGGCGCGGTGACGATCGTCTCCGGCTCGATCTCGGGCAAGACCGAAACGATGCCGCTGTTCGTCGCCAAGGCCTTCGAGCAGTTCCAGGAGGAAGCCGCCTACGCGGGCGCGATCGTCCTCGCCCTGCTCGCCCTGACCACGTTGCTCTTGATGAGCGTCGGCGGCCGCAGGGCAAAGGCCAGCGGCGGCTCGCTGCCGGCGGCCGAGCTCGCGTTAAGCACTTCCAACAAGAAGGAGGGTTCCTGATGGGAATCGCAGTCGAGGGAGCGTGCAAGCGCTTCGGTGACTTTCAGGCTCTGGACGACGTCTCGATCGACGTCCCCGACGGCTCGCTGACGGCCCTGCTCGGGCCCAGCGGCAGCGGCAAGTCGACGCTGCTGCGGGCGATCGCCGGGCTCGAGGAGCTCGACGCCGGCCGGGTGGTAATCAACGGCAACGACGCGACCGCGACCCCAGCCCAGAAGCGCGAGGTCGGCTTCGTCTTCCAGCACTACGCCGCCTTCAAGCACATGACCGTGTTCGGGAACGTCGCCTTCGGGCTGAAAATCCGCAAGTGGGACAAGGCTAAAACCAGCGAGCGGGTGCACGAGCTGCTGCGCCTGGTCCAGCTCGACGGGCTGGCCGAGCGCTACCCGGACCAGCTCTCCGGGGGGCAGCGGCAGCGTATGGCGCTGGCCCGGGCGTTGGCGGTGGAGCCGCAGGTCCTGCTGCTCGACGAGCCGTTTGGCGCCCTCGACGCCAAGGTCCGCAAGGACCTGCGCACCTGGCTGCGGCGCCTCCACGAGGAGATGCACGTGACGACGATCTTCGTCACCCACGATCAGGAGGAGGCGATGGACGTCGCCGAGCAGCTGGTCGTGATGAACGAGGGCCGGGTCGAGCAGTCCGGCAGCGCCGACGAGCTCTACGAGCAGCCGGCCAACGAGTTCGTGATGAGCTTCGTCGGCGAGGTCAACCGGCTCGGCGACGACTTCGTGCGTCCGCACGACATGGAAGTCGTGCTCGAAGCCGACGAGCTGACCGAGCAGGCGATGGTGCAGCGGATCGTCGCCCTCGGCTTCGAGATCCGGGTCGAGCTGGTGCTCGGCGACGGAACCGAGGTCTGGGCGCAGCTGACCCGCAACGAGTTGCAGCGCCTCGAGCTGCAGGAAGGGCAGATCGCCTACCTGCGGCCGGCGCAGGCCAAGAGCTTCAACGGCTCGTCTCCGTCCCAAAGCTCTGGGGCCTCGACTCCCCTGGGTGTCGTGGATGGGGACGACGCGGAGAAATCTGCAGCCGTCTGAAGGGCGACAGGGCGGGGCGCGCTTTTGCCGGGTGGCGCCCCGCCCCATCTCGCCGTGCACTTTAAGCCGGCCGATGGGCGACAGTGCGGGCCTCGGGGTCTGCGGTCGTCGCTTGTCGGCCATACGCCGACAAATGACGACCGGAACCGACTCACCTGCTATTCTTGAGTTAAATTGTCAACAAACTCTAGAAGGGGCGGACATGAGCAAGCCAGCCCAGCGCACCACCTTCACCTCGCGGGGCCGGATCGCCGGCTTAGTCCGGGACGAGAGCCCGGCCGGGACCGCACCAGCCGCGCCGCAAACCGCAACGGCGCGCAGGCGACCGCCGATGAGGCGCTCTTCTACCGGGCCCGTCTCATCCTCGGCGACGGCCTTCCCCGCCCGGCCGCTGAGGGGGCAGTCGACCATGCGGCTGGCAGCGCCGATCTGCCAGGCTGCAATGCATGAACGGGCCGGAAACGGGCGGTGAGCCGATCACCGCTGAGGGGATCGCGGCGCTGCGTGCGGAGCTCGAGCAGCTGGAAGGTCCGGCGCGGCAGGAGATGGCGCGGAGGATCAAGGTCGCGCGCGAGGAGGGCGACCTCAAGGAGAACGCCGAGTACCACACGGCGAAAGAGGACCAGGCGCACATGGAGACGCGAATCAAGCGCCTGCAGGAACGGCTGCGCAACGCGGTTGTGGTCGAGGCCGACGACGGCGCCGCAGACGCGTTCGCCTTCGGCCGGACCGCCGAGGTCCTCGACGAGACGAGCGGGAAAGCGAACGTCTGGACGCTGGTCGGCTCGACCGAGGCGGACCTCGCTCAGGGCCGCCTCTCGGCCGAGTCGCCGATCGGCAAGGCGCTGATGGACGCCCGGGTCGGCGCCACGGTCGAGGTCGAGACGCCGCGCGGCGTCAAGACCTTCAAGGTCCTGAAGCTGGTCTCCTGACAGCGCCGCCGCCAGGCGCGTGCGGGGTTTTCGCTAGACCGCCCTAGATGTAGATGCCAGCCACGTTGTTCCGGTTCAGCTCCTGCAGCCGAGCGATCGGCGGCCGGTGACCGAGGGCGCCATGTCTTCGCCTGAAGTTGTAGCGCTCGATCCAGCCCGATAGGGCCGCGGCCCTATCGGGCGAGCTGCCGTAGACGGCGGCATAGGCCCACTCGCGCAGCATCGTGCGGATGAAGCGCTCGGCCTTGCCGTTGGTTTGTGGTCGGTAAGGCTTGGTGCGCAGGTGCTTGATCCCAAGGACTCGACAGGCGAGGGCGTGCCTCGCGGAGCGGTAGGCGGAGCCGTTGTCTGTCATCAGGCGCTCGACCTTGACGCCGTGAGAGACATAGAAGGAGATCGCCCGCTCGAGAAACCCGATCGCAGTAGGCGTCTTCTCGTCGGGCAGCACCTCGACGTAGGCGAGGCGGGTGGCGTCGTCGACGCAGACGTGCACGCACTCCCAGCCGACCTGCCTGCGCCGCACACCGGAGCCATCGGTGCGTTCTGGATTGTGGCGCCGACTCGGGCGGCCGAGGATCCGGTGCCCGGCACCGCCCACGATCCGCCCCAGCTTCTTGACGTCGATGTGGATCAGCTCACCGGGTCGTTGCTTCTCATAGCGGTGGATCGGTTCGGGCGGCTGCAGGCGAGAGAGCTTGCCCAGGCCGATCCTCTTCAGGACCGCGGAGACCGTCGAGGTCGCCATCTCCAGGGTCTCGGCGATCTCAGGGCCAGTCAGCCGCAATCGCCGCAGGGCGGCGATTGCCTCGACTCGATCCTCGGGGGTGGCATTGTGGACGCGGCATGGGGCCGAGCTGCGATCGAGCAGGCCGCTCTCGCCTTCTGAGCGGTAGCGGCGCACCCATTTGCCGGCGGTGCGCTCGCTCACTCCGGCGGCCTCGGCCGCCTCCGCGAGCGACCACTTCTGCTCGATAACTCGCCGACAGATCACAAGCCGCCCCTTCGGGCCGAGCTTGGCATTAGCGTGAAGGTCCATTCGGGTCTTCTCCTTGGTGCTGGTGGCTTCGACACCTCCAGCCTCCAAGGAGGCCCGGATGAACAACGTGCTTAGGAACTACATCTAGAGCGGCGACGGCGACTCGAATCCGAGCAGCCCGAAGGTGGCTGGGATCCGCTCACCGTCTTCGCGCTCTTCGCTCTCGCGGCCGATCTCGGCGAGGCGGTTGAGCGTCTCGTTGAGCAGTGCGTTCGCCTCTTGCCAGCCCTGGCCGTCGAGGGTGAAGCTCTGGCAGGAGAGGTGCCGGTCGACCCGGGCGTCGAAGGTGCCGGCCTCGACCGCCTCCCGGGCCGCTTCGACGAGGACCCGCAGCCCGGTCACCGAGATCCCGTTCCTGACCGCCTGCGAGAGCGTCGCCCAGAAGGAGTCGCTGAGATAAGCCTGCGCGACGCCGCGGTAGTAGTGCTCGGTGGCCCCGCGGCGCTGCGCGGTGTCGACGAGCTCGACGCAGCCGAGGTTTCGCAGCTCCTTTACGTGGTAGCTGACTTTCCCGATTTCCTCGTTCAGCTCGCGAGCGATTTCCTTCGGGCTCGCGACCCGCTGGTTGAGGATGGTCAGCGCGTTGGCGCGCACGGGGTGGCTGAGGGCCTTGATCAAAGTCCGGTCGGAGCCGTAGCTCACGACCTCTCCAGATGAACCTTTCATGTCCGTATTTCGCTTTCTGAATGAGGGGCTGAATTATTTAGAGAATCAGGAGCGCTCAAACCTTATTACTAACGGACGTTCACTGCGCGTAAATTAGGCGAAGTTTCCTAGAGCAGAATAGATTGGTGGAAGTTGCTTCACTAATGTCGTCCCCTCCACCAGTGACGGCCCTGGGATCCGTCACGAGACTGGGAAAGGGGGTGGAGCCCGTGGCGATGAGCAAGACCGGAGAGGTCGCGCCGCTTCTGCAGGTCACCAAGATCGGCTGACGCCTGGGTCCGATCGCTGCGCCGGTGGACGGCCGAATCGAAGGCGCCGGCGCAGCGGCCCTTAGCTGGAAAGGGATCCTTGCGTAACGTCGCCGGCGTCGCCTATGTTGACCTCAGTCCCGGTCCTGTCCACGTACGAAAGGGATACTCATGAACGCGGAATCGACGCTCAGCGGCTGGTGGGTCTTCGCCGGCATCCTGCTGCTGGTTGCCGGCGTGCTCAACATCATCTGGGGAATCGCCGCGATCGGCGACTCCAAGTTCTTCACCGAGAACGGCACCTACATCCTCAGCGGTCTCAACACCTGGGGCTGGATCACGCTGATCGTCGGCGTGCTCGAGCTGATCGCCGCCTTCTCGCTCTGGTCCGGTGGCGAGTTCGGCCGCTGGTTCGGGATCTTCATCGGCGCGATCAACGCGGTCGCCGCGCTGCTATCGATCCCGGCTTACCCGTTCTGGTCGCTGGCGATCTTCGCGCTCTCGATCATCATCATCTACAAGCTCGCCGAGGGGCCCGAGGGCGCCGCCTGAGCCTCTGCCGCATCCGGGGCCGGTGAGACCACCGGCCCCGGCGCGGTCGACTCGGCCGGTAGCGACCATGGCGCCGGCTGCGGCCGGCGCTCGTCATAGACGACGTCGGTGGCGGCGAAGCGGTCGGCGAGCCCGCGGCGGCGCTCGCCGAAGACGATGCCGAGGAAGCCGAGGCCGAAGCTGATCACCGAGAGGCCGAGGCCCAGCAGACGCTCGATCGAGCGCCGCAACGGCAGCCGCTCCTGGCTCAGCCTAATCCCGACGAAGCGCATCCCCGGCGTCTGCCCCGCCAGCGACCAGAAGGCAACCAGGTAGAGCGAGCCGAGCCCGAGCCAGGCGGTCGAGCCGACCGCGAGCGCCAGGCTCGACATCCCGTTGCCACCGTCGCCGAAGCTCGACTCGACCAGGGCGACGATCGCCGCGATCGCGGTAAAGGAGAGGTTGACGAAGACGCCGTCGATCAACATCGCCAGAGCGCGGCTGACCGCGCCGGCGTGGTCGCTGGCGACGGCGCGACGGCGGCGAAAGACCAGCCGGCGCGCGGTCCGCTCGAAGCGGTCGTCGAGGCGGCGGGCGACTTTGCCGATCGTGCGGCCGATGTCCTCGAGCAAACCAGCGCCCTGGGCGCTGATCGCCGCCCGCACCTCAGGCGCCTCGGCGATCCGCTCGACTAGCTGCTGGGCCTCCTCGGAAGCGAGCAGCCGGCGCCAAACCTCGTCGACCAGCTCGCTGTCCATCGCCTCCAGCAGCGCTTTCTTGACCGCCTCGCTCTCCAGCGCCCCCTGCACCGCCTCCTCAACCACGGGGCCCCGCAGGACCCGTGCCATCGCCCGCTCGACCGCCTCGCTCTCGACCGCAGCGACGATCGCCTCCTCGGCCGCGACTTCGACCGCGCGGTCGAACCCGGTCGCCTTACCGACCGCGCGGGCGCCCTGGACGCCGACCCCGAGCAGCCGGGCGGAGAGCGGCAGCTGGCCGTTCTTGCTGGCCTCGCCGGTGCCCGCAGACGGCGGATTAGAGCCGTTTTCCATCCCGGGCGAGTATACGTCCGGCCCCGCCGCCTGCCTAGGAGGGGCGGGCGAGACCCCGCCTGCCTTCAGCCCGAAACCCGTTGAAGGCGCTCGAGCAGGCGCTCGATCAGCTCCGCCTGGGCCGGCAGGATCTTGCGCCGCGCCAGCTCCGGCTCGAACCACTCGGCCCGGTCGACCTCGGGGAACTCGCGCTGCTCGCCGCTGCGCGGCGGCCACTCGATCGCAAAGCCGTTGCTGCTCAGGTCGGCCGGGTCGAAGTCCCCCTCCGCGGCCCAGGCCTCGACCACCTTGCCGGACTTCTGCCGCACCGCGCCGAGGTCGATCAGCGCCTCGACGTCGAGCTGCGGCGACACCCCCAGCTCCTCCTCGAGCTCACGCAGCGCGCACTCGCGCGCCGCCTCGCCCTCCTCGTATTCGCCCTTCGGGATCGACCAGGCGCCGAGGTCGCGCTTCGCCCAGAAGGGTCCGCCGGGGTGGACCAGCAGCACCTCCAGCCCCTCCGCCCCGTTGCGGTAGAGCAGCACCCCGGCGCTGCGTTTGGCGGCCACAGCCGCACGGTACCCACCGTGCGGCTGTGGCGAACGCTCAGCCGCCGAGCCTGTAGGCGACGATCGCCGGCGCCTGCCCTTCGGCGGCCGCGGCGCCGGCGGGAACGACGACGGTGTCGCCGTCGATCGAGACGCTGGTGTTGGTCCCGGCCGGCAGCGCTACGTTCCAGACTTCGTTGCCACTCGACGCCTCGAAAGCGAAGAGCGTGCCTTCGTAGGAGGGCACGAAGACAAGGTCGTTGATCACGGTCGGCGCGCCGAAGGCGGCGGAGCCGAGCTCCTGCTGCCACTGGACCTCGCCCGAGGCGGCATCGAGTGCGACCAGTTCGCCGCTCATTTCACCGCCGCCGCCGATTTCAGAGCCGCCGGCGACCGTCGCCGAGCCGTTGACGACGGGGACGTAGATCGTTTTGCCGTCCGTCGCGAGCGGCGCGATCACGCCGCCGAGTACGCCCGGGAAGACTTCGCCGGGTTTGATCTTCGAGGCTTCCCCGCGCATCGCCAGCAGGTTGTCTTTGTCATGCCCGTTGTGGGTCCCGACCGGGCGCGTCCAGACCGGTTTGCCGGTTTTCGCGTCGAGCGCGGTGACGATCCCGACCTTGCCCGAGCCAACCGCCAGTTGCTTGCCGCCGGCGTCGATCAGCAGCGGCGGGTTCTGGAAGTCCCAGTCGTAGAGATCGTGCGGGGTCTGCTGGTAGAACCAGTCCATCTTCCCCGTCTGCGCGTCGAGCTTGACCAGCGAGTTGGTGTAGAGATTGGGGCCGGGCCGGCTCGCTCCCCACGGTTCCTGCGGGGTGCCGGGGTACGGTGCGGGGTTGCCGGTGCCGAAGTAGATCGAGCCTTTGCCGTCGAAGGAGGGCGGCTGCCAGAGACCGCCGCCGGAGTTGACTTTCTTGTTGCCCCAGAGGCTTCTCGGGGCAGTGTCGAATTTCCATTTCTTCTGCCCGGTTTTGGCGTCGAGCGCGTGCAGGGTCCCGACCCCACCGCCGGGGTACAGTTCGGTCGCGGTCAGCGGCACGGTCGAGACGTAGACGAGGCCGTCCTCGTAACTGGGGGCCATGTCGATGCCTTCGCCAGAGGGCGCGACCGTGAGCTGCTCCCGCCAGACCTCTTTGCCGGTTTCCTGGTCGAGCGCGAAGGCTTCCTTCGCGGTGGCGCCGAAAACGTGGCCGTCGGCGACGACGACACCGTTCGGTCCCTGGCTGACTTCGTCGTAGTTTTTGGTCCAGAGCACCTCGCCGGACTCGAGGTCGATCGCCTGCACGTCGGACTCGAGGTCCTGGGAGTAGACGACGCCGTTGAGAATTACCGGCGAGGAGGCGTGGGCGCCGAAGTTGCTCTGCGCGGTCAGCGGGACCGACCAGGCTTCTTCGAGTTCGTTGGCGTTGGAGCTGTCGATTTTGCCTTTCGCCTCGCGGCTGTTGGCCGCGTCGATGCCGGGATAGCCGGTGCCTTCGAACTTGACCTCGTCGGCTTCCGAAGACGAGCCGCCGCATCCCGAAAGCGCTGCCAGCAGCACGACGAGAACGAGGCTCAGTCCGGCCGGAACGGCCTTTGGAAATCTCTCCAGACTCACGTCAACTCCCCCCAATTGGTTTTGAATACCTTGCGGTTACTCAAGCGATAAAGATTTATATTGCAAGGCGGTGCCGTTGCCAAATCCCTGCTCAGAGGCCTTTTCCTGGAGCAGGGGCTGGAGCACGCGGTTGGAGACCAAGCCGAGGGCGCCGAGGTTGGCGAAGCCGGGGCCCTGGCTCAGCCCGCCGAGGCCGGGGATATGGAGGCGCGGCTGCATCCCCTCCAGCTCAAGCGCGCGCCCGATCCCGATCTCGGTCCCTACCGGCCGATCCCAGAGCGGCCCCGCCCGGTTTTCGACCTGTTCGCGCGCCTGCGGGGGGAAGAGGTCGCGCAGCTGGGCTAATAGATCGAAGCCGGTGCAGTTGACGGCGTAGTCGTGCTCGCCGTGCTTGACCCCCTGCGGCGACTCGTACTCGAGCCGCACCCCCTCCCCGCTCTGCGGCTCACCGACGTCGGTGACGCGGCCGGTAACGAAGCGGGCGCGGTCGTCGTAGGCGATCGCTTCCAAGCTCGGCGGGTCGAAGACGCCGCGGTCGGAGTGCTTGACGAAGTCGCGCCGCGTCTGCAGGTCGAGCGCCCCCCATTCGACCTCGTCCGGGTTCGAGAAGACCCGGTTCTCGAGGAAGCTCTCGCCGCGGCTCATCGGCAGCATCGGCGTGTAGATCGTGCAGCGCGCCCGCGGGCGGAAGCCGCGCAGGAACATCACACAGCTCAGCGCGCTCTCGCCGCCGCCGACCACGGCGACCTCGCACTCTCCCTCCGGTAAGCGGGCGAACTCGCTGCGCTTGCTGTCGCAATGGAGGAGCCGCGGGGCAACGCTCGGCTCGTGCGGGAAGGCACGGTGCGTGCCCGGTCCCGTCAACACCAGGGCGCCGCCGGCGTGCTGGGAACGCCCCGCGGACTCCTCCACCTCGACAACCCAGCGCTCACGTTCGGGATCGAGCGAGACCGTCGTAACCCGGCCGTGAACGTGCTCGACTCCCTCCGTGGCCCGCGCTAGGACCCAAGTTAAGTACTCGCCGTAGTCTCGGTGGCGCACCGAGGGGGAACCGGCGTCGATCCAGCGGGCGTAGCGGCGCCTGCTGATCATGTGCTGCTGCCAGGAGAACGAGAGCGTCGCCGCATCGATCGCCTCCCCCGCCTCGCCGAACTCGTAGTGGCTTTGGTAGGGGAACCCGATGTCCTTGATCGGGGTGACGGCGAGCGGCTCCTCGCCGGAGGTCATCCCGTTGCGGCCGAGCCAGGAGGCGGCGTGGGTCGTGCCCTCGACGATCTTGAGGCTGACCGGGCCGAGACCGAGCGTGTTCAGCACGTGGACCTTGGTCGCGATCCCGGCCGCCTTGGCGCCGGCGCCGACGATCAAGAGGTCAGTCGCGGTCGTCGCTACCACGGCTCGGCGATCACCAGTCCGCGGCGGTCGGGGCTGAAGGAGATCGCGCTTTTGCGCATCCGCTCCGAGCGGGTCTCGACCGGCCGCAGGTCGACCTCGTTGAAGACGGTGCGCAGAACCCGTTTCATCTCCAATTCGGCGTAGCTGGCGGCGAGACAGCGACGGGTGCCGCCGCCGAACGGGATCCAGGTGTAGGTGCCGGGCTGACGGCCGATGAAGCGCTCCGGGACGAAGCGCTTGGCTTCGGGGTAGGTCTTCTCGTCGCGGTGGATCAGGTGGATGCAGGGGGCGACCGTGGTCCCGGCCGACAGCTCGTAGCCACCCAGCTCCATCGGCTCGAGCAGCTGGCGGACGACGACCGGAACCGGCGGGCAGAGCCGCAGCGTCTCCTTGATCACCGCGTCGAGGTAGGTGCCGTCGCCGCTGCGCACGTCCTCGCGCGCGAGCTCGAGCTTGTCCGGGTTGCGCAGCAGCCGCTCGAAGGTCCAGGCCAGCGAGGTCGAGGTCGGGCCGTCGGTGAGCAGGGTCAGCAGTTCGTCGCGCAGGTCCTGCTCGCTCATCGGGGTGCCGTCCTCGTAGCGGGCCTCGACCAGCATCGAGACGACGTCCTCGCGCACCTCGCCCTCGGCCCGGCGACGCCGCACCTCCTCCATCACCGCGTCCTCGACCGGTTCCATCGCGCGCCGGAACTGGCGGCTGCGGATAATCCAGGCGGGGCCGAAGGTCGCCAGCAGGGTGAGGTTGCGCGGCTCGTTCATCCACACGGTCAGCTTGCGCAGCAGCTCGCGCAGCCGTCCCAGCCGCTCCTCGGCGTCGGGGCCGAACACCGCCCGCATCACCACCTCCTGAGTGATCTCCTGCATCCGCGGCCAGAGCGGGAACGGCTCACCCACTGGCCATTGGGCGACTTCCCGCCGCGCCACCTCGGCCATCATCTCGCCGTCGGTTTCGATGTTCTTGCCGTGGAAGGCGGGCAGCATCAACTTGCGGCGGGTCATGTGCTCCGGTTCTTCGAGCAGCATCACCGAGCGCGGCCCGAGCACCGGCCCGAGCAATGGGTTGGCGACGTCGACCCCGACCGCTTGCCCGGCGGTGAAGACCTTTTTCACGTCGTCGGGGTCGCAGAGCAGGACCCAGTCGCCCCAGTGGAGGATGCGCAGGGTGAAGGTGTCGCCGTGGCGCCGCTGGCACTGCTCCAGCCAGGGCAGCGGCCGTTGGGTCCAGCCGACCGCCTGCAGGGCGCGCGGCATCCGCGGCCCGGGTGGCAGGTCGCGGCGGCGCGGCAGCTTCGCGGCGGCGCGCTCGAAGGTCGGCCTGGTCGCGTGGGTGCTCATGCCGCCCCTCCTCGGTCCGGCGGTGCGCCCCCCGGCCGCGCCGCCATCAGCTCGTCCTCCTCCTTGCAGGTGGCGGCGATCAGGAGGTCGAAGAGGTCGCCGCTGAACTCGGCCGGGAGGTTGGCCTCGGCGCCGCGTGCGAGGTAGCGGGCGCGCACCTCCTCGACCCGGTTCGGCTGCATCATCGGGATCTCGTGAGCGCTCTTGTAAAGGGCGACCTCGCGGCAGATCTCGAAGCGCTCGCCGAGCAGACGCGCGATCTCGTCGTCGATCGTGTCGAGACGGCGGCGGAAAGGCTCGAGCCCGTTGGCGTTCATACGGCCGCCCCTCCCACGCGTCTTCCGTCCCTAGAATGGAGAGCCGGCTGGCCGAGTAGGCCGCGGGCGAAGGCCTCGCTGCACGCGGCGAGCGCCGAGAGCGCGTAGCCGCCCTCCTGGATTACGCAGACCGGGAGCTCGGAGCGGGCGAGCAGGCGGCCGACGTCGGCGAAGATCCGCGGCTCGAAGTCCCAGCAGCCGTGCGGGTCGCCGGCGACGGTGTCGTAGCCGAGCGAGACGACCAGGGCGTCGGCCTCGGCGGCGAGCTGTTCGACCGAGGCGCCGACCTCGGCCAGATAGGCCTCGGGGTCGGGTGCGGCGCCGAAGGCGTGGGCGCGTTCGCCCTCGACCTGGGGCAGGACGGTGCCGGCGGCGACGTTGGTGACCGGCGCGGCATGCAGCGAGTGCAGGGTCGCCCCCTCGATCCGCTCGAGGAGGGCGGCGGTCCCGTTCGGGTAGTGGAGGTCGAGGTCGAGCACCCCGACCGGGCGCACCCCCGCCTCGGCCAGGGTCCAGACCGCGGCCACGGCGTTGTTGAGGTAGCAGTAGCCGCCGAGGAAGTCGGGGCCGGCGTGGTGGCCTGGCGGGCGGCAGACCGCGTAGGTGTAGCGAGCGCCGCCGGCGAGCCGCGTCGCCGCGCTGATCGCCGTGCGCACGCCCTCGTGGGCGGCCGCGACGAGGGCGGCGTCGACGGGGATGTCGGGCTCGAGGCCGGGCGGTGCGAACTTCGGCAGGACGACCGGCTCGCCGTTGACCCCGCGCAGGGCGTTGAGGTAGGCGCGCTCGTGCATCGCCGCGAGGATCCGCTCCAGGGCCTCGTCGCCGGCGTCGGCGGCGACCGCCCGCACCCGCTCGTGGCGCAGCAGGCCGGCGCGCAGCTCGTCGAGCCGGCGGTTGCTGTCCTGGCCGGGGATCGTCTCGCCGCCTTCGCGGATCCAGTGCGCGGCGTCACCGCTGCCGCGCCGCTGCTCGACCATCACCAGTTCGCTCACGACAACAGCCTCCGCATGCGCGGGCCGAGGTGCTCGAAGCCGTTGCCGGCGTAGAAAGCCTCGGTCGCGGCGATCGCGGCGAAGCTCTCGCGCGGCAGCCCGACCTCGATCCGAGCCACCCCCTGCTCGCGGCAGAGCTCGGCGAGCCCCTCGACCAGCGCCGCGCCGACTTTGCGGCTGCGCCACCCGGGGTCGACCCAGAGGTCCTGGATCGTCGCGTAGCGGCCGGGCACGTGCAGGGCGCGCTGCCAGCTGGCGCTGAGCACGCCGACGATCTCGCCCTCGGCCTCGGCGACGATCGTCGCGCCGATGCCCGGGTCGGCGAGCGCCGCCCCTACCTCCGCCTCGAGCTGCTCGCGCGGCGGCCGGCGGCCGCCGAGCTCGACCAGCAGCTGCTCGACCGCGGCCGCCACCGCCGCGGAATCGGCGTCGCCCGCCGGCCGGATCGTCGCCGGCAACGTAGCGGTCGAGTCGCTCATGCCGCCTCGGCCGCCCGCGCCACCGGCTCCAGCTCGACGCTCCAGGCATCGCGGTCCTCGCGACCGGTGGCAACCCGCGCTACCGCAGCCATTGGCGCCCGCGCCTTCAGCAAGATCTCGTCGAACTCGTCCTCGGGGTCGGACTGCATCACGATCGCGCCGCCGGCGCCGATCGTCGTCCGCCCCGGCCGCATCACGATCGTGCGGATCACGATGCTGAGGTCGGTGCTGCCGTCGAGCCCGAAGTATCCGATCGCGCCCGAGTAGACGCCGCGCGCCTCGTCCTCGAGCCCGTCGATGATCTCCATCGTGCGCAGCTTCGGCGCCCCGGTCATCGAGCCGCCCGGAAAGCAGGCGTGGACGCATTCGACCGGCGTGCGGCCCGGTTCGAGGTAGCCCTGGATCGTCGAGACCATCTGGTGCACGGTCATGTAGGGCTCGATCGCCATCAGCTCCGGCACGCTGACGCTGTCGATGTCGCAGACCCGGCCGACGTCGTTGCGCAGCAGGTCGACGATCATCAGGTGCTCGGCCATCGTCTTTTCGTCGCGCTTGAGCTTTTCGCGGCGGGCGGCGTCGACGACCGGGTCCTCGCTGCGCGAGATCGTGCCCTTGATCGGGCGCGCCTCGACTCGGCGGTCGCGATCAACCGAGAGGAAGCGCTCCGGCGAGGAGCTGACCACGACCCGCTCGCCGAACTTGAGGAAGGCCGCGAACGGGGCCGGGTTGCTGTGGCGCAGGTGGCGGTAGAGAACGAACGGGTCGGGCGCGGCGTCGGTCGAGAACTGGTCGGTGAGGCAGACCTCGTAGGACTCGCCGGCTGCCAGTTCGGCCTGGCTCGAAGCGATGTCGGCAAGGTAGCGCTCGCGGCCGCGGCCGCTGTGGAAGACGACGTGGTCGAGCGGCTCCG
Source organism: uncultured Solirubrobacterales bacterium (assembly GCA_963846515.1). Lineage (GTDB taxonomy): Bacteria > Actinomycetota > Thermoleophilia > Solirubrobacterales > 70-9 > VAYN01. The sequence continues at coordinate 890,525 of CAWJWC010000005.1, read as the reverse complement.
CGGGGTCCGGAGTCGGGACCGGCGGGGATGGATCGGCGAGCGCCGCGGCAACCGCCTCGGCGGCCATCTCCAGCCAGGCGTCGGCCTCCGGGTCCTGCTCGCGGCCGACCGCGCAGACGTAGGTGCGGCGGCGCACGTGGTCGACCGCGATCACGCGGTTGGCCAGCATCAGCAGCGCGTCCGGCATGTCGGAGCGGTGCACGTTGGGCGAGCCGCACTCCGCCTTCAGCTCGTAGCCGAGGTAGCCGACGTAGCCGCCGATCAAGCCCCGCGCCAGCTCCGCCGGCGGCTCGACCGCGTGCTTGGCGACCTCGCAATCGAGCACGTCGAAGATCGAGCGGTGCTCGACCGTGTCGCGGCGGGCGCGCTTGATCGCGACCTCGCCAGCGTCGACGTCGTACTCGATCAGGGCGCGGTCGCGGCCGGCGCTGGTGCCCATGTAGGAGCACTGCGCGAGTTTGGTCGGCGCGTCGGCGCTGTCGAGCCAAAACGCGTTCTCCTCGCCGAGGAAGAGTCGTTCGAACAGCGCCTCGGTCGGCGCCTCCCCTGCGACCTCCCGCAACCGCAGCCGCATCGGCGAGCCCCCGTTCTCCCCCGCCGATGGGCCGATTTCCGCTGATATAGAGCGGTTTTCGGCCCGTCGGCCGCCGTTTTGGGGGCTGGCGCCCGCGCCGCGGCCCAGAGGCACGCCGCGCAGGCGGCTGGCCATGGCGTAGAAGTTTTCGGCGATCGCGCGGCCGTGCTCGGTGGCGATCGACTCGGGGTGGAACTGGACGCCCCAGATCGGCCGCTCTGTGTGCTCGACCCCCATCACGACGCCGTCCTCGGCCCAGGCGGTGACGTGACCCTCCGGCCCGGGCGGGCCGGTGATTGCCAGCGAGTGGTAGCGGACGACCGAGAAGTCCTGTGGGATCCCCTCGAAGATCCCGATGTCGGAGTGACGCACGTGGCTGAGCCGGCCGTGCATCGCCATCGGCGCGCTGTCGACGTTGCCGTCGAGCAGGTTGCCGATCCCCTGGTGGCCGAGGCAGATGCCGAGCACCGGGATCTCGCTGTAGCGGAGGATGTCGCGGCAGACGCCGAAGTCGTGCCAGCGTTCCGGCCGTCCGGGGCCGGGCGAGAGCACGATCGCGTCGAAGTCCGAGCGCGAGAGCACCCGCCAGGAGACCGCGTCGTTGTTGACCACGACCGGCTCGTGACCGGAGGCCGCCGCCAAGAGGTGGAAGACGTTGTAGGTGTAAGAGTCGTGGTTGTCGACCAAGAGCGTCCTCATCACGCCCCCTCCAGCCCGAGTCCGCGCACGCCCTGGTCGAGCACGGTCCGCACCACCCGCTCGACCTCTGGCGAGCGCTGCTCGGCTCTGTACCAGCGGGCGAAGTGGGAGACGTAGCGGGCGAGCGGAATCACGTCGAGGTCCTCGACCGAGCTGCGCAGGTGGCGCCGGTAGAGCTGCGACTGGACGACCGCGAAGCGGTAGTCGGGATCCTCGGCGGGTCGCTCCGCCGCCCGGGTGTCCGTAGCGCGGTGCGCCTGGGCCAGCGCCAGGTCCCAGCCGAGGCTGCCCTTGCCCTCGCGCAGCAGCTTCTCCGGCTCGAAGTCGACCCGCTTCGAGGTCGGCTGCAGGAGGAAGAAGGCGAGCGCGATCCGCGCCGGCAGGCGGTCGCCTTCGGGATGGTTGCGGCGCATCTCGGCCCGCTTCGGGTCGGCCTCGATCTCGCGCTCGACCCAGTCGGCGAGGTCGTCGACCAGCAGCGCCCCTTCCTTGCTCGAGGTGATCGAGGTGCGGTCGCGGGCGACCATGCCGTGGAAGACGTCGTAGGTCGGCGGCCCGCCGCCCTTGAGGCTGCCGTTGCCGTTGCCGTTGGCGACCCCGAGCTCGTCGATCAGCTTGCGCCGGCAGGTGACGTGGGAGACCCACTCGTTGCCGCAGACCTGCAGCGAGATGCAGTCGTCCAGCTCCGGCGCCGCCGACCAGTAGGCGAGCGCCCGCATGTGCTGGGTCGGCAGCCCGTCGGAGCGGACTAGCGGCATCTCCTCCAGCTCCTCGCGTTCGGTTTCGTACATCACCATGTCGTCGCCGTAGCGCTTCACCAGGGTGCCCTCGCTGAGCCCCTTGTTGGTCAGCTCCAGCACCTCGGGCAGGAAGTCGGACTCGAAGATCACCTTGTCGAAGGCGATGCCGAGTCGGCCCAGGGTCTTGCGCTGGCCGGCGATCACCCAGGCGCGCGTTTTCGACCACAGTTCGAGCGCTTCCTGGTCGCCGCTGAGCACCCGCAGCATCAGCTCGTCGGCCTTGTCGTTGTACATCGAGGACTCGCGCGCGACCGAGTCTTCGGCGCCGTCGTCGGCGTCGCCGCCGCCGACGATCCCGGCGGCGCGACCGGCGGTGACGTACTCGGCATAGCAGGAGCCGACGAAGTGGTCGCTCTTCTCTTCGCCCTCGGGCCAGACCTGGGCGTCGCGGCCGCTGTGCACGACGCCGGCCATCGCCTCGCCCATGCTGCGGCCGACGTCGCAGATCAGACTGCGGCGCTCGACCTTCGCCCCGGCCTGCTCCAGGGAGGCGCCGATCGCGTGGCCGACCGCGAGGTTGCGTAGGTGGCCGATGTGCAGCGCCTTGGTCGTGTTCGCCCCCCAGAAGTAGACGGCGTAGCGCTTGCCCTCGGCGAGGTCGGCGTTGGGCGCCGTCTCGCCGGCCTCGAGTCCGCCCCCGGTCTGCTCGACCCAGTCGCTGCTCAGCCGCAAGAGGACCTCGTCGTCCTCCTCGGCGATCGTCTCGACCCAGGGCTCGGCCTCGATTCTCTCCAGCGCTTCGCGCGAGGCCGCGTCGCCGTGCCATTGCGGCGTGCGCGGGACCAGCATCAGGTCGAAAAACTTGTCCGGCCGGTACGGCGAGCGCGCCGACCAGCGCGCCTGCTCGCCCTGGACCGCCCCGTCCTCGATGTAGTCGAAAATGTTCATCGCATAGCCGTTCGCATTCCCATTTACGAATGCACCAGCCGGGGCTCGAACCCGGATCTCCGGCTTACAACGCCGACCCTTTAACCGATTAAGGCACTGGTGCTGGCTATGTCGAACCGTTCAATCAAGAATATTGATTGCTCGATTTCGGCGCGAGCATAACAGCATTCCTGTCTGCCTACAAATTTCTTGATCAATCGCCTGCAAACGACCCGGAAACCGGTGTGGGAGGAGCGTTGAGGTCCCTGGGAAGGGGTCACGCGGCCTGCGCGGTGCAGCTCAGGCGATGCGGCGCTCGAAGACGCGCTCGAGGTGGCGCTGGTCCTCCTCGCCACCGATCGTCTTGTCGAGCTGAACGACGGCCTCGGCGCCCGTCGAGCCGGATCGTCGCCACCTGGTTGTCGAAGTAGGGGCCCTCGGCGAGGCGCCAGCGGATCCCCGGGTCCGGGGCGTCGGCGCTGCGGCCAAGCGCCCGCATCGCAGCGATGAAGGGGCGTGAGAAGCCGATCCCGATCGCCCGCCGCTCACGCTGGTCGAGCGGGTTACGGTAGGGCGAGCAGACCGCCTGGTAGACGGCGCTCTCGACCCCCGCGTCGGGGGAGAACGCGATCTCCGCCAGATAGGCGTGGTGGACGTCGCCGGAAAGGACGACGATCGAGGCCGGCGCCCTCCCCCGCTTCCCCGAGCCGACCTCCTCGAGCAGGCGGCGCAGTCGCTGCAAGGTGTCCTGGAATGAGGCCCAGTGGTCGAAGTCGAGGCCGCGGCGCACCTTCTCCCCCAGCTTGCGCGCCGAGCCGACCCCAGGCGCCGTCGCAGACCCGCTCGTTCCAGGCCTCGAGGTGGTGGAAGCCGGGCGAGAGCAGGAAGGGAACCGTAGTCGCGATCAGCAGGTGGTCGAAGTCGCCCTCGGCGTGCTCGACGATCCAGTCCCACTCCTCGTCGTCGACGATCGCGCGCCGCTCCTCCTCCAGCACCCGGCCGGCGCGCGAGTCGACGAAGATCACGCGGCTGTCGACCGAAGTCGCGGCAGTAGCTCCAGCGCGTCCCGTCGCCGGTCGTGTGGACGTCGGCGGCGAACTCGCGCAGGACCTTGGTCGCGTGGACGTTGCCGCGCACCTGCGGGTAGAGGTCGTCGTCGTCGAGCGCCCGGGGCGAGAGGTTGCCGAGGTGCTGGTAGACCCAGTAGCTCATGATCCCGGCGACCGCGCGCCGGTGCCACCACGACTTACGCCGCATCTCCTCCAGCCAGGAGCGGAGATGTTCCAGTCGTCGCTCATGTCGTGGTCGTCCCACTGCATCGAGGTCGAGACCGTGGAGAGCAGCCAGCGGATCAGCGGGTCGCTCCAGGCCTCCTCGTAGAGCCAGGAGTACTCCTCGTAGTCGGTCACCTCGTCGCCGGGCGCGGTGTCGATGCCGCGCCGCAGGTGGATCCGTTCGCGGGTCCGCGGCGAGCCCTCGTCGACGTAGACCTGGTCGCCGAGCAGGAGGATCGCACTCCGGCCACTTGTCGCGCTCAGTCCGGGTCATTTCGCGGGCGAGCACGCGCAGCGCGTCGTACTCGTGCCCGTCGTCGTGCTGGTCCTTGCTCAGGACCCAGGGCTCCTCGTGCGGGAGCGCGACCCGGCAGGAGCCGAAGCAGAGGTCGGTCGGCTTGTCGCGGCCGAGGGTGCGGATCGCGCTCGGCGGCAGGCTCGGAGTCGGGCAATCGGCCAGCGCCGCTCCCCGTCGAGGTGAACCTCGTACTCGTTGAAGCTGCCCGGCTCGAGGTCCTCGATCCGGACCAGCGCGTAGTGGCGCTCTTCGACCGTGAAGGTCGGCTCGCGGCGGCCGAGGATCTCGACCTCGCAGGGCGCGTCGGTCTCGACCCAGATCGTCGCCTCGGTCTCGCTGACGTAGCGCAGCAGCGGGCCGAGAACGAGGTCCGGCTTCTGCTCTCCTCCGGGCACAAAGGCCTTCCTGCCCGGAAACAGGCTGCGGCTAAACCGGGGAGCTCAAGCGTCCAGCTCCTCTGGCGCGAGTCGGTTGACGCCCCGGCGCGTACGCGTCGTCCCGGCTAGTGCTCTATCGGTGTTCGGCGGCGCGCTGTCGCGCCTCGGCCTTCTCTTCGAGCGTCATCGCGCCGGGGTGGCCGTCGCCTGGCCAAGGCGAGAGGACCAGCAGCAGAAGCGCATCGGACTGCGCCTCGATAGTGCGGCGCTCACCGGGCTCGAACTCGAGGAGGTGTCCGGTCGCGGCGGTGACATGCTCGCCATCCGCCATCGCCACCTCGATCTCTCCATCGACCACGACCAGCCGCGCCCGCTCGTGCACCTCGTGCTCCTGCAGCTCCTCCCCGGCCGGAAGGTTGAGCAGGATCGTCCGCGCGTCGTCGCTCGAGGCCAGGATCGCCGGCTGGCGCGGCTCGACCTCGATCGATCTCAGGTCCCAGCTCTGCATCGCCAACGCTTCTACCCCGGAGCGGCGAATCGAATCGTCGAGCGGCACCTAGTATCCGGCGATGGACCGCGACGAGCTGCGAGCCGTTCAAGCACCGCTGAAGGAGCGCTACGAGAGCGAGCCCGAGGCGGCGGCGGTCACCCTCTCCGCCGGCGCAACCCTGGGCGAGGGCATCTCCTGCTCGGTCGACACCGGGCGCGCTCTGGCCGAGGCCGGCCTGCACCCCGCCTCGGGCGGCGACGGGACGCTGCTCTGCTCCGGCGACATGCTGCTCGAGGCACTGGCCGCCTGCGCCGGCGTGACGCTGCGCGCCGTCTCCACCTCGCTCGGCATCGAGGTCGGGTCCGGCAGCGTCCGTGCCGAGGGCGACCTCGACTTCCGCGGCACCCTCGCGGTCGACCGCGACGCGCCGGTTGGGTTCCGCGAGATCCGCCTGAGCTTCGAGCTCGAGACCGAGGCGAGCGAGGAGGAGCTGGCGACGCTGCTGAAGCTGACCGAGCGCTACTGCGTCGTCCTGCAGACGATCGCCGGCGAGCCGCGCCTGTCAACCGCCATCGGCCGGGCCTAAGAGCGGCGGGGCGTGGCCGGCGAGGAGTGGGCCAGCGACGAGGGGCGGGTGAGCGCCTACCTCGAGCGTGCCGACGAGTTTCCGCACCGGCTCGAGGGCGAGAGCGTCTTGCTTGAGCACGTGCCGCGGGAGGTCGGCCGCGTGCTCGACCTCGGCACCGGCAGCGGTCGCCTGCTTGGCCTGCTGCAAGCCAACCGCCCGCAGATGGCCAGCGTCGGCCTCGACTTCTCGGAGCTGATGTTGCGACGGGCACGCGAGCGCTTCGCCGGGGACGAGCGGATCGAGCTGGTCGAGCACGATCTGGGCCAGCCACTGCCCGATCTCGGTCGTTTCCACGCGGTCGTCTCCTCCTTCGCGATCCACCACCTCGAGCACGAGCGCAAGCGCGCGCTCTACGCCGAAGTCTTCGACCTGCTCGAGCCGGGCGGCGTCTTCGCCAACTTCGAGCACGTCGCCTCCCCCACCCCCCGCCTGCACGCCGCCTTCTTCGCCGCGATCGACGAGCCGCTCGAGAACGAGGACCCCTCCGACCGCACCCTCGACGTCGAGACCCAGCTCACCTGGCTCCGCGAGATCGGCTTCGACGACGTCGACTGCTATTGGAAGTGGCTGGAGATGGCCCTCCTGATCGGCGTCAAGCCAGACGCGGCGTGAGCTGGACGATCGGGATCGTGCGGTTAGCCCGCGCCGCTTCGCGGCGGTAGTCGGCGTAGGGCGCGAAGACGTTGTCGGCGAGCGCCCAGAGCCGCTCGCGCTCGGTCTCGTCCTCGACCACCATGGCCCGCATCTCGATTCCGCCGAAGGTCACTTCAGGATCGGCGCGCAGGTTGTGAAACCAGGCCGGATGCTGCGGCAAGCCGAGCTTCGAGGCGACGATCGTCACCCGCTCCCCGTCGTGGAAGTAGATGACGACGTTGCGCCGCAGCTCGCCGCTGCGCGCGCCGCGCGTCTCCAGCAGCGCCGTCGGCATCGCCAAACCCATCCCCAGCTTTCCCCGGGTCAGCCGCATCAGCAGCGGATCGACCTTCCACACGACGTGCATCGAGAGGAATCGCCCGAGACGGGTGTTGGCCAGCGCGGCGTACGCCTGGCGAAACCAGCCGGGTGGGCGCATCGGGTCTATATAGCGGAGCTGTGCTGGCATCTAAAGTGCGGCTCGTAGGTGAAAACGGACGACTGGAGGCCCGAAATGCTCGCACGAGTAGCCAGATGGGAAGGCGCCGACGCCGATTCGCTGGAAAGCAGCGCCGCCGAGATCCGCAGCCAGGCCGAGGCCGGCGAAGGCCCGCCGCCCGGAGTACCCGCCAAAGGGTTCCTGCTCCTTCAGGACCCCGCCGCCGGCAAGGCGGTGGCGATCATGCTCTTCGAGAACGAGGAGGACTACCGCCAGGGCGACGAGACCCTGAACTCGATGAACCCGCCCGGCAGCGGGATGGGCCAGCGCGTCTCGGTCGAGAAATTCGAGGTCGCGGTTCAGGCCGAGGAAACCTGAGGCCGAGCTAGAGAGCGTCACACTCCCTGCTCGGCTTGGGGTGGATCTGCCATCTCTCCGGGGATAGGCTGAGCAAACCCCAATGAAGGAGGAGCTCGATGAGCGTCCTTATCCGCTTTGCCCCCTCTTCCCTGACGGCCGCACAGTACGACGAGTCCGTCAGCAAGCTCGAAGCCGCCGGGGACTTCCCTCCCGACGGACTCGACTACCACGTCTGCTTCGGCACGGAGGGAAGCCTCCGCGTCAGCGAGATCTGGGATTCCCGGCAGCAGCTCGAAGCATTCGGGGAGCGACTGATGCCAGTCCTAGCCGAGGTCGGCATCGACCCTGGCGAGCCGGAAATCCTGGAGATCCATAACCTCGTCAAGCGCTGACGGGCGACGAAACCGGAAGCGCTTTGGCCGCCTGGCCGGCGGCGCGGGAATGAATCGGGGAGACAGGATTTGAACCTGCGACCGCTCGGCCCCCAGCCGAGTGCGCTACCAGACTGCGCCACTCCCCGTGGGGTCCTGGCATTCTGACGGATCGGCGGGGCGGCGGCTACGCTCCTTGCAGCGTGCGGCGGTAGCTCAACGGTAGAGCCTCAGCCTTCCAAGCTGATGACGCGGGTTCGATTCCCGTCCGCCGCTCTTTAGGCCCATGTCGACTTTGTCCCACACGGGTAGGACAAAATCGACACGCCGTCGGTCTTGAGGCCTACGGCCTGCTGCCGATACAGCTTCTCGATGCGCCGGGGACCCTCTAAATCGTCACTGCGCCCCTGTCTCGCGCTGGCGCTCGCCGCCCTCGCGCTCGCAGGCTGCGGCTCCTCCGAGGGCGGGGAAGGCGAGGGCGTCACGGCGACCGGGAGCGATGCCGGCTACGTCGACTGGCCGCAGTTTGGGCGGATCCCGGAGCGGACGCATTACCTGCCGGCCGAGAAGGGGGTGCTGGAACCGCCTCTGAAGCAGGCCTGGTCGATCAACACGCACGCATTGATCGAGTTCCCGCCGGCGGTCCACGACGGGGTCGCCTACGTGATCAACAAGTACGGCAACGGCAAAGCGGTGCGACTCAGCGACCGCAAGGTGCTCTGGGAACTGAAGATCCGGCCCAGCGACAAGGGCACCCCGAACTTCGTCACCGCGCCGGTCTACCACCGCGGCCTCATCTACGGCGCCTTCCTCGACGGCCACCTCGCGGCCGGCCACGCCAGGACCGGCAAGAAAGCCTGGGTGCGCGACCTCGACGCCCACCTCGAATCTTCGCCACTGGCGATCGGCGACACGCTCTACATCGGCACCGACAAGACCGACCTGCTGGCGCTGCGCGCCTCCGACGGCAAGCAGCTGTGGAGCTTCAACGCGCCCGGGGCGATCAAAGCCAGCCCCAGCCACCACCACGGCCGCGTTTACGTCGCCGATTATCAAAGCTCGATGTTCGCGCTCGACGCGACTAGCGGCAAGCCGCTCTGGCGCACTAACACGAGCAAGGTCCCGCCATACGGCCGCGGCGGCTTCTTCTCCTCTCCCGCCGTCGCCTTCGGCAAGGTCTTCGCCGCTCGCGACGACGGCACCGTCTACGCCTTCGACGAAAAGACCGGCGAGGCCGAGTGGGCCTTCGACACCGGTGACTACGTCTACGGCTCGCCCGCCGCCGCCAACGTCCCCGGGACCAAGCCGACCGTCTACATCGGCGCCGAAAACGGCCGCTTCTTCGCGCTCGACGCGTCCACCGGCAAGGTCGCGTGGCGGCGCGACGTCGGCGGCCCGATCCCCGGCACCGCCGTCGTCATCGGCCGCACCGTCTACACCTCGAGCTTCAAGACTCGCGCGACGGTCGGCTACGACGTCGTCACCCACAAGAAGGTCTTCGAGATCGACCAGTCCGGCTACACCCCCGTCGTCACCGACGGCCGGCGGGTCTACGTAGTCGGCTACTACACCCTGGTCGGCCTGGACCCAAAGCAGGGCTGAACCGCCCGCCCGGACGGCGGAGGCGACCATCTAGGCTCCCCCGCCATGGGCGCTTTCCGCTACGAGGGCCACCGGATCGAGTACGACAGCTACGGCGAGGGCAATCGCGTAGTCGTGCTCGCCCATGGCCTGCTGATGAACCGCCGCATGTACGAGCGGCTGGGGCCGGCGTTGGCCGAGCGTGGCAACCGCGCGATCTGCGTCGACCTGCTCGGCCACGGCCGCTCCGACCGGCCGGAGGACCTGCGCCTCTACTCGATGCCACTGTTCGCCCGCCAGGTCGTCGCCCTGCTCGACCACCTCGGGCTCGAGTCCGCAGTGATCGGCGGCACCTCGCTCGGCGCCAACGTCGCCCTGCAGCTTGCCGTCCACCACCCCGACCGTGCCCGCGGCCTCTTCCTCGAGATGCCGGTGCTCGACAACGCGCTCTCCGCCGTGGCCGGGATCTTCACCCCGCTGATGCTGGGACTGCGCTTCGGCCGCCCCGGCTTCGAGATCATCTCCCGCCTCACCTCGGCCATCCCTCGCACCAACTACCTGCTCGATATCGGGCTCGACTGGGTACGCCAGCGGCCCGGTCCCTCGCTCGCCGTGCTCGAGGGGCTGCTGCTCGGGGAGACCGCGCCGCACCGCGAGCAGCGCCGCCAGATCGAGGTGCCGGCGCTGGTCGTCGGCCACCCACTCGACCCGCTGCACCCGTTCAGCGACTCGGGGATGCTGATCGAAGAGCTGCCGGACGCGCGCCTGGTCGAGGCTAAGTCGCTGCTCGAGTGGCGGACCGCGCCGGAACGGCTGAACGGGGAGCTGGCCAGCTTCGTGGAGGACGCATGGAGAGCGTGAGCCGAGTGCTGTAGGCAGGCATTCCACCCGGCGCCCGGGAGAAGAAGCGCCGGGTGGGCCGGGGGGAACTGGTCAGCCGGTCTGCGCTTTGCGCAGCTGCGCGGCAGCTTTCACGCAGCGCGAGAACGGGGTCCCCTTCTCACCTTTGACGTGCTTCTTGCTCAGGCCTTTGCAGGCCTGGCGGGCGGTCATCCGCTCGTTCTTGGCCGCCTTCGCCATCGCGGTCACGCACTGGCTGAAGGGCGTGCCTTTCTCGCCCTCGACGTGTTTCTTGCTCTCGCCCTTGCAGTACACGCCGTACGCTTTCGCTTTCTCGGGCAGGCTCGCACCCGGACCGGGGGTTTCCGGTTTTTCCGGCACATAGTGCGGCCCCTTGCCTTGACTACCGGGTTCGGCGGGCTTCACCGCGAGCGCGGTAGAGGGCGCCGCCGCGAGGATCAGCGCGCCGAGCGCCAGAGCGATCTTGAGGTGGATCCTCATCGTTCCTCCTAGTGTCGGTGGCGCCCCTGTCTGGGGCCCCAGGTACGTTGGCTAGGGCTGAAACGCGGAATCCTGGCCGTTGTCAGGCGCTTCTTTCGGTTCGGGAGCGGCGGCCGGCGGTTCGGGTGCGGATGGCGCGGCGGTCGCAGGCTCGGCGGGCGCCTTCTTCGGAGCCTTCGCCTTGGACCCGGCCGGCGGGTCCGGCTGCGCGGCCTGGGCCGGCTTCGCGGGCTTGGCCGGGTGATCGGGGTGGGACTTCTCCGGCCGGCCGTCGCCCTGGCTCGATCCCTTCCCATCGGCTTTGTGAGTCGCCGCGGTCTGCTGACCGTGGTCGGCTGCGCTCGGGTGCTGCTTCTCGTGCCCGCGACCGTGCGGGTGGGAGTTGCCGACGGGAGGAGCGGCGGCTGGGTCAGCCGGACTCCCCGGGCCAGAAGCTACCGAGCCCGAATCTCGCTGCCCGGGCGCCGTCGCCCCCTTGGGTGCGCTGTTGCCCAGAGCGCTCGCCTGGCGGATTGCCGCGGGCCCGCCGCTGCCGGGCACGTCCTCAGCGGCGGGCGCAGTCGTGGATGCGGGCTGCGGCAAGGCCGGGCCCTCCTCACTCCGGGTCTTCCCCTGCGAGCTGCCGCCGCCGAACGGAGTCACGTCCACCACTCCGGCCCGGTCTGCCGCCCCGACCCCGACCGCGGCGATGACCGCAACCGCCGCTGCCGACTTCAGCGCCGCCGCCGCGCCGAGCGATTTCGCAGCGGCTCCGCCCGCCGCACCGGCCGCACCGGCACCGCCCGCAGCGCCTGCCCCGGAGCCGGCAGCGCCGCCGAGCAGACCCTGCAGCAGGCCCGCCGCCGCCAGCGCGGGCAGCGGCACGAGCGCTGCGAGGTCGCCGCGGCGGCCCTCGATCTCCGCCCGGAAGCGGCGGCAGTCGGAGCAGGCGCGCAGGTGGGCGCGGATGTCGCGCCGGCGGGTAACCCGGCCGTCGGCGTCGGACAGCGCCCTGGTCACCGCGTCGCAGTCCATCTCACGCCCCGCCTCGATCTGGTGCAGGCTCAGCCGCGCCTCGTAGAGGGCCTGGCGAGCGACCGCCGGCGAGGTGCCGAGCGCGGTCGCGATCTGCTCGTAGTCGAGCCCGGAGAGCTCGCGCATCACCAAGGCGCCGCGCTGGCGCTCGGGCAGCTGCTCGAGGTCGGCGATCAGCCGCCGCAACCGCTCCCGCACGGCGACGTCCTCGGCCAGGTCGGAACCGCTCGGCGCCGCCTGCTCCGGCTCGAGCTCCTCGCTCGGCCGCCGTCGCCGCAGCAGTTCGACCGACTCGTTGTGGGCGATCCGGTAGAGCCACGGCTTCAGCTCGATCCGTCGTTGCTCCCCCGGCAGCGCCCGCAGCAGCTTGACCATCGTGTTCTGCAGAGCGTCCTGGGCATCCTCGGAATTGCCGACGATGGTTAGGCAGTAGCGGTAGAGCTCCTGGTGGTAGCGACGGTAGATCGCCGCCAGCGCCCGCTCGTCGCCGGCCGTCGCGCGCCGCGCGAGGCGCTCGTCCGCCACCGCGCTCATCGGCCGACCTGGTTAGCGCCGCTCGCCATCCTCCAAGAGTAGGGGCGTTACACATGCTGCTCAAACGTCGGATCGGACCCCAATGTCAGCCGCTACCGGGAGGACGGCGCCCGGGGCGCGAGCGTTGGCGGCCCACCCGATCCCCGCCCCGCCGTCCGAATAATCCGGGCCCGGCAGTCCGAAGCGGAGGAACCGGTGGTCTCCGAAGCAGCGGAGAGCGGGGCAGCCAGGACTCGAACCTGGAATCGCCGGTTTTGGAGACCGGTGCCTTAGCCAGTTGGGCCACTGCCCCGAGATTTCTGATCGTAGTCGAGCGGCGGGCGCTCGGTCCGACGACGATGCGGGCGGAGGGACTTGAACCCCCACGGGCCGAAGCCCACCAGGACCTAAACCTGACGCGTCTGCCAATTCCGCCACGCCCGCGCCGAGATCACTTTAGAGCGGCCGACCGGCCCGTGGGCGCCCGCAAGGGCTTAACGCGCGGCCAACCCCGCTGCGTCACTGCCAGATTCTATGATCGTCGGCATGGCTGTAGGAGAGGTGAGGCCGGGCTACGAACTGTGGCGGCCGAATCGGGAAAAAGCTGGGTCAGTCACGACCAAGCTCGTGATCGCCCTTTTGCTGCTGGCGACGGCGGTGATCGCGGCGGTGATCGCGATCGGCGGCTGGTCGCTGCTGATCGGCGGCGGCGGCATGGGCATGATCTGCGCGATCTACGCGATCCTCTACGCCTTCTTCGCCTTCCTCGTCGCCCGCTGGAACCGCGGCATCCTCCCAGTCGCCGCCGCGCTCTCGATGATCCTCGCGATCTTCTGCGCGGTCGGCGCCGACAGCTGGTTCGCCCGCGACAAGGCCGGCTTCGACGAGGCGGCGATCTCCTCCTCGGTGATCGGCACCCTGGTCGTGATCCTCGGCCTGCTCCAAATCGTCGTCATCGCCTTTGCCCTCTACGGCTTCAACCAGGAGTGGCACGTCGAGGAGGAGCGCCCGATCGGCTCCGGCGAGGACTACGGCGCCGGCGCCGCCCAGCCGGCCTGAGCGAGGTTACGAATTCCACGCGTCTGCTCCAGCCCGTCTATAGGACGGGTAACTGCAGACGCACGATGCCGGAGGAGGGACTCGAACCCTCAAGCCCGTAAGGGCAATCGATTTTGAGTCGATCGCGTATGCCAATTCCGCCACTCCGGCGCCCGCACAACGATAGTCCGGTTGGCCGGAACTAGACTGCGGCGCGGGTTATGCGGATCCATCACCTCAACTGCGGGTCGCTGTGCCCACACGGGGGGCGCCTGGTCGGGGGCGAGGGTGGACCATTCGCGACCGCGCACGTGGTCTGCCACTGCCTCCTGATCGAGAGCTCGGACGGGCTGGTCCTCATCGACACTGGCTTCGGCAGCGAGGACGCGCGCAACCCGGCCCGGCTCGGGCAGCCTTTCCGGGCGCTGCTGCGGCCGCGACCGCGGCTCGAGGAGACCGCGGTGGCCCGGATCGAGGCGCTCGGCTTCGCCACCGCCGACGTGCGCCAGATCGTCACCACCCACCTCGACCTCGACCACACCGGCGGCCTCGCGGACTTCCCCGAAGCCGAGGTCCACGTGCTGGCGACCGAGCTGGCGGCGGCGCTGCACCCTTCACTGCGCGACCGCAGCCGCTACCTCGCCAAGCACTGGCAGCACGGGCCGCGCTGGGTCGAGCACCACTCCGAGCAGGGCGGCGAGCGCTGGTTCGGCTTCGAGAGCGTGCGCATCCTGCCCGGCCTCGACGTCGAGGTGGCACTGATCCCGCTGGCTGGCCACTCGCGCGGCCACACCGGAATCGCGGTCAATGCCGGCGAGCGCTGGCTGCTGCACTGCGGCGACTCCTACTTCAACCACGGCGAGGTCGCCACCCCACCGAGCTGCCCGCCGATCCTACGCTTCTTCCAGCTCCTCACCGTCGCCGACAACGGCGCTCGGGTCGGAAACGCCGCCCGCCTACGCGACCTCGCCGCCACCCACGGCGACGAGGTGACGCTGTTCTGCAGCCATGACCGCCACGAGCTGGAGCGCCAGCAAGCGGCGAGCACGGCGACGACGGCGTGAGCGCGCCGGCCAAACCCGAGCTGCTCTGGCAGCCCTCGGCCGAGCTGGTCGAGAACGCCCGCCTGACCGAGTTCATGCGCTGGCTCGAGGCCGACCGCGGGCTCCGCTTCGACGACTACGACGCACTCTGGCGCTGGTCGGTCGATGACCTCGAGGGGTTCTGGGACGCGATCTGGGACTTCTTCGGGGTGCAGGCTGACGGCGAGCGCGGCACCGTCCTCAGCAGCCGCGCGATGCCCGGCGCCGAGTGGTTCCCCGGCACCCAACTCAACTACGCCGAGTACGCCTTCGCCGGCAAGGACGACAGCGAGGCGGCGATCCTGCACGCCTCCGAGCTGCGTCAGCTGGACGAGCTCACCTGGGGTGAGCTGCGCGCCCAGGTCGCGGCCGTCGCCGCCGCCCTGCGCGGGCTCGGGGTCGAGCCCGGTGACCGCGTCGTCGCCTACCTGCCGAACATCCCCGAGGCGATCGTCGCTTTCCTCGCCACCGCCTCGATCGGCGCGGTCTGGTCGAGCTGCTCGCCCGACTTCGGCCCGGCCAGCGTCATCGACCGCTTCGCCCAGATCGAGCCTAAGGTCCTGTTCGCGATCGACGGCTATCGCTACGGCGGCAAGGACTTCGACCGCCGCGACACCGTCGCCCGCCTGCAGGCGGAGATGCCAAGCCTCGAGCGCACCGTCGTCCTCCCCTACCTCGACCCCGCACCGGACCTCGCGGGGCTGCGCGACGCGACCACCTGGGCCGAGCTGCTGGCGGACGGCGAGGGCGCCGAGCTCACCTTCGAGCGCGTCCCCTTCGACCACCCGCTCTGGGTCCTCTACTCCTCCGGCACGACCGGGCTTCCAAAGGCAATTGTTCAGGGACAAGGCGGAATCCTGCTCGAGCACCTGAAGAAGCTCCACCTCCACGTCGACGCCCACCCCGGCGACCGCCTCTTCTGGTTCACCACGACCGGCTGGATGATGTGGAATTTCCTCGTCTCCGGGCTGCTGACCCGGGCCGCGATCGTCCTCTACGACGGCAACCCCGGATATCCGGACATGAACGTGCTCTGGGACCTCGCCGAGCGGGCCGGGATCACCATGTTCGGAACCAGCGCCTCCTACATCGCCGCCTGCATGAAGGCCAGCGTAGAGCCCGGCGCGGGCCGCGATCTCAGCCGCCTCGAGGCGGTCGGCTCGACCGGCTCCCCCCTCTCCCCCGAGGGCTTCGACTGGATCTACGAGCACGTCGGGCGCGACACCTGGCTGTTCTCGACCAGCGGCGGCACCGACCTCTGCACCGCCTTCGTCGGCGGCGTCTCGCTGCTGCCGGTCTACCGCGGCGAGCTGCAGGGGCGGGCGCTGGGGGCGGCGGTCGAGGCCTGGGACGAGAACGGCAACCCGGTCGTCGACGAGGTCGGCGAGCTGGTCGTGACCGAGCCGATGCCCTCGATGCCGGTCCGCTTCTGGGGCGATGAGGACGGCAACCGCTACCGCGCCAGCTACTTCGAGATGTTCCCCGGCGTCTGGCGCCACGGCGACTGGATCGAGATCACCTCGCGCGGCACCGCGATCATCTACGGCCGCTCCGACTCGACCATCAACCGCTCCGGCATCCGCATGGGGACGAGCGAGATCTACCGCGCCGTGCTCAGCGTCGACGCGATCGTCGACGCACTCGTCGTCGACCTGCCTAAACCCGGCACCGACGGCTGGATGCCGCTCTTCGTCGTCCTCCGCGAGGGGGTCGAGCTCGACGAGGAGCTGCCGAAGGAGATCGCCCGCCGCGTGCGCGAGCGCTGCTCCCCGCGCCACGTCCCCGACCGGGTCTTCCAGATCGCCGCGGTGCCCCGAACTTTGAGCGGCAAGGTGCTCGAGGTGCCCGTGAAGCGGATCCTGATGGGGACTCCAGCCGAGCAGGCCGCCAGCCGCGACTCGCTCGCCAACCCAGCGGCGCTCGACTACTTCGTCGAGATGGCCGGCCGGCTCGGCGCCTGAGCGTCGCCTTTCGCAGCGTCGCCGCCTTCGATCGCCCGCCGCACCGCCAGCACCGCGAAGCCCCAGCCGCTGGCGACCAGGATGCCGCCGAGCACGTCGCTGGGGAAGTGCCAGTCGAGCACCATCACGGCGATGCCGACGCCAGCGACGAAGCCGGCGCCGAGCGCCGCGACCAGCCCGCGCAGCTCGCGCGGTGCGACGAAGGCGAAGGCGATCGCGATCGAGGCGGCGGCGGTGACATGGCCACTCGGGAACGGGACTTCGCCGAGCTGTTCGGCGCCGAGCGCGGACTGGAAGCGCGGGTGCGAGAAGGTCGCCTTGAGCAGTTGCGTGGTCACGTTGGCCCCGATCACGACGACTGCCGCCGCGGCAGCGTCGAGCGACCGGCCGCGGGCCAGCCCGACTATGCAGGCGGCGAGCAGCATCAGCAACAGCGGCATCGGGTCGCCGAGCGCCGCGAAGGCATCCGCCAGCGAGCCGACTTCGCCGCTGTCGCGGGCGGCGAACTTGGCTAGCAAGTCAGCGTCGGCATGCTGCGCGCCCTCGACACCGTAGGCGACGAGGGCAAGCAGGGCCAGCGCCGCGGCGCAGCCGATCCAGGCGGTGAGCGGGGCTTTGACACTCCGTGCCACCCGCCGACGGTAGCGAGCCGGTCTTATCCGCAGCTCAAGCCGGCGTCACCGGGTTGCGGCGGACGGCGAAGGTGCGGCCCTTGCTCGCCGCGTGGGCAAAACGGCGGATCAGCTCCGCGCGCAGGTCCGCCGGCTCGACCACGGCGTCGACGACCAGCTCCGAGGCAAGGTGGAGGATGTCGATGTCCGCGGCGTACTCCTCGCGCTTGGCGGCGACGAAGGCCTCGCGCTCGGCCTCGTCCTCAATCGCCTGGATCTGGTTGTAGAAGACCGCGTTGACAGCGGCCTGCGGGCCCATCACCGCGATCGAGGCGCTGGGCAGCGCAATGCAGCAGTCGGGCTCGAAGGCCGGCCCGGCCATCGCGTAGAGGCCGGCGCCGTAGGCCTTGCGCACGATCACCGAGAGCTTCGGCACGGTCGCTTCGGAGACGGCGCTGATCATCTTCGCGCCGTGGCGGATGATCCCCTGGCGCTCGACCGCGGTTCCGATCATGAACCCGGGCACGTCGGCGAGGAAGAGCAGCGGCACGTTGAAGGCGTTGCAGGTCTGGATGAAGCGGGCTGCCTTGTCGGCCGAGTCGACGAAGAGCACCCCTCCCTTCTGCTTCGGCTGGTTGGCGACGACGCCGACCACGCGTCCCTCCAGCCGGCCGTAGCCGACGATCAGCTCTTTCGCCCAGCGCTCGTGGACCTCGAGGAAGCTATCGGCGTCGAGCAGGACGTCGAGCACCTCGCGCATGTCGAAGGGCTGGTTCTCGTCCCCCGGGACGATCGCCTCGATCGCCGCCGCAGAGGCGGGCGCGGCCGGCGCGGCGGGCGGCGGCTCGGCCCGCCAGCTCTCCGGCATGTAGGAGAGGTAGCGCTGCGCAAGATCGATCGCCTCCTCGTCGCTCTTGACCAGTAAGTGGCCGCAGCCGGAGACGCCGGTGTGCATCTTCGCCCCGCCCATCTCCTCGAGCGTGACCTGCTCGCCGATCACCATCTCCGCCATCCGCGGCGAGCCGAGGTACATCGAGGCGTTGCCCTCGCGCATGATCACGACATCGCAGAAGGCGGGGATGTAGGCACCGCCGGCGGCGCTCGGCCCGAACAGCAGGCAGACCTGCGGCACCTGGCCGGAGAGCCGCACCTCGTTGTGGAAGATCCGCCCGGCTCCGCGGCGGCCGGGGAACATCTGCACCTGGTCGGTGATCCGCGCCCCGGCCGAGTCGACCAGGTAGATCAGCGGCACCTGGTGGCTCAGCGCCCGCTCCTGGATGCGGAGGATCTTCTCCACCGTCTTCGGGCCCCAGGAACCGGCCTTGACAGTCGGGTCGTTGGCCATCAGGGCGACAGGGCGGCCCCCGATCGTCGCCAGGCCAGTGAGGACGCCGTCGGCGCCCAGCCCCTCCTCCTGCCAGTTGGCGAGCAGCCCTTCCTCGGCAAAGGAGCCGTCGTCGACCAGCCGCGCGACCCGCTCGCGCACCGGCAGCTTGCCCTGCTCGGCGGTCTTCTCGTGATGGCGTTGGGGTCCCCCGGCGAGGGCCGCCTCCAGGGCTTTTGCGAAGTCGGTCACGGGCCGCAGCCTATTCGGCTGGCTGGCGTGCCAGCCGGTGGCGGGCTATCCCGGGTTCCACTCGACCGGGCCGGCGCGCAGCACGTGTGAGCCGAGCGGGCGGCCGAGCACCTCCTGCGCGGCGCGCGAGGCCTCGATCAGGCGCGGCAGCTCGATCCCGGTCTCGACCCCCATCTCGTGCAGCATCGAGACCACGTCCTCGCTGCCGACGTTGCCGGTCGAGCCGGGGGGAACCGGGCAGCCGCCGAGCTCACCGAAGCTCGACTCGAAGGAGTCGACGCCCTCTTCCAGCGCCGCCAGCACGTTGGCCAGCCCCTGGCCACGGGTGTTGTGGAAGTGGGCGGTCAGCTCAACCCCCTGCAGGCGCTCGCGGGCGGCGGCGAAGAACTCGTGGACCTGGCGCGGGTTGGCCATCCCGGTGGTGTCGCCGAAGCCGACCTCCTCGCAGCCCTCGGCGACCAGCCGTTCGGCGATCTCGAAGACGCGCTCGGGCGGCACGTGGCCCTCGTAGGGGCAGCCGAACGAGGTCGCGATCACGCCCTCGCGCCGCAGCCCCGCCTCGCCGGCGCTCGCCAGCGTCGGCTCCAGCCCCGCCAGCGACTCGGCGATCGAGCGGTTGACGTTGCGCTGGTTGTGGGTCTCCGAGGCGGAGAGGAAGACGCTGACCTCGTCGAAGCGGTCGCGCAGCTCCAGCGCCCGCTCGAGCCCGCGCTGGTTCGGGATCAGGACCGAGAAAGCGACCCCGGGCCGACGCTGCGCCGCCATCAGTACCTGGGCCCCGTCGGCGAGCTGCGGAATCACGTCCGGCCGCACGAACGAGGTGACCTCGATCCGCTTCACCCCGGTCGCCGAGAGCAGGTCGATCAGCCGCACCTTCTCGGCGGTGTCGATCGTCTCCGGCTCGTTCTGGAACCCGTCGCGCGGCCCGACCTCGCGGATCCGGACGCTCTGCGGCAGCTCGGCCATGCCCTGAGACTAGGAGGCCGGCGAGCCGTGGCCGAAACCGACCACGCGTCGCTCGTGGGTGCCGACCCCGATCGTCCGCTCCCCTTCGGTCACCTCGACGTCAAAGCGCAGCTTGCGCCCGTCGACGACCTCGCGCAGCACCGCGCGGGTCTGGCACTTGGCGCCCTCGGCGGCGGCCGCGACGTGCCTGACGCAGACTTCGAAACCGACCGTCGCCTGGCCCTCCGGCAGGTGCTCGTAGGCGAGCACCGAGGAAGTGCCCTCGATCATCGCGATCATCCCCGGGGTCGAGAGCACGCTGGCGCCGATCGTGCCGCCGACGTCGGTGAGCAGCTGACCCGCGACCTCGAACTCGTCGCGGCGCTCGATCCCCGGCACCAGGGTCGACTCGGCCTCGGCCATCAGACCATCCCCAGGCCGCCGGAGACGCCGAGCGTCTCGCCGGTCACGTAGGTGGCGTCGTCGGAGGCGAGGAAGGCGACCGCGGCGGCGACCTCCTCGGGCTGGCCGAGCCGGCCCATCTGGGTCGAGGCCTTCATCGTCTCGATCACTTTCTCGCCGATCTCGCCGAACTCCTTGGCACCCATCAGGAGCGGCGTCTCGATCGGGCCGGGGGCGATCGCATTGGCGGTGATCTCGTAGCGGGCGTTCTCGCGGGCGATCGCCTTGGTGAAGCCGACGATCCCCGCCTTCGCGGCCGAGTAGGCGGCCGAGCCCTTGGAGCCAACCCGGCCCGCCTCCGAGGAGACGCTGACGATGCGGCCATAGCGCCCCTCCTGCATCCCCGGCAGCGTCGCGTGGGTGCAGTTGAGGACGCCGAGGAGGTTGATGTCGAGCACCCGCCGCCACTGCTCTGGCGTGGTGTAGGTGAAGAAGCCGAACTCGTCGGTTCCAGCGTTGTTGACGAGGATGTCGAGCGTGCCGCCGGCGGCAGCGACGGCGGCGCGGGCGGACTCGATCTCGGTCACGTCAAGCTCGAGCGCGTGGCCGTTGACCTCGCCGGCGACCTTCTCGGCGCCGACGGTGTCGATGTCGCCGACCCAGACCTCGGCCCCCTCGGCGGCGAGCCGGGCGGCGACCGCGGCGCCGATCCCGCTGGCGCCGCCGGTGACCAGCGCTTTGCGTCCCTCCAGCCTCATGCGGGGGCAGCATAGACTGGCCGCCGCGTGGCGGACCTCGAACCGATCCCGATCATCGGCGGCACCGGCGCCCTCGGCGCCGGCCTGGCGACGCGCTGGGCGATGGCTGGGGTCCCGGTCGTGCTCGGCTCGCGCGACGCCGGACGAGCCGAGGAGGCGGCGGCGAAAGTGCGCGCCGCGATCCCGGACGCAGACGTCACCGGGCTCGAGAACGGCGACGCCGCCCAGCGCGGCGAGATCGTCTTCCTCACCGTCCCCTTTCGCGCCCAGTCGGAGAACCTCAACAACCTGCGCGGGGTGCTGCGGCCGGGCCAGATCCTGGTCGACTGCACGGTGCCGCTGGCTGCCGCGGTCAGCGGCAAAGCGACCCGCTCACTCGGGGTCTGGCAGGGCTCGGCCGCCCAGCAGGCGCAGGAGATGGTCCCCGAGGGGGTCGCCGTGGTCGCCGCCCTGCACACGGTCGGCGCCCCGACCCTGGCCGACACCGCCGCCGAGCTCGGCGAGGACGTCCCGATCTGCGGCGACAAGAAGGCCGACAAGGCGCGGGTCGCGCGCCTTGTCGAAGCAATCCCCGGCCTGCGGCCGGTCAACGCCGGCGCGCTCGAGATGGCCCGCATCGTCGAGCAGCTGACCCCGATGCTGATCTCGGTCAACACCCGTTACAAGGCTCACGCCGGCATCCGCTTCACCGGTTTGCCCGACCGCGACCACTGGGCATAGAAGCGATGGGGGTCGCGCTCCTGGCCGGCGGCACCGGCGGCGCCAAACTGGCCGCGGGACTGCAGGAGGAGGTGGGTGACGAGCTCAGCGTGATCGCCAACACCGGCGACGACGTCGAGGCGCTCGGCGTCCACGTCTCCCCCGACCCCGACCTCGTCACCTACTGGCTCAGCGGCGAAATCGACGAGGAGCGCGGCTGGGGGATCCGCGAGGACACCTTCACCGTGTTCGAGCGCTTGCAGCAGCTCGGCGCGCCGAGCTGGTTCGGCCTCTCCGACCGCGACCTTGCCGCCTGTCTCTACCGGCGCCAGTTCGTCGAGGAGGGCGGCCGGCCGACCGACGCCCAGGCCCAGATCGCGCGTGGCCTCGGGGTCGAGGCGAAGGTGCTGCCGATGTCCGACTCGCCGGTGCGAACCAAGGTGGCGACCGCGGCCGGGCGGCGCGAGCTGCAGGAGTACCTGATCGTCGACCGCGGCGAGCCCGAGGTGCTCGGGGTCGAGCTGGAGGGGATCGAGGCGGCGGAGCCGAGCCGCGAGGTGCTGGCCGCGCTGCACGCCGCCGAGACGATCGTGATCGGCCCTTCGAACCCGGTGATCAGCATCGGGCCGATCCTCGCCGTGCCCGGCCTGCGCGAGGCGATCGCCGCTTCCCCCGCCCCGGTCGTCGCCGTCAGCCCCTACGTCGCCGGCGAGGTGGTCAAGGGACCGACCGACAAGTTCATGCGGGCGCTCGGCCGGCCGACCACGGCCGCCGGCGTCGCCTCGCTCTACGCCGGGCTGATCGACGGCATGGTCGTCGACGAGGGCGACCCCGACCCGCCGCCGACCGAGGTCCCGACTCTGACCGCGCCGACCCTGATGGAGGGCGCCATCGGCCGCGTCCGCCTCGCCCGCATCGTGCTCGACTACGCCGATACCCTCGCCTCAGGGTGAAGGCGACCGCGGTCCTACCCGTCAAGCGTTTCTACGCCGCCAAGCAGCGGCTCGCCGCCGGGCTCAGCGGCGAGCAGCGCCGCACCCTGGCCGGGGCGATGGTCGCCGACGTGCTCGAAGCGATCAGGGAGGCGCGGGCGATCGAGCGCACGATCGTCGTCAGCGGCGACCCGATCGCCCAGGAGCTGGCCCACGATGCCGGCGCCGAGATCGTCCCCGACCCCGAGGATGCCGGCCACTCGGAGGCGGCGCTGGCGGGGATCGCCCGCGCCGAAGTCGAGGGCGCCGGGTGCGTCATCCTGCTCCCCGGCGACTGCCCGCTGCTCGACCCGCGCGAGCTCGACCGGCTCCTGACCGGAATCCCGGAGCGCTACGTCGGGATCGTCCCAGACCGCCACGGGACCGGCACCAACGCGCTCGTGCTCAGCCCGCCGGACGCGATCGTCCCTGCCTTCGGGGAGGGCAGCTGCGAGCGCCACGTCGCCGCCGCCCGCGCCGCCGGCGTCGCCTTCGGAGTCGAGGAGCTGGGCTCGCTCGGCCTCGACCTCGACACCCCGGCCGACGTAATCGCGCTGACCCGCGAGCTCGAGGCGCGCCCGGGCCGTAGCCGCCGCACCGCCAAGGCGCTGGGGATATGAGCGAGCCGTCCGGCGAGCTGCGCGTCAGCGCCGTCGCCGGACTGCCGGAGTTCACGGAGGGCATGGCGGTCGGTGCCGAGATCGCCGCCCGCACCGAGCTGGCCGACGGCGACGTCGTCGTGATCTCGCAGAAGATCGTCTCCAAGGCCGAGGGCCGGCTCCGCAAGCTCTCCTCGGTACTGCCCAGCGCCGAGGCCCGCAAGCTCGCCGCCACGCTCGGCAAAGAGCCCAATCTGGTCGAGCTGATCCTCGAGGAGAGCGCCGAGCTGCTGCGCGCCGAGCGCGGAGTGCTGATCGTCGAGACCCACCACGGCTTCATCTGCGCCAACGCCGGAATCGACAGCTCGAACCTGCCCGACCCCGACACGGTCTGCCTGCTGCCGGAGGACCCCGATGCGTCGGCCCGGGCTATTAGAGCCGAACTCGCCCCCACCGTCGGCGTGGTGATCGCCGACAGCTTCGGCCGCGCCTGGCGACTGGGCCAGTCCGAGGTCGCGATCGGCTGCGCCGGACTGGTCCCACTCGACGACTGGCGCAGCCGCCAGGACTCCAAGGGGCGAGAGCTGGAAGCAACTCTGATCGCTATAGCCGACGAGGCAGCCGCAGCCGCCGATCTTGTGCGCAGCAAGGACAGCGGTGTGCCCGCCGCCGTCATCCGCGGCCTCAGCGCCCACGTCACTGCTGAGGATGGCCCCGGTGCGGCCGCCCTTCGCCGCCCCCGAGCAGAGGACCTCTTCCGTTGAGAGCCGATCCCGGTAGGGGTGAAGCGTCTTGTACTTTTTCGCTTCCCCGGTCCGGGCGACAGCCCGCCTCCGATTCGCGAAAAAGTTAAGCGGAACCCCTACCGGGATCGGCTCTACGCAACGCTGAGAACAGCCGCTCCCTCGAGCCGGCCGGTCCGGATCGCATCCAACGCCTCGTTGGCCCGATCCAGCGGATATAGCTCGACCTCCGTTCGGACCGGGACCTCCGGTGCCAGCGCCAGGAACTCCTCGCCGTCGCGCCGGGTCAGGTTGGCGACCGAGCCGAGCGTGCGCTCCTCCCAGAGGATCTCGTAGGGGAAGGCGGGGATCTCGCTCATGTGGATGCCGGCGCTGATCACCCGCGCGCCCTTGGCGCTCGCCCGTAGCGCCGCGACCATCAGCGCCCCGACCGGGGCGAAGACGATCGCCCCGTCGAGCTCTTCCGGCGCCGGCCCGCCCGAGGACCCGGCCCACTCGGCCCCCAGCTCGCGCGCGAAGCTCTGCGTCTCCTCGTCCCCCTCGCGGGTGAAGGCGAAGACGCGCCGGCCCTGGTGGACGGCGACCTGGCAGAGGATGTGGGCGGAGGCGCCAAAGCCGTAGAAGCCGATCCGCTCGGCGTCGCCGACCAGGCGCAGCGCCCGGTAGCCGATCAGCCCGGCGCAGAGCAGCGGCGCCGCCCCCTCATCGGACAAGTTCGGAGGGATCGGAAAGCAGAAGCGCTCGTCGGCGACCGCCAACTCGGCGTAGCCGCCGTCGAGGTCGTAGCCGGTGAAGCAGGCCCGGTCGCAGAGGTTCTCGCGCCCGCTGCGGCAGTAGCGGCACTCTCCGCAGGTCCAGCCCAACCACGGCACGCCGATCCGCTCGCCAAGCGCGAACCGCTCCGCCCCCTCGCCGAACCCGACCACGGTGCCGACGATCTGGTGACCCGGCACCAGCGGCAGCTTCGGTTCGCTCAGCTCGCCGTCGACGATGTGCAGGTCGGTGCGGCAGACGCCGCAGGCGTGGACCGAGATCAGCACCTGGCCGCGACCGGGCGTCGGGTCGGGCAGGTCGGCAAGCCGGAGCGGTTGGCGCTCCCGCTCAAGCAGCATCGCCCGCATCGTCAGTAGGTCTCGACGACCTCGTAGAGGGTGGTGCGCTGGGCCGGCTCGCGGCCGGCCGCGCGAGCCGCCGCGATCAGCTGCTCGGGCTCAAGCCGCACCCCATGCTGGGAGCCGGCCATGCGCGAGATGTTCTCCTCCATCAGGGTGCCGCCGAGGTCGTTAACGCCCCAGCGCAGCGCCTCGGTCGCCCCCTCCAGCCCCATCTTCACCCAGCTCGCCTGCAGGTTCGGGATCGTCTTCCCCAGCGCCAAGCGGAAGGCGGCGGTGTGCTTGAGGTTGTCGGCCATCGCGATCTCCTCGATCCCGTGGGTGCGGCCGAGCAGGGTGTTGAAGGGGATGAAGCTGAGCGGAACGAACTCGGTGATCCCCCCGGTCCGCTCCTGCAGGGCGCGCACCACCCGCATGTGGCGGGCCAGCTCGCGCGGCTCCTCGATGTGGCCGAACATCACGGTCGAGGTCGAGCGCAACCCCGCCCGGTGCGAGGCTTCGACGATCTCGACCCAGCGCTCGGCCGGCAGCTTGTTCGGCGAGATCCGCTGCCGCACCCCGTCGTCGAGCACCTCGGCCGCGGTCCCCGGGGTCGAGCCGAGCCCGCACCCGAGCAGATACTCGAAGACCTCCCCCGGCGCCTTGCCGGAGCGCTCGCACATGTAATGGACCTCCATCGGCGAGTAGGCGTGCAGGTGCAGCTGCGGCGCCACGTCCTTGGCCAGCCGCAACCACTTTCCGTACTCCTCCAAGGTCAGATCCGGATGGATCCCCCCCTGCATACAGAGCTCCGTAACCCCGAACTCGACTGCCTCCTCAATCCGCGCCGCAAAGTCCTCCTCGGACACTTCATAGGCATCGGGCGACCGCTTGCCCTGGCCGAATCCGCAAAAGGCACAGCCGACCACGCAGATGTTCGTGAAGTTGATGTTGCGGTTGACGACGAAGGTGGCTTGATCCCCATGCAGCTCGGCCCTGAGTTCATCCGCCGCGACCCGCATCTCCTCGATCACCTCAGGCCGCGTCTCAGCAAAGAGAGCAGTCAGCTCGTCCTCACTCAACTTGACTCCGTCGCGTCCCTTGGCAATCGCTTCGGGGGCCAGCTTGGAATCAAGCGTCTCTTCTGACCGGCGCCCCGACCCTCTGCGCGGAATGAAGCTCCAGTACTTCAGCTTGATCACGTCCAGAACGCCCTGCTCCATCCACTCCGCATCCATGTACTGCGGGTAGACACAGAGCCGCTCCGTCAGCGCATACCCCTTCGGCGCCAGCTCCTTCCGCACCTGGTGCGGACTCGGGAACGGCTCCTCCGGAGAGATGTGGTCTCCGTTGGCAGAGAGACCACCCAGGTCAGTAGCCCCGGCTTCGATCAGCTCGGGCCACCAGTCGGCGAGATTCGGCGGAATCTGCACCCCCACCTCCGGCATCAACCGTTTGCACTCTTCAATCAAGCGCTTCATGCCCTCGATCGACACGGAACTGGCCCAGCTTGGCATCTCGACAGGCGAAGCACCGGCCCCGTGAGGTGGTGATTGGGACTCCCCTGATGGAGCCTCCCCATCTGTTGCTCCAGCAGGGGAGTCCCAAGCGCCGCCCCACCGCGCCCGCGAGGCCTCGTCGGCGATCTCACCAACCTCAGCTCCGTAGTAGCGCGGATGCGGCACGAAGTTCTGCAGGATGACCTCCTGCAGGTGGCCGTAGCGCTCCTGCAGTCGAGCGAGAGCTTCGAGTGATTCGATCCGCTCCTCCTCCGTCTCGCCGACTCCGACAAGAATCCCACTCGTAAACGGGATCCTCAGCTCTCCCGCGGCCTCGATGGTCGCGAGCCGAGCAGCCGGATGCTTAGTCGGAGAACCAGCGTGGACGGTGTCCATGAGGCGCTCAGAAGTCGACTCCAGCATCAAGCCCTGAGACGCCGTGACCTCGCGCAAGCGCGCCAGATCATCGTGCTCCAGCACGCCGATGTTCGTGTGCGGGAGCATGCCGCGCTCCAAAGCGCGTTCGCAGGCCCAGACGACGTAAGACGTGAAATCGTCGTGGCCCCAGCTAGCCAGCTGCTCCGCTACAAGCGGATGCACCTCGGGCCGCTCGCCAGTGAGCACCAGCAGCTCCTTGGCGTTGCGTCGAACAGCTTCATCGAGGAGCTGTTCGACCTTCTCCGGCGCGTGGATATGCGCCTTGTGGGTCGCGAAGGCGCAGTACTTGCAGTAGCACTGGCAGGTGCGAGAGAGGGAGAGCGTGTAGTTGCGGGAGAAGGTGACCCGGCGCACGCCGCCCAAGCTACTGCAACCGCCGGGCCAGGCAGGCCCGGCGGCTTACCGCACGCTTGCTAAGCCGGCTTGGTCGGGTTGTCCGGCTCGGCGCGTTTCTTCACCGGCGGCCGGATGTGCTCCGGCGCTTCGGTCGGCGGCAGCGCCCCGCGCTCGATCACGAACTTGTAGACGGCCGCGGCGAGCAGAGCGCCGACGATCGGGCCGAGCAGGTAGGGCCAGACGCCGCCCCACTCGTTGCCGACCAGGGCCGGACCGAACCAGCGGGCCGGGTTGAAGGCGCCGCCGGTCAGCGGACCGCCGACCATGACGATGAAGCCGAGGGTGGTGCCGATCGCCAGCGGTGCCCACTCCTTGACGCTCTTCTCCGAGTAGACCGCGGCGAGGATCACGAGGACGAGGCAGAAGGTGCCGACTCCCTCGACGATCGAGCCGGCGAAGTTATTGGCCAGCAGACCGCTGACTTCGGCGGCTGCGTAGTGGCTCGGGCGACCCTCGTCGAGCAGCAGACCCTTGGCCAGCAGGGCGCCGAGAACGGCACCGGAGAGCTGGGCCAGCATGTAGATCACGCCGTCGAGCGGCCTGATCCGGCGGATCGCCAGCGCCGCCAGGGTCACAGCGGGGTTGAAGTGACCGCCGCTGACGACGCCGAACATGACGATCAACCCGAACAGCAAGAAGGCGTGGACGAGCCCGATTACCGCGAAGTCGGTGCCGAACTGGGCCTGGGCCCCGGTCGACACGAACAGGATTACAACGCTGCAGACAAAGAAGACCAGCAAAAGCGTGCCGATCAGCTCAGCTAGATATGCGGCAAGACCTCGTTCCTGCACTCTCTCTCCTCCTCGATCCCGTGATCAGGTAAGCGGCGGCAGTCTACTCATATTCGGTAGATGAAATAGCTTCCCGGCGAGATGAGACGGGCTGTCGCGCTGCTGGCGGCCGTCTTCCTGCTGGGTGGCCTCGACGGCTGCGGGGAGGACGGTGCGGAACCGGGCGTGCCGAGAGGCGCGATGGTCGTGCTCGATTTCACCCCGAACGCGGTCCACACGGGGATCTTCACCGCCCGCGAACGGGGCTTCTACGACGACGCGGGAATCGACCTCGAAGTGCGCCAGCCGGGCGAATCGAGCGACGGGCCGAAGCTGCTCGCCGCCGGCCGTGCCGATTTTGCGATCCTCGACATCCACGACCTCGGCATCGCCCGCGAGCAGGGCCTCGACCTGATTGGCGTGGCGCCGGTCGTGCAGCGGCCGCTGGCGTCGGTGATGGCCCACGGCGACGGCCCGGTCCGCCGTCCCCGCGACCTAGAGGGGCGAGCCGTCGGCGTCACCGGCCTACCCTCCGACGAAGCCGTGGTCGATTCGACCGTGCGCGCAGGCGGCGGCGACCCGGCCCGGGTCGAGCGGGTGACGATCGGGTTCAACGCCGTCGCCGCCCTCGCCGCCGGCCGGGTCGACGCCGCGACCGGTTTCTGGAACGCCGAGGGCGTCGCCCTGCGCCGCCAGGGCGTCCCCATACGGATCTTCAAAGTCGACGACTACGGCGCTCCGCCCTACCCCGAGCTGATCCTCACGACTGCCCGCCACACGCTCGAAGAGGACCCCGACCTGGTCGACGCCGTGGTCGCCGCCACCCGCCGCGGCTACGCCTTCACCGTCCGGAACCCGGACCAGGCCCTCGACGACCTCCTAGCCGCGAACCCGGCCCTCGACCGCTCCGAACAGCAGGCTCAGCTAGGCGTTCTGCTGCCGAATCTTCACCCCGCTCCGTTCAACCGCCAGGTACTCCGCGAATGGTCCGCCTGGGACGTGGCGCACGGCCTCCTCGACGCTCCCATGAAAGTCGACGAGGCCTTCCGCCTGCGATCGCAGAGCGAGTGATGCCCCCTGATGGAGCCTCCATCAAATCGCGACAGCAGGGGGCATCACTCGCTCCCCGACAGCAACCGATCAGCCAAAGCCGGTAATTCCCGAGCCATCCGAGAACGCGGCACAACCAGATCGACCCCCGCCGCCTCAGCTGCCGCGCGAGTCTCGACGTCGACGTGCGAGTAGTAGCCAAGCACTGGGAAGCCGAGACCAATCAGCGGCTCAGCGCTGCCAGCATCGAGATCGGCGACCGCCAGTTCGACGCCATTGAGGTCCGCCTCCTGGATCGATGGCGCCAGGATCACCTCGTGACCCGTAGCGCTCAACATGCCCTCGACCTTGCTGCCAAGTAGGAGATCGGCCGAGATCGCCAGGACGCGAGCCACTAAGTCCTCGTCACTAGATAGACCGGCGCTGGCGGAACTCCTCGCGGACGCTCTCTGGGCGCCCCCACATCTGCACCGCCTCGGAGCGGCCCTCGCGGACCTCGGCGACCCGCATCTCGCCGGTCACGCCTTCGGAGTCGAGCTTCGCGAGCACGCCCCTGACGGTCTCCGCCGCGGCGGCGTGGCCGAAGCTGTGGGCGACCAGCAGCCGCCAGTGCCACTCGGCGCGGGAGTAAGGCTGGGCGTTGACCTGGCTCAGCGCCACCGCGGTGTCGACGTACTGGCTCTCGTCGTCGATCCGCAGGTCGACCTCGAGGTCGGTCCAGTCAGGCGGCAGCGCGTCGAGGGTGCGCTGGAAGTCGTCGGCCAGGGGCACGGGCGCAAGCCTAGCGCGGCAGCGGTTCGCCGCCGAAGTGGCGCTGCAGCTGCCGGTGACGGTGGCGGAAAGTCGCCGCGATCAACGGCCGCAGCAGCCGCCCCGGCAGCGGCAGCCGCGGCTCCCAGGCGAGGCGGTCGACGATCACCGTGCCCTCGCCGTCGGCCTCGAGCGTCCGTTCGTGTTCCCAGAGCCGCTGCGAGAGCATCGTCGAGCGCTCGAGGAAGCCGCGCTCCGGCTCGATCCGCTCCAGCCCGATCTCGTCGTAATCGAAGGGGATGAAACCGAAGAGCAGGATCCAGCTGCGGCCCAGCAGTCCCGGCCCGAGCTGCCGCAGGTCGAGGCTATCCACGCCTCGCGGCACCGTCATCCGCAGCAGCGGCCCGAGCTCGGCGTTGATCCCCTCCGGGCTGGTCGCCCGGTCCCAGACCGCCGCCGGCGCCGCCGCCAGGGTGGAGGCAATGCGGAACTCACCGCGCCGCGCGCTCATCCGCCCCGCGCTTCCTCCGCCGGCGGCAGCAGGTCGGGGCCGGGAATCGGCGTCCCGTGCGGGTCGTGGCTCGGCTCGCCGAGCTTGGCGGCGATCAGCAGCTCGAGGTCCTCGGAGATGTAGTGCTCGAGCACCTCGGCCTCCTCGTGCACGCGGTCGGCCGGCATTCCCAGCGCCTCCGAGAGGTAGGCCTCGATTAGGCGGTGGTGGCGGATCACCTCCAGCGCCACCTTCTCCCCGGCGGGGGTGAGGCTGACGCCCTTGTAGGGCATGTACTCGACCAGCCCGAGCCCGGCCAAGCGTTTCAGCATCGAGGTCGCGGTCGCCGGCGTCACCCCAAGCCGCTGCGCCACCTCGCCGTTCAGCACCAGCCCGTCGCGCTCGCTCGAGATCGCGTAGATCGCCTTCGCGTAGTCCTCGATCGCCTCGGTACTGGGAGCGCGCTTGCCCCTTCCCTCCTCGGCCGCCATCAGACCGACACCAACAGTCCGGTCAGGTACATGACGGCGATCCCGGCGAGGATCCCGGCGACCGTGGCCGGGTAGAGAAGGCGGCCCTGCTCGTCGCGCATCGTCGGCGCGATCTGCACGACGACCCGCACGATCGCGCCGACACCGACCCCGAACAGCAGCGCCGCCAGACTTGGATTGAAGGCGGAGGCGCCGATCCAGGCGCCGAGGATCGCCGGCCCGCCGGCAATCGAGCCGAGCGCGACGAGCCGGCCGGGCGTCGGACGCGCCGCCGCGCCGCCGTCCCCACCCCGCAGCGGCGCGACGATCGCCAGCCCCTCGGTCGTGTTGTGGATCGCGAAGCCGACGACGAGGAAGGCGCCGAGGGCGAGCGCTCCAGTCGCGTAGGAGGAGCCGATCGCCAGCCCCTCGCCGAGGTTGTGAAGACCGATTCCGATCGCGACCAGCAAGGCCAGGTAGGCACCGCCTGCCGCCACGCCCCCCTCCCGCGCCCGCTGGCTGCGCTGCGAGAGATGGGCGTCGATCCCGGCCAACACCAGGTAGGCGGCGAGACCGCCGACGAAGACGAGTCCGGCGCCACCGAAGGCGGCCGGCGCCTCGGCGGCGATCTCCAGCCCCTCGAGCCCGGCGTCGACCGCGAGGAAGGCGAGCAGACCGACGGTAAAGGCGATCGCGACGCCGATCCAGCGGCGGCGGAGCCGGCCGAGGAAGGGCAGCCAGAGCATCCCCAGCGCGACCGGGATCACGCCGACGTAGATGCCGAGCAGCGCCATCAGCCCGTAGAAGCCGGTGTCGGCCTCGGGCGTCTCGGTGGCGACCGGGATCGAGGCGTCGATCGTGCCGCCGCTCGAGGTGAGGACGAAGATCTCATACGCCTCGCCTTCGATCCAGGGGTAGGCGATGTCGAGCGTGGTCGAGCCGAGCCGGTCGATCTCGTTGCCAGCGCTGGCGACGAAGGGCGCGTAGGCGTCGTTGATGGCGACCTGGGCGACTTCGACCGGGTCGGGGCCGTCGTTGCGCAGGGTCAGCTCGATCTCTCCGGGGCGCAGCACCGTGCGCTCGACCGCAACCGCCTCGACCGGCGGGCCGGTGCGCTCGCCCAGGCCCGGACCCCCGAGCAGAGCGAAGCCGCCGATCGCGACCACGATCAAGGCCAGCGGGATCGCGCCGAGCGCCCAAGCGGGCAGACCGCCGGCACCGCGCTCGACCCTGGCCCCCGCCTCCATCAGGCCGGCTTCCCGCCGCCCCAGGGCAGCTTGCAATAGGCGGCGGAGGCGGCGGCCGCGGTCAGCTTCGAGGGATCGCCGACCCGGAAGAAGCCGGTCCAGCCGAGCTCGGCGAACTCGCTGACATGGGCGTGGAACATGTAGTCGCCGTCGAAGGGGAACTCGAGCTCGAGGATCCCGCGCTGTCCCTGGCCCTGGACGATCGTGTCGGTGAACTCGCTCGGCTCCAGCGAGGTCCCGGTCGGGTAGTGCTGGAAGAAGTTGCCGTGGATGTGGAACGAGTTGAGCGGGTCGTACTCGAGCACGTTGACCAGGTAGATCCGAACCAGCTCGCCGCGCCGGACCACGATCGGCTCGTTGATGTAGTGGAAGCCGACCGTGTTGACCGCGTAGACCTCGTTGGCGAGGTCGAAGTTGGTGTCGAAGCCGTTCATCACCATCACCATCTCGTCGGCTTCCGCCCGCCCGTCCTTGGGGTCGACGATGAAGGCGCCGTAGAGGCCGCGGGCGATGTGGGCGGCGAGCGGGGCGACGTGGCAGTGGTAGAGGTGGATGCCAAACGGCGAGGCCTCGAACTCGTAGGTGAAGCTCTCCCCCGCTTCGATCTGGCCGCCCCCCTGCTGCTCGCCGATCCCCGGCATCCCGTCCATCAGCGCCGGGTGGAGGCCGTGGAAGTGCATCGTGTGCGGGTGTTCGGAGGCGTTGACGAAGCGGATCCGCAGCAGCTCGCCCTCGCGCGCCCGCAGGGCCGGCCCGGGGACGCGGCCGTTGTAGGTCCAGGCTTCGTACTTGACCCCGGGGGCGACTTCGATCTCCTTGTCTTGGGCGAAGAGCTCCCATTCGCGGACGACGCGGCCGCTGGCGAGGCGGTGGGTCTTGCCGTAGTCGAAGTCGCGCAGGAGCGCGGTCGGGTCGAAGCCGTTGGCGCGGTGGTCGACCGTGCCGCCGGGGGCAAAGGCCGCATGGGGGAACTCGCGGTGGCCGGCGTGTCCGCCCATCCCGGGCCCGGCAGCGACGGCGCGCTCCGGCCCGGAGCCGTTGCTGGCGAGCAGGCCGCCGAGGCCGAGTGCGGCCGGCGCGGCGACGGCGGCGCCGCCGAGCAGGTGGCGGCGGCTGAAGCCTTTCCCTCGCTTCTGGTCCTGGGGATTCGACACGAAGATCGGATTTTGACACATCTAAAAGACGATTTCGATTCATCTAAAAAAAGGGATGCCAGGGGCGATCGGGGTGACCCCTCTCTCGCAACAGCGGGGAGGCGCAGGAGGGCGGCGGGGATGCCCCTCCTGGAGCAACAGATGGGGAGGCTCCCGGAGGGGCATCCCCGCCGCCCATCGCGAGCGCTTCCTAGAATCAAGGCTATGAGCGAGACCGTCACCGTCGAGCTGGATGCCCAGTACCGGCAGCTGCGGGAGGAATGTGGGCTGCTGGATCGGTCGGAGCGGGGGAAGTTGCTTGTTAGCGGGGCGGATGCGGCGGAGTATTTGCAGGGGCAGTTGACGAACGACGTCGAGGCATTGGCGGCGGGCGAGGGGCAGTACGCGGCCCTGCTCGATCGCAAGGGGCATATGCAGGCGGATATGCGGGTGCTGCGGCTCGGAGCCGAGGAGATCTGGATCGATACGGAGCCGGAGGCGCGGCCCGCCGCCCGGCGCCACCTCGAGATGTACTCGATCGGGCGCGACGTGAGCGTGACCGACAGCAGCGAGGAGCGGGCGATCCTCTCGCTGATCGGGCCGCGCAGCCCCGAGGTCGCTGGGACCGCGGCTCTGCCGGAGCACACTTGCGTGGAGACCGCGGTCAAAGGCGTCGAGTGCGTCGCCGCCGGCACCCGCGATGGGATCGACCTGATCGTCGCCACCGCCGCGGCGGAGCGGCTGCGCGAGCACCTGCTCGAAGCCGGTGCCGTCGCGGTCTCCCCCGCCGCTGCCGAGATCCTCCGGATCGAGGCCGGCGTTCCCCGCTTCGGGGCCGAGATGGGGACGGAGACGATGCCGGCCGAGGCGGGAATCGTCGAGGACGCGGTCAGCTTCACCAAGGGCTGCTACATCGGTCAGGAGACGGTCGCGCGCCTCCACTACAAGGGCAAGCCGAACCGCCACCTGCGCGGTCTGCGGCTGAGCGGCCCGGCAGAGGCCGGCGCGGCTCTGCGCCTGGGCGAGAAAGAGGTCGGGCAGCTCGGCACTGGCGCCGTCTCCCCCGCCCTCGGGCCGATCGGGCTGGCGATCCTGCGCCGCGAGGCCGAGCCCGGCACCGAGCTGGCCGTAGGTGAAGATGGCGTTACGGCTCGCGTCGTCGACTTGCCCTTCGGTTAGATTCCGCCGCGATGGGTCGTGGGAGAGCGAAAGTCGCGCTGGTCGGGGCACTCGGCGCGTTGGCGCTGGTCGGGGCCGGCTGCGGTGCCGAAAGCCACTCCAACGACCCACGTCCGCAGGTCGCGCTCCAGGTCAGTGTCTCGATCGGCTCTAAGCAGGTCCTCGTGCACCCGCCTGAAATCGGCGTCGGCCCGGCCCGCACCCAGCAGATCCCGCAGAACACGAACCACGCGCAGCCGGCGATCCGCACCAAGGCGCCGGCCACGGTGAGGATCGTCGCCTCGAACCGCACCGACAGCGATGCCCGGCTCGAGCTGCGCGGCCCCCGCGACGCCACCTCCGGCCCGATCCCGGCCAACAGCCCCGGCACGATGCAGGCCGACCTGCCGACCGGCACTTACACGATCGCCGCCGCCGGCGTCCCCGGCGCCCGCGTCGGCAAACTCATCGTCGGCCCCTACAGGGCCTCCTCCGAGAACGACGTCCTGCTTCCGTAGCGCGAAGAGGGCACGAGCGTCGCCCGCGCCCTCCTAGCTGACCGGTCGAGAGTCGGAGCTAGCCGACGTCGAGCGGAATCTGGGCACCCTCCATTCCAGCGAAGTCCTGGAAGCCCCTCAGTGTGTAGTTGCCTGTGAGGGTGATCGGCAGGTGCTGAGTGACCGGATCGCCGCCACAGATCGCGCCGCCCGCGCCGATTGTGCTTGTGGCTGTGAACTTGGCGTTGACTGTCGCGTCGACGTCGGGAATCGCGCCGAATGTGTTGTGGTAGATGCCAGCCGGGACGGGGGCCTGCGGTTTGATGTCGTATGTGCATGTCGACACGTTCGCCGCGTGGCTGAACGCATCAAGGTAGACGTGGATTTCGATCTGCTGCCCGACCGGGCAGTTGATCCAGGCTTGCATCGTCCCTGTCGTGAACGGTGTGCCTGTCGTGCCCGGCCTGGTGAAACCGACTGTGTAGTCGCAGCCGTTCATTGTGATTGTCACCGGTGTGAAGCCCGGATCCGAGGCGCAATTGGCGTATGTCGGCGTGAATGTCACCGGGTCGGTCGGGCCGAACAGTGTGGCGTCTAGTTTCGAGGACGCGCATGTCACGTTCCTGAACGGCGGTTCGCCGATGTCAAACGTCGCGCCGCCCTGCTGTTCGCCTGTGACTATGGCCGGAAACTGCTGAGCTGTCAGAAAGCCTGTTTCGGCCTGGGCAGCCGAGGCAAGCACGGCGCTCATCGCCAGCACTGCGCCGAAGGCCAGTCCGAGGGATTTGAGAATGCGGGTCATCGCAACTTCCTTTCAGTTTGGACAAGAATCCCTGATTGAGATGGCCAATCCGTAGCATCAGCGCTCGAAGCAGTCAAAGGAATTCGCTGTTTCCTCCAATGTCGCTGCAAGCGGCATTTCAGATTCGCCGTCGCGTCTGAGCCGGTTGCCACCATCGGTGGCGATGACCGTCGCGCTCGCAATCGCCGTCGTCCTGCTCGCCGCGGGGCTGGCCTATCTGCTCCTCGCCCGCCGCGAGCAGCCGACCGAGCAGCCGGATTTCGGCGCCGTGCAGGAGGCCGCCGCGCGCGCGGTCGCCCAGTCGCTGCCCGGACTGCTCCAGGCCAACGACGAGGCGCGCAAGCTCGACGCGAAGACCGCTGAGGCGGCGCTCGACAAGCGCCAGGCCGAGATCGACAAGCGCCAGGCCGAGATCAAGACTCTGACCGAGCGGATCGCCAAGGGTCAGGAGAAGATCGAGGCGGAAGTGCGACGGCGCGGCGAGACCGACCTGCAGACCCGCACCCTGCTCGAGCAGATGGGTCAGACCGTCGGCAACCTCAACGCCGAGACCGCCGGCCTGAAGAAGGCCCTGCGCCAGCCGCAGACCCGCGGCCAGTGGGGCGAGCTACAGCTGCGCCGCTGCGTCGAGATCGCCGGGATGACCGAGCACGTCGACTTCGAGTTGCAGGAGACCCTGCGCACCGAAGAGGGCCGACTGCGCCCCGACGCCCTCTTCCTGCTGCCCGAAGGTCGCAGCTTCGTCGCCGACTCGAAGGTCCCGCTCGACGCCTTCCTCGACGCCCAGGAGGCCGAGGTCGAAGCGGACCGGCGGGTCCACCTCGAGCGCCACTCGCGCCAGGCACGTGAGCACGTGCGGGCGCTCAGCTCGAAGGACTACCAGGGGCAGTTCAAGGCGGGCGAGATGCCCGACCTGGTGATCTGCTTCATCCCCAACGAGCCCGCCCTCCATGCCGCCCTCGCCGCCGACCCGGGGCTGTTCGAATACGCGCTCGAGCACAAGGTGCTGCTGGTCAGCCCGACCTCGCTGATCGGGCTGCTGCGCACGATGGAGCTGGGCTGGCGCCAGGAGCGGATGGTCGCCGAGGCGGCCGAGATCGCCGACGCCGCCAGCACCTTGCACGCCCGCTTCTCCAAGTTCCTCGCCGACTTCGACACGGTCGGCAAGCGACTCGATTCGGCGACCAAGTCCTACAACTCGGCGGTCGGCTCGATGGAGGGCCGGCTGCTGCCGCAGCTGCGCAAGGTCGAGGGCCTCGGGGTCGCCCCGGGTAAGGAAATCGAGCCGCCGGAGCCGGTCGAGATCACCGTAAGGGAGATCACGGCACCCGAGCTGCGCGAGACCTCCGAAGCCGCGTAGGATTCGCCGCCCGTCACCAAACGACCCGCGGAGGACCCCCCTTGGCCGTTGACAGCAGCGCGATCTCGAAGCTTGACGTAGAGCCCGGAACCCTGCCGGAGACGATGGCCGCCTGGGTGATCCGCGAGGAGCGCCAGGGTGAGCCGAAAGACGCCTTCCAGCTCGAGCAGATCGAGGTTCCCGAGCCCGGCGCCTTCGAGGTGATCGTCCGCGTGATGGCGGCCGGCGTCAACTTCAACAACGTCTGGGCGGCGCTGGGCAAGCCGGTCTCGGTCTTCCCCTACGGGGACCACCCCGAGTACGGCCACCACATCGGCGGCTCCGACGCCTCCGGGATCGTCTGGAAAGTCGGCGAGGGCGTGACCCGCTGGAAGCCCGGCGAGGAGGTCGTCGTCCATTGCAACCAGGCCTCCTACGAGGACGTCGAGGTGCATGGGCTCGACCCGCTCGCCGCGCCGAGCCAGAAGATCTGGGGCTACGAGACGACCTGGGGCTCGTTCGCCCAGTTCACCAAGGTGCAGGCACAGCAGCTGCTCCCCCGCCCCCAGAACATGAGCTGGGCGGAGGCTTCCTCCTATGGGCTCACCTACTTCACCGCCTACCGGATGCTGATCGACCAGTGCAAGCTGCAGCCCGGGCACAACGTCTTGATCTGGGGCGCCGCCGGCGGCCTCGGCGTCTTCGCCACTCAGCTCTGCAAAGCGGCCGGCGCCAACGCGGTCGGCGTCGTCTCCTCCGACGAGAAGGGCGAGCTGGTCAAGCAGCTCGGCGCGGTCGACTACATCAACCGGGCCGAGTTCGGCGAGATGATGCGGACGCCGGAGAACCTCACCGACCCGGCCGCCGACAAGGAGCGCTTCAAGGCCTCGCGCGGCTTCGCCAAGCGGGTTAAAGAGATCCTCGGCGACGCTCCCGACATCGTCTTCGAGCACGTCGGTCAGGCGACCTTCCCGACCTCGGTCTTCGTCGTCAAGCCGTTCGGCAAAGTCGTGATCTGCGGCGCCACCTCGGGCTTCCAGCTCGACTTCGACGTGCGCTACCTGTGGATGCGCCAGAAGCAGATCATCGGCTCCCACTTCGCCAACGCATATGAGTGCATGCGGGCGAACCAGCTGATGGCCGAGGGCAAGGTGCGGCCGGTCCTATGGCAGACGATGGACTTCGACGGCGTCCCCGATGCCCACCAGCTGCTGCACGAAAACAAGCACCTCGGCAAGATCTCAATCCTGGTCGGGGCCTCCTCCGAGGACGAGGGCAAGACCGAGGAGGGCCCGGGCGCGATCCGGGCCGAGGTCGGGGCATGAGCAAAGCGCAACGCGAAAGGGGCATCTGATGGCGGAGATCTGCAGGCTCGACTGGCACATCGCCCCGTTCCGCGCCGACCGCTGGCTCGATCTCTGGGAACCGGCGGCGGCAAAGATGCCGGCCTACGGCGCCAAGAGCTGGTCGCTGACCCGCTCGGTCGACGACCCGCTCGCCTTCCAGCAGACCTCGATCTGGGAGCGCCGCTCCGACTTCGAGCGCTACTGGTACGCGGAGGAGATCGAGACCGCGCGCGCCGCGATCATGGATCTCTACGACCTGCCGCTGCTGCCCGCCTGGCACACGCTGGTCGTCGCCGAGTAGCCCATGACTCACTAAGCTCACACCCGCGCAACTTCGAGGTGGGGGAACTCGGTGGGCTCGATCTCGCCATGTGAATTGACCGTGGTGATCGCCAGCCACAATCGCCATCAGCTGCTGCGCCGCTGTCTCGAAGCGCTCGGGCGCCAGACTCAGGACCCCGGCAGCTTTGAGGTGATCGTCGCTGACGACGGCTCTACCGACGGCAGCGCGGAGATGGTCGAGGGGCTGAAAGCCGGGCCACGACTGCGCCTGCTGCGACTGCCGAAGGTGGGCAAGGCGGTCGCCCTCAACGCCGCCGTTGACGCATCGGCGGGAGCCGTCTGTCTGCTGCTCGACGACGACGTCATCGCCTCCCCCGAGCTGGTCGCTGCCCACCTCGCCGGCCACCGCAACGGCCCGGCGGTCGGGATCGGGCCGCTCACCCAGCGCCCCCCCGCGGGACGCGACTGGTACGCGACGGCCTTCGCCGTCGCCTGGGACGAGCGCTACCGGGA
This sequence comes from uncultured Solirubrobacterales bacterium, assembly GCA_963846515.1. Lineage (GTDB taxonomy): Bacteria > Actinomycetota > Thermoleophilia > Solirubrobacterales > 70-9 > VAYN01. The sequence goes on along the minus strand of CAWJWC010000005.1, from coordinate 851,610 downwards.
GCTGGAGCAGCGACCCGCTCGCTGGAGCGACTGCTTCGGCGGCAACCTCTCCGTCCCCCGCCGAACCCTGCTCGAGGCCGGCGGCTTCGCCACCGACATTCCCTCCGCCGAGGACATCGAGCTCGGCTACCGGCTCTGGCGCGCCGGCTGCGCACTGAACTACCTCCCCCATGCCCACGGCCTGCACGACGACCAGAAGCGCGGACCGCGCATGCTCGAGGATCGGCGCCGCTACGCCGGCGCCTACCTCGAAGTCGCCGAGCGCCACCCCGACGTCCTGCCGGAAGTCCTCGGCCCGTTCCGCGCCGCCGGCGATCGCTGGGTCGGGCTGCGCCGGTTGCTGATCGCGCTGCGGGTGCCGCCGCGCGTGCCGGCTGCGCTGGGCAGGCTGGTTCCCGGCCAGGGCCGCCGCATGGAGTGGTTCCACTTCGTCACCAAGCTCGCCTTCTGGAGTGGCCTGCGGGACAACGTCGGGCGCCAGCGCTGGAAGCGGGTCACGGCGCCGTGACCGCCGCACCCGCGTACGACCTCACGGTGATCGTCGCCAGCCACAATCGCCATCAGCTGCTGCGCCGCTGTCTCGAAGCGCTCGGGCGCCAGACTCAGGACCCCGGCAGCTTTGAGGTGATCGTCGCCGACGACGGCTCTACCGACGGCAGCGCGGAGATGGTCGAGGGGCTGGGCGCACCGATGGCGGTGCGTGTCCTCGGCCTTGCCAAGGACGGCAAGTCGGCCGCCCTCAACGCCGCGATCGAGGTCGCCAGGGGAGCGGTGTGCCTGTTCCTCGACGACGACGTGGTCGCCTGCCCGGAGCTGGTCGCCGAGCACATCGCCGCCCATCGGGAAGATCCGCGCACCCTCGGCGTCGGCCGGCTCACCCAGCAACCGCCGGCGGCGCGCGACTGGTACGCGCACGCCTTCGCCGTCGCCTGGGACGTCCATTACGAAGAGCTCGAGCGGAAGCCACCGAAGTGGAGCGACTGCTACGGCGGCAACCTCTCGGTTCCGCGCGCTGCCCTGCTCGAGGCCGGCGGCTTCGCCACCGACATTCCCTCCGCCGAGGACATCGAGCTCGGCTACCGGCTTTGGCGCGCCGGCTGCACCCTCCGCTACCTGCCACGAGCCAGCGCGGTGCATGACGACCAGAAGCGCCGGCGGCGGATGCTCGACGACGCCCGCCGCCTCGGCTCCTGCTGGCCGCTTTTCATCGAACGGCATCCCGGCATGTGCCCGGAGTTGGTCGGCTGGTTCCGCGAGGCCTCGTTCCGCGACGTGATATTGCGCCGCGTGCTGCTGGCGCTGCGCGTCCCGCCGGCACCGCTTGCCCTGCTCGGTCCGCTGGTCCCGGCCGGCCGACGACGGCAGATTTGGCACGGCTTCGTCGCCCGCTACGCCCTTTGGCATGGGGTCCGCCGCAGCATGAGCCGGGAGAGCTGGCTGCAGCTGTTCAACGGCGTCCCAGTCCTGATGTACCACGCCTTTACGGACAGCGGCGAGCGCGATCGTTACATCCTCCCGAAGCGGTCCTTCGCGCTGCAGATGCGCCTGCTCACGGCGCTGCGCTACCGCGTCATCGGCTTCGAGGAGCTCTCCCGGGCCCTGCGCGAGAACCGGCTGCTACCGCGGCGCTCGGTGGCGATCACGATCGACGACGGCTACCGGGACAACTACGAGATCGCGCGCCCGATCCTGCGGCGGCACGGCTTTGCCGCGACGCTGTTTCTGGTCAGCCGCCGGATCGGCGCCAGCAACGACTGGAACACCCACGGGGTCGGCAGGGGGCGGCCGCTGCTCTCGCTCGACCAGGTCGAGCAGCTGCGGGCCGAAGGGCTCGAAATCGGCGCCCACACTCGCACTCACTGCTCGCTGACCGAGGCGGCCGACGCCACCGTGATCGACGAGGTTGGGGGCTCGCTCCAAGACCTCGATCAAGCCCTGGGCGGTGCGCCGGTCACGACCTTCGCCTACCCCTACGGTCGCTTCGACGAGCGGTCGGTGGCGGCTGCAGGTGAGGCTGGCTGCCTCGGCGCCTGCACCACCCAGGACCGCCTCGCCTACCACGGCGACGACCCGCTGCGGATCCCGCGGATTGAGATTCGCGGCTCGGACACGGCCAGGAACTTCCTGCGCAAGCTCTGGTTCGGCGGCGGCTAAGAACCCCGGCTCGCCCGCTCAGGCGGGTAGTCGCCACCGGTGAACAAGGACGACGTCTCCGTCCGCGCCCGTCGCCGGCATCGGGCGGCCGTCGAGGACGCCCGGCTCGACGTCGAAGAAGGCGGCGGCCTGGAGGCCGTCCTGAATCTCCTGGTTGGCCTTGAGGATCACGTCGATGCGGTAGCGACCGGGGATCAGCGGCAGTGATTCGACCTCGCACTCGAGGCGCGGCCCGAGCTCGCCGTCGCGCACGTCGGCGGCGGCGGACAGCTCGCTGTCCAGAGTCGAGACCGGGTGCCCGAGGCTGTTGAGGATGGTCAGCTCGCACTCGATAGAGGGCAGCATCTCGGTCACCTCGACGACGATCTTCGCACCGCGGCCGCCGACCACAACGTCGGCCTGACCGCTGCTGCCGTCGTAGACCGCCAGCCGCCGCACCAGCGTCCGTTCCCAGGCCCGCCCGTCGCGATCGGTGCGGGCGAGCAGGTCGTCCGACGCGGCCCGCTCGAGCGAGCGTAGGTAGTGGTCGACGGTCTCGGCGATCGGCCCGTCGGCGACCGCCTTTCCCTTCTCGAGCAGGACGCCGCGCTGGCAGAGCGCCTGGATCGTCGCCAGGTTGTGGGAGACGAAGAGCACGGTCCTGCCCTGCTTCGCGACCTCGCTCATCTTCGCCAGCGACTTGCGCTGGAAGGCGGCATCACCCACAGCTAGCACCTCATCGACCAGGAGGATCTCGGGCTCGAGATGGGCCGCCACGGCGAAGGCCAGGCGCACCGACATGCCGCTCGAGTAGCGCTTCACCGGCGTGTCGAGAAAGCGCTCGATGTCGGCGAAGGCGACGATCTCGTCGAAGCGCTGCCTGATCTCGGCCCGGCGCATGCCCAGGATGGCGCCGTTGAGGAAGATGTTCTCGCGCCCGGTCAGCTCCGGATGGAAGCCGGTCCCTACCTCGAGCAGCGAGCCGACCCGCCCGCTCACGTCGGCCCAGCCGGCGCTCGGCTCGACGATCCGCGAAAGGATTTTCAGCAGGGTGCTCTTGCCGGCTCCGTTGTGCCCGATCAGGCCGAGGACCTCGCCGTTGCGCACAGTCAGGGAGAGATCGCGCAGTGCCCAGAGCGTGTCGGAAGGCTGCCGCGGCGCCCGCCCCACGACCCGGCCCAGCGATCGCCTCGCGCCGTCGACGAGGCTCTCGCGCAGGGTGCCGTAGCCGATCGCCCCGAGGCCGAGCGTGTAGCGCTTGCCGAGCCCGCTGGTCTGGATCGCAATCTCGCCCATCGCTCAGATGAAGTCGGCGAAGCTGCGCTCGACGCGGTCGAAGTAGGCCAGGCCGGCGGCGAGGAGGGCCAGTGCGGAGACCGCCGAGACGCCGATCAAGGCAAGCGGGGCATCGCCGGTGTCCAGCAGCGCCCAGCGGAACCCTTCGACCACGCCGACCATGGGGTTGAGCGCCGAAAGCGTCCGCCAGGGCTCCTCCAGCAGGCTGCTCGGGTAGGCAATCGGGGTCAGGAACAACCACATCTGGATCGCGAACGGGACCACGTAGCGGACATCGCGATAGCGCACGTTGATCGCCGCGAGGGCGGCGCTGACCCCGAGCGCCGTCACCGCCATGATCGCCACCAGCAGCGGCAGTACAAGCAACGCCAACGAGGGGACGACCCCCCAGACGAGCACGACCGCGACCAGGATCGTCAACGAGATGCCGAGGTCGACGAAACCCGCGGCCACCACCCCAGCCGGCATGAAAATGCGGGGAAAGTAGATTTTCGAGACCAGGGCTGAGTTGACGACGAGGCTCTCGGATCCGAGCAGCACGACGCTTGCAAAGAAAGCCCACGGCACCAGCGCAGCGAGGCTGAACAGCGGATAGGGCAGGCCGTCAGACGAGACCCCGGCAAGGTTGCCGAAGAAGATCGAGAAGACGACCATCAGACCGACCGGCTGCAGTACCGCCCAGGCGGCCCCGAGCGCCGTCTGGCGGTAGCGAACCGTGACGTCGCGAGCGGCGATCTGGAAGGCGAGATCGCGGTAGCGCCACAGCTCCCGCGGCGACAGCACGCGGCCGAAGCCGCGCGTCGGCTTGAGCCGCACCGTCACCAAGTCGGCTGAAGGTCGTCCTGGCTCTCCAGCTCGGTGAGGTCGAAGTCGGGTTCCTCTCCGAAGGACGTGAGCAGTCGCTTGCGCAGGACCGAGTAGCGTCGGAAGGCCTCGCTGCGCCGGCCCCGCCGCAGGCAGAGGCGGATGAACAGCTTCTGCACGTCGGTGTCGAATGGCTCCATGTCGGCGAGGCGGCGGGCGTGGTCGGCGGCGACCTCCAGGTTATTCGCCTGCATCTCGATGTCGACCTGGGCGCGGAGGGCGCGCCCGGCCAGCTCGCAGAGCCGCTCGCGCTCGTCCAGCGCCCATTCGGCGTAGGGGTCCTCAGCGAGGAAATTGCCTTGGTAGAGCGCCATAGCGCTCGCGAGGTGAATAGCCGCCGGAGCTAGGAAACCCTGGTTATAGGAGGCCAGGCCGGCGCGCGCCTCGCGCTCGAACTCGTCAGCGTCGACCCAGACGCCGTCGGTGTCGAAGCAGTAGGCCCCGCGCCGGGCAACGACGAAGCGGGCCGGCGAACGGTGGCCCCGGTCGGGCTCCAGCCGCTCGCGCAGCGCATGCACGTAGTAGCGCAGCCGGTTCCTCGCCTCCTCTGGCCCCGCCTCGGGCCAGAGGGCCTCGGCGATCCGATCGCTCGCCACCACCCGGCGCCGCTCCGCGACCAGGTACTTGAGCAGCTGCCCGGGCCGGTGCTCGAGCCAGTCGCCGTTGAGCGGGCCGTCGGGCCCCTCGACCCCGAACCTACCCAGGGTGACCACCTGCAGCTCGGAGCGATGCGAGGGCGATGCCTGGCCGAACCACTCGAGGGAGGCCCGACGGCGCCGGTCCCCGATCCTGCCCGGGCGCAGGTGGAAGAGCATCTGCTCTCCGCCCTCAAGCGGCGACGCTGTCACCCAGGCGGCGGCCTGCAGCCGCTCGCGCTCGATGTCCATCCGCACTTCCGCGACCTGACCGTCCCCCCGGTGCACGCGCTCGGTGATGCAGCCACCGCCGACAACCGGGCCGAGGCGATCGCAGATCAGCTCACAACAGGTCCAGGCGCTCTCGGCCGCCCGCGGGTCGGTCGGGATCAGCATCTGTCGCGCCTTCTGGTTGAGGTAGAGAACGCTGCCATCGCGATCGACCAGGGCCAGCCCGTAAAGGAAGCGCTCGAACAGCTGGGGGAACTCGGGCAGATGCTCCGGCGAGGGCGGTTCGCCCCTGCGCCAACTGCTTTGCCCAAGTCTCCTGTCCGCTGATATCTGGCTTTCGCCCACGTCCCCCCCCCGGCCGGCTTTTGTCGCGAATCGTTACAGAAATTTATGTAACTGATCACCAGATAACAACCCAGTTTGCGGATAGCTGTCCCATTTTCAGCCGGTCTAATCCAGATCAAACACCGGACAAACCGCTGGCAAGCAGCCACTTCCTAGCTTCACGCCGAATCACTCGCGCCCTTGGGAGGAGGCGGTATGAGTTCGGTGAACACCGTGGCAAGCGGGGCCGGTGGCCCCTTGGCAGATCCTGACTGGGCCTGGCCCCAGCGGTCCCAGCCCCCCAGTATCGGCTGGCCGCGTGTCAGCGTGATCGTGCCGACGTTGAACGAGGCGAGGAACCTTCCGCACGTCTTCGCGGAGCTGCCCGACGACCTGCACGAGGTGATCGTCGTCGACGGCTTCTCCACCGACGGCACCCCCGAGGTCGCCCGCTCGCTGCGGCCCGACGTCAGGGTCGTCGACCAACACGAGCGCGGCAAGGGCGACGCGCTGCGCTGCGGCTTCGAGGCCTCAACCGGTGACATCCTGGTGATGCTCGACGCCGACGGCTCCGCCGACCCGGCCGAGATCCCAGCCTTCGTGCGGGCGCTGGTCGCCGGCGCCGACTTCGCCAAGGGAACGCGCTTTCACCGCGACGGCGGCAGCTCCGACATCACCCCCCTGCGAGCCGCTGGAAACCACTTTTTGAGCGGGACCGTGAACCTCCTCTTCGGTACCGACTACTCCGACCTCTGCTATGGCTACAACGCCTTCTGGCGTCACTGCCTGCCGGCGATGAGCGTCGACTGCACCGGCTTCGAGGTCGAGACCCTGATTAACATCCGCATCGCTCGGGCTGACCTCAAGGTCACCGAGGTTCCGAGCTTCGAGCGGGATCGCATCCACGGCCAGAGCAACCTCAACACCTTCAGGGACGGAGGACGTGTCTTGAAAACCATCCTGCGCGAGCGCCTGCGACGGACGCCCCGCCGGGGTAACAGCGAGCTGGCCGGGACCGAGATCCTCCCGGCCGAGGCCGCTTGACGCGGGCGCCAGCCCTAGCCAGCGCGAACGGCGCCGATCGCATCGGGCGCGAGCCCACGCTGCCCACGGCCAGCATCATCATCTGCGCCTACACCCCAAAGCGCTGGGAGGCACTCTGCGAAGGGGTCGCCGCGATCGCGCGCCAGACGAGGCCGGTGCTGGAGACGATCGTCGTCATCGACCACAACCCGGAGCTGCTGGAGCGGGCGCAAGCGCGCTTCCCAGAGGCCAGGGTCGTCGCAAACACCAGCGAGCGCGGCAGCTCGGGCTCGCGGAACACCGCCATCGAGCTCGCCGCCGGCGACTTCCTCGCCTTCCTCGACGACGACGCGATCGCGGCCGAGACCTGGCTGGAGGAGATGCTGAGGCCCTACGATGACCCGGCCGTAATCGGCACCGGCGGTATGCCGACTCCGCGCTGGGACGGCGGTTCGGCGCCGCGCTGGCTGCCGCGCGAGTTCTACTGGACGATCGGCTGTGGCTATCGCGGGCTGCCGGAGACCGTGGCGCCGGTGCGCAACCCGATCGGCGCGGCGATGTCCTTTCGCCGCCAGGTGTTCGAGCAGATCGGCGGCTTCAGCCTCCATCTCGGCCCGGCGATGGCGACGCCGACAGCGCACGGCGGTGGCGAGGACACCGAGCTCGGAATCCGCGCCTTGCGCGCCTTCCCGGACGGCGCCCTCCTGCACGTGCCCACGGCGAGGGTCGAACACTGGGTGCCGGCCGAGCGCACGAGCTTTGCCTACTTTTGCCGTCGCTGCTGGCTCGAGGGCAAGACGAAGGCGCTGATGGGCGCCACTGTGGGCTCGGCCGACGGGCTTTCCTCAGAGCGGGCCTACACGCTGAAGACGCTGCCCAGCGGCGTCTTCAACGGGCTGCGGGAGGCCGTGGGGGGCGACTTCAGCGGCCTGCAGCGGGCCGGCGCGATCGTCGCCGGTCTCGCCACCACCGCCGCCGGCTATCTGTGGGGACGCCTTACGCTGCGCCGATGACGCTCGCGGACCGAGCGGACGCCCTCGCCGTCGACATCGTCATCGGCAACCACAACTACGGCACCTTCGTCGGCGCCGCCGTCGAGAGCGCGCTGGGACAACGTCACCCGCGGGTGCGCGTGGTCGTCGTCGACGACGGCTCCACCGACAACTCGCGCGAGCGCCTCAGCGCCTACGCGAACTCGGTGGACCTGGTGCTGCAGGAGAACCGCGGCCAGGCCGCCGCCCTCAACGCGGGACTGGCCCGTTGCCGCGGCGACATCGTGCTCTTCCTCGACGCCGACGACGCCCTCCGCCCCCACGTCGCCGCCCACGTCGCGACCGCCTTCGCCGCCGATCCCGAAGCGGTCAAGGCGCAGTTCCGAATGGACGTAATCGACGCCGCGGGAAAATCGACTGGCGCGACCAAGCCTCCTCCCCACCTTCCGCTGCCGAGCGGCGACCTGCGCCGGGCCGAGGTCTGCTTCCCGTTCGACATCCCCTGGCTGCCGACCAGCGGCAACGCCTTCCGCGCCGCCGCCCTACGCAGAATCCTGCCTATCCCCGAGCAGGGGGACCGGCGCTGCGGGGCCGACTGGCACCTGATCCACCTCACGACCCTGCTCGGTTCGGTCGTCTCCCTGGAGCAGGTCGGCGCCAGCTACAGGGTCCACGGCGCCAACAACTACGAGCCGGCGGAGGCCCGCCTCAACCTCAGCCACGTCCGCCAGACGATCGCCTTCGCACAGACGACGGCGCCGGCGCTCGAACGCCTAGCCGACGAGATTGGGCTGCGACGACCGGCTCGAATCCTCTCCGTCTCCGACCTCGGCAACCGGCTGCTCTCGATCCGGCTCGACCGCGGGGGGCACCCGCGGTCGGACGACACCGTGCGAGGCCTGCTCGCCGACGGCGTGCGGGCGAGCCGGCGTCGCTTCGACGTCTCCGGCGCGATGCGGCTCGCCTTCGTCGCCTGGCTCGCTGCGGTCGCCGTCGCGCCGCGTCCGCTTGCCCGCCGCCTCGGCGAGCTGTTCCTGTTCCCGCAGCGGCGTGCCACGCTCAACCGGTTGCTCGCCCGCCTACAGCGACCCCTCGCCGGCGCTCGATAGCTGCCCGGTAAGCGTCCTCGAACGCCGGCACGACCTTGGCGGCAGCAAAGGCACTGGCCCGCTCGCTGGCGGCGGCCCCCATCCGCTCGCGCAGGCCGGGCGCGGCGATCAGCCGCTTCAATGCAGCGCTAAGCGCTCGCGCATCGCCCGGGGGAACCAGCAGGCCGGTCTCCTCGGGGACGACGATGTCCCGCAACCCACCGATCCCCGCCGCGATCACGGGCTTGCCGGCGGCCGCGGCCTCGAGAGCGACGAGCCCGAACGGCTCCGGCCAGATCGACGGCACCACGACGAGCAGAGAACGGCGCAACGCCTCGATCACCAGCTCGCGCGGCCAGGGGCCGAGCGCGGTCACCCCGGGCTGCTCGCCGAGACCCTCGACCATGCGGCGGCCGAGGAAGACGAGCGGCGGCGGCCGCTCGAGGTCGCTGTAGGCCCGCGCCAGCACCAGCGCCCCCTTGTCCACCGTGGCGTCGCCGAGGAAGAGCAGGTAGGGCTCGTCCGGCAGCTCGCCCAGACGCGGGTCGTCGGGCGGGGCGGCGGCGGGCGGCGGGCGGAAGAAGTTCGGCACGACCCGGAATGGGTCCCCCCGGCCGAGGCCGCAGAGATCGGCGACGGCGTGGCTGACCGGCAGGAAGAGATCGACCCGGCGGCGCAGGCGCCCGGCACCGAGCGCGGTGGCGAGTGCCGTCGCCGGGCCGATCGCGAGGCCGTAGTGGCTCGCCGCACAGCGCCCGCACTTGAGCGGGGCCGGGCCGCCGCAGGCGGCGCCGCGGTGCAGCATCCGCCGGGTCGCGCAGCGCAGCCCGTAGTCGTGTAGCGAGAGGACCAGCGCGGCATCGGCGCCGCGGCGCAGCGGGAGGTAGGAGTGGACGAGCCAGTTGTGGGCGTGGACCACGTCGGGCTGCTCGCGCCGCACGACCCGGCGCAGATCGAGCGCCGCCTCGGGATCCGGCACCGGCGGGGCATGGCGGCGCTCGGGATCGCCATAGAGGCGGCGGAAGCGGTAGACGGCGCTGCGCATGGCGTGAACCCGCACGCCGGCATCGCCCCGCGGCTCCGGTCCCGGCTGGCGCAGGGTCGCGACGGCGACCTCGTGGCCGCGCTCGGCCAGCTCGCCGCTGAGGTCCTCGATCGCCCGCTCTTCGCCGCCGACCACCGGCGGGTAGGACTGCGTGAGCATCAGGATTCGCACTGGGCGAACCCTAGTGGTGGAATCGACCATCCAGAGCCGTATACGCTGCGGCGATCTCCGAGCCCGCCGCAGCCGGCCGCCGCCGCGTCCTCATGGTCACGCCCCGCAGCCCCCTCGGACAGGGCGGCTCCGAGCGTCACGTGATGGAAGTAAGCCGGCGCCTGGCGGCGTCCGGCGTCGAGGTCGAGGTCCTCTGCGCCGACTCACCCGGGCCGGCGCTGGTCGAGGAGGTCAGGGACGGCGTCTCGATCCGCTCCGTGCGTTCCTGGCCCGCTAACCGCGACTACTACCTCGCCCCCCGCATCTGGCGCGAGATGGGCCGGCGGCGCTGGGACATCGTCCACATCCAGTCCTACCACACGCTGGTGGCGCCGCTGGCGATGCTGCGGGCGCTGATGCTGCGGGTCCCATATGTCGTCACCTTCCACAGCGGCGGTCACTCCTCGCGCCTGCGCCACCGGCTTCGTGGCCTACAGCGTCGGCTGCTGCGGCCGCTGCTCGCCCGTGCCGAGCGGCTCATCGCGGTAGCGCAATTCGAGATCGACCTCTACGCGCGCGAGCTGCGACTGCCGGTCGAGCGGTTTGTGCTGATCCCCAATGGCACCGACGTCGAACTCGGGGAGACGGAGGCGGACGGCGGCCGAGATCGCGACGACGGACAGCGCACCGACGGAACCGTCCTCGCCTCAATCGGCCGGCTTGAGCGCTACAAGAACCACCAAAAGGTGATCGCCGCCCTCCCCTATGTACTGGAGCAACAGCCCGAGGCGCGACTGATGATCGTCGGCACAGGACCCCACGAGGCTGCGTTGCGCCGTCAGGTGACCGAGCTGGCCTTGGAAGACCGGGTCGGGTTCATCAGCCTGCCGGCCGAGGATCGCGCTGGGATGGCCCGCCTGCTGCGGGAGACCTCGATCGTGGTCCTGCTCAGCGAGTACGAGACCCACCCGCTGGTCGCGCTGGAGGCGGCCGCCGCCGGCCGCCGCCTGCTCGTCGTCGACCGCGCCGGCCTCGGCGAGGTGGCGCGCGAAGGATGGGCGCGCGCGGTCCCGCCGGACGCCCCCGCCACGGCGGTCGCCGCAGCGATCCTCGAGCAGCTAGCGCAACCCGCCCCCCACTCGACCCCACGCCTGATCTCCTGGGATGAATGCGCGGCGGCACTGCTCGAGCTTTACCGCGGTGTCTGATTTCGGCACCCTAGCTGGGGTTGAAAGCGCCTAGGATGCCGGGATTGCCACCGCAAAGTCCGAAAATCCCCGGGCGCTGATCTACCGGGATCACTTGCTTCCCTTCTCCGAGACCTTCATCGTCAGCCAGGCGGACGCGCTGCGCTCCTACTCCCCAGTCCTCACTGGCAGGCTGCGGGTCAAGGGCATCGACCTCAGCGACCGCGAGGCCGTGACCGTCAACGAAGGGGGTCCGCTAGGAAAGACGCGGGAGGCGCGCCACCTGCTCGGCTACCCGCCGCGCGACTTCCTTGCCCGGCTCGAAGGACGCTCGCCCTCTCTCCTACACGCCCACTTCGGCACCAGCGCCGTCAACGCCCTGCCGCTGCAGCGCCGCCTCGGCCTGCCGCTTCTCGTCACTTTCCACGGTTACGACGCGACCCAGCGCAGCGACCTCAGCAATGGCCTGATGGCCTGGCGCTACGGACGTCGCCGCTCCTCGATGGTTGAGCGCGCTGACGTGCTGCTGGCCGTGTCCGATCACATTCGCCGGCGGGTGATCGGCCTCGGCGTCCCCGAGGAGCGCGTCCAGACCCACTACATCGGCGTCGACCTCTCGCGCTTCTCGCCCGCCCCGCTGGCGGAGCGGGAGCCAGTCGTGCTCGGCGTCGGCCGCTTCGTCGAGAAGAAGGGCTTCGAGCACCTGATCGACGCGATGGCGGTCGCGCAGCAATCCCTGCCGGAGTTGGAGCTGGTCCTGATCGGCAGCGGCGAAAACGAGGCCAAGCTGCGGGCCCGCGCCGCCGCCAAACTCCGTTCGTTCCGCATCTTCGGCCCCTGCTCGCAGGAGGAAGTGACCGAGTGGATGCGCCGGGCACGGGTTCTGGCCGCGCCGAGCGTGACCGACCGCGCCGGCAACACCGAGGGCCTGCCGATCACGATCCTCGAGGCGCTCGCCAGCGGGCTACCCGTCGTCGCCAGCCGCCACGCCGGGATCCCGGAGGCGGTGATCGACGGCGAGTCGGGCTTTCTGGTCGAGGAAAGGGACTCGGCCGCGCTCGCCGAGCGCATCCTCGACCTCGCCCGCGACGACGCCGGCTGGACGGCCCTCAGCGCCTCCTGCCGGCGCACCGCCGAGCAGAGCTTCGACCTGGCGACGCAGACCCGGAAACTCGAAGGCCTCTACGCCCGGGTGACATAGCTTTGCCGCTCGCTACCGCTCCGAACCCCGTGCGGGAGGACCCCTTGCCCCGCGAGCCGAGCTCCGGGCTGCTCGCGAAGCTGCCGCTGGTCCCTTCGGTGGCGGTTTTCCTGGGACTGATGCTGCTGCTGCAGGCGCTGGCGACGATCGGCAGCCGCGACGGCCAGGGCTGGGCCGACGACGCCTACTGGCCGAGCCTGATCGCGATGGTGCTGGTCGTCGCCGCGATCCAAATCTTCGCCAGGCCGACGCCGGCGCAGCGGCTGGGTCTCCTCGTCGCGCTCTCGCTCGCCCTCTACGGCGTCAAGCTGCTCGCCAACCCAACCGGGTTCACCTACTACGACGAGCTCTCGCACGCCCGCACCGCGATCGACGTCTTCCAGTCCGGTCACCTCCTGCACCAGAACCCGTTGCTGCCGATCAGCTCCTACTTCCCCGGAATGGAGATCGTCGCCGACGCAATCTCCCGCCTCACCGGTGCCTCGCTCTTCGCCAGCGGGCTGATCGCGATCGGCCTCAGCCGCGTGGTCCTGATCGCCGCCCTCTACGCGCTCTTCCAGGAGGCCTCGGAGTCGCCGCGCGTCGCCGGCATCGCCACCGTCGTCTACATGGCGAACCCGAGCTTTCTCTACTTCGACGCCGGCTTCTCGTATGAGAGCTTTGCGCTGCCGCTGGCGATCGCCGCCCTGGTCATGACCCTGCGCTGGATGCGAGCGCCCGGCGGGCGCGAGCTCTGGACCCTCGGCGCCTGCCTGGCCGTGATCGTGGCGGGACTTACCGCCACCCACCACCTGACCAGCTACCTGTTCACGGCGATGGTCTTCACCCTCTGCGCCTTCGCGCTGACCCTCAACCGCTGGGGGATCGCCAGCCGAGCGCCCTGGCCGATCGCCTGCTTCGCGCTCGGCGCCGTCGTCCTCTGGGCCGCGACCGTGGCGACGCCGACGATCGACTATCTGCAACCGATCCTTGCCCCCGCGGTCGAAGGCGTGGCCAACGTCGCCACCGGCAAGGAAGGCGCCTACCGCGCCTTCTCGGCGGCGCCGACGCCAGAGTCCGTCGCCCCGCTCTGGCTCAAAGTCACCGCCGTCTCCTCGATCGCGCTGATCCTCGCGACGCTCCCGTTCGGCCTGGCGCTGGCCTGGCGGCGGCGGGCCAACCCGGCGGCGCTCCTGCTCGGCGGCGCCGCCCTCGTCTACCTGCCGACCCTGGTGCTGCGAGTCGCCGGAGCCGGGGTCGAGTCGGCCAACCGCTCTTCGGGCTTCGTCTTCCTCGGCGTCGGCTTCGTGGTGGCGCTGCTCATCGTGCACGTGCTGGAGCACCACGCGCTGCCGGAAATCGGCTGGGGTCGGCGACGGCTCGCGCTGCGGCTGCACATCGCTGGCAGCCGCCAGCGCGCGCTGCTCGGCACGACGGCGATCGCCGTGGTCGCGGTCATCTTCGTCGGCGGTGTGACGGTCTTCTGGCCTCCCTACGCACGCCTGCCGGGGCCCTACCTCGCCGGCACCGACCTGCGAGCGGTCAGCGAGGAGGGCATCGTCGGCTCACGCTGGATGAAGGAATACCTCGGGGCCGGCAACCACGTGCTTACCGACCGCACCAACGGCCAGCTGATCGGCGCCTACGGGGAGCAGAACCCGGTCGACGGCGAGGTCGACGAACTCTCGGTCGCCCTCCCCTTCACGACCCCCGAGCTGACCCCGCGCGAGGTGCGCGTCCTGCGCGGCAAGCGGGTCGACTACATCGTCGCCGACCGGCGGCTCTCAGACTCGATCCCGGTGCGCGGCTGGTACTTCTCCAGCAGCGAGCTCTACGCGAAGCCCTACCGCGAACCGATCCCACTGGCGAAGCTGACCAAGTTCGGGCGAGTGCGCGGCATCAACCTGATCTACGACAACGGCGCGATCAGGATCTACGACGTGCGGGAGCTGACCCGCCGGTGAGTCGGGATCGCATCCAGGAGACCGCGGTGCTGCTGGCAGTCGCGATCCTCGCCGCGACCGCGGTCGCGGCCCTCGCCGCCGGCAGCCCGCTGCGCATCGCCGGCGGCATCGTCCTGCTGCTGGCGCTGCCCTGGTTCGCGGCCAGCCGGCTCGCGCCGCTGCGCGGCGATCTGAGCGGCGCCCGGCTCTCCACTGCCGGCGCCCTGACCTTCGCCCTGATCGTCCTCCTCGGCCTCCTCCTCTCGGCCACCGACGCCGGGATCACGACCAACCGCCTGCTCGCCGGCGCCCTGGTCGTCACCGCGGCGCTCGCCGTCCTCGGCGTGCCTGGCGAGCGGCCGTCCTCGGCCACGGTCGCGCAGCTGACCTCGCCGCTGGGGCTGGTCCTGGTGGTCGTCGCGGTGGCGATCTCGGTCTTCGCCTTCGTCCTCGCGCGCGACCGGGCGCTGACCCAGGCGCGCGAGGAAACCTCCTATGCCGCCTTCCTGATCGGCGACGGCGAACGGCTCAGCGTCGGGCTGAAGAACTCGACCGACCGTGCCGCCCGCTTCACCGTCCGCGACCTGCGCCGGCCCGCTGCCGAGGCGATCGCGGTCAAAGTCCCCCGCCACGGAACGCGGGTCATCTCTGGGTTCGTCGCCAAGCCGCCGTCACTGCGCCCGCTCCAGCGGCTCAACCCAGCCCCGAGCCGGCCGGTGGAGATCCGGGTCGACGTCAGGGTCGGCGGCAGGGAGCGAGGGCGCCCGCTGACGCTGTCCACCTTCGCGCCCTGAGGCCGCTCAGGAGCCGCGTAACTGCCCGGCCCAGGCGCGCATCTCGCTCAGCTCACCGCGGGCGAACACCGCCAGGGCCAGCGGGTAGGCGACGATGCCAACGGCGACCTCGATCAGCAGCGCCGTCGCTTCGCCGACCCCGCCGAGAGCCGCTTTGGCGGCGAAAACCGCCGCCGCCATCGCCAGGGTCGCGGCCAGCAGGCTTGGGAACGGCCGGAAGTAGGAGCTGAAGCGAACCCCGCCCCATGTCCTCAGCAACCCAAGCCTGACCGGCCAGGCGACGAGCAGCACGATCCCGAGCGAAAGCGCCACGGCGACGATCCCGAACTGGACGGCCACCGCGAAGGCGATCAGCTCGGCGCCGATCAACCCCACCGTCCAGGCCAGCTCGTTGCCGACCCGTCCGAGCGCGATCGCGTACTGGGTCGTAAAGAGCATCTGGCACTGGACGAAGCCGGCGATCGTCAAGGCCTGCATCACCGGCGCGCTCGGCGCCCACTTCTGCCCGAAGATGAACACGGTCAGCGGGTGGGCGACCAGGGCCAGGCCGGCGTAGATCGGCAGGCTGATCGCCGCCGCCAGTTTGGTCGAGCGGTAGAGGGCGCCGTTCAGCGCCGCGCGGTCGTGCTGGAGGCGCGAGAAGGCGCTCAGCACCACCTGCGTGAGCGCGATCGCGATCAGGGTGTTGATCACCACCACCACGCGGAAGCCGACCACGTAGTAGCCGAGCGCAACGGCGCCGACCACGATCCCGATCAGGAGGTTGTCGCTGTAGGCGCCGACGTTGGTCAGGGCGCGAATCATCGTCATCCGCATCCCGAACCCGAACAGCTCCCTGAACTCGACTCTCGAGAACCGCCAGCGCGGCCGCCACGAGGTCAGCGACCAGAGCAACGCGACCAGCAGGCCCTCGTAGATCAGCGTCTGCGCCACCAGCGCCCAGACCCCCGCGCCGCCGAAGGCGAGAGCGATGGCGACCGCGCCGCTCACCAGGCTCGCCCCCAGCCGCCGCAGCGCCTGCACGCGGAACTTCATCTCACGGGCCAGCAGAGCGCTCTGGGTGGAGTCGAAGGCGACGAAGATGAAGACGATGCTGAGCGCCTGCAGGACGCCGGTCAGCTCCGGCAGCGAGTAGAGGTCGGCGACCAGCGGCGCCGTGGCGATGGTCAACAGAGCGATCGCGGTGCCGGTGACGAGCGCGGTCCAGAACGCCGTGTCGACGTGGCTCGCGGTGAGCTCGGCGCGCTGGACCAGCACCTGGCCAAAGCCCTGGTCGACAAGAACGCGGAGCAGCCAGAGGACGACGCTGGCGGCGGCCACGAGGCCGAAGTCGTCGGGCGCGAGCAGGCGGCCGAGGACGATGAAGGCGGTCAGCGCAACGGCCTGATTGATCCAGGTCGCGAAGCCCATCCAGGCAGCGCCGCGCAGCGCTGCCTTCGACACCCCGGATCGGGTGTCGGGCCCCTGCGCCACCGGCGCCTCGAGGTCGACCCCCGGCTGGGGAGGCAGGGCCATTACCGCTCCGGCGATGGAATCGGGTGCCGGCCGTACTTGCGGCGGCTGCGCGCGTAGCCGAGCGGCCCGTACAGCATCCCCCGCAGCTCCAGCCGGGTTAGCTCCCGGGGGTAGTCGCTGCGCTTCTGAGCGTTCTTGGACGAGTCGGAGCCGAGCACGAAACGCAGGCCGGTCGGCAGCTTGCCGGCGAACGAGAGAGTCAGGCCCGGGTTCGCCAAAAGAGTCTTGAGATGACAGGCGACCATGCCGGCGCCGTAGGCGTGGATCTGTCGCCGCAACGCTGCGTAGTCGGGCCGGTGCGCGTGGTGGACGACGGCGTGCGGCTCGTAGACGATCGTGTGGCCGCGCAGGATCGTGCGCAGGAGGATCTCGCTGTCGACCCCGCCCAGGGCCGGGGTGCCGTTGCCGAGAGCAGCGTCGAAGCCGCCGATCTCGCGGATCGCGGCGGTACGGAAGGCGAAGTTGTTGCCGGTGCCGAAGAGACCGGTGGTCCAAGGAAAGAGAGGCTCATCGGCGGGCCGGTTCTCGCCGAGGTCGAAAAGACGCCGATCGAAGCCGCGGCTGAAGCCGCCGTACTCCTCGAACCACATCTGCGCCTGCGTGTCCAGCTCCATCGGCAGCAGCAGCCCCGAGACCGTCGCCGCCGTTGGGTGACGGTCAAAGGAGCGGGCCACCTCGGTCAGCCAACAACGGTCGACCACAGTGTCGTCGTCAGTCATCACCACGAGGTCGGTCTCGACCTCTTGCAGGCCGCGGTTGCGGGCGCTGGCGCTGCCGGTCGCGTCCTCGCGCAGGTAACGAATCTCGGCGCGGTCCGCGTAAGACTCGACGAGGCGCCGCGTGGCGTCGGTCTCGGGAGCGTTGTCGACGACGATCAGCGAGATCCGCTCGGATGGGTACTCGGAGGCGAGGATCGAGTCGAGGCAGCGCTGCAGCCGCTCGGAGCGCTCGCGCGAGGGGATCAGGACGGTCAGCTCGGGGGCGATGCGAAGGAACTCGGCACGGGCGACGGCGCAGGGAGGCTCGCCCTCCTGCGAGGAGGCGATCCCGCCGACGTCGAGCGCGGCCGGCGCCTCGATCCCGTCGGCGGCGAGGTGTCGTCGCGCCCGCTCGGCTACCTCGGGCCAGATTGCCCGCGCCAGCGACTCCGGCGCAAGCGAGCCGTCCCCCCCCAGCTCGACTTCGCAGAGCGCCAGCGGTTCGGTGTGCAGCCGTACGAAAATGAGCGCCCGACGGTAAGCCCGTCCATCCGAGGCCCGGCTGGCTTGGAGGTCTGGGAGCGGCTCCCCGAGCTCGACCTCGGCGAGCCTGACCGGCTCGAACACTACCCCGCGCCCGCCGGCTCGATCTCGAGCCAGCGGGAGACGTCGAGGCTGGTCAGCTCGCCGACGCGCTCGATGTCGTCGCGGCAGGACTCAATCAGCTCGGCCCGCAGCTCGGGCGCGATCGGCGGGCGCGAGAGGTTGCTGTTCTGGGCTTTCAGCAGGCTGCGCCGCAAGCGATCGGGGATCAGCGGGTCGAGCGCCCACTTGAGCCGCTGCGAGCGGCGCGAGAGTGCCTGCAGGCGCTCGCTCTTCGGCAGGCCGCTAACGTTGAGGCGGGCGGAGAGGTCCTGGGAGAAGCCGTCGTCGATCCCGAGGAACCCGTAGACGTCCCTCATCGTCGACTCCGGGTCCTCGTCGTAGTCCTCATAGAGGTAACAACGAAGCTGGTCGGGGCCGAATTGCGCCAAATAGCACTCGATCTGCGCCGCGTAGAGTCCCTTGTCGAGGTAGCGCCAGGTGGTCGACCAGCCGGCGGCGCGGCGCTTGCCTTCCTCGGCCAGGGCGGCCCGGAAGTCGTGCAGCGGCTCGCGCCCCTCGCGGATCAGGTAGAGGAAGTTCGAGTAGGCGCGGTCGACCGGGTTGCGCAATACCGCGATCAGCTTCGCCTCGGGGACGAGCGCTTTGATCCGCTCCGGAGCGCCGCTGTCGTAGAGGTAGCTGGTCGACGCCTCCCCCCTGGCGACGGCGTCGCCGGCTTCGGCGAACAGCCCTTCGTACTCGGCGCGCGAGTCCATCATCCGCGTCACCTCGTCGCCGGGACCGGCGGCGTCGGCCAAGGCCTCGACGGGGTCGGTGAAGAAGCTCGGCTCCTTGAGCTTGCTGGCGAAGACTTCCGGGTGCTTGGAGAGCGCATAGAACAGCGCCGTGGTCCCCGCCTTCTGGGCGCCGAGGATGAGGAAGTTCGGCAACAGCCCCGAGCGCGGCTCCACCGCAGGGACCGCCCCAGATCGCTCTTCCCCGCCAGGCTCCAGCACCGCCATCGAACGCGCCAGTGTAGCGCTGCCTGTTGGCCCTCGATTAGAGCGGGCGGCGCGGGGCGATCGGCCCCGCGGCCCGTGCAGCGGGCTTCGCGGGGCGATCGGGCGCGCTGAGCAGGTCGCTGGGGGTGCCCGAGAGCAGGAGTGAGTTCGCGACCGCCCTGAAGGCCTCCCGCGCGGCTGGTGAGGAGGCGACCTGCCAGTCGGTCTCCTTGGCGCGGTCGAACCAGATCAGGGCGCGCACGCGCGGCATCCGCTTGCGCAGGACGGAGGGGATCGAGCGGATCCAGGCCGCCTTGCTGCCGCCCGCTTCCGCCGAGGCGGTCTCGGCGATCATCACCGGCTTGTCGGCGAGCCTGACAAGGGCGTCGTAGCTGGAGCCGAACAGGCTCGCGAAACCGTGCCAGCCAGCGCCGCGCAGGGCGCCCCAATTGTAGCCGTCGAGACCGACGAAGTCGACCCAGCGATCGCCGGGATAGAAAGGCTGGAAGGGCGCGACCGCGGCGCTCGCCAGCGAGGAGCTTGGGCCGAGTACGTTGGGCGACCAGACCCAGCGCACATTGGTCGCCCCCGCGGCGCGGAAGATCGCGACCACGTGCCGCCACATCGCCACGTACGCGGCCGGCGTGTTGCCGTTCACCCCCTCCCCCCAGGAGGACCAGGAGCCGTTCATCTCGTGGGCAAGGCGGAGCAGCAGCGGCCGGCCGAAGGCGGCCGCCTCGCGCGCGGCCCGGGCGATGTAGAGGTCGTGGGCGCCGGCTGCGATTGCGGCGGGGGCATAGGCGGGCTGCAGGATCGGGTCGCCGCTGTCGAGGCGCGGCAGCCAGGTGATCATCGGCACCGCGCCGCGCGCGACGACGGGGTCGATGAAGCGGGGCTCGACCAAGGCGGTGCTCCAGCCTTCGTTCCAGTCGCGGTAGGACATCAGGATCCGCGGCATCCGCCCCGCCGCGGCGGCGAAGCGGTCGATGGCCCCGGCCGTGTCCTCGGTCATCCCCATCGTGTTCGCGCCGAGCACGACCGGCTGGACAGCAGGGCTCGCCGGCGCCTGCGGTGGCAGCGCCAGAACGACCAGGAGCGCAATTGCGAGTGCGGTTCGGCGCACAGGACTACTTCGGCAGGCCAGGACGGTGACCTGAGCACCTGTGGACCGATTGCAGGAAGCCGGGCTCGGCGGGCGCGGGGCAAAGTAGATTGGTCGGGCCCGAAGGGGCCAGACCGTGATGAGAGGGCGAGAGATCGGCAGAGCGGTGGGCGCCGGGCGCATCTTCGGCATTGCGCTCTGCGCGCTGCTTACCCTGCTGGGCGGGCCGGCCGGCGCAGTCGCTGCACCACCCGCCGCGATCCGGGTCGGCGGCCCCAGCGCTCCCGGCGACGCGAAGCTGGCGATCGTCGCCGGCTCGCCCTCGCTGCGAGGCGCGCGCTTCGGGGTCTACCGGGGTCGACGCCTCGTCCTGCGCGGGCGACTGCGGGCGGCGAGCGGCGCGGCCGCCCCCTGGCCGAGCGCCTTCCGCGCGGATCTCAGCCCGATCCGCCGTCCCGGCGCCTACAGGCTCCATGCCGCGGGCCGCATCTCCCGGCCCTGGCGGATCGCCCCGAGCGGCTCGGCCTCGCTGATCCCGCTGATCCTGCACTTCTTCGAGGCCAACCGCGACGGCGGCGAGCCCGCCCTTCTGCACGGCCCCGCGCACCTGCACGACGCGACCGTCGCCGGCGGGCGCTACGCGGGACGGAACTTCGAGCTGACCGGCGGCTGGATGGACGCCGGAGACATGCTCCACTTCACCCAGACCACCGCCTACGCGACGATGGTCCTCGAGGCGGCGGCCAGGCTCAACCCCCGCCACCGTTCCGCGCTCGAGCGGGAGGCCGACGTCGGCGTGCGCTGGCTACTTAAGGCCCACCCGGCGGAGGACCTCTTCGTCACCCAGATCGGCGATGTCCGCGACCACTTCCGGGGTTTCTCGAACCCGAGCGCCGACGACGCTTCGGGGCTGCGGGGGATCGCCCACAGGCTCGCCTTCCACTGGGGCGGGACGGTCGGGGGAGACATCGGCGGCAAGGTCGCCGCTGCGCTAGCGCTGGCGGCCGAACGCAGCCCCGAGCCGGCCCGAGCCACCCTGCTTGCGCAGGCGCGCGAGTGGTACGCGGCGGGCAGCGCCGCGGGCCGGGCCACTCCCGCGCTGCGACACGCTGGCGGCTTCTACGTGGTCCCCGGCTGGCGCGACTCGCTGGCCGCCGGCGCCGCGGCCCTTTACCGGGCGACCGGCGAGTCGGCCTACCTGGCCGCCGCACGCCGCCATCTCGCCGGGTCGGATGCGCGCCAGGTCCTTGGCTACGCCAACGCCGCCGCCCTCGCCGCCGCCGACATCTGCGGCCGACTCGGCGCCCCCGCCCTCGGCCCGTCACCGACGCGCCGGCAGGCCTGCCGCTTCCTCGGCCGCAGCGGCCGCGCGGCGATCGCCTGGTCTCGCCGCAACGCCTTCGGTCCCGCCGGCCCCTTCGGCTGGGGCACCACCTCCTCGAACGGCGCCGGGGGGGCAGTCGCGGCCCTCTCGCGCCAGCCGGGAGGGCGCACGGGCGCCGCCGGCGCCCGCGACTACCTGCTCGGCCGCAATCCCTGGGGCGCCAGCTTCGTCGCCGGCTTCGGCCCCCAAAGCCCCCGCCACCTGTCCAGCTGGGCGTCGCTCTTCGGCCCGGCGCGACCGCGAGGCGCGGTGGTCGGCGGACCGGCGCCGCTGCGCGTCGTGCGCGCCCAGGGCTTCGGGCCCGCGGGGCGCTGGCGCCGTTTCGACTCCGCCGTCGTCTACGCCGATAACCGCCGGGACTACGTCACCTCCGAGCCCGCCCTCGACTACGCGGCCAACTCAATCCTGCTGCTGGCGACGCTCGCCGGTGAGTGAGCGAGCGCACCGCTAACGCGGCGCCAGCACGCGCCAGCGGAAGACCGCGGGCGTCGAATCGGCAGCGCCGTCAGCGGCGACCGCGACCACCCGTAGGACGTGCTTGCCGGGCTTGAGGTCCTTGTAGAGCTTGGGCGAACGGCAGGGTCGATACGGGCCACGGTCGAGCTTGCAGCGGAACGAGCCCGGCTGGTCGGAGGAGAAGACGAAGCGAGCTCTGCTCCCCTGCGTCCGCTGCGGCGGGTGGGCGCCGATCCGCGTGTGCGGCAGCGCGGGCTGCGGCGGCGGCGCCGGTACGGAGGACGGCGCAGCGACGGGAGCACCGGCATAGGAAGCGGTGTAGGTCGCCGGCTGCTCGGCGACGACGGTGTGCACGCGGGCACCGCCGTCCGACCAGCCACTCCAGCCGTAGCCGGCACCGCCGAGCAGTGCGGTAGCGGGCGCGGACAGGGTGACGCTGGAGCCCTCGATCGCGGTCAGGCCGAAAGGCGCCGCCTGCGCGAGCAGGCCGGCGCCGAGCTGGACGCCGGGCGGATCGGAGGCGATCGTCAGGTCGACCGGACGGGGATAGATCGCGACCGCTTCGGTCGCACTGAGTCCACGGGAGTCGATCGCGGTAAGGCTGATTTCGAGGTGCGAGGGGTAATCGTGATCGGGGGCGAGGAAGCTGCCGGCGCCGACCGAGGGGAAGGCCCGCAGCGGGTGCGCGTGGCAGGCCGCCGGGCAGTGATAGAGCCGCGTCTTCCAGTAGAGGCTGGAGTTTTCGATCCCGCCCTCCTCCGCGTCGGTGGCGGTCCCGTCGAACTCGATCTGCTGGCCAACGCGCCAGCTCAGCGACCCGAGCGGCTCTTCGATCGTCGGCTGCGGTGGCGTGTCGCCGGGGTACAGCCTCACCTTCGCGATGCTCGTTCTCCCGGTCCCGTTGCCGACCCTGACCGCGACCTCGACGTTGTCGGTCCCGGTAAACGTTTTCGTCACCTGCGCGGCGTCGGGGCCGGTGAAGGTCCCGTCGCCCTCGAAGTCCCATTCGAAGCTGAGCGGTTTCCCGCCCGGGTCGGAGGAGCCGCCGGCGTCGAGCTCGACGTCCGGCAGTGGCGTCGGGCCCCATTCCGGACTCGCGCTCAGCCGCGCAAAGGGCGCGACCGGGTCGTAGGAGATCCGGTGCACGGACCCGGGCGCAAATCCGGACCCGAACAGCTGCACGTAGTAGAGGGCGCCGTCCGGGCCGACCTCGAGGTCGATCCCCGGATAGGGCCCCGCATCCGACATGAACGTCGTCGCGGTCAGCGGATCGGGATTGCCGTCCCCGTCGCGGAGCATCGCGAAGACGCAGCCGCGGGTCGCGTCGGCGAAGAAGAGGGCGCCGTCGTAGGCGTCCGGGAACGGGCCGCCCTCGTAGAAGTCGAGTCCCGAGATCGCCGAGCCCGCGCCGTTCTCCGCGCAGCCCTCCTCGGGCACGACGGGGTTGCCGTGGCGATAGTGGAAGAACGGCGGCGAGACCGCCCCCGGCACCGCGTAGAGACCGTTGCAGAGCTCGAGCCCGAGGCTCTGGTAGTTGAGGTTCGGGCCGGGTCCCTCGTAGCAGGGCCAGCCGGAGTTGAAGGCGCGGGTGGAGTCGACGGCGAAGGCGTCGATCTCCTCGTAGCGCCCCCAGCCGACGTTGCCCACGTAGATTTTCCCGCCGGCCGGGTCGAGCGCGAAGCGGAACGGGTTGCGGAAGCCGTAACCGACGATGCGCCGCTCGTTCGCGTCGACGCTGCCGAACATCGGGTTGCCGGAAACGCCGGCGCCGCTGTCGGGATCGATCCGAATCAACGCCCCGTTGAGCCCCGTTGGGTCGCTGCCGGGATCGAGCGGATCGGCGGGCGTGCGGGCATCCTGGGAGCGCAGGGCGCCGCCTTCGGCGCTGGGCGGCGTCTGCTCGCCGCCGATGCCGGCCGGCGGGTCTCCGCACTGGTTTCTCTGCGGCCATCCGGCCTGGCCGTAGTCGACGCCGTTGGCGTCGGCGCCCTCTCCCCCGCTCGCGTAGAGCCAGCCGTCGGGGCCGAACTCGAGGTCGCCGACCGAGTGCGAGGAGAACTGGGCGCACCAGTCCTCGACCAGGACGTTCTCCTCCGGCTCGCCCTCGCCGTTCTCGACCGCCTCGTCCCCGGCTCCGCCTTCGCCGACCGCGAGCCGCACCAGGCGGCCGCTGACCGGGCAGGCGTCGACACCGGTCCCGGCCGGCTTCTCGTCGCAGCCGTCGCCGGTCTGCCCCGGCTCCCCCCAGCGCGGAGCCCCGCCTGGCTCGCCGAGCACGTGGTCATAGGTGTAGAGGGCGTAGAGGAAGGGGCGCGCCGGGAACTGCGGGTCGATCTCGAGGCCGAGTAGGCCGCGGTCGCCGGTGTCGTAGACCTGGGTGCGGAGATCGGCGAAGACCGTCGCGGTCGGGTCGTCGGGATCGTCGTAGACGAGGATCCTCCCCGCCTTCTCGGCGACGAAGACCCTCCCGTCGGGGGCGAAGCGCAGCGTCGTCGGTTCGTCGAGGGCCGAGATCGCGGCGTCGTCGCGGAAGCCGGTCGGCAGAACCGACCCGCCTGCCACGGGCGCGGCGATCGGGGCGACACAGCAGGCCGCAACCGCGAGGGCGACGGCCCACGCTGACCTCATCGCGTTCAGGCCCTCTCGAGCGGTGCCATCGTCAGGCCGGCGGAGTCGAGCTCGGCCCAGTAGTGCTCGGCCGGCTCGCGCGGTCCGGTCCAGACGATCGCCTGGCCGCTGTTGTGGATCTGGTCGGCGATCCGGTGCCCCTGCGCGAGGTCCACCCCGGGCAGAACCCGGGCCAGCGTCGCGGCGACGTGCTCGAAGGTGTTGTGGTCGTCGTTGCGGACGATCACCCTCCACTCGCCGCCCAGTCCGGAGCCGGGCCCGGCCGTCCGCGGGCGCTCGATGGTCGAGGTCGACATCGCCGCGGATTATGCAGGCCGACGACTGTCCCGGGACGACACTAGAAGCGCACGCGGGTGCGGACGACGACGTCGTCGACGCTGCCGACCACGCCGTTGGCGCCGTTGACGGCGCCGATCGCGACGGCGGAGGCCCGGCCGGTCAATTCACCCGCCGTTTCGTCTTTCGCTTCGGCGACCAGGTTGCCGCCGAGGTAGGCCGAGAGACTGGCCTTGCCCGGTTCGGAGTTGAGCGCGCGCAGGCGCAGCGCGTTGGCTTTGTTCAGGCCCATCAGGTCTTTGACGTCCTTCTCGATCGCGAGGAATTCGCTGCCGGCGCCGGTCACCTTGACCAGCTGCACCTTGCGCTGCAGCGGGAAGGCGAGCAGCTGGTACTTGGCGCCGCCCCCGGCCCGCAGCTCCAGCCCCAGGTAAGCCTTCTTCTGCAAGGCGGGAGCCGTGCCGCTGAGCAGCCGCTCGGTCGCCGCGATCTCGAGGTCGCGGCCGAGCACCGGAGTGCGGAAGGCACAGGCGTCGGTGCGTTTTCCGACCGCGACCCGCAGGGCGCCGCTTGCCCCGCTGCGCCCGCAGCTGGCGCCCGAGAGCTTGATCAGCTGGGAGCGCTGCCCGGTCGACTCCATACTGTTGCGGTAGATGCCGACCATCGCGGCGCTGGCGAGGCCGCCGAGGGCCAGCAAAATCGCGCAGACAGCAAGGGAAATGGCTGCAAATCTCGTCTTCATCGCTGGCAGCCTAAACACAGGCCGGGCGAAAGGATGCGGCTGGGGCCGGTCTGGAAGACATCGTTCGCGCCGCCCGGGAAGCGTCGCGCGCCTGTTCTCAGCCCCGTTACATGCCCCCGTTCAGACGAGTAACCTGCGCGCAAGTGGGTATGGACGAACGTATGAGGCGCCGGGGAATCCTTGCGATCGGCATCGTCGTCGCGGTGCTGGCGCTTCTGCTCTTGGGCAGCCCGAACGTATGAGGCGCCGGGGAATCCTTGCGATCGGCATCGTCGTCGCGGTGCTGGCGCTTCTGCTCTTGGGCAGCGCGCTCGGCGGAGCCCGCTCCTCGCCGGACAGGGCGGTCATC
The DNA here is from genome assembly GCA_963846515.1 of uncultured Solirubrobacterales bacterium. GTDB lineage: Bacteria > Actinomycetota > Thermoleophilia > Solirubrobacterales > 70-9 > VAYN01. The sequence goes on along the minus strand of CAWJWC010000005.1, from coordinate 825,989 downwards.
GCTCACGTCCGTGCCCCCGCACCCACCGCGCTGCTAGGCCAGGTCCCCGCGACCGCCGCCGAGCAGGCCGCGCTGCGTGGCTCGGAGACAGCACGGCATAAGCGCGGTCCAGCCGTTGCCAGAAAGCGGGCCGTGGGCGCACGCCGCGCCGGCTTCGTCAGGACGCCGAAAGGCGGGCGGTCCGACTCGAACTCCGACCTCGCCGACCCACCGTCCGCCAACGTACCCGCCACGCCGGGCCCAGCGCCGAGCGCGGGGCTGCCGGCGGTCCCCTCCGTTCCCGCCCCCAGCGCACCAGAAACGCCGGGGCCGACCCCACAGGCCCCCTCGGCGCCGGCGAAACCGCCCGCACCGACGCCGCCCACTCCGTCGCCACCCACGCCGACCCCGCCCGCACCGACGCCCCCTGCTCCGGAACCGCCGCGGCCGCCTGCAGTCGACCCCGCGGAACCGGTGCCGCCGCGCTCGCAGGAGCCCGAGCCCGTCCTCCCTCCCCTCTTCGAGGGCGACCAGATCTCCGACTTCGACCTGATCCAGGCCGCCCCGGACGCGATCGCCGAAGTCTCCGACCCGCTGGGCAGTGCCGAGACCGTCTTCCGGCTCACCGTCGACGAGGGCGACGTCGCCCCGGTCACGCCGACCGACAATCCCCGCGCGCAGGCGCTCTCGCCCTCCCTGATCGATCCCGGCGACGAGTTCTGGCTGGCGACGAAATTCCTGCTCCCCGCCGACTTCCCCGCCACGGTCCCCGGGTGGCTCTCGCTGGTCGAGATCTACGGCCCGCCCTTCGCCGGTCCCAGTCCCTGGCGGATCGGTATCGCCGGCGACCACTTCAGCTGGGAACGGAACGGCACCTACGACTGGGACTCGCCCTGGCAGATGCCGCTGGTCCGGGGCCGCTGGGTCGAGCTGCTGCTGCACGAGCGCTTCGCCAGCGACGGCTGGGTCGAGATGTGGATCGACGGCCAGCGGGTCACCTTCTTCCCCGGCGCCGGCAACAGCACCGACCGGCTGGCGATGGCGACGATGGACTCGAGCAACGGCGGCAGCGCCAACCACGCCAAGCTCATGAACTACCGCGAGGCCGGGATGTTCGAGTCGGTGACCGTCTACTTCGGCAGCCTGCGGATCGGCGAGACCAAAGCCTCGGTCGCGGGCTGATCCGCCCCGCGCGCCGACTCGCCCGTAAATACGGCGATCCCAAATAAGATGGGGGGATGAGCGACCACAGATTGCCCGAGCGCGATCGCCCCTGGGTGATGCGCACCTACGCCGGCCACTCCGACGCCAAGCGCTCCAACGAGCTCTATCGCGGCAACCTCGCCAAGGGACAGACCGGCCTCTCGGTCGCCTTCGACCTGCCGACCCAGACCGGCTATGACCCCGACCACGTCCTCGCCCGCGGCGAGGTCGGCAAGGTCGGCGTCTCGATCGCCCACAAGGGCGACATGCACCAGCTGCTCGACGGGATCCCGCTCGACGAGATGAACACCTCGATGACGATCAACGCGACCGCCGCCTGGCTGCTCGGCCTCTACGTCACCGTCGCCGAGGAGAACGGGGTGAATCGTGACCAGCTGAAGGGCACGACCCAGAACGACATCATCAAGGAGTACCTCTCGCGCGGCACCTACGCCTTCCCACCCGAGCCCTCGATGCGGCTGATCGCCGACATGGTCGCCTTCAGCGTCAACGAGGTGCCGAGCTGGAACCCGACCAACATCTGCAGCTACCACCTGCAGGAGGCCGGGGCGACGCCGGTGCAGGAGATCGCCTACGCGCTCTCGACCGGGATCGCCGTGCTCGACGAGGTGAAGGCGCGCGGCCAGGTCGCGGAGGAGGACTTCCCGAAGGTCTTCGGCCGCATCTCCTTCTTCGTCAACGCCGGAATCAGGCTGGTCGAGGAGATCGCCAAGCTGCGCACGATGAGCGCGCTCTGGCAGCAGATCGGGCGCGAGCGCTATGGCGTCAGCGACGAGAAGATGCTGCGCTTCCGCTACGGCGTCCAGGTCAACAGCCTCGGCCTGACCGAGGCCCAGCCGGAGAACAACATCCAGCGGATCGTGCTCGAGGCGCTGGCGGTGACCCTGAGCCGCGACGCCCGCGCCCGCGCGATCCAGCTGCCCGCCTGGAACGAGGCGATGGGCCTGCCCCGTCCCTGGGACCAGCAGTGGAGCCTGCGGATCCAGCAGGTACTGGCGAACGAGACCGACCTGCTCGAGTACCCTGACCTCTTCGAGGGTTCGAAGGTGATGGACGGCCTGGTCGCGGAGCTGACCGAGGGCGCCCGGGCCGAGATGGCGGTGGTCGAGGAGCACGGCGGCGCCGTCAACGCCGTCCCCTACATGAAGGCCCGCCTGGTCGAGTCCCACCGCGAGCGGGTCGCCCGGATCGAGAGTGGCGAGCTGAAGGTGATCGGTCAGAACAGCTTCACCGAGACCGAGGACTCGCCGCTGACCGCCGGTGCCGACGGCGGCATCCTCACCCCCGACCCTGAGGTCGAGCGCGAACGGATCGAGGCGTTGGAGCAGTGGAAGGCCGAGCGCGACGACGCGGCAGTCTCCGCGGCGCTCGAGGAGCTGGCCCAGGTCGCCGCCGACGAGTCGCAGAACGTCATGCCGGCGACGATCGCCGCCGCCAAGGCGGGCGCGACGACCGGCGAGTGGGCGGAAACGATGCGGACCGTGTTCGGCGCCTACCGCGCCCCGACCGGGGTCGACGGCGCCGCCCCGCCAGCCGACCGCGACCAGCTCGAGGCGATCCGCGCCAAGGTCGACGGGGTCTCCGGGCAGATCGGCCACCGGGTCAAGATCCTGGTCGGCAAGCCCGGCCTCGACGGCCACTCCAACGGCTCCGAGCAGATCGCCCTGCGCGCCCGCGACACCGGCATGGAGGTGATCTACCAGGGCATCCGCCTCACTCCGGCCGAGATCGCCGAGTCCGCCCTGCAGGAGGACGTCGACGTGGTCGGCCTCTCAATCCTCTCCGGCTCCCACCTCGAGTTGATCCCCGAGGTCGTGCGCCTGCTGCGGGACGAGGGCGTCGACGTGCCCGTCGTGGTCGGCGGCATCATCCCGGTCGCCGACGCCGAGCGCCTGCGCAGCGCCGGCGTCGCTGGCGTCTACACGCCGAAGGACTTCGACATCAACAAGATTATGGGCGAGATCGTCGACCTCGTCGCCCAGCGCGCCGGCGCCGCGACGCCTGCTTGATTCACCCTATGTACGGTTTATTGCGGTTTTTCGCTCCTTAAATCCGGATTCTTTACAATCAGTGGTGTGGTGGTCGCATCTAGATCCGCTTTTTCACTCTCGGATCGGCCTGAGGTCTTCCTCAGCACCGCCCAAACTTCGCGTGCCATCGGTGCAGCCGTTAGTGCCGGTCGCGCCAGGAAAGTCGGTCCACGCCTCTACACCAGAAACGTCGATGCCCCACTCGAGGAGGTGGTGCGACGCAACTGGCAGCGAATCGCCGCCCTCTACTTCCCGAATGCAGTGGTGGTCGATCGCAGTGCCTTCGAGGCAAAACCATCTGCGGACGGCTCACTTTTCCTCGACGTCGGCGCGACGCGAGTGCGACGGGAGGCGGTGCGCCTGCCTGGGTTGACGATCCGGCCGCGCAGCGGTCCGGGGCCAGTTGCTGGCGACATGCCGTTCATGGACGGCCTTCATTTCGCCGGCTCGGCACGAAAGTTCCTCGACAACATGCGCTCCTCACGAACCCGGCAGAGCAGTGTCCCGCGAACCCTTTCGCGCGAGGAGATCGAGGACGAGCTGGTCCGCCTCGCGAGCCTGCGCGGCAGCGAGACATTGAACGAGCTTCGGGACAGAGCGCGGGAGATCGCGGGATCGGTCGGGGCGGACGGCGAGATGGAAGCCCTGGACGACCTGATCGGCGCCGTGCAAGGAACCCGCGACGACCTCGAGACCGCAGCAGCCCGCGCCCGACGCCAGGGTCTCGCCTTCGACCCACGCCGGCTGGAGCTGTTCGAGGCGTTGCAGTCCCATCTGCTTCGCACCCCCCTCCCCCCTCGAGCGGAACAACCCGACTCCTTTCCGGCGCTCTCGTTCATCGAGGCCTACTTCTCGAACTGGATCGAGGGAACCGAGTTCGAGCTCGACGAGGCGGAAGAGATCGTCTTCGAAGGCGTCGTTCCGGAGGGCCGATTCGAGGACGCCCATGATGTCCTCGGCACCTTCGAGCTGGTCGACGATCCCGCGCTCCGAGCTCGCGCCCCCGATGCGCCAGAGGACCTACTCACGCTGCTGCGTTCGCACCACGCTCTGATGCTGGCGAGACGACCAGCCGTAAACCCCGGCTCCTTCAAGCTAAGACCGAACCGGGCAGGCGGGACCAGTTTCGTTCACCCCGACCTCGTCGAGGGGACCCTCTACGAGGGCTACCGGTACTACGAAGCGCTCCCAGCTGGCCTGCCGCGGGCGATCTTCATGATGTTCCTCGTCGCCGAGGTCCACCCCTTCACCGACGGCAACGGCCGTGTCGCCCGGGTGCTGATGAACGCGGAGCTGACCGCTGCCGGGGAGCAACGAATCGTGGTCCCTCTGAGCTTCCGCGACAACTACCTGCAGGGGCTGCGGGCGCTCTCGCGAAGCGACAACCCGCGTCCCATTGTCCGGGTCCTGGATTTCGCCCAGCGCTACGCCGCCGCGATCGACTGGACCGATCTGAGGATCGCCGAGCGGGTGCTCGAGGCAACCAATGCCTTCGTGCCACCGGATCTCAGCGTAGAAAGAGGGATTCGGCTCGAACTGCCGCGAACGGCTTCCGACCCGGGTTGAAGACGCCAAGGTCGCCGTCGCGCGACAATAGGCCGATGAGCGAGCTGAACGGGGACCGGACGGCCTGGCTGCGCTGCTACCGCTGCTGGTCGCAGAGCCTCGAGATCCAGATCCACTACGACGCGATCCGGCGCGTCGATCCCGACAGCGGGGTCCTCGCCGAAGGGATCGACGAGGTGCAGGAATCGGTCGTGCAGTGCCTCGACTGCATGCACGACCAGCCCCACCTGATCTTCCAGGACGACCGCGTGGTGCCGATCGAGGACCGCTGGCAAAGGATGGTCGCCGGCACCCCCTGGGTCGCCTCCTGCACGGTCACCGTCGACCAGGACCGGGTCGAGACCTGCTCGGGGCCGGAGGCGATCGAGTTCCTAACCTACGGCGCCTTCGGCGACGCCGGGGTGCGCGAGTTCTTCACCCACGTTCGCTTCCACAAGCACGACGACGAGCAGATCGTCGTCCACCTCCTGGTCGAGCTCTACGCCCGCTCGGCCCAGGAGGCGACCGAGGTGCTCGAAGACGCCGCCCAGGGACAGCTCGAGATCACCTCGCTGGCGGAGGAGTCGCGGCCGCCGGCGCACGCCTCAGACGAGGCGCACTGAGCGACGTCGCTAAGGACGACCGAAGGGCGGCTGGTAGAAGTCGCCGACCGGACGCATCGGGAACGGGACCGAGCTCTCGTTCAGGTAGCGGGCCCGCACCGCGCCCTTCTTGTTCACCCCGAAGCTGGTTTTGAGGACCGTGCTGAACATCCCGCCGGCATCGGCCCCGACCTTGCCGAGCCGGCGCCATTTGCCGCCCCGCTTGCCCTCGATCGCGACTCTGCCGGCGCCGCTGGTCGGCGTCCGACCCCAAACGAATAGCCCCTTCTCCTGCGGGAAGGCAACGAAGGGGAAGCGGAAGGCGAAGAGCACTTCCTTCGGCTGCTGCGCGGCCAGGCTCGGCGCCCAGAAGTAGAGGCCGGACTGCGGCGTTTCGTGGAACGCGTACTGCGGTTCGGGCGCCGGGTCGACGATGCTGTACCAGAAGAAGTAGTTGACGCCGGCTTTCCAGGAGCGGTAGAGGGCTTCCGCGGTCCACTGCGACTCGATATGCATCGGCAGCCCGCCCGGATCGGGTGGGGCCGAGTCCCAGGAGAGCTCGATGATCCAGAGCGGAGTCTTCTTGTAGAGGTTGCCCTTGATCCGGCCGGCTTTATCAGCGGCCTTGAGCAGGTGCTTGAGCTTGGCGACGTCGCCAAGCTGGACGTCGTCGACGCCGCCCTCGTGGGTCGGCCCGCCGGTCGTGTACGGGTGGACGTCGAAGACGTCGAAGTGGGCGCCGCCTTCGCAGTTGCCCTTGGCCGGGCGCGGCTTCTTGCGGCCGGTCATGCAGAGCAGTTCGCGGGTGAAGCGCATCGGCCCGATCGTGTATTTCGGCACCGCAATCGGGCCGAGGCCGGCGGCGATCACGACGTTCGACGGGTCGACCGACTTGATCGCTGCGTAGAAGCTGTTGATCAGCTGCCGGTAGAGATGGGGGGAGACCGTTTTGTCGCCCTCGTACTGGGGGTTGAAGAAGATGCTCAGGTTGGGCTCGTTGAGCCCCTGCCAGTACTGGACCTTGGGCAGGCCGCCGAAGTTGCCGCTGTAACGGATCGCCGCGGCTTTCGAGAAGGCGGCGAGCTTGGCCGGGTCGGGCTTGCAGGGGGCGTCCTCGGGGAAGGGCGTGGGGCAGTTCTGGGCCCAGGGCGGGGCGCCGCGGATCTGCAGCATCGGGACCAGGCCGGCGGAGGTGGCGTTGACAACCCAGGTGTCGGCCCCTTTCCAGTCGTAATGCGGGTCGCTCGGGTCTTCCGGGTTCCAGCTCGCGGGCGGGTTCTTTGGCGCCACGTCGCCCCAGCGTAGCGGCGCCAGCGTCAGCTTCGCCCCCGCCGCCTTGACGTGCTCGAACTCGAGCGGGTCGTTGCCGTAGACGTAGGAGACGCCGGTCTTCAGCGGCCGCATCGCGGCGTCGGCGCGTGCCGCGAGGACGCACAGCAGCAGCAGGCCGACGAGAAGGGCGGCAGCGAAGCGCGCAGGACTGGTGGCTGAAGAGCGGGACATTCTCGGATTGAAACCCGGCGCCGGGCTAAGCGACTCGCTGCCCCTGCTGCCTCTGGCGCCAAAGGTAAAAGAGCGACCAGACAATCGCGCCGATCACGATCAGCGGCAAGAGCAGGCCCAACTTGCCGGAAGAGGAGCCGGTCGCTTCGCCGAGCACCTCGCCGAAGCCGGAGGAGCCGGAGGGCTCCTCGAGCGAGGTAACGAATCCGGTCGAGACGGCTTTGCCGTCGCCGATTGCGCTCGGAGAGCCCTGGCCACTGCCCCCACCGCTGCCGTTGCCGCCACCTGCAGCGCCGCCGCCGCTGCCGTTGTCCTGGCCTCCCGTTTCGCCGCTGTCCGGCTCGGAGCCGCCCTGTGGCGATTCGGTCACCACCGGCGCGGGAGCGGTTTCGGCGGCGAACTCGGCCACCGCCTTGCCGTCCTTGCCCTTCGACTCGAGTTGCTTGGCGTTGCGGGCACCCAGGGTCTTGGCCGGCACGGCCTTGCCCTTGCCGCTGTCCTCGGTCTCCCGTTCGCCTCCCGTGGTCGGGAACGCCTCGGTGTACTGGGAAGCGGCCGAGTTGCCCGGCGGCACGATCTCGGCAGCAGCCGAAATCGTCGCGGGGAGGGCAATGAGCGCCAGCGCGAGCAGCGCGCCGGATAGGAGTCTCGCCATGCGCATTGCCCAAATGGTACGGGGCCGGGCGGCTCACGTCACCCAGATCTGCCTTTTCCAGGGACGTCGCCGATATAAGGGGGACGATGGAGGTCCGTTCACAGCCCCGCGGCGAGGCCCTGTCCGCCGTCGCCGGCATCGGCAAGGTCGACTGGGGCGCCGTCTCGACCTGGCTGCTCGGCTTCGGCCTGATCGCCTATCTCGGCCTCAAGGGCGGCGGCTACGACCCGCTCGTCCACGATCAGGTCGGAATCGGGGTCTGGTGGATCCTGCTCGCCACCGTCGCCGTCGGCGCGATTCCGCGCCAGCGCCTCGGCTGGCCCGCCTGGACCGCGCTGGCGCTGCTCGCTGCCTTCGCTGCCTGGACCGCGCTCAGCCTCAGCTGGACCGAGAGCGGCGAGAAAACCTTCGCCGACCTCGCCCGCCTCACCACCTACGTCGGCATCTTCGCCCTCGCGGTCTTCCACCGCGGTCGTCGCGGCGCGGCCCAGATGCTCGGGGCGATGGCCGCGGCAATCGTCCTGATCGCGATCGTCGCGCTGCTCTCGCGCCTGCACCCGGCCTGGTTCCCAGACGCGAACCAGACGGGCCGCTTCCTCGAAATCGGCCGCGAACGGCTCTCTTACCCGCTCAACTACTGGAACGCGCTGGCGGCGCTGATCGCGATCGGCCTGCCGCTGCTGCTGCAGATCGCGACCTCTGTCCGCTCGATCGCGCTGCGTGCCCTCGCTGCAGCGGCGATGCCGGCGCTGATGCTGACCGCGCTGTTCACGCTCTCGCGCGGCCCGATCGCCGCGACCTTCCTCGCCTTCGCCGTCTTTCTCGCCTTCAGCTCCGATCGCCTGCCAAAGCTGCTGACCCTGTTAGTCACCGGCGCCGCTGGCGCGATCCTGGTTGCGGCGGCGCTGCAGCGCGACGAGCTGCGGCACGGCCTCGACAACGCCACCGCCCACGCGCAGGGCGACGAGCTGCTCTGGATCGCGATTGCGATCTGCATCGTTGTCGGCCTGATCCAGGCCGGCATCTCGGTCGCCCTCGCGCGCGGCCTGCGACCGAGCTGGACGCGGGTCTCGCGACAGCAGTCGCTGGTTGCGGTCGCGATCGGCGCAATCGCGGTGCTGATCGCGCTGGCCGCGGTCAACGCCCCCAACCGGGTCTCCAATGCCTGGGACGAATTCAAGCTCGCCGAGGTCCCGGGCGATGGCACCGAACGGCTCGGCAAGGCGACCGGCGAGAGCCGCTACCAGTTCTGGAGCTCGACCATCCGCGAGATGCAAAGCGAGCCGTTGACCGGCACCGGCTCCGGCACTTTCGAGTACTGGTGGACGCGCGACGGCGACACCGGCGACGTCGTCCGCGACGCCCACTCGCTCTACATGCAGACGCTGGGCGAGCTCGGGATCGTCGGCGTGCTGATCCTGGCCGGCTTTGTGCTCACGGTCCTGCTCGGCGGCGCGCGCGCGACCCTGCGAGCCGGTCCGCGACAACCGCAGCTAGCCGCCGCCTTGGCTGGGTGCGTCGTCTTCTTCGCGACCGCGATCTTCGACTGGATGTGGCAGATGCCGGTGGTGACGATCGCGATGCTGCTGCTCGCCGCGGTGCTCCTGGCCAGTGACGAGAAGGACGAGGGCGAGGAACGCGCCGTGCCGTTCCCGCCCGCGGCGCGAGCCGGCTTCGCCCTGCTGGCGATCGTCGCGATCGTCGCGATTGCGATCCCGCTCGCCTCGACCTCGCTGGTCCGGCAGAGCCAAGCAGAGGCCAACGAAGGCGACATCGGCGCCGCGCTCGAGGCCGCCCGCTCGGCCCAGAACGCACAGCCCGGAGCCGCGTCCCCGCGCCTCCAGCAGGCGCTGCTGTACGAGTCCGCCGGCGACCTCGCGGCCGCCTCGGCGGCCGCCCACGCGGCAACCGAACGCGAGTCGACCAACTGGCGCAACTGGCTGGTGCTGGCGCGGATCGAAGCGCAGCGCGGGCAGGCCGACGCCGCCGTCGAGTACTACCGCAAGTCGCGCGCGCTCAACCCCCTCGCCTCGCCCTTCCAGCAGTAGCAGCGGCGGACATGCGTCCAGATCGGCGCCGGGACCCTTGCGGACCGCGCCTGCGCGGACGAAGGGGTCGGCATGGCAAGTCCGGCCCACGCCTCCCCCGCCCCGATTCGTCGCCGCCTGCAGCTGCAGATCGCCGCGGCAGCGCTGGCGCTGACCGCCCTCGCGGCGTTCACCGCCGGCAACGCCGACGCCGCCCCGAGCGGGGTGGAAGCCCGCCTCTCCAGCTCCACCGCGATGCGAAAGCAAGCCAGCTTCAGCCGCGAGCGCAGCTCGCGCGAAGCGTCCCAGGCGAAGTCCCGCTGGCGCAACCGCAAGTCCGCTCCGGCCCTGGCGCCGAGCCCGGCTCCGGTCCCCTCTCCGATGCCGGCTGTAGCTCCGGCTCCCAGGCCGGCGCCTACCCCGGCTCCAAAACCGACCCGCGCGCCGGCGCCGGCCCCAGCGCCGGCACCCGCCCCGTCGCCGAGTCCGATCCCCGCCCCCGCCGGCCTGCTCTTCGGCGGCAGCCAGATCAAAGACTTCGCCCAGATCCAGGCCGCCCCGAACGCGGTCACCGAAGTCGCCGACCCGCTCGGCAGCGGCGAGACGGTGCTGAAGATGACGGTCAGCGACGAGGACGTCGCCCCGATCACGCCGACCGAGAACCCGCGCGCGCAGGCGCTCTCCGCCTCCGTGGTCAAGCCCGGAGGCGAGATCTGGCTCGCAACCCAATTCATGCTGCCGGAGAATTTCCCCGCCTCGATCCCCGGCTGGATGTCGCTGGTCGAGATCTACGGCGCCCCCTTCGCGGGTCCGAGCCCGTGGCGGATCGGGATCGGCGGCGACGAGCTGAGCTGGCAGCGCAACGGCAACTACAAGTGGGACGTGCCCTGGGAGGCGCCGCTGGTCCGTGGCCGCTGGGTCAGCGTGCTCCTGCACCAGCGCTTCGCCAGCGACGGCTGGGTCGAGATGTGGATCGACGACGTCCCGGTCAAATTCTTCTCCGGCGACACCTATAACCCGAGCCGCCTCGCCGCGACCGAACGTCTCAACATGAAGACGATGGACTCCAGCAACAACGGCGGCGCTAATGCGGCGAAGCTGATGAATTACCGCGAGGCCGGCATGTTCAGCTCGACGACCGTCTACTTCGGCGCGCTCAAGGTCGGCGCCACCCGCGCCTCGGTCGGCGCCTGAGCCAGCGGCAGACGCCAGGGGCGGGCACGGTCTTCGCGCCGCCGCGTCGGCGAAGATGCCGCGATGACCGGCCGCGACGACTCCACCCGATGACCCGGATCGCAATCGCCTTTCAGGGCGACCCCGAGGACCCGCAGGCCTGGTCCGGGGTCCCATCCGGGATCTACGCGGGCCTAACCGCGGCCGGGGTCGAACCGGTGCCGGTCGATGCCCGCTTCCCGGGCGCGCCGCGGCTCGCCCACGCCCTCGGCATGTCCTGGGCCGACGCGACCGCCAACCGCGGCTTCGCCGCGCTCAGCGGACTACGGGCGCGGCGCTCGCTGCGCCGGGCCGGCGCCGAAGGGGTGGTGACGATCGGCAGCGGCTTCCTGCTCGCCGCCGACCCGTCCGCGGTCACCTACGAGGACATGACCGTTGCCGAGGCGCTGCGGCGTGGCGACCCGGTCTACGACGCCCTGAGCGAGACCCAGGCCCGCCGCTGGCGCAACCGCCAGGCGACGATCTACGAGCGCAGCCGCGCCTGCTGCGTGGCCGGCAGCTGGGTCGCCCACTCGATCCGCGACGACTACGGGATCGCGATCGAGAAGGCGCACGTGGTCGGGGTCGGCCGCAACGCCGAGCCGGTCGAGGTCGAGCGCGACTGGAGCCTGCCGCGCTTCCTCTTCGTCGGCGCCGACTGGGAGCGGAAGCGAGGGGCCGCCGTGGTCGAGGCGTTCAAGACCGTGCACGAACAGCACCCGGGGGCGACCCTCGACCTGGTCGGCGGCCATCCTCGTATCGAGGTCGAGGGCGTCACCGGCCACGGCCGCCTGCCGCTCGATTCGGCCGCGGGGCAGCAGAAGTACGCTGAGCTGATCGCCCACGCCACCTGCTTCCTCATGCCCTCGACCTACGAGCCCTTCGGGATCGCCTACGTCGACGCCGGCGCCGCCGGCGTGCCCAGCATCGGCACCACCGTCGGCGGCGCCCCCGACGCGATCGGCCGCGGCGGCTTCGTCGTCGACCCGAACGACGACGACGCGCTGCTCGAGGCGATGTTGCAGCTCGCCGACCCTGACACGGCGCGGCAGCTCGGTGAGTTGGCCCACGAGCACTCCGCCCTCTTCACCTGGCGCGCCGTTGCCGAACGGCTGCTGCGGGCGCTGCGACCGCCGGGCGTCGACCTGGAGCGGCTCAGCTCGTTCCTGCCGCTGCTGCCCACGCCCTCGCGGGGGGACGGTTGATGCGGGGCTGGCTGCTGCTGCCGCTGGCGCTCGTCGTCTTCGCCCTGGTCGCGCTGCCGGTCGCCGCCCTGACCGACACCGGGCTCGAGCGCGAGGCGCGCGAAGCGTTCGGCCTCGACCTCGGCGAATGCGAGCCGGAAACCAACCTCGCCTCGCCCTGGAGCGAAGGCCCGGCCCTGGCCGCGGGGCGCGACGAGACGCGGATCGGCGAGATCGGCGGCCGGGCCTACCTGGCCGGGGGCGTCACCTCGCTCGATCACGCCGCCGACGAACAAGTTTTGCTCAACTCGAGCGACCAGCTGACCCGCTTCGACCCGCGGACCGAAACCTACGAGGAACTGGCGTCGATGCCGGAGGCGCTCAATCACGTCGGCCTAGTCGTCCACCGTGGCAACCTCTACGTGCTCGGCGGCTACTCCGACCGGGTCGACGCGAATACCCACGACGACTTCTACCGCTACGACCCGCGGGCCGACCGCTGGTCGCAGCTGCCCGACCTGCCGGCCCCGCGGGCGGCGATGGCGGTCGGCATCCTCGACGGCAAGCTGGTCATGGCCGGCGGCGCCCGCGACCGCGTGCCGAAGTCCGACACCTTCGCCTACGACTTCGCGACCCGCCGCTGGTCGCGCCTGGCGAGCATGCAAACGCGCCGCGAGCACGTCGGCAACATCGTCGCCGGCAACCGCCTCTACGTGCTCGGCGGCCGCTCGCCGAGCTCGCTCGCGGTCGCCACCGCGGAACGCTTCGACCTCGGCGCCGACGAGTGGCAGACGCTGCCGCCGCTGCCGGTCCCGAGCGGCGGACTGGCGGCGGTCGCCGCCGGCGACCGGGTGATCGCGCTCGGCGGCGGCAACGACGGCGCCGGCACGGTGACCGGGGCGGTGCAGGAGTTCGACCCGGCCAGCGGCGAGTGGACCCTGCTGCCAAGCCTCAGGACTCCGCGGCACGGGCACGGGGCGGCGCTGCTTGGCGAGAAGATCTGGGTCTTCGGCGGCTCTGCCTGCGCCTACTTCAACGCCACCGACCGGGTCGAGTGGCTGCCAATACGCGACGCGATACAAAGCAACTGACGCTCGAATAAAAAAGCGTTTCCTTAAAAAAGGTTGAGCGATGGGGTAACCCTCGTCAATCCGGGAATAGGGGGGTATCCTCGAAAGGGCTTCTCCTGACCGGCGGAACGCGGCTGAATGAATGTCACCAAGTTGATCTCAAGACCGAAGCGTTCGCTGCCGAGAGATGAATCGGCAGCTATGAACGACATCACCTACGACTACGACTCCTCGGTTGCCCCCCTGCGGGCGGTTGCCAACATTCCCGGGAGCAAGGCCTCGCGCGCCAGCGAGCGCTCGATCTTCCTACACAGGCTGCTGCTCGGGGCCGACGTCGCCTCGGCGCTGGTCGGCGGCGTGATCACGGCGCTGATCTTCTCGCTCTCGATCTCCGCGGCGGCGGGCCTGATCGCGGTCCTGATCGCCGGCTCGATCCTGCTCGCCTTCGTCTTCGGCCTCTACAGCGACGGCGACCTCCTGACCTGGGCCAGCGGCCTTTCCGACGCTCCCCGTGCCCTCGCGGCGGCGCTGGTCCTCGCCTGGCCGATGCTTGGCGTCGCGACGGCGCTGGATCTGGCACAGCCGGCCCTGGTGGCGCTGGTCGCCACCGTGAGCACCGCCGGCATCGACAGCGTCAGCCGCGCCCTCGCCCGTGGCTGGGCCCACAACGTCGTGCCGCTGCGCCAGCGGACCGCGATCGTCGGCTCGGGCATCGTCGCCGATCGGCTGGTGGACCGTCTGAACCGCCATCGCGAGTTCGGGCTGGAGACGATCGGGCTGGTCGACGACGACGTCTACCGGCTCGACGGCGCCCAGCGCCTGCCCACTCTCGGCTCGCTCGACCAGCTCGGCGAGGTGATCGACGTGCAGGAAGTCGACCGGGTGATCATCGCCTTCTCGCGGGCCAGCCACCAGCAACTGCTGAGCTGCATCCGCGTCTGCCGCGACCACCGCGTAGCGGTCGACGTGGTACCGCGCCTCTTCGAGCTTGTCGACGGCGCCCAGTCGCTGAACCAGATCGGCGGGCTGCCGCTGCTCTCGATCGGCGCGCCGCCGCTGAGCCGGGCCTCGCGCGCCGCCAAGCGCGCCCTCGACATCGCCATTTCCTCGCTGCTCCTGACCATTCTCAGTCCCCTGCTGATCGCGATCGCGATCGCGATCAAGGTCAATTCGAGGGGGCCGGTGCTGTTCCGCCAGGTCCGCGCCGGGCGCGGCGAAAGCGAGTTCCAGCTCTTCAAGTTCCGCTCGATGTACGAGGACGCCGAGCAGCGCAAGGCCGAGTTCGAGCAGGCCAACGACGCGACCGACGGCGTCATGTTCAAGATCAAGCGCGACCCCCGCATAACCCGCGTCGGGAGCTTCCTGCGCCGCACCTCGCTCGACGAGATACCGCAGCTGGTCAACGTGCTGCGCGGCGAGATGAGCCTGGTCGGCCCCCGCCCCCTGATCCTCAAGGAGGCACGGCACGCGGCGCAGACCTGGCACGCGCGCCGGCTCGACCTGCGGCCCGGGATCACCGGCCTCTGGCAGGTCTCGGGACGCTCCGACCTGCCCTTCCAAGAGATGGTCCGCTTCGACTACCAGTACGTCTCCGGCTGGTCGCTGGCCCGCGACGTCGAGATCCTGCTGGCGACGATCCCGGTCGTGCTCTCCGGCCGTGGCGCCTACTGAGCGCTGCCAGCCGCGCCGCGCCGCAGCAACCCGCGCAGCGCTCGTCGCGGCAGCGTCACCGGCGGCGCCAAGTAGAGCCGCTTGCGCAGCGGCGAGAGCTTGCCCGCGAAGCGGCCCTCGCTGTCGCGGTAGTCGACGTTGATGCGCGGGATCGAGTGCGCCCCCGCCCCCCACTGCCCGCGCGCGGTCGGCAGGCTGAAGGCGAAGCGGTAGCCGCACTCCCGCGCCGCCGCGGCCACTTCCCGGCTCCACTCGCCGAACGGGTAGGCGATCGTCTCGCAGCTGCCGAGGCGGGCGACGATCCGCGCCCGCGACCCGGACAGCTCCTCGCGCAGCGCCTCGCCGCGCAGCTGGGGCAGATGTGGGTGAGTAAGGGTGTGGCTGCCGATCTCGAACCCGCCCTCTTTCATCGCTTCCAGCATCGGCCAGGTGACCGAGCGCATCGTCTCCGGGAAGCGCTCGCGGTCGGCCGCAACCTCGGGCCACTCGAACCCGGCGCCGTTGTCGAGGAGCGGCGGCAGGACGAAGACGAAGGCGCCGAAGCCGTACTCGCGCAGCAGCGGCAGCGCCGTCTCGTAGTTGTCGCGGAAGCCGTCGTCGAAGGTGAGGAACGCGGTCGGCTCGCGCAGGCGGCCGGCGGCCGCGGCGTCGAGCGCGGCGAGGTCGCCGGAGCGGTACCCGAACCGGCGCAGGGTGGCGAGCTGGCGCTCGAACAGCTCGGCCGTGATCGTCAGGTAGCGCGGCCCCTCGGGGGCGATCGAGTGGTAGCAGAGGTAGGTCGCCCGGCGCGAGCGATTGCGCAGCAGACGAGCGGGCACGGGCGCAAGTCTAGGCCCTCCTAGGCGGTGTTCCGACTAGGGTGGCGCCCGATGCGCATCCTGCTCGTCTGCTCCCCCGGCGGCCACCTGCAGCAGATGCTGGCGCTGGAGCCGGCCTGGCGGGGGACGGAGCGAACCTGGGCGACCCTCCCGGGCACCGACGCCGACTCTCTGCTCGTCGATGAGGAGGTCGTCGTCGGCCACAGCCCGACCAACCGCAGCCTCAAGAACCTGGCCCGGAACACGCTGCTGGCCTGGCGCACCCTGCGCCGGCTGCGCCCCGACGCGATCCTCTCCACCGGCGCCGGCCTCGCCGTCCCTTTCTTCGTCGTCGGCAAGCTGCTGCGAGTCCATCTGGTCTACGTCGAGAGCGTCACCCGCACCGAGTCGCTCTCGCTCAGCGGCCGCCTCGTCTACCCACTCGCCGACCGCTTCTTCGTGCAGTGGCCGGCTGTCGCGGCGCGCTTCCGCCGCGCCGAGTACGAGGGGGGAATCCTTTGATCTTCGTCACCGTCGGCACCCACCACCAGCCGTTCGAGCGGCTGCTCGACGCGCTCGGTGAGCTCGCGGGCGCGGAGCTGGTGGTCCAGTACGGGGTCGGAGCACCGCCGCCGGGAGTCGCCCGGGCTGAGGCCTTTATGCCGTTTGAGGCGATGCTCGAGTGCTTCCGCGCGGCCGAGAAGGTGGTCACCCACGCCGGCGTCGGCAGCATCCTCTGCGCCCGCCGCGAGGGCCACACGCCGCTGGTCGTGCCGCGCCGCCACAACCTCGGCGAGCACGTCGACGAACACCAGGCCGAACTGACCCGAGCGCTGGAGCAGCGCGGCAGCGTAGTCGCCGCCTGGGACCTGGAGCGGCTGCCGGCCCTGCTCGCCGACCTTCCGCCCCGCCGCGCCGCCACCACGCAGAGCGAGCCGCCGCTCTGCCCCAGCCTCCGCGCCGCTCTCTTCGCTCAGAGCAGCGCCGCGTAGAGCGCGTCGAGGCGGGCGGCGACCTCGTTTGCGTCGAGCGCCTCGACCCGGCGGCGGGCGGCGGCGCTGAGCCGCTCGCGCAGCTCGGAGTCGGCGACCAAGCGACAAAGCGCCTCGGCCAGGGCGTCGGCGTCCTCCGGCGGCACCAGCAGCCCGTCCTCGTCGTCTTCGACGACCTCGGGGATGCCGCCGACGGCGGTCGCCACCACCGCCATCCCGTGGGCCATCGCCTCGAGCAGCGCCATCGGCAGGCCCTCGGTGCGCGAAGAGATCGCGAAGACCTGGTTCGCGCGCAGCAGCTCGTCCTTCTGCGCCGGCTCGAGCCAGCCGATCCACTCGAGCTGCTCGTGCGCAGCGATCAGATCGGTGGCCTCCGGGGTCGGCTCGCCCGGCCCGGCGAGGGTTACGCGCAAGCGCGGCTCGCGCGGCAGCGCCAGCCGCAGCGCCGCGACCATCACGTCGGCGGCCTTGGCCCAGTTGGCGAAGCCGCCGATGTAGGCGACCCGGACCTCGCCCGCCGGCGCCGGGGGGCGCTCGAACGGCGGCACCAGCGGCGCGGCATTGGGGACGATGGCGTCGGCACCGACGCCATAGAACTTCGCGAAGGCCTCGGCGCTGGCCGCGGAGACGGCAAGCACGGAGTCGGCGGCGCTCATCCCGGCGCGGAAGAGAGCGAGGCTGAGGCGGTCGCGGCTGGCGGCGAATTTGGCGACGTCGCCGGCGCCGGAGTGGATGTGGAGGACGACGCGGCGGCGCAGCGCCTTGGCCAGCAGCACGCAGACCGTCTTGCGGTACATGCTGCCGCGCACGGTCGCGTGCACGTGCACGATCCGGCCACGTCCGCGCAGGCTCCAGGCGACGAGGCGGAGCAGCGCCGCGCAGTAGACAGCTACGCGGCGCAGCGGCGCCGGGTCGTCGTAGGTCGGCAGCACCTCGAGCTCGTAGCGCTCCGCCAGCGGCGACTCGAGCAAGCCGCGCAGGGCCGCCGACATGCCGCCGCCGACGCTCGGGTCGGGGCCCATCTGCAGGACTCGCGGCCGCTCAGGCATTGCTCAGGTCGCCCAGGCCCGGCAGGTCCGGCGGCGGCGGTCCCCAGCGGCCGCGGAAGCGGTCGACCGCCCCACGCGCGGTGCCGACCGCCAGCGCCCACGGCTCCGCTTTCGTCCCGGGGCGCAGGTGCAGCGCGCGCAGAACGGTGCGGAGCAGGTTGAGGGCGACGATCCAGGCCGAGCGGGCGCTGATCGCAACCAGGCCGCGCAGGCCCGCCGCGCGCCGCGCGTACTCGATCCCGTTGCGGGTCATCAGGTAGGCCCATGCACCGAGCCGCTTGCTCGCTCCCGGCGCCTGATCGGCCCGCGCCGCCGGCACCACGCCAACCCCGAACCCGGCCCGCCGCGCCCGCAAGCAGAGGTCGGCCTCCTCGCAGTAGCCCCAGAAGCGCTCGTCGAAGCGGCCGCAGCGCTCAAAGACCCGGCGCCGGACCAGCATCGTGCCGCCGTCGACCCAGTCGCAGGCGAAGACTCCGTCCTCGAGCTCGGCCGGCGGCTCTTTGACGTGGCGGTTGGAGCCGGTCGCGGTGGTAACGCCGCCAAAGGAGAACGGCGTCTCGGTGCCGGTCAGCAGCAGGGCGGGGGCGAGGATGCCGAAGCGCGGCCGGCGCTCCGCCGCCGCCGACAGCGCGTCCAACGCACCCGGTCGCAGGCGAGCGTCGTGGGTGAGCAGCAGCAGCCGCTCTACGCCGCGTTCCAACAGCCGCGCGATCCCCGCGTTCATCCCCCCCGCATAGCCGAGGTTGCGGCCGGTCGGGAGGACCTCGCAGCCGGGCGGCGCGGTTGGCGCAGCTTCGCCCGGCTGGGCCGGGTTGTGAACCAACACGATTGCGCTCGCCGGCACGCCCTCGGCCAGCAGCGAGTCGAGCAGCCGCTCGAACTCCCCGCCGCCACCGTAGGCCAGCACCGCGACCCCGAGGCGCTCAGCCTCCACGCACGCTCCTCGCGCGGCGCTCCAGCGCCGTGCGGGCACCGGTCAGCAGCCGCGCCGGGTGGCCGCGCCGCGGCAGCACCCAGGTCGCCGCCTCGCGGCGGTCGGTCTCGAAGCGCTTCTTGTAGCCCTCGTCGCCCCACATCAGGTCGTAGACCGCCACCCCCTCGGCGGCGGCCCGCTCGATCGTGTGCGCGAGCAGCACGGTGCCGAGCGCGAGCGGCTCGTACTCTTTGCTGAGCCCGGAGAGCGAGTAGCAGTAGCGGTCGCCGATCCGCCAGCCGTACCAGGCGGCGCGCGGCTCGCCGTTGGTTTCGGCGATCCAGAGCCGCAGCCAGCCGCGCCGCATGGTCGCCCGCGCGAACTCGCGCTGGAACCGCCGCACCCCCTCGGAATCCGAAGAGGAGCCGCCGCGGTCCTCCCAGCGTTCGTCGTGGAGGCGGAGGAAGACGTCGAAGTCGGCGTCGAGCTCGGCCGGGTCGGCGGTCATCCGGAACGAGAGGTCGTGCTCTTTTTCGAGCTTGCGCCGGCGCCGCCCGAGCTGACTGCGGAAGTTGCGACTGCGCCCCGCCAGGTAGGCCTCGTAGCCCCCCTCTTCAAAGGCGACGAAGGGGAGCACATCGGTGCGGCGGTGGGCGGCCGGGGCGACGGCGGGCTCGACCCCCGGCGCCCAGAGCGCCTGCGGCCAGGCGCTCTCGCTGTCGATCCGGTCCAGCCGCAGCTGCCAGCCGCCGCGCTCGCCGCGCAGCAACTCGGCGCAGGCGCTCGCCATCGCCGCCTCGTCCTCGCTGCGGCAGGCGGGCGTGAACCAGTCGCCGCGACGCGCCCCGGCAAAGCGCAGGGTGCGCAGCGGCGGGCTCCCGGCCCGGACCAGGGGCAAGACGCCGCGCACCTCGCCGTCGACCCGCCAGACCAGCGCAAACGGCTCCTCCTCCTCGTTGCCGGCCAGCCAGGCCCCCCACCACTCGGGCGTCAGAAAGGGATTCTCGCGCGCTTCGGCGAGCTCACGCCAGGCGTCGGCCAGCGAGTCCTCGGGGACCCGCTCGCGCAGGACTTCGGCCTCGGCGCTCACCGGGCGAGTCTATGAGCCGCCGCGGCCACAAAATTTCGTCCAGATCGCCTGGACGGATGTATGAGTGGGGCCTTGACCGCTTGACCCGTAGCGAGTAGGGGCCGAGGGGTGGGGCATGGCCCGCACGCACCTCGCAACCCGCCTCCTTCCCGCCCTGCTGCTCGCCTCCGCGATCCTGATGATCGACCTCGGTGCGGCCCAGGCCGCCCCTGTCAAGCGCGCCCACGGTGCCAAGGCCGGGCTCGCCGACGCGGTCAGCCTCAGCCGCAAGGCCCACAAGCGCCGCAAGGTCGCGGCGCGGCCGGCGACGACCCCCTCCGACCTCCTCTTCGACGGCTCGCGGATCGCCGACTTCGCCAACTTGCAGGCGGCGTCGGGGGCGATCACGGAAGTCCCGGACCCGGCCGGCAGCGGCGAGACCGCCTTCCAGCTCAACGTCGACGAGTCCGACGTCTACCCGGTCACCCCGACCGAGAACCCACGCGCCCAGGCCCTCTCGCCGCCGATCATCCGGCCCGGCGACGAGTTTTGGCTGAAGACCAAATTCATGCTGCCGCACGACATGCCCGAGGTCGACGGCTGGATGTCGCTGGTCGCGATCTACGGCGAGCCCTTCGACGGGCCCGGACCGTGGGAAATCGAAGTCGCCGGCGACGAGATCCACTGGATGCGCAACGGCACCTACGACTGGGACGTGCCTTGGAGCATGCCGCTGGTCAAGGGCCGCTGGATCGAGGTCCTCCTGCACGAGCGCTTCGGCAGCGACGGCTGGGTCGAGATGTGGATCGACGGCCAGCAGGTCAGCTTCTTCGATCGCGAACAGCGACTCGAGATGCAGACGATGGACGAGAGCAACAACGAGGGTGTCAACGAGGCGAAGATCATGCAGTACCGCGAGGCGGGGATGTTCAACTCGGCCTCGGTCTACTTCGGCGCGCTCAAGGTCGGCAAGACCCGCGTCTCGGTCGGCGGCTAGCGGCAGACTCGCAGACAAAAGCATCCGCGCGGTCTGGCATCCTTCTGCTTTCGGCTTGCTCTCGTTGAGGCGGCCTGGGACACTGAAGGAGATGAAGATGCTGGTTGTTGACATCACCGCAGCCGACGCTTCTGGCGGGCGGTTGGGTCGCTACAAAGTCTTGGAGCGTCACGACGATGGCTCGCTGCTGCTCGCCCCCGAGGCAGTGGACGAGGTGATCGCGGAGAGCGCCGAGCGACCCCTCAGCGGCGATGAGTTCCTGGACGCCTTGGAGCGCCTGGACGCAGCAGCATCCCAACATCCTTCGCAGTGAGCCCCACGTATGAGCTACCGTCGGGCTTCGCTCGCGAGTTCGCGCGGATGCCGCGGGAGCATCGCCGCGCCTTTCGCGCGGCCGTCAGGAAACTGGTCGAAGCCCTGGACGACGCCCGCGAGCCACCGAATTCGCTCCGCGTCAAGCGAGTGCAGGGAACCAAGGACATCTGGGAGATGTCTTACTCGGGTGATGGGCGTGCCACCTTCCGCTACGGCACCGAGGTCAAACCCGGGGAGACGCATGTCGAATGGCTTCGGGTCGGTGGCCACGAGATCCTTTCTCGCCCTAAGTAGCCCTCAACAGGTGGCGATCTGCGGATTCAATGCCGCCGGCTAGGGCAGCTCAGAACAGGTACTCCTCGTAAGCGGCGAGGGTCTGTTCGCCGACGCTCTGCCAGCCCGCCTCGCCCACCGAAGCGGCGGCGCCGCGGCCGATCTCCTCGGCCAGGCCGGGAGTCCCGGCCACTTCGACGATCGCCGCGGCCAGCGCCGCCGGGTCCTCCGGCGCCACCAGGCGACCGCTCTCGGGACCGATCAGCTCCGGCAGGCCTCCGACCGTAGTCGCGATCGTCGCCCGCCCGTACTGCTTGGCTTCCGAGCCGATCCCGCTCTGACTCGCCTGGCGGTAGGGCAGGACCACGCAGGTGGAGTCGGCGAACAGGCCCGCAACCGCCTCCTCGGGCACGTGTTCGACCCGCAGCGTCAGGCGCGGGTCGGCGAGCAGCGGATGCTCGGGCATGTCGCCCGAGCCGGCCACGGTCAGGGTCACCTCGGGCATTTGCTCCCAGACCAGCGGCATCGCGTCGAGCAGCGTGTCGAGGCCCTTGTAGTGGGAGATGCGGCCGAAGAAGAGCAGCGAGGGCCGCTCCGGCAGCGGCGCGATCTCGACCGCGCCGAAGCCGTGCGGGACGACCGCGGTCGGGCCGCGGACTTCGTCGAGCTCGACCAGCTCCTCGACCAGCGCCGGCGAGTGGGCGAAGAGCACGCCGGCGCGGCGGCGCAGGTGGCGCCGGATCAGCCGCACCCGCGTGCTCGGGATCGGGTCGCCCGGGTGCGGGGCCGGGTCGTGCACGGTCATCGCGTAGCGCCGCCAGGGGTAGCCGGAGGCGACGGCGAGCCGCATGTCGTGGGGCAGCGAATCCTGGACGTGGACGACGTCGGCGCCCCAGCGGCCGAGCTCGCGCCGCACCGCCAGCACCTCGCGCAGCCGCGAGGGATCGCGGACGCGGCCGCCGATCTCGACGTGGCGGGCGCGGCCGCCGAGGATGGCGGCGACGAACTCGCGCATCGCGCCGGGCTCGTTGCCGAACTCAAAGTCGTGGTCGCGGGTCAAGAGCACGACCTCGCAGCCGGCGTCGGCCAGCCCCCGGGCCAGGCCGGCGGTGTATTTAAGGAACCAGTCGCAGGCGAGCAGGGCCTTCACGACGCCGGCCTCCACCTGGCGGCCAGCTTCGCGCCGAGCCAGCCAACGCTGAGCTTCTCCGGCAGCATCCCGAAGCGGCTGGCCACGGCCCAGCAGAAGAGCCCGTAGGGCCCGCCGGTCGCCAGCGCCCCGAGCAGCGCCGGTCCGCGCTCGCTCGGCACGTCCACGCCGAGAAGGTAGATCAACGCGAAGGGCAGCGCCGCGAGCAGGGTCAGCGCGGCGGGCGGCCCGACCGAGGCGCCGAAGTCGCGCCAGCCGAACCCGTAACGACGGTGGAAGCGGATCAGGAAGACGGCGCTGGCGACGATCTCCGCCGCGCAGGTCGCGATCAGCACCCCCCAGAGGCCGAAGAACGGGGCGACCGCGAGGGTCGAAGTGACGTTGAGGACGACGACGAGGACAGCGGTCTGGGCGACCAGGCCGGGGTGACCGTCGGCCATCGCCAGCGTCATCGCCACCCCGGTGGTGAGACTGGCGGCGAAGGCGACGGAGAGCAGGACGACGATCTGTTCGGTGTCGGGCGGCGAGGAGCCGAGCCAGGCGACGAGCAGGAAGGGGCAGCTGACGCAGAGCACCCCGAACAGCGGCAGGGCGATCGCCAGCGAGCGCAGGGTGTAGCGCGAGTAGAACTCCTCGATCACGGTCTTGCCGCGCTCGACGATCTCGGCGGTCGCGGTCGGGATCAGCGCCGAGAGGGTCATCGTGCCGAAGGCGAGCGCGCCCTGGACGACCCGGTTGGCGATCTCATAGGCGCCGGCGACCTTCGGCCCCAGCATCGCGGCGATGATCAGCTTGTCGGTCTGCACGTTGACCAGCTCGGCGGCGGTGATCAGCTGGCTCTTGATGCCGAAGCTGACGATCGTCCGCGCCCGCTGCCGGTTCGGTCGGCCGAGGAAGGGCCGCGACCAGACGTAGACAAGAGCGGCGACCGCGAACAGCAGGGCGACGACGGTGGCCCCAAGATTGACCACGGCGTAGAGCGGCAGGCTGGTGCTGAAGATGAGGACGACGACGCTGGCGAGGAAGTTGACGGCGCTGCCGGCCGTCGCCGCCAGGTTCGGCGGGCCCATCTGGCGCAAGCCGACCGGGACGGCGTTGATCACGTCGGCGAGCAGGTTGCAGAGCAGGATCCCAACCGAGCAGAGCAGGACGATCCGCATTTCCTCGGCGTCGAGGACGCCCAGTCCCTCGCTCAGCCAGGGCGCCGCGACCACCGCGCCGGCTAGCGTCAGCACTCCCAGCACCGCGACCGCGGCGACCCCGACCCCGACCGACTCCTCGATCCCGCGCCGGTCCCCTTCGGCGTCGTAGAGAGCGACGAACCGCGCCAGCGAGCGGGTGACGCCGAAGTCGAAGAGGCGCGCGTACTGGGCGATCGCCCCGGTCACCGCCCAGATCCCGAACGCCGCCAGGCCCAGCCGGCTGAGCATGATCGGCGCGAGGACGATGCTGAAGGCGAAGCCGGCGACGGTCGGGGCCGACTGCGCGGCGGTGTTGCGGAAGAGGCTGCCCTTCTCGCGCTTCTCCCCCACCTCGTTCACGCCGCTACCTCGCTGCCCCGCGCCTGCCCCGCGAGAACGCCTTCCAGCTCGTCCACCGAACGCTCCCAGGTGAAGGCCCGCAGCCGCTCCGCCCCGGCCCGGGCGAGGCGCAGCCGCAGCGTTTCGTCGTCGAGCAGCTCGGCGACCCGCTCCCCCAGCCGCTCGCGCTGCTCGGGTGCGACGACCAGCGCCGTCTCGCCCTCGATCGCGTATTCGCGCGAGCCGCCGTTGTCGACGCTGACCAAGGCGCAGCCGCAGAGCATCGCTTCGCAGGCTGGCAGCCCCCAGCCCTCGGAGCGGCTCGCCTGCAGGAAGACCGAGCAGGAGTTGTAGAGGCGGCGCAGCTGCTCGGCGCTCGGCAGCATCTCGTACTCGATCCAGTCCGGCAGCTCGGCCGGCCGCGGCGCCGTCCCGAAGAGCACGGCGCTGAGCTCTGGGCGCTCGCGCTGGGTCGCGACCAGGGTCGCGACGATGTCCTCGCCGCCCTTTTCGCGGCCGCCGCTGAGCAGAGCGCCGATCCGCGGCCCGCGCGCGGCCGGCTCGACGTCGACGCCGAGCCGATCGAGGTCCAGCCCGATCGGCACCCGGCTGGTCCGCTCGCCCTCGCCGAGCTCGGCGGCGATCCCCTCCAGCCAGCGCGAGATCACGATCTTGTGCAGCGGCAGCCGCCAGGTCTCCTGCACCGGCTCGACCGCCCCGTCCCAGGTCTCATACCCCTGGATCAGGTAGAAGCCGGCCCCGCGCCCGGGCGCGGCGGCGTCGACCCACGGGGCGGTGTGCCAGGCGGTCGCGATCAGCGCATCGGCCACCGGCAGGCTGGCCGCCTCGGGGTAGACGACAAGCGGCAGTCGCACACCGCGGTCGAGCTGGAACCAGGGGGCGATCGCGCCACGCCGCAAGCGCAGTTTGAGCACCCAGAGCCGAGCTTCGACCCATTCCCGCAGCGACCGCGGCCGGTGGCAGTCCCAGGGATGGACGACCGCGACCTCGTGCCCGTGGCGGGCGAGCCGGTTCGCGTACTCGTAGACGACTTTGAAGCCGCCGGCCGGCTTCGGGCTCCGCCCGGGCAGGAGGAAGGCGATTCTCATCGGGCGAAAGCAGCCGCCCGCGGGCGATCCAGGGCGGTTTGACCGCCCTGGGGCCGATCTATACTCGCCGCGTGCCGGTGCCCCCGCGAAAGGTGTTGTTGGCGATCAACGCCCTCTACCACGGCGGAGCCGAGGCGCAGCTGATGCATCTCGCAGTGGGGCTTGCGGAGTCGGGGCACGAGGTCACTCTCTGCTGTATCGACGACACCTACGTCGAGCTCGGGCGGCTCGAACGGGCCGGGGTCGAAGTGGTGGCGCTGCACGCGGGAAGCCGGCTCCAGCGCCTCTTGGCTCTGCCCGGCCTGACCCGCCTGGCGCGCCGCTCGGAAATCGTTCATTGCACGATATGGGATGCAAGTCTGTGGGGACGGATAGCGGCGATTCTGGCTCGCCGGCCGGTCGTCGTCGCCGACCACTCGACCGACCGCTCGATCCACACCTCGGCCAGCGGCGCCTCGCGGGAAAGCTGGATCGCCCTCCACAACCGCCTGCTCGACCCCTTCACCTACGCCACCGTCTCCTGCGCCCTGCCGCAGCGCCAGGTGCTGCTCGACGAAGGAGTCTCGGCCGAGAAGATCGTCTACATCCCCAACGGCCTGCCGCTCAGCGAGCTGAAGGGCGCCGCGGCAGGTGGCCCGAGCCGGACCGAGCTCGGCCTGCCGGAGGACGCGCCGACGATCGTGCAGATCGGCGTCTTCCGCGAGGAGAAGAACCAGCTCGGTGCCCTCGACGTCGTCGCCGCGGTGCGCGAGGCGGGCATCGACGCGCAGCTGGTCTTCGTCGGCGACGGTTGGACCACGGAAGAAGTCGAAGCGCGGGCCGCGGAGCTCGGCGCCGAGTGGGCGCACTTCCTCGGCTTCCGCTCCGACGTGCCGGCCCTGCTCCGCCTCGCCGACCTGATGCTGCAGCCCTCGCTGGCGGACGCGATGCCGATGACGGTGCTGGAGGCGATGGCGCTGAAGGTGCCGGTCGTCGCCACCGACGTCGGCGACATCGCGGCGATGCTCGACGGCCGCGCCGGCCTCTGCGTTCCCCCAGGCGACACCGAGGGATTGGCGCGGGCCTGCACCGAGCTGCTCGCCGACCCAGAGCGGCGCCGCGCGATGGGCGAGGCAGGGGCCGAGATCGCCGCCGCCAACGACTCGGCCGCGATGATCCACGACTACGAACTGCTCTTCGAGGCCGCCAGCGCCGGCGGTTCCCCGAGCAAGGCGGTTCCGGAGCGCGATGCGACTGCGATCGCGACCTGAGCCGGGCCGCGTCGGCGGCGCGGTCTCGCTGCCGCGCCTGCGACTCGCCTCCCCGGTCTCCTCGCAGAGCGCCCAGATCGCCGTCGCCGGCCTGGCGGGAATGCTGCTCGGCGCCGTGCTCTCGGCCAAACCGAGCTTCGCGGTGCTGCTGGTCGGCGGCGTGGTGGGCGCGATCACGGTCGCCGGCGCCCTCACCCACCCCGGCCGGGTCTTCGGCGTCCTCGTCCTCGCGGTCGCCCTGATCCCGACCTACGCCGCCCCCAGCATGGGGCCGCTGCTGCTGATGCCCGGCGCCGCGCTCTGCTGGCTGATCGCCGGCATGCTCGCCTGGCGCAACGCGATCCAGCGCGGGCGGATCTTCCGGCCGACCGCGCTCGACTTCGCGACGATCGGTTTCCTCGTCCTGATGTACGTCTCGCTCTCCTTCTCGAAGCAGGTCACGCTCGACAACTTCATGAACATCCTCTACGCCTGG
This sequence comes from uncultured Solirubrobacterales bacterium, assembly GCA_963846515.1. Taxonomy (GTDB): domain Bacteria; phylum Actinomycetota; class Thermoleophilia; order Solirubrobacterales; family 70-9; genus VAYN01. The sequence goes on along the minus strand of CAWJWC010000005.1, from coordinate 799,378 downwards.
GGCGGGCCGTTCCTCGCCGCCCGGCTGCTACTCCAGGACGTGCGCCGACCCGCCTTCGTAGTCGCCGCCTCCTTCGCTGCGGCGACGGTGCTGCTGGCGCCGGTCGCGATCGCCGAGTCGCTGGGGCGCGAGAACCCTTTCCTCAACTTCCAGTACAACTCGACCGAGGCGGAGGTCTGGGGGGCCGCCGCCAGCCGCCTCGGGGGAATCCGGGCCGAGGCCTCCTTCGGCCACCCGATCGCGCTCTCGATGTTCGTCTCCGTCTCCGCGCTGCTCTCGCTCGGGATGGCGATCTACGTGAAGACCCACAAGGAGCGCTTCGGCTGGCTCGCCCTGGCCGCGGTCGGGGTCACGGTGCAGGCGCTGACCCTCTCCCGCACCGGCTGGCTGATCCTCGTCCTCGGCGTCATCCTGCTCGCGATCACGGCGGCGATGCGGGCGGCCCGTCGCCGCCTCGCCGGGATCTTCGCCGCGATCGGCCTCGCGGTCTTCGTGCTCACCGTGACCGGCTCCGCGCCGGAAGAGCTGCAGCTGATCCCCAGCGACTCGAACAGCGCGGAAGGGTTCGCCTTCCGCGACAGCGGCGAATACCGCGAAGCGCTGCTCGAGCGAGCGCTCGAACCGGGCGTGCTCGGGCTCTGGGGCAATCCCGTGAACAAGGTGACCCCGGCGGTCAGCTCGACCAACCAGGCGACCGACAACGCCTACATCATCCTCGCCGACGAGTGGGGCCTGATCCCAACCTTCGCGCTGATCTCGATCGCCGTCCTGCTGCTGATCTCAATCGCCCTCTCGCGTCGCCGCGGGGCCGGCGAGCTGGTTCTCCTGCCGATCGCCGCGCTGACCAGCCTCGGCGCGCTCTTCTTCGTCGCCTTCATCACCCAGCAGCAGATGGTGATCTGGCTCCTGATCGGAGCCGCGAGCGCGGCCGGCGTCAGCGCCTCGCGGCCATCCCGGAGCGCTGATAGTAGGAGTAGCGCTTGGCGTCGACGTTGGTGAAGGTCGCGATCACGCCGACCGGCTCCTTGCCCAGCAGGGCCAGCTGTTTGACGAAGGCCCGCGCCGCCTCCTGAGTAGTTTTCCCGACCCCACCGATCACCAGCACCTCGGAGGCGAACGGCGCCAGGTCGAGCGCGTCGCTGACGATCCCGAGCGCCGGGCTGTCGATCACGACGACCTTGAAGCGCTCGTGCAGCTCCTCCATCAGCGCCTGCATCCGCTCGCTCTCGAGCAGCTCCGAGGGGTTGGGCGGCACCGGGCCGCTGGAGAGCACGGTCAGCGTGCGCGCCTCCTCGACACCGGGCGAGGCGATCGGGACCTCGATCAACACCTCGTCCAGCGGCACCCCGGAGAGGACGGTCGAGAGCCCCGGCGCGGCCTGCCCGCCGGAGGCGCGGAACGCGCTCTCCTTGCGCAGGTCGGCCTCGAGCAGCAGCACGTCTTCGCCGACCTCGGCCATCGCCGCGGCGAGCCCGCGGGCGACCGTCGACTTGCCGTCGCCGGGCTCGGGGCTAGCGAGCAGGATCGACTTCATTTCGCGGTCCACGTTGAAGTAGCGCAGGTTGGTGCGGAGGATCCGGAAGTCCTCGCTCTCCTGGGCCTGGAGGATGTCTTTGAGCTCCGTATTCGGCAGCGCCTTGTTGCGCGAGATGCGGGCGATCAACGGCGCCCCGAACAGTCCTTCGAGGTCGTCGACGCTGCGCACGCGGCGGTCGACCCGCTCCAGCAGCGCGGCCAGGCCAAACCCGAGCAGGGCGCCGAGCAGGATCCCAAGCAGCACGTTGCGTTTGGTCTTTGGCGAGGAGGGGCTGTCGGGGACCGAGGCCGGCTGGACCAGCTCGGCGCGGCCGGTCTGCAGCGCCCGCTGCACCTTGAGCCGGTTGAGCCGGTCCTCGAGGGTGGCGCCCTGCGAGCCGGCAAGTTCCTCCGGGCTGAGGTTCTCAATGCTGCCTTCGACCAGGTTGATCGCCTGCTGCACCTGCGCCTGGTCGGTTTCCTTGCGGAACTCGATGAAGGCCTTGCTGTAGCCATTGGCGATTTCGGCTGCGCGCTCGGGCTCCGGGGTGGTTGCCTCGATCGAGGCGACGTCGGCCATGCTGTTGCTGGAGCTGGCGCTGACCGCGTCGAGCACTTCGCCCGGCGTCGTCCCCTCGCCCATTTCCTCCGCCGCCCGCACGGCGACGACCGGCAGAGTCGCGAGCGCTTCGTTGGTGGCTGCTTCGCGGGCCGGGTCGCTAACGCTGGTGTTGCCGCTCTGGAAGAGCAGCGTCGCGCTCGCCGTGTAGAGCTTTTCTTTCGAGGAGGAGACCAGAAACGCCATCGCCGGGACGGCGACGAGGGCGACGACGAAAACGATCCAACGGCGCCGCAAAACTCGCACCACATACTCAAGAGCCCCCTCGGAATTCGGCATGCGCCCATCCTTCGGTGTTTGACCGTTCATACCTTCAGCTTCGTACTGCGGCGCCGGGCTCATAAGCGCCGCTTCAAAGCTTGCAGGGCGCGAATCGGCAGCGGCGAGACGGTGCGGCGCGCCCGCGCCCGCAGCTCGACCCGGCGCGCGTTCTCGCCGAAGTAGACGCCGACCCGGGGCCACTGCAGCGGCAGCGCCGGCTTCGAACGACGGGGGACCGTGACCGCGAAGCGATAGCCGCTGGCGGCGGCGATCCGCACCGTGCGGTCGTCGTAGTCGCTGTAGGGGTAGGCGAGCGATGTGCAGGGCACCCCGATCCTCTGTTCGCACGCCTCGCGCGAAGCGGTCAGCTCCGCCTCGATCTGCTCGTCGGAGATCCGCGAGAGACGGGGATGGGTGCGGGTGTGCGAGCCGACCTCCCAGCCGGAGGCAGCGAGGCCGCGCAGCTGCTCCCAGCTCATGCAGGCCAGCTCCTCCTCGTGCTCGGTGCCCAACCAGATGTCGTAGCCGTCCCAGCCCATCGGACGATCGGTATCCGGGTACCCGGTTGGGACGTAGACAGTCCCGGGTATGCCGAGCCGCGCCATCGCCGGCGCCGCCAGCTCGAGCACCGAGCGGTGGGCGTCGTCGAAGGTGACGACCAGCGTCTTCTCGGCCGGCGGGACCGTGAGCGCATCGGAGAGCGTCGCGCCGCGGTAGCCGCGGCGCACGAAGGCCTCGAGCTGGCGCTCGAAGTCATCCGGCCGCACCGAGGTCGGCGCGGGCCAGGTCTCGCTGATCCCGTGGTAGCAGAGGACGAGCAGGTCGCTCATCGGTCTCCCGGCGCTACTCCCCCGGTTCCCGCCGTGGCACCAGGACGAGACGCTTGAACTCGGCGACCAAGAGGCCGTCCTGGTTCAGCACCCGGGTGTGGACCTTGACCACGCCGCGGTCGGGCTTCGACTGCGAGGGCTTGACGTCGAGCACCTCGGTCTCGCAGAACAGGGTGTCGCCGTGGAAGACCGGGTTCGGGTGGCTGAGGTCTTCGGTCGCGAGGTTGGCGATCGCCTTGCCGGAGACGTCGGAGACCGACATCCCCAGGGCGAGCGAGTAGACGAGCGGCCCGACGACGACGTTCTGTCCCTGCTGGGACTGGTTCGCGTAGACGTCGTTGATGTGCAGCGGGTGGTGGTTCATCGTGATCAGGCAGAAGAGGTGGTCGTCGGCCTCGGTCACGGTCTTCGCCGGCCAGTGCTTGTAGACGGCGCCGACCTCGAACTCCTCGAGGTAGCGGCCGTAGGCGTGCGCGCCGGAAGCCTCGCGCTCGGCCTGGTCGGTGGTCAGCTCGTACTTCTGCTCGCTCATCGCTTGCTGGTTCTCCTGTCGTTGGACGGCGGGAGATCCTATCCGCGCTGGGCGGCCCGATGCGCCTCAGTGGACTTTTCTCAGTTTCGAGCGCTGCTCCTGGCGCTCGACCACCTGGGCGATCAGCTTCAGCACGTTGGAGTCGCCGCTGGCCTTGATGTGGCCGGTCTCATACGCCTTGCGGTAGCTCTTGATCGTGCCTTTCTCGGCCAGCTCGTTGAACTGGGGGCGGTCGATTTCGACCAGCACCCGCTCGTCCTGGGCCAGGTCCTTGCTGATCTTCGGCCCCGGCAGCTCGACCCGGTAGAGCTGGATGTCGTGTCTGGCTTTCAGCTCCAGCCCGAAGATCAGTTTCAGTTTCCCCAGGGCCGGGACTTCCGCCTGGAAGCGCTCGACGGCGGTGCGGATCAGGTCTGCGGTCGAGGCCATTGCGTGATGCTAGCCCACGGTTCGTGCTCTTACCCTTGAGCGATGAGCGAGTACGCGAGCTGGGACTTCGAGGAAGGCGAGGAGCTGCGCCCCGGGCGGGCGGTGCTGAAGACAATCGGCGGCGGCAACCGCTACGAGGTCTGCCTGGTCTGGGACGAGTCGCTCTACGCGCTCGGCGTGGCGAAGGTGCTGCGGCCCGACCAGGCGGGCGAGGAGAAGGCGCTGCGCGAGCTGGCGCTCGAGGTCGAGGCGCTTGGCGCCCTCGCCCACCCCACCCTGGTGCGCAGCTTCGACGCCGTACTGGAGGGGCCGCGGCCCCACGTCCTGATCGAGCACCTCGACGGGCCCTCGCTGCGCCGGCTGATCAAGCGCGGCGGTGCGATCCCGCTCGAACAGCTGCTGCCGCTCGCCGCGCACGTCGCCGGCGCCCTCCAGTACATGGCCCAGTCCGGCTACGTCCACCTCGACGTCAAGCCCGACAACATCGTCATGGGCCTCCCTCCCCGCCTGATCGACCTCAGCATCGCGCGCACGCTGGAGCGGGCCGAGCGCACCCGCGGCCCGCTCGGCACCGACCCCTATATGGCGCCCGAGCAGTGCGTCGAAGACGAGAGCTTCGGGCCGATCGGCCCGGCCGCCGACTCCTGGGGGCTGGGCGCGACCCTCTTCCACGCGGTCGCCGGCGAGAAGCCCTTCCCAGCTGGGTCCCGGGACGGCGGCCCGGAGCGCTTTCCGCAGCTCGTCGAGGAGTCGGGCGAGCTGCCCGCGCACGTGCCGGCGGAGCTGCGGATATTGCTGCTGGAGATGCTCGACCGCAACCAGGCGGCGCGCCCCAGCTGCGCCGAGGTGGTTGAGCGGTTGCAGCCGCTGGTCGCCGCCCAGCCGAGCCGGCTAAAGCTGGGCCGGCGCGGCGCGATCGGCACCTGAACTCGCCCTCCGACGCCGAAATTCCCGCGTGATCCTCAGCGCTCGCCCGGGTTGTGGGCCTAGAGAACGGGTATCGATCCCCCAAACCACGAGGAGGCAACCACGATGTCTAAGCGAAGCGAAAACCAGCGAACGGTCTCGCCGGCCGCCCGCGTTTTCAGCAGCCTGCAGGCCGACGAGGCCCTGTTGCCGGGGCACGCGTCGGCGCTGCGCCGCTCGGGAGCGGTGCTCTTGGCGCTCCTCGTGCTCGGCGCCTTTCCGCTTTACCTCGCCGCCAACGCGGGCGGCCTGATCGGCGACACGCCGACGGCCCTGGCCAAGGGCAGCAACAGCGGCCCGGGCAGCGGCGACGATGACGACAGCAGCGGGCCCGGTGGCAACAGCGGCCCCGGCGGTGGCGACGATGACGACGACAGCGTCGCCGAAGCCGCGAAAACCGACCACACCAGCGCCAACGGCCACTCGACCCGCGGCACGACCGCCGACAACGACACCAATACGAACACGCAGCGCGGCACCGACGACACCAGCCGCAACGGCAACTCTACGCGCGGCACCACCAACGACAACGACACCAACACGAACACGGACAACAGCGCTACCGGCACCCAGACCAGGACCCAGGGCCAGACTCAGACCCGGACTAGAACCGGCTCGTAGGGCGTGAGAGGAGCCGGGGGCACCCCCTCCAGACACATCTCGCTTTACTCGATGTTGAGTGTCTGGTGGGGGTACCCTCGGCTCCTCTCCAACATTGGCGGGTTACCCTGCCTGAATGAAGTCTTCGATCGGTCGCCTGCTCGCGGCCGCGGCGCTCGTCCTCGTCGCGTCAGTAGTGCTCGCTCCAGCGGTCTCTGCCAAGGGCAAGACGGTCGCCTGTAAAGCCGGGAAGGCGACCGTCACGGTCGGCAAGCAAACGACCTGCGTGCCGCTGGCCAAGGCGATTCCAAAGCCACGCAACGTCGACATCCGGCTCGCCTACCTGCAGGAATCGCTGAGTCGCCCAATCCCGAAGGCTGGCAAGGCCGGAAAGCGAGCGCAGAGGAAGCTGCTCGAGGCGCTGCCGAAAGCGCTCGCTCTACTTGACCGCAAGGCAGGTGACAAAGCCGTCTCCTCGCGCCTCGTCTCGGGTCCGGTGGCCTTCGCCTCGGCCTGCAGCGCCAACGGCCCGCTCGAGAACATCGGCAGCCACCGGGGTCTCGGCATCGCCGCCCGCGGCGACAACGGCGGGCAGATGACGTTCGAGAGCGGCGGGCTGACCTTCCGCACCCGCTTCGCCAAATGCGGCGGCAGCGGCTTCTCCGTTCCCGAATGCCCGAGCGCGAGCGGCGATGTCAGCGCCACCGGCAAAGGCAGCTTTGAGGTGACCGAAGAAGTGCTGGACGGGGACCGGGTGGTCTCGCGCCGCACCACCCAGATCGAGTCGAAACGGAAAGCCCGCGGCAAGGTCGCTGCCGATGCCAGGCTCGACTACATCGTCGTCAACTCGGTCGAGGAAACCTTCATCGTCGCCAGCGGCGGCCACGTCCACCGGGGCACGACCGAATACGAGGCCAAAGTCAACATGCGCGGCGGTGGTTACGACCCGGCCGGGGCCAAAATCAAAGCCTCGGGCGACGCGAAAGCGAGCGACGGGGCGGACAGCTTTGCGACCACCGTCCAGAACGCGATCGACGCCTTCCGCGTCGGCGAGGTCGGCGGCTCGTTCCTGCGCGACGACGGCTGGGCCACTTTCAACCGCAAACGCGGCCCCTACTGCGCGAAAGCGGTCTTCTCGCCTGAGAGCAACGCGCTGAAACTGCGCAAAGGGAAAACCGGCCAGGTCAGCGTCTATGCGAAAGCCCAGGACGGCGGCCGCGCGAGCGAGGCGCGCTGGACCCTTCTGAACCAGGAGAACGCCAATTTCACGCCGACGTCGTCGCAGGACGCGGCACCGACGATCTCCTACACCGTCACCAACGCCCCGGTGCCGGGCTTCGTCAAAGTCACGGTCAAATTCACCTCGACCGCCGGGGTCGGCGAAGACACTTGGACCCAGCCGACCGAGAAAGGGACGATCGACAAGATCGCCGGCACCTTCAGTTACCGATCTGAGGCCTTCGGCTCGGTACTCGAATCGGCCGGCAACGTCACCTTCGAGCGCTTCACCCCAGCGATCTTCGGCGGCGCCAGCGGCGTCTTCAAATTCAAAGAAGGGCAACTCACCACCACCGCCTCGGGGACCGGCGCGCTGTTCCTGAGCGCGCCGCTCTGCTCGCAGCGCGGCAGTACCCAGATGGCCTTCTCGCAGGGGACCGAGATCACGGTCTTCGGCACCGGGCCGGAGCAGATCGAGCCCTACCAGTACTCCTTCTCGCTCAGCTCGAAAAACGAACCGCTGCCGGAAATCCCGATCGAGCTCTTCAACTGCGATCCGGTCGCAGAAGAACAGGAAGGCTTCTACGACATCCCAATCTTCTTCGACATGTTCAGCAAAGGCCTCCAGGAATCCCCCGACGGCCTCGTCTACGAGGGCTCGAGGACCGAAACCTTCCCCAACGGCAGCATCACCGAAACCTGGTCCTTCCACGGCACCGAGTCTTAGCGCCTGAAGAACCCAGAGGGGCGGGGGTACCCCCTCGGGACACTCAACATCGAGTAAAGCGAGATGTGTCCCGAGGGGGTACCCCCGCCCCTCTCTAGCGGCTTGAGGAACTCAGATCTTGTGCCGCTGCAAAAGCTTCTTGCCAATCACCATCCGCTGAATCTCAGAAGTCCCCTCGCCGATCAGCAGCAGCGGCGCATCGCGGTAAAGCCGCTCGATCTCGTACTCCTTCGAGTAGCCGTAGCCGCCGTGGATGCGGAAGCTTTCCTCGACGCAGTACTTGCCGGTCTCCGAGGCGAGCAGCTTGGCCATCCCCGCCTCGAGGTCGGAGCGCTCGCCGGCGTCCTTCATCCGCGCCGCTTTGCGGGTGACGAGTCGGGCCGCCTCGATCTGGGTCGCCATGTCGGCGAGCTTGAACTGAATCGCCTGGTGCTGGGCGATCGGCTTGCCGAAGGTCTTCCGTTCCTGGCTGTAGCGCAGGGCCAGCTCGAGCGCGCGCTGGGCGATGCCGACTCCGCGGGCGGCGACGTTGACGCGGCCGACCTCGAGCGCGTCCATCATCTGGATGAAGCCCTGGCCGACGCCGGCCTCCTCGCCGCCGAGCACGCGGGCGGGCGGGCACTTGTAGCCGTCGTAGACGAGCTCGGTCGACTCGACCCCCTTGTAGCCCATCTTCTTGATCTTCGGCGGCACGATCAGCCCCTCGAAGTCGCCTGAGTTGGTTTCCGCCCAGGGCTCCTTCTCGGTGATGAAGCAGGTCATCCCCTTGTAGGGCGGGTCGGCTTTGGTGTCGGTCTTCATCAAGACGAAGACGACGCCGGAGCCGAGCCCGTTGGTGACCCACATCTTCTGGCCGTTCAGCTCCCAGTTGCCGTCCTCGCCCTTCTTCGCGGTCGCCTTGATGCCCTGGACGTCGGAGCCGACCTCGGGCTCCGAGAGCGAGAAGGCGGCGCGGATCTCGCCGGTCGCCATCTTCGGCAGGAAGTACTGCTTCTGCTCCTCGGTGCCGAACTTCATCAAGAGGTAGGAGCCGATGAAGTGGGTGTTGACGACGCCGGAGATCGAGATCCAGCCGCGCGAGAGCTCTTCGACGATCATCGCGTAGGTGGTCAGGTCGAGCCCGAGGCCGCCGTACTCCTCGGGGATCGTCACCCCGAACAGGCCGAGCTCCTTCATTTCCTCGACGATCGGCTCCGGGAAGGAGTCCTCGTGGTCGTAGTGCTCGGCGTTGGGGATGATCTTCTCGTCGGCGAACTGACGGACCATCGCGGTCATGTCGCGCTGCTCGTCGGTCTGTTCGCTGTAGGCAACGGTGTCTACGGCCATGGCTCCTAGTTCATTCGAAGTCGGGTGCGGACGGCCGCGCGTGTGCTGAAGCGGCGCGGCGGGGAGGCAAGGATATCGTCGGGTCGCCGTTGCGGGGCTTTAGAGGAGCCGGGGAGCTGCCGATGAATCCTCCCCATGGCAGCCCGAAGGTCAGTCCGCGAGCGCCTGCTCGACATGCCCTCCACCCTGCGCGACAGCCTCGAGCAGAGCGAGCGCGGCCAGCGGCTGATCTACCAGGTGCGCAACCGGCGCCTCTTCGCCGACCTCTACCAGCACGACCGCATGCTCGCCGACAGCGCCCGGGTCGAGGCCTACTGGGAAGCGCTGTCCAAGCACGTCGGCCCCGGCGACGTCGTCCTCGACCTTGGCTCCGGCACCGGGGTGCTCTCCTTCTTCGCCGCCAAGCAGGGGGCGCAGGTGCATGGCATCGAGCACAGCCCGCTGGTCGACGCGGCGCGCGCGGTGGCCGCCGACAACGGCATCGAGAACGTCGAGTTCCACCGCGTCCACAGCAGCCGCCTCGAGCTAGGGGTGCAGGCCGACGCGATCGTCCACGAGCAGATCGGCGATGCGCTCTTCGACGAGCGCATGGTCGAGAACATCGCCGAGCTGCGCGACCGCTTCCTCAAGCCCGGCGGTCGCGTCCTCCCCAACCTGGTCGACCTCTACATCGAGCCGGTGCAGCTGCGCGAGGACCTGCGCGCCCCCTTTGCCTGGCAGCAGCAGCTGCACGGGGTCGACTTCCGCGCCCTCGAGCAGTTCGGCGAGATGTCGCACGCCTACCTCTACAAGTCGCTGCGCCCCTTCCCCCACGGCAAGTTCCTCTGCGCGCCCGAGCCGGTCTTCTCGCTCGATCTCGAGACCGCCGTGGTGGGCGAGTTGCCGCAGCGGATCTCCTACCGGCGCCCGATCACGACGGCCGGCGACTTCGACGGCTTCTGCGTCTACTTCGACGCGCGCTTCGACACGGAGATCGGCTTCGGCTCCTCGCCGGAGCTGGCGACCACGAACTGGGCCAACCCGCTGCTGCGGGTGCGCTCGCGGCCGGTCCAGGCCGGCGAGACGATCGAGCTCGAGCTCACGGCCGACGACCTCGCCGCCCCCGCCAGCTGGCGCTGGAACACCGACTAGTCCGAATCGAGCGCGTCGAGCACGAGCTGGTCGTGGGTGGCCGGATCGACCGCCTCGAAGACCTGCTCGATCTGGCCGTCGGCGTCGATCAGGAAAGTCGAGCGCAGCGTTTCGGTGCGGAACGGCGGCCGCTTGCGGCGCGCCCAGGCGCCGTAGGAGCGGGCGACCTTGCCGCCCGGGTCGGAGAGCAGCTTGAAGGGCAGGCCGTGGCGGTCGGCGAAGGCGCTGAGCTTCTCCGGGCTGTCCGGGGAGATGCCGATCGTGACCGCGCCGCGCGAGGCGATTTCGGCTTGGTGGTCGCGGATGCCGCAGGCCTGGGCGGTGCAGCCGGGCGTTTCCGCCTCCGGGTAGAAGTAAAGGACGACCCGCTGTCCGGCCAGCGAGGAGAGCGAGACCGGCTCGCGGTCCTTGTCGAGCAGCTCGAAGTCGGGGGCCTTCTCGGCGGGTTTCACGTCCTGGTCTCCTCTCGCGACGAACTCCAAGACCGCAGCGGCGATGCGGTCGAGGTCGGAGTCGTCGAGTTCTTGGTGGACTGGCAGTAGAACGGTCGTTTCGCGGCGCCGCTTCGCCGCCGGAAAATCGTCGACCGGCAACAGCGGGTGCGGGACCGCCCAAAAGGGCATCGCGTTGATGTCGAGCGCGCGCAGGTACTCGACCAGCCCCCACTGGTCGGAAACCGTGACCGGGAGGCCGAACGGGCACGAGCCCTCCGGCACCTCGGCGAAGGGCGGCGCGACGTGCGGGCGCAGCCGCTCGACCAGGCGCGCGTGGTTGCGGCGGCGCGCCGCGACAGCGCTCTCCATCGGGGCGCGGCGCAGCATCCGCAGGCTGATCGCCGAGGCGCCCGCGCTCGGGTTGGGCAGGGAGAACTCCTCGGCCGCCGACCAGGGCTTCGAGGTGCGGGAACGCCAGGTGCGGGTGAGCCAACGGGAGCGCTGGATGTAGTGGCGGACGAAGCCGTGGAGGAGCGGGTTCCAAGGAATCTTGCGCCGCGGCGCAACAGGTGGCAGCGACTCGCCGCGGCAGATCACCGCGCCGCCGTCGGGCAGTCCGTGAGTCTTCCAGAACGAGAAGATCGAGATGTCGCCCCAGCTGCCGAGCGGCTTGTCGTCGCGCTTGGCGAGCATCGCCATCGCAGCGTCCTCGATCAGCAGCAGGTCGCGCTCGTCGCACCAGCGCCGCCAGCGCTCCGCGTCGAGGCCGCAGCCGAGGTTGTGGATCAGGTACAGCCCCCGGGTCTGCGGGCCGACCAGGAGCGCCAACTCCTCCGGGTCCGGTTCGAGGTCGTCGGTTGCCTCGTAGAAGCGGGGGACGAGGCCGCGGTCCTGGAGCACGGCGACTTCGGAGCCGTGGTGGTAGGCGGGGACGAGGATCTCGTCGCCGGACGCGAGCTCGGCCATTGCGAGCCCCTGCCAGAGCGCGTAGCGGCCCCACTCGTAGTAGCGGGTGTCGGCGTCGAGGAACGGGAAGGGGAGCCGGGCCGCCGGACGGCGGAGCAGGTACAGAGGGTGCAAGGCCGGCCAAACCGAAAGCAGGCCGCGACTCACCGGGACAACCTCCGTTTGAGGCGGCGCAGCGGCGGCCGCGCCCGCTCGGCGGCGGCGACCGCGGCCCAGCGGCCGGCGCCGGCCGGGCTGCGACGGAAGGCGCGGACCTGGAAGCGCTCGGTCGCACGGTCGGTCCAGCTCGCCTTGAACTCGTCTTCCTCGCCCAGCAGCTCGATCCGGGTCACCCCGAGCTCGCAGCAGTGGGCGATCTCGTCGCGCAGCAGCAGCGCCCCGGGGCCGAAGGCGCGCAGGCGCTCGTCGTAGCCGGCCTTCAGCGTGTACCAGACACCGGCTTGCAGGAGGGCGAAATCGCAGCCGATCGGGCGGCCGTCGAGGCGGTAGAAGACGAGCCGCAGCCAGCCGCGCTTGGCGGCCCAGGCAGCGATCTCGGTGTAGAAGCGCTGCGTCTCGGGCCGGGAGGAGATCGCAGTTCCGCGCTCGCCCTTCCAGCCGGAGGCCTCGACCGCGAACAGCTCCTCGAGCAGGCGCTCGAGATCGGCGCGACCGTCGTGCACCTCGAACTCCAGCCCGCCCTCCCCCTCGAGTTTGCGCCGGTGCCGGCGCAGCGCCTTGCGGCGGTTGCGCGAGAGGGTGCCCTCGTAGGCCTCGAAGTCGCCCTCGAGCGGGATGTAGGGGGAGCGCCCGAGCTCGCGGTGGACGGTCAGCCGCCCCGCTTCGCGGGCCGCGGCGAGCACCGCCTCGGCGTCGGTGCCGACGCCGCCGAAGTTGTTCAGCTCGATGCTCGCCTGCGACGTGGCGAAGAGCTCGGCGAGCAGCTCGGCGCGAGCGGCGTCGTCGGCAGCGAGCGGGCCGAAGACGGGCGTGTGCCAGTTAGTCGGCGAGCGCAGGCCGCCGCGTCCCTGCAGCAGCGGCAGCACCCCAACCAGCTCGCCGTCGCGGCGGCTCTCCAGCAGCTGCAGCTCGCCGTCGCCGAAAGCGCGCATCCAGGCTTGGGTCCACTTCGGCCAGAGGAAGGGCGGGGCGTCGAGGCGCGCGGCCAGGGCTTCCCAATCCCCCATCGTGGGCTCCGGAAGTACGCGAGCAGCTTCGAGTTCGCCGGTTCCCTCAGACACGTGTGGGACTGTAGTCAGGCATGCGTTCATACATTCGTCCAATTACACATACGGTCAACGGCACTGTTTGACGACAACGGAGCGATGACCTTCAAGTTCGGACTTGCTGCAGTCCTTGCCGCGCTCCTCTCCCAGGCCGTGACCGCGAGCGCGCCGGCTGCCGTCGCTCTCGGCGGGCAACAGGCACTCGTATACGACCCCGGCGCCGCCGAGCGCTCAGCGCGGCCGGCGACGACCAGCCCGCTGATCGCCCCCGCCACCGCCTGCCCCGACCAAGGCGCCCTCGACTCCCCCGTCGCGCAGCAGGAGGAGGCGATGCTCTGCATGACCAACTTCGCCCGCGCCAGGGCCGGCCTGACCGAACTCGCGCCGGCGGTCGAGCTCGACCAGTCCTCCGATGCCAAGGCCGACGATCTGCTGCGCTGCGACGAGTTCAGCCACTCCGCCTGCGGGCGCGACTTCACCTACTGGATCCGCGCCGCCGGCTACATCGGCGAGGGCTGCTGGCACGCCGGGGAGAACCTCGCCTGGGGCAGCGGCGAGTACGGCTCGGTGCGGGCGATCTTCCGCGCCTGGATGGCCTCCCCCACCCACCGCCGCAACATCCTCGGCGACTACGACCAGGTCGGGATCGGCCTGCTCGCGGGCAATCTCGAAGGTCGCGCCGACGCCCGGGTCTGGGCCAGCCACTTCGGCTCGCACTGCTGACGCGGCTCGGCGGCTCGGCGAAAACCGCCGGGCGCTCTGATTGGCTTCGCGCATGGAGAAGAGAAAAACTGAGGAGCCGGGGGGCGGCAGCAAGGTCCGCAACTACATCGCGCTCGGCCTCGTCATACTCGCCGCGGCGATGCTGGTGGCCTGGCTCGTCTCGGGCGATGACGACTCGTCTGACAGTGGCTCGGGCGAGGTCGAGATCGTCAGCACCGAGGAACTGCGAGAGGAGGCCGGCGAGCGGGATATCCCGACCTACTGGGCCGGCGCGCGGCAGGGCAGCGAGCTCGAGCTGAGCGAACCGGAATCTGGCCGCGTCTACGTCCGGTACCTCACCGACGGCGCAAAGGCCGGCAACACCAAGCCTGACTACCTCACCGTCGGCACCTACACCTCGGAGAACCCGGTCGCGAAGCTGCGGCGCCAGGGCAAGGAACCCGGAGGCGTGCTTGGGACTGCCCCCGGCGGGGCCGTCGTTTACTTCAACCGCAGCGAGCCGCTCAGCGTCTACGTCGCCTTCCCCGGTGTCGACGCCCAGGTCGAGGTCTACGACCCGGCCTTCAACCAGGCCCTGCGGCTGGTCAACGCCGGTCAAATCGTCCCGGTCGACTAGGAGGCGGCAAGGAAACGGGCCGCGCCGCGAGGTCCACTCGCGACACGGCCCGATTGCACCGGGTAAATCCCGCCCTGGCTAAGGGGTGAGGGTGACCGCCCAGTGGATGGAGCTCCATCCATTCGGTTTGTCGAACGGAGTGGCCTGCAGGGAGATCAGGTCCCCGGCGGCAAACGTCACCGTCGTGGCGCTGCTGCAGGAGGTGCTGACGCTCCCTTCGACTTTGCAGGTAATGCCCGTGCTCGACCCGTTCTTGCGGACCGTGAAGGTCCAGCTGTTCGGGGTCGTCCCGGGAGCGGCTCCGAGCTTCACGCGGAAGTCGGCGACCGTGCCGGACACCGGCACCATCATCTGCACGTTGCCCTCGCTGGTCGAGGGCGAACCGAGGAGCGGCGCGAGATAGCTGTTGGACGTGTTGGTGGTCGCGTCCGAGCCGCTCGTGCCCGCCAGCAGGATGCCTTCGCCGGTCGGACCTTTGTCGCCGGTCGGACCTTTGTCGCCCGTCGGGCCTTTGTCACCGGTCGCACCCTGGGGACCGGCCACACCCTGCGCACCCTGGTCGCCCTGGGGGCCCTTGTCGCCGACAGCGCCCTGCGGGCCCTGGTCGCCGATCGGGCCTTTCTCGCCCACGGGACCTTGCTCGCCCTGCGGGCCTTTCTCGCCCACCGGGCCCTGCTCCCCTACGGGACCCTGCGGACCGGCCGGACCCTGCTCGCCAACGGGGCCTTTCTCGCCCTGCTCGCCAACGGGGCCTTTCTCGCCCTGCTCGCCAACGGGACCCTGCTCACCAGCGGGGCCTTTCTCGCCGACAGGACCCTGCTCACCGGCAGGACCCTGGGGACCCTGATCGCCGTCGGGACCCTTGTCACCGGTCGGACCTTTCTCGCCGACGGGCCCCTGAGGACCAGCCGGACCCTCGGCACCGACCGGGCCTTTCTCGCCAGCGGGACCCTGCTCGCCAGCCGGGCCCTGCGGACCCTGGCCACCGTCGGGGCCTTTCTCGCCCACGAGGCCCTGCTCGCCCTGCGGACCTTTCTCGCCCACGGGACCCTGCTCGCCGACGGGGCCTTTCTCGCCCTGCTCGCCGGGAGCGCCTTTCTCGCCCACCGGGCCCTGCTCGCCGTTAGGTCCTTTCTCACCGACAGGACCCTGCTCGCCGGCCGGACCTTTCTCGCCCACCGGGCCCTGCTCGCCCTGCGGGCCTTTCTCGCCCTGCTCGCCAGCCGGGCCCTGCGGACCCTGCTCGCCAGCGGGACCCTGCGGACCCTGCTCGCCTACCGGTCCTTTCTCACCGACAGGACCCTGCTCGCCGGCCGGACCTTTCTCGCCCACGGGACCCTGCTCGCCGACGGGGCCTTTCTCGCCCTGCTCGCCGGGAGCGCCTTTCTCGCCCACCGGGCCCTGCTCGCCGTTAGGTCCTTTCTCACCGACAGGACCCTGCTCGCCGGGGGCACCTTTCTCACCAGCCGGGCCCTGGGGACCCAGCTCGCCAGTCGGGCCTTTCTCACCTACGGGGCCCTGCTCGCCGTTGGGACCCTTGTCGCCGGGCTCGCCCTGCGGGCCTTTCTCGCCAGTCGGACCAGCCGGGCCCTGGGGACCCAGCTCGCCAGTCGGGCCTTTCTCACCTACGGGGCCCTGCTCGCCGTTGGGACCCTTGTCGCCGGGCTCGCCCTGCGGGCCTTTCTCGCCAGTCGGACCAGCCGGGCCCTGAGGACCCAGCTCGCCAGTCGGGCCTTTCTCACCTACGGGGCCCTGCTCGCCGTTGGGACCCTTGTCGCCGGGCTCGCCCTGCGGGCCTTTCTCGCCAGTCGGACCAGCCGGGCCCTGAGGACCCTCGTCGCCGGTCGGGCCCTTGGCACCATCCGCGCCCTGGGCACCGGCATCGCCGGTCGGACCCTTGTCCCCGTTGGGGCCCTTGTCACCCTGAGGACCCTTGTCCCCGACGTCGCCGTCGGGGCCCTTCTCGCCAATAGGACCCTGCGGCCCAATCGGGCCTACGGGACCAGCCGGGCCAGCGGGACCTGCTTTGCCAACAGGACCTTCTTTGCCGACTGAGCCCTCGGCGCCGGTCGGACCAACGGCGCCGGTCGGACCCGTCGGGCCGCTGCCGGCTTCGACGCCGAGCACGCCCTGGGAGCCCTTGGTGGTCAGCACGATCACGCGCTTCTCGCCTTTGATGCAGCCGAGATTGGGTTTGACGAAGCGGATGTTGCCTTTCTCCGGCCCACCCTGGGTGATGCAGAGGTTGAGGGTTTCGAGCGATCGCGTTTTCGCCGCCGAGGCGGACGCGGCGATCACGCCGGTCAGGGCCATGCACGCCGCCAAGGCGAGTGCCAGCCAAAGCTTGAACTGCGGTTTGGAACGAGCCATTCGGTGAATCTCCCTTGCTGTTGAGGCCACTTTCGACTGGGAGCCCCACAAGGGCGCCCGACAGGCGGAGCAAGGTACAAACGGCCTGGACAAATGCCTCGGTTTGCAGCTCAAACATCTGGCCAATCTCGATTTTTTCGCTAAAGGTTCAGCCCGAAAACTTGGGTTCCGGGGCAGGAAACGGGCTTGCGGCGGCGACGGGGTCGATTGCCCGCAACGCCGCGCGTGCCTTCAAAAGCGCCTCCTCGAGCTCGGTTTGGGCGTCGGATTGCAGGACGATCGCACCCCCGGCACCGACCGTCGCCCGACCCCCCTCGAGCACGATCGTGCGGATCGTGACGCTGAGGTCGCAGCCGCCGCTAACGCCGAAATACCCGAGCGCCCCCGAGTAGACCCCACGCGCCTGGCCCTCTAGCCGGGCGAGGATCTCCATCGTCCGCAGCTTCGGCGCCCCGGTCATCGAGCCGGGTGGGAAGCAGGAGCGCACGCAGTCTGCTGCGGTCGTGTCGCCGCGTAGCATGCCGCGCACAGTCGAGACCAGCTGGTGCACGGTCTCATAGCTCTCAACCTCCATCAGCGCCGGAACCTCGACGCTGCCGACCTCGCAGACGGCGCCGAGATCGTTGCGCATCAGGTCGACGATCATCAGGTTCTCGGCCCGGTTCTTCTCGCTCTTGCGCAGCTGCTCGGCGAGGCGCGCGTCCTCCTCCGCCGAGGCTCCACGCCGGCAGGTGCCCTTGATCGGCTTGGTCTCAACTTCGCCCCCGCGATCGATTCTGAGAAAGCGCTCCGGGGAGGAACTCAGAACAGCGAGGTCGCCGAAACGCAGGTAGGAGGCAAACGGCGCCGGGTTCACCCTTCTCAGCTCCATATATAGAGCTAGCGGGTCGGCGTCGAGCTCGGCTTCGACTCTGTTGGTGAGGCAGATCTCGTAGCTGTCGCCTTCGAGCAGGTGCTTCTTGCAAGTGGCGATGTCCTCGATATACCGCTCCGGAGAGCGGGCAAGACGAAAGGTCCGTGGGGGCGTGGCGGGGGGAGGCTCGTCGGAGCCTCCCCGCAGTTGCTCCGACGAGTCTCCCCCCGGCGCGCCCCCGCCAACGCCTGGCGCAAGATCCGTCAAACGGGCCGCTGTGGTTGAGAGCCAAGCCTCGGCGGCTGCCTCGTCGCCCAGCTTTTGGAGAGCGAGGAGGTATGTGTGGTTCTGCTTGTGGTCGAAGGCGAGGAGGCGGTCGGCGAGGATGAAGGCGGCGTCCGGGTGTGGGGAGACGTGGCCGGAGGCGGCGGCGCAGTCGGCCTTGAGCTCGTAGCCGAGATAGCCGACGAAGCCGCAGTCGAAGTCGAAGGGGAGGTCGGTGGCGAGGGGACGCAAGCGGGCGAGCTCGCGCTCGAGGTAGTCGAGGAGCGGTTCGCGCAGGACCTCGGTCTCCCCCCCGCGCTCGACCGTCAGCTCGCCGGCCGCGACGTCGTAGAGGATCGTCGCCGCGAGCGGTCCCGAGGCGTCGCCAATGAACGAGAAGCGCGCGCCGGGACCTGGGCGACTGCTGTCGAGCCAGAAAGCGCTGCGGCTCTCGCCGTAGAGCGCGGTGAAGGCGCTCGCCGGGTCGCACCAATCTGTGCGGCGCACAGCGATCTTCATGCGGCTGTCAGGTCGCGGAAGTTGGCGAGCAGGCGGCGCCCATGCTCGGTCGCGATCGACTCGGGGTGGAACTGGACTCCCCACTGGGGGCGGTCGCGGTGCGCCACGGCCATCACCACGCCGTCGTCGGCCACCGCAATCGCCTCCAGCTCCGCCGGCAACGGCCGCTCGAGGCAAAGCGAGTGGTAGCGGGTCGCTTCGAAGCGGCGCGGGATCCCGGCGAACAGGGCCGAGCCGTCGTGCTCGACCGGGCGCACCCAGCCGTGCATCGGCTGCGGGGCCCGCTCGACCCGGCCGCCGTAGACCCAGCCCAGCCCTTGGTGGCCGAGACAGACGCCGAGCAGCGGCGCCTCGCAGTGCCGGATCGCCTCGGCGCAGACGCCGAAGTCGCGTTGCCGTTCGGGCCGGCCCGGCCCCGGTGAGAGCACGACGTTGTCGAACCCGAGCGCGGCCAGCTCCGCCCAGCTCGCCTCGTCGTTGCGGACGACGACCGGTTCGATTCCGTTCTCCTCGGCCAGTAGCTGGAAGAGGTTGTAGGTGAAGGAATCGTAGTTGTCGATCAGCAAGGTCCGCATGCCGGGCACCGGTCCCGCAAAATACCTAGGCAATGGCGACCCTCCCGGCCCCCGACCGCGCCCGCGGCTTGTTCGAGACGCTGCTGATCTCGGGCGGCGAGCCGATCGAGCTCGACGCTCACCTCGAGCGCCTCGGCACGAGCCTGGCGGAGCTGTTCGAAACCGCCCTCCCCCCGGCCTCGGCGACGATGCCCGCGAGCACGCTCACGGCTTCGAGCTGGGCCGGATGCGGATCACAGTCACCCCGGACGGTGCTTCGACCCTGGCGACGGAGCCGGTCGACCCGGCCGATTTCTTCCCCGGTCCGGAGCGCGGCGCCGAGCTGCGCTCGCTGCGCTGCGACGGTGGCCTCGGTCGCCACAAGTGGGCCGACCGCCGCGCCCTCGGCGAGACCCGCGGCCGCACCGTGGCACTGCTGCTCGACCGCAACGAGGAGGTGCTCGAGGCGGCCCGCGCCAACGTCTTCGCCGCCGTCTCCGGCGCCCTCTTCACACCCCCGCTCGACGGTCGCGTCCTCCCGGGGCTGGCACGCGCCGGCGCGATCGCAGCTGCCGCCGCAATCGGGATCGAGGTGCACCAGCGGGCGCTGACCCAGGCGGAACTGCTCGCGGCCGACGAGGTCTTCCTCACCGGCTCCGTACGTGGAGTCGAGCCGGCCGCCGCGCTCGACGGCGCGCCGCTTCCGCCGGCCGGAGAACTCAGCCGCCGGGTCGGCGACGGCCTGCGCCGACGCTGGTTGCGCGACCCCGCCGCGAGCGCCGCTCCAGCGCTCGCAGCCGCGCCACCACCCGGTCGGCCCGCTCGCTGAAGCTGCGCAGAGCGGCGTCTTCGCTCGCACCCGCCGCGACACCGTTGCCACTCAGCACCGCCGCGGTCGCCCGCTCGGCGATGTCGGCGGCGCGCCGCGCCTGCTCGGCGGCGTCCAGCGCCGCCTCACCGACTTCCATCACCGCCTTTTCCGAGGCCTTGGCGACGATCAGAGCCTCGTCGATCCGCCGCTCCAGCTCGCTCAAGAGCGGCGCCCCGCCGCTCTCCGGGATCAGCCAGTCCTGCGTGCTGTCGCGTTCGGAAGCCTCCATTTGCGGGCAATTTACGGGTACCGCAGGCGGCAAAGGCGGCGGGCCACTAGATTTCCGCCCGCCCCAACGAGAGCGAACAAGACGAGGAGCGCCTTGAGAAACCCCAGAGACTTCTTCCAGCCGCAGGCGATCGGAGCCCCCGAGCCGCTGCGCGAGATCCCGGTCACCCCGTCGCGGATGATCCACTTCCTCGACTTCTCGAACGAGAAAATGGTCGCCAAGGCCGGCGCGATCGCCGAGAAGACCGACATCCTGCTCGGCAACCTCGAGGACGCGATCCCGGTCGACCGCAAGGAGGCCGCGCGCCAGGGCCTGATCAAAGCCGCGAAGGAGTCCGACTTCGGGAACACGGCGCTGTGGACCCGGGTCAACTCGCTCGAGAGCCCTTGGGTGCTCGACGACCTCACCACCCTGGTCGCCGAGATCGGCGACCAGCTCGAGGTCGTGATGGTGCCCAAGGTCGAGGGCCCCTGGGACATCCACTACGTCGACCGCCTGCTCGCCCAGCTCGAGGCGAAGGCCGGCCTCGACCGGCCGATCCTCGTCCACGCGATCCTCGAGACCGCCCAGGGCGTCGTCAACGTCGAGGAGATCGCCGCCGCCAGCCCGCGCATGCAGGGGATGAGCTTCGGCCCGGCCGACCTCGCCGCCTCGCGGCGGATGAAGACGACCCGGGTCGGCGGCGGGCACCCTGGCTACCGCTCGATGGAGGACCCGGTCGACCCCGAGAACCCCGAGGCCGACCGCGTCACCGCCCAGCAGGACCCCTGGCACTACTCGATCGCCCGCATGGTCGACGCCTGCGCCGCAACCGGGATCCTGCCTTTCTACGGCCCCTTCGGCGACATCAAGGACACGGCCGGCTGCGAGACCCAGTTCCGCTCCGCCTTCCTGCTCGGCTGCGTCGGCGCCTGGTCGCTGCACCCGGTCCAGATCGACATCGCCAAGAAGGTCTTCAGCCCGCCGGTCGACGAGGTCAAGTTCGCCAAGAAAGTGCTCGAGGCGATTCCCGACGGCCGCGGCGTGCACATGATCGACGGCAAGATGCAGGACGACGCCACCTGGAAGCAGTGCAAGGTGATGGTCGAGCTGGCCGAAATGCTGGCCGCCAAGGACCCGGAGCTGGCGGAGGCCTACGGCCTCTGAGCCCCGGAGCTCGGGTGGCGGCGGGCTACGTCTCGGTCGCCCGGGTGCTTCACCTGCACGACCAGCGAGCGGCTCTGCACCCCGCGCTCGTCGGCAATGAGGACCATGAGCCGGTAGGTCCCCACCCGCCGCACGGCGCTGGAGCCTTCGATGACCAGGTTGCGGTCCTCCGTCACCCGGCAGCGCGCTCCTCGCGGCAGCTCGCCGCTGCAGTGCACTGTCGTGGGCGACCACGCCGTCACCCGCACCAGGTGGCGGGTCCGCTTGCCGACCAGCAGCCTCACCTTCGTGTGGGAGAGCGTGACCGGGGGTTTAGCCGCGGGTGAGGGCAGCGCCGGTGGCGGCAGGGGCACCGGCGGCTGATCCTCGACCACGGGCGGGATGACCGGCGGCTCTGGCGGCTCTTGTTCCGGGTTGTGGACGCTCAGCGTGAAGTCCTGCGTGGCGCTGCCGGCGGCCGAGGACGCCTCGAGCGTCAGCGGGTAGTCCCTAGTCGATTCGGGCAGCGCGCTGCCGGCGCCGGCCGTCCCCGAGATCGTCGCCGTGCCGTCGCCGTTGTCGGTGAAGGTCAGGCCGCTCGGGAGTGCCCCCGTTTTCGCAAGCCCAGCAATAGGAGCGCCGGTGGTGGTGACCGTAAAGCTCCCCGCGACTCCCGTGCTGAACGAGGTCGAGTCGGCCGACATGAAGGCCGGCGCCACTCCTGGATTCGCAACCGTCAGCGTGAACGACTGCGAGGCGCTGCCCGCAGCCGAGGAGGCTTCCAAGGTCAGCGGGTAGCCCTGGCTCGATGCGGGTGGCGCGGCCGCGGGGTCGGCGGTGCCGGAGATAGTGGCGGTGCCGTCGCCGTTATCGGTGAAGCTCAGCCCGCCCGGCAGCGCGCCTGCGGCTTTCGCGATCGCGGCGGTCGGCGAACCGGTGGTCGAGACCGTGAAGCTCTTAGCCACACCGGCCGTGAAGGTCGTCGCGTCAGCCGAGGCGAACGCGGGAACGACGCCCGGATTGGACATGGTCAGGGTGAAGCTCTGGGTCGCGTCACCGGCGGCAGAGGTCGCTTCAAAGGTGAGGCCGTAGTTCTGGGTCGAGCCAGGCGGCGCTGCGGCCTCGGCTGCGGTTCCCGAGATCGTCGCCGTGCCATCCCCGTTGTCGGTGAAGGTCAGGCCGCTGGGCAGGCTGCCGACGCTTTTCGCGATGACAGCGGTCGGCGCCCCCGTCGTGCTCACCGTGAACGACTTCTCAACGCCGGTCGTAAACGTCGTCGCATCGGCCGACGTAAAGCTCGGCGCGGTCCCAGGGTTGGAGACGGTCAGCGTGAACGACTGCGAGGCGCTGCCCGCAGCCGAGGAGGCTTCCAAGGTCAGCGGATAATTCTGCGTCGACGCTGGCGGGGCAGCAGCAGTGGCTGCGGTGCCCGAAATCGTCGCCATGCCGTCTCCGTTGTCGGTGAGGGTGAGGCCGCTCGGGAGACTCCCAGCCGTTTTGGCGATCGCGGCAGCCGGGGAGCCGGCAGTCGAGACCGTGAACGATTTGGCGACCCCGGTGGCGAACGTGGTCGAGCTCGCGCTGGTGAAGCTTGGGGCGACGCCCGGGTTCGCGACCGTCAGCGTGAACGACTGACTCGCTTCGCCGGCCGCCGAAGAGGCTTTGAGGGTCAGCGCGTAGTTTTTCGTGCCTGCGGGCGGGGCCTCCGAGATGGCTGCGGTGCCGGAGACCGTCGCCGTACCGTCGCCGTTGTCGGTGAGAGTGAGGCCACTGGGCAGCGTGCCGCTGGTGTTGGCAATCGCTGCGGCCGGGGAACCGCTCGTCGAGATCGTGAAGGTCTTGGCCACACCCGTCGTGAACGTGGTCGAGCTCGCGCTGGTGAAGCTTGGGGCGACGCCCGGGTTCGCGACCGTCAGCGTGAACGACTGACTCGCTTCGCCGGCGGCAGACGAGGCTTTGAGGGTGAGTGCATAGTTTTTCGTTTCCGCAGGCGGTGCCTCGGATGCGGCCGCAGTTCCGGAGATCGTTGCCGTCCCGTCACCGTTGTCTTTGAAGGCCAGGCCACTCGGCAAACTGCCGGCGGTTTTGGCGATCGCGGCGGTGGGAGACCCCGCCGTCGAGATCGTGAAGGATTTATTGACTCCAGTCGTGAAGGTCGCTGAGTTCGCGGAGGTGAAGCTCGGGGCGACGCCTTTCACGGTGACGGTCGTCGTCGCGAGGGCGCTGGTCTGGTTCCCGTTCGAGACGGCGAGGGAGAATTTGAGGGTGGCCGGGCCGGTCGGGGCGGTAAAGGTCGGCTTCGCGGTCGAGGAGCCCGAAAGGACCACGGCCGGGCCGGCGGTCTGCAGCCAGGCGTACTGCAAGGGCAGGCTGTTCGGGTCCCAGCTGCCGGAACCGTCGAGGGTGACGCCGGCGCCCGACTCGACCGTCTGAGTCGGATCCGCGACGGCGGTCGGGGTCGGGTCGGAGCTTGGGACCCTGACCCTGACCACATCTGGACCGCCGGAGGTGGCGCCTTCTTCGACCGTCAGCGCGAAGGTCAGCAGGGTCGGGTGCGACGGCGTCGTGAACGAGGGCGCGCTGGTGTTCGCCCCCGAGAGCGTTACCGTCGGACCGCCGATCTGGGTCCAGGCGTACCCGAGCGTGCCGCCGCCCTCCCCCGAGCTCTGAGAGCCGTCGAGCGTCACCTCGGTGCTCGGCGTAACGATCTGCCGATAGCCGGCATGGGCGACCACGCCGCTCGTTTCGGTGTCGGCGACGTACTCGCGCAGCAGCCATTTCGAGTAGGCGGTTTCGGCGCAGTGGCTTTCGCTGTCGCAGGCGTCCGAGTCGTGGGCGCCATAGGTGTAGAAGGCGAAGCTCTTGGCGCCGAGCAGCTCGCCGAAGACGTTCTGCGGCTTCGCCGAGATTTCGTAGTCTTCGAACGCGAGCAGCCGGTGCGCATCGCCGTAGAGCGCGGCCGCTTCGCGGGCGAATTTGGCGGTCGCGACGTGATCGGCATGGTCCGGCCCGACCAATGCCTGCGTGTAGTTCTGGGTCGCGACCTGCGACGGCTCGAAGGAATCCATCAGCACCGCCAATACATCCACTAGCTGCTCGAAGTCGTAGCTGCTCGAGTCATCGACCGCTTCGATGTCCACGATCGAGGGGCTGCCGCCTTTGACGCTGCGCCAGAGCTTGGTCAGGCTCTCGTTCCCGTAGAGCGAGAAGCCGCTGCCGGAGGTGCCGCCGTCGGGCAGGCGCAGGTAGGCGATCGAGATCTTCGGCTGGTCCTCGAGGGTCACGAGCCGGATCGAGTGCCCGTCGACGACGATCTGCTCGCTGTCCCACTCGTCGGCGACGCCCGCCATCTGGGCGTAGGCGGCCTCCGCCCCATCCTCGCGTTTGCCCCAGTAGGAGACCGGCCTGCCGGCGTCGCCCGCGGTCACGAACACGGTGCGGACGCAGCGTTCGCTGTAGACGTCCTGGAGCAGCGACGGGCTCTGGAACAGCAGCGTGTCGTCGGCGTGGGCGGCGACGTACATCGTCGCCGAGTCGCAGCCGGGTTCGGTCGCACGCACGGGCGTCACCGCGCTGGTCAGGAGCAGCGCGAGGCAGGAAATAGTCGCCGCGACGACGGAGATTGAGTTACGAAAGACGCCTAGAGCCACAGATCGCTGAATGCTAGAGACGGGAAAACGGCTTGTCCAAGCGGTTTCGCTGGACTTCTGTATGAACGGCCGGCTCAACCGCGCCAAGAGCGCCGTACCTGCACGAGCAGCGGCCGCTGGACCGTGCCCCGCTGGTCGGTGACTTGCACCGTGAGGCGGAACCTTCCTGCACGTTTGGTTGCGCTCGTGCCTTCGACGACGACCTTGCGGGCGGCGGTCACCCGGCAGCGCAGGCCTTTCGGCAAGGCGCCCCGGCACTCGACCCAGGGCCGCTCCGAACCGAGCACCGTCACCACATGGCGCGATGCCTTTCCGACCTGCAGCCGCACCGTCGCCTTCGACAGCCTGATCCGGGGCAGCTTGGCCAGCGCCGCCGGCGGCGACGTCGCCGCCGCCGGCTCACCGACATCCGACCCGCCTCCTCCGGGCGCTGGCGGCGGATCGGGCGGGGGCGGCTCGGGGCCGTCGACGGCCACCGTCACGAAGTCGGCTTCGCTGAGCTCGGCTCCGTCGGCGACGGTCAGCGAGAAGGTGAGCTCAGTCCCGTACTGCGGGGCAACGAACGAGGGCGTCGCGGTCGCCGCGCCGCTCAGGAGGACAGGCGTGTCTCCGGTCTGAACCCAGGAGTAGGCGAGCGCGCCGCCGCCCTCTCCGGAGCTTTCCGACCCGTCGAGCTCGACCGGATCCTCAGCCAGGACCGCCTGCGGGTACCCGGCCTGGGCGACCGCGCCGGCGGTCCTTTCGGCGGCGACGTACTCGCGCGCCAGCCATTTCTCGTAGGGGGTGTTTTTGCATTGGACGGGGTCGGCGCAGGCGTCGGAGTCGTGCTCGCCGTAGGCGTAGAAGGCATCGCTCTTTTCGGCCAAGAGGTCGCCGAAGACGTTGATTGGCTGATCGGCGGAGTCGTAGCCGAGGAACCCGCGCAGCCGGTTCGAGCGGTCGTAGAGAGCCGCCGCTTCCTCGGCGAATTTGCCGGTCGCGACGTGGTCGGCGTGATCGTCGGGCCCGACCAGGGGCGCGATGTAGTCCTGGGTCGCGATCTGGCTCGGTGCGAAGGAGTCCATCATCGCGGCAAGAGCGTCGACCAATTCGCCGAAGTCGTAACCGCTCGAGCCGTCGACTGCTTCGATATCCGAGATCGCCGGCATCCCGCCTTTGACGCTGCGCCAGAGCTTGGTCAGGCTTTCGTCCCCATAGAGCGGCGTGCCGGTGCCGCTCGGCGTCCCGTCCGGCAGCCGCATGTAGGCGATCGAGACCCGCGGCAGCGCGTCGAGCGTCTCGAGCCTGATCGAGTGCCCGTCGGCGACGATCTGCGAGCTCGTCCACTGGTTGGCGACGCCGAGCATCTCGGCGTACCCGGCCTCCGCCCCCAGCTCCCGCCCTTCCCAGTACGAAGTGGGTTTACCTGCGTCGCCAGCGGTCAGGAACACCGTCCGCACGCAACGCCCGCTGCGCACGTCGCGCAGCAGCGAAGGGCTCTGGAAAAGCAGCGTGTCGTCGGCGTGGGCGGCGATATACATCGCCGCGGAGGGGCACTCGGGCCCGGCGGCGCGCGCCGAGACGGCGCTCAGCGCCAGACAGACCGCCGCGCAGGCAAGCGCCATCCCCAGTGCGCGCGCGAAGAACCTGGACACACCCATCGTTGTGTTCAGGATAAATCGCTCGCTTAAAGAGACCTAAGCGGTGGCGTAATTCGCCCGGCGCAGTTAGCTGCCGAGGCGCTCTTCCAGCGCCTGCAGCTGGGCCGATACCGCTGGCGGCAGCTTCTCGCCGAACTTGGCCAGGTGCTCCCTGACCTGCGGCAGCTGCTGCTTGACCAGCTCGGTGTCGACGCTGAGCAGCTCCTGCATCGCCTGCGGCGAGACGTTCAGCCCCTCGGTCTCGATCGCGCCCTCGGTCGGCAGTAGCCCGATCGGAGTCTCGACCGCGTCGGCCTTGCCCTCGCAGCGGCGGAAGACCCACTCGAGCACACGGCTGTTCTCGCCGAAGCCGGGCCAGAGGAACTTGCCGTCGGCGTCTTTGCGGAACCAGTTGACGTAGAAGACGCGCGGCAGTTGCGCCCCCTCGCGCTCGCCGATCTTCAGCCAGTGGGCGAAGTAGTCGGCCATGTTGTAGCCGCAGAAGGGCAGCATCGCCATCGGGTCGAAGCGCAGCTCGCCGACCGCGCCGGCTGCGGCGGCGGTCGTCTCCGAGGACATCGTCGCCCCCATGAAGACCGCGTGCTCCCAGTCGAAGGCCTCCTGGACCAGCGGCACCACGGTGGCGCGACGACCGCCGAAGAGGAAGGCGTCGATCGGCACGCCGGCCGGGTCCTCCCACTCGGGCGCGATCGAGGGGCACTGGGAGGCGGGCGTCGTGAAGCGCGCGTTCGGGTGCGCGGCCGGGGTCTCGGAGTCGGGGGTCCAGTCGTTGCCGTGCCAGTCGATCACGTGGTCCGGCGGTGCCCCGGTCATCCCCTCCCACCAGATGTCGCCGTCGTCGGTCTTGGCGCAGTTAGTGAAGATCGAGTTGCGCTCGATCGTGTCCATCGCGTTCGGGTTGGTCTTGTGCGACGTGTTCGGGGCGACGCCGAAGAAGCCGGCCTCGGGGTTGACCGCGTAGAGGCGGCCGTCCTCGCCGAACTTCATCCAGGCGATGTCGTCGCCGACCGTCTCGACCTTCCAGTCGGGCAGGGTCGGGACCAGCATCGCCAGGTTGGTCTTGCCGCAGGCCGAGGGGAAGGCGCCGGTGATGTACTTAACCTCGCCCTCGGGCGAGGTCAGTTTGAGGATCAGCATGTGCTCGGCCAGCCAGCCCTCGTCGCGGGCCATCGCCGAGGCGATCCGCAGCGCGAAGCACTTCTTGCCGAGCAGCGCGTTGCCGCCGTAGCCCGAGCCGAAGGACCAGATCTCACGCGTCTCCGGGTAGTGGACGATGTACTTGTTGTCCTCGTTGCAGGGCCAGGAGACGTCTTCGACGCCCTCGCTCAGCGGCATCCCGACCGAGTGCACGCAGGGGACAAACTCGCCGTCGCTGCCGAGCGCGTCAAGCGCGGCCTTACCCATCCGGGTCATGATCCGCATGTTGGTCGCGACGTAGGCCGAGTCGGTCAGCTGCACGCCGATGTGGGCGATCGGCGAGCCGATCGGGCCCATCGAGAACGGCACCACGTACATCGTGCGGCCGACCATGCAGCCTTTGAAGAAGCCGTTCAGCGTCTCCCGCATCTCGGCCGGGTCGCGCCAGTTGTTGGTCGGGCCGGCGTCGGCCTCCCGCTCGGAGCAGATGAAGGTGCGGTCTTCGACCCGGGCGACGTCGGCGGGGTCGGAGAGGGCGAGGTAGCTGTTCGGGCGCTTGGCGTCGGAGAGGCGCTCGAAGGTGCCGGCCTCGATCAGGGTCTGGGCCAGGGAGTCGTACTCCGCGGCGGAGCCGTCGCACCAGTGGATGGAGTCGGGCTGGGTCAGCTCCGCGATCTCACCCACCCACTGCTCGAGCTTGGTGTGCGTGGTCAGGGCGGGGGCCGTGCTCAAGTCGCTCATTCGCCTCTCTCTATTTCGTCGGTTTGAGGCCGACGAGGCTGACGTCGGCGTCTTCGTTGAGGATCTTCAAGGTCGCGGTTTCCTTGTTGCCGTCGGAGTAGACGACCGCACAAGTGAACGTCTTGCCGGTCTCGACCTTTTCATCCGCGGGGCAATCGACGCTCTTGATTTTGGCATCTAACGATTTCTCGAGGTTGCTTTGGATCGCTTCCTCGGCCTTGACGTCGTCGATCACGGTTTCGCCGCAGCCGACCGCCGCGAAGCCAATAACGAGCAGGGAAAGGACTGCGGCACAGCGAATGAAGAAGGTCATCTTCCTCCCTTTGGGGGCCGGGATCACGCGCGGGAGTATCCCAATCCGGGGCGACACTTCGGACGAAAGTGCCGTCGGATAGGGTTCCGCGCCGCATGAGGTTCTACGAGTTCGAGGCCAGGAAGATCGTCGAGCTGGCGGGCATCCCCGTCACCAAGTACGGCTTCTGTAAGACCGCCGAGGAGGCCCGCAGGGCGGCTGAGGAGATCGGCGGCCCGGTCGTGATCAAGTCCCAGGTTCTCTCCGGGGGCCGGATGAAGGCCGGCGGCGTCAAGTTCGCCGACACGGCGGAGGAGGCCGCCGAGCACGCGGAGGCGATCCTCCAGCTCGAGATCAACGGCCACATGCCGCGCGGCGTCTTGGTCGACCCGAAAGCCGAGATCAAGCAGGAGTACTACGCGAGCGTGGTCTGGGACGGGACCGCGAAGCAGCCGCTGATGCTGTTCAGCGACATGGGCGGAATCGACATCGAGGAGGTCGCCGAGACCCACCCCGACCACGTCGGCAAAGGCCACCTCTCCAACCTGCTGCCGATCTCCGACTTCGAGGCGAAGCAGGTCGTCGCCGCGACTGGGGTGACCGGCTCGCAGCTGAACCGCGCGACGCCGGTGCTCGCCCGCCTCGCCCGCCTCTTCCGCGACTACGACATGACCCTGGCCGAGATCAACCCGCTGGCCGAGCTGACCGACGGCTCCTTCGTCGCCCTCGACGCCCACATGGAGATGGAGAACGAGGCGGTCGGCCGACAAAAGAAGCTGCTCCGGGTGCAGCTGGAGATCGCCGAGGACGACACCCGCGAGACCTACGAGCCCTCCGCCTTCGAGCGCAACGTCGCGGCGATCGACGCCGCCGACCACCGCGGCGTGATCCAGGGCAAGGACCACGGCTTCGAGGGCAACCTCGGGCTCGTAATCGGCGCCGGCGGTGGTTCGCTAACCCTGACCGACGCGGTCCGCAGCCAGGGCGGCAAGCCGGCCAACTACTCCGAGATCGGCGGCAACCCCTCGGTCGCCAAGGCCTGCGGCCTGGCCAAGCAGGTGCTGGAGAAGGACGGGGTCGAGAAGATCGCGGTGATGATGTCGATCGTCTCCAACACCCGCGTCGACATCGTCGCGCGCGGCGTGATCAAGGCCTGCCTCGAGCTCGACAAGGACCCCGGCGAGACGATCGCGATCTTTCGCATCCCCGGCGCCTGGGAGGACGAGGGCTTCAAGATCCTCGAGCGCTACGGGGTCGAGTACTGCGACCGCTCGGTCTCGATGTGGGAGGCCGCCGGCCGCGCCGTCGCCAAGATCCAGGGGGCGCCCGCATGATTCGCCGCTCCGCACGCGCAGCCGACATTGACCACACCAGGGTGGGGTCAATGTCGCAAGGGACGATCCAATGAGCATCTTGCTGAACCGCGACACCAACTTCATCGTCCAGGGGATTACCGGCCGCGAGGCGGTCAACCTGACCCGCGAGTGCCTCGATTACGGCTCCAAGGTCGTCGGCGGCGTCACCCCCGGCCGCAAGGGCCGCGAGGTCCACGGAGTGCCGGTCTTCGACACCGTCGCCCAGGCGGTCGAGCACCACGGCTCCCCGATCGACGGCTCCGTCGTCACCGTCCCCCCCGCCTTCACCAAGGACGCGGTGCTGGAGGCGATCGAGAACGGGATTAAGCTGATCGTCGTCGTCACCGAGCGCATCCCGCGCCGCGACGTCGCCCAGATGGTCGAGCTGGCGAACCTGCGCGGGGCGCGGATCATCGGCCCCAACTGCCTCGGCCTGATCGTCCCCGACGTCTGCAAGATGGGCGGCATCGGCGGCCCCGCCAAAGACGCGGCCAAGGCCTACGCCCCCGGCCCGGTCGGTGTGATGAGCCGCTCCGGCGGGATGACGACCGAGATCTCCTCCTCGCTGACCCAGGCCGGCCTCGGCGTCTCGACCGCCGTCTCGATCGGCGGCGACGCGATCATCGGCTCCGCCTACGCCGAGCTGATGCCCTACTTCGAGGCCGACGAGAAGACCCAGGCGATCGTGATCTACACCGAGCCCGGCGGCCGCATGGAGGCGCAGCTCTCCGAATGGGTCAAGGAGAACAACAGCCGCCTGCCGATCGTCGCCTTCATGGCCGGCAAGTTCATGGACGACGAGGAGATGAAAGGGATGAGCTTCGGCCACGCCGGCACGATCGTCGAAGGTAAAGAGGACACCGCGACGGAGAAGATCGCCCGGCTCGAAGCGGCCGGGATCCGCGTGGTCGAGCGGATCGACGAGATCCCCGACGCGGTCAAGGAGAAGCTGGGGGTGGCAGCCTGATGGCGGAGCAGCTGAGCAAGGTCTTCATCGACGTCGAGGTCGAGGAGTCGGTCGCCACCGACCCCGCCCTCGCCGCCAAGCTCGAGGAAGTCTGCCCCGTCGACATCTTCAAGGACGCCGGCGGCCGGGTCGAAGTCGTCGAGGAGAACCTCGACGAGTGCGTCCTCTGCAAGCTCTGCATCGAAGCCGCGCCGGCCGGCACCGTGCACGTCAAGAAGCTCTACGACGGCACCGAGCTGAGTTAGCGGAGCCGGTCGGGCAGGGGTTCCGCTTAACTTTTTCGAGGGGCGCTTGCGGCCGTCCGAGGTTCGGCGCGGCGAAAAAGTACAAGACGCTCCACCCCTACCCGACCGGCTGGGCGAAGCGCGCCGTGACTTCCTTCTGCAGTCGCGGGGGCAGCTCTACCCACTCGCGCAGGCGGGGCAGGATCTCGCGGTCACCCTCGATCTCGATTTTCTCCTCGCTCTCACCACCGAGCACGATCGCCCCGATCACGTCCGGGGCGGAGCCGCTGAGGGTGAGATCGGCACGGTCCGCCTCGCCGCGGCCGGCGCTGCTCTCGCCGCCGCCGATTCGTAGCCAGGTCGAGTGGCCTTCGCTGTGCAGCTGCAGCACGATCGTCCCGGCGCCCTCGGGCGGAGCGAGGATCACCCGCAGCGGGTTGGCGAGCGAGGTCGTGACCAGCCCCGGCAGATCCTCGAGTAGGTAGAAGTGGAGCCCCCAGCGACCGAGATCGAGCACCACGCTCTCCAGCTCGAGGCCCACCTCGGTCAGCTCGTAGACCGTGCCGGAAGCGGGCGGCTCGAGCTCCCGGCGACGGATGACTCCGTCCTCTGCGAGGTCGCGCAGCCGGCGGGTGAGGACGTCAGTCGGGGCGCCGCCGACGGTGCGGGCGAGTTCGGAGAAGCGCAGCGGCCCGAGCAGCAGCTCGCGCACGATCAGCATCGACCAGCGCTCGCCGATGCGATCGAGCGCGCTCGCAACACTGCAAGCCTGGTCGTAACTCCTCCGGGACACCGTCAAAGTCTAGCTTAACTTTGGCTTCCAAAGCAAACACTTTGAAATCTGGTACGGTGCCGCCCGTGTCTCACGTTCCCACCCCCGGCCCGTTTAGACGCCGATGAACCGGATCGCCGACCTCACCTGGAAACACCCGAAGCTTGTCCTCGCGGCGGTCGGCGCCTTCGTCTTGATCGCTCTCGCCGTGGGCCGCGACGTCGAGCAGCACCTGAAGGCGGCGGGTTTCACCGACAGCGCCTCGGAGAGCGAGCGCGGTGGCGCCCTGCTGCGCGGCGCGCTCGGCTACGACCCCAACCCCGGCCTCGTCGTCGTCGTGCGCTCACCCGACGGTGGCAAGCTCGACACCGCCGACCCGGCGCTGCGCGCCGAGGTCGCCCGGCTCAGCCGCGAGATCGCCCAGGTCGAATACATCGGCCGGGTCGTTAACCCACTGCAGGATCGCCGCGCCGCCGCCACGCTCATCGCCCGCGACGGCGAGTCGCTGACGATCGCCGCCAACCTCTCCACCGCCGACGTCCAGGACGCCGGCGGCTATGCGGCCGAAGGGGTCCAGCCGCTGCTCGCCGAGAGCTCGTTGGACGCCGCGATGGGCGGCTACGCGGCCGGCTTCAACGAGACCAACGACCAGACCCGCAAGGACCTGACCAAGGCCGAGCTGATCGCCTTCCCGATCCTGGCGCTGCTGCTGCTGTTCGTCTTCCGGGGTGTGATCGCCGCCGCGATCCCGCTGCTGCTGGGGGTTATCTCGATCGTCGGCACGCTTCTGGTGCTGCGGGTGATGTCGGGCTTCACGGACACCTCGCTGTTCGCGCTCAACATCGCCACCGGCCTCAGCCTCGGCTTAGCGGTCGACTACGCGCTCTTGATGGTCTCGCGCTACCGCGAGGAGATCGGGCGCAGCGACGACCTGCGGGCGGCGCACCGCCGCACCGTGCAGACGGCGGGGCGCACCGCGGTCTTCTCCGGCCTCACCGTCGCGGCGGCGATGGCGGCGCTAATCGTGATGCCGCAGCGCTTCCTCTACTCGATGGCCGTCGCCGGCACCTCGGTCGCACTGCTCTCGGCGCTGATCGCGATCCTCGTCGTCCCCTCGATGCTGGCGCTGCTCGGCCCCCGCATCGACGCGCTCTCGATCCGCCGCGGACCGGCCGTCTCCGACACTTCCGACGGCTGGTACCGGCTGGCGCGCGGGGTGATGAAGCGCCCGGTCGCCGTCGCCCTCGCCAGCTCGGCGCTGCTCCTGGCGGCAGCCTCTCCCCTACTCTGGACCACCCTGACCGGCCCCAGCGCCGAAGCGGTGCCTCCCGGCCAGCCCTCCTACGACGCGTACCGCTATCTCGAGGCGCACTACCCGCGCGACGTCACCGAGGCAGTCACGGTGACCGTCGACGGCGCCGCTCCCCCGGCCCAGCTCGCCGCGTTCCAGCGGCGCATCGAAGCGGTCGACGGCGTCGTCCGCGGCGCCCCCTTCATTACCGCGTCCGACCGCGTCGCCTACGCCAACTTCGCTCTTGCCGCCCCAGCACTGAGCACCGAGTCCCAGGACTCGGTGCAGGCGATCCGCGACCTCGGCCCTCCCAATGGCACCGCCACCCTCGTCTCCGGCAACACTGCCGGCTTCATCGATCAGAAGGAGAGCCTGATCGAACACGCGCCCCTAGTCGTCGCGATCATCGCCATCACCACCCTCGTCCTGCTCTTTCTGCTCACCGGCTCGATTTTGCTGCCGCTGAAGACGCTGGTGATGAACACGCTGACGCTCGGCGCCACCCTCGGCATCCTCGTCCTCGCCTTCCAGGAGGGCTGGCTCGCCTCGCCACTCGACTACACCGGCCCGGCGGCGATCGAGGTGACCAGCGTCGTCTTCCTCTTCGCCATCCTCTTCGGGCTCGCGACCGACTACGCGGTGCTGGTCATGGCCCGGATCAAGGAGTACCACGACAACGGCGCCAGCAACGAGGAGGCGGTCGCGATGGGGATCGGCCGCACCGGCCGCGTGATCACCGCCGCCGCCCTGGCAATCGCCCTCGTCTTCCTCGCCTTCGCGGTCAGCTCGGTCTTCTTCGTCAAGCAGATCGCGATCGGGATGGCGGTCGGAGTGATGATCGACGCCACCATCGTCCGCGCCCTCCTCGTCCCCGCCCTGATGCGCCTCTTCGGCGCCTGGAACTGGTGGGCCCCCGCCCCCCTGCGCCGCCTCCAGCTCCGCTTCGGCTTCTCCGAGGCCTGACTTCTCCCAGAAAGCAAGGCCTAGCCGGGCCGGGCGCGCTGCAAGGCGCGTTCGGCTCGTGCCTCAAACGCGCTGTGACTTATTCCCGCATAGCGACCATTTCTCACAGTGCAACAGTGCCCAGAATCACAACAACCCGCCAGGAGCGGGTCGCGAGTGGGGGGAGCTACCCCAAACGGCCGATAACCCGCGAGTCCGGAGTAGCCCTTCGGATGGGTACGTGTGAGGTGCGTCACATTACCCGCATATAAATTTATATCGGGGTAACGTATACACCGATGGCTGCAACGTCGCCACGGTCGCGCCTCCCCCGGGAGGATCGGATGGAGCAGACGCTCAGCGTCGCCCATGGCCTCTTCGCCGAGCATGGCTACGCGGCGGTGAAGATGGACGAGATCGCGGCGGCGGTCGGGGTGACCAAGCCGCTGCTCTACAACTACTTCGGCAACAAGGAGCGGCTCTACATCGCCTGCATGGAGCGGGCCGGCGACACGCTGACGGCGACGATCGCCGCGGCGGTCGCGGCCAGCGCCAGCCCGGGCGAGGCGCTCCAGGCCGGCGTCCGCGCCTTCTTCGCCTTCCTCGACGAGGATCGCGCCGCCTGGGCCGTCCTCTTCGACGAGACCCTTCCCCGCGGCGGCGAGGTCGCCGACCGGGTCGCCGCTTACCGCGGCAACATCCTCGAGCTGGTCTCTGGCTCGATGCTGGCGCAGCTGCCGGAGCAGCGGCGCGACGCCGCCCGGGTCGAGGTCGAGGCGCTCTCCACCGCCCTGCTCGGCGCCGCCGAGGCGCTCGCGCGCTGGTGGCTGCGCGGCGAGGAGATCGGCGCCCAGGAGGCCGCGGGCTTGCTGATCGCGACGATCGAGCCCGGCCTGCTCGCCCGCTCGGCCCCCGCGACTTCCCCATCCCCCAAACAAGGAACCACGACCAGATGAACAGCAAAACCCGCCCGGTTGCCGTCGTCGGCGGCAACCGGATCCCGTTCGCGCGCTCCGACAGCACCTACGCGCACGCCTCCAACCAGGACATGCTCACCGCCGCGCTCGACGGACTCGTCGACCGCTTCGGCCTGCAGGGCGAGGCCCTCGGCGAGGTCGCCGGCGGCGCCGTGCTCAAGCACTCGCACGATCGCGACCTCGCCCGCGAGAGCGTGCTCAGCACCCGCCTCGCCCCAGAGACCCCCGCCTACGACGTGCAGCAGGCCTGCGGTACCGGCCTCGAGACGACGATCCTCGTCGCCAACAAGATCGCCCTCGGCCAGATCGACTCCGGCATCGCCTGCGGTGCCGACACCACCTCCGACGCCCCGATTGGCCTCAACGAGCAGCTGCGCGAGACCCTGCTGGAGGCCAACCGGCAGCGCTCGACCGTCGGCAAGCTGCGCGCCCTGACCGGCGTCCGCCCCGGCCACATCGTGCCCCACATCCCCCGCAACGAGGAGCCGCGCACCGGCCTCTCGATGGGCGAGCACTGCGCGATCATGGCCACCGAATGGGAGATCGGCCGCGAAGAGCAGGACGAACTGGCGCTGGCCAGCCACAGGAACCTCGCCGCCGCCTACGAGCGCGGCTTCCTCGACGACCTGATCACCCCCTACCTCGGCCTCGAGCGCGACCAGAACCTCCGCCCGGACTCGAGTCTCGAGAAGTTGGGCAAGCTGAAGCCGGTCTTCGGCGGCCCCGAGGGAACGATGACGGCGGCCAACTCGACCCCGCTCAGCGACGGCGCCTCGGCGGTGCTGCTCGCCTCCGAAGAGTGGGCGAAAGAGCGCGGCCTGCCGATCCTCGCCTACTTCAGCGAGGCCCAGACCGCCGCCGTCGACCACGTCCACAAGCGCGAAGGCCTGCTGATGGCACCCGCCTACGCGATGCCGACGATGCTCGACCGCGCCGGCCTCGCCCTGCAGGACTTCGACTACTACGAGATCCACGAGGCCTTCGCCGCGCAGGTCCTCTGCACGCTGAAGGCCTGGGAGGACGCCGAGTTCTGCAAGGAGAAGCTGGGCCGCAGCGAACCGCTCGGCAAGGTCGACCGCAAGAAGCTCAACGTCAACGGCGGCTCGCTGGCCGCCGCCCACCCGTTCGCGGCGACCGGTGGCCGCATCGTCGCCGGCCTCGCCAAGCAACTGCACGAAGACGGTCAGGGCCGCGGCCTGATCAGCATCTGCGCCGCCGGCGGCCAGGGGGTCGTCGCAATCCTCGAGAGCGCCGGAGGAGACAGCAAATGAGCGACCGCTACTCGCAGATCGTCAACGCGCCCGTCGTCTCGACGGTCGCCAAGCAGCTGGGGCTGCCGCAGCCGGTCAGCCTCGACCGCCACAAGCCGGGGGCGCCGGTCGTGGCCGGCCCCGTGCTCAGCGGCGGCGCACCGGCCGGCCGGCTCGGCAAGACCGTCTCCGCCTTCCTCGACCGGATCAAGGCGGAAAGGGCGGGCGGCGAGGGCAAGGCGAAGGCGCTCGTCTTCGACGCCACCGCTATCGCCGACTCGACCGAGCTGGTCGACCTGCAGCGCTTCTTCTACCCCGCCGTGGGCCGGCTGCAGCGCAGCGGTCGCGTCGTCGTGCTCGGCACCCCGCCGAGCGAGGCCGGCTCGGCCCGCGCCCACACCGCCCAGCGAGCGCTGGAGGGCTTCACCCGCTCCTTGGCCAAGGAGATCGGCGGCCGCGGGGCCACCGTGCAGCTCGTCTACGTCGCCGCTGGCGCCGAGGACCAGCTCGACTCGACCCTGCGCTTCCTGCTCTCGCCCCGCTCGGCCTACGTCTCCGGCCAGGTGGTGCGAATCGCAAAGGGCGTCGCCCCCACCCCCGAAATCGACTGGGAGCGCCCGCTCGAGGGCAAGGTCGCCCTGGTAACCGGAGCCTCGCGCGGGATCGGCGCGGCGATCGCCGACACCCTCGCCCGCGACGGCGCCAAGGTGGTCGGCCTCGACATCCCACAGGCGCTCGACGACCTGCGCACCGTCACCGGCGCGATCGGCGGCGAGGCACTCGGCCTCGACATCACCGCCGAGGACGCCCCGGAGCGGATCGCAGCCCACTTCGCCGACGGGGTCGACGTCGTCGTCCACAACGCCGGCGTGACCAAAGACCGCACGCTGGCGAAGATGCCGGAAGAGCGCTGGTCGCAGCTGCTGGAGATCAACCTCTCCAGCGAGGAGCGGATCAATGACGCCCTCCTGGACGGCGGCAGGCTGAACGCCAACGGCCGCATCGTCGGCGTCTCCTCGATGGCGGGGATCGCCGGCAACAACGGCCAGACCAACTACGCCACCTCGAAGGCGGGCGTGATCGGGATGGTCGAATCGCTCGCCCCGGAGCTGGCGAAACGGAAGGCGACGATCAACGCCGTCGCCCCCGGCTTCATCGAGACGAAGATGACGGCGGCGATGCCGATCGGCCCGCGCGAAGCCGGGCGCCGGCTCAGCAGCCTCTCGCAGGGCGGCCTGCCGGTCGACGTCGCCGAGACGATCGCCTGGTTCGCCAACCCCGCCTCGACCGGGGTCAACGGCAACACCGTCCGCGTCTGCGGCCAGAGCCTCTTGGGAGCCTGACGATGGCGACCCGCACGCTGGAGCACGCCCCGAGCATCCTGCCGCTCTACGCCCGCGCCGCGGCGCCGATGATCCCCGGCGCCTCGCTGCTGCCGTTCGTCCCCGGCGGCGGCGGGGAGATCCCCGACCTCGACCTGAAGCTGGCCGGCGTCAGCGCCGGCGCGGCGGCGGTCGCCGACTACGCCAGGGTCTGTGGCTTCGCCCTGCGCGACAACCTGCCCCCCACCTACCCCCATGTGCTGGCCTTCCCGCTACACATGGCGGTGATGGCCGACGGCGCCTTTCCCTTCGGCGCGGTGGGTCTCGTCCACGTCGAGAACCGGATCGAGCAGCGCCGCCCGATCAGGGTCGCCGAGGAGCTGACGATCAGGGTCCGCCCAACCGCGCTGGAGCCACACCCCAAGGGCCAGACCTTCTCGCTCGTCACCGAGGTGACGGTCGACGGCGAGCTCGCCTGGGAGAGCGTCAGCACGATGCTGCGCCGCGGCAAGAAGGACGGTGAGAACGCAGTCGATCCCGCTATGCGGGAAGAAGCGCGTTCTCACGAGGGCGAGGACCGCGCCGCCGTTCCCGAGAACACCCCAGCCAGCGCTAACTGGAAGCTCGGCGGCGACCTCGGTCGCCGCTACGCCGCCGTCTCCGACGACCGCAACCCGATCCACATGCACGCGCTGACCGCGAAGCCGCTTGGCTTCCCCAGCCCGATCGCGCACGGGATGTGGACGAAGGCGCGCTGCCTGGCCGCCCTCGACTCCCGTCTGCCCGACGCTTTCGCCGTCGACGTTCGCTTCCTCAAGCCGATTCTGCTGCCGGGACGCGTCGAGTTCGCCAGCGTCGAGGAAGGCAAAGCGATCGCCTTCGCCGTGCGCGACGCCGGCAATCGGGTCCCTCATCTCGACGGCCGTGTGGAGCCGCTCGAGCAGAAACCGCAAGCCCAAACCGGAAGGAAGAAGGCACAGTGAGCACCGCAACCAAGGACAAGAACCCGAGCGTCGCCGAGCGCGGCATGGGCTTCGGGCTGCGCGCCCTCAACCGGCTCGCCGGCTCCGACCTGCTCGACCGCATCCGCCTGCGCAAACAGGTCGAGCGTGCTCTCTTCCAGGGCACCAAGAACGGCTTCCGCTCGGCGACCGCCGCCGGGCGCACCTTCAAGGCGGCCCAGCAGCTGGGCAAACCGGCGCGGCAAAAGAAGAGCAAATCCAGTGGCCTGTTCGACCTCGCGCCCGACGACGAGCAGCAGATGTTCCAGGAGGCCGGCCGCGCCTTCGCCGCGGAGAAGATCCGTCCGGCGGCGCTGAAGGCCGACGACGAGCGTGAGACTCCGAAGGAGCTACTGGCCGAAACGGCTGAGCTCGGCGTCAACATGCTCGGCATCCCCGAGGAGCTCGGCGGCGTCATGCACGAGCAGTCGGCGGTGACCAGCGTGCTGATCGGCGAGGCGTTGGCGCACGGCGACATGGGCATCGCCTACGCGGCGCTCGCCCCGGGCGCCGTCGCCACCGCGATCGGCCTCTGGGGCAGCGCCGAACAGGAGGCGACCTACCTGCCGGCCTTCACCGGCGAGAACGTCCCCGCCGCCGCCCTCGCGATCCTCGAGCCGCGGCCGCTGTTCGATCCGCTGAAGCTGGAGACGACCGCGAATAAGAAAGGCGACGAGTGGGTGCTGAGCGGCGCCAAGTCGCTGCTGGCTCGGGCCACGGAGTGCGAGCTGTTCGTGATCGCCGCCGAGGCCGAGGGCATCGGCCCGGCCCTGTTCGTGGTCGAGTCCGACGCCAAAGGCCTGACGATCGAGGACGAGCCGGCGATGGGTCTGCGCCCCGCCGCCACCGGCCGCCTGCTGATCGACAAGGTCAAACTGCCGGCCAACGCGCTACTCGGCGAGGGCGAGTGCAAACCGAAGGACTATGTGGCAGCGATCAACCGCGCGCGGATTGCCTGGTGCAGCCTCGCCACCGGCACCAGCCAGGCGGTGCTCGACTACGCGATCCCCTACGTCAACGACCGCCAGGCCTTCGGCGAACCGATCTCCAACCGCCAGGGCGTCGCCTTCGCGGTCTCCGACATCGGGATCGAGTCCGACGGGATGCGGCTCGCCACCTACCGCGCGGCCAGCCGCGCCGACCGCGGCGAGAGCTTCGGCCGCGAGGCGGCGATCGCCCGCCGGCTCTGCTCCCAGAAGGGGATGCAGATCGGCTCCCAGGGCGTGCAGCTGCTCGGCGGCCACGGCTTCGTCAAGGAGCACCCGGTCGAGCGCTGGTACCGAGACCTCCGAGCCGCGGGCGTGATGGAGGGCGCCCTGCTCGTCTAGACGGGGCAGCGGTTCCGCGGGCTCCGATCCACTGGACGACGAAGGAGAAACCATGATCAACCTCGAGATTCCGAAGAAGTTCAAGCCCCTCGCCACCCAGGCCAACCAGGTCGCGACCGAGGTCTTCCGGCCGATCTCGCGCAAGTACGACGAGGCCGAGCACGCCTACCCGAAAGAGCTCGACATGCTGGCTTCGCTGATCGACGGCATGAACGAGGGCTCCGACATCGGCGGCGCCGGCGCCGCCGGCGTGCGCCGCGAGAAGAGCGACGACGGCGAGAACCGCAACGGCTCCAACCTCTCCACCGTGCTCGGGATCATCGAGCTCTGCTGGGGCGACGTCGGCCTCCTGCTCTCGATGCCGCGTCAGGGCCTCGGCAACTCGGCAATCGCCTCGGTCGCGACCGAGCAGCAGCTCGAGCGCTACGGCGGCAAGTGGGCGGCGATGGCGATCACCGAGCCGGAAGCGGGCTCGGACTCGGCCGCGATTCGCACCACCGCCGAGCTCGACGGCGACGAGTACGTCCTCAACGGCGAGAAGATCTTCGTCACCTCGGGCGACCGGGCGGACCTGATCGTGGTCTGGGCCTCGCTCGACCGCTCGAAGGGGCGGGCGGCGATCAAGTCGTTCATCGTCGAGCGCGACAACCCCGGCCTGAAGCTCGACCGGCTCGAGCACAAGCTCGGGATCCGCGCCTCCGACACCGCCAACTTCACGCTGCAGGACTGCCGGGTGCCGAAAGAGGCGCTGCTCGGCGACCCCGAGGTCAAGGAGAAGGGCTTCGCCGGCGTGATGGAAACGTTCGACAACACGCGGCCGCTGGTCGCGGCGATGGCGGTCGGCGTCGCCCGCGCGGCGCTGGAGGAGACCCGCAAGCAGCTGAAGCAGGCTGGGGTGACGGTTGACTACGACACCCCCGCCCTCTCCCAGCACGCCGCCGCGGCGCGCTTCCTCGAGATGGAGGCCGATTACGAGGCGGCCTGGCTGCTCACCCTGCAGGCGGCCTGGATGGCCGACAACAGCAAGCCGAACTCGCTGCAGGCCTCGATGGCCAAGGCGAAGGCCGGCCGCGCCTGCGTCGACATCACGCTCGGCTGCGTCGAGCTCTGCGGCAGCGTCGGCTACGGCGAGAACGAGCTGCTCGAGAAGTGGGCGCGCGATGCGAAGATCCTCGACATCTTCGAGGGGACGCAGCAGATCCAGCTGCTGATTGTGGCGCGGCAGTTGCTGAAGAAGAGTTCGAGCGAACTGCGGTAAGGACGGGCGGGGTCGCCCGGGTCGTTGTTCTTCCACTCCCGCTAGTCAGCCGATATTGGCCTGTATCCACTCGGCGAGGAAGGGTTCGACGATGCGGTAGGAGCCGGCCTCGCCGCTGAGGACTTCGCGCTGCTCCAGGGCCCGCAGGGCCTTCTGCACGTTGGTCGCGGGCGGCAGGTTGTGGCGCCGCCGGTACTCGGCGGTGTAGGGGCGACCCGGTTCTGCCGCAAGTGCTCGCAGCAGCAGCCTCTGCACCGGCGAGGCCCCGTCCCAGAGCAGGGTGAAGTGGGCGTGCTCGGAATGGAGAACGGCGTCGAGCGCGTCGCCGAGCCGCTCGCTGGACGCCACCTCCCCCCCGGGAGTCCGCTCCCAGAGGAAATAGGCCAGCTCCTGGGTCGCGTAGGGG
Organism: uncultured Solirubrobacterales bacterium; assembly: GCA_963846515.1. Lineage (GTDB taxonomy): Bacteria > Actinomycetota > Thermoleophilia > Solirubrobacterales > 70-9 > VAYN01. The sequence goes on along the minus strand of CAWJWC010000005.1, from coordinate 757,942 downwards.
TGGCCGCCGGTCCGGGCCAGCAGCTCGTTCACCACCCCGTCCGCGACCGTGCGATCGGTTCGCTCGAAATGCTCGGCGATGAAAGACGCGAATGGGGCGGTCGGGATCATCCCCAGCTCGACCGATTTGGCGCTACGCCAAAAGGGCTCGTTGGCGGCGCTGAAGATCCGCTCCATCACGTGGCGCTTGCTGCCCAGGTAGACGTGAGCGACGTCGGACTGACGCTGAAAGACCGCGCGCAGGAGCTTCGGCAGGCTCTCGTCGATCTCGACGATCTCCTGGAACTCGTCGATGATCAGGACCGTGCGCCGGTTGCGCTCGGCGCCCAGCTCGGCGGGGAGCTGCAGCAACCGCTCCAGCGTCGCGTCGATCTCCTCCGCACCCTGACCGAGAGCGAAGCTGAAGGAGAACGAGCCGTCGGAATTGACCTTGACCTCGGGCTGAACCCGCAAGCGCCGGAAGGGAGCCAGCACCTTGTCGACCGTCCGCTCCGAGGGCCTGGAGATCCGCTCCACGATCGCCCCGGCCAGCGCCGCGGCCAGGCTCTCCTTGGTCGGAGTGGCCATCAGGTCGACTTCCGCGACCAGGAAGCGCTCTTCGGCCAGCGCTCCTGCCGCGCGCAGGACGAGCGAAGACTTCCCGCAGCGGCGCGGCGCGAAGATCACGACGTCCTGGCCGTTGCGGATATCGCTGGTCAGCTCGGCAAGCTCACCTTCCCGGTCGGCGAACGAGTCGCCGGCAACCAGCGCACCGAACCGGAACGGATTGGCGGTGTTGTTCATACCAAGCGGTATAATACCTCCTGGTATAAAGCTGGTCGCTGACTCCATCGCGTGCACGGTGCCTCTATAAGTCCGTGTTCCCCATGGCCCTCCCCCCAGCCACCATGAACTTCGTCGAGGACGTGCTCGAGCGGTCGCCGGCTTCACGGCTGGGGATCGTCGCGGTGGATGGGGAGGCGAATCGGCGGGATTGGTACTTCGGGGAACTGATTGCCTGCTCGGCGGGGCTTTCGGGAGCGTTTGCGGCGCGGGGGGTAAAGCGCGGCGATGTGGTGATGACGCTGGTCGGGAACCGGATCGAGTGGGTGCTCTCGCTGCTCGCCTGCTGGCGGATGGGGGCGGTGGCGTTACCCTGCAGCACCCAGCTGCGCCGCGCCGATCTCGAGCACCGGGTCGCAGCTGCCAATCCCGTGCTCTGCGTCGGCGAAGACGCCCTGCTCGCCGAGCTCCCGGACGGGGTGCCGGCGATGACCCTGGCCGAGGTCGCCGCGGTGCTCGACGAGGATCGCCCGCAGGAGACGCCGGCCCGCGTCGAGGCGATGGACCCCGAGGACCCGGCGCTGATCGTCTTCACTTCCGGCACCACCGGCGAGCCGCGCGGCGTCGTCCACGCCTACCGCTATCTGCTCGGCCAGCGGGCCCAGGCCGAGCACTGGTTCGGCTCGCGCCAGGGTGAGCTGGCCTGGTGTACGACCGCGACCGGCTGGTCGAAGTCGGCCCGCAACGTCTTCCTCGCCCCCTGGCTGACCGGCGCCGCCGCGGTCATCCACGACGGCCGCTTCGACCCGGCCGAGCGGCTCGAGTTCGCCGAGGCGCTCGGCATAAACGTCCTCTGCCAGGCGCCGACCGAGTACCGGATGCTGGCCAAGCGCACCGCCCTGCACCCCCTCCCCGCCCTGCGCCGCATGGTCTCGGCCGGCGAGCCGCTCGACCCGGAGACGATCGCCGCCTTCCGCGCGGCGACCGGGCTCGAGCCGGCCGACGGCTACGGACAGACCGAGACCGGCCACGTCACCGGCAACCTCGCCGGCGAGCCGGTCCGCCAGGGCTCGATGGGGAAGCCACTGCCGGGAATCGAGGTCCGGATAGGCGCCCCCGGACGCGAAGCGGAGGAGGCGGCGACTGACCTGGGCGAGTTGCAGCTGCGCGCTGCCTCCTCCCCCACCTTCTTCTCCCGCTACCTCGACGGCGAGCGCTTCGAGGACGAGTGGTGGCCGACCGGCGACCTGGTCCGCGCAGACGAGGACGGCTACCTCTTCTTCGAGGGCCGCGACGACGACATCATCCTCTCCGCCGGCTACCGGATCGGCCCCTTCGAGGTCGAGTCGGCGCTGCAGTCGCACCCGGCCGTGGCCGAGGCCGCCGCGGTCGCCGCCCCCGACGCCGAGCGCGGCTCGGTCGTCCGCGCCGTCGTCGTCGCCCGCGAGCGCGAGCCGAGCGAGGAGCTGGCGTGCGAGCTGCAGGAGCACTGCAAGCAGCAGACGGCGCCCTACAAGTTCCCCCGCATCGTCGAGTTCGTCGCCGAGCTGCCGAAGACGAGCAGCGGCAAGATCAAGCGCGCGCAGCTGCGCCAGGAGTAACCTGACCGGGTGGCCGCCAGCGACCAAGCAACCGACGCGGCGAGCGTCGCCCGCGCTTACTTCGGCGCGGTCGCGCGGCGCGACGTCGAGGCGATGGTCGCCTGCTGGCAGCCCGGCACCCGCGACGTGATCCACGGCGTCGCCGATATGCGCGTGCCCGAGGATCTGCGCACCTGGTTCGGCAACCTCTTCGCCGCCTTCCCGGACTTCAGCTTCGAGGTCCTCGACGTGCTCGCCGAGGGCGAGAAGGCGGCCGTGCACTGGCACGCGACCGGCACCTTCAGCGGCAGCGCCCGCTTCGAAGGGCTGGAGCCGAACGGCGGCAGCGTTGACGTCCAGGGCTGCGACGTGCTCACCGTCCGCGATGGCAAGGTGGTCCACAACGACGCCTACATGAACGGGGCCGAGATGGCGCGCCAGCTCGGCGCCCTACCGCCCCAGGGCTCGGGTCCGGAAAAGGCGATGACCGCCCTCCTCAACCTCAAGACCAAGCTCGGCAACCGCAAGCGGTAGAACCAGCGCGGTCGCCTGGCTACGCTGGAGCCATGGCGGAGATCGACCGCAAGCGGCTCGCGGCTCTGACCGAGGCCGAGCAGGAGCGCTTCCGCAACCGCACCGGCGCTTCGGCCCGCACCTTCGAGCGCGCGGTGCAGGTGATGCCCGGCGGCGTCCCCTCTTCCTTCCAGGAAAACGATCCCTGGCCGGTCTACCTCGAGCGCGGCGAGGGCAGCCGCGTCTGGGACGTCGACGGCAACGAATATGTCGACTTCCACAACGGCTTCGGGGTGATGTGCATCGGCCATGCCAACCCGACCGTCGGCGCCGCGGTCAAACAGAGGGTCGACGGTGGCACCCACTTCGCCGCCCCGACCGAGGGCTCGATCGCGGTCGCAACCGAGCTGAAGCGGCGCTTCGGCCTGCCGCAGTGGCGCTTCGTCAACTCCGGCACCGAGTCGACGATGGACGCCGTCCACCTCGCCCGCGGCTCGACCGGGCGCGACATGCTGCTCAAGATCGAGGGCTCCTACCACGGCCACCACGACGCGGTGATGGTCTCCGTTTACCCGCCGCTGGAGGCGCTGGGCGCCCGCGACGACCCGGTCAGCGTGCCCTACGGGGGCGGCACCCCCCGTGCCCTCACCGAATTGACCCGCGCCGTCCCCTTCAACGACGTTGACGCCCTCGCCAGCGTGCTGGAGAAGATCGGCGAGCAGGTCGCCGGCCTGATCATGGAGCCGGCGATGATGAACATCAACATCATCCCGCCCAAACCCGGCTACCTCGAGCGGGTGCGCGAGCTGACCGCCGAGTACGGGGTGAAGTTGATCTTCGACGAGGTCAAGACCGGGGCGACGATCTCGCTCGGCGGAGCCACCGCTCGCTTCGGCGTCGAGCCCGACATGATCACCCTGGCCAAGGCCAGTTGCGGCGGCTATCCGGGCGGGGCGATCGGGATGAGCGAGGAGCTGGCGGCGATCGTCGCCGACGGCACGGTCAAGCAGTACGGCACCTTCAACGGCAACCCGCTGGTGATGGCGGCGGCCGAGGCGACCCTGACCGAGGTCCTCACCGACGACGTCTACGAGCGCTTCGAGGCGACCAACCGGCGCCTGCTCGACGGCTGCCAGGAGATCGTCGACCGCTACGGCCTACCCGCCTACACCGAGGGCCTCGGCGCCAAGGGCTGCGTGATCTTCTCGCCCGAGCGGATGTACGAGTACCGCGACTACCTGACCAAGGTCGACGACGAGCTCTCGACTCTGGCCTGGCTCTACCACATGAACCACGGCGTCTTCATGACCCCCGGCACCGAGGAGGAGTGGACGCTCTCGATCGCCCACTCCGACGCTGACCTGCAGCGCTACCTCGACGCCTTCGAGGCCTGCGCCGCCGACCTCGCCCGCGCTTAGCGCCCGCTAGACAGTCTCGGCGAAGAGGCTCTCGTCAGCGTCGACGGGGCGCCCGAGGTGGAAGCCCTGTGCCATGTCGACCCCGTACTCACGCAGCATCCGCGTCGTCTCGTCGTCCTGCACGAACTCGGCGATCGTCGTCTTTCCAAGGCCACGGGCGATCCCGACGATCGCCTTCACGGTCAGCTGGTCGGCGTCGTTACGCGGCATGTCGCGAATGAAGGCGCCGTCGATCTTGATCACGTCGAAGGGCAGTTGCTTGAGGTGGTGGAAGGGGCTGAAGCCGGCGCCGTAGTCGTCGATCGCGACCTCGCAGCCGAACTCGGTCAGCCGGTCGGCGAACCCCGCCGCGGTCTCGTAGTCCTCGACCTGGGCGGACTTGGTGATCTCGAAGGTGCAACGACTCGGGTCGGCGTCGCCTTCGTCGAGCCGGCGCTCGATGAACTCGAGCACCGAGATGTCGGTCAGCGAGGCGCCGGAGAGGTTGACGTGGAGCGAGACCGGGTCGCCGGCGCGCTCGCGTTTTGCGAGCAGCTCGAGCGCCCGCGAGATGACCCAGCGGTCCAGCTCCTGGACCATCCCGGAGCGCTCCGCCACCTCGATAAAGGAGGCCGCCGGCAGCAGCTCGCCGTCGTCGCCGGTCATCCGCAGCAGCAGCTCGTAACGCTCGATCCCGCCCGAGGCGAGGTTGTGGATCGGCTGCGTGGCGAGACTGAGGCGGTCCTGGGTGAGGGCGTCGCGGATCCGCGCGCTGGTCGTCTGGGTGCGCCGCGGCAGCCGGGCCGGATCCTCGGGCCCGTGGAAGAGGGCGATCCGGTTGCGACCCTCTTCCTTCGCCCGGTACATCGCCTGGTCGGCGGCGACCAGGACGGCCTCGGCGCCGAGCTCGCGCTTGCCGCCGAACATCGTGATCCCGACGCTGATCGTCGCCGTACCCAGCTCGGAGCCGGCCGGGAAACCCTCGGCGACCTCGGCCCGCAGGTCCTCGCCGAGCTGCAGGGCGCCGCCGGTGTCGGTCTGCGGCATCAGCACCGCGAACTCGTCGCCGGAGAGGCGGGCGACCATGTCGGTCTCGCGCACGCGCTCGCGCAGGACGTCGGCGACGCGGCGGATCAGATTGTCGCCGGGCTGGTGACCGAGCCGGTCGTTGACCTCCTTGAGGCCGTCGATATCGATGATCATCACCGCGCCTTGGCCGCCATAACGGGCCGAGAAGGAGACGTAACGGTCGAGCTTGGCACGGAAGCTGCGCCGGTTCAGCAATCCGGTGAGCGAGTCGTGGTCGGCCAGGTAGCGCAGCTCGGCCTCAGTCTTCTCGGCCTTTTCCAGCGCCCCCTCGACGATCTCGCGGTCCTCGCCGTCGAGCTTCTCGAGCACCGCCTCGAGCTCCGGATCGCGCTTTGCAGAGGTACGTACGTTCGCCACCGACGAAAGGTATTGGTTCGGCGCCCGGCCAGGTCAGGAAACCCTTTGTTTCCGCCAGGGGACTCGAATTTCGGCGATTCGACCCTCCCTAATAGTTGGCCTGGAGCGGCCCCGGGGTACCCTCAGTCCGATGGCCAATCGGCTCGCCGGCGAGACCAGCCCGTACCTGCTGCAGCACAAGGACAACCCGGTCGACTGGTACCCCTGGGGCGAGGAGGCGCTGGGCCGCGCCCACGAGGAGGACCGTCCGATCATGCTCTCGGTCGGCTACTCGGCCTGCCACTGGTGCCACGTGATGGAGCGGGAGTCCTTCGAGGACCCGGAGACCGCCGCCTACATGAACGAGCACTTCGTCAACGTCAAGGTCGACCGCGAGGAGCGTCCCGACGTCGACGCGATCTACATGGAGGCGGTGCAGCAGATCAGTGGCCAGGGCGGCTGGCCGATGACCGTCTTCCTCGACCCCGACGGGGTGCCGTTCTACGGCGGCACCTACTTCCCACCGGACGAGGGCCGCGGCATGCCGAGCTTCCGGATGGTGATGGAAGCAGTCGTCGACGCCTTCAAGCGCAAACGCGAGGAGATCCGCGAGCGCGCCGGCGAAGTCCGCGGCCGCCTCGGCGCGGTCGGGTTGGTCGAGCCCAGCCCCGAGCGACCCGAGGCGACACAGCTCGAGCAGGCGGTGGAGCGACTGCAGGCGGCGGCCGACCCGCAGCGTGGCGGCTTCGGCACCGCCCCCAAGTTCCCGCCGGCCTCGGCCCTGGAGCTGCTCCTCGCCCGCGGCGAGCGCGAGATCGTCGCGCGCACGCTCGACGCGATGCTGGCCGGCGGCATCTACGACCAGCTCGGCGGCGGCTTCGCCCGCTACGCGGTCGACGCCAACTGGCTCGTCCCCCATTTCGAGAAGATGCTCTACGACAACGCCCTGCTCGCCCGCGCCTACCTGCACGGCTGGCAGGCGCTCGGCCACGAGCGCTACCGCCGCGTCTGCGAGGAGACCCTGGACTGGATGCTGGGCGAGATGCGCGGTCCCGAGGGGGGCTTCTACTCCGCCCTCGACGCCGACTCCGAGGGCGAGGAGGGCAGGTTCTACGTCTGGACGCCGGACGAGATCAGGGCAGCCCTGGGCGACGACGCCGACGCGGTGATCGAGCACTACGGGGTCAGCGAGCGCGGCAACTTCGAGGGGCGCAACATCCTCCACCTGCCGGGCGGCCCTGGGCGCTTTTCCGAGCCAGAGCGAGGGGAAAGCGCCCCGCCCAAGCTCAGTGCCGCCCGCACAGCGCTCTACGAGGTGCGCTCCCGGCGGGTCTGGCCGGGGCTCGACGACAAGCGGCTGACGTCGTGGAACGCGCTGGCGATCGCCGCCCTGGCCGAGGCCGGCGCGGTGCTCGGGCGCGAGGACTACCTCGACGCCGCCCGCGCCTGCGCCGAGTTCGTGCTCGACTCGCTGACCGATCAGGACGGTCGCCTGCTGCGCACCTATAAGGACGGCGAGGCCCGCCTCAACGCTTACCTCGAGGACCATGCCTTCCTGCTCGAGGCGCTGTTGGTCCTCTACGAAGCCAGCTTCGAACCACGCTGGTTCGAGCGCGCCCGTACCCTCGCCGACGAGATCGTCGCCCGCTTCGGCGATCCCGAGCGCGGCGGCTTCTTCTCCACCTCCTCCGACCACGAGCAGCTGATCGTGCGCCGCAAGGAGATCGGCGACCACCCGATCCCCTCCGGCAACAGCTCCGCCGCCTTCGGCCTGCTGCGGCTGGCGGCGTTGAGCGGCGAGCGCTCCTACGAGCGCGAGGCCGAGGGCGTCTTCGCCCTCTTCGCCAAAGCGGCGGTCCGCCATCCCGAGTCGTTCGCCCATCTGCTTCGCGCCCTCGACTTCGACCTCGCGCCGACCAAGGAGGTGGCGCTTGTGGGCGAGGATCTCGGCGAGCTCGCCGTGCTCGTCCGCTCCGCCTTCCGCCCCCACCTCGTCCTCGCCGGCGGTCCGGAGGAAAGCGCCGAGCCGCCGCTCCTGCGCGACCGGCCGACCGTAGACGGCAAGCCAGCCGCCTACGTCTGCGAGAACTTCGCTTGCCAGAGGCCTGTAACCGTGCCACCAAAACTTGCCGAGCTTCTCTGATATGGATAGCCGCTCGTGCGCGGCTCTCTCTTCACCTTCCCCGCCCAGCGCCGCACCAAGTGGATCGTCTTCGCCGCCTGGTTCGCAGCGATCTTTATAGCCGTCGGCGCCGCCGAACTGCCGACCAAGTTCGAAGAAGCGGAAAACAACGAGGCGACCTCCTATCTGCCCGGGGACGCCGAGTCGACCCACGCGCTGGACGCGACCGAGCAGCTGCAGAAGGGAGAAATCGCCTCCGCGGTGATCGTCTATCGCAACGACGCGGGCCTGACCCCGGCGAACTTCCGCACGATCGAAGAGAACGTCGCGGCGATGACCGAGGAGAAGTTCGAAGGCGTGATCCCGGACGGGGCAACTGCCGCCTCGGGAGGCAAGACGCCGGCCGCAGCCGAGGAGAAAGCGGCGGGCGTCCCCGCCGGCGAGCCCGGCTGTGGCACCGCGACCAGCACGATCCCCGGCCAGCCGGCCGACTACGCGCCCTTCGTCGGCCCGGTCTGCTCGCCGGACGGCAAATCGGCGATCGTCACCTCCTACATCAACGCCGAAGGCGAGGGCGACCGGATCGTCGATCCGGTCAAGGACTGGCGCGACGCGATCGAGAACCCCGGCAACGGGCTCGAGGTGAAGATCACCGGCGGCGCCGGCTTCTCGGCCGACGCGATCGAAGTCTTCGAAGGGATCAACGGGACGCTGCTCCTGGCCGCGGTCAGCCTCGTGATCTTCCTCCTGATCGTGATCTACCGCTCGCCGATCTTCCTCTTCATCCCGCTGATCGCGGTGATCTTCGCCGAGTTGCTCTCGCGCTCGATCGGCTACGGGGTTTCGGAGCTGGGCGTGACGATCAACGGCCAGTCGAGCTCGATCATGTCGGTGCTGGTGCTCGGCGCCGGGACCGACTACGCGCTGCTGCTCGTCGCCCGCTATCGCGAGGAGCTGCACCACACCGGCGACAAGCACGTGGCGATGCGGACCGCGCTCGAATCGGCCGGGCCGGCGATCTTCGCCTCGGCCCTGACCGTGATCGCCGCCCTGCTCTGCCTCCTGATCGCCAAGGTCAACGGCACCTCCGGGCTCGGTCCGATCGCCGCGATCGGGATCGCCTGCGCGGCGCTCTCGATGCTGACCCTGCTGCCGGCGCTGCTGACGATCTTCGGCCGCCGCGCCTTCTGGCCCTTCGTTCCGCACACGCCGGAGACGGCGCCGCGCGCGGAAGCCGTCTCCGAGGGCGCCCGCCGCCGGATCGTCGAGGGCTCCGGCTTCGCCGCCCTGCTGCAGGTGATCCTCGCCTGCCTCCTCGTCCTCATCCTCTTGCCGCTGGTCTTGCTCAACTGGGTGGTGCGGACCCTCACCCTCAGGCGCTTCCCCTCGCTGATCGTCGGCCCGCTCGACCGCGCCGTGTTCACGCCGTATGAGATGCGCCGCTACAAGCTCGAGCACGCGGCCGACGCCACGCACGGGTTCTGGGCCCGAGTCGGCAACCGGGTCTCGATCTCGCCGCGCCGGGTCATGTTCGGCAGCGTCGGCGTGCTGCTGATCTTCTGCGCCGGGTTTGCCTTCTTCTCGACCGAACTGACCAGCGAAGACACCTATCGCGAAGAAGTCGAATCGGTCGAAGGCCAGACCCTGTTGAACAAGAGTTTCCCCTCCGGCAAGACGGCCCTGACCGACGTCGTCGTCGCCAACCCGGGCGAGGTCGGCGCGGTGACCGCCGCGGTCGAGGGCCTCGACGGGGTCGAGGAAGTCTCCGGACCCGTCGCCAGCGGCCAGCCGGGCACGCTGATCCAGGCGACGCTCGAACCGAACCCATACTCGACCGAGGCATTCGACCTGATCGAACCGATCCGCGACGCCGCCCAGGGAGTCGAACCCGAAGCCCTGGTCGGCGGTCCCAGCGCGGTCGAATTCGACGTCCGCGACGCCGCCGCCTGGGACTCGACCGTGATCCCGCCGATCATCCTCGTCGTCGTCTTCCTAATCCTGATCGGGCTGCTGCGGGCGGTGACGGCACCGCTGGTTCTGGTCGGCACCGTGATCCTCAGCTTCCTCGCCGCGCTCGGCGTCGGCTACTTCGTCTTCGACGTGATCTTCGACTTCCCCGGATCGGACCCGTCGCTGCCGCTCTTCGCCTTCGTCTTCCTCGTCGCGCTCGGGGTCGACTACAACATCTTCCTCGTCGCCCGCGCCCGCGAGGAAACCGAAAAGCACGGCTCCGAACAGGGAATGCTGCGCGCCCTCGCGGTCACCGGCGGCGTCATCACCAGCGCCGGCATCGTCCTCGCCGGCACCTTCTCAGTGCTCGCCGTCCTCCCGCTCACCTTCCTCACCGAGCTCGGCTTCGTGGTCGCCTTCGGCGTCCTGCTCGACACCTTCCTCGTCCGCTGCTTGCTCGTCCCGTCAATCGCACTCAGCCTCGGCGACAAGTTCTGGTGGCCCTCCTCGCTCTCGCGACCCCGCGAGGAGCGCCCCGGCGAGGCGCCTCCTTCCCAGCCGGTCGAAGCTTAAGCGCTTAGGCGCCAAAGCCCAGCGCGGATCGGCGCGCGCGCAAGTCTGCCGCAGCGGATTTGCGGCGACAGTCCACCAACCGCGAGGCCGCGCCTTACATCTCCTTGACCGACACTGAGTTCGCTCCTATAACGAGCGCGCTATTCGCCGGCTGTCCGTTCGACGCCGGTACCTATTAACTAGGGAGGAGCGACCTCAAATGATTCGCAACATCAGGGCTTTCGGCGCTGCCTTAATCGCGGTTGCGGCGATGGGCATGGCGACGTCATCAGCGGTGCAGGCCTCGGAACTGCACTTCACAACCAGCGAAAACAACACGGTGATCACAGGTCAACAGATCACCCAACTCGTACTCCAAGTCACAGCGCCGCAAGGCATCATGACAAAATGCGATACGTTCACCTTGGAAGGAACAGTGTCAGACGAAGGGCAATCGTCCACTCAACTCACAGCAAAAGATCTGACGCTGACACCGACATACTCCGAATGCGCCTCCTGGGGTGTGAACTCGCAGGTGAAAATGAACGGCTGCAAATTCGTCATCACAGGCTCGCACGAAGGTGCACCCGCGAAAACAGCCTACCTCGACCTCGTTGGCTGCACAGCGGGCAAACAAATGGAAATGCTTACGCCCCTCTGTACCATCTCGTACCCCGAACAGAGCACACTCGGTCACGTCGTCTTCTCCAACAAAGGAGAAGGAGGCTCCGAGGACGTGGAAGCTCAATTCACAATCTCCGGAATCAAATACCAATTGGCAGGTGCAGCCTGCTCACACACGACCAACACGCTGACAAGCGACGCGACCATGACCGGGTCCGTCACACTCCGTGCCTATAAAGATCTGGGATCTGAACAAGTGACCCTCCACGGTCACCAATACGAAAAACGCAAAGACGGCGCACAGCTGGGCGTGCTGGCTACATAGCCGCAGCTGGGAGCGGAGCTGTCGCCACAGCTCCGCTCCGCCCTCTAGAAGTCGCTGATCCGGTCGAGCACGACGCGACCGCCGACCTCGGCCCGGCCGCCCTCGAGCGGGCGGGCGTCGAGCCGCGAGCCGCGGCCCTGGTGGATCGTCAGCGGCCGGCCAAGCTCGGCGCAAAGCACGATCGCGGCGGAGCCGGTCGCCTCGTCCTCGCCGACGCCGTCCTCGACCGCGAAGCTGCGCGAGCGCACCCGGCCGGCTGCCTCATCCTCCCAGGCCCAGCAGTAGACGTCGTCGAGTTCCGGCGGCGGGCCTTGCAGCTCGTCGACCGCGGCGGGCGTGTCCATCCGCAGCAGCTGCCAAGGCGGCGACCACTCGGGCCTGGCAACGATGAAAATCAGCTCGCCCTCGGTCCGCACCGCTACCTCGCCGGCCGGTGGGCGCAGCGCTTCGACGGCGTAACCTTCTCGCCGCAGCAGCCAGGCCGCGCCGACGCTCGGGTGGCCCGCGAAGCCGAGCTCCGAGCCGGGCGTGAAGATCCGGCACTCGCCGCGCTCGCGGTCCTCGACGAAGACCGTCTCCGAGAAACCGAGCTCGGCGGCGACCGCCTGGCGTCGCTGCGCGGGTACCTCGCCCCCATCGAGGAAGACGCCGAGGGGATTGCCCCACTCGCCCGCCTCGTCGGTAAAGACGCGGAGGACGTGCAGCCTCGCCATCGCTCCGCTTTGCCCGCCGTCCCTTAGAGCACCGGCAGGAACTGTTCTATCTCGTAGGGGGTGACCTGGACCCGGTAGTCGTCCCATTCCTGCCGCTTGATCTCGACGAAGCGGCGGAAGGTGTGCTCGCCCAGCGTTCGCAGCACCAGCTCCGAGTCGGCGGCGACCTCGATCGCCTCGCCCAGCGTCGCCGGCAGCTGCTCGATCCCTTGGTGGGCGAGCTCCTCCTGCGAGAGGTGGTAGAGGTTCTGCTCCATCGGCTCCGGCAGCTCGTAGCCCTTCTCGACCCCTTCCAGACCCGCCTGCAGCATGCCGGCGAAGCACAGGTAGGGGTTGGCGGCGGGATCGGGGCAGCGCAGCTCGGCCCGGGTCGCCCCCTCCTTGCCGGGGTGGTAGAGCGGCACCCGGATCAACGCCGAGCGGTTGCGGCGCGACCAGGCGAGGTAGACCGGCGCCTCGTAGCCGGGGACGAGGCGCTTGTAGGAGTTGACCCACTGGGCGAAGAGCGGTGAGATCTCGCGCGCGTGCTTGAGCTGGCCGGCGATGAACGACTTCGCGGTCGCCGAGAGGTAATAGGGGTCGTCCTCGTCGAAGAAAGCGTTCTTGCCGTCTTTGGCGAGCGACTGGTGAACGTGCATCCCGGAGCCGTTCTCGCCGAACAGCGGCTTCGGCATGAAGGTCGCGTGCCAGCCGTATTTCATCGCGTACTCCTTGACGACGATGCGGTAGGTCATGCAATCGTCGGCCATCTCGAGCGCGTTCTTGTAGCGCATGTCGACCTCGTGCTGGGAGGGGCCGACCTCGTGGTGGGTGTACTCGACGTGGATGCCCATCTTCTCCAGCGCCAGCACCGTCTCGCGGCGCACGTCCGAGCCGGCGTCGAGCGTGGTCAGATCGAAGTAGCCGCCCTCGTCGAGGACCTCGGGCACGCCGTTCTCGGGGTTGGCGGAGCGGAAGTAGAAGAACTCGAGCTCGGGGCCGATGTTGTAGGCCTCGAAGCCCATCTCCTCGGCCCGCTTCAGCGCTCGCTGCAGAATCCAGCGCGGGTCGCCCTCGTAGGGATCGCCGCCGGGGACGCGGATGTCGCAGAACATGCGGGCGACGGCGTTCTCCTCCGGGCGCCAGGGGATCAGGGCGAAGGTCGAGGGATCGGGCATCGCGATCATGTCCGACTCCTCGATTGGGTTGAAGCCGGTGATCGAGGAGCCGTCGAAGCCCATCCCGCCGTCGAAGGCGTCCTCGAGCTCGGCGGCGTTGATCGAGAAGCTCTTGAGCTGGCCGAGCACGTCGGTGAACCAGAGGCGGACGAAGCGCACGTCGTTCTGCTTGACGATCGCAAGCACGTCAGCGGCACTTCTGGGTTGCTCTGCCATTCCGGCCTCCTTGGTATGTCCGCGCGAAGGCCGCAACGATAGGCGAATGAACCGAACAGGTGCATAACGGCGTATTGCGGGTAAAAGAACAGCGTTCTCGGCCGGCAGGACGGGAACGGTCCCAGGCTTGCGAAGCCGTCCGAAAAGAGCTATAACTTATCTCTCGTAAGTAACCAGCTCAAAGTAAAGTAAAGGCCACTTAAAGGCTCTGTAAAGCGGGATCCACCGCTCGGAGCCAGAGACGAGACGCGAAGTGACTGTTAAAACGGACGTGAGCAGATTCCAGATCCACGACGAGCTGACCGCTCCCGACGAGAGCGCTCCGCTGATCAAGACCATCCAGGCTGCCGGCGGCGCGGTGACCAAGTTCGTCGGCGTGCTGGCCGGTTCCCCTGCCGTGCTCCGCGCCTACACGCGGATGCGGTCGGAGCTGCGCGGCGGCGTCCTCCCGCAGGCGACCCGCGAGCGGATCGCGCTGGCGGTCGCCGAGTACCGCGAGGACAACTACAGCATCGCCCAGCACGCGAAGTCGGCCCGCCGGGCGGGCCTCGGCCTCGACGAGGTCTCTCGCGCCCGCAGCTTCAGCTCGGCCGACGAGAAGGAGGCGGCGCTGCTCGCCTTCCTCAAGGACACCCTCGACGCCGACGGCCCGCCCCCGCTGCACCTGCACGAGGAGGCGCGCGAGATCGGCTGGACCGACGAGGAGATCCTCGAGGCGGTCGGGCACCTCGCCCTCAACGAGTTCCAGAGCCTGATCGCGAGCGCGGCCGCGCTCCCCAAAGATCAGGCTACGCCGCGGGTTCTCCCTACCGTGGCGTAGCGGTGCGTGGGAGGGGTCCCGTGCCCCTCCCATTGCGCTGGGATTTTCGCCGTTAACGCGGCATCTCTCGCCGAGTTGGCGCGGCGAAAATCAGGGACGCCGCTTATGGGAGGGGCACAGGACCCCTCCCAGACTTCGGAGCGGTTGGGTTAACCCTCGACGAGGGTTGCCGTGTAGAGGAGCCTTGCGGTGGAGTACTTGCAGCCGAAGGTGGCGCGGCGGTTGACCGCCTCCAGCGGCTCGCCTTGGCGGATGTCAGTCGAGTTGGTGCATTTGCCGGTTTCGCGGCTGGCGCGCCAAGCGTTGTTGGCCGGCAGATCCTGGGCGAAGGCGGGCGCCCAGGTCGGCACGGTAAGCGCGACGACGTCGCCCTTCTCGACTTTCAGCGCCGAGCCGAATTTGACCGTCTGTCCGAGGTAGGGGGTGAGGACCTTGACCGAGCCTTGGCTGCGCAGTTCGTAGCGGGGCGGATTGGTCGCGGGAATGCGGCGCAGGATCGAGAGCCGCGCCTGCGGCGGGGTCCCGAAGAAGCCGTTGAAGAAGGAGCGCTGCTTGTTGGTCGGCTCGGAGAGGGTCAGGGTCCAGGACTTGATCGTGCCGTCGTGAGGGACGATGAAGGGCGAGCGGGTCTGGCCGTTGCTGACCTGGAAGCCGGTGACGCTGCCGACCGCCTGGCACGGCAATGCCGGACAGGACGGCTCGGGCGCGGTCGAGGTCTGGCCGAGGACGACGGTCGTGCTCGGCACTTTGGCGGCGTCGGCGCCGCCGACCGCGAGCGCGCTCGAGGCCGCGAGGGAGCCGATCGCCAGGGCCAGGACCAGCCGGCGACCCCTGCGCGGCGCGTCTGCCGCGAATGCTCCGTGCAAAGACCTCGACATACCCGTGCTCCTTCCGTAGAAAATGGCGCTGAGCAGGGCAGATTAGCCGCCCGGCCGGGGGAAAGCGGCGCTGGCGTAAGGCTCAGCGCTGGGCGCGGGCGTAGCTGACGGCGACCGCGTAGCGGACCGTGCCCACACCCTCGCCGGTGAACCCGAGCGCGTCGCTCGCCGCGGCGGTCAGGTCCCAGGCACGACCGTGGATGTAGGGACCGCGGTCAATCACCCGGGTGACCAGTGCCCGCCCCTGGAAGACGAACTTGACCGCGGTGCCGCAGGGGAGGCTGCGGTGGGCGACGCCGAGGGTGCTGGGCCGCAGGGTCTGGCCGCAGGCGGTCTTGTTGCCCCACAGACCCGGCCCGTACCAGCTGGCGCCGGCGCTGCGGAGGGGGTTGAAGACGAGCTCCTCGCCGCCCGCCGCGGTCGGGGCATGCGCGACGCCGGCGCCGCCGGTCGCCGCCTGGGCGGAGCCGGAGAGGGCGAGGACGAGCGTCAGCGCGGCAAATGCGGCGCCCAGGCGCAGGCGCAGCGGGACAAGGGTGAGTTCGGTCCGTTCCAAGATCTCTTTCCGAGCGCTTGCGGGGTTAGCTGTCGGGCTCGCGCTGAAAGAGCTGCGCTACGCGGCAAATGCCGGCGATTCGCCCCAACCAATTGGGTCCCCCGCTCTCCGTTATGTGGACGGAGATTCAGCGGAAGTTGGCGGCAGATTAGCAAAGGCTAAGACAGAAAAATGTGCATAGGTCACGAAACGGCTTCGGAATGGGAAAGGCTCCCTTTCGGGAGCCTTTCCGTTAGCGGGCCTATAAGCCGGATCCTGTCGTGAGCGGCCATCTATCTATGCGGCCTACCTGGACCTCCCCGAGCCGGGTCGACGGTCCTGCTTGGCCTTGCACCGGGCGGGGTTTGCCTGGCCGCCGCGTCACCGCGACGCCGGTGCGCTCTTACCGCACCATTTCACCTTTGCCTGTACGCGGCTCACGTGTGGCCGCGCCATCGGCCGTGTCATTTCTGTGGCACTTTCCCGCGGGTTTCCCCGGGTGGGCGTTACCCACCGCCCTGCCCTGTGGTGTCCGGACTTTCCTCGAGGGGTTTTCTCTCCCCCCGCGGTCCGCTCAGCCCGCCCACCGATGGTACGCCCCTTGCCGTCTCGAGCCAAGGGGTCGCGGGATATGGTGGCGGGCGTGCGCACGGCGATCGTAACCGGAGCCGGGAGCGGCCTCGGCCGCGCGATCGCGGGCGAGCTCGCGAACCGCGGCTACCGCGTCCACGCGACCGACGTCGACGCCGAGAGCGCCGCCCGCACGGCGGCGGAGCTTGGCGGCGCCACGGCGTCCTCGGCGCTCGATGTGCGCGACGAGGGTGCCTGCCGGGCGCTCGCAGACGCGGTCGCGCGCGAGAGCTCACTCGACCTCTGGGTCAACAACGCTGGGGTCTTCTTTACCGGCGCACCCTGGGAGCAGGGCTCGGAGTTGCGGCAGCTGATGTTCGACGTCAACGCCACTGGCCTGATCAATGGCACGCTCGCCGCGCTGGCGCCGATGATCGCAGCGGGACGCGGTCACGTCATCAACGTCATCTCCCTGGCGGGGATCGTCGCCGCTCCCGGCGAGGTCACCTACTCGGCGACTAAGCACGCGGCCATGGCGTTCACGCTGGGCACGCTCTACGACCTGCGCCGCGCCGGCATCCGCGGGATCGAGGTCTCGGCGGTCTGCCCCGACGGGATCTGGACGCCGATGCTCGAGGACAAGCTCGACGATCCCGACTCGGCCGCCTCCTTCTCCGGTCAGCTGCTCACGCCCGAGCAGGTCGCGAGAGAGGTCGGCAAGCTGATCGAGCGCCCGCGACCGATCGCGATCGTCCCGCGCTGGCGCGGTCCCCTGCTGCGCATCTTCGACCTCTTCCCCCGCCTGGCGATCCGCCTGCTGCCGGCGCTGATGTGGGACGCGCGCCGCAAACAGCGGCGCTACAAACGCCTCATCCAGTCCAGGCGTTGGCCCTGACGGCCGTCAAACGGCCCTGAAGACGCCCACCACCCGGCCGAGGACACTCACCTCGGTGGTAATGATCGGCTCCATCTCGTCGTTCTCGGGCTGGAGCCGGACGTGGTCCTTCTCGCGGTAGATCCGCTTCACCGTCGCCTCCTCGCCGATCAGGGCGACGACGATTTCGCCGTTGGCGGCGTCGTCGCTGGGCCGGACGACGACGTAGTCGCCTTCGAGGATGCCGGCGTTCTTCATGCTTTCGCCGCGGATCTGGAGGATGTAGTCGCCGTCCTCGCCGCCGATCACGTCCGGGATCTCGAGGTACTCCTCGATGTTCTCCTCGGCCAGGATCGGCTCGCCGGCCGCTACCTGGCCGACCAGCGGCAGGCCGCTGCCGGGGCGGATCGCCGACTTCGCCTTGTCGAAGAGCAGCTCGATCGCCCGCGGTTTCGAGGGATCGCGTCTAAGCAGCCCGATCTTCTCCAGGTTGGCGAGGTGCGCGTGCACGGTCGAGGAGGAGTGCAGGCCCACCGCTTTGCCGATCTCCCGCACGGTCGGCGGGTAGCCCGTCTTCGCCGCGTACTTGCGGATGAAGTCGAAGATCTCCTTCTGCCTCTTGGTCAGGTCAAGATCAACCATGGCTCGTTTCTTCTCCTGGAATCGCCGGGCGAATGCGTTCGAACACTTGTTCGTAGGCTAGTGCCTGCAGCGGACACTTTCAACCCCCTGCCCCTCCCAACCCCCCGAACATCTAGAATCGTCCGCCCTCGAGCGGCTGTGGCGGAACTGGTAGACGCGCAAGGTTGAGGGCCTTGTGTCCCTAACGGGACGTGATGGTTCGACTCCATTCAGCCGCATCGAAAACCCCCGGAAATCGGGGGTTTTCTGCTTTCAGAAGATGATCGCGTCGAAGCCTTTCGTCTGCGTGATTTCGGACCATTTCGGACCAATTCAGGGCGGTAAAATGGCTCCATAGCGGGGTGGCGCCTTTGAGCCGGAGGTCGTGTAAGGGCCATGAAGACCAAACCGCGCCGCGCCCACGGAACGGGATCGCTGTATCCAGTAGTCGGCTCTGGAGGCCGGGAAACCTGGTATGGGCGCTGGTACATCGGCAGGAAACGCGTGCAGCGTCGCATCGGGCCCAAGCGAAGGCGCGGCGACGCAGCCGGACTCACCAAGACAGAAGCCGAGGCAGAGCTGCGACGCACGCGACTGGCGACCGAAGAGGCCCCACCCCCGGAGACAACCGTTACGGTCGACGAAGCAGCCGAGCACTTGATGCGCCACTTGGAGGCGTCGGCCGCCGACCCACAACGCTCGCCACCGACGGGTCCATATTTCGATCCCACCTGCATTGGAGCGTGGAGGAAGTCGACCTCGAGCGCTTTACGAGGCGCGACGTCGAAGAGATAGATCGGGTGATGCGGCGCAAGGAATTGGCGCCGAAGACTCGGCTCAATGCCCTCAAGCTGCTATCGGAGATCTTTGCCTTCGCCAAGCGCCAGGGCTGGTGTCGGCGAAACCCGTGCGAGCAGATTCAGTTCCCCCGGGTCGAGCCAACCTCCGACATCAGGTTCCTCACCGAAGTCGAGCTTGTCGCTCTGCTCCAGGCAGTCGAGATCGAGGAGAAGCCGCTCGGGCACACGGACTGGGCGATGTTCCTGACCGCTGCGCTCACTGGCCTTCGGCAAAGCGAGTTACTTGGGGTGGAGTGGCGCGACGTCGACTTTGCCGCCGAGAGGATTCGGGTGCAGCGCACCAATGTGCGGGGCCATCGGGGGCCGCCGAAATCGCGCTACGGCTTGCGCTCGGTGCCGATGGCGCCACAGGTCGCGGTCGCCCTTCGCCGGCATCTGGACCGGTCTCAATACCGGGATCGCGAGGATCTCGTCTTCGGACATCCCGACACCGGCAAAGTCCTCAGCTGCTCCGCAATCGACCAGCGGTTCAAGAAGGCGCTGCGAGCAGCCGAGGTGCGTGAGGTCCGCTTCGAGGACCTACGCCACACCTTCGGGACGAGGCTTGCAGCAAACGGGGTGCCGATTCGAACCATCCAAGAGTGGATGGGACATGAGGACATCAGGACGACGCAGATCTACGCCGCCTACGAACCGCGGAAGCACGAGGTCAAAGTGGCCGGCGAGTCGTTCTCTGAAGTGAAGCTAGATCCCTGATGCGTTCAGGCGCCGAGACCGGCAACACCCAGACCGACGCGCTCAGCCGCCTGGGGGCATGCCGAGCCTGCTCTCCGCGGCTATCCCTCGCTAAGCGACGGGCTCGGATCCACCCAGTCCCGGTCGCGCCGCTTCCGCCAACGAGCGAAGCCGCCGAACGCTGCCTGCCGACTCAGGCCGTGAGCCAGACACCAGTAGATGCTGTCGTCGTCTAGAGACTCTGGCGCCTCCAGCAAAACCCGCTTCAGCGACTCGCGGTCGGCGACTTCATGAGGCTCTGCTTCGCGGTGCTCGTCGTATTTCCATGCCGAGGAGGTGGGATCGTTGACCAGCTCGATGAATCGCTCTACGACATCGGACCACCAGGGCGACCCATACCAGTCCTTATAGGAGATGCCGGCCTGCACGGCGAGGACAGTGAGGACGTAGGTGGACCCCCGGCGCTGCTCCGTTCGCTCGACGATCGCCAACGCATCATCGATATCGGCTGCCAAGGACTCGAACTCCTCCCCGCAGAGCCCTCCGACGGTCAGGCCCCCCGGCAACTCGCGATCGGGATTGGTCAGCGCAGTCCGTATGCCGCTCCAGTCGAATTGGCCATCCTCGATGTACCCGGATACGACCCGAGTGGTGGCGATGTTGAAGCGCATCATCTGCGAATCGGGGAAGCCGCCACTCGGGTGACTCCCCGCATGCAGATCCTCCAGCGACGTGTTTCTCCACGCCCGCAGCGTGAGGCCGATAGCGGCGAGCTGCTGCATCTCCCGGCGGTCACCGTCAGGGTCAAGGCCGAGGTGCTCGCTCGCGAAGGCAAGCACCTGCTCCAAGGTGGGCTCCTCGATCCGCATCATCAGCGCAGACCTGCAATCCGGGCTTCGACAACGCTCCGAACTCGGTCGCGAATATCACGGCGCCCACCACCGCGGACATCACGCCGTTCGAACAGATCGAGCGATTCCGAGAGCATCTCGATCCACAGCAGCTCGCTGAGGAGCTCGTGCGGCTCGAGCCCCGACGGCTCGCAGCTCGCGACCCACTGCTCGTAGAGCGACGGCGATCGAGGGTCACGTTCCCCGAACAACCTGCGCAACGGCCCTGGGCCGCGACGCTTGATCTCTCGCGCGATCAGCTCGATCTCCGCGTGGAGCCAGACTTCCAGCGCGACGTGTCTTGCGCGCTCGAGGCTGCCGATCTCCCGCTCTTCTCGGAGCTGATCCTCCAGTACCGATCCCGCCTGCTGGGTGACCTCGGCCAAACGCCAGGGCGGCCATCGAGTCCCAACGGCCGCGGGTTCAAAGCACTCGAAGAAAAGCCCGTGGAACTTCGCACAGCGCGGGCAGATCCGCCGGGCCATTTCGTAGTCGGGCTCGAAGCGGTGGTTGCGTAGCGGCCCCCCTTCCTCCTTCTCCCGCTCCACCCTTCTCTTGTATCGAGCCATGGCCTCGTAGTGTTCGAGCCACTCGCCCCGCCACGCCCGCTCCCAAGGCCGGGTGGCGGTCCATCGAAGGGTGATCTGCTTGCCGCAAGCAGTCAGGGTGTCGGGCGATGCCCGCGAAACGCCTTCCTCCTCGGGGAATAGATGCCCATCGGGGAACAGATGGAGGGTCTTGGGATGCTGGGCCGAGTAACTCGACCAGACGATGTGGTCGCACAGCTCTCCGCGGACGCCGACCTGATCCAAGAGCCAGGCCATGAGCGGCTCAGCCGCTCTTGCGGAAGAGTCGCTGAGTTCCTCCGCAAACCGCCCGATCTGGGCCCTGGCGTCGATCTCTTTAGGGAAAGGCACAGCGCTCTCGCCGAGTTCCTGGCGGGAGCTGCGGTAGGTCCGGTATTCCTCGGCGAGTGACGCCCCGTCCCCATTCGAGGGGTCCGTGGATTCGAGCAGTCCGGAGGTCGCCTCCACTACCGCCTGCTTAATCCGCTTCCTCGCGTCCCTCTCACGGGGCGCTCGAGAGACCTCGAGAGGAGGAGCAATCGGACGAAGGCCCGCCCACTGGCGGACCCGAGCAAGCGCCGCGCCTCGCTCAGCGTCGCTGATCCGCGACCATCCCGACGCTACCTCTGAAGCACACTCCTCGATCAGGCCCGACACTGACCGAGCGAGTTCTTCGAAGAGCTCGCGCCATGCCTCCCCCGGCGCTGAGACTCCGCCACCGTCGTCCGTGTAGGCCAGCTCATGGAGCTCGCTTGGGTCCGTCGGGCGGCCGAGCTGGGAAAGGACCGTCTCCAGGGTCGCGGGGCTGTAGATGTCGGTGTCGCCGGTCGCCAAGGCGCAGAGAACCTGCATTGCCAATTCGGAGACATCATCCACTGGGTGCGCGCGATCCAGCTCGGCGATACGAAGGTCTCGCCCACGCCGCTCCTTCGCGTGCGCCAGTTGGTCCGGCGCCCAGAGCGACGACGCGAAGACATTGACTGTCTCTCCCGTTTCGGGCCCGCTCAACATCTCGACGCTGACGCGGGGTCCTCGCCGCCCTCGGACGACGACATCCTCGAAGTCCTCTGCGGGATCCTGCCACCGCCGGCAACACGTGAAGCGCTCGCCGGATGAGCAGTCGCTCGCGGTTCGTCCGCTACTCACCATGGTTCTCAAGCCCACTGCCCCCAAATCCAAAGGATCCTGCGGTGACCTTACTTGCTTCGATCAGGATCGAGGCCGATCGTGCGGGAGGCGCTCGACGTAACCTTCGGTGGGCGGTTCGATTCCCTCGATCATCGGAAAGTCCCAGCGCCCGATAACCCCGTCTTAGGGATACGCCGGCCGGACTCGCTTCGATGCGCATGCCGGGGAAGCAGAGACTCCGGGTGCAGCGTGTTCAGTGCCGTCCGCAAGCCGCCATCGGTTCAAGCAAACCCGAACCACCTCGATTTAAGCGGGCTCACGTCGAGCGCTCCCGCCGGACCTCAGACCACTATGGCAAAACTCGCAGCGATTTCGTGTCCGAGTTGCCGGTGAGATATGGGTAGTCCGATCCACCCATCACCTGAGCTCGCATGGAATAGGTCCAGGGGGTGAAATTCCGGGTGAAGCGGTAGCGCATAGCGAACTTTCCGCCGTTGCGGGTGGAGTAGCGGCGAAACACTCGCCAGCCGTGGCCGATGTTGACCTGAAGAAAGACCGTCACCCCGTCGTTGTCGGGTCCAGGTATCTCCCCGCTGAAATAGGCAAAGTGCTTGTTGTAGACCACGCCACTCCGCAACCGAAGGGTGGGTATGGCTTTCGTCTGCAAGAGAGTAGCCGCGCTGAGCAGTCCCTGCTCCGTTCTGTACACCGCGGTGAGACCGCGAGAGGGTCCTGACCGCAACGGAAATTCATACCGCCCGTTCTGATCCGTGGCCACGGTGCCTAGGAGCTGATTCTCCTCCTCGCTGGTGATCCGGGCGAAGACGCAGATGGTCGCGCCAGCGACTCCGAGCCCGTCGTCTCGCAGGGAGCCACTGAGCATCGCGCCTTCTCCCTGCGAGACGACGATCGTCTCGCTTCGACCACTTCCCAGGCCGCTCGTGAGTACCGAGCCGCTCTGAACGCCGGAGCGCGGGCAGCTGCTAGCAAGCGGGATGCTCGTCGATTCCCCTGACCCAACCTCAGGGTTGAGAACGGCTCCGCCGAACAGGCCGCCGAAACTGGCGAGCACGATCAGCAGCATCGCTCCTCTAGGTCCCGTCACTCCCACGGCCACCACGTTAATAGATCGTTCCGCGCACGGCACCGGATGCGGGTACGCCACCTTCGAAGTGCTCGTGGTAGCCGCGGCCACAAGCGCTGCCATCTTCACTGCCTTCCTATCCGTCCTGGTCCTGAATCGCGACGAAGCGATTCCCGGCACCGATCTCTCTCGGGTCTCGGCGCCGCTCCTGGTCTCGCTCGTTCTCTTGGTCCTTCTGACCTCCATGAGGAGGTTCTCACCTGCCGCGGGCGATTTGTTATCGAGTTTTCCGATCCTCCTCGCAACGGTCTTCGCCGCAGTCGTAGTGGGTGTTGCGCCTGGACTGATGGCGCCCAACCCGAGTGAGATCACCGTAGTCGTGGCCGGGATTCTCGCCATAGGGATGGCCCTTGGATGTGAGCTCCTGTCCCATGGCTCCTGAGGGAGCTCTTCAAGCAGGCGCTGAAGACGACTGGAGTCCGCGAGATCCGTTTCCATTACCTGCGCCACACCTTCGGTACGAGGATGGCGGCCTCGCCCAAAGTGTCGATGCGCGACATCCAGGAGTGGATGGGCGCCGCGACTACCGGACGACGCTGATCGATGCGCACTATGAACCGCGTGAAGACGAGAGCGGATGGTCGACGACGAGTTCTCATAAGGCTGACGAGAGGGCTTCAGCCGGGAGTCGAGCTTGAGCAAGCTACAGACCCGCTACAAGGCCCAGGCTGAGAACAGCTCGGGTTGGAGATTGGAACGCGCGGAGTAGCCGCCAGCGGCAGGATGCGATAGGAAGAATGAAGCACCCAACGACCAGAGTGGGCAGAAGGCGGGTTCCAGGGAGAGCGATGACGGCGATCGGATCACCGACAGGGCAGGCGCGATGATGCAGTTGCTTGACGAGCGGCTGCGGTTCTCCGCGTCTGACCTCGTCGACTTCCTCGCCTGCAGACACCTGACCGCGCTCGAGTTCGAGCGTGCCCATGGGCGCATCCAAGACCCTCCACCCCGCGCGGCCGACACCTCCACCCTCGTGGCGCGCAAGGGCGACGAGTACGAGCAGCGTCATCTGGAGAAACTTCGCGCCGAGTACGGTGACGCGCTGGTCGAGATTGAGACGGGTGCCGGTCAGGAAATGCTGTCTGAGGCGACGGCTCACACCCGGGCAGCGATGGAGGCTGGAGCCTCGGTCATCTACCAAGCCGCGTTACTGGACGGCGATTGGATGGGGTACGTCGACTTCCTTGAGCGGGTTGAGCGACCGTCCGACTTGGGCAGCTGGAGCTACGAGCCGGCCGACACGAAGCTCGCCCGATCGGTGAAGCCCTACTTCGTGATCCAACTCTGCCTCTACGCCGAGCTGATCACTGCGGTCCAGGGTATCGAGCCGCGACACATGCACGTCATCCTGGGCAGCGGAGAGCTTCAAACGCTCGCCTACAACGACTTTCGCTCCTACTTCCGCCGCATGAGGGACCTGTATGTGACGACGCTTGACAGGGGCCTCGCGGACACCTACCCCGACCCGGTTGCCCACTGCGAACTGTGCAAGTGGAACACGCGATGCGACGAGCGACGATTCGACGACGATCATCTGAGCCTCGTCGCGAAACTCGGTGGCGCACAGGCGGCAAAGCTTCGCGAGCGCGGAATCGAAACCGTGGCCGAGTTGGCGAGCGCTGCGATCGACCTACGGCCGAGCGGCATGGCGGCCGGAACCTTCGAGCGCCTACGCACCCAGGCGGATCTGCAGGTTCAAGAGCGCCAAACCGGCGAGCTTGCGTTGCAGCGCCTCGAGCTCGAGAGCCCCGGAGAAGGTCCACTTCGAGGCTTCGCGCGAATGCCCGCGCCTTCACCAGGCGATGTCTTCTTCGACATCGAGGGGGACCCGTTCTATGACGACGGGCTCGAGTACCTGTGGGGCGCGACCTATCTCGAAGACGACGAGCCCACCTTCAAGGCATTCTGGGGAACCGATCGCGGGGGCGAGAAGGCGGCATTCGAGGCGTTCGTCGACTTCATCTTCGAGCAGCGTGAGCGTTATCCCGCCATGCACGTCTACCACTACGCCCCCTACGAGCGAACGGCGCTCGGCCGAATGATGGGGTTGCATGCGACCCGCGAGGACGATGTCGACCGCCTCCTGCGCGAGCACATACTCGTCGACCTCTACCGCGTTGTCGACCAAGGACTGCGTATTTCACGGCCCAGCTACTCGCTGAAGGAGGTCGAGACCTTCTACAACCAGGATCGAGCCGCCGAGGTGAAGCAAGCTGGGGAATCGGTGCTGATGTTCGAGCAGTGGCTTCATGACGAAGACCAGGAGCTCCTGGACAAGATCGAGGCCTACAACAAGGAGGACTGCGATTCGACCTTGAGGCTGCGCGATTGGCTGATCGAGCAGCGTGCTCTCGCCGAACAGGATTTCGGAGTCCAGATTCCCTGGCGCAAACCGGGCCAGCCGATCGAACCAGATGCGGCCGAGAGCGACGTTGTGGGACAGACCGCAGAGATGCAGGCGCAGCTGCTTCGCGGCGTTCCCACCGATCCGAACGAGCGTAACGCCGAGCAGCGTGACCTCTGGCTCCTGGCGCAGTTGCTCGATTACCACCGTCGCGAGGCAAAGCCCGTCTATTGGGAGTACATCGCGAGGATCGACTCCGAAGAGCTGATCGAGTCAGATTCAGAGGCGATCGGAGGCCTGGAGCCAATCGGCCCCGCTGAGCCGATCGGCGGTCGATCCAAGTCGGTTCGCCAGGCGATGTCCTTCCCGCGCCAGGAGCACAAGATCCGGCCGGGCACCTTTGTCGACCCGGACAGCTGCGAGGTCAGCGAGGAGACGGGCGAGATCGACTACTGGTCCGCCGACTCGGTTGAGGTGCTCGAGATCGACGACGAGCACGGGACCCTCGCAATCAGGATCGGCCCCTCCAAGATCGACGCCCTCCTCCCGCGGGCGCTGATCCCGGGTCGACCGCTGCCAACCGAGGCCCACCGGGCGGCCCTAAGGGAGCTGGCCGGCGACGTCGGCGTTGACGGCTCGGGACCGAGCGGCCAGCATCGCGCCGCTCGCGACATCCTCGCTCGGCGGCCTCCGCGCAGTTCGGCGGTCGAGTTCGGGGGGAAGCTGCAACAGGGGCAAGCAAGCCTGGGCTCCATCGAGGAGATCGCCCGAGGCCTCGATCACAGCTACCTGTTCGTTCAGGGCCCGCCCGGGTCCGGCAAGACCTACACCGGGGCAAACCTGATTATCGACCTGATCTCGGCTGGCAAGACGGTCGGCGTGACGGCCAATAGTCACAAAGCGATCTGCCGTCTACTGGAGGAGGTGGAGCAGCACGCCGATCCTGGCTCGTTCAAGGGCCTCAAGCGCGGCTCCGGAAAGGCGGATGAGTTCGAGTCAAAGCTGGAAGAACCTCTGATCGACAACAGCACCAAATCCAGCGACTTCCCACCGTCTGAGGACATACGCCTGCTCGCTGGCACGTCGTGGCTTTGGTGTCGAGAAGAGCTGCGGAAGTCCGTCGACTATCTGGTGATCGACGAGGCTGGGCAGATTTCGCTCGCCGACGCACTCGCGATGTCCACCGCAACCGACAACGTGATCCTGCTCGGCGACCCGATGCAGCTCGGACAGGTCATCCAGGGCGTACACCCACCTGGATGCGGAGCTTCGGTGCTGGAGCATCTGCTCGGTGAGGAAGGGACGATCGCCGAGGAGCGCGGCATCTTCCTCGAGATGACTCGGAGGATGCATCCGGACGTCTGCAAGTTCGTCTCCGAGGCGGTTTACGAAGGGCGCCTTGAGGCGCTGCCCGAGTGCAGCGCGCAGCGCATCGAGGCCGATGGTCCCCTATCGGGCACCGGCATGCGCTCGGCGGCACTCCGGCACAGCGGCAACTCGCGCCAATCGGCCGAGGAGGCAGAGTGGATCGCCCGGGAAGCCGAGCATCTCCTCGGCGCGCGCTACACCCGCTTCGACGGCTCGACGGTGGCCCTCGAGGAGTCCGAGATCATGGTCGTCACGCCTTACAACGCGCAAGTGCGACTGCTGCGCAAGGAGCTCGATGCCCGGCATCTAACCAGGGTTGCCGCGGGAACCGTCGACAAGTTCCAGGGCCAGGAGGCTGCCGTCGTCTTCTTCTCGATGGCGACCTCCTCCGGCGCCGAGATACCTCGCAATGTGGAGTTTCTCTACTCGAGAAATCGCCTCAACGTGGCCGTATCTCGCGCGCGGTGCCTCGCGGTTCTCGTTGCCAGTCCGGCGCTGATGACTATCGAATGCCAGACCGTCGAGCAGATGCGCCTGGTGAATGCCCTTTGCCTCCTCGACGAGATGGGCAGGGCGGCAACATTGACTGTCCCAGGCCTGGGATAACGCATGGACGACGACCAGCTCAATTTCTCCTTCACTGGACAGCAGCGCTCGCCACTAATGCGGCGCCTGGCTGCGATGGCGGCGCCCATCGCAGCCGACGCTGGCGCCGTTATCAACGATGAGGAAATGCTCGATGTCGCCCGTGCTGTCTGCGATGCATTCAGCCACGACGACGCAGTCGGCGGCTTGACCAAGGCCGAGATTGCAGCTCGCGTCGACGGTGTCTGTGCACCTAACGTCCTTGAGGCCCGGCTCGGTGTGTTCGTGCGAATGGAGCTGCTGCGTCCTGTCCTCGACAAGAAGCACCAGCAGCGCTATGTGCTGGCGCCCGCCGGTCTGGTCGGCGTCCTCATCGTCGACCGCTTCTCCGCACGAGGTGGCGTCGAAGAGCTACTGAGCTTGCTGGATCGCACCGCCAGTGCGCTCGAGCGCCACGAGGCCGACGCACCTACCGTCTCCATTCAGTTAGAGAGCTGTCGTGCAATGTTTGCGGTCTTCGCTAACGAGTTGTCGCGGCTGGTCGCAACGGCACCGCTTAACGAGCTCTTGGCAGAGCGACGCTTCCACGACGACTCCGGATTCATGGGTCGAGTCGGCGACTTGCAGCGATTGGTCACCGATCAGTTTCCGCAGCTCGACCCCGCGGCATACAAGCTGCTACTCGAAGCCCAGCGCTACGTAGGTGCCGTCGAGGACCTACTTGGACGCGTGCTCGACGAGGGCGGAGACGCGCGCAACTTCTCTCTGCTGGATCCAGAGGAGTACCTCGAGGCTGCCCGTACGGCGACCGTGGAGGAGCTCGCCGAGGTCGCAGCGGACATCGCCTTCGACCCCGCGCTTCCGTGGGTTGATGCGGGCGCAGTCGTCGAAGCGATCGAGAAGTACCAGCCGCGACGCACTGTGCGGACGCGCGCGCCAGAGCCGTTGGCAGCAAGCGACGAGGACCCCGTTAAGCAGATGCAGATCCGCACAGAGGCAACCGTCCGCCGGCGGGTGCTACAGGCCGAGTCCTTGCTGGGTGGCACCAGCGACAAAGACCTCACCGACATGTTGCGCGGCTCAGGCTGGCCGGGCGCGGCCCGCACGCTCACCGAGCTGCTCACGCTTGATGGACTGCCCGAGCAGCCATACCGCATCGAGCTCGGCGATGCACTCCAAGTCGATGTCGACGGCGCCGTCACGTACGCATCGCCGGTTCGGTTGCGCGCCAGGCGGGATGCACTGGCGGAAGAGGTGTCAGCCCCGATAAGCGTGCACCCCGAGGCGCCCGTGGAGAACACCGATGCATGATCCTACCTTCACGCTCGCCGCCCTACGCGCGGGCGGCTCATACACGGTGAGCGAGCGCGAGCGCTCTGCCGCAGAGGCCGTGGCCGCCGAACTTGGACGCCGGGTCATCGAGCTGAACACCCAGGACGGCAGCGCGTCGGTCACCCTCGGCTTCGGCGAAGGCTACGAGCCCAACCCGGGCGAAGACGTCTTTTCGGTGCGACGCCTCTCCCCCATCCCGCTAGTCGCGTTGGCGACCTGTCTAGGACTCTGCTGGACCGACCTCAACCAGCGCCCGTACCCTGGCGAGCCCGTCGGCATTGAACGCGTCCTCGAAGCCGCCACCGCGTTGGGGGCTCCGCATTCACACCTACTTGGCGCGATGCGCAACGAGCTGACGCTGGCCGGCCTGGTCGATTTGGATGACTCGACCGTGCGGCTCGGTCGCGCGATCGCCGCCTGGACTGGCGCCCAGGTCGATGCGCTACGCCGTTTCGCCGACGCCCTCCCGAGCAGCAATGACTGATTTGCTGCGTTCGCTGAGCGTGGGCACGCGCGTCGAGGTGCTCGCTGCCGCAGCCGCGGTCGAGGTGGCCGACGCCCCGGTGCCTACTCGGGCATTCGGGGCGCTCTCTGACCCGGCGCTGCGGGCAGCCGTTGAGGATGCGCTGTCGGCTGCCGGGCGCTGTCTGGTGCAACACGACACCGGCTGGGTATCGGGCTACCGCGACGACATCGCCGACCGGCTCGTCGAGCAGGGACTCGGCGTGCTGAAGCCGAAGGACCGCGCCGTACTCGTCCTAGTCTTGCTGCATACGGTCGCCATTCCACGAGCGCGAGGGCGTATCGACTCGGAGGACTGGACGGTGTCGGAGCCCACCAGCGTCGAGGAGCTGGAGCGCAACCGCAACCTCAATGCGACCGACATCCGCCGCTCGCTGAGACGCCTGCGCACCGTCGGCGTCCTGCGCTACGGGCACCGATCGGCCATCGCGCCCGGGCCACAGTTCCTGCGTCTCACGCAAAAGCGAAACATGCGGCTATGGGAGGAGCTGGTCCTGCTGTGCCGGCCAGAGGGAATGCTCGCCCACGTCATCCGCCGTCGTCGAGTTGAGCACCTCGGTGAAGAATCTAGCGATGCTTGACCTCGACGCCAAATTGATCCCGGTGGACGTCCCGATCGGCATCGTCGGCAATCGCCAGCTCGTCTGTGTGCAGACCTTCGACATCGCACGGCTCACCACCCACCCGGTCGTAGTGGTCCCAGGGTCATTCGTAGCGGTCGGCGGGCGCGGGCCGCGCGGGGACTCCAACGAGTCTGGCAAGACCAGCTTTCTGGCAGCGACGTCACTGCTGCTCGGCGACCCGGAGTGGCGCATGACCGGGGGTGGGCCTGCGGCGACCGCGGCCCTGCTGTTCGAGCCCGAGACGGCGGGCGTCGCCGCGCACACCTACGCAGCAGCATCGCACGGCTACGTCATCGGCGTCTTCGCCGACCCTGAGCAACCGGCACCCACAGCGCTGACCGTGTGGTGCCGCATCAACGCCACCAACCCGCACTTCCAGGCCCGCTACGCCGACGGCGTCCATCTGGTCGAAGGAGGCAGCAACCGCGAGCGCTATCAGCAGGTCGAGGAGGGCTGGAGCACGATGCCATCGAACACCCAACTTGGAGCGCGCACCTACGCCGAGCGGCTGTACGGCGACTCACCTCGGTGCCTCGCCTACGTCGCACGGCGCGGCAAGCAGCGCTCCGCGCCGTCGCTGCTTCAAATGAACGCCGGCGGTTTCAGTCCTGAGCAAATCGGGGACGACCTCATCCGGCTCACCGGCCGCGGGGCCGCCTTTGAGACTGAGGGCCAGCAGCGCCAGCGCCTCGATGAGGCCCAGCGCGCGCTAGGGGAAAAGCAGCGCGACGACGAGCGGGCGCAGCGCGACGAGCAAGCCCAACTTGACGGCGTGCTGGCGCGAAACACCTCCAGGACCCACCTTGCCGAGGCCGAGCAGATCTGGCGCCTCCATTTCGCTCGCGGCTACCTCGACGTACTTGTGCGCGAGCAGGAGCTGGTCGGCGATCGGGACGAGGCCAAAATCCAGGTCGAGGCCCACGCCGCCTCGATGGCCGAGGCACGGGAAGAGCTCGACCGGATGCGCGCGCCCTAGGATCTTCAATCCGAGTACGACAAGGCGGAGCGCGAGGCGGAGCGCCTGGACGGCGAGATGGCCGACGCCAGGCAGGCTGAGGTCGAGGCGCGATTCGCCGTGAACGTCGCCAGCCAGCGCGTCAGCGAGCTCGACGAAACTGCCGACGGATGGACCGCGCCAGCATCCGATGAGGTCGCTCTGCAGCTAGTCGAGGCACGCACGACTGCCGAGGATGCCCAGCAATCGGTAGGCGCCGCGAAGACGCTGCGTGAGGAGGCGAAGGACGAGCTTTTGGAAGTCGAGGCCGGCACCCAAGGCAGCGCCGGCCGCGCTGCCCAACTGCTGCGCGATCACGGGATCGAGGCGGCCCCACTGCTCGACGTCGAGCTCACCGACGCGGCCCGCGAAGCCTGGGAGCCACGTCTCTCCCTCTACGAGGCCGCCGTTGTTGTAGCGCCGGGCCGAATGGACGACGCGCTCGTCGCCGCAGCGGAGGCCCCAGGCACTGTGCTCATCGCCGGCGAGGAGGGCGACCTGCCCGCCGGCGTCACCTCAGCGCCCGCTGGCGCCGCCGCGTTCCTATCGCGCCTTGCCGATGCCGCGCCCGCCGCCAGCAACCCGCTGCGCTCGGAACATCGCCAGCTGGGCGTCATCGTCATCGGCGACTTCGCTGAGTCGCAAACTGGACACGGCGCTCGGTTGGAACGCGCCCGTCGGGAGTTCGCGAAAGCCGAGGGCCTGCTGAGCGAGGCCGAAGGCGCCGCACACACCGCCACTCTAGAGATCGAGCGCCTTGACGGCGACCTCTCCCGTGCCCGCGCCAGTGAGGAGCTCGTCGAGGCGAGGGGAGCGCAGACGAAGGCTGGCGAGCACGCAGCGCAAACCCAGAAGATGATCGATGATCTCGTTGAGCCCCTGGCCGAGGCCAAGCGGGAGTACCACACGCTCGCCGCTCGACTGGAGAGCTACGAGCGGGCACTCAAGGCGGCCGAAGACACCATCGCGGCCCGCAAAAATCAGCATCGAATCACCACCGAGGCACTGCGCGAGGCGCAGCGACGACTCGACGCTTTGCAGGTCGACTTCTGGCGTACCAGCTGGGGCGACACGTCCGAAGCCGCCGAAGCGGCGCTCGTCGATGAGGACCGGCGCGAGAAGACGCTGCGTAACCGGGCCGCTGATCTCTTGCAGGATGCCCTCAGCGACCTTGATATCCAGTCCGACGGCAGCGGAGCACCCACCGAAGAGCTTGCGCAAGTCGCTCGACGGCGCAGCCGGTTGCAGGAGGACCCCGAGCGCGGGCGCGTGCCCGCGCGGCTGGACGAGGTGGCAGGTCCGTTACAGGACTTTCTCGACAGCCATCGGGATCAGGACTTGATCATCGAGGAGCGCGTTACGCGGGCACGCAGGCAACGGGCCGCCGAGTTGGAACTCGCCCTCGAGGAGGTCCAGCAGCTCGAAAGTGCGCTGGAGACCCTGCAGGACGGCGTTGAGCAGCGCATACGCCAGGCGCTCGAAGCGATCAGCGAGGAGTACGACCGACTCAATCGCGAGTCCGGCTGGTTCGGTGCCGACCTCCATATCGAGGCACGTCGGCCCGATGGCCCGACCCAGCGCTGGCGCTGGTCGGTTACCCCACGCTGGAGGCGCTCGGCAAACGGGCGCCCCCTGCCCTACGACAATCAAGCCAACACCGCGCAGGAGAAGCTGGCGACGGTGCAGCTGGTCCTCGCCGCGCTACTCGCCGCGCCCAACCCTCACGGACGCGTACTGGTGCTCGACGAGCTCGGCGACAGCCTTGGCGTCAGCCATCGCCGGGAGGTTCTCCGTGAGATCGCCGCCACTGCCCAGGCCAAGAGCGTCACGGTGCTCGGCACCTGCCAGGACTCGGTGATGGCGGATGCCGCCGATCATTGTGGCGAGCTCATCTACTTCGATTACCCCAGTCACGAGGACGCCTTGAACCGCCCGACCCGGATGTTCGGATTCGACCAGCGTCGCGAGCGCGTCGAGCTGACCGCCGACGCCCTGCGCAGCGGGCGCCCGGTCGTCTGATGGTGGCGTGCGCCTAAGCGCCTCCACAGAGGAGCTGCTCCTGGCCGGCGTTCCAGATGGTCTCGTCGCACGACCGCTACGTGAATATCGCCGGGGTGACAATGGCGAACGGGTCGAGGTCCGGACCCGTCGGCGCCAGCGCAAGATCGACCGCATCGAGCTAGCCCCAGCGGGAGCTGTGGCACCCCTTAGCTCCCTCGCGTTAACGGACTCCGAGAAGCGGTGGTTGTTAGACGCAAGTCGGCGGCGTTGGACGGGTATCAGTCGTCGCTACGGTGACCAGGCGTGGCCGCGGGCAGTGCAACTCACGCAGGCAGGCGTGGTGCGGTTGCGGTGTGCAGTAGATGAGCGGATGGCCCTCGGCGAGCCGCAGGGGTGGGTGCTGACGGAGAGTTGGGAGAAGCGCCGGGTGGATACGGCCCAACGACGCGCGCTGGACCACGAGGAAATGCGCGAGCGCGCGGCTGCTGCCGCTGCGGCCGTCGGGGAGCGCTGTCCGGAGCTCGCAGCCGCGTTGCGTGCCGCCGCGCCCGGCAGTCCCATTACCCCGGTGCTCTTCCTTGCCGCCGAAGATCTCGCCGAAGGGGTCACGCACGCTGGACCGCGCGCGTTTTCACAGGCGCACTTCGGGAGCACGAAGGTTCGCGGCAACGTAGCGCAGACCCTGCGCGACGCCGGCGTACCCGATGACGTCCTTGTCGACCTGGGCGTTCGACGCTCAGGTCGATTCGGAGTCGCGGGCCCGGTCCGGGCGACCGGAGGAGGAGAGGAAATCGCGCTCAATCTCCTCGATGGCCCGGTTCTGATTCGTGCAGACCAAAAGCATCTGACACTGACCCTTACAAGTCCTGTGCCACTAGTGGTCGTCGAGAACCTCCAGGCCGCCGAAGTGCTCGCCGACCGCATGTCCGACGACATCGCCCTGCTCTACACCGCAGGACTTCCAGGCCGTCCGGCCCTGCGGCACATCGCCGCACTCGCTGCGCTGGCCACCTGCGCGATCGCCGTTCCCGACGCTGACCTCGGGGGTGTCCGCATTGGAGAGGCGGTGCTGAGAGCTGTGCCGAACGCGCAGCTGGTCGATGTCGGCGAGCTGGATCATCCGCCCCGGGCAAAGTGGCCCGACGACGGGGTCTCGGCGCAAGGGCTGCGCGCAGCGCTAATCGGTCCAGCGTGCGCGCTTGCGCAGGCATGCCTCGATCGCGGCTACCCCGTCGAGCAGGAGCTGGCGACCGTTGAGGCGGTCAGCAGGGCACTGGCCATCGACGACCGACGGTAGTCCTTTCTACCCCGAGGCCCGGCCGGCACCTATTCCCCAGTCGCGGATGCTCCCCAGAGTGATTCTGGGACCCGAGTCGCGCCTTCCAGTCGTCGATGAAGCAACGACACGAGTGAACAGACATCCAGCGCTTCGGCCTCGGAAACCTCCCAGGAGACCTTCGGCTCATGGGCAGTCGGATTGCGAAAGGCTCCAACGACCCCTCGACAGAGATTGGTCAGGCCCCGATGCTCGGAGCGGTCGGTTTCGGTCTGCAAGGAGTTCCACGCCAGCCGCGGGAGTGTGCCCTTCTTGTAGTCGAAGGTGTCGCCGACGAGGGTGCTCCCGTCGGTGCCCAGCCCAGACTTCTGTCGGATCTCCTGGGCGAGACTCTTGGTCGCCTCGAGTACGACGTGAAAGTAATTCTCATCTCGGATCTCCGCGTCGCAAGCGCCGAGGACCCTGGGGTGGACACCCCGCGCTTCTAGGTCGCCACGGAAGCGACGAGTTCGCTTGCGCGCTTCCGAGACCGTCAAGGCTTTGGTCGCCTGTGCGAGGCTGCCAGTGTCGTCCAGCTCGATGCCGAGATGGAGCAAACGCTCGTTCAGCGCACTGCGGCGATCTTCGAAGAGCCCTTCCTGACCCGCGTATCGAATCGGCTGCATCGCGATCTCGATGCAGCGCAAAACAGCGTTCGGCGAACGATCCTGATCCTGCCTCGCTTTCAGGGCATTGAAGAGGCGGGTGCGCTTGTTGACGGCGTTGTACATCCCTAACGGTGCGGAGGGAGTCGGATCTTCGATGCCTGCCTCGTCGAGCAGCTCGTCGACCTCGCGATTGCTGAGCCCATGGTTGGTCTCACCCAAGACATCGGAGACACCTCGAAGCTCAGAGGCAGAGAACGTCGGAACCTGAGTCATGGCGACCGACCATAGGGCCGCGCCCGGCGGTTAACGGAGCTGCGCCGCGGCCCTTCAGACCAGGGGCGAGATATACCCAGACGTTGAATCTCTCAAGCGGAGACGACCAGCTCGCGCTTCGGCGTCCGGCGGGACTTTGAGCTGGGCGCCTCGTCCTGAAAGCCGTAGACAAGATGGGTGTCGAGCGCTTTGGCGAGCTTGCGCATGGTTGCGAAGCTAAAGCGGTGCTGGCCACTCTCGAGGCGGGAGATCACGGAATGGCTCGTCCCCATCCGCTTGGCTAGCTCCTCCTGGGTAAGGCCGAGCTGCATCCGCTTGTGGATCACCAGTCGGGCGAACTGCTCATAGGGCTGCTGCTCTTCGAGGGCAGCTCTGTACGCGGCGCTCTTTCGAGCTCGCTTCTCCATCCCCTCCGCGTGGGACGTCCCGATTGGTGAGTGATTCTTACGAGCCATTTCCCGTCCGATCTCGTTGACAGCCTCACCCGAGCACTTTAGCAAAACTGCTAAGGCCATCGGACGGAATCATGGCGCGTCCTGACCGGCGGCGCGAGGCGTTTTGCGGGGCCGGGCTTCCATCCGATCCTTGAAGTCCTGCCATTTTTGCTTGGCGATCTCGATCTCCGAACGAGGAACGGCCTTGCTCGTCTTACGGATCATGTGCAGCAGGACGAACAGGTTCCCCGACCGTCGGTAGAGGATCCGGTAGTGCGCCCGGCCGTAGTGACAGCGAAGCTCGCGTAGCGGGCCATCGATCTGCGAGGTGTGCGGGAAGGGCAGCGGAGGGTCGTCATTGGCCAGCCCGTTCAAGCGGTCGATCTGCAGGTCGATCGTCATCCGCTTGGTTGCCGCTGCCTCCAGCTCTCGCGTGCTCGGATTCTTCTTCCTCGGCTCGAGGGGGAACTCGTCATCGAGAAACTCGGCCACGGGCTCGAAGCCATCGGCGGCGCGGTAGTAAACAGCCTGAGTGGGCATTTGATCGACCCTACCGACGCTCGTGGCGGCGGCGGACGTTTCGCCCGCTTGGAGATGCCGAGCAGCATCAGGCAGATCTGCGGACCTTTTTGCGGACCTCTAAATCGGTAACCTGCATGACCTCAGAGCACCTCAGGTGACCTGAGAGAGTCGTACATCCTCTTAAACGCCCTCAAACCATTTTTTTGAGGGCCTTGTAAAGAGAAATCTTTGTGGAGGTTCGAATCCTCTCAGCCGCATAGAAAACCCCCGGAAATCGGGGGGTTTCGTGTTTGAGGAGTGGGATTTTTCACTGTGTCTTGTGGGTCCGTTTGGGACCGATTCCTGCGTCAGGGGTGGCGCCGATGAGCTCGTGTCCGTGTAGGGGGCATGAACCCACCAGAGCGTCGCAGCTACGGAACCGGCTCCCTCCTGCCTATACCGGCGCGGGCGGCAAGGAAACCTGGTACGGCCGTTGGTACGTCGGCAAGAAGCGGGTCAAACGCCGGATCGGGCCGAAGCGAAAACCGGGCGGCAGGAAAGGCCTCACCCGAAAAACAGGCCGAGGCCGAGCTGTCGCTGACCGAGGCCGCCGAGCACATGCTGCGCCACCTCGAGGCGTTGGGGCGAAAGCCGACCACCCTCGAGACCTATCGCTCGCTGCTTCGGACCCACCTGGCGCCGCGGGTCGGAGGGCTGCCGATCGACCCGGGTGACGCCCAGACAGGTCGAGGAGCTGGCCGCCGAGATGCGGCGCGAGGGCAAGTCCGCGAAGACGCGCTCGAACGCCCTCAAGCTGCTATCGCAGATCTTCGCCTTCGCCAACCGCCGCGAATGGTGCCGCCAGAACCCCTGCGCGCTGGTCGATCGGCCCGCGGTCGAGCCAAGCGCCGACATCCGCTTCCTTAACCAGGACGAGCTGGAAGCGCCTGCTGTCCGCGGTCGACCAAACGAGCCCCTCGGGAACACCGATTTCACGTTGTTCCTCACCGCCGCGATGACCGGCCTGCGCCAGGGAGAGCTGCTGGCCTTGCGCTGGGGCGACGTCGACTGGGACGCGAAGAGGATCCGGGTTCGCCAGAACTACGTCCGCGGCCATTGGCTCACCCCGAAGTCGAGGCGAGGCTCGCGCTCGGTGCCGCTAGCGAGCCGGGTCGCCATGGCGCTGAGGAGACACTTCGAGCGCTCCCTGCGCCAAGGAGACAAGGATCTCGTCTTCGGCCATCCCGACACCGGCAAGGTGCTCGTGCACATCTCTCTCGTAGAACGGTTCAAGAAAGCGCTGAGGGCGGCCAGCGTCCGTGAGATCCGCTTCAACGATCTGCGCCACACCTTCGGCACAAGGATGGCCGCCGCCGGGGTGCCGATGCGCACACTGCAAGAGTGGATGGGCCATCGCGACCACCGCACGACGCTGATCTATGCCGATTACATGCCGGGGGAGGACGAGCGCGGCACAGTCGACGAAGCGTTTTCGTAGCGCTTCACTAGGTCTCGCTCAGCGGCGTCCCCTCGATGAATTTCAGCGCCGGCGTCTCCCCATGCGGCCAGAGCACCATGCCGCCGATCGTCGACAGCGCGATCACGACGACGATCCCGTTGTAGGCGCCGCGGGCGCTGAGAGCGGACCTCATGCTGGAAAGCGGCGGGCGGTCGCCGTCTGGATGGGATTCAGCGCTCTCGGCCCGACCCTTCCCGCTCACGTTCCTGACCGAGCGGAGAGACCACTGGCAGCCCGCCGCCGCGAGCGATGCCAAACCCGAGCAGGACGATGTTGCCGGTCATGTTGGCGGTGAAGACGTGCCGATCGGCCTCGCTCGCCCCGACGCTGCTCATCTGCAACCAGATCGTCTCCCTGGCCAGTCCTCGAGCAACGGCTCGACGACGTCGAGAACGATCGGCGCCGTCGGCAGCATCGTGACCACGACGTCGGCGCCGCGCACGACCGCGGCCGGTTCATCCCCCCGCTTGGCACCCCGCCCCTCGACAGCAGTGACCTGCTCGGGGTTGCGGTCCCAGGCGACGACCTCGATGCCCTGATCGAGGAGGCGATGGGCCATAGCCGATCCCATCAGGCCGACCCCGAGCAAACCCACGCGAACCTTCTACTTATCAGCATGGGTGTTCACTCGGTGCCTCCATCATCTCCCGGCCGACCTGATCGGTCAAGCAATCCGAGGAGTGCGTGTCGAAAGCGTAGGATCGAGGAGACGGAGGTGGAGCAGGATGACCTACACGGCGTCTGCCGATCGCTACGAAGGCAAGATGCAGTACCGGCGGACGGGTCGTTCCGGCCTCGACCTCCCTGTCCTCTCGCTGGGCTACTGGCACAACTTCGGCGACGACCGGCCCTTCGAAGTCCAGCGCGCGATCGCGCGGCGCGCTTTCGACCTCGGCATCACCTACCACGACCTGGCCAACAACTATGGACCTCCCTACGGCTCGGCCGAGATCAACTTCGGCCGGCTGATGCGGGAGGACCTCGGGCCTTACCGCGACGAGCTGGTGATCTCGACCAAGGCCGGCTGGGACATGTGGCCCGGTCCCTACGGCCAGGGCGGTGGCTCGCGCAAGAATGTGCTCGCCTCACTCGACCAGTCGCTACAGCGGATGGGGCTCGACTACGTCGACATCTTCTACTCCCACCGGCTGGACGGATCGACGCCGCTGGAGGAGACGATGGGCGCCCTCGACACGGCCGTGCGCCAGGGCAAGGCGCTCTACGTCGGCCTCTCCTCCTATGACGCCGAGCGCGCGCGGCAGGCGGCGGCGATTCTGCGTGACCTCGGGACTCCCCTGCTGATCCACCAGCCGTCTTACTCGATGCTGAACCGCTGGATCGAGAGCGAGGGCCTGCTCGACGCCGCCGCCGAGCTGGGAATCGGGGTGATCGGCTTCACCGCCCTCGCCCAGGGCCTGCTCACGGATCGCTACCTGGACGGTGTGCCCGAGGATTCCCGCGCCGCGCGGGACCCCGAATTCGACCAATCCTGGCTCGACGACGAGATGATCTCCAGACTGCGAGGGCTGAACGAGATCGCGTCTCGGCGCGGCCAGAGCCTCGCCCAGCTGGCGCTGGCCTGGGGGCTTCGGGACGAGCGCGTGACCTCACTCGCGATCGGCGCCTCCTCGGTGGACCAGCTCGAGCAGAACGTCGCCGCCCTGGACAACCTCTCGCTTTCGGCGGACGAGCTGGCGGAGGTAGATCGGCATGTCACCGCGGACGGAAGCGTGGATGTCTGGCGGGAAGCGCGGGAAGGCGCCCTGTAGCGATGGCGTCTCCTGACCTTCGGCCGTCCGTTTCCTACGAGGACTGGAGCAAGACGTGCGACACGCTTCACGCGCATACGCAGGTGTTGGGGAAGATCGCCGCGAAGCTGGCGCCGCCTGAGCCACAGCTCCAGCACGCGGCGCTGCGGCTGACCGCGCGCGGCTGGGAGACGGCGCCGCTGCCGGCGGCGGACGGCTCGGGGGCGCTGGTCGTGGCACTGGATCTGCACAGCCACGAGGCGGTCGCCGAACACAGCGACGGGCGGGCTCGGCGGCTGCCGCTGACCCCGCACCGTCCCGTCGGCGAGGTGACCCGGGAGCTGCTGGCAGCAGTGAGCGCCCTGGTTGGCACGGTCGAGATCGACCCGACGCCGCAGGAGGTGACCTGGACCATCCCGCTCGACGAGGACACCGAGCACGCGACCTACGAGCCCGAAGAGGTCGGCGCCTACTTCGCCGCTGCTACTCAGGCAGCGCTCGTGCTCGCCGCCTTTCGCGCCCCCTACCGCGGCCGCTCGACCCTGGTCAACGCTTGGTGGGGCTCCTTCGACCTCGCCGTCAGCCTCTTCTCCGGCCTCTCCGTC
This sequence comes from uncultured Solirubrobacterales bacterium, assembly GCA_963846515.1. Taxonomy (GTDB): domain Bacteria; phylum Actinomycetota; class Thermoleophilia; order Solirubrobacterales; family 70-9; genus VAYN01. The sequence continues at coordinate 718,274 of CAWJWC010000005.1, read as the reverse complement.
GAGCCGCCATCAGACGACTTCATCACGCGCAACGCAGGGGATGTTCAACAGGTCGAGGTGGGTTGGTGGCCGGGCGATGGCCGCTACGGCAAGGCGGCGTTCTTTGCCTACGCCCATCCCGCCCCCGATGGCTTCGGCGAGGCCAGCCTCGATCCGGAGGCGGTCCGCTGGGACGACGGGCTGGGGGAGTACGTACTCGACTGGGACGATGTCCGCGCCGCTCCCGATCCGCACAACTACGCGCTCGAATTTGCCCGCTCGGCGTTCCAACACGCCTGCCTCGTCTGCGGCTGGGATGAGGGGCTCGCGGCAAGCGCCGAGGGAGCGCCGCCGCCGGTCGTGTAGTTCGGGGGCGCATCAAGAGCTCTAGGCTCTGGTTCGGAAGATGTCCGCCTGCACCCATCTCGATCACATTCGGATTACCCGACTGCCCGAGTCCGTAGAGGGCTGTGAGGAGTGCTTGACCACGGGAGGCCAGTGGCTGCACCTGCGCATCTGCCTGGAGTGCGGAAAGGTCGGGTGCTGCGACGACTCTCCCAACCGCCATGCCACCGCTCACGCTCGGAGCAGCGGCCACCCGCTCATCCGTTCGCTCGAGCCCGGCGAGACGTGGTCCTGGTGCTTCGTGGACGACCTCGCGCTGGTGATTCCCGACGTGCAGGGCGAAACGCGCATCCCGCCCTCCCCATTGGGCTGATCGAGTGGCCGGCCCGGTGAGTCGAGTGCTGTCGAGCTCGCAGCTCGCAACGCTCGCTGAGCACGGCGAGGAGCGGACCGCCGCAGTCGGCGAGACTCTGTTCGAGATCGGCGATGAGAGCTACCCGTTCATCGCGATCGTCGAAGGCGAAGCCGCCGTGCTCGACGGCGCAGGCCGAGAGGTCGTCCGCCACGGCGCCTCGGGCTTCCTCGGAGAGATGAACCTCCTCTCCGGGCAGACCGTCTTCCTCACGGCCGTCGTCACCGAACCGATCCGCTACATCGCGGTCGATCGCGAAGTGCTCAGGCGGCTGCTCTTCGAGGACGGCTCCCTCTCCGACCTCCTCCTCACCGCGTTCGTCCAGCGGCGCGAGCTGCTCCAGCAGCGGGACGGGATCGGAATCGAGATCGTCGGCCCGCGCGACTCGGGTGAGACGCGTCGCCTGCTCGACTTCGCCAGAAGTCTGCGGCTCCCTTACTCCTGGCTCACCCCCGAGGAGAGCAAGGAAGCGGCGGCCCTGATCGAGGAGCTCGACCCCGCCGAGATTCCGCTCGTGCGGCTTCCCGGCGGTGCGAAACTGCGGCGGCCGAGCAACGGTGAGCTCTCGCGAGCGCTGGGAATCGGCCTCGTGCTCGGGCAGCGCGAGGAGGTCGACCTTGTCGTCGTCGGCGGTGGACCGGCCGGCCTCGGCGCGGCGGTCTACGGCGCCTCGGAGGGCCTCGACACGTTGGTGATAGAGAGCACCGTCCTCGGCGGCCAGGCCGGGGCCTCGCGACGGATTGAGAACTATCTCGGCTTCCCGGCGGGCATCAGCGGCACCGAGCTGACCAGCCGCGCGGTCACCCAGGCGCGAAAGTTCGGCGCCCGGACGGCGACGCCCTATCGCGCCCGCGCGCTCGAGCCGGGTACCGACCGCCACATCGTAAAACTCGACGAAGGCAACGAAATCGCGGCGCGGGCAGTCCTGCTCTCCACCGGCGCCGAATACCGGCGCCTACCTGTGGCAGACCTCGAGCGCTACGAGGGGATCAGCGTCTTCTACGCGGCTGGCCCACCCGAGGCGCAGCTCTGCGGCGGACAGCGGGTTGGGGTGATCGGCGGCGGCAACTCGGCGGCCCAGGCCGCCATCTGGCTGGCCCGAGGCGGCGCGCTCGTCACCCTCCTGCACCGCCGCGCGGACCTCGGCGAGACTATGTCCCACTACCTAATCGAGGAGCTCAAGCGCTACGGCGTCGCTGTCCGCGACCGCAGCGAAGTCGGCGAGCTGCACGGCGAAGAGGGACGCCTCGAAGCGGTCACCCTCACCGACGGCACCCGGTTGCCGCTCTCGTTCCTCTTCCTCTTCCTGGGTGCCTCCCCATGCACCGATTGGCTCGGCGACGTGGTTGCGCGCGACTCCAGCGGGTTCGTCCTCACCGGGCCCGACGCCGATGCGGATGGCCTTCTCGAAACCAGCGTCCCAGGCGTCTACGCGGCCGGCGACGTACGCGCGGGGTCCATCAAGCGCTGCGCGACCGCGGTCGGTGAGGGCGCGACGATCGTCCGCTTCGTTCACGAGCGCCTCTCGCCCGCGAGCGCTTCGCGTCGCTAGGCGAGTACCCGCTCGTGTCCGTAGTCGGGCATCGGGTCTCCTTTCGGAAGAGCCAAGGGTCTGTGCTAACTCCATCTAAGCGGACTATCGGTCCGCTTAACTGCCGAAAGCGGTAGCACTTCAGCAGAAAGGACTCCCGTGCCCGACATCGACGAGCCGATGCCCCCGACCCTGGGCCAGTACGCCGGCGAGCACACCAAAGCCTGGGCCGAGACGATCGGCGCCTACGACGGCTTCATCTTCGTCACGCCGGAGTACAACCACTCGACCTCGGGCGTGCTGAAGAACGCGATCGACTACCTCTACGCCGAGTGGAACAACAAGGCTGCGGCGTTCGTCAGCTACGGCTCCCTGGGCGGCGCCCGAGCGATCGAGCACCTGCGCGGCATCACCAGCGAGCTGCAGATCGCCCACGTGCGCCAGCAGCTGAGCTTCTCGATGTTCACCGACTTCGAGGACTTCTCGGTCTTCGCCCCCGGCCCCCAGCACGACGAAGCGGCGGTCATGCTCTTCGACCAGCTCGAGTCCTGGACGCGGGCGATGAAGTACGTCCGCGAGGGGGAGGCCGTCCGTGCCTGACCGAGAGGGAATCGCCCTCGGGCTTGACACCTTCGGCGACGTCTCCCGGAGCGCGGACGGCGTGCGCGTCTCCGAGGCCCAGGCCCTTCGCGACGTCGTCGCAGAGGGGGTGCTGGCCGAGCGGGTCGGCGTCGAGCACTTCGCCCTCGGCGAGCACCACCGCGAGGACATGCCGGCGTCGGCTCCCGACGTCGTCCTCGCGGCGATCGCCGCGAGGACCGAGCGGATCCGCATCGGCTCGGCGGTGACGGTGCTGAGTTCCGATGACCCGGTGCGAGTCTTCGAGCGCTACTCGACCCTCAACGCGATCTCGGGAGGGCGGGCCGACGTGATCCTCGGGCGCGGCTCGACGAATCGAGTCGTTCCCGCTCTTCGGCTATGACCTCGACGACTACGAACTGCTCTTCGAGGAGAAGCTCGACCTCTTCGTGCGGCTGCGGGAAGGGCCGACGGTCAGCTGGAGCGGCTCGACCCGGCCGCCGATGCGCAAGACGCGAATCGTACCCCGGCTCGAGGGCACTCTCTCCACCTGGGTCGGGGTCGGCGGCAGCCCTGATTCCGTGCGGCGCGCCGCCCGCCACGGCCTGCCGCTGATGCTGGCGATCATCGGCGGCTCCCCCGCCCGCTTCACCCCGCTGGGGCAGCTGCACCGCGACGAGCTCGAGCGGCTGGAGAAGCCGCCGCGGCCGATCGGCGTGCACTCGCCGGGGCACGTCGCCGAGACCGATCGGGAGGGCCGCGACGAGTTCTGGCCCCACTACGCGGAGGTGATGGGCCGGGTCGCCGCCGAACGCGGCTTCGCCCCTCCCACCCGAAAGTCCTTTGCGCGCGAAATCGGGACGGACGGAGCGCTCTACGTCGGCGCGCCGGAGACCGTCGCCCGCAAGATCCTCGCGACGCTCGACACCCTCGGCGCCACCCGCTTCGACCTCAAGTACGGGATGGGGGACCTCCCCCACGACAGCCTGATGGGAGCGATCGAGCTGTACGGAACGCAGGTGGCGCCGCTGGTCAGGGAGAGGACGGGCCGCGGGGCAGCACCCGTGCTGCCGCCAGCTGAGCCCGTACGATCCGAGACGAACGGCGACGGAGTCAGGTGAGCTTTGGCGATGGACAAGCAAGGTGGTCTTCCGATCGCCGGCGAGCGGCGCGAGCGCGCCGACGCGGCGGCGAACCGGGTCCGCATCCTCGATGCGACGCGCCTGGTACTGGCCGAGCGCGGCGCCGAGGGAATTACGCTCGACGCAGTCGCTGAGCGGGCAGGGGTCGGCAAGGGGACCGTGTTCCGCCGCTTCGGCGACCGCTCCGGCCTCTTCCAGGCCCTCCTTGACGAGCACCTGCGCGTCTTCCAGGACGCCTTCATGTTCGGGCCTCCCCCACTCGGCCCTGGAGCGCCGCCGAAGGAGCGCCTCGCCGTCTTTCTCGAAGGCCTGCTCGACCTCGAGGATGGCCACCTCGAGCTGATCCTCGCCCTCGAGAGGGATCGCTGGAAAGCCCCGATCGGCGGCTACATCGTCCTCTCCCTGCACGCCGAGAACCTGATCCGGGAGATCTCGCCGAAGCTCGACGCGCCGATCCTGGCCCAGCTCCTGCTCAACGCCGTGAACGTGAACGTGGTGCGCCACCTGCGTCAGGAGGCGGGGATGAGCCTGGCGGCGCTCAAGGCCTCGGCGCGGGCGCTGGTCGCCGGCTTGGCGAACGCGCGCTCCTGAGCGAACAAACGACTCTTCCGGAGCGAGACTCGAACCGGCCTTTTTCATTTCAGCCACTTCTCGCGAAAAGTGGCTGAAACCTGCATATCCCTGGGGGGCGGGATTCAACCCGCGACCTTCGAGTCGTTGGTCTGGCGCGAGCGCTACGAAGACGTCTACACGTTGACTATCTAAGGCGTGAGGTGGCTCTCGAGCCAGGATTCGAGCTGTGGTTTGGGGGCGGCGCCGACCAGGCGGTCGACCTCCTTGCCGTCGCGGGCTAGCAACAGGGTCGGGATGCTCTGCACGCTGTAGCGGCTGGCGATCTCTGGGGCGCTGTCGATGTCGAGCTTGACGACCTTCACCTTCCCGGCCCGGTCGCGGGCCTGCTCTGCAACCGCCGGCGAGATCCATTTGCAGGGGCCGCACCAGGGCGCCCAGAAGTCGACCAGGACGGGGACCGAGGCCTGCAGCTCTCGCTCGAAGTCGCCGGCGCTTGCGTCGATCAGCCAGGGGAGATGGTGGTGGCAGACCGCGCAGCGCGGGACGCCGTCGGCGTTGGGGCGGAGCCGGTTCTTGCGGCCGCAGTTGGGGCAGATGACGATCAGGGCCGTCGCCTCGGCTGAGGTTGGGTTCGGCGCCCTCTCCATGGACATCTGTGTAGGCCGCCCACAGCCGTTGTCGAGATGGCTGGCGTTTCCAGGAGCCGGCGGGGGGCACCTGTTGGGGAACTACGTGAGGAGGCGAAGCGTGGCCCACCCCACCCTGGCGGATGCTCGAGAGCTCAGCGATTGGCGACCGCCGATGGGCGTGATCTCCATCTATCTCGACTTCGACCCCGCCGACCGCAGCGCGGCCTGGCGGATCGAGTTGCGCAACGGAATCGACCGGGCGCGCTGGAGCTCGCCGAGGACAGTGAGCACGAGCGCAAGGTCGCGATGCGCGAGACGGCGAAGCGGCTGCTGCATCGCTTCAACGACGAAGAGGTGCGGCCGCCCCCGCGTGGCGAAGCCGGCTTCGTCGAGATCAGCCGAAAGGAAGGGAAGGAGCGCTGGTGGAGTACCGGCGTGGCACCGGTGCTCCCGGCGGTCGCGCACGCCGACCAGCCGCTGGTAACGGAGCTCGTCGATCTCTGCCGGCGTGGCGAAGGGTGCGGCGTCGCCTTGCTCTCGGCGGAGCGGGTGCGGTTGCTTGGCTGCGCCGAAGGGACCCTGGAGGAAATCGAGGAGTGGGAGCTGACCATCCTCAGCCGCGCTTGGCGCGAGCGCAAAGCCGAGAGCCTCCCGACCGCGCGCGCATCCAGGCATCAGCTCCTCCGGCCACGACCAGTACGCCGAGCGCCTCGAGCACAACCGCCACCGCTTTCTCGTCGAGTGCGGCCGCCTCGTTGGCGAGCGACTGCGCGAGGGCAGATTCGGGGACATCCTCGCCTTCGGTCCGCGCCCGGACGCCGACGCCTTCTGGAAGGGTCTCGGCTCGACGCAACTGCGTCGTGAGCTGGGCGGCGAGCAGGACTTGGTCTCGATGCCGAGTGGGGGATTGATCGATGAGGTCGCAGCCGCGACTGCGCGGTCGCGAGCCCGGCGCGATCGCGCGGTCGTCGAACGGGCCCTGGAGGAGGCGCTCGGCGGCAGCCGCGGCGCCAGCGGCGCGCAGGAGACGCTGGCGGCGTTGAAGGAACAACGGGTCGAGCAGCTCGCCTTCGACCCGGCGATCGGCGATCCGGCCGAGGCGTTGGTCCGCGCCGCCCTCGCTGGCGGCGCCGAGATCACGATCGCCCGCGACGGCGTCGCGAGCTGCTGACCTCGGCCGAAGGCGTGGCTGCGATCCTCCGCTACTGACCTCCGTAGCGCGGTCGGTTGACAGAAGGGCCGCGGCGGCCTACCGCAAAAGCACATGACCGCCGTACGCAGCGATCACTTCAATGCTCCGTCGGGTATTCACGACGAACGCGTCCTGGCCTGGACGCGTTCGGTCGCCGAGGACTCCCTCGCGGGGCGCACCGTTTGGTGCGCGGCCGCGCTCCCCGTCGGCCACGCGGCAGCCAGTCGCCTGCTGGGGCTGCTGCGCGGGCGGTTGATCGCCCGGCCACTCAGCGTCGCGGTCACCGAGCCCCCGGCAGCCCTCGCGAGCGTGCTCGACGGGATGCTCGCGGGGGCCAGCCAACAACTGCCTCTAGGGACCGTGGCGCGCGAGGCGTTCGCGCGAGGCGCCGGCGACGCCACGGGGAGGATCACCGACAGGGTCGAGCCGGGCGACGTCGTAATCCTCCACGACACGCTGACCCTGCTGCTCGCCGGTCCTGTTCGCGAGCGCGGGGCGCACGCGGTCTGGAATTTGGCCGCGGCGTCGCCGCGGGCACCCGGCTTTCGCGCCGCGCAGGACTTCCTCGACCCGCAGGCGGCGGCGGTCGACGCCTTCGTGATCGCCTGGAGGGAGCGCCGGGCGGGAATCGATCGCGTCGCCGCGTTACTGCCCGCCGCCGGTCTCGTCGACGTCAAGGACGCGGCGACGGCTGGCGGCCGGCGAGAATACGCCCAGCGCAGGGCGCTTGCCTGGAGCAGCATCCTCGGCGACGTCGTCGAGGCCGACCGAGACGACCACGTCGGGGGGACGCTGCACGCGCGGCCGGCCGTGGCCCCGCGCTGACGCGAGACATGGGCGTCGACTTGGCAACCCCGCTGGCGGAGACGCCTGACCGCGACGGCGCCTTCCCGCGCCTGGGCGAGCATCAGATCGGGGCGCTCGCGGCCGCCGGAGCCCGGCGCAGGACGGAGCCCGGCGAGGTGCTCTTTCGCCAAGGCGACGAGCACTACGACTTCTTCGTCGTACTCGAGGGCACGGTGGCGGTGATCGCAGACCAGGGGACCGAGGAAGAGCGGCTCGTCGCTGTCCACGGCCCCCGCCGCTTCCTCGGCGAGCTCAGCCTGCTGAGCGGGCAGCCGGCCTTCTACACGGCGATCGTGCAGGAACCGGGCGAGGTCCTACAGGTACCGGTGGAGAGCCTGCTGCGAATCGTCTCTAAAGACGTGCACTTCGGCGATCTGGTGCTGCGGGCCTACCTGCTGCGGCGCGAGCACCTGACCGGCCTCGGCGCCGGACTGAAGATAGTCGGCTCTCGCTTCGTCCCGGACACGCGGCGCCTGCGCGACTTCGCCGCCCGCAACCGGCTCCCGCACCGCTGGATCGATCCCGAGCGCGATCCCGGCGCCGAGGCGCTCCTGCACCGGCTCGGGGTCACGCCCGGGGAGACCCCGGTGGTCGTCTGGGGGGACCGCGTCCTCCGCAACCCGAGCAACGCAGAGCTGGCGTCCGCCATCGGCCTGCGGGACGTCAGCTCGCCCACCGCCGTCACCGACCTCGTCGTCGTCGGAGCGGGCCCCGCCGGGCTAGCGGCCACCGTCTACGGGGCCTCCGAGGGCCTGGCGACGGTCTCGCTCGACAGCGTCGCGATCGGCGGCCAGGCCAGCACCTCCGCCAAAATCGAGAACTACCTCGGCTTCCCGTCGGGGATCTCCGGCGCCGAGCTGGCCGAACGGGCGGCGATCCAGGCCCGCAAGTTCGGCGCCCGCTTCGCGGTCGGCGCCGCGGCGGTCGGGCTGGAGCGCCATGACGACCACCACGCGATCGCCCTCGAAGACGGGACGACGTTGGAGACGCGCACGGTCGTGATCGCGACCGGCGCGCGGTATCGCAAGTTGCCGGTCGCTCGGCTGGAGGACTTCGAGGGCGCTGGGGTGTACTACGCGGCGACGTTCATGGAGGCGCAGCTGTGCGCCGGCCACGCGGTTGCCGTCGTCGGCGGCGGCAACTCGGCCGGGCAGGCGGCCCTGTTTTTGGCCGAACACGCGCGCCTGGTCCGCCTACTGCTGCGCCACGAGGATCTCAACCGCGACATGTCGCGCTACCTCGCCGAGCGCATCAAAGGGACGCCCGGCGTCGAGGTGCTGGTGCAGACCGAGGTGCGCGAGGTGGTCGGCGAGGATGCGCTGGAAGCGATCGAGGTCGAGGATCTGGTGAACGGGGAGCGGCGCCGGCTCGACGCCCGCGAGCTGTTCGTCTTCATCGGCGCCGCTCCCTGCACCGGCTGGCTCGCCGGTTCGGTCGCCCTCGATGAGCGCGGCTACGTCCTCACCGGCACCGACGCCGCGGCCGAGTGCGACAGGCGGCCGCTGCTGCTGGAAACGAGCGTGCCCGGCGTGCTCGCAGCCGGCGACGTGCGCGCCGCTTCGATCAAGCGCGTCGCCTCCGCGGTCGGCGAGGGGGCGATGGCGGTGCGGCTCGTGCACGAGCACCTAAACGACGACAAGGAGCAGCGCAGATGACGACCCAGCTGCAGACCGAACAGGGGATCGTGCGGGTGCCGACCGGCACCTGGGCGGTCGATCCGATCCACTCCAGCGTCGGCTTCGAGGTCAAGCACATGATGATCTCCACCGTCCGCGGGCACTTCAAGCAGTACGAGGGGACGCTGGAGGCAGCCGAGGACTACCACGACTCACGGGTCTGGGGGAGCGTCCAGGTCGCCTCGATCGACACCAACAACGCCGACCGCGACGAACACCTCCTGGGGCCGGACTTCTTCGACGCCGAGCACTACCCGTTGATCACCTTCGAGTCGACCGCGATCGAGCACGTCGTGCTCGGGAGCTACCGGGTCACCGGCAATCTGACGATCAAGGACGTCGCCCGCGAGATCCAGGTCGAGGCCAGCGTCGAAGGCGCGGCCGTCGACCCCTGGGGCAACGATCGCGTCGGCATCGCGGTCCGCGGCTCGATCGACCGGACCGAGTTCGGTCTCACCTGGCAGCAGTCGCTTGTCGGCGGTGGGCTGCTGGTCGGCGAGCAGGTCGCGGTGCGAATCGACATCTCCGCCCTGCGGGCGTAGGAGGGGCAGGCCAACCAGGGGCTCAGACGGGGGCCGACCGCGGCCCCCGCCGATCCCATCCGGGCTCAATCGGATTCGGCCGCGCCGTTTTCGTGACTGCCGACCTCGACCTTGCGCGGTTTGACCCGCTCGGGCTTGGGGATTTCGACCACGAGTACGCCGTCGTCGAGTGAGGCGTCGACCTGCTCGGGGTCGACGTCCCCGGGCAGCGCGACGCGGATCTCGAATTTGCCGGTTTGACGCGTGCGGTGGCGCAGGATGCCGACTCGTTCGCGCTCCTTGATCTCACCCGTGACCAGCAGCTCGCCGTCTCGCACTTCGACGTCCATGTCCTTGCGCTTGACGCCGGGTAGGTCGGCCTCGACGATCCACGCCTCCTCGGTCTCCTCGATGTCGAATTTGGGCACGTGCATCTGCCCGCTGTCGAACCTGTTGCCGAAGACTCCCTCCATCAGTTCGCGGAACGGGTCCGCCTGTTCCACCGCCAGCGGCGCGCCGGCGGATCGACGCACTGGTAGAGCCATGATTCCTCCTTTTGTTGGCTGCTTGGCCTTGCTGAGGTCTGTAGGCCGGCGCCGCTCGATGTCGAGGTCCGAGCTGCTGGCAAGCCGCCCTTGAACAGGCGCTCCGGCGCCCTACGAATCCGTTTAGGCCCAAGCGAAAGGGAGAGGACATGAGCGCCAACCGGGAGCATTCGCCGGACCACCCGCAGCGCAATGGGGTCGCGGCTGAGAGCCGCCGCACGGTCGCCTCCTACGGCACCTATCGGGAAGCCGAGCGAGCCGTCGACTACCTTTCCGACCGGGGTTTCCCGGTCGAGCGGGTGGCGATCGTCGCCCGTGACCTCAGGCTCATCGAGCAGGTGACCGGGCGTGTCAGCTACACGGAGGCGACGCTGCGGGGAGCCACTTCGGGGGCGCTCACCGGCGCCCTGATCGGCTGGTTGTTCGGGGTCTTCGCCTGGTCCGACCCGCTCCTCGCCGCCGGCTGGCTGGCCTTCTGGGGACTTTGGATCGGCACCGGCATCGGGGCCCTGATGGGGTTCCTGCTGCACGCGGCGACGCGCGGCCGGCGCGACTTCGGCTCCGTGTCGGAACTCCAGGCCGAGCACTACGACGTGATTGCCGACGACGAGGCGGCGCGCCAGCTGGGTTGGCTCGAGAGCGTGGCGCCGACCGGGTCGGTGCCGGTGGGCGAGAAATCGAAATCGGAGGCGGGCTGAGCGCCGCAGGAAGTCGACCTCTCAGGGCCAGGCGGCGGCCTCGCGGAGCTTGCCCAGCGCTCGCTCCTCCAACTGGCGCACCCGCTCGACGCTGAGCTCGAGCCCGGCGGCGATCTCGCGCAGGGTGGACCGCTGACAATTGATGCCGAAGTGGGAGAGGACGATGCGCCGCTCGCGCTCGTCGAGGTCTGTGGTGATCTCACCCAGGTGCTCGACCTCGACCAGATCGTCGATCCGCTCGTAGGCGTCCTCGGTGTCGGGGTCCCGGAGGCGCTCGGCGAAGGTTGCCGAGGAATCCCCCTCGCTGGAGGACCTCTCGTCGAGCCCGCGCGGGGCGCGCTCGATCGCGGTCAGGTTCTCGACCTGCTCGCAGGAGAGGTCCGCGGCGCTGGCGAGCTCGCCGGTCGAGGGCTCACGCCCGTGCGATTGCTCGTACTTCAAGCGGGCCTGCTTGATGTGCACCAGGTGGCGGGTAGCGCGGTCGGAGAGGACGACCGGTCCGGTCAGCTCGGACACCAACTGCTGCATCGCCTGCCGCACCCACCAAGACGCGTAAGCCCAGAACGGAGTCTCGTAGCTGTGGTCGTAGCGTTTTGCGGCTCTGAGCAGGCCGACCACCCCCTCCTGCCGCAGCTCCGTTCGCTCCAGGCAGGCGAAGCTACGATAGAGGTAGGCGACGCCGTCGATTGCGGGCATGAAGGCATCGACGAGCTGCTCGGTGGCGTCGGGCTCGCCGGCCTTGGTCCCAGCAACCAAGTCGCGCTCGCGATCGCTCGGGAGCGGAGAGGTCCTCACGGAGCGGGATCGCTCGGCGATCAAGAGCCTTCTTTTCTGGTCGCATTGCTTGGGTCATCCCCACGTACCTGTCGGTACCGGGCCCAAACAGAGGGCCGAGCGAAAAGCCGCTAAGAGCGTGCTTTTCGTTCGCAGGTTCCGCCTTCGCGGCGATCGGGTGCCGCCCCTTGATCGCGTGCGCCAGCGCCCTACCAGTCCAATCAGAAGAGACAGGAAGCGAATCAGAAGAGACAGGAAGCGAACCTGGCCCCCGGCATGGGCGAGCCGAAAGGAGCAGGACCATGGCAAAGGCGGTCGGCATCGATCTTGGAACCACCAACTCGGTCGTCGCGGCGACGATGGAGGGTGGGCAGGCTGAGGTGATTCCCAACTCCGAGGGGTCGCGGGTGACCCCGTCGGTGGTGGCCTTCACTGACGACGGTCAGCGTCTGGTCGGACAGGTGGCAAAACGGCAGGCGATCCTCAACCCCGAGGCGACGATCTACTCGGCGAAGCGCTTCATCGGCCGCAAATGGGGCGAGGTCGACGAGGAGGCGAAGATCGTCTCCTACAAAGTCGCCAAAGGCGAGAACGACGCGGTCCGCTTCGAAGTCCGCGGCAAGACCTTTGCGCCCGAGGAGATCTCCGCCCAGGTACTGCGCAAGCTCGCCGACGATGCGGCCAAATTCCTCGGCGAGAAAGTCACCGAGGCGGTGATCACGGTCCCCGCCTACTTCAACGACGCCCAGCGCCAGGCGACCAAAGACGCCGGTAAAATCGCCGGCCTCGAGGTGTTGCGGATCATCAACGAGCCGACCGCGGCAGCGCTCGCCTACGGTCTCGATAAGAAAGGCTCGGAGACGGTCCTCGTCTTCGATCTCGGTGGCGGCACCTTCGACGTCTCTCTGCTCGACGTCGGCGACGGCGTGATCGAGGTGCGGGCGACCAACGGCGACGGCCACCTCGGCGGCGACGACTTCGACAAACGCGTCGTCGACTGGCTCGCCGACGAGTTCAAGAACGACCAGGGCATCGACCTGCGGCAGGACCCGCAGGCCCTGCAGCGCCTCTACGAGGCGGCCGAGCGGGCCAAGGTGGAGCTCTCCTCGACGACGAGCACCCAGATCAACCTTCCCTTCGTCACCGCCGACGCCGCCGGGCCAAAACACCTCAACACCTCGCTGACCCGGGCGAAGTTCGAGCAGCTGACCGAGGACCTGATTGAGCGCTGCCGTGGCCCGGTCGAGCAGGCGCTCGCCGACGCCAAGCTCTCCGCCGACGACATCGACGAGGTGATCATGGTCGGTGGTTCGACCCGGATCCCGAAAGTGCAGGAGCTGGTCAGGAAACTGACCGGCGGCAAGGAGCCCAACCAGACCGTCAACCCCGACGAGGTCGTCGCGATCGGCGCCGCGCTGCAGGCCGGGGTGCTCAAAGGCGAGGTCGAGGACGTCGTCCTACTCGATGTGACGCCGCTCTCGCTCGGCCTGGAGACGATGGGCGGGGTGATGACGAAGGTGATCGAGCGCAACACGACGATCCCAGCTCGCCGAACCGAGGTCTTTTCGACCGCCGAGGACAACCAGACGGCGGTTGACATCGTCGTCCTCCAGGGCGAGCGGGAGCTCGCCAATGACAACCGGCAGCTGGCCAAATTCCGGCTCGAGGGAATCCGGCCGGCGCCGCGTGGGGAGCCGCAGATCGAGGTCACCTTCGACATCGACGCGAACGGAATCCTCAACGTCTCGGCGCGCGACAAAGAGACCGGTGCCGAGCAGCAGGTGACGATCACCGAGAGCACCAACCTCGACAGCTCCGACGTCGAGCGGATGATCAAAGAGGCCGAAGAGCACGCCGCCGAAGACAAGCAGCGACGGGAGGAGATCGACGCCCGCAACGAGCTCGACGCGCTCGCGCACCGGGCCGAGCAACTCGTCGAAGAGATCGGCGAACGGTTGCCGGTGAACCAGAAGGCCCAGGCTGAACAGCTGGTCTCCGACGCCCGTCAGGCGATCGAGGAGGAGGCCGGCCTCGACCGGGCTCGGCCGCTGATCTCCGACCTCCAGCAGATCATCCAAGCTCTGCCGAGCGCCGCCGCGCCGCCGCCCGGCAACGGTGCCGCGGCTGAGAGCGCGAACGGTGAGGCCGCCAGCGATGACGAGGAGGTTGTCGATGCCGAGTTCACCCGAGACTGAGACCGAGGAGCGCGATCTCGAGGCCGAGCTGGCCGAGCTCGACGATCGCTACAAACGGGCGCTCGCCGATCTCGACAACTACCGCAAGCGCGTGCCCGCTGAAATCCAACGGCAGGTCGACGCGCGGACCGAAGCGATTGCCCGCGACTGGCTCGAGGCCGTCGACAGCGTCGAGCGGGCGTTGCGGATGGGCGGTCCCGAGAACGAGATCGCCGCGGGGCTGCGGGCGGTGCTCGAGCAGATGGAGACGATCCTCGAGCGCCAGGGCCTGCAGCGGATAGGCGCCCCGGGGGAGCGCTTCGACCCCGAGTTGCACGAAGCGGTCGGCGTGCGGGGCTCCGACGAGGTCCCCGACCGCACGATCCTCGAGCTGGCGAGGGCGGGATACAGCGCCGGAGACCGGGTTCTGCGTCCCGCCCAGGTCGTCGTCTCCCAGAAAGGCGGCGAGAGGCAGGAAGAGGGGGAGAGCTGATTGCCGCCGGTCAGCTTCCGCGACTACTACGAGGTACTTGGCGTACCCCGCGGGGCGAGCGCGGAGGAGATCCGCGGCGCCTACCGCAAGCTCGCCCGCACGAACCATCCCGACGTAAGCAAAGAGGCTGGAGCGGAGGATCGCTTCAAGGAAATCTCCGAGGCCTACGAGGTCCTGCGCGACCCTGAGAAGCGGCAGCGCTACGACCAGCTCGGCACCAACTGGAAAGCCGGTCAGGACGTCGGCGGCGCCGAGGGCTTCGGCGGCGGACAGGGTGGCTTCGGCGGCTTCGGGACCGGGCAGGGCGGCTTCGACGACGTCCGCGTGGAGTTCGGCGACGGCAACGGCTTCAGCGACTTCTTCGAGAGCCTGTTCGGCGGTCGTGGCGGCGGTGAAGCTGGGCGCGGCCCGCGCCGTGGCGCGGGCTTTGAAGGTTTCTCCTTCCGCGGCGGCGACCAGGAGGCGACCCTGGAGGTCTCGCTCGAGGAGGCGGCCCACGGCGGTCGCCGCAAAGTGTCCCTGGGCGACGGGCGCGACTACGACGTCAACATTCCCGCCGGGGTCCGCGACGGCCAGCGCATTCGCCTTGCCGGCGAGGGCGGAAGCGGGGCCGGCGGTGGGCCACCGGGGGATCTCTTCCTGCGGGTCCGGATCAAACCCGACCGTCGCTTCCGCCTCGAGGGGAACGACCTCACGGTCGAGCTCCCGGTCGCCCCCTGGGAGGCCGCGCTCGGCGCCAGCGTCGAGGTGCCCACCCTCGACGGAACCGTCCGGGTGAAAGTCCCAGCCGGCTCCTCGAGCGGCCGCCGGCTGCGGCTCGAGGGCGAGGGCATGCCCGGGCCGGGCCAAGCGGGGCGCGGCGACCTCTTCGCGAAGGTCAAGATCGTCGTACCGAAGCAGCTCAGCAAGCGCGAACGCGAGCTCTTCGAGAGCCTGGCCGAAACCTCGGACTTCGACCCGCGCGGGGGGCGATGATGGCGATGGGGACGGCGGTCGTGCTGATCGACGCGGAGCAGCTGGCGCGGCGGACCGGTCTGCACCCGGATCTGGTGCGGCGGCTGATCCGGGTCGGCGCCGTTGACCCCTACGCCTGGGACGCGGCACCGCGGCTCGCCCGCATGGTTCGGTTGCGCCGCGACCTCGGCCTCAACTTCGCCGGCGCGGTGCTGGCCTGTGACCTGCTCGCCCGGATCGACGAGCTGGAAGCACAGCTGTCTCGCCAGGTGCGATCCCGACCAACGCCCAAGGAGCTGGCATGAACCCGAGCAAATGGACCCAGAAGACCCAGGAAGCGCTCCAGGAGGCCCAATCCGAGGCGCTTCGCCGCGGTAACATGGAGGTCGAGGTAGTGCACCTGCTGGTAGCGCTCCTGGAACAGCCCGAGGGACTGGTCCCGCGGCTGCTGGAGCGCATAGACGTCGATGTCAGGGGGTTGCAGGCCGCGACCGAGGCGGAGCTCGAGCGGACCCCGAGCGTCAGCGGCTCGGGGGCGTCGGGGGAGGTCCGGGTATCACGCGAGCTCGGCCTGCTGCTCGACACTGCCGAGCGCGAGGCGGAGCATCTGAAGGACGAGTACGTCTCGGTCGAGCACGTGCTGCTGGCGATACTGACCGACAAAGGCGCCGCCGCGAAACGCCTGCTGGAGGAGCGCGGCGCCAGCCGCGACCGCCTGCTGGAGGCGCTGACCGCCGTCCGCGGCAGCCAGAGGGTTACCAGTGCCAACCCTGAGAACGCCTACGAAGCCCTGGAGAAATACGGGCGCGACCTGGTCGCCGAAGCGCGCCGGGGAAAGATGGACCCGGTGATCGGGCGCGATGCGGAGATCCGCCGCGTGATCCAGATCCTCTCGCGGAAGACGAAGAACAACCCAGTGCTCGTCGGCGACCCAGGGGTCGGCAAGACGGCGATCATCGAGGGGCTGGCGCAGCGAATCGTCCGCGGCGACGTCCCCGAGGGGTTGAAGGAGAGGACGGTCTTCGCGCTCGACATGGGCTCGCTGCTGGCCGGGGCGAAATTCCGCGGCGAGTTCGAGGAGCGTCTGAAAGCGGTCCTGGAGGAGATCAAGGCGGCCGAGGGCCAGATCCTGCTCTTCATCGACGAGCTCCACACCGTCGTCGGCGCCGGCGCCGCCGAGGGCGCGATGGACGCCGGCAACATGCTGAAGCCGATGCTGGCACGCGGCGAGCTGCACTGCATCGGCGCCACCACGCTCGCCGAGTACCGCCAGCAGATCGAGAAAGACGCGGCGCTGGAGCGGCGCTTCCAGCCGGTCGTCGTCGACGAGCCGACGGTGGAGGACACGATCTCGATCCTGCGCGGCCTGCGCGAGCGCTACGAGGTCCACCACGGGGTGCGGATCCAGGACGCGGCCCTGGTCGCCGCGGCGACCCTCTCCCACCGCTATATCAGCGACCGCTTTCTGCCCGACAAGGCGATCGACCTGGTCGACGAGGCCTGCGCCGTCGTCCGCACCGAGATCGACTCGATGCCGCAGGAGCTCGACGCGATCACCCGTCGGGTGATGCAGCTCGAGATCGAGGAGGCGGCGCTGAAGCAGGAGAAGGACGCGGCCAGCAAGGACCGCCTCGAGGCGTTGCGCAAGGAGCTCGCCGACCTGAGCTCGGAGGCGGACGCGATGACCGCTCAATGGGAGGCCGAGCGGCAGGCGATCCACCGCCTGCAGGAGCTGCGCGAGGAGATCGAGCAACTGCGGCGGGAGATCGAGGAGGCGGAGCGCAGCTACGACCTCGACCGCGCCGCCGAGCTGCGCCACTCCCGGCTGCCGGAGCTGGAGCGCCGGCTCAAAGCCGAAGAGGAGCGTCTCGAGGACAAGCAGGGGGCGACGAGGCTGCTGCGCGAGGAGGTCACCGAGGACGAGGTCGCCGAGGTGGTCGCGCGCTGGACCGGGATCCCGCTGGCCAGGCTGATGGAGGGCGAGCGCGAGAAGCTGCTGCGCCTCGACCAGGTCCTGCACCAGCGGGTGATCGGCCAGGACGAGGCGGTGCAGCTGGTCGCCGACGCGGTGATCCGTGCCCGGTCGGGGATCAAGGACCCGCGCCGCCCGATTGGCTCCTTCATCTTCCTCGGGCCGACCGGGGTCGGCAAGACCGAGCTTGCGCGGGCGCTCGCCGAGTCCCTCTTCGATTCCGAGGAGAACATGGTCCGGCTCGACATGTCCGAGTACCAGGAGCGCCACACGGTCAGCCGGCTGATGGGGGCACCGCCCGGGTACGTCGGCTACGAAGAGGGCGGACAGCTGACCGAGGCCGTGCGGCGCAAGCCTTACTCGGTGGTCCTCTTCGACGAGATCGAGAAGGCGCATGCCGATGTCTTCAACACCCTCCTGCAGATCCTCGACGACGGTCGTTTGACCGATTCCCAGGGCCGCACCGTCGACTTCCGCAACACGGTGATCATCATGACCTCCAACATCGGCTCGCTGCACCTGCTCGACGGCCTCGAGGCTAATGAGATCTCTGAGGATGCGCGGGGACGGGTGATGGCGGAGCTGCGGGCGCACTTCCGGCCCGAGTTCCTCAACCGTGTCGACGACATGATTCTGTTCAAGCCGCTGACCCTGGAGGAGATCGAGCAGATCGTCGACCTGCAGATCGGCGACGTGCGGCGTCGCCTCGCCGATCGTCGCCTCGACCTCGAGGTCACCGAAGCCGCCCGCGAGATGATCGCCCGCGAGGGCTATGACCCGGTCTACGGCGCCCGGCCGCTGAAGCGCTTCATCCAGCGTGAGGTCGAGACGCGGATCGGGCGAGCGCTGCTCTCCGGAGACCTCCACGACGGTTCGACGATCCTGGTCGACGCCGACGGCGGCGAGCTGACCGTGCGCTGGGTTGACCGTAGCGCCGAGGAGGCCGAGCGACCAGCGGCGGAGCCAGCCGCCGCCTGAGCGCTAGCCAGCTCCGCGACCGAGTCGACGATGTGGGTGGGCCGGTACGGGAAGCGCTCGGTTTCCCCGGCCCTAAGACGACCGTGGAAACTCTCGATCTCGGCGTGGCCTTTTCGGACTCTTCACGCTTCGCCGCCACTTCACGCTCGTGAACCTCCCTCGCGTCGGCGAGTGCCTTCTCACGGGTCGTTGTGTTTTGGGGATTTAGGCTGGGCAGGTTGTCTCTTCACCCCCAACATGCGTGACAAGACAGGCGCCCAAAACTGCGGACCTTTTTGCGGACCTCTAAATCAGTAACCTGCATGACCTCAGAGCACCTCAGATCACCTGAGAGCGCTGAATGGAACTGAAATCGCCCCCAATCGCAAGCTTGAGGGCCTTGGGGGTGGAAACACCCGTGATGGTTCGACTCCATTCAGCCGCATGACGAAGCCCCGCTATGGCGGGGTTTCCACGTTTCAGGCCTATAGGGGCGCTGAGACCGAAGCCGCTCGTGCGCCAGTCAGACCAAGAGCACACTGAGCTAGCTCGTCAGCCGCCCCCAAATTTCCTCCGCCTCTGTCCCGCCGTAGGTGCCCAGATGAGCTGACACCGGCAGGGGTGCCGCCAACCTCTCGGCGATGGCCTTGAACTGGAAGAGAAAACAAACGGTCCGCCACAGAAGCGAACCCGGCTTCTCTGGCTCGGTATGCGAACGCAGCATTTCGCCAATCTCGGTCTCCAAGAGAGCAGAAAACCGCCTCAGGAAAGCGCGACCGCACATAGACCGATGCAGCCGCGTTGGCATCTAACTCGGAGGGCTTCATGTTGTAGTAGCGAGCCCCCTGTTGATACCGCCCGCTCTCTCGAAAAGGACGGGGTCCACGAGATTCTGGTCGACTTCCAAGGCCTTGCGCCCTCCAGGCGCTTTCGCCTGCCGGGCGTGCTCAAGCACATGCCGAAGGACAGCCGCAAAGAACGCTTCGGTCGCTTCGGGGTCTAGGCCCTCCGGAAGCTCGTAGTCGATGTGCATCATGATTCTGTGCCTCTCGGGGTCCGGGCCAGGCAGGAAATACATCGCCGCACGGCCGAGCGCCGCCGCATGGTTGGCGCCCTTTGGGACCGCGTGGTCGAGGCTGCGGGCTTCTCTCCTGACGAAGTTGCCTTTTGGATCTCGGAAGAAACGCCCAACGAGATACAGGGATCTACGGGTTAGCGCCGCGCGGACACCGGATCGGTGGCGCTGCTGATCTGCCAGCGCACGCCGGGGCCGAACTCCAGCAGCACCCCGCCCGGAGTGATCAGCTCCCAGTTCGGCGGATCGTCGCTGGCCTCTTGAGCGGCGGGCTTCACGTCGAGCAGGGAGCCCCCCGAGAGGCGGCAACGCAACTCGCCGGTCTCCTCGTCGATCTCGGCGTCCTCGACCGACTTCCCGACCAGCTCGGCCGGATCGATCGGCGTCCACTCGGCGTCCTGAGTCGCCAACCGCCACAACTCGCCTGCCGAGTCCCGGACCTCGACGTGGAGAACGTCGGGATAGGCCGTGTGAGCACCGACAATCGGCCCGCGCATCGAGCGCAGGACGTTCGCAGGCGAAGAATCTAGGGCTACGACGGTTGCCATCAGCGTTGCCTCCATTGTCGCAGCCAGGCCACCAGCTCTCCATGGTCATGTGAACCTGCACGCCCGCTGACTCCTTCTCCGCATGGAGCGCCTGGCTGGCTTCGTAGCGTTCCTGCACGGTCAGCCCCACCTCCCTACAGGCTTGCCGGAACTGCTTGATGTCCCGCTTCCTCGTCATGGCATCAACTCCGGGGCTGATCGCGCGGGAGGCGCTCAGCGAGCACGTCGAAGTAGCGGTGGCGCGTCCATGCGCTGCGGTCGCCGACCACATACAGCCGGCGCTTTGCCCGGCTGACCGCGACGTTCAGCAGATTGGGCCTGTTAGCCGCCCAGGCCCGTGCCCCATCGCGGGCGGGGTCTGAGCCGAGCACGAGGATCACGACATCGGCCTCCTTGCCCTGCGCCGTGTGGATCGTCCCCGCCCTCAGCCCCTGGTGTCGGCGGGCGCGTTCGGCGAGCTGCCGAGCGACGTCCCGAAACGGCGCGATCGCCATTACCTGCGAGAAATCGAACCCGATCTCATGAAGGTGGGTGAGGATCCTGTCGACCTCGGCTCCCTCGGCGGGGATCCAGTGCCCGTGCGAAGCCTCCGAGCGGACGTCGATCCACTTACTCTGCGGGAGTGTGGGATAGCGCCCCGCGAAGGACCGCGCGAGCGCGGGGTCGGTGGCGTCGAGCATGAGCCCGTCGTAGGCGATCACGTTGGCGAGGTCGAACATCGGCTGGTCACAGCGGCGATGGACGGTCAGTGGCGCGCCGACCCATACCGGCGGCTCGGGGCCCTGCAGCGTCGTGCCCAGTCGGTTGAGGCGATCGGCGAGCCCCTGGACCGATCCGCGTCCCGTAAGCCACTCCTCCTCCACGCCGTAGTGCGCGCGGATCGCCTGCTCGGCCTCGAACGGGATCGTCGTAATCGGCTCCAGCTGCAGCGGATCGCCGACGATGACCGCGCGCCGAGAACGCCACAGCGCCCCGACGGCGTTCTGCGGGGCGGCCTGCCCGGCCTCGTCGACGAGCAGCCAGCCGAGCGCCTCGGCGCCGAGCGGTCCGAACAGGCGCGAGACGGAGGCGAACGTCGTCGAGACCACGGGGACCGCGAGGAAGAGGGTCCGCCAGGCCGCGAGCGCCGCCTCGGCGGAAAGATCCGGTGGAGCGTTTCCGCCGAGGATCTCCATCGCCCCGTCGAGGCTTTCGCGCATCGGCCGGGCGGCATGGACGAGGAAAGCTCTATGCAGGCCGAGAGCCGCCAGGAACAGCTCGGTGCGGGCCTGGTTCCACTCGACGTCGGTCCAAGGCGCCTGTCGCTCACGCGCCTGCCGGTCCTCGAGCCATTCGCCGTCGGGCAGCTGGGCGCCGGGTAGCTCGCGGTAGTGCGATAGGTCGCGGCGGCAATCCTCCAGGCGGCTCTCGGCGGCGGCGAGCTCTGCGGCGGCTTCAGTGTGGACTCGCACCTCTTCCTCGAGCCTCCGCAGCTCCTCGCGGGTCTCGCGCAGCCGCGCGTCGACCACAGCGACGTCGGCGGCGAGCTGGCGGTCGTGGGCGCGCCATTCGGACCGCGCACGCAGCTTGAGGACCCAGGGGCGGAGCCGGCGCACCTCCTCGCGCGCTTGGATCCGGCGCTCCCGCTCATCCTCGTCAGCTTGAAGCGCGCGCCCCAGCTGTTGGCGACGCGGCTGCGATGCTTCAACCGCCAGCCGCTCCGCTCGCTCGGTCACAAGCGCCGCGATCAGATCGCGCAGCATCGTGGTCTTGCCCGTACCCGGCGGCCCGTTGACGGCGAAAAGGTTGCCGTCGGTGTGTTGCATCGCGGTGGCCTCGTCGACGGCCAACTGCTGTCCGAGCGCCAGGGGGTGCTCCGGACTTGCAGGCCAGCGGCCGAGAGGTATGCGATCGGGGTCGGTGGCGCGCCGCACCTCCTCGAGTCGAACACGTACGTCGACGCGATCGCCGACATCGAGCTCGGAGCCGGGTCTCAGGTAATCGCGCAGTGCCGAGCCCACATCTCCCCGGGCGGCGGCACCAGCCACGCGGGCGAGGTCGTCAGCGATGAAGCTGTTGAGGAAGTCCTGCTCGACCACCTCGGCGCTCCGCCGCGCGACGATGTCGCTGCGGACGCGGATGCCGTCGACCCCCAGCAAATCGGCCACTCCGAGGGCAGCCTCAGCTGCGGCTTGACCCTCCGCGAGCGCGGTCCAGTCGAGCACCCGCGCCGACCTGCGCACCCCCTCCTCCCAGCCCAGGTACATCTCATCGAGCTGCAGGGTGAATTCTGCTTCCAGGTCGCCGAAGCCATCGAGCCAGTCGGTCGCCGTGGGACCGGGGTCGAGAGCGCGGGCCGTGGCCCACGCGCAGGCCGAGAGCACCGCGGAGCCATCCAGCATCGTGCCCTCGTCGGAGACCGCGAACGCGAGCAGCGCGCTGGAGCCCGAGGGCCGCTCCTCGAAACTGTCGGTCACAGGGGAAAAGACCGACTTCAGGGTCTCGAAGACTTTCTCGCGCGGATAGATCCCGACGTAGACGATGTGGCGCCAGGTCTGATCCTTCGTCAGCCGCTGGCGCCGAACCGGGTGGCCGGAATTCCACGGCAACGGCTGGTCGGGGTCAACCTCGAAGACCCGCTGCGACGGGCGAGCAGCCGGGATCGTCGGCGGGCTGAACATCTCCACGGCTCGCCAAAACTCGATGACCTTCCCCCGCACGGCACTTCCCTCAGTAGGCAGGCTTGAGTCCGGAGATCATCGGGAAGTGGCGCACGTTGGTGGTGAGCAGATCCGCATCGAGCAGGAGCGCGGTGGCGGCGATCAAGTAGTCGGCGTCATCGATACCGCTGTGAGCTCGGCGATGGCGCTGGGCAAGGGACGCGGCAGCTCGCGCTACCTCCTCGCCAACGGGAACCCAGGAAACCGCCGAGAAGAACTGCTCCAGCGCGTCGACCTCGTTCCGTCGCACACCCGCCAGCAACTCGAAGCGCACTATCTCGCTGGCGAGGAGCGACTCTTCGGCGTCGATCAGGCGACTCAGGAGCCCAACCGCAGGAGAGGAGCCACGAAGATGGTCGATCGCGACGCTGGTGTCGAGCAGCTTCACTTGACGCCGAGCCGGGCCAAGCGATCGTTGAGGTCACCACCGCGGATCGCGTCGACGTACTCGGCGCCGCTGGCGCGTCGGCCCTGCCATGAGCCGGCGCTGGCCTTGAGAGCGCGAAGCTTCTCGTCCTTTCCCTGCTCCCCAAACGTTGTGCGAACCGCCCGACGGATCAACTCCGAGCGAGATGCACCGGTGTCGCGTGAGGCGCGCTCGAGGAGCTCCAGCTCGCCCTCGCCTAGATAGACCTGCGTCCTGCTCACGACATCACTATACACCTTGTGGTGTTAATGCTGGAGCCCAGGTGTGAGCGAGGCATTGCTCGCGCAGGAGATAGGTGCCCCTTGCTTACCGACGCGCCCGCGGCCGCGAGCCCAGGTTGCCGCCTATGGTGCGATCCCGGTTCACCTTCCAAGCCCTTCCGCTCCTCATCGGACGAACCACACGAGGAGAGGAAGCAAGGCCCGCGCGCGGCTGCGGATCCGCATTCCGACCGTTGGTAGCTGAGACGCGTGCCCCTCATTCCTGCCGCCCGGAATGGCCGAGATCGCCGCCCGGCACGCCAGGCGCCGCCACTGGCGTTTCAGCGCACCCTGGGCGGGGAACTCCACGAGAGATGGCAACCGAGAAGCAGAACCGGTCCGCAAGGGCAAGGACGAGTCGCGGCGCGCGATCGCCCGGGCTTGCTGACCCCCAGAGATAGCGAGGACAACCATGGCGAAAGATCACGGACCGAGCGTCAAGGACGACAAGCTCTACGAAAAGCTGCGCGAAGAAGGCGACAGCAAAGAGAAGGCGGCGCGCATCGCCAACGCCAAGGCAGGCGGTGAGAACGTCAGCGAGAAGGGCGGCGAAGGGGAGAGCTACGAGGACCGTACGGTCGAGGAGCTGCGCGAACGCGCGGCGGAGATCGGCATCGAAGGCCGCTCCGACATGGACAAGGGCGAACTCATTAACGCCCTCCGCAACCACTGAGATGGGCATCGTCGAGTCGGCTCGCGGGGTGCTCTGGGCGCGAAAGCGCCAGCCAGAGCAGATCGCCTACCTGGCGGCGCTGGCACACGAGCGGTTCACGCCTCCGGGGCTGATCGAGCAGGGTAGGTCCGACTCCGTTCAGCCGCATGAAGTCCAAATTCCCGGCTTGGTCATGGCCGCTGCTACCCTGAACCGGTCGGGTTTGGCCGTTCGCCACCCGAGAGGTTCCGTTTCCTCCGTGTGTCGCTGCTTGGCGCCTAGGGGTCGCAGGATCTCCCTTAGTCGCTCAACAAGGAGCTCACAACATCGCCTCTTTTGCCGATCTCGGCATCTCACAACCTGTCGTACGCGCGCTCGCGCGCCGCGACATCACCAAGCCTTTCCCGGTCCAGCAGCTCGTCGTGCGCGACGCGCTCGCCGGCCATGACCTGCTCGTCCAGTCGCCGACCGGGTCCGGCAAGACGCTGGCCTTCGGCGTGCCGCTGGTAGAGCGCATCGAGCCCGGCGCAGGCCACACCTCCGCCCTCGTCCTCGCCCCGACCCGCGAGCTCGCCGGTCAGATCGTCGACGAGCTGCACTCGGTCGCCGACGTACGCGGGCTGCGGATCGCAGCCGTCTACGGCGGCGTCGGCTTCGGGCCGCAGAGCAAGGCGGCGCGCCACGCCGACATCCTCGTCGCGACGCCCGGCCGGCTCGAGGACCTGATCGGGCGCGGCGTCGTCTCGCTCGAGCGCATCCGCATCCTCGTCCTCGACGAGGCCGACCGCATGCTCGACATGGGCTTCAAACCGGCCGTGAGCCGAATCGTCGCCCAAACCCCCACCCGGCGCCAGACCCTCTTCTTCTCAGCCACCCTCGAGGGAGCCACCGGCAAGATCGCCGCCGCCTACACCCGCGACGCCCGCCGCCACACGCAGGCGCAGAGCGAGCGTGGCAAGGCCGACATCGAGCATCGCTTCCTCCACGTCGACTCGCAGGGCATCAAGCTCGACCACCTGGTCGAGCAGCTGCGCGACAGCGAAGGCAACCGAACGCTGGTCTTCGTGCGCACCAAGCGCGGCGCCGACCGGCTCGTCAAGCGCCTGCGCACCCGCGAGATCGAGGCGGTCGCGATGCACGGCGACAAGAGCCAGGCACAGCGCGAGCGGGCGCTGGCCCGTTTCGAGTCCGGCGCGGTGAACGCGCTGATCGCGACCGACGTCGCCGCCCGCGGGATCGACGTCGACGGCGTCACCCACGTCGTCAACTTCGACGCGCCAGGGGATCGCGACTCCTACGTGCACCGTGTCGGCCGCACCGGGCGGGCCGGCAACCGCGGCACAGGAATCAGCTTCGTGCTCGCCGACCAGACCGACGAAGTCCGCCGCATGGCCGGCTCGCTCGGCCTCGCCCGCGAGTTCGACCGCGAGCGCGGAAACGAGGAGGGACAGACCCCGTCCCAACACCCGCCGCGCCCCCCGCGCCGTCGCCGCCGCAAGGCGGTCGCGGGGTGAGCGAGCACAACGACGCGGCCCGCCGCTGGACCTGTGACGGCTGTCGCGTCTCCGTCGGCCAGCTCGACGGCAGCGCGGTGCCGCTTCCCGACTCCTGGGCCAGCTCCCCGGAGGGCGACTTCTGCCTCGCCTGCAGGCGGACACGCGCGGCCGAGGCCGCGCTCGACGCGGCGCCGCCGGACAGCCACAGGGACTCGCGCGCCAGCCTGCGCCGCGACGGCTTGATCGAGTTCGAGGTGCGCCGCACGCCGGAGCTGACCAACGGCATGATCGCCAGAGCCTGCCGCACCTCGGCCGCCACGGTGGCGGCCGCGCGGCGCCGGCTGCGGCTGCCCGAGGGCCCGGCGCCGGGCCCCGACCGCGACCGCCCCGCACGCGTGGCGGCTCGGCGTTAGGGAGACCTGGCTATGGCCTCGGTCGAGACCGGAATCGCGCTGGCGCTGGTCGCTGCGTTGATCACCAACCTCGCCTCGCTCTTCAAGCACCGGGGCTGTCAGCGCGTCGCCCCGATCGAGATCCGCCAGCCGCTGCGCAGCGCCCGCAACCTGGCGACGTCGCGTTGGTTCGCCGCCGGC
Organism: uncultured Solirubrobacterales bacterium; assembly: GCA_963846515.1. Taxonomy (GTDB): domain Bacteria; phylum Actinomycetota; class Thermoleophilia; order Solirubrobacterales; family 70-9; genus VAYN01. Next base: position 692,532 of record CAWJWC010000005.1, on the reverse strand, counting down.
TGGGGACTCGCCGCGGGCGCCTGGCTGCTCCATATCGCTGCCCTCTCGATGGCACCGATCTCGCTCGTGCAGGCGGTGCTCGCCGGCGGCGCGGTCACCCTCGCGGTGATGTCGCAGCGGCTGTTCGGCGACCGGGTCGAGCGGCGACAGTGGCTGGCCCTGCTCATGGGCGGTGCCGGGCTCGCCCTGCTCGCGGTCACGGTGCCGCACTTCGGCGACAGCCACTCCGAGTTCTCCGTCACACCGATCGTCGGCTTCGAGGGCGGGCTGGCGCTGATCGCCACGGGGCTCGCGCTGGGACACCGCTCCGAGCGCCTCGCCGCCCGTCGCGGCGTCCTCCTCGCCGCCCTCGCGGGCACCCTCTTCGCCCTTGCCGGAGTGGCGATCAAGGGCCTGACCGGCGCGGGCGGAGCCTCGACCGCCGTCATCGTGCCCTGGGTCGGCGCGATCGTCGTCTGCGGTGGCCTCGCCCAGTACACGGCGGTGGCCGCGCTGCAGCGTGGCGGGGCGATCGAGACGATCGGCCTGATGGGCCTGGTCGCGAACGCGACCCAGATCGCCGCCGGACTGCTCGTCTTCGGCGACCCGCTCTCCACCGATCCACTCGGCATCGTCCTGCAGGCGACCGCGTTCGTCCTGGTCTGCCTCTCCGCCCTGCTGCTGCCCGGCCGCGGCGAGCAGCCGCTCGCGCCGGCGCTGCAACTCGCCGGCAGGACCGCCTGAGCCCGAGCCCTGCGCCGCCGATCCGGCCTGGCGGGCGCCGCGGGATCGGGAGGGCGTTGGTGCAGACGGGCTACGAACGCCAGCCCGGCACCCATCGCTACGTGCGGATGCTGCGCTGAGCAGCCTCGCCGTCAGGGCGAGAGCAGGGTGACCCGCCAGCCGTCGCCGTCGCGCTCGAACAGGCGGCGCTCGTGGATGCGGTCGTCGGCTTCTCTCCAGAGCTCGATCGCCTCGGGGCGGACCCGCAGCGCCCCCCAGTCCTCGGGGCAGACCGGCGCCGTCTCCTGGACTTGGGCAAGGTGACCGAGGCGGTCGCGCAGGCGGTCGAGATCCTCGATCGGCTCGCCCTGGCGCGAGACCACGGTCTGCAGCCGGTGGAAGAGGTCGCGCTCGTCGAACAGCTCCTCGGCGAGCGCGCGCTCCGCCAGCGACGCCTCGCCGACGACGTGGACCTGCCGACCCAGCGCCGGCCAGTGGAAGAGCAGCGCTACCCGGGGGTTGGCCTCGATCTCGCGCGCCTTGCGCGTCCACAACGCCGAGGTGAAGAGCAGGGCTTCGTCCTCGAGGCGCTTCAGGGTCACGGTCCGCGCCGTCGGCTGGCCGGCGGCGCCCACGGTGACGAAGGCGACCGAAGCCGGCTGCGGAATCCCGGCCACGCGCGCCTCCTCGATCCAGGCTCCCAGCTCACCGATCGGATCGTCCGCAGACACGAGGCCGAGAATAATCAGGCCGGCTGTCGGAGGCGGGGTACCCTCTCAGCAAGCGAGCCGAGTGGGATCGGCCGAACCGAGGAGGAGGTCCTATGTACGACTACGTGATCGTCGGCGCTGGCTCGGCCGGATGCGTGCTGGCCGCACGCCTCTCCGAGGACCCTGACGTCAGCGTGCTGCTGCTCGAGGCGGGGCCGCCGGATACGGCCGAGAACCTCCACGTGCCGCTCGGCTACCTGAAGCTGGCCCGGACCGAGGTCGACTGGGACTACAGCACCGCACCGGAGCCGCACTGCAACGACCGCCGCATCTCCCTCCCCCGCGGCAAGGTTCTCGGCGGCTCCTCCTCGATCAACGCGATGGTCTACATCCGCGGCAACCGCGCCGACTACGACGAATGGAATGCGCCGGGCTGGGGCTGGGATGACCTCTTCCCCTACTTCCTCAAGTCCGAGGACAACGAGCGCGGCGATTCCGAGTGGCACGCCACCGGCGGACCGCTGCCGGTCTCCGACCAGCGCTCCGGCAACGTCATCACCCCGGCCTTCGTCGAGGCCGGGGTCGAGGCCGGGCTGGCCCACAACGAGGACTTCAACGGCGCCGAGCAGGACGGGGTCGGGATGTACCAGGTGACGCAGCGGGGCGGGATGCGCGCCAGCGCCTCGGTCGCCTACCTGCACCCGGCGCTCGAGCGCCCCAACCTGACCGTGATGCCCTACATGCACGTGACCCGGGTGCTGTTCGAGGGCGACCGGGCAGTCGGGGTCGAGGCGACCCAGCTCGGCCAGGCGCAGGAGCTGCGGGCGGAGCGCGAGACGATTCTCTGCGGCGGCGCCTTCAACTCGCCGCAGCTGCTGATGCTCTCCGGAATCGGACCGGCCGAGCACCTGGTGCTGCGCGAAATCGAGCCGCGGCTCGACCAGCCCGCGGTGGGCGAGAATCTCAGCGACCACCCCGCCACCTACAACGTCTGGACCACGCCCGAGCCGCAGAGCCTGCTGCTGGCCCTGGAGCCGGCCGCGCTGGAGGAGTTCACCGCCTCGCAGACCGGGCCGTTCGCCTCGAACCTGGCCGAGTCGGGCGGGTTCGCCCGGGTCGGGCAAGACGCCGAGGCGCCCGACGTGCAGTTCCACGTCGCCCCGGTCCAGATCGTCGACGAGGGCATGGGCGACCCGACCGGGCACGGCGTCTGGGTCTCCCCCTGCCTGCTGACGCCGCGCAGCCGCGGCAGCGTGCGGCTCGCCTCCAGCGACCCGACCGCGAAGCCGATCGTCCGCGACAACTTCTACGCCGACGCCGAGGACATGCCGAGGATGGTCGCGGCGGTGAGGCTGGTGGAAGAGATCTGCGCCCAGCCGGCGCTGCGCCCCTTCTGCGCCGAGCGCTTCACCGCCCCGGCCGGCGACTCCGACGCGGACCTGCGCGCCCACGTCGCCCGCACCACCTTCCCGATCTACCACCCGGTCGGCACCTGCGCGATCGGCTCCGTCCTCGACGCCGAGCTGCGCGTGCAGGGGGTCGAGGCGTTGCGCGTGGTCGACGCCTCGGCGATGCCGACCGTCCCGCGCGGCAACACCAACGCCCCGACGATCGCGATCGCCGAGCGCGCCGCCGACCTGATCAAGGGCGCGGCCCCGCTGCGGGCAACCGAGGCGGAGGCGGTCTAAGCCGTCAGGAAGTCGTGCCCAGCGCCCGGTCGATGAAGGGGCCGAGCAGGTCGGCGACCGCGCTGGCGGTGGCGTCGGGCGACTCGCTGGGGGCGGTGATGTAGCTGATCGCCAGGCGCACCAGCGATTCGGAGAGCAGGCGGACGTCGGCCTTCGGGGCCTGCGGCCAGCCCTCCTCGATCGTCGTCGCGAGGCGGGCGGTCGCCCACTGCACGACCGGCATGCCCTGGGTGGTGACGAAGGGCAGCATGCCGCCGGTGCCGTCGTCGCTGAGCAGGATGCGGATCAGCGGGTCCTCGCCGGCGGTGCGCAGGAACAGCTCGAGCGCGGCGCCGACCGCGGCGCGCGGGTCGTCGAGGTGCTCGAGCACCGCCGCGTCGACCTCGTCGAGGAAGCGCTCGCCCTCGTGGATCACGAAGGCGAGGCCGAACTCGTTGCGGTTGCCGAACTCCTTGTAGAGGGTCTGGCGGCTGACCCCGGCGCGCGGCGGCGATGTCGGACATCGTGATCTCCGACCAGGCGTGCCGCTCGAGCTCGTCGCGGGCGGCGCCGAACAGGGTCTCGCGCAGCAGCTCCCGGGCCGCCTGCGGATAAGGGGTGCGAGCGCCGGTCGCCATCGCCCGCATCGTCGCAGCGGACGCGGTCAAGCGGCCCCCTCGTCGGGCTCGAAGTCGACCTTGTCGCGCACCCCGCAGTCGGGGCAGGCCCAGTCGTCGGGCACCTCGCTCCACGGCGTCCCGGCCGGGAAACCCTCGCGCGGGTGCCCGGCCTGCTCGTCGTAGACGTAGCCGCAGCTGGGGCAGCGCCAGCGGCTCATGCGGCGCCCCCTCCGTGGCGGCCCCGTAGCGGGCGAGGATCTTGGCCCGCTTGCGCGGCTGGATGTTGGCGCGGGTAACGTCGCCGTCGAAGTGCTCGAGCAGGCGCGGGTCCATCACCCGCCGCCACAGCGGCGGGAACCAGGCGAGCACGATCATCCCCGCGTAGCCGGTCGGCAGCTGCGGCGCCTCGTCGACGTGGCGCAGCGCCTGGTAGCGGCGGGTCGGGTTGGCGTGGTGGTCGCTGTGGCGCTGCAGGTGGTAGAGCAGCACGTTGGAGGCGACGTTGTTGCTGTTCCAGCTGTGCTCGGGCAGGCAGCGCTGGTAACGGCCGTCCTCACGCTTCTGGCGCAGTAGGCCGTAGTGCTCGAGGTAGTTGACGACCTCGAGCAGCGAGAACCCGAGCACCGCCTGGATCAGCAGGTAGGGCAGGACGACCGGGCCGAAGGCGATCGCCAGCGCGACGAAGAGGCCGAGCGTCATCGCCCAGGCGCTGAGGATGTCGTTGCGAAGGCTCCAGTGCGACTTGCCGAGCCGGTCGAGCCGGGCGGCCTCGATCCCCCAGGCGGAGGCGAGGCTGCCCTTGACGGTACGCGGCAGGAAGGCCCAGAAGCTCTCCCCCAGACGCGAGCTGGCCGGGTCCTCGGGGGTGGCGACGCGGACGTGGTGGCCGCGGTTGTGCTCGATGAAGAAGTGGCCGTAGCCGGTCTGGGCGAGGGCGACCCGGCTCAGCCAGCGCTCTGAGTTAGCGCGCTTATGGCCGAGCTCGTGCGCGGTGTTGATCGCGATCCCGCCGACCACGCCCATGGTCAGCGCCAGGCCGAGGCTCTCCAGGACCGAGAGCTCGCCGCTCGACCAGAGGTAGCAGGCGAGCACCAGGCCGGCGTACTGGATCGGGATGAAGACGTAGGTGCACCAGCGGTAGTAGCGGTCCTGCTCGAGGTACTTGAGGACGCTGTCGGGCGGGTTGCTCGAGTCCATGCCGACGACGATGTCGAGGATCGGGAAGGCGACGAAGACGAGCAGCGGGCCGAAGAAGTAGAAGCCCCCCCAGCCGCTCAGCACGACCGAGCCCCAGGCGATGAACGGCGCCAGGGGGACGACGATCCCCAGCAGCCAGGCATAGCGCTTGCCGTCGGTCCAGCTCGCCGGATTGACCTCGACGTCGTCGGGATGGTGGTGATGATGCGCGTGCTCGGCGTGAGCCTCCATCTGCTCCTCCTTGTCAAAACCTGGTGCGGAGTCAGCTAGGTTGACAGATCAGCCCAATTTGTCAACTAAAAAGACAAGAAGTCTCGACCTGTTCTGCCCACGCCGGGTCGTCGGCCTCATTCGGGCCGGGACAGAACCGAGACGGGCTTCCCTCAGATCTTCAGCAGGACGATGGTGTTCAGGGCCCAGACGACCGAGATGACCACCGTGGCGCGGGTGAGGTTGCGCTCGACCATCGAGCCGCCGCCGATCGAGCTGCTGCCGCCGACGCCGAAGGCGCCGGAGAGCCCCGCGTCTTTCCCGGAGTGCAGAAGGATCAGGAAGATCAGCACGACCGACATGGCCACCTGCAGAATGCCCAGCACCGTGTACATGGTCAGGAAGTCTAGCCCCGCGGGGCTTTCGAGCGCCTCTCCCCCGCCCCGTCGCCGTTAGCGCTCACCTCCGCCGCCTTGCCGCTCTCGACCCGGTCGAGGATCTCGACCGCTTCGCGGCGCAGCTCGGCGTCGAGCAAGGCGAAGTCCTCGTCGGAGAGCTTGCCGGCGGCGTGGTCGAGCTCGGCATCGCGGATCTCGCGGTACTTGGCTTCCTTCAGCGCATCGGCCTCGGTGCGGACGAGGGCGCCGCGGCGGCGCGGGCGGGCGGGCCAGATCGCGATCAGCGCCCCGGCCAGGGCGATCAGGCCACCGATCCAGATCCAGGTGACCAGCGGGTCGACGATCAGCTTGAAGGTCGCCGGCGAGTCGTCCTCGAGGTAGCTGCGGGCGATCCGGTCGATCGCCAGCCCCTGCAGCTTGGCGATCTGCTCCAGCGCCAGCGGCTGCAGCGCCGGGTTCGCCGCGGCGGCGCGCATCGTCGCCCGCAGCGCCTCGCACTGCGGGGGCGTGCCCGGCCCGGCCCGCAAGCAAGCTTCGAAGCCTTTGTCGGCCGCACGCACGCGCCGCTGCACGGCGGCGATGTTCGGCTGCACCGCCGTCCAGAGGTCGCCGGTCGGACCGGCCCTCAACCCGACCTCGCTGGTCGCCTCGCCGTCGAAGAAGCTGCCGAACGTGCCCCCCTCCTGCCCGGTCGGGCGGAAGTAGCGGCGGCTCGGCCGCAGCGTCGCCACCCGCTCGCCGTCCACGGAGACGGCGAGGACCGAGCCGAGCTCGATGTACTCCTCGCCGACCTCGACCGTCGGCTGTACGTAGGCGATCTCGCGGCCCTCGATCTCGGTGCTCTGCCCCGGCCGCAGCTCGACTTCGCGGTTGGTCTGAAAGCTGGAGGAGGCGGCGATCCCGATTAGCAGCACGATCACGCCGATGTGGACGATGTAGCCGCCGTAGCGGCGCCGGTTACGCGAGACGATCGCCAGCAGGGCGCTGGGCATCGAGCCCCCCGCCAGCGCACGCCGGGCCGCGGCGCCGCGCCAGAACTCCAGCGCCAGGCCGGTCAGGGCGAAGGCGGCGAAGACGAAGAGAGCGAAGGCCCAGGGCTCGGAGGCGATGTCGAGCAGGAGCAGCGCCGCGGCGACCGCGGCGGCGACCGCGAGCGGCACCCGGAAGACCCGCTTGGCCGTGGCCCAGCTGACCCGGCGCCAGGCGAGCAGCGGCCCGATCCCGGTGAAGAGCACGAGCCCGATCGCCAGCGGCGTCGCGTAGCGATCGAACCACGGCGCCGCCAGCGAGGCCTTGGTGCCGGTGAACAGTTCCGAGATCAGCGGGAAGAAGGTGCCCCAGAAGACGATCGCGGTCAGACTGACCAGCAATAAGTTGTTGACCAGGAAGACCGACTCGCGCGAGGCCAGCGAGTCGATCCGCTTCTCCGAGCGCAGGTCCTCGAGGCGGGAGACGATCAGCGCGGTCGAGCCAATCAAGACGACCCCGATCAGGCCGAGCACGTAGGGGCCGACGGTGTTGTCGCCGAAGGCATGGATCGACTGCAGCACCCCAGAGCGGACGAGAAAGGTGCCGAGCAGCGCCAGCGAGAAGGTGGCGACGACGAGGCTGGCGTTCCAGACCTTCAGCATCCCGCGCTTCTCCTGGACCATGATCGAGTGCAGGAAGGCGGTGCCGATCAGCCACGGCATCAGCGCCGCGTTCTCGACCGGGTCCCAGGCCCAGTAGCCGCCCCAGCCGAGCTCGGTGTAGGACCAGCGGGCGCCGAGCAGCAGGCCGAAGCCGAGGAAGGCCCAGGCGATCAGGGCGAAGCGGCGGGTCGCGCGGATCCACTCGGCGTCGAGACGACGGGTGAGGAGGGCGCCGACCGCGAAGGCGAAGGGCACGGTGAAGGCGACGTAGCCCGAGTAGAGCATCGGCGGGTGGATCATCATGCTCGGGTGCTGCAGCAGCGGGTTGAGCCCGACCCCGTCGGCCGGTGCCGGGCTCAGGGTCGCGAACGGGTCGACCCCCGGCCCGAAGACGAGCAGGCCGGTGAAGAAGGCGGCGACGCCCATCATCACCGCGGTCGCCCAGGGGACGACCTCGCGCAGCTTGTTTCGCGTCGCGTAGAGCGCCGCGCTGGCGGCGATCGAGAGCACCCAGGCCCAGAGCAAGAGCGAGCCCTCCTGGCTCGACCACATCGCGGCTAGCTTGTAGAAGGTCGGGGTGGCGATGGAGGAGTGCTCGGCGACGATGTTGAAGCCGAAGTCGTCGCTAGCGAAGGCGATCTCGATGATCGCGACGCAGGCCGTGATCAGGGCACAGACCGCGTAGACGAGACGGCGCGAGAGGTCGAGGCGGCGGCGGTCGCCATGGCGGCCCGCGAGGGCTACGGCAGCGGCGGCGAGGGTGGTGAAGAAGGCGAGCGCCAGCAGGGCGCTGCCGAGGCTAGGCATCCTTCTCGGTCGTGAACTTCGACGGGCACTTCGTGATCAGCGTCTCCGGCTCGCCGACGAAGGTGCCGTTCTCGACGCTGCCGGTGAGGATGATCTCGCGGCCGCCGCGGAACGGGTCGGGGACGGTGCCGCTGTAGGTGACCGGCAGGGCGCGGCTGCCGCCGTCGCGGTCGACGACCTCGAAGGCGATCCCATTGCCGCTGCGCTCGACCGAGCCCTTGACCACGCGGCCGGTCATCTCGTAGCTGGCCCCGGGTGCGGCGGCGAGCAACTGCGAGGGCTCCTTCGCCTCGGTCGAGGCCGAGAACGAGGTGTAGACGAGCGCCACCGCGAGCAGCACGGCGATGCTGAGGGCTGACGACCAGCCGGATCTTCCGCTTGCGATCAGGGTCCATCGAGGGAGAGGGGATTATCGCAAGCCGGTCGATCGGCGGATGTCCCGGGGTCGGCGGACGCGCTTCGCGCTGAGTGTCCGACGACCCCGGGACATCCGCCTCCGCGAGCTGAGAGAATTCGAGAGATGGCGAACGATCCGGTCATGCTGATCACCGGAGCGAGCAGCGGCATCGGCGCCGCGACCGCCCGCGCCGCGGCCGGGAAGTACCGCCTGGTGCTGGCGGCGCGCCGCCAGCAGGAGCTGGAGACGCTGGGCGAGGAGCTTGGCGGGGAGGAGCGGGCGCTGGCCGTGCGCTGCGACGTCACCGAGTGGGACCAGGTCGAGGCGATGCGCGACGTGGCGCTGGAGCGCTTCGACCGCATCGACGTCGTCTTCGCCAACGCCGGGTTCGGCGCCAGCCGCGGCTTCCTCGAGGAGTCGGTCGAGCACTGGCGCTCGATGGTGCTGACCAACGTCTACGGCGTGGCGCTGACGATCCGCGCCACCCTCCCCCATCTGCTCGAGCGCGGCGACGGCCACTTCCTCGTCACCAGCTCGATCGCCGGCCGTCGCGTCCTCCCCGGCTCGCTCTACTCCGCGACCAAGTGGGCGGCGACCGCGATCGGCGAGGCGCTGCGGGCGGAGCTGCGCCAGATGCACGACAACACCGCGATCAAGATGACCCTGATCGAGCCGGGGATGGTCGACACCGACTTCTTCGACAACCGTCCTGGCGAGTGGGCGCTGCAGGACGACGACATCGCCAAGGCGGTGATGTACGCGCTCGAACAGGGGCCGAACGTCGACGTCAACGAGATCCTGGTGCGGCCGACGAATCAGCCGATCTAGCGGCGCCGAGGATGAGGCGGACGGTTCGCCAGTAGGCGCGGAGTATTAGGCGAGCTGGGAGAGAGCGGGCGGCGGGGGAGATGAGGGGCGAGTCGAGGTCGGGGGTGAACCAGCTGGCGAATTCGGCGGCGCTGACGGTGCGGGTTGCTTGCAGCTCGCGGCGCTCGCGCAGGAGGCGCGGGAGCCAGCGCAGCGCTTCCCAGTTGGCGGCCAGCTTCTGGCGGCCCCAGCCCCCGGCGGTCGAGACCGCGAGCAGCGCCAGCTCAGTCGCCAGCAGAGCCGGCGCCAGCAGCACCAGCAGCGGGGCGGGGTAGGCGCGGACGAGGAAGGCGAGCCGGTTACGCTCGAGCCAGCGCCACTTATGCTCGCGCGCCCCGAACTCGTAGTCGTGGTCGACCACCGCGGCAGGCTCGATCCCGAGCGTCCCGCCGCGCAGCCGCAGCCGCAGCGAGAGGTCGACGTCCTCGTGGTAGAGGAAGAAGCGCTCCGGGAAGCCGCCGAGCTCACGCCAGGTCGCGAGCGGGATCGCCAAGCAGGCGCCGGAGAGCACCGGGACCTCGGTCGGGGCACTTGGCGCCGCGCCGATCGGCTCGCCGTGGCCGCCGGCCCAGACGATGCCGGTGAAGTGGATCGGGTTACCGGCCGAGTTGATCTCGGTTGCGCCCGAGTCGGCGACCAGCGCCTGCCAGGCGGCCCAGCCGCGGCCCTCGCGCCAAGGCCGGCGGATCGCCTCGCCCCAGCCGGGCAGTGGCGCCGCGTCGGGGTTGAGGATGACCAATAGGTCACCGCTCGCCTCGGCCGCACCCGCGTTGCAGCCGGCGGCGAAGCCGAGGTTGCGGCCGGCGCGGACGACCCTGGTCCGCGGCGGCGGCGCCAGCGCCTCGACCGCCTCGGGGGTGCCATCGGTCGAGCCGTTGTCGAGGACGATCAGCTCGTCGTCGTCGCCCAGCTCCGGCAGCAGCGCCGGCAGGGTCCTGGCCAGCTCCTCGCGGCTGTTCCAGGCGACGATGAGGACGGAGAGCGTCGGAGGCACCGGCGCGGAGGCTAATCGGACCTCCGCGCCGGCGCGCTCGCGGCGCTCGCTACGGAGCTATTTGCTCTTCTTGCCGCACTTATCGATCTTCAGCCCGTACCTGTTGTTCTTGACTTTCTTGCCGTTCTGACCCTTGAGGTTCAACACGGCTTTCTGCTTCTTCGCGCAGAGGTTCTGCGAGTTGACGATCAGGCTCTTCTTGCCGCCCTTCATGTTGAGGATGAACTTCTTCACCGGCACGTCGGGTACTTCCGGGAAGACGGTCTTGAGACCGCCCCGTTTCGAGCTGATCACACCGCGTAGCTGGATCCTCACCTGGCCGCGCAGGTCGGCCACCAGGTTCGGCAATTTGTCGTCGGAAGCGACCAGGTAGACCGGCCCCTTCAGCTTCTTGTCGAGCAGCGGCGATTTCGCTTCCGCCTGTCCGTAGACCGCGCCTTTCGGACAGGTTTTCGAGGTGAGCTGCGGCCGCGTGCAAATGGTTTTGATGTGACTCTGGTCGAGGAACAGCGAGGGCGGCAGAGTCAGCGCCGCGCGCGCCATGTTGGCGTCGCCGTTGCGGGCTTCCAGGATCGCCCGAATGCGCGGGTTCTTCGCCCGTTTGGTCGGCCCGAACAACCGCGTAAACAGTTTCGGCTTGAACGCCAATTTGTTGCACTGACTCGCCTGGAACGGGTCGCTGACAGCGTAGGAGCTGAACGCTGCCGGGTCGGTCGGGTCTGCACCGCCACCCTTGATCACGCCGCTCGTCTCCCGTTTGGCGCAGTTCGTCGGGTTGAGCATGAATTTGCGTCGGTCGACGTCAACGTCGATCCGGCGGATATCCAGCTTTGCCCCCCCGAACACGTCGGGGATCACATCGGAGACTGCGTTGATCTGAGCGGTCTTCGGATCGACGTTGAGCGCGACCCTGACCACGACGGTGCCGAGGTCGTACGGTCCCGCCACCGCCGGCGTGATCGTTGCCATCGAGAGCGGCGCGCCCCTGTACGGGCCGGCGAGGTACGCCTTGCCACTGAGTTTCAGCGGGTTGGCGCCGGTGCCGGACTCGGTCGAGACGTTGCCGATCTGGCTAGCGGACGAACAGCTCGGGTTGGCCAGCTCGGCCTTGCCCGTGCTGCCGACCGCCGCCGCGAGTGAGCCCTCGGGGCAGTAGGGGATCCCGGCGAGTTTGCCCGTCAGCCCCTTGGGCAGGGTGACGTCGACAACCTTCAGCTCCTGCTGGCCGTCGGTGCGAGCGATGCGAACCCGGAACGGACTGTAGGCCCCCGCTTTGGTGCTGTCCACCTTCGCCGAGTAGCCGGGCGCGAACTTCCGCTCGGCCATAGTTTTCGGGCAGTCGCCGCCATTCGGGTCTCTCGCGAGGCTGACGGCGCTGTTCACCGGCTTGTTTTCTCCCAGCCGTGCCCAGGGTTCGAAGTGGCTGGTCCCTTCGGCGGCGCAGATCGGCGGGCTGGTGAGCACCTGCCTCGACCCGTTGAAGTGCACCCGAATCGACTCGAACGGCACCTGCGGCAGGCCTTCAGGCAGGTTGCCGGCGAACTCGCCGACCAGGTTGTCGTTAAGGACCGCCGTCAGCTGCCCCGTAGCGGGATCGGCCTTCACCCGGCCGATCAGGCGGGCGGCGATGCCCTCGTTCTCGTTCTTCGCTTCGAGCAGAATCCGAAACTGTTCACCCGACTGCGGGTCGCGACTGTTCTGCGTGCCGACGTAGACGTTGCCTTTCAGCGGTTCGGCAAGCGGCGGCGAGTCGACTTCGACCGTGCCGACTATCGACTCAGCCGGACAGGCGTTGTTGTAGTTGCGCTCGCCCTTCCGGAATGCCTGATCGGTACAGGCCACGAGGCCCTGCGCCCCGGACGGGTTCAGGCCCATGCCCTTCGGCAGGGTGACTTCCCCTTTGCGGACATGGGACTGCGAAATCCCTTCGGTTTCGCCTTTTCCATTGACCCTGACTTCCCCGCCTTCTCTGGCGGGGTCGAACGGGAGTTTCGTCGTCACCGTCGCCGGCGAGGGCGAATCGACCGCGTTCGTGCCCGGATCGACCTGGACGCTGGGATCGAACAGAACTTTGTCGCAGCCCGTCGTTGCGGCCCCTGGCGGCAGTTTCGCCTCCCACGGCGTAGAGCCGTTCGGGAAGGTTGGGTTCGGCTCGCCCCACGACTCCCCGCGGAACCAGGTCGAGTAGAGGTAAGGCCATTGGTTCGGGTCGAAGCAGGTGGTCGGCAAGGTGACGTGAGTGCCGTCACCGGCTTGGCCGTAGGCGAGCAGACGGCTTTTCAAGGTCGAGAACGGCCTCGAGGGCGGAGGTAGGTGGATCGCGAAGCTCTCGTGGAAGTCGTTCTCCCAAGCTACTTCCGTTTCCAGTTCGATGACCCTGCTGAAGGCGACGACGAAACCGAGACGGGCCGGTTCCCCCGGTTTCGGCTCGAGGTTGTAAACATCAACCAGCGTCCCTTTTGCCGGGTCCGGCGGGAGGACAAAGCCTTTTGGAAGGAAGCTCCCCGCCGGGAAGGGAGGCGAGGGTGCAGGCACCGCGCCCGGGGTGTTCACGACCAGCCAAACTTCATCGCGCCCGACGACAGTGTCTTTCGGACAGGCCGGGATACGACCGAGGGTGCCGCCCGAGCCGGGAATTTCGCCGACCGCTTCGAAGTCGGCCATGGAGCACTTCGGCGTTGCCTCCGGGCTCACGGTGAACCCGGGCGGAAGATCGACTCTCTCCGTCTTGAGCACACGATCTTCGAAGGGAAGCGGGTCTGATGGATCCTCTTCGATTGGCATCAGGATTCCGAACGGGGACGGTTCGTCTTTGTGCCTGATGATGTACTGGTCGAAGCCCACGGGTGGATGCCCACCCGCCTGAGTGAAGAAGAGGCTGGGCGTTTCCGGGGAACAGAACGGTTCCGTCGGATCTTCTTCTACCTGGTTTTCGTAGCAGGTCGCTGCCTGAAAACCGTCAACCGCCGTCGGCGGTTCGTGCTGCGGTTCGATGATGTCGCCGGTATCAGCCTGAGCGGCGGGCACGGCAAAGATTGCAAGGAACGCCACAACCGCGATTGCGATCAACGAGCGCCTAGCCATTAAGTCCCTCCTCCGTTGAGCGAAAACGCTTCCCCTGCGTAGCGCCCAGTACTTCTCCCGCTAAAGACATTACAGACCGGTGCAGGCGAATCAAGTGCGAATTGCGACTTTTGCTCCGCCCTGGACACTATTTGTCGCTTTTCTTCCCCGGCTGTCCCTGACGTTTTGGCTTACCGGAGTGCTTCTTGCGGCAAGGGGTGCGCAGCTTCGGCCGTTTGTTGAGCTTCTTTCCGTTCTGCGCCTTGAAGCGGACGATCGCCTTGACCGGCCGTTTGCAGAGGTCGCGCGAGGCGACCAGGAGGCCGCGTTTGCCGCCGCGCAGCTTCATCGTGAATTTCGAGACCGGCACGTCGGGCACGCGGGCGAAGGTGGTGCGGATGCCGCCACGGAAGCTGTCGATCCGCCCGACCAGGTCGATGTCCACCTGTCCCTCGAGATGAGCGACGAGGTCGGGCAGCGGGTTGTCCGACGAGCGCAGGTAGACCGGCCCTTCGAGCGGTTTGCCGAGCAGCGGCGTGAAGGCGCGGGCGCGACCGTAGATCGATTTTTTCGGGCAGTCGTCGGCGGCGAACTGAACCCGGGTGCAGACTTTCGAAAGGCTGGCCTGGTCGAGGAAGAGCGCGTGCGGCAGCGCGACCGCGGCGCGGGCGATGTTGGCGTCGCCGGCCCGCGCTTTAAGCGTCGCCCGCAGGCGCGGGTTCTGCGCCCGTTTCATTTTTCCGAAGAGGCGCAGGTTCAGTTTCGGCCGGAAGCGCAGCGGATCGCATTTGGTCCACTGCGAGGGGTCCGAGACAGGAAAAGCCGAGAAGGCCGCCGGGTCGGTCGGGTCTGCACCCCCGCCCCGCAGCACACCAGCGGTGGCGAATTTCGAGCAGTTGGTCCCGTTCAGCGCGAACTCTTTGCGGTTGACGTTTACGAAGACCGAGCGGATGTCCAATTTGGCACCACCGAAGACGTCGGGGATCGGGTCGGAGACGACGTGGATCTGAGCGGTTTCGGGGTGCGGGAAGAGCGGTACCCGGACGACGACGTTGCCGAGGTCGAACGGACCGGCGACGGCAGGGGTAACGACGGCGATCGAGAGCGGCGCGCCCTTGTAGGGGCCGGCGAGGAAGGCCTTGCCCGCGATCTGCAGCGGCGAGGGACCGGTGCCGGCGGTTGCGGTCGCGACGCCGACCTGGCTTTTCTCCGGACAGCTCGCATCGGCTTTCTCGGCGGCGCCGGAGCGATTGGCCGCGGCGGCGAGCGCGGCGGGCGGGCAGTACGGGACCCCGGCCAGCTTCGCGGTGGCCCCCGGCGGCAGGGTGACGTCGACGCCTTTCAGCTCCTGCTGGCCGTCGCTGCGGCCGATGCGGACCGAGAACGGCGTGAAGGTCGCCGCCTCGTTGCTTTTCGGGCCAGCGACGAAGCTCGGCCCGAACGGTCGCGCGGCCATCGTTTTCGCGCAGGGCCCACCGCCGGGCGCGCCGGTCAGGGTGAAGCCTTTGTCCTGCGGGCCGCTGTCGGGGGTGCCGGACCAGGCGGTCATCGCGTGGCCGGTCGGGTTCGGACCGCAGGTCGGTGGGCTGCTTAGGGTCGCTTTGGGACCACCGTCGAGCTTGACCCGAACCAGGTCGAACGGGACCTGCGGCGCTTCCCGCACCACCGCGGTGAGCTGGCCCGTGCGCGGGTCGGCGCTGACGTTGCCGATCAGCCGCACCGAGAGGCCGCGCGCCGCCGACTCGGCCGCGAGGAAGATCCGGTAGAGGTCGCCGGAGGCGGGGTCGCGATTGAGCTGCCGGCCGAGGTAGACGTTGCCGGCCAGGGTGCCGTCGGGGAGCGGCGGCGTGTCGATCACGACGGTGCCGATTTTCGAGCCAGGCGGACAGGCGATCAGGTTGCGGGTGCCCTTGCCGAACTGGGCGTCGGTGCAGGCCTGCAGGCCAGGTGCCGCCGACGGGTTGACCCCCATCCCCCGCGGCAGCGTCACCCGCGCGACCCGCACGTTCGACTGGTAGATCGGCGCCGTCGGCTGGAACGGGACGACGACGTCGACGATGGCGCCGGCCGGTGAGTCCGTCAGGTTCGTGCCGGGGTCGGCCGCGGTCGAGGGCGTGAACGGCACGTTCCCGCAGCCTTCCGGTTTCGCGCCCGGGGGCAGCGGCGAGGCGACCGCCTCGGAGCCGTTGACGAAGGAGGTCGGGGGCGGCGCCGGCGCGGCGACGTCGTAGTCGTTGTTCGGCGCCTGTTCCTCGAAGGAGTCGGCGTGGAGGAAGGTCGTGTACTGGCGCGTGAACGGTTCGACGTCGGGGTTCTCGCAAGTGCTCGGGATGGTCAGGAAGCGGCCGCCGCCCGGCTGCAGTTCGGTCAGGCCGTCGAAGACCAGGCGGTTTTTGAGGATCCGCGCCAGTTCGAAGCCGGGGCCGAGGTTGAGCTGCGTCGCGTGGATCGTGAAGTACTCGTGGTAGTCGCCCTCCCAGGCAACGCCGGCGTTGAGGAAGATGTCGTTGCCGAGCAGGCTGAAGCCGAAGCGGGCCGGTTCGCCGAAGCGCGGCGCGATGTTGTAGACGGGCGCGGAGAGCGTCAGTCCGAGGCTGGTCAGCGGGTTGGTTGCGGTCAGGGTGCTGAGCCCGACCAGGGAGGTGGGCAGACAGGTCGCCGGGCTTCCCCCCGGGGGAAGCTGGCACTGCGGCGTCGCCTCGGGATTGACGCTGAGCCCGGGCGGCAGGTCGACGAGGACGGTTTTCAGGTTGCCGACCGGGACTTCACTGCCTGGCAGGATGCCCGGTTCATGCCGGGTGATGATCTGGGTGAAGCCTTTCGGCGGATGCCCCGCGGCCTGTTTGAAGAACAGCCCTGGCGTCTCGGCCGAACAGGGGTCGGCGGTGCAGGTCCCGGCCTGCCAGCCGTCCTCGGCTTTCGGCGGAGTGCTCTGTTTTTCGATGATGTCCACCGCCCCCGCGCTCGGCGCGGCGAAGGCAAACGCGAGCGCGAATACCGCAACGAAGAACCCGCGCTTTTTCCCTCCCCCGTTCCTCATTCGCTGAGGCGATACCCGCTGCCGGTTCATCTCAATCAGCGCTGGCTCGGTTTGCCGCCCTTGCAGGCGGGCACCCGCAGCGGCAGTTTCTTCACCCGCAGTTGCTTGCCGTTCTGGCCTGTGAAGTTCATGAAGGAGAAGGAGCGGCGCGCGCAGAGGTTGCGCGAGTTGACCAGTAGTCCTTTTTTCCCGCCCTTCATCGTCAGCACGAACTCGCTGACGGGGACGTCAGGCAAGGGGAAGAAGACGTTCTTGATCCGCGCTTTGGTCGAGCTGATCGTGCCGCGCAGCCGCACGTCGACCTGGCCGCGCAAGTCGACGAGCAGATCGGGCAGCGGGTTATTTGACGAGGTCAGGTAAACGGGGCCGGAGAGCTCGTCGTCGAGCAGCGGCGTCCGCGCCCGCGCGTACCCGTAGATCGCCGCCTCCGGGCAGTTGCTCGCCGCCAGCTGCACCCGCGTGCAGATCGTGCGGATGTGCGACTGCTCGAGGATCAGCGCGCGCGGCAACGTCAGCGCGGCGCGGCCGATGTTTGCGTCGCCGCCGCGAGCAGTGAGCACGGCGCGGAACTTCGGGTGCTGCGCGCGCCGCATTTTCTTCTTGCCACCGAAGAGCCGCGTGGACAGTTTCGGTTTGAACCCGAGTGCCTCGCACTGGCTGGTCTGGAACGGCGTGCTGACCGGGAAGGCGGTGAAGGCCGCCGGGTCGGCGGGGTTGGCGCCGCCGCCGTTGAGGGCGCCGCCGCTGGCCAGCGGCCCGCAGCTGGTCGGGTTGAGCGTGAACTCGGGACGGTCGATCGCGACGTCGACCGCGCGGAGGCTGAGCTGGGCGCCGCCGAAGACGTTGGGAACCGGGTCCGAGACGGCGCGGATCTGGGCCGTGTCGGGGTCGACGAACAGCGCCACCCTCACCACAACCGTGCCCAGGTCATAGGGACCGGCCGTGGCGGGGGTGACAACTGCTAGGGAGAGAGGAGCCCCACGGAAGGGGCCTGCGAGGAAGACTTTGCCGCCGATGCGGATCGGCGCGGAACCGGTGCCGGAGGCGATCGAGGCGCTGCCGACCTGGCTCTGCGCCAGGCAGCTCGAAGTCGCCCGCTCGGCTTCCCCCCCGTTCGCTGCCGCGGCGGCGAGAGCCGACTCCGGACAGTAGGGGATGCCGGCGAGCTTGCCGCTCATGCCCGGCGCCAGCGCGATATCGACGCCTTTCAGCTCCTGCTGGCCGTCGCCCCGGGCGATCCGCAGCGTCACCGGGCTGTAGGCGCCGGCCTTGGCGCTCTCGGGGGCGATCGCAAAGGCCGGCCCGAAGGGGCGCTCGGCCAGGGTTTTCGCGCAGGGGCCGCCGCCGGGGGCGGTGCTGAGGACGATCGGGGCCGATCGCGTCGCCGCCGGGTTGCCCGACCACGGGGTCATCTGGCTTGCGGCGTCGTTGGGGCCGCAGGTCGGCGGGCTGCTCAGCACCGCCCGCGGTCCATCGTCGAAGTCGAGCTCGAACGAGGTGAAGGGGACCTGCGGGGTTTCGCGGAAGGTCGTGGTCAGCTGCCCGTCGACCGGGTTGGCGCTGACGTTGCCGACCAGGCGCACGTCGACGCCGTAGCGAGCGGAGACCGCGTTGACGAAGATCCGGTACTCCTCGCCGGAGAGCGGTTCGCGGCTGAGCTGGCGGCCGACGTAGACGTTGCCGGTCAGGCCTTCGTCCCGCAGCGGCGGCGAGGCGATCGTCACCGTGCCGATCCTCGAGGCCGGCGGACAGGCGACCGGGTTCCTCGTCCCCTTGCCGAACTGTTCGTCGCTGCAGGCCCGCAGGCCCTCGGCCGCGGCGGGGTTGAGGCCCATCCCGGCCGGTAGGGAGACCTGGGCATGCCGCGTGTTGGAGCTGTCCTGTTTGTCGGCCCCGAGGATGTGGGGAACCTCGACGCCGACCCTGGCACCACTGGGGGAATCGGTGACGGTGCTCTGTGGGTCGACGTCGAGTTCCGGGTCGTACGGGATCGTGTCGCACTGTTTCGGCGACGTGCCGGGGGGAATCGGCGACTCGAGCGGTGGCTGGGCGCTCTGGGGAAAGCTGTAGTCGGGCTGTTCGGCTTCCTCGTAGGAGCCGGCCAGCAGGTAGGTCGAGTAGACGTGGCCGGAGGGCCCGGGGAAGGCTTCGCCGAGGCAGGTGCTCGGAGTGGTGATGAAGGTGCCGTCGCCCGCGATGCCTTCGAACACCAACCGGTTTTTCTTGATCAGGCCGCCGAGGCCGGGCGGCAGGGTCTCGGGCACGTCGATCGTGAAGCCCTCGTGGTAGTCGCCGTCCCAGGCGACGTCGCCGCGCAGGAAGATTTCTTTGGTGACCAGTTCGAGCCCGAACCTGGCGGCCTCGCCGAAGACCGGCTCGACGTTGTAGACATCGGCCTCGAGCGGCGGTAGTTCGGTGCCGATCGGCAGCGCGGAGGTGACGATGCTGGTCCCGACTTTCGAGTCGTCCGGACAGGTGGCCGGGTCCGCCTGGAAGGTGGCGAGCGGGCACTGCTCGGTCGCGCTGGGATTGACGCTGAGGCCGACGGGAAGATCGACGCGCACGGTTTTCAGTTCCCCGGCCGGCCCGGTGAGGGGTGGGGGGTTACTCCTGACGATGAACTGGGTGAACCCCCATTTCGGGTGGGCGGCGGCGGTTTCGAAGAACTGGGTGTCGGTGTCGACCGAGCAGAACTCGGCGCTTTCGGGCGGTTCTTCGCTGCAGGTCCCGGCCTGCCAGCCCGAGTCGACCTGCGGGTCGAGCGGGTCGCTGGAGGCGATGATGTCGTCGGTGCTGGCTTGAGCCAGCGGCGCCAAGAAGAGGGCAGTGGCTCCGACCAGGGCGGCGATAGCGATCGCTGGTGCCAAAGCCGAAAATTCTCTCCTGCGATTCATCCCAAAGCGACATTACCCAATTTTAAGGATCTAAATCAATATTTTTTGGTATCGTCCGCTCATGAAAATTCCCAATGGTCACTTCGCTGGCAGCCCTGGCGGGATCCGCGGCAACGGGAACGGCAACGGGCACTCGAACGGAAACGGGAAGCGCCCCTCCCTCCCCCTCAACTGGGAGCATCTGGCGCGGGCGACCGCGCACCCGCTGCGGATCTCGATCCTGGAAATCCTCGGCCTGGACGGGGGGCGCACCCTTTCGCCCAGCGATCTCAGCCAAGAGCTGCAGATCCCCCTCAGCAACACCAACTACCACGTCACCGAGCTGGCCAAAGCCGGCCTGATCGAGCTAGTCAACCAACGCCAAGTGCGCGGCGCGACCGAGCACTTCTACCGGATCCCGACCGTGGGCGAGCAGGCGCCGGATATGGAGACCGCCCTAGAATCAGAGCCAGCGCGGACGTAGCTCAGTTGGTAGAGCGCGAGCTTCCCAAGCTCGAGGTCGCGGGTTCGAGACCCGTCGTCCGCTTCTGAGCCTCCGCTCCGTAATCGCCGTTCTCGCCGCGCTGGCCGTCGTCGGCCTGCTCGTCTTTGGCCTGGTCAGCAAAGGGTCCTCGGGGGTTGCGCTCGGCGAGCCGGCGCCGGCTCGCCCTCTGCCCCACCTCGAAGGCGGCGGCAGTGGCTCGCTCGCCGACTACCGCGGTCGCTGGGTTCTGGTCAACTTCTGGGCCTCCTGGTGCATCCCGTGCCGCGAGGAGGCGCCCACCCTCGAGCGCTTCCAGCGCCGCCACGGCGGTCCCGGTTTCACCGTGCTCGGGATCGACAGCCGCGACCTCACCGGCGACGGCAGGGCCTTCGTGCGTCGCTACGGGCTCACCTACCCGCAGTTGCGCGACGGCGACGGCGACGCCGCCGGCGACTTCGGCACCACCGGCGTGCCGGAGAACTACCTCGTCGACCCAGCCGGCCGGGTGCGGCTGCTGGTCCGCGGTCCAGTCAGCGAGGAGTACCTGGGCCAGGAAGTCACCCCGCTGCTGCCGGGGGGCCGCTCGTGAGGACCCGGCGGGCGCTGACCCTCGGCTTGCTGGCGCTGGCGCTAAGCGCGATCGCGGCGCCGGGCGCAGCCGCGAGCGAGAGCCGACCCACGCTCGGCGAGATCGCCTCGGAAGTGATGTGCCCCGTCTGCGGCACCCTCCTGGAGCTGGCCGAAGCGCCGCAGGCGCAGCGCCAGAAAGCATTCATCGCGCGGCTGATCGAGGAAGGGAAGACGAAGGAGCAGGTCAAGGACGCGCTGGTCGCCGAGTACGGCGAGGAGGTGCTGGCGTTGCCGCGCGGCTCCGGCTTCGACCTCTCCGCCTACCTCGTCCCGATCGTCGCCTTCGCCCTCGCCCTCGTCGCGCTCGCGCTCGGGGTGCTGAAATGGCGGCGGGCCGGCGGCGGGCCGCAGGACGGCGAGCGGGCTGCGCCCGGGCCGAGCGGCGAGGACGCCGAGCGGCTCGACGCCGACCTCGCCCGCTACGACCTCTAACTTGATCGCTAACCGGGGTCATAGCCCTGCTAAGTGATCAAGCTCAGACTGCGGGGCTGACCACGATCGAGCCGCCGAGCTCGACCGGAAGCTTGCGCAGGGCCGCGCGCAGGCGACGGTGGGGCCGTCCGGAAGCCAGCGCCGGGGAGATCCCGGCGAGCAGGGTGTCGGCCTCGGCGCCGAGGATCTCCAGCGAGCCGTAGCCGAACTCGAGCGCGGGACCGGCGAGCAGGACCAGGTCGTAGGCACGGCGCACTTTGACCAGCGCGCGGCGGAAGCTGTCGAGGCCGAGCAGCGTCGCCGAGTTGGGGGCGCGCCGGCCGGCGACGATGCAGACCAGCGGGTGCGTCGCCGCCGCCGAGGCAGGGCCGGCGAGGACGAGCGGCTGCAGGATCTGGGGCGCCTCCGCTTCCCAGCAGAGGTACTCGTGCAGCCCCGGCGCCTCGGCGAGACCGAGCTCCCGAGCCAGACGCGGGTGAACGAGGTCGCACTCGAGCAGGGCGGTGCGCAGTCCGGCGGCGCCGGCGGCGCCGGCCAGGGCGATCGCCCCGGTCATGGCCTCGTCGCCACTAATCAGCACGACGCTCCCCTCCAGCGAGCGCGGCAGCTTCGCAAGGGCCCGCAGGTCGTCCCGCCGCAGCGACCATGTCCGCGACGTGCCGGGCACCGAGCCGGAGATCTCGGCCAGAACGGGCAGCTTGCCGCGCCCGCCTAGCATCACATGCGCTCAGGGGCGGAGATGCCGAGTAGGCCAAGGGCCCGGGCGATCGTCCGCATCGTGCCGAGACAGAGTGCCAGCCGCCCCCGCTCGACCCCCTCGCCCTCGGCACCGACGACCTGGCAGTCACGGTAGAAGGCGTGGAAGTCGGCGGCGACCGCGGTCGAGTAGGCGCAGATCCGGTGTGGGGCCCGACGGGCGGCGGCCTCGCGCACCTCGTCGGGGAACTCCAGCAGGCGCTTGATCAGTGCCTTCTCGCTCGGCTCCAGCGGCGCGCCGGACAGCTCGGGGTCGATCCCCGCGGCCGCCTCCTCGCCGGCGCCGCCGGCTTTGCGCAGGATGCTGGCGATCCGGGCGTGCGCATACTGAACGTAGTAGACCGGGTTATCGCTG
Organism: uncultured Solirubrobacterales bacterium; assembly: GCA_963846515.1. Lineage (GTDB taxonomy): Bacteria > Actinomycetota > Thermoleophilia > Solirubrobacterales > 70-9 > VAYN01. The sequence continues at coordinate 670,699 of CAWJWC010000005.1, read as the reverse complement.
GACTGCCTGCGGGCCAGCTCGAGGTCGAGATCGACCGTGGTCTCGTGGCTGCGCCAGAGCATGAACCAGCGCACCGCGTCGACGCCGATGTCGTCGAGCAGTTCGTCGAGCGAGACGAAGTCGCCGCTGCGCTTCGACATCTGCGCCCGCTCGCCCCCTTCGACGATGTGGACGAGGTTCATGATCGGTGCCTCGAAGGCCTCAGGGTCGGCGCCGAGCGCCTCGATTGCCGCCCGCACCCGGGCCACGTAGCCGTGGTGGTCGGCGCCGAGCACGTTGACCAGCCGGCCGAAGCCCCGCTGCAGCTTGTCCCAGTGGTAGGCGACGTCGGCGGCGAGGTAGGTCGGTTCCCCATTCGCCCGGATCAGTACCCGGTCCTTGTCGTCGCCGAACTCGGTCGTGCGCAGCCAGAGCGCATCCTCGTGACGATAGGTGTGGCCGCGCCGGTCGAGGTCGGCGAGCGCCGACTCGACCTCGCCGCGCTCGTAAAGCGAGCGCTCCGAGAACCAGGTGTCGAAACGGACGCCGAAGCGCTCGAGGGTAGTGCGGACCTGCTCCAAGACCAGCTCGACCCCGCGCCGTCCCAGCGCCTCGCGGTCGGCTGGGTCGAGGCTCTCGGCGGCGATCCCCTCGGCCAGCTCGATCACGTACTCGCCGCCGTAGCCGTCCTCGGGCGGCTCCTCGCCGGCCATGCGAGCGGCGATCGAGGCGGCGAAGCGTTCGATCTGGGCGCCAGCGTCGTTGACGTAGTACTCGCGCTCGACCTCGTGCCCAACCGCCTCCAGCAGCCGCACCAGGGCGTCACCGTAGGCGGCGTGACGGCCGCCCCCGACGTGCAGCGGCCCGGTCGGGTTGGCGGAGACGAACTCGACCAGGACCCGCTCCGGGGTCGCGGTCGGCGCTGGGCCGAGGTCCTCGCCGGCGGCGAGCAGGCCCGCCAGGGCGCGCCGGTACCAGGCGTCGGAGAGGAAGAGGTTGACGAAGCCGGGCCCCGCGACCTCGATCCGGTCGAGGCTGCCGGACGCGCCCAGCTCGCGCTCCAACTCCGCCTGCAGGCGGGCGGCGACGGCGCGCGGGTTGTCGCCGAGAGCGCCCGCCAGGAGCATCGCCGCGTTGGAGCTGTAGTCGCCCAGCTCCGGCTTCGGCGGGCGGTCCAGCGTCGGGGCCGGCTCGGTGCGCTCGCCGTCGCGCAAGGCCCGTGCGGCGCCCTCGACGGCGCCCCGCAGCTCGGCGATCGAATCGGTGGCGGTCACCGGCTCATCGTATGGATCGCTCAAGCGACTTGACCGTTCGGCCGCAGGGCACGATGCGACGGCGGGTACGCTGGCCGCTTGCGTGTAGCCGTCCTCAGCGATGTCCACTCCAACCAGCCCGCCCTCGAGGCCACTCTCGCAGCGATCGACGCGGCCGGCGTCGAGGAGATCTGGTGCCTCGGCGACGTGGTCGGATACGGCGCCCAGCCGGATGCCTGCGCCGAGCTGATCCGCGAGCGCTGCGAGGTCTGCCTGGTCGGCAACCATGACCTGGCGGTGCTCGGCGCACTCGACGTCTCGACCTTCTCGGAGACCGCCGCAGCCGCCGTCGAGTGGACCCGCGACGAGGCGAGCGAGGGGACCCTGGAGTTCCTGCGCGGGCTCGACCCGGCGGGGGCGCGCGAGGGCGTCGGCCTCTTTCACGGCTCGCCGCGCGACCCGATCTGGGAGTACGTGCTCTCAATCGACCAGGCGGAAGCGGGCCTAGACGCGCAGACGGAGCGGGTCGCGCTGATCGGCCACTCGCACGTCTCGCTCTTCTTCTGCCGCCCGGACGAGGCCAGGGCCGGCGAGACGCAAGGCTCCCAGGCAGGCGACGAGGCGCTGCTCAGCCTCGAGAGCGGCAACTGGCTGCTCAACCCCGGAAGCGTCGGCCAACCGCGCGACGGCGACCCGCGGGCGGGCTGGATCGAGCTCGACACCGAGGAGTGGATCGCGCGTTTCCACCGCGTTCCCTACGACGTCGCCATGGCCGCGGAGACGATCCTGGCGGCGGGCCTGCCGAGCCAGCTGGCAGAGCGCCTGGAGGTCGGGCGGTGAGGGCCAATTGCAGGGGAAATACGGCTCCCGAAGCGTTGTCTAGACTCGATTCATGGGTCGCTTGAGCGCACCTCCGATCGTCCTTGCCCTGGCCGTCGCTGCGGTGCTGGGGCTGGCCGCCTGCGGCGGCGACGAAGACGCCGACCTGCTGCCCGGCGACACCGCCAGCGAAATCAACGCCAACCTCGATCTGGTGCGGCAGCTGGCCGACGACGGAGACTGCGCCGGCGCCGCCGACACGGCGGCCACGGTCAGCTCCCAGGTCGAATCGCTCGGCGGAGTCGACGCGGAGCTGAAGCAGGCGCTGAGCGAAGGCGCGGCGCGGCTCAACGAAGTCGTCGCCGACTGCGAAGAAGCGGAACCGGAAGCAGAAGAACCGGCGATCGAAGCGGCCGAAGAACCGGAAGAAGAGGAAAAACCAAAACCGGACAAAGCCGAACGGGACGAAGAAAAAGAAGCTGAAGAAGCGGAAACCTCGCCGACCCTGCCGCCGAAGGCCGAAGGCAAAGCCAAAGGTCACGAAAAGCAGGAAGAAGAAGCGCCGCCGGTCGAACCGGGCGGCGGCACGCCGTCGGGTGGGGTCAGCCCGGGCGCAGCGGTCGAAGGCAGCGACGAAGAGGGCGGCGGCTGATGGAGGCGGGAACCCTCTCCGGCCGCTATCAGACCGGCGACCGCCTCGGCTCGGGCGGGATGTCGAACGTCTACAAGGCGACCGACCTGATCCTCGAGCGCACGGTCGCGGTCAAGGTCCTGGCCGAGCACCTCTCCGACGACGATCGCTTCGTCGCCCGCTTCCGGCGCGAGGCGCTCGCGGTGGCGAAGCTGATCCACCCCAACATCGTCCAGGTCTACGACACCGGCGTCGACGAGGGCCGTCACTACATCGTCATGGAGTACGTCGAGGGCCGCTCGGGAGCGCAGATCCTGCAGCGCGGCGGCCCGGTCGGGCCGGAGATCGCGGTGGAGATCGGGATTCAGGCCTGCGCCGGCCTCGACTACGCGCACCGGCGCGGGATCATCCACCGCGACGTCAAGCCGGGCAACCTGATGGTCGTCGGCGGACCGGTCGGGGGCGGCGAGATGACCGTGAAGCTGACCGACTTCGGGATCGCGCGGGCGATCGAGCAGACCCGGATCACCCAGGTCGGCTCGGTGGTCGGGACCGCCGCCTATCTGGCGCCGGAGCAGGTGCGCGGCGAGGAGGCCACCCCCGCCACCGACGTCTACGCGCTCGGCGTCGTCCTCTACCAGTTCCTCACCGGCCGTCTCCCCTACGAGGGCTCCTCGTTGGCCGAGCTGGCGGTGCGCCAGCAGAACGAGAAGCCGTTGCCCCCGAGCACCTACAACGACGAGGTGCCGGAGACGCTCAGCGGAGCCGTGCTGCGGGCGCTGGAGGGCGACCCGAACCGGCGCTACGGCAGCGCCAGCGAGCTCGAGACCGGGCTGCGGCTGGGCCTGCAGGGGGAGGACGTGACCCTGCCGCTCGATGAGGGGACGGCCCAGACCGGCGTGCTCGGCGGCGATACCGCCGCGACCCGCCACCTCGACCGCAGCACCGCCCGGACCGAGTACCGGCCGGCGCAATCGCAGACGCGGCGGCCGCAGCCGCGGCTCGCCCCTCCCCCGCCACCCGCCGCCCCGGCCTCGCGCGCCCCCGCCCGCTCCCAGCGCTCCGCCTTCTCCCGCTTCGTCCGCTTCGTCCTCGCCCTTGTCGCCCTGGTCCTGGTCGCAGCAGCAGTTGCTGCCGCCGTGATCATCACTACGGATAAGGCAGCCGGAGTCAAGGTCTCCAAAGTGGCCGGGGACACCGTCGACGCGGTGGTCGACGAAGTCAAGGAACTGGTTCAGCGCAACACCGAATAGCCGGAGGCATCGCGAGAAGAGGGGCTGAGTGCCCCTCAACCGAACCTCCCCGCTGTTGTGAGGGCGAGGGGCACTCAGCCCCTCCCCACGAATCCCTCCCGTATTACGCGTCCCAGGGGGTGGACCCGGAAATCACGGCTGCCCGGTAAGCCTCGAAGCGGCCCGCCTCGATCGCGGTGCGGGCGCGAGTGGTCAGTTCGTGCATGTAGGTGAGGTTGTGGAGGACGAGGAGGCGGACGGCGGTCAGCTCTTCGGCCCGCGAGAGGTAGCTGAGGTAGTCGCGGTCGTGGCGCTGGCAGGCCGGGCAGGGGCAGCCGGCGACGATCGGGTCGCGGTCGCCGACCCAGCCCGCCTTGCGCAGGTTGAGCCGAAAGCGGTTCTCGGGATCGGGGGCGAGGGCGACGCCGTGGCGGGCGAGCCGGGTCGGGACGGCGCAGTCGAAGACGTCGAGGCCGAGGGCAATCCCACCGAGCAGATCGTCGACCTCACCGATCCCGAGCAAGTGCTTGGGAGCCTCCTCGGGCAAGAGTGGCGCGGTCAGCGCCAGCACCTCGGCCATCTCGGCCTTGTCGCGACCGAGCGTGCCGCCGATCGCGATCCCGTCGACTGCCGCCGCGGAGATCGCCGCGGCCGATTCGCGGCGCAGGTCCTCGTAGACGCCGCCCTGGACGATCCCGAAGACCGCCTGGCGCGCCGGGCCCTCGGCCTCGTGCCAGGCGAGGCAACGCTCGAGCCAGCGGTGGGTGCGCTCGGTCGAGCGGGCGGTGTAGTCGCGGTCGGCGTGGAAGGGCGTGCACTCGTCGAAGACGAGAGCGATGTCGGAGCCGAGCGCCGCCTGCACCCGCATCGAGACCTCGGGCGAGACGAACAGCTCGGCCCCGTCGCGGGGCGAGCGGAAGCGCGCCCCCTCCTCCGTGATCTCGACCTTCGAGCCGGCCTCTCCGCCCGAGCGGCCGCTGCCCTTGACCTCGTTGGCGACCCCGCCATGGGCGAGCGAGAAGACCTGGAAGCCGCCGGAGTCGGTGATCAGCGCCCGCTCCCAGCTCATGAACTCGTGCAACCCGCCGGCAGCGGCGATCCGCTCTGGGCCCGGCGAGACGAAGAGGTGGTAGGTGTTGCCGAGGATCAGCTCGTACCCGAGCCCGGCGACCTCGCGCGCCTCGAGACCGCGCACCGAGCCCTTGGTCGCCAGCGGGATGAAGGCGGGCGTCTCGATCGGCCCATGCGCGGTGTGGATCGTCCCCGCCCGCGCCGTCCCGTCCCGCGCGGCGATCTCGAAGCGCAGCCGCTCCGGGTCGTTTCTCACTTGACCAGCGAGTGGCCGGTCATCGCCTCGGGCTGGGGGATCCCGAGCAGGTCGAGCGCGGTCGGGGCGACGTCGGCGAGGATGCCGCCGCCGCGCAGCTCGATGCCCGCGGCGGTGACGATCAGCGGCACCGGGTTGAGCGAGTGGGCGGTGTTGGGTGAGCCGTCCGGCTCGAGCATGTGGTCGCAGTTGCCGTGGTCGGCGGTGACGATGCAGGCGCCGTGACGCGCCGTGACCGCGGCGACGACGTCGCCGAGGCAGGCGTCGACGGTCTCGACCGCCCGCACCGCTGCCGGGATCGAGCCGGTGTGCCCGACCATGTCGGGGTTGGCGAAGTTGACGATCCCGAAGCGGTGCTCGCCGCCGCTCCAGCGCTCGACGAAGGCATCGGCGGCGGCACGGGCGCTCATCTCCGGCTTGTGGTCGTAGGTGGGGACGTCGCGCGGCGAGTCGACCAGGCAACGCTCTTCGCCCTCGACCTCCTGCTCGCGACCGCCGTTGAAGAAGTAGGTGACGTGGGCGTACTTCTCGGTCTCGGCGACGTGTAGCTGGTGGCCCCCGGTAGCAGCGATGGTTTCGGCCAGCGTCGTCCGCGGCCGCTCCTCAGGGAAGGCGACCGGGTAGGGCCAGCCCTTGCGGTAGCCGGTCATCGTGGTCAGATCGAGGGTCGCGCCGCCGGCGCGCGGGAACTCGTCGAAACCGGGCTCGGCGAGGGCGCGGGTCAGCTGCCGAGCTCGGTCGGGGCGGAAGTTGACGAAGATCCCGACGTCGCCGGCCGCGACGCCGTCGTACTCGCCGATCACGGTCGGCTTGCACGAACTCGTCGGTCTCGCCGCGCTCGTAGGAGGCCTCGATCGCGGCGGCCGCGCTCTCGGCGCGCAACCCGCTCGCGTGGACGATCGCGTCGTAGGCGAGCTTGGTTCGCTCCCAACGGGTGTCGCGGTCCATCGCGTAGTAGCGGCCGCTGACCGTGGCGACGCGGCCAGCCTGGCGCAGCCAGCGTTCGAGCTCGGCGAGGTAGGTGCGGCCGCCGTGCGGCAGCGTGTCGCGGCCGTCGGTGAAAGCGTGGAAGACGATGTCGGGCACGCCCTCCTGGGAGGCGAGCTCGATCGTCGCCTCGATGTGCTCCCAGCCGGAGTGAACGCCCCCGTCGGAGACCAGTCCGAGCAGGTGCAGGCGCCCGCGCGGGCTGTCGCGTGCGCGCTCGCAGGCGGCCAGCAGCGCCGGGTTCTCGAAGAAGCTGCCGTCGGCGACCGCGTCGTCGATCCGGGCCAGGTCCTGCTTGACGATCGCCCCGGCTCCGAGGTTGAGGTGGCCGACCTCGGAGTTGCCCATCTGTCCCTCGGGGAGGCCGACGTCGGGGCCCTGGGCGGAGAGCCGGGTATGCGGGTAGCCCCCCCAGAGGCGGTCGAAGACCGGCGTCTCGGCCAGCGAGATCGCGTTGCCTGGCCCCGGCTCGGCCAGCCCCCAGCCGTCGAGGATGACCAGCGTCAGTGAGGGGACCAAAGGAGTCATGGGGCCGTCATGCCGCTTCCACGATCGCGGCGAATTCCTCCGGGTCGAGCGAAGCGCCGCCGACCAGGGCCCCGTCGACGTCCGGCAGGGCGAGCAGCTCGGCGGCGTTGTCCGGCTTGACCGAGCCGCCGTAGAGGACCCGCAGCTCGTCGGCAACGGCGCCGCGCATGCGGACCACGTCGCGGATGAAAGCGCACGCCTGCTGGGCCTGCTCGGGCGTCGCCGTGCGCCCCGTGCCGATCGCCCAGATCGGCTCGTAGGCGATCACGACCCGGCTCAGATCTGCGGACTCGAGCTTTGCCAGGTCGGCCTGCAACTGGCGCTCCAGCACTTCCTCGGTCTCGCCGGCGTCGCGCGCCTGCTCGCTCTCCCCGACGCAGAGGATCGGCTCGAGGCCCGCGGCGAGCGCCGCCGGCACCTTGCGCGCCAGCGCCTCGTCGGTCTCGCCGAAGTACTGGCGGCGCTCGGAGTGGCCGAGCACTACGGCCTCGACGTCGAGCTCGGCCAGCATCGGCGCCGAGACCTCGCCGGTGAAGGCCCCCGAGTCCTCCTCGTGCATGTTCTGGGCGGCGACCTTGACGGCGGTGCCGTAGCGACGCTCGACGACCGCGGTCAACGCGGTAAAGGGCGGGCAGATGACGACGTCGTTCTGGGTTGCCGCGATCCGTGGCAATAGCGCGTCGACGAACTCGGCCGCCTCGGCGACCGTCTTGTGCATCTTCCAGTTGGCGGCGATGTACGGCGTGCGGTCAGGCATCGGTTGCCTCCTTGTCGAGCAGGGCCTCGACGCCCGGCAGTTTCTTTCCCTCCAGCAGCTCCAGCGACGCCCCGCCCCCGGTCGAGAGCCAGTCGACCTTGTCGTCGAGCCCGAACTTGCGCAGCGCCGCGACCGAGTCGCCGCCGCCGATCACGGTCGTCCCCGGCGCCGCCGCGACGGCCTCGGCGACGGCGCGGGTCCCGGCCGCGAACGGCTCCAGCTCGAAGGCGCCCATCGGGCCGTTCCAGAGCATGGTCCCGGCCGCGGCGATCGCCTGCGCGTAGCGGGCGGCGGTGCGCGGACCGACGTCGAGGCCCATCCAGCCGTCCGGCACCTCGACGCAGTCCTGCTCGCGCCGCTCGGTCGCTGCGTCGAAGCTCCCGGCCGAGCACGAGGTCGACCGGCAGCAGCAGCTCGCAGTCGGAGTGCTTGGCCCGCTCCAGCGCTTCCGCCGCCAGCTCGACGCCCTTCTCCTCGACCAGCGAGTTGCCGGTTGCGACCCCCTGGGCGCGGAAGAAGCTGAAGCACATCGCGCCGCCGATCAGGATCTGGTCGGCGATCTCGAGGAAGCGGTCGATCACCCCGATCTTGTCGGAGACCTTGGCGCCGCCGAGCACGACGACCAGCGGCCGCCGCGGCGACTCGACCACGGAGGTCAGCTCGACCACCTCGCGTTCGAGCAGCAGGCCGGCGTAGCCGGGAGGTGTTCCGCCACCCCGACGGTGCTGGCGTGGGCGCGGTGGGCGGCGCCGAAGGCGTCGTTGACGTAGAGGTCGGCGAGCTCGGCCAGCGCCTCGGCCAGCTTCGGGTCGTTCTCGGTCTCGCCCGGCTCGAAGCGGGTGTTCTCGAGCAGCAGCACGTCGCCGGGGCCGAGCCCGCGGGCGAGCAGCTCGACGTCGCCGCCGACCACCGCCGGCGCCTGCTGCACCTCGATCCCGAGCAGCTCGCCGAGGCGCTTCCCGACCGGCGCCAGCGAGAGCGCCGGGTCGGGTTGGCCCCTGCGGCCGGCCGAGGTGCGAGGCGAGGACCAGCGCGGCGCCGCGCTCGCGCAGCAGCTCGATCGTCGGCAGCGCCGCCTGGATCCGCATGTCGTCGGCCACCGCCCCGTCTGCCAGCGGCACGTTGAAGTCGACCCGGACGAAGACCCGCCGGCCCTCGACCTCAGCTTCGCGGACGCTTGCCTTGTCGAAGCTCACCGGCGCGCGTCCCGGCGTCGCTCAGGACGGCAGGACCTTGCCGGCCAGCTCGACGCAGCGGTTCGAGTAGCCCCACTCGTTGTCGTACCAGCTGACCGCCTTGACCATGCGCCCGTCGCCGATCACCATCGTCTGGCCGGCGTCGAAGATCGAGGAGTGCGGGTCGCCGACGATGTCGGTGGAGACGATCGGATCCTCGGTGTAGGAGAGGATCCCCTGCAGGGGCCCCTCGGCCGCCTGCTTGACGGCGGCGTTGACCTGGTCGGCATCGAGCGGGTTCGCGGTGCTGAAGACGAGGTCGACGACCGAGCCGGTCGCGACCGGTGCCCGCATCGCGAACCCGTTCAGCTTGCCGTTCAGCTCCGGCAGCACCAGGCCGACCGCCTTCGCGGCGCCGGTCGTGGTCGGGATCAGGTTGAGCGCCGCGGCCCGCGCCCGGCGCAGGTCCTTGTGCGGCATGTCCTGCAGGCGCTGGTCGGCGGTGTAGGCGTGGATCGTCGTCATCAGCCCCTGCTCGATCCCGAACGAGTCGTTCAGCACCTTGGCCAGCGGCGCCAGGCAGTTGGTCGTGCAGGAGGCGTTGGAGATGATGTCGTGGCTGGCCGGGTCGTAGTCGCTGTCGAAGTTGACGCCGAGCGCGACGGTCACGTCCGGCTCCTTGGCCGGGGCGGAGATGATCACCTTCCTCGCGCCAGCCTCGAGGTGCTTGGCGGCGTCGTCGCGGCCGGTGAAGAAGCCGGTCGACTCGATCACCACGTCGACGCCGAGGTCGCCCCAGGGCAGTGCCGCCGGGTCGCGCTCGGAGAGGACCTTGAGCTCGTCGCCGTCGACCGAGATCGACGTCGCCGTCGACCGAGACCTCGCCGGGAAAGCGCCCGAGGATCGAGTCGTACTTGAGCAGGTGGGCCATCGTGGCCGTGTCGACCAGGTCGTTGACGGCGACGAAGTCGATGTCCGCGCCTGCCGCCTTCGCGGCGCGGAAGACGTTGCGCCCGATCCGCCCGAAACCGTTGATGCCGACCTTCACAGCCATGAAGTCATTGCCTCCTGAATTCGTTTGGGAAGCCGATCCTAGGGAGTCGGCCCTAGTCGGACCCGATGGTGATCTCGATCTCGTACCCGTCCGGGTCCTTGAGGAAAGCCGAGTAGGAGCCAGACCCGTGCGAGCGCCGCTCGCCGGGGTCGCTGACGCTGGTGCCGCCGCCCGCATCCCGCCTTCCCAGGCTGCCTTGACGGCGACGATGCCGAGCGCCGAGAAGCTGAGCAGGCCGAAGCCCGGCTTCGGGTCGTGATGGGCGGCGATGAAGAAGACCGGCTTGGCGATGCCCCAGCCGATCGTTTCGTCCTCCTCGAAATGGCGACGCCAGCCGAGCGGCGCCAGCAACGAGTCGTAGAACGCGGCGCTGCGCTCGAGGTCGGAGACCTCCAGGAGGACGTGGTGCAGCATGGGACCCAGGAGGCTATAGACGGGTCACCCGGAAAGTCGTCTGACCTGTCGCTCAGTCGCCGCGCGGCGTCCAGCGGAAGAAGCGGATCGCGAGCAGCAGACCGGCGACGCCCCAGATCGCGACGACCGCGAGGTTGCCCCAGTCGAGGCCGGAGTCGCCGCCCGGCAGATAGGCAGTGAAGAAGGCCTGGAAGAAGTCGCGGATCGGGAAGTGGTTGGCGAAGTCGATCACGCCCTGGGGCAGCTCGTCGTCGGGGATGAAGATCCCGGAGAGGAAGTAGAGCGGCAGCAGCAGCGCGTTGACGATCGGGGCGGCGGCGTCCTGGGAGGGGATCGCCGCGGTCAGCGCGATGCCGAGGCAGCTGAAGGCGGCGGCGCCGATCGTCAGCGTGACGAGGATCGCCGGCAGTTCGCCCCAGGGGATCGGCACCCCGTAGAGGACGCGGCCGAGCAGCGCGATCAGGGCCAGCATCAGGAGCGCCACCACGATCGAGTTGCCGACCCGGCCGGCGATGAAGACCCAGGCGGGCATCGGCGTGCCGCGTCCGCGCTTGAGGCGGCCGTCCTCGCGGGCGATCACCAGCGACATCGCGAGGCTCTGCATCGTCGCCGAGATCACCGCGAGGGTGATGATCGCCGGCACGTAGTAGGCGGTGATCTCGATCCCGCCGTTGACCTCGATCGTCTGGTCGCCGAAGACCGTGGCGAAGATCAGCAGCAGGACGACCGGGAACATCACCGTGAAGAAGACCGCGGCCGGGTTGCGCCAGAAGGCCTTCTGGTCGTAGCGGAGCTGGTGCAGGACGAGGCTCATCGCGCCGTCGCCTTTTCTGTCTCGGGAGCCGCGGCGGGCGCCGGCGCGCCCTGCTCGGTCAGCTCCAGGTAGACGTCCTCGAGCCTCGGCCGCCTCACCTCCAGGTCCTCGAGCTCGAAGCCCTCCGCCAGCGCCCTCCCGGTCAGCTCGTTGAGAGTCTCGACCGGCGTCGTCGTGGTCAGCGAGACGTCTCCGTCGGCGCCGCGGTAGGTGATCACGGTCGGCTGGCTGCCGCGGTCGCCGAGCTCCTCCGGCGCCCCGCGCGCGACCACCTCGCCGCCGGCGAGGATCGCGACCCGGTCGGCCAGATGCTGGGCCTCGTCCATGTAGTGGGTGGTGAGGAAGACGGTCTTGCCGAGCTCGCGCAGGCCGGCGATCGCCTCCCAGGCCTGGCGCCGCGCCGCCGGATCGAAGCCGGTGGTCGGCTCGTCGAGGAAGAGCAGCTCGGGGTCGCCGACCAGGGCCATGCCGACGTCGAGGCGGCGCTGCTGGCCGCCGGAGAGCTTGCCGGTGCGCTCGTCCGCCTTGCCGGCGAGGCCGACCAGCTCGATCACCTCGTCGACCGGGCGCGGTTGCGAGTAGTAGCCGGCGTAGAGCTCGAGCGACTCGCGCACGGTCAGGTAGGGGTCGAGGCGGCAGCTCTGCAGCACGATCCCGATCCGCTCGCGCCAGCTGTCGCCGCGCCCGCTCCGGGTCCTCGCCGAGCACCGTGACCTCCCCCCCGCTGCGCTTGCGATAGCCCTCGAGAATCTCGACCGTGGTCGTCTTGCCGGCCCCGTTCGGGCCGAGGAAGGCGAAGACCTCCCCGGCGCACACCTCGAGGTCGATGCCGCGGACGGCTTCGTTGTCCCCGTAGCTCTTGCGCAGGCCACGGACGGAGATCACAGGTTCAGGCAAAGCCCGGCGATTCTAGGTCGGCGGCGCTGTCGGCGAGCCGTGGCCCGCATTGGAGGACTAGCCCCTCAGCCGTCGAGCTCGACGTCGCGGTGCTTGATGCGCACGATCACGTCGTCGCGCTCAGCCAGGTCGCGGCGGATGCGGTCGGCGACGGTGACCGAGCGGTGGCGGCCGCCGGTGCAGCCGACGGCGATCGTCAGGTGGCTCTTGCCCTCGGCCACGTAGGCGGGGACGAGGAACTCGAGCAGCGGCAGCAGGCGGCCGTAGAACTCGCCGGCCTGGGTACCCGACTCGACGTAGGCGCGAACCTGCTCGTCGAGCCCGGTCAGCGGCCGCAGCTCGTCGACGTAGTGGGGGTTGGGCAGGAAGCGGACGTCGAGGGTGAGGTCGGCGTCGCGCGGCGGCCCGTTCTTGAAGCCGAAGGTGAGCAGGGTCAGGGCCAGCTCTCCCCCTTCCTCGTCGCCGAGCATCTCCTCGGCGATCCGCCGCCGCAACTCGGCCCCGGTCAGGTCGCTGGTGTCCATCACCACGTCGGCGCGCTCGCGCAGCGGCGCCAGCAGCTCACGCTCGGCCCGGATCCCGTCGACGATCCGGCCATCGGGCGCCAGCGGGTGGCGGCGGCGGGTCTCCTTGTAGCGGTCGAGCAGGGTCTCCTCGTCGGCCTCGAGGAAGAGAACCTGCGGCTTCAGCCCGTCGCCGCTGAGGTCCTCCAGCACCTGCAGCAGATCGTCGAAGTAGTCGCCGCCGCGCACGTCGGAGACGACCGCGGCCCGCTCGACCCCGCTGCCCTCGTGGCGGAACAGCTCGCCGAGGCTGCCGATCATCCGCGGCGGCAGGTTGTCGACGCAGAAGTAGCCGCCGTCCTCGAAGGCGGCGATCGCCTCCGACTTGCCGGCCCCGGAGTGGCCGGTGATCACGACCATCGTCACGCCGCCGCTGTTGGTCGCTCCGTTAGTGCTCATCTAGCTGGTCCTGTTCAGCTGCTCGTGGATCTCGCGCCCTACTTTGCCAGGCAGGCCGGGCACCGCCTCGAGCTCCTCCCGGGTCGCGGCCAGGAAGCGCTCCGGCGAGCCGAAGTGCTTGAGCAGGGCGCGCTTGCGCGCCGGCCCGATTCCCTTCAGCTCGTCGAGCACCGAGCCGGTCATCGCCCGGTCGCGGCGGCCGCGGTGGTGCTCGATCGCGAACCGGTGCGCCTCGTCGCGGACCCGCTGCAGCAGCTTCGAGGCCTCCGAGTCGGCGGCGAGGTCGAGCGGCGCGGCGCGGCCGGGAACGTAGACCTCCTCCTCGCGCTTGGCGAGGCTGACCACGGTGACGCCGCGCTCGACGAACGGCGCCAGCGCCTTCATCCCGGCCGCCAGCTGTCCTTTGCCGCCGTCGATCATCACCAGCGAGGGCAGTGAGGCGAAGCTGGCGTCGCGCTTGCCGTCGTGCGGCGAGAGGTCGACCTGTTCGAGGTAGCGCGCGACCCGCCGCTCCAGCACCTCCTCCATCGAGGCGAAGTCGTCGGGGCCGCCGTTGCCGCCGGCGTCGCGCTTCTCGCCGCGAACTTTGAAGCGCCGGTAGTCGGCCTTCTTAGTCGCACCGCCCTCGAACACGACCATCGAGGCGACCGTGTGCTCGCCGCCGATGTTGGAGATGTCGAAGCCCTCGATGCGGACCGGCAGCTCCTCCATCCCCAGCGCCGCGCCGAGCGCGCTCAGCGACTCGACCCGGCGGGCGCGGCGGTGCTCGCGCCGCAGCCGGTCCTGGTCGAGCGCGAGGCGGGCGTTGCGCTCGGCCAGCTCGCGCAGGCGGCGTTTGTCGCCGCGCTCGGCGGCGCGCACCTCGACCGGGGACCCGCGGCGCTCGCTCAGCGCCGCGGCGAGCACCGCGGTGCGCTCGCGCAGGTAGGGGCCGACGACGATCGTCTTCGGCATCGCCGGCGAGGCCGAGTAGTACTGGCCGATGAACTCCTCGGCGACCTCGGCCGAGGTCGCGCTCGCCCTCGTTCTCGAGGTAGAAGCTCTGGCGCTCGGCGAGGATCCCGTCGCGGACCTGGAAGACCTGGGCGTTGGCGTCGGCGCCCTCGACCGCGACCCCGATCAGGTCGGCGGTGCCGACCGAGCCGCCGGCGACCCGCTGGCGCTCGAACAGCGAGCGGATCGCTTTCAGGCGGTCGCGGTGCAGGGCGGCGCGCTCGAATTCCTCCGCCCCCGCGGCGCCCTTCATCTTCGCCTGCCTCCTCGGCCTCGACCTGGCGGTAGCGGCCGGAGAGGAAGTCGACGATCGCCTCGACGTTGCGGCGGTACTCCTCCCTGGCTGACGTGGCCGACGCAGGGCGCCCCGCAGCGCTTGATGTAGTAGTCGAGACAGGGGCTGCCGGAGCGGCGACCCGGCTCGACCCCCTCGCAGGTGCGGAACTGGAACAGCTTGCCGAGCAGGTCGAGCGTCTCGCGCACCCGCTTGGCGCTGGAGAAGGGGCCGAAGTAGGCGCGGTGCGGGCGGTGCTTCTCGCGGGTGAAGTAGACGCGCGGGTAGTCCTCGTCGAGGCTGACCGCGACGTAGGGGTAGGACTTGTCGTCGCGCAGGCGGATGTTGAAGCGCGGCCGGTGGCGCTTGATGAAGCTCTGCTCGGCCAGCAGCGCCTCCGCCTCGTTGGCGGTGACCAGGGTGTCGATGCGCTCGATGCGCGAGGTCAGCCGCGTGCTCGCCGCCGGAGAAGTGGGAGGCGACGCGTTTGCGGATCGAGCGCGCCTTGCCGACGTAGAGCAGCTCGTCGCGCCGGTCGTAGAAGAGGTAGACGCCGGGCGCGTCGGGCAGCGAGCGTCGCTGCTGGGCGATCCGCTCGGACCGCGAGGGAGAGCCGTTCTCGGTGCCTTCCGCCATCGCCCTAAGGGTAGGCTGCTGGCCAACCGGCCAAACGGACGCCCAAACACGGAGAGAGCGAGATGACCAGCGAGACCCTGAGCCCCCCGGAGCTGAACACGATGCGGATCGAGATCGACGGGGAAATCGGCACCCTCACCCTCGACCGGCCCGACGCCTTCAACGCGATGAGCCCGGAGATGATCGGCGAGATGACCGTGGCCTTCGCCTGGCTCGCCGACCGGGCGCCGCTGCGGGCGCTGATCGTGACCGGCGCCGGCAAGGCGTTCTGCGCCGGCGGCGACGTCACCTGGTTCCGCAAAGGGGTCGAGTCGGAGGAGATCGACCTGCCCTCCGACGTGCGGCGCGGCGCCGAGGCCCTGCACGCGGCGATCGTCGACCTGCGGCGGATCCCCTACCCGGTGATCGCCGCGCTCAACGGGCCGGCGGCCGGCGCCGGCTTCTCGCTGGCGCTCGCCTGCGACATCCGCATCGCCTCCGAGCAGGCCTTCCTCGCCTGCGCCTACGGCCGCATCGGCGCCTCCCCGGACGGCGGCATGACCTACTTCCTGCCCCGCGTCGTCGGCCCCAGCCGAGCGCTGGAACTGCTGCTCGAAGACCCCAACCTGGGCGCTGCGGAAGCGCTCGAGGAGGGCCTGGTGAGCGAGGTCGTCGCCCCGGACGAGCTGATCGACGCGGCCCGCGACCAAGGCCGAGCAGCTGGCCGCGAAAGCGCCGCACTACGTGAGGATGGCGAAGCGGCTCTGCGGGGTCAGCATCGAGAACAGCCTCACCGAGCACCTGCAGCTGGAGCGGCACGGGATCGCCGACAGCATGGCGACCGAGGACCTGCGCAACGGCGTCGAGGCCTTCTTCGGCGGCGACACCCCGGTCTTTCACGGGCGCTGAACCGAGGCTGCAGCCCACTCGTATCCGGGTTACAGTCAGAGGAAGTCAAGCCACTCCGCCAGCCGGAAAGGACCGTCATGAAGAAAGCCGTGTTCTTGTTCGCCCTGCTGCTCGCCGCGTTCGCCCTCGTCGCCTGCGGTGGTGACGATGACGACACGACGAACACCGGCGGCGGTGAAACCACCCAGGAAAGTGGTGGAGCAGCCGGCGGCGGCAACGAAGCCGAAGGCGGCACGGCCGGCGCGGCGACCCTCGACTTCGAAGCCGACCCGGGCGGCGAACTCGCCTACACGACCGAAACCGCCTCCTCCAAAGCGGGCAAAGTGACGGTCAACTTCACCAACCCGCAGCAGCTCAGCCACGACGTCGCGATCGAAGACGCGAGCGGCAAAGACGATCGGCTCGACCGAAGTGATCGGCCAAGGCTCGGACTCCACCGAGGTCGACCTCAAACCCGGCGAATACACCTTCTTCTGCTCCGTCCCCGGCCACCGCGAGGCCGGCATGGAAGGCGTCCTGACGGTCAAATAGGACGGCGGTACCTGGCGCCCGTCAGCCGACAGGCGCCTTACCACCGCACAGCCTGGGGACGGCTGGTCCGATCCATGACTTGTCCGATGAGACCAGCAGGGCAATTCCAGCGAGCCTTCGTCGTTATGAGCTGTTCGGCCCTATCCCAGTCCCCTCAATTGCGTTGGCCCAGTCAAACGCTTCTCCGTGGCGACGGAGTAACTCCTTCGTTCGCTCGTCGCAGAGTGCTCCGGCCACGCCAGCCTCATAGAAGTCAAGAGGCGACAGCCCAAGGCTGGGCCGCTTCGTACTCCCTGCCCAGATCCGTGTCGAACATCGCCGGATCATCGGTCGAGAGGGAGCAACGAACGCCAGCGCTAACTAGTTGGGGCAGAGGATGCTCCGCGAGCGAGCGCACTGCGCCAGTCCGCAGGTTGGAGATTGGGCAGACATCGAGCACCGTTCCCCGCCCGGCCAGCTCGCGGACCATTGCCGGGTCATCCACTGCCCGGATGCCGTGGCGGATGCGATCCGCCCCCAGCTCCTCCAGAGCACCGCGGATTGAGGGAATGCCGGTGACCTCACCAGCATGGGGGACGGAGGCAATCCCACCCTCGCGGGCAAGCGCGAAGGCGTCCGCATATGGCTCGGGTGGAAACTCAGCCTCCAGGCCACCGAGCCCGATCCCAACGACCCCTCGCTCCCTGTACTTGGCCGCGTAGCGTGCGGTGGCCTCAGCCACATCGAGGGGAAGGCCACGCGAGATGTCAGGTGTGAGCCGCATCTCAACTCCATGCAGCTCTCGGGCCTCCTGAATGCCGTCGCAATATCCCTCGAACACGGCCTCCCACGACACTCCGCGCATCGTCGGCTCAGCGGGCGCGAAGATCCCCTCCACATAGACCGCGCCATGGGCCGCCGCCTCCCGCGCGTAGTCGACAACCACCTGACGGAAATCCTCCGCGGTCCGTAGGGCGCGAGTCGTCATCACCCAAACTTCTATGAAGTGGGCAAAATCCCGGAAGCGGTAGAGATCGGCCAGTCCCTCGACCGTATCGGCGGGCAGGGCCACCTCGTTACGGCGAGCGATCTCCAGCAAAGTCGAGGGACGAACAGTGCCCTCCAGATGCACGTGCAGCTCGATCTTCGGGTAGGTCAAGGCGAAAGCGGGGTCGGACCGCACAACCGGGAGTGACGTTGCGATCAGCCTGGAGGGGCCATCACGCGGGTGACGCTGTCACCGACGAAGCACGGCTTCTCGTTGCCCTCGACCTCGAGGGTGAAGCGGGTCACCACTTCCCACCAGCCGCCGCCCTTCTCCTCGACCGAGACGACCTCGGCCTTGCCGCGGACGTTGGAGTCCACCGGCACCGGGGCCGGGAAGCGGATCTTGTTCCAGCCGTAGTTGACCCCGAGCGTGAACCCGGTCGAGGTGATCAGCTCTTTGCGGAAGCCGTCGACCAGCGAGAGGGTCAAGTTACCGTGGGCGATCGTGGTGCCGAACGGGCTCTCTGACTTGGCGCGCTCGACGTCGACGTGGATCCACTGGTCGTCGCCGGAGACCCGCGCGAAGGTGTCGATGTCGTCCTGGGTGACGGTGCGCCACTCGCTCGGGCCGATCTCCTGCCCGACCAGCGCCTGCATCCCCTCGACGCCCTGTACCTCGACGGTTGCCATCGGCCGCCAGTCTAAGTGAGCGCGCCGCTCAATCGCTCCACCAACCGGGGAAGACCTCGCCGTCGCCGTCGTGGCGGGCGCCGACCGCGAGCACCTCGATGCCCTCCGTGCCTGCCTCGAAGGCGCGCGTCACCTGCGGCGAGACCCGGACTGCGTCGAGCTGCTCGACCTCGATGATCTCGTCGTCGAGCTTCATCCGCCCAAAGCCGCCGATCACGACGTAGACCTCCTCGGCCTGCTCGTGCTTGTGCCCGAACGGCGAGCGCTGCCCCGGCTTCAGTCGCACGTGGCTGATCCCAGTCTCCTCGGCTTCGAGGTCTTTCTTCGCGAACCGCGCCTCCTGTGCCTCGTCGAACCCGAATTCGGGCGCCGAGTCCTTGACGTCGGTGAGCTTCTTGTGGGTGAACGGATTCGCCATGCCTCGACGATACCCGCCAGAGCTGAGCCTAAGCGCGACCGCTCCTCGCCCATCGCGCTCTGCTCAGGCGACCAGCCGGACTTCGAAACTGGGAAGAGCGAGGGTGCCGGCGCCGCCGAGCAGGGCGAGGATGCGGGTGACGTAGGCCTGGGTCTCGGCGTAGGGGGAGGCGCAGCTGCAAGCTTCGACCGCGCCGGGGCCGGCGTTGTAGGCGGCGAGGGCGAGCTCGGGGGAGTCGAACTGACGCAGCAGGTCCGACATCAGGTGCGCCTGGGCCTCAATCGCGGCGACTGGGTCGAAGGGATCGCGAAGCCCGTATGAAGCGGCGGTTGAGGGCATGAACTGGGCGATGCCCTGGGCGCCGGCGGGGGAGACCGCGAGCGGGTCGAAGCCCGACTCGGCCATCAGCTGGGCGGCGAGCAGAGCAGCCGGGACGCGCCAGCGCGCAGCGGCGGCGAGCAGCGGGGCGCGGAAGCGGGATGGGACAAACGACGGTAGGGCAATGCTGGGCTCGGCACCTCCCCCAGTCGCGGTCACCGAGCTCCCCGCCGCCGAACAGGGTGGCGGGCCGGCATCGAACCCGTAGTGCCAAGCCTCCCACGAGTAGCGCTGGACGAAGCCGAAGCGGGTGGCGTTCGCGGCCAGCCAGCCGTATGCGGAATCCGGACCCAGGTCGAGCTCGGTCGCACAGCGGTGAAGCGACTGGCCCGGGGGCGCCACCCACTGCGGGTCGGGGTGAGCGGCGAACAGTTCCGCCTGCTCGGCGTCGGAGCGAAAGCCAGAGACGACGATCAGTTCGACGCCGTCGGCGCGGGCGGCGGCGTCCATCCGGTCAAAGGCGGCACCGACATCGGGACGCATTCCCTCGCCGTTGCGGACGACCAGCGGGCCGCTGTAGCCGCCGCCGCTAGCCATCGTCGTCGCGTCGGGGGCAACGCCAAGCGGCGCGGCGGCTTCGGCCACAGCGGAGGCTTCAACCTCCTGACCACCCTTTTCCACCTCCAGGCGCGCGACGATCGTCGCCTTGGCGCGCAGCGGCGCGAACGAGGCTCCATCGGGGAAGGCGAGTTCGAGATGAGCCGGATCGACGCCGTTCGCCGCGCTGACATCGACCGCCGCGATTCGCGCCCGCGCCAGGTAGAGCGGCTTCGGGAGGTGAGCGGGGTTGGGCAGCCCATTGGGGAGGGTCGGCGGCACCAACAGGCGCGGCAGGTCGTCACGCATCGACCGCGCCGCCGAGATCGCGGCTAAGTCCGCCGCGCGCTGTGCCCGCCCTTTCCCGGTCATCGCCCCAGCGATCGCGACCAGCGCCAGCGCCCCCGCAATCAGCACGAAGGCCCCGCCCAAGGCGAGGATCAGGGCCTGCCCACTCTCGCTGCGCCAGCGCATCGGGCCGACCCTGGCGGCGGCGGGCGCACCCGTGGCGCGCGGAAGCGAACGTTTGCGCGACTGCGGGGTGACCGATTCGCAAAAACCCGATGTCTGCGAACCTTTCCGCAACCCGCGCCGTAGAACCGTTCGACCCCTAGCCGAGCAAGGAGCACTCGCATGCGCCCGATGACCATCAACCGTCCCCGCCTCCAGATTCGCGTCGCCCTCCTGGCTACCGCCATGGTCGCCCTGCTCGCCCCGGCCGCGACCGGTGCCGTCAAAGCGACCAAGAAAGTCGCCAAGGAGGCAGAGAGCGCCGCACTCGGCAAGACCATCCTCACCACCGTCAAAGGCCGCACCCTCTACAGCCTCAGCGCCGAGACCAACGGCAAATTCATCTGCACCGGCTCCTGCCTCTCGGCCTGGCGGCCGTT
Organism: uncultured Solirubrobacterales bacterium; assembly: GCA_963846515.1. Lineage (GTDB taxonomy): Bacteria > Actinomycetota > Thermoleophilia > Solirubrobacterales > 70-9 > VAYN01. Next base: position 650,669 of record CAWJWC010000005.1, on the reverse strand, counting down.
GCTGGTGGCGAGAACCGTGCAACCCGTAGGTCCGGTGTACCTGGCACAGGTCGAGCGGCCCGACGGCAGGATTCAGGTCACCTATAAGGGTCGTCCCCTCTACACCTTCAGCGGCGACACCAAAGCCGGCGACGTCAACGGCCAGGGGATCAAAGACGTCGGCACCTGGCGCGCCGCTGTGACCGGCAAGCTGCCCCCCGCGCCGCAGCCCGAACCTGAACCCTCGCCCTACCCCTACCCCTACTAGGAGGATCTAGCCCAGGTCGACGATCTCGACCAGATCGTCGAGACCCACCAGGTCGGCCGCGTTGAGCGTGTAGACCGGCAGCCCGTGTGCGCGCGCGGTCGCAGCGATCATCAAATCGAGTGCGCGGGCGCCCCGGGGGTTGCGGCCGCTCGCCCTGGTTGCCGTGTAGATCGGCCCGAAGGCACGGGCACAACGCGGGTCGAAATCGAGACATTCGAAGGTTGCCTCAATCCGCTGAAGGTGCTCCTGACGGCGCGCTCGGTGTTCCTCGGTCTTTGCCGTAACGGGGCCACAGGCCAACTCGGCCAGCGTTAGAGCAGAGACCGCAATCTCCACCGGAAGCCGGGATACGTCGACGGTCTCGAGATCGATCGCGACCGACGTATCGATCAGGCCGCGATCACTCCTCTCGCCAAGCACGAGGCGTCGGATCTTGATCGAGGAATGCGTCGACATCGGCTTGGAACTGCTTGAAATCGATTGGGCCGACGCCGCGCATGGCAGCTTGAGCAACCTCGGCGCGAACGAACTGTCGCGGGCGGACCGGCCGCAGCTCTCCCACCGGGATGCCGTTGCGAGTGACGACGAAGCTCTCACCGCGATCTAGCTCTCGCATAATCTCCCCGCTCTGGTTGCGCAGCTCCCGCTGGGTGATCTCTCGGGCCATCGGAAGCAATGTAGCACTGGTGCGACAGAAGGCTTCCCAGGATCTGCGAAGACAGCCCGCCCGGCGAGTCCGCGGACAGCGCACCGAAGAGGGCGCGGCGTTCGGCGATCCAGTTGAGGCGGTGCTTGAGGACGTGGAGGGCGAAGCCGCGGGCGAGCAGATCGCGGGCGAGGAGGGCGACCATGGGGCGGTCGGTTGCGAGGTCGGCGCGGAGGAGGACACCGGAGAGTCGCGGGCCGTGCTCCGCTGCAAGCAGCGACTGCAGCTGGTCGGGTGGCAGGTGCAGGACGGCGAGCGCGCCGCGGGCGACGGAGACTGCCGAGGCCGCGACCTCGAAGCCTTCCCGCCCCGACGGCACCGCGAGCTGACATAGCTGACCGCGGGCCGCCACACGCCGGTCCGGGAGGTGCGCCGCCAGGCGCTCCTCCAGCCTCTGGGCGGCGGCAGAGGCGAGCAGGGTCGGACGTGGCGGGCGGTCGCCGACGTCGACCAGGAGCGTCGCCCGGTCGAGGTCTGCGTCTGCGCAGGCAAGGGCCGCCGCGGCACCGCGCGACCCCTCAGCCCTGCCGACCGCCGTTACCGCCACAGTCGGCCTGTCGCTCAGCGGGTTCTCGATCACCGCGCTGGCCTCGCGCTGGCCGAACTAGTGACGGCGAGCCGCTCGGCGACCGCGCCCAGCGGCGAGAGCGGCGCGAGGCGTACGGTCACGGTGCCACCTCGCACGGAGACCGCGACGTCGTCCTCCGCCCAGCCCGGCAGCGCGGCACGACTGGCCTCCATCGCCGAGCCGCCGGAGGCGAGGGCGAGCGCCCCGGCCTCGGCGGCGCCGTCGGCCAGCGTCACGGCGAGCCCGACCGCGAGCAGCTGCAGCGCGATCAGCGCCGCGAGCAGCAGCGCCGGCAGGGCCGCGACCAACTCAATCGTCGCCTGGCCTGATGTGTCTGACCAAGCAGGCCAAGGACGCAGGGAGCGTGGCGTGCTCTGCACGCGAGCGACCGAGGACGCAGGCATGCGCCGGTCAGACACGTCAGGCCCCCAGATCCGTCGCTGCACCGACCATCACCCGCGGCATGCCGGGCAGGAAGCGCGGCACAGCTACCTGGACCGAGACATCCCCGGACGCCTCGACCTCGGCCTCGTCCCGCAGCGACGGCGGCAGCGCCCGCCTCGCTGCCGCCGTCGCATCCCCTCCGACCAGGGCCGCCCGCGCCCCGGCTCGGGCGGCCACCCCGGCCGACCACAGGGAGTGGCCGGCGAGGGCGATCTGAATCGCCGCCAGGACCGCCAGCAGCAGGAAGGGGACCACGGCGATCAGCTCGACCGACGCGGTCCCCTCTTCCCCCCGGTCTGCGTTGCTGACGGTCCTCGACGGCACCGGCGCACCGTCCCAGGCCAATGCGCACGCGTGGCGCGCGCAGGCTCACGTTTCGGTCAGGTCTCTCCTACGTCAGTAGGAATTCGCCTCGGTCCAGACCCGCACGATGGCGGCCACCGAGACGCCGATCAGGAGGATCCAAAGCAGCGTGCCGCCGCCGCTGGCGAACAGCTTGTCGGTGCCAGCGATCAGGAGTGAGATCATCCCGAAGCCGCCGTAGAAGAGCGCCCGCCGGCCGTCGCTGAGGGTCGCCAGCGTCAGCTGATTCTGGCGGCTGAGCGTGTAGAGCATCCAGCTGATTCCGGCCAGGAAGCCCATCGTCAGCGCGGCGAAGATCGCTTCGACGACGTTGCCGCCGCCGGGGACGAATGCGACCCCGAGGGCGAGGACCATGACGATCGCGACGTTGCGGGCGGTACGCACCGATCCAGTGTACGACGGCAATCGAGCGATGCCGCCGCTTCGATCGGCTCAGCCGCTGGTCATCACGAGGATCCCGACGACCACCGCCGCGATCGTCGCGAGCAGGGCGACGCCACCGACCAGAGCCGCGGCTCCCGCCGCCAGCGGCCGTTCCTCGCGGCTGAGGTCGACGAAGCGGCCCGCACCCCAGATCGCGATCGAGAAGACGAAGGTGACGCCGATTCCGGCGACGACCGAGGCGACCACCGTCTCCAGCAGCGCCTCGCCTTCGACGATCGTCGCGATCATGCGCCCTCGGCGGCGACGGGGGCGCCGCGCTCCGCCCGGCGTGCGAAGAGGGCGGCGATCAGCACCAGGGAGGCGATCGTGACCATGACCGGCCCCAACGCTCCGGTGCCGAAGATCCGCGTCACGCCGTAGGCGAGCGCGCCGATCGCGGCCGCCGCCGGCAGGGTCAGGACCCAGGCGGTGACGATGTTCCCCGCCACCCCCCAGCGCACTGCCGAGAGGCGTTTAGCCGCGCCGGCGCCCATGATCCCGCCGTTGATCACGTGCGTGGTCGAGAGCGGGAAGCCGAAGTGGGTCGAAGCGAGGATCACCGCCGAGCCCGCCCCCTGCGAGGCGAAGCCCTGGGCCGCGTCCATCTTGATGATCCGCGTACCGGTCGTCTTGATGATCCGCCAGCCACCGCTGTAGGTGCCGAGGGCGATCGCCGTCGCGGCGGAGAAGATCACCCAGAACGGCGGGTCGGCGTCGGCGCCGAGGCTGCCGTTGGCGATCAGCGCCAGGGTGATTACCCCCATCGTCTTCTGGGCGTCGTTGGTCCCGTGCGCGAGCGCGAGCAGGCCGCCGGAGACGATCTGGCCGTACTTGAAGCCGCGGGTTACGGTTCCCGGCCGCTGCTTGCCGACCACCCGGTAGATGATCGCGATCGAGGCGCCCGCGACCAGGAAGGCGAGCAACGGCGCGACCAGCGCCGGGATCAACACCTTGCCGACCAGGCCTTCGGCGAGGATCGCGTCGAAGCCGACGGCGGCGACAGCGGAACCGACGACCCCGCCGATCAGCGCGTGCGAAGAGCTCGAGGGCAGGCCGAAGGACCAGGTGATCAGGTTCCAGGCGATCGCCCCGATCAGGCCAGCGAAGACGATCGTCGGCGTAATCACGTCGGCGTTGACGACGTCGTTGGCGACCGTCGCGGCGACCGAGATCGAGATGAAGGCGCCGGCGAAGTTGAGCAGCGCCGCCACCGCGATCGCTACCCGCGGCCGCGCCGCCCCGGTCGAGATCGAGGTCGCAACGACGTTGGCCGTGTCGTGGAACCCGTTGGTGAAGTCGAAGGCGAGCGCCGTAGCGACGACGATGACGAGGATCAGATCAGAGTCCACGGCGGCGAATCACGAGTTCTTAATCACGATGCCCTCGAGTATCTGAGCAGCGGTCTCCGTGGCGTCGATCGCCTCCTCGAGCACCGCGAACATGTCCTTCCAGCGAATCACGACCATCGGGTCGATCCCATTGGAGAACAGCGAGGCGACCGCGTCGCGGGAGATCCGGTCGCCTTCGTTCTCGAGCCGGTGGATCTCGATCCAGTATTTGTCGAGGTCCTTGAACTCGGGCAGGTGCTCGATCCCCATCGCCAGCTGCTCGCAGGAAGCGACCAGGACCTTGGTCAGGGCCCCTGCCTGCTCCATCGGCGCCTCGATCTTGTAGAGGCCGAGCAGGTCGGCGGCCTCCTCGGTGAAGTCGACGATGTCGTCCATCTGCGTCGCCAAGCCGTAGATGTCCTCGCGGTCGATCGGGGTCACGAACGTGGAATTCAGCCGTTTGACGATCTCGTGGGTGATCCGGTCGCCCTCGTGCTCGGCCTCGACTATCTGCCGTGAGAGCCCCCCCGCCTCAGGCCATTGCGCCATCATCTGGTCGAGCAGATGCGCCGCGTTCACGGTGTTCTTGCCGGCCTCGATGAAGAGGTCGAAGAAGGTGCGGTCGCGAGGGAGAAGCGAGAAGCGCGCCAAGGGCCGCATCCTAGTGACGCGAGGAGCGGTCCGTAACGGAGTTATCCGGCCGCTGCGGCGAGTTGCTCGGCTGCCCGAACAGCGTGGCGCTCGCGCAGCTCCCCCTGGACGCTGCGGCGCTCGCCGAGCGGGGCGACGGCCCGAGTCCAGTGCCCCTCGGAGTCGAGCTCCCAGGCGTTGGCGTTGTCGGCAAAGCAGCGCTCCAGCACGTCGAGCATCTCGGCCCGCAGCTCTGGGTCCTCGACCGGCGTCGCCAACTCGACCCGGCTGTCGAGGTTGCGCGGCATCAGGTCGGCCGAGCCCATCAGCACCCGCGTCTCCTCGCCGCGCTGGAAGGCATAGATGCGCGAGTGCTCGAGAAAGCGGCCGACGATCGAGACGACCCGGACGTTCTCCGAGACCCCGGGAACCCCGGGTCGCAGGCAGCAGATTCCGCGCACGTTGAGATCGACCGGGACCCCCGCCCGCGAGGCCTCATACAGCGCCTGGATGCAACCGGCGTCGACCAAGGAGTTCATCTTCAGGGCGATCCGCGCCTCCTCCCCCGCTTCGTGGGCGGCGACGGTGCGCTCGATCTCCTCGACGATCCGATCGCGCATCGTGGTCGGCGAGACCAGCACCTTGCGGTACTCGGCCGGGCGCCCGTAGCCGGTGAGGAAGTTGAACATCTCGGCGACGTCGGCACCGATGTCGGGATCGGCGGTGAAGAGGCCGAAGTCGGTGTAGAGGCGCGCCGTCTTCGGGTGGTAGTTGCCGGTGCCGATGTGGACGTACTCGCGCACCCGCTCGCCCTCGCGGCGCACGACCAGGATCGCCTTCACGTGCGTCTTTAAGCCGGGAATGCCGTAAACGACGTGAACGCCGGCCTCCTCCAAGGACTTCGCCCAGTGGATGTTCGCCTCCTCGTCGAAGCGCGCTTTCAGCTCGACCATGCAGACCGCCTGCTTGCCGCGTTCGGAGGCGCGGATCAGCGACGGCACCAGCGGCGAGTCGTCGCTGGTGCGGTAGACCGTGTGCTTGATCGCGAGCACGTCGGGGTCGGCGACCGCCTGGGAGACGAAGCGCTCGACCGAGCTGGCAAAGGAGTCGTATGGGTGGTGGACGAGCAGGTCGCCCTTGCGGATCGCCGCGAACATGTCGACCGGCTCGTCGTCCTCGCCGTGCAGCCGCGGCGGCGTCACCGGCGACCAGGGCGGGTAGCGCAGCTCGGCGTGGCCGGGGACGTCGGCGATCGCGCCGACGTCGCCGAGGTCGATCAGGCCGTCGACGTCGTAGACCTCGCGGTCTTCGAGCTGCAGCGCCTCGACCAGCTGCTCGCGCAGCTTCGGGTTCATCCCGGCCGCGACCTCGAGCCTCACGACCTCGCCGAAGCGGCGCCGCCGCAGCTCGTCCTGGACCGCCAGCAGGAGGTCGTCGGCCTCGTCGCTGACCGTGAAGTCGGCATCGCGGGTGACCCGGAAGTAGCCGTGGTCGATCACCTCGGTGCCGGGAAAGAGGGCGGCGAGGTTGGCGGCGATCGCCTCCTCCAGCGGCACGAAGGACTTGCCGTCGCTACCCAGCGGCAGGAAGCGGCCGAGAAGCTCCTTCGGCACCTTGACCCGGGCGATGATCTCGGCACCGCTCTCGGGGTCGCGGAGCAGCACGCCGAGGCTGAGCGAGAGGTTGGAGATGTAGGGAAAGGGCCGGCCGAGGCCGATCACCAGCGGCGTCAGCGCCGGGAAGACCTGCTCGTGGAAGCGCGCGTCGATCTCCTGCCGCTCGGCCTCGCTGGCGGCGTCGAGGGTGACGATGCGGATCCCCTCCTGCTCCAGCGCCGGGCGCAGGACCCCGCCGAAGCAGGCGTGGAGGCGGTCGTCGAGCTCGAGGACGCGGTCGTGGATCGCGTCGATCTGCTCGCTCGGGGGGAGCCCGTCGGGGCCGCGCGCGTCGATCCCCGCGTCGAGCTGGTCGAACAACCCGGCGACGCGGACCATGAAGAACTCGTCGAGGTTGGAGGCGTAGATGCCGCAGAAGCGGAGCCGCTCGAGCAGCGGCACCTCCTCTTCCTCGGCGAGCTCGAGAACCCGCTGGTTGAAGTCGAGCCAGGAGAGCTCGCGGTTGAAGTAGAGCGCGGGGTCGTCGATCGACCCATCGTACTGCGGGGCCACGGTTCCCCAATCGCCTCCGGTTGCCATTTGTATGCCTATGGACGACAAACGACAACCGGAGATCATGCGGCCGCTGCGACGGCTACCGCGGAAACATCTAGGACGCAGCGGTAGCCCGTGGCGAGCTGGTCCAGGGCCCGCTCCCAGGAGCGCTCCCGAGCCGCCTGTGCGGCCGCGGTCCCGAGCCGCTCGCGCAGCAGCGGCGAGGAGGTGATCTGCAGCAGGCCGCCGGCCAGGTGGTCGGGGTCGGGGCGGCAGAGCAGGCCGGTATGTCGGTTCTCGACCAGCGCCGCCGGGCCGCCCTCGGCGACGGCGACCACCGGCAAACCGCTGGCTGCGGCCTCGAGGATCACCTGGCCGTAGGTGTCGGTGCTGCTGCAGAAGAGGAAGACGTCGGCGCTGGCGTAGGCGCGGGCAAGCTCCTCTCCGTGCAGCCAGCCGAGAAAGGTCGCGTGCTCGCCGAGCCGAGCCCGCAGCTCGGCTTCCTCCGGCCCGCCCCCGGCGAGCAGCAGGTGCAGGCGCGGGTCCGAGCGCCGCGCCCGCAGGAAGCTGTCGGCGAGCAGGTCGACCCCCTTCTCGCGCGTGAGGCGACCGGCGTAGAGAACCTTGACCTCGCCGGGATAGGCGTCGCGGTCGGCCTTCGCCGGGTCGAAGCGGTCGGTGTCGACGCCGCGCTCCCAGCGCCCGATCCGCTCCTGCCCGACGCCGAGGTCGAGCAGCGAGCGATCGGCGGCCGGGCTCGGCGAGAGCACCCGCTGCGCCGCTCCGTAGAAGGCCGCGAGGGCACCGTGCGCGATCGTCTCCACTCCGCCGTCGCCGCTGCGCATGCCCGCGTAGGTCGCCAGCTCGGTGTGGTAGCTGGCGAGCAGCGGCATTCCGGTTATCCGGCCGAGCAGCGTCGCCGCGACGCCGGCTGGCCCGGGCGCGGTGACGTGGACGAAGTCGTAGCGGCCCTCGGCCAGGGTCTCGACCATGTCGGGCAGGCCCGGCACCCCGATCGAGAGCCCGTTGTAGAAGGGCATCTCGAGCTCGGTCGCGGCGGGCAGGCGGCGATCGACCCCGGCGTCGGTGCCGATCACGTCGACCTCGAAGCCGGGCACGCCGCGCTCGCGGATCTGCTCGATCGTGTGGGTGACGCCGTGCATCGAGGCGATCCCGTCGACGACCAGGGCGACCCGACGCCGCTCCTCCTCGCGGCGCGAGAGCTTCGCTTTCTCGGCTCCGAGGAAGGCGGCAGAGGGGGCGTAGGGCACGACCGGGACGATCGCCTCGAAGAGACCGCCGATCGCCGTCGGCAGGTCGCCGCTCGCGACCGCCGCGGTGCCGCTCTCGACCGCGCTGCGCAGGCGGCGGTCGTGGATACGGCGCGCGCGCCGGTAGAGGTCGCCGTGGGAGAACTCCTCGGACTGCAGGTAGGCGAGCAGCTCGCGGCCGCGCAGGTCGATCCCCATCCCGTCGAGCCAGGCCTCGAGCAGGCAGCGCGCGTCGGCGGGACCGATGTCGGCGGCAACCTTGCCCTTGCGGGCGGCGCCCTCGCGGATCGCCCGTTCCGCCATCTTCAGCACCGCGGTGGGATCGGGACCCTCCGAACGCAGTTGGTTCCGCATAGCGGAACCAACTGCGTTCGCACCCTCCTCATCGCCGAGGACGAGGGCGCGCGTCGCCAGCGCCATCGCCGCGTGCGCCCACTTGGCGGCGCTGCCCTGCTCGCCGCCCGCTTCGGCCTCGCCGCGGCGCAGGCGCTGCAGAAACTCTTCCGGCGTCTTCGCGGCCGGCACCTCGGTGTAGGTGCGGCCGATGTCGACGCCGGCGTGGTCGTCGGAGCCGCCGATGCCGCCGCCGCCCCTCGTGTCGATGTATAGGGCGGCCGGCATGTTCAGCTCCGCGGCCCGCGACCCGTTGCGGACCTCCCAGACCGGGAACAGCTCAGAGAGGCGGCGACGGTGGCCCCGCGTCAGCGGCGCCGCCACGTTGTAGAAGGGATGCGCAAGCGCGCAGGCGATCCCGTTCTCGTGCAGGTATGCGGCGCAGGTCTCGACGTCGCCGGAGTGCGCCTGCAGCCACTCGTGGTCTCCGGGGGCGATCCCGTAACAGAGGACGTGAACCGCCTGGGGCTCGCCGGCGAAGCGGGCGGTCAGCTCCTCGGAGACGAAGCAGTCGGGGCCCTCCAACTCGAGGCAGCCGGCGATCGTGTCGTGGTCGGTGATCGTGACGAAGTCCATCCCGCGCCGCTTGGCCAGTTCGTAGACCTCCTCGGGGGGAGTCGCGCACTCGGGCAGGCCGAGCGAGCGCTGTACGCCCAGCCGCGAGAGCTGTGAGGCGGTGGAATGGCAGTGCATATCGACGCGGGAAGTCATCGGTGTCTCCCTTATGGGCGTTTCCCTTATGGGCGTTTCCCTTATGGGCGTTTCCCTTATGGGCGTTTCCCTTATCTGGGGTCTCTTCTGTTCACCCGCAGATTCGCCAAATTGCAGGGGAAACTTGTGAAGGGGGCGGGAACGAGATGTGAAGTTCGCGTGACCGCCGACCGGGCTAGGACCTGAGCGAGCGCTCCAGGGCCGCCCAGGTCCCGCGATCGGCCTCGGCCAGCCAGAGCTCGCGGAAGCGCTGGAAGAGCAGCTCGCGCCTGGTCCGCAGCAGCGTCCGCAGAGACTCGATCCCGGCGGCGCCGGGCAGCATCACGTCGCAGTCGTGGATCTCGCCGAGCACTCCCTGCAGCTCCTTCGCCGCCTTGCGCGCCGCGTCGGCCTCGGGGCCGAAGCAGGGAGCGGTCACCTCGAGCACGTAGCGCAACCGCTTGGCCGCGATCCGCAGGTCGTGCTGGGCCTCGGCAGCGTTCGGATCGAGGGCCGGACCCGAGAGGGCGAGCAGCTCGGTCAGCCGGGTCGCGACGATGCAGACCGCGTTCGGGCGCAACGGCTGCTTCGGGTCCAGCCCCGCGACCGCGCGTGCCTTCACCGCTTCGCCACCTCGGCCAGCTTCTCGAGCCGTCGACGCAGCTTGCGCAGCCGCTTCGGCTTCAGGTAGGGCGCCAGGTTCTCGTTGGCCCGGCGCTGCTCCTCGCGCAGGGCCTCGATCTGCGACGTCAGCGCCGCCCGCTCGCCTTCCGGCGCCGCTTCCGCGAACTGGGCGAGGAACTCGATCGCGACGTCGCGGTCGCGCCGCTCGCCGAGCGCGTCGGCCAGCGCCTTGACCCGCTTCAGCGACTTGCGGTGGCGCTTGCGCGGGAAGCAGACCGCAAAGATCTCCAGCGCAGCACGCAAGCGCCGCGTCGCCACCCGCATGTCGTGCAGGTGCTCGATCTCCTTGACGTCGAGAACACCCGCGGAGTGCTCGAAGACCTCGGCCGCCCGCACCCGCACGACCCGGGCCGCGGCGGCGGCGAACGGCTCGTCGCAATCGAACCCGGGGACCTCGCGCGCACGAGCCACGGGCGCAGGCTAGCCTAGCGCCGAGGTCGCGGCTAGGCGGCTAAACGAACCGGCGAGGAGCCGTTGGCCTTGCCGTTGAGGAGGTCGAGGATGACCCCCTCGCGCAAGCCGCCCTTGCCGATCTGCAGCGGCTGGCCGAGCAGCTCCGAGACCTTCTCCAGCAGCAGCACGCCGGTGGCGAGGATGCGGACCCGCTGCGGGTCGAGCTCGAAGCGGCGGGCGACGTCGGCCGCCGGGTCGCCACAGAGGACCCGGATCCCCCGCTCCAGCGTCTCGTACTCGAGCACCGCGCCGACCAGCCGCCGCAGCGAGGTGGCGCTGCCGCCGACAGCGACCGCCTGAGCCGGATGCTCGATCTCGACCGCCTCGAAGATGTCCCCGATGCGGTCGCGGATGCGGCGGATCTCCGCCGCCGACGGCGGGTCGGAAGCGATCAGCTCGTCCGCGAGCGCGCCGGAACCGACCCGCCAGGAGCGCACCCGCTCGACCCCGCCAGAGACGGTGCCGAGGATCACCTCGGTCGAGCCGCCGCCGACATCGACGACCCCGACCTTGCCCTCGACCGGGTGCCCGAGCGTCTTGGTCGCGCCGATGAAGGAGAGCCGGCCCTCCTCCTCGTCGCTGAGCACATCGACCGCGACGCCGGCCGCCTCGCCGACCGCCGCCGCGACCTGCTCGCCGTTGGCCGCCTCGCGGACCGCCGCGGTCGCGACCGCGCGAATCGTCTCGGCGCCGAGCTCGCGCGCCAGCCGCACCTGCGTCGCAACGACCTCGCAGATCTCCTCGACCTTCTCGGGGGAGATCGCCCCCTCGCCGTCGATCGCCTTGCCGATCCGCGTGTACGCGCGCTGCTCCATTACCTTCTTCAACTGCCCGTCCACCGGCTCGGCCACGAGCACGCGGGTGGTGTTGGAGCCGATATCTATGGCAGCGCTGAGCATCGCAGGGGTCTCCCCCATGTTCCCAAACGCCCCGGATCTGAACCTACGCCGTCGGGTGCGATGCGTCCTCGAACTCACGGAACAAGCCCGTGACCACGAAGGCGACCTGCTCGCCGATGTCCACCGCGTTGTCGGCGATTCGCTCGATCGCCCGTGCCGCCAGCAGCATCGTCATCGCCCACTCGCGCTTGTCGGCATCGTCGCCGATCGCCAGCGCCAGGTGGAAGCACTCGCGGTTGAGGTTGTCGACGACGTCGTCCTGACGGACTAGGTCGCGGGCCATCTCGACGTCGCGTTCGGCGAAGGCGCGCTTCGCCTGCACGATCAGCGTCCGCGTTTGCCGGCCCATGGTCAGGATCCGCCTGGTCATCTCCTCGTCGGCCGGTGGCTCGTTGCCGGTCAGCGGAATCAGCTTGCAGACGTTGACGCACTGGTCGCCCATCCGCTCGATGTTCTTCAGCACGTGCAGCAGGGCCGAGATCAGCCGCAGGTCGGTCGCCACCGGCGACTGCGTCGCCAGCAGCGTGATCAGGCTCTGGTGCACCTCGAGGTAGCGGCCGTCGATGCGGTCGTCGTCGGCGACGACGATCTGCGCCAGCTCGACGTCGGAGTGCTCGACCGCTTCCAGGGTCCGTTCGAGCGCGGTATTGACCAGGTCGAGCCCGCCGAGTGCGCTGGCCTCGAGCTGCTCGAGTTCCTCCTGGTAGTGGACCCGGACCTGTTCCGGCATCAACCGACCTTCCCGGAGACGTAGTCCTCCGTGCGCTTGTCGGCCGGGTTCGTGAAGATCTTCTCGGTTTCGTCGTACTCGACCAGGCGGCCCCAGCGGTTCTGCTCGTCGGCGTCGAGCTCGACCATGAGGAAGGCGGTGCGGTCGGAGACCCGCGCCGCCTGCTGCATGTTGTGGGTGACGATGACGATCGAGAACTCGTCCTTGAGCTCGATCATCAGGTCCTCGATCTTGCCGGTCGAGATCGGGTCCAGCGCCGAGCAGGGCTCGTCCATCAGGATCGTGTCGGGCTGGACGGCGATGCAGCGGGCGATGCAGAGCCGTTGCTGCTGGCCGCCGGAGAGGCCGAAAGCGTTGTCTTTGAGCCGGTCCTTGACCTCGTCCCACAAGGCCGCCCCTTTCAGCGCCTTCTCCACCGTCTCGTCGAGGTTCTCCTTGCGGCCGAGGATGCGCGGGCCGAAGGCGATGTTGTCGTAGATCGACTTCGGGAACGGGTTCGGTTTCTGGAAGACCATCCCGATCAGCTTGCGCGCCTGGACCGGGTCGACGTTGGGGCCGTAGAGGTCCTCGCCGTGGTAGAGCAGCTCGCCTTTGACTTCCGCGCTGGGGATCAGATCGTTCATGCGGTTGAGACAGCGCAGCAGCGTGCTCTTGCCGCAGCCGGAGGGCCCGATCAAGGCGGTGACGTCGTTGCGGTGGATGTCCATCGAGATCCCCTTGACGGCGGTGACGCCGCTGTAGAGGACGTCGACGCCCTTCAGCTCGAAGACCTTTTCCTTCGAGAAGGTCGAATCGCCGCCCTTGAAGGACTCCGGGCGCACGGCGATTCCCGCCCGCTCCGCCGCCTCTTCGCGCGCCTGCCGGCCCGTGTCGGCTCTAGTCTCGTCCTGCGTCATCTGCTCGCTCCTCACAGTAGTCCACCTACCACCTTTGCTCGTAACGATTTCGTAGCCAGATCGCAAAGGAGTTCATTGCGAGCAAGACGACCAACATCACGATGATTCCCGCCGCCGCGAGCGCCTGGAACTCCTCCTGCGGCCGCAGTGCGTAGTTGAAGATCTGCACCGGCATCGCCGAGTAGCCGTCGGTGCCGAACGGGGTCGGGTCAAAGGTGACGAAGACCGTCGCCCCGACCAGCAGCAGCGGCGCGGTCTCGCCCAAGGCACGGGAGACGGCGAGAATGACGCCGGTTGCGATGCCGGGAATCGAGGCGGGCAGGACCTGCGTACGAATCGTCTGCCACTTGGTCGCACCCAATGCCAGCGACCCCTGGCGGATCGAGTCGGGAACGGCGCGGATCGCCTCGCGGGCGGCGATGATCACCATCGGCAGGACCAACAGCGCCAGGGTCAGCGAGCCGGCCGCGAGGATGAAGCCAAGGTCGAGCGGGCCGCGGACGATGAAGGCGAGGCCGAGGATGCCGTAGATGATCGACGGCACGGCGGCGAGGTTCTGGATGTTCACCTCGATCAACGTGTTCCACCAGCGCGACTTGTCGGCGTACTCCTCGAGGTAGAGGGCGGCACCGATCCCGACCGGGACGACGAAGAGGATCACGCCGGCGATCAGCTGCAGCGAGCCGATGATCGCCGGTCGGTAGCCGGCTTTGTCCGGAAAGGCGGTCGAGGGTGGGTTGGCGATCAGGTCGAGACTGAGCGCCGAGGAGCCTTTGACAAAGGCCTGGATCAGCAGAGCCAGCAAGCCGGCCAGGGCGATCAGCACGGCGAGCAGCAGCAGTCCGGCGAAAACCGTGTTGCGGATCACGTCGCCGCGCGGCTGCGCACGCAGCATCGCCTGCGTCGTCGCCCGGGCGCCGGCGGTGGCGAGCCGGTTGCGCGCTACCCCGGGGTCGCCGAGGGCCGTCACTCGTAGACCTCGCGGTACTTACGGACCAGCCTAATCGCGATCACGTTCATGATCAGGGTCATTACGAAGAGGACCGTGCCGACCGCGAAGACCGATTTGTAATCGACCGACCCGGTCGAGATGTCGCCGGTCGCCGTGGTCGCGATATAGGAGGTCATCGCCTGGATCGACTCAACCGGGTTGAAGGTGAATTGCGGCGTGGAGCCGGCGGCGAGGACAACGATCATCGTCTCCCCCACCGCGCGCGAGATCCCCAGCACGATCGAGGCGACGATCCCGGAGAGCGCCGCCGGGAAGATCACCCGCAGCGCCACCTTGGCTTTGGTCGCCCCGAGCGCGTAGGCGCCCTCGTGCAGGCCGCGCGGGACCGCCGACATCGCGTCCTCGGAGATCGAGGCGATGATCGGGACGATCATCAGGCCGATCCCGAGCCCGGCCGCCAGCGCCATGAAGGGCTTGCCGGTGGCGCCGCCGAGGAACTCACCGGGCCAGAGCGGCACAATGATCTCCGGCAGGATGAAGCTGACGGCGAAGAAGCCGATCGCCACGGTGGGGATGCCGGCGAGAACCTCCAGTGCGGGCTTTAGGGTCTTGCGCACCCGCGGCGAGGCGTACTCGCTGAGGTAGATCGCCGCCCCGAGCCCGATCGGGATCGCGAACAGCATCGCCCAGAGAGTGACGTTGAGGGTGCCGGCGACGATCGCCAGGACACCGAAGCTGGGTGGCTCGAACTGGGGAGTCCAGTCGATGCCGAAGAAAAACTCGTCGGCCGGGACGATTTCGAAGAAGCCGATCGTCGGGCCGAGCAGCGAGATCACGATCGCCGTCGTGGTGAGGACCGAGAGGATGCCGCAGAAAGCCAACACCCACTGGATCGCCTTCTCGCCGTAGCGCTTGCTCGACGCCTGGAGCCGGCGAGGGGGTCCCCCCGCCGGCTCCGGTGCGATCGCGGTTCCGTCGCTCATCGAGAGAGAGCGGGTTCGTCCTCAGGCGCCGATTTTTTCGGCGGCCGTTTCCGATTCCGTCAGCTGCTCTTCGGTCAGTGGCACGAACCCGAGCGATTCCGCCACCGAGTTGACGTTTTCGAGGTAGTAGCCGATGAACGCCTTGACCTCGGGCTTCTGCAGCGCCTGCGCGCTCGGGTACATGAACAGCGGGCGGCTCAGCGGGGCGTATTCGCCGTCCTGCGCGGTTTCGACCGACGGCGGTACGCAGCCTTTGCCGTTGTCGACTTCGAGCGCTTTCAGCTTGCCTTCGTTCTCCGTGTAGAAGGAGAAGCCGGCGTAGCCCATGCCGCCGGGCGAGCCCTCGACGCCTTTGACCGTGGCGTTGTCGTCCTCGCCGACGTTGTTGTAGTCGCGGCGGCTGACGCCCTCTTCGCCGTTGATCGATTCGGTGAAGTAGTCGAAGGTGCCCGAGTCGGTGCCGGGGCCGAACAGCGCCAGCTCCTCGTCGTAGCCCTCTTTCAGGCCCGGGATTTCGCTCCAGTTGGAGATCTTCGAGTCAGGACCCCAGACATCGGCGAGCTGCTCGACGGTGAGACAGGCGACCGGGTTCTCGTTGTTGATCATCACGGTCAGCGCGTCGGTGGCGACGTGAACCTCCTCATAGGAGACCCCGTCTTTTTTGCAGGCCTGTTCCTCTTCGGGCTCAATCGCGCGCGAGGCATCGCTGATGTCGGTCTCGCCGGCGCAGAATTTTTCGAAGCCGCCGCCGGTGCCGGAGGTGCCCACGGTGACGCGGACGTCCGAGTTTTCGGCCATGAACTGCTCGGCGACCGCTTCGGTCAGTGGGGCCACGGTGCTGGATCCGTCGATCCGGATCGAGCCCGACAGGTCTTCTCCCCCGCCGCTTGCGCTGGAACTGTCGTCGTCGCTGCCGCATGCCGCCACCCCGAGTACGAGGAAGGCTGCGGAGGCGAGGACCGCGAGCCACTTAGAGCTAGTCACTCTGTCTCCTTCTGGTTGGTTCACTCAGATTGCCGGCCGTTGGGCCGAGGTCGAGAGGACACTCGCAGCGGGCAATCTGGACCTTGTTACGCGCGTGTGTCGAGGATGTAAAAAAGATGTAAAAGGGCTGCGGGAGGGCTCGAACGGCGTTCACCCGTCAGGCGAGAAGCGATAGCCGATGCCGTTGTGGGTGTGGATCAGGCGCTGCTCCGGCAGCGCTTCGCCGAGCTTCGCGCGCAGGCGGCTGACGTAGACGTCGACCGAGCGGTCGTCGCGGCGCGGCTGGCTACCCCAGACCTCTGTGAAGAGCTCCTCGCGGGTCATGATCCGCTGCGGGTGGGAGGCGAGCGTAACCAGCAACTGCAGCTCGCGCATCGTCAGGCTGAGCGGGCGGCCGTCGACCAAGGCAGCGTGCTCCTCGGGACGGATCTCCAGGCGGCTGCCGAGCTGCTGAGCTGAGTGCCCACTACCGATCGCCATGATCGCCGAGGATGGCGACGGCGGACAAGCTGGCGGTTATCCCGCCGTGAAGCTGCTGTGAACGACCTGTGAAGCGGACCCGGGCTCGGGTGCCGGCTCAGGCAGCGGCTCGAGCAGCGCTTCCGCCGCCTCGGTCGCGGTTCCCGGCGGCGGCTCCGGATCGAAGCGGTAGCCGACCCCGAAGTGGGTGTGGATGTAGCCCCAGCTCGGCGAGCGCTTCTCCAGCTTCTGGCGCAGCTTGCGGATGAAGACGTCGACCGAGCGGTCACCGTGCGCCATCGCGTAGCCCCAGACCCGCTGGTAGATCGTCTCGCGCTCGAGCACCTGGCCGCGCGCCTCGGCCAGCAGCTGCAGCAACTCGAACTCGCGGCGGGTCAGGTCGAGGCTGCCGCCGCCGACGAAGGCCTGGAACTGATCCGCGCGGATCTCCAGCTCCCCCGCGACCAGCGGCCCAGAGTCGCGCTCGGCGCGGGCACGGCGGTGGCGACGGGAGACCGCTTCGACGCGGGCCATCGCCTCCTCTGGGTGGCAAGGCTTGGTGATCCAGTCGTCGACGCCGAGGCGCAGGCCGCGGACCCGCTGGGCCACGGTCGAGCGGCCGGTGCAGACGACGATGCCGAGGTCGGGCAGGGTCCCGCAGACCCGCTCGAGGTAGGGCCAACCCTCCTCGCCGAGCAGCGCCGGGTCGAGCAGAAGCGCGTTCAGCTTCATCGCGACCAGTTCCTCGGGCGGGATCGCGCCGACGCCCTGGCGCAGCTGCCAACCGGCCGCCTCCGCGCGCTTGTTGAGCACGGTAACGAAACCGCTGTCGCTGTCGATGACCGCGAGCCTGATCGTCTGCTGTGGGTTCAAGAGAGTTGGGCGGAGACGGTTCGGGTGGGTGGCGTCTCTACCGGCAAGACGCCACGATTGTATGCCGAAGGGAAGTCGAAATGGCCGCCGTTTACAGGATTTTCACAGCCTGGTCACCACCAAATTGCGGCAAAGTCGGCCCGATGCCGACGGTGCGGGGCAAATCGGCGGTCCCCCGGCCGGTGCGCTAGATTCCCGCCCGTGAAGCGCACCGCTGCACTTCTGGTCTCGGCCCTGGCGACGATGCTGGTTTTCGCCCCCACCGCGATGGCCGAGAACGGCGTCGGCCTGGCCGGCCCGACCACCGACAAGACGATCACCTTCTTCTGCTTCGGCGTGATCTTCTTCTTCGCCGCCCTGGTGATCGTGATGTCGCTGATCCAGGGGCGGCTCGAGAAGCGCAAAGAACAGCGCCGCTCAGATCTTCAGCGTTACGGCTGAGCTTCTCTTCGTCAACTGAGCCGGAAACCACTCAGTAATCGCTTCTCAGACTCTCCGTCGATCTTGGCGACGACTTCGACGCGGCCCTCCAAAGGCGTCCCGCGGATCTTGGTTGCGAGGAGGTCGTCGAGCTGGAAGATCCCAGCCGAGTTGTTGAGCTCGATCGCGATCCGCACCGCCCGCTCCTCGCCGGCCTCGATCCGCACCTCGTCGATCGCCGCGGCGGAGATCGAGTGGATCCCCTCCTGACCGGACTCGAGTGGGATGCGGCTGCGCCCCTGCGCCATGTCGAGCGCGTCGGCGACACGGACGACGCCGGCCTCGACCGTGTAGGGCTCGCCGCGGCGGCGGTGGCCGATGATCGCGTGCAGGATCTCGGCGGCGAGCACCGTGCGCTCGGGCTGCCGGTAGCACTCAGCGAGTAGCCGGTCGAGCGCACCGTTGGCGAGAAACAGCGAGTAGGCCTCGTGGTCGGCGCGGTGAATCGACATGCCGATGTCGTGCAGGAGAGCGCCGCCGGCGACCACCACCTCGGCGTCGCGGTCGCGCATCCCGTGGTCGGCGACCATCGCCGGCTCGACCCCCGCCTTGACCAGGAGGCGCAGCAGTCGCAGGGCAATATTGAGGACGATCTGCATGTGGACCCAGGAGTGGTCCGACATCCCCAGTCGCTCGGACTGAACCTGGGTCATGTACCACCAGGCCCGCACCTGCTCGTCTGAGTTGACCGCCTCGAGGAAGCTCTCCAGCTTCCGGTTGCCCCGGGTCGGGGCCCGCACCTTTGCCTCGGCGATCGCCTCCTGCGGCGGCTTGCGAGTCGGGCCCTTCGGATCGGGCGTGGGCACTGGCTCGGCCATCTTCGGCCATCGTAGGGGAGGGACCCCCCTCGCGCTCAGCCGCAGATCGGCCAGGGGCTGGAGCCGGACTGCGCGTAGAGGAGCGCCGCACGGTAGTCCTGCTCGGCCTCGGGAGCGGCCGCCGGATCGCCGCTGCCGCCGACCGCTTCCCAGGTCGAGGGATGGAACTGGTATTTGCCGCGGTAGCTGCCGTCAGAGGAGACCGCGGTGGGGTCCCCACCGGACTCGCAGGCGGCGATCGACCCGAGCGTCGCGATCGTCACGCCGCCGGGGAGGCTGGCGAACAGCGCCCGGCGCTGCTTGCGCCGCAGCGCGCGCTGCTCGGCGCGGATCTGCTCGGTGAGGACGTCGATCGTGCGGTGAAAGCGGTCGGCGGACTGGTGCAGGACCGCGATCCGCACCTGCTTCGCGTCGGCGACGCCGACCTTCGAGTCCCCACCGTCGGAGCTCGCCGCGAGGGCAACGGCCGGAAAGGCAAGGACGAGGAACAGGACGGGGAAGATATGTGAGCGTTTTGTGAGCAAGCGCGGGACCGTGGCGGGATTTGCGGCCTGTTTTGGTGACTGCGGTCACACAAAGGCGCGTGAATGAGCCGATCC
This sequence comes from uncultured Solirubrobacterales bacterium, assembly GCA_963846515.1. Lineage (GTDB taxonomy): Bacteria > Actinomycetota > Thermoleophilia > Solirubrobacterales > 70-9 > VAYN01. The sequence continues at coordinate 631,646 of CAWJWC010000005.1, read as the reverse complement.
GCACTTGCTCAGGCACGGAGCGGGGACCTGAACTTGCATCCGTGCATCGCTTCTTGCGGCATGATCCGCCCCGATGGCCGCGCACTCGACCGCCCGATTGCTGCTCGCCTGCCCCGACCGGCCGGGCCTGATCGCCCGCGTCAGCGGCTTCCTCGCCGACGCCGGACTGAACATCATCGACGCCGACCAGCACTCGACCGCCGAGGGTCGCTTCTTCATGCGCATGGTCTTCGACCCGGTGCCGCCGGGGCGGCGCCAAGAGCTGCAGCGCCGCTTCGCCGAGGAGATCGCCAAGCCGTTCGAGATGGAGCACCGCTTCGCTCAGTCGGCCGACAAAAAGCGAGTCGCGATCATGGTCTCGCGCGAAGACCATTGCCTCTCCGATCTGCTCTGGCGCTGGCGCAGCGGCGAGCTCGACTGCGGGCTGACAGCGGTGATCTCCAACCACCCCGACCACGCCGAGCAGGTCGCGGCGATCGGCCTCCCCTTCCACCACATCGCGGTCGAGGCGGACCGCAGGGCGGAGGCTGAGAAGCAGATCCTCGCGCTGCTCGGCGAGGTCGACCTGCTCGTCCTCGCCCGCTATATGCAGATTCTCTCCGCGGACTTCCTCGACCGACTCGGCGCGCCGGCGATCAACATCCACCACAGCTTCCTGCCCGCCTTCGTCGGCGCCGAGCCGTACCGCAAGGCGCACGAACGCGGGGTGAAGCTGATCGGCGCCACCGCCCACTACGTCACCGCCGAACTCGATGCGGGCCCGATCATCGACCAGGACGTGACCCGGGTCAGTCATCGCGACGAGATCGACGACCTGGTTCGGATCGGCCGCGACATCGAGCGCCTCGTCCTCGCCCGCGCGGTCGCCGCCCACCTCGACGACCGCGTCTTGCTCGACGGCGAACGCACCGTCGTCTTCTAGCCTTCGATTAGAAACTGGCTGTCCAGCCAGTCGATGGCGTAAGGTCCCTCATCCATGGAGCAGGCGACCCTCCCCCGTCCCGCGCTCGACAGCTACAGCGGCTGGCCGCCTGGCCCGCGCAGCCCGGCCCTCGTGCAGGCGCTCAACTACGCCCGTAACCCGCTCGAGTTCCTGCCCAGGCTCCAGCGCCGCTACGGCGATCTCTTCACGGTCCGCTTCCCGTACTTCGACCGCGTCGTCTACGTTGCCCGTCCCGATCTGGTCAAAGCGGTCTTCACCGGCGCGCCCTCGGTCTTCCACGCCGGCGAGGCGAACGCGACCGTGCTCGAGCCGGCGCTCGGGCCGAACTCGGTCCTCACCCTCGACGACGAGCCGCACATGCGCCAGCGCAAACTGCTGCTGCCGCCCTTCCACGGCGAGCGGGTGCAGCGCTACGGCGAGCTGATCACTGCGACCACCCGCGAGGAGATGGAGAGCTGGCCGGTCGGCGAGCCGTTCGCGATGCGCCCCCATACCCAGCGAATCACCCTGGCGGTAATCCTCAAAGCGGTCTTCGGCGTTCACGACCGCGACAGGTTCGAGCGCTTCGAACGCTTGATCGACGACTTTTCCGGCCGGGTCGGGTTGATCACCTCCTTCCCGGCGCTGCGACGAAACCTCGGACCGCTCAGTCCCTGGAACAGGTTCATCCGCTCGCGCCAAGCGCTCGACGCCTTCCTCTACGAGGAGATCGCTCTGCGCCGCGCCGAATCCGGGCTCGAGGAGCGTAACGACGTGCTCTCGCTGCTGCTCGGCGCGCGCCACGAGGACGGCTCGCCGATGAGCGACGAGGAGCTTCGCGATGAGCTGATCACCGTACTCGGGGCTGGCCACGAGACGACCGCCACCGGACTCGCCTGGGCGACCGAGCGCCTGGTCCGCACTCCCCGCGTGCTGGAGAAGCTGCGCGCCTCGATTGCGGCCGGCGAGGAGGACTACCTCGGGGCGACTGTCAAAGAGACGCTGCGCTCGCGGCCGGTGATTGTCGACATCGCGCGCAAGCTGACCGCGCCGGCGAGCATCGGCGGCTACGAGCTCCCGGCCGGCGCCTTCGTGCTGCCGGCGATCGCGGCGCTGCACTACCGCGAGGACCTCTTCCCCGAGCCGTATGAGTTCCGCCCCGAGCGCTTCCTCGACGGCAAAGCCGACAACTACGCCTGGATCCCCTTCGGCGGCGGCGTCCGCCGCTGCATCGGCGCCGCCTTCGCCGAATACGAGATGCGGACGATCCTGCGCGAGTTCGTCGAGCGCGCCGACCTGCGCGCGGCCGACCCGAAGCCGGAGCGGGTGCGGGTCAGGAACATCACGTTGGCGCCAGCCAAGGGCGCGCGAGTAGTCCTGAAGAGCCGTCCCGAGCTCGCCTGACCAAGCAGACCAAGGACGCAGGGAGCGCCCGTGTGCTCTGCACACAAGCGACCGAGGACGCCGGGATGCGGCGCGTCAGGCGGACTCTGCAGCTTGCTGAGCGGCCTCCCACTGCTCAAGTAGGTCATCGACCGTGCGCTTGGCCTCGGCGTGGCGCTTTTCGGCCCGCTCGGCCCGGCCTGGGCTGGCCCAGGCGGCGGGGTCGGCGAGCTCCTCCTCGACCTCGCGCAGCTCCGCTTCGGCGCGCTCGATCTTCGTCTCCAGTCGCGCCGCCCGCTTCGCCGCTTTCTGGGCCGGCTTGGTCGCGCTGTACTTGCGACCGCCGGCCGCCGCCGGCTTCGCCGCCGCCGCTTCCTCCGCCTCGCGTTCGTCGCGCCGCCGCTGGTACTCGGCCCAGCCGCTCGGGTGGCTCTGCAGCTCGCCGTTCTCGCAGACGACGGTGCGGCTGCCGACCGCCTCGAGTAGAGCCCGATCATGGGAGACGAGGACGACCGCGCCCTCGTACTCGGTCAGCGCGTCCTCGAGCGCCTCGCGGCTCTCGATGTCGAGGTGGTTGGTCGGCTCGTCGAGGATCAGTACGTTGGCGCCGGAGGCGACCAGGATCGCCAGCGAGAGCCGCCGCTGCTCGCCGCCGGAGATGTCGCTGAGCTGCTTCTCGGCGTCGGCGCCGGAGAAGAGGAAGCCGCCGAGCAGCGCCCGCGCCTTCTGGCCGGTCAACCCGGTCTCGCGCTGGGCGGCATCGAGCACGGTCCCCTCCCCCGCCGCCGTGTCGGCGTGCTGGGAGAGGTAGCCGATCTTGACGTTGTGGCCGATGCGGACGCTGCCGGAGGCAAGGGCCCGCTCGCCGGTCAGGGTCTCGATCAGGGTCGTCTTGCCGGACCCGTTGGGCCCGACTAGGACCACGTGCTCTTCGCGCTCGACTTCGAGGTCGGCGCTCTCCAGCAGCACCCGGCCGGGCACGTCGAGCCGCGCTTTGACCATGTTGAGGACGACCCGGCCGGGGCGCTGGGGCGGCTTGAAAGAGAAGCGCAGCCGGCGCGTGTCGCGGCGTTCGGCGATCGGGCCCTCGCGCTTGCGCTTCTCGATCTGCTTGACCCTGGACTGCGCCTGGCGGGCCTTCGTCGCCTTGTAGCGGAAGCGCTCGACGAAGCGCTCCATCCGCTCGATCTCCGCCTGCTGGCGCTCGATCGCCTTGCCGAGCGCGATCTGGCGCGCCGCCTGCTCCTGGCGCCAAGCGTGCCACGGACCGGCGAAGAAGCGGGCGCGCTGCGCCTCCAGCTCCAGCACCGAGGTACCGACCGCCTCCAGGAACCAGCGGTCGTGGGCGACCAGGACCACGGCCGCGTCGAGCTCGACCAGGTAGGACTCGAGCCACTCCAACGAGGGGATGTCGAGGTGGTTCGTCGGCTCGTCGAGCAGCAGCAGGTCGGGCCGGGTGGCCAGCGCCCGGGCCAGCGAGGCGCGGGTCAACTCACCCCCGGAGAAGGTCGAGAGCGTGCGTCCGGTCTGCTCGTCGTCGAAACCCAGCCCGCGCAGCACTTCGAGGACCTGGTCACGCCAGCGGTAGCCGCCGCCCGCTTCGAGTCGCAGCTGGACGGCGGCGTAGGCGGCCATCGTCTCCTCGCCGGCGTCGCGCGACATCTCGGCCTCGAGCCGCGCCAGCTCCGCCTCGGCTTCGAGCATGTCGGTGCGGCCCGCGTAGACGTACTCGCCGAGTGTCGCGTCGGAGTTGCGCGGCGGGCGCTGGTCGTGCAGGGCGACCCGCGCCCCGCGCTGCACGGTCAGCAAGCCCGCATCCGGCGCCAGCTCCCCCGCCAGCACCCGCAGCAGCGTCGACTTGCCGGCGCCGTTGCGGCCGGAGAGGGTCATCCGCTCGCGCGGCTCGAGCTTGAAGCCGACGTCGCCGAACAGCAGCTTGCCGCCGACGTAGACGTCGAGTGAGGTCGCGGTCGCGATCGCCATGGTCGGTCCAACTTAGTGACCTTTGAGCGGGCGTAAGCTGCGGGCATGGCGGGTCCGCTGCGGCACCTGGGAGAGCTGGCGAGAGCACGGGCGACGCGGCGCTCCTCGGAACGCGCGGACACCCAGGCGTTGGGCGAGCTCGAGACGCGGCCGCTGCAGCTGCCGGCCGGGCTCGAGGTCGAATGGCTCGGGGTCTCCGGCTACCGGGTCAGCTTCGAGGGTCAGACGCTGTTCGTCGACCCCTACCTCTCCCGGGTCCCGTTCCGCGATCTGATCCTGCGGCGCCAGGCCCTACCCGACCCGGCGGCGCTCGACCGCTTCGTCAAGGCGCCGGCCGAGACGGTCGGGGTGCTGGTCGGCCACACCCACTTCGACCATGCCGTCGACGCGCCGGAGATCGCCCGGCGCAGCGGTTGCAAAGCCTACGGCTCGCAGTCGTTGCTCAACCTGATGGGCCTGCACGGCCTCGCCGAGCAAACGGTTGTGGTCGAGCCCTACCGCACCTACGAGCTCGGCCCGTTCGAGGTCTCCTTCACGCCCAGCGTCCACTCGAAGCTGCTGCTCGGCCTCGCCGTTCCCTACGACGGCGAACTGAGCTGCGAGCACCTCGACTCGCTCTCTCCCGGCGCCTACCGCTGCGGCCAGGTCTGGGGCATCTCGATCGCCGTCGCCGGCCTGCGCTTCTACCACCAGGGCAGCGCCAACCTCCTCGACGAGGCGATCCGCGAGCGCGACGTCGACGTCTTCCTCGCCGGCGTCGCCGGCCGCAGCTTCACCGAGCGCTACTGGCAGCGCATCCTCCCCCGCCTCAACCCTCGCGCCGTGGTCCCCACCCACTACGACAACTTCTTCCGCCCGCTTGGCCAGAACCTCGAGTTCGTCGCCAACGTCCAGCTCGCCGAGCTCCCCGACGAGATCTCCGCCGTCAGCCGCGACATCGAGCTAGCCGCCCTCCCCCGCGCCGATCGCCCCGACCTGGGCGAAACGTGATCACTAACTGGGGCTATAGCGACAGTTAGTGATCAAGCTTGGCGGCGATCTGGTCGATCGTGCCTTTGGTGCGCATCGTGCCGTCACCGAGAGCTTCGTAGAGCGTCTTCAGGTCGAGGTCGGATTCGCTGATCCCGCCACTGGGCAGCCAGAACAGCTCGCTTCCCTCGATCGCGAGGCGGTCCTGGTCGTCGCTCAGCGCCAACGCCTTCTTGCGTGCCGCCGCGCTCGGTTTCCTCCGCAGCATCAGGACCTGGACCTTGCCCTTCGAGGCCGCTACCTGCTTCGGGTCGAACGGCTCGCGGGTCGAGATCGCCGCCGCCTCAGCGCTGCTGCGCAGGAAGACCGGGACTTCGTAGCCGAGCGCGTCGCCGAGGCCGGCTTCGATCATGCTCGTCAGCGCCGCCTTCTTCTCGCCGCCCGCGCTGCTGAAGATCACGTTGCCGCTGGCGCGGAAGCAGGCGACGTCCTCGAAGCCGAGCGTCTGGAACTCGGCCCGCAGCTCCTCGTTCTTGATCCGCCTCCCGCCCAGGTTCATCCCACGCAGAAAGGCCACGTAGCGCTCCATCCGTGCAGCCTATGCAGCGGGCGGCAGTCATTTGTCCCGGATAGCAAGCAAAAAGGCGATCGCGCTCGTCGGATGCGACCATCCCGCGATGGGGACCGACTACACCTCGCTGCCACCCGACCTCCCGGTGCCGGAAGACGACGGCGCGGCCGACCACCTGCCGGGTCTCGCACTGCCATCGCTGAGCCTGCACTCGACTCAGGGCGGAAGCGTCGATCTGGCGGAGCTCGCCGCGGAGCGGCTCGTCGCCTACCTCTACCCACGCACCGGCACGCCCGGCCAGCCCTCGCCACACGGCTGGGACGACATCCCGGGCGCGCGCGGCTGCACGCCGCAGAGCTGCGCCTACCGCGACAGCCTCGCCGGGTTCGAGCGGCTCGGCGCGCGGCTGGTCGGAATCAGTGCCCAGAGCCAGGACGAACAGCGCGAGTTCTCGGCCCGCGAGCACATCCCGTTCCCCCTGCTCAGCGACCCCGGCCTCGCACTCGCCAAAGCGCTGCGACTGCCGATCTTCGCGGCCGATGGGATGACGCTATACCGGCGCCTCACCCTGGTCGTCGAGGCCGGCGAGATCGTCAAGGTCTTCTACCCCGTCTTCCCGCCGGACCGGGATGCCGCCAAAGTGCTGAGTTGGCTCGAGGCGCACCCCGCGCCGCAAGCCTGATCGCGCCGCCCTAGGTCGGCGCGACCGCGCCGCTCGCGACCAGCAGCAGCACCAGCACGCCGAGAACCACCCGGTAGCGGATGAAGATCATGTAGTTGTGGCCGGCGATGTAGCGCAGCAGCCAGGAGACCGCGGCGAAGGCGACGACGAAGCTGACCGCGGTGGCGAGGAGAGTCGGGCCCCACCCGACGCCATTGGAGACGTTTTCGAACTCGTCGATCGTCTGGAAGATCGCGGCGCCGGTCAGGGCCGGGATCGAGAGGAAGAAGGAGAGCCGGGTGACGGCAACGCGATCGATCTCGCGCAGCAACCCGGCCGACATCGTCGCTCCCGAGCGCGAGACGCCGGGGATCAGCGCCAGGCACTGGACGAGGCCGATGATCAGGGTGTCGCGCCAGGTCACGTCGTCCTCGTGGCGGCGCTGGGTCGCGCGGCTGTCGGCGAACCACATCACGCCGCTCCAGAGGATCAGCGCGCTGCCGACGAACCAGAGGCTGCGCAACGTCGTCTCGATCTCGTCCTTGAAGGTGAGGCCGACGATGCCGATCGGCAGCGAGCCGAGCAGCACCGCCCAGCCGAAGCGGTAGTCGCGGTCGGTCCGGTGCGCCGGGCGCGCCAGGCCGCGCAGCCAGGCGGCGACGATGCGGACGATGTCGCGGCGCAGGAAGAGGATCGTCGCCGCCACCGCACCGACCTGGATGATTGCCGTAAAGGCGGTGATGTCCGGGTCGTCGGTCGAGTGCCCGAGCAGCCGCTCGAGAATCGTCAGGTGCCCGGTGCTGGAGATCGGCAGGAACTCGGTGAAGCCCTCGACCGCGCCGAGCAGGATTGCTTCCCACCACTCCATCTAGGCGATCGGTCGCCGTCGGGTTGGCTGCGGCCCGGCTTTCACCGGGGCAGCCTATGTTCTATGGAGGCGCCGAGATTCGAACTCGGATCCGCGGCCGCGGTGCGAAGGCGTCTACAGGTTTAGCCGGCGCTTGAGTCTCGTCTCCCGGGGTCCGCGCCGGCGGGCACTGCGAGAGACAAAGCCCCTTGAATTTCCCCTGGCGGTCGAGGCGATCCGCCCGGGTGAGCCCGCATTCTGAAGCCGGCTCCCCTCCCTGCGGGCGAGGGAGGACCGACTCTCACAGCGCTTAGTTTCTAGCTAAGCGGCGAGGGCGAACTCATGGTCCGCACGTATTGGTTGGTGCCGGTGTTTAACGAGGCCTCCGGCAACCTCGACCTGCAACCGTTCGCACGAGTCGACCACGTCGAAGCCTGTCGCCCCCGTGCTATGTGCATGGAATTGTACGGTGTCGGGGATGGTGCCCCCGTGACCGAGCGTGCCTACGACGCAATCGTGGTGGGAGCCGGGCCCGCAGGCGAGGTCTGCGCCGGGCGCCTCGCCGACGGCGGAATGAAGGTCGCGATCGTCGAGCGACACCTGATCGGCGGCGAATGCTCCTACTACGCCTGCATGCCCTCGAAGGCGCTGTTGCGGCCGGCCGACGTGCTGGCCGAGGCGCGGCGCATCCCCGGCGTGACCGAGGCGGTGAGCGGCGAGCTCGACCCACAGGCGGTGCTCGACCGCCGCGACGAGGTCGTCCATGACCTCGACGACTCGGCCCAGCTACCCTGGCTCGAAGAGCGAGAGATCGACCTCTTTCGCGGCGAGGCCCGCTTCGACGGCGAGCGCCGGCTCGTGGTCGGCGAAGAGGTTCTGAGCGCCTCCACGGCCGTGATCGTCGCCACCGGCAGCGGCGCCGCGATGCCGCCAATCGACGGCCTCGACACGGTCACGCCCTGGAACAATCGCCAGGGGACGACCGCCAGGCAGGTGCCGGAGAGCATGATCGTGCTCGGCGGCGGCCCGGTCGGGTGCGAGCTCTCCCAGGCCTGGGCCTCGCTCGGGACCCGGGTGACCCTGGTCGAGGGCAACGGCCACCTGCTGGCCCGCGAGGAAGCCTTCGCGGGCGAGGAAGTCGCCGGGGCGCTGCGCGAGCGCTTCGGCATCGACGTCCGCACCGGCCTGCAGGCCGAACGGGTCGAGGCCGGCGAGCCGGGGGTCGTGGCGACGCTCGGTGACGGCAGCCAGGTCAAAGGGGCGGAGATCCTGATCGCGGTCGGCCGCGTGCCCAATACCCGCGACCTCGGCCTCGAGAGCGCCGGGGTCGAGATCGACGAGCACGGCTTCCTCCCTACCGACGACCGGCTCCGCGTCGACGAGCGCGACTGGCTCTACGCGATCGGCGACGTCAACGGCCGGGCGCTGTTCACCCACATGGGCAAGTACCAGGCCTGGGTCGCGGCCGAGAACCTGCTCGGCCGCGAGGTCGAGGCGGTGGCCGAAGGAATCGGCTCGCCCCGCGTCACCTTCACCGACCCGCAGGTCGCCGCGGCGGGCCAGTCGCTCGAGCAGGCTCGCGAAGCTGGAATCGACGCGATCGCGATCGATGCCCCTACCGACGGATCCGCCGGCGCCAGCTTCCAGGGCAAGGACACCGGCGGCACCTCGCGGCTCGTCGTCGACCGCGCCCGTGGGACGATCCTCGGGGCCACCTTCACCGGCTTCGAGACTGCCGACTTCCTCCAGGCCGCGACCGTGGCGATCGTCGCCGAGGTGCCACTGACGCGCCTGCGCCACGCGATCGCTCCCTACCCCGCCCGCAGCGAGGTCTGGCTGAAGCTGCTCGAGAAGTACGAAGAAACGAACGACTAGAGAGTCGCGCGGCCTTTTAGGTCCTGCAGCAGATCGGCGGGGAAGCCAGCGACCTGGTCGAGGTCGTCGACCGACTGGAAGCCGCCGAGACGCTCGCGGTGAGCGAGCAAGCGCGTCGCCTGGGTGACCGAGAGGTTCTCTTCGCGCAGCTGCTCAAAGGTGACCGTGTTGAGGTTGATCGTTCCGCCGGCGCCGACGGGGCCGGGGGCGTTGACGGCTGCCGCGGGCGGCGGAGTGGGTGGCTCGGGCTGCGGCGGCAGCGGCGACGGCGCCGGGGGCTCGGGCAAAGGGGTTGGCGCGGGTGGCGGGCTCGGGCTCGGAGGCGGCGGTCCCGGCGCGGGCGGCGGCGTCGGCGGCAGCGGCTGCGGCGCGGGCTGGACTGGGCTCGGCCCGGGAGCGGGCGGTGCCGGCGGCGGGACGGACTCCGGCCCCGGGGACGGAAGCGGTGAAAAGGACTGCGCGGGCGCGGGCGGCTGCGCCTGGAACTCCGACGTCGTCCCACTCTGCACGGAGCGGACCACCGCCTGCTCGGCTTCCTCGGCGCGGCGCTCGGCCTCGCGCGCCCGCTCTTCCGCCGCGGCGACGCTCTGCTGCATCTCACGCAGGCGCTGCTGGCGGCTCTCGTCCTCGGCGCGAAGGCTCTCTAGGCGTTTTGCCTCAGCGGCGCGTTCTTCGGCCGCTTTGGTCCGCTCCTCGATCTGGCGCAGCCGCTCCTCGGCCTCCGCCATCGAGCGTTCCTGCGCCTCGCGCTCTTCGCGCAGCCTCTGCTCGGCGCTCTGCAGATCGGGGACCGGAGCCAGGGAAGCGGTTTCGCCGGTCGCGGGCAGCGACGGCGCCTGACCCTGGAGGCGTTCCGCCTCGACGCGGATCCGCTGCTCCTCCTGGCGCACCTCCTCGACCTTGTCGCGGACCCGCTGCTGGGCGGCGGCGGTGTCGTACTCGGTCGGCGCCGGCACCACTGGGGTGCCGACGGGAGGCGGCATCTGCGGCATCGGCGGCGGCTGGCTCGGGGAAGCAGGGACCGGTGGCGCAGTCTGAACAGGCGGCTGCCCGGGCGCCGGCGGAACCGGGACCTGGCCCGGGGCAGGGGGCGCTCCGCCCTGCGCCAGTTCGCGTTCGCGGGCGGCGCGGGCGGCGGCGAGCCGCTGCTCGGCCAGCGCTGCTTCCTGCTTGCGCTTGCCGCCGCCGTACTTGATCCCGAAGAAGCTCTTCTGCTGGGGCGCGGGTGCCGTCGCCGGCTCGGCGGACACCGGCGGCTGGCCCGGCGTCGGTGGCTGAGTGGGCGCCGGCGAGGCAGCAGGCGCTGGCCCGCGGCCGCGCTTGGCCGCCCGCTCCGCCTTGCGGCGTTTGATCTCCTCGCGACGCTGCTGGCGCTGTTCGTTGCGTTTCAGGCGCTGTTCCTCGCGCACCCGGCGGCGCCGGTCCTTGGTGCTCTCGGGCTGGCCGGGGGGCGGGGGCTGCGGAGCGCCGGGGGCGGCACTCGGCACCGGCGGCGGCACGGCCGCCATTTCAGCCGTCGGCGCCGCGGCGGGCGGGGGCGGAACGCCGCCCGGCCCGGGCGGCGGCGCGCTGCCGGTCGGCGGCTGCATGGACCCGGGCGCCGGAGGCACCCCTGGAGCGGGTGACGCTGCGCCTGCCGATGCAGCGGCTTTCTGCTCCTTCTCTTTGTTGCGACGGTTGCTGACCCGCACCGCGAGGAGCAGCAGCAGAATCGCCAGCACGAGAGCGGCGACGAAGTAGGCGGTGTTGTCGCTGACGTAGTCGCTGGCGTCGTCCGCGAAGGAGGCACCAGCGGTCGCCGGCGCGACCAGCGCCAGCGAGACGAGGCCGGACAGGCACGTGGAAAGGAGCAAACGGGTCCGCATGCCCGTGCATCCTTGCATGTGAACCGGCCGATGCAAGCCTGGCAGAAGCTCTGCAACGGACCTACGTTCGAGTAGACCGGGGCGCCTCAGCGCATGCGGCTCTTGAACTCCCGTTCGACCTCGCGGCGGGCGTCGCGGTCGGCGAGCTCGCGACGGCGGTCGCGCCCCTCCTTGCCCCGTGCCAGGGCCAGCTCGACCTTCGCCCGCGGGCCCTTGAAGTAGACCCGGGTCGGGATCAGGGTCAGACCTTTCTGTGCGGTTTTGCCGATCAGCCGCTCGATCTCCTCGCGATGCAGCAGCAGCTTGCGCGGCCGCTCCGGATCATGGGCATCGCTGGCCGCGAACTCGTACGGGGGGATGTGCAGCTTGCGCAGCCACACCTCGCCGCCGTCGACGACCGCGTAGGCGTCGCTCATCTGCGCCTTGCCGCTCCGCAGCGCCTTCACCTCCGAGCCGGTGAGGACGATCCCGGCCTCCAGCTTCTCGACCAGCTCGAACTTGTGGCGGGCGCGACGGTTGGTGACGACGTCGCCCGAGGCCGGCAGCCGTTGCTTCTTCTGCTTTTTAGCCACGCGTATCCCCAAGAGTCAGATCGACCCGGCCGCGCGGGGCGTCGACCCCGCTGACGCGAACCTTCACGGGGTCGCCCAACCGCAGCGCCGCCTTCGAGGCGCGGTTGACCAGGGCGACCTCCGCTTTGTCCAACTCGTAACGCCCCCCCGGCAGCCGTCGCGCCGGCAGCATCCCCTCGTAGACGTCGCCGAGCTCGCCCCGGAAGGAGACGAAGGCGCCGGCCCGGATCAGGCCCGATACCTCGCCCTCGAACTCGGCGTCGAGCCCGCGCTCGCCGAGCTCGCGTTCGAGCAAGTAGGCGGCGCAGACGTCGTCGGCACCGCGCTCGATCTTCGCCGACTCGCGCTCGCGGGCGGAGCACTCCGCAGCGACCTCGCGCGTCTCGGCCAGCCGTGGCGCCTCCTCCCCCTCCCCCAGCGCCGCCAGCAGCGCCCGGTGCACGAGCAGGTCGGGGTAACGCCGGATCGGCGAGGTGAAGTGCGTGTAAGCGGCGCTGCCGAGGCCGGCGTGGCCGCTGTTGCGCTCGCTATACGACGCTTGCTTGAGGGATCGGAGCACGAGGGAGGTATACGCCTCGCGGCCGTGTCCGCGCCGCGAGGCCTCGCGGCGGGCGAGCCGGCTCGCCTCGGCCGCGACCTCTCCCGCCTGCTGCGCCGAGAGCCCCTGGCCCAGCGGCGGGGTCGGGACGCCGAGCGCCGCCAGCTGCTCGACCAGGCGCTCGACCCGGGTCGGGTCGGGCGGCGGGTGGACGCGGTAGATCGCCGGCACCCGCTCGCGCTCGAGCCGCTGCGCGACCTGCTCGTTGGTGAGGATCATCAGCCGCTCGATCAGACGGTGCGCCTCGGTCTGCTCGACGCCGTGGGCGGCGACGACGTTGCCGGCCGCGTCGAAGCGGAACTCCGGCTCGAACGACTCGACGTCGAGGCTGGCGGCGCCGCGCCGTTCGCCAAGGGCGGCGGCGACCGCGCGGGCCGCCATCAACGGTTCCGCCACCTGCTCATGCGGCGCCACGCTGCCGGCGAAGATCGCATCGAGCTGGTCGTAGTCGAGGCGGGCGTCGGAGCGGATGCGGCTGCGGTAGAAGCGGGTCGAGCGCGGCTCCGCTCCCGACCCCAGCTCGATCTCCGCGGTCACCGCCAACCGCTCGACCCCGGGCACGAGGCTGCAGGCATCGCTGCTGAGCGCGTGCGGCAGCATCGGCTCGACCGCACCGGGGACGTAGGTGCTGTTGGCGCGCCCGCGCGCCTCGAGGTCGAGCGGCGAACCGGGCCGCACGTGGGCGGCGACGTCGGCGATGTGGATCCAGACCCTGGCGCCGTCGCCCTCGCGCTGGGCGGAGACGGCGTCGTCGAAGTCGCGCGCGGTGGCCGGGTCGACGGTGAAGGTCGCGAGCGCGGTCAGGTCGCGGCGCGCCGGAGAATGGCGCTCCGCCCCTTGCGCCGCCTCACCCGCTTCGACCTCCAGCGCCGCCCGGAAGCCGCGGAAGCCAAGCCGCTCGCGCAGCAGCGCCTCGACCGCGTCGCGCGCCTTCGGCCCCGACTCGCGTCGTCGGCCCCCGCCGGCCTGGTCGCGCCTGGCCGCCCCGCGACGGCCGCCGCCGGGCCGCGACTGGCGTCGCCCGCTCAACCGCCGACCTGATCGGCCAGCACCTCGAGCGCCCGCTCTTCCCCCTCGTCGGCCGACGTTTCGGGGTCGTCGCCCACCTTCACTTCGGGGTGGATGCCGCGGCTGCGCGCCAGGTTGACCCCCTCGGGCGTGAAGTACTCGCCGACCGTCAGCTTCAGGGCGCCGCCATTGGTCAGCCCCTCCTCCTGCTGGAAGACTCCCTTGCCGAAGGAACGGGTGCCCACGACGGCCGCGCCGGCGTTGTCGGCCAGCGCCGCTGCGAGGATCTCCGCCGCCGAGGCGGTACCGCGGTCGATCAGGACCGCGAGCGGGCGCCGCGGCAGGGTGCCGCCGGCCGTCTCGTGGACGCTGTCGCCCTCGGTCCGCGACTCGGTCCGTACCACGACCTCCCCCTCCGGCAGGAAGAGGCTGGCGCTCAGCACCGCCTCGTCAAGCAGGCCGCCCGGGTTGCCACGCAGGTCGAGCACGATTCCCTCCGCCCCTTTGCGCTGCACCTTGCGCACGGCCTCGCCGAGCTGGGCATGAGCTCCTTCGCTGAAGGTGAGCATGCGCACATAGCCGAGCTTGCGCCCGTCCACTTTCTCGATCCGGCTGCTGACGTTGGGCAGCGCCACCTCGGCCCGGACCAGCTCGAGCTGGCGGACCCTGCCGCTTTTGGCATCGCGCACGCCGAGCGTCACCTCGGTCCCTTCCGGCCCTTTGATCTTCGCGGTCGCCTCGCTGCTGCTCTCGCCGGCGATCGATTCGCCGTCGACCGAGACGATCGTCTCGCCGGGGGCGATCCCGGCCCGGTCCGCCGGCGAGTCCGGGAAGACCTGGACGGCCCGCAGCCCCCGTTTCACCGGCACGACCGATAGTCCGACCCCGGAGAAACGCCCTTCGATCGCCTCGTTGAAGCTGGCCAGCGCTTCCGGTGAGAAGTATTCGGAGAAGCGATCGCCGTGGCGTTTGCGCAGCTCCCGCACCATCCCCTGAAGCGAGGCGTTGCCGAGCTCGGTCTCGCCGACCGGCCGGTAGTAGTTGTCCTCGATCAATTCCGAGGCTTCGGCGCTGAGGCTCGCGGCGGAGCCGACGAAGGGATCGCGGATCAGCTCCGGCACCTTCGCGGGATGCCCGCCGAGCCAGAGGCCGGCGCAGAGGAAAGCGAGGAGCCCGACGGCGTAGGCCACCGCCCCGCGGGCGCTCACGCCACCGGCCTCAGACCTTGAGGAAGCGCCGCAGGGTGATGCCCGAGCCGATCGTCGAGACCAGGACCGCGGCGGCGAAGAGGATCGCAACCAGGGCCGGGAAGGAGAGCGTGCTGTTGTTCTGCGCCGCGAGGAAGGAGAAAGAGTCGCTGAGCGGGTCGACGACGGTGATCTTGCCTAGCCACAGGATCAGTATGGCCACCAGGCCACCGGCGAAGCCGACCACGACGCCCTCGATCATGAACGGCCAGCGGATGAACCAGCGGGTCGCCCCGACCAGCCGCATCACCTCGACCTCGCGGCGGCGGGTGTAGATCGAGAGCCGGATCGTGTTGCCGACCAGCATCAGCGAGGCGACGATCAGGAGCGCCGTCATCACCGTGAGCACGATCTTCAGGGCGCTGGTCACCTCCTCGATCTGCGCGGAGGCCTGCTGGCGGTCGAAGATGTTGCTGACAACCGGGGAGAGCGGCGACCTGCTGTTCGTCCCGGCGGGCTCGCAGCCGTTGCCCGCGGGGATGATTGCCTCGCAGATCCCCGGCAGGTTGGCGGCGTCGTCGGCCTCGATCTTGAGGCTGGCCGGCAGCGGATTGCTGTTCAGCTGCTCGACGATCGTCTTGTCCTCGAGCTCGCGGCGCAGCGTCGCCAGCGCCTCGGCCTTGCTCACGTAGGTGACTTCCTCGACGTGCGGGATCGCCTCGATCTTCCCTTCCAGCGCCTGGACTTCGCCCTGGGTGGCGTCGTCGAAGAGACCCACCTGGACGTTCAGCTCGCTGCGGACCTCCTCGCTCTTCGCCTGCGTGGTCTGGAAGATCGGGATCAGGACGCCGAGCAGGATCACGGTCACGACCGTGGTCACGACCGCGGCCAGGGTCGGCGCGCCGTTGCGGCGCAGCGCCCGCAGCGCCTCCTGGAAAAAGAAGACGAGGCGCGACATCAGAGCAGCGTGCCCTGGTCCGCGTGGCCGTTGGTGAGGCCCTCGCCGTCGCGGCCGACCCCCATCTCGGCCCGCATCCGCAGCCCGAACTCGGTCGTCGACTCCTCCGTGTAGCCGCCGCTGACCTCGTCGCGGACGACGCGGCCCTCGTAGAGCTCGACCACGCGGCGCTGCATGCTGTCGACCATCTCGCGGTCGTGGGTGACGACGACGACCGTGGTCCCGGTCTTGTTGATCCGGTAGAGCAGCTGCATAATCCCGATCGAGGTGACCGGGTCGAGGTTTCCGCTCGGCTCGTCAGCCAGCAACAGCGGGGGGTGGTTGACGAAGGCGCGGGCGACGGAGACGCGCTGCTGCTCGCCGCCGGAGAGCTGGTCCGGGAAACTGTGCAGCTTGGTCGAGAGACCGACCAGGCGCAGGGTCGCCGGCACCTGCTCGCGGATTTCGTGGCGGCTGGCGCCAAGCACCTGCAGGGCGTAGGCGACGTTGTCGTAGACAGTCCGGTTGGGAAGCAGCTTGAAGTCCTGGAAGACGGTGCCGATGTTGCGCCGCAGCTGCGGAATTTTCTTCTCCGGCAGGGCGCCGATGTCGCGACCGGCGATCTTCACCGCGCCCTCGGTGGCGGCGAGCTCGCGGATCAGCATTTTGATCAGCGTCGACTTGCCGCACCCGGTCGGGCCGACCAGGAAGACGAACTCGCCGCGGCCGATCGCCAGGTTGACCCGGTCGAGCGCCATGTGGCCGCCCGGGTAGACCTTGGTCACGTCGCTGAGCTCGATGATCGGGGCGCGGCGGCCACGGGGCCGCTGCGGCTCCTCCTCGCGCGCTTTTCTTTTCTTCAATCTCGCCATGCGGTGGGGGGTTCTGCGAACACAGGGTGACTCCTTCGCCCCCTCGGGCACGCAAGACCGCGCCCACCGCAGATTGGCGAGATCTTAGCTCAATGTGAGCAAATGCTCATCTTTTCGGGAGATCCTCCTGGCGACCGATCCTCGAACGGGATCAGTCGACCCTGAAGGGCGTGCCCACCCCGCCTTCGGCGTCGGCTTTCAGTGTTGTCGTGCCGACGTATGTCCCCCCGAAGGTCCCGACGAAGGGGCAGCCCATGTCGAGTTGGTAGATCAGCCCTGTCAGGTGCAGGTCGACGTCGACGTCGGCAGGCATTGTGTTGTTTGTGAAGACGACGTGGCCGAGCGCCATTTGTTCGCCGACTGTGAGGTGGCAGACCTGCATCGATGTGATTTCGAAATCGATCGCGTTGCCGGTCGGACATCTGACTTGGACCGAGCCGTCGACTTTGTGCGTCCCTGTTGTCTCGCCGGCTTTGTAGTGGAAGTCGCAGCCGTTGCTTTTGACGTGGACCACGTTGCCTTCGAGCGTGCAACTTGTGCCGAAATCGACCGAGAGTGTGAGGTCTTCCGATTCTTCCGTCAGCAGGCCGTGGGATTTGGCTTCGGCGCATGTCATTGTGCCGAGCACGGTGGTGAGGTGGTGGAAGCCGATGTTCTGGCCTGTGATTGTCGCCGGGTAGGTGCCGGCTGTGAATTTGCCCGCCTGGGCCGCCGGCGCGGCCATCGCACCGATCGCGACGAGCGCAAGGGCAGCCAGGCCTAGGGCCTTGAGATTGCGAGACATGTGATCGCTCCTCCTGTTGCGTTGGATGCCCCGCCTCCCTGGGGGCATCCTTACGCAGCCGGAGTCAGCGATCAAGTTTTCTTGAGGAAAATGTTCCGGTTCTGTACGGAGAGAGCGGACGCCTTGCCGACGAACGATCTAGCCGATCGCGACCATGCGCTCGATCGGCACCCGCGCCCGCTCGGCGACCGCGGCGGGGACGCTGACCTCGAACTTCATCTCGCGCAGCGAGTCGCGCAGCTTCGGCAGCGTGATCATCTTCATGTACTTGCAGAAGGCCATCCGGTTGGCCTCGGTGAGGCTGGCCCGCGGCGCCGCCTGCCGCAACGGGTAGAGCATCCCGTTCTCGGTCGCGACGATGAACTCGCCTTCCGGATTGGCTTCGACGTGCTTCTGCATCCCCGAGGTGGAGAGCATGTGGACGCCCTCGGGGTCGACGTCGCCGGCGGCGACGTACTCCATCGCCTGGGTCGAGCAGCCACACTCGGGGTGGATCAGGAACTCGGCATTGGGGTGCTCGGCGCGGGTGCGGGCGATGTCGTCGGGCCGGATCCCCGCGTGCACATGGCACTCGCCGTCCCAGATGTGGAAGCGGCCGCGCCGCTCCTGGTCGTCGATCAACCCGGTCTCGCGCTCGACGAAGGCACCGAGCCACATGTCCGGTCCGAAGAGGATCTCGGTGTCGGGACCGTGCTCGGCCCAGATGTGTTCGACCACCTTGACCGCGTTGGAGGAGGTGCAGCAGTAGTCGGTCTCGGCCTTGACCTCGGCCGACGTGTTCACGTACATCACCACCAGCGCGCCTGGGTACTCGGCCTTCCAGGCGCGCAGCTGATCGGCGCCGATCGAGTCGGCGAGCGAGCAGCCAGCGTCGAGGTCGGGGATCAGCACCGTCTTCTCGGGCGAGAGGATCGAGGCGGTCTCGGCCATGAAGTGGACTCCGCAGAAGGCGATCGCCTCGGCGTCGGTGGCCGCCGCCTGACGCGAGAGCCCGAGCGAGTCGCCGAGGTAGTTGGCGACGTCCTGGACCTCGGGCAGCTGGTAGTTGTGGGCAAGGATGACGGCGTCGCGCTCGGCTGCGAGCGTGCGGATCTCCTCGCTGAGCTCGCCGATCTGCTCCGGCGTCAGCTCCGGCCCGAAAGTTGGTTGGATCGTCGGGAGCTCCTGCATGAGCCCTCTCTTTCCTGATGTTCGCTGGCGGGGCAGCGAGCCCGAAACCAGTCGAATGAACGTGAGAGAAAGTCTACTCGCTGGCAGACTTTGGACATGCCCGAGCTTCCCGAGGTTGAGATTGCGGTGCGGCGCCTCAGCTCTAGTTTGTCCGGCGCGGTCGTCGAATCGGCGCTGGCGCCGGGGATGAACGTGATGAAGACCTTCGACCCGCCGCTGGAAGCGCTGGCCGGGCGCGAGCTGACCGGGGTGCGCCGGATCGGCAAGATGCCCGTGGTTCACTTCTCATCCACCAGCATGTCGCGACGACGTACGTCGTCGCGCTCCACCGCTGGCGACCTGGCGCTCCTGATCCACCTGATGTCGGCCGGTCGCCTGCGCGCCTTCGACAAGCGCGCCTCGGCCAAAGACCGCGCCTCGCGGGTGCTGATCCGGCTCGAGGACGGGCGCGAGCTGCGGCTGCGCGAGTTCGGGACCAAGCAGCGCGCCTGGGCGAAGCTGCTCCCGGTAGACGCGGTCGCCGGGGACGCAATGGTCCGGACCCTGGGGCCGGAAGCCTGGCCCCCTCCCCCGCTCGCGGAGTTCGCCACCGCGATCGACCAGCCGCGCCACCTGCACCCGCTGCTGCGCCACCAGAAAGACATCGCCGGGATCGGGCGCTCCTGGGTCGACGAGATCCTCTGGGAGGCGCGCCTCTCGCCCTTCAAGAAGGGCTCGGAGCTGAGCGAGGAAGAGGTCGAGCGCCTACACGGCGCCCTGAACGTGCTCGGCGACGCGATCGAGCATTACGAGCAAACGATCGGCCCCGAGGTTCCCGACAAAGTGCCGATGCCGCTGCAGGTCCACAAGCGCGAGGGCGAGGCTTGCCCGCGCTGCGGGACGACGATCGAGGCGGTGTTCTTCTCCGAGCACCAGACGAACTACTGCCCCCAGGAGCAGACTGAAGGGCGGGTTCTCAAAGATCGCCGGTTATCCAAACTGCTCAAGTGAGACCGGGGAGGGATGGGTGCCCCTCCCCCGGAGACCGTTGCGCAGCTGATCCGCTCTCAGCGTGTGGAAGGGATTCCTGGAGCCTCCGTGGGAGGGGCACCCATCCCTCCTCAGGCTGGCTCGAGCAGGAGGCTGAAGTCGAGGGTCGGAGCGGAGTGGGTGAGGGCTCCTACCGAGATGAAGTCGACGCCGGTTTCGGCGACGGCGCGGACGGTGTCTAGAGAGATGCCGCCGGAGGCCTCGAGGGTCACGGGCTCGGTGCCGGCGTTCTGATCGCGCAACCGCACCGCCTCGCGCAGCGTCGCGACGTCCATGTTGTCGAGCAGCAGGCGCTCGGCGCCGACGCCGAGCGCGTAGGCGACCTCTTCGAGGTCGCCGCACTCGATCTCGATCGGCAGGTCAGGCCGCTGGCGGCGCACCGCGTGAACGGCCCTAGCGACGCCGCCGGCGAGCGCGATGTGGTTCTCCTTGATCAGGATCGCGTCGTCGAGCCCCATGCGGTGGTTGACGCCGCCGCCGGCCGCGACCGCGGCCTTCTCCAGCGCCCGCAGCCCCGGCGTCGTCTTGCGGGTGTCGAGGATGCGGGCGCCGGTCCCGGACACCGCCTCGACGAAGCGCGCGGTCAGGGTGGCGACCCCCGAGAGGTGACCGAGGAAGTTGAGGGCGGTGCGCTCGGCGAGCAGGATCGCCGCCGCCGGCCCGCTGACCAGCGCCACCTCGGCTGGCACCTGCTCGCGCCACTGGCCCTCGACGACGAGCTTGTCGACGTGCTCGGCCCCGCCCTGCCGCATCGCCTCCTCGACCAGGTCGAGCCCGAAGACGACGCCGGGCGCTTTCTGCACAATCCGCGCCCGGGCGCGGGCGTCGGCGGGAACCGTCGCCACGGTGGTGACGTCCCCCTCGCCTATGTCCTCAGCCAGGGCACGGCGGACGGTCTCGCGCTGCGGCTCAGCATGCACGCCGAAACCTGGACTTCCCGCAAACAGTCGCGCCCGTGGCGCTCGTTTCAAGTCTTGTTGCAAGTAGTTGCAAGTAGCCAGGCAAGGTCACCCGGTCCTCAGCTTCCAGTACGCCCGCGGATCCTTCGGGGACTTTCCCACCCACTCGATGACTCCTGCCTCCCTCAATGCCGCCAACTCTTTCTGCGCCACGGGTCGTGACACCCCGAGGATGTCGGTCACCTCGCCCGTGCTCAGCCTTCCTGCCGACCTGAGCGCCGACGCAATTGCCCGGGCATTCTCGGGCAGGCCCGCCTCGAGGCGGCGATCGACGGGCTCTGCCAGCAGCGTCAACTCAACACTCCCGCTCGTCTGTCTGTAGACCGGGTCGGTCAGACCGGCCTGCCTCATCTCCTCGAAGATGCGACGGATTCCCTCTCCCAGCTCCTGGCCGAAGTTGAGATCGGCACAGACCCGCGCAAGGCGTGGGTTACGGGCAAAGCGAATCGTTCGCAGGGGGTCTCCCAGGTCGACCAACCCCGGAAACCGGCCGGGACTCGAGACCTCGATTCGGTCGTCGAAGATCTCGACCCGGATGTGGTCGCCCACCATGCTGTAGGAGCGATGCACGACCGCGTTAACGATGCCCTCCAGCCAGGCGTCCTCCGGCACCAGTGGCACGTCGCCAAAACGACCCGATGAACGTAGTGCCCGCCTGATCGGCTGCAGGCGCTTGACCTGTCTCTGGGCCTCCAAGAGCTGCCGTGGAATCGGACCCTCAACGCGAACGTCCTCGATCAGCTGCTGACGAGCGCCACTTCCCCTCTCCTGTCCCCGATAGCGAAGTACCCTCACGAACGCCTCGGGAAAGAAAGCCTGCGGCGCTTCGGCGAAAAGCAAGCATCCCGCGATGGTCAGCTCACCCTCGCTGGCCAACCCCCGGGCTCGCAGCAATCGCATCGGATCCGGCGCCTTGATCGCGGCCGCATATTCACCGAGCAGGTCAGCATCCAGATGGTCGAGGCCGGCTCCGTCGACGGGACGCGCCTCGTAGCTCGCCTGCCCCTTGTCGTACAGAAGCTCCTGTCGATGAGCGAATCCCAGCCGCCGCGTCTCGTCGCCGACCCGAAGGAAGACTTCGTCCTTCTGGTTGTTGTGGACGACGTCGCTCGACTCGATCTCAAAGACGAGCAGATCGTTCGGCTCGCCCTTGCTGTCGATGCACTCGACAAGGCGATGGCGAGCAGGGACCGGTGGATGGCAGAAGTCGATGTTCGCCTGCATCTGGGCATCGATCCGTCCGGGCGTCGTGCTCTCACCCTCGATGACCCCGTCGTGCAGTCCAACGACCACCAAACCGCCGTCGGCGTTAGCAAATCCGATCAACTCGTTAGCGAGATCCCGTGGGGCGACCCGATTCGACTTTCGCTCCAGCCACTGACTCTCCCGTAGAGCCAATAGTCGGATTCCGACCTCCTCGCGCGAGCCATTCAGGGCATTTTCTGCGGCAACGGTCCCCATCGTGTACTTGCAATTATTGCAAGTACAGTGCAACCTCACGTTCCGTATCGCTGCCGCGTTTAATCCCTGAGGTGAGCGCACTGCCCCCGTTCCAGACCCTGATCGACGCGCACGCCGGCGACGTGATGGCCGTCTGCCGCGGTGCGGTCGGGCGGGTCGACGCCGAGGACTGCTTCCAGGAGACGTTCATCGCCGCGCTGCGTGCCTATCCACGCCTGCGCGACGACCGCAACCTGCGCGGTTGGTTGATCACGATCGCCCACCGTAAGGCGATCGACCACCACCGGGCGAAGGGCCGCCGGCCGGTCCCGGTGGCCGAGGTGGCCGAGGTGGCCGAGGTCGCGGTAACCGACCCCGAGCCGAGCGACGGGATCTGGCAAGCGGTCGGCGCCCTGCCGCCGAAACAGCGGGCGGCGGTGACGCTGCGCTACGCCAGCGACCTCCCCCACGCTGAGATCGCCGCCGCGCTCGGCTGCTCGCCGGAGGCGGCGCGGCGCAGCCTGCACGAGGGAATCAAACGACTGCGAAAGGAGCTGGCATGAAGGCAACGCTGAACCGACTGAGCGAGCGCGCCGCCGCGGAGGGCCTGCTCGACGTCGCCTACACGAGCGCCGACTCCCCGTTCGGACCGCTGCTACTGGCGAGGACGCCGCGCGGCCTGGTCCGGGTCGGCCTCCCGAACCAGGACAGCGACGAGCTGCTGGTCGACCTCGCGACCCGGGTCTCCCCGCGGGTGCTCGAGTCGCCGGCCCAGCTCGATCAGGCGCGGCGCGAGCTCGACCTCTACTTCGAGGGCAAGCTGACCGAGTTCGACCTGCCGCTCGACTGGCGGCTGAGCAGGGACTTCCGCCGCCGCGTGCTGCGGGCGATCTCCCGCATCCCCTACGGCCAGACCCGCAGCTACACCGAGATGGCGAAGAGCGCTGGCAACGAACGGGCGGTGCGCGCCGCCGGCACCGCCTGCGGCGCCAACCCGATCCCGCTCGTCGTTCCCTGCCACCGCGTCTTGCGCAGCGGCGGTGCGCTCGGCGGCTACGGTGGCGGCCTGCCGATGAAGGAAGCGTTGCTGGAGCTGGAGGGCGTGCTCGCAAGCGGCCCGCAGAGCTAAAGGAGAAGCGCCTGCGAGCCGATGTCCCGGCATGCCTTCGAAGCTGCCCCTGTTCGCGGTGCTCGCCTCGATCGTCCTGCTCGGCCTTGCGGGGCCGGCGCAGGCGCTCGCGGCCCCCATCCAGCTCGGCCCCGTACTCCCCCCCGTTTCCGCAGCACCGGCTGCCGAAGAAGAAGAGGGCGAGGCCGAAGCCAGCGAAGACGACGAAGCTGAAGGCGAAGACGAATGGTGCGAGGTGGTCGAGGACGAAGAAGAATGCGAAGAAACGGAGAGCGAGAGCAGCAGCGTCGAGGCTCCGCCGGAGTGCCTGCTGAGCAGCGCAGAGGCAACGGTCTTCGCCGCCGCCAACCGCGACCGGGTTCGCCTCCAGGTCCGCTACAAAACCGCCTCGCCGACCACGGTCACGGTTGCCTATGGACTGCACGGTGCCAAGGGCCCACTCTTCCTCGGGAGCGAGAAGAAGCGCTTCGGCAAGAAGGGCGTGTTGCGCCTCAACCGCAGCCTGACCGAGGCCCAGATGGCGAAAGTGGTCGCGGCGAAGGACTTCGCGGTGCGGATCCGGGCGCTTGGGGCGCCGGGCTGGTGCCAGCCTTTCTTCGACCGCCAGCTCGACGTCAGGCGCGCTACCCCCAGTGGCTTCTCCTGGGAGCAGTCCGCATAGCGCTCAGCTAGGCGAGCGTCTCGGTGAGCCAGGTGGTTGCGTCTTCCAGGTGCGCCGGGTCGATCTGGTGGCCGACGTCGGACTCGCGGTAGGTGACGTCGAGCCCACCCGCCTCGAGCAGCTCGCGCGCCCGCTGCGCGAAGCCGACCTCGATGATCGGGTCGCGGCGGCCGTGGGCGATGAAGGCAGCGGTCGCCTGGCGGTCGGCAAAGGACGGCTCCCAGTCGTCGACGATCGGGACGAAGCCGCTGAAGGCGAGGATGCCGGCGACCGCCGGTCGGTCGGCGCCGAGCCCCATCGCGTAGCTCATCACCGCCCCCATCGAGAAGCCGCCGAGCACAGTCGCCTCCGGCCCAACCCCGGTCTCCTCCCAGAGCCGGTCGTGCAGCTCCGCCAGCGCCGCCCGGGCGGCATGGAAGCTGTCGTGGTCCGGGTAGCCGACCCGCGGCACCAGGTACCAGTGATAGCCGGGCGAGCCGGGCAGGGTGAGCGGCGCCCGCGGCGTCACCGCCCGCAGCCGCCGCTCCGGGTCGAGCGCGTCGGCCAGCCCGAGCAGGTCGCGCTCCTCGGTGCCGCGGCCGTGATGCAGCACCAGCAGGCCCGCGGGCGCGGCGGCGGCGGCGGGGCGCTCCAGGTACCGCAGCGCCATCAGCTCGCCGAGGAGGCCGCGGTCTTGTTCAGGTAGTCGCGCACGAGCTCGTCGATATCCCCGTCGAGCACACGCTGCACGTCGCCGACCTCGTGCTCGGTGCGGTGGTCCTTGACCATCGTGTAGGGGTGCAGGACATAGCTGCGGATCTGCGAGCCCCAGGCGACGTCTTTGACCTCGCCCCGCTGCCTTGCCAGCTCTTCGGAGCGCTTGCGCTCCTCCAGCTCGATCAACTTCGAGCGCAGCAGCTGCATCGCGACCGCCTTGTTCTGGGTCTGCGAGCGCTCGTTCTGGCACTGGACCACGACGCCGGTCGGGACGTGGGTGATCCGCACCGCCGAGTCGGTCTTGTTGACGTGCTGGCCGCCGGCCCCGGAGGCGCGGTAGGTGTCGACCCGGAGGTCGGCGTCGTCGATCTCGACCTCGACGGCGTCGTCGACCACGGGGCCGACGTCGACCTGGGCGAAGCTGGTGTGGCGGCGGGCGGAGGAGTCGAAAGGGGAGATCCGGACCAGCCGGTGGACGCCGCGCTCGGCCGCGAACAACCCGTAGGCGTTTTCGCCGCGGGCGAGGAAGGTCGCCGACTTCAGCCCGGCCTCCTCCCCCGGCGAGGCCTCGACCATCTCGACCGCGAAGCCGCGCCGCTCGGCCCAGCGCAGGTACATGCGCAGGAGGATCTCAGCCCAGTCCTGGGAGTCGGTACCGCCGGCCCCGGCGTGGACGGTCACGACAGCGTCGCCAGCGTCGTACTCGCCGCTGAACAGGCGCGCCTCCTCGAGCTCGCCGAGGCGGCGCTCGACCGAGCCGAGCTGCGACTCCAACTCGCTCGCCATCTCCTCGTCCTCGGCCGCCATCTCGGCCAGCTCGTCGAGGTCGGCGACGTCGGACTCGAGCCCGCGGAAGGTCTGCAGCCACTTCTGCGCACGCGCATGCGCGGCCGAGGTCTGCGCCGCCTTCTCCTGGTCGCCCCAGAAGCCCGGCTGGCCCATCTCAGCCTCCAGCCGCTCGGCCTCCGCCGCTAGCGCGGCGGGGTCAAAGGTAGTCCGAGAGCAGGGACAGCTGCTCGCGGACGGAGGCCAGGCGCGGAGCGATCGCTTCGGTCGGGGCGGCGTCGGCCATGTCCTGCAGGTTATCCGGCAGCGCCAGCCTCGTTCGGGAAACCCCCGACGCGCAGCGCTTCGGCCCGGTCCTCGTAGGGCCGCCAGCTCCGCACCCGGCGCTCACGCAGCTCGAATACCCAGGCCATCTCGTCCGCGCCCGCCGCCGAGCCGTCCTCGTCCCAGTGCCAGTGCCTGACGATCAGCGCCACGGCGGTGCCCCCACCGCCCTCCAGGCCTTCCTCGTAGAGCTGCTCCAACTCGATCGTCTGCTGCACCCCGCCCGGCTCCCGCGTCGCCCAGACCCGCGCCGCCTCGCGCCCCTTTCGCAGGCCCCGACTCGCATGAAGCTCAACCTCGGGATCGAGCACGCCAACGAACGCATCGAGGTCCCGCTCGTTGAAGGCGCGGATGAATTCTCTAACCGGGTCGTGGATCACGACGGGGATCCCGGCAGGGGCGAAACGTCTTGTACTTTTTCGTCACTGCGGCTCACGGCGCCAGCCGGAAAGGGACTGTCGAAAAAGTTAAGTGGAGCCCCTGCCGGGATCCCCGTCAGGCCCCATGACACTTCTTGTACTTCTTCCCGCTCCCACACCAACACGGATCGTTGCGGCCGATTTTGTCGTGCTCGTCTTTAACCACGGTCTCGACAACGTCGCCACCGACCGCCTGTGAGGCAGCGGCATCGACGGCCCCGGCCCCCCCACCGGCAACGGCGACCTGTTCGAGCGCCGAGGGCTGGGCGGCGGCGGTGCCGCCGGAGTAGTCGAGCGCGATCGGTTCGTTGCCGCCGTTGGCGGCGGCCCCGTTGCCGGTCTGGCTCGGGTCGATCTCGATTTCGGCGCGGAAGACGAGGCGGCTGAACTCCTCCCAGATCGAGTGCATCAGCTCTTCGAACATCGTGTAGCCCTCGTTTTTGTAGGCGACGAGGGGGTCGATCTGGGCGAAGCCGCGCAGGTGGATGCCTTCGCGCAGGTAATCCATGTCGAAGAGGTGTTCGCGCCAGCGGTTGTCGATCACCTGCAGCAGGATCGAGCGCTCGAGGTGGCGCAGCAACTCCCCGCCGAGCTGCTGCTCGCGCTCTTCGTAGGCGTTCATCGCGTCGTCATCGAGGTCTTCCTTGAGCTGCTCGCGGTCGACCTGCTCGGGCGCGAGACCGGCGACGTCGATGCTGACCGGCCAAATTTGGCGTAGCTGCGTCTCCAGCTCGCCCATGTCCCATTCCTCGAGCAGCTCGGCCGAGGTGTACTCGTCGACGAGCCGCTCGATCACGCCCTCGACCTCGTCGCGCGCGGTCTCCGATATGTCACGCCCTTCGAGGATCTCGCGGCGGTATTTGTAGACGACGCGCCGCTGCTCGTTCATCACGTCGTCGTACTCGAGCACCCGTTTTCGGATCAGGAAGTTCTGCTCCTCGACCTTCTTCTGGGCGCTCTCGACGGTTTTGCTCAGCATCTTCGCCTCGAGCGGCACTTCGGTGCCGTCGTCGTCGACCGGACCGAGGCGATCGAGGATTTTGTAGATGCGATCGCCGGCGAAGAGCCGGATCACATCGTCTTCGGCGGAGAGATAGAAGCGCGACTCACCGGGGTCGCCCTGACGGCCGGAGCGGCCGCGCAGCTGGTTGTCGATCCGCCGCGACTCGTGCCGCTCGGTGCCGCAGATAAAAAGACCGCCGAGCTCGCGCACTTCGTCGGCCTCCGCCTTGCACTGCGGCGTGAGCTCGACGGTGCACTGCGCCAGCGCCTCCTCGTAGCCCTCGCTCTCGGGCGTGATGCCCTTCTTCTTCAGCTCGGCGATCGCCAAGTGCTCGGGGTCGCCGCCGAGCTTAATGTCGACGCCGCGGCCGGCCATGTTGGTGGCGATCATCGCCGCGCCCTTGCGGCCGGCCTGGGCGATCAGCTCGCCCTCTCGTTCGGCGTGCTCGGGCTTCGCGTTCAGCACCGCGTGCTCGATCCCGTCGCGCTTCAGCGCCTCGGAGATCATCTCCGAGACCTCGACCGAGGCGGTCCCGACCAGAATCGGCTGACCCCTCTCATGGCGGGCGAAGATCTCCTCGAGCACCGCCTTCCACTTGCCGTCTTTGGTTTTGAAGATCTGGTCGTTGTGGTCGGCCCGGACCATCGGCTGATTGGTCGGGATCTCGACCACCGGCATTTTGTAGATCTTCATGAACTCGGTCGCCTCGGTTAGGGCGGTGCCGGTCATGCCCGAAAGCTTGTCGTAGAGCCGGAAGTAGTTCTGCAGGGTGATCGTCGCCAGAGTCTGGTTCTCCTCGCGGATCGCCACCCCCTCCTTCGCCTCGACCGCCTGGTGCAGGCCCTCGGACCAGCGCCGACCCTCGAGGATGCGGCCAGTGAACTCGTCGATGATCATCACCTCGCCGTCGATCACCGCGTAGTCCTTGTCTTTCCTGTAGAGCGACTCGGCCTTCAGCGCCTGGCTCAGGTGATTGACCAAGCTGCCGTGCTCGCCGAGGTAGAGGTTGTCGACGCCGATGAATTCCTCGGCCTTTTTGACCCCGCGCTCGGTCGGGGCGACCGTCTTGTGTTTCTCGTCGTACTCGTAGTCGTAGTCGACATCGGAGGTATCCCTCGACTCACCCAGCGATTTCAGTTTCTGTTTGGCCGGAACGCCGGTCATCTGCTTGGCGAGACGGGCAAACGTGTAATAGGTCTGGGCCGCCTGTTCGGGGGCGCCGGAGATGATCAGCGGCGTCCGTGCCTCGTCGATCAGGATGTTGTCGACCTCGTCGACGATCGCGAACTGGTGGTCGCGCTGGACGCAGTGCTCGAGCGTCCCCGACATGTTGTCGCGCAGGTAGTCGAAGCCGAACTCGGAGTTGGTCCCGTAGGTGACGTCGCCCGAGTATTTGCGCTGCCGGGTCGCGTGGTCGTCGGCGTCTTGAACGGCGGAGACGCTAACCCCGAGCGCGTCGTAGATCGGCTTCATCCATTCCGAGTCGCGGCGGGCGAGGTAGTCGTTGACGGTGACGACGTGGACGCTGCCGCCCGCCAGCGTGTTGAGGAAGACGGGCAGGGTCGCGGTCAGGGTCTTTCCCTCGCCGGTCTTCATCTCGGCGATCGCCCCGTCGTGGAGGACCATGCCGCCAATCAGCTGCACGTCGTAGTGGCGCTGTCCGATGGTGCGGCGCGAGGCCTCGCGGGTCAGCGCGAAGGCCGCCGGCAGCAAGTCGTCGAGCGACTCTCCGTTGCGGGCCCGCTCGCGCAGCGAGTCCGCCTCCCGGCGGATCTCCTCCAGCGAGAGCGTCTCCATCTCCGGCTCGAAGCGGTTGATCGCCGCCACGCGCTTCTGGTAGGCCTTGAACTTGCGTCCCTCCCCGGTGCGCAAGGCCTTGGTAACAAGGTCCATAGCAGGCATCGGTCAAGGGTAGCGGTGTGGCGCGAGCTGCCGCTTACCCCTTGCTCGATCCGGGTAACGGGGCTACGATCGAGCGGCAGACACCGAACAGGAGGCGCTCCATGCGGATTGAGATTCGAGGCCGCAACGTCAAGTTGACCGACGACTTGGAAGCGCTTGTGCGGAAACGCTTTCAGCGACTCGGTAGGCAGGTGTCGGGGCTGGCGACTTTGGAGGTGGTGCTCTCGGAGGAGCGCAACCCCTCGATCGCCGACAGCCAGGTGGCAGAGGCAACCTTCTATCTCAAGGGCGCGACGCTACACGCGCGCGAGGCCTCGCCCGAGATGTCCCACTCGGTGCACGAACTGGCCGAGGATCTACGGCGGCAGGTGAAGAAGCACCGCGAGCTGCGCCGCAAGCGGCGCCAGACCCGCAAGCTGGTTAGCCGGATGCGTGGCCGACCCGCCGAGCTGCACCCTTGACGAGCTAGGCCTAAAGGCGCCGGGCGAAAGTTACGGCGCAAACGCGGGCGGCCCCGGCCGCCCGCAGGGCCTGCGCGCAGGCGCTCATCGTCGCCCCGGTCGTGAGCACGTCGTCGACGAGGAGGACGCTGCGCGGCACCGTGCCGGCGGCATGAATGCGGGGGGGCTGGCCGAGCCGCTCGGCCCGCCGCCGGCCGACCTGACGGCGCCCACCCCGCCGCGCCAGACAGGGCTCGAGTGGCGCCTCGAGCCTCACCGCCAGCGCCGCCGCCAGCTCGCCGGCGGGGTCGAAGCCGCGGCGGCGCAGCCGGTTCGGCGCCGGCGGCACCGGCATTACCGTCCCGCTCAGCAGGTGGGCCGGTGCCAGCCACTGGATCCGGTCCGCCATCAGCTCGGCGACCGGCAGCAGGTGGCGGAACTTCAGCGCCGCGACCAGGTTGCGAGCGACGCCCTCGTGCGGCGCCGAGGACCAGGCGCGATCGAGCCCGGGCGGGCCCTTGCCGAGCAACGGCTCCGCCATCGCCAGCCGACGACTGCAGCGCGTACAGACCACCGCCTCAGGGCGACACGATCGCCCACAGGCCGCGCACAGCGGCGGTGCGACCGCGGTGGCGACTGCGTGCAGGACCTCCATGCCCCGATCCTCGGCGGCACGGACTCACGCGTGGTGCGTCGAATGTCAGGTTTCCGCAACGAGATCCGGACGCAACTCAGACGCGACCCGAAGAGGGAGCCGGTCATCCCGTGGGCGAATTTAGTCGCGCCCCCTAAAGGGGGCAGCTCCCTATGTTGCTGCACCCCTATGGGGTGCAGAAATCAGATTGCATATCGCGGCCTATCGGCCACATTCGCCCACGGCACGACCGGCTCCCTCCCCCACGAAACGGGGTTATTTGACGGCAGGGGGAATCAGTAGCGACCGAGAGTTCGAAGCTCACAGCAAGGACGGCGCCGAGTTTCGACAGCTCAAGCGAAAGGGCTGGCGCCAAGCTTCAGAGCTTGGAGCTGGTTGAGCTGCCGTCGAATCTCGAGTGAAGGCTTGTTGGAGGGGAGTCGGGACTCCTCCGCGGGAATGTCCGCGAAGCGCGCGATATGCAATCTGATGTCAGCCCGCCATAGGCGGGCTCAAGCTGGGGGAGCTATCCCCTTCAGGGGATGCGACAAATTCACGCGGAGGAGTCCCGACTCCCCTCACGCAAACTGTCAGCCGCGCTGACCGACCACGGCGCCGATCAGGACCGAGCCGGCGGGGATCTCGGCGCCGGGCAGGGCGATCACTTCTTTGAGGCGGCTGCCAGTCCCGACCCGGGCGCCGTCGCCGATCACCGAGGGGCCGTCGATGCGGACGTCGTCGCCGATCTCGCAACCGATGCCGAGCAGCACCGGCCCCTTCAGCTCGCCCTCCTCGCCGGCCGGCTCGCCGCTGCGAAACCCGTCGACGAGCTCGCCCTCGCGCTCGACCTCGAGCTCGCCGTCGAGCGCGTCGAGCGTAGCGGCACGCAGCTCCTCGAGGTTGCCAATGTCATCCCAGTAGGCCTCGATCTCGTGCGAGTAGAAGGGGACGTCGCCGTCGAGCAGGCGCGGAAAGACGTCCATCGCCCAGTCGGCGAAGCCGGGTGGGTCGCCGGGCCCGGCGGCTTTGCTCGTCCCCGGCTCGGGAAAGAAGTCGAAGATCTCGGAGCGGAACATGTAGATCCCGCAGTTGGCGAGGTCGGAGAGCGCTTCGGCCGGGTCGGGCTTCTCCTGGAAGCCCTGGATGCGGCCGTCGGCGCCGCTGATCGCAACTCCGAACTGGCTGGTGTCGGCGACCCGCTTCGTCGCCAGGGTCGCGATCCCGTCGTGCGACTCGTGGTACTCGCGCATCGCCCCCAGGTCGATATCGGTGAGCGCGTCGCCGGAGATGACCAGGAAGGAGTCGCCGAGAAAGTCGGCGACATTGCGAACCCCGCCGGAGGTCCCGAGCAGCTGCTCCTCGTGGCTATAGCTGAGCGCGAGCCCGCAACTGCTGCCGTCGCCGAAGTGGCTTTCGATCAGGTCGGGGAACCAGTGCAGGTTGGCGATCGCCTCGCGGAAGCCGTGGCGCGCTAGCAGCAGCAGGATGTGCTCCATCACCGGCTTGTCGAGGACCGGCACCATGGGCTTCGGCATGTCGAAGGTGATCGGTCGCAAGCGGGTGCCGAGCCCGGCGGCGAGGACCATGGCCCTCATTGCCCCATCGCCTCCTTCAACCGATCGAGCGCCACGGTCGCGAGCGGGTCGACGCCGCGCGCCGCGGCCAGCTCCAGGGAGACGAGGTCGCCGAGCATGGTCGCCCAGATCAGACGGGCGACGCGGGTCTCCCCGACGGTTTCGACGCTGACCGTGCGGGCGCCCTCGGCGGCGATCGCGGCCGCGGTTAGCTCAAAGCGACGCCGCACCCGGGGGTGCTGGTCGCGGTCCTCGAGGAGCACGGCGGCGAGCCCGGCGTTCGGCGAAGCCCAACCGCAAATCTCGTTGTGATCGGCCTCGGGCAACTCGGATAAGAAGGACGGAAGCTTGGCGTTCTCGTTGATCTGGGTCTTCCAGCGGTGCGCCACAGGGGCCGTCAGGTCAGCCCCGTACACGACGGGCGCCGCGCCCTCAAGCTGGCCGGCGATCTCGGCGGCACGCGCCCGCAACGCCTCCCGCTCGCCCTCGAGGAAAGCCACGGCGGCGTCGATCTCCGTGTGCAGGCGAGGCGCGGCGTCCGCCAGCGCCGCCGTCTCGGCAGCAACCGCGAACATGTAGGCGACCGCGGCGCGTGGCTTGAAGATCCCCGGCAGGCCGACCACCGGCACACCTGCCTCACGGGCCGCGTCGACCAGCGCGCCGCCGGTGCTGGCAACGATGCGACGGGCGCCGAGGGCCTCGGCGGCGGCAAAGCAGGCGAGCGTCTCCTCGGTGTTGCCGGAGTAGCTCGAGCAGAGCACCGTCCACTCCGGCGTCACCCAGCTCGGCAGCTCGTAGCCGCGCACAGTCAGCAGCGGCCGGGTGAGGCGGCCGCCGAGGGCCGCGGTGGCGAGGTCGCCGCCGATCGCCGAGCCGCCCATGCCGCAGACCATCACCCCGGCCGCGTCGGCCGGCTCGAGGCGCGCCGATTCGATCCGCCAGAGGGCGTCGCGCAGCTGATCGGGGATGCCGAGGACGTCGTCGATCATGTGATGGTGTTGATCATCGGGGAGCAGGCACCCTTTCATCCTTCCCGACTATCGCGCCGGCAAGCTCCGCCCCGGCCTCCACGGTGACGCCCGCTGCGAGCACCGAGCCGGCGACCCGGGCGCCCTCGCCGACCGTGCAGCCGTCGAGCAGGATGGACTCGCGCAGCTCGGCGCCAGCGGCTATCCGGCAGCCCGGGGAAACGATCGCGCGCGGGCCGACGGTGGCGGCACGGTCGACCTCGGCGCCGGCGCCGACCAGCAGGCCGGGCGCGGTCGGCCGCACCCGGGTCGCGACCCGGCCCTCGAGGATGTCCCAGCTCGCCTGCAGGTAGCGCTCCGGCGTCCCGATATCCATCCAGTAGCCGTCGAGCCGCACCGCCCCGAGGCCGTCGCCGACCAGGCGCGGGAAGACCTCGCGCTCGATCGAGACCTCGCGCTCGGGCGGGATCAGCTCCAGCACCGAGCGCTCGAGCAGGTAGGCGCCGGCGTTGATCTCGCCCGGCACCGGCTCCCCCGTCTTCTCGACGAACTCGGTCACCTGGCCCTCCGCGTCGACGCTGACCAAGCCGTAGGCGGACGAGTCCTCGACCGGGTAGAGGGCGATCGTCGCCTTACCCCCACGCTGCGCGTGCGCCGTCGCCAGCGCGGTCAGGTCGAGATCGGTGAGGACGTCGCCGTTGAGCGCGAGGAAGTGGTCGTCGAGCCGGTCGCCGAGCGCGTCGGCGGCGAAGCGGATCGCGCCGGCGGTGCCGCGGCGGTCGGGCTCGGTTACGTAAGTCAGCTTCACCCCCTCGTGCTCGCCCTCGCCCAACGCCTCGCGCAACATGTCGGGCCTGAAGCCGCAGGCGAGCACCGCCTCGGTCACCCCGTGCGCCGCCAGCCACTCGACCATGTAGGCGAGAAAGGGCCGGTCGACCAGGGTCAGGGCCGGCTTCGGCACGTCGTCGGTCAGCGGCCTAAGGCGGGTCCCCTCGCCGCCAACGAGAACTATTGCCTGCATACCAGAGCGCGGGTAGCCAAGCAGATCAAGGACGCAGGGAGTGTGGCGTGCTCTGCACGCGAGCGACCGAGGACGTAGATATGCGCCGGCTACCCGCACTCTGGCCGATTCCCTCGTACTCGAAGCCGGCGGCGCGGAGCTTCTCCGGGTCGAGGAAGTTGCGGCCGTCGACGAGCAGGGCGTTCGACATTCGGCCGGCCGCCTCGGCCCAATCGAGCTCGGCGAACTCGCGCCACTCGGTGACCAGGACCGCGGCGTCGGCACCCGCGAGCGCCTCGCTCGCCGAGCCGGCCAGCTCGACCGCGGTCAGCAGCTCCTCCGCCCGCTCGCTCGCGACCGGGTCGTAGGCGACCACCTCGGCCCCCTCGCCCTGCAGCCGCGCCGCCAGCACCAGGCTCGAGGCCTCGCGCATGTCGTCGGTGTCGGGCTTGAAGGCGAGGCCGAGCAGCGCCACACGCTTGCCCAGCAGCGAGCCGAGGTGCTTCTCCAGCTTGCCGACCACGCGCCGCTTCTGCAGCTCGTTGACCTCGATCACCGCGGTCAGTAGCTGGAAGTGGTAGCCGGTGTTCCCGGCCAGCATCTTCAGGGCGCTGACGTCCTTGGGGAAGCAGGAGCCGCCGTAGCCGATCCCAGCGCGCAGGAAGGACTGGCCGATGCGCTCGTCGAGCCCCATCCCGCGGGCGACCTCGCCGACGTCGGCGCCGACCTCCTCGCAGACGTTGGCGATCTCGTTGATGAAGGAGATCTTCGTCGCGAGGAAGGCATTGGAGGCGAGCTTGATCATCTCGGCGCTGGCTACGTCGGTGCGCAGGATCTCGCCGCCAAGCGGCTCGTAGAGGCCGGCGACCGCGTCGGCGGCGTCCTCGTCGCCGGCGTCGGCGCCGATCACGACCCGGTCCGGGTTCATGAAGTCCGCCACGGCGGAGCCCTCCTTGAGGAACTCGGGGCAGGAGACGTAGGAGAGCCCCGGCATGTCGCGCCGGATCGACTCCCCCGTCCCGGCCGGGACGGTGCTCTTCATGATCAGCACGTGGTTGCTGTCCGCCGGCAGCTCCTCGACCACCGCGCGCACGCGCGAGAGGTCGGCGTCCCCCGAGTAGGTCGGCGGGGTGTCGACGCAGACGAAGAGCAGCCGGGCCGAGTCGAGCAGCTCCGACATATCGGTGGTGAAGGTGAGGCGCTCGGCGTTGCGCGCAACCAGCTCAGCCAGCTCGGGCTCGTGGATCGTCACCTCGCCGCGCGCGAGCGAGTCGACCTTCTCCTGGAGGATGTCGCGGGCGATGACCGGGTGGCCCAGCTCGGCAAAGCAGGCGGCGGTCACCAGCCCGACCCAGCCGACCCCGATCACTCCGACCGGCTCTCTCTGCTCGCTCACCTGCTACCTCCCTGCGTCGTCGTCTTCCTCTTCGGTTTCGGCACGATCACGTCGGCGGACCGGGCCATCCCGACCATCTGGTCGTTGCTCAAGCTTCGCAACAAGTCATTCGACACCCAGTAGCTGTTCTCGCCGCGGTGCCAGGCGATCAATCTGATCCGACCGCTGTCGGCGAAGATCTCGTACTCGCGCCCGTTGATTTCCTTGGTTTCGCTCGGGTTGCCAAGGATCGGCGGATCGCTCCAACCGCGGATCCCCTGCACGCCGAAGTAGTGCGTGCCGTCTGACATTTCCATCACCAGCATCATCCGGTAGGCCTCGTGGCGGTTGCCGTCCTCGTCCTTGATCCCATAAACGAACGGATCGATGACTTTCTCGTACGGGTCGCTTTCGACGTAGTAGGCGCCCGACGGGAGGCGGGTCGGGTAGTAGATCGGGAAATGTCCGTGAACGCGGCGGGCGGCGATCTTCGCCTCCATTTCTCCGGCTTCACGGGCCGGCACCAGGCCATCGGAGCCGCGCGGCTTCGCCTTCGCAATCGGCTCTTTCCTGCGCTTCTTCTGCTTCTTCTTGCCCTTGCGCTTCTTCTCGCCGCTCTCGTCCTGTTCGTTTTCTTCGACGCCTTCCTGGTTGGCGGTGGCGCCGCCGCTGGCTTCGATCCCGAGGAACTTGTTCACCGCTTCGTTGATCGCTCCCGAAGAGGCATAGACGTAGCTGGGCCCCAGTTCGGCCGGGAACTGGACCTCCTTAAGCTCGGCGCTGCGGACCGAGAGGAACAGTTTGAGCACGTCCAGCATCGTCTGCTCGTCGCTGATGTCGGAGGTCGTGTACTTGGTGAAGATCTCGATCAGGTCTTTTCTGCCGCCCCCGAAGAAGACGTCGTTGACCAGGTCGTTGGCGGAGATCCGTTGACGGGCGGCGCTGATGAAGTCCTGTTGGCGCGCCGAGCGGACGATGTCGGTGTCGGTGTGGCGATAGCGCACGTACTCGAGCGCGCGCTTGCCGCAGAGCAGCTGGTAGCCGGGTTTGACGTTGATTTCGGCGTACTGTTCGGAGGCGGCGAGACCTTCGTTGGAGTGGTAGTAGCGGCGGTCGACGTCGACGTAGACGCAGCCGATCGCGTAGACGGCCTGGACGAAACCGAGGAAGTCGACGTTGACGACGTGGTTGATCGGCAGGCCGGTCAGTTCCTTGACCACCTGCAGGGTCAGTTTCGGGCCGCCGTAGGCGTAGGCCGCGTTGAATTTATCGGTGCCGACGTTGGGGATTTCAACCTTGAGGTCGCGCGGGATCGACATCACCGCGATCGCGTTCTTGTCTGGGTCGAGCCGCAGCAGGATCGTCGTGTCCGAGCGGCCCGGGTCTTCTTCGAATTCGGCCCCCGCCCGTTTGTCGGAGCCGAGGATGAGGATGTT
Organism: uncultured Solirubrobacterales bacterium; assembly: GCA_963846515.1. Classification (GTDB taxonomy): domain Bacteria; phylum Actinomycetota; class Thermoleophilia; order Solirubrobacterales; family 70-9; genus VAYN01. Next base: position 595,667 of record CAWJWC010000005.1, on the reverse strand, counting down.
CTGCGGCTCGCCGCCGTCGACCTTGGAGAGGAAGCGGTCGACCTTGTCGTTGAAGGCGCCGTTGTCGGAGAGCGCCTTGGCGACGCTGTCGAAGTAGTTAAGGATCGCGATCGAGGTCGCCGCCGCCGAGACGGCGACGATCACCAGCGCGGCGAGGGAGAAGCGGAGCCAGTAGCGCTTCGGCTTCGGCGTCGGCTCCGAGTCGCCCGCGGGCGGCGGCTTCTTCACGCCCCAGCCGGCTCCCAGCGGCTCACTCATCGGGCCAGCCCGGGATCGCCCGCAGGAACGAGTCGAGCGCCTGCCGGTAGGTCTCCAGCGAGGAGACCGAGACCCACTCCTCGGGACCGTGGTGGCCGGCGCCGAGCGGTCCGAACTCGACCGCCGGTACCCCCACCCGCAGAAAGGAGACCGCGTCGGAGGCGCCGTCGCGGCCGACGCTCATCGGCTCGCCGTCGTGGTTCGCCGCCGTCGCGTCGCGCAGCCCGCGCACGAAGGGGGAGTCGCGGTCGACCGTGGCCGGCGGCCGTGTGAACAGCGCCGTCGCCTCGCTGCCGGGCAGGGCGCGCACTTCCTCGAGGATGGCAGCGGGATCCTGATCGGGCAGGTAGCGGATGTCGACGTCGATCACGCATCGGTCGGGCACCTTGTTCAGCGCGTCGCCGCCCCAGATCCGGCCCAGGTTGATCGAGGGGCGGTCGAACAGCTCCGAGCTGTGTCGGGCAAACGGTAGCGACTCGATACTGCGGAAAACGTCGATCGCGTTGAGCACGGCGTTGTCGCCGAGCCAAGGCGTGGCGCCGTGCGCGGCGGTCCCCCCCACCTGCAGGCGCAGCGCCAGCACGCCCTTCGCCTCGATCCCGATGTGCAGGTCGGTCGGCTCGCCGGTGATCGCGAAGTCGCCGGTGAAGCCGCTGTCGACGAGGTGATCGGAGCCGCGCTCCGCCTCCTCCTCTGACTCCTCATCGCCCACGATCCCGAGCCGCACCCGGACGCCGTCCTGATCGCGCATTGCCGCCAGGACCACCAACATCGCCGCCAGCCCGCCCTTCATGTCATAGGCGCCACGCCCGTAGAGCCGATCCCCCTCGATCCGCGGCTCGAACTGCCCCGGCAGCCCCGGCACCACGTCGAGGTGCCCGTGCAGGACGACGGTCGGCGCGTCTTCCGGACCCACCTCCGCCTTAATGACCGGAAGGCCCCGGACTTCATCCCGCTCCGCCTCGATCCCCCGCGCCTCGAGCCAGCCTTTGACAAACCCCGCGGCCTCCGAGATGCCCTCCTGGTCGACGGTCTCGTAGCCAATAAGCCGCTCGGCAAGGGCAACCAGTTCGGTGCTCATTTGCTCGAAACCCGGTGCTTCGGTAGCGATGCGAGAGGGGGCCCAGTTGCCCTCCGGCGGAATTTAGTCGCCGGCCCTGCGGGCCAGGCTCCCGATGCTGCTGCGCCCCTATGGGGCGCAGGAATCAGATTGCATATCGCCGCCTTCGGCGACATTGCGGCGGAGGGCAACTGGGTCCCCTCCCACGACGGCGTACCGGCAGCCCCAAGCGAAGAAGCGCATGGGGGCTGCGCACTGCGGGCCGGTGCAGTACAAGGCCAGACACTTCGGACGCGAGTCTCCTCGTGCTGAGAGATGAGCTGTGCGCGGGCCATAAGCGGGCAGCTTCTCAAGAGCTGGCCCTTCGTCGATAGTCGGAGCACGAGGGGGGTCAGGTCCCCCTCTCCGGGAGGCTCAAGGACCAACAAACCGAATCGCAGCAAGCGATCAGCTGCGCAACGGTCTCCAGGGGAGGGGGACCTGACCTGCCTCACCCTTGGGCTATCGCGAGAAACGCTTCCGCTCTGTCGCGGTCTTTCGCCGCCCGCGCGTGGTCGGCGCTGCCCTCCTCGTGCTCGGAGCAGCGCCGCTCGGCGTCGGAGAGCTGGTCTTTCAGCGCTGCGGCGTCGAGATCCTCGGGGGCGATCGCCTCCTCGACCAGGAGGCGGGCGCGATTGCCGAACATCTGCAGCCAGCCATGGGCCTGGGCGTAGCGCTTGACGTCGGAGTCGGAGACGTGCAGGCGCAGCTCGGTCGGCCGCAGCGCCGCCAAGAGCGGCGCATGGTTGGCGAGGATGCCGATTTCGCCGACCTCGGTGCGGGTCGAGACCTGCTGGACTTCGCCCTCGAAGACCTCCCCCTCCGGGGTCAGGACCTCGACGTCGAGCTTGTGGTCGGCAGCCATCCGGGCGTCCTAGGCGGCGGACTTGGCGTTCTCGGTGACCTGGTCGATCGAGCCCTGCATGTAGAAGGCTCCCTCGGAGAGCTCGTCGTGCTCGCCGTCGAGGATCTCGCGGAAGCCGCGGACCGTCTCCGCCACCGGCACGTACTCGCCGTTGCGGCCGGTGAACTGTTCGGCGACGAAGAACGGCTGCGAGAGGAAGCGCTCGATCTTGCGGGCGCGGGAGACCGTCTGGCGGTCCTCGTCGGAGAGCTCGTCGATGCCGAGGATGGCGATGATGTCCTGCAGCTCCTTGTAGCGCTGCAGCACCTGCTGGACCTCGGTCGCGGTGCGGTAGTGCTCGTCGCCGACGACGTCGGGCTTGAGGATCGTCGAGGTCGAGTCGAGCGGGTCGACCGCCGGGTAGATCCCTTTCTCGGAGATCGCCCGCGAGAGCGCGGTGGTCGCGTTGAGGTGGGCGAAGACCGAGGCCGGGGCCGGGTCGGTGTAGTCGTCGGCGGGGACGTAGACCGCCTGGATCGAGGTCACCGAGCCGCGGTCGGTCGAGGTGATCCGCTCCTGCAGATTCGCCCATCTCGGTCTCCAGGGTCGGCTGGTAGCCGACCGCGGAGGGCATCCGGCCGAGCAGGGCCGAGACCTCGGAGCCCGCCTGGACGAAGCGGAAGATGTTGTCGATGAACAGGAGCACGTCCTGGCCGCCCTGCTCGCGGTAGTACTCGGCCATCGTCAGGCCGGAGAGGGCGACGCGCAGACGGGCGCCCGGGGGCTCGTTCATCTGGCCGAAGACGAGCATCGTCTTCTCGAGCACGCCCGACTCTTTCATCTCGAGCCAGAGGTCGTTGCCCTCGCGCGAGCGCTCGCCGACGCCGACGAAGGCGGAGAGGCCGGAGTGCTCCTCGGCGATGTTGCGGATCAGCTCCTGGATCAGCACGGTCTTGCCGACGCCGGCACCGCCGAACAGCCCGACCTTGCCGCCTTTGGCGTAGGGCGCGAGCAGGTCGATGACCTTGATCCCGGTCTCGAGGATCTCCTGGGTCGGGGTCAGGTCGGAGGCCTTCGGCGCGGGACGGTGGATCGGCCAGCGCTCGCCGTCGCCGATCTCCTCGCCGTTGTCGATCGGCTCGCCGAGCAGGTTGAAGATGCGGCCGAGGGTGGCGTCGCCGACCGGAACCGTGATCGGGCCGCCGGTGTCGGTGACGGTGGCGCCGCGCTGGATGCCGTCGGTCGCGTCCATCGCCACCGCGCGCACGCGGTCGTCGCCGAGGTGCTGCTGCACCTCGCAGACCAGCTGCGCCGTTTCGCCGTCGCCGTCGCCGCTGCCGGTCTCGATCGTCACCGCCGAGTAGATCTCCGGCAGCTGCTCGGGGAAGACCGCGTCGATGACCACTCCGGTCACCTGCTCGACTCGACCTACGTTCGTTCCGTTGGTTCCGTTGCTCTCAGCCATGGGTTCCTTTTCTCGTCTCCAAACTGTGTCGTCGCCTAACCGAGGGCCTCGGCCCCGGCGACGACCTCCAAGATCTGCTGCGTGATCTCCGACTGACGGACTCGGTTCATTTCGAGCGTCAGATCGTCCATGATCGTTTCCGCGTTCTCGGCGGCGTTGCGCATCGCGGTCATCCGCGCCCCCAGCTCGGAGGCGGCGGACTCGAGCAGGGCCCGGTAGACGGAGATCGTCACGTACTCGGGATCAGCCGGGCGAGGAGGTCCTCGGGCTCCGGCTCGAACTCCCACTGCGAGCGGCTCTGCCCGTCCTCCGCCTCAGGCTCCTCCCCCGCGTCGTCGACATCCTCCTCAGCGCCCTCGCCGGTCACCTCCGCCTGCTGCAGCGGCAGCAGGGTCTGGCGCCAGACGTGCTGGGTCAGCGGTGAGACGAAGCGGTTGTAGATCAGTTCGACCCGGTCGAGGTCTTCGTCGACGTAGCGGGCGGTCATCTCCTCGCCGATTTCACGCGCGTTGGCGAAGGCGGGGCGGTCGGTGAAGCCGATGTAGGAGCCGGTGATCTCCTGTTTGCGGAAGGTCATCGCCGAGACGCCCTTGCGGCCGACCACGGCGAAAGAGGGCTCGGCGCCCTCGCTGCGCACCCGGGCCGCCGTCCGCATGCCCTCGCGGATGATGTTCGAGTTGAAGGCGCCGGCGAGGCCGCGGTCGCCGGTGACGAGGACGATCCCGACCCGCTCGACGTTCTCGCGCTCGATCATCACCGGGACGCGGGGAATGCCCCCCGCCCGCTCGGACGCCTGGCGGGTCAGCTTGCGCATCCCCTCCGCGTAGGGCCGCAGATGGTCGATCCGCTGTTCGGCGCGACGCAGCCGCGCCGCCGCGACCATCTCCATCGCCCGCGTGATCTTGTTGATGTTCTTGATCGACGCGATGCGATTTTTGACTTCCTTCTGGCTGGCCATGACGGAACCCGGGCGGAACTACGCCGGGGTGGCCTCCTTGGACTCCTCGGCGCTGCGGGCCGGAGCCTCGCGCTCCTCTTTCGACTTGACGCGGTCGGATTCGCCCGCCTCGAGCGGGTCGCCGTGCTCGTCGAAGTCGGGGCCGAAGTCGTCGACGAAGTCGGCGATCGCCTCGCCCAGCTCCTTCTCGTCGGCCTCCTCGAGCTTGCCGCTCTCTTCGATCCGCTTCAGCAGGTCGGCCTTCTCGGAGTGCAGGCGGACCCGCAGGTCGGCGAGGAACTCGCCGACGCGCTCGACTTTGATCCGGTCGAGGTAGCCGCCGGTGCCGGAGTAGATCGAGGCGACCTGGTCGCCGACCGAGAGCGGTTCGCGCTCTTTCTGTTTGAGCAGCTCGACCAGCCGTTCGCCGCGGGTCAGCGCTTTCTGCGTCTCCGCGTCGAGCTCGGAGCCGAACTGGGCGAAGGCCTCGAGGTCGCGGTACTGGGAGAGGTCGAGGCGCAGTTTTCCGGCGACCTTCTTCATCGCCTTGGTCTGCGCGTTACCGCCGACCCGGGAGACCGAGATGCCGACGTTGATCGCCGGCCGAACGCCGGAGAAGAAGAGGTCGGACTCGAGGAAGATCTGCCCGTCGGTGATCGAGATCACGTTGGTCGGGATGTAGGCGGAGACGTCGGAGGCCTGGGTCTCGATGATCGGCAGCGCCGTCAGCGAGCCGCCGCCGAGGTCGTCGTTCAGTTTGACCGCGCGCTCGAGCAGGCGCGAGTGCAGGTAGAAGACGTCACCCGGGTACGCCTCGCGACCCGGCGGGCGCCGCAGCAGCAGCGACATCTGCCGGTAGGCGGCGGCGTGTTTGGTCAGGTCGTCGTAGACGCAGAGGGCGGCTTTGCCGTTGTAGAGGAAGTGCTCGCCCATCGCGCAGCCGGCGTAGGGGGCGATGTACTTGATCGGGGCCGCCTCGTCGGCGGGGGCGGCGACGATGATCGTGTTCTCCATCGCCCCGTTCTCCTCCAGCGTCTCCTTCAGCTGGACCACGGTGGACATCCGCTGCCCGATCGCGACGTAGATGCAGATCAGGTCCTTGTCCTTGTTGTTGATGATCGTGTCGATCGCGATCGCCGTCTTGCCGGTCTGGCGGTCGCCGATGATCAGCTCGCGCTGGCCGCGGCCGATCGGGATCATCCCGTCGATCGACATCAGGCCGGTCTGGACCGGTTCCTCGACCGGCTGGCGCTCGACCACGCCGGGCGCTTTGAACTCGGCCGGGCGGGTCTCGGTGGTGGCGACCTCGCCGCGGTTGTCGAGCGGGCGGCCGAGCGGGTCGACCATGCGGCCGAGCAGCTCCTCGCCGACCGGGATCTCGAGCAGGTGGCCGGTGCGCTTGACCGTGTCGCCCTCGACGATCTTGTCCCACTCGCCGAACAGCACGGCGCCGACGTTGTCGGCCTCGAGGTTGAGGGCCAGCCCGGTGACGCCGTGCGGCAGGTCGAGCATCTCCAACGCCATCACGTTGTCGAGGCCGTGGATGCGGGCGATCCCGTCCGCCACCGAGAGGACGGTGCCCACCTCGGTGAGGTCGGCGGAGTCGGTCTCCAACCCCTCGATTCGCTCCCGCAGAATGCTTGCGATCTCGTCCGGCTTGATCTCCATCGGGTGCTCAGCTCCTCCTTACGCCGCGGTCGCGACGGTCTTTCGAAGTTTCTCCAGGCGACTGCGGATGCTCGCGTCCAGGACCATGTTGCCGACCTGCAGGACGATGCCGCCGAGGATGCCGTCGTCGACGCGGCTCGACAGCTCGACCTGCTCGCCGGTCTGGCGTTCGACCTCCTCGCCGATCTTCTCGATCGCGGCTTCGTCGAGGTCGACGGCGCTGACCACGGTGACGTCGAGGCGGCGGTTCTCTTTCTTCCAGAGCTCGTCGAGCTCGCGCCGGATGCGGAAGATTTCCGGCATCCGGTGTTTCTCGATCAGCAGCTCGAGGAAATTGATCAGCTCCGGCTCGGCCCCGGAGATCGCCCGTCCCAGACCCTCGCGCTTGTCCGCGGAGGAGAGGTAGGGACTGAACAGGAACACCTGCAGCTCCTGGTTGCGGTCGACCGCATCGGCGAACTGGCCCAGCTGCGACTGCAGCGAGTCGAGCTTGCCTCTGTCCTTGCCGGCCTCGAACAGGGCGTCGGCATATACGCGGGCGGCCTCGGGCATCGGCTAGTTGTTCTCCGACCCAGACAGCGAAGAGAAGTCGACCTCGGCGAGAGCCTCCTCGACGAGCCGTTTCTGGTCCTCGCCGGAGAGGCTCTTGCGGGTGACCTTCTCGGTCGCCAGCACGGTCAGGTCGGCGACCTCGCCGCGGATCTGCTCCAGCGAGCGCCGGGTCTCGGCTTCGATGTCCCGCTTCGCCTGGGCGACCAGCTCCTCGCGTTTCTCGCGGCCGGCAGTCGTCGCCTCGGCTTCGGCGGTCTCGGCCGCTTTGCGCGCGCGGGCCATGATGTCGTCGGCCTGCTCGCGCGCCTCGGCCAGCCGGCCGCGGTACTCGGCCAGGAGCTCGTCGGATTCGCGCCGCTGGCGCTCCGCCGCGTCGATCGACTCGGCGATCGTTTTCGCCCGTTTGTCCAGTGCCTCCTGGATTTTCGGGAAGGCGAACTTGCTCAGGACCCACATCGTGAACAGGAACAGGACCAGGGTCCAGATCATCAGACCCAGGCCCGGCGAGACGAGGAAGCTGCCACCGCCTTCGTCGTGCGCCGCCTCCGCTGCCAGCGGGAGGATCGCGGCTATGTAGCCGAACAGCTCCATCGACCTAGAGGAAGAAGGCGATCAGGCCGAAGATGAACGTGTAGAAGGCCACGGCCTCGGTCAGCGCGAAGCCGAGCCAGCGGATGCTCTGCAGCTCGTCTTTCATCTCGGGCTGGCGGGCGACCGACTCGATCTCCTTGCCGAAGATGATGCCGATGCCGATACCGGCGCCGATCGAGCCGAGCCCGGCGCCGACGCCGAGCGCGATCGCCTTGCCGGCGGCTTCGATGCCTTCGTCGGATGATGGCGGCGACGACAGGGGACAGATCCATTGGAAAAGTGCTCCTTTTCTAGTGACTGGCGGAGGTAGCTCCGCCGAGGTAGATGGCAGTGAGGGTCGAGAAGATAAAAGCCTGCAGGGTGGCGATCAGGCCGACCTCGAGGATGAAGAAGAAGAAGGCGAGCGGGAAGGTCAGCGCGCCGAGCGCGGCGATCCCGAGCAGCACCGCCAGCCCGCCGCCCATGAAGAGCAGCAGCAGGTGGCCGGCGAGGATGTTGGCGAAGAGCCGGACGGAGAGCGAGATCAGGCGGGCGAAGTGGGAGATCGCCTCGATCACGAAGATGAAGGCCTTGGCGGCCGGGTTCATGTCCTCGAGGCCGGGTGGCAGCCAGCTCGCCAGGTACTTGAAGAAGCCCTTATCGCGCACGCCCTCGACGTGGTAGGAGATCCAGACGACGAGGGTGAGGACCAGCGGGATCGAGAGGTTGGCGGTGGCGGCGTAGATCGCGAAGGAGGGGATTTCGACCCCGAAGACGTTGACGCGTGTGCTCGGTGTTGGTCGGCAGCGGCAGGAAGCCGATCATGTTCGAGAACCAGATCCAGAAGAAAAGGGCCGCCAGGAAGGGGAACCATTTGCGCGCCATCTTGGTGTCGAGGCTGCCGCCGGCGATCGTGTTCTTGGTCAGGTCGTAGGCGACCTCGATCGCGGTCTGGACCCGGTTCGGCTTCTGCTGCATCCGTTTCGCGATCCACAGCATCGTGCCGATCGTCAGGGCGCTGGCCAGCACCAGGTAGAGGACGGCCTTGTTGATCGAGAAGTCGATTCCGCCCAGTTCGAGCGTGATCCACGGTTCCAGTTTGAACTCGTTCTGCGGCTGGAACGATTCGTTTTTGCCGTCGCTGCCGAAGATCAGGAAGAGCAGGATCGCGATCGCGAAGTAGACGCCGAGGCCGATGAAGACTTTCGCCTTGGTGCTCAGCCCGCTCTTCGCGGCGCCGTCCTTCTGCTCGACCGCGTCGGCGGTCGCCTGGGTCGCCTCGGCGCTCACTACGCCCCCTGTCCCTCGGGCTCGCCGAACAGGTGCGAGATGCCCTGGGCGGCAAAGGAGACCGTGAAGAGAACGGCGACGAGGACGGCGGCGGCGAGCCCGGCCTCACGGTCGGCCAGGCCAACGAGCAATACGGCGGTCGCCATCAGCCAGACCCGACCGAGCGTCGTCATCGCGACGATGCCCATCGCTTTCTGGCGGTTCCCGGCCTTCAGCTCGCTCCGTGCCCGACTAGCGACGTACATCTGAACGCCGCGCTGGACCAGCCAGGCGGCGGCTCCGACGGCGAAGCCGAGCATCGGCAGGCCCGCCGCCAGGAAAACAGCGAGAGCGGCGGCCAGCAGCACTAGGTCGACGTACTTGGGAGGAGACATAGAGTCTTAAAAACCGGTGCCCGGCTCGGGCGGGCGGGCGGACTGGCGACTATATCCGAAAGGCCCCGCGAATGGCTTTCTGAAGCCACTTCGTGAGGGTTGCCACTACCCCCGAGAGGGGCCGGAATCGACCGCCTCGAACTCCCCGGTCTCGGGATCGACGGTGGGGAAGCTGCCGGTCTCGAGCTCCTGCGCGACCGCCTGGTCGACCTCCTGCGCAGCCGGCTCCGCCCGCCCGGCCTGGCGTCGCAAGCTGACTAGCTGGCGCAGTCGCAACTGGCGCAAGGTAAGGATCTCCAGCACCGAGACGAGGTAGACGCTGGCGGCGATCGCGACCAGGCCGCAGACCAGCATCACCGCGGTCCAGGCGGGGTCGAAGGTGCCGTGGTCGTCGCTGTAGGGGACGAAGCGCAGGGCGAGGGCGAGTGCCGCCATCACCAGGGTCCAGCCGTAGAGGTAGAGCAGGGTGCGGCGCTGCGAGAAGCCGATGTTGGCCATCCGGTGGTGGAAGTGCCAGCGTATCGGCTTTGTAGATCGGGCGCCGGTACTTGAGCCGCTTGGCGACGACGAAGCCGGTGTCGAGGATCGGCACGGTGAGGATGATCAAAGGTAGGAAGAGGGCGATCACGGCGTTGGTCTTCAGCGCCCCCTGGACCGCGATCACCCCGAGCAGGTAGCCGAGCAGGTTGGAGCCAGTGTCGCCCATGAAGGTGGTGGCGGGCGGGAAGCCGTGGCGGAGAAAGCCGAGCGAGGCGCCGGCGGTGAGCGCCGCGAGCACACCGGCCGCGGTGCGGTCGAGCGAGAGGGCGACGACCGCCAGGGTGACGGCGGAGATCACGCAGACGCCGGCGGCCAGCCCGTCGACGCCGTCGATCAGGTTGATCACGTTGATCACGGCGACGATCCCGACCACCGTGAGCACGTCGCCGAGGTGGACAACGCCCCCCCAGGGCAAGGTGAGGAGGTCGACCGTGCCGGGCGCTAGCCGGCCGAAGAAGGGGATCGTGAAGTTGTCGATCGTGACCCCGGCCGAGACGGGGATGATCACCGCCGCCGCCTGGCCGAGCAGCTTCAGCGCCGGGTTGAGGTCGAAGAGGTCGTCGAGCACGCCGATCGCGGCGATCGCGACGGCGCCGCCAGGATCGCCTCGGCTTTCGGCCTCCCAGGGCAGCCAGACCAGGCCGGCGATCAGGACCCCGGCGAGGATCGCGAGGCCGCCCAGCTTCGGCATCGGGGCGGTGTGCAGCGAGCGCTCGTTGGGCTGGTCGATCGCGCCGATTCGGGTGGCGAGCCTGGTCGTCAGCGGGGTCAGCAGCAGCGCCAGCACCCCCGCCACGAGGAAGGCGAAGAGCGCGTCCAAATTAGAGGGCATAGCGATCGAACCAGAGGGTAAGCGCCATCAGCCCCCAGAGCTGGCGGCTGAGGTCTTCGCGCCCGGAGCAGTGGCGGTCGAGCAGCGGCGCCACCGCGGCCGGATCGAGCAGGCCCTGGCGCTCCAGGGTCGCGGCGGCGAGGGTCTCGCGCGCGAATGGCTGCAGCGGGCCCCGCAGCCAGGCGGCGATCGGGATCGAGAACCCCTGCTTGCGCCCGTGCACGACCTCCTTCGGCAGCAGCGGCGCCAGCGCCCGCCGCAGCAGCCGCTTCTTGGCAAGGCCGCGCACCTTCTGCGGCGGTCGGCAGGGCGAGCGCGAACTCCGCGACGCGCTGGTCGAGGAATGGCACCCGCAGCTCCAGCGAGTGGGCCATGCTGAGCCGGTCCGTCTTGACCAGCAGGTCGTCGACCAGGTAGATGCCGAGGTCGACGTCCTGCATCCGCGCCAGCGGCTCGGCGCCGGCGGTCTCGGCGTAGCGCTCGCGGTAGAGGTCGAGCGGGTCCCAGCCGGGGTCGCGCGCGCCGAGCAGAGTGCGGCGCCGCTCGGCCGAGAAGATCTCCTTCCAGCCGTGGTGGCGCTCCAGCGGCGGCAGCTTCGCGGCGCGCGCGAAGCGCTTCGCTTTGTAGTCGAAGCCGACCCGGTCGTGGCGGCTGGGCAGCGCCTCGATCAGCGGCGAGGCGAGCGCGGCGAGCGCGGCCGACGCGCGGCGCCAGCAGGTCGGCGACGTAGGTGTAGTAGCCGCCGAAGAGCTCGTCGCCGCCCTCGCCCGAGAGCGCCACCTTGACCTCGCCCGCCGCCAGCTCGGAGACCAGGTAGGTCGGCAGCGCCGAGGAGTCGCCGAAGGGCTCGTCGAAGGCCTCGACCAGCTTCGGCAGCAGCTCGACCGCGTCGGGACGGAGGATCAGCTCGTGGTGGTCGGTGCCGTAGCGCTCGGCGACCAGCCGCGCCCGCTCGAGCTCGTCGAAGCCGCTCTCCTCGAACCCGATCGAGAAGGTCTTCAGCGGCTTCCGGCGGCCTCGGCCGCGGCGAGCGCGGTGATCCCGCCGGAGTCGACGCCGCCGGAGAGCAGCACCCCGACCGGGACGTCGGCGACCAGGTGGGCGCGGATCGAGTCGCGCAGGACCTCGCGCAGCTCGGCCGCGAGCGCCGTCGGCCGACTCGTCGCGCACCTGCCTCGGCTGGGACCGGGCCGGGACGGGCGTAGCGGCTGCTGCTCGACCTCCCCCGCCTGCCACGTGAGCAGGTGCCCCGGGGGCAGCTTGCGGGCCTCGGCGAAGATCGTCAGCGGCGCCGGGATCGAGTTGAAGGCGAGGTAGGCGGCGACCGCGCGCGGGTCGATCTCGCGCGAGAAGCCGGGCTGCTCGAGCAGCGCCTTCAGCTCCGAGGCGAAGGAGAGGTCGCCGCCGGCGTGCCGGTAGTAGAGCGGCTTGATCCCGAAGCGGTCGCGGGCCAGCAGCAGGCGCTGCTCGGCGGTCGTCCCAGAGGGCGATCGCGAACATCCCGCGCAGCCGCTCGACGAAGCCCTCGCCGTGCTCCTCGTAGAGGTGGACGAGGACCTCGGTGTCGCAGTCGGTCGCGAAGCGGTGGCCGCGGCCCTCGAGCTCCCGCTTCAGCTCGCGGTAGTTGTAGATCTCGCCGTTCTGGACGACGACGACGCTGCCGTCCTCGTTGGCGATCGGCTGGTGGCCGTGGTCGAGGTCGATGATCGAGAGCCGCCGCGCCGCCAGCGCCACCGGGCCGCGCTCGAACAGCCCGTCGTCGTCGGGCCCGCGGTGGACGAGGCGAGCGCTCATCCGCTCCACCGCCTCGAGGTCCGGCGCCCCGTCGGAGCTAGCGATGCCGCATATCCCGCACATGAGCGGGCAGTCTCGCAGTAGCCCCCGACCACGCGTCTGCAATCAGGCACCTATACGGGGCCTAAATGCAGACGCGTGCCGAATCAGTGCTTCGTTGGGGCGGCGGGGCCGCGGCCGGCGACCTTGGCGACGGTCGCCAGGAGCACGCTGAAGTAGAGGCCGACCGAGCGGTCGGCGATGTACTCCATGTCGTGGGCGAGCTTGTCGGCCCAGGACTCCTCGCGGGTGATCCGGGTCTGGGCGAAGCCGGTGACGCCGGGACGGACGACCAGCCGCTGCCAGTACTGCGGGATCTCGCGGCAGAGCTCGGCGAAGAAGGCGGGCCGGATCGGACGCGGGCCGACGATCGCCATGTCGCCGCGCAGCACGTTCCAGAGCTGCGGCACCTCGTCGAGGTGGGTGGCGCGCAGGGCGCCGCCGATCCGCGTCCGCTCTTCCTCGGTGCGGCGGGTTAGCTCCTCGCCGTAGTAGGGGCCGAGCCGCTCTTCGGCGTCGGGCTTCAGGGTGCGGAACTTGTACATCCAGAAGAGCTGCGCCGGCGCGGCCGACGCGGGCGCCGCGGTAGAGCACCGGCCGGCCCGAGTCGAGCGCGATCGCCGCCGCGACCAGCGCCAGCAGCGGCGAGAGCACGAGCAGCACCGAGGCCGGAGATGAGGATGTCGAGCCCGCGCAGCAACGAGGTCGACCGGGCGGTGCTCGCTCTCCGCTGCCGGCGCGACCAGCTCCTCGAAGCCGCTCTCGGCCTCGAACTCGTCTAGGAGGGCGTTACTGGGTCGGGCTCGCCGCGCAATGAGGCTCCGACGGTACCGAGAATGGTCTCGACGAGAGCGGCGGGGTCGCGCTTGGTCGGCGCAGCCTCCGCGGTCCGCTTCTCCAGCACCAGGGCGCGCGGATCGGTCAGCGGCCGCAGCCGCCCGGAGCGGATCAGCGCTTCGTCGACCCCGCCGAGCCGGCCGCCGTAGGTCGTGTAGACCGGCGTCCCCAGGGCAGCCGCCTCGCGGTTCATCGTGCCGCCGGCCGAGAGCACGAGGTCGGCCAGCGCGACCAGGCTCTGCGCCTCGACCGCCCCCTCGGGCACGATCAGCGAGGGCAGCCCGAGGCCGGTGATGAACTCGCGCTGCGCCTCGGTGCGCGGCAGAACGACGGCGTGGACGTCGGCGTCGCTGTCCGAGCCGCTCGAGCACCTTGGGGAAGAGCGGGTTCGACTTGCGGTGGTAGAGCGAGACGTCGGGCGGCGGGCGGACGATCACGACGACCCGCTCGGTGTCGACCCCGAGCCGCCGCAGCGCCTCCGGGTCCGGCTCGAAGTCGTAGAGGTAGTACTCCTCCTTCAGGCCCGGGTAGGGAAAGAGCTTCTCGGCGGTGACGCCGAAGCGGCGCAGGCGCTCGGCCGGGACCGAGTCGGGGAACATCACCCGCCGGGCGAGCCGGCAGCCGATCCGGTGCTGGGTGACCGCGTACTCGTAGTCGTGCATGTTCGCCTCGGGGACGCCGAGTGCGCGTGCGGCGATCGCGAGGTCGTTGGAGCCGTGGGCGAGCGCGAGGTCGAAGGAGCGGCCGCGGCCGAAGCGCAGCATCCCGGCCGTGCGCGCGCCGAGCCGGTAGGCCTTGCGGACTCGCGAGGCGCCGCCGTGGCGGCCGATCGGCGTGTGCGGCATCCCGTGCAGGTCGAGCAGGGCCTGGGTCTGAGCGTAGTCGCGCGAGGTCACCTCGACCGTGTGGCCCGCCGTCTGCAGGCGCTCGATGATCGGGCGCAGCACCAGCACGTGCGCCGGCGCGCTCATGTCCACCCAAACCTTCAAGCGCTCAGACCGAAGCCGGCGATAGCTGCGGGTAGAGCGGGAAGCGGTCCATCAGGACGCCGGTGCGCTCCGAGAGCCCCGCCTTCTCGGTCTCGAAGTCGGGGCCGAGCGCGGTCGCGATCACGGCGGCGATCTCGGTCATCTCCTCCTCGCCCAGGCCGCGGGTGGTCAGCGCCGGGGTGCCGATGCGCAGGCCAGAGGGGTTCATCGGCGGCCGCGGGTCGAACGGGATCGCGTTGCGGTTGACGGTGATCCCGACCTCCTCGAGCCGGTCCTCGGCGGTCTGGCCGTCGAGCCCGGTCGGGGTCAGGTCGACCAGGACCAGGTGGACGTCGGTGCCGCCGGTCAGGACCGGGATCGCCGTTCGCTTCGAGCGCCGGCCGCGAGCGCCTGCGCGTTGGCGATCGTCTGGCGCTGGCGCAGGCGGAACTGCTCGCTGGCGGCGATCTGCAGCGCCACCGCCTTGGCGGCGATCGTGTGCATCAGCGGCCCGCCCTGCTGGCCGGGGAAGACCGCTTTGTCGATCGCTTTCGCGTGCTCCTCGCGGCAGAGGATCATGCCGCTGCGCGGACCGCAGAGGGTCTTGTGGATCGTCGTCGTGACGACGTCGGCGTGCTCGACCGGGTTCGGGTGCTCGCCGGCGGCGACGAGCCCGGCGAAGTGGGCCATGTCGACCATCAGCTTGGCCCCGACCGAGTCGGCGATCGCGCGGAAGGCGGCGAAGTCGAGCTGGCGCGGGTAGGCGGACCAGCCGGCGACGATCAGCGGCCGGCTTGTGCTCCTGCGGCGAGCCGCTCGACCTCCTCCATGTCGACCCGCATGTCCTCGCGGCGGACGTGGTACGGGACCGGGTTGTAGAGCTTGCCGGAGACGTTGATCTTCATCCCGTGGCTGAGGTGGCCGCCGTGGTCGAGCGCCATCCCGAGGAAGGTGTCGCCGGGTTCGAGCAGCGCCATGTAGGCGGCGTTGTTGGCCTGGGCGCCGGCGTGGGCCTGGACGTTGGCGTGCTCGGCGCCGAACAGCGCCTTGGCGCGGTCGATCGCCAGCTGCTCGGCGACGTCGACCTCCTCGCAGCCGCCGTAGTAGCGGCGGCCGGGGTAGCCCTCGGCGTACTTGTTGGTCAGCACCGAGCCGACCGCGTCGAGTACCGCCTGCGGGACGAAGTTCTCCGAGGCGATCATCTCCAGGGTGCGCTGCTGGCGGCCGCAGCTCGGCGTCGAGCACAGCGGCGATCTCGCGGATCGACGTCCGCCAGCGGCGCGGTTTGGAAGTTGTCCGGCAGCTCGCTCATAGGTCGAGCGACCATAGCAACGGACCGGGATAGTCTGGGGCCGGTGAGAACGCGTCTTTCCCTCGTCGCGCTCGCGCTGCTCGGCGTGCTGGGCGCAGCCGCGTCCGGCGCGCCGCGGCCGAACCCCTGCCACGGCCCGGAAGCAAGTGACCTGCTCTGCCCCAACCTGCGGATCGGGCCGGCGAGCGAGATGTACCTGCAGGACGGCGACTCCGGGCGCAAGCTGCTGCGAGCGACCAGCGACGTGCGCAGTCGCGGCCGCGGCCCGATCGAGCTGCGCGGCACCCGCAACGGGCGGCGCGCGATGCGCACGGTCCAGCGCATCTACCGGGTCGGCGGCGGCCACCTCGACGTGCGCAGCGGGGCGACGCTGCGCTTCACCGGCGTCGGCGCCTACTTCGGCGGCTTCTACTGGAAGGTGCACCAGCTCGCCCGCTTCGACCTGCGCCGGGTCAAATCCGATGGGACGCTCGGCGGCGTCGTCCGCACCAGCCCCAAGCTCAACTACTGCCTGCGCGACCTCGAGCTGACCCGGCCCGGACAGCGCGCCCCGAACAGCCGCCACTACCCCGCCTGCAACCAGAACCCCTACCAGGACCGGGTCACGCTCGGGACCTCGGTCGGCTGGTCGGACATCTACCCGGCCCCGTACCACCGGCAGTGGATCGACGTCGCCGGCCTGCGCGGCTGCTTCGCCTTCGAAATGATCGTCGACCCGCAGGAACTGCTCTACGAGTCGAACGAGGACGACAACACCTCGGTCCGCACGGTGCGCCTGCCGTTTACGGGCGAGACCGGCTGCCAGGCCTCCTAACCGAGGCCGACCGAGGCCAGGGCGCTGGTCAGGTCGCCCTCCGAAAGCGCCCCCTGGCGCAGGATCGTCCAGCCCCCGTCCTCGTCGATCGCGGCGATGTCGACCACGGTCGAGGGCAGACCGGTCAGCTCGCCGCCGTCGATCGCCAAGTCGACACCGGCGACGATCTCGTCCGGCACGTCAGCAAAGCGCCCCGGAGCCGGCTCGCCGCTGAGGTTTGCCGAGGTCTGGAAGACCGGGCACATCGCCCCGGCCAGAGGCCCACCGAGCAGGCGCACGCCGAGCCGCTCGCGGTCCTCGCGACAGGCGAGCGGGTAGCGCCGTTCCGGATTGGCGACGACCAGCGTCACCGGCCCCGGCAGCAGGGCGCCGATCGCGGCCGCGGTGCGCGGCCCGAGCCCCGCGACCAGCTCGCGCATCGCCAGCGGCGAGAAGTACATGACCGCTGAGGGTTTGCCCTCGTCGCGTCCCTTGAGCTCGTGGATGCGGGCGATCGCGCTGGCGTCGAGCGGGTCGCAGGCGAGCCCGTAGAGCCCGTCGGCCGGGAACACCGCGACCCCGCCGCCGGCGATGCAGCGTTCGAGCGCGGTCCGCGCCGCCTCAGGACCGTCCCGATCGAGCGAGACGAGCTCGGTCGCGCTGCTGTCGCCGCCAATCCCGGTCACGCCGCCCGCTCCCCCACCACCACCCGCTCGGTCCCGGCCAGGTCGCGGCGGATCTGCGTCTTCGCAAAACCGGCGTCGTTGAGCAGCTGCGCAACCGCCGCCGCCTGCCCCTCCCCCACCTCCAGCGCTATCGCCGGCGGTGCGAACGTACTTAGTTCCGCTATGCGGAACAAACTACGTTCGCACGAGGCGATGAGGCCGCGGATCGCGTCGAGGCCGTCCGAGCCGGCGAGCAGCGCCTCGCGCGGCTCCCACTGCGTGACCTCCGGCTGGAGGCTCGACCAGTCGCGCTCGGCGACGTACGGGAGGTTGGCGAGGATCAGATCGAAGGCGTCGATCCTCGGTCAGGGTGCCCTCGGCGAAGGTCACGCGATCGGCCAGGCCGAGATGCTCGGCATTCGCCCGCGCCACTTCAAGCGCCGCAGACGACGTATCCGTGGCTGTCACCTCGCAGCTCGGCAGCTCGTCGGCGACCGCCAGCGCGATCGCTCCAGACCCCGTACCCACGTCAAGCACCCTTGTCGGCGCTCGCCCCAACGCCACTTCGACCAGCAGCTCGGTCTCCGGTCGCGGGACCAGCACCCGCCGGTCGACCGCCAGCTCGATCCCGCGGAAGCCTTTCCGTCCCAGGATGTATGCCACCGGCTCGCGCCGCAGCCGCCGCCGCACCAGCTCGCCAAACGCCCGCGCCGCCCCCGCCGGCACCTCCGCCCCGGAATCGGCCACCAAAGCCGCCCGATCGCAGCCCATCGCCTCACCCAGCAGCAGTTCCGCGTCGAGTCGCGGGTCCTCCACGCCGGCAGCCACAAGCCCGTCGACCGCGGCTCCCAACGCCTCGCGGACACTCGCCGCTGCCACCATGCTCACGCCGCCGAAGCCGCCGCCTCGAGCCTTTCGCGCTTCTCCTCCGCGGCAAGAGCGTCGGTGAACTCCGTCAGATCCCCGCCCAGCACGCCGTCCAGATTGTGCGAGGTCAGCTTGATCCGGTGGTCGGTGACCCGGCCCTGGGGGAAGTTGTAGGTGCGCACCTTCTCGGAGCGCTCGCCGCTGCCGACCTGGGCCTTGCGCTCGGAGGCGATCTTCGCCTGCTGTTCGGCGATCTCCCGCTCCAAAAGCCGCGCCCGCAGAACCCGCATCGCCCGCTCCTTGTTCTGCAGCTGCGACTTCTCGTCCTGCATTGAGACCACGATGCCGCTCGGCTTGTGAGTTATCCGTACCGCCGAGTCGGTCGTGTTGACCGACTGCCCGCCCGGCCCGGAGGAGCGGTAGACGTCGATCTGCAGATCGTTCTGGTCGACCTCGATCTCGACCTCCTCCGCCTCCGGCAGCACTGCGATCGTCGCGGTCGAGGTGTGGATGCGACCCTGCGACTCGGTCTCCGGCACCCGCTGCACGCGGTGCGTCCCGCCCTCGAACTTGAAGACCGAGTAGGCGGCCTCGCCGCGAACTTCGAAGGTCACCTCCTTGAAGCCTCCCGCCTCGGAGGCCGATTGCGAGAGCACCTCGGTCGAGAAGCCGCGCTCCTCCGCGTAGCGGCCGAGCATCTTGTAGAGGTCGCCGGCGAACAGCGCCGCCTCGTCGCCGCCGGTGCCGGCGCGGATCTCGACGATCACGTTCTTGGCGTCGTTGGGGTCGCGCTCGACCATCGCCAACCGGATCTCCTCTTCGAGCTGCTCGATCCGCGCCGGCGCCTCCTCAGCCACCTTGCGCAGCTCCTCGTCCTCGCCCTCGGCGAGCAGCTCCCGCGCTCCTTCCAGGTCGTCCTTCAGGGTCGCGTACTCGAGCGCCAGCTCACGCGCCGGCTGCAGTTCGCGGTATTCGCGCCCGACCTCCGCGTAGCGCCCCCGGTCCCCGATCACCTCGGGGTCGGACATCTGCGCCTCGAGCTCGGCGAAGCGCTCGGAAATCTGTTCGACGAGTGCGTCGATCACCCCCGGAACCATACGGCGGCGCGCACGACGACCTAGCGCGCCTTACAGCTGGAGTAATGCGAGCCGGCGAGGATGGAGCCGTCGGCGAACCGCGTCTTGGCGTGGACGATGATGCGCGGACGGTTAGGGATGGAGCAATGGCCACTGAGAAAACTCAGGGTCTCGCCTCTGTAGCGCCATTTACGGTTGACCCAGAAACGAAAGTACGGAACCGAGCCGTAGCCGCCGGCGATCCTCGAGAGATCCGACTCGACCCGATAGCCGAGACCTCCCCGATTGATTCGCTTGATCCGGAAGTCGTCGATATAGGTAGTCGGCGTGGGCACGGGAAGGTATGCGTGCACGATCAGCGTCGGATCGCCAGCGATCGACGGAGCATTGAAGAAGAGAAGCGGCGTGCCCGTCCGGATCGGGGCCTGTTCGGGGAAAGCGATATTCACGTTCGCGAAGCCTCCGCCGACAATGGCGTCGGGACAAGCCTGAGTGGCCTGCGCCGTCGTAGTCGCCACCAGCTTCTCGCGTGGACACGTCGGCAGCCCGCGCGTCTCGACACTGCCGTCCTTGGTGAATTCGAATGCCACGTAAGTAGGCGGGGAAAGGGGCGAACCGTCCTTGGTCTGCAATCGCTCGTATCCCCAGACCCTGACTGGCATGTCATCGCTTCGAGGAAGGGCCCGCGGCGCAAAGCTCATGCCGACGTCGAGGATGAGGTTTCCCGAGACGACCCGTGTCGCACCAGCCGTAGCGACGCTGAGCGAGGCGCCCAGGGCGATGATCGCGACAGCTGCCAGCAGGTACCTCGGAGCCCCCAATGCACGCATTGCATTTCCTTTCATCCGATATAACGGTCCCGATGCATCGAACCGAAAGGGGCATAGCGCCGCAAGAGATCTGGCGGGACCCGTCGCTCGAATCCGTCGCCGAGAACCCATCGCCCCGGCCAGATCGATGACGGCGCCGATAAAGCTCAAACCGATCTCCTACCTGGTGCTCGGCATGCTGCGCCTGGGTGCCAAGTCCGGGTATGCGATCAAGCGAGCTGCCGACCTGTCGACCCGCAACTTCTGGCCGGTGTCCCTGGCCCAGGTCTATCCGGAGCTTGCCCGGCTCGAGCGCCATGGCCTCGTGGTTCGGCACGAGGATCCCCACGGGGAACGGCGCCGATCCGCATACGAGCTGACCGACGAGGGCGAAGGAGCGCTGATCGTCTGGATCAACTCCCAGGTGGAAGCACAGCACCAGGTGCGCTCCGAGGGTCTGCTGCGACTTTTCTTCGCCGACGCGCTACCCACCGAGGATCAACTGGCGCTGGTGCGGCGCATGCGCGAGCGCGGTCGCCTAAAAAGAGAGAGCCTGCACGAGGGGGACCTGAAGGCGGCAGTCGGAGGCTTCGGAGAGGAGAGGGTCCGCTTTCCGCTGATCCTGCGACTGCACGGAGAGAGCATCTCCGCTCACACCGAGCAGTGGCTTGGCGAGCTGGAGGCGGAGTTGGAGAAGGAGCTGGAAAAAGAGCGGCCGGCGGACTGACGCGGGCCGCCGTGCGCTAAGCGACGATCTCGATGTGCTGCTGCTTGGCGGCCTCCTCGGGGTTCTCCCGGGCCAGGACCGCCTCGAGCGAGGCGATTGCCACCTCCAGCTGCTCTTCGCTGGGCTCGCGCGTGGTCAGGTTCTGCAGCATCAGCCCCGGCCACATCACCGCCCGCACCCACGCCTTGCGCCGGTTTTTGCCGGCCCATTTGATTACCTCGTAGGAGAGGCCGGCGATCAACGGAATGCCGAGAATCCGCGAGAGCAGCAGCCAGTACCACTCGGGCAGCCCGATCGGGGCGAAGACGAAGATCGCCAGGACCATGACGATCAGGAGGAAGCTGGTCCCGCAACGCGGGTGCAGCCGCGAGTAGAGCTTCGCCCGCGCGGGCACCAGCTCGTCTTCGGCCTCGTAGCAGGAGATCGTCTTGTGCTCGGCCCCGTGGTACTCGAAGACGCGCCGCAGGTCGGGCAGTTTGCTGATCACGACGATGTAGCCGATGAAAATCGCCGTGCGCAGGATCCCCTCGACTAGCCAGAACAGCAGCGCCGAGCCGAGCTCGTCCTTGATCAGGCTGGTCAGCCCGACCGGGACGACGAAGAAGAGCCCAACCGAGAGCAGCAGCGAGAGGAAGATCGTGACGCCCCAGATCCAGCCGCCGATTTCTTCTTTCTCCCCGTCCTCGTCCTCCTCCATCTGGGCATTGGCCGAGATCGCCAGCGCCTTGAAGCCGATCTTCATCGACTCGGCGAGGGCGACGACACCGCGGATGACCGGCAGGCGCCAGACCCGGTGGCGCTGCGCCCACGGCTTGATCGGCTCGCTCTCGATCTCGATCTCGCCCTCGGGGGTGCGCACCGCCACCGCCCAGACTGCGACGCCGCGCATCATCACGCCCTCGAGCACCGCCTGGCCACCGACCGGCGCGTCGCGCTTGGCGACCAGAGCGCCGTCGGGCATGCGAACTGGGTCGCCCCCGTTGGCGGAGGAGACGGTGGGAGTCTGAGCCGAGCCCTCCGGCGGGCTCACGGCCTACTTCCCGGCCCTGTGCTTGGCGGCGCGCCGCTGGAAGCGCTCGACGCGCCCACCAGTGTCGACCAGCTTCTGCTTGCCGGTGTAGAAGGGGTGGCACTCCGAGCAGAGCTCGACATGCAGGTCGGCTTTCGTCGACCGCGTGTAGAACTGGTTGCCGCACGAGCAATGCACGTTGGCGAGCGTGTACTCGGGGTGAATTCCGGCTTTCATCTGGACCAGTCTAGAACACGCGCGTAAATTGCTCTTCCACGGGGTTGGGGATCGCCGTCCGTGTGCCGATAGGCATCGCAGTGAAAGCGAGCGAAGCGAGCACGCCCCGGTTGGCGACGCATCTCCTGCGCCGCCTTTTGGCGATCCTGCTGCTCGGCGGAACCGCCCTCGTAGCCCTGCACGACTGGCTCGGACTCGGCGGCGCCATCCAGATGGCGATCGGCGAACCGCTCTACGACGCGGTCGTGCTCGGCGCCGGCATCGCCTGCCTGGTGCGCGCCTCGGACTACCGCCCCGAGCACACGGCCTGGATGCTGCTCGGGATCGCGATCCTCTGCTGGGGGGCGGCCGAGGTCTACTGGTCGCTGGCGATCGAAGGCAATCCCAATGCCCCTTATCCCTCCCCCGCCGACATCGGCTACCTCGCCTTCTACCCCTTCGCCTACGCCGGCCTCGCGATGCTGGTTCGCGCCCGCGCCCACGAGATCAACTGGCGCCTCTGGATGGACGGCCTGATCGCGGCGCTCGGCACGGCAGCGCTGGGCACGGCCTTCGTCTTCGATTTCGTCGCCGACAAGGCGACCGGCTCGACTGCCGAAGTGCTGACCACGCTCGCCTACCCGCTCGGCGACATCGCCATGGTCTCGATCGTCGTCGGCGTCGTCGCCCTGACCGGATGGAGGCCGGGGCGCACCTGGTCGCTGCTGCTGGCCGGACTCTCCGCCCTGGTGATCGCCGACATCGCCTTCACGCTGCAGTCGACCGAGGGGACGCTGCCCGGCGGCGACTGGATCGACCCGATCTACCTGATCGCCGCGGTCTGCCTCGCCGCCGCGGTCTGGCAGCCGACCGAAGCGGCGAGCATCACCTCGCGCGGCAGCGACGACCGACGCGAGATCGTCGTCCCCGCCGTCTTCGCCACGGTGATGATCGGCCTCTTCGCGATGCGCTACTACGACGCGACCGGGTCGCTCTCGACGATCCTCTGGGCGGCGACGATGTCGGCAGTGATCATCCGCCTGACCATGAGCGACCGCGAGAACCGGCGGCTGCTCGACCAGGTCCGCACCGATCCGCTCACCGGCCTCGGCAACCGCGGCCGCATGCAGGTCGACCTGGAGAAGACGTGCGAGCGAGCCAGCACCGAGCAGCCGGCGATGCTCTACCTCTTCGATCTCAATGGCTTCAAGCGCTACAACGACACCTTCGGCCATCCGGCGGGCGATGAGCTGCTGACACGGCTCGGCGCCGGACTGCGCGCCACGGTCAGCGGCGACGGGATCGCCTACCGGATCGGCGGCGATGAGTTCGTCGTCCTGGTCGAACGAGGGAGTGCCGAGCGCGGCGAGCGGGTGATGACGCGTGCCGCCGAAGCGCTCACGACCAGCGGCAAGGGCTACGACGTCAGCGCCTCCTGGGGCAGGGTCAAGATCCCAGAGGAGGCGGATACCCCGGCGGAGGCGATGCAGCTCGCCGACGTGCGCATGTACGCCCAGAAGGAGTCGCGACGGCTGGCGCCCGGCGACGGCGACGGAATCGAGATCGACGGGGCCGAGGTTTCCGTCCACCTAGAGGGAACGCGCGACGGCGAAGCCCTCGAGCAGCGCAAGTAGTACCGCGGTCACCTCGGCGCGGCTGGCGGCGTCGTCGCTGCGGGCGATCAGCATCGCCGCCTCGTCGAGCGCCCCGAGCAGTAGGTGCGCGAGCGGCTTGACCGGCAGCGCGCGGATCTCGCCCGCCTCTATCGCCGCGCTGAGGCTGGCCTCGATCAGGCCGAGCCCGTGGGCGGCGCCGATCTCGCGCCAGCGCTCCCAGCCGAGCACGGCGGGGGCGTCGTGGAGGGCGATCTGGCGCAGCTCCGGTTCCGCGCACTCCTCGAGGAAAGCCTCGACCCCGGCTTTCATCGCATCGAGTGGGCTCTCCAGCCCAGACCCGAGGACGATCAGCGCGACCCGCTCGGTCGATTCGGCCTCGAGCTGCTCGTAGGCGGCCTCGAGCAGGCCCGGCTTGCCGCCGAAATGGTGGTAGAGGGCGCCGCGAGTGACCCCCGCGGCGCGCACGATCTCTTCGCTGCCAACCGCCTTGTAGCCGCGCTCGGTGAAGAGGCGGCGGGCGGCGGCGATCAAAGCGGCCCGCGTCGCCTCGGTTCGCTCCGCCTGGGTGCGGCGTTTTGCCGCCGCGGCCGAGCGGCTGTCCTCTGGCTCTGGATTTACATTCATACTGTATGTATGTTAGAACTTATGGACCCAGAGCCTAATCACGAGGGGGACAGCATGAGCGAGACCAGCGAACGCAAGGAGATCGAGCTTCCGGCGGGTCGAATTCGCTACCGCGAGGCGGGCAGCGGCAAGCCGATCGTCTTCGTCCACGGCTTCCTCGTCGACGGCCGGCTCTGGGACGGCGTCGTCGACCGTCTCTCCGACCGCTACCGCTGCCTCGCTCCCGACTGGCCGATCGGGGCACAGCAGATCGCAATGAATCCGGATGCCGACCTCTCCCCCTACGGCATTGCCGCCCTGATCGACAGCTTCCTCGCGGAGCTCGACCTCGAGGACGTGACGATCGTCGGCAACGACTCCGGCGGGGCGATGTCGCAGGTGCTGGTTACCCGCCACCCGGGGCGGATCGGGCGGCTGGTGCTGACCAACTGCGACACCCACACGAACTTCCCCCCGGGGCCGTTCAAGGCAATGCCGCCCGTCGCCAAGCTGCCGGGCGGGATGGACCTGATCGCTGCCCCGTTCCGGATCGGCGCCGTCGCCCGCGCCGCCTTCCGGCCGTTCACGAAGCGCCCGCTCCCGCCCGAGCTGATCGCCTCCTGGATGGAGCCGGGGTTGCACGATCCCGCGGTCAAGCGCGACGTCAAGAAGGTGACGGTGGGGATGAACAAGCGCTACACGGTCGAGGCGGCGGAGAAGCTGAAAACCTCCGACCTGCCGGTCCTGCTCACCTGGGCGCCCGGCGACCGCGTCTTCCCGCTCAAGTACGCCGAGCGACTCGTCGCCGAGACCCCGAACGCCCGCCTCGTCCAGATCCCCGACTCGCGGACCTTCGTGCCGGTCGACCAGCCCGGTCGTTTGGCCGAGGAGATCGCCGGGTTCGTGCCAGCCGCCTGAAGCGAACAGGCGTTCCCAAAATTCGCAAAGTGCAGGTTTTTCGTCCGACCGGAGGGTGAGTCTTCGTCCAACCCCTACAGGACGGAGAGCTAGTGACCAAGCAGATCTTCGACCAGGAGCGGCCGCGAAGCACGATGGCCCAGCGCCTCGATGAAGCCTTCGCCGGCTGCGATCAGTGGACCGTGGTGGCGGCACCGCCGCGGCGCAGCAGCGTCGACTCCAGCCCCCGAGCCTCGAGCTCCTCGAGGATGGCCGGCAGCGCGGCGACGGTACGAACCCAGGAGCCGGAAGCGCTGTAGTAGTCGGCGTCGTGCAGGAGGACGATGTCCCCGGCCCGCAGGCCGGCGGTGACACGCGCCGCAATCGAGGCCGGGGTGGCGTCGCGTCGCCAATCCCTGCCCCAGCGTGACCAGAGCACGGGGCGCCAGCCGCGGGCCCGGACCGCCCGCAAGCCGGCAGCGCTGAAGATCCCGTAGGGCGGACGGTAGTCGGCGATCGCCTGGCCGCCGGCCTCCTCGATCGCCGCCACGGCGCGATCGGCATCGGCGAGCAACTGGCGCGGCGTCAGCCGCAGCTGGCTGCGATGCCGGTGGCAGTGCAGCTCGACCCGGTGCCCGGCAGCGACGATCTCGGCGACCAGCGAGGGGCGCCGCTCGACCTGCTCGCCGGCGAGGAAGAAGGTGGCGCGAGCGTCCGCCTCGCGCAGCGCCTCGAGCACCGCCGGCGTGCCCTGCGGGTGCGGGCCGTCGTCGAAGCTGAGGACGACCCCCTCCCCCGACTCGCGCAGCTCGACCGGCAGCGCGCGGCCGAGCGCCGGCACCACCGGGGCGAGGGCGGGAACGGCGTGGGCGATCGCCGCCGCTCCGAGGCCGAGCCCGGCCGCGGCGACGGCCCGGCTCAAGGCGCGGAGCCGGCCGCGGCGGCGGGTGCCGCCTGCGAGGTCGCCCGCCCCCCGACGGCGGATACCTCAGGCACGGCCTCCTTGCCGATGTGGACGCGGCTCTCGATCGGCTTTGCGACCACTTGGTACGGGCTCTCCCACTGGACCGCCGCCAGCACGAGGACGATCAGCAACGCGACAACGCTGACCGCGGCGGCGGTTCGCTCGAAGCGCAAGCGCCAGACCGGCTGCGGCCGGACCCGCGGCCGCACGCTGAGCGCACGCGAAGCGATCGAGGGCAGCGAAGCGAAGGAGGAGTCGGGGGAGCGCCGTTCGCGGGTGACGTGACGCAGCACCGACTCGAGCTCGTGCTCGGAGCGAGCCACTTCGGCCAGCCCGAAGCGGTCGAAGGCGGCGTTGTTGGCCCGCAAGTGGCCCGCGTTGAAGCCGTAGGAGACGACCGGGCAGCCGCGGATGTGGGCCTCGAGCACGGTCAGGCCGGCGGTCGCGTGGATCATCGCGTCGGCTGCGGCCATCCAGTCGCTCATCTGCTCGGTGAAACCGAGGACCTGAACCTGCTCGTCCTCGCCGAAACGGTTTTCGAGCCGCTCGCGGACGGGCTCGTTGCGGCCGGCGATGCAGACCACGAGCGTGTCCCCATCGGAGAGCGCCGACTCGATCGCCCCCTCGAGGTCGCCGATGCCCCAGCCGCCGCCCGAGACCAGAACGATCCGGGCCAGGGCCGGCAGGCCGAGCGCCTCGCGGGCGTCGCGGCGGGTGCGCGGCATCAGGAAGTCGCGCGAGATCGGCGGGCGCATCCACTCGACGCTGCCCGGCCCGGCCAGCTTTTCGACCTCCTCGATCGACTCCGGATGGGTCACGTAGTGCATGTCCACCCCGGGATGGACCCAGTAGCGCAGCCCCGCCAGGTCGGTGATTGCCGACTGCACCGGCATCTCGAGACGGCGGTTCTCGCGCAGCATTCCCAGCACCGCGGTCGTGCCCGGGTAGGTGGAGATGACCACGTCGGCTTCGTGCTTGGCGATCATCCGCACCAGGCCCCGAGCCCCAAGCAGATAGCCGAGGTGGTGGGCCAACCAGCGGGTCGGCGCGAACCTGGTGATCAGCCAGTACTGGGCGTCGAACAGCCAGGGTGCCCAGCGGAAAGTGAAACGGGAGCCACCGCGGACGACGGCGGAGACCAGCTTGCCCATCGCCTCGAGGCCGTTGTCGATCTCGACCGTGGCGCCGGGCACCTCCTCCTCCAGGTCTTCCTTGATGATCCGCGCCGGCAGGTCGTGGCCCTCGCCGATGTCGGCGGTCAAGATCAACACCTTCGGGTCGCTCTGCTCGAAGCGCGAGGCGCCGGCGAGCAGGGCACCCGGGGCGCGTTCGTTGCCGTTCAAGGAGGGCCGTTTGCCCGGGACCGGGTCCGGTGGGCGGGTCGTGCCGCGCACCCACTCGACGTACTTGCGGACCCCTTCGCGAAAGCTGGTCTCGGCTTTCCAGCCGAGCTCGTCGAGCGCCCTCTGGTTGGAGATCGTCTTGCCGGGAAAGTCGCCGGGGCGCGGCGGTGTGTGGACGATCTCGCAGCCGTCGGTGTTTTCCTGCACCCGCTCGGCGATTTCGAGGATCGTCACGACCTCCTCGCCGGAGAGGTTGTAGGTGCGGCCGGCGGCCGGCGGCGCGAGCGCGGCGACGATCCCGTCGGCGAGGTCCTCGACGTAGATGAAGCTGCGGCTCTGGCTGCCGTCGCCGGCGATCGTCAGCGCTTTGCCTTCGAAGGCGAGGTCGGTGAACTTGGCGACGACGCCGGCGGCGCGGGCGCGCGGACCGTAGGGGATGCCGAAGCGCAGCACCGTCGACTCAAGGTCGAAGAGCTCGGCGTAGCCGGCGCAGTAGGTCTCGCCGGCCAGCTTGGTCGCGGTGTAGAGGTGGCGCGGCGCCGGGATCGGGGTCTCCTCGTCGACCTCCTGCTCGACGCAGTCGCTGTAGACCCAGGTCGTGGAGCCGTAGACGACGCGTCCGACCTTAGCTCGGCAGGCGGCCTCGAGCACGTTGAGGGTGCCGCGCGTGTTGACCTCCTCGGCCAGCACCGGGTCGGCGTGGACGTGGCCGACGTCGGCCACCGCGGCGAGGTGGATGACCGCGTCGCAGTCGCGCATCGCGAGGTCGAGGTTGGCCGGGTCGGTGATGCTGCCGGTGAAGGTCTCGACCTCGAGCGGCGAGTGGTACGGCGAGGCGCTGAGGTCGAAGATGCGCGGCGTCTCGCCGCGCTCGAGCAGGCGGTCGACGACGTGCGAGCCGATGAAGCCGCCGCCTCCGGTGACGAGAACCCTCATGCGACCTCCTTGCCGAGCGCCGCGGCGCGACTTTCCGGGCGGTAGTAGAGCGGCACGCACCAGTGGTTCTCGGCCACCCAGTCGGTGTTCGAAAGCCGATCGGAGCGGCCCATGATGCGGTGGCAAGGCTGCTCGTAGACGCGGCCGGTCGACTTCTCGATCGACTCGAAGACGATGTACTTGTAGAGGCCCGAGGTCATCCCTTCCGGCAGCTCGACGCGCGCGGAGTGGACCGGGTCGAGGTGCTCGCGGGCGTACTCGTTCTTCCAGGCGACGATCTCCTCCATCCGTTCCGCCTGGACCAGCGCCAGGGCGGCGGTGAACTCGCTCATGCGGAAGTTGAGGCCGTCGACCTCGTGCTCGAACTTGCCGTAGTTGCGGAACTTGCGGGCGAACTCGATCAGCTCCTCGTTGGCGGAGACGAGCACGCCGCCCTCCCCGGTTGAGACGGTCTTGGTCGCGTAGAGCGAGTAGACGCCGGCGTCGCCGAAGCCGCCCGGCTTCTTCCGATTCCAGTCGGCGCCGTGGGCGTGGGCGCAGTCCTCGAGCAGGAAGATGTCGTGCTCGCGGCAGTAAGCGGCGATCCGCTCCGCGTCGAAGGCGATGTGACCGCCGATGTGGACGAGGATCGCGGCGCGCGGCTTGTGCCGCTCGGCCTTCGCCTCGAAGTCCTCGAAGGACATGCAGAGGTCCTCGCGGTTGCAGTCGACGAACTCGACCTCGGCGCCGGCGCCGATCGCCGCCAACGGCGTCGCCATGAAGGTGTTGGAGGGGCAGAGCACGGTCTCCCCCTCGACGCCGGCGAACTCGAGCGCGGCAAGCGCCCCGCCCGCCCAGCTCGAGAGGCCGAGGCTGGACAGGCCGTTCCACTCGGCCCAGCGCCGCTCGAAGGCCTCCAGCTTGGCGCCCTCCGACCACTGCTCGGAGTCGAGCACCTCGGTCCAGAGCTCGAAGAGCCTGGCCCGGTCGCGGTGATCGAACCCGATCGCGAACTGGTCCGCGGCCGAGGCGACTGGGGAATCGGCGGACAAGACGCGCGGCAACCTACCAGCGCAGGCGGATCAGTCCCGGTCTCGGTGAGCAGATTCCAATACGACACCCACCGCTTTTGACCCGGCCAGAAGCATCGTTCCGCCCAAGGCGACGACCATGAAGGCGACCAGGGCGGCGCCGTCGAGGGGGGTCTCCGCCCAGGACTCGCCGAAGATCAGCGGGGCGAGGGCGACGGGGACGAGGACCTGGACCGCGAACATCACCGGGGCGACGTGGGTGGCCGGCCGCTGCTGCAGGGCGCTCATCTCGCTTAGCAGGGCCAGGGCCTCGGAGGCGATCGCGGTCGCGAGCCAGGCGATCGCGACCAGCAGCACCCCCGCCGCCAGCTCGTCGGTCAGCAGCTTGCTGGCGATCGCGGTCCAGGCGTAGCCGCAGCCGGCGCTGAGGACGGCGAGTATGCCGACCGAGGCGGCCCGCCCGCGCAGCGCGTAGGGCGCGGCGATCGGGATCGCGACCAGCGCGAGGGCGAGGGCGATCGCCGCCGTGTCGGCGTGGTCGGTGGTGCGCTCGGGCGCCGCCCAGGCGACGCCCCCGACCCCGACCACGATCGCCGCAACCGCGGCGTACTCGCGCCGGCCCGGCGACTCGCCCAGTTTGGTCGCCCCGAGCCAGAGCAGCACGACCAGGCCACTGACCAGGCAGGGCTGGACCACGGTCAGCGGCGCCAGCAGCAGGGCGACGATCTCCAGCGGCCAGCCGACCAAGCCCAGCGCCGTCGCCCCCAGCCAGCGCCGGTTGCGCAGCAGCTTGCCGATCAGCGACGCTCGCAGCGAGTGCTCGTGCGCCACCCCCCGCGCCTCCAGCGCCTGCAGCGCGATCGAGGTGTTGTAGAGGACCGAGGCCCCCACCGCCGCGGCTATCCCCAGCGCCAGCACGGCGCGAGGGTATCCACCACCTGCGGTCGCTCAGTGGCGATCGGTCGAGTTGTAACGCAGGATGACTCTCGAAACGAGGTGCATGCCCGAACCGCCGACCACAATCATCGCAACCGCGATCAGTTCGCCTCCCGCGTTCATCGCCATCAGCGCCGCGCACACAGCCGTGGTCACGATCACTGCGGCAGCGAACACGAGGCTTACCGCTTTGAATTCGCTCATGTCATTACCCCTAGTCAACGAATACAGACAAAACGATTACAGACAAAGAGACTACTAGACCTCCAATACCGCCGATCACGGTCGCCTCCCTGATCTGCCTATCCTCCGCACCCGTAAGCATCGGCTTGATGTGGGCCGCGAAGCCAAAGACGGCGATGGTGGCTGCCGCCAGCCCGAAACCGGTGGCAGCGGTGCTCAGGATTGAGGCGACGATAAGCACTGCCGGAGCCTAGGAGAACACAGCCGCACGTAGGGCGCGCAGCTTGTGCCAATTTTTGAACCGCTTGTCTACGTCTCCTGGTAGAGCGGGCCGTCGCCGCCCTCGGGCAGGGTGAGGCGGCCGCCCTTGGCGGTGATCGCGCCGCACTGGACGCAGTTGGAGGCGGTGACGTGGACGTCAACCGTGGCGGCGCCGTTCTCGAGCTGCTCGTCGGGGATCTCGTAGACCTGGGCCGGGCACATCGAGACCCAGGTCTGGGCGATCTCGCGCGGCACCTTGGCCTGGATCCGGACGTGGTTGGGAGCGTCGTCGCGGGTCGCGTTACCGGAGAGGAAGACCGAGTCGAGCTTGTTGAAGGTCAGCTCGTTGTCGGCCTGCGGGTACATGTCGCCGGCCTTGCCGAGGTCCACCTCGACCTCTGAGTCGTGCTCCTGCTTCCAGTGGCCCCCAGGGAAGTGGCCTTTGGTGATCGTCATCGCCGAAGCGAAGGCGCCGCCGAGGAAGAAGCCCTTGGAGAAGGGCTGGCGCATGTTGCGCGATTCGTAGAGGTCCTTCTCGATCGCCGAGTTGTGGACCTTCTCGTCATAGGCCTCGAAGTTGACCGAGTCGATGTCCTGCTTGAGCGTCTCGACGATCGTCTCCGCCGCGTACATTCCGGCGTGCATCGCGTAGTGGACGCCCTTCAGGGTCGGCACGTTGACCATGCTGGCGGCGTCGCCGGCGACCATCATCCCCGGCACCGCGAGCCGCTTCGGCATCGCGAAGTAACCGCCGGAGGGGATCGTCTTCGCTCCCCAGGCGACCCGCTTGCCGCCGTCGAGCAGCTTCTTGACGAAGGGGTGAGTCTTGAGCAGCTGCAGGGCATCGTGGACCGAGAAGGTCGCGTCGGTGTAGTCGAGGCCGGCAACCAGCCCGATGCAAATCTTGTCCTCGCCCATCGGGTAGATGAAGCTGCCGCCGAACTCGTTGAAGCGCGGCGCCTTACGCAACGGCCAACCCATCGTGTGGATCACCCGGTCGAGCGGCTCCTTCACCTCCCAGACCTCTTTCACCCCGAGCTCCCAGCGCATCGGGTCGGCGCCGTGCATGTCGAAGTAGTCGTAGGCGGCGTAGGTGAGGTGGCCGACCGTGCCCTCGGCGAGCACCGTCGCCTTCGCGGTCACGTCGGAGCCGGGCTCGAAGTTGCCGAGCTCCTCGCCGTCCTTGCCGCGGCCACGATCGCCGGAGCGCACGCCGTTGACCACGCGGTCCTCGACCAGCAGCTTGGTCGCGGCGGTCTCGGAGAGGATGTAGACGCCGGCTTCCTCGGCTTTGTCGGCGAGGAAGCGGCCCAGCTTGGAGACTGAGGTGACGTGGTTGCCGTGGTTGCGGAAGTTCGGCGGCATCGGCTTCAACGGCAGCGCCGCCTTCGAGGTCAGCAGGTAGACCGCATCCTTGCTGACCTCCTGGTAGACCGGCCACTCCTGCTTCGGCAGGTCGGGGAACAGCTCTTCCATCGCCGAGGGCCTCATGTTGGCTCCCGAGAGCAGGTGCGCCCCTGCGACTTTGCCCTTCTCGATCACCGCGACCGGGACTTCGCCCAGCTTCTCGGTCAGCTCCGGCTCCTTCTCCAGCAGCTGCATCAGCTTGTTGGCGCAGGCAAGACCGGCGGGACCGCCGCCGACGATCGCCACGCCGACGTCGATGCGCTCGTCCTCCGGGTCGGTCGGGGGACCGACTACGTCGGCGGGATCGAACGGCGGCGGGAACTCGCTCGGTGCGACGGGCATCTCGACTCCTTCGCGGCGTGAGAGAGACTGAGCCGGCGGCTCAGCCTCCCCTCTTCGCCTTGATCGCCTCGGTCAGCTTGGGGACGATCTTGTGCAGATCGCCGACCACGCCGAGGTCGGAGAACTCGAAGATCGGCGCGTTCGGGTCCTTGTTGATCGCGAGGATGTTCTCCGAGTTCTGCATTCCGACCTTGTGCTGGATCGCCCCGGAGACGCCGGCGGCGAGGTACAGCTTCGGCGCCACCGTCTTACCGGTCTGGCCGATCTGGGCCGCGTAGGGGTACCAGCCGGCGTCGACGACCGCGCGGGTCGCGGCGACGGCGCCGCCCATCGACTCGGCCAGCTGCTCGCAGAGGTCGAAGCCCTCTTTGGCCCCGAGGCCGCGGCCGCCGCCGACCAGGATCTCGGCGTCCTCGATGTTGACGTCGGCGCCGCGCTGCTCGCCGCGCTGCACCATCGTCGCCTTGGTCGACCACTCCGAGAGCTCGACGTCGACGTCGACGACCTCAGCCGAACCGCCGCTCTCCTTCGCGTCGAAGGCGTTGAGGCGGCCGATGATGATCCCCGGCTCGCTGACGTAACCGACGTCGGCGACTTCGGAGTCCTGCAGGATCGGGCGCTCGGCGACGAGCTTGCCGTCCTGCACTTTGACGCTGGTGACCTCCATCGTCACGCCGGCGTTGAGGCGGGCGGTGAGGCCGGCGCCGATCTCGAAGCCGAGCAGACCGCCGCCGAACAGGGCGTAGGAGATCCCGTTGTCCCGGATCACCTTCGCCATCGCGTCGACGATCGGCTGGGCCAGACCCTCGGGCACGCTCTTGGCGCGGTAGACCTTGGCCGCGCCCCAATTGCCGAGCGAAGCGCAGGCGTCGTCGGCGATCTCGCCGACGACCAGAGCGGCGGCCTCGCCGCCGATTTCGCCGGCCAGTTTCGCCGCCTCGGAGATCGCCCCGAGCGAGTTCTTGTTGAAGTTGCCCTCGTCGTCGTGGAGGGCGTAAACCAGGATGCCTGCCATCTAGATCAGCTTCCTCTCGTCGAGCCAGGCGACGATCTTTTCGACCGTCTCGTTGGTGTCCTCGTCCTCGATGATCTCCCCG
Source organism: uncultured Solirubrobacterales bacterium (assembly GCA_963846515.1). GTDB lineage: Bacteria > Actinomycetota > Thermoleophilia > Solirubrobacterales > 70-9 > VAYN01. The sequence goes on along the minus strand of CAWJWC010000005.1, from coordinate 562,531 downwards.
GCCTCCTTGGCGGGCGGCGGGTTCAGCGCCAGGACCTTGGTCTTCGAGCCGCCCTCGCCGACCATGCCGCCGTCGATGCCGACGTCGGCGGTCGCCTTCGCGTCGAGCGGTTTTTTCTTCGCCCCCATGATCGCCTTGAGGCTCGGGTAGCGGGGCTCGTTGATCGCGTCGCCGACGCTGATCACGGCGGGCAGCTCGACCTCGACGGTGTCGTACCCGTACTCGGCCTGGCGCTCGCAGCGCAGCTTGCCGTCGCTGACGTCGATCTTGATCACCTGGGTCAGCGAGGGCATCTTCAGGTGGTCGGCGACGACCGCGCCGATCGTGTAGCACTCGCCGTCATCGGACTGCTGGCCGAGCAGGACCAGGTCCGGGCTCTCGGACTCGAGCACTTTCGCCAGCGAGTAGCCGGTGGCGCAGACGTCGGAGCCCTGCAGGGCGTCGTCGGAGAGGTGGACCGAGCGGTCGGCGCCGAGCGCGACCGCCTTGTGCAGGGCGCGGACGGCGGAGTCGGGGCCCATCGTCACGGCGACGACTTCCTCGACCGGGATCGCTCCACCCTCCTTGATCTGCATGGCCGCCTCGAGGGCGTGCGTATCGAAGGGATTGAGGTTTTTCTCGCCGCCGCGGTCGAGACGCATCGTGTTCGGGTCGATGCGCTTCTGCACCGCGGCGTCCGGAACCTCCTTGACCAGGACGCAGATCTTCAAGTTGAAGCCTCCTTGGGGAAACGATTCTCAGGTGGTCGCGGGCAGCGCATTGCGCCTCGCGGGCCGGTTGCGGCCGGGCATGTTATCGGTTGTGGGCGACTGGTTGATTGACCAGTCAATCGGGGCGCCTGGCCCCCGCCTCAGCTCGCCCTGCTCGTGGCGCTCGGTCGCCCTCGCGCGGATGAACTCGACGATCTCGTCGGTGCCGGCGCCGGGGGTGAAGACCTCGGCCACCCCGAGCTTCTTCAGCTCTGGGATGTCGTCGGCCGGGATCGTGCCGCCGACCGTGACCAGAACGTCGTTGACGCCCTGGGCAGCGAGCAGCGCGACCACTTTCGGGACCAGGGTCATGTGGGCACCGGAGAGGATCGAGAGGCCGACCGCGTCGGCGTCCTCCTGGATCACCGTCTCGGCGATCTGCTCCGGCGTCTGGTGCAGGCCGGTGTAGATCACCTCCATGCCGGCGTCGCGCAGGGCGCGGGCGATGATCTTGGCGCCGCGGTCGTGGCCGTCGAGGCCAGGCTTGGCGACGACGACGCGGATCTTGCGGGCGGTTGCGGCCTCCATAGCGGCGGGAAGCGTAGCGCCCCGGCCTAGAAGACCGGCGACTCCGTGTAGGTCCCGAAGACTTCCTGCATCGCCGCGATCATCTCGCCCTCGGTCGCGCGGACGCGCGCCGCGGCGAGGATCGGCGGCATCAGGTTGTCCTCGCCGGCGGCCGCGGCCTTGAGCTCGGCGAGAGTGCGCTCGACCTCCGCGGCGTCGCGGCGGGCGCAGGTCGCCTGCAGGCGCTCGACCTGCTTGCGTTCGAGCGCCGGGTCGATCTTCAGGATCGGCATCTCCTCTTCGTCCGCCTCGACGAAGTCGTTGACGCCGACGACGATCCGCTTGCGCTCGTTCAGCTCCTGCTGGTAGGTGAAGGAGGCGTCGGCGATCTCGCGCTGGGGGAAGTTGCGGCGGATCGCCTCGACCATCCCGCCCAGTTCGTCGATCCGCTCGAAGTAGGAGTAGGCGGCGGCCTCCATCTCGTCGGTCAGCTTCTCGACGAACCAGGAGCCGCCGAGCGGGTCGGCGGTGTTGGTCACCCCGGACTCGGTGGCGATGATCTGCTGCGTGCGCAACGCCACCCGCACCGCCTCCTCGGTCGGCAGCGCCAGCGCCTCGTCATAGGAGTTGGTGTGCAGCGACTGGGTCCCGCCGAGCACCGCCGCCAGCGCCTCCACCGAGGTGCGGACGATGTTGTTGAGCGGCTGCTGGGCGGTCAGCGAGACGCCCGCGGTCTGGGTGTGGAAGCGCAGCCGCATCGACTCCTCGCGCTTGGCGCCGTAGGTCTCGCGCAGCTCGCGCGCCCAGATCCGGCGCGCCGCCCGGTACTTGGCGATCTCCTCGAAGAAGTCGACGTGGGCGTTGAAGAAGAAGGAGAGGCGCGGCGCGAAGTCGTCGACGTCGAGGCCGCGCTCGAGCGCTCGCTCGACGTAGGTGAAGCCGTCCTTGAGCGTGAAGGCGAGCTCCTGCTGGGCGGTCGAGCCGGCCTCGCGGATGTGGTAGCCGGAGATCGAGACCGGGTGCCAGCGCGGCATCTTCTCGGTGCACCACTCGATCATGTCGGTGACCAGGCGCAGCGCCGGCTCGATCGGGAAGCACCACTCTTTCTGGGCGATGTACTCCTTGAGGATGTCGGTCTGGATCGTCCCCCCCAGCCGCTCCGGCGGCACCCCCTGGCTCTCGCCGACGAGGACGTAGAAGGCGAGCAGGATCGCCGCCGGCGCGTTGATCGTCATCGAGGTGGTGACGCCGCCGAGCGGGATCCCGGCGAAGAGCTGCTCCATGTCGTCGAGGCTGTCGACGGCGACGCCCTCGCGACCGACCTCGCCGAGGCTGCGAGCGTGGTCGGAGTCGTAGCCCATCAGGGTCGGCATGTCGAAGGCGGTCGAGAGCCCGGTCTGGCCGTGGTCGAGCAGGTAGTGGAAGCGCTCGTTGGTCTCCTCGACCGTCCCGAAGCCGGCGAACTGGCGCATCGTCCAGAGCCGCCCCCGGTACATCGAGGCGTAGGGCCCGCGGGTGAACGGGTACTCGCCGGGGCGACCGATCCGCTGCTCGAGCCCGGGGTCCAGGTCCTCCTCGCCGTAGAGCGGCTCGATCTCCTTGCCCGAGATCGTCGAGAACTCGGCGTCGCGCTGCTGGAACTCCGGCCTGTCCCGAGGCTCGGTTGCCATGCGAAGAGTCTAGGGCCGACGCACGGCGAAGCGGCGCGGCGGCGGCTTGCGGCGCGCGGCGGCGCGCCTGGCGCTGACCCCGACCGCCGTCGCGACCACGGTGACGGCGAGTGCTAGCAGGCGGCGGCCGAGACGCTCGAAGCGCAACGTCTGCCAGCCCTCCTCGCGGGCGATCGCGGCCAGCGGCGGGTCCGGGTTGACCGCGACGGGGTTGCCGACCGCGCGCAGCATCGGCAGGTCCGAGAGCGAGTCCGAGTAGGCGTAAGACGCGCCGAGGTCGATCTCGTGGCGCTCCGCGAACGCCTCCATCGCCTCTACCTTGCCCGGGCCGTAGACGAAGGGCCCGTCGAAGCGGCCGGTGAAGCTGCCCTCGGCGTCGACCTCGTAGCGGGTGCCGATGCCGCCGTCCATTCCCAGCACCCGGGCCAGCGACTCGACCACGTCGTTGCCGGCGGCGCTGACGATGAAGGTCGGGCGGCCCGCGTCCTGGTGGGCGTGGACCTCGGCCAGCATCTCCGGGTAGACCCGGGGCAGGATCGCGGTCATCACCGCCGGGCCCATGCGCTCGACGGTCTTCGCCGGCACCCCGCGGATCAGCTCGCGGGCGGCCCGCAGCACGTCGCCGGTGCGCTCGTCGGTGGTCCCGCGCAGGCGGTAGCGCAGGTGCTCGACTCCCCAACTGCCAAGCTGGCGGCGGCTGACGATCCCCTGCTGGGCGGCGACCCGAGCGAACTGCATCCCCGAAGACCCCGCCATCAGAGTCTTGTCGAGGTCAAAGAATGCGGCGGCGCGGCTCATTCACGTCCCTCGCACGGTCGCGAAAGCCAAGCAGGTCGGGGGACGCAGGGAACGAGGAGAGGGGAGCGCACTTTGTGCGTGACCCGATCCGAGCGACCGAGGACTCCGAGATGCGCCGGTTTGCAGCGGCCGCGCTACTGCGAGGCCACCTCGATCACGATTGCGTCTCCCTGACCGCCACCGGAACAGATCGCCGCCACACCCAACCCCCCGCCGCGGCGGCCTAGCTCGTGCACGAGTGCGCCGACGATGCGGGCGCCGGAGGCGCCGATCGGGTGACCGAGCGCGATCGCGCCGCCGTTGACGTTGACCTTGTCCTCGTCGACGCCGAGCATCCGCACCGAGTTGAGGGCGACCGAGGCGAAGGCCTCGTTGATCTCCCAGAGGTCGACATCCTCGGGGCTCTTGCCGATCTTCTCGAGCGCCTGCTTGGCGGCGTTGGCGGGCGTTTTCGCCAGGTAGGGGAAGTCGTCGGCGACGGTGCCGTAGGAGAGGATCCGGGCCAGCGGCGTCCTGCCCTGGCTCTGCGCCCACTCCTCGGAAGCGACGACGATCGCGCCGGCGCCGTCGTTGACGCCGGGCGCGTTGCCGGCGGTGTGGGTGGCGTCGTCGCCTCCGATCGCCTTCAGCCTGGCCAGCGTCTCCAGGGTGGTGTCGGGACGGATCGCCTCGTCGGTCTCGACCGTGCTCTCGCCCTTGCGCGACTTGACGGTGACGCCGACGATCTCATCGGCGAGGCGACCGGCGTCGGTCGCCTCGGCGGCGAGCCGGTGCGAGCGCTCGGCGAAGCGGTCCATGTCGACGCGGGTGATCTCGAGCTCGTTCGAGACCTCGCTCGCCTCGTTGATCATCTGCTTCTCGGTGAAGGGGTTGGTGAGGCCGTCGTGGGTCATCGCGTCGATCGCCTTGACGTCGCCCATGCGGAAGCCGAAGCGGGCGCCCGGCAGCAGATATGGCGCCTGGCTCATCGACTCCATGCCGCCGGTCACCGCGACCTCGGAGTCGCCGGCGCGGATCGAGAGGTCGGCGATCCCGAGCGAGCGCATGCCGGAGGCGCAAACCTTGTTGACCGTCTCCGAGGGGACCTCCTTTGGGATCCCGCCTTTGATCTGCGCCTGGCGCGAGGGAATCTGGCCCTGGCCGGCCTGCAGAACCTGGCCGAAGACGACCTGCTGGACCTGCTCGGGGTCGACGCCGGAGCGGTCAAGGGCGGCCTCGATCGCCTGGCCGCCGAGGTCGGTGGCGTCGAGCGAGGAGAGACCCCCGCCCATCTTGCCGAAGGGGGTACGCGCGGTTCCGAGGATGACTGAGCTGGGCATCTACTGCCTTTCTTCTGCGAGGTCGTTGGGTCCGATCCAGCGGGCGCCAGGCCCAGACGGGACGATACCGGGAGGCATCGCCACGCCACTTACGAGCGCGTAGACTCGCGCCCGATGAAGGTCGAGGTGCGTGAGGGTGAGCTGACCGCGGCGAGGGCCGAGCTGACGGTCGTCGGCCTCCACGAGGACGGGTCGCTGCCGAGCGCGGTTGCCGCGATTGCGGGCGCCGAGGGCGCCCCCGGCGGCTTCAAGAAGCGAACGCTGCTGCGCTCCCGCGACGGCTGGCTGGTGATCGTCGGCCTCGGCAAGCGCGACGACGCCGACGTCGAGCGTCTCCGGGTCGCGGCTGCGATCGCGGCGAAGGAAGGCAGTGCGGCTGGAGGTGACCTCGCTCGCCTGGGCGCTGCCGGAGCGAGCGACGACGCAGCTGAAGCGCTGGTGACCGGCACGATCCTTGGCTCCTACCGCTACGAGCGCTTCAAGGGCGCCGACCCCGACGACCCGCCGCCGCCCGGGATCGAGTCGCTGACGCTGCTCGGCCCCGCCGGCGTCGCCGCGGCGGCCGAGGCGGCGCGAGTCGGCGCCGAGGCGGCGAACCGGGCCCGCGACCTGCAGATGACGCCGGCCAACGTCGCCACGCCGAGCTTCCTGGCCGGCCGCGCGGAGGAGATCGCCGCCGCCCACGACGCGGTCACCGCCGAGGTGCTCGGCCCGGAGCAGATCGCCGCCAAGGGGATGGGCGGCCTGGTCGCGGTCAGCCGCGGCAGCAGCGAGCCGGCGCGGCTGATCGTCCTGCGCTACGCCGGTGGCGGCTCCGGCCCGACCCTGGGCCTGGTCGGCAAGGGCGTCACCTTCGACAGCGGCGGCATCTCGCTCAAGCCCGGCGCCGGGATGCACGAGATGAAGTACGACATGTCCGGCGCGGCGGCGGTGCTGGAGAGCGTCGCCGCGATCGCCGAGCTCGGCCTCAAGCTCGACCTGGTCGCGGTCGTCCCCTCGACCGAGAACATGCCCTCGGGAGACCGCGGTCAAACCGGGTGACGTGATCACCCAGTACAACGGCAAGACGGTCGAGGTCAACAACACCGACGCCGAGGGCCGGCTGATCCTCGCCGACGCCCTCGCCTACGCGGTCGAGTTGGGAGCGGAGCAGCTCGTCGACCTCGCCACGCTGACCGGTGCGGTCACGATCGCCCTCGGCTCGACCTACGCCGCGGTGATCGCCAACGACGACGAGCTCGCCGACCGCGGTCGAGCGGGCCGGCGAGCGAGAGCGGCGAGCTGGTCTGGCGCCTCCCCCTCCACCCCGAGTTCAAGCAGCTGATGAAGGGCACCGTCGCCGACCTCTCCAACCTCGCCTCGAAGCGCAAGGCCGGAACGATCACCGCCGCCGCCTTCCTCGAGGAGTTCGTCGGCGAGACGCCGTGGGCGCACGTCGACATCGCCGGCGTCGCCTGGGACGTCGGCCGCGAGTACACCGGCAGCGAAGCCAGCGGCTTCGGCGTCCGGCTGCTGGTCGAGCTGGCGCGGCATCGGGCCGGTTAGTCGCCGCCGAGGATCATGCAGGTCGCCGTACCCGAGGCGAGCAGCTTGCCGCTCTCGGCCGCGGTCAGGGTCGCCTCCGAGGTCGCCTGCTTGCGGCCGCGGTAGAGCACGGTCGCCTCGCAGAGGACCCGACCGGTGTCGCGGGTGATCGGCCGCACGTACTTCGCCTCGATCCCGAGCGAGGTGTAGCCGACGCCGGCCGGCAGGGTGGTGTGGACCGCGCAACCGAGGGCGGAGTCGAGCAGGGTCGCCGCGTAACCGCCGTGGACGACGCCGATCGGGTTGTAGTGCTCCTCCCCGGGTTCGCCCTCGAACACGACCCGCCCCTCGCTCGAGCTCGACCGGGCGCAGCCGCATCGTCACCGCGATCGGCGGCGGCGGCACCTCGCCGCGTACGACCGCGCTCATGTACTCCATGCCGGTCATCGTCGCCCCGGCCGCCGCGGTCGGGACCGGGTCCTGCCAGACCAAGGTGCGGCTGCGAGAGCTCTCCGGACTCTCGGCGGCGAAGGCTTCGGCGACCCCGAGTGCGGTGCCCTCCGGGGCGACGACGAGACCGTCAGCTTCGCTCATCGGCTGACCCCGTCTGCGACCGTGCGCCGCCGCCTGCTCCGGCCGCGCGCCGGCCGGGTAGTTCAGGTCGGCGGTGATCTCCGCCTGGCTTATCGCGATGCGCGGGGCGATCGTGCGGTGCCGGTTTCTGTGTCTCGGGAATCAGCCTCATGTCGGGCCTCCATTTCGGCTTGTGAAGCTTGGTTGCATCAAGCAACCAACTTGTGCCGTAAGCCTACCCCAAGTCGGTTGCTTGATGCAACCAAGTGTGCGAAGATCACACCCGTGCTGCGCCGTGACTATCCGAACCAGCTCTGCTCGATCGCCAACTCGCTCGAGGTGATCGGCGAGCGCTGGTCGCTGCTGATCGTCCGCGACGTCTTCAACGGCAACCGCCGCTTCGGCGAGATGCAGGCCTCGCTCGGAGTGGCCCGCAACGTGCTCTCGGCGCGGCTGCAGCTGCTTGGTCGACGAGGACATCCTCGAGCGCCGCCAGTACCAGGAGAGCCCGGCCCGCTACGAGTACTTCCTGACCGAGAAGGGGCTCGACCTCTGGCCCACCCTGATCGCCCTGCTCAACTGGGGCGACCGCTACTCCCCCAGCCCCGGCGGCCCGCCGAAACTGATCCGCCACAAGGTCTGCGGCGGCGCGGTCAGCGAGCGCGGCATCTGCGAAGAGTGCGGCCAGGTCCTCACCGCCCGCGACGCGATCCAGCTCCCCGGCCCGGGTCGGGCCGCCGCTCTCGCCGCGACCGCCGAGACCGAGCCGGCCTAGCTTTCGCCTTCTTGCGCCAACCGCTTCTGCAGGTCGGCAATGTCGACGTACTCAAGGAGCATCAACTTGTCCTTCGGTCGGTTCGCAGCCCGCTTCATCGCGATCAGGTGGTCGATTGACGCAACTCGGATCGGAAAGCCTTCGACCTCATGCACCGTCGAATCGCGACGCAGATCCTCATAAGTGTGGATTCCGGCCAGGTCACCGAGGACGTCGAACATCCCGAACTCGGTCATGAAGGTGAAGTTGGCCCCGTTCGCCAACGAGCGAGCATCGACGACAAAGGGGAGATCCGCGGCCTCGCCCTTGACCCTTAGCGAAACCCGTAAGGCCACCAGGGCTCGCGCGAGCCGCTCCAGATTCGCGTCGTCGCGAGCGTAAGCGACGTCCAGGTCGTAGGTCGGATAGGAGGAGCCCAAGGCGATGCCTGCCATCCCCCCGACGAGGACAAAGTCGACCCCGTGCTCGATAAGAGCCTTCAGCAAGGGGTGCGCATGCAGCGGCAGCGGTCCGTCCACATGACCCCAAGTCTCGAGGTCACTCGGACTCTTCCCCCTATTACGGCGGACAAGGTCGGAAAATGCGAGGCCGCGCTGCACGCGCTGGCCAGGAGTGAACGAAAGGTTCGCCTGGTTGAGAGTGACGTCGATGCCGGAGTCGCGAGCTTGTGCGGACAGCTCAAGGTCCTCTCCCAATAGGAAGAGCAGCTCCCAGAGCGTGTCGACGGAGGGAGAGACGCGGCCGGCCTCGATGCGCGAGATAGCCGACTGCGTGGTGCCGGCGCGCGCCGCCAGCAGCTGCTGACTCACACCACGACGGCGGCGTGCCTGCCGCAACAGCTCCCCAGGCGTAGGACCGGCTCGTAGGTGCCGAGGGTCGAGCGTGGCCATCTCGCTCAATATAGCTTATTTGTACTTATTGCTAATACGCTATAGAGAGCTTTGCGCGCTCGCCTGGTACCGAAGCCCGTTACCTTTTGGCTGGACGGCCAATCGGGTGAGCGAGGAGGAGGATGGGCATGGCGACGGCGGCGGAGCTTCAGGTGCGGGACAGGGTCTTCATCGGCGGCGAGTGGGTCGAGCCGGCGGGGGCGGAGCCGATCGAGGTGGTCAACTCGACCACCGAGGAGGTGATGGGCACGGTCCCGGCCTGCACGCCGGTCGACGCCGATCGGGCCGTCGAGGCCGCCCGTGCGGCCTTCGAGTCCTGGTCGCGGACGCCGCGCGAGGAGCGCGCCGGCTACCTGACCGCGATCGCCGCCGGGCTGGGCGAGCGCAGCGAGGAGATCGCGGCGACGATCGCCCAGGAGCTGGGGATGCCGCTGAAACTGAGCCAGATGATCCAGGTCGGGCTGCCGACGAGCCAGTTCGCGGCGATGCCGGGGCTGATGGAGGAAGTCGCCTGGGAGGAGGAGATCGGCAACTCGCGGGTGCTGCGCGAGGCGGTCGGCGTGGTCGGCGCGATCACGCCCTGGAACTACCCGCTGAACCAGATCGCCGCCAAGGTCGCCCCCGCCCTCGCCGCCGGCTGCACGGTCGTGCTCAAGCCGAGCGAGGTGACCCCGCTCAACGCCTTCCAGCTGGCCGAGGTGATCGAGGCCGCCGGCCTGCCGCCGGGAGTCTTCAACCTCCTCACCGGCACCGGCCCGGTGGTCGGCGAGGCGATCGCCGCCCACCCGGGCGTCGACATGGTCTCCTTCACCGGCTCGACCCGGGCCGGCAAAAGGGTTAGCGAGCTGGCCGCGGCGACGGTGAAGCCGGTTGCGATGGAGCTCGGCGGCAAGTCGCCGAACGTGATCCTCGACGACGCCGATCTCTCCCGTGCGGTTCCCGACGGGGTCGCCAAGTGCTTCCTCAACTCGGGCCAGACCTGCAGCGCCCTGACCCGGATGCTGGTCCCGCGCGAGCAGCTCTCCGAAGCCGAGGAGATCGCCGCGGCGACCGCCGAGAGCTTCACGCCAGGAGACCCCTTTGCCGAGTCGACCCGCCTCGGGCCGCTCGTCTCCGACGTCCAGCGCCAGCGCGTGCGCGGCTACATCGAGAAGGGCGAGGCCGAGGGCGCAAAGCTGGTGACCGGCGGGGCCGAGCCGCCCGAGGGCCTGGAGCGCGGCTACTTCGTCCGCCCCAGCGTCTTCTCAGAGGTGACGCCGGAGATGACGATCGCCCGGGAGGAGATCTTCGGCCCGGTGCTGGCGATCCAGCCCTACGACGGCGAGGACGACGCGGTGCGGATCGCCAACGACAGCGCCTACGGCCTCGCCGGCGGCGTCTGGTCGGCAGACAAGGAACGGGCGGTCGCGGTGGCGAAGCGGATCCGCACCGGCCAGATCGAGATCAACGGTGGCGCCTTCAACCCGCTCGCCCCGTTTGGCGGCTATGGCCAGTCCGGCCACGGCCGCGAGAACGGCCGCTACGGGCTCGAGGAGCTCTTGCAGGTCAAGAGCCTGCAGCTCTAGTTCCGCATAGGCTGCCCGGCGTGGATTTCGAGCTCTCAGACGAGCAGCGACTGCTGCGCGACACGGTCCGCGACTTTGCCCGCCAGGAGGTCAAGCCGGTGGCGGAGGAGCTCGACCGGACCAAGTCCTTCCCCTACGAGATCGTCGCCAAGCTGGGCAAGCTCGGCCTGATGGGGATCCCGTTCCCGCAGGAGTACGGGGGCGGCGGCGCCGACACGCTCTCCTACGTGCTCGCGGTCGAAGAGCTGGCCCGGGTCGACTCCTCGGTTTGCATCACGATGGCGGCCCACACCTCGCTGGGGACGATGCCGATCTACCTCTGGGGCAGCGAGGAGCAGAAGGAGGAATGGCTGCCGCGGCTCTGCAGCGGCGAGCGGCTCGCCTCCTTCGGCCTGACCGAGCCGGAGGCCGGCTCCGACGCCGGCAACGTCCGCACCAACGCCAAGCTCGCGGACGGCGAGTGGGTCGTCAATGGCGCCAAGCAGTTCATCACCAACGCCGGCACCGAGATCTCCGGCTGCGTCTCGATCACGGCGGTGACCGGCGAGGCCAACGGCCGCAAGGAGATCTCCAACCTGATCGTCCCCACCGGGACCCCCGGCTACGAGATCGGCGAGGCCTACCGCAAGATGGGCTGGAACGCCTCCGACACCCGCCCGCTCGCCTTCGAGGACTGCGGGGTGCCGGAGGGCAACCTGCTCGGCGGCCGCGGCGACGGCTTCAAGAACTTTCTCCACATCCTCGACGGCGGCCGGATCGGGGTCGCCGCGATGGGCGTCGGCCTCGCCCAGGGCGCGCTCGACGAGGCGCTCGCCTACGCCAAGGAGCGCCAGGCGTTCGGACAGCCGATCTCCAAGTTCCAGTCGATCCAGGCGAAGATCGCCGACCTCTCGGCCCAGATCGAGGCGGCGCGCCTGCTCACCTGGCGGGCGGCGCTGGAGAAGGACGCCGGCCAGTCGTTCACCCTCACCGCCGCCCAGGCGAAGCTGATCACCGGCCGCCTCGCGGTCCGCGCGACCGAGGAGGCGGTGCAGATCCACGGCGGCTACGGCTTCATCGAGGAGTACCCGGTCTGCCGCTTCTACCGCGACGCCAAGATCCTCACGATCGGCGAGGGCACCGACGAGGTGCAGCAGATGGTGATCGCCCGCCAGCTCGGCTGCTAGCGAGCCGGTTCCGCGGTGACCTCGCCCTCGGGACGGTCCGCCACCTCGGCGGCGCGACCGACCTCCTTGCCGATCCCGAAGTGGGCGCAAATCGTCAGCTCGTGCTCGCGGCGCAGCGGCCGGGTCGGGTCGACGACGGGCGCGCCGCGCAGCTTCTCGCCCTCCTGCGCGACCCAGACGCCGAAGGCGGCGCCGGCGCAGTCGCGCAGCGGCACCGCAACCAGGCGGGCACCGCGGCGGCGGCCGACCCGGGCGATCAGCCAGACCGGCTCGCGGCGGGCCTGGTCGACGTAGACGCCGTGAACCTCACCGGCCGCGTCGCCGTCGATGTCGGTCAGCTTCGCCCCGACCCAGCCACTCGCCTCGGCCAGCGAGGGCATCGCGACGGCCTCAGCCATCGGCCTGCCGCTCCAGCAGCTCCGTCGCCGCGCTGGCCGGGTCGAGCTCGCGTCGCACCACCCGCTCCAGCAGCTCGGCGGTGCGCGGGTCCTCGGCCGCGGTCGCCTCGAGCTTGCGGCGCATCCGCGAGGTGGCGATTCCGAGCACCTCGCTGCGCAGGTTGCGGGCGCGGCGCTCGGCCAGCGTCCCCGCCGCCTCGATGAAGGCGCGGTGCTCCTCGATCTTCTCCGCCAGCTCGTCGACGCCCTCGCCGCGGGCCGCCTCGGTGCGCAGGATCGGCACCTTCCATCCTTCCGGGTCGTGGGAGAGCGCGAGCACGCCGCGCACCTCGCGCACCATCGTGTCGGTCATCGGGTGGTCGGCCTTGTTGACGACGATCACGTCGGGGATCTCCATCACCCCCGCCTTCAGCGCCTGGATCGAGTCGCCGGAGCCGGGCATCAGCGCGAGCACGATCGTGTCGGCGTGGTCGACGATGTCGATCTCGGCCTGGCCGACGCCGACCGTCTCGATCAGCACGTCGTCCTTGCCGGCCGCGTCCATCACCAGGGCCACCTGCAGCGCCGCCTCGGAGAGGCCGCCGAGAGCGCCGCGCGACGCCATCGAGCGGATGAAGACGCCAGGGTCGAGGAAGTGGTCGGAGAGGCGCACCCGGTCGCCCAGCAGGGCGCCCTGGGTGAAGGGGCTGGAGGGATCGATCGAGAGCACCGCGATCTCGCGCTCGGTTTTGCGCAGCTCCGCGGTCAGCGCCCCGATCAGGGTGCTCTTCCCCACTCCCGGAGGGCCGGTGAAGCCGACGATGCGGGCCTTGCCGGTGCGCGGGTAAACCTCGCGGACCAGCTCCCAGCCCGCCGGGTCGTCGGACTCGATCAGCGTGATCGCCCGCGCCAGCGCCCGCTTGTCGCCGGCGAGGAGGCGCTCGGCGAGCGGCGCGGATTTGGCGGTGTCGGGCATCGGCGGGGCAGTCTAGGGGTCGTTGGGGCGTTGTCCCCTCAGACCATAAAGTCCCGGCCGCCGTGATCCGCTTCCTCGCCCGCAACCAGATGCTGAACTCGCGCTACGGGCGCCTGCTCTGGCGCTATCTGTGGCGGCGGCTGCTGACCCGGGCCGGGTGGCGCTGGCGCACCGACGGCTTCGTCTTCTTCGGCAAGCGGCTGGAAGTGCAGATCGGCCGCGGCGCCGAGGTTCGCTTCGGCCGCTTCGTCTGGATCGGCGACGACTCGAAGATCCGTTGCCACGAGGGCGAGGTCGAGATCGGCGCCAAGACCGTGATGGGCCAGGAGTGCACGATCTCCGCCTACCGGCACGTGCGGATCGGCGAAGAGTGCGTGATCGCCGACCGCGCGATGTTCATCGACTTCGACCACGGGATCGTCGAAGTCGAGCGCCCGATCCGGCTGCAGGGCATCTACATGCGCGACGTCGAGGTCGGCTCCAACGTCTGGGTCGGCTACGGCGCCTGCGTCCTGCGCGGGGTTCGGATCGGCGACAACTCGGTGATCGGCACCAACTCGGTGGTGACCAAGGACGTGCCCGCCAACGCCGTCGTCGCCGGCATCCCGGCCCGCATCGTGCGCATGCGCGAGGCACCCGAGCAGCTGCGCTGGCCGCGCCCGGTCGAACCCGACCCGACCGCGCACACGACCTTGCAGCCGCCGGGCTGAGCTGGCTGTCACCTGCTTTCACGCGGGAGCGAAATGTATTGTCTGCGGTTCAACTGAGACATCCATTCGCCAGGTGACGCAATGCATTTGCACTGGCCGAGTTGTAGCCGGAGGAATGTGGAATGTATTGTCTGTCAGAGAGAAGAATGCGGCGGGTGGACGTCGCCGCCCGTTTCGGGGAGAATCTGATGCTCTATCGCAAGCGGGCAAACCTCTCGCAGGAAGAGCTCGGCTTTCGCGCCTCGCTGCACCGGACGGAGATCAGCCAGCTGGAGCGCGGGGTGCGGCTGGCCCGCATCGACACACTGATCAAGCTCGCCGGGGCGCTCTCGGTCCCGCCCGGCGACCTGCTCAAAGGGATGGCCTGGGCGCCGGGGTCGGCCCGGGTCGGCCGCTTCAAGGTGCGCGAGGACTGAGCGGCGCGCCGGGCTAAGCCGGGCCCAGCTGGGCGCCGACCAAGTCGGCGTAGACCGCGGCGGTCTGCTCGGCGACGTCGCCCCAGTCGAAGCGGCGCAGGTGCTCGTAGGCTTCGGCGACGAGGCGGCGGCCGAGCTCGTCGTCGGAGAGGACGCGGATCGCGACCTCGGCCAGCGCCTCGGGGTCGTGGGCGCGGAAGCGCAGCCCGGCCTCCTCGTGCGGCACGACCTCGCGCAGGCCGCCGGTGTCGGCGACGATGCAGGGGCAACCCGAGGCCATCGCCTCCAGCGCGACCAGCCCGAACGGCTCGTAGATCGAAGGGACCACGGTGAGGTCGGCGATCCGGTAGAGCGAGTGGAGGACGTCGTCGCCGATCCAGCCGAGGAATGTGCCGTGGTCCATCAGGCCCAGCTCCTCAGCCTGGCGATGCAGCTCGGCCTCGTGGGTACCGGAGCCGGCGACCAGGAAGCGCGTGTTCGGTGCCGCTTCGAGCACCCGCGGCATCGCCTCCAGCGCCAACTGGAAGCCCTTCTCGTAGACGAGGCGGCCGATCAGCAGGACCAGCTTCTCCTCCGGCGCGGCGAACTCCGAGCGCATCCGGCTCAGCTCGGCGGCGTCCTGGACCTGGAGGTCGTCGGGGTCGATCCCGTTCGGGATCACGCTGATCCGCTTCTCGGCGACGCCGAAGATGTCGGCGATCTGCTCGCGCATGTAGTGGGAGCAGGCGATCACCCGCTGCGAGCGGTTGGCGATCCAGCGCTCGACTCCGTGGATGTAGGACTGCGGGTGCTTGTCGACCCAGCCCTGGTGGCGGCCGTGCTCGGTGGCGTGAATCGTCGTCACCAGCGGCGCCTCGAAGCGCTTCGCGAGGTGGTCGCAGGCGTTGGCGACGAGCCAGTCGTGGCCGTGGACGAGGTCGTAGCTGTAGCGGTCGCCAAGCTCGACCCCGGCAGCGAGCATGTCCGAGTTCATGCGCTCGACCCAGGCGACGAACTCGCCGAGGTCGGTCGGTCGCTTCGGCTCGCGGATGCGGTGGACGATCACCCCGTTGGCGACCTGCTCGGCCGGCGACTCCTCCCCACCCCGGGTCAGCACGTGGACCTCGACGTCGCGCTCGACCAGGGCCTCGGAGAGCTTGCGCACGTGGCGGGCGAGGCCGCCCTCGATCAGCGGCGGGTACTCCCAGGAGAGGATCAGGACGCGGGTCATTTGGCAGCCGGCCGCTAGGGCTCCAAGAGCGGGGCGAGACTCAGGTCCGGGGCGAGAGAACGCATACGCGGGTCGGTGACGGTGCGGGAGTCTATGGCCTCCAGCAAGGCGCGGGCGTGGTCGGTGGCCCGCTGGTAGGCGTAGTCGCCGGCCTGCCCGCGCTTGTCGAGAAAGGCCCAGTCGCTCGCCTGCATCGCCAGCAGCTCGCGCGCGGCCCGCTCCGCCGGCGCGGCGCCAAGCCCGTCGGCGAGCGCCCGCAGCAGCCGCAACTCCAGCCGCCGCGCCGCCCAGGCGAGGTCGGCGACGGCGGGCGAGTCCCAGGTGCCGAAGTCCTTGTCCTCCCCCCAGGTCGAGGCCGCGAGCTCGCGCTCGAGCGGCTCGTGCTCGGCCAGCGCCTCGGGCACGGTCACGGTCCGCACTCCCGCCGCAGCGGCCCGCTCCAGCACCGCCCGCAGCCAGATCGGCCCCTCCGACCACCAGTGGCCGAGCAGCTCGGTGTCGATCGCGAAGACGAGCAGGCCGCGGCGCCCGCTCTGCTCCGTATAGCGGCGCAGCCGCGCCGCGGCGGCGGCAAGGAACTCGTCCGCCTGGCGCTCGGCCGCGGCCGTCGCCGCGGCCGGGTCGTACGCCCCACCCCCCACCTTCCAGAGCCGGATCCCGCGCAGCGATTTGCCCGCGAACTGGGCGTGGGCGGGATCCGATGGGTAGCCGCCGAGCGACCAGAGCCACTGGATCGCCTCCCAGTCGATTGGCAGCGCCACCGGCCCGGCCGCAGTGCGGACCGGCGCCAGCGCCTGCAGCGGCTCCTCGTGGGCGCTCTGGTCGATGCAGAACCAGCCCACCCCTGCTTCCGCCAGGCGCCACTCCAGGCCCGGGACGTAGGCGCACTCGGGCAGCCAGAAGCCGCCGTCCCAGCCGAAGCGGCGGCGGTGGGAACGGATCCCGGCGTCGAGCTGCAGCCGCAGCGCGGACGGCGTCGCCAGCAGTGGCAGCACGGCGTGGGTCGCCGCCGAGGTGGCGAGCGCCACCCGGCCCGCGGCCGCCGCCCGCTGGAACGGCTGCAGCGGGTCGCCGCCGGCCGCGTCGAGCAGCGCCAGCGCGTGGCGGTAGCGCTCGCCCTCCGCTTCGACCGCGAGCCGATACTCGGCCGGCACTTCCGGCAGATCGGCCTCGGCGGCGCCGACCCGCCACTCGACCAGGAAGTGGCGCAGCCGCTCGTGCGCGCCGGCGTCCTCGAGCTGGTCGGCGAGCACCGGGGTGACGGTCATCGTCAGCCGCTCGGCGAACTCGAGCACCGGCAGGTAGGAGCGGATCACCGCGTCGAATAGCCACTCCTCGCCGAACGGGTAGGTCCCGAAGCCCTCGACGTAGGGCATGTGCGAGTGGAGGACGAGCGCCAGGTCGCCGACGCCATCGCGCCGGCTCATACCGGCGAGCGCCTCATGCGGTGCGGCAGACCGCCACGAAGTCGAGCGCCGCGTCGAGGTTCCTCTTCCGGAGCGCGAAGTCGGAGGCGGCGATCGCCGGCGTGAAGCGGTCGTAGAAGCGCTTGGTCAGGCCGAGCCGCTTGTGCACGCTGTCCCAGCCGAGCTTGATCGCGAGCTCGTGGACGCGCAGCTTGCGGGCGTGGAAGAGGCCGTAGAGCTCAACCGCGGCGAAGTGGGCCTGGCAGAGCCGGCGGAACTCCTCGGCCCGGTACTCCTTGAGGT
Source organism: uncultured Solirubrobacterales bacterium (assembly GCA_963846515.1). Classification (GTDB taxonomy): domain Bacteria; phylum Actinomycetota; class Thermoleophilia; order Solirubrobacterales; family 70-9; genus VAYN01. The sequence continues at coordinate 545,597 of CAWJWC010000005.1, read as the reverse complement.
GCCAGGGGTTGTCGGACTTCTCCGCCCCGGCGGGCGCCAGGGTCAGCAAGTTCGGCGTTGAGAGGTAGGCGACGCCGCCCGCTGGCAGCATCGACTTGAAGTGCTCGAGGATCGCCCCTGGGTCCTCGACGTGCTCGATCGTCTGCAGGAAGACGACCGCGTCGCAGGGCTCGGCGAAGCTCTCGACCAGGTCGCGCTCGAAGCGCAAGTTGGGCCGCACGTAGCGCAGCCGAGCGTGCTCGTGCGCCTCCGGATTGGCGTCGACCCCGACCGCCGAGGCGGCGACGCCGGCCAGCACGGCGGAGCCGTAGCCCTCGCCGCAAGCCATGTCGACGACCCGCAGGCCGCCGACCCGCGCCGCGATCCACTCGTAGACGACGAGGTGGCGCCGGTACCAGTAGTTCTCCTCCGGCACGTCGGGCAGGGTGCGCTCGCCGGTCAGCGGCAGCGGCGGCACTCCGGGGGGCTGGTTCAGCTGCAGGTACTCCTCGGACACGACCAGGACGGTATTGGGCGCCCAGCACTCCGTGCATTGCGCCGTTCCGCGTAAAGTTCCGCGCCCGATGCCGGCCTCCCCCACCGCCACCCCCGAGCACATCAAGGACGTCAACACCCGCTACCACGACGCCGCGGCCAACGAATACGACTCCAAGTGGGGAATCGACTTCGGCGAGACCGGCCAGGAGCAGGTGCGGCTGAAGCTGGTCAAGGCGCTCGGCGGCCAGGAGGGCGAGCGCTTCGGCGATGCGCTCGAGATCGGCTCCGGCACCGGCTACTTCTCGCTCAACCTGGTCCAGCTCGGGGACGATCGAGCGGCTGACCGCGACCGACATCTCGCCCGGGATGCTGAAGCGGCTCAGCGCCACCGCCGAGAGCCTCGGCCTCGCCGACGTCACCACCGTCGCCACCGAGGCCGAGACGCTGCCCTTCGAGGACGAGAGCTTCGACCTCGTCCTCGGCCACGCGGTGCTCCACCACATCCCCGACCTCGGCCGCGCCTTCGCCGAATTCCGCCGCGTGCTGCGGCCCGGGGGCTCAATCGCCTTCGCCGGCGAGCCCTCGCGCTACGGCGACCGCCTCGCGGCGCTGCCGAAGCGGGTCGGGATGCTGGTCGCGCCGGTCTGGCGGCGGGCGACCGGGGCACGGCAGCGCGCCGTCGCCGAGGCCGACCTCTCGCACGGCCACGCGCTCGAGGGCGAGGTCGACGTCCACGCCTTCGCCCCCGCCGACCTGCGGCGGCTGCTGCGCGACGGCGGCTTCGAGCAGCGCCACGTCGGCGGCGAGGAGCTGCTTTCCAACGCCTGGGGCTGGGGGCTGCGCACGGTCGAGTCGAGCGCCGAGCCGGACTCGGTCTCCTGGGCCTGGCGCAGCTTCGCCTTCCGCAGCTATATCGCCCTGCAGAAGGTCGACACCCGCCTGCTCGAGCCGCGGCTCCCGGCCGAGCTCTTCTACAACCTGCTGCTCTCGGCGCGCAAGCCCGCCTGATCCTCGATTCGAAGCTGACGAGATCCGGCTGGCGCGGCACGCGCGTCTGCATTTACCCCTCCTATACGCGGGTAACTGCAGACGCGTGCGCCGAGAGGATGTCGCAGCGGCTCGTTGGAGGGGTCGGGGCACCCCTCGTACGAGCGGCGTTAGCTATTCGCACCGGCGCTCGCTCTCGGACGACCCCATCCCTCCAGGCGAATAGCCCAGCGAAGGTAGAGGGGTGCCCCGACCCCTCTACGCCAACCTCGCGCGGAACAGCTTCACCTTCGAGTCGATGCCCTTGAGGCGGCGCTCGCCGATGTAGGTGTAGGCGAAGCCGTCCTCCACCGCCTCCTTGACCGTCTCGTCGACGACGACGCTGCCGGGCCGGGCGACGCCGGTGATCCGGCTCGCCAGGTTGACGGGGCGACCGTAGTAGTCGCCGGATTGGGGCAGCACGGTGCCGCAGGCGAGGCCCGCCCGCAGCCAAGGGAACTCCTCCCCTTCCGCCTCGGCGGCGGCGATCAGCTGCAGCGCCGCGCTCAGCATCGGCTCGGTCTCGTTGCAGACGAACATCACCGCGTCGCCGATCGTCTTCACCAGCCGCACCGGCGGCTCGGCGACCGCGGTCGCCATCTCCTCCAGCCGCCCCGCGACCAGCCCCAGCTCCTCGGCCGGGATCTTCTCGCCGAGCCGGGTGAACTCGACCAGGTCGGCAAAGCAGACGGTCAGGTTCGAGGTGCCGCCGAGCCCGCCGGAGGCAAGGTCGGCGGTGGCGATCACGTCGCGGCGGATCTGCTCCAGCATGTTCGCCTGCAGAGCGTGGGCGACGGTCGGACCGACCAGCGGCATCATCGCGTCGGCCGCCGCGGCGAAGCGCAGGGCGATGTCGCGCTCGCTGTCGCCGGGCTGAGTCAGGGTGCGGATCACCAGCTCGCGGTTCGCTTCGGCGATGCGAGCGGTGCCCATCCCGATCGTCCGCGCCACCTGCAGCATCCCGTCCTCGGGCAGGCCGGCGTCGCGGAAGGCTTTCATCCGCCGCGCCGCCTCGAGGTCGGCCTCGGTGCCGCGCGGCTCGTCGGGGTCGGTGTAGGGCACTCCGAGGGCGGCGGTGAAGCGGCGCAGCTGCTCGAGGTCGAGGCCGACGATCTCGGCGATCTCACGGGCCGTGTAGCGGCGGCCGTCGCCGGCCAGGGCGCGCTCGACTGGGATCAGGGCCAGGCGCCCGGCGTTCACGGCTTCGCGCAGCTCCTCGAGCGAGACGCCATCCGCGGCCAGCTCTTCGAGCAGGATCGTCCGTGCCTGCCGCGCCCCTCCCTCAAGGCCGTCGAGCAGCCCCTCTGCCTCGAAGTCGATCTCGGGCGGGGCGGCCATCGCCGCATTCTTGCTCGTTCCCCCGTCGCGTGGTTCGTTCGTTACGCCATTCGTCCCAAGGCACTGCTGACCTCAGGCGTAAGCGACTGCGCCGCCGCGGCGCGGGTCGCCGCCGCCGCTCAGCTCGCCGCTCTCCGGATCGCGGGCAACGGCTTGGACGCCGCCGAAAAAGAGGTTGATCTGCGGCCGCCGCGCAACCGCGAGGCCGCGCGCCTCGAGCCGCGCCAGCGCCGCCGCGTCGATGCCCGGCTCGGCCTGGACGACGCCGCCCTCGAAGTGCAGGCGCGGGGCCTCGATCGCCGCCGCGACCGGCAGCCGCTGCTCGACCGTGCGCACCACCGTCTGCAGGATCGCCGAACGGATCCGGTTGGAGCCGGCACTGCCGACGCCGAGCACGATCTCGCCGTCGCGCAGGACCACGGTCGGGGCCATCATCGAGGGCACCCGCCGGCCCGGCGCGATGCGGTGGAAGCCGAGCGGGTTGAGGTCCTCCTCGCCCAGCATGTTGTTGAGGATTACGCCGGTGCCGGGCACCAGCACGCCGGAGCCCGACCCGTTCGAGCAGGTGACGCTGGCGCACATCCCATCGTCATCGAGCACCGAGATGTGAGTGGTCGAGCCGAGCAGGTCGGCGGCGGCGAGGTCGAGCCCGCCGGGGTCGAGGAAGCCCGCCTCCATCCCCTCCTCGTAGAGCGCCTCGGCGAACTCGGCGCCGCGGCGGCGGTTGGCCGCATCCATCGCCGCGACCAGCTGCTCGGGGCCGCTCTCCGGCCCCATCCGCTCCAGCAGTCCGAGGCAGAAGGCGATCAGGATCCCGCCCGAGGAGGGTGGCGGGTTGGTCAGCACCTCGGCGCCGCGGAACGGGGCGCGGATCGGGTTGCGATCGATCGCCTCGTAGGCGGCGAAGTCGCCGCGACCGAGGGTGCCGCCTTGCTCGACCACGTGGTCGCTGAGCGCAGCCGCCACCTCACCGCGGCAAAACGGCTCCGCGCCTTCGGCCCCGAACCGTTCCAGCGCCTCGGCCAGCTCGGGGAAACGGAAGCGCTCGCCCTCGCGCAGCCGCCTGCCTTCCGGTGCGTAGAGCTCGCGCATGCCCGGCAGCCGCTCCTGGATCGGGGCGAGGATCTCGAGGATGTAGGCCTGCTCGGCGTTGACGGGCGCCCCCTCGCGGGCCAAGCGCACGCCCGGACCGACGAGGTCGGCGAGCGATGCCGAGCCGAACCGCTCCAGCGCCCGCACCAACCCGGCGGCGGTGCCGGGCACGCCACAGGACGCGGGGCCGACGTTGAACGTCTGCACCGTCTCGGCATCGAAGCGGACCGGCACCGGGACCAGCTCTGCGCGCCGCTCGATCCCGTCGCGTCCGGGCGCGGCCACGAAGAAGTCGATCAGGACCGTCTCCTCGCCGCGGTGGACCATCATGTAGCCGCCGGCGCCGAATCCGGTCAGCGGGCTCTCGGCGGCGAAGGAGGCGAGCACGGCGCAGACCGCGGCGTCGACCGCGTTGCCGCCCGCGCGCAGCACGCCGGCGCCGGCCTCGGCGGTCAAGGGGTGGCCGGCTGCGACGACGCCGTTCATCGCAGGGAGATTTGCAGCCGCACAGGCGCCGCCGCAACGAGGGGCGAGTCGCTAGCCGGGGAGGAACTCTGGGACGTCGATGCCGAGCTCGCCGCCGCGCTCGGGGGCGCGGCCGCGACCGGCCTCTTTGGTGCGGCGGATCGTCGGCTCGGCGGCCCGGCGCGGCGCGCTCGGGCGGCCGTCGAAGCGGGTGGCGACGACGGTGACCCAGATCTGGTCGGAGAGCTCCTCGTCGACGTTGGCACCGAAGATGATGTTGGCGTCCGGGTGGGCCGCCTCGCCGACCACCTTGGCGGCCTCGGAGACCTCGACAAGCGAGAGGTCGGCGCCGCCGGTGATCGAGAGCAGGATCGAGCGGGCACCGTCCATCGAGGTCTCGAGCAGCGGCGAGGAGATCGCTTTTTCGGCTGCTTCGATCGCCCGGGTCTCGCCGTGGGCCATACCGATCCCGAGCAGGGCGCGGCCGGCGTCGGCCATGATCGTGCGCACGTCGGCGAAGTCGAGGTTGATCACCGCCGGCAGCGTGACTAGGTCGGAGATCCCCTGCACGCCCTGACGCAGGACGTCGTCGGCCACCTGAAAGGCCTCGACCATCGAGGTCTGCTGGTCGAGCACCTCGAGCAGGCGGTCGTTGGGGACGACGATCAGGGTGTCGACCTCCGAAGCGAGTTCCTCGATCCCCTTCTCGGCCTGGGTGCCGCGGCGGCTGCCCTCGAAGCTGAACGGCTTGGTCACGATGCCGACGGTCAGCGCGCCGACCTCGCGGGCGAGGCGGGCGACCACCGGGGCGGCGCCGCTGCCGGTGCCGCCGCCGGCTCCGGCGGCGACGAAAACCATGTCGGACCCCTTGAGCAGGCGCTTGATCTTGTCCTGCTCCTCGAAGGCGGAGCGGTGGCCGACCTCGGGGTCGGCGCCGGCGCCGAGGCCGCGCGTCTGCTCGTCGCCGATGTGGACGGTGACGTCGGCGACGCAGAGCTGCAGCGACTGCAAATCGGTGTTGACGGCCATAAACTCGATCCCCGGGATGCGGGCCTCGACCATGCGGTTGACCGCGTTGACGCCGGCGCCGCCGACCCCGACGACTTTGATCACCGGCTGGTGTGGCTCACCGCTGCCGGGCGGCTCGTAGGCCGGCTCCTCGCGCCCGTAGCGCGGGTTCGCGGTCGAGAAGTCCTCGCGCGGCGAACGCGGCCGCGGTTCCTCGGAGAAAACTCGCTTTAGCCGCTCGGGAGCGGACTCGGACGAAGTCTTTTCGGCTATCGGCTCCTCGGCCGCGTGATCGTAGGGCGCATCCGCGGCAGCCGGCTCGGCCTCTCCAGCGGGTGGCGTCGAGGTTGGGGTCTCCGGCGGGTGAGCCGGAGGGTCAACCTCGGCGACAGGACCCGCTGGCTGGGGCGCTTCGTCGGCTGCCCTTTTCGCCTCCGCGGGATCCTCGCGGCCGTACCTAGGCGCCTCGGGGGGATCCGTCGGCGCGTCGTCAGAGGTGGAACGGAAAAGGTCGGAAAGGGGACCTTCGCGCATGCTCGCCCGCTTACGGCGACTCATTGGCCAGAACCTCCTTCGCCAGCTCCCGGTAGTAGTTCGCGGCGCTCGAGTCCGAATCGTACTTGAGCACTGAGGACGCCTTTCACAGGGGCCTCGGCGAATTTGATCGCCTTTTTGATGCGGGAGCGGAAGACGAGGTCGCCGAAGTTCTCCTCGAGGATCTCCACCGCCTCCTTGGCGTGGATAGTCCGCGAGTCGAGCATCGTCGGCAGAATGCCCTCGATCCTGACGTCGGGGTTGAAGTTCTCCTGGATCATCTTCAGCGTGTTCTGGAGCTGGACCAGACCGCGCATCGAGAGATACTCGCACTGGACCGGGACGATCACCTTGTTTGCCGCGGTCAGCGCGTTGATCGTCAGCAGCCCGAGGCTGGGCGGCGTGTCGATGCAGACGTAGTCGTATTCGCCGGCAACCTCCTTGAGGGCTTTCTCCAGCGAGCGCTCGCGACCGATCTTGGTGCTCATCGCGATCTCGGCGCCGGCCAGGTCGATCGAGGCGACGGCGATGTCGATCTCGCGCTTGACGATGATCTCCGAGATCGGCATGTCGTTGACCAGCACGTCGTAAAGGCTCTTCTCGACCTTGTCGGGATCGATCCCCTGGCTCATCGTCAAGTTGCCCTGCGGGTCGAGGTCGATGCAGAGCACGCGATAACCGGACTCGGCGAAGGCGACGGCTAGGTTCAGGGTCGTGGTCGTCTTCGCCACCCCACCCTTCTGGTTCGCGAAAGCGATCACCTCGGGATGCCCGACCGGCTCCTCGGACTCGGTCTCCTCGCGAGCAACCTCGAAGCGACTGGGGGCGATCAGATCCCGCGGCATCAGACGCGTTGGTTCCTCCGGCTCCGGCTCTGGCTCGGGCTCCGGCTCGACGACAGCGACGGGCTCGGGTGCCGGCTCGGGCTCGGGGCGCGGCGGGAGCTCGATACGAGGCTCCTCGACCGGCCGCTCGGGCACGGCTTCCTCCATCCGCTGGAGCTCCTCGACGATCGGGTGGTCCTCTTCGACCTGTACAGGGGCTGGCTTGCGTTTGCGGCTTAGAAATCCCATTGCGCGGATATTCGTATGGCTGCCCGCTTTTCCTGCTCGTCCCCGAAATTGCTAGGAATTGCCCGATCCCCGAGCTGCTCGACAAGCGACTGGTAATCGTCACCGGCAAGGGCGGCGTCGGCAAGACGACGGTCGCCGTGGCACTGGGGATGCGCGCCGCGGCCGAAGGCAAGCGCACGATCGTCTGCGAGGTCGCCTCGCAGGAGAACGCCTCGCGCATGTTCGACCACACCGAGGTCGGCTTCCACGAGGTCGAGATGGAGGAGAACCTCTGGTCGATCTCGATCGACCCCGACGAGTCGATGCGCGAGTACGTGTTACTGCAGCTGAAGGTGCGGGCGATGCGCGACATGCTCTTCCGCAGCCGCATCTTCAACTACCTCGCCGCCGCCACGCCGGGCCTCAAGGAGCTGGTCACGATCGGCAAGATCTGGGAGCTGGCGCAGCTCGACCGCAAGGTCAAGAAAGGTCGCAAGTACGACCTGGTGATCGTCGACGCCCCCGCCACCGGCCACGGTGTCGGCTTCCTGCAGACGCCGCGCACCTTCGCCAATATCGCCCGGGTCGGCCCGATCCATTCCCAGGCCCAAACGCTCGACCGCTTTATTACCGACCACGAGCACACGGGGACCGCGATCGTCTCGCTGCCGGAGGAGATGCCGGTCAACGAGTCGGCGGCGCTCGAGCGGGACCTGCGCGACGAGGTCGGGGTCGCGGTCGACCGCGTCTACCTCAACGGGCTCTACCCCGAGCGCTTCTCGAAAGCCGAGGCAGAGCGGCTCGCCGCGGTCGCCGAGAACGAGGACGGCGCGGTGCGAGCAGCGGCGCGGGCTGCCGTCTCCGAGCACCGCCGTGCTCGTTCCCAACGCGCCCAGCTGGCCCGCCTACGGCGTCGGGTAGAGACGCCGGTGAAAACGCTGCCCTTCCTCTTCGAGCCCGACCTCGGGCCCGAGGCGGCGCGCCGGCTCTCGCGGAGGCTCGGCTGATGCCAACCCTGCACGACGTGCTCGAGGGCAAGAAGATCTGCATCTGCGCCGGCTCCGGCGGGGTCGGCAAGACGACGACCTCGGCGGCGATCGCGGCGGGGATGGCGGCGCAGGGGCTGAAAGTCTGCGTGCTGACGATCGACCCCGCCAAGCGGCTGGCCGACTCGCTCGGGCTGAAGGAGCTCGGCAACGAGGCGCGCCAGGTCGACCCGGCCCTGTTCGAGCAGCAAGGGGTCGAGATGAAGGGCGAGCTGTGGGCGATGATGCTCGACGCGAAGGCGACCTTCGACGAGCTGATCGCGCGCCAGGCGCCGGACGAGGAGTCGCGCGACCGGGTGCTCGAAAACCGCATCTACCAGCAGATCTCAAGCGCCCTCGCCGGCTCGCAGGAGTACATGGCGATGGAGAAGCTGTTCGAGCTGCACACCGAGGGCCGCTTCGACCTGCTCGTGCTCGACACGCCGCCGACCCGCAACGCGCTCGATTTCCTCGACGCGCCGAAACGACTGACCCAGTTCATCGAGGGCCGCTCGCTGCGGATGTTCATGAAGCCGACTGGGCTGGCCGCGAAGGTCGCCGGCCGCGGCGCCTCGGTCGCGCTCGGCATCTTCAAGCGGATCGTCGGCTTCGACCTGCTGGCCGACTTGGCCGAGTTCTTCAACGCCTTCAGCGGCATGGTCGACGGCTTCCAGGCACGGGCGAAACGGGTCAACAAGCTGCTCGCCGACCCTGACACGTGCTTCCTGATCGTCTGCGGCCCACAGGGCGAGCCGATCGACGAGGCGGTCTACTTCCATCGCAAACTGGTCGAGTCGAAGCTGCCCTTCGGCGGCGTGATCGTCAACAAGGTCCACTACCCGGCCGAGAGCCTGCGCGGCGAGGGCGACGATCTGCCGGCGACGCTGGAGCGGAAGCTCGGCGACGCCGACCTGGCGCGCCGCGCCGCCGCCAACTTCTCCGACTACCAGGCGCTGGCCGAGCGCGACGCCCGCAACATCGAGCGCCTCGCTCGCGAGCTCAGCGCCCAGGGCGTGATCCGCGTCCCCTACCTCGACGAGGACGTGCACGACCTCGCCGGCCTGGCCCAGATCAACCGCTACCTGTTCGCGACGGGCAAGGAGCGCGTCGCGATGGCCGCTGGGCGCGCCTAGCCGGCGTGGCGGCGGCTGTACTCGAACTCGAGGTGGGATACCTCCCAGTTGGAGTCCGGCACCGGGAAGAGGTGGCGGACGCGCGGGGTGTCGATCCGCTCGCGATGCTCGATGTCGCGGTGGGCATCGGCGGGCCATTCGAGTGAGTCGCCGCGGCGCTCGTCCGAGACCTCATCCAGCCACGGCGTCGCCGTGATCCTGATCTCGTCTTCGGCCGGGATCGGCTCCATGATCCTGGTCTCCTGCTCCATGTCGTAGCTCTCCTCGGTTGACTCGATGGGCTCGGGGGGCGTTACGGGGGGCGGAAGGTGTTCGACGCGGAATTCGGGGGGGTCGACGTCGAGCGTCAGCTCGACGGGCGCCTCGGCGACGGGCTCGACCTCGAGCTCGGGCTCGAGCGTCGTCTCCGGCTCGGCGGTCACCGCGATCTCGACGTCGCCGGCTTCGAGTCCAGTCGCGATCAGGGTCTCGTCGGCAGTCGCACTTAGATCGTTGCCGAGCTCGCCGAGCGCGGCCTGCAGCAGCAGCCGGCGCACGCTCTCCTCGGTCCAACCGGCGAGCTGGATCGCGTCGGGTTGCGAGCGGCCGTTCATCAGCGCCCGCTCCAGCTGCAGCGTGTCCTCGACCTTCTCGCGGGCCTCGATCCGGTCGAGCCTGTCGTCCGGGATCAACGCCGCCGCGCGCAGCGGCAGCGAGGCGCCGACCGGGCCGTGGCCCTCGAGTACGGCGCGCAGGGCCAGAAGGTGGTCGCTGAGGCCATCGAGGGCGCTCTCGCGCTCGCAGCCCATCTCGAAGCGGCCGACCGCCCAAGTCAGGGCGTTGTCGGGGTCGGGGCGAGCCTCGAGCGTGCTCGCCAGCTCGACCAGCTCGCTCGCCTCCGCCTCGCTGAGGCGGTAGCCACCGGGCCGGGTCGCGGGAGCGTCGGTGACGATCCGCCGCCAGCAGCCCTCGCCGGTCGGGGCGAAGGCGTAGGGGCCGAGCCCGATCCCGCCGCCCTTGAACAGCCTCATCACGCTGATCAGCTCGCGCAGCTGGTGCAGGGCCGACTCTGCCCCGCCCTCCGGGTCCTGCTCGGCGACCGCCAGGTACTGCGGCTCCCAGGCGGCGCGGCCCATGCCCTCGCTGCGCATCGCCTCGACCGGGGCCTCGATCGAGTCGGCGCGGACGATGCGGACGCCGTGCGGCAGCTGCAAGCGAGCGGTCGACATCCGCAGCCCGACCAGGGGAACGATCAGCACGTCGGCGTCGTCGGCGTCGCGGGCTTCGGCATCGAGCGTCGAGAGGGCGCTCTCGAGCCGCGCCCGGTCGAGCGAGAACTCGGTGCTGCCGTCCCAGAGCGAGGCGATGAAGGTCGTCAGCATCCGCCCCGCCCGCTCGCCCGGGTCGGCGGGGACGGACTCGCCCCGCTCCTCCAGGTAGGCGGCGGCGACGCCGGCCTCGGTCACGGCCTCGCGGGCCGGCCCGAAGCTTGGCAGCGAGCGCAGCTCCTCGGAGCGCTCCTCGACGAAGCGCGAGGTCAGCGGCACGTAGCTGTAGAAGGCGGAGTCGTCGCCGCGCTCGGCGGCGACGTCGAAGGGGATCGTCTCGCCGCTGGCGACCAGGCCGCTGAAGTGCGTCGCGGCCTCGGTGGCCAGCCGCTTCAGTGCCTCGTTGAGGAGGAAGTCACGCACGGCTCAGGCTTCCGCCCCACGCACGGCGCTCCTGCGCCTGCACGGCGCCTTGCAAGTTATTGAATCCTCTCCGGCCTAGGCGACGGCCGGCTCAGCCTCGGCCTGCTCGGCCAGAAGCCAGCGGGTGCCGTAGGTGCGCATGTCGTCGATCAGCGGCACCAGCGCCTCGCCCTTCTCGGTGAGGGCGTACTCGACCCGGGGTGGGACCTCGGGGAAGGTGTGCCGCTCGACGATCCCCTCCTCCTCAAGCGCCCGCAGTCGCAGCGACAGCGTGCGCGGGCTGATCCCCTCCAGCGACCGCTCCAATTCGCAGAAACGGCTGCTGCCGGCGGCAAGATCGCGAATCAGCAAAAGCGTCCACTTTCCGCAAACGACCTCGGCGGTCCGGCAGACGGGGCAGGTTGAGTTGCTCGCAGCGCTCATTGGGCGAATCGAGACATCGGTCCCAAACGACTTGCTTCACCAAGTGTAGCCACATGGCTTCACAAACTGAAGCAATGGCTAAACGGCGCTGGACTTAGGAACGGCCGGCGAGGACAGGCTCGACGTTGAAGATGTTCACCTTGTACCGAACGCCAGCCTCGCCGTAGACGAAGGTCTGCGGGAAGGTGAGCTTCATTTCCAGCAGCTGGCAGCTGTCCGAGCCGGCGACGCACTTGCCGTCGCCGAACACGCCCGTCACGTCCGTCGACACCAGAACGAGAGGCTTGCGGGTCTTTGGGCTGATCCCCATGTAGGTGATCACTTGCGACTTCGGCCCGGGCAGAACGGTCGCCGGGAGGACCCCATGCCGGGTTTCTTGCTCGCTGGTCACCTTCTTGCCGTTGGACTTCGTCTCGGTCTTGGTGATCGTAAGGTCCGCAGCGAAGGTGTAGAGGGCGATCCCATCCACGGAGTCATCCCCTCCGGAGCCTGAGCCACCGGTCCCCTGGTCGCTGTTCCCAGGTGGCGATTCAACCGGTGGCGAGCTGGTTTCGCCCCCCGCTTCAACGGTGGAGCCGCCGGTTTCCACGGGGGCCGCCACCACCGGAGCCGCCGAATCGCCGTTGGTGGTGATGGGCTCCGAGCTGGCCGCGGCACCGGTGAAGTGCTGTCGGAACGGGTCCTTCGCGCGGCGTGCGGCGAGGCGCTTGCCGGGCTCACGCAGACCCGGTGCCGATTTGACGACGGTGAGCTTCGCGTTCGGCACCGGTTCTTCCGGCGGCGGAATGGCCGCCCGTGGCGGCGGGCTTTCGCCCCCGTCAGAGAGCAGAAAAGGCACGGCGACGATCGCCACCAGGAGGAGGCCCACGAGCGGCAGAAGGCGGCGGTCGCGCAGGTCCTGGTAGAGGTCGCGCAATGGCCTCGGGACCTTGAGCTCGGAAAGCTTCAGCTCCGGCACACTTGGCTTCTTCATGGCGTCCCTCCGGTGACGGTTGCCGTCGGCGTCGCGGTTTCGAGGGCGGCTTCGGCCGGAGCTTCGGCAGCGCCTGAATCGGGCGGAGTCAGATAGGTCGTGATCGAGAAGGTCGCTTCGAGTTGAGGCAGGCTGCCTCCCGCTGGCGGCTCGAGGCTGAAGCCGTTGATCGTGATCAGACGGCCGTCGACCTTGACCCCCGCGTTCGTCGAATCGACGAACTCGTCGAGGCCCTTGATGAAGTCGGCGATATGGGTGAAGTTGCCGGTGAATTTGAGCGTGTACGGCATCGCCCCGAGGCCGGCCGGACCGATCGTCGCGCCAAGGGGCAGCAGCGCCGCAGCCACCTCGGTCGGAGGAGCGGGCTCGGCCGGATTGGCGGCGACGGGCGCCCCGCTCGCGCCGGTTTCACCCGCCTCCCCTTCGCTCAGTTTGATCTCCTGGAAGCGAATGTTCGCGGCTTTCGCGATCGCGGTCAGCTGAACCAACAGCGAGGCGGTGTCGTCTTCGCGCGGGACGGCCTTGCCGAGCACGACCATCTGCCGATAGTCATCCGCAAAGGTGCGTTTTGCTTCCAGCGCCTGTGAAACTTCCTCTTCGTGCTTGGAGAGAGTGGCCCTGGCCTGGTCGACTTCGCCCTGCAGTCGGTTGGCTTCCTCCCGCTTCGGGCTCAGGGCGAGAATCCAGAAGGCCGCGGCGAGCGCAACGGTCGCGAGCATGGCTACGACTATCTGGTTCGTGCGCGACATCTCAACCTTCCGGGGCGCTGGTTGGTTCTTCGGCGGACTCGGCTGGAGGCGCTTCCGGCACCGCCGCCACGGCTTCGGCTTCCGCTTCGCCGGGGGGAATCGGGGCGGCGTCGAAGGCGATGACCATCTTGAATTCGGCGATGAAGCCGCGGGTCCGGCAGTCCGTCGCACCGCCTCCCCCACCTTCGCCGGTGCCGGCGGCGGTACCGGTCGGGGGCAACGCCGAGGACTCCACCCCGACCCTGGTCACTCCGTCGATGTCCTTGAGCGCGGCGACGAAGCCGGCGACGCCCGCCTGGCCCGAGGCGCAGCCCTCCATTTCCAGTGCGGGACCGGGGATCGACCCGCGCAGACCGCTGCCTTCGCCGCCTCCGCCTTCGCCGCCTCCGTCCACCCCCACCGCCGGGGATGCCGTGGCGGTCAGCTTCGTCAGCCAGACGTTGTCTGGCAGGATCAGCGAAAGTTCGCGCATCACGCGTTCCCAGTCGAAGCGGCTGTCGGCGAGGCTCTTGACCGTGGCGACGCGCTGTTCGGAGAGGATCTGGTACTCGGTGTATGGGGCGAGGCGCCGCGCTTCAGCGGCCACCAGGGCGTCTTCCTGGCGCACCTGCGTGACTTCTGACTTGCGATCGGCGATCTCGTTGCCCGTCAGCACCAGCAGCATCACGCCACCGAGCGCGGCAACGAGCGCCCCGACGACGATGTAGGCGATCGGGCCGGTGCGGAGCGGCGCGTTCTGACCGCGCCTCTCCTCGATCGGAATCAGGTTGACCGGGCGCACCTAAGCCTCCAGGGCCAATCCGAAGGGCAGGGTGAGCCGGGCGGCGGTCGCCGCGTCGAGGCCGGAAAGGGCGTGTGGAGACGCGGCCGTGATCGGCAGGCCGATGCTGGCTTCGATTCGGGACGCGACGCCGGCGATCGCACTGCCGGGGCCGCAGAGGACCACCTGCTCGATCGGGATCGCGCCTTCCTGGGCGCCGTAGAAATCGAGCGAGAGCCGCAGCTCGTCGACCAGCGCAGTCAACCCGCCCTCTAGGGCCGCACGACTGTCGCCCACCATCCCGGCATCTCCCTCGATCTGCTCGATCGGCGCCTCCAGGCCGACGTGGGAGATCCACATCGCCGCGTGCTCTCCGCTCAGTCCGCGCTGGGCCGCCAAACGGTCGACGATCGCTCCCAGACCGGCGTGGGAGGCGCGCGTGAAGAGGCAGGACCGACCCCTGGCGACGGCCAGGTTCGTCACGTCGCCAACGCTGCAGTACAGGGTCGCCGCGCTTGGCCGCTGGGGCTCGCCTTCGGGACCGGTGGGAGCGGGGACGAGATCCGCGAGGGCGCGGATCATGCCGAAGGCCGAGAGGTCGACGCCGACCGGCTCGAGTCCAGCTCTGCGCAGCGGCCTGAGGAAGGCGGAGATCATGTCGCGGCGAGCCGCGATCAGGACCACGTCGATCTGCGGCGTCCCCCCCTCCTCGGCCTGGACGCCACCGACCACCTGGTGCTCGAGCACCGCCTGGTCGAGGGGCATCGGCATCTGCTCCTGGGCCTGGAAGCGCACCGCCGCGTCGAGTTCCTTCGGGTCCTCGATTGCCGGCAGACGGACGGTTCGTACCACGACGCCCTGGTTGCCGATCCCGAGTCGAACCTGCTTCGGGAGCTTGTGCTCGGAGAAGAACTCGCGGATCGCCTGTCCGAGCTCATCGCCGTTGACCACCTCGCCCTCGTGAAACACACCCGGGGGCAGACTGCCAACCGCGGCCGCCTCGAGGGTCGCGGCGCCGTCAACCCGTACCTCGGCGGCGCCGATGCTGCCAGCCTCGATCTCGAGACCCACCACGCCGCCTGCGTGGCCCTTCCTGGTCAACGAGATGCCACGCGGCATTCGAAGGCGAGGCCGGAGATTGGGTGGAAGCTGGATTTCGCGGGTGAGCTGCATGGGTAAGAAAGGGGTGTTTTGCGCGCTTATCGCTCTCAATCGACAGAACTGCCTCGAAACTTTCGTCTTGCAATCACCGTCTCTAGGAGAACGTCCGCAGGTACCAGTCGACCATCTGGTCGCCAACCAGCAGAGCAACGACTCCGCCGAGGGCAAGGAAGGGTCCAAAGGGGATCGCCTGCTTGCGCGCCGCGGCGCCCTGGCGGGCGATCATCGCCACCCCGACCATCGAGCCAGCGAGCAGCGCGATCAGCAGCGCCGGGGCGACGTTGCGACCGAGGAACAGGCCCATCACGGCGGCGAGCTTGACGTCCCCGAGGCCCATCCCGCGCGGGTAGGCGAGGGCCGCAGCGAAGAGCAGGCCGCCGGCGCCGGCGGCAGCGAGCAATCGCTCCGGAAGGCTGCCGGGATCGCCAACGGCGACGATGCCCGCCCCCAGGGCGGCCGCTACGAGCAGGACCTTGTTGGGGATGATGCGCCGCTCAAGGTCGGTGACCGAGACGATGACCAGAGTGCTGACGAAGACGAGACCGAGCAGCACTTCGGTCGGATCGCCCCAGAGCACGGCGACGGTGAGGACGTAGAGCAGGGCCAGAACCAGCTCGGTCAGGGGGTAGCGGGCGGAGATCCGGCTGTCGCAGCAGCGGCTGCGGCCGCGGAGCAGCGCCCAGGAGATGACCGGAAGGTTGTCGTAGGCGGCGATGCCGCTTCCGCAGCCGGGACAGCGCGAGCGCGGCGCGACGATCGATTCCCCGCGCGGGACGCGGTGGGACACAACCGTGACGAAGCTTCCGAGGACGAGCCCCCAGACGAAGGCCATGACGAGCGCTGGAGCCATCGCGCTTAGCCGCCGTTGATCGGCGTCGGCGTTTCGACCTCGATGCGGGCCCTGAAGCTCGGGTGGTCGAACATCAGCGAGACCGCGTCGCCGCCGGTTTTCCCATCGAGACTCACGGCCAGGCCGAGACGGTGGCCGGCGGCGATCGTGTAAGGACCGTTGAAGAGCATCGGCAGCTGGATCTCGAACCATTGCCGCGGCCACTGGCTGTTGCTGGGCGCCCACTGCCAGTATTCGGCTTTGGTCTGCTTGTTCAGCAGCGGGAGGTCACTGGCTTTCGAGCCGGATTCTTCGCGGTCGAACAGGTAGACGCAGAGGGTGCCGTTGTAGCCGGTTTCGCTGATCGCGCGAGTGCTGATCACCAGCGTCACGCGTTCGCTCAGTTTGAATGCGGTGGGAAGCGGATCGGTCACCCAGCGGTGCACCTGCCACTGCGGCACAGAGCTTCCGGTCGGCACGTAGTGGCAGCCACTCGAGTCGTCGCGCCGCAGCTGCACGCCCTTGGCCGCCGCGGCGATCACCTGCAGCGGATAGTCGGTCGAGTAGTCGTATTCCAGCGGCAGCGTGGGGTCTTCGGGGCTCGGGTCCGGAGGCGCGCCGAGCACAAGAGCATCGGGCGCTTCGGTGGGGACCGCACAGGTGCCCAGCGTGTTGTGCAGGGTGTGATTGGCGAGTATTTCCTCCCGCGTGGTCGATCCCGTGCTCGCGCAACGAGTGTCGGACAGGAAGAACTGCTGCGCCGTGGTGACGCCGTTGCCGCCCGGCACCGGGTCGTTGAGGGAGCTGTCTTTCGGGTTGATGAAGTTCGACTGAACTTCGACGTAGCCGCGTTCATAAGCCTGGTTGGCCGGCGTATCGAGCCTCACCGCGACCACCACCTGTTTGTAGTCCTGAGTCCCCGGACAGGTCGCCGCGGGGCAACTGTCGTCGTTGCGCCAGACGATGTAGCGGTAGATTCTGCCGCTGACGTCGCCGCTGGTGAAGGCGGTTGGGCCCGGGTTGACGGTGCCGGCGGTGATGAAGCCACCGCCGTAGAGGCTGCCGCCGTTGACGACAAGGTTCGGTGCGCTGATCGGCGGTGCCTGTGCGAGATCGAAGGTGCCGCCGCTGACCCGGAAGTTGGGACTCTTTTCGTTGGTCGAGTGCGCCGGAGTCGCGGTCAGGGCGAGTTTTTCGTCCGGAAGGCTGCGCAGTTCCTCGATCGCCTGCTGGGCCCGATCGAGGGCGACCTGCGTCGCCTTCGTCCGCTCGGTGTTGACCGTCGCCGCCCGCAGCAACCCGAACGTCGCAAAGGAGCCGAGCACGAGGATCGCCGCGGCCACGACCACCTCGATGATGGTGAAGCCGGCCTCATTGTCCACTCGCCGGTCCATCAGTTGGCCAGGGTCGCGTTGCGAAGGCTGGCGCCATCGGAGACCGTCGTCGCGTCGGTGCCCGCATCGGGGCCGGGAATCGCCAGGGTCACGGTGACGTGGGTCGGTGCGCTGGTGCCCGGGGAGTAGCCGAAGCCGGTTCCGCTCCCCAGACCGGAGACGATCGTGACGGGGGTGCCGCCGCTGAGCACGCCCGGGGCCGTCTCCACCCTGCTGCAGGTGCCGGCTGCGCAGGTGTAGCGGACCTGGCATCGGATCGAGGGAGAGGTTGCGGCCAGCACGGCGTTCGAGCCGCAGGTGCCGTGCCGTACGTAGGTTTCGAAGGAGACCGTAGCCGGCTGGGCGTCGTTGACCACGAAGCCGTTGCGCAGCTCGCGCGTCATCCGCTCGAGCACCCAGCGAACGGTCTGGATGTCCGAGGCCTTCTCGCTGATCTTCGGCTGGCTGCGCACGGCGCTGATCACGACCGAGCCGACCGCGCCCATCAGGATCACCCCCATCGTCGCCGCGACGAGCAGCTCGATCAACGTCATGCCGGCCTCGTCCCGGCTAAGCCCGCGTGAGATCGCCGCGATCATCGGCCCACCACTCTGAACTTGCGTGCCACGGGGCGAATCTCGCTCAGGCCGGAGTTCGTGCCTCTGACGCTGAAAGCGTGAGCGCCGGGCGAGAGACGCTGAGCCCGGTACGGAGAGGAGCATCCCTTCCAGCGTCCGCGGTCGACCTTGCAGCGGAATTCCGTGCCGTTCTGGCCGGTGGTGTCCGTGAAGCGGAAGACAGGCCGTCGCGCCTGCGTCTTGCTCGCCGGTCCGAAGGTGATCCGCGTCTGCGGCACGACCGGCTGCGCGTTGCCGACCCTGCGCCCTCCCCCCGACCCGGATCGTGAGCCGGTTCCACCGCCGCCGCTCGCCCCTTCGCTCGCGGCTCCACCGCCACCGTCATCGACCGGCGGCGGTTCGCCGCTTCCCAATGGCGCAGCCTGCTGGTATTTGAGGCCACTGGCGGAGCAGGCGGAGGTGTCGCCGTTCCCGTCGGTCGCCGTGGCCCAGAAGGTGGTGGTCGAACCGACCGCGACGACCAGTTTGATCCCGGCGCCAGTCAGCTGCGCTGCGGTCCCGGTTTTGACCGGGGCTCCGGAGCAGTCGCTCGTCGCGTAGATCTTGATCGCGCTGCCGGAATCGCTCTGACCGAGGATCGCCGGTTCGAGCGAAGGATTCGGCGAAGCCGGCGAGGTTGCGGTGAGGATCGGCGTCGAGGGGCCGAGCTCGACCGCGTTGCCGGTCGAGACGAGCCGGGTGAGGCCGTCGGCTCGCTCGTAGAGGTCCGCCTCTGAGTCCACGTCGTCCACCCCCAGGCGCTCGACCGTCGAGAAGACGAGTCTGGAGGCGTCATCGGAGCTGGCCTCAAAAGTCGAGTCGCAGCTCTGCCCTCCTCCGAGCGGACAGACGCCCATCACGGAAAGCAGCGAAGTCGTCGGCGTCCCGCTGAGATCGCGTTCGTATACGTCAACGCCTTCATCGCCATCACCTGGAGCCAGCGCCTCGGCCGTGGAGAACAGGATCCTGACGAGGGTCGGCGAGGCGGTGCCGAATTTGGCGTCGACATCGTCACCGCCGCAGCCGGCACAGCCCGGGGCGGCGGCCGAGACGAGGGTCGTCGTCCCCGCCTCCATGTCGCGCAGATAGAGGTCGACCGCTTTGTCACCGTCGCCCCCGTCGAGCCGCTCGGTGGTCTGGAAGGCGACTTTGGCGCCGTCCGCCGAGGTGGCGCGGAATATCGCATTGCAGAGCGTCAACGGACAGGTTCCAGGGACCGAGATGAGGGTCGTCGTGGCGGCGTCGCGATCGCGCTTATATACGTCCACCGCGCCGTCGAGATCGGTGGCCGTGAGCGGTTCGCCGATCTGGAACAGGACCGTCCGGCCATCGGCCGAGGTGCCCGCGAAGGTCGCCGGCAGCCCTTCATCGCCGCAGCTGCCGCAGCCAGCGTCCGCTGCGGAAATCAGATCGATCGACCCGCCCGTCCACGCGTAGAGGTCGGAGGCTCCTTCGTCGTCGTCGGCGGGGTCGAGCTGCTCGGTGGTCTGGAAGAAAACGGAGCTGGCGCTCGGATTGGTGCCACGGAAGACCGCGTCGCATTCGAGACCTGCCGGGCAAGTGCCGGCGGTCGAGACCAGGCTCGTGGCGCCCCCGACGAGATCGCGCCGGTAGACGTCCTGAAACGCGTCCCCGTCCGCGGATGAGAGCGATTCGGTAGTCGTGAAGTAAGCCGTCGTCCCATCGTCGGAGACCACCTCGAAAGTGGAAGGTGCGGGGCCGTCGCCGCAAGCGCCGACACAACCCGGCGCCGCCTCGGAGACGAGAGTGGTGGTGTCGTCCGTGAGATCGCGGGCGTAGACATCGAACGCTGCATCCTCGTCGCCGCCGGCGAGTCTTTCGCCGCTGGCGAAGAACGCGACGTCGCCGTCGAGCGTCGACCCGAGGAAGGTCGAGCCGACTTCGCCGTTGCCGCACGGCCCGCCATTGCACGATGCCGCGGCGACCGAGACGAGGACGGTTGCGCCGGTCGTGAGGTCACGGGCGTAGACATCGCTGGCGTGGTCGACGTCGGCGCCGACAAGGGACTCGTCGGTCGAAAGGAAGGCCCGCTCGCCTTCTGCGCCTGCTTCCTCGAAGATCGCGTTATAGGCGTCGTTGCCGCCGGTCGGCCCGGTCGAGACCTGTCGGGTCACGAACGTCCCCCCTTCGCCGACGGTCGGGTCGAAGGAGCGCTCATAGATGTCCCGTTTGGAGTCGGTGTCGCCGGGCACCAGGCGATCTTCGGTCTCGAAGAAGACGATGCCGCCATCGGGCGAGATGCCCTTGTAACTCGCCGGGGCCGCGGCTACCAGCGACGAGTGAGTCAGAACCCCCGCGACGGCCATCGCCGCCAGCAGCAGCAGGCGGGACGGTCGAAGCGCTGGCCTTGGTATCGACTTTGCCGGCATCGTCGTTCTATCGGCGGAATCTGTGGCTTGTCTTAGTCCGTCACGCGCCGCTAGCCAGAAGTGCAAAGGGGCGGGCCCGACGGCCCGCCCCTTGCGCTCAACGCTTACTGACGCGAGAGGGGTGCTAATTGCTCCAGTTACCGCCAGCCGGGCAACCGCCGGCGCCGGTGTTCGGGGTGCAGGTGTAGGTCATCACCCCAGCCGCGTTGGCGATCGAGAACGTGTGGGTGCTCGGCGCGGTGACGGTGAGGGTGTACGCGTTGGTGTTCAGGCCCGAGAGGGCAACCGACGCCCCGGAGAGGGTCGGCTCGATCGTCGCGAGCTCGCCGATCGTGTCGCAAGCGGCGTTGTTGTAGACACCGCCATGGTCGGTCGCACAGGTCTCGACCGCTACCTGGGTGGTGTGGGCGATCTCCTTCGCCTTTGCGTCACCTGCCTTCTCTTTCTGGTTGAAGAACGCCGGCAGGGCGATGGCGGCCAGGATGCCGAGGATCAGCATGACGACCAGGAGCTCGATCAGCGTGAAGCCGCTCTCCCCCTCGCCGTTGAGACGGGCGCCAATTTTCGCCCGGAGATTCTGGAGAAACATTAGAGACCTCCTATGGTCCTAATCGTTTGCGCCAGAGCCCCGTCGCGTGAAGCCACGTGGTGTCTGTCGACCCCGGTGGTAGCCCGGCTGACTCCCAGCTGGAAGTCCCGACGGCTTTGCGCCCCCGCCTCGCGGCGGGTTTGCCTTTGGCACCGAGGCACTGGCAGATTCATCACGAACCCGTCATCGACGCGGGAGGGACGACCTTTAGCCCTGCGAGGCGGGTTTGCAAGGTGCCCGACTTTTCCCCGATCGAGGACCGAGAAGTGGCCAACACCACTCGTTAATAGTGAGGATTGGCAAAGTTCCCCAATCCAAAGAGTCCGTACAGACGTCCAGCGGTCGAGCGTGGGTTCAGCGGATCTTGTCGTACAGACTGAAGATCGGGAGGTACATCGCGATCACGATGAAGCCGACGATGCCGCCGACGAAGACGATCATGATCGGCTCGATCAGCGAGGTCAGCGCCTTCACCTTCGCGTCGACCTCGGCCTCGTAGAAGTCGGCGATCTTCGAGAGCATGTGCTCGAGCTGACCGGTTTCCTCTCCGACCGCGACCATGTGACCGACCATCGGCGGAAAGATGGGGTTGGCCTCGATCGGGCCGGCGAGCGAGCCGCCGCGCTTGACCGAGGCGTAGACGTCTTCCATCGCCCGCTCGACGACGACGTTCCCGGCGGTCTCGCCGGTCAGTTTGATCGCCTGCAGCATCGGCACGCCCGCCGCGACCGAGCCCGAGAACGTACGCGACCAGCGAGCCAGCGCGACTTTCTGGATTACGTCGCCGATCTGCGCCGGGAGGCGGAGGACGAACCGATCCCAGACTTCCTTCCCTTTTTCGGTCCGCTTCCAGCGGAAGAAGAGGACGAAGGACACCACCAAGCCTGGGATCAGTATGTACCAGTACCCCGTCAGCACGTCGGAGGCGGTCACGCAGACCTTGGTCGGCAGTGGGAGGTCCGCCTTTTCCTCGGGGTTTTCGGCGGAGATTTCTTCGAAGATGCCGACGAATACCGGGATCACGAAGGCGACGATCGCGACCAGCACGACCATCGCGAAGCCAAAGATGAGTGCCGGATACATGAGGGCGGATTTCACCTGCCGCCGCAGGCTGTCGGATTTCTCCACCTGGTAGGCGATGCGGTCGAGCGCGTCCTCGAGGCGACCCGACTGCTCGCCAGAGCGCACCATCGCGCGATAGAGCCGGTCGAACACTTCGGGATGGCGTTCCATCGACTGCTCCAGCGTGCTTCCGGCCTCGACGTCGGAGCGCAAGCCGCCGATCGCCACTTCGATCCGCTCGTCCTGGGTCTGCTCTTCGAGCGTGTGCAGCGTCCGCAGCATCGGCATGCCGGAGGCGACCAACGTCGCAAACTGGCGGGAGAAGACCGACAGCTCCCGCATATCGATCCCTTTCCAGGTCTGCCAGAGCTTCTCGATCTTGAACGGCTCGCTCTTCTCGCTGACGTCGAGAACGATCAGCCCGCGCTGCCGCAGCTGCTCGCTGACCTGGGCCTTGGAATCGGCCTCGATCTCTCCCGACGTGGCGGCGCCGGCGAGATCCATCGCCCGGAACGCGAAGGTGGTGGCAGCCATCGCCGCCTACGCCCCCGGAACCTGGGACGGAGGCGGGTAGGTGCCGCCCTGGCTCTCCCCCGCCGTCGCACCACTTGGGACCGGTGCCGGCATCGCTACGGCCGGCTGCTGGATCGGCGCACCGCCGAGCAGGCGCTTGAGCTCCTCCGGCACCGATGCGCGCTGCTCCGCGATCGAGCGGGTGATCTTGCCTTCGCGCACGAGTCGCGCCAGGTCCGCGTCCATCGTCTGCATCCCCACAGCGGCGGAGGTCTGCACAGCCGCGTAGATCTGGTGCGTCTTGCCCTCGCGAATCAGGTTGCGGATCGCGGGCGTTGGCACCAGAACCTCGGAGGCGACGACGCGCCCGGCGCCGTCGGCGGTCGGCAACAGCTGCTGGGTGACGATTCCCTGCAGAGCGATTGAGAGCTGGGTCCGCACCTGACCCTGCTGCTGGGGAGGGAAGACGTCAATGATGCGGTCGACCGTCTGCGCGGTCGACTGGGTGTGCAGCGTCGCGAAGACCAGGTGGCCGGTCTCGGCCGCGGTGAGCGCGGTGGAGATCGTCTCCAGGTCTCGCATCTCGCCGACCAGGATGACGTCGGGGTCCTCTCGCAGCGCGGCACGCAGCCCGAGCGCGAAATCGTCGGCGTCGGCGCCGACCTCACGCTGGTTGACGATCGAGCGTTTATGCGCGTGCAAGAACTCGATCGGGTCCTCGATCGTGAGGATGTGATCCTGATGCTCGACGTTGATCACGTCGAGCATCGCCGCCAAGGTCGTCGACTTGCCGGAGCCGGTGGGACCGGTGACGAGGACGAAGCCCCGTGGTTTCTGCGTCAGCTCGCGCAGGACCGGCGGGACCGCGAGCGACTCGAGGCTCGGGATCTCCTGGGGGATGAGACGAAACGCCGCGCTGACCGAGCCGCGCTGAAAGAAGCAGTTGACCCGGAAGCGGGCCACCCTCGGAATCGCATAGGCGAAGTCGAGCTGTTTGTGGTTCTCGAACTTTTTCCGCTGGTCGTCGTTGAGGATGCTGAAGACGACCTCGCGGGTGTCCTGGCTCGAGAGCACCGGAAACCCCTCCATCGGGGCGATCTTCCCCTTGTCCCGCATCGCCGGCGGGAAGCCAGGCGTGATGTGAACGTCCGAGGCCTTCGTCTCGACCATGCGACGAAGGACCTCTGCGAAATCTAGGTCCATGGGGTTAGATCGGCTCCACGGATCGGATCCTCGATACCTGAAAGCGAGGATGCGGGGTCTCAGGTGGTGACACGGAGAACCTCCTCGAGGCTGGTCAGCCCGGCTCGAACCTTGACGATGCCGTCCTCGCGCAGGGTGACCATGCCCTCGTGCTGGGCGAGAGCAGCGATTTCGGCCTCGGGCACCTGCGCAACGGTCATTTCCTTCACCGCGTCGGTGAGACGCATCACCGAGTAAAGGCCCACCCGCCCGCGATAGCCGCTCTGCCCGCAGCGTCCGCAGCCGACCGGCTCATAGCCCTCGAGCTCACCGCCGTACTTGATGCCCGCGGCGCCCAGCACCTGCGGTGAGACGACCGTGCGTCGCTTGCAGTGGGGACAGAGTTGGCGGGCCAGCCGCTGGGCGACGACGCAGTCGACGGCCGAGGAGATGAGGAACGGCTCTATCCCCATCTTCGAGAGACGGCTGATCGCGCCCGGCGCGTCGTTCGTGTGCAGGGTAGAGAGCATCATGTGACCGGTCAGGGCGGCCTCGATCGCAATCCGAGCGGTCTCCGCATCGCGGATCTCGCCGACCATCACGATGTCCGGGTCGGCGCGAAGAATCGACCGCAGCCCGGTCGCGAAGTCGAGTCCAGCCTTGCGGTTGACGTTGATCTGCTTGATCCCAGAGAGCTGATACTCAACCGGGTCCTCGATCGTGATGATGTTCTTCTCGATTTCGTTCAGCTCCTGGAGGGCCGCATAGAGCGTCGTCGACTTGCCCGACCCGGTCGGACCGGTGACGAGAACCGCACCGTAGGCCTGGCGGAACGCCTGCTCGAACCGCTCACGGCCGCTTCCATCCATCCCGAGGTCGTCGAGCGAACGTTGCGCGTTGTCCTTGTCGAGGATGCGGATCGTGGCCCCCTCGCCGTGCTGGGTCGGCAGAGTCGTGATCCGCAGGTCGACTCGACGCTCCTCGACGGTGATGCCGACGCGGCCGTCCTGCGGCACCCGCTTCTCGGCGATGTTGAGGTCACTCATGATCTTCACCCGGGAGATCACCGCGTTGACCATGCGTTTCGGCACGTGGGCGGCCTCACGTAGAACGCCGTCGATTCGGAAGCGAACGCGCATCTCTCCTTCCTCGGGCTCGAAATGGACGTCTGACGCGCCCTCGCCGACGGCCTGACCGAGGATGCTGTAGACAAGCTTGATCACCGGCGCGTCTTCGGCGCTGACCTGGATGTCGCTGACGTCCGCCTCTTCCTCGACGACCTCGTCCTCGACCACCGCCTCGGTCACAGCGCTCTGCAGGGTGTTCAGCCGGCCGATCATGGCCTCGATGTCCTCGTCGGCGGCGACCGCCACCCGGCAGTCGAGCGCGGTCGCAATCTGGATGTCGTCCACGGCGAGGACGTTGGTCGGGTCCGACATCGCAACCAGCAGCGTCTCCGCGTCCAGGAAGCCGACTGGAAGGGCCCGGTAGCGCCGCGCGGTCGCGACCGAGATCAGGTTCGCGGCCGCCATGTCCACGTGGTAGGCGGACAGATCGAGATGGTCCAAGCCGTAGCGCTCGGCCACGGCTCGCGAGAGCTGATCGGTCGTAATCGCGTGCTGCTCGAGCAGCAGCGTCTCAGGCGGCTTGGCCGCTACCCGTGCCTCCTCGACCGCCTGCTGCACCCGCGCGGCGTCGAGATAGCCGAGGTCGACCAGGACATCGGTGACGAAGCCGTTCGAGCGCCCCCGCGAGATCGGTGGAGTCAGACCGGGGCTGCCAGCCTGCTCCTGGTCCAGCGCGGGTGCCGTCGAGTCGCCCGAGAGCGGGACGGGGCGCAGGTGGGGCACGTCGGGCGGGCCCATCGCTATGGGTGGTAGCCGAGCGTGCGTCCGCGGTACTGGGCGTCGACGATCGCCTGCTTGACGCTTTCGGGGCTAAGGTAGCCATAGCTGATCGAGGCGGACGGGATGCCCTGGTCCAGCTCTTTCGGCCGAACGACGATCAAGGCCGGTACCTGGCTTACTTCAACCCCCTGCGTGATCGCGCTGTAGCGCGCGATCTGGTCCACCGGGACGACGAAGAGAGCAGCGCCCGCGGTTCCGGCGACGCCGGCCAGGGCCGAGGCGGTCGTCAGCGCATCGTCCACCCCGCCCTGCTTCACGATCATCAGAACGACGGTGCGGTTGGCGTCGAAGGCGGCGACGACGGGATGCGGCAGGGGGCGCGGTGGCACCTTGGGCGCCTCGCCCAGACCGGCGGCCGGCGCGGGGGCGCCGGCGACGGCGGGTTCAAGCGGCGCTTCCGCCGCGGTGACTTCGACCGACGAGGCTTCTTCGCCCCCTTCTTCTTCGCCCCGCCCGCCCATCGTGGACATGACGAAGAAGCCGGTCACGATCAGGAGGACCGCGACGACTCCGATTTTTACGGCCGGGTTGTTGTTGATCGCATCCCTCATACGTCCACCCATCTAGCTCGGCAGCCGCGGGCCGGAGCTTGAGGGATGCGATCAAACGATCGCCCGCGGGCGCTAGATCAACAGCCGGCGTTCGGCGGCGACGACGTACCGTTCGCGCACTCGACGTAGGATTGCCTCGCGTATAGCGTGGCGCCGCCGATTTGGGGAGGTTTGAAGCCGGTTGGCTGAGTGATCTCGGCGTTTCCGGTGATTTCGATTTTCTTGCCCGCGATGACTCCGATATAGGTCGCCCCGCCCGTCAGTTTGAAGTTGGTGTTCGGCCCGTACATCACCATCTCGTTTTTGGTTTTGTTGTTGCCCGACAGTTCGACGTTGGTGGAGACCGACGGCGAGCCGAGCAGGTAGAGGCCGGGCATTTCGTAGATGGCGGCGTTTTCGTCGTAGCCAGTGGCCTGGATGGTGCTGTTGCCGTTCAGTTTGATCTGCGTCGCCCCCGCCCCGAGGCCGCAGGCCTCCGGCGTGTCGAAGAAGATCCGCACCGGCGCTTTTTCGCCCATGATCAGCTGGCCGCCGTTGAGGTCGAGCCGACAGATGAAGTAGTCGCCTCCGGTCAGGGTGAGCGAGACTTTCGAGTTGCTCATCGAGATCGTTCGCGTTGCCGGGTCCCAGGGGACGGTCGAAGACCTATTGGCCCCGGCGAAGTTGTCTTGTTCACATCCCGACGGGACACCGGGAGAGGTGCAGAGATAAAGGCGGTAGTTGTAGTTGCTCGTCGCGATGTCGCTGGGCATGAAGCTGCTGACCGGGGGCAGCGAGATGTTCGCTTCGGTCTCCACATAGCCCTGGCACTGGCTGGCACTACCCGTGTTAACCCAGTCTTTGCCGACCCCGTGGCGGATGTTGCCGCAGATGCCGGCGTTGCCGGTGGTGTTGACGAAGCCGTTGGTCCCGATGCCGACGTGGATGTCGGCGCTGCCGGTGATGTTCATATCTTCGAGCCCGATCAGACCCTCTTTTTCGAGCACGCTGCCGACCGTGCTGCCGATGAAGGTGACGTCGATCTTGCGGCTGACGCCGCCCGCGGTGCCGGTCGAGACGACACTCATCGGCACGCCGGTCGCCGGTGGGGTGACGCGGTAGACGTAGCCGGCGCTTCCCACCGTTCCGGAGATCGGCGGGCACCAACCGTCAGCTTCTTTGGTCGTCAGAACGAGATTGCCCCCGCTGACGCCGAGACAGGGGGTCGCGAGGGTCAGCGCGTTCGCGTATCGGTTTAGCCGCAGGAGGGCGATGTTGGCGCCGGCGTCCGCCGCAGCGATCGCCTGCTTGGAGCGGCTGTCCCGCGTCGTCCCTCGCTGCGTGTCGACCGAGGCGACGACAGCTGCGCTGGCGAGGCCGAAGGCGGCGATGGTCGCGAAGAGAGCCGTCGGCAGGGCCATCCCGCGCTCGCTCCCCAGCGAGGCGACGCGTCTGCGCAGGCGGAAGCGAAGTTTCATCGAGGCCTCATCGTCACTCCGGAGGGCAGCCTTAAGCGCCGTTTAACCAGCGTGCGCGCGGCTGGCCGCACGTACTACTGCGCTGGTTGGGGCTCCATCTGCTCGATGCCGCTGGCGCGCTGGCCGTCGGCGGCGAGCATCAGTTTGAAGTCGTGCGGACTGGAGGCGTAGTCGAGGGCGACCTCCTCGGCGACCTTGCCCTCCATCACGTATCTGAGCAGCGACTGATCGAAGGTCCGCATCCCGTAGTACTCGCCCTCCGAGATCACCTCGGTGATCTTGCCGGTCTCCTCGGGGTTCATGATCAGGTCCTGGACGCGGCCGGTGACGACCAGCACCTCGGAGGCGGGCACGCGGCCCTCGCCGGTGATGTCCGGAACGAGGCGCTGGGCGATCGCCCCCTTCATGGTCGCCGCCAGCATCACCCGAGCCTGGTGCTGCAGGTGGGGCGGAAAGAAATCGATGATCCGGTTGATCGTCTCGGTCGCGTCGAGCGTGTGGACCGTGGAGAGCACGAGGTGGCCGGTCTCGGCGGCGGAGAGCGCGGTCCGCACCGTCTCCTCGTCGCGCATCTCGCCGATCAGGATCACGTCGGGGTCCTGGCGCAGCACCCGCCGCATCGCTCGGCCGAAGCTTTCGGTGTCGGAGCCGACTTCGCGCTGATTGACGATCG
This sequence comes from uncultured Solirubrobacterales bacterium, assembly GCA_963846515.1. Lineage (GTDB taxonomy): Bacteria > Actinomycetota > Thermoleophilia > Solirubrobacterales > 70-9 > VAYN01. The sequence continues at coordinate 517,568 of CAWJWC010000005.1, read as the reverse complement.
AGCGTTTGTCTTCGTGCAGGTACTCGATTGGGTCCTCGAGCGTGATGACGTGGTGCGGCTTGCTGCGGTTGATGTGGTCGATCATCGCCGCGAGCGTCGTGCTCTTGCCCGAGCCGGTGGTGCCCGTCACAAGGATGATTCCGCGCTGCTCTTCGGCCAGCTTGGTGACGACGGGTGGCAGGCCGAGCTGCTCGACCGAGCGGATTTCGAAGGGGATCGCCCGGCAGACGATCGAAATCGAGCCGCGCTGCTTGAAGACGTTGACTCGGAACCGCGAGAGGCCTGGAATCGAGTAGGAAAAGTCGGCCTCGCCCGCTTCCTCGAACTCGGTCTGGGAGCGAACCTCGGCGATGTCGTGGAAGGCCTTCTCGGTGTCCTCCTGACTCAGGGGTCCATAGCCCTCGAGCGGGCAGAGCTCGCCATGCAAGCGAATGATCGGCGGCGCCGCGACCTTGACGTGCAGGTCCGACCCCTCCCGCTCGACGAGGGCGCGCAGCGCTGAGTCAATTTCGAACATCCCGGCCTGTATCGACCGTGCAGCGGCATCACTTAACGGTGCAACAAGACAGTGGGGGGACGGGCACCCTCTCACTCAGCTACAAGACAAGCGAAAGCTGCACGGTCGCTGGCTCGGGTAGAGCTTGCGTGGCATGAACCGGGAAGCTGCCCGCTCACACGCTGGCAAGCTGCCGGGCGCGGGTGATTGCTAGAGCGGCTGGAAGTGTCGAGAGCGGTCCAGTGACCCTCCCACAGAAGCTCAAGGACGAACGCCTTGAACCTCCGCATCCAATCGGCTGCGGAACGGCTTCTGGGGGAGGGTCACTGGACCGCTCCCCCGCTTGGCGTCTTAAGCCACCTCGCGCAGCTTCTGCGCCTCGCCGAGAGACTGCAGCTTTTTCAGCGACTGGTTCTCGATCTGGCGGATCCGCTCGCGGGTCACGTTGAAGGTGCGGCCGACCTCGTCGAGCGTGCGTGGGTGCTCGCCGCCGAGGCCATAGCGCAGCTCGAGCACGCGGCGCTCGCGGTAGGAGAGGTTCTCCAGCGCCTCCTTCAGCGCCTCTTTGGTCAGCAGGTCCGCCGCTCGGTCGAACGGGGACTCGGCCTTCTCGTCGGCGATGAACTGGCCGAACTCGGACTCCTCCTCGTCGCCGACCGGCTTCTCCAGCGAGACCGGGGCCTGGGCGGAGCGCTTGATCGAGTCGACCTCCTCGGGATCGATCCCCGTGACCTCGGCGATCTCCTCCGGGGTCGGCTCGCGACCCAACTCGGTGACCAGCTTGCGCTCGGCACGGCCGATCTTGTTCAGCTTCTCGACCACGTGGACCGGGATCCGGATCGTCCGCGCCTTGTCGGCGAGCGCGCGGGCGATCGCCTGGCGGATCCACCAGGTCGCGTAGGTCGAGAACTTGAAGCCCTTGCGGTAGTCGAACTTCTCCGCCGCACGGACCAGGCCCAGCGTCCCCTCCTGGATCAAGTCGAGGAAGGGAAGGCCCTGGTTGCGGTAATTTTTCGCGATCGAGACGACCAGGCGCAGGTTGGACTCGACCATTTTTTGCTTCGCGTCGAGGTCGCCGCGCTCGATCCGTTTGGCGAGTTCGACCTCCTCCTGCGCGGTCAGCAGGCGAACTTTGCCGATGTCCTTGAGGAACAGCTGCAAGGAATCCGTGGTCATGTCCGGTTTCAGGTCGAGCGCCTGTTTCTGGCGGCGCCGGCCTTTTTTGCCGGTGTCCATGGGCATCGCTTCGGCCGCGGCTTTCTGGGCCGGGTCCATGTCCTCGACGAGCTCGATCCCCGACTTCTCGAGGTGCCCGTAGAGGTCCTCCACGTCTGACTCGTCGAGATCGACCTCGGAAACGGCCGAGGCGATGTCGCCGAAGGTCAGCACGCCGAGCTGCTGCCCGCGATTGATGAGGTTTTTGACCTCCTCCAACTCCTGAAGCTCTGCTACCAGCATCCTGTTCTACTCATTTCCCTTGCGCGTGGTGTTTAGTCCTGGCATGAAAAGACCCCGCGACGGCGAAAGTCGCGGAGTCAAACGCCTGTTCGCATCCTAGCGCTTCATTTTGTAAAGTCAATGCCCAGCTCCCTCCGCCATCCCAAGCCCTGGCTCAAGGCCTTTTGGGAGCGCGCATACCGCGAGAACGTCACCGGCCTCTCGGCGATGGTCGCCTACAACCTGATGCTGGCGATCTTTCCCTTCGCCCTGCTCGTCCTCTTCGTCTTCGGCCAGGTGCTGAAGATCGGGGGCGTCGAGACCAGCGTCGTCAACGACCTCGAGCGCCTCTTCCCCAGCGTCGAGCAGGAGACGCTGACCGACGTCCTCACCCGGATTCAGGACAACTCGACCACGATCGGGATCGCCGCCGGCCTCGGCTCGCTTTGGATCGGCGCCTCCTTCTGGGGAGCGATGGACACCGCCTTCTGTCGCATCTACCACGTCGAATGTCGCGGCTGGGTCGAGCAGAAGCGATTTTCCTTCGCGATGCTCGGCGTCGTCCTGCTCTTCATCGCCGCCAGCATCTTCGTGCCGACGGTCGAGAGCTCGCTGATCTCCAGCACCGACCGGCTGCCGCTCGGCCTCTCCGACATCAAGGCGATCGACACGATCCTGCTGCTCGGGGCGGCGCTGATGGTCACCTTCCTGATCTGCTGCGTGATCTTCTGGGCGGTGCCGAAAGGCCACATGCCCTGGCGCGCGGTCTGGCCCGGGGCGGCTTTCGTCACGTTCGCCGCCGGCCTTGCCAACTGGCTCTTCCCGATCTACCTCTCGAACGTCTCCAGCCTCTCGCGCTTCGGCTCCACCGTTGGCTTCGTCCTGATCGCCCTGCTCTGGTTCTACGTGCTCAGCCTCGCGCTGATGGTCGGCGCGGTGATCAATTCACTTCGCTACGAGGTCCACGACACCGGCGAGCTGCCCTACGGCAATGGAGCTCGACCGCCCTGCCAGGACTGTCCGGACTCGCTAGATGCGGAAAACCGCTCCACCAGACAATAAAAACTGTCATATTCTGTAGGAAGGGATGCTTAGTTGCCTGCTCTCTCGCCGTTTTACAGGCGAACGAGCTGGGTACGGCGACTAATTGAAACAAACGCTTTGATGCAAAAACGGGGGAGTTTTCAATAGTGCCTGGAGTACTCGACCCGACGATCCCAGTCGACATCGGCGAGCAGTCCCAGCGACAGCGAATCATCGACGCGATGATCGAGAGCTGCGCGGAGAAGACATACGCGGCGACGACGATCGCCGACATCGTCAAGCGCGCCAGCATCTCGCGCACCACCTTCTACAAACGGTTTCCCAACAAGCGAGCCTGCTTCGACGGGGCGCTCGACGCCTGCCTGACGACGCTGCGTGCGACGGCAGCGGAGTCCCACGATCCCTCCGATCCACCGGCCGAGGCGCTGCGCAAGGCCGCCGCAGCAGCACTCGAGCTGATGGCGAGCAAGCCAGCGCTAGCGCAGCTGGTGATGGGCGACGCCGTCACGGTCGAACCGGCGATCGTCGACCGCTATCGGGAGATGGTGATTCCGGCGGTCGAAGGGCTCTGGAACGGGGCCGCCCCGGACCCGCCTCACACCGATCCCTACCTCGCCTTCGGTCGCGCGCAGGTGCTGATCTTCAGCCAGATCGCCGCCGACCGCACCGAGCGGCTGCCCGAGCTACTGCCGGAAATCGTTTACATCGGGTTGCTGCCCATGGCCGGTCACGAGGAGGCCGCGAAGCAGGCCCAGCTGGTCGCCGACGCCGACGGCTCCGCCGCGCGGTGACCGACGAGCGCGAGGACCTGCGCAAATGGCGACTGCCGCGCGGCCGGCACGGCCTGCCGCGGGAGCTGGTCGAGCGCTCGCAGCGCGAACGGCTGTTGGCCGCAGTCGTGCGGGTCACCGCGCGCAAGGGCTACGACGCGACGTCGGTCGCCGACATCCTCGAAGAAGCCGGTGTCGGCCGCGAGTCCTTCTACGAGCTCTTCGACGACAAACTCAGCTGCCTGCTCGCCGCCCACGCGGTGCTCGTAGACCACCTGCAGGAATCGCTGAAAGCCGCCTACGACGAACCCGGACCCTGGCCGGACCGGATCCGCATGTGCATCGCGGCGGCGCTCGACTGGTTTGCGGCCGACCCGGCGGCGGCGCGCGTGACCCTGGTCGAGCTGGCAGCGGTCGGACCGGTCGCCCGCGAGCGCTTCCGCGAGAACTTCCGGCGCTTCGCCAAGCTGCTCGAAGAGGGATACGAGGACGCCGAGCTCGGCGAGGCGCGGCCGCAGGCGGCGAAGCTCGCGGTCGGCGCCGGCATCGCTCGGATCTACGAGGAGGTTCTCCGTGACCGCACCGCGGAGCTGCCCGGCCTGCTGCCGGAACTGACCTACGAGATTCTCGTGCCGTTCGTCGGCGAAGAGGTCGCGCGCAGCCAGCAGAAGCTCGCCGAGACCGTCCCCTCCTGAACTGCCGCCCTTCAGTCCTGGGCGCCCATCTCGACGACCGCCGCGCGCAGCGCCTCTCGCAGCGGGGTTCGCGCCGGATCCGGCAGCAGCTCCATGCCGCTCGGGTCGCTGACCACGGTCTCGGTCGAGAGGCCCTCGATCAGCGGGCGAGCGACGCCGGCGTCGACCGGCGTGACCAGGCCGATCCAGAGGGAGGAGAGGCCAGGCGTGAGCACCGGAACGGTGATCCGCGGGGTCGGGTGGTTGCCCAGTGCTCGCGCCAGCTCGTCGAGCATGTCGCCGTAGCTGACGACGTCCGGGCCGCCGATCTGGAGCTCGCGATCAAGCGGCGCATCGAGGTCCGCGGCCGCAGCGAGGAGCGCGACCGCGTCGGCGACGGCGATCGGCTGGGTCCGGGTCTCGACCCACTTCGGGACGATCATCAGCGGCAGTCGGCGCACTAGGTAGAAGACGGTGAGGAAGGACTCGCTGCCGGCCCCGAGCACCGCGGCGGCACGGAAGTAGGCAACCGGGACGTCGCCGGCGCGCAGCGTTTCCGCGGTCGCGTGGCGGCTGGCGAGATGCTCCGACCCCTCCCCCAACCCGCCCAGGTAGACGATCCGCCGCACGCCGGCGGACGATGCGGCCGCAGCGAAGTTCTCCGCCCCCGCCTTGTCGCGCGCCGCGAAGTCGCCGTCGCCGCCGCGCCCCATCGAGTGGATCAAGTAGTAGGCGACGTCGACCGCCTCCAGCGCCGGCCCCAGCGTCGCCGGCTCGAGCACGTCGGCCTGTCGGACCTCGCACCCAATCTCCCTGAGGTTACGCGCCTTCTCGGGAGTTCTGGCTAGCGCACGTATCTCCGCGCCTTCGCCGCGAAACCAGTCGCAGAGCAATCCGCCTATGTAGCCCGTAGCCCCCGCGACAGCAATCACATCACCCCATTTCCCTGAGGGCGGGGTTTTTATCCGTACCGCTCCCCGATCAGCTCGCGCAGCTTGCTGCGGTCGTGGCGCGCGTGGACGCGACGGACGGTGCCGGAGCGAGAGCGCATCACCAGCGATTCCGTGGTCGCGCCGGCGCCGCGGTAGCGGACGCCCTGGAGCACGTCGCCGTCGGTGACGCCGGTGGCGGAGAAGAAGACGTCCTCGCCCGAGCAGAGGTCGTTGGCTGTGAGCACGCGGTCGAGGTCGTAACCGGCGTCGACCGCCGCCTGGCGCTCGCCGTCGTCGCGCGGCCAGAGCCGGCCCAGCAGCTCGCCGCCCATCGACTTCAGGGCGGCGGCCGAGAGCACCCCCTCGGGCGTGCCGCCGATCCCCCACAGCAGGTCGACCGGGGAGCGTTCGCTGACCGCGAGCAGGGCGGCCGAGACGTCGCCGTCGCTGATCAGGCGGATCCGGGCGCCCCCCTCGCGCACTTCCTGCACCGCCTCCTCGTGTCGCGGCCGATCGAGCATGACCACGGTCACGTCGCCGACGCTGCCGCCCTTGCGCTCGGCGATCAGCTTCAGCGTCTCGGTCAATGGCCGGTCGAGGTCGAGCAGGTCGGCGATCTCCTCGCCGCCCGCCATCTTCTCCATGTAGACGCAGGGGCCGGGGTCGAACATCGAGCCACGCTCGGCCAGCGCGATCACCGCGAGGGCGCTGGGCATGCCGCGGGCGCAGAGCGTCGTCCCCTCCAGCGGGTCGACCGCGATGTCGCACACCGGCTGGCTGCCGTCGCCGATCTGCTCGCCGTTGAAGAGCATCGGGGCTTCGTCCTTCTCGCCCTCGCCGATCACGACGACGCCGTCCATCGCGACCGAGTCGAGCACGAAGCGCATCGCATCGACCGCGGCACCGTCGGCGGCGAGCTTGTCGCCGCGCCCAACCCAGCGGGCTGCGGCCAAAGCCGCCGCCTCGGTCACCCGCACCAGCTCCAGGGCGAGGTTGCGATCTGGTTTTGCCTGGTCCTGGGCCTGAGAGGTCTCGGGCATCGGCGCCGCAGGCTATAGGGTCGCGGCATGTCCCAGCGTTGGGGGTTGACGTTGCCGCTGCCGGGGATCTCCCTGGCCGACCACGAGGAGCATCTGCGGCGGGCCGAGGCGGTCGGCTACACCGATCTCTGGACCGGCGAGACCGCCGGCCCGGATGGCTTCACCCCGCTCGCGCTCAGCGCCGCCTGGACCGAGCGAATGCGGCTGGGCACCGGGATCGTCGGCGTCTTCCAGCGTGGCCCGGCGCTGCTCGCCCAGGAGGCGGCGGCGCTGGCGAGCGCCTCGCACGGGCGCTTCGTGCTCGGCCTCGGCTCCTCCTCGGACCGGATCGTCGAAGGCTGGAACGACATCCCCTTCGAGAAGCCGCTGAGCAAGGTGCGGGCCACGCTCGACTTCCTCGATGCGGCGCTCGCCGGCGAACGCACCGGCACCGGCTTCAAGCTCGAAACCCCGCCGGCCGAGCCGATCCCGATCGTGCTCGCCGCGCTGCGCGGCAAGATGCTCGAGCTGGCGGTCGAGCGGGCGGGCGGCGCCTTCACCAACTTCCTGCCGCTGGGCGGGCTGCCGCAGGTGACCGCGCAGCTCGAGGGCGCGCCCGAGGACTTCGAGCTGCTCTGCCGCTTCTTCTGCCTGCCCGGCGAGCGCGAGCAGGTCGAGCCGCTGGCCCGCTTCATGTTCTCCTCCTACATCACCGTCCCCGTCTACACCGCCTTCTACCGCTGGCTCGGCTACGGCGAGCAGATCGACCCGATGGTGGCCGCCTGGGAGGCCGGCGACCGCCAGGCCGCGGCCGCAGCGGCTCCTTGGGAGCTGATCGAGGACATGTTCGTCTTCGGCGAGCCGGAGCAGATGAAGGAGCGGCTGGCCGCCTTCGTCGCCGGCGGGATCACGCTGCCGATTCTCACCCCGATCGTTGCTCCCGACAAATTGGGCGAGACGATCGAGGCGCTGGCGCCTGCCTAATCCGCGCCCTCGCCGCTCGCTTGGCTCTTGGCTTCGACCAGCGCCGCGTAAGCGTCGGGCCGGCGGGTCGCGAGCAGCGGGAACAGCTCCAGCCAGTCGCGGCGCTGATCGAGGTCGAGGTCCGCGACCAGCACGGCGGGCTCGTCGCGCGGTGCCTGAGCGAGGATGCGCCCGTAGGGGTCGGAGATGAACGAGGAGCCGTAGAAGCTGAGCGGGGGCTCTTCGCCGGTGCGGTTGGCGGCGACCATGAAAATGCCGTTGGCGATCCCGTTGGCGACGATCACCTGCTGCCAGAGCGGCTCGGTGTCGAACCCGGGGTGGTCGGGCTCGGAGCCGATCGCGGTCGGGTAGACCAGGACCTCGGCGCCGGCCAGCCCGTAGGCGCGGGCGACCTCGGGGAACCACTGGTCCCAGCAGGTCGGCAGGCCTAGCTGTGCCTCGCCCAGGGCGACGACAGGGAAGGCGTCGAAGCCAGCCGGGCCAGGGCGGAAGTAGCGGTCCTCGTGATAACCGGCGGTGACCGGGATGTGCAGCTTGCGGGTGCGGGCGACCAGCTCGCCGTCGGGAGCGATGACGATCGCCGTGTTGAAGCCGAGCCCGTCGGCGCCGTCGGCTCGCTCGTAGAGCGAGGCGTGGACGTGGATGCCGGTCGCGGCCGCCATCTGCGCGGCGAAGCGATGGGTCCTGCCGCCCGGCAGCTCCTCCGGCTCGGCGCCGCCGACCCTCGGGCCGCCCGGGTCGGTGGCGAAGTAGCGGCTCAGGGTCAGCTCCTGCAGGCAGACCAGCTCGGCGCCCTCGCGCGCCGCCAGCTCGATCCCCATCGCCAGCGCCGCCTCGTGCTCGTCGGGGTCGGCGTGCCAGCGCTGCTGCACGGCGGCAATCCGAAAGGGCCGCCGGCTCGGCGGCCGGGTGCGAGCGGGCGAGTCCGGCGGGTCCGCAGCAACGATCAGGCGGATCTCCTCCATGCAACGAGAGTAGCCCCGCTGCGTGCGAACGTACTTTGTTCCGCTATGCGGAACTAACTGCGTTCGCACGCAGGATGATGGGCTGGTGAGCGCGACGATCGACTCCATCCCTGCCGCCGACGGCTTCCGCATGCCGGCCGAGTTCGAGCCGCATCACGGCTGCTGGATGGTCTGGCCGGAGCGGCCCGACAACTGGCGACTCGGCGCCGGACCGGCGCAGGAAGCCTTCGCGGTCGTTGCGGAGGCGATTTCGGCCACCGAGCCGGTAACAGTGGCCGTTTCCGAGGGGCAGCTGGAACGGGCCCACGCGGTACTTCCCACCGCGGTCGAGATCGTCGAGATCGAGAGCGACGATGCCTGGGTCCGCGACACCGGGCCGACCTTCGTCGTCGACGAGAGCAGCGGGCGGCGGGGGGTCGACTGGCACTTCAACGCCTGGGGCGGGATCTACGCGCCCTGGGATAACGATGAACGTCTGGCGGCTGAGCTGCTCGAGATCGAGGGTGCCGACCGCTACCGCGCGCCGCTCGTGCTCGAGGGCGGCTCGATCCACGTCGACGGCGAGGGCACGGTATTGACCACCGAAGAGTGCCTGCTCAACCCGAACCGCAACCCGGAGCTGTCACGCGAGCGGATCGAGCGGGCGCTGCTCGACTACCTCGGCGCCGAGCAGGTCGTCTGGCTCGGGCGCGGCGTCCACGAGGACGAGACCGACGGGCACGTCGACAACCTCGCCTGCTTCGCCCGCCCCGGCGTCGTCTTGCTGACCTGGAGCGAGGATGAGTCCGATCCCCAGCACGCGATCTCCCGCGACGCGCTGGCGCGGCTGGAGGCGGCGAGCGACGCGCGCGGCCGGGGCTTCGAGGTCGTCCGCCTCCCCTCCCCTGGGCCGCTCTACACCACGGCCGAGGAGGCGGCGGGAGTCGAGCCGCGCGAGGGGACGCTGCCGCGCCGGGCCGGCGACCGGCTCGCCGCCTCCTACGCCAACTTCTACCTCGCCAACGGCCGCGTCGTGATGCCGCTGCTCGACGAGCGCTACGACGAGGAGGCGGCGGCGATCCTCGCCGCCCAGTTCCCCGACCGCGAGGTGGTCGGCGTGCCCAGCCGCGAGATCCTGCTCGGCGGCGGCAACGTCCACTGCATCACGCAGCAGGTGCCGGCCACCGGCGCCTGACCTGTCCGCACTATCCGGCGGCGCGAGCGAGCGAAAGCGCGTAGTCGCCGGCCACGTCGGTGAACCAGCCGCGCAGCTCCAGCCCCGCCCCCCCGTAGACTGACTCCAGCCGCTCGCGGGTGAACTTGGTCGAGATCTCGGTCCGCATCTCCTCGCCGGCGGCGAAGGAGATCTCGAGGTCGAGGTCGTCGAGCCGCACCCCCTGGTCTGCGAGCGAGCGCAGGCGGATGTCCATCCGCTCCGCCTCGGCGTCGTAGCGGGCGACGTGCTCGAAGGCGTCGAGGTCGAAGTCGGCGCCGAGCGTGCGGTTGAGCACCTCGAGCACGTTCTTGTTGAACTCGGCGGTGACGCCGGCCGAGTCGTCGTAGGCGGCCTCGAGCCGGGCGCGGTCCTTGATCAGGTCGGTGCCGAGCAGGAGGTGGTCGTCGGGCGATAGCAGCGCCGCGATCCGCTCGAGGAAGGCGTGGCGCTGGCGCGGGTAGAGGTTGCCGATCGTGCCGCCGAGGAAGGCGATTAGCCGCGTCCCGTCGGCATCCGGGATGCGCTCCAGGTGCTGCTCGAAGTCGCAGACCAGGCCGCGCACCGCGAGGCCGGGGTACTCGTCGACCAGCTCCGCCGCGGTTTGCTGGGTGATCTCCTCCGAGATGTCGACCGGGACGTAGGTGTCGATGCTGCCGGCGTCGCGCATCGCGTCGAGCAGGTGGCGGGTCTTCGCGGCGGAGCCGGACCCGAGCTCGACCAGCGTCCCGGGATTGCCAGCGGCAGCGAGGATCTCGCCGGAGCGCCGGCTGAGGATCTCCCGCTCGGCGCGGGTCGGGTAGTACTCGGACAGCTCGGTGATCTGCTCGAACAGCTGCGAGCCGCGCTCGTCGTAGAAGTATTTCGGCGCCAGCTCCTTCGGGTAAGCGCAGAGGCCGGCACGGACGTCGCGCGCCATCGTCGCGGCGGCGTCGGCGTCGAGATGGACGTCGATCGCGATCATGCGTCCCTCGCGCAGCGCAAGCCGGAGAAGATCTGTCGGCGCTGCGGCAGGTCCCAGTTGCGGAAGCTGGGTCGCGCGACGTCGCGATGGGTCGCCCAGGAGGCGCCGCGCAGCACCTTGTACTCGTCGCCGAAGAAGACCTCGGAGTACTCGCGGTAGGGAAAGGTCGCGAAGCCCGGGTAGGCGAGGAAGTCGGAGGAGGTCCATTCCCAGGCCCAGCCGACCGCGTCGAGCTGTGGGCGCGCGGCCTCCCACTCGTGCTCGCTGGGCAGGCGCTTGCCGGCCCAGCGAGCGAAGGCGTCGGCCTCCTCCCAGGAGACGTGGACGACCGGCAGCGCCGGGTCCAGCGGCTGGCGCCGCCCCATCGCGGTGCTGACCCAGCCCTCGCCGTCGCGCTCCCAGTAGAGCGGCGGCTCGGCCCCGGTCGCGTCGACGAACTCGGCGTAGGCGCCGTTCGTCACCGGCAGACGGTCAATCTCGAAAGCCGCGAGCTCAATCGGGTGGCGCGGACGCTCGTTGTCGTAGGCGAAGCCGCGGGCGGGCGCGCCGATCTCGTGCTCTCCTGCGGCGATCGCGATCGTCTCCGGTCCGGTTGGCGGCGGCTCGCGATCGAGGGCCGCGTCGACCGGCGCCGATTCGTAGCCATCGACGATCTGCAGCAGCTGCAGCATCGTCTCGATGTGCTGCAGCTCGTGCGCGAGCAGCATCTCGTAGACGAAGCCTTCGCGCAGCAGCGGGTCCTCGGCGTCGGGTGAGAGGTCGACCTCGTCGAGCACCTCGAGCGTGCGCTCGCGTACCTCGGCCATGTAGGCACGCAGCTCGGCGTCGCGCAGAATCGGCAGCTCGCCGCGCGTCTTGCGCGGGCTCTCGATCGCGTCGTAGAAGCGGCCAAGCTCACCGTGCAGCGGCTCGCGTCCGCCGATCGTCTGCACCAACCAGAGCTCCTCGAAGTTGGCGATGTGGCCGAGGTCCCAGGCCAGCGGACTGAGAATCGGCGAGTAGACGGTGTTGAGCTGATCGTCGTCGAGCGGCTCGATCAGGGCCAGCGTCCGCTCCCGCGCGTCGGCGAGACGCCCTGTAATCGCTGCCTTGGAGTTTGCCGTCACCTCGGTGGCGATACGAAAACCCTATAGCGGTCGGTTCAGCGGTTGTGAAAACAACGCTTCCGAGTTTGTCCCCACCCTGGCGTGGTCAAAGTCGGCTGCGCCGATACGCTGCCGCTCGATGGATGTGAATGGAGCGGGAGCGCTGGTCGCGGGCGGGGCCTCTGGGTTAGGCGCCGCGACCGCGCGGGCGCTCGCCGGGGCCGGCGCCGCAGTGACGATCGCCGACCTCAACGCCGAGAAGGGCGAGGCGCTGGCGGGCGAGATCGGCGCCACCTTCGTGCCCGCTGACGTCACCGACGCGGCGGCGATCGGCGCCGCGGTCGAGCGCGCCGCCGGCGCCGATGGCGGCCTGCGCGTCTCCGTCTGCTGCGCCGGAATCGGCTGGGCCGAGCGGGTCGCCCATAAGGGCGGGCCGCACAACCTCGAATACTTCTCCAACGTCGTCAAGGTCAACCTGATCGGCAGCTTCAACGTCCTCCGTCTCGCCGCGGCCTCGATGAGCGAGAACGCGTCGAATGAGGAGGGCGAGCGCGGCGTCTGCGTCAACACCGCCTCGATCGCCGCCTTCGACGGTCAGATCGGCCAGGTCGCCTACGCGGCCTCGAAGGGCGGCATCGCCGGCATGACCCTGCCGGCCGCCCGCGACATGGCCTCGCGCGGCGTGCGCGTGATGACGATCGCCCCCGGCCTCTTCGACACGCCCCTGCTCGCCGCCCTCCCCGAGGAGGCGCGCTCGGCGCTCGGCGCAGGCATCCCCTTCCCCTCTCGCCTCGGCCGCCCCGACGAGTACGCCCGCATGGTCCTCGAGATCGCCGCCAACCCGATGCTGAACGGCGAGACGATCCGCCTCGACGGCGCCCTACGGATGCCGCCGCGGTAGTCGCCGGTCAGGCGGGCTTTCGCTCGGCGTACAGCTGATCCGCAAGCGTCGCGAGGGCGCCGACCCGAATTTCCAGAGCAGTCGCTAAGCGCAGCAGGGTCGTGTAGGAGGGATTCCTCACCCCCCGCTCGAGGCCGCCGATCTGCGTGATGTCGGTCCCGGCCAAGTCGGCCAGCTCCTCCTGGCTCAGCTCTGCCCGCACGCGCATCAGTCTGATCGCCTCGCCGAGGGCGGCGTGCTCAGGGCTTCGCGCTTTGGCTTGACGGCGGGGCGGCATCCTGCGGAGCCTTCCCGCCCTGTGGCGCCGATGTTAGGGCATATATGCGTTAACTACCTCCACTGTTCACGAGGCGCCTTGACCTGTTGTCGCTTCCGCGGGTCTCCTCCAAGACCGTCTGGACCCACTCCGCGCGACCCTCGAAGGCAACACCGTAGAAAAGCTCTTTCGCGCCTCGCACCTTCCGCATGCGCACCAGCTTCAGCACGCCCAGCTCGACCAACACATTGACGTGGTAGGAAACATTGCTGCGGGGCAGCTCGAAGAGTCGGCACAGCGCCGTGGCGCTGGCCACTTCCCTCGGCTTGATGGTACGCAGGATCTGCCGCCTGAGGGGATGGTTCAACGCCATGATCCACTGCGTCGCGTTGGCGGCCATTGGGGGGCGGCAGTCCTTTGGTTTCAGTGTGCGAACCCCTGTCGAAAGGTTCATAGTGTTTCGACACCCCTGTTCGCACTCGGTACCAGTTAGGGCATAAATACCCTAACAGTTGAGTAGCGAAACGTGAAGGCTGGGGACGGTGCCCCCGCCCCGCAAAAGCAAACCGCGAACGCCGGAGCTGGGCGCCCTCGGCAATGCGATCAGACAGCTGCGCACTCAGGCCGGCCTCAGCCAGGAGCAACTCGCCGAACGGGCGTCGACCGACCTGACCCAGATCGGCGGCCTCGAGCGCGGCACGAGGAACCCGAGCTACTCGACGCTCGTGCGGGTGGCCAAGGCCCTCAAAACACGGGTAGGAGAGATCGCCACCCTCGCCGACCGCTTCGCCGACGAGAACCGCTCGGCGAAATAGTCAGTCGGTTCGCTCGGCCTCGGGGTCGCGCCAGACGCGCTTTTGCCAGGGCGAGCTGACCGCGAAGGCGGTGGTGTCGGTGGCGGCAATCGGCTCGAGCGGGATCAGGTGGACGCGGCGGCCGGGGGTGAAGCGGTCGACGTGTGGGATCCCGGCAGCGTTGCCGGCATGGCTGCCACCGGAGACAAGCAGGATGCCGGTCTGCGGACCCCAGCCGTTCGGCTCGCGGCCCGCGACGGCCTCGGCGACGTCGCGGAGCGGGGCGAAGCCGGCGTCCGCGCCCCAGTTGGCCGCGCTGCGGCCGTGGTTGTAGCCCCCGTGCGAGGAGGCACGCTGATCGACCCGCCCGTCCGCCCCAATCCGAATCTGCACCGACTCCCAATCATCCGCGTGGTACCCAGCCTCACCGACGACGGGAACCCCACGTAGCGTCGCCGAGTCGGCGTAGTAGAGCCAGTACTGAACGTAGAGATTGCCGCCCCGCTCGCCCGAGCAGTCCGCCCCTTCCGTTTCCGCTTGTTCAGCTTTTCCGGCCCGGCAGTCAACGACATGAACGAACGCCGTCACCGGCAACCGCTCGTCGGTCCGGTGCGCCAGCCCATGCTCCGAACCATCAGCGCAAGTGCTGCTGCGACAGAGCCGAAAGTCCACGGGCAACGCCCGCGACCCCTCCTCAAACGCCAGCATCGGCATCTGCTCCCGCACCAGCTTCCCCACCTCCGTCCCGTAAGCCGCAATCAACCGCGGCTGATCACCACAGCCGTCGGCGAGAGAAGCGGCGCACAGAATCCGCGAAGCAACGGCCCGCGCCAGCTCCACTCCAGGCACTCGCACGCCTGCCGCCAACAGCCCGAGCAACAGCAGGCTGACAAGCGCCATCAATCCCACCCACTCCACAGACGATTGCCCGCGTTCCGAAGGCACGGCACGACAAGCCCGGGACCGGGTAGATCTCTCCCCCTGAACCTAGTCGAGGCCTCGTGTGCCCCTCTCAGGGAAGCTCAAGGAACCCCGTACCGAATCCCAGTGCTCAACCGGCTGCGGAACGGCTTCCAGGAGAGGGGCACACGAGGCCCCAGAGCGGTCAAGTGCTTTCAGGAGAGGGGCACACAGGCCCCCAAACGGCTCGAGGTTCAGAGGTTCTGAATCTCCGCGGAAATGTCCGCGGCAGCCTGTTTCGCGTCAGCAAACAGCATCGACGTATTCGGTTCGTAGAACAGATCGTTGTCAATGCCGGCGAAGCCCGGGCTCAGCGACCGCTTGATCACGATCACCTGCTGCGACTCGGAGACCTCGATGATCGGCATCCCGGCGATCGGGCTGTCCGGGTCGTTTTTCGCCGCCGGGTTGGTGACGTCGTTGGCCCCGACCACCACCGCGACGTCGGTGCGCGACATCTCGGGGTTGATCTCCTCCATCTCCCTCAAGTTCTCGTACGGCACGTCGGCCTCGGCGAGCAGCACGTTCATGTGGCCGGGCATGCGGCCGGCGACCGGATGGATCGCGTAGTTGACGGTGACGCCGCGCTTCTCCAGCTCGTCGGCGACCTCCTTGATCGCGTGCTGGGCCTGGGCGACGGCGAGGCCGTAGCCGGGCACGATCACGACCGAGTCGGCGTAGGCAAGCTTGATCGCCGCGTCCTGGGCGCCGATCGAGGTGTGCGGGCGCTCCTCGCCCGAACCGCCACCGCCACTAGCGGGGGCGCCGCCGAAGCCGGAGAAGAGGATGTTGGCGACCGAGCGGTTCATCGCCGTCGCCATCTCCATCGTCAGGATCGTTCCCGAGGAGCCGACCAGGGTGCCGGCGACGATCAGCGCCACGTTGTCGAGCGCGAAGCCGGCAGCCGCGGCGGAGAGGCCGGTGAAGGCGTTGAGCAGCGAGATCACGACCGGCATGTCGGCGCCGCCGATCGGCAGCACGACGAGGTTGCCGAGGATCCCAGCGGCGATCAGGATCGCGACGAAGGTGATCTGCGAGGGGTCGTCGTTGCCGACCGCGATGCTGACGCAGGCGGCGACGATCCCGATCACCAGGACGGCGTTGATCACCTGCTGGCCGGGTACCGCGAGCGGCCGGGTCGGGATCAGGTCCTGGAGCTTGGCGAAGGCGATGTTCGAGCCCCAGAAGGAGACCGAGCCGACGACGCCGGCGAAGAGGACCGGGATCAGGGTGTCGAGCGGGATCGAGGCAATCGTGCCGTGGTCGATCTCGGCGATCCCGTGGCGGATCTCGGCCCAGGCGATCAGCGCCACGGCGCCGCCGCCGACGCCGTTGTAGAGGGCGACCATCTGCGGCATCTCGGTCATCTGCACCCGCACCGAAGCGATCACGCCGACGGCGGTGCCGACACCGAGGCCAAGCGCGATCAGACCCCAGTTGCCCATCCCATCGAGCAGCAGGGTGGTGACCACGGCGATCGCCATGCCGCCCGCCGCGACCAGGTTGCCCCGTTTGGCGGTGGTCGGGTGGGTCCCCTGTTTGATCCCGATGATGAAGAGGGAGAAAGCGACGATGTAGAGCGCGGTGGCGCCGTCGCCACCGGGCTGGAGCACAGAACTAGGGAGGGAGAGAAGGTCAGGCATGCCTCATCCCTTTTTCGACCCGTCCGCCCCCGGACGCGAAGCGGAGGAGGCGGACGGCTTTGGTTTCCTGCTGAACATGCCGAGCATGCGGTCGGTAACCATGAAGCCGCCGACGATGTTGATCGTGCCGAAGGCGACCGCGATCGTGCCGATCGTGTACTCGAGCCCGTCGTCGGCGAAGCCGAGGACGATCAGGCCACCGAGCATGACGATGCCGTGGATCGCGTTGGTCTGCGACATCAGCGGCGTGTGCAGGGTCGTCGGCACCTTCGAGATCACCTCGAAGCCGACGAAGACGGCGAGCACGAAGATCGTGATCTCGGTCATCAAGCTCATTACTTGGCGGCCCTCTCGTTCTTGATCTCGCCACCCTGGGTGATGCAGGCGGCGGCGATGATGTCGTCCTCGAAGTCGACGTTCAGCTGGCCCTCCTCGGTGATGATCAGGCCGAGCAGGTTCTCGAGGTTCTTGGCGTAGAGCTGCGATGACGGCGCCGGCATCTCGCTGGCGAGGTTGCGCGGCCCGATCACCTTGACCCCGTTCTCGACCACCGTCTGCCCCGCCTCGGTCAGCTCGCAGTTGCCGCCGGTCTCGGCGGCGAGGTCGACGATCACCGAGCCGGGCGCCATGTTGCGGACCGCGTCCGCGGTGATCAAGAGCGGCGCCGGGCGGCCGGGGATCGCGGCGGTGGTGATGATCAAGTCCTGTTTGGCGGCGTTCTCGGTGAGGGCGTCGCGCACCTGGGCGTTCTCCTCGTCGGTCAGCGGCCGCGCGTAGCCGCCCTCGCCCTCGGCGTCGGGGATGAAGTCGAGTTCCAGCGGGCGGCCGCCGAGCGAGGCGATCTGCTCCCAGGCGGCGCGGCGAATGTCGAAGCCGGTGACGATCGCGCCCAGCCGCTTCGCGGTCGCGACCGCCTGCAAACCGGCGACACCGGCGCCGAGCACGAGCACCTTGGCCGGCGGCACGGTGCCAGCGGCGGTGGTCATCATCCCGAAGAAGCGGCCCGACTCGCGGGCCCCGATCAGGGTCGCGGCGTAGCCGGCGGCGGCGGCCTGGGAGGAGAGCGCGTCCATCGCCTGCGCCCGCGTGGTGCGCGGGATCGCCTCCATCGCGAAGCTGGTGACACCGGCGGCGGCGAGCGCCTTGTTCGACTCGGCTGCGGTCCAGGGCGAGAGGTGGGCGATCAAAGTCTGGTTCGAGTTGAGCTTGCCGATTTCCTCGGTCGACGGGGCAGCGACGCGCAGGACCACGTCGGCGCCCCACGTAACCTCGCCCTCGACGACCTCGGCCCCCGCCTCCTCGTACTGGGAGTCGGGATGACCGGCGGCATCGCCGGCGTCGCGCTCGACCAGCACGTCGACGTGCTCGTTCTGCTTCAGCGACTTGACGACGTCAGGGACCAGCGCCACGCGACGCTCCCCAGCAGCGGTCTCTTTCGGCACTCCGATCTTCACGCGGCGCGGAAGGTTATGGGATCGGGTCAGGAACGCGCCTCGACCCCGGAAACCGAGGCCAGACGCTCCAACGTGTGCAGTTGCTCAGCGCGATCGACGTGTACCGGCGAGACGATCAGGCGGTCGATGCCGGCGCCGCGGAAGCGCTCGACTCGCTCCGTCACCTCGGCCTCGGTCCCGACCAGCGAGGTCGCCTCGACGATCTCGTCCGGCATCGCCTCAAAGGCGCCGGCCCGGTCGCCGTCCTGGAACCGCTTCTGGACCTCGTCGGCGACCTCGCCGAAGCCGAAGCGGTGGGCGAGGTCGACGTAGAAGTTGGTCTTGCGGCTGCCCATGCCGCCGAAGTAGAGGACGAGGCCGGCCTTGACCACGTTTTTCGCCGCCTCCAGGTCGCCGTCGATCGCGACCTGCAGCGAGGGACTGACCTCGAGGTCGGAACGCTGCCGGCCGCCCTTGGCAAAGCCAGCCTCGAGGTGCTCGCCCCAGGTCGCCTCGAAGGCGTCGACGCTGAAGAAGATCGGGATCCAGCCATCGCAGATCTCCGCCGCCAGCTCGACCGATTTGCGCCCGATCGCGCCGACGAAGACCGGGATCTCGTTGCGTAGCGGGTGGAAGTTGAGCTTCAGCGACTTGCCCTCGCCACCGGGCAACGGCAGCTGGTAATGCTCGCCCTGGTGGTCGATCGGCCCTTCGCGGGCGACGATCTCCCGCACCACTTCGATGTACTCGCGAGTGCGGCCCCAGGGCTTCGCGTAGGGGACGCCGTACCAGCCCTCGGAGACCTGGGGGCCGGAGGGGCCGAAGCCAAAGAGGAAGCGCCCGCCGGAGAGCTTGTCGATCGTCGCGCCGGCCATCGCCGCCGCAGCGGGCGGCCGCGCCGGCACCTGCAGGATCGCCGCGCCGAGCTTGATCTCCTTGGTCTGCGCGGCCAGCCAGGCGAGCACGCTGACTACGTCGGAGCCGTAGGACTCAGCCGCCCAGACCGACTCGTAGCCGAGCTTCTCGGCCGCGGTCACGACCTCGACCGCGTCCTCTCCGGCCGGGCCGATGCCCCAGTAACCGAGGTTCAATCCAAGCTTCAGAGCCATCCGGCTCGCACCCTATTGAATACTCGTCATGGCAACCAGCCAGCCACTCGCCGAGCGCGGCCTCTCCAGCGCCGAGGCGAAGCAGCGGCTGCGCAAGCTTGGCCCGCCGCCGGAGACCTCCTCGCGCTCGACCGCGAGCATCGTCGCCGGCAACGTCTTCACCCTCTTCAACGCGATCATCGGGGTCTTCTTCGTCCTCATCCTCTCGCTCGGCCTCTTCGCCGACGCCGTCTTCGGCCTGATCGCGATCGTCAACTCCTACATCGGCATCCGCCAGGAGCTGAAGGCGAAAGCGACCCTCGACGAGCTGGCGGTCCTGGTCGCTCCTCGAGCCAAGGTGCTACGCGACGGCGCGGTGACCGAGTTCGGGGCCGACGAGATCGTGCCCGGGGACGTCGTCCGGGTCGAGCCGGGCGATCAGCTGGTCGCCGACGGCGAGGCGATCTCCAGCCGCGGCCTCACCCTCGACGAGTCGATGCTGACCGGCGAGGCCGACGGGATCCGCAAGGAGGCCGGGGATCGGGCCCTCTCCGGCTCCTTCTGCATCTCCGGCTCCGCCTACTACCTGGTCGACGCGGTGCGCGAGCAGAGCTACGCCGGCCGGCTCGCCGGCGAGGCGCGCAGCTTCCGCCATCCGCCCTCGCCACTGCAGAAAGAGGTCAACCGGGTGATCGTCGCCTCGACCTACGTGATGCTGCCGCTGGCGGCGATCCTGATCCTCAGCCTCGCGGTCCGCAACGTCGACCTAGTCGAGGCGGCGCAGACCGCGACGGCCGGCCTGATCACCCTGATCCCCGAGGGCCTGGTGCTCTTGATGAGCGTCACCTTCGCGGTCGCCGCGGTGCGGCTCGCCAACCGCGACACGCTGGTTCAGCAGATGAGCGCCACCGAGAGCCTCGCCGCGGTCGACACGATCTGCGTCGACAAGACCGGCACGCTGACCGCAGGCGAGCTGCGCCTGACGGCGGTCGAGTTCGCCGAGGGCGCCGATGCCGGTGCCGCTGAGGCCGCCCTCGCCCGCTTCGCCGCCAGCGCCGGAGACCGCAACCGCACCCTGGAGACGATCGCCGAGCGCTTCCCCGGCGAAGCCGGCCGGGTCAGCGCCGAGATCCCCTTCTCCTCGGAGTGGAAGTGGAGCGGCGTGACGCTGTCGGGCAACGGCGCCGGCGGCTCGACCTACGTGCTCGGCGCGCCCGACGTGCTGGCCGAGGCGGGTGCGCTCAGCCTCCCCCCCGGCCTCGCCCGCAAGCTCGAGCAGGAGACCGCGGCCGGGCGCCGCGTCGTCGCCTTTGGCCAGTCCGGCGAGGCGCTGCCGGGGGACCCAGCGGCCGCCAAGCCGCCGCCGCTGCGGGCGCTGGCCCTGGTCGTACTGGAGGAGAAGCTGCGGCCCGACGCGGCGGAGACGACCGCGACGATGCGCGCCGAGGAAGTCGACCTGAAGCTGATCTCCGGCGACGCCCGCGCCACTGTCACCGCGGTCGCTTACGCGGTCGGGGTGCCGCGCGACGCCGGCGTCGTCGAGGGCTCCGAACTGCCGGACGACCCGGAGCGGCTGGCCGAGGTCGCCCTCGCCAACACGATCTTCTGCCGGATCAAGCCGGAGCAGAAGAAAGCGCTGGTCGCGGCGCTGGTCGACTCGGGGCGCTACGTGGCGATGATCGGCGACGGGGTCAACGACGTGCCGGCGCTGAAGCAGGCGCGGATGGCGGTGGCGATGGGCTCCGGGACCCAGGTGACCAAGGGGGTCGCCGACGTCGTCCTGCTCAAAGACCAGTTCTCGCGCCTGCCCGAGGCGGTCGGCGAGGGCCGCCGGATCGCCCGCAACATCCACCGCCTCGGCCGCCTCTATCTGACCAAGACCGTTTACGCCGCCGCCTTGATCCTGCTCGTCGGCGTGCCGGGCTTCGCCTTCCCCTTTCTCCCCCGCCACCTCACCCTCGCCGCCTTCCTGACGATCGGCGTCCCCTCCTTCGTGCTCGCCCTGATGCCATCGGACGGACCGCTCTACCGCGGCCGGCTGCTGCGGGCCCTGGCCGCCTTCGCGGTCCCGGCCGGGCTCGCCACGGCGCTCGCCTCGATCCTCTCTTTCTTCCTCGTCGACACTGTCTTCGGCGGCTCGCTGGAGGCCGGCCGCACCGCCGCGACGACGACCCTGATCGTGCTCGGCCTCTGCTTCGTGCTGCTGCTCGAGCGCGGACCCGGCCGCGAGCACATCGCGATCCAGAGCTACATGCTGGCGATGGTCGCCGGGCTCGGCGCCCTCTTCGCCGGAATCCTCGCCCTCGCACCGGCCCGCGACTTCTTCGAGATGGAGATGCTGACCGCGGCGGAGTGGTTCCTCGCCCTCCTCACCGCGGCGATCGGCCTGACGATCGCCAGCCTGCTCTGGAAGCTGCCTCAGATCGAAGAGCTCGAAGCGCCGGCAGAGGACGAATCGGCGCCCTAAATCTCGCGAGGCGGGAGAACGAACTGGGAAACGATCAGGTTGGCAGCGAGCTTTGGCTCGCTGCCCTCGCGGACGCGGTCGATCCTGACCTCGATCACGACGGTGCTTTTGCCGACGTGGAGCGGCTCGGCGTGGCCGACGATTTCGTCGCCCAGAACTCCGGCCGCGAAGACGTTCAGCTTCAGCTCGATCGTCGTGAAGTTGTGGCCGGGCGGAATGCTGCGGAAGGTCGACCAGGCGGCGACGGTGTCGCCAAGCGCGGTCCAGACGCCGCCGTGGACGAAGCCGCCCGGATGCAGGTGGCGCTTGTCGACGAGGATCCTGCCCCGCGCGTGCGAGTCCTCGACCTCGAGCGGCTCGATCCCGAGGTCGCCGGGGAAGCTGCCGGGGAGGAACGCGCGGACGCTCTCCGGGGTGATCGTCGAGCTCGGGTGCGGCGCCTCGTCGTTCATCGCCGCGAGACCCTAGTGGTCGAGGCCGAAGCCCTCGAGGCCGTGGTCGCCGAACGGCTCGTCGCGCTCGCGAACCGCCTCGCGGAAGCCGGACTCGGCCGCGCGGCGGACGAAGGCGTGGCCCTCCTCGGTGTGGCGGGCGATGCCGTCGAAGAAGGTGCCGAGGGTCTGGGCCTGGCGCAGTCCCTGCGCCTCGACGGTCTGGTTGACCAGCAGCTTCATCATCGCCAGCTGGTTGACCGGCAGCCGTGCGACGCGCTCCAAGAGGCGCTCGAAGCGCGCGTCGAGCTCGGCCGCCGGCGCTGCCTCGGTCGCCAACCCCCACTCCGCCGCCTCGGCGCCGGTCAGCGAGTCGCCCGTGAGGAGCAGCCGCTTGGCCCGCATCGCGCCGATCCGCAGCGCCCACATCGCCGTCGTCGGCGAGCCCCAGACGCGGGCCGGCGGGTAGCCGATCTTCGCGTCCTCGGCGATCACCAACAGGTCCGAACAAAGCGCCATATCGGTGCCGCCGGCGACGCAGTAGCCGTGGACCTTGCAGAGCACCGGCTTCTCAGAGTGGAAGAGGCTCATGAAGCCGCGCACGTTGCGGGCCATGAACTGGTAGTCGACGACCGGGTCCCAGTTCGACTCCGGCGCATGGTTAGCCGCAATCGCCGCCGGATCCAGCGGCGACCCCGCCGGCGTCTCGAGATCCCCCAGCTCGCTCATATCCCCCTCGGCCGAAGCGACCAGGTCATACCCCCCGCAGAACCCACTCCCGTTCCCCGCGAGAGCGATGACATGAATCGAGGGATCGAGATTCGCCCGCTCCACGCAAGCCGCCAGCTCGACCGGCATCAGCAGCGTAATCCCATTCCCTCGCTCCGGCCGATCGAGAGTGATGCGAGCGACCCGGCCATCGGTCTCGTAGATCAACGTCTCCACGAGGCCTCTTTCATCAGCGTCTCCACGACGCGACCTTAGAGGGTGACCCGGTAGGGATGGAACGTCTTGTACTTTTTCGCCGCTTTCATCCTCGGAGGCCGCAGACGATCTCGAAAAAGTTAAGTGGAATCCCTACCGGTCGCCCTCTTAGACCCGCCGAATCAGACCCGTTCGACCAGCATCGCCTTACCCTGGCCACCGGCCACGCACATCGTCTCGAGCCCGACCTGCTTGTCGTCCGTCTCCATCACGTTGAGCAGGGTGCCCATGATCCGGGCGCCGGTCATCCCGAAGGGGTGGCCGAGAGCGATCGCGCCGCCGTGGGTGTTGAGCTTGCTTTCCTCGATCCCGCATTCGCTCATGATCGGGATCACCTGGGCGGCGAAGGCCTCGTTCAGCTCGACCGCGTCGACGTCGCCGATCGTCATCCCGGCCCGGTCCAGCACCTTCTTGATCGCGCCGATCGGGGCCACGCCCATCAGCTCCGGCTCGTTGCCGTAGGTGGCGGCGGTGACGATGCGGGCGCGCGAGGTCAGGCCCAGCTCCCGCGCCTTCGTGTCGCTCATCAGCAGCACCGCGGCGGCGCCGTCGTTGAGCGGGCAGGAGTTGCCGGCGGTGACGCCACCGCCGCCGAAGGCCTCAGGCAGTTCGGAGAGCTTCTCCAGGGTCGAGGAGGCGCGCGGGCCGTCGTCCTTGGCGACCTCGGTGCCGTCGGGCAGCGTCACCGGCACGATCTCGCGGTCGAAGAAGCCGTCTTCCTGCGATTTGACCGCCAGTTCCTGCGAGCGCTGCGCGAACTTGTCCATGTCGGCGCGGCTGACCTCGTACTTTTCGGCGACGTTGACCGCGGTCAGGCCCATGTCGATGTAGGCGTTGGGCTGGCCGTTCTCGCCGATCAGGTTCGGGTTGCGGTCGTCGGCGCCGGCTGGCTCGGTGCGCTCGTTGAAGCGGCTCACCCACTCGACCCCGGCGGCGATGTAGACGTCGCCCTCGCCGGCCTTGATCGCGTTGCCGGCGTGGCGGATCGCGTCGAGGCTGGAGGAGCAGTAGCGGGAGACGGTGACCCCGTTGACCTCCTGCGGCAGCTTCTCGGAGAGCAACGAGATGATGCGGCCGATGTTGAAGGCCTCGAGGCCCTGGGGCATGCCGACGCCGCAGAAGACGTCCTCGACCAGGGCCGGATCGACCCCCGGATTGCGCTCGAGCAGCCGGTCGACGACGAAGGCGCCCATCTCCTCCGGGCGCAGCTGGGCGAGCGAGCCCTTGAAGGCACGGCCGATCGGCGTGCGGATGGTGTCGACGATTACTGCCTCGGGCATACGTTCTCTCCTTAACGCTGGTTAGTGCTGCCGTGCGGGCCGGAGGGTAGTTGACCGGCCATCTCGCGGTTTTGTGCGTTTCCTCACGAACTTATCCCGGTCGCGTCCCCAACCTGCGTTACATTCGCCTCAATCCACCTCGCGGCAACGCGAGCTTTGCCGCGAAGCGGCAGCGAAAGGAGGCCCGGTCATGCCGGAGGGTTACTGCGTCAAAGAGCGCAAGAAGGTCGAGATCAAAGACGCTAAGCAGGTGACGATGAAGAACGGTCGTCCGGCGATCCAGGGTGTCTGCCCCGATTGCGGGACGAAAATCTTCAAGATCGGGAAACTCGAAGGCTGAGGGCATGAACCCGGGCTGTGTCCGCCCCGTAGACGGAGGCGGATGCAGTCCGGTGCATTGAGACGCGAGCGCGACGTACGCGAGGCCTACGCCGCGCACGCCGGTGAGCTCTACGGGTTCGCGATGCGCTCGCTCGGCGACGCCGGCCTCGCCGAAGAGGCGGTGCAGGAGACCTTCGTCCGCGCCTGGCGGGCGGGCGAGCGCTTCGACCCGCAGCTCGGTTCGCTGAGGACCTGGCTGTTCGCGATCCTGCGCAACGTGGTGATCGACCTCGGGCGCGCCCGCGCCTCGCGGCCGAGCGTTGCCGAGGGCGGTGCCGAGCCGGCGGTCGAACCGCTCGAGCAGGCGCTGCTCGCCTGGCAGGTCGACGAGGCGATGCGGCGAATCGGCGCGGAGCACCGCCGCGTGCTGATCGAGACCCACTACCGCGGCCGCCCCTACGCGGAGGTGGCGGCGGAGCTGGGTGTGCCGGAGGGAACCGTGAAGAGCCGCGTCTACTACGGACTGCGGGCGTTGCGGGTAGTGCTGGAGGAGATGGGCTATGAAGGCTGAGCGACCGGACTGCCGCGAGTGGCGCCCGCTGCTCGGCGCCTACGCGCTTGACGACCTCGGACCGCAGGAACGCGCCGGCCTCGAGGCCCACCTCGAGGGCTGCCAGGCGTGTCGCGCCGAGGCCGAGTCGCTGGGCGCGGTCGCGCAGCTGCTGCCGCTCGCCGACCCGGCTCGTTTCAGCCACCCGGCGCCGCAGCCGCCGCCGGAGCTGGGCGAGCGCGTCGCGGCGGCGATCGGGAACGAGCAGCGAACCGCCCGGCGTCGCCGGCGTCGTTTCGGCCTGGTCCTGGCCGGCGCCGCTGCCGCAGCGGCGGCGATCGTGGCAATCGTCGTCCTTCCCCTCGGCGGTGCGGACCCAAGCCCAGCCCAGCACGTCGAATTCGGCACCCTGCCGGACGGGATCGAGATCGGTGCCACGCTCGAGCCGCACGCCTACGGAACCGAGGTCCACGTCTACGTCAAGGGGGTTCGCTCGGGCACCCTCTGCCGGGTCTACCTGCGTGGCCCACGCGGCGAACGCTTCTCCGCAGGCACCTTCCGCTACCGCTGGGGCGACGACTCGACCGCCGTGCTCAGCTCCGCCCTCGACCTTTCCCGCACCCACGCGATCGCCGTCCGCGCCGGCGACAGGACCTTCGTCGCCCCGGTCAACCCGGCCGGCACGGCGGCAAACGACTCGACCGAGAAGGAGGACGTGACGTGATCGCGACCAAGAGCATCCATGTGTTTGCGCTGCTCGCGCTCGTCGCCGCACTGGCCCTCGCCGGATGCGGCGGCGACGGCAATTCCGGCAGCGCCTATGGCGGCGGGGGAAGCAGCTCCACCGGCACGCAGGAAACGACCGCGCCAGCGACCGCCAAAGGTGGCGCCGCCGTGCTGACCGTCGCCAGCGTGCCCAAGGTTGGCACGATCCTCGTCGATGCCGCCGGCTTTACCGTCTACGACTTCCACAAGGACAAGGGCACGACCTCATCGTGTTACGGCGCCTGCGCCAAGGTCTGGCCGCCGCTGACGACCACCGACGCTCCGAAGGCCGGCAAGGGAGCGATGGCCTCGAAGCTGGGGACGACCAAGCGCAAGGACGGGACCGTGCAGGTCACCTACGCCGGCCACCCGCTCTACACCTACGTCACCGACAAGCAGCCGGGTGAAGCCAACGGGCAGGACATCGACTCGTTCGGGGCCGAGTGGTACGCGCTGCGGGGCAGCGGCGCCGAGGCCGAGGGTTAGGCGGAGTCGGCCTTGCCGCGCTTGCGGTAGGAGATCGTCGGCGGGACGAGCTCGCGGATCTCGGCGAGCAAACGAGCCGAGAGCTCGGCCGGGTCCTCGTCGGGACGCGGCTGGCCACCGGCCGGATCGAAGAAACGGACGCGCACCCGCGGCCGCCGCGGGAACCGGGTCAGATCCGAGGTGCCCTCAATCGCGACCAGGGTGACGTGCGCCTCGGGCACCTCGAGGGCGAGCCGGCCGACGCCACTGCGGGCGCGCAGGACCTGGCCGCGCGAACGGGTCCCTTCCGGGAAGACGCCGATGCAGACCCCCGCCCGCAGTGCCTCGATCGCCCGCGCCAGCGCCTCCTTGTCGCCCTTGCCCCGCTCGATCGGGATCTGCCCCATCCCGTTCAGGATCGGGCTCAGGCCGCGAACCTTCCAGAGATCCGATTTGGCCAGTGCCCGGATCTGGCGCCGCTTCAGCGCCGCCATCCCGACCATCAGCGGGTCCCAGTGGCTGTCGTGGTTGCCGACCACCAGCAGCGGCCCGCTCTCCGGCAGTGCCTCTAGGCCCTCGACCTGCAGTCCTCCCCACAGTGCGACCGGCCGATTGACGGCCATCGCGACGCGGTAGGTGCGGGTGCGCTCGCGCATCGAAGCGGAGTTCTACGCGCTCGGACCCCTCAAAGGTCTTCCGCCCTTCCCGTGTGATGAAAATCACTCCGCGGGGTATGGACGCGCAAGAGGCTGCCCCTTCTGGCTTCCGCAGGGGGATTCCGGCTACCCGCCTAGCGCCATGCACACGACGAAACTAAAGTGTCATTTGTGACGCAGAAGCCGCTAGAGCTGATCCTCGCCCGCAACCTGATGTCGGCGCTCTCGACCCCGGCCTTCCTCGTCGACGAGGGCGGCCTCCTGGTCTTCTACAACGAGGCGGCGGGGATGATGCTCGGCAAGCGCTTCGAGGAACTCGGCACGGTCGGCGCCGCCGAGTGGGGACAGCTGTTCGGCCCCTTCGACGAAGACGGCGAGCCGATCCCCTACGACGACCTGCCGCTGGTCGCCGCCGTCCGCGACGGCCGCCCCGCCCACGCCGAGCTCGAGATCCACTCGACCGACGGGGCCAGCCACCAGGTCGAGGTCTCGGCCTTCCCGATCCTCACTGCGCACGGCTCCCAGGGCGGCATCGCGATCTTCTGGCCGGTCGCGGCGAACGGGCACGGGACCGGGTCGGCATGAAGATCAAGCTCTGGGGAACTCGCGGCTCGATCCCCTCCCCGGGGCCGGAGACGATTCGCTACGGCGGCAACACCTCCTGTGTGGGGGTGACCCTCTCCGACGGCTCGCTGCTCGCCCTCGACGCCGGCAGCGGCATCCGCAGCCTCGGCCTCGCGCTGGCCCAGGAGCCAGCGCGGCTGAACATCCTGCTCACCCACCTCCACCTCGACCACATCCTCGGCCTCGCCTTCTTCGCCCCCGCCTTCCGCGCCCAAACCGAGATCGTGATCTGGGGGCCAGCCTCGCCCGAGGCCTCGCTGCGCGACCGTATCGCTCGCTACATCTCCGCCCCGCTCTCCCCGGTCGAGGTGCGCGAGCTGCCCTGCGACGTCTCCTTCCGCCACGCCCCCGACACCGAGTGGGGGATCGGCTCGGCCCGGATCCGCGCCGCCTCGGTCGCCCACCGCGGCCCGACGCTCGGCTACCGGATCGACGACGGCGACTCCTCGCTCACCTACATCCCCGACCACGAGCCGGCGCTCGGTGCCGACCTCGAGCGGCTCGAGGACGACTGGATCTCCGGCTTCGGGCTCGCCCAGGACACCTCGTTGCTAATCCACGACGGCCAGTACGCCGACGCCGAGTACCCCGAGCACCTTGGCTGGGGACACTCGGCGCTGAGCCACTCGCTCGCCTTCGCCCGCCGCGCCGGCGCCAAGCGCACCGTCCTCTTCCACCACGATCCGATGCACTCCGACGAATTCCTCGACCGGCACGGCGAGGAGGCGCGGGAGCTTTGGGCGGCGACGGGTGGAGACCCGGCTGCGATCGAGCTGGGGATGGAGCGGGCCGAGTACGAGCTGCCGGTGCGGGCGCCGCGTCCAGCCGCCGCTCCTGCCTGAGCGAGGCCCGGGGCGCGTTAGGCTGACGCGGATGCCGTCGCCCGATATCGAGGCCGCCGCCGCAGAGTCGAAGCTGATTCGCGACGCGCTCGAGCTGGCCGAGCGGGCCCACGCGGAGCAGATCCGCAGTGGCAGCGGGGGCATGGCCTACATCCACCATCCCGTCGCCGTCGCCGAGCTGCTGGCCGAACAGGGCTACGACGAGGAGACGGTGGCGGCTGCCCTGCTGCACGACGTCGTCGAGGACAGCGAGACGAGCGTCGAGGAGATCGCCGAGCGCTTCGGGCCGCGGGTGGCGCGCCTGGTCGAGGCGATGACCGACGACGAATCGGTCCAGCCCTACCAGCGCCGCAAGGACGAGCACCGACGCCACGTCGAGGCCGCCGGCGGCGATGCCCTGGCGATCTACGCCGCGGACAAGCTCTCCAACGTGCGGGTCCTGCGGCGGGCCTACGCGAACGAAGGGGAGCCCGCCGGCGAAGAGTTCAAGGCACCGCTGGACATCAAGGAAGAGATCTGGAGAGGCGATCTGGAGATGCTGCGGCGCGAAGCCCCCGAGCTGCCGTGCGTCGAGGAGCTGGCGAGCGAGCTGGAGGAGCTGCGACAGGCTCGCGCTAGGACGACTCAGTCGGCGGGTCCGGCTCCTCCGCCGAGCTGAGCCGCCGCTTCAGCGGCAGCGCGTACCAGAACAGAAGGAAGACCGCCATCGCCGCGACGCCGGTGACGATCGTCGCCGTGGTGCCGAAGAGGACGTCGGTGATCAACACGATCGCCCCAGTCATTGCCAGTGCGAGGCAGGCCAGACCGGCGATCGTGAAGCGGTTGGCGAGGAAGACGAGGTGGTCCTTCTGCTGCATGCGGAAGGTGAGGCGGTGGTAGGCCGAGGGCGAGATCAACAGCGCTGCGGAGAGCGCGGTGAGCAGCAACGTCGCGAAGTAGACGTCCTTCTGAAACTCGGTGATCTTGGTGAATCCCTGCTGAAACGGCACCGCCAGCAGGAAGGCGAAGAGCACCTGGACCCCCGGCAGCGCCACCCGCAGCTCCTGCAGCAGCTCGCCGAGGTTGCGATCGAGGCGTTCGCCCTCGGTCTCCTCTCGCCCTGAGGGACGCTCACCCATGCCCCGATCCTTACCCTCAGGGATCGAGTGAAAACCGCGCTGATCCTCTTCAACCGCGACCTGCGCCTGCACGACAACCCGGCGCTGGCTGCCGCCGCTCGGGCCGAGCGCACGCTGCCGCTTTTCGTCTTCGACGAGCGGCTGCTCGGGTCGCGCTTCGCCGCGCCGAACCGAGTCGCCTTCATGCGCGAGGCGCTGCTCGACCTCGATGAGTCGCTGCGCCGGGCGGGCGGGCGGCTGTTCGTGCGCCGCGGCGACCCGGTCGCGGAGGCGATCCGGGTCGCCCGCGATGCCGGCGCAACCGAGCTGCACGCCAGCGCCGACTACAGCGCCTACGCGCGGGTGCGGGAGCGGCGGCTGGCTCGGGCCTGCGCGGAGGAGCGAATCGAGCTCCGCCTCCATCCGGGGGTGACGATCGTGCCACCGGGCGCCGTGACCCCGGGCGGCGGCGACCACTTCAAGGTCTTCAGCCCCTACCACCGTGCCTGGAGCGGGCTACCGCTGCGCAAGCGAGCTTCGGCGCCAGGCAAGCTCACAGTGCCGAGCCGAGTCCAGGCGGGGCGGATCCCGGTGCTCCATAAGCTGACCGACGGCACCCCTTCAGCGCGCCGCGCCAAGGGCGGAGAGCACGAAGGGCGGCGGCTGATGCACGCCTTCCTCCGCGACGGTCTGGCGGAATACGACGAGCGCCATGACGACCTGCCCGGCGACGCGACCTCGCGCCTCAGCGCCCATCTGCGCTTCGGCTGCCTCTCGCCGCTGGAGCTGATGCGGGAGGCGGGCGAGCGCAAGGGCGGCGCGCCCTTCGTGCGCCAGCTCTGCTGGCGCGACTTCCACCACCAGGTGCTCGCCGCCGTCCCCGCCCTGCCCCACCGCGACTACCGCCCGCGCGGCGACCGCTGGTCGCGCTCGCGGCGGGCGCTGGAGGCCTGGCAGGAGGGGCGCACCGGCTACCCGCTCATCGACGCGGCGATGCGGCAACTGGCGGAGGAGGGCTTCATGCACAACCGGGCGCGGATGACCGTCGCCTCCTTCCTCTGCAAGGACCTCTACATCGACTGGCGGGCGGGTGCCTGGCACTTCTGGGACCTGCTCAGCGATGGCGAGATCGCCAACAACGCCGGCAACTGGCAGTGGGTGGCGGGGACCGGTAATGACACTCGACCGAACCGGGTGCTGAACCCGCTGCGCCAGGCCGAGCGCTTCGACCCCGAGGGCACCTACGTGCGCCGCTACCTGCCGGAGCTGGAGTCGGTCGAGGGCAAAGCGATCCACCGCCCCTGGCGTCTCGAGGGCTTCGCCAAGCTCGACTACCCCGAGCCGATCGTCGACCACGACGAAGCGGCGGCCGCGTTCCGGGCCCACCGCGAGTCATAGGATCGGCGCGTGGGACGGCTCGCGGTGATCCTCGGCAGCAATGCGCTCGGTCCGGGCGGCGAGGAGATCGCGGGCGCCGCGGCCGAGCATGGGGCGGCGATCGTCCAGCGCCACGGCGGTGCCGACCGTGCCTATGTCCTCCCCCATGCGATCGACCACGCCGCCAACCTGCGGCCGCTGGTCGAGCAGGGCTGCGACCGCGTGCTGGCGATCGGTTCGGTCGGCTCGCTCAGCCCGACGCTTCCCGTCGGCAGCCTGCTCTGCCCCGACGACTTCATCGCCCTCCATGTCGGCCTGACGATCTTCGCCGATGCCCGCGCCCACTCGGCGCCCGGCTTCGACCCGCGCTGGCGGGCCGAGGCGATCGAGGCCTGGACGGGGAGCGGGCAGGCCCCGCACGACGGCGGCGTCTACTGGCAGACGATCGGACCCCGCTTCGAGACCCCCGCCGAGATCCGGCTGATCGCCCCGCACGCCGACGTGGTGGGGATGACGCTCGCCTCCGAGTGCATCGTCGCCGGCGAGCTCGGGCTCGACTACGCGGCGCTCTGCGTCGTCGACAACCTCGCCAACGGGATCGGCGAGGGCGAGCTCGACGTCGCCGCCCTCGAGGACGACCGCCTCGCCAACGCGCAGCGGCTGCGCGACGGCCTCGCGGCGGTGCTGCCGCGGCTCGGGGCGGTGGGGCGGTGATCTTCACCGGCGCCGTGCTCGACGGCGAGACGGTTGGGCTGCGCTGCGAGGACGGGGTGATCGCGGCACTCGGTCCCGACGTCGTCGCGGGTGCCGGCGAGGAGTCAATCGACGCCGCCGGGGCTCCCCTGGTCGCATCGCTGCTCAACGGCCACACCCACGCGGCGATGACCCTGTTCCGCGGCAGCGGCGGCGACCTGCCGCTGATGCCCTGGCTGGAAGAGAAGATCTGGCCGGTCGAGGCGAAGCTCGGCGACGAGGACGTCTACTGGGGCGCGCGGCTCGCCTGCGCCGAGATGATCCGCAGCGGCACGACCCGCTTCTGGGACATGTACTGGCATCCGGAGGCGACCGCGCGGGCGGTCGCCGACGCGGGGATCGCGGCGACGATCGGCGCTCCGCTCTTCGACCTCAACGGGGACGCCGGCAAGCTGCGCGAAAGCGCCCTGCGCAGCCTCGACCGCCTCGCCGAACTCGGCCCCGCGGTGCGCCCGGCGCTCGCGCCGCACTCGATCTACATGGTCAGCGAAGGGTCCCTGCGCTGGATCGCCGAGCTCAGCGCCGAGCGCGAGGTGCCGGTCCACATCCACCTCTCCGAGACCGAGCGCGAGGTCGAGGACTGCCTCGCCGCCCACGGGTTGCGTCCCGTCGCCTACCTCGACCGGCTGGGGCTGCTGAACGAGCGCACCGTCCTCGCCCACGGCGTCTGGCTCGGCCGGGAGGAGCTGGAGCTGATCGCCACCCGCCGCTGCACGGTCGTCACCAACCCGGTCGCGAACATGAAGCTCGCGGTCGGCGGCGTCTTCCCCTATCCGGCGGCGCGGGCGGCCGGGGTCGCGGTCGGGCTCGGCACCGATGGCGCCGGCTCCAATGACTCGCTCGACCTGCTCGCCGACCTGAAGCACTTCGCGCTCGCCCAGAAGCACGCCGCGGCCGACCCGACCGCGATCGCCGCCGCCGAGGCCTGGGCGGTGGCGACCGGCGCCAACGCGCCGCGGCTCGGCGCCGGGAAGCCGCTGCAGGTCGGCGCCCCGGCCGACTTCCTGTTGCTGCGCCCCGGCGCTGCCGAGATCGGGATCGGCGAGCTCGCCTCCAACCTGGTCTACGCGGCGAGCGGCGCGCTCGTCGACACCACTGTGGTCGGCGGCCAGATCCTGATGCGCGGCGGCGAGCTGCCCGGCTTCGAGGAGATCGTCGCCCGCGCCGCCGAGCGGGCACGGCGCCTCGGCCTCTGACCCCCGACCGATCGAGCGCACCCCGGTGCGCTCAGTGCATCGAGCAGCGCTGAAGCTTCTTGGAAGTGGTGAAAGATCTGTAACGGGGTATAGGCTCGACCCGGTACCGAGGGCATGGCCACCAGCGAGTCGCAATCCCAACCCGGAGCCTCCTCTGTCAGGTACGAGGGCGCGACCAAGCGCTACGGCAACGCCGAGAAACCGGCGGTCGACCGGCTTACGCTCGAGATCCCCGCGGGCGAGATCTGCGTCCTAGTCGGACCTTCCGGCTGCGGCAAGACGACCGCGATGCGGATGGTCAACCGCACGGTCGAGATCAGCGAGGGCGACGTCCTGATCGGCGAGCAGTCGGTGCGCGCCAAGGATCCCGCCCAGCTGCGGCGCGAGATCGGCTACGTGATTCAGCAGATCGGCCTCTTCCCCCACCGCACGATCGCCGAGAACATCGCCGCGGTGCCGCAGCTGCTGGGCTGGAAGAAGGAGCGGATCGCCGCGCGCACGGCCGAGCTGCTGGAGCTGATCGGGCTCGATCCCGAGCTCGGCGAGCGCTACCCCGCCCAGCTCTCCGGCGGCCAGCAGCAGCGGGTCGGGGTCGCGCGGGCACTCGCCGCCGACCCGCTGGTGATGCTGATGGACGAGCCGTTCGGGGCGATCGACCCGATCAACCGCGAGCGCCTCCAGAACGAGTTCCTGCGCCTGCAGGCGCAGGTCCGCAAGACCGTCCTCTTCGTTACCCACGACATCGACGAGGCAATCAAGATGGGCGACCGGATCGCCGTGATGCGCGAGGGCGGCAAGGTCGCCCAGTACGCGACCCCGGCCGAGCTCCTGATGAGCCCGGCCGATGAGTTCGTCGAGGACTTCGTCGGCGCCGACCGGGCGCTGAAGCGGCTGGCGCTGATGCGGGTCTCTGACATTGACCTCTGGGAGGCGCCGCTCGCCCACGTCGGCCAGGCGGCCGCCGAGGTGCGAGCGAAGTTGGCCTCGCCCGACGTCGAAGTCCCCTACCCGCTGCTGGTCGACAGCGAGCGCCGGCCGCTCGGCTGGCTCTCCGAGCGCGACCTCGTCGCCGACGTCGTGCCAGCGCAGCCGGACTCGCCGCTCGGTCCGCGGCTCGAACTCGATGACGTGATGCGCGACGCACTCGCCGACCTGCTCCAGGCCGAGTCCCAGTACGCGGCGGTGGTCGACGCCAAGAGCCGGATCGCCGGCGTGCTCTCGGTCGAGATCATCTCCGAGTTCCTCAAATCGCCGCGAGCGAAGACCGAGGAGTACAGCGCCGTGGAGCGTCCGCATGAGTAGCCCGGCCCTGGCTGCGGTCGGCGAAGTCGGCGAAGGCTTTCTTAAAGAACGCACCTCCGACACGCTGCCCTGCCAGGCGACGGATGCCTTCTTCTGCTGGGACTGGGCGAAGGAAAACATCGACCGCTACGAAACGCCGACGATTCAGCACGTCGAACTGGTCGTGATCTCGGTGCTGATTGGGTTCGCTGTTGCCTTCGCCTTGGCATTGCTGTCGCACCGGCGTCGCTGGTTGCAGCCGCCGCTACTTGCCGCCACCGGCATCCTCTTCACGATCCCCAGCGTCGCCTTCTTCTTCCTGCTGGAACCGTTCACCGGCCGTGGGCGCGACACCGCGATTGTCGCACTCGCCATCTACACGCTTCAGATCATCTACCGCAACACGATGGTCGGCCTCTCGAACGTGCCCGAGTCAGTAAAAGACGCCGCCCGAGGCATGGGTCTGACCGATCGCCAGATCCTCTGGAAGATCGAGGTGCCACTGGCACGGCCGGAGATCTTCGCCGGCCTGCAGATCGCCACGGTCAGCACGGTGGCGATCGCGACGCTCGCTGTGTTCGCAGGGGGCGGCGGCCTCGGCACGCCGATCAAGTCCGGAATCGACTTCAAGACCAACATCATCATCGCTGGCGGCATCGCCATCCTGATCGCCGTGGCCTTCGGGCTGGCTCTGCTCGCCGCACAGCGACTGTTGACTCCCTGGAAACGGACGGAGACGACTTGATTGCCGACCTACTCTCCTCTCCAGTCCTAGCCTCAATTGGGGGCGCGGTTGAATTCATCTTCACCCCGCAGGACTCGAGCGTGACCGGTGGCGCGAAGGTCGGCGGCTTCGACAAGGTGGTCGAACTGACGCTCAGCCAGCTCGAATTGACTCTGCTGGCGCTGGGGCTTTCGCTGCTGGTTGCGCTTCCAATCGGTCTTTACCTAGGGCACCGTGGTACCGGCGAACTGTTCGCGGTCGTGCTCGGCAACATTGGGCGCGCGATTCCAGAGCTGGCCCTGATTGCGTTCATGGCAGCGGCGATCGGTGTCGGGGTCCTCAACCTGACGATCGCCCTCGCGGTCCTCGGCATACCGCCGATCCTCGCTAACGCCTTCGTCGGCATCCACCAGGTCGACCGAGCGACCGTCGACGCCGCCCGGGGCATGGGCATGACCGAGCTCGAGATCTTGCGCAAGGTCGAGATCCCCCTGGCCATCCCGACCCTTTTCGCGGGCATCCGCGGCGCCACTATCGCGATCGTGGCGACGGCGACGATCGCGCCGCTGGCCGGGGTCGAGAGCCTCGGCAACCTCATCCTCGGCCAGAACGTCTACGGCCCCAACGGCGTGCTGGCGGGGGCGATCGTGGTCGCCCTGCTCGCGCTCACGCTCGAGTTCGCCTTCGCCGGGCTGCAGCGCCTGCTCACCTCGCCGGGGCTGAAGCTGAGGAGCGCTTGATTTGACCAGCAACCAAGGAGGACACCAGTGAGGACCAAGACGACGAGGCTGTGGGGAGTGGCTGCGTTGCTGCTCGTGCTCGCGTTGACGCTCGGAGTCGCCGCCTGCGGCAGCGACGACGATGACGGCGGCACGACGACCGAAGGCAACGGTGGCGGCGCGATCGTCTCCAATCCCGACAACGGCAAAGTCAGCCTGACGATCGGGTCGAAGAACTTCCCCGAACAGGAAATCCTCGGGGAAATCTACGCCCAGGCGCTGTCCGCGGCCGGCTACAAAGTCAAGAGCGACCTCAACCTCGGCTCGGAAACCGTCGCCCGCAAAGCGGTGAAAAGCGGGGGGATCTCCGGCTACCCGGAGTACGCGAGCACGGCCCTCACCTCGTTCTTCGGCAAGGAACCGGAAGAAGTCCCCGCCGACGCCCAGGGCGCCTACGAAGAGGCGAAAGCAGAATTCGAAAAAGAAGGCCTGACGGCGTTCGAACCAACTCCGTTCGCCAGCGCCAACGCGGTCGGGACGACGACCGCGACGGCGGAGAAATACGACCTCGAAA
Organism: uncultured Solirubrobacterales bacterium; assembly: GCA_963846515.1. GTDB lineage: Bacteria > Actinomycetota > Thermoleophilia > Solirubrobacterales > 70-9 > VAYN01. The sequence goes on along the minus strand of CAWJWC010000005.1, from coordinate 481,825 downwards.
ACGTCTCCGACCTCGAGGGCGTCTCGGAGCAACTGACCCTCTACGGCTCGCCCGAGTGCCCCCAGCGAATCGACTGCAAAGCGGGGCTCGAAAAACTCTACGGATTGAAATTCAAGGATTTCAAATCGGTCGACATCGGCCTTCGCTACACGGTGCTCGAAAATGGGCAGGCCGACCTCTCGATCCTCTTCACCACCGACCCGCAGCTCTCGGCGGAGAAGGACAAATTCGTCATCCTCGAAGACGACAAAGAAGTCTTCCCGGCCGGCAACGTGATCTTCGTGACCGCGCGGAAAGTGAACGAAGAAGCCGGGCCCGACTACGAAGGGACGATCCTCCAGGTCCAGGAAGGGCTGACGCTCGAGGTGATGCAGGAGCTCGACGCCCGGGTCGAACTCGAACGGCAGACGCCGAAAGAAGCGGCGGCGGCCTACCTCAAATCCGCTGGCTACACCGGCTGAATCACCCGTTGCCGAGCCGCCCGCGCGAAGCTGACGCGGGCGGCCCAGGCAGCGACAAGGCCGGTCACCCCGGCAAGCAGCAGGGCCGCGCGTGGGTCATACGTTTCCGCCAGCCAGCCGGTCAGCGGGCCGCCGATCGGGGTCGAGCCGAGGAAGACAACCGAGTAGAGCGCCATCACCCGGCCGCGCATCTCCGGCACGACCACGAGCTGCAGGGTCGAGTTGATCGTCGCCGCAAAGGTGACGGCGGCGGCGCCGAGTAGCGCCAGCATCGGGATCTCCAGCGCCAGCACCGGCATCGAGGCGGAGAGCAGTCCGAGCACGCCGAAGGCGAGCGCGCCGCCGGCGATCAGGGCCGGGCCGGTGCGCCCGTGGGCGCCAGTGACGAGAGCGCCGACGATCGAGCCCGCCGCCATCGCCGCGACCATCGCCGCGTAAGTGCCGGCGCCACCGTCGAAGCTGAACTTGGCGAGCAGCGGCAGCAGCACCTGGAAGTTGAAGCCGAGCGTCCCGACCAGCGCCATCAGCGCCAGCGGCAGGGCCAGCTCGGGGCTGCGGGCGACGTAGCGCAGCGCGGCGCGAATCGCGCCCGGCTCGCGCGGCGCGACCGGCTCGGTGTGCAGGCCGCGCGGGTCCATTCCCCAGAGCGCGACGATCATCGCGACGAAGGTGAGCGCGTTGAGCGCGAAGCAAGGGACGACGCCGAAGCCGGCGATCAGGATCCCCGCCGCCGCCGGCCCGGCGATCCGCGCCATCTGCACGATCACGCTGTTGAGGCTGACCGCATTGACGACCCGGTCCGGGCCGACCATCTCGTAGACGAAGCTCTGCCGGGTCGGGTTGTCGATCGCGTTGACCGTGCCCATCGCCAACACCGCGAGGTAGACCATCCAGGCCTCGACGACACCGGTCGCGGTGACCGCGAAGAGGCCGACCGCGGGGATCGCCATCAGTGCCTGCGTCGCGATCAGCAGGCGCCGTTTCGGGATCCGGTCGGCGAGCAGCCCGCCCCAGGCGCCGATCAAGAGCATCGGCAGGAACTGCAGGGCGGTGGTCAGTCCGACCGCGACGCCACTGTCGGTGAGGGTGAGGACGAGCCAGAGCGCCGCCACCGTCTGCATCCAGGTCCCCGAGAGCGAGATCAGCTGGCCGGCGAAGTAGCGCCGGTAGTTGGGAACCTCGAGCGAGTCGAACGAGCGGCGCAGGGCAGCGCTCACGAAACGCGGCGCCGGGCCGGCGCCCCTTCACTCTCCAGCATGCCCTCGAGGATCTCCGCGGCCCGCTCCAGCGTCGCGACGTCGGCCGCCGGCAGGTCCCGCATCCGCTTCGCCAGGTAGGCGTTCTTGCGCCCGCGCAGGCGCCGCAGCCGCTCCCGCCCGGCCGCGTTGACGCTGACCAGGGAGCTGCGCCCGTCGTCGGGGTCGGGGGTGCGCTCGATCAGCCCCTCGCGGTCGAGGCAGCCGAGCGTCCGGGTCACGGTCGGTCGCCGCACCCGCTCCAGCTCCGCCAGCTCACTCGGCGTCAGCGGCCCGTGCCGCTCGATCGTCGCCAGCGCCGAGGTCGAGGTCGGCGTCAACCCGGTCGCCTCCGCCGCCGCCTCCTGCCGCAGCCGGCGCGCCGTCCGCACGATCCCCAACCGCAACTGAGCCGCGACGTCCGTCACCTCCTTCTGGTCGTGATGTTCGTGCTCGCCGATCACTGGTTAATTACGCTAATTAGCGTAGCAAATTAAACGTGGAAATTTCTGCTTGCACCCACGTTTGCTTTTAAAACATGCAACTACCACTTATAAACGGCTACGTTCGTAAATATGGAGAGAGACTGGCCACGGTTCGTAGCGATCATCACCGACGGCAACGGCCGGTGGGCCGAGCAACGCGGCCTACCGGTCCTCGAGGGACACCGGGCGGGGGCGGAGAACCTGCGTGCCCGGCTGCGCGACGCGGCCGAGTTCGGCATCGAGGAACTCGTCGTGTTCGCATTCTCGACCGAGAACTGGACTCGTTCCCCCGCCGAGGTCGAGGGATTGATGTCGCTGATCGGCTTCTACATCGAACGCGAAGCCCCGGACCTGCACAGGAACGGCGTGCGGATGCGATTCATCGGCCGGCATCGAGACCCCGTGCCGGCCAGCGTGCTCGAGCGCATTGAGTGGGCCGAAACGCTGACGAAGGAGAACCGCAGGATCACCCTGGTGATTCCCCTGAACTACGGCGGGCGCGCTGAGATCGTCGATGCTGCGCGCTCGTTCGACGGCAAGACGGAGGAAGAGTTCCGCTCCTGCCTCTACGAGCCGGACATGCGCGACCCCGAGATCGTGATCCGCACCAGCGGCGAGCGACGGCTCTCCAATTTCCTGCTCTGGCAGGCCGCCAACGCAGAGCTCGTCTTCCGCAACGAGCTTTGGCCCGACTTCGACCGCGCCGTCTTCAGATCCGTCCTCGACGACTTCGCGGCGAGGCGGCGGATGGAGCTGAGGTCGGAGTCCCCGGGCGCACGGCAGGGAGGGACCGAGTGACTCGCTTCGGACGACTGGCCGGCGAAGCGCGCGCCGCCGTGGCACTGGCGCGAGCCAACCTCCTCTACTGGCTCGTGGTCCTGCCGCGGGTCCATCGCGGGCTGCGCCACTGGGTGGAGCGCGCCCACCTCATTCCCGATCCCGCCCTGCGCGATCTCGCGCTCGCGAAGATCGCGGATGAGCGCTTCAACACCGAGGTCGCGGCGACCCTGGCCACGCTCTCTCCGCGCCGCCACCAGGGCCTGGCGATCGACGCGATCGTCGCCCTCCAGGTCTGTTACGACTACCTTGACGGCCTCACCGAGCAGCCGGCCGAGGACCCGCTGGGCAACGGCCGCCTGCTGTTCAGCGCGTTCACTATCTCGATCGCCGTTGGGGAACCTGAGCACGTCGACTACTACCGCCACGATCGCCGCGACGACGGCGGCTACCTGCAGACCCTGGTCGAGTCCTGCCAGCAGGCGTTCCGGCGCCTTCCTCGGGCGCCCGCCGTAGCTCCCGCCGCACGGACGGCGGCGCTGCGTTGCGGCGAGTCCCAGACGCGCACCCACGCGATCGTGGCGCTCGGGGTGGAGCAACTCTCCGAGTGGGCGACGGCCGCCGCGCAAGACACCGGGCTGAGCTGGTGGGAGTACACCGCCGGCGCCACTGCCTCGATCCTCTCCGTGCACGCGTTGATCGCCGCCGCAGCGGACCCCCGCACCACCGCCCTCGATGCCGATAGGATCGACACGGCGTACCTGCACATCTCCACAATCAGCACCCTGCTCGACAGCGTGATCGACCGTCAGCGCGACGCCGAAGACGGGAGCCACTCCTTCGTCTCCTACTACGAGAGCGACGGCGTCATGGCAGAGCGCATCGGAGCGGTCACCGCTCGCGCCGCCGAGGAGGGGAGCCACATCCGCCACGGCGGGCATCACCGCATGACTGCCGTCGGCGTCGCCTCCTACTACCTCTCCGCTCCGCAGACCCGAGAGGAGCCGGGACGGGCGGTCAAGACCCGGATAGTCGAGGAGATGCGACCGCTGATCCTGCCCGTGCTCGGCATCTTCCGCCTCTGGCGCCTCACCAAAGGCGTCGCGAGTGCCCGGGCCAAGCGAGCCCGATGATGCGATTGCGAGCGGCCGAGATTGCTTGAGCTGCGCGACCTCGTCAAGCACTATCCCGTCGGCGACGATGTGGTGCGAGCGCTCGACGGACTCTCGATGCGGGTCGACAGCGGCGAACTTGTTGCACTGTACGGCCCGAGTGGGTCGGGCAAGACGACCCTGCTCACGATCGTCGCGGCGCTGATGCCGCCGGACAGCGGAACCGTGCTGGTCGGCGGCCAGCGGGTGTCCGGCCTCTTGGCCCGGGAGGCCGCCCGTTACCGGCGGCGGCAACTCGGCTACGTCAGCCAGGCGCCCGACCTGCTGCCGGGAGTCTCGGCGATCGACAACGCGGCCCTGAAGCTCTTCGCCCACCGCATCGGCGTGCGTGAGGCGCACCGCCGGGTCGCGCCCCTGCTCGATCGCTTGGGCCTGGGCGGCCGCTACGGGCACCGCGCGGAGCAGCTCTCGGGCGGCCAGCGTCAGCGCGTCCTGCTCGCCCGGGCGCTCTCCACCGAGCCGAAGCTCGTCCTCGCCGACGAGCCGACCGGCAACCTCGACGCCCAGCGCAGCCGCGAAGTGCTCGCCCTGCTCACCGAGGTCTGCGAGGAAAAGGGGGTCGCGATGCTGCTCGTGACTCACGACCCGCAGGCGGCCGAGTTCGCGCACCGCGTCGAGGCGCTGAAGGAAGGCCGGCTCGCGGCCTATGAGCTGGGGCCGCGCATCGACCCCACCCCCTCCTAGGGACACGCCAGGCCTTGCCCCTCACGAGTCTCGCCCACTTCTACCGGGTCCGGCTGCGATCACGGCTGGTGGCCGAGTTGCTGGCGCTCGCGGGACTCGCGGTCGGCGTCGCCCTCGTATTCGCGGCGCTGATTGCGAGCACCAGCCTGACCGGCTCGGTGCGCCAGCTCACCGACGGAATCGTCGGGGATGCCGACTTCCAGCTCGCGGCGCGCAGCACCGACGGCTTCCCCAAACGGGTCTTTGTGGAGGTAAGGGAGATGCCGGGAGTCGCCGCCGCCGCGCCGATCGCCGAAGCCAGGGCGAACCTCCTCGGCGCGGGCGGCTTTCGCTCGGTCCTGATCATCGGCGGCGACGCGCGCTTCGACCGCGTCGGCGGGAGCCTGCTAGGAGACCAGGCGCCGGGCCGACGCGGACAACGACCCGGCCTGGTCCTGCCGGCGCCGCTTGCCGCCGCCCTCGGAGTCGTCGAGGGCGACGTGATCCGGGTCGAGACCGGCGCGAGGACCACCCGCGTCCGCGTCGCCGGGGAGCTCGGCGGGGTTGGGTCGCTGGCGGAAAGCCCGGTCGCGCTCGGCCCGCTCCGCCTCGTGCAGGCGCTGGCCGGCCTCGGCAGCAACCTCAACCGCGTCTTCGTCAGAGCGAAGCCCGGCCACGAGCGCCAGGTCGGCACCGCGCTGCGCGAGGTCGCCACCTCCGACCGGCTCAATCTCGCCCCGGCGGACCGCGAAGTCGCCGTCTTCGAACGAGCCGCGTACCCGACCGACCGGGCCACGGTGATGTTCTCCGCGCTCAGCGCCCTGGTCGGGTTTCTCTTCGCGCTCAACGCGATGCTGCTCACCGTCCCCCAGCGCCGCCGGCTGATCGCCGACCTGCGGATGGCCGGATACGCACCCCATCTGGTGGCGAAGATCATCCTGCTCGACGCCCTCGCGCTCGGGGTCGCGGGGTCGCTGTTGGGGCTCGCTCTCGGCGATCTCGCCTCGCGGCACCTGTTCGGCGATATACCCGACTACCTAAGCGCCGCTTTCGCGGTCGGCTCACAGCGGATCGTCACCTGGCAGAGCGTTGCGGCCGCCGTCACCGTCGGCCTCCTCGGCGCCTGCCTCGCGGTCATGGCCCCGATCCGCGACGCCTTCTCGAGCGCGCCCAGACAATCCGCGACGCTGGCGAGCGGCTCCGGCCGCGAGGCCCGGCTCATCGTCGCCGGCCTGGCGCTGCTCGCCCTCACGGCGACGATCGCGATCGCCTTTCCCAGCGCCTCGCTCATCGGAATGGGCAGCCTCACGGTCGGGATGCTGTCCCTGCTGCCCGTCCTGATGCGCCTGGGGGCGGCCTCCTTCGACTCGCTCGGCCGCCGCATACGCAGCCCGGTGACGATCCTCGCGATCCTCGAGATGCGCGCCGGCAGGGCACGGATTCGGACCCTGGCGCTCGCCGCCACCGGCGCGATCGCGGTGTTCGCGACCGTCTCGCTCGGCGGCGCCCGCGCCGACCTCCAACGCGGCCTCGACGCCGTCGCCGCCGACGTCGACAGCGGCGCCGACGTCTGGGTCGCCCTTCGAGGGCCGGCGAACATCTTCGGCACCACGCCGTTCACGGTCTCGCCCGCACAGAGGGTGGCGCTCGAACGGCTGCCCGGCGCACAGCGGATCAGCTACGGCGGCGGCGGCTTCCTCGACGTCGACGAGCACCGCGCCTGGGTAATGGGCAGATCGGTCGAGTACCCGGTGCTGGCCAGCCAGGTGGTGGAGGGCTCGGCGACGCTCGCCGACGCACGCCTGCGCGGTGGCGGCTGGCTCACCCTCTCGCGCGGCATCGCCGACCATCTCGGAGTCGAACCCGGCGAGCGGGTCACGCTTCCCACCCCGGTTCGGCGGGGGCTGCGGGTCGCCGCCCTGACCTCCAACATCGGCTGGCCCGGCGGCGGCATCGTGATGAACGCCGCGGACTTCGCCGCGGCCTGGGGCACCGATGCGCCCAGCGTGCTCGGGATCCTCGCCCGGCCCGGGGTCGACCCGGCCGCGCTCGCGGACTCGGTCGGGCGGGCGCTGGGCCCGCGTGCGGCGCTCCGCGCTGAGACGAGCGTAGAGCGCATGCGGCGCCAACGCGCGACCTCGCGGGCCGGCCTCTCGCGCCTCAGCCAGATCTCCGCCATGGTCCTGGTCTCCGCCGTGCTGGCGATGGCGGCCTCGATGGGAGGAATGATCTGGCAGCGGCGCCCGACCTTCGCCGCGCTCAAGGTCCACGGCCTGAGCGAAGGCGAATTGTGGGGTGGCTTGATGGTCGAGAGCGGCCTCTTACTCGGCAGCGGCTGTCTGATCGGCGCCGCCTTCGGCCTGCTCGGCCAGGCGCTGCTCGACCGGGCGCTGGAGACGATCACCGGCTTTCCGGTCTTCTACGAGATCGCCCTGTCGACGGCGTTGGGGGTCCTCGCCTTACTCACCGCGGTGGCGGTGGCGGCGCTCGCCCTCCCCGGCTGGCTGGCCGTGAGGGTGCGACCGATGACGGGCATCGCCGAATAGCCAGCGCCCTCGCCAGGAAGTCCACTTCGGCCGGGATGCTGAGGCCGTCGCAGACGGGGCCGAACTGCTCGACCGTCTCAGCTCAGGCAGCGAAGCGGGCTTCTGAGCGGGCCTTGGCCTTGGCGGCCTCGACCTCGCGGTTCTTCGGCGGCGCTGCGGTAACCAGGCGATCGAGCAGGGTCGCCGTCACCTCGGCGACCGCCTCGACCGCCTCGTCGAAGGCCTCCTGGTTGGCCTGCGAGGGCTTGGTCGAGCCGCTGATCTTGCGCACGTACTGCAGCGCCGAGGCCTGGATCTCCTCCTCGGTCGCCGCCGGCTCGAAGTTGTGCAGGGTGCGGATGTTCCTACACATGGCTTCCTCCTAGTAGCGGTAGTGCTCCGGCTTGTAGGGGCCCTCGGCGGGGATGCCGAGGTAGGCGGCCTGCTCGTCGGTCAGCTCGGTCAGCTTCACCCCGAGCGCGTCGAGGTGCAAGCGGGCGACCTTCTCGTCGAGGTGCTTGGGCAGGACGTAGACCTGCTTCGCCTCGTACTGGACGCTCTTGCCGAACAGCTCGATCTGGGCGATCACCTGGTTGGTGAACGAGTTCGACATCACGAAGCTCGGGTGCCCGGTCGCGTTGCCGAGGTTGAGCAGCCGCCCTTCGGAGAGCACGATGATCGAGTGGCCGTCGGGGAAGCGCCACTCGTCGACCTGCGGCTTGATTTCGACCCGCTCGGCGTCGCTCGCTTCCAGCGCCGCCATCTCGATCTCGTTGTCGAAGTGGCCGATGTTGCCGACGATCGCGTTGTGCTTCATTCGCGCCATGTGGTCGACGGTGATGATGTCCTTGTTGCCGGTGGCGGTGACGAATATGTCGGCGCTGTCGACGACTTCGTCGAGGGTGCGCACCTCGTAGCCCTCCATCGCCGCCTGCAGGGCGCAGATCGGGTCGATCTCGGTGACGATCACCCGCGCGCCCTGGCCGCGCAGCGAGGAGGCGCAACCCTTGCCGACGTCGCCGTAGCCGCAGATCACCGCGACCTTGCCACCGATCATCACGTCGGTACCGCGGTTGATCCCGTCGACCAGCGAGTGGCGACAGCCGTAGAGGTTGTCGAACTTCGACTTCGTCACCGAGTCGTTGACGTTGATCGCCGGGAACAAGAGGTCGCCGGTCTCGGCCAGCTGGTAGAGCCGGTGCACGCCGGTCGTCGTCTCCTCGGTCACGCCCTGGATTCCGGCGGCGACCTTGGTCCAGCGCTGCGGGTCAGCCTCGAGGCCGCGCTGCAGGGTCTCCAGCACGATCCGGAACTCCTCCGAGTCGGCGGTCGCCGGGTCCGGCACGGCGCCGGCCTTCTCGAACTCGACCCCCTTGTGGACGAGCAGCGTTGCGTCGCCGCCGTCGTCGAGGATCATGTTCGGGCCCTCGCCCTCCGGCCAAAGCAGGGCCTGCTCGGTGCACCACCAGTACTCCTCCAGCGTCTCCCCTTTCCAGGCGTAGACGGGGATGCCGGCGGCGGCGATCGCGGCGGCCGCATGGTCCTGGGTCGAGAAGATGTTGCAGCTCGCCCAACGCACCTCGGCGCCGAGCGCGACCAGGGTCTCGATCAGGACCGCCGTCTGGATCGTCATGTGCAGGGAGCCGGTGATCCGCGCGCCTTTCAGCGGCTGCTCGGCCGCGAACTCCTCGCGAGTCTGCATCAGGCCGGGCATCTCGACCTCGGCGAGGGCGATCTCCTTGCGCCCGAAGTCGGCGAGGCCGATGTCGGCGACCTTGTAGTCCTGCGTGGCGGTACCGGTGGTCATTGGGTGAAGATCTCCTGAGTTAGTTGATTGCTCGGGTCATGGTACGCGAAGGGGCTTGACCGGCTCGCGTCGAATCAGTCGCGGTGAGCTCCGCAGCGGCAGCGAAACCGGTGCGCTACCCGCCGGGGATGGATGCACGCAGCATGCGGGTGGCGGAACGGCTGAAAACGCCGATGCTGATCGCGGCCGCGCTGACGCTGCCAACGGTGGCGATCACCGAGTCCAAGCCCGGCGGCCTGCTCGAGGACGTTGCGGTGGCTCTCAACTGGATTACCTGGACCGCCTTCCTGGTCGAGCTCGTCGTGATGCTGTCGGTTGTCCCCAACCGCCGCAAGTGGATCAGGTACCACCCGCTCGACCTGATCATCGTCTTCTTCACCCCGCCCGTCCTGCCCGCCGGGCTGCAGAGCCTGCGGGTTCTGCGCCTGTTGCGCCTATTGCGCCTGTTGCGGCTCGCCCAGCTCTCGCGCGAGGTCTTCTCGCTCGAGGGAGTCCGCTACGCCGCTTTGCTCGCGGTGCTGAGCGCGCTCGGCGGCGCCGCGCTTTTCGACGCCTTCGAGCAGCGCCAGGACCTCGACTTCTGGGACGACATCTACTGGGCGATCACGACGATGACCACGCTCGGGTCGAACATCGAGCCGACGACCACGGGTGGGGAGATCGTCTCGGTCGCCGTCCTGCTCACCGGCATCGGCTTCGTCGCCCTGCTCACCGGCTCCTTTGCGCAGCGCTTCCTCGCCCCCGAAATCGCGGAGCTCGAGCAGGAGCTGGAGGCGGAGGAGCTGAGCGCCGAGGAGCTCGCCCTGCGCGAACTGCGCAGCGTCCAGGAACAGCTGCAGGCGCTCGAGATGGCGGTCGAGCGGCTGGCCAGCGAACGCAGCGGCTAGGTGAGAACGTACTTCGTTCCGCATACCGGAACTAAATACGTTCTCAGTCCTCGCGGTCGCGCTCCGCGGCGATCTTCGCCTCTAGTTCCTTCATCACGTCGGGGTCGCGCAGGGTGGTGACGTCGCCGAGCGCGCGGCCCTCGGCGATGTCGCGGAGGAGGCGGCGCATGATCTTGCCGGAGCGCGTCTTCGGCAGGTCGTCGGCCCAGACGATCCGCTTCGGGCGGGCGAATTTGCCGATCCGGGCGGCGACCGTGGCCCGAATTCCCTCCTCGACCTCGTCGCTCGGCTCGGTGCCGCCGCGCAGCGTCACGAAAGCGCAGATCGCCTGGCCGGTGTCCTCGTCGTGCTGGCCGATTACCGCCGCCTCGGCGACCGACTCGTGGGCGACGATCGCCGACTCGACCTCGGCGGTCGAGAGCCGGTGGCCGGAGACGTTGACGACGTCGTCGATCCGGCCGATCACCCAGAAGTAGCCGTCGGCGTCGCGCCGGGCGGCGTCGCCGACCAGGTAGCGCTCGACCCCGAAGCGCGAGAAATAGGTCTCGACGAAGCGGTCGTCCTCCTTGTAGAGGCCGCGCAGCATCGAGGGCCAGGGGCGCTCCAGGACCAGCAGTCCCTGCCCCTCGGCGATCGGCTCGCCCGCGCGCTCGTCGACCACCTCGGCTTCGACCGCGGGGAACGGCTGCGTCGCCGAGCCGGGCTTGGTCGCGGTGATCCCCGGCAGCGGCGTGATCATGATCGCGCCGGTCTCCGTCTGCCACCAGGTGTCGACGATCGGACAGCGCCCGCCGCCGATCGCCTGGTGGTACCAGAGCCAGGCCTTCGGGTTGATCGGCTCGCCGACCGAGCCGAGCAGGCGCAGCGAGGAGAGGTCGAACTTGGCTGGGATCTCCGCCCCCCACTTGATGAAGGTGCGGATTGCCGTCGGCGCCGCGTAGAGGATCGTCGCCTTGTAGCGCTCGATCGTCTCCCACCAGACGCCCTGGTGCGGGTAGTCCGGCGCCCCCTCCCAGATCACGCTGGTGGCGCCGTTGGCGAGCGGCCCGTAGACGATGTAGGAGTGGCCGGTGACCCAGCCGACGTCGGCCGCGCACCAGTAGACGTCCTCCTCCGGCTTCAGGTCGAAGACGTAGCGGTGGGTGGCGGTGACGCCGGCCAGGTAGCCGCCGGTCGTGTGCAGGATCCCCTTCGGCTTCGCGGTCGAGCCCGAGGTGTAGAGGATGAAGAGCGGCTGCTCGGCCTCCATCGGCTCGGCCGCGCACTCGGGGTCGGCGGCCGCAATCGCCTCGTCGTAGAAGACGTCGCGGCCCGCGGTCATCGGGCACTCGATCCCGGTGTGGCGGACGACGACGATCTTCTGCAGCGAGCCGAGGTCGCCCATCTGCTCGTCGACCGCCGGCTTGATCGGCGCCGTCTTGCCCTTGCGGCGGGCGCCGTCGACGGTGACCAGCGCCTTCGCCGCGGAGAACTCCATCCGCTCCCTAACCGACTCGGCCGAGAAGCCGCCGAAGACGACGTTGTGGGGAGCGCCGATGCGGGCGCAGGCGAGCATCGCGACGACAACCTCGGGGATCATCGGCAGGTAGATCCCGACCACATCGCCCTTCTCGACGCCGAGGTCCTTGAGCGCGTTGGCGAAGCGCTGGACGTCGCGGTGCAGCTCGGCGTAGGTGACGTCGCGCTCCTCCCCCTCCTCGCCGCGCCAGTGATAGGCGACGCGGTCGCCGTAGCCGGCTTCGACGTGGCGGTCGAGGCAGTTGTGGGAGGCGTTCAGTCGCCCGTCCTCGAACCACTTGTAGAAGGGCGGGTTGGAGTCGTTCAGCGCCTGCGTCGGGGGCGTCTCCCAGTCGAGCAGCTCGCGCGCCTGCCGCAGCCACCAGCCCTCCGGATCCGCCGCGGCCCGCTCGTAGATGGCGGGGTCATTCCACAGGGCTTGCTCGCGGAACTCGGCCGGCGGCGCGAACTTCTCGACCTCCAGCAGCTCCTCCAGCTCCTGCTCAAGATTCATGGGGCCAAACCTACCCCAGCGGGCGGGAACTAATAACCCGGTGGGTGCCGAGCGATGAAACCTTCGGTGGAGCTGACCGGAGAGGAGTGCCAGCGGGGGCCGGCGCCGCCGGAGGTGTCGAAGGCGAGGCCGGCGATGATCACCCATGCGTGGCCGGAGTTGGCGTAGACCGTGACCCACTTGCCCGGGCCGGGTTCGCCCCAGGTCGAGAGGCCGGTCGAGTCGAGCGGGCTTTCGAGCCAGCCGCCCGCGTGCATGGCGTAGCTGACCGAACCGGAGCAGTCGTAGCCGGAGTCTTCGAAGGAACCGTGGCCGCCACCCCAGATGTAGGGGGTGTGGGCGATCGCGTTGGCGGCGGAGATCGCCGCCTTGACCGCGTCCGGCGCCGAGGCGGGGGCGCTCGCTTCGCTTTCGCTGATGAAGCCGGCGGTCTGGCCCGGCGTCAGCGGGGCCGGCGCTTCGGCGATCGGCGCCGAACCGCCTTCGGAGGCAATCTGGTTGGCGATTGCGGCAAGGTTCGTGCTCAGCGCCTCTTCGCGGCCTTCGAGCGCTTCCATCGCCTGTTGCCGCTCCGCCTGGGCCGCCTTCAGCTCTCCGAAGCGGGCCTCGGCGTCAGCCTTCGCGGCGGCGGCTTCGCGCTCCTTGGCGGCGATTTCGTCGCGCGCCGCTTCGATCTCTTCGCGGTTCTCGGCCAGCTTCGCGACCGCGTCCTGAACTTCGTCGCGCAGGCCCTTGACCCGTTCGACCACCGCGTCGTCGTAACTCTGGATCCGGTTCAGGTATTCGGTCTGGGCCTCCATCTCCGCCCAGTCCTCGGAGTCGAGGATCGCGTTGACGAGGTCGGGCGAGCCGGCTTCGTAGATCGCGACGAGGCGATCGCCGAGCACATCGAGGGCACGGCGAAGCTGCTCGCGCACTTCCTCGAGGTGCTCCCTTTCCTTCTTCAGCGCCGCGGTCGCCCGCTCCAGCTCGGTCTGCTTCTCGACCAGTTCGCCCTCGAGCGCTTGCTGTTCGCGGCGCAGCCGCGAGACTTCGCCGATCATCGAGTCGATTGCCGCGTTCTGTTCGGCGATCGTTTCCGCCAGCGCGCTCTGGTCCTCGCGCACCGCGTCGAGCTTGCCCTGGGTCCGCTCCAGTTTCTCCTGCGGCGTTGCCACCGCCGGGGCGCTCGAAAGCGCCAGCGCCAACGCGCAAACGGCGGTCAACAGCAGCGCTGCAAAGAGCAGCGCCCGGCGCTTGGGCGCGCCCGGATGGCTGAGAAGAAAAGCCCGCATCGAGTTCGCTGCCGCCCAGGAAGGGTCCGGCAGCGAGTCGCGCAGGCTAGCGAAGCCCCCTAAAGACTATGAGCGCTTGCTAATAACCTGCAACTTCCCTTGCAAATTGCGCACCCTTCGAAGGACTCGCGCCTCCCTTAGCGACGGGCCGACGGGCCGATTTACGCTCTATATCAGCGGAAATCGGCCCGTCGGCACAGAGATCTCGCTAGGCGAGGAGTTTGGCCTTGGCCCGGTCGAACTCCTCGGCACTCAGGGCGCCCTTTTCCTTCAGCTCGTTGAGTTTGTGCAGTTCGTCGGCAGGCGTCGTGTGGGCCTGCTCGCGGACGTATTCGTCGAAGTGCGCTTTCGCCTCCGCCTGGGCTTTGATCGTGCGGTCGCGCATGCCGCTACCGCGGGCGATCAGGTAGATCAGCGCCGTTAAGAACGGGATGAAGACCAGGAACAGGACCCAGGCGGCCTTCGACCAGCCCCCCAGCTCGTGGTCGCGGAAGAGGTCGGTGAGGATCGTGATCAGAATCCAGATCCAGATCACGAAGAAGAAGATCTCCAGGGCAATGAGGAGAAGTTCTCCGAAGCTGATATCAGCGATGGGCAAGGACAAGGCGCTTCCTTTCAGTCAGAGAAACGTGCGGCGAGGCGCCGCTCGGTGGTTCTTTCACCAAACTAGCCCCTGACCCTCCCCTACGCCCCACCGTTTTTCAACCCGCGCCGAGCCGCTGGCGTAGAGGACGATCGCGACCGAGGTCGCGAGGTTGAGGCTGGAGACGCCCTCGCGCATCGGAATCGCGACCCGCGCGTCGGCCCGCTCCAGCAGGCTCTCGCTGATCCCGTGGCGCTCGGTGCCGAAGGCGAGCACGGCGCGGTCCGGCAGCCCGCCGGGGCGCAGCCCCTCCCCCTCGGGGTCGATTGCGAGCAGCGGCCGGTCGCTCGCCGGCAGCTCCGCGACCGCGGCGACCGGCAGCGCGAAATGCAGGCCCGCGGCGCCCCGCACAGCGTCCGGGAACCACGGGTCGTTTTCGCCGGTGGTCAGCACCGCGGCCGCCCCCGCCGCCGCGGAGACCCGGATGCAGGCGCCGATGTTGCCCATGTTCTTCGGCTGCTCGAGCAGGACGACCGGGGCCGGGCGCGCGTCCGCGATCACCGCGTCGAGGTCGATCGCGGGGCGGCGGGCGATCGCCACCACCCCGGTGTGTGGCATCAGCGGCGTCAGTCCGGCCAGGGTCTCGGCATCGACCCGCTCGACCCGCTCCGCCAGGTCCCCGGCGAGATCCGGGGCCAGCTCGGCCGCGAGCTCCTCCAGGTGCTGCGGGTCGACCGCGACCGCCTCGACCAGCTCGGCCCCGAAGCGCAGCGCGTGCTTGAGCGCGTGGAAGCCCTCGACGACGGTCAGCTCGGGGTCGCGCCGTGCCGTGCGAAAGCGCACCGTGAGCTCGTGGTTCCCCATTCCCCCATCATGACCCAGGATCAGTTCGAAATCTGCGGAGCCAGCATCAGCTGGTCGCGCCCGGCCTCCTTCGCCCGGTAGAGGGCGCTGTCGGCCCGGTCGACCAGGTCCTCGACCGTCTCGCTTAGGTCCCAGCAGGCGATCCCGGCCGAGCAAGTCTGCCCGGCCGGCGTCACCGCCCGCAGCCGCTCGACGATCTCGATCGCCAGGTCGGGGCGAGTGTCGGGCAAAACGACGAGGAACTCCTCGCCGCCGAAGCGGACGATCGTGTCTTCGCCGCGCAGCTCCGAATCCCAGGCGATCGCGCAGCGGCGCAGCATCTCGTCGCCGGCGAGGTGGCCATGAGTGTCGTTGTAGTCCTTGAAGTGGTCGAAGTCGAGGATCGCCAGGCAGAGGTCCGACTCGGCCCGCAGCGCCCGCGCCATCTCGCGCGGCAGCTGTTCGTCGAGGGTGCGCCGGTTCGGCAGGCCGGTGAGCGCGTCGCTGTGGGCCAGCGCCTCGACCTCGACCAGCAGCTGCTCGCGTTCGGCCTCGACCTGCTTCAGCTCGGTGACGTCGGTGGCACGGCCGTAGAGCAGCGACTCGTCCGGCGCCAGAATCGAGCTCCAGCGCAGCCAGCGCCAGCTGCCGTCCTTGGCCCGGTAGCGGTTCTCGAACCCGACCGCCTCGATCCCTTCGAAGATGCTGGCGGCCTGGGCTTCGGTGCGCTCGCGGTCGTCCGGGTGGACGAGGTCGATGAAGGGAACCGAGCGCATCTCCTCGGGGGTGTATCCGAGCCGTTCCCAGGCCGAGTTGACCTCGACGAAGTAACCGTTGAGGTTGGAGGTGCAGAGCATGTCGTGGGAGAGGTCGAAGAAGCGGCGCGCGCGCCGGTCCGCCTTAGCGCGGCGGGCGACGATCGCGCTGGTCAGCAACATCACCACGGTCAGCGAGACGGCGGTGAAGACCCAGCGCGTGAAGGGCGAGTAGCCGGCGGTGCTCTCGACGGCGGCGAGGAGGACGCCGTTGACGGCGAGGATCCAGGCGAGGTAGGCGATCGCGACGCGCCGTGGGAAGAAGTAGGCGGCGACGAGGATCACCCAGACGAAGACCGAGCCGTACTGGCCGGCGGCGACGCCGCTCTCGTAGGTGAGCAGGCCGGACAACGCGGCGGCGGCGGCGAGCGCAAGCTGGGTGACGAGCAGCGGCACGCGGCGCGAGAGGAACCAGAGCAGCAGCCCCGTTGCCACCATCCCGATCGCGAGCGAGATCAGGACGGGGGTGTTGGCGCCGCTCGGGTGCGGCAACAGCAGCGAGATCGCGACCAGCGCGGCCCCGACGCCCAGCACCGCCCCGGTCGCCCGCGCCTCCGAGCGCCCCGGCGGCCGCAACTCCTCCTGCTTTTTAAGTAACGGAGCCAACGCGCACTATGCATCGGCAGCGCTCGCCCGAGCTTTAGGGAGGACGGAATCCCTACGGCCGCACGACCTCGAACTGGCCCATCAGGCCGTGGTCCTCGTGGTCGAACATGTGGCAGTGGATCGAGAACTTGCCGGGGTGGTCGACGAAGCGTCCGGCGACGAGGATGCGTTCTCCGGGCATCGCGAAGAAGGTCTCCTTGAGGCAGTCTTCCCAGGGCGGCGGCGGCTTGCCGTCGCGGCTGAGCAGGTACCAGTCGTTGTGGTGGATGTGCATCACGTGGGCGACCGCGGTGCGGTTGTGGAACTCCCAGATCTCAGTCGTCCCCAGCACCGGGAAGGCGTCGGAGCGGGCCGGGTTGAAGGTCTTGCGATTGAGTAGCCAGGTCGTCTTGAAGAGGCCGCCGACCGTGATCTCCCAAATCTGGTCGGGCTTGCGGTTGCGTCGCTTACCGACCCGCTCCGCCCAGTCCGGTAGCGGCCGCAGCCGCCGCGGCACCCGGGTCCGGTCGGCGACCTTGCCGGGAGCGACACGGAACTGCATCAGGGCGCCGGCGTAGGCGCGCGAGCCGTCGGGGCTGCGGCCGCCGTGCGGGCCGCTGCGCAGCTCGACCGACTCGCCGCCGGCGCCGGCGAAGTCGACGAGCGCCTCGACCCGCTCGGCCGGCCCGATCAGGATCTCGCGGCGGCGCACCGGCCGCGGCATCAGCCCGCTGTCGCTGCCGATCTGGACCAGCGGCGCGCCGTTGGAGAGCATCAGGTTGTAGGAGCGGAACTGGGAGACGTTGAGGATCCGCAGCCGGTAGCGGCAGGCGCGCACCTCGTGGTGGGGCATGAAGACCCCGTTGACGAGGATCGCCTGACCGGCGATCCCGTCCGCCGGCGGTCGCAGCTGGCTCTCGAACGGGTCGGTCAACTGGTTGTGGCGGTCGAAGCTGCGGTCGGCGATCATCAGCGGGATGTCGCGCTCGCCGCGCGGCAGCGGCAGCGAGTCGTCGAACTCGTCGTCGACGATCCACATCCCGGCCAGCCCTTTCCAGCTGTGCGGGGCGGTGCGGTCGAGGCGGTGGTCGTGGTACCACTGGAAGGCGGCGCGTTCCGGGTGGCCGTCCTCGCGTAGGTCGTAGACGTAGGTTTTGCGTCCCCCCGGAGCGAGCAGCAGGTCGTTGCCCGATTTGCGCGCGGAGAGGCCCAGTGGGATGCGGCAGAAGCTGGAAATCGGCTGGCGCTTGGTCAGGCCGCCGGGCTGGCCGTCGAAGCGGCTGCGGTTGTGGCCGCCGTGCAGGTGGACCGAGAGCTCGCCCGCCGCGGCCGGCAGCTCATGGCTGAAGGTGACGCGGGTTCGCTGGCCGGCGCGGCGGCGCACAGTCGGCCCCGGAAAGGTGCCGCCGTAGGTCCAGAGCCGCGTTTTCGGGCCGGGCAGGACCTGCGCCTCGGCCTCGCGGATCGGGATTTGGATCTGCGAGTCGGTCAGCTCG
Source organism: uncultured Solirubrobacterales bacterium (assembly GCA_963846515.1). GTDB lineage: Bacteria > Actinomycetota > Thermoleophilia > Solirubrobacterales > 70-9 > VAYN01. The sequence continues at coordinate 464,206 of CAWJWC010000005.1, read as the reverse complement.
CGCGGGATCGGCAGCGGCGCTTGGAACGGCGCGGCCGCGAACGCCTCCGGCAGCTCGGGGCCGAAGGGCAGCACCCCGCCCCCACCGCCGCGGAGCGGCAGCAGGTAGGCGAGCGCACCGCCGCCAAGGGCGCCGAGGAAGGCTCGGCGCCCGAGGCGGGGTGAGGGTGTCCGCTTCCCAGACGTGCCGCTAGCCGACGGGCGGCGCGACGGCGGGCAGGACCGTGGTCTTCGCCTGCATCCAGGGGTGGATCGCGCAGAAGAAGTACAGCGTCGGCGTCGTCGCCGGGTCCGCGGTCACCTGCTTGGTGATCGAGGTGCCTGCTTTGGTTTCGCCGCTGAACCAGGAGTCGCCCTTCTTCGAGTTGTCGCCGAGGGTGCTCCAGCCTTTCGGCCCGGCGTCGACCGGGTTGGTGGTGATCTTTTCGGTTTTCGGGTTGAAGCCGTGCCATTTGGCGACCGACATGCAGATGTGTTTCGGCGTGAAGCAGTTTTTCCGCGCGTTCGGCGTTTTCGGCAACACGCTTTTGGTGACCAGCGAGAAGGTGTGCGGGCCGACTTTTTTCGGGTTCGTTTCGCTCAGGAAGGTGAGGTCTTCGCCGACGTGGACAGAAGCGGGAGCGACAAACTTCAGCGCGCCTTTGACTTCTTTCGCGTAGACCGTCGCGGGCGGGGCGGGCGTCAGGGCGGCGGCCGAGCCGGAACCGAAGACGATGACCGCAAGCGCAGCGGTTGCTGCAAGCGCAAGGACGAGATGCTTTTTCAAGTGGATCCTTTCTGCACGCCGGCGCTCCCCTGCATCGCGGCGCACGACTTTTTTACAAGTTCCGCAATGTAGCCTCTGGAGCTACAAATGACCAGCTTCCTCCACACCTGCTATCGGATCGGCGACATCGACCGCTCGGTCGGCTTCTACGCCAAGCTCGGTTTCGAGGAGGTACGGCGGATGCCGATCGGCGAGGAGGCGATCAACGTCTTCATGGCCCTGCCGGGCGAGGACCCGGTCCTCGAGCTGACCTACAACCACGGCGTCGGCGACTACGAACTCGGCACCGGCTACAACCACATCGCCCTGCTCGTCGACGACCTCGACGGCACGCTCACGCGCCTCGCCGGTGAAGGCGTTAAGCCAGAGAAGCCTCCCTACCGCCCCGGCGGCCGCACCGAGGGCCACCGCATCTGCTTCGTCCGCGACCCCGACGGTTACCGCATCGAGCTAATTGGGGGTGGCTGAGCGCGCTTATCGGTCGCGCGAAGCCCGCTTCACCGAGCCGCTCTACGCTTCTCCCTGTTCGCGGACTGGGAGCCGTTCGTTGAGCAGCGTGTAGATAGCGAAGAGCGCGTGGACGTTGGCGGTGGAGTAGCTGTCACCGTGTATTTTCGCCTGCTGGAAGTTCCTATAAGCCTCTGCAGCGTGTTCTTCGTGGGCCTTCTTCGTAGGGCCCTTGCCTTTTCCGAACATCAGCCATCCTTTCGTCGATGGTGCTGTGGCTCGAGCGAGCCTCACGCCTCGGCCTACTGACTCGCGGGTTCCCGCGTTTGCCGTGGAGCGCACCGAACGCGACCTAGGCTAGTTCGCAGGCCTCAATTATGGATTCTGCGACACCCCGGATGGCTACCGCAATCGAGCCGGTCGGCGTAACTAGCCCGGGCTGATGCCGCCGCCGCTTGGAGGTGGCGCGCTCGGCGCGGGGGCCGGCGCGGGCGCGGGTTCCGGCGCCGGAGCTTCTTCGGCTTCCGGTGCGGCTTCTTCGCCGCCTTCGGCTTCGCCTTCCCCTTCCTCCCCGTCGCCTTTGCCTTTCGGCTCCTCTTCTTCTTCTTCGGATTCGTACGTTTCTTCTTCGTAGTAGCCGTCGTAGGAGGAGTCGGAGGTGTGTTCGCTGTCGAGGCCGGAGAGTTCGGGCAGGCCCTCGGGGACTTCGAATTCCTCGCATTCGCCTTCCTGGGCGGCTTCCATGTAGCTCTGCCAGATCGGCCCCGCGGTGGTGCCGCCGTAGCCGGTGTATTCGCGCGTCTGCGGGTGGCCGACCCAGACCGCGGTCGAGAACCTGGGCGTGTAGCCGACGAACCAGGCGTCGGACTCTTCCTCCGAGGTGCCGGTCTTGCCGGCCGAGGTGCAGGCGGTCGAGGTGTAGCCGGCGCCGGTACCGGAGGTGATCACACCCTCGAGAATCCGGGTGACTTCGTACGCCTCCCCCGGCGTGAGGACGCGCTCTCCAGCGTCGGAGCCGAGTTCGTCGACCTTGCCGTCGGGGAATTCGACTTTGCTGATCGCGGTCGGGTCGTGGTGGATGCCACCGTTGGCCAGGGTCGCGTAGGCATTGGCCATTTCCAGCGGCGTGACGCCGATCGCGAGTCCGCCGATCCCCTCCGCCGGGACCGATTCCAGCGGCGCTTCGATTCCCATTTCCTCCGCCGTCTCGGTCACGTTCTCGGAGCCGACGTCGAGGTCGAGCTGGGCGAAGACGACGTTGACCGAGTGCCAGGTGGCGCTGGCCAGGTCCATCGTGCCGCCGCCGTCACCCTCGGCGTTGTTGACGGTCCAGGTGCCGCCGCCGGGCAAGTCGAGGGTCAACGGCGAGGTCCCGCTGTAGTAGGTCGAGTCGGGGTCGATCCCCTGCTTGATCGCCGTGGTCAGGACGAAGGTCTTGAACGAGGAGCCGGGCTGGCGGTGCGCCTGCCAGGCGTAGTTGAACTGCGATTCCGAGGCGTAGCCTTCGGTCGAGGCGAGCGCGACGATCTCGCCGTTCTCCGGGTCGACCGAGGCGAGGCCCGACGCCGGACCGCCTTCCGGATAACAGACGCCGCAGGAATCGACCGCTTCCTGGGCCCGCGCCTGCAGATCGGGATCGATCGTCGTGTAGGCCTTGAGGCCGCCGTTGCGGACGGTGTTGATCCCGTAGCGGTCAATCAGCTGCTGCTGGACCAGGTCGAAGAGGAAGCGGTCGTGGATCACCTGGTACTTGCTGCCGGGGTCGAGACCAAGCCCCTTGTCGATCGCCTCGCTGTATTCCTCAGTGGTGATGTAATCCTGGTCCTCCATCGCCCGCAGCACGTCGTTGCGCCGCTCCATCGCCGCCGCCGGGTCGAGGAAGGGGTTGTATTCGGAAGGCGCCTGCGGCAGACCGGCGATCAGCGCCGACTCGGTCAGGTTCAGGTCCTTTGCCGGCTTGCTGTAGTAGGTCTGCGCCGCCGCCTCGGCACCCACCGCGGTCTGCCCTTCGACCGTGCCGTAGGGCGCCGTGTTGAGGTAGGCGGTGAGGATCCACTCCTTGTCGTGTTTCTCCTCGAGTTCGACCGCGAGCCGGGTTTCGCGCAGCTTGCGCTTGATCGTGTCCTCGGGGTTCTGGATGTAGAGGTTGCGGACCAGCTGCTGGGTGATCGTCGAGCCGCCCTGCACGATCGCGCCGGCCTGCAGGTCCTTCCAGGCGGCGCGGACGATGCCATCGGGGTCGATCGCCCCGTGCTCGTAGAAGTTCTTGTCCTCGATCGCGATCGTCGCCTCTTTCAGCGACTGTGGCAGCGCCCGCGCCGACACCGGCTGGCGGATGTTGTCGGAGCGGATGAACCCGATCAGGCTCCCATCGGCCGCGTAAATCGCCGAGGAGCGGCCCTTTTGCACCGGCTGCAGGCTTGAGAGCGGCGGCCCCGAGTTGTAGACGCTGAGCGCCCAGGAAGCGCCGATCCCAGCACCGACCGCGAGCAGCGCGCCGACGACGACGAGCGGGATCGCGAACTTATGCCAGCGGGAAGCTGGCGGCTTGCGCCGCCGCCTGCGAGTACGGGTCGCCATCGGGGAAGCGATTGTAGAGAGGGCACAACTCCGGCCCGAGTCGGTGAGGGGCGCCGCAATCCCCCTTGCCGAGCGGATAGGCTCGCCCTGGTCCCAGTCCAGGAAGCCTCCTTTTGGGAGAGGAAGGAGCAGTTGTGAAACTCGTGATCGGCATAGTCCGGCCCGAGCAGGCGAACGAGGTTCTCGAGGCCCTCTACCGGGCCGAGGTACGGGGATTCTCGGTTAGTCGCGTGCAGGGTCATGGCGGTGAGCTCGACCGGGTCGAGACCTACCGCGGCACCACCGTGCAGATGGGCCTCTCGGAGAAGGTCCGGTTCGAGGTCGCGGTCTCCGACTCGTTCGTCGAGACCACGGTCGAGGCGCTCTGCGAGGGCGCCCGCACCGGCGAGGTCGGCGACGGCAAGATCTTCGTGCTGCCCTTGGAGCAGGCGGTCCGGATCCGCACCGGCGAGCCCGACGAGGCCGCCGTGACCCCGGTGGCGAAATGATGTTCGCCGCGATCGACACGGGCGACACCGCCTGGATGCTGGCCGCGACGGCGCTCGTCCTGCTGATGACGCCGGCGCTGGGCCTCTTCTACGCGGGTCTGGTCCGCTCCAAGAACACCCTCAACACTTTCATGATGAGCGTCGCAGCAATCGCGATCGCCGCCGTCACCTGGGCCCTGATCGGGTACTCGCTCGCCTTCGACGGCGAAGGGGCGCTGCTCGGCGGGCTCGGGCACTTCGCGCTCGGCGGCGTCGGCTTCGAGCCGCGCGGCGAAGGGACGATCCCCCACCTCCTCTTCATGGCCTTCCAGGGCACCTTCTGCATCATCACCGTGGCGCTGATCTCCGGCGCCGTGGTCGAGCGCATGCGCTTCGGCGCCTTCATGGTCTTCGCCGCGCTCTGGTCGGTGCTGGTCTACGCCGTGCTCGCCCACTGGGCTTTCGGCGGCGGCTGGCTGGCCGCGCAGGGCACCCTCGACTTCGCCGGCGGCGTCCCGGTCGAGATGGCCTCTGGCTTCTCGGCGCTCGCCGCAGCGCTGGTCGTCGGGGCGCGCAAAGACTACGGCCGGCAGGCGCTGCTCCCCCACAACGCCGTCTACGTGCTGCTCGGCGCGGGCCTGCTCTGGTTCGGCTGGTTCGGCTTCAACGGCGGCAGCGGCCTCGGCGTCGGCCAGAACAGCATCCTCGCCTTCGTCAACACGCTGCTGACTCCGGCCTGCGCGCTGCTCACCTGGTTCGTGCTCGACCTGATTCGCGGCCGCAAAGTGACGGCGATCGGCGCCGCCACCGCGATCATCGTCGGCTGCGTCCTGATCACCCCGGCCGGCGGCTTCATCAGCCCGGGCTGGGCGATGGTGCTCGGGTTCCTCGGAGCGCTGCCCTGCTACGCGATGATCATGTGGCGGCCACGGACGCGGGTCGACGAGACGCTCGACGTGCTCGCCGCCCACGGCCTCGCCGGCTTCACCGGGATCCTTTTCCTCGGCCTGGTCGCCCAGGCCAGCTGGAACGGGATCGCCGACGGGCTCTTCTACGGCGACGCCGGCCAGTTCTGGTCGCAGGTCGTGGCGGCGGCGGTCACCCCCGCCTACGCCTTCATCGTCACCTTCATCCTCTTGAAGCTCGTCGGGTTGGCGATGCCGCTGCGGGCAAGCGAGCGCGACGAGGCGATCGGCATGGACGTCGTCCAGCACGGCGAGGAGGCCTACGTGACCGGCGAGGGCGCGATCCTCGTCCTCCCCGACGGAGAGACCGGGCGCAAGGTCCCGGTCGCCGACCCGGGCTAGGCGACGCCGGGGCGACCGGCGCCGACCGGCCGCCCCGGCAATATCGACCGCGATGGCCGACTACGTCCAGGTGCTGACCACCGCCGGCTCCGAGGAGGAGGCGGGGCGGATCGGCCGGCACCTGGTCGAGGCCCGGCTCGCCGCCTGCGTGCAGGTCGTCGGTCCCATCCTCAGCACCTACCGCTGGCAGGGTGCGATCGAGCGCGAGCGCGAGTGGCAGTGTCTGGCCAAGACCGAGGCCGGGCGCTACGAGGAGGTCGAGAGTGCGATCCGCGCGCTCCATTCTTACGACGAGCCGGAGATCCTCGCGATCCCGGTCCTCGCCGGCAGCGCCGGCTACCTCGCCTGGGTCAGCGAGAACATCGGGGATCGCTAGGGGCTACACGCGCAGCTTGTAGCCCTGCGCGAAGAGCCGCAGGTTGAAGAAGAAGACTGCCGCAGTGGCCGCGGTCAGGGCCAGCAGCGAGAGCGCGATGCTGACTTCGGAGAAACCGACGAAGCCGTAGCGGACCAGGTTGATCATGTAGAAGATCGGATTGAAGTGGGTCAGGGTCTGGAACGGCTCCGGCAGCAGGGAGGCGGAGTAGAAGACGCCGCCGAGGAAGATCAGCGGCTGCAGGACGAAGGTCTGGGCGAAGGCGACGTCGTCGAACTGCTCAGCGCGGACGCCGATCAGCACCCCCAGCTGCGAGAAGAAGAAGCCGACCAGGAACAGCGACGGGACCAGCACCAGGATGTGGTCGACCGGCAGGTCGACCAGGAACGAGGAGGCGACGAAGGTCAGCAGGGCGACGATCAGCCCGCGCATGAAGCCGCCGAGCGAGAAGGCGAGCAACAGCTCCAGCGGCGAGGCGGGCGAGGAGAGCTGGTCCTGGATCGCGCCCTGGAACTTCTGCTGCAGGATGGAGGAGGAGATGTTGGTGAAGGCGTTGATCGACCAGGCCATCATGATCAGGCCGGGGATCACGAAGACGACGTAGTCGATCCCGTGCAGCTTGTCGATCCGCGAGCCGAGCGCGGCGCCGAAGACGGAGATGTAAAGGAAGGTTTCGAGCAGCGGCGCGCCCAGAGTCTGTTTCTTGATCTTCATGAAGCGGTTGACCTCGCGGCGCCAGAGCGTCGCGAAGCGGATCTGGGCGGCGCTCACGGGGCGACCTCGGCCTCGATGTGGGAGCGCGACAGCTCTTTGCGGCCGACCAGGGCCAGGTAAGCGTCCTCGAGACTGGAGACCCCGAAGCGGTTGGCCACCTCGGAGCTGGTCCCCTCGGCGACGATCTGGCCCTCGTTGATGAAGGCGATCCTGTCGCAGAGCTGCTCCGCCTCCTCGAGGTAATGGGTGGTGAGCAGAATCGTCGTCCCCTCCTGGTTGATTTTCTGGACGTAGTGCCAGAGCTCCAGCCGCAGCTCGACGTCGACGCCGGCGGTCGGCTCGTCGAGGATCAGCAGGCGCGGCCGGTGCATCATCGCCCGGGCCAGGATCAGCCGCCGTTTCATCCCGCCGGAGAGCGTGCGAGTGCGTTCGTCGCGCTTCTCAGTCAGCGAGAAGGTCTCCAACAACTCGTCGGTCCGCTCGCGGCGCTCGCGCTTGGGCATCCCGAAGTAGCCGGCGTGATAGTCGAGCGTCTCGGCCACGGTCAGGAACCAATCGAGGTTTGGCTCCTGCGGGGCCAACCCCACCGCCTGACGCGCCTCGGAGTAATCGTGAATCGCGTCGTGGCCGAAGACCTCGATCGTGCCGCCGGTCGGCTGGGCGAGGCCGGCGGTGCAGTGGATCAGGGTCGACTTGCCCGCGCCGTTGGGCCCCAGCAGGCCGAACAGCTCACCCGGCTCGATGTCCAAAGAGACCCCACGCAGCGCCTCCACCCCGGTCGGGTAGCGCTTCGCCAGGTTGTCGATCTGCAGTGCGGGCGCGGCCATCAGCGCGCTCAAACCTAGTGAACCGCTCGTCCCGGCCCCCCGCGGCAGCGGCCCCGGCGGGCTCAGTCGCGCCCGGCTGCCTTCGTCAGGTAATCGTTGAACAGCCGCATCGTCAGCTCGTAGGGCGGCGCGAACTTGCGCTGGAACCAGTAGCCGATGCGAATGTCGGACGAGGTGAAGACCATATAGCGGTTCCTCTCGATCCCCGCGACGATCTTCTCGGCGACGTGCTCGGGCGAGACGGCGCCCTTCTCGAAGCGCGCGATCAGTCTGCGGATGCGCGGGCTCTCGCGGTCGACGCCGACGATCTTCACCGTGTCGACCAGCGGCGTCCGCACCCCGCCGGGGCAGACCAGGCTGACCCCGATCCCGTGCCGGCGCAGGTCGAAGCGCAGCACCTCGGAGACGCCGCGCAGGCCGAACTTGCTGGCGCTGTAGGCGGCGTGCCAGGGTAGGCCGAAGAGGCCCGCGGCGGAGGAGACGTTGACGACGTGACCGCCGCGGCCGGCCTCGATCATCGGCGGGACGAAGGACTCGAGCACGCCGATCGGGCCGAGCAGGTTGACGTCGATCATCTGCTGCCAGTCGCTGTGCTCGAGCTGCTCGATCGTGCCCCAGGTCGAGACCCCGGCGACGTTCATGACCACGTCCATGCTGCCGTGGGCGGCGTGGATCTCTTCGGCAAGGGCGACTACCGCCCCGTGGTCGCGGATGTCGATCGCCCGCGCGTGGGCGACCCTGCCGCCGACGCGTTCGATCTCGGCGACAGCAGAGTCGAGGCCCACGGCGTCGATGTCGGTCAGGTAGAGCTCGGCGCCCTTGCGAGCGGCGAGCAGGGCGGTCGCGCGGCCGATGCCGCTGGCGGCGCCGGTGAGGAAGCAGCGTTTGCCGCTGAGGTCGGCGACCGGCATCGCCTCAGCCGAGCCGGTCCCGCGGCTGCTCGGGCTCGACCCCGAGCGTGTTCAGGGTCATCGCCAGCATCTCGTAGTGGCCGATCAGCATGCAGAGCTCGATCAGCCGCACCTCGTCGAGCTCGGCCGCGAGCTGCGCCCAGAGCTCGTCGCCGATCCGCCCCTCCGTGTGCATCTCGTCGGCGGCGCGCAGCAGCAGCGCCTGCCGTTGCGACCAACCTGGCGCCTCGGCACCGTCCCGCACGCGGGCGACTTCCTCGGCGCTGAGCCCGGCTTTCTGTCCCAGCCGCTCGTGGTGCCCCCACTCGTAATCGCAGCCGGTGTTGTGGGCGACCCGCAGGATCGCCAGCTCGGAGTCGACCCGCGGCAGCTTGCCGCCCGGCATCAGGGCCCCCGCGAACCAGAGCCAGCGCCGGAACAGCCCGCGGTGCCGCGCCAGCGTCGTGAAGATGTTCGGCGGCCTGCCGCCGGTCGCCAGCCCCAGCGCCCTGACGACCGCTGCGTTGACCGGCCCGATCTCGCGTCGGGTCCCGGGCCGAATCCGCACTTTGCTCCCTTCCCCCACCCACCGACCGTAGCCCACGGGGGGCGTGTCTGAGCTTTCCCCCCACATATGGAGGCTTAGCTCAGACACGCCCGATATAAGTGGGGCGTGGCCGCACCGCTGCTCGCCGTCGACACGCCCTCGATGCTGTTTCGTGCGTTTTACGCGCTGCCCGACTCGATCGTCGGGCCGGACGGGAAGCCGGTCAACGCGCTGCTGGGGACGGCCAACCTGATCCTCAAAGAGGTCGAACTGCACGGGCCGCGCGCCGTGGTCCTCACCTTCGGGCCCGACGCGGCCAGCTACCGGACCGAGCTCTACCCCGCCTACCACGCAGAGCGCGAGGCGGCGATGCCGGACGCGCTCTCGCCGCAGTTCGCCGCCTGCCGCGACTTCTTCGAGGCCTTCGGCTGGACCGTCGCGACCAGCGACGAGCTCGAGGCCGACGACCTGCTCGGCACCTACGCCAAGCGCGAGGCCGAGGGCGGCGGCCACGCCCTACTCCTGACCGGCGACCGCGACATGTACCAGTGCGCCGGCGCCGGCGTCACCGTGCTCTACGTCCGCACCGGCGGCAAAGGCGCCGAAGAGGTGGGGCCGGACGAGGTGCGCGAGCGCTACGGGATCGGCCCGGAGTTGGTCCCCGACTTCATCGCCCTGCGCGGCGACCCCTCCGACGGCCTGCCCGGCGCTAAGGGGGTCGGTCCGAAAACGGCGGCGGAGCTGCTGCGCAAGCACGGCTCGCTCGAGGCGGTGCTCGACAGCGCGATCCGCGAGCAGCGCCCGAAACTGCGCGCCGCCCTGATCGAAGCGCGCGAGGACCTGCTCGCCTTCAAGGACATCGCCACCCTGCGCGACGCCGGCGTCGCGCGGCCCGCGGACGCTCCGACCGACTGGACCGGCGCCGCCGCGGCCGCCCGCGAGCGCGGCATGAACCGCCTCGCCGAGCGGTTGGAAGCTCGGCTCGGCTGAGCGTTACCTGTTTTACCGTACGAAAGGATTCCCCGCGTGCGGGGAAAGCTGAGCGATCTCGTCGAGCGTTCGCTGAAGGTGCCGAACGGCGAGCCGATGGTGTTCTTCCTCGGTGCCGGCGCCTCGGCCGCTGCGCCGAGCTGCATGCCGCAGCCGTGGCCGATCCAGACCGCCGCATTCGATTGCGTAGTACCGCCGGGGGCCGAGAGCGACCGGGACTTCATCGCCAGCTCCTTACCCGAGATCTACCACGAGGTCCTGCTGGAGGTGGGGGGAGAGGAAACCAGGCAGATCTGGTCTGCTCTCTCGCTCTGGGAGAGCGGCGTCGGCTCTCGCCTGCAGCGGTTCTCGCTGCGCCCCAACCTCATACACCTGCTGTCCGCGTACCTGGCCTGGAAGTCGGCCACTCCGTTGGTGACGGTCAACTTCGACCAGATGCTCGAGCGCGCGGTCAGCCAGCTCGGCCTCAACCCGGCGGTCTCGCTCGAGGCGCGCACGGAGACCGACACGGTCGCCCTCTGGAAGCTGCACGGAACCGTCGACGACCTGAGCTCGATCCGAACCACGCTGCAGGCGATAACCGCGTCGAATCCCCAGGCCCTGCGTTCGGTGCGGCGCGAATTCGACCGCGCCGCCGGGTGCCTGATCGGATACAGCGGCAGGGACATCGACTTCTTCCCCTTCATCTGCGATTGGTCGCCCCCACAGTCGGTCTTCTGGCTCACCCTCGGGCTGGAAGAAACCGCCTACAGGCGCTTCAGCGACCCGTTCGTCGGCATCGACGCGAACGCCGAGGACTGGGCTCGGGCGGTCGTCGCGCGCCTTCCCGACCTGGACGAGCCGAGCAAACGGCTGAAGCGGGAAGCGCAACGAAGCGTGCCCGACCGGGCGGAAGTCAAGGCCGTCTACGAGCAAATGATCCCCCGGCTGGCGGAACGGGTCTACGGTCCGCTCTTTCCAAGCGGGAGCTCGAAGCGGATCCTCGCGCACGCGATGGCGCTCGCGGCTCTCGGCAGGAACGCGGACGCCGAGCGCTGGGTCGACCGGTTCCTGAAAGCACCGGAAGCGAAGGCACTGGAGACGCGCGGCCACCTGCTCAAATCCGCCCTCTGTCATGAGGGCGCGCGATATCGCGACAGCGAGCATCACGCGCTCCTCGCCAGGCAGCTCGCCGAGGACCAGGGCCTCGCGGCCGCAGAATGCGAGGCGGCGCTGCGGGTCGACGAGGCGAAGCGGATGCTCTACGCCCTCCCCCGCCTGCCCTTCGCGGGCCGCCGCGATCTCCTCTCCCGGCGAGGCCTGGGCACGCTCGCGGCAATGCTCCTCGATGCCTGGAGGTTTCGCCGCTGGCGCCGCAGCCGGGACCACGGGGCGATGCTCGGCTACGCGGACCTGCGGGCCCGGTTCGAGTACCTCGAGCACCTGGTCCGGCTGGGGGCCCTCGTCCAGGGGGCGGTCGAACGGCTCCTGCCCTCGCGGGTTTCGCATCGCCTCCTCCCCAGATACTGGAGATGGCTCGAAGCCAGGTGTTACGAAGCCGGCTATGCGCTGGGAATCGGCAACGCGAAGAAGTTCGAGCTCAGGCAGATGGGGTTCGCGCAGCGAGAAACGGAGGTGCTCTCGGTCGCCAATCTCTACGAGCTGGTCCCGTCCCCGACCGGGAGCGCGATCCATCACCGCGACGTCGCCGAGGTGGCCGCCAGGGAAACGGGGGAACTGGCGCCCGGCTCGGCGCGCGAAGCCAAGCGCGGCGAGGCGATCGCGCTCTTCGACCGCGCGCTCGCCGACGCCAGGCGGGCCGGCGACCCCTCGCTCGAGCTGAAGATCATGCTCGGCATGAAGGGGGCCGACCCCACCGTCACCTGGTCGGACGACGAAGTTCGCGACCTCCTCGCACAGATCCAGAGCCCGGCATTTGAGGCGTTCGGCGAACAGATAGTCGAGGAGTTGACGCGGTGAGCGACCGGCGCGGGTCGACCGCCTAGCTCGGCTGCTCGCGCAGCGCGGCGACGAGACCGATCGCCGAGACCACGGCCCAGACGCTCTCGAGCAGGAGGAAGCCCCACTGCGACTCGACCCAGGCGAGCACGGCGAGGATCAGAGAGCCGATCAGGTTGAGCGTCAGGTAGGTCTGAGAGTCGGGCCGCATCCGGTCGAACTGGACGGCCGCGAACGCGGCGAGGATCAAGAGGGCGCCGATGATTTGGATCAGCTGGTCCATGGCGACGACCCTAGCTATACGGTGGGCCGATGACTTCCGCGAGCCTTCCCTGGCGCGGGCCCGGCGGGGACCGGCCGGACCTGCCGCTGCCCCCGGGGCCGATGGCGCTGCGGCGCGACGGCCGGCTGCGCAAGCGCTGGCGCTACGTCGGGGTTTTCGGCGAGGAGATAATGCTGTGCGCGGCGCGGGCCGAGGTCGGGCCGCTCGGCCAGTCCTTCTGGGTCTTCCTGGATCGCGAGAGCCGTCGCCACGACGCCCGCACGATCCTACGACCTGGCAGCCGCGAGGTGAAGCTGGACGGTCCCAGGCTCGAGATCGACTCGCCCGGGTTGCGGGCGAGCCTGCGGCTCGGCCAGTGCCTGCCGATCGAGACGATCTGCCCCAGCCCGAGCGGCTCCGGCTGGGGCTGGACCCGCAAGCGGGCCGGCGTCCCGGTCGAGGGCACGGTCGAGACCCCCAGCCGGCGCTGGCAGATCTCCGCCCGCGGCGTCGACGACGAGTCCGCCGGCTACCACCAGCGCCACACCAGCTGGCGCTGGTCGGCCGGCGTCGGCCGCGCCGCTGACGGCCGCCGGCTCGCCTGGAACCTGGTCGAGGGGGTCAACGACCCACCCGAGAGCAGCGAGCGGGCGATCTGGGTCGACGGCGAGCCGCTCGAGCCCGCCCCAGTCCACTTCCGCGGCATGGAGGGCATCGACCTGGCCGGCGAGGACCGCCTCGACTTCGCCTCCGAGTCGGCCCACGCCCGCGACGAGAACTTCCTCCTGATCCGCTCCCGCTACCGCCACCGCTTCGGCAGCTTCTCCGGCTCCCTCACCGATATCCCCCTCGCCGAGGGCCGCGGCGTGATGGAGGAACACGACGCGGTCTGGTGAGCGCAGCCGACTTTGACCCCACCCGGGTGGGGTGAGGATCGGCTGCGGTGCTAGGGGCTGGCGGCGGCGAGGGTCGAGGCGATCAGGCGGCGGGTCTCGGCCGGGTCGATCACGTCGTCGAGCTCGAACAGAGCGGCGGCGTTGAGGGCACGGGCGTTCTCCTCGGCGGCGGCGGTGAGGTCGCGCACGCGCTGCTCGCGCTCGGCCTCGTCGGCGATCGCCTCCAGCTCCTTACGCAGCGCCAGCCGCACCGCCCCCTCTAGCCCCATCGGGCCGAGGTGGGCGCCCGGCCAGGCGACGGTCAGCAGCGGCTCGTGCAGGCTGCCGCCGGTCATCGCCTGCGCCCCGAGGCCGTAGCCACGGCGCAGGATCACGGCGACGAGCGGAACCCGCAACGCCGCGCCGGCGGTGAGCAGGGCCGAGGCGCGCCGCACCAGGCCGGTCGCCTCCGCCTCCGGCCCGACCATGAAGCCGGGCGTGTCGACCAGCGAGAGGACCGGCAGTCCGAAAGCGTCGCAGAGTCGCAAGAGCGCCGCCGCCTTGTCGGAGGCCTCGCTGGTGATCGCGCCGGCGACGTGGCGACTGTCGTTGGCGATGAAGCCGAGCGGGCGACCCTCGATCCGCCCCAGCCCGGTCACCATCTCCGGCGCGAAGCGCTCGCGCAGGAAGGTGACCGAGCCCTCGTCGGCGAGCGTCTCGACCACCGGCCGCACGTCGTAGGCGCGCCGCGCCCGCTCCGGCACCGCCGCGCGCAGCCGCGCCTGGTCGGGCTCGAGTCCCGGCGCCGTCGCGCCCTGGAAGTAGGCGAGCAGGCGCTTGGTCACCGCCGTCGCCTCCGCCTCGTCGGCAGCGACCACGTCGACCACCCCGTTGCCGGCCTGCATCGCGATCGGCCCGATCTCGTCCGGGTCGACCTCGCCGAGGCCGCCGCCGGCGATCATCGCCGGGCCGCCCATCCCCAGCGAGACGTTCTCGGTGGCGACGATCAGGTCCGAGCAGCCGGCGATCACGGCGTTGCCGGCGAAGCAGCGCCCGGCGACGACGGCGATTCGCGGTACCACACCGGCCAGCTTCGCCCAGAGTGCAAAGGCGCGGCTGTCGAGCGCCGAGACGACCGGGTAATCGGTGTCGCCGGGCCGCCCTCCCCCGCCCTCGGCGTAGAAGACGGTCGGCAGCCGCATCCGCTCGATCAGCTCGAAGAGCCGGTCCTTCTTGCGGTGGCCGAGCGCCCCCTGGGTTCCAGCCAGGACCGTGTAGTCGTAGGAGAGCACGGCGCAGGCGGCGCGCTCGGGGCCGAACAGCTCGCCGTTGACGCGCGCCGTGCCGGCGAGCAGGCCGTCGGCTGGCGTGCGCTCGATCAGCTCCCCCAGCTCGCGGCGCCCGCGCTGGGCGGCGATCGCGTAGCGGCCGTACTCGACGAAGGAGCCCGGGTCGACCAGGTCGGCGACGTTCTCGCGCGCGGTGCGACCACCGGCCAGGTGCCGCCGCTCGACCGCGTCGGGACGGGCCGGGTCCTCGGTCAGCTCCCGCCGCGCTCGCAGCTCGGCGAGATCGTCGCGCCCTTCCTCGCTCCTCGCCGGCCCCTCGCTCACGAGCTCAACATATAGAGCCCGAAAACCGCCGCGACCGACCGCGGCTCAGTGCTATTCCTTGGCGACGACTTCGACCGTGCCGCGCATGTCGGGGTGGATCTCGCAGAAGTACGGGTAGGTGCCCGCCTCCTTGAAGGTCTCCGAGCCGATCTTGCCCTGCTCGATCGTGCCGGTGTCGAAGCTGCCGTCATCGGCGGTGGCGGTGTGCGGGGCGGCGTCCTCGTTCTGCCAGGTCACCTTGCCGCCGACCTGGACTTCGACCGGGTCCGGCTGGTAGGTGAATTCGACGATTTTCACTTTTTCTGCCCGGCGGGCCTCGCCGCTCGGGGCCGGAGCGCTGCCACCGGCTTCGGTGGTCTCTTCGGCTTCGGTGGTTTCCTCGGTCGTCGTCGGCGCGGTCGTGGTCTCGTCATCGTCGTCGCCGCAGGCGGAGATGCTTAGCGCGACGGCAATCAAGAGTGCGAGGAGCAGCGCTTTCGGTTTCATGCGACCAACGCTACCCGCCTCGCGAATCCCGAATCAAGCGTGGCTAGGCTTCCCGCCGTTGCCCGCCACCTATCCCAGCCAACTTTGATCGCCCCCCTCGCCGACGCCGTCACCGGCCCGCGCGGGCGGCTGGTCACGATCGCGGTCTGGCTCCTGATCGGGGTCGCCGGCTTGGTCGCCCACTCGCACATCGGCGACGTCACCGCGGCCGGCCAGAGCAGCTTCCTGCCGGCGAAGGCGGAATCGACCCGGGCCATCGAGGCGCTCTCGCGGAGCTCCGGCGGCGGCGAAGAGGTGCCGGCGGCGATCGTCTTCGAGCGGAGCGGCGGCCTCACCAAAGCCGACCTCAATGCGATCGGTCGCATCGGCAAGGGGCTCGACGAACTGAAGCTGACCGGGGCGAGCCCGATCGTCGACCCCTTCTCCGCCGGCGCCCGCCGCCCGCTCGGTGACGTCGCCAGGATCGCCCACGGCGTCGGCCCGATCTCCCGCGACGGCGACGCGGCCCTGGTCCTGTTGGCGATCGACGCCGAGTGGCGTGGCGCGATCGTCAACGGCGTCCACCAGATCCGCCGCTACCTGGCCGAACACCACCGCCCGGGGCTCGCCGCCTACGTGACCGGCCCGGCCGGGATCGCCGCCGACCTCGACCGGGTCGCCGGCGAAGCCGGGGAGACGCTCCTGATCGCGACGCTTTCGCTGGTCCTGATCCTGCTCCTCGCCGTCTACCGGGCGCCGCTGCTGGCGGTGCTGCCGCTGCTTACCGTCGCCGCGGCTTACATGGCCGCGATCGGGATCGCCTACCTGCTGATCGAGGCGGGCTGGATCGTCGTCAACATCGAGGGCACCTTCCTGCTCCTGGTACTGATCTTCGGCGCCGGCACCGACTACTCGCTGCTGCTCGTCCACCGCTACCGCGAGGAGCTCGACGCCGGCAAGTCGCCACCGCTAGCCCTCCTCACGGCGCTGCGCGAGACCGCGCCGGCGCTCGCCGCCTCGGCCGGAACCGTGATCGCGGCGATGCTGGTGCTGCTCCTCGCCGACCTGCAGTCGACCCACTGGCTCGGACCGATCCTGGCGATCGGGATCGCGGTGATGCTCGCCGCCGCCTTCACCCTCCTCCCCGCCCTGCTCTCGCTGCTCGGCGGGCGGGCCTTTTGGCGGCCAGGGCGTTCGAGCCGAGCTTTTTACCCCCAGGAGGGTGAAAAAGCACAGCTCGGCGGCTGGGAGCGGGTCGCCGACCTCGTCCGCCGCCGCTCGCGCGCGATCGTCCTCGCCGTCTTTGCCCTGCTCGCCGTGCTCGCGCTCGGCAACCTGGTCAACCACGGGACGATCGGGTTCGGCCAGGGCGAGACCAAACCGACCAACTCCAGCCGCGGCACCGAAGCGCTGGAAGCCCACTTCCCGGCCGGCCTCGGCTCGCCGCTGACGGCCGTCGTCGAGACCGAGCGCCTGGCGGCGACCACGGAGGCGCTGGAAGCGCTGCACTCGGTGCAGCTCGCCCTGCCGGTTCCGCCGACCGGGGAAATCGACAAGGCTGTGGTCGTGCTCGTCCTCCACGGCGACCCTTACTCGAGCGAGGCGGCTGACACGGTCGAGGGCATTCGCGACCGCCTGCACGAGGTCGACCCTGGCGGCCTGCTCGGCGGCATCCCAGCCGAGAACTTCGACATCGAGCAGACCAACGAGCGCGACACGAAGCTGATCGTGCCGCTGGTCCTGCTCGTCGTCGCCCTGATCCTCGCCGCCGTCCTGCGCGCCCTGGTCGCGCCGCTCTACCTCGTCGTCACCGTCGTCGCCTCCTTCACGGCGACGCTCGGGCTCGTCACTTTCGGCTTTGCCGAGGTCGGCGGCGAGGGGGTCGCCTTCAACCTGGTCCTGCTCGCCTTCCTCTTCCTGGTCGCGCTCGGCGTCGACTACAACATCTTCCTGATGACCCGGGCGCGCGAGGAGGCCGCCGCCCGCGGCACCCGCGAGGGCACCCTGGTCGCGCTCGTCAACACCGGCGGCGTCGTCACCGGCGCCGGCCTAATCCTCGCCGGCACCTTCGCCACCCTCTGCCTGCTGCCGCTCGAGGAGCTGATCCAGATCGGGGCCACGGTCGCGATCGGCGTCCTGCTCGATACCTTCGTCGTCCGCGCCCTGCTGATCCCGGCGATCACCTACCGGCTCGGCGACCGCGCCTGGTGGCCGTCGCGGAGCGCTTTTGCAAACCAGGAGTCGACAAAAGCGCCTACGAGCGATCAGTAACCGGTGCCGGTCTTGACCTGCTTGCGCTCCGAGGGGTGGGCGCCGCCCTTCTTCTCGAGGGTCGCGCAGGCCTGTTCGATGTCGTCGGCGAGCCGCTCGACCTGCTCGCGGCTGAGCGTCTCCTTGACCAGCGCCCGCAGCACCTTCTCCTCCTGCGCGTTCGGCGGCAGGGTGTAGGCGGGCAGCATCCAGCCGCGCTCGGCCGAGAGCTGCCAGGAGAGGTCGAACTCGTCGTACTCCTTGCCCGCGACCAGCCGGAAGGCGGCGAGCGGCAGCTGCTCCTCGTCGGCGCCGATCAGCTCGAAATCGCCGGCCGCCTCGAGCCGGTCGGCGAGCGCGCGGGCGTTCTTCTCCATCGCCTCGATCACGTAGCGGTAGCCCTCGCGGCCGTAGCGGACGAAGTTGTAGTACTGGGCGAGCACCATCGAGGCCCCGGTCGAGAAGTTGAGGGTGAAGGTGGCGTCTTTCTTGCCCAGGTAGTTCTCGTAGAAGACGAGTTCCTCGGCGAGGTCGGACTCCTGGCGGAAGACGAGCCAGCCGACACCGGGGTAGACGAGCCCGAACTTGTGCCCGGAGACGTTGATCGAGCGCACCTGCTCGAGGCGGAAGTCCCACTGCGAGTCGGGGTAGAGGAAGGGCCAGACGAAGCCGCCGCTGGCGGCGTCGACGTGCAGCGGCACGTCGAGCTCGCGCTCCTGCTTGATCCCCAGCAGGAGGTCGTTGATCCCGGGGACGTCGTCGGCGTGGCCGGTGAAGGTGGTGCCGAGCACGGCGGCGACGCCGATCGTGTTCTCGTCGATCAGCGGCTCTACGTCGGCGGGACCGATCGTGTACTTGCCTTCCTGCAGCGGCACGATCCGCGGCTCGACGTCGAAGTAGCGGCAGAACTTTTCCCAAACCACGTGCACGTCGCCGCCGAACACGAGGTTCGGCTTATCGGTCGGCAGCGAGGCCGCTTCGCGCCGCTGCTTCCATTTCCACTTCAGCGAGAGGGCGCCGAGCATGATCGCCTCCGAGGAGCCCTGGGTGCGACAACCGGTCGTCTCGCCGGGAGCGTTGTAGAGGTCGGCCAGCATGCGGATGCAGCGCTGCTCGATCTCGGCCGAGATCGGGTACTCGGCGTGGTCGATGAAGTTGCGGTGCAGGTTGTCGACGATCAGCCGCTCGGCCTCCGGCTCCATCCAGGTGGTGACGAAGGTCGCCAGGTTGCGCTGCGGTTCCCCCTCGACCGCTAGTTCCTCACCGACCAGCCGCATCGCGTCGAGCGCGGACATGCCGCTCTGCGGGAAGTCGCTGGCCGGCGCGTCTTCGGTGAGGAAGCGGTTGCCGTAGAGGACGGTCGGGTCGTCGCTGCTGCGGTGCTTGTTCATGCGACGCAGCCTACGCGCAGGGCGCGGTAGGGTGGCGGCAGATCGATTGCACCGGGAATTTTCTCCAACGACGAAGGAGAGCAGCGTGGGCGATGAGCTGAACGAGATGGGCCCGATCGATTACATCCTGGTCGAGTGGCCGGGGCGCCAGCCGACCGGCGAGGCGATGCCGCACCTGATCGACCTGGTCGACCGCGGGCTGATCCGCATCCTCGACCTCGCCTTCATTGCCAAGGGAGAGGACGGCTCCGTCGCCGGGCTGGAGATCGCCGACCTCGGCGGCGAGGTGGCCAAGTTCGCCGTCTTCGAGGGGGCGTCCTCGGGGCTGCTCTCCGACGACGACGTCAGCGAGGCCGCCGGCGCCCTCGAGCCCGGGACCTCCGCCGCCCTGCTCGTCTACGAGAACACCTGGGCCGCGCCCTTCGCGAGCGCGGTCCGCCGCTCCGGCGGCCAGCTCGTCGCCAGCGGCCGCATCCCCGTCCAAGCCGTCCTCGCCGCCCTCGACGCGGCCGAGGCCTGAGAGGAGACTCCGATGCCAGGACTACTGAGAGGCGTCGCCCGCACCGCAGTCATCGCCGGCACCGCGACCAGCGTCAGCAACCGCGTCTCGCGCCGCCAGGGCGAGCGCTGGGCGCAGCAGGAAGCCGAGGCGGCGCCCCAGCAAGCGCCCGCCCCCGCCGCACAGCCCGGCGGAGGGGAGTCGGTGATCGACCAGCTCAAGCAGCTGGGCGAGCTGAAAAGCCAGGGAATCCTCACCGAGGAGGAGTTCGCCGCCCAGAAGGCCAAGCTGCTCGGCTGACGCCGAGGCCGGCCGGGAGCGACGATGACCGAGCTGGCGAGTTACGAGCTGCGGGACCGGATCGCGACGATCGCGATCGACGACGGCAAGGTCAACGCCTTCTCGATCCGGATGCTGGAAGCGATCCACGCCGGACTCGACCGGGCCGAGGCCGACGAAGCCGTCGTCATCCTCAGCGGCCGCGAGAAGTACTTCTCCGCCGGCTTCGACCTCAAGGTCTTCCAGGAGGAACCGGAGCGGATCGTCGAGATGCTGACGCTCGGGGCGCGGCTCTGCGAGCGCGTCCTCTCCTTCCCCACCCCGGTCGTCGTCGCTTGCAGCGGCCACGCGATCGCAGCCGGCTCGTTCCTGCCGCTGGCGGCCGACCTGCGGATCGGCGTCGACGGACCTTTCAAGCTCGGCCTCAACGAGGTCCAGATCGGCCTCACCGTGCCGCTCTTCGTGGTCGAGCTGGCGCGCCAGCGGCTCGCCCCGGTCCACTTCAACCGGGCACTGGTCACGGCGGCGATGTACGACCCGCACGAAGCGGTCGAAGCCGGGTTCCTCGACCGCGTCGTCTCGCCAGAGGAATTGCGCGGGGCCAGCCTTGACGCCGCCCAGCAGCTGGCGACGCTCGATTCCGCGGCGCATCGGGCGACCAAGCTGCGGGTCCGGGCCGAGGCACTGGAAGCGCTGCGCGCCGGCATCGACACCGAGCTGCGCGCCAACAGCTAGCGCCATCGAGCTCGATCGCTAACTGGGGCTATATCCCCCAAAGGCGATCGAACTCGCCTGCCACCGGCCGGCAGGTCGGCCTCGCTATCCTCTTTGCAGACTAACTACAGAAAGTGGATCTGCTGATGTCCTATCTCCTCATCCCACTCGACGAGGCCATCGTCTTCCCCACCGTCACCGCCACCCTGCCGATCGAGGTCGGCGAGGAGGAGCGCGTCTTCCTGCTGCCCCGTAGCGAGGGGGAGTTCGCCCGCACCGGCGTCGTCGCCGAGGTGATCGAGCGCGGCCGCTCGCGCGGGGGCCAGCCGGTCGCGACCGTGCTCGGGCTGCATCGCGGCCTCGCCGGCGCCGCCGTCGCCGACGCCGACGACCCGGAGCTACTGCGGATCGAGGTGCAGGAGTTCCACGACGGTCACCCGGACGACGAGCACACCGCGGAGCTGATGCGCGAGTACCGCGCCGTGGTCGAGGAGATCCTCGAGCTGCGCGGCGACGACGGCCGCATCGCCGCCTTCCTGCGCTCGGTCGAGGAGCCGGGAGCGCTCGCCGACACCTCCGGCTTCAGCCCCGACCTCACGGTCGAGCAGAAGCTGCGCCTGCTCGACGCGCTCGACGTCACCGCCCGGCTCGAGATCGCGGTCGAGCTGCAGCGCGAGCGGCTGGCCGAGCTGCAGGTGCGCAGCAAGATCCGCGACGACGTCGAGTCCGGCGCCCAGCAGCAGCAGCGCGAGTACTTCCTGCGCAAGCAGATGGAGTCGATCCGCAAGGAGCTGGGCGAGGACGAGGGCAGCCTGATCGAGGAGTACGAGGCGAAGATCGCCGAGGCGGGGATGCCGGAGGCGGTCGCCGAGCAGGCCGAGAAGGAGCTGCGCCGGCTCGAGCGCCAGGGCGAGCAGTCGCCCGAGTCCTCGATGATCCGCAACTACCTCGACTGGCTGATCGCGGTGCCGTGGTCGAAACGCTCCGAGGAGCGGCTCGACCCGGTCCACACCCGCGAGGTGCTCGACGCCGACCACGCCGGGCTCGAGGACGTGAAGCGGCGCATCACCGAGTTCATCGCGGTCCGCAAGCTGCGCCAGGAGCGCGGCAAGGACGAGGACGACGCCCGCGCCAACGGCGCGATCCTCACCCTGGTCGGCCCGCCGGGCACCGGCAAGACCTCGATCGGCGAGTCGGTCGCGCGGGCGCTGGGGCGGGAGTTCGTCCGCATCAGCCTCGGCGGCGTCCACGACGAGGCCGAGATCCGCGGCCACCGTCGCACCTACATCGGCGCGATGCCGGGCCGGATCGTGCGCGCCCTGCGCGACGCCGAGACGATGAACCCCGTGGTCCTGCTCGACGAGGTCGACAAGGTCGGCGCCGACTGGCGCGGCGACCCCTCGGCAGCGCTGCTGGAGGTGCTGGACCCGGCCCAGAACAACTCCTTCCGCGACCACTACCTCGACGTCGAGGTCGATCTCTCCGAGGTCGTCTTCATCGCCACCTCCAACCTCACCGACACGATCCCCGGGCCGCTGCTCGACCGTATGGAGATCATCGCCTTCGACGGCTACACGACCGCCGAGAAGCTGGCGATCGCGCGCGGCTACCTGCTGCCGCGGCAGCTAACCCGCAACGGGCTCGAGGCCGAGGAGGTCGAGCTCTCCGACGAGGTGCTGCGCGCCGTCGTCACCGAGTACACGCGCGAGGCGGGTGTGCGCCAGCTCGAGCGCGAGCTCGGCAAGCTGCTGCGCGGCGCGGCGACCAAGATCGCCGCCGGCGAGGCGAAGGAGCTGCCGATCGTGCTCGACCCCGACGCCGTCCACGACGCGCTCGGGCGCCAGCGCTTCTTCCAGGAGTCGGTCGAACGCACCGCGATCCCCGGGGTCGCCACCGGGCTCGCGGTTACGGGCGCCGGCGGCGACGTGCTGTTCATCGAGGCGACCGCGATGGACGGCGACAAGGGCCTGGTCCTGACCGGACAGCTCGGCGACGTGATGAAGGAGTCGGCGCGGATCGCGCTCTCCTACGTGCGCTCGCACGCCGAGCAGCTGGGGATCGACCCGGCCCGCTTCGACCGCGAGTTCCACCTGCACGTGCCCGCCGGGGCGATCCCCAAGGACGGACCCAGCGCCGGCACCGCGATGACCACGGCGCTGGTCTCGCTGCTCAGCGGGCGGCCGGTCAAGCACACGGTCGGAATGACCGGCGAGGTCACTCTGCAGGGCCGGGTGCTGCCGATTGGCGGGCTCAAGCAGAAGGTGCTCGCCGCGCACGCGGCCGGACTGACCGAGGTGATCCTCCCCGAGCGCAACCGCGGCGACCTCGCCGAGGTCCCGGACGAGGTCGCGGAGGAGATGACCTTCCACCCGGTGATCAGCGTCAAGGAGGTCATCGAGCGGGCGCTAGAGCCGGCCGAGAGGAAGGCCGATGTCGCCGCGCTGTCGTAACTGCACCCCGGTCCCAAGCGAGCTGCGCGCGGCCGCCGGACTGCTCGAGCGCCGCTGGACGATGGCGACGATCTACGCCTGCTCCAGCGGCGCCGCCCGCTTCAACGAGTTCCGCCAGTCGCTGCCCGGCGTCTCCCCGACCACGCTCTCGGAGCGGCTCGAGCAGCTAGAGGCGGCGGGAGTCGTCGAGCGCACACTCATCCCCGGCCGTCCCCCCCACGCCGAGTACACGTTGACTCCGCGTGGGCAACAGCTGGCCGAGGCGGTCGCGGCGCTACTCGAACCTCGTTAGGAGGCGGGCGGCGCCGGCGGCGGGGTGCCTGCCGGTGCAGCGGGTGCCGCCGGGGCGCTCTGCTTGATCGCGCGCAGCTTGAAGTAGAGGACCGAGGCCACCAGAGCGCCGATCGGCGCCGTCACCGTCGAGGCGATGGCGGAGAAGACGATGCGCAGCAGCGGCCCGTCGGCGATCGCCTCGGCGATTGCGCCGAAGATGATGCTGGCGACGAAGACGATGATGAAAGTGACGACGATGACGCCGAAGACCTCCCAGGCGTTGCCGCGGACGAGCTCGCGCGAGCGCCCCAGCGACTCGAACACGGCGGCTTTCTCGACCACGATCACCGGCGCGACCACGGCCCAGATCGTCATCAGGATCAGCCCGGGGACGATGAAGAGAAGTAGGCCCAGCCCGACGCAAATGCCGGCGAAGATCCCGACCCCGATCAGGGGGAGGATGAACGGCGTCGCCGAGCGCAGCAGGTCGCCGGCCGAGGAGTCGCGACGACCGTCCTGGACGTCGTTGACCAGCTCGACCACGGTGCCCTGGTAGAGCGTCGCCACAGCGAACTGGAACGCGAGCACGAGCGCCAGTAGCCAAAGGCTGCTCCCAAGCAGCAAACCACTGACCACGGCCACGGCAAGAAAGAGCCAGAAGGCGATCGGCAACAACACAGCGGCGTTGTCGCGGTAGATGGAGAAGACCTCGCTGAGGGTGTCGCCGACGCTGAGCTTTTCGTTCATGGGCAGTCCTTCGACCCGCGCCTCTCCACCCCTGCCGGAGAGAAACGGATGCTTAGCGCGAGACGCGGTAGCGCAGGTGGGTGACTTCGGGCGTGTGTACGACCCGCTCCTGCTCCAGCTTCAGGTCAGCGCCGACGTTCTCGAACAGCCGCTCGCCGGCCCCGAGCAGGAGTGGGGCGACGTTGAGCTGCATCTCGTCGACCAGCCCGGCCGCTAAGTACTGCTGAGCGGCGGCGGCACCGCCGGCCAGCTTCACGTCCTCGCCACCGGCCGCCTCGCGCGCCTGCGCCAGCGCCGACTCGATCCCATCGGTGACGAAGTGGAAGGTCGTGTCTGCCAGCGCCAGCGGCTCGCGCTCGTGGTGGGTGAGGACGAAGACCGGCACGTGAAAGGGCGGGTCCTCGCCCCACCAGCCGGTCCAGGGCTTCTCGCCCCACGGACCCGGCCCGCCGCCGAACATGTTGCGGCCCATGATCACCGCGCCGACGTTCTCCACCGACTCGGCGACCACCGCGCTCGAAGCGTTGACCTCGCCCCCCTCGCGGCCGTGCGACTCGCGCCAGGCCCGCAGCTTCACCACCCACTCGTGCAGCGCCTCCCCGCCTTCGCCCAGCGGGTGCTCCTCGCTCTGGTTCGGCCCGGCGACGTAGCCGTCGACCGAGACCGAGATTTCGAACCTAAGTCTCGACATCCCGCCTAACCGTAGCTGGCTCGCTCGCCGCAGCCCGCTCCCGGCGCACATACGCGACCGCAGTCCAGATCGCCGCACCGACCGGGACGGCAAGCAGCGCCCCGAGCAAACCGGCGACGACGGTGCCGGCGGTGAGGACGAGCAGGATCGCGACCGGGTGCAGGCTGATCGCGCGGCCGACGATGTTCGGGTAGAGCAGGTCGCCCTCGATCTGCTGGATCGCGAAGATCGCCGCGACGACCAGGCCCGCCGCAAGCAGGCCCTCGCTGATCAGCGCGACGAGGGCGGCGATTGCACCGGCGACCACCGCGCCGACCAGCGGGATGAAGGCACCGAGGAAGACGATAACCATCAGCGGTACGACCAGCGGTACGCCGATGATTGCCAGCGCGATCCCGATCAGCGTCGCGTCGACGACCGCGATCAGAGCGACGCCGCGCATGTAGCCGGAGGTCGACTTCCACACCTCGCGCCCGGCGCCGTCGACCAGCTCGCGGTGGCGCTCCGGGGCCATCGAGACCACCCACCCCCACATCTGGCGGCCGTCGTGGACGAAGAAGAAGACGAGGACGGCGAGCAGCAACAGGGCCGCGACCAGCTCGGCCAGCAGCGAAGCCCCGCTGACCACTCCCTGGCCAATGTCGCCGGCGTGTGCGCGCGCCTCGTCCAGCCCTTCTTCGACCGCTTCGTCGATCTCGTGCCGCTCCAGATCCAGCGGCCCCTGGACGAGCCAGTGCACTACCTCCTCCACCCCCTCGTCGACGCTGGTCTCGAGCTGATCGAACTGGTCGACGAAGGCCGGGGCGATCAGCGCGATCGCCCCGGCCAGCGCCAGAACGCTGAGCAGCATCACGACTCCGGTCGCGATCGCGCTCGGCCAGCCGTGTCGCCGCAGCAGTTCGACCGGCGGGACCAGGAAGGTGGCGATCAGGAGCGCGGCCAGCACCGGCACGACGACGATGCGCAGCCGGGCCAGAACCCAGAGCCCGAGCACAACCGCGAAGCCGATCAGGATCAGGTTCACCGCCACGCGAGTCGCCGGCCAGAGCGCCTCTCTCACGAGGCCGATCTTAGTGCGCGCCCCGGGCCACCCGCCCGACCGACCCGGCGCCGCCTGCCAAGCGGCGATACTGACCGGGTGATCGCCAACTGCGCCGTCTACGAGCGCGGTCAGCGCCGCAACGGCGAGTTGTCGCTGGAGCGCGCCGGCAGCGCGGCGCGCGAGCGGGGCGCCTTCGTCTGGCTCGGCCTGGTCGAGCCGAGCGCCGAGGAGCTGGAGACGATCGCGCGCGAGTTCGACCTGCACGAGCTCGCGGTCGAGGACGCGGTCAAGGCGCACCAGCGCCCCAAGGTCGAGGCCTACGACGAGACCCTGTTCGTCGTGGTCAGGACCGCGCGCTACGTCGATCCGGAGGAGGTGATCGAGATCGGCGAGCTGCTGCTTTTCGTCAACCCCGACTTCGTCGTCACCGTGCGTCACGGCCACGGCGAGCTGGCTCCCGTACGGGAGCGGATCGAGCGCCGTCCCGACCTGCTCCAGCTCGGCCCCGGCATGGTCCTCTACGCGATCCTCGACTACGTCGTCGACGGCTACGAGGTCGCCGCCGAAGGGATTGAGGTCGACGTCCAGGAAGTCGAGCGCCAGGTTTTCTCCGACGAGCGCGGCAACCCCGCCGAGCGGATCTACAAGCTCGAGCGCGAGGTGCTCGACTTCCAGGCGGCGGTGATGCCGCTGTCGGCCTCGGTCGAAGAGATCCTGCGCGGGAACTTCGCGGTCGTCCCCGATGAGCTGCACGAGTACTTCCGCGACGTTCACGACCACCTGCGCCGGGCCGGCGGCCGGATCCTCGGCTTCCGCGAGCTGCTCGGCAACGCCCTGCAGGCGAACCTGACCCAGGTCTCAGTGCGCCAGAACGAGGACATGCGCAAGATCTCCGCCTGGGTCGCGATCCTCGCCGTGCCGACGATGATCGCCGGCATCTACGGGATGAACTTCGAGCACATGCCGGAGCTGGAGTGGCGCTTCGGCTACCCGACGGTGCTGCTCGTCATCGTCGTCGTCTGCCTCCTGCTCCACCGCCGCTTCAAGCGCGCTGGCTGGCTGTAACGGCGACGCGCTCAGCCGCACCAGGACTGCCGCGTAGCCGTCGAAGTGCGAGGTGGTGAAGAAAGCGCCCGACTCGTCGGCGATCAGGGCCTCCTTGGCGCCGAGGTCCTCGACCCAGGCGCCGAGGATCGGGCCGGCGGGCGCCGCCTCGCCGAGCTCGCGCAGGTCCGTCTTGCGCAGCGGCCGCTCCCAGACGAACGCCTTGTCGCGCACCCGCCAGCTGGCATTGCCGCGCGAGCTGCGCTCGCTGGTCTCGGGCAGATCGAGCGCGATCCGGCGCACGTCGGCCCAGCTCGCCATGCCCAGACTTTAGGCCGGGAGACCAAGCTCGTCTAGAAACAGAGCAGTTCTGAGTGCTCGATAAGTTCCGCGTTGATGAGCGGCGATCGGCGTCGGCTCTTGGTCGCGAAAGGCGAGGAAATGAGAAAGCTGTTCCTGGGCATCGTGGCGATCGCTGCGGTCGCCGCTTCGATCCCGGCATCGGCAAGCGCCGCCGAATACGAAACCTTTGTCGGCTGCGACTACCTCGCGGCGAACCCCGCCCCCGCAACCGCGTGCGCGTTCGACGACATCCCTGGCGCCTTCTTTGAAGCCGACGAAGACACCACCTATGACGTCTGCATCGAAGCTCCAAATGGCGACGTTTTCTGCCTCAAAGAGGAACGAGATGCAAAAGCTGGAGTTCGTGACGTCGTCGCGCTGCCGGCCGAAGAACCCGGCGCCTATTTCGTCGTCTGGTTCGTCGGGGTTGAACAGGTGGGGTCATGGGAATTGATCCTGAATCCGCCACCGCCGCTGCCCGTACGGACCCCGCTCCCCGCTCCGCCCCCGGCAGTCGCACCGGTCGTGACGGGCCCGTCCCAGAGGTGCCTGAAAGCCAGGAAACGAGTCACCCAACTGAAGAACCGGCTGCAGAACGCGCATGGCCGCAAACAGAAAGCCAAAGTGCGCGGCAAGCTGAAAGGTGCGAAAACGAGGGCGAGAAAAGCCTGCTGAGCCGAAGGTTGTCCCAGACTGGCCAGCTAGCCAGTACTATGCCGCACCAGTGGCTGAGGCGGCTGAAAGAGACCTGACCCGGGACGATCTCGAAAAGGAGCTGGTGCTCGAGCGCGAGCACTGGCACAGCGGTCCGCCCCACCACCTCTTCAAGGAGATGCGCGCAAAGTGCCCGGTCCACTGGACCTCGGAGGTGACCGAGGTCCCCGCGGCTGCCGGCTTCTGGTCCGTGACCACCGCCGACGACGTGCACGCGGTCAGCCGCGACTGGGAGACCTACTCCTCCGAACTCGGCGGCGTCGTCGTG
Organism: uncultured Solirubrobacterales bacterium; assembly: GCA_963846515.1. Taxonomy (GTDB): domain Bacteria; phylum Actinomycetota; class Thermoleophilia; order Solirubrobacterales; family 70-9; genus VAYN01. The sequence continues at coordinate 436,439 of CAWJWC010000005.1, read as the reverse complement.
ATCGACGAGGTCTTCCCGATCGAGCTGGCACGAGCGATGTTCATCGGCATGGACCCGCCCAAGCACGACCGGCTGAAGGCGCTGTTCCAGGCCGGGTTCACGCCGAAGCGGATCGCCGCCCACGAGGACGCGATCCGGGAGATCGTGCGCGAAGTGCTCGACCGGCTCGAGGGCCGCGACAGCTGCGACCTGGTCACCGACGTCGCCCAGCCCGCGGTCTCGCGGGTGATCGGCAACTTCATGGGCATCCCGCCCGAGGACGACACGGTCTGGGCCGAGCTAATGAACATGGCGCTCGCCGCCAGCGACCCCGACTACAGCCCCGACGGCATCGACAACATCGAAGAGACGATCCAGAAGGCGATCGCCGAAATCTTCGCCCGCTGCAGCACGATGATCGCGGCGCGGCGCGAGAACCCGACCGATGACCTGACCAGCGTCCTGATCCATTCCGAGGTCGAAGGCCAGATGCTCGAGGAGCACGAGATCGTGATGGGCTTCTTCCTCCTTGTCGCCGCCGGCAACGACAGCACCAAGGCGACCTACTGCAGCGGCATGCGGGCGCTGCTCGACGACCGCGAGCAGCTGGCGATGGTCCGCGACGACCCCGCGCTGATCCCCGGCACGGTCGAGGAGGCACTGCGGATGTTCCCCGCCTTCTCGCACTTCCGCCGCACCGCGACCAAAGACACCGTGCTGAACGGGCGGGAGATCAAAGAGGGCGAGAAGGTGGTCATGTGGTACGCCTCCTCGAACCGCGACGAGACGCGCTACGAGAACCCCGACCGCTTCGACGTCCACCGCAATCCCGAGCACCAGGCCTTCGGCGCCGGCGGCCGCCACTTCTGCCTCGGCACCGCCCTCGCCCGCCTCGAGCTGAAGATCCTCTTCGAGGAGACCCTCGCCCGCTACCCCGACATCGCCCTCGCCGGCGACCCGGTCTTCGTCGAGTCGGGCTTCCTCAACCAGCTCAAAACGCTGCCGGTCAAGCTGACTGCCTGAGCGGACAGGCAGCTTTACTTAGACGCCCGGCGCCATGGTGCGGAGGCCGGCGAGACGTGCAACCGCAGCCTGACGCACGTCGTAGGTGACGAAAGCCGCGATCGGATCCAGGCTCACCGCCGACGCGACGTGAATCGCGTCAAGCGAGCGAAGCGCGGACTCGGCGATTGCCCCGGCGCCCATGAGCAGGGCGCGGTCGAGCGGGCGCAGCGAGATCGTCTCGAGCAGCTCGCCCGCGCGCCGCATAAGTAAATCAAGGGAATGGTCCGGATCCAGCGCCACCGCTCGATGCATCGCACGGGGCACCTCAGTTAGAACCAGTTCACTGCTAACCAAATTGGCATCCTCGAGATACGAACGCAAGGCATCCGACTCTCTCTCCTCGCGGACGAGCTTGACCAGCGCGGATGAATCCGCGTAGAAAACGGGCATTGCTCAGCGCTCGTCGCGAACTTCTTCGAGCGCGCGACTGAGGAGCCGCGGATCGCCCGTCATCTTCAGCGGCTCAGGCAGCCCCGACCTAACCGGCCGTGAGACCCGCCCTTCGGCGATCAACCGATCGAGCTCCGGGCCGGTGCTCGGCGCAGGCCCCAACTCCGCCACCGGCCGGTTGCGATCGGTGACGACAAGACGCTCACCCTTGGCCACCCGCCGCAGGTAGAGGCTGAGGTCCTGTCGCAGCTCCGCAATGCCGACCATATCGCTCATGTACATAAAAGTAGCAGGTGCTGTAGTCGTCGTCATGGACCCTTAAGTCTCGGGAGGCCAGAACTCTCCCCCGCACGGGCAGATCAGCGTCGGCCCTCGGACCGCGCCTGCAGTACCTCGCGTTCGCGCTCGTTGCCGCTCATCTCCGCGGCGCGGGCGAACTCGGCGGAGGCCTCTTCCTCGCGGCCGAGCCGCTCGAGCAGCTCGCCGCGGGCTGCCGGCAGCAGGTGGTAGCCGGCAAGTGCCGGGTCGTCGCTGAGCGAGTCGAGCAGCTCGAGGCCGGCCCCCGGGCCGAAGGCCATCCCGACCGCGACGGCACGGTTCAGGCGCACGACCGGCGAGCCGGTAATCGCGGCGAGGCCGTCGTAGTAGGCGACGATCCGCTCCCAATCGGTCTGCTCGGGGGTGCGGGCGCGGGCGTGGCAGGCGGCGATCCCGGCCTGCAGCGCGTAGGGGCCGAGCGGCCGCCCCAAGGCTTCCGCCCGCTCCAACCCCTTCAGTCCGCGCCCGATCAGGACGAAATCCCAGCGCGAGCGGTCCTGCTCGAGCAGCGGGACGGCTTCTCCCCCCGCGCCGGTCCGGGCCGGGAAGCGCGCTGCCTGCAGCTCCATCAGCGCGACCAGGCCCAGCGCCTCCGGCTCGCGCGGGGCGAGGCCGACGAGGATCCGGCCCAGCCGCATCGCCTCCTCGCAGAGGTCGACCCGGATCAGGTCCTCTCCCCCGCTCGCCGCGTAGCCCTCGTTGTAGATCGCGTAGATCACCTCCAGCACCGAGCCCAGCCGCTGTTCGCGCTCGGCCGCGCCCGGCACCTCGATCGGCACCCGCGCCTCGGCCAGGGTGCGTTTGGCGCGGACGACCCGCTGCGCCACCGTCGACTCCTTGGCAAGAAAGGCGCGGGCGATCTCCGCGGTGCTCAGCGAGCCGACCAGACGCAGGGTCAGCGCCACCCGAGCCTCGGTCGAGAGCACCGGGTGGCAGGCGGTGAAGATCAGGCTGAGCAGGTCGTCTTCGATCTCGTCGTCGGCTGCGGCGGCGAGGTCCGGCTCGGCGACCCCTGCCTGCAGCTCGACTTCGCGCCCCAGCTGCTCCTGCTTACGGATTGCCATCTCACGGCGCCGCGCCCGGTCGATCATCCGGTTCTTCGCCGTCGTCATCAGCCAGGCGCCGGGGTTGTCGGGCACGCCGGTCCGTGGCCACCGTTCGAGCGCGACCAGCAGCGCGTCCTGAGCGAGGTCCTCGGCGACGCCGACGTCGCCGGTCATCCGCGCCAACCCGGCGATCAGCCGGGCCGACTCGATCCTCCAGACCGCGTCGATCGCGCGGCGGGCGTCGTCCCCACCCATGCTCAGCTCGCCCGCCGCGCCGTCCGGCCCGCTACTGGTTCTGCTCCGCTTCGGCTCGGATCCGGTCCTCCTGCTCGCGCAGCTCCGGGGTGAACTCCTCGCCGAAGTCCTCGGCCTCGAAGACCTGGCGGATCTCGATTTCGCCCGCTTCGTCGTGCGGGTTGGGGCAGCGCTTGATCCACTCCACCGCCTCGTCGAAGGAACTCACCTGCATCAGCCAGTAGCCGGCGATCAGCTCCTTGGTCTCGGCGAAGGGGCCGTCGATCACGGTCCGCTCGCCGTCGCCGCCGAAGCTGACCCGGGCGCCCTTCGAGCTCGGGTGCAGTCCCTCGCCGGCCAGCAGCACCCCGGCTTTGACCATTTCCTCGTTGAAGTCGCCCATCGCGGCGAGCAGCTCCTCGCTCGGCATCTTGCCGGCCTCGGAGTCCTCGCTTGCCTTGACGATCGCCATCACTCTCATCGTGCAGTCCTTTCGGTCGCTTGCGGGGGATCGGTGGCCCCGATATTCCCGCCTTTACCCACTACGACGAACGCAGACCGCCGAAATCGACACGGCTCGCAAATTTTCTCTGGAGATGCGCCGGGGCGACGCCGGACCTTCCCGGCGTCGCCCGCGACGTTTCAGCCGGTGACCGCTTTGACCACCGGGTAGTAGCCGTTGGCGTGGCCGCTGACCTTCGGGTGGTAGCTCTCCCCGACCGGGTTCGAGAGCCCGTTGATCCACTCCGTCGACGAGCCGCCGCCGCCGTCGCAGACCGCGTGGCCGACGAACGGCGGGATCACGTCGCGGAAGACGAAGTTCGCCCCGGCGCGCGTCGCCGCCGCACTCATCTGCGTCCTCAGCATGTCGGCGGTCTGGTTGAGCCGCGTCATCTCGCTGCCGCTGAACCAGGTGAAGGCGTTGCAATCGGTGCCGTTGAACAGGCGCGGGTAGTCGAGCACGATCACTTTCGCGTTCGGCGAGCGCGATTTGATCGTGTTGTTGACCAGGTCGAGCCGGCCCGGCAGCGTGTTCTGTATGTAGGCCTGGGCGCCGTCGATCGCGCCGTTGCAGTTGGAGATCCAGGACGGCTGGGCACAGGTCGTGATCACGCTCGAGAAGCCGGCGTCGTTGCCACCGATCGTGTAGCTGACCCAGTTGGTGTCCGCGGTCAGGCTCGCCGCCTGCGTGTTGACGACGTCCCCGGTTTTCGCCCCGGAGCAGGCCGCGTGCACGAACGTCCAGTCGGGATGGGCGTTGCGCAGCAGGTACGGATACGAGGTGACGGACCGCTGGCAGCCCGAGTCGTAGTAGGTGCGGGTGCCGGTTCCCGACGAGTACGAGTCGCCCAAGGCGACGTACTTGACTGCCCACGACGGAGCGGCGAACACGGCGAAGAACGCCGCCACGCAGAGGAATACGGCGATGCGATTGAGCTTCATGGCTCTCCTCCCAAGAGTCGCCAGGTGCCCTCACCCGGCGGGTTATGTCGGGGACGCTAAGCGCTACTCAGCATTTTTTAAAGCAATTGAGCGATCTAGGCACCGAGACCGCGGGTACGTTGACGAAGATGCGCTGGCTCGTCGACGGTCTCAACCTGATCGGCTCGCGCCCAGATGGGTGGTGGCGGGACCGGCACGGGGCGATGGTGCGCCTGGTCGAGCTGCTCGAGCGCTTCGCCGCCGACAGCGGCGAAGAGGTGGCCGTCGTCTTCGAGCGGCGGCCGTCCCCGCCGATCGACTCCGATGTCGTCGAGGTCGCGCACGCGCCGCGCGGCGGGCGCGACGCGGCGGACAAAGAGATCGTCCGCCGCCTGGAGGCCGATCCCACTCCCGAGCAGATCCGCGTCGTCACCTCGGATCGCGACCTCGCCGACCAGGTCCGCGCCCTCGGCGCCGCGGTCGAGTCGGCCGCACCGTTCCGAGCGCGGCTCGAGCAACTGTGACTCGATCGCCTCAGCCGCCGCGCCCGGTTGAAGGAACTCGAGGACGAATCGACTGCGGCGAGACGAGCGGGATCGATGCCGGCCAGGCCATACCCTGCCAGCGTGAGCTTTCCACCGGCGCAGATCATTGAGCGGTAGCAGCGGCGCCAGGGTGGCGGTGCGGACGGCCCAAGCCGCCGACGCGCCAGGCGTGCTTCGCCTCTGGAGCATTGCCCGCAGTCCGGCCGCGACCGCCGCGGACGACATCGCTGTAATCGACCGGCTGCTCGCGCACGATCCCGGCGCCCTGCTGGTCGCGCTCGCCGACGAGCTGATCGTCGGCACGGCCATCGCCGCCTGGAATGGCTGGCGCGGCCATATCTACCGGCTCGCCGTTCTGCCCGATCACCGACGGAAGGGCATCGGCAGCCAACTGGTGGCCTCTGGACACGAGCGCTTGCGGGCACTGGGCGCCACCAGGGTCAACGCCGCGGTCGGCGACGACGACGCCGGCCCGATCGCCTTTTGGACGGCGATCGGCTATCGCCGCGATCCGGGAATGTCGCGGTTTGCGAAACCTCTTTAGAAGGCCTCTTTAGAAGGTGCTAATGATCCCCGGTCATGGGAGAGAATGGGGAGTACCGAAATGCCGATGGAGCGCGGCCGGAGGCTGACCCGGATCAGGTCCCGCTGTTCGCGAAATTCGCCACCCGTCTGAAGTTCATGTTCTACGCCGTCGCCGGCGCGGACAACGAGCCCGACATGTACAGGTTCGAGCGGGAGCCGACCAACGGCACGATCATCGAGCGGCTCAACAACCGCGCCAAGGCGCTGGTGGGGGAGCGGGCGGGATTGCGCCTTTGGCGGACGCTGATCGTCTTCGGCTCCGGGACCATTCCCGTCGTCTTTCTTCTCTTGGTGCCCGAGTGGAGCAACGGGACGATCAGGCTCAGCGGATGGGACTGGAAGCTGGGGGCCTGCCTCATCTTCCTCGAGTTCTTCCTGCTGATCTCGCTTCTGTTCGTCCGCGCCCGGGTCGCCAACCTCGGCGCCCAGCTGGTCATCCTCGAGTACGAGAAAGTGCTGATCTCGATCGAGCAGGCGCACGAGAAGAGGGCCGCGGACCTCTTCTTCAAGCACCAGGCGGAGCTCAAGCAGTACTACGACCAGACCCTGCGCCAGAACAGGCAATCCTTCATCGTCGGCATCTTCTGCATCGCCTTCGGGCTCGCCGCGATCATCGTCGTCGCCACGCTTCTGCTCGATTCGGAGGAAGCCACGACCTCGGCGAAGCTGGCTGCCGGAGGCTTGGGCATACTCTCGGTCCTGCTCACCGGCTTCGTCGCCCGAATTTACCTTCGCGTCTACGAAGGCTCGGCGAGAGCGCTGGGAAGCTTCCACGAACGCCTCGTCAATACCAACGACTACCATTTCGCCAGCCTGTTGATTTCGATGATCGAGCCCAAAAGCAAGCGAATGGCATCCCAGTCTGCTCTGGCCAGCGCAGTATCCGCGCCGCGCGTCGCGGCTGAGACCGAGGATTGAGGATGCGCGCCGCCGGCCCACCGCTCGATCTCGGCGGCCGGGGCTTCCGCCTTCCACAACTGGAGCTGAGCCCGGAGAAGGTCCTCGTCGCGGCGAACGTCCTCTCCCTATCCCGAGGAGTCGCCGCTCTGGGGCTCCTCGCAATGAGCTTGGCGGGTGCATCCGTTCTCGCCCTCCTCCTCGTCGCCGCGGCGATGTGGTCAACCGACGCCATCGACGGCTGGGTTGCGCGGCGCGGCTGGGCGCGCGGGGCCCGACCTCGCCTCGACGGCGCCGCACTCGACCCGTTGATGGACGACGTCGCGTTCGCCTGCGGCTTTCTGATCCTGTTTGGCGAGGGCGTCGTCCCCCTCTGGTTCGTCGCCGGACTCTTCGTCTCGCGCATCCTCTTCGCCCTGATCCGAACCACCGGTCTCGCCTATGACCAGCCCTTCGCGCGCCCCCTCCCCGTGACCAAGCTCAACGGCGCTGTTCTGGCTATCGGCCAGCTCCTGCTGCTCGCTCACCTGAGCTCCTCGGGCAGCTTTCTCGACAGCGACGCCTTCGTCGTCGCGACCATCGCCACGATGACCGCGACGACGATCTACTCCGTCGTGCAGTTCGCCGCCCGCAGGCACGGTCGCCTCCTCCTCCGCCTCCTGACTCCCTGATAAACGCGCGAGCAGGATCTGCGAGCCTGCCGCGGTGACGCTGCTCGCGGCGAACTTCTGCTCTCCCCGCTCTGTGTCCTCGCCGTCTCCCTGGCCGGCCGTCGCTGGGGGGTTGCCGTTGCCGGAGTGCTCGGCGGGCTGCCTGTCGTCGCCGGCCCGATTCTGCTGGTCGAGACCCTCCTCCACGGTCGCGAGTTCGGCGCCGACGCCGCTGCCGGGGCCCTGCTCGGACTCGCCGCCCTGGCTGCTTTCGTGGTCGTCTACGGCCGGGTCGCGGCAGCGGTGGGGCCGGCCCCGAGCGTGTTCTGCGGCTGGACGACGTTCCTGCTCGGTGTCGCCGTCCTCAACCTGGTCCAACCCCCGCCGGCGCTGTCCCTGGTCCTGGTCACCTTCTGCTTCACGCTCGCCCTCAGCCTGGACAGGCTGGCGACTCCAACCGCCTTCGCCCTCGCGACCGTCGCCGCACTCACCGTGCAGACGATGACTCTTCTCCTGCGTGCGCGGCTCCAACTCGCGCCCTCGACGCCGTAGAGCAGACGCGCGAATCGGCGGTCAGCTCGGGGCGGCCGCGTCCTTAACGCGGCCCGTCGGTATGCACGAACAGCACTGGACCGCCGAGGCGGCCTTCGGCGCGCAGCGTCAGCAGACCGGCCACCGCCTTCGCGGCATAGACGGGATCGAGCGCGAGCCGCTCCTCGGCGGCGAGGGCGGCGGCGCGCCTGGCGGCCTCCGTGGGGTGGCCGTAGCCCGCACCGATCTGGTCGCGGGTCAGGTCGAGCATGCCTGGCTCGAGTTGGAGTTGGCCGAGACGCGCGCCACGGCGCTCCAGCAACTTGGCGGTGCGCCGCGCGAGGCGGGCGACGACCGGCGGGTCGAGGCGGAGCTGGTCGTTGACCACGACCCCGACGACGCGGGTGCGCAGGCCGGCGAGCTGGAGGCCGAGCGCGAGACCGGCCACGGTGCCGCCGGTGCCGACCGGAGCGACGACGTGCGCGGGCTCGGGCAGCGCGCCGTCCTCGACCTGGGCGGCGATCTCCAGCGCCGCCTCGACGTAGCCGAGCGCTCCAACCGGCGAGGAGCCGCCGGCCGGCAGCAAGTACGGTGGCCGACCGCCGCGGGCGTTGCGGGCGAGCAACCAGGGCAGCATCGCCACGGTGCGCGCCTTCGTGCGGGTGCGGTAGATGCGCGCCCCCGAGGCTTCGAGCCGGGCGAGCTGGGCGGTCACGTGGTCATCGACCGGCTGGTCGACGAGCGCGAGCGCCGTCTCGATGCCGTGTTCGCGGGCGTAGAGCGCGGTCGCGAGCCCCCAGTTCGTGCCGAGGCCGCCGAAGGTGAGGATCGAGCGGCGGCCGCGGCGCCGGGCGTCGGGAATCAGCCACTCGAGCTTGCGCACCTTGTTGCCGCCCCAACCGCCCGCGCCGAAGGCGCCGTCCTCCTTCACCCAGATCCCGAGCCCGGCCAGCTCGCGCACCGGCGTCGGCCGCTTGGACAGCTCCAGGTGCGGAAGGCTCTCGACCAGGGGCGGGAAGCGCTGATGGAGACGAGGGATCAAGCGCATGAGTTTCCTCGATCGAGAGACTGTGCGGATGACCGCCGCCCTCTCTATCCGTGGCCTCTCGAAACGCTACGGCAAGACGACCGCGCTCGACGCCGTCGACCTCGAGGTCGGGGCGGGAGAGCTGGTCGGCCTGCTCGGCCCCAACGGGGCCGGCAAGTCGACGCTGGTGAAGATCGCCTGCGGCCTGGTCCGGCCGACGGCGGGAGAAGCGCACGTCGCCGGCGCGGCGGCCGGCAGCCGAGCAGCGCGCGCTTCCACCGGCTACCTCGCCGAGCTCTTCCGCTTCCCCGGCTGGGCCCGTGCCAGGGAGGTGCTGGCGCTGCACCAGCGACTCGCCCGCTCCGACGGCGGCGCGGCGGAGCGGGAGGCGCTGTTGGCGCGGGTCGGCCTCGCCGGCGAGGACGGGCGCCGGGTGGAGACGATGAGCAAGGGCATGCAGCAGCGGCTGGGCATCGCCCAGGCGCTGATCGGCGCCCCGCGGCTGGTGCTGCTCGACGAGCCGACGAGCGCGCTCGACCCCGGCGGCCGGCGCACGGTCCGCGACCTGCTCGTCGCCCTCCGCGACCAGGGCGTCGGCGTGCTGCTCAACTCCCATCTGCTCAGCGAGATCGAGCTCGTCTGCGACCGAGTCGCGATCATCGACGGCGGCCGGGTGGCGACCGAGGGACGGCCGCAGGACCTGACCGCACCCGGGGGCGTCGAGGTCGAGACCTCCGAGGGCGTGCGGCACCTGCCCGACGCGCGCCGCGAGGACGTCCCGCGGATCGTCCGCGAGCTGGTCGCCGGCGGCGCCGAGGTCTACGGCGTCCGCGTGGTCAGCGGCACGCTCGAGGACGCCTATCTCGCCGCGGTCGTGGGGCGCGACGAGTGAGCGACGCGATCGCCATCGCCGGTCATGCGCTGCAGGAGGCGGTCCGTCGCCGGGCGCTGCTCGTCGTGGCGCTGCTCACCGCCGTCTTCCTCGGGCTCTACGCACTGGCCGCCTTCGCGGCCTTCGGCTCGCTCGAGCAGACGAGCGCCGGGGGCTTCATCCCGATCGACGAACGGGCGCTGACGGGCGGGACGCTACTCGGCCTGGCGATGTTCGTCGCGCTCTTCCTCGGCGTGGTGCTGGCCGTCTTCCTCACGCTCGGCGCGGTCCGCGGCGACGCCGAGCGCGGCCTCTTGCAGCCGCTGGTCGTGCGTCCGGTCGGACGCACGACGCTGCTGATCGGGCGGTTGCTCGGCGCCTCCGCCGTCTGCGCCCCTTACGTCGTCATCGTCTTCCTCATCGCCGCGCTCATCACCAACGCCGCCGGCGACTTCACCCCCGCCTCACTCGTCGTTCCCGCCGCGGGCCTCGCCTTGGGCGTCGTAACCGTGGTCGCGGTCTCGCTGCTCGGCTCGACCCTGCTCGGGACCACCGCCAACGGCATCGCGATCTTCATGGTCTTCGCCACCGGGCTCGCCGCCGGCCTGCTGGGCCAGATCGGCGAAGCGCTCGACGTCGACGGCTTGACGACCGCGAGCTCGATCGTCTCCTGGGTCGTCCCCTTCGAGGCGCTCTACCAAAACGGGCTCCACGCGCTGACCGCAGATATCGGCGGCGCGACCGGCGTGATCGTCCAGCTCGGTCCCTTCGGCGGCGCCAACGGAGTCAGCGCCGCGATCTGGCTCTGGGCAGTGTCCTGGTCCGCCGCCGTCATGGCGCTGGCCGCGCTCGCCTTTCGCCGCCGCGACCTTTGAGCCAGGGTCAGCTGCCGACGTAATCCGCGAGGTGCTCGCCCGTCAGGGTGGAGCGGGCGGCGACGAGATCGGCGGGGGTGCCCTCGAAGACGACCTGGCCGCCGTCGTGGCCGGCGCCGGGGCCGAGGTCGACGATCCAGTCGGCGTGCGCCATCACCGCCTGGTGGTGCTCGATCGCGATCACCGACTTGCCGGAGTCGACCAGCCGGTCGAGCAGGCCGAGCAGCTGTTCGACGTCGGCGAGGTGGAGGCCGGTGGTCGGCTCGTCGAGGACGTAGACGTCGCCCTTCTCGGCCATCTGGGTGGCCAGCTTGAGGCGCTGCCGCTCGCCGCCGGACAGCGTCGTCAGCGGCTGGCCGATCGCGAGGTAGCCGAGTCCGACGTCGGCGAGCCGCTCGAGGATCTTGTGCGCGGCCGGGATCGCGCCCTTGCCGTCGCCGAAGAACCGCTCCGCCTCGGCCACCGACATCGCCAGCACCTCGCTGATGTCCACGCCGCCGAACTCGTACTCGAGCACCTCGGCCTGGAACCGCTTCCCCTCACACTCCTCGCAGGTGGTCGCGACCCCAGCCATCATCGCCAGGTCGGTGTAGATGACGCCGGCGCCGTTGCAGTTGGGACAGGCGCCTTCGGAGTTGGCGCTGAACAGCCCCGGCTTCACCCCGTTGGCTTTGGCGAACGCTTTGCGAATCGGGTCGAGCAGCTTGGTGTAGGTCGCCGGGTTGCTGCGGCGCGAGCCGCGGATCGCGGTCTGGTCGATCGTCACCACCCCGTCCCGCCAGGCGACCGAGCCCTGGATCAGCGAGCTCTTGCCCGAGCCGGCGACCCCGGTGACGACGACCAGGATTCCGAGTGGGATGTCGACGTCGACGCTCTGCAGGTTGTGGGTGTCGGCGCCGCGCACCTCGAGCGCCTCCGAGGGCTCGCGCGCCTCCGACTTCAGCGCGGCGCGGTCGTCGAGATGCCGCCCGGTCAGCGTGTCGCCGGCGCGCAGTCCGTCAACGCTGCCCTCGAAGACCACCTCCCCGCCCTCGGACCCGGCGCGCGGGCCGAGGTCGACGACGTGGTCGGCGATCGCGATCGCCTCGGGCTTGTGCTCGACCACGAGCACGGTGTTGCCCTTGTCGCGCAGCCGCAGCAGCAGCTCGTTCATCCGCTCGATGTCGTGCGGGTGCAGCCCGATCGTCGGCTCGTCGAAGACGTAGGTGACGTCGGTCAGCGACGAGCCGAGCTGGCGGACCATCTTGACCCGCTGCGCCTCGCCGCCCGAGAGCGTGCCCGACGCCCGCTCGAGCGAGAGGTAGCCGAGCCCGATCTCGACGAACGAGTCGAGGGTCTCCCGCAGCACCTCGAGCAGCGGCGCGGCCGACGGCTGGTCGAGGTCGCGGACCCACTCGGCCAGGTCGCTGATCTGCATCGCGCAGAGGTCGGCGATGCTCTTCTTCTCGATCTTCGACGAGCGGGCCGCCTCGCTGAGCCGGGTTCCATCGCACTCGGGACAGGTGGTGAAGGTGATCGCCCGGTCGACGAAGGCCCTGATGTGCGGCTGCATCGACTCCCGGTCCTTGGCCAGGAACGACTTCTGGATCGACGGGATCAGCCCCGCGTAGGTGAGGTTGATGCCCTCGACCTTGATTTTGGTCGGCTCCTTGTGGAGCAGGTCCTTCAGTTCCACCTTCGTGAATCTTTTTACGGGTTTGTCGCAATCGAAGAAGCCGCAGCCTCTGAGAATGCGCCCCTGCCAGCCGTCCATGCTGTAGCCGGGGATCGTCAGGGCGCCCTCGTTGATCGTCTTGCTCTCGTCGAAGAGCGCGGAGAGGTCGAAGTCGGAAACCGTGCCCCGACCCTCGCAGTTGGGGCACATGCCGCCGGTGCGGCTGAAGTTCACCCGCTCGGACTTCCCATCGCCTTTCTTGATCGTCCCCGACGCCTCGACCGAGGTCACGTTGAAGGAGAACGCCTGGGGCGAGCCGATCTGCGGCTTGCCGAGCCGGCTGAAGAGGATGCGCAGCATCGCGTTGGCATCGGTGACGGTACCGACCGTTGAGCGCGGGTCGGAGCCCAGCCGCTCCTGGTCGATGATGATCGCGGTCGTCAGCCCGTCGAGCACGTCGACCTCGGGCCGGGCCAGCGCCGGCATGAAGCCCTGCACGAAAGCGCTGTAGGTCTCGTTGATGAGCCGCTGCGACTCCGCCGCGATCGTCCCGAAGACCAGCGAGCTCTTGCCCGAGCCGGAGACGCCGGTGAACGCCGTCAGGCGCCGCTTCGGGATCTCGATGCTGACGTCCTTGAGGTTGTTCACGCGCGCGCCCCGTACGCGGATCAGTTCGTGGCTGTCGGCAGCGTGCGGCGCGGGTGAGGGCGTCTGCTTCTTCGTGGCCATGCTCCTCGTGCCTACGCGGCCGGCGGCTTCGGCATTCGCCGCATGCTACGCCGACCACTCCACGTCGACCAACAGCATGTCGCGATAACCCTGGCCGCCGGTTGAGCCGATCGCCGTGACGTCGTGCTCCATCCTCCTGTCGTCGATGACCAGTCCCTCCATCGGCGATTCGAGCGTGGCGTCGAGGACCGGGGGTCCCCCATCCCCCTGTAGATAGACGCATGAGGTCCCGCCCTGGCAGCGACGGCGCCGGATCAGGTGCATGGCGACGTAGTCGTGGCCGTCCTGGTGGCGACCCTCGGGCGCTGGCAGGCGTTGCTCGCCCGCGACAACGCTGGTGCGCACCAGGTGCAGGCCGAGCCGGGTCTCGGCTCGCCGACCCGAGGCGGCGGCGACGATCTCCAAGTCGAGCTCGAGCAGCGCGCTCAGCGCGGATGAGCGCATGACGTCGGGCTCGATCGGGGCGAAGCGCCGCGCCTCGCCCCGGTACTGGGGGATCAGACTGGCGGACTGGACAAAGGTGGCGTGCGGCAGCGGCTCGAGCCAGAACCCGTCCGCGCCAGTGGGCTCGGCGCGCATCCGTCCATAGCGTCGACGTCTGGCGCCGCCCTCCTGCGAGGTGTAGGGGTCGAGCGGAAGCCTGTCCCAGGCATCTGCCAGTGCCGCCCAGGCATCGGCGTCGAGCCGGCGACGCACTAACTCTGCCGGGATCCGGCCCACGCCCGTCGCGGCCAGCCCCTCGGCGGCGGTGCTGTCGCTGCTCACGGTCATGCGGGTAGGTAAGGCTCGATCGGCTCGGAGTACTTGAGCTGCTCCGCCCTGATCGCGAGGAAGTCCTGGACGCGGGTGGACGGCAGGCGGTAGATGACCTGCACATCGGTCGTGTCGACCGCCTCGATCTCGTCGAAGATCGTGAAGTTGCGGACAAGCTTTTGGCGCGGCGCAATGTCGTCGCTCTCCATGTCCTCGAGCCAGATCACCCGGATCTCGATCTGCGCTTCGATCTGCCGCATCAGCGGCGGTCCACAGCGCGCGTCCAGCCTCGCCCCGTCCAACATGCTGCGCGAAAGGACAAAGGTGCGCCAGAACCGCGCACCGTCCTCGGCAGTCCGGCGGCGGCTGGTCTCGACAATGCCCCGGAAGCGTGGATTCTCCTCCCAAAGCCGCAGCTTCTCGACCGTCAGGCTGACGTTCGAGGCGTAGACGGTCTGCGCCTGCTCGTACAGCGTCGGCATGCGGACGGCGGCGATGTGTGGCGGCACCTCGCCGGCGCTGAGGCAGCGGGCAAGCGAGTAGACCGCCTCGCGCAGGGCCGGGTCGCCCAGCGAGTCGACCAGCCGGCAGAGCTCGAGGCTTTCGTGAAGCTCCTCGTTGATCGCGCTGCGCAGGTGGCGCTCGTTGTTCCGCAAGCGTTGCTCGATCAGCGCCATCGCCAGCGAGATCGTCGCGCCGGTGGAGAAGACGAGAAAGCTGCCGGCGGCTTCGAGGTCGACCAGGAAGATCGAGACGCAGGTGAGCGCCCCGGTGACGAGGAAGGTGACGATCGCGATCGTGTAATCGCGCAGTCTCATCGCGGCGGCCTCATCGAGATAGCGCGCTCGCCCCAGAGCGCATGCAGCTCCTCCGCAACTGCCCCGCACTCGACCTCGGTCATGCCGAGGTCACTGCAGATCGCACCGGCGGTGAGGGCGCCGTCGGCCGCCGTCAGCACCTCGTAGGTCAACGCGGACAACGGTCGGGGGCCAGGTAGGAAATGGCTGCTCGCGGTCGCCTCGACCGCGAGCCCCGTGCCCCCATCGGGCTCGCGCGCCGGCGCTCGCCTGACGAGCTTGCGGCTCGCCGGTAGTGCCGGACAGAGTCCGGCGCCGATTGAAGCGGCGCCGACCGGATGACGCCTCTCGACGACGTGCTCGCCGACGACGAGGAGGTCGATCGGGCTGGTCAGTAGAAGGGAGACCGCGTCGTCGACGCTGTTGACGATCGGCTCTGCGTGATTGTTGAGCGAGGTGTTCAGCAGCACCGGCACGCCCGTGATCCGGTCGAAATGGCGGATTAGAGACCAGTAGAGGTCGTCGACCTCGCGCGAGACCGACTGCACGCGTGCCGTGCCGTCGACGTGGGTGACCGCGCCGAGCATCGCCCGCGCCGAAGGTTTCACCGGCAGCACGTAGGTCATGAAGGAATAGTCGGCCTCGGTGCGAGGCAGGTCGACGATCTCGCCGAGACGCTCCTCGAGCACCGAGGGTGCGAAAGGGCGATAGTGCTCGCGGTTCTTGATCATCCCGTTGATCCGCGCCACGTTGCTGGGGTCGCGCGGGTCCGCGAGCAGGCTGCGGTGGCCGAGGGCGCGCGGGCCAAACTCGGCCCGGCCCTGGACCCAGCCGAGCACATCGCCGGCTGCGATCCGTTCGGCCGCGTAGCTCGCGACATCGGCCACGGCTTCGCGCTTCAGCGCCTCCCCCCAGGCGTCGAGACGGACCTCGATCGCATCGGTGGCGCCGAGCTCGGAGCCGAGGAAGACGTGCCGCAGCCGCCGCGGCCGAGCACCCCCGCCTAGATCGGTTTCTGCCGCCAGAGCCGCCCCGAGGGCACCGCCCGCGTCGTGCGCGGCCGGCTGGACGAAGACCGAGTCGAAGCCACCCTCGCGCAGGATGCGGCCGTTGAGGCTGCTGTTGTGGGCGACGCCGCCGGCGAGACAGAGGTGGCGCTGACCGAGCTCGTCGCGGTGGTGGGCAAGTAGGTGGAGGACGATCGTCTCCAGCGCCCCCTGTAGCGCCGCGGCGAAGTCACAGTGGACATCGCTCAGGCTCTCCCCCGAGCGCCGTGCGCCAGCGAGGATCCCTGCCTCGTAGAGCAGTTCCCAACGATCGCGCCGGCCGATCAGCTCGTACCCGCCGTCGGGACGCAACCGGTACATCTGACCGAGCAGGTCGCGGAAGCGCGCGGCGTCGCCGCGCGGCGCGAGACCCATGACCTTGTACTCGTCGAATCGGCGATAACCGAGGAGGCGGATCAGGTCGGAGTAGAAGTCGCCGAGCGAGTGCGCGACCGGAAACTCGCGGATCGGTCGGCAACCCCCCTCGAAGCCGATCCCCACCATCCCCGAGAGGCAGTCGCCCGAGCCGTCAAGTGAGACCAGCAGTGCTTCCTCCACTCCCGCGCATGACCATGCACTCCAGAGGTGGGCCAGATGGTGGTGGCAGAAATAGAGGCGATCCCCTACCTCCGCCCCGAAAGCTCGCCGGAACAGCTCCTCGACCGCTTCCGGCACGGTGAACGAGCGTCGTGCCGGCTCGGTGAGGAAGAGGTCGACCGAGGGAAGCCCACGGTCGCACGGGTAGATCCGCTCGGTGCGGTTGGCGAAGTTCATCGCGACCAGGTCGACCTCGTCCCAACCTATCCCCGCCAGCTCCAGGCACTCGGCGATGGCTCCGGTGGGAAAGTAGTTCGAATGCTTGACGCGGTTGATTCGCTCCTCCTCGCAGGCGGCAACGAGCTCCCCGTCGGCGAGCAGCGCCGCGGCACCATCGTGCGTCGACCAACCCGGCTCCATATCTTCGAACTCCCGGCGGATGCCGCCGTGCCAGCCGAGGACGATCATGAGGCTGCGCTTCTCACCTTTCTTCCGAGCGCGATCCGTTCGGGTGACTAAGGCACACGCCCGTCAAACTTTGCGACGACGCCGAGGTCGCGGGTCAGCGCCGACAGTTCATCCGCCGTCTCGGCGTCAAGGCCAGCAGCCGGCTGGCGCAGTAGAGCGTGCTCGATCAGGCCGCGCCGCCGCAGGCTCTCCTTGCGAATCGCCAGGCCTACTCCCGGCTGCCCCTCGAGGTGCAGCAGCGGCAGGTACTCATAGAAGGTCGCCGCGGCCGCCGTCACGTCACCCTCCTGCCAACTCCGCCAGATACTGACCAGCGCCTCGGTGTAGGAGAACCCGGTCATCGTCCCGCGGGCGCCGCGCCTCAGCTCCTGGAGGAAGTAGAGCCCCCCCATGCCGCCGAGCACGGAGATGTCCTCACCCAGAGCCGCAACGGCCTTCGCCGTCTGCCGCGGCGTGGGCGTGCTCTCTAGCTTGATCGTGGTGATCGCCGGAACCCGAGCGACGAGCTCGGCAATCTCCTCGACGCTGAGCTCGACGCCGGTGACTGCGGGGTAGTCCTGCAGGACGATCGGCATCTCCACAGCCGCAGCGATGCGCTCGAAGTGCGCGGTCAGCTCCTCTCCCGCCCGCGAGCCCCTCGGCGGGGCGACCATTACTCCCGTGGCTCCCTCGCCCTCGGCCGCCCTCGCCGCCTCGATCGCGTCCTCGGTGCGGTCGTGACTCACGCCGACGATCACCGGGATCGCCCCGTCCGCCGCCTCGATCGCAATCGAGGTGACCCTTCCGCGCTCCGCCGCGTCGAGCTTGTGGGCCTCACCGGCGACCCCGAGGATCGTGATCCCGTCAACGCCGGCGCGACAAGTGGCGGTCACAAGGCGGCGAATACCATCTTCGTCGAGCGCTTCATCGGCAGAGAACGGGGTCGCAAGGATGTTGTATATGCCCGCAAAGCCGTTCTGTGACAGTGCGTTTGACACCCGTGCCGTCATTTCGCGCAATCTAACACGGTCGCTGCCCTCCTCACCGAGGCGTGAGTCCTATTCCGCCGAAGGGGAGTCGTGGAAGTGCCAGTCGGTGCCGGCGTAGCCGTCGTACCAGGTCGGGTGCTGGTAGCGGCGCTGCTGCCCGGGCGACTTCGGTGGGGCGCCGGAGTCGCAGTAATAGGTGAGAAAGCAGTGGAGCTCCCCCCAGGGGCCGTCGTAGCCGTTCCAGAGCGCCGGCCGCCGGCCCCCTTCGTGGGTCGGGATCATCTGCAGGCAGCTCGACTTGCCGCAGGCGTTGGTGTCGTTGCCGCCCCAGGGGAGGTTGCCGAGATGGGGTTCCTCGCCGCGTCCGGGATGGGGGAACTGGACACAGCTCTTCTTGCAGGGCAGCGGGTAGCTGGCATGACTGCCGACGGCGACGAAGGCCAGCGGCCGCTGGGAGGCGTCGCCAACGCTCGCGATCCGGTCTTTCACCTCCCTGTTTCCGCCCCATCTTTCCCGCAGCAGCGACCAGGAGTAGCGAACGACGCTGCTGTGCTGGGCGTACTGCACGGCGACCGGCCGCGGTTTCTTGCCGGTGCGGTCGACGACCACGGTGATCCCCTCCCAGTCGGATTCGTGGGTGTGGCAGGTGACACCGGCGATCACCAGGCCGGCGCCGCACAGCGCCCCGCCCCCAAGCTCGACCGGGTTGTAGGGGAGGTACCACCAGTAGTCGAGGTACAGCAGCTCCTTGCCTTCGCGAAACACGGAGACCGGGTGGACGTAGATCGCGCTCTGGGAGCCGACCCTCTCGTCTTCACCGCGGGCGACGGTCCCGCTCGGCAGCAGCCCTGGGGGAAGCGTCGCCACGGCGGCCGCGCTCGTTTCCTCCGCGAGCTTCGCCGCGCTCGTTTCCTCCGCGAGCTTCGCCGCGCTCGCCGTCTCAGGGGCGGCCTCTTCCAGCGCCTGCTGGCGCAGTTCCTCGGCCTCTGGGAGGTCGAGGCGCAGGTGGGTGCCGCCGCTTTTCAGCAGCCGCGGGTCGGCGCTCGGCTCGTCGCAGGTCGTTCGCGCCAGCCCCTCGTCGTGGCAGAGCCGGACCCTCCCTTCGTTGAACAGCGCCGTGATCGAGAGTGGCCGCGGCGCCGTCTCGCGCCGGTCGAAAAGGAGGATCGGGCGGTGCTGCATCGCCAGCGCCAGGTCCTGCTGCGCGGTCGGCGCGGCGATTGCCAGGCGGACCGCGGCGTCAGCGGCGGTCTGGCTGCCCAACGCCTGCACCGAGACCGGCCCGTTCGGCGGGGCGAAGCCCTTCCACTGGGCAAGCCGCCGCTTCGCGGTCGTCTGCAGCAGCGCGAATGTCGGGAGCCGGCTTTTCGCCTCCAGAACGACGCTCTTCGCCACCTCGCGCCAGCGCTCCACCTCCCCCTCCTGCGCAGCCACGTTCGGCAGCTTCGCCGGTTCGCCGACGAGCACCGGAGGCGTCCCGTCGACGTACAGCAGCAGCACGTGGTCGGCTTCAGGCCGCGCGGTCGGTTGTCCCTCCTCCGGCGACCGCTGCCCACCGTCGGCGATCGCGTCGAGCGCGGCCACCGGGTCCTTCCCGTCCAGCAGCGTCCACCGAACCTGTTTGCCGGCCGCGTAGCCGACCGAGTATGTGACGTCGAATTCGCCCAGCGCCGGGCTCGGCGGCGGCTGCAGCGCCACCTGGTGGGGGCTGCCGTCGGTGACGATGAGGACGTCGAGCTTCGAGGGGACGAAGCTTTCGTCGTCGACCGGAGTGGCGTCCGCGTTGAGGCGACCGACCGCGTAGGGCGCCACCAACACGACCAGCACCGCGAGGCCAACTGCGACCGGCACCGACCACTTGATCTTCCAGTCGGCGCGTCGCAGGTACCAGTAGGCAGCCAGCGCGAAGGCCGCCAGCGCGATCAGCAGCCCGACCGCGATCGGAACCTTGAAGTTACGGAGCGGGTGGATGTGGTGGATCAGGTCGAGCAGGAGGTTGAGCAGCAGCGCCACGCCGACCATCGCCAGGAAGGCGACCAGCGTCGCCCCGATCACGCGCAGGACGACCACGGTCACGCCGCGCCAGGAGTAACGCCAGACCGCGAGCAGCGCGACGGCGGCCACGCCCAGCGCGACCCAGACGTTGAGCGCGTCCGCGACTCCGTACAGCCCGCAGAGGACCAGCACACCGACCGCCGCGGCTCGTACCCACTTCATCACGGCCTCTCCGCACACATACCCGAACGATTCACATCAGGGTTTGTTGAACGTGGATACACTGGCGGCGCATTAGTTATCGAGACTAACTCAAATAGTCAGGATTAGCCATGAGCCGCCTCTCCTCACCCCTCGCAAACATGGCCGACCACTACGAGGTGGTGGTCGTCGGATCGGGGTACGGCGGCGGCATCACCGCCTCGCGGATGGCGCGCGCCGGTCGACGTGTGTGCCTCTTGGAGCGCGGCGAGGAGCGGCGGCCCGGCGAGTACCCGGACACCGAGCTGGAGATGATCGGGGCGATGCAGACCGACTCTCCCCTCGGTCGCACCGGCGCGCGCACCGACATGTACGACATCCGCGTCAACGAGGATCTCAGCGTCTTCCTCGGCTGCGGGCTCGGCGGCACCTCGCTGGTCAACGCGAACGTCTCGCTGCCGCCGGAGCGGCGTGTGCTCGAGGACGAGCGCTGGCCGGCGGAGCTCCGCGCCGACCTCGACACCCGCCTCGCCGCCGGTTTCGACCGGGCCGCCGAGATGCTGAAGCCACAGCCCTACCCGAAGGGCTCTTCCCCGCTGCACAAGCTCGACGTCCTCGCCAAATCGGCGGCCGCGATCGACGGTGGCGACGACTTCTACCGACCGCCGATCAACGTCACCTTCGAGGACGGCGTCAACCACGTCGGCGAGGAGCAGCGGGCCTGCATCCTCTGCGGCGACTGCGTCGCCGGCTGCAATCACGGCGCCAAGAACACCACGCTGATGAACTACCTGCCGGACGCCCGCAACAACGGCGCCGAGATCTTCACCCGGGTCGCGGTGCAGAGCGTCGAGCGCTCCGGCGAGCGCTGGCTCGTCCATTACCAGCAGCTCGAGAGCGGCCGCGAGGCCTTCGATGCCCCAACCAGCTTCGTCGCCGCCGACGTCGTCGTGCTCGCCGCCGGCGCCCTCGGCTCGACCGAGATCCTGCTGCGCTCCGAGCAGCGAGGGCTGCCGCTCTCCGACCGCGTCGGCACCGGCTTCAGCGGCAACGGCGACGTGCTCGGCTTCGCCTACAACGCAGACGAGGAGGTCGACGGGATCGGCTTCGGCAGCCGGATCGAGGAGCGCGAGCCGGTCGGGCCCTGCATCGCCGGGATCATCGACCTGCGCGAGCGTCCCGCGCTCGAGGAAGGCATGGTGATCGAGGACGGCGCCGTCCCCGGCGGCCTCGACGCCTTCATGCCGGCCCTGCTCTTCGCCGCCGCGGCGGCCGTCGGCGACGACACCGACCCCGGCGACGAGGGGCCCGAGGGCAGACGCAAGCTGGAAAGCCTGCTGTTCGGCTCCCGGCGCGGGGCCGTGCGCAACACCCTGACCTTCCTGGTGATGACTCACGACGACGCCGACGGGGAGTTGCGGCTCGAGGACGACCGCCTCCGCGTCCACTGGCCCGGAGTGGGTGAGAAGCCGATCTTCGAGCGGGTCGACGAGCGGCTGCGCGAAGCGAGCGCGGCGCTCGGCGCGACCTCGGTGCGCGACCCGATCTGGACCGAGCTGCTCGGCAACGCGCTGATCACGGTGCACCCGCTCGGCGGCTGCCCGATGGGCGAGGACGCTGGCGGCGGCGCGGTCGACCACAAAGGCCGGGTCTTCCGCGGAGAGGGCAGCGAGGTCCACAAGGGCCTCTACGTCTCCGATGGCTCCGTCGTGCCGCGCTCGCTCGGCGTCAACCCGCTGTTCACGATCTCCGCCCTGGCCGAGCGCTGCTGCGAGCTGATCGCCGCCGACAACAGCTGGACGATCGACTACGCGCTGCCCTCGACGCCACCGCCGGCCCCGCCACCGAGCCCGGTCGGCGCCGAGTTCACCGAGCGCATGGCCGGCTTCGTCTCAACCAGGGTGAGCGACGATTTCGAGCGGGGCGCCGCGGCCGCCGAGGCGACGGGCGAAGCGCTCGAGTTCGTCCTCACCGTCCACGTCGACGACCTCGACCGCTTCATCGCCGACCGCGACCACGCGGCGCCGATGAGCGGCACGGTCAGCGCCCCCGGCATCTCACCGCGGCCGCTGAGGGTCAGCGAAGCGACCTTCAACCTCTTCAACGAGGACGTCGAGGAGATCGCCACCCACAACCTCCAGTACCGGATGAAGCTGAGCGCCGAGGACGGGCGCGAGCTCTGGTTCCACGGCAAGAAGCTGGTCCACGACGACCCCGGCTTCGACCTCTGGGACGACACGGTGACGCTCTACGTCACCCTGCACGAGGGGGCGAGCGAAGACGGGCCGGTGGTCGGCAAGGGCATCCTCCACATCGGCCCGACCGACCTGATGCGCCAGCTGACGACGATCCGCGCGATCGGCGCCGACGGCGCGGCGGAGGCGGTCGCGGTGAAAGCGAAGTTCGCCAGGTTCTTCGCCGGCTCGCTGGTCGACATCTACGGCGGGATCTTCTCCGGCGGGGCCGAGCTCGACCCCGACGCACCGCCGCGCAAACGGCGCCAGCTGCGGGTCACCGCGCCCGAGCTGCACCCGGTGAAGACCGACGACGGCGTCGAGCTGCGGCTGACCCGTTACCGCGGCGGCGACAAGGGCCCGCTGCTGGTCACCCACGGCCTCGGGGTCTCCAGCGGCATCTTCACGATCGACACGATCGAGACCAACCTGCTCGAGTACCTGTTCGCGAATCGGTACGACGTCTGGCTGCTCGACTACCGCGCCAGCATCGATCTGCCCAGCTCCCGCACCCAGTTCAACGCCGACGACGTCGCTACCCGCGACTACCCGGCGGCGGTTGCGAAGGTCCGCGCCCTGACCGGGGCCGAGAGCGTCCAGGTGCTCGCCCACTGCTTCGGCGCCACCACCTTCTGCTGCGCGATGCTCGCCGGCCTGCAGGGCGTGCGCTCGGCGGTGATTTCGCAGATCGCCACCGACGTCGTCGTCCCGACCGGAGCGGAGGTCAAAGCCGGCCTGCGCCTGCCGGAGTTCCTCGACGCGATCGGGGTCGACGAGCTCGACGCCGACGCGGAGCGCCACCACGGCTGGCGCTCGAAGCTGTTCGACGCCGCGGCGCGGATCGTCCCGGCGCAGGGCGAGCAGCCGTGCGACAGCGACGTCTGCCGCCGGATCAGCTTCATGTACGCGCCGCTGTATCGACACGAGCAGCTCAACCGGCCGACCCACGACGCGCTGCACGAGATGTTCGGCGTCGCCAACATCGAGTCGTTCGGGCAGCTGGCCGAGATGGTCCGCGCCGAGCACCTGGTCGACGCCGATGGCGAGGACGTCTACCTGCCGCATGCCGAGCGGATGGCGATCCCGATCGCCTTCGTCCACGGCGCCGAGAACGCCTGCTTCCTCAGCGAGAGCATCGAGCGGGCGGTCGACCGTCTCGCCAGGGCCAACGGCGCCGAGCTCTACGCCCACCACGAGGTCCCCGGCTACGGCCACATCGATTGCATCTTCGGCCGCGACGCCGCCCGCGACGTCTACCCGCTGATGACCGCCCACCTCGACGCCACCTGAGCATGGGCCTCTGGGACGAGATCCGCGAGCTCTGGCAACACGTGTCTCCGCACGAGGACGACCCGCAGCCGAACGCAGGCGGCGCCGTGATCCACGAGATCCTCGACCCCGCCTTCCTCCGCGAGCAGCTGGGAGAGATCAGAGAGACGGGGCCGGGCATGCTCTCCGACGAGCAGTACGAGCAGATGTTCGCGGAGCTCGAGCGCGACCAGGCAAGCCCGGTCTCGGGCGCCAATCCAAGCGAGGGCAGGCAGGCCTACCTGCCGCGCTCGCCGGCGATCAGTTTGCTGCAGTCGACCTTGACCGACTGCGTTCTCTCGCGGGCCGAGGACCTGGTCAAACCGTTGCCGCCCGAGAACGACTCCTTCGCCGACTTCGTCCTGCGCGAGTTCGACGTCTTTCGCAAGTTCGGGCCCTGCGATGCCGGCTGGGTCGAGTCGGTTATCTCCAAGGGCCTCTCGCTCCTGCGCAGCCGACCGAAGTTCGTCGACGGGCGCGCGCCGGACGTCACCATCGCCGACAACGCGCGTTTGGTCGTGGTCGGCGATTGGGGCACCGGCCTGACCTGGGCCCAGATGGTCGGACGGGAGATGGCGAAGCACGTTGCCGCGGCCAAGAAGGAGGGTCGTGAGGTCCACGTGCTGCACCTGGGCGACGTCTATTACTCCGGCTGGAAAGAGGAGTACCGCGCGCGCTTCCTTCCCTACTGGCCGGTCCGCTCCGCCGAGGAAGGCGTCGCCTCCTGGGCGATCAACGGCAACCACGACATGTACTCCGGCGGCCACGGCTACTTCGGCTACCTGCTGCGCGATCCGCGCTTTGCCGGCCACAACGGCTCGAGTTACTTCTGCCTGCAGAGCAGCGACTGGCAGTTGCTCGGGCTCGACAGCGCCTATATAGACGAAGACCTGGCCGGCGAACAGGGCGATTGGGTCGCGAAGAAGCAGATGGCCTCGGACCGCAAGACGATGCTCTTCACCCACCACGAGCCGTTCAGCGCCTACGCCGACCTCGAACAACCGCCACCGATGCTGAAACGCCTCGACAAGGCGTTCGAGGTGCGCCCGGTCGACGCCTGGCTCTGGGGCCACGAGCATCTCTCCTGCGTCTACCAGCCACAGCCTCGGCCCTACCTCAGGTTCGGCTCCTGCATCGGCCACGGCGGCGTGCCGGTGCTGCTCGAGCGAAACGAAAAACCACATCCCGAGGTGGCCTGGCGCGCTCGCGAGCACAAACAGATCTTCGAAAACCTCTGGCAGCTGTTCGGCTTCGCGGTGCTCGACCTCGACGGTCCGGGGATCGACATCGCCTACTACGACCAGCACGGCGGCGAACCGGTGAACAAGGAGAGGATCGAATAACGATGTGGTTTGACCTGCACGCGCACTATCCGATGCACATCGCCAGCGATCTCGACGCGCACGAGGGGCGCGAACCGAGCCTGAAGCGGATGCGCAGAGTGCGGAAGCGCCGCGGGCTCCTGGGGCGGATCCAGGGGGTGATCCTCTGGGGCGCGATGAAGCTAGCCAACAACAAGACGCTCGACAGCGGTCCGCGGATCTCGATCGAGAGTATGCAGAAAGGCGACGTGCGGCTGGCGATGTCGATGCTGTTCCAGGCGTTCTCGGAGGTCGATTTCAGCGAGCGCTACGCGGCCGCGCCGAGACCCGACTACTTCCAGGGTCTGATCTCGGAAATGGAAGAAGTCGAAGCCGAGGTCGCCACGCACAGCGAAGACACGATCCGCATCGTCAGGAATCGCGAGCAGCTGGACGCCTGCCTCAACAGCAACGCGATCGGCCTCATCCACGCGGTCGAGGGCGGCTTTCACCTTGGCGAGAGCGACGCGGAAATCGCCGCGAACTGCAAAACGCTCGCCGACAAAGGCGTCGGCTACGTGACCGTCGCCCACCTCTTCTTCCGTCAGGTCGCAACCAACGCACCGGCGCTGCCGTTCCTGCCGGACCGGCTCTACAACTTCGTCTTCCCGCAGCGCGGCAAAGATCGCCTCACGCCGCGTGGGGAGGCGGTCGTCAAAGGCCTGGTCGACAACCGGATCCTGATCGACCTCTGCCACATGGACCCGGGCGGGATCGATGAGGTCTTCGCCCTGCTCGACAGCGAGCTCGACCCGGGGAAGGAGCTCCCGGTCGTCTCCACCCATGCCGGCTTCCGCTTCGGTGGGCAGCAGTACATGTGCGATCGCCGGATCGTCGAGAAGATCGCCGAGCGCGACGGCGTGATCGGCCTGATCATGGCCCAGCACCAGCTCAACGACGGCCTCCGCAAGCACAGGGACTTCACCAAGGCCCTCCCCGAATCGCTCGAGGTGATCTATGCGCACATCGACAAGATCGCCGAGATCACCGGCGGCTATGACCACATCGGCCTCGGCACCGATTTCGACGGTTTCATCAAACCGACGATGGGTGGCCTCGAGCAGATGTCAGACCTAGCGGCGCTCGACGCGGCGCTGCGGGAGAAGTACGGGGACGAGGCGACCGACAAGATGACCTCGGGCAACGCGCTACGGGTCCTCCGCAAGTTGTGGCCGGAGCCGGCGCGGGCATGACCGACCCCACTCCCGCCGCCGACGGCTTCCACCACCCCGCCGGCGAGGCGGAGCTGGTCGCCCTCGTCCAGGCCGCCTACCGGCAGGGCCGCCAGCTGCGGGTGCGCGGCTCCTGCCACTCGATCTCGCACGCGATCTACACCGACCCCGAGAGCGCTCGGCGCAACCAGGTCGGCCAGCAGTCGCCGCCCGGGAGCGACGGCATCAACGTGATGCTCGACCGCTACCGGGGCTGGCGGGTGCGCGACGAGGATCGCAAGCTGGTCGAGGCGGACGCCGGCATCCACCTCGGTCCCGACCCCAGCGATCCGACCGGCGGTGCCGACCTCGACACCAGCCTGCTCGGGCAGCTGGCGAACGAGAGGGGCTGGACGCTGTTCGACACCGGTGGCATCACCCACCAGACGGTCAGCGGCTTCACCGCGACCGGCTCGGCCGGCGGCTCGCTGCAGTTCTCGGCGAACGCCAACATCTGGGGCTTCCGCCTGATCGGCGGCCGCGGCGAGGTGCACGAGGTCAGCCGCGAGGATGCCGACCCAGACCTCTTCTACGCGATGTGTCCGAACCTCGGCCTGCTCGGCGTCGTCTCCGCCGTCATCTTCGAGTGCGTCGACGCGTTCGACATCGAGGGCACCGAGGCGACCGACACGATCGCCACCTGCCCGGTCGACGTCTTCGGCGATGGCGAGGACGGCCGCCCCTCGCTCGCCCAGTTCCTGCGCGAGGCCGAGTTCTCGCGCCTCGAATGGTGGCCGCAGCGCGGCGTCGACCGGATCGTCACCTGGCAGGCCCGCCGCCGCCCCGCCGACCCCAACTTCAAGCCGATCCCCTACAAGCGCTTCGGGGACGACCCGGAGACGACCCAGCACCTGATCGGGGTGCTCTACACGATCATCGGCAACCTCAACGACCTCTCGGCGGCGAAGCCAAAGCTCGACGAGAGCTTCGACCAGCTCGAAGCGGTGCTGGGCAAGCTCGGCGAGAAGGAGCTGGGAGCGGTCGGCGAGGTCCTGGCGAAGGCGCTGGGGGCGGCGATCGAGTTCGGGGTCGACGCGGCGATCACCGTGCTCGAGCCGATGTCGTCGCTGATCGAGCGCCAGTTGCCGGACTTCTTCCCGCGCCTGCTCTCGGCTTTCGTCGAGCTCGACGCCGACAAAGAGGGCGCCGAGCACGGCAAACCGCAGGAATTCAGCGACTGGAGCTGGCGTGGGCTGCCGATGGACAACGGGGTCAGCGACGTGCTCGTCCCGGCCGAGTTCACCGAGGCCTGGATCCCGCTCTCCCGCAGTGCCGAGACGATGCGCCTGCTGCGCGACTACTTCGACGCGCCCAGGGACGACGGCGAGGCGCTGCGGCGGACCGGCACCTTCTCCTGGGAGCTCTACGCCGCGGTGCCGGAGCGGTTCTGGCTCAACGCCTCCTACAGCGACGGCGAGGACGAGTGGCGCGACGGTGTCCTGCGGGTCGATCCCTACTGGTTCGTCGACAACGAAGAGGACCCCGCGGAGACGATGTTCGCCGGCCTCTGGGCGCTGCTACGCGACGCCGGAATCCCTTTCCGCCTGCACTGGGGAAAGTTCCAGCCGCTCTACCCCCACAGCGACCGCGACTGGGTCGAGTTCTTCCGCGCCCAGTACCCGCGCTGGGACGACTTCCTCGCCCTGCGCGCCGAGCGCGATCCCAACAACATCTTCCTCACGGATTACTGGCGCAGTCGCTTCGGGCTCTGGGACGAGCCCCGGCCCGTGCCTCAGCCCGGCCCGACGGTGCCGTAGAACGCCTGGGCCCAGATCGCGCCGGACCTTCGGTCTATTCCTCCAGCTAGCGTTGCCGATCGTGCTTTCGCGAGTCTGCGTTTTCGCCGCTTCGGCCGATGCCGACGCCCGGTACCGCGATGCCGCCGCCGAGGTCGGCACCGCACTCGCCGAGCGCGAAATCGCGGTGGTCTACGGCGGCGTGAACATCGGCCTGATGAGCGCAGTCGCCGATGCGACCCTTGCTGCCGGTGGGGAGGTCGTCGGGGTCGCGCCCGAGGCGACCGTTCCCCATCTGATCCACCGGGGTCTCAGCGCCTTGCACACCGTTCCATCGATGCATGCTCGGAAGGCGCGAATGGCCGAGCTCTCGGATGCCTTCATCGCCTTGCCCGGTGGTCTCGGCACCCTCGAGGAGATACTGGAGGCGGCGACTTGGACTCAGCTCGGAATCCACGCAAAGCCCTGCGGCATTCTCAACCTCGATCACTACTTCGACGGACTTCTAGACCAGCTTGCACGCGCCGAGGAAGAGGGATTTCTGCGCAGCGACCATCGCCGTATCTTGTTGCCGGAGCCAACCGTGATCCGGCTACTGGACAGCCTCAGCGAGTGGACCCCACCCGCTCCCAAGCGTAGTGTTGGCTAGATAGTCGCGCGCGCAGCGAATGCGAACAGGCGATTCCGGGCCAGGAACGCCACTGCGGGAATCGAGCTTCCCACCGTCAGCAGGACGAGTGAGAGCAAGGCGGTGTTCCCCGCCGCGTCCGGGAGCCTTCGGAAGAAGAACGAGAGCAGGATGCCGAGGCATATGAGCGCAAAGTTCCGGTAGACGAAGAAGCTCTTCATCTTCCGCATGAAATAGGCGTCGTCCCGCCATCGCGTCATGAAGGAGGTGGTCTCGTAGAGATGCAGGATAGCGGCGGGCAGGATGACCAGGAAACCCAGGTCAACGACGCTCAGGTACACCACTAGCGCCACGATCACGACGGCCGTGGCGGCCGGCACGCGCGAAGCGTACTGCTTTCCAAACCTGACGACGAGGGTCTTCTTGTTGCCGGCCCGGTCCTCGTCGTAATCCAGCATCTCCTGGATGTGCAAACTGCCGAACCAGACAGCCCCGACGATGACCGACTCGATCACCGTCGTCCCACTGAGAAAGCTCAACAGGTTCCAGCCATCGGCTCCGGACGCGCCCAGCCTCAGCACCACATAGGTGGAGCAGACCATGATCGGCCCAAAGCTGATGAAGTTCGCGAACTCGCCGAAGCCTCGGTACGACAGCTTCAACACCGAGTTGTAGTTCAGCATCACCAATACACCCGCCGCGACGCACATCAGCACCTGCCAGCCAGCGATGTCGATGATTCCACCCAACGTGACGACGGCGACGCCGGCCAGCGCGAGCAAGAAGCGCCACACCTGTCCAACCGTCAGCAATTGACCGGTCAACACACCGCTGCCGCCTGAGAAGAGCGTCGGCGGCTCCGTCGACTCCGTCACCGCCTCTTCGCGATAATTTGCGTAGTCCTGCAGCTCGTCCCAGGTCTCCATGATGGCGTGATGGAGGATCACGCCGACGATGACGAGCACCGCCAACAGCAGGTGATAAGACCCCTCCGCCCACGCCTGGAAGATGCCGATCATCGCCGCCAGCGTGCTGGCGAGGAACCAGTGGGGCCGGACGAGCCTAACGTAAGCCATGGCGGGCGGTTCGCGGCGAGCACTCCTTCGTCGCGACGATGAAGATCTCCGTAGGGCACTCCGCTAACTCGAGCACCCTCGCGCCGGCGGCGTCGACCTCGCTACGAATCTCGTTAGCGATCTCTCGAGGGCGCTGGACGTCGATCGTCCCGGTCTCATAGGAGAACATTCCGTTCAGCGCCTTCGGTACTCCATTGTCCACGTGCACGTACCCGTTTGCCACCGAGTAGATGAGTGTGCCGCCAGGCTTGACGAGCTCGATCGACTTGCGGACGCATGTTCTGCGGTCGACGGCGGTGCAGTTCAGGGTGCGCAGCGAGAAGAAGAGGTCGTACTCGTCGTAGTCCGGCACCCAGTCCTCGAACGTCCCAACGAAGCTGCGAATGCGGGTGTAGTCGCTCAGCTGATGAACGAGTCGGTCAATCGCCTTGGCGCTGAGGTCGACGAGATCGAGCCTCGTGCGCCGGTAGCCGACCAACTGGCGAATCTCTCGCCCGTCATTGATGCCGACGCCGAGGATCCTGGCGCCGAGCGGAAGTGACGACGTGTACGGCAGTATGTTGGTGTGCCAGCTGTCGGGGTACAGCGTGCGCAGGTCGTTGACGTTGTCCCACACCCCGTACTTCCGGTCGTAGGCGTGCTGCAGGGCAGCGAACACGTCCCGTGCGAACCGGTCGAAGGGGACCGGCACCCCGCATCGCTCCCATACCGCCCTGAGTCTCCGGGACGAGGCAGCGGCGGCTGCCGGCACCTGGAACGATGGACCGTACCTCTGCGCGAGGTGGTCGCGAAACAGTGTCTCGATGCTGTCTTCGCGGTGCTCGACCGAGGAGATCTTGCCGTCGGGAACTGCTCCGTGTCCGCTTCCTTTCACCGGAAGCCCGTCGACATGTGCGTCTTGCTCTAAGTTCACAGAGGGGCCTCAACCGATGCCTCGCACCTGCTGGACACACCATCCGCGGTGTTTCAGGCCACCACAGTCGAGGATTAACGATTCTACCGTGAATTAGCTGCCGCAGGGAAAACATTTGAGTACTTCTATGTGTTGAACCGCAACCGCTTCGGACCTAACGAGTGTTGCCGCGACGTCAACGAGCGATGACACCGGCCTCGGCGGCCGGCGCGGCATAGACGGCGGCGAGCGTCGCGACCGTCTCGTGGGCGTTGAGTCCGCTGGGATTGGGGACCGCCCAGAGCGCTGCGCCGGACCAGTGGTCGAACGTATCCGGCTGCCGGCCCAAGACGGCGCCGCGCTCGCCGAACGCGTCGCGGTAGGCAGAGATGCCGGCGATCGCGACGACCGTGGGCCGGTGGTCGGCAACAAACCGCAACAGCCGCTCGCCGCCCTCGCGCAACTCCTCGCGGGAGAGCTCGGAGGCGCGCGCGGTGGCCCGCCGTACGAGGTTGGTGATCCCGACGCCCCGCGCCACGAGATGCGCGCGATCGGCAGCGGTCATCCCGGCTACCCGATCGACCTCGTAGTCGGTGATGCCGGCCGCGGCCAGTGCCGGATAGAAGCGGTTGGTGGGATGCGCAAAGTGGGTTCCGACCGCGGCCGTCCACAGACCCGGGTTGATGCCGACGAACAGCAGCCTCAGCCCCGGTCCCACGAGATCGTCGACCTCGCAGCCTCGGAATGCCTCCAACTCCGCACGCGCGAACCGCATGCCCGCGATCATAAGAATTTGGAAGCCGTCGAATCCGCGCGTCCCCGTTCGTCCTATGGGTAGAGGGGGCTCAGAGGGCGCCCCCTAACCGAAGGAGGAAGCGAGATGGGAAAGCTGATCGCGACCACGCAGGCCACCGTCGACGGCGTCATCGACCCGGTCGGCGAGTGGGTGCAGGCGGACGGAGACCACGGCGACTACTCGTTCGAGCGTCAGACGAGATCCAGCGGGCTGGTGCTGGGCCGCAAGACCTACGAGGGGCTGGCGGGATATTGGCCGAGCCAGTCGGGAAAGTGGGCGGACATGGTCAACCCGATGCCGAAGTACGTCGGGTCCAACTCCCTGTCCGGCGATCTCGAGTGGAACGCGACCCTGCTCGAGGGGGACCTCGTGGACTCGATCCCGAAGCTGAAGGACGCGGTCGACGGCGACCTGTTCATGCACGGGAGCGGCGAGTTCGCCTACGCCCTCGCCGAGAAAGGCCTGATCGACGAGTACGAGGTCTACCTCAACCCGCTCGTCTGGGGCAAGGGAAACGTCCACGTGCTCGGCGACAGGGGAACCGTCCGGATGAAGCTCGACGACGTGAAGCAGTTCGACTCCGGAGTGGTCCTCCTCACCTACCTCCCGGCGTCTTGACCGCGGCCGGGTCCCAGCAGCGCGCCTTAGGGCGCTCGGCGACGCGCCCCCTCGCCAGCGAGCCAGTCGCCCCTACTTGCGCTGGGGGGAACCGGCGGTCGCTACCGGTCCCCCAGCTTCGGCTTCGGCGGCGGTTTCCTGCGTGGAGTCGACGACCCCGGATTCCAAGTAGGCGGTCTCGCGGACCGTGAGGCCGGCCGGGATTCCCTTCAGAAAGGGGCTTCGTTCGCGGTCGCCGAGGAATGAGCGTTCAGCGAGCATCTCCGCGGTGTCCGGGTCGAAGATGAATTCGATGCCGCCCCCGGTCTTTGGATCGATCGAACGGATCGCATAACCCTGGCGTCCGAGAAAATCGGTCGCGTCGGTGTCCACTTCGATGCCCGGCAGTTCGGCCAGGGCGTTGAAGACGGCGGCCCGCAGCTGCGGCGTCATCGGAGTTCCTTCCGTGAGGATGTTGAAGAGCTGGGCGATCATTTTTTTAGCGTCGAGCCGCTTCGCCGAGGGGTACATGAGGTTGAACCCGCGTACCGGAATCTGGTTGTTTTCGACGGCGAGTCGGAGCTCTTCGGGCTCGGTCGGAAGTCTGGACGTGTCGGGGAAGCGGAAGCCCCTCAAACTTCCGTGTTCGCGGTCGACCACTCCCCGGCGCGCCTCGAACGCGTCGTAAGCAGCAGCGAGGGGGTACTTTCGCTGGTATTCGGGATCGAAGGGGCCAGGCAGCCGCGACCCCGCCGCTTCCCAGCGACTCTGTTCCTCGTTCGCCAAGAACTGGGGCGTGCCCGCGGTTTCGCGGACGCGCCCGGCCCCGTCCGGGGCGGTCCACCATTCCTGCGTCGTCGGCATCAGCGCCTTAAACGCCCCGGCCCGGGTCATTACCCCGCCGCCCATCGATTCACCGCCGGGGATCCAGCTCTGCAGTTCGAGCCGCTTGAACTTCCTGTAGAAGAACTGCCCGGGTCCAGGTAGCGGCGAGGGCGCCGGTGCGTCCGGGGAGCCGGCGACCGCCGCAGTCTCGTGCAGGATCTCGGCGGCGGCCGGCTGGGCGGTCGGCCCCGAGCTGAAAACGAAGATCATCCCCGCGACCACGGCGGCGGCCATGGTTGCGCCGGCGAAGGCGAGGGGGCGACGGCGCCGGAGCGGAGTCGCGATCGGCGCAGGGGCCGATTCAAACCGTGCCTCGAGTGCCCGCCAAGCGGCGGCGCGGGCCGTGGGGTTCTGCTTGACGCGCTCGACGCGGAAGCTCCGCATAACGGTCAGCTCGTCCATCACTTACCTCCAGGGGAAGTCGGGTTTGCGGCGGGTGGGTTGGCGGCCGGCAGGAGCGCGAGGGCACTCTGCAGTCGCCCGCGGGCGCGGGAGAGTCGGGACTTGACCGTGCCGAGCGGGATCGCCAGGGCGTCGGCAATCTCGGTCTGACTCAGTTCTGCCCAGACGAGAAGGCAGAGCACGTCAGACTCCTCGGTGGGGAGCTCGGCCAACGCCTCGGCGAGAAGGCTTCGCATCCGCTCGGCATCGACCCGAGCCTCGACGCCATCGATCCCCACCCCGTTCTCCGGTGTCATCGCCGCGATCGCCCGCAGTTCGACGATTTCGCGGCGGCGGTGATTGTGCGCCAGGTTGGTAGCGATCCCAAAGAGCCAGGGGCGAGAATCTGAGCGGCCCCGGTCAAAGCGGGAGCGACCGTCGAAGGCAACGAGAAAGGTTTGCGCGGCGAGCTCGTCTGCAAGGTGCTCGTCGAGGCGACGTTGCAGGTAGCCATGGACGGCGTCGTAGTGGCGCTCGAAGATGACGCCGAAGGCGCTCGGGTCCGCCAGGGAGGCGCCGATCGCGTCGCTGTCACTTTGGCTCTCGCTCATTTACCTGTCTTGTAGGAGCTGCGGAGAACGGTTCGCGCGAATCCGTTCTCGATGATTTGAGGTCTCCCAAAACCCGCTCGATAAGCGGGTTCAGAAGCGGTGCATCGTGCCGCCCGCCCAGCTTGACCTGAGGAGAACCGATGCTCTAAATTGGCCCGGCATACACAGGGGGGTACTTAGAGTGCCACGAAGGTCGCCGGGGTTGGGCAGGCGGTATGCCGAATGATCCGACTTCAGTGGCACCGGATATCGAGGAGGACTTAGTGAGACGTCGCCGACCGACCAGCTTCATCGCATCCATCCTGGGAGCGCTCTGTGCCCTCGGCATCCTCGCGGCCGGTGCCTCCGCCGCGGCGTTCATCCAGATCGACGAATTCGGCTGCGAAGTCGGCAACGCCTGCAACGGCGCCACGACCTTTAAACCGCAGAGCGTCGCCGTCGACGAAACCACGGGCGACGTCTACGTCAGCGACGGCGAGCACAGCGTCGTCGACCGCTTCCATTCCGACGGCTCCTATGACTCGCAGATCGCCAACGGCGCCTTCGACTTTGCCGCCGTGGAGTCGAGCATCGTCGTCGATGGTGCCGGCAACCTCTACGTAGGGGATAGAAACGGCCCTCCCGGCGATAGGCACGGTAATGCCTACGCCTTCGATCCGGCCGGTTCGCTTCTCTGGGAAAAGCCCGGAATCGGCGGCACCAGGATCAGGGACATCGGCTTCGATCCGTCCGGCGGGCTCTGGATCGTCGACCGGCCAGACGCAAACCTCGTCGAGCTCGATCCCGTCACCGGCGAAAAGACCGGCGCAACGATCACTCCCGAAAGCATCGAAATCGGCAAGTTCGCCTTCCTCGCCAGCGGCGCCATTGCTGCTGCCGAATCCGAAGGACCGCTCAATGAATACGACACAGGCGGCACCTTCCTGCGCAAACTGGAGACCGAACCGGAAGCAGGGGTGTTGGACGTTGCCGTCGACCCCATCACCGACTCCCTCTTTGCCACCGTATATGCGGCGCTAAACTTGGGCGGCCCGAAGCTGCACCAGTGGGACTCCTCCGGCAACTTGGTTGCCAGCATCGCGATCCCCGGCGAACTTCAAGGCGTCGCCGTCGACGGCTCCCGTCACCGCATCTACGTCGTAAAACCCGAAGCCCGCAAGATCCTCGTCTTTGCCCCTCCTTCGCCCCTCACCATCAACGTCACCGGCGCGGGCGAGGTGGAAAGCAACCCCGTCGGCATCTCCTGCCAGGCAGATGAAAGCTGCACCGACGAATTCGCCGGTGCCGTCACCCTCACCGCCAGCCCTGCCCCCGGCCACGTCTTCGCCGGTTGGCTCGGCTGCAAAAAAACCAGCGCCAACACCTGCGTGGTGACTGTCGACGCCGCAACCGAAGTTACGGCCGTCTTCCTCAAAGAGGGAACCGCCGGCCCCGCGGGCCCGACCGGACCGCAGGGCGGAACCGGCGCGGCCGGCTCCAACGGTGCCGACGGCGCCAAGGGCAGCGACGGCCCCGCCGGACCCCAGGGTCCTCAGGGCAAGCAGGGCCCCGCCGCCAAGGTCATCTGCAAGGTCAAGGGTGCCAAAAAGCCCAAGGTCACCTGTACCGTCAAGCAGGACGCGACCGCCTCCGCAGGCCGCCTTCATTGGCGTCTTATGCGCGGCGGACACGTGGTCAGTCATGGCACCACCCGCCAAGGCCGTGTCCAGCTTGGCACCCTGCCACCTGGGCACTATCTGCTGAAGGTCGAGGGCCGCAAGGGTGCGACCACGATCATGGTTCGCTAGGTCCTTCCGCGACGCGACACCCCAGGGCAGCGTCGATGTTCGGAGCTATGCCGGACCGAGGCAGTGGCTGCTCTCTGCCAAAGAGCAATTCTGCTCTCTATAAGAGAGATAGCAATGGAGCGATTCGATCCCTCGGGCGACCTGATTGTGCCGATCGAATGGGCGTCGAATTGGGCTCCAAGAAGAAAGCGAGGCGGGACTTGAAGGCTCGACGCTGCGATGCTCGCTTTCATAGAGCAGTCTTGCTCTCGTTGAGAGAGCATCGGCATGACGGGCGGTTTGCCCCCCCCCCCCCCGGCACCGGGTCTTCCCGCTACCTTCTTGCCAATGATTGACGAGGCCACCATCATCGAGGCGGGACGAAGGATCTCTGTGGCGGCACCTGATGCGCGCGTGATTCTGTTTGGGTCACATGCACGCGACGAGGCAGACCCCCAGAGCGATCTTGACCTTCTGGTGATCGAGCCCGAGGTCAAGAACGCAGCCATGGAGTCAGTGCGCCTTCGTCAGACCCTGCGAGGCCTAGGGTGCCTGCGGACGTCGTCGTAGTCGACCGGGATCTCGCTCGCCGACGTTCTGCCGTCGCCGGCACGATGGTGGAGCGAGCGTTGCGCGAGGGTCGAGTCCTTGTCGACGCCTGAACATCGGGAGGTCGCTCGACTTCTCCTTCAGAAGGCTCGTGAGGATTTCAGTGCCGCCCAAGTCCTCATCACGACCGCGGATCAGACGGATCACGTCATTGGCTTCCATCTCCAGCAGACCGTCGAGAAGGCATTGAAGTCAGTTCTCGCCAGTCATGCAATAGAAATCCCTCGGACCCACGACCTGAGCTATCTCGTAGAACTGCTCAGTGACATCGACCTCGAGATCCCCGAGCAAGTCGCCTCCTCAGACTGGCTCACGCCGTGGGGAGTTTTCTTCCGCTATGACGACGACCCAAACGACTCCCTGGATCGCGATAAAGCCCTGGACACCTCAGCCGCCGCAATCGCCTTTGCCGAGGCTGCATGAACTCTGAGTGCTTCTTTGACCCAAGCCGAGTTCGCTGCCGGCGTTCGTGGACGATCCACTCGCAGGTGACCTTCGGGGTATGAGATCGCCACCGGTCCGCGGTTGACTCATCTCGTGTCTCAGCTGTTGGCCTGAATTGGGCCGGCTAGGGCTTCGTTGCGCTCGGAATGGTGCCCGCTTCGTCCGGTCCATGGAGCAGGATGCGAGCGTGACTTTGGCCACCGTTCTCGGACTTGCCGTCTCCCTTCTCGCGGTGATCGCGACTGTCGCAGTTGGTGCGCTCCGATTCCGGCACGAGCGGAAGCTGGCCGATATAGCGGACGCTCGCTCGATACTCGCGGAAGGCGCACTGGAGCTTGGTCAGATGAAGAGTGTGATGAAGGACGCCCTGACCAAGTTTGAAAAGCCGCTGACCGGCAAGGGCGAGTGGCCGCCCGATTCGCTGGATGAGATTCGCAGGCTAACTAGCCGCAGAGGATTTGGAGTCTGCCCTGGCGGCAGTGCGAATCCGCTTTCCAGCATGGCGGTGATGTGGTCACGCAGCTAGAAGGTGCATACGACGCGGCCCGATCTGTGATCACCGTCTAGGGCCTAGCCAACGGCACGGAGGCTGACGACGATCACAGCGACTACGCGGAAGCTCTGATGCTCGGCACGAACTTCGACTCTCGCAAAGACACCTATTTGATCACCGCGCAGAACGCAGCCGGGGTCTAGCTGTATTAGATGGAGATTGCTGCTATTGCAATATCGGTCCTGGCTCTTTTCTTCGCCGCAGGATCCTTCTATTGGCTCAATGCAAGGCGGGGCTCTCTTACAGCGGTCGTGCCGGAGGTCTAC
Source organism: uncultured Solirubrobacterales bacterium (assembly GCA_963846515.1). GTDB lineage: Bacteria > Actinomycetota > Thermoleophilia > Solirubrobacterales > 70-9 > VAYN01. The sequence continues at coordinate 399,502 of CAWJWC010000005.1, read as the reverse complement.
GCCTTTGTCGAGGGCTTCCGGCTTCGACTCCCCGTTGCCTTGTTGAATGACGGCGCTATCCCCCTACTTGTCTCTGATCTGAGAATCGAGATTGTCGGGGTCGGACACTTCGCATGGCAGACAACCCGCTCGGTTATCAGGCCCGAAGGAGAAGATGGATCAGCCTTTGCCGTTCCCTTTACCGTCCCGGGAAGGGGCACCGCCCAACTAATTGCCGAGTTCGGCGACGAAGATCCTTGGTTGCCAAACCCAGGATCAACGCATCAGCTAAGAATCGAGGCTCGGATCCATCCTTATGACGGTTGGGAGGAAATTGTGTCGTTCCCCTGGTGGGCTCCACCGACCGAAGCGATTATGCACCGCTATATCGCCCATCGCAATGAGCCACGCGAATAGTTTGCTTTCGCCTGGCCAAATTAGGCCGGACCAGGAATGGCTGCTCTTGCGACAGATCCAAACGCTCGCATAAAGTCTTAGATCAATGGAGGCGGCCGGGGGCAATAAGGGCGAGACGGCACCAGATGCGTGGATGCCAGCACGACTGATCCCCGTCGCCGGGATACGAGGTCAGGAGGAGCAGGAGATCCGTGGGGCGTCTTCGCTGCTAGCTGTCATGGGCGCGGTGGACGAGTTCGGCAAGGACCTGCTCAGGGAGATTGGCGCACCCGCGGGTCGAATCTCAACCTTCACGGAGATCCCCCTGAAGACTGCCGACGGAAAGACCCTCCGACCCGATGGTGCGATCCTTGTCGAGCGCGGAAAGACAAGTTGGCGCTGTCTTGTAGAGGTAAAGACCAACAATGCGCCCCTGCGGACCGAGCAGGTAAACGGCTATCTCGACCTCGCACGAGAACACGGATTCGACGCGCTCCTAACTATCTCCAATCAGATCACGGCCGGGCCAGAGGATGTTCCCGTTGACGTCGATGGGCGGAAGCTGCGACGGGTCGGGCTCGTGCATTTGTCGTGGTGGCGAATCCTTACCGAGGCCGTATTGCAGCATCAGCACCGGGGCGTCAAGGATCCGGACCAAGCCTGGATCTTGAATGAGCTAATCGCTTACCTGGAGCATGAGAAGTCCGGCGCTGTCGGCTTTGAGGATATGGGGAAGCACTGGGTCTCAGTCCGCAACGCGGCTCGCGACGGCACGAGCCGATCAACGGATGCGGGTGTCCAAGACGTAGTGAGTCGATGGGAACAGTTCATGGAGTACCTCTGCCTTGGCCTGAGTCAAGATCTGGGTGTCCAAGTGCTTTCGACCCAGTCCCGAGCGAAAAATGGACAGTCTTGGAGCGGCGGCCTACTCATGTCGTTGTGCGATGAAGGCAAGCTGACCGGCTCGTTCAGAGTGCCGGACGCAGTCGGCCCGATTGACGTAGAGGCCGATCTACGGGCGCGACAGACTCGAACCAATGTAAAAATCAGCGCACCGAAGGACGGCCGCCCGCTGACGCGAGTTAACTGGATCCTGCGCCAGCTGAAAAAAGCCCCGGGCGACCTCCGTATCGAAACCCACTTCGCACGGACCAAAGAGACTACGGCGGCCCTCCTGACTGAGGCGAGGGAGGACACGAAGACGCTGCTCTCTCCATCCGACCAAAAGAGGGAGCCACGGGCCTTCACGCTTTCACTCGCGCGCCCTCTTGGCACCAAGCGGGGCAGGGGCGAGCGCTCGTTTGCCCTTGAGACCCGGAGACAAGTCGTGAGCTTCTACGGCGATCTGGTCGAGAACCTGAAGCCATGGCAGGCCAAAGCACCGAAGTTGCCTGACAGCGACCAGGCGGACGAGCTCACGGAGGATCCGCGGCTGACTCAGACCCTCCCGTCTGCGCTCCCGATCCTCAGCCCAGAGAGCGCAGAACGCAGTTCGCCCGCCGTAGCGGGCGATTCCTCCTAAAGCAGGAGAAGATTCAATCCCTCAGGGCGACCGAAGTCACCCGAGGGACCATAGCGGGGGCAGGATTCGAACCTGCGACCTTCGGGTTATGAGCCCGAATCTGGAACCCGCTGGACTACGTGGGGCACAGTTTCAAGCGGTTTTCGCAAGATCGAGATCGGCTGGGATCGGCTGGAATCTGTGGAGGTTCTTGCCCCATTTCTTGCCCCAGCATCGACGGGTCCGACTCTTCCTGCCCTCGATAGCGCCAATGACTCAGACAATGGAAAGCCGTCAGACGAGACCCTTTTGGCGTGCCAACCTCCATGCCTTTCGCAACGCCTCTAGCCGCGTGGGGGCCGTCGCGTCGCCGACATACTTAGTGATCGTCTTCCCCGCCGAGGAGTAGCGAAGGTAGGCGTAAATCCTCCGAGACTTAGGAAGACTCTTGAGGCGGATAGAAGCCGTCGCCGAGCTGCCTCCAGGCAAACGAATTTGACGGCGAGCGCGTCCGCCGGCTGCTCCGTCCTGTTCGGCGGCGTAGTCCGCACTAGAACCCGTCGGAGCCTTCCAAACATCCGGGCTGGGGGTGGTGCCCGCCCAGCGAGCCGTCATTGCGCACGCATCACGGCCTCGACGGTATCCGCCGCGCGCGTCGGATCTGAAAGCACCTCGCTCTCCCAGACGCGGACAACACGCCATCCCTGGGATCGCAGGGCTTCGGTGACTTCGCGATCGCGCTCGATGTTGCGATGCAGCTTCTTCATCCACCACTTCCGGTTGGTTGGAAACAAGTCCTCCATTCGGTCTAGGCCCCGTAGTCGATGCGCGTTGCCGTGCCAGAAGTCGCCATCCACGAACACAGCCACCTTCCGCGACCGGACGACGAGATCTGGCCTCCCGATCACATCGCGAGCATGCAACCTATACCGCAGCCCCCTGCGATGAAGCTCGTGACGCAGGGCGATCTCAGCCTTGGAGTCCTTGCCTCGAACTGCGGCCATCATCCGAGAGGTGACCTCTGGGTCGCGTGCTCTCGGAGGCATCGAGGTGCTAGCCGTCCGCATCCACCAGATGCTTCGCAATCGCTGTGCCCATCACGCGCGCGAGAGTCGCGGGCACCGCATTCCCGATCTGACGCATCGCCTCGCTCCGCGGCCCCTCAAATCGATAACGATCTGGGAAGCCCTGAATACGCGCGCACTCGCGAACCGTGAGATACCTGTGGGTGCCATCCGTCTTAACCAACACATGCTCGCCACCCGGAACCCCGTGCACTCCCGCCTTGACCGTCTTAGCTGGCCGGTCAATTGGGTTCCCGGTGTGCCCGTGGTAAAGACGAGCGCCCGGAATGCCAATGTGGTTAGCGATCGGCGGATCGGGATCATGCTCAACCGGCTCCGGAAGGTCTTTTAGTTCATCACGAAGCGTCCGCCAGCGCTTTGGTTTACGGCTTGCCTTCGTATCGGCCCATCGAGCAACGCGCCTGGCGGTGATCTTCGGGTCCTCCGAGTCAGGCCGGGGCTCCATGTCGTGTTCCGTCCAGTACATACCCTCATGCTTTGCTCGAAGAAGCGCGTCCTCGCTATGCGTCTCGACTGGCCATTCCCAATCCACCCCGAGGTCAGATCTGAAGGCCACGATGAAAATACGCTGACGGGTCTGCGCGACCCCGAAGTCCGCTGCATTGACAAGCTTGAAAGAGACGTCGTAGGTCTCGGCCGGATCGAGCCGCTGTTTAGACGCTAGGCGCATCGCGAGGCGATCCCGATGGTCCATCCAGTTCTCGTCACGGCGGGCCGCGAAGTGCGGAGCTCGTAGCTGGTCGAGGATGTAATCGAAGTAGGGGGCAAAGGCCGCGCGGGTAAGACCTCGCACGTTCTCTAGAAGGATCGCTTGCGGGCGAACGTCGCGAACGACCTGGAAAACTTGCGGAAAGAGGTTGCGCTCGTCCTCGTCCCCGCGGTGAAGCCCACCGAGGGAGAATGGCTGACAAGGTGCCCCAGCCGCAAGCAAATCCACTCGGCCTTTGAATGGTGAAAGATCGAGATCGGCGACATCCGCCTCCGCGAGGGGCCAGCGGCCAGGCGGCGTGCCATTCAAGGAAGGAAGCGACACATCAGTCCCGAGGTTCGCGCGTAGCGTTTCGCAAGCTCGAGTGTCTAGCTCGTTCACGAGAAGATGTCGGTACCTGGCCTCATGCAGGCCAAGCGCGAGTCCACCCCCGCCAGCGAACAGCTCGAGGGAGGTTCCTACCGACTTGCCAGACAAAGCGCGAAGCGCGCGCTTGGGTGCCGTAGACGTGCGAGCCATACGAGAAAATATACCGCGGAGTGAGGCGGGAAAATGGCGCGTCAGTCAGGCGGAGTAGCCGCTACGAGATCATCGCCAAGCGCTGGTGGCTCTCCTCGCCTGGGAGGGTGTGCGCCGAGATGGGCTTTGATCTTCGTGCGAATCTCGCGCTCCTCAACCCTGTTGGGCCTACCCTCCGCGAATGGCCGACCAGGGTGCAGCGTGTCCCAGGGAGACTTCATCTGGCCGCCCCTACCTTTAGTTCCGCCCGGTTTCCCGCCCGGTGCATGAATGCCGAAGCCGTCAACGACGCCATTCCAAAGCGGCCGGTAGTGCCCGATGAGAAGTCGCTCCGCGAGTGGAATCCATATGTCATCAACGATCAGATACCGACATCGGAGATCAGTGATGTCTAGATTGGAAACAGCCTCCGTCGAGCGAGCGTGCTCACGGAGGCGGTTGTAGAGCTTGGGCTCTGGAGATGAGTCGAGACCAAGGAGACCTGCTCGACCTCCCGAGGGCATAGCGCGCCCAACGTAGATTGGCCATTCGCAGTCCGGCAGCGCGACCGGACGATAGGGCGCGAAGTCGCCGTGGTAGTAGATCGCGTAGATACCCACGCCTTGAAATCTCTCGACTGGCGGGAGAGATTCGCACGGACTCAAGAGCAGTGCGCGACCGACGCTTCGGCCAAGCTCGACGCGGTCCAGCGGATTGAAGGAATGCTCTCCGATATGGCGGAGCCTAATCACCACGGAGGTCGAGCAAACATCCCGAGCCAGCTTAGCTCGATCCTTCCGCGTTCCCGGCCTCGGTTTGCCACTCAGCCAGTTTTCCAGCCAACGATTGCCAGTCCACCATTGAAAAGGCATGAAGCAACAAGTCACGGGCAAGTGGCGTGAGCATGTCGTTCGCGTTGATGTCTAGACCAGCATGAGATTCGCAGCGCGCCCGGAGTCGGTCCTCCACGGATTTTTCCGCTTCCGACTGATCTAGCCGATCTATGTTTTCGAGGACGAGATCTCGCAATTCCGCCTTAAGGCCTGGCTCGCAATCGACAATAAGCTCGACGGCCTCCGTAAACGGACCTCGAGATGTCAGATCCCGACCATTGCCCATGGTCTTGTTAAGTCGGTGGCGAGAGACTTTCGCCCCCGATGTGGACCTGCCGAGCACCCAAAACGTCGCTTCTCGCGGCTGAATGTAGGTAGCCCGGGAGACTCTGCGCAGGGGGCCTCGATCGGCCTCACTCAGATCTCACCTTGCCCCAGAGCTTGCCCCAAGGCCGATTTTGCACCCTGTTGTCTGTCAGGCATGACAAACAAAAAACCCGCATTTGCGGGGCTTTCGTGAAATAGCGGGGGAAGGATTCGATCCCTCGGGCGACCTTGTCATTCCTGTCGAATGGGCCTCAAATTGGGCTTCCAGAAGGAAGCGAAAGCGAACCTTGAGGCACTCGAACAGCGGTGCTCCCCTTCAGAGAACAGTCTAGCTCTCAACGAGAGAGCATCGGCATAGTTCGCAGCTCGCCCCCGCCAACAGCTCTTCGCGCTACCTTCTTGCCGATGATTGATGAGGCCACCATCGTCGAGGCAGGGCGAAGGATCTCCGTAGCAGCACCAGGAGCGAGAGTGATCCTGTTTGGATCGCACGCACGGGCGGAGGCAGATCCCAAAAGCGACCTTGATCTTCTTGTGATCGAGCCGGAGGTTGAGAACGCGGCCATGGAGTCGGTCCGCCTTCATCGGACCCTTCGAGGCCTGGGTGTGCCGGCAGATGTCGTCGTCGTAGACGAGGATCTGGCTCGTCGTCGATCGGCCGTGGCCGGCACGATGGTGGAGCGGGCGCTTCGCGAGGGCCGAGTCCTTGTCGACGTCTGAGCACCGCGAGGTCGCCCAGCTCCTGCTTCAGAAGGCCCGGGAGGATTTCAGCGCCGCTCAGGCCCTAATCGCGACCGAGAACCAAGCCGACCACGTTATCGGCTTCCATCTTCAACAGACCGTCGAGAAGGCGTTGAAGTCGGTTCTCGCCAGCCATGCAATTGAAATCCCTCGAACTCACGACCTGGGATATCTCGTGGAATTGCTCAGCGGTATCAACCGCGAAATCCCCGAACAGGTGGCCTCCTCAGATTGGCTCACCCCATGGGGGGTTCTCTTTCGCTATGACGACAACCCTAACGATTCTCTGGATCGCGACAAAGCCCTGGAAGCCTCAGCCGCCGCAATCGCCTTTGCCGAGGTGGCATGAACCCCAAGACGCCAGCGTGAGTCTGGCCACTGTTCTCGGAGTTGTCGTTTCCCTTCTCGCGGTCATCGCGACCGTCGCGGTTGGGGCTCTCCGATTCCGACACGAGCGAAAGCTGGCCGATATAGGCGGACGCTCGCTCGATCCTCGCGGAGGGCGCACTGGAGCTTGGCCGAATGAAGAGCGTGATGAAGGATGCCGTGACCAAGTTTGAAAAGCCATTGACCGGCAAAGGAGCGTGGCCACCCGATTCGCTGGATGAGATTCGCAGACTAGAACTGGCTGCCGAGGATTTGGAGTCGGCCCTGGCGGCAGTCCGAATCCGCTTCCCGCATGACGGTGATGTGGTCGCGCAACTAGAAGCTGCTTATGACGCGGCCCGATCCGTGATCGTCGTCTATGGCCTCGCTAACGGCACGGAAGCTGACGACGATCACAGCGACTACGCGGAAGCGCTGATGCTCGGCACGAACTTTGACTCTCACAAAGACACCTATTTGATCACCGCGCAGAGCGCCGTCGGCGTCCAGCTGCATTAAATGGAGATGGAGATTGCTGCCATTGCAGTATCGGTCCTGGCTCTTTTCTTCGCCACGGGATCCTTCTATTGGCTCAATGCAAGGCGGGGTTCCCTTACGGCGGTCGTGCCAGAGGTCTACGCCTTTGTCGAGGGCTTCCGGCTTCGACTTCCCATTGCCTTGTTGAATGACGGTGCTATCCCTCTACTTGTCTCGGATCTGAGAATAGAGATTCTCGGAGTCGGACACTTCGCATGGCAGACGACCCGCTCGGTTATTAGGCCCGAAGAAGAAGACAGCTCCGCATTTGCCGTTCCCTTTACCGTCCCGGGGAGGGGCACGGCGCATCTCATTGCTGAGTTCGGCGACGAAAATCCTTGGTTGCCAAAACCAGGATCAACGCATCAGCTAAGAATCGAGGCTCGGATTCATCCCTACGACGGTTGGGAGGAGATCGTCTCGTTCCCCTGGTGGGCCCCGCCGACCGAAGCGATCATGCACCGTTATATCGCCCATCGCAATGAGCCACGCGCATAGGGTCTTCGATCAAAGGCGAGACGGCACTGAACCGCGGCTAACTCGGCCGCCCTCCGTACGAGGGAAGGATGCTTTCCAGGGCGACCAAAAGTCACCCAAAGGGCTATAGCGGGGGCGGGACTTGAACGAATATCCGCGACTGCGTATCGCCTGACCGCAAGCCGAATCCTAGCCGCGTGATCGACAGACTTGCCCGGCTCCTAACGCACGATGCTCATCGAGCGCGCCAGAGCGCGCGCCCCGCCGCGAACGGGCCGAGACCAAGGCGTGCTCGGCTCCGGCTACCCCGTGTTCGCGATCAGCTTGACCGAAGCGCCCGCAAGAGCCTTTGTGCTCGTCGCCTATCAACCCGCAGTTCATTAGTCAATGGGACTGGACGACCTCCGAGCATTACACGCGATAGTTCTTCTGCCTGATCCAGGCGATCCAGGTCGATCGCCGCCACCCGGACTGCATCGACCAACGGAGTGACGACATGGGGGTCAATGCGGACCCAATCCGTCAATGGGATTGGAGGCGCCGCCGCGAGTAGCTCATCGAGTGCGGCTAGCGGGTCGCGGTCCTGATCGACCGGTGAGACCGAGATAGCTGCCTCTCGCCTCCCCGACCCTGCCCTCTGTCGGAAAGGCTCACCAGATAGAGCCCGGCCACCGCCACAAAGATGGCGGTCGCGAGCAGGGGGCTTACCGATCCGATCCCGAACACAACAGGGATTAGGAGAAGGAGCCCTAGCAGCAGATCGAACAGCCGGTGCGGCCTGTGCCGAGTGAGGCGAGACCACCCAGAGGTTGACATCGACGTCAAGGTCTCATGATCCATCGATCGGCACTAATTGAGATGCGAAGGGGAATCAATTTCGACACCACCGAACGCCCCTAGCTGGCCCGCGATGATCTCTCGATATTGTCAGCCGCAAGTGCGAAACGGTCTTCCAACGCTTCGTCTCGGACCGCTATGCCCAACTTGTCGCGGATCCCAAACTGAACCGTCCACTTCCCGCTTTCTGCTCCATTCGCCGTCCTAAGCTCGACCTCGATGGGCAGACGCTTCGGATTCACAAAATAGCCGCCAAACAAGCGCGTCCAGAGCTGACTGCCACCCCTTAGGACAACCTCATTAGGGGCCTCGCGCTCCTGCGTTAGCCCGAATCCTTTTTCATTCAAGGCTCCTGCTATCTCGGCCAAATCGGCCCTCCGGTCGACCGTCCAGGCATGCAAAATCAAATACGGGTCACCTGGCGCCCTCTTATTTGGGTACTCAGCATCCGCCGCTCGTTCTCGGCGGCTTGGAATGAGCGCGCTCAACGCAATCACAATCCCGATTGCTATGACAGCCGCCAGCAGCGAATTCCCCATCACAAGAGTCGTCACAACAGCCGCTCCTGCAATCACAAGAGTCCAGCCGAGGCGGCGTTTTACGGACTTCACGATCCATGATTTAGAAGACGACAAGATCAGTGGGGCTCTCGTGCTTAGTAGTCACTTGAGCTTCGAGGCACGCCCACCATCCACTTTCTCAGGCGTATCAACAAGCTGCATCCGATGCATATCGCAACCGCAACCGCAAGCCCTACCAGAAGACCCTCACCCCTCCAGACGGGCCTGGCAAAAAGGACCCCGGCGGCAACAATCACCATTTCGTCCCTGAACTTTACTTTCCCCGCGACCATGCCTATTAGGCCGCCGGTCGTTGCAGCGTTAAGACGCTTGGCAAAGTTCTTGATGCTTGTCACAGATCCCGCGCGAAATCGTTTGAGGTAGGTCGGGGCCCGTCGCAACTCGCGGGTTAGTAATTACTTGAACTTCGAGGCACACCCGCTCTCCACTTCCACAGACGTATCAGGAGACCACAACCAATGTTTATTGCGACTACGGCCACTATCGCCAACAAAATACCCTCGCTCTTAAAAATGCCTATACCAACGAGGACTGCTAGCCCAGAAATCACAAGCTGATCTCTGAACTTCAGCCTTCCAGCTACCGCACCCGGCAAGCCCTTCGACCATGCCGCATCCAGACGCCTTGCAAACTCTCTGATGCCTTGTTTTTTCTGTGATTTCACAGCTCGTATCCCGCGCTAGCCATTTGAGACTTTCCTGTTCTCAACACTTCCGACTGATGGTACATAGAACCTCAGCGATATCCCAGGCCGTGCCCCCAGCATCAATGATATCTGCGACTTCATCGTTCCCAGCCCTTCGTACCATCTTCTCTATCAACGCAGTACCGCAACCTATCGCTCCACCAGAGACAGCAAATGCAATGTTTTTGCCCGTGAACAGCCCAAACAGTGCACCAATGGCACCCTGTTCAGCACAGTTCCCAGCATACTTTGCGGCAGTCGCAGGATCAGTGCAAGCAGCAATAGGCATGAGCATCGGCCCGGCGCATACCTTGATTCCATCCGTGCCGGCGCAGGCCCCTACCCCCGGCACGATGAGGTGAAGGCATGGCTCCACATTGATCGACGGTCCGTCGCCGTCTATGCAGCCCTGAATCGGACCAAGGCCGGCGCACACCTCTCTGCCGTCGAGGTCATAGAGATTGAGGGGGTTGTCCCAGGCGTAGGGATATCGGTTGAGGGACTGGCTTTCGCCAGGGGTCCCCAGAACCGGATCCTCTGAGGCAAAGCTGCCCAACGTCGGGCTGTAGGAGCGGACCCCCATCTGGACGAGTTCGGTGGCGGGATCGCTGCGGCGCTGCTGAGCGCCGAGCCATCCCACTTCAAGGCTTGGGCCAGTGAGCTGCTCGCCCCAGGGGTCGTAGATCTGCCGCGAGGCGACTTCGCCTTCGCCATCGGCGAGCGTCGTGATGTCGCCGTGAGCGTCGCGCAGAGGGAAGCTGGTCGCTTCGCCTGCGCGCTGCTCGACCAAGCCGCCCGGCCCCTGCACAAAGCTCATCCTCGGTTCGCCTTCCGCATCGGTGTCGAGTATCGGAAGGTCGGAGAGGTCGCCGTAATGGCTTGGCCGAATGGTCGAACCATCGTTGCGCAATATCTGCCGGCCGAGGGCATCATAGGCGAAGTCGATTTCTTCGGCGCCGGTGTCGACGCTCGTCAGCTCATCGAGAACGCTCCAACCGTAGGTCGTACTGGTTTCGCCCTGGTCGACTTCGATCAGGCGACCGGCATCGTCGTAATCGTAGGTCGTGCCATTTGACACGCTGGTCAACTGGTTCAGGTCGTTGAATTCAAAGGTCGTGGCACCCGCTTCGGTCCTGTTTCCGGCCGGGTCGTAGTCGTAGGCGGTCGAGCCTTCGCCGGGCGGGTCGAACTCGATCAGGCGGTTGAGCGCGTCGTATTCGTAGGCGGTTTCCTGGGAGAGCCGGTCGACCTGGCCGATCCGGTTGCCGTTCGGGTCATATTCGTAGTCGAGCGATTCGAGCGTGGCTTCGCCTTTCGCCGAAGTCGTCTCGGCGAGGCGGCCCGCGTTGTCGAATTCGCTGGTCGTGACGACGCCGTTTGGCAGTTCGACTTTGGTCAGGTTGCCCTCGGGGTCGTAGTCGAAGTCGAGGACTTTGCTCTGCGGGTCGGTGAGCTCGATCATCCGGCTCAATTTGTCGTATTCGTAGGCCAGCGTCCCCCGCCCGTCCGTCTGTTCGATCAGGTTGCCACGGGAGTCGAATTTCCGCGAGACCGTCTGGCCTCGCCCGTCGTCAATCGACACCACGCGTCCATCGTCGTCGTAACCGATTTCGATTTCGTCGGCCTGAGCGTCGGTGACGCCGATCATGCGATCGGCGTCGTCGTATTCGTAAGCGCGAAGCGCCGTTTCGCCTTCGCTGATTTCTTCCAGGCGGTTGGCCGCGTCGTAGTCGAGTTCGATGGTGCCCGCCGCGGTCGTCCGCGTCAGGCGGTTGCCCACGCCATCGTAGGTAAAGGTCGTCGTCTTTTCGAGCGGCTGGTCGATCTCTTTGAGTCGGCGCAGCTCGTCGTAGACAAGTTCAGTCGTGTTTTCGCGCGGATCGGTGTAGGCGATCAAGTTCCCGGCCGGGTCGTATTCGTAGCTGGTGATCGCTTCCAGGGGCTCGGCTGCCCCGGTCATCCGGTCGAGGAGATCGAATTCATAGGTCGAGGCGTTCTCGCGCGGATCGACAACTTCGATCCGGTTGCCGCGGGCGTCGTAGTCGAACGCCCAATCGCCACCTTCGGGCCTGACGATTTCGGTGACCTGATTGGCGAGGTCGTAGTCGTAGCTCGTTTCTTTGCCGCGCCGGTCGATGACTTTGACCGGACGGAGATTGCTGTCGTAGCTAATTTTGCTTTCCCGTTCGAGGGGGTCGATGTAGGCGGTGGGCCGCTCCATCGCATCGCGTTTGATCTCCCAGACCCCTTCAGCCGGATCGGTGACTTTGGTCAGCAGGCCGTTGGCGTTGTAGGCGTATTCGGTTTTGTTGTTCTCCGGCGTCGTCACCGAGAGCAGGTCGCCGAGCGCGTTGCGGCCGAATTCTTCGGGTTCCAGGCCAGGCTTCGCCTTCGAGGTCAGGTAGTTGCGGCTGTTGTAGGCGAGGGTGGTCGTGTGTTCCAAAGCGTCTTCGCTCGTTAGGAGACTGCCGCGCGTGTCGTAAGTGAAGGTGGTCGTGTTTTCGTCGGGATCGGTGACCGTGAGCGGCTGGCCGGAGGCGTTGTAGGTGGCGGTCGTCTCGCCTTCAGCCGGGTCAGTGACCTTTTTCAGGTCGTTGGCTTCCGACCATTCGTAAGTCCAGGTCTCTTCGCGCTCGTCGGTGTAGCTTTCGAGGCGGTTCAAACCGTCGTATTCATACGAGCGTTCGCCTTCCTCGGGGTCGACTACGGAAGTGAGGTTGCCTTTGGCGTCATATCCAAACTGCCATTTTGCGCCGCCCGGCTTGACGATCTCGTCGATGTTGCCGGCTTCGTCGTAGCTGGTCGTTGTGATGTGCCCGAGCTGGTCTTTTTCGGAGACGACGCGGTGCTGGCCGTCGAACCCGTAGGTCTTTTTCCCGCCCTCCGGTTCCGTGACGACCGTTTCGGCTGCTTTGTAATCGAGTTTCCAAAGGTTTTCGAGCCCGTCGAGCTGTTCGACGACCCGGCCCTGGCCGTCGTAGGTGTTTTTGAGGATCACGTTGCCGCGCGGGTCTTTGATCGTTTTGAGCCGATGCGCGGAGTCGTAGGTGTATTCGGTGACCCCGCCGAGCGCGTCGGTCACGGTCGCCAGGTCTCCGGCGACCGAGTAGCCGTATTTGACTTCGCGGCCGGTCGAGTCTTTGACCGAGGTGATGTGGTTGGAGACGTTGTAGGAGAAGGTGAGCGTCTGGGTGGAGGGGTCGGTGATCGTCGCGAGGCGCCCGTTTGCGTCGTAGCCGTAGGTCGTTTTGAGGCCGTGATCGTCGGTGATGCTCGCGATCCGCCCGCTGGCATCGAAGCGGTAGATCGTGTTCTCGAGGGTCGTCAGTTGGAAGGTGCCTTCGACCTTGGCCAGCGTGCTCGTGACGCCGGAGGGGGCTTTGTAGCCCGATTCGGTTTTGTAGAAGAGGTCCTGGCGGCCGTCCTGGCGCAAAATGAGGACGGCACCGGAGGCGAGCTCGGTAGCGCTGGCCAACCCGGTCTGCGACCAACCAGGGCCGAGGCCGGTGTCAGCGGCGGAGCCGGAGCTGTAGGCACGGGCGAATTCGAGGGGAACGCTGCTCTTGTTGGTCAAAAGCAGGTCGCGATGCGAGTAGGAGAGGTGGCCGGTGGCGAGGCTGACCGGGTCGGCCCCTTCCCCGCACTGCGATTCGCTGCCTCGGCAGCGGCCGGCCAGTTCGGGGAGCGGCACGGCCGGTTCCCATAGGACTTTGCCAGTGATCGAATCGCCGCAGCCCGCTGGTTTCGGGCCGCTGGCGCAACCCCAATCGTTATTAGGCGCCGAGAAAGTGCCAGTCCCACTGTAGGAGAGGCCCCCGGCATTGCCGCGAAAGCGATTCCATTCGACTTTCGGAGAGCCAGATTCGGTAATAACGATCGCGGTGCTATAGGAGTTGTGAATAGTCGTATTAGTGATCGTCGGCGAGGAGCCGGCGACGCGGATTTGGCTGCCGTTGCCGCCGCCCCAATAGAATTCGGCGTGGTCGACCACCGAGGCACTGCTGCCGGAGAGGAATTCGATCCCGCTCCATTCGCCTTTGTTTTTTTCAAAGGCGCCGGTAAAGACGACGGGTTCTTCAGCGGTGCCGTCGACGTCGAGGGTGCCTTTGACGGTCATCGTCGGGTCTTTGAGGACGACGCCTTCGGTGATTTTCAGCGTGACGCCGCTGGAGACGGTGAGGGTGCCTTCGATCCTGACTGGGCTGCCTTTATTCCAGGTCTGGGTGTTGGCGACCGTCCCTTCTTTGATCTTGATGACGTTCGAGGTGTTGCCGATCAGGGTGTTGCCGGTGATGTTGCCGGGAACGTCGAGGCCCTTGTAGAGGAGCGGGGTCACGGTGGTGCCGACGATCGTGTTGGAGCCGAGCGTTTTGCCGACGATTCGTTTTGGAGCTGGTGCTTTCGGCGAGAATCCCGTATTTGCCACCTTCGACGTAGTTGCCGTGGATGTTGACTTCGCCGGTCTGGGTGCCGCTGGCCTGGTACTTGATCGCGGCTTCGCCGCTGCCGAGGAGGTCGTTGCCGGCGATCTCGGGGCTGCCGCCTTCGGTCACGTAGATCGCGTGGCCGTAGGAGTTGTGAATAGTCGTATTAGTGATCGTCGGCGAGGAGCCGGCGACGCGGATCTGGCTGCCGTTGCCGCCGCCCCAATAGAATTCGGCGTGGTCGACCACCGAGGCACTGCTGCCGGAGAGGAATTCGATCCCGCTCCATTCGCCTTTGTTTTTTTCAAAGGCGCCGGTAAAGACGACGGGTTCTTCAGCGGTGCCGTCGACGTCGAGGGTGCCTTTGACGGCGAGGTTGGAGACTTTGAATTTGACGCCAGGTTCGACTTTGACGGTCACGCCAGATTCGAATCGTCACCCAACTGCCCGTGTAGGGGTTGCCGGCTGCGGTGAGCGTCATATTTTCAGTGATTTTTGCTGGCAGCGCCGTCGCCGACGCCGCAGACGGAAGGATCAGGAGCCCCAGGAGCGCTATTGCCGCGACGATCCAGGCGCGGGCCGCCGACCTCATGGCAGCCTTACGTGGCGGACCAGACGAGACGATTCGCTGCGGCATCTCTACACGGCGGGTCGTGACCTTTGAAAGCACTTCGTCCTCCCTGCGATGACGTTGGCATAAACGATTTGAATTCTGTTACTCAAGGCTCTGCCGCGCGGGGCTTCATATCGCCCTGCGCGGACGTTTGTCAACAAATAAGCTTGTGGCTTCGTCCCGCTTCGGTCGACGCAAAGCCGAGTCATGGCGTGCCTGGCCCCCGAGACGGCGATAGGCCCAATTTCTCGGCCCCCTCGACTGAGAGGGTCGTTCAAGCGCCGGCAATCGCTAAGCCATTTGGCTCTCTTAATAATTTTTAGGCTTATTCCGGTCACTGATGTGTGTTAGGCGAAGACAAAGTTGTCTCAGCCGGGGCAGCTTCTCCCAACGCCGTTAGGACTTCGTCGCAGGTGTCCACAACCAACTGCGCGCGGCTCCGTTCCTCCCGCCGCTCGTTGATCGCCTCCTGTTCGGTGCGCGCATGTTGCTCGGCCCTTGCTCGGAGTTGCCCAAGAACACGACGCCGCACGTCAGTGCGCGTCGTCAACTCGACGGCCCCGCTGTTGCGCTTTCCGTCGAGAAGAACAACGCGCTCCCGGTCATGGGGGCGTGTGGAGCAAGTATCAGTGGCGCGCCAGCGAGCCCAGGGCCGTCTTGCTCGGTGGAACGCGGTAGCTCAGCCCTCGGACCAGGCGGCCCGTCAACCTCATTCCGAGGTCTATGCAGACCCCCCGAGGACTCCGGGGAAATCGACCGTCGGGTTCCCACAAGGACGGTCCGATTATGAGATTGATCCGCTGGATTGGCTGGACTACGTGGAGCTAGGTTTTAAGCCAATTTCGCGAGATCGAGATCGGCTGAGATCGGCTGGAATCCGTGGGGCTTCTTGCCCCAATCCTTGCCCCAAAGGGGGCGCTCGGTATACCTGGGTATACTGCCCTGTATGGCAAAGGTCATGGTCTCCCTTCCCGACGATCTCTTGGCTGAGGTGGACGCCGAGGCGCGACGCGGCGGCACGACCCGTAGCGCCGTTATGAGAGATTTCGCCGATGCGGCGCTGCGTCGGCGCCGTGAGGGCCGAGCAGCAGCGATGCGATCGCTGCTCAGCGACGCCTCTCCCCACGGCGGCCGTGCAGCGGAGCAAGTGAAGGCGACGCGGCCCGGTCCATGACGACGCTGCTCCTCGACGCGAGCGTCCTACTCGCCGCTTTCGACCCCGAGGACAACCACCACGAACCTGCGCGAGCCTTGCTGGAAGACGACGAGGCTACCCTCGCCACGCTCGACCTCGCCCGCTATGAGGTCGCCAACGTCGCAGTGCGGGCATGGCGAGCACCGCAGTCCGTAGCACCGCTGCTCGCCGCGGTCGAGAGACTCGCCGACGACGGCGGCGTCCTCCTCTCTTCCGACACCCTCCTGACGAGGGCGACGGAGATCGCCGAGCGCCACACGATTTCCGTCTACGACGCTGCCTATGCGGCGGCCGCCGACGAAGGTGGTCATCGCCTCGTCAGCTGCGACGAACGCGACCTGGTCTCCAAGGGACTTGCCGCCCTCCCCGTGAGCGCACAGCCGAGATAGCCCAATGCCCAGCGCGAACCCGCTGCTGACCTGGGAGGCTGCTCTCGGCGAGCCGCTGCTGCGGTTTGTCCTCAATCGAGACGAGGGGCCACTCGATGAGGAGTTGGACGATGCGCGGCAGATGGTTCTCTATGACCTCGACAGCGGGGGGGTAATCGGCCCGGGGGACGATCCGCGCTACCCGGTAGCGCTCGGCGGGGTAACTGACGACGAGCCGAGTTCCGCCTGGAAGCTCCGAGCACGTAGCGGCGGCGCGATCCCCGAGCCACCCGGCGACGACTCGCTCGGCCGCGCGTTGACCCTAATAGCTCGCGACTCTTACCCGGTGCTCCTGTCGCTCCCCGACCTCACCGTCGAATTTGTGCCAGGCCGGAGCCTGGCTGCGAGCGACCCGTCGATCGGGTTGTCCCAACTCGTGACGGCGCACCCGACACACGACGTGGCTCAGCGCGAACTGGCCGCCGAGGCCGAGGGCTGGCAAGACGTCGTCGTCGAGTCGATCCTCTCTCGCGATCGACTGAGCGGACCGCCGACGCCCGACGCAGTGATCAGCGCGGCAGCGGAACGGTGGCAGCACCGTCCCGACGCCGACGTGGGCCACTTCCTCGGTGACGTACTCGGGTGCCTCGCAGCCCTACGCAGCCTCGGCGCCGGAAAGACTGTCGCGGCCGTGGCGGTGATCGGCCTGCACGGCCTCGAAATAGAGTCGGACCTTGAGTACGAACTACCGGTCGGCCTGCTGCGCACGCCCACCGATCACGAGGCACGCTACTCCCCGTTCTTCCAGGGTCCCACTGAGGTCGACGCGGTATTGGTGGTGCCGACGACGCTGACGCCGACCCCACCTGAAGCGGCCGCCGAGATACAGATGAAAAAGCAGCTGGAGATCGCAGAGGTGGCGCGGACGGTGTCGCTCGCCGCAGCCCTTTCTCGCCGCGAGGAACGCGATTTCCCAGCGGCGATTGCGGTCTCCTGGATCACCGAGTGGACCCCGATGCAGGGCTCGGGAGCATTCAAGCCCGGACCAGTCGAGCGATGGGTGCCGAAGGTGACCTACAGCGAAGTCGAGCTGAACCGACTGGGAGACTGGATCGAGCGCGTGCAGAGTGCCGATATCGGCCGCATCTCGATCGCCGTTGACCGCATCCTGCGCGCGATCTTCGAGGTCGAAGCAGCGGAGTCGTTGATCGACGCAGTGATCGCGTGGGAGAACTTGTTTGGCTCCAGGATCGAAACCGTCTACAAGGTCACCGCGAGCCTCGCGGTGTTGTGCGAGGACGATCCCGGGAACCGGATCACCTTCCGTAAAGAATTGGACAAGCTCTACGAAGATCGGTCCCGACTAGTACACGGAGATCAGGCCGGAGCGGAGTTCGAGGCGCGCAACCGGGCCATCCAGATTGGCCTTGAAGCGATCGCCCGCCTGATCGAAAAGCGACCCGATCTGCTTGAGCTTGCCAAGAGCAGCAGACGCGCCGACAGATTGTTGCTTTCGGTTGACGATTAGCTGATAGCCGTCGAGCAACCGCTTTGAGAGAAGCCCTCTGGCTGCGACGGCGCTTGTCGCTCACGGCGTCCCCGAGCTGGCCCAGCCCTCCCAGACCTTTAGGACCGGCTGCAGGAACAGCGCGTCCTCCTCTCGTTCGGTCATCTCCCCGAGCTCAATCTCGCCCGACTCGGTGCGACTGATTCTCGATGCCCAGACGCGACACTTCTCGCCGCGGCGTAGGGCGTAGGTGACCATCAACTCGGTGCGGTCCTTGCGCTCGCCGGGACGTAGCTCGGCGCGCTCGTCGTCCGGGCCGACCGCCGGCGCCTCCCAGGCCTCGGTAGTGAAGACCAGCTCGTTGGCACCGAGCCGGTCCACCTCCTCGGCGAGGCTGGCGATCGCCAGGTACTTCTCCCTCTGATCCTCGGGGCGCATCGCAACCTGCAGCAAGGGATGGCCGTCCTTAAGGATCCAGGCGACCGTCTCCAGGTAGCCGTCGATGACGATGAATCGCCGGCCCGAGACGTGGAAAAACTCAGCGATGCCGAAGACGCCTTTTCCGCGCGGGCGGTAGTCGGAGGGAAGTCCAGGTCCGTAGCGCTCCAGCAGCTCCTCGTAGCTGACCGGGGGACCGCCCATCGGCGCCATCTCGACATCGACCAGAGTCCCCGTCGAGAGATCGCGGCGCACCGTTCGTGAGCGGCGGCCGGCGATCATGCAGGGAACCCGGCCGCTGGGATGCCTGCTAAGCCCGTGGCCCTCGCAGACCCCATCCACCGCGAACTCGCAGAGGGTCTCACCCTCGCCCCAGCGCTCATGGGCCGCGAGGACGAGGTCAGAGAGAACTCCGTGGCAGTGGGCCAAGACATCGAGGATCTCCTCCTCAACGAGCTCCTCCAGCGTCCAGCGGCGCTCCACCTCGAGGATCCCCTCGCGCATCACCCGTGCGGGAAGCCCGGGGACCTGGACCGTGCGGGCCAGCTCGTGCGCTTCGCTGGTCGGGTCGACATCCATCTCTACCACCGGCCCCTCAAGCCAGCTGGCGACCAGCCGAACGTGCGCGATCGATTTGGTCTCGAGGTCTCCCTGCTTCTCGATGCGATTGCGGGCGGAGACCAGCCACCTCATCCGCGGGTCGGCCTTCATCGCGTCTTGCTGGACCCGATACCAGTCCTCGAAGCCCTCCGCGTGCTTCAGCTCTTTCTGCAGTACCCAGGTCACGTTCCTCAGCCCCTGGACGACCGCGTTGAGACGGCCGGTGAATAGATCGGGGTCGGCGTAGGCGTCGAGCGCCTCGTGCCACATCGAGTGACACTGGTTGAGGCGTGCATGCGTCTTCGGAATCGGACACTGCTCGGTTGCCTCCTCGGTCGAGCTCGTCGACGCCGGTGAGCCCACCTCGTCCTCGCCGTCTCGCTCGGCGAGGGGCAACGGCCAGTGGCGCGGAACCAGGCCGATCGCTTCGCCCTTGCGCTCGGCCCGGCGCCTCACCTGGCGGCTGGTCGCTTCCGGCACCAACTCGACCTCGAAGGCCTCCAGGCAAATCAGCACCGATAGCACAGCGCGGCAGAGGTTGAAGGCGATCGCGCCCTGATGGGCGCAGATCGAGCCGCCCTCGCCATCTACCCAGGCACGCACCTGACCGCTGGCACGGGACTGGAAGTCGCCGGGGCCCAGCTCGGGCCACTCCGCGGAGTGGTCTTGCAGGTAAACCCAGCGCGCCCAAGCCTGGTAATCGGTCCCGCCCCAGGGATGCTGGCTGCCGAGACTGCCGTAGGGAATGATGCTGAGCAGCTCGTTCCGAGACCAGCAGAGGGCTCCGCGTAAATAGAACGGAAACGGCCAGGTGTCCTGACGCCAGGCCACTGGACTGCCGGCGATCGACTCGAAGTCGAGAAACAACGGTGAGCGCGGCAGCTTCGCCGTGGCCGCGTAGACGGCCTCCTCGTCATCTGAGCGCCAGGGCGGAATTGAGGCGACCCGCGCAGGATCGACCACCACCAGATCGGCCTCCGCCAGAAGGGGCAGCGCCCTCATACTCACGTTGATCTTGGCGGCAATCGCCTGATCGATATCCGCGTCGGAATCCGGAGGTGGCCTGTGGTTCCATGGCCGCCCCGGCCGCATCCGAGGGAACTCCTTCGTGACGGCGAGGAGGGAGCCCAGGGCGAAGGCGAGGGTGTCACGCCAGACCGCGGGAAAGGCGCGCCCGTTGGTCCAAGCTGGCGCCGGAGGAATGTCCCCGCCCGGTGGTGGCGGCCACGCCGCGCCGGTGCCGCTCAGGACCGGGCCCTCTCCGGGGGGCGGATCGTTCTGAGCTTGCGTCCTCGCGGTCTCTTCCTCGGAAGACATGGCTGCCACGATAGGCCGCGTCGGCCAGCGCCGCCTTCAGCGGCCGATCCGGACGGACACGCGCCGTCGGCTTCGCTGACGGGCGATTCCTCTAGGGTCCGGAAAATGGGTGAGCCAACCCCCGAGACCTACGTTCGCCACTACGAAATGTCGGCCTGGCCGGTCGAGTCCACGGAGGAGTTGGCGGACTACGTGGAGTGGTTGGTGGACCTTCTGACCCATCACAGCTTGACGCCCGACACCAAGTTTGAGATCAACCTACTTTCACGTGACCGCGAACCACCGATCCCCCTCCATGAATTTCGCGAACGTTTCGATGAATTTCCGTTCGACAAGATCTTCAGTGCATCGCTGGAGTTGCGCGAGGCGGGAACCGATCTGATCTTGAAGTTGGACTTGCAAAGTTCACTTCTCGGGGACCAGACAGGGAAGGTGACGATCACCGGCACCGACAGAGAGCGGGTCCAGTGGGCTAAGACGGAAGTACGAAATGAGGGCGACGCGCGGTCTAAAGCTCGAAAAAATCGACTCCTCGAGGCCAAGGCGAAAGCCGACGCGGACGCCGACTTCAAACGACAGGAAGCGGCGGCGGGGATTGGAGACGTGGCCGGTGCGATCTTCCGAGCAGAGAAAGCAACGAGAAAAGGAACGGAACGGTCGGCAAGGACCGCACACTCGACCCAAGCCTGTACCCACTTCCCCGCCACCTCGATCGCCGGAGTCCGCCGTCGAGAAATCAGGCGAGTCGTCGCTCCATAAGTTCTTCTACAACCCGTGGACGATCACCGTTGTCGGTGGCTTGCTCGTCGGCGGAGTCATTCTCATAGTCACGCTCATCGTGGCTGCCTGACCTGCGCGTCAGATCCTCGACCCGTTCTGTGGTGCTGGGTCTATCCGGAATAGACTGAGCGCGTGAGCCCGTCCATCCGCTGGGAGTACACGAGCGTCTCCTACCGCTACACACGGGAATGGGTGCTTCCGCCAGGCGGACCGCCTGGCGAAGATGTCTGGAAGAGTTGGTTCGACATCTACAAACCAGGCAAGAGGACCGAGACGCGCCGGTCCACCGACTCGTCCGATCCAGACCTGAAGGACAGCGTCTGGTGGCTCGACCTCCTCCAAGAGTTCGGGGCCGAAGGTTGGGAGTTGGTCGGAGAAACCATCCAGAATTCGGTCGTCGTGGATGAGGAGAATGGATGGAAGAACAAGCGGATGCCGACCTATATCCGGTGGAACTTCAAGCGGCCCGTGGAACGGTAGTCCGCCTGCGGGTGGGTTGGAGACCGGGTTCTTCGATCTGCTTAAGCCTTAATCCGACCAACA
Organism: uncultured Solirubrobacterales bacterium; assembly: GCA_963846515.1. Lineage (GTDB taxonomy): Bacteria > Actinomycetota > Thermoleophilia > Solirubrobacterales > 70-9 > VAYN01. Next base: position 378,165 of record CAWJWC010000005.1, on the reverse strand, counting down.
GGTCATCTCCCAATGGCCGGGGACGTCCCGGTCTGAGACCTCCGGGGATCACTCGGAGATCGGCACCAAGTCGGCGATCCGCCCGCGCAACTCGGGCCCCGAGCCACGCGGGCGGCGTCTGCGTTTCTCGCGGCCGAATGTAGGTGGACCGGAGGCCTAGCGCAAGGGCCTGGATCGACCTCACTTTGACCTCCCCTTGCCCCAGGGCCTTTTTCGCCGATTTTGAGGTCGTCCAAAAACGCGAAAACCCGCTTGATAAGCGGGTTTCCGTCCTATAGCGGGGGCAGGATTCGAACCTGCGACCTTCGGGTTATGAGCCCGACGAGCTACCTGGCTGCTCCACCCCGCGGCGGACCAACGATGGTAGCAATGCTGTGGAGCTGGGTCGAGGCTGACCGGGGCTGCAAGGTCTGCGCCCTCGCGCCTGGCAGACCGCCTTGCGGACCGCTCGGGCGGGGCTGCGGCTAATCGAACGGAAGTAGAGTGCCGCCCCATGTCGGAGGGCACGAACAGAGTCGCGGTAATCGACGTCGGCACCAACTCGGCACGGCTGCTGGTCGCCGATGTCGCCAGTGGCACGGTCTTGCCGATCGAGCGGCGCAGCACGGTGACGCGGCTGGGCCGCGGAGTAGACCTGACCGGGCGGCTCTCGGCCGAGGCAGTCGAGGACGCCTGCGCGGCGATCTCCGGCTACGTCGCCACGGTCGAGGAGCTGGGCGCCGAGCGGGTCGAGGCGATCGCGACCAGCGCGGTCCGCGACGCCGAGAACGGCAGCGCCTTCATCGCCGAGCTGCGCGAGCGCTTCGCGCTCTCGCCCCGCGTCCTCGATGGCGAGGAGGAGGCGCGGCTCACCTACGTCGGTGCCACCTCCGAGCACCCCCCCACCGAACCGACCCTGGTGATCGACATCGGCGGCGGCTCGACCGAGCTGATCGTCGGCACCGGCGAGGAGATCTCCTTCCACACCTCGATGCAGGCCGGCGTCGTCCGCCACAGCGAGCGCCACATCGCCTCCGACCCCCCCACCGCCGCCGAGCTGGAATCGCTCGCGGCCGACGTGCGTGGACTGATCGACGACGCGGTCGCCCCCGGGACCGAGGCCAGGGCCGGCATCGCGGTCGCCGGCACCCCCACTTCGCTGGCCGCGATCGAGCTCGGGCTGGAGCCCTACGACCCGCGCCGCGTCCACGGTCACCGACTCTCACTCGCGGCGATCCAGCGGATGCTCTCCCAACTCGCCTCGGCACCTCTGGCCGAGCGAGTCGAGATTCCCGGCATGCACCCGGACCGGGCGCCGACGATCGTCGCCGGCGTCGTCATCCTGGTCGAGGCGATGCGCTCCTTCGGGCTCGCGCAGATCGAAGTCTCCGAGCACGACATCCTCTACGGGACCGCGATCGCCACCGCCTCCAGCCTCGCCTGATCGCCCTCCCAGCTGGCCAATTTAGGCCTAGACGCTTCGCGGGACCGTATGGACAGTGGCTTACCCAAGCGCAGGACAGTTGGGTTAGCCGCGCCGCCGAACCACAAGAACTCGGTAGGTCCGTTCTACCCGATTATCAGTACCGTAGTTATCGCTGACTAGACGCTGCGGATAGCCGAGCAGATAATCGGCTTACCGGGGAAGAGCTGTGGATCGTCCGCATCTTTCGCCCCGGGTACAGGGCTTAGGCGATTGCCGCATCATGGCGCCTCCCGCCGTCTGAGCCCATCGAATAGACACTGGTCCCTGAAGACGTACCCCTGCCCGTCCTGAGGGACCGACTTGAATCGGCCGCCAGCAATGGCGGCCGATTCTCGTTCGCCACAGAGCAGCCGACGAATCTTCTCCTCGGCAACCCCTACACCGAAATCTGGCTTGTTCAAGCCAGATTCGACTTACGCGGGTAGACGACCTCGGGATCGGTGAGGACGTTGACGAGGGTCGGGCGGCCGGACTCGAAGGCCCGCTGCAGAGCCGGCCGCAGCTCATCGGGATGGCGCACGAGGACGCCGTCGCAGCCGAGCGATTCGACCAGCTCGTCGTAACGCGTCTCCGGCCGCAACTCCGCCGCGACCGAGTAGCCGTAGAGGAATTTCATCGGGTGATGCTCGAGCGCCCAGATCCCGTTGTTGCCCATCACCCCGACCACGCCGAGCCCGTGACGCGCCATCGTGTCGAACTCCATCCCGGCGAAGCCGAAAGCGCCGTCGCCCAGAAGGAGGCATACCTGTCGGTCGGGATGAGCGACCTTTGCCCCGATCGCCTGGCCCGGTCCGGCGCCGAGGCAGCCGAACGGCCCAGGGTCCATCCAACAGCCCGGCTCGTAGGTGTCGATGAAGCGACCCGCGTAGGAGACGAAGTCGCCGCCGTCGCCGATCACGATCGCGTCGCGATCGAGCACCTCGCCCAGCTCGCGGTAGACCCGCACCGGGTGCAGCGGCGAGCGCGGATCGTCGAGCTCCTCGCGCTCCGCCGTCCGCTTCTCCGCCTCGACCGCCCTCAGCTCCCCCAGCCAGCGCCCGGTCCGGGGCTCGTCGCCCCCCGCCGACTCGCGAATCGCCGCTAGGCTCGCCTGCACGTCGCCGACCAGGTCGACCGCGGGAGCCCGGTTCGCGGTCAGCGCGTTCGCCGCCACGTCGAGGCGGACGATCTTCGTCTCCTCGCCGAAGCTGCCGCCGAAGCCGAGCCGAAAGTCCATCGGCACACCGACCACCAGCGCCACGTCGGCCCCCTTTAGCGCCGCGCCGCGGGCGCGGCTGAAGGCGAGCTCGTGGTCCGCCGGCAGGCAGCCGCGGCCGAGGCCGTTGAGGAAGACTGGGATACTCAGCGCCTCCGCCAGCGCCCGCAGCTCCCCCTCCCCATGGCCCCAGTAGAGGCCGCTGCCAGCCATGATCGCCGGCCGCTCTGCCGCGGCCAGCAGCGCCGCGGCCTCCTCGACCCCGGCCGCCGGCTCGACCCTCAGCGCCTGCGGCGGCGCCGGGATCTCCGGCTCCGCCTCGGTGAAGACGACGTCGAGGGGGTAGTCGACGAAGGTCGGGCCGCTCGGCGCCGCCGCCGCCAGGTCGAGTGCCGCCGTGGTCACCGCTGCGATCTGGCCAGGCTCCTTGACCGTCTCCGCCGACTTGACCAGCGGCGCGACGAAGGGAAGGTGATCGATCTCCTGCAGCGAGCCGGATCCCCAGCGCAGCTCCGGCGCCCGTCCGCCGAGCACGCAGAGCGGGGAGCCGTTGGCCTGGGCCCCGGCGATCGCGCTGATCCCATTGGTCACCCCCGGCCCCGCGGTCAGTGCCGCCACGCCGACCCCCCGGGTCGCCTTCGCGACCCCCTCGGCAGCGAACGCGGCGGTCTGCTCATGCCGCACGTCGACGATCCCAATCCCCTCCGCTTTGCAGCCGTCATATATGGAGAACAGGTGTCCCCCCGACAACGTGAAGAGATGCTCGACCCCCCGCGACTTCAGGGCCTTGGCAACGATGCGGCCTCCGTGCTCCATCGAGGCCGGACCTTATAGGTAGTTCCTGCCCGGGACCCGGGCACTCGCTGGCGAGGCCCAGGGCAGCCGAGACAAGGACGCAGGGAGCCTGAATAGCAGCGCTCATGAGTATCCGGTTCCGTCAGGTGACGTGCCTACAGTCGTCTAGTGGGCAGGCCAGACTTCCCTCGCACGATCATGGAGTTCCAGGAGCGCTTTCCCGACGATGTCGCTTGCCTCGAGTACCTGGCGGCATCGCGGTGGCCAGAGGGCTATCGATGCCCGGCCTGCGGCAGCGAGCGTGCCTGGATCTTGGAGCGTCGCCATCTTTGGGAGTGCAGCGACTGCCACCGCCAGACTTCGGTCACCGCGGGGACGGTCATGCACGGCACCCGCACCCCGCTTCGACTCTGGTTCTGGGCGGCCTACCTGGTCGCCACCCACACTCCCGGGATCTCCGCCAAGCAGCTACAGCGCCAGCTCGGCCTCTCGCGCTATGAGACCGCCTGGCTGATCCTGCAGAAGCTGCGCCGGGCGATGGTCGCCCCCGAGCGCGAGCCGCTGCGCGGCGAGGTCGAGGTTGACGAGGGCTTCGTCGGGGGCGTCAACCCTGATCGCAAAGCCGGTCGAGATCCCGTTGGCAAGCGGCTCGTGGGGGCCGCGGTGGAGGTCCGCGGAGCCGGCTCGGGTCGGCTGCGGCTCGGGGTACTCGCGGACGCGAGCAAACGCACCCTCGGACCCTGGGTCGCCGAGAACGTCGAGTCCGGCGCGATCGTCCACACCGACGGCTGGGGCGGCTACGCCGACCTCAGCGCCCGTGGCTTCGACCACAGGCCGATCTCCCAGCGTTGGCGTAGCGAGGAGCGCCGCCTCATCCTCCCCCGCGCCCACCGTGCCCTCTCCAACGTCAAGACCTGGCTGCAGGGCACGCACCGCAGCGCATCAGAGAAGCATCTGCAGGTCTACCTCGACGAGTTCGTCTTCCGTCACAACCGCCGCCGAGCTCCGATGGCCGCCTTCCAGACGTTGCTGGGACTCGGCGCGGCGCATGAGCCGAGCACCTACGCAGAGATCGCCAGCAGGACTGCTGCCTGAGCGAACCGGATACTCATGAGCAGCGCTATTTGGCCGACTGAGGACGCAGTGTCGGCAACCTGGGGCCGCCAGCGAGTGCCCGGGGCGGGACTCGAACCCGCAAGCCCCTAACGGGGCAGCGCCTTTTAAGGGCGCCGCTTTTGCCAGTTTCGCCACCCGGGCCCACCGATGGTATCCCGCCTGCGTAGCCATAAAGAGGCAATAAATGTTCGATGGCCGCAACTCCGGCGCTGTTACGGTGTCCTTAGTACTGGAAACAACGCCTTCCCTGGAGGAGAGCTTGGAGGCATCCGCCCTAACGCACGCCAGTCGCCGCGGGCTCTTGGCCCGGCGTTCGCCGCTGCTCAAGCTGCAGGGGGACGCGAAGCTGATCGCGATGGCGCGCAACGGCAACCCGGGCGCCTTCGAGACGATCGTCGACCGCTACCAAGGCCGGCTGCTCGGCTTCTGCCGCCAGATGCTCGGCTCCACCGAGGACGCCGAGGACGTCCTGCAGGAGGTCTTCGTCAACGCCTACAAAGCGATGCTGGCCGACGAACGCGAGATCAACCTGCGGCCGTGGCTCTACCGAATCGCCCGCAACCGCTGCCTCAACCACCTGCGCAAACCGACTGCCGACGCTCAGGAATCGATGGACATGGTGCCGGAGGTCGACGCCGCCTCCACCGCCGAGAAGGTCCACAACCGCGAGGAGTTCCGCCAGCTCCTCGCCGATGTCAAGAAGCTTCCCGAGACCCAGCGGGCGGCGCTGTTGCTGCGCGAGATGGACGCCCTCTCCTACGAGGAAATCGCGGCCGCGATGGACACCACCGTGCCCTCGGTCAAGTCGCTGCTGGTGCGAGCCCGGATCTCGCTGGCCGAGGCCAGCCAGGCGCGCCTGCTGACCTGCGGCGAGGTTCGGGTCGAGCTCTCCGAAGCGGCCGAGGGCCTGCGCAAGGTCTCCGGCCCGGTCCGCCGCCACGTCCGCGAGTGCGACGAGTGCGCCGACTTCCGCTCCCAGGTTCGCTCCAACGAGAAAGTGCTGGCGGCGCTCTTCCCGGTCGGCGGCATCTTCGCCCTGAAGGGCTTCATCGCGTCCAAGCTCGGGCTCGGCGGCGCCGCCAGCGGCGGCGGCGCGACCGCCGGCGCAGGCGCCGCGGGTGCAGCCGGCGCCGGGGCTGCCGGGGCGGGTGCGGTCGGGGGCGTCGGCGCCGCGATCGGTGGCGGCACCGCCGCCGGTGGGCTCGGGAGCGCGATCGGCGGCGCGATCGGGGCCAAGGCCGTCGCCGGGGTCGTCAGCGCCGCGGTTATCACCGTCGGCGCGGTCGAGGTCGGCGTCAAGCAGACCAGCAGCGCCCCGGTCGATCCCGAGCCGCGGATCCAGCACGCCCAGCCCATCGTCGTCCCCCCGGTCCAGCTGAGCGAGCCGAAAGTCGTCGCCAGCGCGCCCGCGACGACCGCGCCGGAGCCCATCACTGCGCCGCCGACGGAAGCCGCTCCGCCGCAGGAAACTGCCCCCGAGCCGCCCGCCGTGGCACTCGACGAGGAAGCGACCGGGCAGTCGGCGAGCGGCGAAGAGACGGTCGCCGGCAGCAATCCGAGCAGCGAAGCGGTGACCGGGGCGACGCCGCAGGCCGGCACGACCGCGGGCGCTCAGCACGGCAGCGGCACCGTCGTCGTTACCGTCGGCGCTACTCCCAGCCCGGCTTCGAGCCCGCCGCCCACGGCGGAACCGGCCCCGGCCCCGCCGCCCGCCGCACCGGCGGCCGAAGCGCCGCCGGCCGAAGCGCCGCCGCCGGGCGCCGGCTCAGGCGAAGGCGAAGCCTCCGCGCCCTCCGCCGAACCCGCCGCTCCCTAGCCCCGCCGGCTAGCCGAGCCCGATCACTTTGAGGCGCCGCATCAGGCAGGTGCCGGCGAACTTGCGCGTGTCCTCGAGCGTGTAGCCGAACAGCTCCCAGTCGTCGGTTTCCTCCGCCCACGGCGGCGAGAGCACACCATCGGCGACCGGCAGCGATTCCTCCAGGGTGCGCTGGATCGCGCGCTTGTAGCGCTCGTCCTCGCGCGCCTTCTCGCGCAGGAAGACCGAGCCGAAGGCGACGTGCCGGTGCTCGTCGCGGGCGACGTTGCCGAAGCCCTCGACGAAGGCCGGCAGCGTCCCCTGGCTTTCGTTGTAGTCCATGATGAAGTGCTGCCCGGTCAGGGCCAGCATCCCCTCGATCACCATGTGGTAGAGCGTCACCGCCTCGACCAGGGCCTCGGTGTCCTCCGGTTCGGCCGAGAGCCGGTCGGTCCTCTTTTTGAGCATCTCGTCGAAGAGGCGACCGAAGTTGTCGTTGAGGTGCTCCGAGGTCTCGCTCAGCATCGCGCTCAGCTCGTCGGACTCGAGCACGCCGACCTCGCGGTAGAAGCGCTCGAAGAAACGCACGTGTCGGGCCTCGTCGGCGATCTGCGTGCAGAGGAAAATTTTCTGGTCCTCGCTCGGGGCGGCGCGCATGATCGGTCCCAGCTCCTCCGCCACTTTCTGCTCGCCGATGAAGAACGAGGAGAGCCCGTACATACGCTGGAAGCGCTCCTCGGGGCCGATCCGCTCGTGCCAGTCCTCGCGGTCGCGGCTGAAGTCGAGCTCCTGGGTCTGCCATTGCTGGCGCTCCCAGAGCAGGTAGAGCTCCTCGTAGGTGAGCAGCTTCACCTCGGCGGTGCGGTCGGCCGCCTCGTTCAGCGCCGGGTCGGCGGTCTCCTGGAAATCGGCGCGCTCGGTCCGGGACTGGGTCCCGGTTGCCTCTTTCGCCTCCATCTCGGCTCTCCTCCGGTCGGCTGCAGGGCTCCGGGCGAGGCTACCGCACGCTTGGCCAGCCGGCCAGTTTTTCGTTGATCACTTACCGGGGCCATGGCCCCGGTAAGTGATCAACCTCGCTCAGGCGCTGTGGGTCTCCCCCGGCTGCAGGATCACGACCTTGGAGGAGGTCTGACTCTCGACGTCGGCCTTGAACGCCTCCGCGTCGGTCTCGATCGGCGGGAAGGTGTCGTAGTGCATCGGGATCACGGTCGCGGCGCCGACGAAGTCGCAGGCGACCACGGCGTCGCGGCGGTCCATCGTGTAGTGGCCGCCGATCGGGACCAGGAAGACGTCGATGTCGCTGCGTTCCGCGATCAGCTTCATGTCGCCAAAAAGGCAAGTGTCGCCGGCGTGGTAGACGGTCGTCTCGCCGATCTTGATCACGAGGCCGGCGGGCGGACCGAGGACGATCCCGTGCTCGGCGCTGTAGGGCGCCGATTCCGAGCCCGGAATGGTGTTGGTGTGCCAGGCGGGAACCAGGCTGACGTAGCCCCAGTCGAACTCGACCGTGCCGCCAAAGTTGGGGTCGCTGACCGCCTCGACGCCCTGGCCCTTCAGCCATTCGGCGAGCTCGACGATGCCGATGCAGTGGGCCCCGGTCCGCTTCGCGACCGGGACCGCGTCGGCCATGTGGTCGGCGTGGCCGTGGGAGATCGCGATGTGCGTCGGCTCGACTTCCTCGGCGGTGTGGACCGCGACCGGGTTGTTCGGCTTCAGGAACGGATCGACCAGCACGTTGACGTCGCCATCGCTCAGCTCGAAGCACGACTGGCCGTGGAACTTGATCTCCATCTTCAGCTCTCTCCCTCTCGGTGCGTTGACTGGCTCATCTCTTCCTTCAGTGCCCAGCCGACGGCGACCCCAACCATCATCCCCATCCGCGCCTCCTCGGCGAGCAGGGCGCGGACGGCGGCGAGCCGCTCGTCCGGGTCGGGCACGGTCGCGGCGCGCAGCGTCTCCGCCTCGTGCGGCTCGCCGAACCAGCCGCCCTCGGCGAGTGCAGCGGCGAGCACCTTCTGCAGCTGCGGCGCTGCCTGGGCGACGACTCGCTCGGCCTCGCCGAACCGCTCCGGATCGAGCAGCCGCTCGATCGCCGCCTCCAGCTCGCTCTCGTCGGGCACCCGCCCAGCCTAGTAGGGCCTGGCGAAGCCCGGTGCGCGAGGCCTCCTGGTTATTCGGAGGAGGGCAGCGCCGAGGCGGCGACCCCGGCGAGGCCGCCGACGGCGCCGCCAGCCAGGCCGGCGACGAGGTCGGCGCTGTCGACGAACAGCGGCAGCGCGAGCAGGACCACGGCCGCGACAGCCACGCCGATCGTGTCGTACTCCTCGTCGATCGCGCCGCGGGCTTCGGCCCGGCGCAGCGCGAGCCAGGCGGCAAGGGCGCCGAGCGCGACCCCGTTGCCGCCGGCGATCACGGCGATCTCGCCGCGGGCGTCGGCAACCGCACTCGCGGCCAGTATGCCGAGGGCGCCGCAGGCGATCAGCAGCACAGCGGTCGGGACGGTCCCCAGCCGCCGCTCGATCCCGGTCGCGAAGATCGCCAGCCCGAGCGCGACGACGAACAAGTAGCCGACGTCGACATAAGCGAAGGGAGCGGTGAAGAGCCGCCACCACTCGTCCGCGAGCGGGACGATCAGGCCGCCGAAGGTCGAGAGCGGGTCGCCGCTCAGCTTCTGGATCAGCAGCAGGATGGCCGGGCCGAGGATCGCGACGAGCGTCGCGTAGGGCCGGAAGGGGCGCGGCTCGCCCGACTTCGGCCGCCGCAGGTGCGGACGGCGGTGGCGCGGGCGCTGCGCCTCGAGCGCGTCGCCGCGGCGCTCCAGCTTCGGCGCCCGCTTGCGCAGGCGGGTGCCGCAATAGGGGCACTCGGTGACATAAGGACTGACCTCGGAGCCGCAGTTCTTGCAGATGACGCTGAGCTCAGTCTCGCTCATGGTCTATCGAGAATAGCCCCCTTTTCAGGGGCCCCGTAGCAGTTGCCGATGGCATACTCCCCAGACAACCATCTTCGAGGAGGAATTTTACGTGGAGCTGAAGAGCCTGACCGAGCAGAAATCCCTGCTCGCGACCCTGCCCCCAGGCAAACGCGCCCGCCTGTACCGGCTGCTGTTCGAGTTCGGCCCCGGCAACGGAACCCTGATGCTGCTGCCGATCGACCAGGGCATCGAGCACGGGCCCCGCGACTTCTTCCCCAACCCGGCTTCCAAGGATCCCGACTACCAGTTCCGGCTCGCCGCCGAGGCCGGTTATTCGGCTCTGGCCTGCCAGATCGGGATGGCGGAGAAGTACTACCCCGACTACGCCGGCCGGGTGCCGCTGATCCTCAAGGTCAACGGCAAGACCGACATCCCCTCCTCCGCCAAGGCCTTCTCGAGCTGCAACGCCAGCGTCGAGGACGCAGTGCGGCTCGGCGCCGACGCGGTCGGGTACACGCTCTACGTCGGCTCGCCGCGGCAGGACGAGGACCTCGCCCAGCTGCGCCAGGTGCGCCAGGACTGCGACCGCTTCGGGATGCCGCTGGTGATCTGGTCCTACCCGCGCGGCGAAGCGGTCGACGCCAAGGGCGGCGTCAACTCCTTCTACGCGATCGACTACGCGGCACGGATGGCGATGGAGATGGGCGCCGACGTGGTCAAGCTCAACATGCCGAAGATCGACGCCAAGAAGGACAAGGACGCCCAGGCCCCCTACAACGAGATGGAAGTCGACCAGACCGAGGCGATCCGCCAGTGCGTCGAGTCGGCGGGCCGGGCGCTCGTCGTCCTCTCCGGCGGCTCCAGGACCGACGACGAGACGGTCCTCCTCCACACCCGCGGGGTGATGGAAGCGGGCGGCTCCGGCGTGATCTTCGGGCGCAACGTCTGGCAGCGCGAGTGGAACGAGGCGCTGGCGATCATCGAGCAGATCAAGGAAAGCCTGCTCGCGAACGTGCGTCGGACCCCCTGAGGAGTGGGCGGGTCCGGTAGGGGTTCCACTTAACTTTTTTTGAAGGCAGTTGGCGGCCGTCCGAGGATGGCGGCGCAAAAAAAGTACAAGACGTTCCACCCCTACCGGACCCGCCCCCACGGGCCGAAGCATGCACCATGTGAGGAGAAATATTGGGAGCTTGCTGCTGCTCGCCATTGTTGGCTTGATTTTGCTGCGGCCGTGGGAGGGCGAGCCGGAGCGCGAAGCCGGGCCGCGAGCGGCGGCCGCGACGGTGGTGCGCGTGGTCGATGGCGACACGGTGGAGGCGCGGATCGGCGGGGCGGTCGAGGACGTGCGGCTGATCGGGGTCGACACGCCGGAGACGGTCGAGCCCGGCGCGCCGGTGCAGTGCTTCGGGCCGGCTGCGTCGCGCTTCACGAAGCGGGCGCTGGAGGGGCGCCGCGTGCGGCTGGTCTTCGGCGTCGAGCGCCGCGACGTCTACGGTCGCCTGCTCGCCTACGCCTACGTCGATCGCGAATTCGTCAACGCCGCGCTGCTCCGGCACGGCCTGGCGCGTACCCTCGCGATCCCGCCCAATACCCGCTACAGAGCGCTTTTCGAGCGCTTGGAGTTGGCCGCCGCGCGGGCGGGGCGCGGGCTCTGGGGCGCCTGCCCTCCCTGAAACGCCCCTTGCAGCTTTGCTACGGTGCCCGGCGGCCCCGTGGGGCCTTCCTCTATGAGAATGCGACAGAGCATCTCCCAGTTCGAGAGCGCCTTCGAGCAGGAGACCACCCTCGAGCGCCGGCGGCGCGAGCAGCTGCGCAGGCGCGCGGCGAACCGGTCCCGAGCGCGGAAGATCAACCGCACCGAGCAGCACGGCAAGGTCCGCTTCAGCGTCCTCGCGGTCTGCCTGACCGTGACCGTGGTCGTCGTCGTCGTCGTCATGTTCGAGGCGCTCGCTTTCTTGATGGCTTAGGTCAACTTAGCGCTCCGCGAACGACGCTCCCGGTTGAATAGACTCGCGCGCCGATGGCCCGACGCTCACTGAAGCCACAGCTGAACCAGATCCGCGCCTGGGTGCACCAGGGGCGCACCGACGCCTGGATCGCCCACCAGCTCGAAGTCAGCGCGACCGAGCTGCGCGAGTTCCGCAAGCAGTACGACCTCACCCCCGACGACGAGAACGCCGGCTCGAGCGAAATCGACCTCCGCGACGAGATCGAAGCCGAGATCGAGGCCGCGGCCGCCGAGGAGGAGCCCGAGGCGGACGAAGGTGAGGAAGGCGACGAGGAGGAGGGCGAGGGCGCTGAGGGCGAGGGCGGCGCTGGACGACCACGCCGTCGCCGTCGCCGCGGCCGGCGCGGTGGACGCGGCCGGCGCAAAGAGCTCGAGGCGACCTTCGACCACGGCGAAGACGAGGGCTACGGCCTCTGGCTCGACGCCTCGGTCAAGGACAACCCGGTCTACACCGAGCACTGGGCGGGCAAGCGCGAGGTCACGGTCCGGATCGAGGCCGATCAGATCGTCATTCGCCGTGCGGGTGAGTCGGCCGCGTCAGATTCTGACGAGCAGCAGCTGTCCGACTGACCCGGTCAGACGGTCAGCTGCCTGCCGCCGGCGAAGTCGGTGGCCCCACGGAGGTAGAGCCAGAAGGCTGCGTCGGCAAGCGACTGCGCGTCGCCCTCGACCGCCGGCGCTACGTCGATCGCGACCTGCAGGCACCAGTCGGTCCCGCGCCCGTAGAGCTCGGCCAGTTCGGCGGCGCTGAAGGTCGGCCCGATCCGCCGCCGCAGTTCGTCCCGGATCGCCTCGATCACGCGGTCGGCGAGCCGCCGTTGCCGCGGATCCTCAATCGCCTGGTACTGGCGCCGTCCCTCCTCCCACTGGAAGAGAGCGTTCTCGAGCGGATAGGTCACCCCGCCGAGATTAGCCGGAGCCGGTATCGGGGATCTCGCGCAGGGGCGCGTTGCGCGGGCCGCAGGCGGCCGGATCGAGGGGGCCGTTCACCCTCCAGACGGTGACCGGGGCGCTGCGTAGAACCGGCCTGACGGCGCCATCGCCGCGCAGCCAGCGCCCCTCGGGCGAGGGGATCGGGTCGCCGGGGTCGAGGAAGTTGAGGAAGGGCGCGGTGATCAGGTAGTCGAGGTCGGCCGCGTTGACCGCGGCGCGGAAGGCCGCGCAGGTCGAGATCGCGTTGAAGGCGCCGTGCGGGCCCTTGAGGCCGAGGTAGACGACGCGGTTGGAGAGGTCGGTGCCGTAGAAGCCGTAGCGGGCGAATCCGGCCGTGGTTCCGGCGAGGCCGATGCGGGCGTCCTCCACCCCACGCGCCCAGCGGTAGGCGGCGTCGAGGCTCATTCCGGGGATCGCCTCGGCCGCGACCTCGTTGCGGAAGCGCTGGTCGAGGTAGTCGCGCTGCACCGGGTAGCCGACCGCGATCACGGCCAGCGCCAGCGCGACGCAGCCGCCGGCGACGATGCCGCGACTGCCGCCGCGGCCACGGACCAGCAGCAGCGCAGCGGGGGCGAGCACAGCGAGTGCGACGACCAGGAGGGCGAAGCCGCGGTCGGGGTCGCGCAGCACTCCATCGCCGCGGTCGGTGAGCAGGAGGATGGCGAGGAGCGCCCCAAGCAGCCACCAGCGCCGCCGCCCGGGATCGAAGAAGCGCGGCAGCGGCACCAGCACCAGACCTGCCAGGAGGGCGCCGTAGAGGTAGCGGATGTTGATCCCGAACGCCTCCGGTGCGCCGTCGGCGCCGGCGGCGCTGAGCGGCGTGAAGAGGTAGGCGAAGAAGCCAAACAGAGCGACGGCGCCGAGCGCACGCACGATCCGGTCCCTACCCCAGAGCAAGGCCGCCAGCGCCGCGACGACCGCGGCTCCGACCACGAGTGGCCAGAGCGCGCCGAAGGCGTCGTGCAGGCCGGGGCCGAAGTACTCGCGCCAGACGCCGGTGTCGGTCGCGTAATGGGCGATGCTGAAATCCGGTCGCCCGACCTGCAGCCGCTCCGGGTGCGGCAGGGAGATCGGCCCCAGGCTCTCCAGCGCCGGCAGCGGGTTGCCGGCGACGACCAAGTTGCGCAGGTACCAGAACCCGCCGCCGAGCAGCGCCGGCACAAACCACCACCCCGCGGCCGCCCAGCGCTTCCCGGCGGGCGCCAGCACCACCACCGCCACGCTCAGCGCCCCCGCCATCGCCAACGCCGTCACCTTCGTCCCCGCGGCAAGCCCCACAGCGAGCCCCGCCATGCCCAGCCCCCACCCTGCCGGCAAAACAGGCTGATGGGCCGATTTCCGCTCTATATCAGCGGAAATCGGCCCATCGGCGAGGTGTTCTTGCCTTGGCGCGGCTTCGCGGCGCTGGTTCCAGGCGGTGACGAGGATGGCCATGGCGGCGAGCAGCAGAGCGGCGGCCATGAGGTCGTTCTTCCCCGCCGCCGGCTCGCGCACAACCAGGATGTGGCTCTCCAACAAGATCGCGACCGCGACCACGCTCAACGACCCGCGCCCGTAGGGACGCCCGATGCACCACGCGGCTAGGAACGCCACCGCCAGCCATCCGTAGTTCAAGAACAGCGATGGCGTATCTCGCCCCGTGAGCAGCATCCCAACGGCGTGGAGCAGCTCGGAATTCTGCGGGTAGAACCAGTTGGTGAAAACGGTGTCTACGTAGTGCATCCCGGTGACGGAATGGCTCTGCACCATCTCGGCCGCAAAGGGCAGGTGGTACCAGAGACTGTCGAAATTGAAGACCCCGCGATCCAGCGCATTCTTCGTCGTCAGAGCCCAGTGCCCGACCACGAGCGCGATGACGCCAAGCATGATCAGCACGGACCAAATGGTCTCTCCGGCGGGTGGCGCCGTAGGGGGGACCACCCCCGAGGAAGCTTGAGCTACCGCAGGGGGCGGTGGGTCCCCTGCGGCGACAGGACCCGCCGGCCAGAGCACACTGATCCCTCCAACCAAAACGCTGGCGCCAATCAGCGTCCCGGCGTAAAACAGGTCGAACGTGCCGAGAATCTCGGAGATCCAGATCAGCAGGGCGACCGCCACAACAGCCTCGACAAGCCGAGCAGGCGCGCCAGCCCATTCGGGAAGAAAGCGACTCCTCAGTCTGTAAGCAGCAAAGCCAAGTGACCCGACCACCAGGGCCACCTGCGCGACCCCCAGGAGATAGGAGCCGACGCTAAGCATGGGTGCCGCCCGCCGGCTGGTTCAGCCGCCGAGCCCGCGGACGATCACCGGCGTCTCCCCTTCGGCGACCATCCCCTGCGCCCGCGCCATGCGGTCGATCACGATCGGGTCGTCGGCCGACTGGATCCGGTTGTGGAGCCTCGTGTTCTCGTCCTGCAGCTCGTGCTGCTGCGCCTTCGCGGCGGTGGTCGCCGTGTAGGTCTTGACGAAGTCGATCGCGGGGTTGAGATAGGAGTAGAGGACGGCGGCGAGGACCAGCGTCAGCGCAATCCGCCCCACCCGGTCCCAGTTGACCCGGCTGGCGCCGCGGCGGGCAGCCGGTTTGCGCGCGGCGGGACGCCGGCGCGGCCTGGTGGCCGTGCGACGTGCCTGGGCGCGTGCTGCCATGCCCCGTCCTTTGCGGCCGGGCCCCGCATTCCTTCATTTAGGAGCGGCGCTGGACGAAAGCCTGCAGGCCCGAGAATTCAGCCGCAGCTCCAAGCTCCTCCTCGATCCGGAGCAGGCGGTTGTACTTGGCGACGCGGTCCGAGCGCGAGGGGGCGCCGGTCTTGATCTGGCCGGCGCGGGTGGCGACGGCGAGGTCGGCGATCGTCGTGTCCTCGGTCTCCCCCGAGCGGTGCGAGATCACCGCCGTGTAGCCGGCGTCGTGGGCGGTGCGGATCGCCTCCAGAGTCTCCGTCAGGGTGCCGATCTGGTTGACCTTGACCAGGATCGAGTTGCCGACGCCGAACTCGATGCCGCGGCGCAGCCGCTCCGGGTTGGTGACGAAGAGGTCGTCGCCGACCAGCTGCACGCGCTCGCCGAGCCGCTCGGTCAGGGCCTTCCAGCCGTCCCAGTCCTCCTCGTCCATGCCGTCCTCGATCGAGAGAATCGGGAAGTTGTCGCAGGCGCCCTCCCAATAGCCGACCATCTCCTCCGGCGAGAGGGTCTTGCCCTCGTGCTCGAGCACGTAGGCGCCGTTCTCGAAGAGCTCGCTGGTCGCCGGGTCGAGGGCGATGAAGACGTCGGAGCCGGGGTCGTAGCCGGCCGCCTCGACGCCCGCCAGAACTGCTTCCAGCGCCGCCTGGTTGGACTCGAGGTCGGGCGCGAAGCCGCCCTCGTCGCCGCCCGCGGTCGAGAGCCCCTGCGAGGAAAGCGTCTTCTTCAAGGCATGGAAAACCTCGGCCCCGATCCGCAGGCACTCGGAGAAGCTCGAGGCACCGGCCGGGACGATCATGAACTCCTGAAAGTCGACCGAGTTATCGGCGTGGGCGCCGCCGTTGAGCACGTTCATCATCGGCACTGGCAAGAGCGTCGGCTCGCCCCCGCCGTAGAGCTCGGCCAGGTAACGGTAGAGGGGCAGGGCTGCGTCCATCGCCGCCGCCTTCGCGACTGCCAGCGAGACGCCGAGCAGGGCGTTGGCGCCGAGCCGGCCCTTGTTCGGGGTGCCGTCGAGCTCGATCATCGTGCGGTCGATCGCACCCTGCTCGGCGGCACGGGCGCCCTCCAGCGCCGCGGCGATCTCGCCGTTGACGTTGGCGACCGCTCGCGAGACGCCCTTGCCGGCCCAGGTCTCGCCGCCGTCGCGCAGCTCGACCGCCTCGAACTCGCCGGTCGAGGCGCCGGAGGGAACCGCGGCGAGGCCGCGGGCGCCGGAATCGAGCGCGACTTCGACCTCGACCGTCGGGTTGCCGCGCGAGTCGAGGATCTGGCGCGCGTGGATGGAGGAGATGGCGCTCACGGACGCGCGAGTCTATTGACCGGAGCGGCCGCGGGGAGCGCTATTCGCCGGTCGTCGGAGGCGGGGCGCTGCTGGGGGTTGGCGCCCGGGTTTCCGGCAGTGCTTCTTCGCTCGCCGGATTGATCCCTTCGGGCCGCGGCCGCTGCGGCAGCCGGTCGCCCTGCGGTTTGAGGACCGTGACGCTGCCGGGCAGTGCCGGGGCGACCTGGGTCACAGGCGCCGGACAGGAGGCCGGCAGGCCGCCTTTCGGATCGGCTTCGTAGCAGGCCGGCGGAGCTCCTGGCGGGCGGCCGTCGCCTTTGTAGTTCGAGCATTTTTCCTGTTCGAAGCCGGAGGCGCAGAAGGTCCGCGATTCCCACTTGCTCTGGAACTCGGCGACGAACTCGGAGAAGACCTGCTGGGCGAGCTGCTGGGTCAGCTGGGACTGGATCTGGTTCTGGGCTTCTTTCAGCGTCTGGACTTTCTCCGGGTTCAGTTTGTCGACCTCGACCACGAAGAATTTGCCCTGGACGTCGGTCGGGCCGGCGATCGTGCCAGGGGCGGTGCCGAAGACGAGGTCTTTGAGTTCCGGCTGGCTGGCGAGCAGTTCTTCGCTGAGCGCGCGCTGCACGCCACCGGTGTTTTTGGTCGTTAGATCTTCGGAGAATTTTTTCGCGACTTTGTCCCAATTCGCCGGCGAGTCGTCTTTTTCGAGCAGCGCTTTCGCCTCTTCGGCTTTCGCTTTGTCGTCGTTGACGATGACGCGGACGTCGCGCGACTCCGCGGTCGTGAACTGGCTGTCCTTGACCGAGTCGTAGTAGTCGGAGATTTCGGCTGGGGAGGCGGGGGGTGCTTCTTTGGTGATCCGTTCCTGGATCTGGTTGCCGAGCAGCTGCAGTCTGACCCGGGTCTGGACATCCTCTTTGGTGAATTTCGAAGTTTGGAGGAACTGCTGGTATTCGGCCTCGGTTTTGAAGTTCTGTTGTTTGATCTGCGCGAGTTCGTCCTCGATCTGTTTCGGCGTCACTTCGATTCCGAGTTCTTCCGCCTCGCCCTGGACCCAGATCGCGTTCAGCAGTTCGCTCAGCGCCGAGGCCTCGAGTTCCTCGTATTTGTCCTCACCCGGTTTCGGGATTTTTTTCAGCTGTCCCGAGGCCGCCTGCTGAAGCACGGCGCGTTTGAGATCCGCTTCGCTGATCGTGCCGATCTCCTCCGGGACGTCCTCGACCAGCGCGACGTCGCCCTCGGGCACGCTCGGGCTGCCGATCCCCTGGGCGATCGCGAAACCGGCGAAGAGCAGGATCAGCAGCGCGCCGAAGCCGACCAGCGCGAGCCGCTGCCGAGCGGCCGCCTTCTCGGCTTTCGCCGCTTTCGCTCCCGTCTTCCCCTGTTTCGCTCCCACGAAGCGGGCAGCATAGTCAAATCGAGTAAAGAGAGGACAAACGAGCCGACCCCGCCGGGCATCGGCGCAGGACTGGACCGCTCAGACCGCCGCGGCCTCGGTGCCGCGCCGCGCCTCGCACAGACCCGCCGCCAGAGCCAAGACCGCGCTCAAACGCTCCTCGGGATCGCCGTCGACCCGCAGCGCCGCGGTCTGCTCGCGCCATTCGTAGAGCGCCCCCTCGACCTGCTCGGCGAGCAGGCCCGCCCCCTCGGAGTCGAGCTCGACGCCGGTGACGCTGAGCCGACCGCCGCGGAACTCGACGTTGCGCGCCCCCGCCAGCCCCAGTTCGATCCGCGCCTGCTGCAGCCGCAGCAGGTTCTCGGCCTGCGGCGGTAGCGGCCCGAAGCGGTCGCCGAGCTCGTCGCGGATCGCCCGCAGCTGGCCCGGCTCGCGGGCGGCGACGATGCGCCGGTGGACGTCGATCTTGGCCGCCTCGAAGGGGACGAAGGAGGCCGGCAGGTAGGCGTCGACCGGGACGTCGAGCCGGACCGGCTCCGGCGCCTCCTCGCGTTCGCCCTCCTCGCCGCCGGCCACCGCCACAGCCTCGTCGATCATCTGGCAGTAGAGCTCGAAGCCGACCGCGGCGACATGGCCGGACTGCTCGTCGCCGAGCAGGTTGCCGGCCCCGCGGATGTCGAGGTCGCGCATCGCGATCCGGAAGCCGGAGCCGAGCTCGGTGTGGTCGGCGAGGGTCGAGAGTCGCGCCGCCGCCTCCTCGCTCAGCGCCTCGGCCGAGGGGTAGAGCATGTAGGCGAAGGCGCGCTCGCGAGAGCGCCCGACCCGGCCGCGGATCTGGTAGGCCTGCGAGAGGCCGAGCTGGTCGGCGCGCTCCACGATCAGCGTGTTCGCGGTCGGGATGTCGAGGCCGGACTCGATGATCGTCGTCGTCACCAGGCAGTCGGCCTCGCCGCGCAGGAAGGTCAGCATCGTCTCCTCCAACTGGTGCTCGTCCATCTGCCCGTGCGCTTCGAGGAAGCGGGCGCCGGGAACCAGCGCCCGCAGCCGCTCCGCCGTTTCCGGCAGCGAGTCGATCCGGTTGTGGAGGACGAAGGCCTGGCCCTTGCGCTCGACCTCGCGGTGGATCGCCTTCTTGATCAGGTCCTCGTCGTAGGGGCCGACGTAGGTACGCACCGGGCGGCGCCCCTCGGGCGGCGTCTCGATCACCGAGATGTCGCGCAGCCCGGCCAGGCTCATCTGCAGGGTGCGCGGGATCGGCGTCGCCGAGAGCGCCAGCACGTCGACCTTCAGCTTCAGCTGTCGCAGCAGCTCCTTCTGCTTGACCCCGAAGCGCTGCTCCTCGTCGACCACGACCAGGCCCAGCTCCTTGGCGCGGACGTCGCGCGAGAGCAGCCTGTGGGTGCCGATCAGGACGTCGACCTGGCCCGCCTCGAAGTCCACCAGCACCGCCTTGGTTTCTGCCGGCGGCCGCAGCCGCGAGACTCCCTCGACCCGGAACGGGAGGTCGGCGAGGCGCTCGCGGAAAGTGCCGAAGTGCTGTTGGGCGAGGATCGTGGTCGGGACCAGGACCATCACCTGCTTGCCGTCGGCGGCCGCCTTGACCGCGGCGCGCAGGGCGACCTCGGTCTTGCCGAAGCCGACGTCGCCGCAGACCAGCCGATCCATCGGCCGCTCCCCCTCCATGTCGCCCTTGACCGCCTCGATCGCTTCCAGCTGATCGGCGGTCTCGCGGTAGGGAAAATTCGACTCCATGGCGATCTGCCACTCGCCGTCGGGCGAGAAGGCGTGGCCCTTGCGGGCGCGGCGCTCGGCGTAGAGGTTGAGCAGCTCGCCGGCCAGGGCGCCGGCGGCTTTGCGTGCCCGCGCCTTCAGGTTCTGCCAGCGTTTGCCGCCGAGCGCCGAGAGCGACGGTTCGCCGCCGGCGCCGACGTAGCGGCTCAGCTTCGCGAGCTGGTCGGTGGGGACGTAGACCCGGTCCTCGCCTTTGTATTCGAGGTAGAGGTAATCGCGGGTGACGCCGCCGACCTCGCGCGTCTCGAAGCCGGCGAAGCGGGCGACGCCGTGGTCCTCGTGGACGACGTAGTCGCCAACCCGCAGTTCGCTGAAGGCGAGCCGGCCGCGCCCTGCGCCCGGCGCCGGCTCCTCCGTGCGGCGGCGATGGACGAGGCGGCGAAAGGGGTAAACCGCGAGTTTCAGCTCGGGGCTGACGAAACCCTCGCGCAGGCGCGCCTCGGCGAAGGAAAGCCCCGGATCGGGCGGGAGGCGGCCGCCTTCGAGCAGGCGGGCGTCGAGCCGGTCGAGCCCGTAGCGAGCGCGCTCCGCCTCACCGCGACTGTCGAAGGCGACGACCGCGCGGTAGCCGGAGCGGACCAGTTTCTCCAGCTCCGACTCCGCCTCTTTGACGCTGCGCGCCGGCGACTCGGCGCGGGCCGCCCGGAAGGCGTCCTCGTCGTCCTCGCCGGCGACGGTCAGGGCCAGCGCCGCGCGCTCCGCCAGCGGCGCGGCGACATCGACGTAGAGGTGCTGGGCGTCATCGGCGTGCATCGCCGCGGTCGCGTCCTCCCAGTGGTCGCGCAAGGCCGGCTCGATCTCCTCGGCGGCGGCGAGCACCACCGCGGCCTCCGCCGGGACGAGGTCGAGCGGCGCCCGAAAGTGCTCGAGCGGCAGCAGCTCGGCCAGGTTGCCCAGCTGCTCACCCTCCTCGGCCGCTTCCAGCGCCGCCAGCTCGGCCAGCTCGCGGTGCTCGGAGTCGAGCTCGGCCGCCGGCGCCAGCTCGACCCGCTCGGCCCCGCCGAGCGAGCGCTGAGTGAAGGTCGAGAACCAGCGCATCGAGTCGACCTCGTCGCCGAACAGCTCGATTCGCACCGCCCGCTCCTCGGTTGCGGGGTAAACGTCGAGGATGCCGCCGCGGACCGCGAACTGGCCGCGCTCCTCGACCTGCTCGACCCGCTCGTAGCCGGCGCCGATCAGGTCCTCGGCGACCGCGCCCAGCTCGATTTCCTCGCCCTTGGCGATCGCGAACCCGGCCGGTCGCAGCGAGGCGTCGGGGACGGCCTCAGCGAGCGCCGTGGCGCCGGCGACGACGACCGCGTCGGCTTCGCGCCCGAGCGCGTCGAGCGCGTCGATCCGCAGCCCGACCAGGTGCGGCGGCGGGGTCACGTGCGATGCGTAGCCGGTCCCCCGCGAGGGATAGAAGCGGACCCGGCGCGGCGCCAGGTAGGCGCGCAGGTCGGCGGCGAGGTCGCGGGCGGAGCGGTCGTCGGCGCTGACCAGCAGCGCCGGGCGGTCGGCGAGGCCGCGGTCGTCCTCGAGCAGCGCCGCCAGCAGCAGCGGCCGCAGCATCGTCGAGGCCCGCACCGAGACCGCCTCTCCACCGCCCGCCGCGTCGCGCACGCGAGCGGCGAGCGCGTGCAGGCGCTCGTTCTCGGCGGCGATCTCGATCAGCGGACGGAGGCTCATGGCAGCGGAAACGGCCAGATCGAAAGATCCGGCCTGCGGCTCGATTCTAGGAGGCTGGGAAGCGCTCCCTACACTGCGGTGCCGGTGAGACGCCGATGAAGCTGAGGAGCACGCCGGAGGGAGCGATCGTCGAAGACCGCGAGCGCGGGCGCTGGGTCTCGCTCGAGCGCGCCGCGGACCTGGCCCGGCTCCGCCCCCGAACGGAGCTCGGCGAGGCGGCGCGCCGCGACCTGCTGGCGCTGCTCGGCGGCGGCGCGGCGGCCCGGGAGCAGGTCGAGACCCTGCTCGACGCGGTCCGCAACGAGGCGGACGTGGCCGCCGACCCGGCCACCGCCGGCCTGCCCTTCGCGCCCCGCTCGATGCGCGCCTTCAGCCTCTGGCCATCGCACTACGAGGGCTCAGCGCGGGTGCTCGTCAAGCGCTTCTTTCCCAAGCCGGTGCGGCGGCTCGCCGGCGCCTATGAGCGCGTCACGCGCAGAACCTTCCCCCCGTTCAGGCCCAACTCCCGCTTCTACGAGGTTCCCGCCTTCTACCTCGGCAACCACGCCGCAATGCTCGCCGACGGGGAGGAGATGCCCTGGCCCTCGCACACCGAGTTCCTCGACTTCGAGCTGGAGCTCGCCTTCGTGTTGGCCCGTCCGCTCGCCGACCCCAGCCCGGCCGAAGCCCGCGAGGCGATCGGCGGCTGGTTCGTGCTCAACGACTGGAGCGCCCGCGACGTGCAGGCCGAGGAGGCCCGTCACGGCGTGTTCGGGCCGGCGGTCAAGTGCAAGACGTTCGCCAACTCGATCGGCCGCGACGTGCTCAGCGCCGACGAGCTGCCGGACTGGACCGCGGCGCGGGGGCGCGTGCGGGTCGACGGCGAGGTCTGGTGCGAGGGGTCGACCGCGCGGCCGGCACACGACGTCGGTGAGATGCTCGCCCACGCTGCCGCCGGCGAGCGGCTCGAGCCCGGCGACATCGTCGCGACCGGGACGATGCCTGGCTGCTGCGGGCTGGAGCTCGAACGCTGGGTCCAGCCAGGCCAAACGGTCGAGCTCGAGATCGACGGGATCGGGACGCTGGCGAACCGGATCGGAGCGCGGCGGTGAGGAAGCTACTCGCCGCCGGCTCGGCTCTGGGCTTGCTCGCCCACAACGCTTTCGAGACCCGGGCCGGAGTCGGCCTCGTCTTCGAGCCCTTCCTCGGCCGCCGCGGCGCGATCGCCCTCTGGTCGGCCTACTTCCCGTTAATGCTCGCGGCCGCGGCCAGCGACAGGGAGAATGCCCGCCGTCTCTCCGCCTTCAGCGCGGGGATCGGGGTCGCCGGCGTCGCCGTCCACTTCAAGGCCTGGCCGTGGTCGCTGCACGGCGGGCTGCCGATGCTCGACGAAGCCGAGGGGCTGAGCGAGGACCAGCTGCCCGCCTACAACGCCGTGCTCTGGTTCTGGCTGACCTGCAGCGCGCTCGGCCTACCCGCCGCGAACCGGCCGGGAGCGCGGCGCTTCGCCCTCTTCGGCCTGCTCAACTTCCCCATCCTGCTCGCCTCCGCCCGCCACCACTTCGGGTGGGCGCGGGAGCAGGCCCGGCTCGAGCCGGAGCACTGGAGCCCGGCCCTGCGGGAACCGTGAGCGACGCCGCCACCTGGCCGGGCGGGGCCCGGGCAGCGCTCAGCCTCAGCTTCGACAACCTCGGCGAGGCAGCGGAACTGGAGCTGGGCGCGATCGGCCCCGGGGCGCCGCTGGGCGAGCACTTCACCGCGAACGAGGTGCTGCCGGCGCTGCTCGAACGCCTCCGCGAGCGCGAGCTCGCCGCCACCTTCTTCGTCGAGGGGATCAACGCCGAGATCTATCCAGAGCTGCTGGGCGAGATCGCGGCCCGTGGCCACGAGCTTGCTCTCCACGCCTGGCGGCACGAGCAATGGGAGGAGCTCTCAGCGGCCCAGCAGGCTGACAACCTCACCCGCTGCCTCGACGGCTTCGAGCAGCTCGGGCTCAAGGCGGTCGGGCTGCGGCCACCGGGCGGTCAGCTCGGCGCCGGTGGACTCGACGTCCTCCGGCAGGCCGGCATGCGCTACTGCTCGCCCGCCGGTGCGGGCGCGGGTGCCGACGAGGACATCGCGCTGCTGCCCTTCCAGTGGCGGCACGTCGACGCCAGCTGCGTGCTGCCGCCCCTCGCCCAAGTCCGCGAGCAGATGACCGGCTCGGCCAACCCGGTCGATCCCGCCGCTTTCGTTGCCTCGCTTGCGGCTGAGATCGAGCGACCGCAGGCCGGCGGCTACCTGACGATCGTCCTGCACCCCTTCCTGCTCAGCTGGCTCGGCGCCGAGAACCTGGCGGCGCTGCTCGATCGCCTCGCCACGGCGTCGAGCCGGGGCGAGCTCTGGATCGCAACCTGCGCTGAAGTAGCCGCGCACGTGCTCGCCCACCCCGAGCAATTCCGGAACGGCACCGAGCTCGACGCCAGCAGCTGGGCCGGCTAAGCAGCTGCCCTGCGCCAGCGGGCTATTCGAGAACGGTGAACCTGCGCTTGGCGACCTTGCCGACGTTGCCGGCTTGGTTCTTCGCCCGCACCTTGAAGACGTGCCTGCCCGGCTTCAGGTTCTTGTAGGTCTTTGGCGGCTTGCAGCGCTTGAACGGCTTGTCGTCGAGCTTGCATTCGAAGGTCGAGCCGGCGACCGAGGACTTGAACTTGAAGGTCGCCGTCGTCTTGGTCGATTTCGCTTTCGGGCCTCTCGTGATGGTCGCGACCGGCGGGTCCGTCGGAGTCGGGACGCAACCCGGCGCCACGGGACAGAGCGGAGGCGGCGGATTCACCGGCGGGTCCGGCTTGAGGCACATCGACGGGGTGTCGGCGCAGGTCGGCGGGTCCGGTGGCACGCTCGCCGTCGCCAACTTCGAGGTCCCGCCCGCTTCATTCGTCTGCGTCGCGGCGACGATCGTTTTGCCGGGAACCGCGGCGTAGGTGACTTTCCATTCGCCGCTGCCGTCGGCGACGGCTTCGCCGAGGAAGGACTCGAGCTCGCCCGCTTCGGCGCTTGCCTTGCGGAAGACCCGCACCAGGGCGCCCGGCTCGGCGATGCCTTCTGCCTGCGACTTGATCGCGGAGGAGAAGGCCGGCGGCGCAATCCCCTCGTTCGCGCCCGCGACGAGGTCGATGAAGGGACCCCCGTTGCCGCTGCCGCGGTTGCGGGCGATCTCGGTCGTGCTCCCCGATTCGGTCGCTTCTTCGAGGATTTCGATCGCCGGGCCGCCGCTGCCCTCGATCAGGTTTTCGCCTTCGGCCGTGTCGTTGCCGATCCGGCTGCCGTTGACGGCGACGCCGGGCCGGTTAGTGACTTTGATCCCGGGGCCGGCGGAATCGAGGACGGAGTTCCCGCGAACGTCGGTATCGGGGCTTTCGAGTTTGATCCCGGCTTCGATTGAGTCTTCAACGACGTTGCCCGCGATCAGGCCGCCGCCGGGTGAGGCCCACTGCCGGATCCCGACCGCGCCGCCTTCGATCTTGTTCTCGAGGATCCTCCCCTCTCCGAATCGGTGTTCGATCGCGATGCCCCCGGGCATCCGGATGTGGTTGCTTTCGATCGTCGCCCCTTCGCTCACGCTCTGGGCGACGACGCTGATGCCCCCGCCGATGGGCGCGGCGACGGCGGTCCCGTCCGGGGCGAGGCCAATGCTATTGCCCCGCGCTTCGAAATCGTTGCCGCCGCTTCGACTGTCAATCCCTGGAGCCTCGCCCGCGAAGTAGTTCGCCTCCGGCGGGATCGGGCTGGAGAAGGTCGCGGCACCGACTGTCACGTGATCGGCGCCGCCAGCGAAGAGGCTGGCCAAGCCGCTCCCCAACGCCGCCGTTCCGGCGGCGTTGAGGCCGAAGAAGTTGCCGTGGACGGTGGTAGGGCCGCTTGCCGGCGCCTCGTTTGGGTCGGGGCCAGCGCCATTGAGATCAAGCCCCCTGCTGCCCGGCCCGGAGATCACGTTGCAGCCGCCGTCGCAGGCGTTGCTGTCCAGCGCCGCGCCTTCGATCGCCGCGCCGATCTCATTGTTTTCGGCCTCAGATCCACCGTCGGCGGTCGAGTCGGTTATCTCGATGCTCTGCGCGTTGGCGGCGCCGGTGTCGCCTTTCGGGGTGACCCCGAAGTAGTTGCCCTCGATCGTCGCGTCGCTCGCCCCCTCGAGATCGAGGCCGACACCGGCGGTGCCACCGATCACGTTGCGTTCCGACGGCGCGGTTCCGCCGATCGCCGCCCCGTCGGAGCCCGGGTCGATGAAGATCCCGGTGTCGTTGCCGGGCGTGGCGCCGGTCAGGCTGAAGCCGATCCAGTTGCCCTTGGCGACGAAGCCCTCCGAAGCGTTGATCACTTCGATCGCCGTCGTCGCGCCGTTCAGGGCCAACCCCCGGATTTCGACGTCGTCGTCTTCGACCACGAGGAGGAAGCCGTCGCCCGCACGGGTGACCTCGGCACAGGGCCCCGGGACCTCGGCTGCCGTATCGCACACCCCACCGTGGATTTCAAGCTCGTCGGTGATCGTCGGCAGGGCCGTGGCAGCGGAGATCGTGTCGCCGGTCTCGCCGTTGAAGAGGCCGGCGAAGTCGATCTCGTCGGGAACGCCGATGGAACTGTTCGCCTCGGTGATCGCCGCGCGCAGCGTGCACTCGCCCGGGGTCGCCGTTTCGCAGACGCCGCTTGAAGCGCCGTTGTCGGCCGCGTCGCCAGTGCTGTTGACGGTGTAGGTGGCCGCGCTTGAGACACCGGGCAGGACAAGCAGGCAGCAGACGGCGAACAGAGCGGAGACGAAGACTTTCAAAACGACCCTCCAGGAAGAGCGATTGACAGGCGGTGGCGATCCTACTTTGCGTAACCGCATATTTCTAGAGGTTCTCAGTCCGGCTGAGGCAAGCCGGGACCGGTGCGGGCCCACTCGACCTGGCCGACGCCCTCGCGCTTGGAGCGGCCGACGACATCGTCCCACTCGTGCAGCATCCGCTTCAGCTGGGCGACCGCCTCGGGCGGGTGAGCGGCGACCGCCGTCGCGAGCTCGAGCGCCGAGTCCTCGGTCGCGGTGGCGGGCGCGACCCGGTTGACGAGGCCGAGCCGCAGCGCCTCGTCGGCGCCGACCGTGCGCGAGCTGAGCAGCAGGTACTTGGCGGCGGCGAGGCCACAGAGGGTGACCAGCCGGGCGGGGCCGACGGGGACTCCGAGTGCCGCACCGGGGAAGCGCATCCGCAGGTTGGCGCCGCCGACCCGCATGTCGCAGGCGACCGCGATCTCGGCGCCGCCGCCGACCACGTCGCCGTGGCAGACGGCGATCGTCGGCTTCGGGAAGGCGACGACCTCGTCGTAGAGGTCGGCGAAGAGCTGCATGCGGCGGACCTGCCCCTCCTGGTCGAGCTGCTCGCGCACGTCGGCGCCGGCCGAGAAGCCGAGGTGGTCGGTGGAGCTGAAGACCAGCACCCGCACCGCCTCGTCGCCGCGCGCCGCCGCGAGGTGCTCGAGTAGCTCGTTCAGCATCTGGGTGTCGATCGCGTTGCGGGCCTCGCCACGGTCGAGGCGCAGCAGCGCGACGCCGTGCTCGTCGACCGCGTAGGTGGTCAGAGACCGCGCCTCGCCCGCTCCGTTCGCCTCGCTCACGGCGCGGAACCTAGCTGTTCGGGGTCGGCGAGGCGCTCGACCAGGCGCTCGGTCTCCGCCGCCGCCGCCGCGACCAGCTCCTCGACCTCGGGCTTCGGCTCGCGGAACTTGCCCAGCACGTAGGCGGAGACGACCTCGGGGTCGGTCGAGTCCGGCCTCCCCACCCCGACCCGGACTCGCCAGAACTCGGCGTCGCCGAAGCCGCGCTTGAGGCTCTTGAGGCCGTTGTGGCCGGCGAGTCCGCCGCCGAGGCGCGGCTCGATCCGCCCGAAGGGGAGGTCGATCTCGTCGTGCAGCGCGATCGTGCGGTCGAGCGGCACCTTGAGCGAGCCGCGCGCCGGGCCGGCGGAGTTGCCGGAGTCGTTCATATAGGTGAGCGGCTGCAGCAGCGCCACCCGCGGTCCGCCCGGACCCGCCCGCCCTTCGGCTAGCCGGCCGCGGAACTTGTCGCGCGCCCGCGGCAGGTCCCAGCGCCGCGCCAGCTCGGCAAGCACCTCGAAGCCGACGTTGTGGCGGGTCCCGGAGTACTCGGCGCCGGGATTGCCGATACCGACGATCAGGATGCGCTCGCCCTGCTCACCGCGGTCGCGGCGGCGGAACAGCGACAGAGGACTCAGTCCCCGGAGTCGCCCGAGTCGGCGCCGGAGTCCTCGCCCTCGCCCTCGCCCTCGGCGGCCTCGCCCTCGCCGACCACCTCGGTCTCCTCCTCGACCTCCGGCTCGGGCTCCTCTTCGACCCGTGGCGGCGAGATGGTCACGATCGTGACCTCCTCGGAGTCCTCGGCGACGAAGGTGACCCCGTCGGGGGCGGCGATCGCGGCCAGGGTCAAGGTGTCGTTGATCTCCATCGCCGAGACGTTCGCGACGAGAAGATCGGGAATGTCAGTCGGCAGCGCTTCGACCGTGATCTCGCGGGTGACGTGCTCGAGCACGCCGCCGCCCTTGACGCCGGGGGCGGTCTCCGCTCCCTCCAGCTCGATCGCAACCTCGGCCTGGATCGCCTCGTCGAGTTTCACCGCCTGCAGGTCGATGTGCTGGAGACTGCCGCGAACTGGATGCAGCTGCTGCTCCTTGACCACGACCGGGACGGCTTTGCTGCCCTCCACCTCGAGGTCGAAGAGCGCCGCACCCTCGCCGATGATCGCCCGCACCTCGCGTTCGGAGACCTGAAACGGGGTCGCCTCCGAGCCGCCCGAGTAGACGACGCCCGGAACCAGCCCCTCGCCACGCAGACGACGGGAGGAACGCGAGCCGAACTCGGCGCGGGAAGCAACCTTCAGCGTTGAGCGTGCGCTGGCCATCGGACGGGAGAGGATAGAGAAACCGGGAAAAAGGGAACCTGTGGCAACCTTGCGGCGTGGCCGACGACTCGAAGATCCCCAAGGGCCGCGTCCGCCGCTCGGCCAAGCTCGGCTCGATCGTCGGCGTCCAGGGCGCCCGCTACGCCGGTACCAAGGCGGCCAACGTCGGCCGCTCCGAGCAGGGCTCAAAAGAGAAGCTCGAACAGCGCCACCTCGAGACCGCGATGAAGATGGTCGGCGCGCTCGGCCAGATGAAGGGCGCGGCGATGAAGCTCGGCCAGTTCGCCTCCTTCATCGACACCGAGTTCATCCCCGAGGAGTACCGCGACATCTACCAGGAGCAGCTGGCGAAACTGCGCACCGACGCGCCGGCGATGCCCTGGGAGAAGGTGGTCAAGGTGCTCGAAGCGGAGTACGACGGCGAGCCGCTGTCGGAGCTGTTCGCCGAGATCGAGACCGAGGCCTTCGCCGCCGCCTCGATCGGCCAGGTCCACCGTGCCGAGTTGCTCGACGGAAGACATGTGGCGGTGAAGATCCAGTACCCGGGGATTGCCGACGCGCTCGAGGCCGATCTGCGCAACGCCGGCACGATCGTCCGCCTCGCTCGCGCCCTCGCCCCCGGCCTCGACGCCAAGGCGATCGCCGATGAGATCCGCGAGCGGGTGATGGAGGAGCTCGACTACGAGTACGAGGCCCAGAACCAGCGCTCCTTCGCCCGCGCCTACCGCGACCACCCCTTCATCTACGTGCCCGAAGTCATCACCAGGCTCTCGCGGCGGCGGGTCCTGGTCACCGAGCTGGTCAGCGGGATGAACTTCGAGCAGATCAAGGAGCTCCCGCACGAGCAGCGCAGCCGTTTCGGCGAGATCGTCTTCCGCGGCAGCCTCGGCTCGATGTTCAACCTGCAGCACTTCAACGCCGACCCCCACCCCGGCAACTACATCCTGATGGACGACGGCAGGGTCGCCTTCCTCGACTTCGGGATGACCAAGAAGCTCGACCGCGAGCAGATCGTGCTCGAGCAGCGCGCCTTCGACGCCGCTTCGCGCGACGACCCGGAGGCCTTCCGCCAAGCCCTGCACGACCTCGGCTTCGTCAAGAAGCCCTCCAAGCTCGACGCCGAGCGGCTGATGGAGCACATGGGCGCGGTCGGCGGCTGGTACATCGAGGATCGCGAGATCGAGATCACCCCGCGACGGGTGATGAAGATCATCGAGTCGACCAACGACCCGCGCTCGGAGTACTACGACCTGATGCGGCGCGAGTCGATCCCCGCCGAGGAGCTGATGGGCCGGCGGATGGAAATCGGCGTCGTCGCCGTGCTCGGGCAGCTGCGCGCGAAGCGCAACTGGCACCGGATCTTCCGCGAGTGGGTCTACGCGGACCGGCCCGCGACCGAGCTCGGCGAGCAGGAATGGGAGTACTTCGAGGAAAGAGGAGTCAAGCGAGTGCCGGGTCTTGCCGAGACCACCTAGGACGCAGGAACGACCGGAGGAGAGCAATGCAGAGGATCAAACGCGGTTGGGGTCTGACGAAGAAAAGCTGGGCGCTCCTGAACGGGCACCGCGAGTTGATCCGGTTCCCGCTCTACGGCGCCGTCGCGACGACGCTGCTGGCGATCGTCACCCTCGGCCCAGGTCTCTACCTGTTCGACCAGGACTCGCTCGCCGGCGCGATCCCGCTGCTCGTGATCGGCATCTACCTGCTCAGCGTCGTCGGCTTCTACTTCAGCGTCGGGCTCGCCGCCTGCGCCGACATGATCTTCCGCGGCCAGGAAGCGACGGTCTCCGACGGCCTCGCCGTCGCCCGCAGGCGCTTCAGCCAGATCTGCGGCTGGGCGGCGATCTCGACCGCGATCAGCGTGGTCATGGGCGTGCTCGAGAACCAGGGCGGGATCGGCGGCCAGATCGCCGCCCGCCTGGTCGGCATGGCCTGGTCCCTGGTCACCTTCCTGGCGGTGCCGGTGATCGCGATCGAGGGCACCGGCCCGGTCGAAACGCTGAAGCGCTCGGCGGCGATGTTCCGCCAGCGCTGGGGTCAGCAGATCACCGGCAACATCGCGATCGGCGGCATCGTCTTCCTCGCCGGCCTGCTGCCGGCGGCGATCCTGATCGGCGGCGGCGTCCTGCTCTGGTCCTCGGCCTCCTTCCTCGGCGCCCTGCTGGTCGTGATCGGCGCGCTCGTCCTGGCGATCGCGATGCTGATATCGCGCGCGCTCAGCGGCATCTTCGGGGTCGCCCTCTACCGTTACGCGCTCGACGGTGAGGTCGTCAGCGGCTTCACCCAGGAGGAGCTGGAGTCCGCGGTGAAGGTCAAGAAGGGCGGCCGCAACGCGCCTCCGACCGCGACGCCGGGAACCGTCTGAGCGCAAGACCCTCGCCGTCGACGACCGGGTCGGGGAAGGGGTTAACTCCTCAACTTCGCGAAGAGGCGCGGGTCGTTCGAGCAGAGGCCGGAGACGCCGGCGTCGATTAGAGCGCGCATCCGGTTGACGTCGTCGACGGTCCAGGCGATCAGCTCGACCCGGGCCAGCTTGCAGATGCGGGCGAGGCGGGCGCTGACGAGCGGGTGGTAGACCCACATCGCCTCCACCCCCATCTGGGGCAGCTTCTGCGCCGCCAGGCCGGGCAGGCGGTAGCGCATCGCCGCCAGCGCCATCGGCAGCGCCGGCTTGGCCCAGGGCGTCGCGTTCCAGTCCTTGGTCACTCTCGGATAGGTCCAACCGCGCCGCAGCTCCGGCGCCAGCTCGAGGATCTTGCCGAGCGTGTACAGCTCCATGGTCGAGACCATCGCTCGCTCACCGAGGCCGCGCTCGCGCAGCGCGTTCACCACCTCCTCCTCGCGGCCGGGCAGCTTTAGGTCGAGGTCGATCTCGACCTTGTCGAGCGGCGGCTCGAGGAAGGCGTCGAGCGCCTCGGTCAGGGCGAGCGGCTCGCGCCGCGCCGCATCGCCCCAGTCGTGGGCGACGACCAGCGGCGCCCGCTGCTCCAGCGGCAGCTGCGCGTCGCGCAGCCAGAGCACGTCGAACTCGATGACGTCGACACCAATCTCGACCGCTTTTTCGAAGCTCTCGATCGTGTTCCCTGGGGCCACTAGGTCGGCGCCCTTATGGCCTACTCGGATTAGCCCAAAATCGTTTTCGATCATCGTCATCGGCATGCCCTCGGTTCAAGCTGAGCGGTCGGCAAGGCGAGGCGAGGCGAGGCGAGGCGTGGTGGCTGGGCGACTAGGGCCAAGCGGGGCGCCGGCGACACGACTCCCGCGTAGCGGCGCTACGCGGGACGTCGGGGAGATGGCGAACCCGCGCCGGCCATAGGCGTCCAGGCGCCACGCCTCGCCGCAGCCGCCCGCTCAAAACAACTGGTTCTCCCCCGCGAAGATCTCGGAGACCGAGTCGTCGGTGAAGATGCGCCGGATCGAGTCGGCGAAGGTGCCGGCGGTCGAGAGCACCTTGATGTTGTCGGGAGCGCCGGGGCGCAGCGGCAGCGTGTCGGAGACGACGATCTTCTCGATCGAGGAGTCCGCCAGCCGTTCGTAGGCCGGTCCCGAGAAGACGCCGTGGGTGGCGGTTGCGATCACCCGCGCCGCGCCCTCGTCGAGCACGGTCTCGGCGGCGGCGCAGAGGGTGCCGGCGGTGTCGATCATGTCGTCGACCAGGACCGCGGTCTTGCCCTTCACCTCGCCGACCACGTAGCCGATCTCGGCCACCTGCTGGGCCGGACGCTCCTTCTCCATCACCGCCCAGTGGGTGCCGATGCGGCGGGCGAAGTTGCGCGCCGTCTTCACCCGGCCGGCGTCGGGAGAGACGATCACCAGGTCCTCGGCCGGATACTGGTCGGCGAACCACTGGGTCAGCATCGGCATTGCGGTCATGTGGTCGACCGGGACGTGGAAGAAGCCCTGGACCTGACCGGCGTGGAGGTCCATGGTGAGGACGCGATCGACCCCGACCCCCTCCAGGCACTTGGCGACGATTCGGGCCGAGATCGGCTCGCGGGGGGCCGACTTCTTGTCCTGGCGGGCGTAGCCGTACCAGGGCATCACGGCAATGATCCGGTGCGCCGAGGCTCCCTGGGCGGCGTCGATCATCGTCAAGAGCTCGACCAGCGAGTCGTTCGGGGTCATCCCGCTTGGCTCGTTGGCGCAGGTCGACTGGACGATGAAGACGTCGGCGCCGCGGATCGACTCCTCGTAGCGGCAGTAGACCTCGCCGTTGGCGAAGGTGGTCAGCGTCGCCTGGCCGAGGTCGAGGTCGAGCTTGCCGGCGACTTTGGCGGCCAGGTCCATCGAGCTGCGGCCGCCGAAGACCATCATTCGCTTCGAGTAGTCGTGGGGAAGGTGGGTCGCCGCCTGGGGGCGCTCCTCGATCGTGCTCACGGCTGCTTGTCCTCTTTCATCCGCGCGGCCTTCTCGGCCGCGTATCCGTCGATGTTCCGTTGCGCGTTCTCGCTCACGGCCAGCGACCCCTCGGGGACGTCGTCCTTGACCACCGCGCCAGCGCCAGTGTAGGCGGAGTCGCCGACTTCTACCGGCGCGATCAGCATCGTGTCAACGCCGATGCGGACGTCGCGGCCGATCGTCGTGCGGTGCTTGCGGAATCCGTCGTAGTTGGCGGTGATCGTGCCCGCGCCGAGGTTGCTGCCGGCGCCTACGTCGGCGTCGCCGACGTAGGCGAGGTGCGGGATCTTCGCGCCCTTGCCCACGCGGGAGTTCTTCACCTCGACGAAGGTGCCGGCCTTGGCGCCGGCCTCGAGCAGCGCGCCCGGGCGCAGGTAGGCGAAGGGCCCGACCGAGCATCCGTCGAGAACCTCGCACTCGACCAGGTAGGAGTGGACGACGCTCGACTCGCGGCCGACGGCGCTGTCGATCAAGGTGGTGAGCGGGCCGACCACGGCGTGAGCGCCGACCGTGGTCGCGCCGCGCAGGGTCGTGCCGGGCTCGACCCGGGCGTCGGCGGCGATCTCGACCCCGGCGTCGACCCAGGTCGAGGCTGGGTCGACGACGGTGACCCCGGCCAGCATGTGGGTCTCGAGCAGGCGGCGGCGGGCCTCGGTCTCGACCGCAGCGAGGTCGACCCGGTTGTTGATCCCCATCGTCACCGCGGGGTCGTCGGCGAGGTGGGCGGCAACCGAGTGGCCGGCCTCGCGCAGGGCCGGGAAGACGTCGGGCAGGTAGTACTCGCCCTGGGCGTTGTCGTTGGCGAGCGTCGCGAGGGCCGCGGCGAGCGGCGCCGCGTCGAAGGCG
Organism: uncultured Solirubrobacterales bacterium; assembly: GCA_963846515.1. Classification (GTDB taxonomy): domain Bacteria; phylum Actinomycetota; class Thermoleophilia; order Solirubrobacterales; family 70-9; genus VAYN01. Next base: position 344,995 of record CAWJWC010000005.1, on the reverse strand, counting down.
TAGGTGCCGGCGTTGATCTCGCGGATCGCGAGCTGCTCGGGATCGGCGTCGCCGGCGGCTTTCGCCTCGACCACGCGCTCGACCTCGCCGGAGTCGGTGCGGACGACACGACCGTAGGAGCCGGGGTCGTCGAGTTCGATCGTCAGCATCGTCGCCGCCGCCGGCGCGGCGGCGTGGGCCTCGAGCAGGGCGGCGATCGTCTCCGTCGAGATCAGCGGCACGTCGCCGGAGAGGACGAGCACGGTCTCGCTCTCCTCGATCAGCGGCAGCGCCGCCCGAATCGCCCCGCCGGTACCGTCGGGCTCGGGCTGCTCGACGGTCTCGACGCCGTCAGGCAGGCCAGTGGACAGGTCCTGCCCCGGAGAGACAATTGCCGCGATGCGCCCGGCGCCTGCCTCGCGAGCAGCAACAATCGGCCACGCCACCATCGGGCGCCCGCAAATGGGATGCAGCATCTTCGGCAAGGAGGACCGCATCCGCGTGCCCTTCCCAGCCGCCATGACCAGCACCAGGGGGGAACTCACATTGGAATCGTATGCCTAAAGGGGCTGTCCACCCCTCCCCCAAAGACCGTTGCGCAGCAGATTGCGGGCTGGGGTTCGGGTTGTTGGTCCTGGAGCCTTTGTGGGAGGGGTGGACAGCCCCTTCCAACCATGCGTTGTCAGCTCCAGCTAGGCGGTGCGGGAGAGGTCTTTGCCTACGAGAGCAACGGAGGTGAGGGTCCAGCCCGCGAAAATCAGATCTATTCCCACCAGTAGGCCGATCGCCCAGTCGGCGGAGCTGGGGAACTTGGCGAGGACGAGGATGCCGATGACGAGGCCGCAGAAGCCGCTGAGGCCGACCCAGCCGGCGTTCTGCTGGCCGCGAGCGAGGAAGGCGACGGTGATCCGGGTGACGCCCATGAAGAGGAAGTAGAGGCCGAGCACGAGGGTCAGGGTGAGCGTGCCGTTGTGCGGTTCGACGATCAGCCAGAGGCCGACGATCACGGTCAGGATCGCCCAGGCCAGGCGCAGCAGCACGCTGCCGATCGAGTGGGCGGAGAAGGCGGCGGCGATCAGGAAGGCGCCGGCGATCAAGAGGATCCAGCCGATGAAGATCGCCGTCCCCACCGAGGCGACGGCCGGAACCAGGATCGCGATGCAGCCAATGAAGATGGCGATCGCGCCGATCGCCATCAGCGCCTTCCAGCTGCGGGCCAGTCCGGCGCGGACCTCCGGGTCCATCGAGGCTCCTCCGATCTCCACGAAGAAGACCCTAAGCGGTGAGACAGACGCAAAACCCGGCTTTTCCAGCTTTTTGGTTGGAAAAAAACTGTGTGGAAACGGCTTGCCAGAGCGCTAGGCTGCGTTCGCCATTCCGGGGTGGTGTAGCTGGGAGCACGCCAGGTTTTGGTCCTGGAAGTGGGGGTTCGAACCCTCCCCCCGGAACTCCCGCCCGGCCCTTCTAGTCCTCCGCGCCGCGCGGCACCTTGCCGCCCTTGGCACCGGGCTCGTGGGCCGGGCCGCGCGGTGAGGCGATGCCGAGCACCCGCATCGCCTTGAGGCCGAGGCCGAGCTTCTCGCGGCCCTCGGTGGCGGAGACGTCGTGACCGCAGAGCTCCCTCACCCGCTCCAGCCGGTAGCGCACGGTGTGGCGATGGGTGAAGAGCCGTTTAGCGGTGGCGGCGACGTTGCCGTCGTTGTCGAGATAGGCCTCGACCGTCGCCACCAGCTCGGTCTCGTACTGCTCGTCGTAGTTGGAGAGCGGCTCGACAGTCTCCGCGTAGAAGCGCTCCAGCTCGCCCAGGTCCTCGCTCATCGCGGGCAGGAGCAGGCGGTAGGCGCCGGTGTCCTCGAAGGCGAGCAGCGCGCGGCCTTCCGCCTCGCCGACGTTGACCGCCAGCCGCGCCTCGCTGCCGGCGCGGTAGAGGTCGACCGGGTCCGAGCAGCGGCGGCTGCGCCCGGTGGTCAGGTGGAAGCCGGAGAGGCTGTGGTCGAGCTCGCGGGCCAGGCCGGCGGCGGCGCGGGCGAGCCGCTCGTCGTCCTCGGCCGGGACGATCGCCGCGATCTCGGCCGCCGCCTCGCCGTCCTCGCTGGTCGCCAGCGCGCCCGGTGCCAGAGCGCGCAGCGCCCGCATCGCCAGGGTGAGGACGCGCTGGCGCCACTCGCCCGTTTGGGCGGCGCGGGGGGCCGCCCGGAGGACGACGATGCCGGCGCCGCGGTCGAGCTCGGCGCCGAGCTCGGCAGCCCGGGCGACGATGTCGCCGCGATCGGTCACCTCGCGGGCGAGCAGGTCGGCGACGAAGGCGCTCGCCACCTCCTCGCTCTCCCACTCCGGCGAGCGCGAGCGCTCCAGCTCCAGGGCGAGCAGCGTCGTCACCATGCGGGCGATCGCCGGGTCCGGCGCGGCCTTGGCCCGGTAGCGCAGCTCGCCGACCGCGCTGTCGGCGACCCGCAGCTCGACCGCGGTCACCCCCTCCCCACCGGAGAGCAGCTTCTGCTCCTGGTCCGGCGAGGCCCCGGCCACCGCCAGCACGGCGCTCGAGCGGTCGATCAGGGCGACGCTGGCGTCGAGCAGGCGCGCCGCGGCCCGCGCCACCGCGGGCAGCCCCGCCCCCGACTCGACCGCTTCCGAGAGCGCGTCGAGCAGCCCTGGATCTTTGGCTTTTGCGGGAACTTCTGCCCCCTTCGAGGTCTCCGGCATCGGGCCATTATCGCGCCGCTGCCACTGCGCGGCGCCGCTAGCCGCTGAAGAAACTTGAGATGTCGGGGTAGTAGTAGACGATCACCAGGCCGAACACGACCCCGACTACGAGCAGGGCCGCGAGCACGAAGACCGAGAGCAGGCCGGCGGCCGTCTTCTCCCAGATTCGTCCGTGGGCGCTCACCGCCGGAACCAGGATCAAGGCGACGAAGGCGACCAGGCAGATCAGCCCGGCGACGCCGAAGAGGATGTACTGGTGGTCGAGCTTCTCCAGGGCTAAGAGCGTCATCGCGGTGAATTGTGGCGCAGCTGGGAGATGACCAGGCCGATCGCGGCGCAGAGCGAGAAGGCAGCGGCCCCGAGCGCCCAGCCGCCGTTGACGTCGCTGAGGTAGTGGACGTTGAGGTAGACGCGGGAGAGGCCGACCAGGATCGTCAGCGCCAGGCCCGCCAGGACCACCGCGGCCTTGCGGGTGATCCCGGGCCGCAGCCGCATCACGATCGTCACCGCCAGCCAGACGTAGAGGACCGAGTGGGCGGCGTGTCCGCTCGGGTAAGAGGAGCCGGAGGTGCCAACCAGGGCGCCCTCGGGCCGCGGCCGGTCGACGATGTCCTTGATCTCGTGGAAGCCAACCCAGGCCAGCGTCATCCCGCCCAGCAGAACCCCGAACTCGGTCCAGCGACGGCGCACGGCGAGCAGCGCCGCGCAGACGATCGTCAGGCCCCAGGTGAAGGCGCCCGAGCCGAGGAAGGTGACGACCTTGGAGAGGTCGGTGAGCCAGGCGACCCGCAGGCTTTCGACGACGTCGAAGGCGGTCATGTCGCCCGGAGTCGGCCCCGGTTCGCGGCTGACCAGGACCGCGTAGGCGATCAGGACGAAGAGCGAGACGGAGAGCACCGCCATCAGCGAGGTGAACTCGAGCCCGAAAGTACCGCCCGGGGTGACTCGGTCCCAGAGGAAGCGCAGCTGCGGGCGGTAGCGGCGGCCGAGGGCGACGAGCCAGCGGGTCGCCGCTTGCTCGTCCATCCAGCGCACCGCGGTGTCGCGGTTCTCGGCGACGCGGAAGTGGCGGTAGAGGAAGACCGAGCCGGCGATGAGGACGATCAGGGTGGCGAGCAAGAAGAAGCCGCGGCCGGCGTACTCGGCCGCCGACTCGATGCTGCGCGAGAAGAAGTACCCGATCAGGATGTGGGCGCTGGCCCAGAGCCCGGTGCCGAGGATGCTGTAGGGAACGAAGCCGCGGTAGCGCATGCCGGAGCTGCCGGCGATGAAGGGCGCGAGGGCGCGGACGAGGCTGATCCAGCGGCCGATAAAGATCGTCTTGCCGCCGTGGCGGGAGAAGTAGTCCTCGACTTTCTCGAAGCGCTCGTGGCCGATCCCGACCCGGGGCCCGTGTTTCAGCACGAAGCCGCGGCCGAGGCGGCGGCCGACGAAGAAGCTGGTCGTGTCGCCAAGCCAGGCGGTGAACCAGGCGATCGCGATCAGCAGGTAGACGTCGATCGCGCCCTGGCCGGCGACCGCGCCGCCGATCAGCATGACCGTCTCGCCCGGGACGATGAGGCCGACGAAGGCGCCGGTCTCGGCGAAGGCGAAGAAACCGACCAGCAGGTAAGTCCAGGCGCCGAGGATCTCGGAGACGTCTTCGAGCAAGCCCTGCAGGTCGAGGTGCCCGAGCTCCTGACTGAGGAAGTAATAGCCGGCGGCGACGGCCACCGCCAGCGGCAGCAGGAGCAGTTTCCTGCGCTCGCCGCTCCCGTTCTCGCCGGGCAGCCTCACGGCGGGCTCCCCGCGGCGCAGACGATCGCGTCGTCGCGCCCGAGCGCTTCGGCCGCCGCCGCGGCGGCGGCGAGGTCGGGGAAGAGCCCGACCGCGGTCGGGCCGGAGCCGCTGAGGATCGCCACTGCGGCGCCCTTCTCGCGCAGCGCGTCGAGCGCCTCGCCGATCACCGGCCGCAGCGAGCACGCGGCCGGCTCGAGGTCGTTGACCAGCAGCTCCGGGTAGGCGAGCGGCGAGGCGCCAGTGCCGGCCGCCTCGCGCAGCCGGGCGGCGAGCGCCTCCAGCTCCTCGGCCGGGCGGCCGAGCCCGAGCCGGTCGGCCTCGGCGAAGACCTCGGCCGTGGCAAGGCCGCCCCCGTCGGGCAGCAGCACGGCGGCGTGGGGGGCTGGGTCGGGCAGAGGCTCGACCCGCTCCCCGGCACCCTGAACCAGAGCCAGGGCCGGCCGCAGCTGCGAGGGCACATCGGCGCCGAGCTCGGCGGCCAGCGCCTGCAGGTCGCCGAGCTCGGCGGCGGCGAGGCGGAGGACCGCCGCCGCGTCGGCGCTGCCGCCGCCGAGCCCGGCCGCGACCGGCACCCGCTTCTCGATCTCGATCCGCAGCGGCGGCCGCTTCCAGCCGCGCTCGCGCAGGCTGGCGAGCGCGCGGGCGGCGAGGTTCTCGCCCTCGACCCCGGGGCAGACCACCTCGTCGCGCTCGGCCTCGGCGATCTCGATCAGGTCGGCCAGGGCGAGCGGCTCGAACAGGGAGCAGAGCTCGTGCAGCCCGTCCTCGCGGAGCGGCCCGAGGTAGAGGCAGAGGTTGAGCTTGGCGGGGGCGTGGAGCGGCATCGTCCAGGGGTGGTGTCAGGCGTCGGCCTGGAGCTTTGCGGACAAGGCGGCGAACTGCTCAGGCGAGAGCGCCTCCGCACGAGCGTCTTCGGGCAGGCCGAGCTCGGCGAGGGCAGCGCGGGCGGTGGCGAGCGAGCCGGGCTCGCCGTGCTCGAGCGAGCGGGCCAGCGACTTGCGGCGGTGGGCGAAGGCAGCGCGGACCAGCGCGCGGGTCGGCGGGTCGGCGGCGGGGCCGGTGCGGCGCAGGCGCAGGATCGCCGAGTCGACCCGCGGACGCGGGCGAAAGACGGCGGGATCGACCTTGCGCGCCAAATCGACCTCGCAGGCGAGCTGGACCTGCACGCTCGGAGAACCGTAGGTGCGGTTGCCGGGTGCCGCCCGCAGGCGATCGGCGATCTCGCGCTGCACCATCACCGTCCAGCTCGCCAGCGAGGGCAGCTGCTCGATCGTGCGCAGGATCAGCGGCGTCGCGACCGCGTAGGGCAGGTTGGCGACCATCGCGGTCGGCGCTGGCTCGAGGCCAGCGAGGTCGAAGTCCATCGCATCGCCCCAGTGCAGGCTGATGTTGGGGAGCGCGGCGAACGAGGAGAGGGTCGGCTCCAGGCCGCGGTCGATCTCGACCGCGTGGACGTGGGCGGCGGCCGCGGCGAGGCGCTCGGTCAGCACCCCCTCCCCCGCCCCGACCTCGAGCACGACATCGTCGCAGGCAAGCCGCGCGTCCCGCACGATCGCCGCGAGCAGGTTGGGGTCGGCGAGGAAGTTCTGGCCAAGCCGAACCAAGGTCGCCCCAGCCTAGTCGGCAGGGTCGGCAGGCGAGCGCTACCAGCCGAATAGCGATGCGGCGTTGGCCGTGACGGTCCGGTCCAGCTCTTCGTAGGAGACCCCGCGCAGCTCGGCGACGAAACGAGCCGTGGCGACCACGTTGGCCGGTTCGTTGTGCTGACCCCGCTTCTCCTGCGGGCTCAGATAGGGAGCGTCGGTCTCGACCAGGATGCGGTCGTCCGGGACCCGGGTCGCCGCCTCGCGCAGCGCCTCGGCCTTCGGGTAGGTGACGTTGCCCGCAAACGAGCAGTACCAGCCCCGCTCGGCCGCGTCGCCGACCCGCTGCGGCGCCGAGAAGCAGTGCAGGATCACGGGCTGGCCACCCGCCCGCTCGTCGAGCGTGGCGAAGATCTCATCGGTTGCCTCGCTGCTGCCTTCGGGGTCGCGGGCGTGGATCACGATCGGCAGGTCGAGTTCACGGGCGATCTCGATCTGGGCGGCGAATGCCCGCCGCTGATCGTCGCGGCCGGCGTAATCGCGGAAGAAGTCGAGCCCGGTCTCGCCGATCGCCCGCACCTTCTCCTCGGCGCCGAGCCGGGCGATTTCGTCGGCCGTCGCAGCGTCGAAGCCGGTCGCCTCGTTGGGGTGCCGCCCGACCGCGGCGAAGACCTCCCCGTGGCGCTGGGCGGCGGCGATCGCCGCCGCGTTGCTGGCGGCGTCCATGCCGACCGTGAGCATCCGCTCCACCCCCACCTCATGCGCGGTCGCGACCAGGTAGGCCTCGGGCCGGTCGCAGAGCGAGAGGTGCGTATGAGAGTCGATCATCGCCGCCCAGCCTAGCCGCGAGCCGGCGCTCGAATAGCCTTGCGACGATGGCCGACTTCGCCGATTACTACCGCGAGATCTACATGCGCGGGTTAGCCGGGGAGACGCCGGCGGTGCCGGTCTCCTTCGCCGAGCTGGAGAACGCCGCGATCGCGGCGATGGAGCCGCGGGCGGCCGGCTACGTCGGCGCCGGCGCCGGCAGCGAGGACACGATCCGAGCCAACGCCGAGGCCTTCCGCCGCCGGCGGATCGTGCCGCGGATGCTGCGCGACGTCGCCACCCGCAATCTCTCGACCGAGCTGCTCGGCACGACGATGCCGGCGCCGCTGCTGCTGGCCCCGATCGGGGTGCAGAAGATCCTCCACAGCGACGGTGAGCTGGCAACCGCCCGCGCCGCCGCCGCTGTCGGGGTGCCGATGATCGCCAGCACCGCTTCGCACTACTCGCTGGAGGAGATCGCCGCGGCCGGCGGCCCCGAGGCGCCGCGCTGGTTCCAGCTCTACTGGGCTAATGACCGCGACCTGGTTGAGAGCTTCGTTGGCCGCGCCGAGCGGGCTGACTACGGCGCGATCGTCGTCACCGTCGACACCTTCATCCCCGGCTGGAAGCCGCGCGACCTGCAGCAGGCCTGGCTCCCTTTCCTCGAAGGCAAGGGCGTCGGCAACTACTTCGAGGATCCCGTCTTCCGCGCAGGGTTGGAGAAGCCCCCGGAGGAGGACCAGGGCGCCGCCACCGGCCACTTCCTCGCGGCGATCGGCAACCCCTCGCTGACCTGGGACGATCTCTCATCGCTGCGCGAGATGACCTCGCTGCCAATCCTGGTCAAGGGCATCCAGCACGTCGACGACGCCCGTGAGGCGGTCCGCCGCGGTCTCGACGGGATCGTCGTCTCCAACCACGGTGGCCGCCAGGTCGACGGCGCGATCGCCTCGCTCGACGCCCTGCCGCCGATCGCCGAGGCGGTCGGTGAGGAGCTGACGATCCTGTTCGACAGCGGCGTCCGCGGCGGCGCTGACGTAATCAAGGCGCTCTGCTTGGGCGCCGACGCCGTCTGCCTCGGCCGCCCCTACGTCTGGGGCCTGACTCTGGCCGGCGAGGCCGGGGTCGAGGCGGTCCTGCGCACGATCCTCGGCGAGTTCGACCTGACCATGGCGCTCTGCGGCTACACCCGACCCGACCAGCTCGGGCCGGACTGCTTGAGTATCGCGGTGTGATTTAGTCCCGCATAGCGGGAACAATTAACGGCGCGCTACGAATCGATCTTCGGGAAGAGCGGCGGGACGCGCTCGACGTTCTGGCCGCCTGGCCGCGAGCCGAGCTCGGCCAGCTCACGCCCCTCTTCACGCAGCGCCGCCAGCAGCGTCGCGCTCGTCTGCGGCAGGTACGGCACGAGCAGCAGGGTCGTCACCCGCAGGCCCTCGACCAGGTTGTAGAGGACTTCGTCGAGCCGCTCGGGGTCGGCCTCGTCCTTGGCCAACACCCATGGCTGCGTCTCCTCGACGAAGCGGTTGAGGCGGCGGACCAGCTTCCAGGCCACCTCCAGCGCCTGGGTCAGCTCGGCCCGGTCGAGCAGCTCGGAGAAGCGCCCGACCGCGCCTTCGAAGTCCTCGGCCAGGGTCGCGTCGACGGCGGCCACCGGCACGGTGCCGTCGCGGTAGCGCTCGACCATCGCCAGCACGCGGCTGGCGAGGTTGCCGTAGTCGTTGGCCAGCTCGGTCTCGTAGCGCGCCTCGAAGCCGGCGGTCGAGATCGAGCCGTCCTGGCCGAAGGAGACCTCGCGGAAGAGGTAGAAGCGCAGCGCGTCGGCGCCGAAGCGATCGATCACAGCGAACGGGTCGAGCACGTTGCCGAGCGACTTCGACATCTTTTTCTCGCCCATCAGCAGGTAGCCGTAGATCGTCATCCGCCGCGGCGGCTCGATCTCAGCCGCCCAGCAGAGCGCCGGCCAGATCACCGCGTGGAACTTGAGGATGTCCTTCGCCATCGTGTGCAGGTTGGCCGGCCAGAAGCGTCCGGTCAGGTCCTCCCCGTCGCGGGCGAACCTGAGCGCCGTGTAGTAGTTGAGGAGGGCGTCGAACCAGACGTACATCCGCTGCTCGGGGTCCCAGGGCAGCGGCATCCCCCACTGCAGCTTCGGCCGCGAGAGCGAAACGTCCTCCAGCCCCTGCTCGATGAAGGCGACCGCCTCGTTGCGACGGAAGTCGGGCACGACGAAGTCGGGCTGCCGCTCATAGAGCTCTTCGAGCCGCTCCTGGAAGGCGGAGAGGCGGAAGAACCAGTTCTCCTCGCGTTCCTGCTCGAGCGGGATCTCGTGAATCGGACAGGTATTGCCGGGGCCGAGCTCGCGCTCGGTTTTGAAGTCGGCGCAGCGCGGGCAGTACCAGCCCTCGTAGGTGCCCTTGCTCACCCAGCCGTTGTCGTAGACCCGCTGCATGATCTCGGCGACCTGCTCGCCGTGGCGCGGGTCCGAGGTGCGGATGAAGAAGTCGTTGGTCGCGTCGATGATCGGCATCAGCTCGCGGAACTTGGCCGCGTTGCGGTCGGCCAGCTCCTGCGGCGAGATCCCCTCCCGCTCGGCCGCGTTCGCCACCGGCTCTCCGTGCTCGTCGGTGCCGGTGAGGAAGAAGACGTCATCGCCGCGCTGGCGGTGGTGCCGCGCCAGCACGTCGGCCGCCATCGTCGCGTAGGCGTGCCCGAGGTGAGGCTCCGCGTTGACGTAGTAGATCGGCGTGGTGACGTAGAAGCTGTTCGCGCTCATGCGGTCGCCACGCTACCTCAGCCGGTGAGGCTGGCCCGCGTGCGCCCGACCTTGAGCGCTCCGAAATAGATCGTGCCCTCACCGAACATCCCGGCCTTGCGGTACTGCATGATCCTCGCCGAGTTGCGGCCGGCGCCGTTGCTGTGGTCCATCGTCGCCATCTTCAGCCGCCGCACGGGCGCGTGGCGGCTGGGGTTGTAGGTGCCCTGGCTAAAGAATTTGATCGGCCGGCCGTCGATCCACATCGCGACGAACCCTCGGGTGGAGAAGTGCTCGTGGACCAGCACCGTCGTCCACCGGCCCCGGACCAGCGGAGCCTTATAGGGGATGTCGAAGCCGTAGGTCGAGTTGCGCTGCCACTGCAGGCTGTTGCCGGCCAGCTCCAGGCTCCAAGGGCTCGACCCCCGATAGGGCGCACCGTAGATCTCCACCAGCGAGACCCACTCCCCTCCCCGGACCGCGGGGTAGTCGGCGGGGACGAAAAATTCGGTCGCGAGCCAGACGCTCCGACCCGGCCTGACCACATCCGGCGAGAGCAGCTCCGCCCGCGGGTTCTCAGTCGGCGTGAGCGGATAGACGTCGCGGTTGGAGACGTCTAGTCGCAGCACCGTCTCGCCGCTGCCGGCCGGGTCGGGGACTTCGGTGATCGCCCCCGGAACGGCGTGCAGGGCGCGGAAGTCGTCGATCCCGGAGCCGGAGAAAAGCGGCGGCGGCGCTGCCCGGCCGGCACTGGGATTAGTCGAGGCCGCGAACGCACATACGGCAAGGAGCAGCAACGGGACTATGAGGACTCGGCATCCGCGATCGGCTGAGCGCGAGCGGATCGGCACCTCCCGAGCTTAGCGCCGCGCCTCGCGCCCGGTGAGCGCTTTGTAGAGGTCGTTCGCGCGGGTCCCGGTGAGGGCGGCGACGACGCTGGCGGCGGCGCGGGGACGGGCACCGGACTGGACCAGGTGGCGCAGGGCGTCGACGGCGAAGCCGACGTCTTTGTCGTGCTCCTCGGCGGCGGCGGGGCCGATCACGAGGACGATCTCGCCTTTGACGTCGCCGCGGAAGCGGCGGGCGAGCTCACCGAGGCTGCCGCGTGCGACCTCCTCATGGATCTTCGAGAGCTCGCGGCAAACGGCGGCGGGGCGGTCGGGCGCGAGCGAGGCGAGCGCCGCCAACGACTCGCCGACCCGCCGCGGCGACTCGAATGCGACCACGGTCTCGGCCGAGCGCAGCACCCGCTCCATCTCCCCCGCCCGGCGCGGCAGGAAGCCCTCGAAGCGCCAGCGGTCGGTCGGCAGGCCGGAGGCGACAAGGGCAACGGGGACCACTGAGGGCCCGGGCAGCACCGTCACCTCGAGGCTGCGTTCGATGCAGCGCTGGATCAGCTTGAAGCCGGGGTCGGAGATCGCCGGCATGCCGGCGTCGGAGACGAGCACGACCGCGTCGCCGCGCTCGATCCGTTGCGCCAGCTCGGTCGCCCGCGCGGCTTCGTTGCCCTCGTGGTTGGAGATCAGCCGCGGCGCCGGCCGGATCCCGAGCTTGTCGAGCAGCGAGCCGGTGCGGCGGGTGTCCTCGCAGGCGATGTAGTCGGCGGTGACCAGCGCCTCGCGCATCCGCGCCGTGACGTCGTCGAGGTTGCCGATCGGCGTCGGGCAAACGACCAGCCGCCCCGGCATCAGCCCTCGCCCCGCTCGAGCTCGGTCCGGGCCAGCGCCGCTGCCCCGATCACCCCGGCGTCGTTGCCAAGGGTCGCGGCGAGGATCGGGGTCCGGTTCATCGGGTTGAGCGCCCGCTCGCGCAGCTCGCGGCGGGCCGGCTCGAGCAGCAGGTCGCCGGCCGCGATCACGCCGCCGCCGACGACGATCGCGTCAGGCTGGAAGATGTTGGCGAAGCTGGCGCAGGCGACCCCGAGGCGGCCGCCGATCAGCTCGAAGACGCCGATCGCGGTCGCGTCGCCGGCGAGCGCCGCCTCGGTGACCGCCCTGCCGTCGACCGTCTCCCCCGCCGTCAGCATGCGGCCAATCGCCGAGTCGGGAGCGCTTTCGGCTGCCGCGCGACCCTCGCGCCCGAGCGCGGTGCCGGACGCGAGTGCCTCGACGCAGCCGTGGTTGGGGCAGTTGCCCTGGCAGGGCGGGCCGTCGGCCTGGATCACCGTGTGGCCGAGCTCGGCGCCTGCCCCGGTAGCGCCGCGGAAGACCTCGCCGCCAAGGATCAGGCCGCCGCCGATCCCAGTCCCGACCGTCAGCATCACCACGTTCGGCTTCCCCTGCGCCGCCCCGTAGAGGTACTCGGCGAGCGCCGCGACGTTGGCGTCGTTGTCGAGGAAGACCGGCAGCCCGACCCGCTCGCTGACCACTTCCCGCAGCGGCACGTCGGTCAGCGGCAGGTTGACGGCGGCGACGGCGACGCCGCGCTCCTGGTCAATCGTCGCCGGGATCCCGAGCCCGACCGCGCGCGCCTCGGGCCGCGCTGCGCGCGCTTCGGAGACCTCGCGGACCAGCAGCTCGACCAGCTCGTCCTCGCTCTGCTCGGTCGAGGCCTCGCGGCTCTCCCAGCGCGACTCGGTCCCAGCGAGGACGCCGACCAGCATCTTCGTCCCGCCCAGGTCGACCCCGATCGTCTCGGCCGCGCTCATCGGCAAATCGGGGCTGGAAGGCGGGCGACCGAATACATGGCCATGATTTGCTGTCCCATGAATTGTCTGGAGTGGCCGGCGACGATGCCGACCCTTCGCCGTTGCGCCAACTTTTCGGCCCGATCTCGTAGAAGAAGAAGAGCAAGGCTAGCCGGACGTGGTGCTTTGTCGTCGTCCCAGCTCACGAGCAGACAAATTCGCTTGCAGGCGAACGGCACTCATCCTCGAGGTGGGGATTACGTTGCTCCTCGGTCGTCCGCTAGCGCGAGGCTCTTCGCAAACCTCGAAGCTGGATCCGCATAGCAATTGTGGAGATCCAAACTGGGCGCCCCGAAAATCCGAGACGCCCAGCTTGACTCATACGGGTCCCTAGATCAGCGCTAGCGAGAGGCTCCCATCGTCGCCGACGGACACCCGCACGTCGAAAGACGTGCCGGGTGCGGGCCCGATTTGCCCAGCGAGCCGAGCATCGCCTTCATCGGCAGCCACGGCGGCAGTTGCCGTCGCCGGCTCGTTGAATGCGCCGCTATAGCCATGGTCGGCAAGACGGCGTCTCGCGGCCTCAATCACGGGGAAATCGATCTCCCCGTAGTAGGGCTTCTCGCGGTCGCACACCAATGCCTCGACCGTCAGGTCGAGGCGCCCGGCGTTCTTGAGAATCATGAAGCCGCGCGATGGCTCGCTCGCTTGCAGGAGTCGATCGACGAACTCGAAGAGTTCTCCGTTCTTCTCAGAGCGCTTGACCGCCTGCAGGAAGCGCTTCGCCCAGTAGGGCTTGATGCTTCCGGAGTCGGTCTCATAGCTGACCTCTGCGCCCGCCCGGGCATAGATAGACAGCAGGTCTCGATAGAGGGCCTGTTCGGCCGTAGTCGGAGTCATTTATCTCCTTATTTGGCTTTCCCCGCCGGCGCCGCCATTAAGGGCGGTCGCCACGGGCTGGGGGCAGAGTACAGAAGGGGAAACTCCGACCTGCAGAGGTCTGCAGCATCAATCGAAAAGGGGGCATCGGCTACGGTTCTAGCCCTTTTATGCCCGACGATGGCGAGCAGCGGCCTTCGGGACCGCCCGATTACAAGGTCTACCGATCCCGCAGGAGCCTCTCCTCGCGGCTGAAGTCACCCAACCTCTCGAGTCTGCGAGAGCGCGCAAAGCTGCCTGGCAAGCGGCCTCGGCGCGAACGCGAGCCCGGCGAGGGCCGCCGCCCGCGCCCGCCGCGGCCCGGCGTCAAGCGAGCTCTGAAATGGGTCGGGATCGCCGCCTTGGGATGGATCTTGCTCAGCTTCCTCGCCTTCGCGGTCTCGGCCCAGCTGCAGTCGTTCAAGCTCTCGGGCGAAGCGAAGGAGGCGTTGCACGGCGATCCGCTGCTGCTGTTCAGCCCGCAGACGATCCTCGTGCTCGGCACCGACGCGCGGCCACCCGGAACCGACGACGGAACCAGTACGTCGGAGGAGTGCTTCGAGCAGCAGGCCCGTGGGGAGGCCCCGCACGATCCCTGCTTCGAAGGCGAATTCCGCGCCGACACGCTGATGCTGATCCGGGCCGGCGGCGGCGACTTCCGCAAACTCTCGATCCCGCGCGACGCCTACTCCGAGATCCCCGGCCACGCGCCGCAGAAGATCAACGCCGCCTACGCCTTCGGCGGCGGCGCCCTGCAGATCCGCACGATCGAGCAGTTCCTCGGGATTGAGATCGACCACGTCGCGATCGTCGACTTCAGCGGCTTCGAAGACCTGATCGACGCGGTCGGCGGGGTTGAGGTCGAGGTGCCAGAGAAGCTCTGCGCCGACATCTCCGGCGGCGCCGGCGGTGGCCAGGGCGGCGTCACGATCCGGCTCAAGAAGGGCGAGAACACGCTCAGCGGCGAAAAGGCGCTCGCCTACGCGCGCGTTCGCAAGCCGAGCGAATGCCCCGGCCCCGGCGCCAGTGCCTTCTCGCTCGGCTACGACGACATCGACCGCGAGAAAGCCCAGCAGGCGGTGATCAACGGGGTCAAGGACCGCCTCACCGACCCGCTGCGCGCCCCCTACAACTTCGTCAAGGGACCGATCATCGGCTGGAACGCACCAAAGGCGTTCGTCAGCGACATGGGCTTCCTGACGATGCCGCAGCTGGTCCTCGCCGCGGCGATCGGCGGCAACGCCCCCGCCCACATCCTCTGCGGCCCGCCCCGCGGCGGCTGCGAGCCAGGCCCCGAAAGCAGCTTCGAGGTACCGGAGTCGGTGCGGCGCCAGGCCGTCAACCAGCTTCTCAACGGCTAGCGCAGCCGACCTTTTCCCACCAGGGTGGGGCCTAAATCGGCTGCGGCTCAGTCGGCCGCGGCCGCCTTCGGCTTCGAGTCGCTCGGCTTCGAGTCGGAGGAGCTGGAGCCCGAATCGGACTTCGACTCCTTGCTCTCCTTGCCGCCCTCGGTCGCGGCCCCGTTAGCGCCGCTCTTGCGCTTCCCGTAGTCGGTGTTGTGGAAGCCGGAGCCCTTGAAATGGATGGCCGGCGAGTGCAACACGCGCTGCGCCGGGGCGCCGCACTCCTGGCACTCCGACAGCGCCTCGTCGGTCATCTTCTGGATCACGTCGAAGACGTGGCCGTTCTCGCATTTGTACTCGTAGATGGGCACGGGCTGCGGGATTATCGCAGCCGATACGGTTCAGCCATGGCGACCACCGAGCCGGAAGCACCCCCGACCGACGTCTCGATGGAGGAGATCGTCGCGCTCTGCAAACGGCGCGGCTTCGTCTTTCCCTCCTCGGAGATCTACGGCGGGGTCGGCTCGACCTACGACTACGGCCACTACGGCGTGCTGCTGAAGAACAACGTCAAAGCCGAGTGGTGGCGGGTGATGCTGCAGGAGCGCGACGACATCGTCGCGATCGACTCGGCGATCCTCCAGCACCCGCGGGTCTGGGAGGCCTCCGGCCACCTCGAGGGCTTCACCGACCCACTGGTTCAGTGCCTCGGCGAGTGCAAGCGGCGCTGGCGCGAGGACCACCTGCGCGAGGCGGTCGAAGCCGAAGGCGGCGACCCGAACGCGGAGCTGCGCTGCCCCGAGTGCGGCGGCGAGCTCTCCGAGCCGCGCCAGTTCAACCTGATGTTCGAGACCCACATCGGGCCGGTCGCCGGCGAGGGCTCGGAGGTCTATCTGCGACCGGAGACGGCCCAGGGGATCTTCATCAACTTCAAGAACGTGCTCGGCTTCGCCCGCAAGAAGCCGCCCTTCGGGATCGCCCAGATCGGCAAGTCGTTCCGCAACGAGATCACCCCCGGCAACTTCATCTTCCGCACCCGCGAGTTCGAGCAGATGGAGATGGAGTACTTCGTGCCCCCGGCCGAAGCCGAAAAGTGGCACCGGCACTGGATGGCGGAGCGCGAGCGCTGGTACACCGAGCTCGGCCTGCGGCCCGACTTCCTGCGAGTCCGCGCCCACGGCGCCGACGAGCTCTCCCATTACTCCTCGGCGACCAGCGACATCGAGTACCTGTTCCCGATCGGCTGGTCGGAGCTGGAGGGAATCGCCAACCGCGGCGACTTCGACCTCACCCAGCACACTAAATTCAGCGGCGAGAAGCTCGAGTACTTCGACCAGCAGACCAAAGAGCGCTACGTCCCGCACGTGATCGAGCCGGCCGCCGGCGCCGACCGCGCCACCCTCTCCTTCCTGGTCGACTCCTACGACGTCGAGGAAGTCGAGGGGCGCCAGCGCACGGTGTTGCGCCTGCACCCGCGCCTCGCCCCGGTCAAGGTCGCCGTCCTCCCACTCGTCTCCAAGGAGGGGATGCCGGAGAAGGCGCGCGAGATCTTCCAGGATCTGCGCAAGCGCCTCCCCGCCGAGTTCGACGAGGGCGGCTCGATCGGCAAGCGCTACCGCCGCCAGGACGAGATCGGCACCCCCTGGGGAGTCACCGTCGACCACCAGACGATGGAGGACGACACCGTCACCCTGCGCGACCGCGACTCGCTCGAGCAGATCCGCCTCCCGGTCGAGGGCCTGGGCGACGAGCTGGTCGGGCGCCTGGAAGCCCCCTGGCGCACGCCGAAGCTTCCATAATTTGCAGGCATTTTACGATTTGCTCAATACGTTGAGCGAATTTACTGAGAGGCCATGCCCGAGAGTCCGGTTAGGCTCGCACCCAGCACCACCCAACCCGGCAGGGCGAACGGAGAGACGATGGCTTACGAAATGAAGATTCGCGGCACCGAGCACGAGGTGAAGGTGCGCAGCCCCTGGGCCGTCGCCCTCCTGCCGATCGTCACCCTCGGCATCTACCACCTGGTCTGGTGGTACAAGATCAACAAGGAGCTGAAGGCCTACGGCGAAGCGAAGGGATACGACCTCGGGCAGAACCCGACCAATTCCCTCCTCGCGCTGTTCCCAGGCGGCCTCATCATCATCCCGGCGCTGGTCACCTATTGGAACGGCACCAAGCGCGTTCAGGGCGCTTCGAAAATCGCCGGCCGGGAGCCGGTCAACGGCTGGATCGCGCTGATCCTCTACCTGCTGCTCTCACCCGGCTTCTGGGCCTACCTGCAGATCTCGCTGAACCACGTCTGGGAGCAGGAGGCGGAACCGCTGCCGGGTCATGAGGCGCCGCCGGCCAGCGACCAGATGCCGCCCCCCGCGCCGCAGGCCTGACTCAGGCCTCGACCTCCAGGTCGACTTCATCGATGCAGCTCTGCGGCTGCGAGTGAGTACGCGTGTGCCACGGACCCTCCTGAACTGAGACCTCGCCCAACCCCTCGAGCGGAAGGCAGCGCCAGTCGCCGCCGGGCTCCAGCCCGCGGCTGCTGGTACCGCCGAACTGGAAGAACAGGGCTCGCGGCTGGCCATTCCGGGTGCCGACCGCGTGCGGGCAGAGCTGGCGTCGGTGCCCGTCGAAGACGGCGTGGACCTGCTGACGCCGCTCGATCGCGCCGCGGACCAGCGAATACACGTCCTCGGTCACTGGCCCAGGTAGGTCAGGACCTCGGCCGCGTCCGCGTCGAGCGCGGCGGCGGCCTTCTTCGTCACCTTGCCGAGGTGCTTGATCGTGACCTTGCCGCTGGCGAGGCCCCAGGTCGCGACGGCGCGGCCGCTGACCAGGGCGAAGGGACGGAAGACGCCGTTGATCGTGACCAACAGCTTGTGCGGGCCGACGATTTCCTCGCGCGAGGTCCAGCCGAGCAGCAGCGGGTCGAAGGCGCCGAGCAGGCGGGGCGAGGGCAGCGGCTCGGCCGGCGGACGCTTGGCGAGGTCGACGAGGCCGTCCTCGCGCTGGTCCAGCTCGGAGGCGATCGCGGCGAGGCCGGCGCGAGCGTCGCGCAGCGGCAGCCCCGCCCAGCGCGCGAGGTCGCGGTCGTCGGCCGGGCCGTGGCCAACGAGGTAGCGGCGCGCCAACTCGGCCAGGGCAAGATCGCGGTCGACTGGCTGCTGTGGGCCGAGCCAGTCGTGGACGAGCGCGTAGGCGTGCTGCTTGCCGGCCATCGGGCCGCGGACGACGATCCCGCGCACTGCCGCGAGGAACATCAAGTGGAGGAACGCCTGGCCGGCCGTGTGGAAGCCGGCGGCCTCGAGCCGGCCCCGGAGGTCCCTTCCGCTCAGAGGCCCCTCGTCGGCCAGGATGTCCTCCACCGCCTCCACAGCGCGCTCGGCTTCCGTTTCGCTGACGCCCTCCAGGCTCGGCCGCCGCCGAGCGCTGGTCATCAGCGGCGGCGTGGTCAGCGCCTGCAGCCAGGGATAGTCCTCGCTGCGCACCAGGTGCAGAGTGCCGCGGTTGAGCCAGGTGATCAGCAGCGAACGGTCCTCGGTCAGGGCGCGGTCGACGTCGGCGGCCGCGAGCCCGGCACTGCGGGCGCGGATCGCCAGCCGCGCCCCGCGCGGGTCCTGACCCTGCACGGCAAGTAGGCGCTCGGCGACGTCCTCGGGCCGCTTCAGCGGCTCGCCGGCGAGCGCCTGCGCGCTCAGCCGCTCCGCCACCCGCTGTCGGTTCCCGCCCACCGGCCTATCCTGCCGACATGGAGAGGAGCCTGCTTCGCAACCGCGATTTCCTCCTGGTCAGCGGTTCGGTCGGGCTCTCGGCGATGGGCGACTGGATCGCGATGGTCGCACTCGGCCTGCACGTGAAGGAGATCAGCGACAACGGCTTCGCGGTCGCGGCGCTCTGGATCTGCCTCTTCGGCCCGTCGGTGCTGACCGCCGGCCACGCCGGCCTGCTCGTCGACCGGATCGAGGCGACCCGGCTGCTGGCCGTGGTTTCGGCGAGCGGCGCCGTCCTCGCCCTGACGCTCAGCTTCGTCTCCGGCCTGGTGCCGGTCCTGATCCTGACCACCCTGCTCGGGGTCGTCTTCGCGATCTCCCAGCCGGCCGAGTTCGCGCTGGTCCCGCCGCTGGCCGGCGAGGGGCGGATCCAGGAGGCGAACGGCCATATGGAGACGATCCGCTACATCGGCTTCGGCCTCGGCCCGATCCTCGGCGGCCTGCTCTTCGCCGTCGGCGACCTGCAGCTGGCGATGGTCGTCGACGCGCTCACCTTCGCCCTGGTTGCCGTCGCCGCGCTCTCGCTGCGGATCCGGCGCGAGCCGCAGGAGGTTAAAGAAGGCGAGAGTGCCCCACGTGCCCGCGACGGCATCGCCTACCTCTTCGCCGACCGCACCCTGGCGCTGGTGATGGTGGTCGCGTTCGCCTCGCTGCTCTTCATGTCCGCGGTCTGGGTCGGCGAGCTCTTCTTCGTCGAGGACGTGCTCGGCAAGGGTGACGTCTCCTACGGCGCGATGCTCTCGATCTGGACCGCGGGCATGGCGCTTGGCGCGCTGCTGCTCTCGCCGCGCGTCGCCGCCTACGCGCTGGCCACGGTTGGGCTGGCGGCGGCGACCGTGCAGGGGCTGGCGCTCGCCCTCCCCGCCCTCTGGCTCAGCTTCGTCTTCTTCCTCGCCTGCTCGTTCATGGGCGGGGTCGGGCACGGGCTGAAGAACGTGATGTTCCGCAGCCTCATGCACCTTCAGGTGCCGAACCACCTGCACGGTCGCGCCTTCGCCGCCTACAACGGGATCCGCAACTCGGCCGAGCTCGGCGCCTTCGCCGCCGGCGGCGTCCTGGTCGCCGCGATCGGCGCCCGCGGCACCCTCGCCTTCGCCGGCGGCCTCTCCGCCCTGGCCGGGGCGATCGGCCTGCTGACCCTGCTGCGTCGCTACCGCGGCTGGGTCCCGACCGGCCCGGTCGGCCCGCGTCCGGACCGCGCCACCACCGCCCCGGCCGAACCGCCGGTCCCGGTCGCCGGCGACTCGGAGACGGTCTAGCGACCTATTTGACCGCGACCAGGTCGACGACGAAGATCAGCGTTTCGTTCGGCCCGATCACCGGCGGGGATCCGGTCGGGCCGTAGGCGAGGTTCGGCGGGATCGTCAGCTCGCGGCGGCCGCCGACCTTCATCCCGGCCACGCCTTTGTCCCAGCCGGGGATCACCGCACCGGCGCCAAGCGGGAAGGTGAACGGTTCACGGCCCCAGGAGGCGTCGAACTCTTCCTTGCTGTCGTAGCCGACCCCGACGTACTGGACGGTGACTTCGTCGCCGACTTTGGCTTCCGCACCGTCGCCTTCGACCAGATCGCGCTCTTCGAGCTGCTTCGGCGGCGGGCCATCCGGGACGGCGATCTTCGGCTTCGTGCCGGTGTCTTCGCCCTTCGTGCCGGTGTCTTCGCCAGCCGGCGGCGAGCTTTCGGTTTGGGCCGCGGCGCCCGAATCATTCGTCGTGGTCGAGTCGTCGTCACCGCCACAGCCGGTGATCGCCAGCGCCAGCGCCGCGCACAGCGCGAGTATCAAAGTCGTTCTCCTGCCCACGGCGAGCATCCTAGCCACCTCTGCAAAGAATTGCCTGAGCGGTTTCTAGCCCCGGCCGGAGAGGCGGTCCCAGATGCGGCCGAGGGCGCCGCGACGCTGGCCGCTGAAATCTGCGGCGGTTGCCCTGATCGCGCCGGGGTTGGCACCCGGCTTCGGCAGCTTCTCGACCTCGGCGGCGTCGATCTTCAGAGTCACGCCGTTCTCGTAAATCGCGTCGACCTCGGGCGCATCGACGAAGCGGTGGCCGCCCGGCCCGGCGGCGGTGTCGATGACGATCCCGTCGAACATGTCGATGTTGGGTGCCGAGAGCACCTTCACCACCCGGCCAACCGTCTCGCCGTCCTTCGCGTACACCGACACGCCTTTCTCCACCGCGAGGTAGGAGCGCGGCTCTCCTAGGTTCTCCATGCGGCGAGCCTAGCGGGAGCGGCGCCGCTCGTGGCTCGCGAACCGAGCGCTTACGATCACCCAATCGACTCGCCGCTCCTCACCTCGGTCCTGCTCCCTGCCGCGATCGCCGTGATCATGTGCAGCCTCGGGATGGAGCTGACCCGGGACGACTTCCGGCGCATCTTCACGGCGTCGCGCGGAGTCCTGATCGGGATGCTCAACCTCGTCCTGATCGCACCCCTGCTCGCCTTCGCGATGGCGGAGCTGTTCGGCCTGCCGCCCGAGCTGGCGGTCGGGCTGGTCCTGCTCGGGGCCTCCCCCGGCGGAATGATGGCCAACATGCTGACGCACCTGTCGCGCGGCGACACGGCGCTCTCGGTCTCGATGACGGCGATCAGCAGCGTCGCCGCGGTGATCACGGTGCCGCTCTTTCTCAGCCTCTCGACCGACCACTTCGGCGCCTCGGTCGGCGACCCCAGCATGCTCGGGGTGGTGGCGCGGGTGCTGGCGATCACGATCATCCCGGTTGCGATCGGGATGGAGCTGCGCCGCCGCCGGCCGCTGCTGGTCGAGGCCATCCACGCGCGCGTGCGCCGCATCTCCCTTGTTCTCTTCGCCGTCGTCGTGCTCGGCGCGATCGTCAGCGAGCACGACACCGTCACCGAGCACATCGCCGAAGTCGCCGGCGCCGCCCTCGCTCTCAACGTGGCTGCGATGGCGGTCAGCTTCACGGTCGCGAAGCTGGCCCGGCTCGACGACCGCCAGTCGACCGCGATCTCGCTTGAGCTGGGAGTCCACAACGCGGCGCTGGCGATCGCGGTCGGCGCCTCGCTCGCCCCGGACGTGACGATCCCGGCCGCGGTCTACAGCTCCTTCATGCTCTTCACCGGCGGCGCCTTCGCCTGGGCGATGAGCCGCCGCAACGCCGTTTCCGCCGCGCCGGTCGCCGAGGCGGAGCCGGCCGAGGCTTAGACTGCCGGCGGGAGCAGGACCGAACCGCGAGGGGAGCTGAGATGGGACTCAACCTGGCATCGATCGTGACCGAGAGCGCCGCGCGGGTGCCGGACAACGCCGCCGTGCGGCTCGGGGCGACGGAGCTGACCTATGCAGAGCTGGACGAGCGCAGCGCCCGCCTGGCAACGCTGCTGCGTGCGCGGGGACTGGAGCCGGGCGACCGGGTCGGGGTGATGCTGCCGAACGTGCTCGAGTTCCCGATCGCCTACTACGGGGTGCTGCGGGCGGGCGGCGTCGTCGTGCCGATGAACGTGCTGCTGAAGCGGCGCGAGATCGCCTTCTACCTGGAGGACTCCGGGGCGAGGCTGCTGCTCGCCTGGCAGGGGTTCGCCGAGGAGGCGCGGGGCGGCGCCGAGGACGCCGGCGCCGAGCCGATCGAGGTCGAGCCGGCGAGCTTCGCCGCCAGCCTCGCCGAGCGCGAGCCGACCGCGGACCTGGCCGAGACCGCCGCGGACGACACCGCGGTGATCCTCTACACCTCCGGCACCACCGGCAAGCCGAAGGGCGCCGAGCTGACCCACGCGAACCTGCACCGCAACGCCGATATCTCCTCCCGCACGACCTGCGGGATCGCCGCCGGCGACGTCGTCTTCGGCGGCCTCCCGCTCTTTCACTCCTTCGGCCAGACGGTGAGCATGAACGCCTCGCTGATGGTCGGCGCCTGCCTCACCCTGGCGCCGAAATTCGACCCGGCCGAGGCGCTGGCGACGATGCAGCGCGACGGCGTCACCCACTTCTACGGCGTGCCGACGATGTTCGGGGCGCTCCTGCACCACCCCGAGCGCGAGAGCTACGACACCTCCTCCCTGCGCACCTGCATCACCGGCGGGGCCTCGATGCCGGTCGAGGTGCTGCGCGGGTTCGAGGACGCCTTCGGGGCAATCGTGCTCGAGGGCTACGGCCTCTCGGAGACCTCGCCGGTCTCCTCCTCCAACCATCCCGACAAAGAGCGCAAGCCGGGCTCGATCGGCACCCCGCTGGAAGGGGTCGAGATGAAGGTCGTCGACGAGGACGACAACGAGGTGCCCCAGGGCGAGGTCGGCGAGATCGTGATCCGCGGCCACAACATCATGAAGGGCTACTGGCGGCGCCCCGACGCGACCGCGGAGGCGATGCGCGGCGGCTGGTTTCACAGTGGCGACATGGCCAAAGTCGACGAGGAGGGCTACTTCTACATCGTCGACCGCAAGAAGGACCTGATCATCCGCGGCGGCTACAACGTCTACCCGCGCGAGGTCGAGGAGGTCCTCTACGAGCACCCGAAGATCCGCGAAGCGGCGGTGCTCGGCGTGCCCCACGACGAGTGGGGCGAGGAGATCGGCGCCGCGGTCGTCCTCCACGACGGCGAGCGGCTCGACCCCGAAGAAGTCAGCGCCTACGTCAAGGAGCGGATCGCCGCCTACAAGTACCCGCGCATCGTCTGGTTCCTCGACGAGCTGCCGAAAGGCCCGACCGGAAAGATCCTCAAGCGCGAGATCGAGCCGCCCGCGGCCGTCTGAGCGACGGCCGCGAGAAGTGTGATCGACGTCACTCGGCGCGATTGGCCAGCCAGCCAGGAATCGCGCTACGCTGACCCGACAGGGGTCATGGAACACCAAAAGGAGAAGAGATGAGCGTCGCCTCCCAGAGCCTGATGGACAACATCACCTATGAGGACCTCTACCGCCGCTGGGAGGGAGGCAACTGGAGCGCCTACGACCTCGACTTCTCCCAGGACAAGGTGGGCTGGGACTCGCTCAGCGAGATCCAGCGGCGCTCGGCGATGTGGATCTACTCGATGTTCTTCTACGGCGAGGACCGGGTCGCCGACACCCTCGCCCCCTACATCACCGCCGCCCCGACTGAGGAGCAGGGCTACTTCCTCGCGACCCAGCAGGTCGACGAGGTCCGCCACTCGGTCTTCTTCCACCGCTTCTTCCGCGAGGTGATCGGGGTCGGCGGCGAGTCGATCCAGTCGACCCTCGCCTCCACCCTGCCGCAGCTGAGCTGGGGCTACCGCGGCGTCTTTGACCGCCTCGACCTGATGGCCGAGGAACTGCGTAAGGACCGCTCGGTGCCGAAGTACGCGCAGGCGATCACCCTCTATCACCTGATCGTCGAGGGCAGCCTCGCCCAGCCCGGCCAGCACTTCATCGAGGACTTCTTCGCCTCCGAAGAGACGATGCCGGGCTTCAGCGCCGGCATGACCAATGTCTCCCGCGACGAGCAGCGCCACATCGGCTTCGGCGTCAAGGTGCTCTCCGAACTGCTCGGAGAAGGCAAGCCCGGCTGGGAGGAGAACCGCGCCGCGGTGGTCGAGCTGCTGCGCGAAGTCCTTCCCTATGGCCCCGCCGTCTTCTACCCGCCGAATCTGGA
Organism: uncultured Solirubrobacterales bacterium; assembly: GCA_963846515.1. GTDB lineage: Bacteria > Actinomycetota > Thermoleophilia > Solirubrobacterales > 70-9 > VAYN01. The sequence continues at coordinate 321,176 of CAWJWC010000005.1, read as the reverse complement.
CCGCGAGTACACCGAGTGCTACGGCTTCAGCCTCGAGGACATCTTCGCCTTCGGGCTGAAACTGATCCGCCAGCGCTGGCGCACGATCGGCTTCCCGACCGAGGAGATGCCGCCCGGCGTCTTCCCCTTCGACCCGGAGGCGAGCGAGGAGGAAATCGCCGAGCGCCAGGTGAAGCTGATGATGGGCGGCATCCTCGGCCCGCCCGATGCCACCCCGGAGAAGTCCGAGGAGCTGCAGCGCCTCTACTTCGACGTGATCAAGCGGGTCGCCGACCCGGCCGCCGCCAACGGATCGCCGCTCGTCTACCAGTACCGCTTCACCGACGCCGATCCGTGGCACCTGACGATCGACAACGGCTCGACCCGGGCGGAACCCGGAGAAGCGCCGAACCCAACCCTCGTCCTGGATACCAGTTGGGCGGACTTCGTCGCCGTCGGCAAGCCCGAAGCCAACCAGCTGAAGATGATCCTGCAGCGCCGCCTGCGCCCGCGCGGGTCGCTGCGCGAGATCGCCCGGCTGCGCAAGGTTTTCCGCTAAGAGATCGGCGGGCGGGCGTCCGCCCAGGGCCGCTCGGCCTCGAGCTGGGCGGCGAGCGAAAGCAGGGTCGCCTCGTCGCCGGGGCGGCCGATCACCTGGATCGAGCGCGGCATCCCGTCCGCACTGAAGCCGGCCGGGACCGCCATCGCCGGGTTGCCGAGGTGGTTCCAGGGGACGCAGTAGGGATAAAAGCGGCTCATCCCAAGCACGGTGCGCAGCGCCCCCTGCCCCTCCCAGCGGCGCACCGGCAGGGCGGTGCCGCCCATCACCGGCGTGACCAGCACGTCGTGGTCGTCGAAGATCGCGTTGACGCGGGCGGCGTCGGCGTCGCGTCCGCGCAGCGCCGCCTCGAAAGCGCGGTCGGGGAGCAAGCGGCCGAGGCGGCCGAACCCGCGAGTGCGGCTTTCGAGCCGCTCCGGGTGCGGAACCTCGTCGACCGTCTCGGAGACCCCGCGCAGGAACCGCGGCGTGATGTTGTTGCCGATCATGCCCCAGTCGGGATCGCGCTGCTCGACCTCATGCCCGAGCGAGCGCAGCAGCTCGGCGCCGTCGGCGACCGCGCCCTTGGCGTCGTCGTCGACGGTCGGCGGGGCGGCGGCACGCGGCGGCGCGGTCGACCAAGCGACCCGCAGCTTGCCGGGCGGAGTCTGGGCCGACTCGAGGAACGGCCGCTCGGGCGACGGCGGCGCACCGGGCTCGGTCGAGCCGCCGCTGACGAGGTCGAGGTAGAGCGCCGTGTCGCGAACGCTGCGGCTGAGGCAGCCGAGCACGGCGAGCCCGTTCCAGCCTTCGACGAGGGGAGCGAGCGAGACCCGCCCGCGCTGCGGCTTCAGCCCGAAGAGGCCGCAGGAGGCGGCCGGGATGCGAATCGAGCCGCCGCCGTCGCCGGCGGAGGCGATCGGGACCAGGCCGGCGGCGACCGCGGCGGCGCTGCCGCCGCTGGAGCCGCCCGGGGTGCGCTGCGGATTCCAGGGGTTGCGGGTGACGCCCCAGGTGGCCGACTCGGTGAAGCCGCAGATCGCCAGCTCGGGCAGGTGGGTGAGGCCGACGACGATCGCGCCGGCGGCGCGCAGCCTGCGCACCATCTCCGAATCGGCCTTGGCCGGCTCCTCGAAGGCGTCGGTGCCGAGCATCTTGACCTGGCCGGCGACCTCGCTTTCGTCCTTGATCGCAACCGGCACCCCGAGCAGCGGCCGCTCGTCGCCGCCCCGCAACCGCGCCTCGGCCTGCTCGGCCTCGAGCAGCGCCTGCTCGGCGAGCACGACCCGGAACGCGTTCAGCTGCGGATCGAGCCGCTCGATCCGCTCCAGGTGCAACCGCACCAACTCAGTCGGCGAGATCTCCCCCGCCCGCAGCAGCTCCGCCTGCCGAGCCGCTCCTGCGAACGCAATTTCGTCGCTAGTCACCCGCGCATCCTAAGCGCCCTCCCGGTAGGGGGTGAATCAGGCTTTAGCGGGAGCGGGCTCGGAGTCGCTGCCGCTCTCGAAACTGAGGTCGGGCAGAGCGCGGTCGAGCCAGGAGGGCATCCACCAGTTCCAGTCGCCGAACAGCTTCATCGCCGCCGGGACCAGGATCAGCCGCACCAGGGTCGCGTCGAGGGCGATCGCGATCGCGCAACCGAGCCCCAGCTCCTTGATCGAGGGCACGCCGGTCAGCACGAAGACCGCAAACACGCAGCTCATGATCAGCGCCGCCGAGGAGATCGTGCGGGCACTCGAGGCGAGCCCCTCGGCGACCGCCCGCTCGTTGTCGCCGTGGACCAGGTAGCGCTCGCGGATCCGCGACATCAGGAAGACCTCGTAGTCCATCGAGAGACCGAAGACGATCGCGAAGATCAGCGGCACGTTGATCGTGTCGAGCGCACCGAGGCTTTCGAAGCCGAGTACGCCGTCGAGCCAGCCCCATTGGAAGATCGCGACCAGCACGCCGAAGGCGGCCCCGATCGAGAGCAGGTTCATCAGCACCGCCTTCAGCGGCAAAAGCAGCGAGCGCAGCATCACCATCAGGACGAGGAAGCTCAGCGCGAGGACGAAGCCGACGATCTTCCAGAAGGAGCCGGAGATCTGGTTGCGGACGTCGTCGGTGCGGGCGGTTTCGCCGCCAATGTCGACGCTGGCGGCCGCGACGAGAGCGGTGGCCGGGACGAAGGAGTCGCGCAGGCGCTCGACCAGGGCGGTCGCCGCGTCGGTGTCGCTGGCTACTTTCGAGGTGGCCTCGATCAGGACGCTGTCGCCGGCGTAGACGGGTGAGGCGACCGAGCTGATCCCCGGCTGCTCGCTCAGTTCGCTGGCGAACCGCGCAACGGCGTCGCGATCGACCGTGTCGGGGAAGGAGGCGACGACCTGGATCGGGTCGGCGCCACCGCCGAGCTGCTGGGAGACGAGTTCGTTGCCGACCCGCACGTCGCTGTCCTTGGGGAACTGCTGCAGCGCCGTGGTGCCGGTGTCCATCGAGAGCACCGGTGAGGCGAGCAGCAAGAGGACCGCGGCGGAGCCAGTAACGGCGAGGACCGGGCGGTCCATGACGCGCCGCGCCCAGCGATCCCAGAAACCATTTCCGCCATCTCCTCTCGCCACCCCCGGACGCGAAGCGGAGGAGGTGGCGACCGGGTTCCCGCGTCCGGGGATGGCGGCTCGGCGCTTGAACGGCCGCTTCACGGCCCGTAGGACCCGGGCGACGATCCCGCCCGGCATGACCCGGTCGCCGAGCATCGCGATCAGCGCCGGCAGCAACGTCGTCGCGGTGAGGATCGAGACGGCAACCACGGTCATCGCGCCGAGGGCCATGGAGCGCAGCGCCTGGTTGTCGACCATCCAGAGCCCGGCGAGGGAGACGATTACGGCGAGGCCGGAGAAGGCGACGGCGAGGCCGGAGGTGGCCAACGCCTCGGTGCGCGCGTCCTCGCAGTCCCGTCCCGCCCGCCGCTCCTCGCGGTAGCGGGCGAGGATGAAGAGCGAGTAGTCGATCGCGACGCCGATCCCGATCATCGAGGCCATGTTGGTGACGAAGACCGAGGTGGTCATCTGCAGCGAGATGAAGTAGATCAGCGCGCCGGTGACCATCACGCTGACGAAACCGAGCGCCAGCGGCAGCACCGCCGCGGCGAGCGAGCCGAAGACGACGAGCAGGATCAGGGCGACGATCGGGAAGCCGCTCGCCTCCGCTTTCGCCAGGTCTTCCTTCGAGAGCTCCTGCATCCCGGCCCAGACCGTCGGCTGCCCGGCCAGGTAGGTGGTTACTCCGCCGGCGACGCTGCCCGGGTCGAGCGCTTCGCGCAGATCGACCGCGGGGTCGATCAGCGCGTCGGGGGAGACCGAGCTGGTGAGCGGCAGCAGGGCGCTGCCGCTGCGCCGCAGCTGCAACTCGGCGCGGCGGGCGACGGGAGGCGGTAGGGCAATGCCGTCGATCGGAGCGACCTCGCGCCGCACCCGCGCGACCGCGGCGGCACGAGCCTCGGCGCTCGCTCCCGGAGCGGCGCGCAGCAGGACCGCGACGCCGGTCGCCTCGCGGGCGAAGACGCCTTGCATCGAGTCGGCAACCGCCTTCGATTCGCTGCCGGGGACGTCGAAACCGCCACCGGTGAGGTGTTCGGTTTGCTTCATCGAGAAGGGCAGAGCGACGACGACGATCGCGATCCAGGCGGCCAAGACCCAGCGCCGGCGCCGGCCGAGAACTGCCGCGAGTCGTTTCATCCCGTCGCGCATTGGCTGGTTGGCCAGTTTTCCCGACGCGAGGCCCACGGTCTGTGAGTCGCGTCACGAATATCCCTTCTCTGTAGAAGCGAGACACCTGAGAAGGGCGGTCTAGCGCGTGGCTGAGCGCGTCAAAGACCTACAGCGGGTGCGGCGCGAGTGGCGGGAGCGGCTGGCCCGTATCGACCTCGGCGAATGCTCGGTAGACCGAGTTCCCGATCCAGCGGAGATTCCCGATTGGGCGCCCCTCGATTCGTACGTCGTAGGAGAAAAGGGGCTCCACGTCCACATCTTCGGCTTCGCCTTCGGTGCGAATGACGAACGTCGAGATGTGTGCCTTGCCTGCGCCCAGCCGCTTGTGGGTCGCGTACTCCTCCCAGGTCAACGTGACGCCGTGGGGGATGCCGACGCCCTCATGCGTGACGGCACTGGCGACGGTTGCGAGCACTCGATGCTTGTCGAGGTTGGAGAGCGAACTGAGCTGTGCGAGCGGGTGCTGGGCGGCGTCCTCTGGCATGAACCGATACGGCTGAACCTTCTCGATCAATGCCCGTTTCGCCTCGGAGACCCCCTTCAGTCTCCTAGAGCCAAGCACCTGGAACTCGCAGCGGTCGGTGAAAATCGGAAACTGGGTTCGCCGGTTGTTCCCGGACAGTTCGTAGACCAGATGGTCGAGCGCGGATCGAAGATTTTGAATCGCCTCTCCGGCCAGGAGCGGCCAGTGACCGGGGATCGGCTTCCGCTGGACTGCGAAGCAGCGATATTCGATCTCCTGGGCCGAGCGCGGTTTACGCTCGGACTCGAAGAGATACGCGTCCGCGTCTTCGAAGGTCTTGGCTTCCCCGCAGAGCGTCTCGACATGTTCTATGCCCCGTTTTAGCTTCCGCTGCGCCGAGGTCAGCGTGTCTTCAGGCGGCCAGTTCACGCACTGAGCGTATGCGCAAAACTTGTTCTGTCAAGCTACTTGACAACCGCTGTGTTGTCAAGTAGCTTTACAGTCATGCCACCGGCCAACCGCCACGAACCGCGTCGAGCGAAGTCCTCGACCTCGGACTACTCGGTCACCGAGTTCCTGCGGGAGTTCCCCGACGACGCCGCCTGCCTAGAGCACCTATGGCGCACCCGCTACGCCCCGGACGGCGAACACGCCCATTGCCCGCGCTGCGACTGCGAGCGGGTCTTCAAGCGCTACGCGACGAAGCAGCAGCGCCAGTCATGGACCTGCACTGCCTGCGGCCATCACGTCCACCCAACGGCCGGGACGATCTTCCACCGCTCTTCGACCTCGCTGCGCCTCTGGTTCCACGCCATGTATCTGATGACGAGCACTCGGTGCGGCATATCTGCCAAGCAGCTAGAGCGGGAGCTTGGGGTCCACTACAAGACCGCCTGGCGCATGTTCAATTGCATACGCAACGAGTTGATGGCCGAGAAGGAGCCGGCCAAGCTGTTGAACGGCAACGTCGAGGTTGACGAGACCTCTTGGGGCGGACGCCCTCGGCGCAAGCACAAGACCCGCGCTGAAGCCGCCGCCTTCCGCGAAGCCAAGCCGACCGTTCTTGGCATGGTCGAGCGCGGCGGTCGCATCCGGCTCCGCGTGATCGCGAAACGGCGAGGCGAGCCGTTAAGTGGCGCCGTGCGGGAGAACGTCAACCCCGACGCGATCCTGCTCACCGACGACTGGTATTCCTACCGACCGCTCGTCCGCGAGTACGCGGGGCACCGGGTGATCAACCACTCGGCCGGGGTCTACGTCGAAGGCGATCTGCACACGAACACCATCGAGGGGTTCTTCGGCAACCTCAAGACCGGGATGCGCGGCACCTACAAGCAGGTCTCGCGAAAATGGCTCCAGTCCTACCTGGACGAGTACGCCTGGCGCTACAACCAACGGCACCGGGGCCAGCGCTCGATGTTCCACCTGCTCGTCAACGAGGCGGCTTCCCGATGAGCGAGGCGACGATCATCCGTCGCATCCAAGCCGCCGCCCGCAAGCGCGCGAAAGCCGACGCTGCGAAGCGCGAAGCGACTGACGACCTACGGCGCTACTGCAAGGAAGCACAGAGCGCCGGGGTCTCGATCACTCGGATCGCCGAGGAGGCCGGTCTTTCCCGTCAGGGCGTTTACGACCTGCTGGGGGAGCGACCTTCTTCATAGCGGCGTCGAAGTCGCCTTTGGTCGGGACCGGAATCTCCAGCCCCTTGTCGGTCTTCTGCTTCTTTGCCACGGTCCAAGGTTAGTGAGGGTGCCTTCGATAAGGATCAAGTGATCAGGGCTTCCGCCGCCGGTGCCCTTACTTTAGGAATGGACCAGAAGGGCAGGAAAACGACCTTTTTCCCACTCGCAACCGGCGAGGGGTTCGCAAGCAGTCAGGGGTGGCATTCCCCTTGCGGACCAATCCCGGTCCCGAGTGAAGAGAGCGCTTAGCGCTTGGAAAGGAGGCCACGTTGGAAGCCGTTCTGGCCATAACGCTTCTGGTTGCACTGATGGTCATTGACCGTCTAGCCAGGTAGCGTCAAACGGGATTCCGGCGGCTGTCGAGAGGCAGTCGCCGGGTCTCTTAATAGGAAAGGGTTCGAGCATCCGGCCCGAACCCCTTCCGCAAACTGTGCTCCCGACAACTCTGGGCTGTCTCAATTGGTCGCACCGTTCTGGCCTCAGAAAGGCTAGCACTGATCTCGGCGAATTAGCCGATTTTGCGCCACTCTGGAAGGCCTAGAAGGGGCAGCCTAGCTCGACAGGAAGCGCCCCGAGCGCTCTCGCCCCGGCAGCCATGCAATCCCTTTCAGGAGATCGCCGGGAGGGACCGAGAGCGCGCCAGCCAGTTTGACGAGAGTGTCTATGCGCGGCAGCCGTTCGCCTCGCTCAACCGCGCTTATCTCGGTCCTATGGAGAGAGGCGGCGAAACCGAGGGCTTCCTGAGAAAGCCCCGCCCGCCTACGAACCAGCATCACGTTCTCCCCAAGCCGCTCCGCGATCGTCACGGCAGTTCCAGCCAGTCCAGGTGCCGAGCGGGGAGCGAGGGAAGGATCACATCGCCCGTGCAAAACAGCAACCCGACGCTGTCGAGAATGTAGACCGCCTTGTCCATCGACCTGACGCCGAAGCCCCGGACAAGGAGATCGTGACGCGTCAGGTGCTTGGGGAATTCGTGAAGCAGCGTGCCGAGAATGGCGCGCTGCAACTGCTTGTGCTCGCGGTCGCTGATGGGCCGCGGCATACGATTGGCCTGCATGGGAGCTTCCACCTCCTGTGCCGGGCCGGGGGGCCGTTAGCGCGGCTGCCCCGGCCGCTTTCTTTGTCGGCGAGGAAGCTAGGCAGGGCTGCGGGCGTAAATCGCTTCTACATAGAAGGGATATTCGTGAGTCGCGTCACTCCACAGATATGCCTGAAGTCGAGCTGCGATTTGTGGTTCCAGTACAACCAAAAAGCGCAGCTCGACGCTAACCGCGCCCTCGAAGCCTTACTCGTCGACCAGCAGGTACCGGGCCGAGGCGGCACCGGCGGCGAGCGCGTCGGTGTTGTCGCGCTCGGGATCGGAGAGCGCCTGCAGGGCGAAGCCGTCGCCGACCGCGAACAGATAGGAGACGATCGCCTCAGCGCTGAAGCGGAGCTTCAAAACGCCCTCGCTCTGCTTCGCCTCGAGCACCTCGGCGACGTGCGAGCGGGTGCGCACGAACAGCTGCCCGACCTCGCGCTGGATGTCGGGGTTGCGACGACCGGCGCTGAACAGCTCGTAGAGCAGCAGAAAGAAGCCCGGTTCGTTTTCGATCATGTCGGTGAGGCTGGCAACGAGGACGTCGAGCACGTCGTCGGCGGAGCGCGCCTTCGCCAGTCGCTCGTCGAGCCGCGAGACGCGGATCTCGGTGTCGCGGCGCACCACCTCGACCAGCAGCCGCTCCTTGGTCCCGAAGTAGTAATGGAGCAGACCGCGACTGACCCCCGCCTCGCGGGCGACGTGCTCGAAGGTCGAGCCGGCGGCACCGCGGCGGGCGACGCTGTCGCGCATCGCGTCGACGATGCGCTGCGCCTTGTCGCCGCTCAGCTCACGCTCTTTGGTCGCAGCCTCCATCTGAATCAGTCTAGGTGAGAGACGGGCGGCAGACCTGCCCAAGCCTGACAAAGCGCCTATCCCGGTAGGGGTGAAGCGTCTTGTACTTTTTCGGCGCCTTCCTCGAGGCGCCAGCCGCCAGACTCTCCACCGAAAAAGTTAAGCGAAACCCCTACCGGGATAGGCGCTAAGACCCGTTGATGCTGGTCGCCGAGGTGTACTCGAACTCCTCTTCGGCGCCGAAGAGCGTGTCGAGCACGGCCTTGCGGGCGCCCTCGCTGACCGCCAGGGCGATCACGGCGCCGATTACCGCGATCAGCAGCAGCTTGCCGAGGCCGCCCTTGCGCTTCGGCGGCTTGCGCAGCCGGTCGGAGGCCTCGCGCAGGCTCTCCGCCGCCTCGCGCAGGTCCTTCTGGACCTTCTTGTCGCTGGTCACGGCCTTCACGGTCCCTTTGCCGTTGCCGGTCGCCCGGCCGTAGGCGTGCTTGGCGGACTCGAAGGCGTCGCGCAGGCTGTCGCGCAGCTCATCGTCGTCGATCAGGCGCTGCACGTAGGGGTTCTCGCGGGCAGTCTCGTAGATGTCGTTGGCGCGGGCCGCCTTGGTCTTGGTCATACCCTCTCCTCGCTGGTCAGCAGATCTCTGCGGAGGTTATACCCGACTTTGTGGCGCCTACCCCGGTCCGATGCCGTCTAGGAGGACGCCTGTATTGCGGAAGTTGAGCTCCGCGTCCGTGAGCTCGCGCAGGCGCAGCGGCGCCAGGCCCGGGCCGGGCAGCTCGAAGTGCCGGAGGTAGAGACGGCCGACCTTTTCGCGTGAGGTTTCGCGGAATCCGGGGCCGAGCAGGCGCCGCGCCGGGGGCGGCGCCTCGCCGTCGGAGATGAAGTCGATTTCGTGGACCAGCCAGTCGTAGCCGTCGGACGGTTTGACTTGGAAGGCGCCGGTCGAGAGGTAGTAGCGCAGCGAGGCCTCGCCGAGCACCCAGGTGACGCTCGCCCGCGGCGCCTCGGGCTCGCCGAGCGCCGCCGCGGCGGCGTCCCAGTCGGGCCGCTGCAGGGCCGGGGCAACACTGGCCCAGACGCTGAAGCCAAGCGAGTAGGCGATCAGGGCCGCGGCGACCGCGGTGCCGAGCCGGCGCGCCGCCGGCAGGGTGACGGCGATCGCGATCGCGACCAGCAGCGGCACCAGGGCCGGAATCACGTTGCGAGCGAGCACGAAGTCCTTGCCGTAGGGCATCACGGCGAGCAGCAGCGGGATCCCGATCGCGGCCGCGGCGAGGCTGAGCGGTATAGCTGCCGCCCGCCGCTCCTCGCGCCTGCCGCGGACGACGAGCAGGCCGAGCGCGGCCACCCCGAGGACGATCGGCACAGCCGCCAGCTCCGGCCGCTCCGGGCGGGCGATGAGGTCGGCGGTCTCGCCGACGAAGAAGGTCATCGCCGTTTCGGCCAGGCGGTGACCGAGTGAGAAGTTGCCGATCCATTCGGCGTGGGCGAGCGACATCTGGTGGTAGGCGAGCGGGAGCAGCGCCAGCGCGAAGCTGAGGAAGATCCCCAGCCCTGACAGGCACTCGCGGCCGCGGCGGCGCAGCAACCAGACCACCTCGACCGCAAGCAGGAAGAAGGCGAAGTAGTGGGTGGCGAGGGCGAGGCCGGAGAACAGCCCCCAGAGCGCCATCTCGCGGCGGCCGCCGCGACGCAGGGCGCGCACGCAGTAGAGCAGCGAGAGCGTGCAGAGCAGGACGAGCAGGGCGTAGGCGCGCGCCTCCTGCGAGTACCAGAGCAGCATCGGGTTGACCGCGACCAGAGCCGCCGCGACCAGCCCGGCGCGGCGGCCGCGCAGCTCCTGGCCGAGCAGGAAGGCGACCGGAACGGTCGCCACCCCGGCGACGGCCGAGAGCGAGCGCAGGCCGACCTCGCCGGTCCCGGTCACCTGCGTCCAGACCCAGGCAAGCGCGTAGTAGAGCGGCGGCGCCGACTCGCTGAACCCAACCGCGTCCATCGCGTGGAAGAAGCCGCCGCGCAGGACGCGGCTGGCGGTGACGATCTCGTCGTGGTGGTAAGCCTGGAGACCGAGGGTGGCGAAGCGCAGGACGGCGGCCAGCGCGGTCAGCCCGGCGACGATCCAGAAGACCCGCGAGCGCGCCCGCGCCGCCTCGCGCAGCGATTGCGCGAACGCACCGATGCCACCGCGATCGAGGGTTGCCGCCTCCATGCCTAGGAGAGGGCTACGTCGAGCGCCTCGGAGACCTGGTCGACGAAGGCGAACTCGAGCTCGCCGAGCTCGTGGTCGGGGATCTCCTCGACGTCGCCCTCGTTGCGGCTGGGCACGATCACCCGCTTGATCCCGGCTCGCTGCGCCGCCAGCGACTTCTCCTTGAGGCCGCCGATCGGCAGCACCTGGCCCGTCAGGGTCACCTCGCCGGTCATCGCGACATCGTTGCGAACCGACCGGCCGCTGACCAGCGAGGCGAGCGCAACCGTCATCGCCACCCCGGCGGAGGGGCCGTCCTTGGGCACAGCCCCGGCCGGAACATGGACGTGGATGTCGTGCTCGCCGAACCAGAGCTCGCCCAGCCCCGGCGCCACCGCGGCCCAGTGCCCGCGGATCCAGGAGAGCGCCGCCTGCGCCGACTCCTTCATCACGTCGCCGAGCTGGCCGGTGATCGTCAGCTTGCCGCTACCCGGCATCGCCGTCGCCTCGATAAAGAGGACGTCGCCCCCAGTCGGGGTCCAGGCGAGGCCGGTGGCTACGCCTGGGACCTTGGTGCGGCGGCGCGTCTCGGCGAAGACCCGACGGCGACCGAGCAGCTCGCGGGCTTTCTTGCCGGAGACGCTGACCTTGCGCTTGACCTTGCCCTCGGCGACGTCGCGGGCGACTTTGCGGCAGATCGTGCCAATCTGGCGCTCGAGGTTGCGGACGCCGGCCTCGCGCGTGTACTCCTCGACGATCGCGGTCAGGGCCGCGTCGGAGAACTCGATCTGCGAGGCCTTGAGGCCGTTCGCCTCGATCTGCCGCGGAACCAGGTAGCGGCGGGCGATGTGGCGCTTCTCCTCGACCGTGTAGCCGGAGAGGTCGATCGTCTCCATGCGGTCGAGCAGCGGCCCGGGGATCGTGTCTAGGACGTTGGCGGTGGCGATGAAGACGACGTCGGAGAGATCGAACTCGAGGTCGAGGTAGTGGTCGCGGAAGGAGTCGTTCTGGGCCGGGTCGAGCACCTCCAGCATCGCCGAGGCGGGGTCGCCGCGGAAGTCGGCGCCCATCTTGTCGATCTCGTCGATCATGAAGACGGGGTTGCGGGTGCCGGCGTCGCGCAGGGCACGGATGATCGTGCCGGGCATCGCCCCGATGTAGGTGCGGCGGTGGCCGCGGATCTCCGCCTCGTCGCGCACGCCGCCGACCGAGATCCGCTCGAACTCGCGCCCCAGCGCCTTCGCGATCGATTTGCCGAGGCTGGTCTTGCCGACCCCGGGCGGGCCGACGAAGCAGAGGATCGGGCCCGGCGAGGACGGGTTCAGCTTGCGTACCGCCAGGTACTCGAGGATCCGGTCCTTGACCCCTTCGAGGTCGTAGTGGTCGGCGTCGAGCACCTCGCGGGCGTGGCCGACGTCGAGGTTGTCCTCGGTCTCCGCCACCCAGGGCAGCTCGACCAGCCACTCGAGGTAGGTGCGGATGACGCCGTGCTCGGCCGCGGCCGGCGGCAGTTTCTCCAGCCGCGAGAGCTCGCGTTCGGCGGCTTTGAGCGCGTGCTCGGGCAGTTCGGCTTCCTCGATCCGCTCGCGCAGTTCGTTCGCTTCGGCGAGCTGCTCGTCTTCCTCGCCGAGCTCTTCCTGAATCGCTTTCAACTGCTGGCGCAGGAAGAACTCGCGCTGGCCTTTGTCGATCTCCGACTGCACCTGGGTCTGGATCTGGGTGCCGAGCTGGACCACCTCGAGCTCGCCGGCGAGAATCTGAGAGAGGTGACGGAGCCGCTTCGCCACGTCGACCTCTTCGAGCAGCTTCTGCTTCTCCTCGGTGCCAATCCGCAGGGCGCCGGCGATCAGGTGACCGAGCGCGACCGGGTCGTCGATGTTGGCGACCGCCATCTGCAGCTCCTCGGGCAGGTAGGGAATCTGCTCGACGATCTCCGAGAAGGTGAGCTGGACGTTGCGGGTCAGCGCCTCCAGCTCGGCGCTCGGCTCGATCGCGTCGGGCAGCTCGGAGATCCGCGCCACCAGGTAAGGCTGCTCGGCCACGTAGGGGCCCAGCTTCACCCGCTGCGTCCCCTGCACGAGGATGCGCAGAGTTCCGTCGGGAACCTTGATCATGCGGGCGACGACGCCGACCACGCCGACGTCGTAGAGATCGTCGGGGCCCGGCTCCTCGTTCTCGGGATCGCGCGAGGCGACCATGACCAGCATCCGGTTGGCGCCGAGCACATCGTCGACCAGCTTGATCGAGCGCTCCTGCCCGACCGCGAGCGGGGTCAAGGTGTCGGGGAAGGTGACGGTGTCGCGCAGCGGCAGCACCGGCAGCGCCTCGGGCAGCGGCTGGCTGGCGCGGATCGCGTCCTCGGCGTCGAGCGGCGAGTCGACGACTTCGAGGACCGGCGCCCCCTCGACCTCCATCACTTACGTCCGATCGGGACCCGGCGGGTGGTCTCGCCGGGGTCGCGCAGCGGCAACTCGATCCGCAGCACCCCGTCCTCGTAGGTCGCCTTAGCGCGCTCGGCGTCGACCTCGACCTGCAGCTCGACCACGCGGCGGAAGGGTCCGGAGGGAATCTCGACCTGCTGGTAGACCCGTCCCTCGGTCTCCTGCAGCGGCCGTTCGCCGACGATCGCCAGGTGGCGCCCGCTGATCTCGATTCCGACCTCGCTCAGCTCGACCCCGGCCAGATCCACCTTCACCACGGCCTGCTGCGGCTCGCCGCAGTAGTAGACGTCGACGTTGGGAGAGAAGCCGCTGCTGCGGCGGCTCATATAGCGCCCCCGCCCCCACGCATCCCCCAGCATCTGGTCCATCTCCCTGCGCATGCGGGCGAAATCTGCGAATAAATCGCGCTGCGGCACGCCCAAAACATAGCCAGCAAGGAGCCTTGAGGAACGACTAACCAAGCGGAGGCCGGAGAGAGCCGGTACCCCTCCGCGGGAATTTGTCGCCCGCCCTTCGGGCGCGGCTCCCGATGATTCTGCGCGCCTATGGCGCGCAGAAGACAGATTGCATATCGCGGCCTTCGGCCACATTCCCGCCTCGGGGTACCGGCTCTCTCCGGCTAACTCCCAGCGCTAGTTGACCTAGAGGGCGACCGGACTCCTCCCCCCGAGAGCCCTCCGCCAACTCAGCGACAACGACCAGAGCTCGCACCACGCCAGCTAACGAGACGACTCATGCGTGCCGCTTGCTTCGAGCGAGTTGTTCGGACGTGACGTTGGAAGAAGCCCGGCTATCCCGTGGGGGAATGTCGCGACAGCGGCGGAAATGCAATCCGATTCCCGCCCGCCATAGGCGGGCAGCATCATCGGGAGCCGCGCCCGAAGGGCGGGCGACAAATTCACCCACGGGATAGCCGGGCTTCTTTACGCCTTTGGCCCGATCAAGCCGGGCGGGAGGCCCAGCGCGGCGCACGCATCAGCAGCACCGGCTGCTTTGGGGGAACCAGCCCCTCGGGCCGATTGGGCCGGAAGGTCGCGCAGGGCTCCTTCAGCTCGAGCGCGCAGAGCAGGTTCCTGTGGAAGTAGCAGTCCTCGCAGGTGGGGGGCTTCGGCTTGCGCGGCATCGAGGCGGGCATCTTGGCATCGCCGTGACGGTTTCGTGCGAGTCAATTCCGCAAATCGCTACCTCTTTGACACAGACTCGTTACATGTTCCCCGCGTCTTGCGGGGGAGCCGGAGGCCGTCGCTACTATTGGCCTGGATGGAGGCTCACGACCGCACCGAGAAGCTCTCGGCCTCGCCGCCGCTTTTCAAGAGCGAATTCCTCAACTTCTTCTCCCGCGTCCACCCCGCCGTGCCGGCGATCGTCTTCGTCCCGGTCGTGGTCGCGATGGAGTGGCTGGGGATCGACGGCGGCTACGGCGTCCCGCAGCTGCTGCTGCTCTCGCTCGCCGGCATCGGAATCTGGACGCTGACCGAGTACTGGCTGCACCGGCTCGTCTTCCACTGGGAACCGGACAACGGCTTCGGCCGCCGCATGCACTTCATCATCCACGGCATCCACCACGACCATCCCAACGACAAGATGCGGCTGGTGATGCCGCCGTCGGTCTCGATCCCGCTCGCGGCGCTCTTCCTCCTCGCCTTCCTCGGAATCTTTGGCGACCCCGCCGCCTTCCCGCTCTTCGCCGGCTTCATCTTCGGTTACCTCGCCTACGACTACACGCACTACTACGTGCACCACTTCGTGCCGAAGTCCAACCTCGGCAAGAAGCTGCGCGAGCAGCACATGCGCCACCACTTCCAAGACCACCGCTTCGGGTACGGCGTCTCCTCGCCGCTCTGGGATGTGGTCTTCCGCACGCTGCCGCGCAAGCGCAACCACTGAGCCTTAGTCCATACGGCCAGTGGCTGGACTACTTCTGACTAAATAAAGAGTCACAGTGAGTGTGACTGTGTCACACTTCCCGAACTGGTTAACAACCGTTCTTAGATGGAAAGGAAACACATGCCCAGTACGACGAACGTTCTCGACGAGGCCCGCGAGCTCGTCGAGAAGCGGCTCGCGGACCTCGACGAGGAGCGTAAGCGTCTCGAGCGGGCGCTGGCCGAGCTCGGCGGCAAAGCGGCCCGGCGCGCCCCGGGTCGTCCCCGCGGCAGCAAATCCAGCTCGACCGCTTCGACCGGAACGCCTCGGCGCCGCCGCAAACGACGGGGCGGCACCCGCGCCGACCAGGCCGTCAACCTGATCACCAAAGAGCCGGGGATCAGCGCCTCCGACGTCGCCAAGCAGATGAAAATCAAGCCCAACTACCTCTACCGGGTGCTCGGCGACCTGGAGAAAGAGGGCCGGGTCAAAAAGCAGGGTCGCCAGTACTTCCCCGCCGGCTGAACCCAGTCCCCAGCCAAAAGTTCCTAGCTGTAAGTAAAGAGCCGGCCCACTGGGGCCGGCTCTTTTACGTTCGCCTGATCTAGTCAGACCAAGCAGTTCAAGGACGCAGGGAGCGTGCCGTGCTCTGCGCCCGAGGACGCCGAAATACCCCGGTCTGACTAGATCAGGCCGAGCTGGCTGACCGCGTCGCGCTCGCTCTGCAGCTCGAGCACGCTGGCGTCGATCCGCTCGCGTGAGAAGTCCGGGACGTCGAGGCCCTGCACTACCGACCACTCGCCGCCCGTGCAGGTGCAGGGGAGGCCGCAGATGATGCCCTCGCCGATCCCGTAGGAACCGTCGGCGGGAACCCCCATCGAGATCCAGTCGCCCTCCGGCGTGCCGAGCACCCAGTCGCGGACGTGGTCGATCGCCGCGTTGGCGGCGGAGGCGGCGCTGGAGGCGCCGCGCGCGTCGATGATCTCGGCGCCGCGCTTGGCGACCCGCGGGATGAACTCGTCGGCGATCCAGGCCTCGTCGTCGACCGCGTCCCAAGCGCTCTGGCCGTCGACCTTGGCGTTGACCAGGTCCGGGTACTGAGTGGCCGAGTGGTTGCCCCAGGTGGTCATGTTGCTGACCGAGGAGACCGGCTTGCCGAGCTTGCTGGCGAGCTGCGAGATCGCCCGGTTGTGGTCGAGTCGCATCATCGCGGTGAACCGCTCGCGCGGCACGTCGGGGGCGTTCGACATCGCGATCAGCGCGTTGGTGTTGGCCGGGTTGCCGACCACCAGCACCTTGACGTCGTCGGCCGCACCGGCGTTGATCGCTTCGCCCTGCGGCTTGAAGATGCCGCCGTTGGCCTCGAGCAGGTCGGCGCGCTCCATGCCCGGCCCGCGCGGGCGGGCGCCGACCAAGAGACCGACGTTGCAGCCGTCGAAGGCCTGCTTCGGGTCGTCGCTGATCTCGATCTTGTGCAGCAGCGGGAAGGCGCAGTCGTCCAGCTCCATCGCCGTGCCCTCGGCCGCCTTGATGGCGTCGGGGATCTCCAGCAGGCTCAGCTCGACCGGCATGTCGGGGCCGAGCATCTGGCCGCTGGCGATCCGGAACAGCAGCGCGTAGCCGATCTGGCCGGCGGCGCCGGTAACGGTGACCTTGACGGGGGTGCTCACGAAATCTCTCCTCGGAGTTGGTGGTTTGGTGACGCTAGGCCATCGCCTGCTGCAGGTTCTCGTCGATCGAGGCGAGGAACTCCTCGCGTGGTCTGGAACTCCTGCCCCCCGCCGACGAGCAGCGCGAGGTCCTTGGTCATCTTGCCGCTCTCGACCGTCTCGATGCATACCCGCTCGAGCGTCTCGGCGAACTGCGAGACCTCCGGGGTCTCGTCCATGCGGCCGCGGGCCGAGAGGCCGCGCGTCCAGGCGAAGATCGAAGCGATCGGGTTGGTCGAAGTCGGTTTGCCTTCCTCGTGCTGGCGGTAATGGCGGGTGACGGTGCCGTGGGCCGCCTCGGCCTCGACCGTCTTACCGTCGGCGCTCATCAGCACGCTCGTCATCAGGCCGAGCGAACCGAACCCCTGGGCGACCGTGTCGGACTGGACGTCGCCGTCGTAGTTCTTGCAGGCCCACACGTAACCGCCCTCCCACTTCAGCGCCGCCGCGACCATGTCGTCGATCAGGCGGTGTTCGTAGGTGATGCCGGCAGCTTCGAAGTCGGCTTTGAACTCGCTCTCGTAGACCTCGGCGAAGAGGTCCTTGAAGCGGCCGTCGTAGCGCTTCAGGATGGTGTTCTTGGTCGAGAGGTAGACCGGGTAGCCGCGCTCCAGGCCGTAGCGCATCGAGGCGCGGGCGAAATCGCGGATCGAGTCGTCGAGGTTGTACATCGCCATCGCGATGCCACCGCCGGGAAAGTCGTAGACGTCGAGCTCGATCGGCTTGGCGCCGTTCTTGGGCGCATAAGTGAGGGTCAGCGTCCCCGCGCCGGGGACGACCAGGTCGGTGGCGCGGTACTGGTCGCCGAAGGCGTGGCGGCCGATCACGATCGGCTTGGTCCAGCCCGGCACCAGGCGCGGCACGTTGGAGATCACGATCGGCTCGCGGAAGATGACCCCGCCGAGGATGTTGCGGATCGTCCCGTTCGGCGAGCGGTACATCTCCTTCAGGCCGAACTCCTCGACCCGCGCCTCGTCGGGGGTGATCGTCGCGCACTTGACCCCCACCCCGTGCTCCTTGATCGCCTCCGCGGCTGTCAACCGTGATTCGGTCTTCGGTCGCGTCGCGACTCTCGATCCCGAGGTCGAAGTAGATGAGGTCGAGGTCGAGGTAGGGCAGGATCAGCTGCTCTTTGATGAACGACCAGATGATGCGGGTCATCTCGTCGCCGTCGAGCTCGACGACCGGGTTCTTGACCTGAATCTTGGGCACCGGCGCGCGATGCTATCGACGCAGGCCCTCCAGCAGGTCGACGATCACCGCCTCCGAGCGTTCGCGCGCCGCCGTACGGTCCTCGGCTGAAGAGGATCAACATCGCGGCCTCGATCAGCGCGCCCAGCAGCGACGATGGCAATCGTCTCCGGATCGTGAGCGGGCAGTTCGCCGGCCTCGATCGCCGCCGTCACCGCGGCCAGGGCTGCCCCGATGCCGAGCTCGGTGCAGGCGGCGCGCCATCCCTCCCAGCCGAGGACGGCGCGGCTCTGACCCAGTCCGATGCGACGCAGTTCCTCGTCGCCCTCGGCTGCGCGCAGGTACCCGCGCGAGAGGGCAAGGAGCGCCTCGAACGGGGTCGCGGAGACGGGAGCCGCGGCGGCAATCCGGTCGATCACCCGCCGCTCGCTGGCCATGAAGACGGCCCGGAAGAGGTCGAGCTTGGTCGGAAAGTGGTGATAGAGCGCTCCCCGGCTCACTCCGGAGCGCTCGAGGATCTGCTCGGTCGAGACCTGCTCGTAGTCGCGCTCCATGAACAGCTGGTGCGCCGCCTCGACCACGGCCTCCCTGCGCCCCCTCGCTGGGGCGCCCCCGGGCTTGTCGTAGACCCGCCTCCACGGCAGGGAGTATATTACCGACAGAAAGTCGGTAATTAGCGGTCGCAGACCGGAGGAGTGAGATGAAGACCTATGTGATCCGCAGAGAGAAAGCATGGAAGAACGGCGAGGAGCTGGAGGCGACCGCCGGGCGTTCGAAAGAGGTGGCCGAGAGCGACTTCCCCGACGACATTCGTTGGATCCGCAGCTACGTGATCGACGAGCCAGGCGGCACCCTCGGCACCGTCTGCATCTACCAGGCGAGCGGGCCGGAGGCGGTTCGAGATCACGCGGGACGGGTCGGCATGCCCGCCGACGAGATCCTCGAGGTCGCCGACACGGTCGTGATCAGGCCGGATCCCCAGCCAGATTCGACCTCCGCCTGACCAAGCGGGGGGTCTCCTGCGAGAATGGCGGTGTGGCAACTGCTCAGCGACCGGGTTCGCGGGAGACCCACGAGGTCTTCAACCAGGCGTCTCCCCTGGTCGACTACAACGTCTTCGAGGCCGACCGGCCGCTGATCGAGGCGGTCCGCCGCGAGGGCGCCGAGTGGGCGGAGGCGCGGATCTCGGCGGTCGGCGAGTACGCCGGCAGCGAGCAGGCGCAGACGCTCGGCCGGCTCGCCAACGAGAACGGGCCGCGGCTGCGCACCCACGACCGCTACGGCCACCGGGTCGACGAGGCCGAGTTCCACCCCGCCTGGCACGAGCTGCTCGGCAAGGCGGTCGAGTTCGAGCTGCACGCCTCGCCCTGGAAGGACCCGCGGTCGGGCGCCCACGTCGCCCGCGGCGCCGCCTTCATCTGCATGTCGCAGGCCGAGGCCGGGATCGGCTGCCCGATCTCGATGACCTACTCGGTGGTCCCCGCGCTGCGCACGCAGCCGGAGTTGGCCGCGGAGTGGGAGCCGCGCTTCCTCTCCGCTGAGTACGACCCGCGCAACCGCCCGGCGCCCGAGAAGCCCGGCGCCCTGGCCGGGATGGGGATGACCGAGAAGCAGGGCGGCACCGACGTCCGCGCCAACACCACGCGTGGCGCGGCCGGTGAACGGCGGCGGGCCCGGCGCCGAGTACGAGCTGACGCGGCCACAAGTGGTTCATGTCGGCGCCGATGTGCGACGCCTTCCTCGTCCTCGCCCAGGCCGACGGCGGCATCTCCTGCTTCCTCTTCCCGCGCTGGACCCCGGACGGCGAGCGCAACCGCTTCCGCCTGCAGCGGCTGAAGGACAAGCTCGGCAACCGCTCCAACGCCTCGAGCGAGATCGAGTTCGACGCGGCCTCGGCCTGGCTGGTCGGCGAGGAGGGCGCCGGGGTGCGGACGATCATCGAGATGGTCAACCACACCCGGCTCGACTGCGTGATCGGCGGCGCGACCGGGATGCGGGCCGGGGTCGCCCAGGCGATCCACCACGCCGACCACCGCTCGGTCTTCGGCCGCGAGCTGACCGAGCAGCCGCTGATGCAGAACGTGCTCGCCGACCTCGCGGTCGAGTCGGAGGCGGCGACGATCTCGGCGATGCGCCTCGCCCGCGCCTACGACGAAGCGATCGCCGGCGATGAGGACGCCCAGAACCTGAAGCGGATCGCCAACGCGGTGCTCAAGTACTGGATCTGCAAGCGCGCCCCGATGCACGCCGGCGAGGCGCTCGAGTGCCTCGGCGGCAACGGCTACGTCGAGGAGTCCGGCATGCCGCGTCTCTTCCGCGAGAGCCCGCTCAACTCGATCTGGGAGGGCTCCGGCAACGTCCAGTGCCTCGACGTGCTGCGGGCGATGATCAAGAGCCCCGCTGCGCTCGACGCCTTCTTCGCCGAGGTCGAGGAGGGCGCCGCAGGCGAGCCGCGCCTCGCCGCCTACGCCGGGTCGCTGAAGGACGAGCTGCCCGGCGACGTCGAGACGATCGAGACCCGCGCCCGCCGCGTGGTCGAGCGCATGGCCCTCGCCCTCCAGGCCTCCCTCCTGGTCCGCTACGGCGACGAGGCCGTCGCCGACGCCTTCTGCGCCTCTCGCCTCTCCGGCGACTGGGGCCAGGCCTTCGGCACTCTCCCCCCCGGGACGGACTTCCGCCGGATCATCGACCGGCACCGCCCCGCTTCCTGACGCTGGCTCGCAGCATCTCCTGACGTCCGAACGTAGTTAGTTCCGCATACCGGAACTAAGTGCGTTCGCACCTAAGTGCGTTCGCACCTCCCGAGCGGAGGAGCCGAGTAGGCCCGTAACGTCTTGTACTTTTTGGTTCTGCGGCTCTAGGTGTAGATGCCAGCCACGTTGTTCCGGTTCAGCTCCTGCAGCCGAGCGATCGGCGGCCGGTGACCGAGGGCGCCATGTCTTCGCCTGAAGTTGTAGCGCTCGATCCAGCCCGATAGGGCCGCGGCCCTATCGGGCGAGCTGCCGTAGACGGCGGCATAGGCCCACTCGCGCAGCATCGTGCGGATGAAGCGCTCGGCCTTGCCGTTGGTTTGTGGTCGGTAAGGCTTGGTGCGCAGGTGCTTGATCCCAAGGACTCGACAGGCGAGGGCGTGCCTCGCGGAGCGGTAGGCGGAGCCGTTGTCTGTCATCAGGCGCTCGACCTTGACGCCGTGAGAGACATAGAAGGAGATCGCCCGCTCGAGAAACCCGATCGCAGTAGGCGTCTTCTCGTCGGGCAGCACCTCGACGTAGGCGAGGCGGGTGGCGTCGTCGACGCAGACGTGCACGCACTCCCAGCCGACCTGCCTGCGCCGCACACCGGAGCCATCGGTGCGTTCTGGATTGTGGCGCCGACTCGGGCGGCCGAGGATCCGGTGCCCGGCACCGCCCACGATCCGCCCCAGCTTCTTGACGTCGATGTGGATCAGCTCACCGGGTCGTTGCTTCTCATAGCGGTGGATCGGTTCGGGCGGCTGCAGGCGAGAGAGCTTGCCCAGGCCGATCCTCTTCAGGACCGCGGAGACCGTCGAGGTCGCCATCTCCAGGGTCTCGGCGATCTCAGGGCCAGTCAGCCGCAATCGCCGCAGGGCGGCGATTGCCTCGACTCGATCCTCGGGGGTGGCATTGTGGACGCGGCATGGGGCCGAGCTGCGATCGAGCAGGCCGCTCTCGCCTTCTGAGCGGTAGCGGCGCACCCATTTGCCGGCGGTGCGCTCGCTCACTCCGGCGGCCTCGGCCGCCTCCGCGAGCGACCACTTCTGCTCGATAACTCGCCGACAGATCACAAGCCGCCCCTTCGGGCCGAGCTTGGCATTAGCGTGAAGGTCCATTCGGGTCTTCTCCTTGGTGCTGGTGGCTTCGACACCTCCAGCCTCCAAGGAGGCCCGGATGAACAACGTGCTTAGGAACTACATCTAGGACTGCCCTAGGCGACCCTCAAAAAGTTAAGTGCAGGGCCTACCCGGCTCCCCCGCTCGCATCGCGCAAGGCGCGCCCAACCTGCTCGACGGTGACGACCCCGCTGAGGCGGCCGTCTGGTCGACGGCCATCAGGGCACCGAAGCGGCGCAGGTTCTGGTTCGAGAGCAGCGAGTCGAGCGGGGTGTCGTCGCGGACCTGGAAGGTGCCGTCGTCTTGCTCGAGCAGGTCGGAGACGAGCGAGCTGGAGCGGGAGACCTCGGGCACCTCGTCGGCTTTGTCGCGGACGACCAGGCCGAGGAAGCGGTGGGCGGCGTCGACGACCGGGAACCAGGGCCACTGGTAGCGCAGGAAGTACTCGTCGAGCGCCTGCTCGATGCTCAGCTCGCCGGGGATCGCGACCGGCTCGCGGTCCATCACGTCGGCGACCCGCAGGTTGCTGATCTTGCTCGATGATCGCGGTCTGCATTGCGGCGCCGCGGGCGGAGCCGTTGATCGACCATCCCGATCAGAGCCAGCCAGAGACCGCCGAAGACGCCGAAGATCGAGTCGGTCAGGACCATGAAGAGGCCGGCGCCGATGAAGAAGTAGCCGAAGGCGCGGCCGAGGCTGGCGGCGAAGCGGGTCGCGGAGGTGCGGTTGCCGGTCCGCCACCAGGCGATCGCGCGGGCGACGCGGCCGCCGTCCATCGGGAAGGCCGGCAGCAGGTTGAAGATCAGGACCAGGAAGTTGATCGAGGCCAGCCAGGCGATCATCGCCAGCACGCCGGAGGCGCCGGAGCTGGACTCGAGCAGAGCGGCGTCCCAGAACTCGCGCGCGCCCGCCGCGGCGAGGCCGACGACGGTGAGCACGACGACGATCAGCCAGAGTGACCAGCGGACCGGCCAGCGCCACCTTCAGTTCGGTGCCGGGGGTCTCGGCTTCGCGGTCCATCCGCGCCATGCCGCCGAAGATCCAGAGCTGGATGCTGGTGATCCCGATCCCGTTGCGGACCGCGGCGATCGCGTGGCCGAGCTCGTGCAGCAGGATCGAGCCGAAGAAGCCGAAGGCGCTGAGCACGGCGAGCAGGAAGGGAACGGTGGACGAGGCCGATTCGTCGAGCAGGTCGCCGTAGCGTCCGCGACATCCAGAAGATCACGAAGAAGAGGACCAGGAACCAGGACCAGTCGACGCGCGATCTTGATGCCGCGAACGTGGAAGAGCGTGAGCGAGCCGCCTCCGAGCATGCGCCAATGGTAAGTGGGTAGCTTCCTCGAACCAATGGCGACGGACCGGAGTTGGCTGCGGGAGCGGCTCGAGGAGCTGGAGAAGATCGACCGGCCGTCGGCCTCCGCGGGCGAGCGGCGCGCCGCCGAGTGGTTGGTCGCGCAGTTCGCCGAGCTCGGCGCCGAGGCGCGGATCGAGGCCGAGCCGGCGCACGGCACCTACTGGTGGCCGCTCGGGCTCGGCGCCGTGCTCGGGGTGCTCGGCGGCGATCGCCGGGCTGCGCGGGCGGCGGTTGCTCGGCACCGCTCCTGGGCGCGATCGGCGCCGCTGGGATCGCCGACGACTTCCCGCCGGGGCAGCGCCGCCTGCGCCGGGTGCTGCCGAAGCGCACCACCTACAACGTCGTCTGCGAGCTCGGCGACCCCGATGCGGAGCGCACGATCGTCCTCATCGCCCACCACGACTCCGCCCACTCCGGGCTCGTCTTCCACCCGCAGCTGCCGCAGATCGCCGACCGCCTCGGTCTGATCGAGAAGACCGACACCAGCCCGCCACTGATGGCGCCGGTTCTCGGCGGACCGCTGCTGGCCGCGCTCGGGGCGCTGACCGGGAAGCGGCTGCTCGCCAAGCTCGGCCTCCTGCTCGGGATCGGCTCGGCGGCGGCGATGGCCGAGATCGGCGCCCGCCCCGCCGTCCCCGGCGCCAACGACAACGGCACCGCCGTCGTCGCCCTGCTGGCGCTGGCGAAACGGCTACGCGAGGAGCCACCGCGAGGGGCCCGCGTCATCCTGCTCTCGGCTGGCTCCGAGGAGTCGTTCAGCGAGGGGATGAAAGCGTTCGGCGAGCGCCACTTCCCGCAGCTGCCGCGGGAGAGCACCTTCTTCCTCTGCCTGGAGACCCTCGGCTCCCCCCACCTGCTGGTCCTGCGCGGCGAGGGCTTCCTGAAGATGCACGAGTACCCGCCGCGCTCGCTGGCCCTGATCAACGGGCTGGCCGAGGAGCTAGGGATCCACCTCTTCCCCAACCTGCGCCTGCACAACGGCACCGACGGGCTCGAGTCGCTGGCCGCCGGCTACGAGACCGCGGTGCTGGCCAGCTGCACCGACCTCAAGCAGCCGGCCAACTACCACTGGTGGCACGACCTTGCCGAGAACGTCGACTTCGACACCGTCGCCGATGGCATCGACCTCGCCGAGGCCGCAATCCGCCGCCTCGACCAGCGCTGGCTCTAAATCCGAAGTCGATGGGCCGATTTCCGCTGATATAGAGGGGTTTTCGGCCCGTCGGCGTCGTGATTCAATTCCGACTGCGGACTCGGATTTTCGCGCTATAGCATCCGCGCTCGTGCCATCCCATGACGTTCTAGTGATCGGCGCCGGCCTCGCTGGCCAGCGCGCCGCCCTCGCCGCCGCCGAGCAGGGTGTCTCGGTCGGGATCATCAGCAAGGTCCACCCGGTGCGCTCGCACTCCAACGCCGCCCAGGGCGGGATCAACGCCGCGCTCAACCCCGGCGACTCCTGGGAGTCGCACGCCTTCGACACGATCAAGGGCTCCGACTACCTCGGCGACCAGGACGCGATCGAAATCATGACCCGCGAGGCGCCGGAGGAGATCCTCCATCTCGAGCACCTCGGCGTCACCTTCCACCGCAACGAGGAAGGCAAGCTCGGCACCCGCGCCTTCGGCGGCGCCTCCGCCGCCCGCACGTACTACGTCGCCGACATCACCGGCCAGGCGATCATGCACGTGCTCTACGAGCAGCTGATGAAGTACTCCGACTCGGTCGCCCGCTACGAGGAGTGGTTCTGCACCGGGCTGGCGATGGACGAGAACAACGAGTGCTGCGGCGTCGTCACCCGCAACGTCGCCGACGGCTCGATGGAGCTGTTCCAGGCGAAGGCGGTGATCCTCGCCACCGGCGGCAACGGCCAGGTCTGGAAGCCGACGACGAACGCGCTGATCTGCACCGGCGACGGGATCGCGATGGCCTACCGGGTCGGGGCGAAGCTGATGGACATGGAGATGATCCAGTACCACCCGACCACGCTGGCGGGCAAGGGCTTCCTGATCACCGAGGGCGCCCGCGGCGAGGGCGCCCATCTGCTCAACGCCAAGGGCGAGCGTTTCATGGAGCGCTACGCGCCGAACAAGATGGAGCTGGCCTCGCGCGACGTCGTCTCCCGCGCCGAGCAGACCGAGATCAACGAGGGTCGCGGCTTCCCCGACGGGACCGTCGCGCTCGACATCACCGTGGTCCCGAAAAAGCGCGTGCACGAGGCGCTGCGCGAGATCGTCCTCGTCGGCCGCGACTTCGCCGGGGTCGACATCACCAGGGAACCGATCCACATCAAGCCCGGCAACCACTACACGATGGGCGGGGTCAAGACCGACGTCGACGGCCGCACCGACATCCCCGGCCTCTACTCGGCCGGCGAGACCGCCTGCGTCTCGGTCCACGGCGGCAACCGGCTCGGCGCCAACTCGCTGCTCGACACGCTGATCTTCGGCAAGCGCTCCGGCGTCGACGCCGCCTCCCGCGCGAAGCGGATCGAGGGCGCGCGCCCCTCGCGCAGGGTGCTCGAGGACGAGGAGGCGATGATCGCCGACATCAACTCGCGCGAGAAGGGCTCCGGCCGCCGCGTCTCCGAGATCAAGCTCGAGCTGGGCCAGACGATGGACGCCAAAGTCGCCGTCTTCCGCGACGAGGCCGGGATCCAGGAAGCGCTGGAGGTCGTCAAGCGGCTCAAGGAGGAGGCCAAGTCCGCCTACATCGACGACCACGGCAGCGTCTTCAACCAGGACCTGCTTGGCGCGATCGAGCTCGGGTACATGCTCGATAACGCGGAGTGCACCTGCGTCGCCGCGCTCGAGCGCAAGGAGAGCCGCGGCGCCCAGTACCGCACCGACTTCCCCGAGCGCAACGACGATGAGTGGCTCAAACACATCGACCTCGAGCAGACCGACGACGGGCCCGAGATCTCATACTCCGAGGTGACCATCACCCAGTGGGAACCGGAAGCGAGGACTTACTGATGGCCGAGTACACGATCAAAGTCCGCAGGTTCCAGCCGGAGAGCGGCGAGGGACCGTACTGGGAGCAGTTCAACGTCGATCTCGAGCCCTCGCTCTCGGTCCTCGACGGACTGCTGCAGGCGAAGGACCGCGACGACGGCTCGCTCGCCGTGCGCTGCTCCTGCCGGGCGGCGATCTGCGGCTCCTGCGGGATGAAGATCAACGGCCAGTCCGGGCTCGGCTGCAAGACCCAGATCGGCGAGGCCCAGGGGCTGGCGAATAAGAAGGCCAGAGCGGCCAACGGAGCGGCAAGCGGCCCCCGGACGCGGGAGCCCGGTCGCGAGATCGCCGGTGATGATGAGCGCGACCGGGCGGGAGCGGAGGAGGCCGCGCCCGGCTCTCGCGCCCAGCCGGGAGCAGAGGAGGCCGCGCCAATCATCATTGAGCCGATGGGGAACATGCCGGTGATCAAGGACCTGATCACCGACATGGAGTCGACCCATTGGGCCAAGATCCGCCGCGTCACCCCCTGGCTGCTGCCACACGGCGAACCGCCCGAGCGCGAGTACGTGGTCGAGCCGGAGTCGATGATCGACATCACCCAGTCGATGGCCTGCATCCAGTGCGGCGCCTGCGTCTCCTCCTGCCTCTCGATGGAAGCCGACCCCGAGTTCATCGGCCCGGCGGCGTTGGCCAAGGCCTACCGCTTCGTCGGCGACCCGCGCGATGCGGAGACGGTCGAGCGGCTTCACGACCTTGCCGAAGACCCGCACGGGATCTACGACTGCACCCACTGCTTCAGTTGCATCGACGCCTGCCCCAAGGACGTGGCGCCGATGGACCAGATCATCCGCCTGCGACGGAAGGCGGGAGAAAACGGCATCGTCGACTCGAACAACGGCCACAACCACGAGGTCGCCTTCGTCAAGATCATCGAGAAGAAGGGAACGAACGACGAGGCGCTGCTGCTGCAGGAGTCCTACGCGCCCGGGATCAAAGGCAAGCTGAAACCGACCAAGGGCGCGATCAAGGGCCTGATCGGGTCGATCCCGACGGCGCTGCGGGCGATCAAGACCGGCAAGGCACGCTCGCTGCACCAGCTGATCCCCGGGTTGCACCCGAAGCTGCCCGATCAGGACGACGTCAAGGCGATTTTCGCGCACGCCGAGGAGCATCGCCTCGAGCTCAACCTCTACATCAAGGGCGAGGAGGACGTGGAACCGGAGCCCGACGAGATTACGGAGGAGAAACCGCTATGACGAACATGAAAGTCGCCTACTGGCCCGGCTGTGTCTCCCGCGGCTTCACCCCCGAGCTGCACGGCTCCATGGCCTGGGTAGCCGATCGCCTCGACATCGAGCTGGTCGAACTCAACCGCGCCAACTGCTGCGGGATCGGCGTGATGTCCGAGCACAATCAGGAGCTGGCGGACACGCTCAACGCCCGCACTTTCGCGCTGGCCCAGCAGACCGGGTTCTCGATGATGAACATCTGCTCGACCTGCCAGGGCGCGCAGTCCGAGTGCCAGCAGCGCCTCGACGCCGACTCGGCTTACCGCGCGCACATCAACGAGGTCTTGGCCGGCCAGGGGCTCGAGTACGTCAAGGGCAAGGACGGCTTCACCAACAAGAACTTCCTCTGGCTGCTAGTCGAGGATTACGGTCTGGACCGCCTCGCCGCCCAGATTAAGCGGCCGCTTTCGGGCCTCAGGGTGGGCCCGTTCTACGGCTGCTATATCATCCGGCCCAAGCACCGCCTCGGCTACGACGAGCACCCCGATCGCGACATCTACCTGGAGAAGCTGATCGAGACCCTCGGCGGCGAAGTCGTCGAGTACGACGGGGCCCGCAAGTGCTGCGGCTTCCCGGTGATCACGATGAATCGCGACACCTCCTTGCGGCAGGCCGGCACCCATCTCGGCGATGCGCTGGACGCCGGCGCCGACTGTTTGGTGACGCCGTGCCCGCTCTGCCACCTCAACCTCGACATGCAGCAGCCGGAGGCGGCCAAGGTCGTCAACCGCGACCTCGGCCTTGCCGTCCTGCACCTGCCGCAGCTGGTTGGGCTCGCGCTCGGCGCCGAGCCGAAGGAGCTCGGGATGAGCAAGCACATCGCCTCGACCGGCCGGGTCGAGGAGCGGATGGCGACGATCCCGGCCTGATGCCCGTCCAGCATCGACCGCCCCCTCCGGCCGGTTGATGCTCGAAGCCGTCCACGTGAGCAAGCGCTTCGCGGGCGGCGGCGAGGGAGCCGATGCGATAGCCGACGTCTCGCTGACGGTCGACGAGGGCGAGATCGCGGCGATCGTTGGGCCGTCGGGCTGCGGCAAGACGACGCTCTTGCGCTGCCTCGCGGGTCTGATCCCGGTCACGGCGGGGGAAGTCCGGGTCGCCGGCGAGACCCTCACCTCGACCCCCGCGCAGCTCGGCCTCGTCTTCCAGGACTACTCGCGCTCGCTGTTCCCCTGGCTTTCGGTTCAGCGCAACGTGATGCTGCCGCTGCGCCGCTCGGGCCTCAGCCGGGCGCAGCGCCGAGAGCGGGCCCAGGAGGCGCTGGAGGAGGTGGGCCTCGGCGACGTCGGCAGCCAGTACCCATGGCAGCTATCGGGGGGGATGCAGCAGCGGGTCGCGATCGCGCGGGCGATCGCCTACCGCCCCCGTCTGCTGCTGATGGACGAGCCATTTGCCTCGGTCGATGCGCAGACCCGCAGCGAGCTGCAGGACATGATCCTCCGGATCCAGCGCGCCCACGGGATGACGGCTGTCTTCGTCACCCACGACATCGACGAGGCGATCTATCTCAGCAACCGAATCCACGTGCTGGCGCCGGCGCCGGCGCGGGTGCTGAGAGTCGTCGACGTCGACCTCCCGATCGAGCGGGACCAGATCGGGACGAAAGCGCTCCCCGAGTTTCCGGCCCTGCGCGCGGTGCTCTGGTCCCTGCTGCGGGCACCGTCCGCCGCCCCCATCGAGAGCAGCCCCTCCCAGGTGGCTAGACCCTCCTAGACCACTTCGCGGGCGCCAGCCGCGTTTGCCCGCTGCATGCGGTGCCAGCGCAGAACGCGCCGCTCGCCGACCTCGAAGCCGAGGTTGAGGGCGTACCCGATGACCGCAAGGGCAACGATGCCCGACCACATGTCGGTCATCGCGAAGGAACGCTGGGACTGGACGATGAAGTAGCCGATCCCGTCGGTGCTGCCGATCATCTCGCTGATCACCATCAGGATCACGGCCAGCGAGAGGCTGGTGCGCATCCCGGCGGCGATCCGCGGCGCGGCCGCGGGCAGAGTCACGCGCAGGAGACGCTGGAGGCCTCCGATCCCATACGCCTTGGCCGTGTCACGGGTGACTGGGTCGATCCCCGCCACGCCGTCGACCGTCGCCAGCAAGATCGGCCAGACGCAGCCGAGCGCGATCAGGAAGACCTTGGCCCCGTTGCCGATCCCGAAGACCAAGAGGGCGAAGGGGATCAGGGCCGGCGGGGGAATCGCTCGCAGGAACTCGAGCGGCGGGCTAAAAGCGCGCCGGGCGAGCGGCGAGGAGCCGAGGACCGCGCCGACGCCGACGCCGAGCACGACCGCCACGCCGTATCCCAGCGCCACCCGCTCCAAGCTCGGCAGGACGTCGCTGCCGAAACGATCGAAGACCCAGTTGTCCGCGAAGCTTTCGAGGATCTCGGTCAGGGGAGGGAAGTAGATGCTCGTGCTGTCCGCCGAGAGCAGGCCCCAGAGCAGGAGGATGACCGCGACCGTGCCGGCCTCGGCCAGCCAAAGCAAGCCCCCGCGGCGGCTCACGCGCCCCTCGGCCTGTAGGCGACGTGCCAGCGGAGCAGCCGGCGCTCGAGCGCGAGGAAGAGCGCGTTGAGCCCCCAGCCGAGCAGGCCGGTGACGATGATCAGGGCGTACATCGCCGACACCGCGCCACCCGCCTGGGTCAGCGCGATCGACTGCCCGAGGCCCGGGATGCCGATCACCAGCTCAGCCGTCACCGCTAGGACGAGGGCGATCGCCGAGGCGATCCGCAATCCCGTCGCCACATAGGGCAGCGCCCCCGGCATGCTCACACGCACGAGCAGGGAGGCGCGGCCGAAGCCGAGGCTGCGAGCGCTTTCGATCAGCTCGGGGTCGAGATCGCGAAATCCATAGATCGTCTGGACCAGGATCGGCCAGAACGAGGCGAAGGCGACGAGGACGACCTCCGCCTCCATGTCGCCGCCGAGGGTCAAAACGAGGAGGGGGACCAAAGCGACGGAGGGAATCGGCCTCATCAGCTCAATCAGGCCGCGCGTCCCACGGTAGAGGATCGAGCTCGAGCCAATCAGCATCCCCAGCGGGACGGCGAGCGCCGCAGCGAGACCGAGGCCCAAGCCCCAGCCGGAGAGGGTATGCCAGACGTCCGCAGCCAGATGGTGACCTCCGAGCCGGTCCCGCAGCGCCCCGAAAACATCACTCGGAGGGGGCAAATACTGTGCGTCGAGGAGACCGGCTCCGATCGCCAGCTCGAGGATCGCCAGAAGGCCTACCGTTACTACGAACGATGGCGTCCACAGTGTGGCCGTTCTAAAAGCGACGCGTCCCCAGCGCATAACCCACCTCGCTATAGACTCACGCTCGTCCAGTCCATAGCTTTTAACTGGGTTACCCATACCCGGGGGGAATATATGAGAAAGCTCGTCCTACTGGTGCTCTTCGCCCTGCCGATCGGCCTCGCCGCATGTGGGAGCAGCGACTCCGAGTCGAGCTCGAGCGACGGGCCTACGACCGTCAGTGTCGCAACTTTCCCATTCGCGGCCAGCGCACCGCTTTTCCTCGGGATGGAGGAGGGCTTCTTCAAGGAAGAAGGCTTGAACATCGAGCCGGACATGCTGATCAGCGGGCCGGAAGCGGTGACCTCTGTCGTCAGCCACGAGAACGAGATCGGCTTCTCGTCCTCCGTGCCGCTGATCGTCGCCCGCTCCCAGGGCCTGCCGATCAAGGTCGTCTCACCTGGCGAACTCGCCGGCAAAACGGCCTCTGAAGCGGGTTCGGCGGTGGTCGTGAGCAGCGACAGCCCGATCGAGAACGGCAAGGATCTCGAGGGTAAGACGATCGGCGTCGTCGCGCTGAAAGACATCGGCGATGTGACGATCAAGGAGTCGCTCAGCAAGAAGGGCGCCGACCCGGAGAAGCTCGAGTTCGTCGAGATCCCCTTCCCCGAGATGAACGCCGCGCTGGACTCGGGACGGGTCGACGCCGCTTGGATGATCGAACCGTTCACGGCCCAGGCGAAGGCCAATGGAGCACGGGTGATCACGTACAACTACGTCGAGACCGAACCGGATCTCACGGTAGCCGCGTACTTCACGACCGAGGAATTCTCAGATGAGAGCCCCGACACGGTGGATGCGTTCGCCAACGCGATGGAAAAGTCGCTTTCCTACGCGCAGTCGCATTCGGACAAAGTCCGCAAGCTGATCCCCACCTACACGGAAATTCCTTCCAGCGTCGCAAAGGCAATGGTGCTTCCGACCTGGCGACCGGAGCTCAACGAACCTTCGCTGGAACACCTGAGCGAGCTTGCGCAGAAGTACGGGTTGACGGAAGAGGAAGTCCGGCTAGATGAGCTAATCGCCCAGAACTAGCGACAAAGCCGTGCACGCCTGGCCGCTGGTCAGGCGTGCGCTACGTACCTACCGCCGTGGCCCGGACGCGGGAGGCGACGAAGTCCGGTGGGACCGCGGCCAGCGCCGCCAAGGCGCCGCCGTTGACGCCCGCGAGGCCGTCCGCGATCGACCCTGCCTTCGCGGCCCTCCGCGCACACTCCTCGATCGCCCGCTCGAGGGCCCCAGACTCGCGGACCGCGTCGATGATCGCGGACGGGCTGCCGCTTTCGGCGCTGTGCCTGGCCAGCAGCTGGGGGATCGACGAATCGGCTTCGAGCGCGTAAAGCAACGGCAGCGGGTAGATGCCGCGGCGCAGGTCCTCGCCCTCGCGGCCCGGGTGCATCTCGTCGCCGAGAGTCAGGTCGACGATCTCCTCGGCCAGCCTGATCGCGATTCCCAGCTCGACCCCGTACTCGCGGAGGGGCTCGTCCGATCCGTTGTCGCCTTCGGCGACGATCGTGCCGAGCTGGCTCGCCAGGATCGTCGCAGCGCCGGTGGTCTCCCGCGCAGCGTCGAACCAGCTCGCGACGGAGCGGTTCGGCGCGAAGCGCGCCGCGGCGTCGCGCATCCCCCCCTCGCAGCCCTGCTGACAGGCAAGCGCGAGCAAGCCGACGGCCTTGGGTCCGAGCTTCGCAGACGCGACGAGGGCCCGGGTGGCGGCGAAGTCGCCGGTGAGAACCGCGATCGCGTTGTTGGCCCGCAAGCTCTTGGAGCTGGCCTTGTCGACGAGCATGGTCAGCAGTTCGGGCAGGACCCCCACCGACTCGGAGGCGATCGCCGCCTCGAGCACCAGGTCGGACGGCTGGCTGTCCCCACCGCTCGCGGTCGCGATCGTGACCGCCGCGTACATCGGCCCGAGCCGAGTCCTGACGAACCGGTGCGTGACCTCCGTCACGAACGGCATCTGGTTCAGGAGCCGCTCGAGCAGCACGTCGTTCGCCCGCTCCAGGCATTCGGCCAGCGCCGGGTCGTATGCCTCGAGGGCCGCCCAGGCAGGCGTGCCCTCCGCCCCGGTGTCGTAGGCGGACTCCCGCTGCATCCGCTTGACGATCGCCAGGAAGGGCTCGCCGACCGGGGTGATCATCGCCGACCCGCCCTTGTTCAGTTCGAGCGTCCCGAGGCGGCTCAGGCCGGAGGCGTCGATCCCGAGCTGCGGGAACGATCGCCAGAGCGAGGCGTCGTCGCGGTCCGCGGATTGCGCTCCTCCGTCCCTGGCCCTCGATCGAGCATGGACGGCGCGGGCGACCATCTCCCCTCCCCGCATCGCGAAGGGGATCCCCTCCCCGGTCAGCGCATGCGTGGTCCCCGCGGCGTCGCCGACGAGGACGACGTCAGGCACGCCGGAGACCTCGATCGGCGAGCGAATGCCAACCGGCGAGCCAAACGGCTCGCTGACCGCCTCGAGGTCGCCGAACCGGAACCTGGCCTTCCTCTGCAGCTCCTCGATAAAGGCCGAGAGCACCCGCGTCAGCGGCGGCAAGCGGTGCGCGTCGCGAAACACGCCAACCCCGACGTTCGCTGTGTGCTCGCCGATCGGGAAGACCCATCCGTAGCCCGCGAGGACCCGGCCGTCGAGTTCCAACGGGAGATAGCCTTCGAGAATAGGATCGAGCGGCCTCTCGCTGACGAAGTACTGGCGGACGGCATAGGCGGACGCCTTCGAGGGGCTGGCACCGGTCACCGCACGACGAATCCTCGAGGTCGCCCCATCGGCGCCGATGATCGTCCTCGCCCCCACCGCGAACGGCTTGCCGTCGGCGACGGCCGTCAGCCGACGGTGACCCTCCTCGCCCTCCAGCCCGTCGACCCGGGCCTGCACGAACCGCGCTCCCCGTTCCTTCGCGGCGTCGAGCAGAGCGCTGTCGAAGTCGTTGCGGGTGATGCAGCGGGGATGAGGCCTGCCGGGGCTGCCCGCGAGGCTGGTTTCGGTCTGGCGACGATGCGCGATCACAACCCGGGAAGCCTCGATTGTCAGGCTCGACTCGATCAGGCCGCCGAGGCCCATGCGTTCGGCGGCGCCGACAGCCGGATGCATCAGCCCATCCCCGCACGCCTTCTCACGGGGGAACTCGTCCTTGTCGAGGATCAGCACATCGTGGCCCAGCTCGGCGAGGACGGCGGCGGAGACGGTGCCGGACGGACCAGCGCCGATGACGACGACCTCGGCCTCGTCCATCGCGATAGCCGTTGCGCTCATATCAACGCACCATCCCCTCCACGCGTTCGGAGACGGCGCCGGCCAGGGAGACCAGGCGTTCCTCGGACCCCGGACGCAGCTCCGCGCCCGGGAGGAACGAGTGCGCCCGCTCGATCCACTCGGTGCAGTCGCCGAGTGCAGCCTCGACCGCGCCGAGCGCCCGAACCCGCTCGACCAGAGCCGGCAGCTCGTGCTGCTCGGGACCAGAGACCAGCACGCTCCGCAGCGACGGATCCGCCTCCAGCGCGTAGATGACCGGAAGCGTGTACACGCCCTGCCGCAGGTCGCTCCCCGCCGTCTTTCCGGTCACCTCAGGGTCGCCGATCAGGTCGAGTACATCGTCGGCGATCTGGAACGCCATCCCGACGGCGTCCCCGTACTGCTCGAGCTTCGACACCGTCTCCGGCTCGGCCCCCCCAACCGTCGCCCCCAACCACGCGGCGAACCCGATCAGGCTTGCCGTCTTGGCCTCGATCGCCTCCTGGTACCGGGCGCGCGAGCGGTCGGCATCGTAGAGGTCGCGCGCCTCGAGCATCTCACCCTCACACACCTTCGCCGCGGTCTTGCCGAACTGAACGGTGGCCTCTTCGCCCGCATCGGCGATCAACTCGACCGCGCGCGCGAACAGCCAGCCACCGGAGAGACTCGCGGCGAGGTTTCCGGAGTGAGCGCCGATCGACGGCTTGCCGCGGCGCAACTGTCCGTCGTCGACCACGTCGTCATGGGCGAGGGTCGCCGCGTGGAAAAGCTCGACGGCGACGGCCGACTGCTTCACGAGGTCCCAATCGAGGGTTTCACCGTACTCGGCCGCCGCAAAAAGGACGGATGCGCGGAATCGCTTGCCGGGAGTGGAGGCTACGTACTCACAGCTCTCCCGCAGGGGACTGGTCTCACTCAACGAGCCGACCGCTTCGAGGAGCTCCTTGCCACCCAACGGAGTTCTCCCCTGCTGACCCTCATCCCCCCATCCCATTTGGACCCTTCCGCACCGATTGGACCCTTCCGCACCGATTAGAGATATCTTAGTCGAATATATACGCTAATTTCAGCGGTTACTACGCACTGGCCTGACCTTCCTCCCGGTCCGCGGCTCCCCACTCCGGTCCAGTCAGCGTGGTGGGCGGCGCGGCCGGCCAGCTTTCTCCGCCGCTGTCGTGGCAGTTACGGCGATACGTTCACGGTTCGGCTCACGGATGGAGGGCGGTGGGTATTCGTTTCCCACCCCGTCGACGTCGGGGCGATCTTCGCCAGGACCCCCGCGGCGATCCTCTCGGGAGCGACCCATGAGCGGCTCGAGCCACTGTTCGGCGCCCGGTCGGTCCACCTGATCGACGGCGAGGACCACCTACGCCAGCGTCGGCTGCTGCTGCCGCTGCTGCACGGCCCCTATCTGGAGCGATATGCCGAACTGGTGGTGGAGGCCACGGAAAGCGAGTTGAGGGGATGGCCGCTCGGTGAGGAGTTCTCGGTCCTCCCCCGCGTGCAGGAGATCACGCTCGAGGTGATCATGCGTGGAATCTTCGGTTTCCGCAGCGGCGAAGGTGGGCGAGTCAGAGCCTGCGTCAAAGCGATGTTGCGGCTGACCATGGGCGAGTCGCGGGTCCTCGCCGCGGCCCTCCTCACCACGCGCGTCTTCCAGCTCGCCACGCGCAGTCGACTGTTCGCCTTTCGGCGCACGATGGACGCCCTCGAGGATGCCCTGCTGGTGGAGATCGGACGCCGTAGGCGCGATCCCCGCACCGGCTCGCGGGAAGACATGCTGTCGCTGCTGCTGAAGGCGAGCGACGAGCAGGGGCGGGTGCTCGACGACGTCGAGCTCAAGGACAATCTCCTCACCCTCCTCGTCGCCGGACACGAGACCACGGCGACCTCGCTGAGCTGGGCGCTGCACTCGCTGGCGAGATCCCCTCGGGCGCTGGAGCGGCTCACCGACGAGCTCGACTCCGAGGCCTATCTGGAGGCCACCGTGCGGGAGACGCTGCGGCTCCACCCCTCGGTTCCGCTCGCCATGCGCCGGCTGCTCGAGCCGCTCGAGCTGCGCGACGGCACGCTTCCGGCGGGCACCAACGTCGCGGCCTGCATCTACCTGCTGCACCGATCCACCGCCGCTTATGAGGACCCCGACGCCTTCCGCCCCGAGCGCTTCGTAGGAGCCCGTCCGGACTCCTACGCGTGGGCTCCGTTCGGAGGCGGCATCCGCCGTTGCGTGGGCGCCAGCCTCGCCACGCTGGAGATGAAGCTGGTCCTGCGGACGATCCTTTCCAACCGGCGCCTTGTCGGGCGGGAGAAAAAGGGCGAGGCGGTTGCCTCTCTCGCGCTGAGGCCGTCGCGGGGAGGCCGGGTCACCCTCCAGCTTCGCGATCGCTGACCTGGCCCCGTACGAACTCGACGATCTCGCGGGTCGTCCGCTCCGGATTGTCGATGAAGGGCCAGTGGCCGCTGTCCTCATAGTAGGAAACGGCGGTGGAGGGGAACAGCAGGCAGGCGCGCTCGGCGCACCTGAGCGGTATGTACGGGTCGTGCGAGCCCCAGATCACCAGCGATGGGAGGTCGAGGGGGGCAAGGTCCCGAGCCAGCCGCTCGAGCATCGGCTTCGGCTCCTCGGTATGGCGATACATCTGCAGCACCGCCCGCCTCGTGCCGCGATCGTAGTTCTCGTACATCCCGTCGACGAAGGACCGCGGCAGGCCGCGAGGGTTTCCGTGCCAGAGCAGCACCCGGGTGATCCGGAGCTGGGCCACGGCCTGGGCCATACTCCCCAGAACGGGCGTCCCCCACACTTTCGGCAGCCAGTGCATGCGGGTTCCGAGCAGGCCGATGTTCATCGACACCACGCTGGCAATCGCCCCGGGGTTCCGCACCGCCCATTCGAACGCCCAGCCTCCACCGAAGTCGTGCGTCACCAAGTGCACTCGGTCGATGCCGCGGACACGCAGCGCCTCGCCGATGAAGCGGCCGAAGCCAGCCGAGGAGTAGTCGAAATCCAGCGGCTTGTCTGCCTGGCCGAACCCCGGAATGTCGAACGACAGGGTTCGGGACAGGCCAGCCAGAGGCGGAAGCAGGCGAACGAACTCCTTTCCCGATCCCGGTAGGCCGTGCACGAACACCACGGCCTCGGTCGAATCGGCCGGGCCGGTTTCCCAGGTCGGAGATGCAACACCGTCCACTTCGAGAGTGCCCTCGCGGATGGCTGGCTCGACCCCGGTGTCAGCGGACGAAGTCACGAACCCGCAGCAATACTATTGAGCCGACCGATGCCTCAACAGGACCGCGATGCAGCAGCGGATACGGTTAGCCAGGCGCTGGTGATCGGCGCCGGCCCGGCGGGACTGGCGACGGCGGCGATGCTGAGCCGACGTCGAGTGTCAGTGAGGGTTCTGGAGCGTGGCCTGAGCGTCGGCGCGGCGTGGCAGGTGCGCTACGACGGCTTACGGTTGAACACGATCAGATGGCTCTCGTCGCTGCCGGGGCTGCGGCTGGCGCGACGCCATGGGCGCTGGGTGGAGCGAGATGACTTCGTTCGCTACCTCGAACAGTACGCCGAGCATCATCGGATCGAGGTGGAGACGGGCGTCACAGTCGAACGAGTCGACCGTGACGAGGGCCGCGGCTCGTGGAGCCTCTCGACCTCGCGCGGCCCACGCCGCGCGAGGTCGCTGGTGATCGCGAGCGGGCTGTACAACCTCCCCCGCACACCGGTCTGGGAGGGGCTTGGGGATTTCGAGGGAAGGCTGCTGAACGCGGCCGAGCTCGGGTCCGCGGCGGAGCTCGCCGGCGAAGACGTGCTCGTCGTCGGCGCCGGGAACACCGGCACCGAGATCGCCCAGCAGCTGGTGGCTGCCGGGGCCGCCCGCGTACGGCTCTCGACGCGGACGCCGCCGAACATCGTCCCACGCGAACTGCTGGGGGTACCGACGCATCCGCTTGCGCTGCTCGGGCGCTGGTCCCCACCGGCGCTGCTGGACCGATCGACCCGGGTCGTCGCCAGGCTGATCTATGGAGACCTGGCACCGCTGGGCCTGCCACCGCCGCCCGACGGCGTCCACACGACGTCGCTGCGCCAGAGGCCTCCGGTGATCGACACCGGCTTCGTGAGACTGGTCAAGGAGGGATCGATCGAGGTGGTCGCCGCGATCGATTCCCTCTCGGGCAGCGAAGTGGTGCTGAGCGACGGGCGCCGCGTCGTGCCCGACACCGTGATCGCGGCGGTCGGCTACGGCTCCGGCCTGAAGCGGCTCACGGGCCATCTCGACGTTCTCGACGACTCCGGCAAGCCCCTGGTCGGTGCGCCGCGCAGCCCGCAGGGAGCATCCGGGCTCTACTTCGTCGGCTATGCGCCCAGGCTCGGCGGCCTCCTCTTCGACCTCGGGTGGGAAGCGCGCCGCACGGCGCGCGCGATCGCCCGCGCTCAGCGTCGTCGTGGCTGAGCCCGGTTTCCGCACTGCGGCCTGACCTGCACCTGGAGATTCCTCACCCTGCCGTTCTGACCTTCGAACTCGACCGCTGAGCGCTGGGGCGTGTCGCAGATGCCGGCGCCGTTCTGCAGCAACCCCTTGCCGCCGCCCTCCATGGTGAGCACGAACTTGGTCACCGGGACGTCGGGCAAGCCTTCGACGTTCGCCCGGATCCGCCCCCGCGAGGAGCCGATCCGGGCGCTCAGCTCAAACCGCACCTGGCCGTTCAGACGAGCGATCAGGTCCGGCAGGCGATGGTCGGAGGAGCGCAGGTAGACCGGGCCTTCCAGCGGATTGTCGAGCAGTGGGGTCCACGCCCTCGCGTAGCCGTAGACCGAGTCGGCCGGACAGCTTTCCGCAGCGAACTGCTCCTTCGTGCAGATGTTGCGGATGTGCTCGTTGTCGAGGAACTGGGAGGGCGGCAGGGTCACCCCGACGCGCGAGATGTTCGCGCCGCGCCGCGGCATCCTCAGCACTGCGCGCAGCTTCGGGTGGGATCCGCGGTGGGTTTTGCCGAAGAGCCGCAGGCCGAGTCGAGGCGCAAAGCCGAGCCTGCGACAGCCGCCGACCCGGAACGGGTCGGTGAGCGCCGCCGCCTGGCCGAAGACCGAGGTCGCCTGCCCCTGCACGGCCATCGGCTCGCAGCTGGTGGGATTGAGGGTGAACTCGGGGCCGTCCAGCCTGACCGAGATCGAACGCACGTTGAGCAGGATCCCCGCGCTCATCGCCGGGAGCCGGTCGGTCTGGATCCTGATCTGACCCGTTTGCAGGTCGACGAGAAGAGCGGCCCGAACGACCGTGGTGCCGAGGTCGAAGGGGCCCGCCATCATCGGCACGACCACGGCGATCGAGAGCGGCGCGCCTTTGTATGGGCCGGCCAGATAGGTCTTCCCCGGCACGTGGACGGGCGCCGGGCCTGAGCCGGCGCCGATGTTGACGCTCCCCAGCAGCGTGCTGAGCGCGCATGAGGGGGCGGCCAGCTCCTCTGCCCCAGTCTTGCGCTCGGCGGCTGCGAGGGCAGCCTCGGGACACGAGCCACGTGCGGCGATGCGCCCGGTCAAGCCGGGCGGCGGGGCAACGTCCAGGGCGGCGATCTCCTGCGTACCGTCCTCGCGCTCGAGCTGCAGGACGAAGGGCGAGTAGGCGCCGGCGCGCGGGCTGATCGTGCCGGCGCGGAAGGCGGGGCGATTCGGCGCCTGAGCGAGGTCGGGCGGGCAACCGCGGCCGCCCGCCCCGGCGACGATCCGGTAGGAGTCGGAGGGCTCCGCCGGCGGCCCCGAGTGAGGGGCCGACCACGGCGTCAACGTCGCCCTCGTCGTGTAGGTGCCACAGGTCGCGGGGGTGCGCAGAAGGGCCTGCGGGCCGCCGAAGAAATCGAGCGTGAAGTCTTCGAAGGGGAGCTGGGGGTTGTCGGAGAGCGACGTCGTCAGCTGCCCGGTCTCGGGATCGACCTCGATCTTCCCGGCGAGCTTGATCGTGACGCCGGTCTCGGGATCCGCGACCGCGATGTAGATCGCGAAGAGCGAGTCGAATGGGTTGTCGTACGGCGTCGCGACGTAGATTCCGCCGTGCAAGGGGTGGTCGAGGAGGGGAGTGTCGATCTCGACCGAGCCGACCTCGGAAGCATTGGGGCAGTTGGCGGGGTTGGCGCCGTGTAGATCGACCTGCCCCGGCGCGCAGCCGAGCATCCCGTTGGCCGTAGCCGGATTGATCGCCAGGCCGGCGGGCAGGTTGAACACCGCGTGCCTGAGATCCGGCGGGTCGAGCTTGGCCGGATCCTGGTTCTGCGGCACATGGATCTCGACGTGCAGACCGCTGGGCGAGTCGGCGAGGTCGGTCGTCGGCTGCACCTTCACCGTCGGTTCGAACTCCAGCTGGTCGCAGCCGGTGATCGGCGGCGTCAGGGCGCTCGCTTCGGCGAAGTCGTTCGGCGCCTCCCAGGTGCTCACACGGGCATGGGTCGTCAACGGGTCGCCGCTGCAGGTCGTGGGGTTCCTGAGCAAGGGCAGCTTCGGGGCGTTGGAGACGCAAGGACTCGCTCCGTTCGGGCAGCGCCGTTCGGAGTCGTGGCCGGGATCGGACGGCACTCCCCAGATCTTCGCCGTGACCCCGACGATCCGCGCTTCCTCCGTGATGTCGAACGCGCCCGCGGTGGCGCCGTAGTCGCCCTCGCTGCGGATCGAGGCATCGCTTGCGACGTAAGGGTCGATGCTCGAGTAGCGACCCGCGGTCCCCCTCGGGGCGAAGACGTTGAAGAGGCCGCGGGTCCGGGTCGCGCGGGCCCCGCTGCTTTCGAAATATTCGATCGTGATCGTGCCGACCTGCGTATCGCCACTGCATTTTTCTTCGTCGGCGACGAACCCTGGGCACCGCGGCGGAACCACCGTCCCCCCCACCCGCCCCGGTGGGAGTTCCGTCAGCACGTCCTTGATGAAGCCGGTGAGGCTGCCCATCGTGCCGTTGCGCGACGGAACGAGCGTGTGGTTGTAGTCGTAGTGGGTGACGGACATGTAGGGGTGACCGCCCGCCTGGGTGTAGGGATTGCCCTCTTTGTCGAGGACTTCGTAGGAGAAGGATTCGATCCCGAAGGTCGCAAAGCTCCGATCCGGGGCCGGCAGGCTGCCACTCGAGTTCGTCGCGATGAAGCGGAAGCGGTAATCGGCTCCTCTCTCCAGATCCACGAGCTCGGCCCTCGCGACTACCTCGCCAGAGCCCGAGCCGAGGCTCGCGAGACAGGGCTTGGTCGCGGCATTCGCGAAGCCGCTCAGCTGGAACTCCGGGTCCGAGACGTACTGCACGTGGCAGCCGGTCTCGAGCCCGAGCGGGTCGATCTCCGCCTCCACCGACGCGCTTCTCCCCCGCGCGTAAGCCCACTGCCGGTCGATCGTCGCGATCGGAACGGTCGCGAAGGTCTGCCCGGGCCCCTCGACGGTCCCCCGCGCGTTGACCGCCACAGCTCGGAAGTGGTAGGTCGTGCCGACCAGCAGCCCGCCGATGCCCTGGCTGACCGAGAGGGGCTTGAGCCCTTCTCCGATCTCAGAGAGCGGGGTCGATCTCGTCGCCGGGCTGGAGAAGCCGCCCTCGGCTTGGAAGTGCTCGTCATCGACGTACTCGAACCTGTACTGGGTCCCGAAGCCGCGCGGATTGATCCTCGCCCGCAACACCGCGGCATGGCGCTCGATATCGCTGGTCGACTGCTCCTCGATGGTGGGCGGGCCCGCCGTGTCGAAGGTCCCGTCCTCGCTGAAGCTGAAGAGACCGTTGGCATTCGCGGCACGGATGCGGAAGCGGTAGGTCGTCGACGGGAAGAGGCCGCTGAGCGCGACGGACACG
Source organism: uncultured Solirubrobacterales bacterium (assembly GCA_963846515.1). Taxonomy (GTDB): domain Bacteria; phylum Actinomycetota; class Thermoleophilia; order Solirubrobacterales; family 70-9; genus VAYN01. The sequence continues at coordinate 279,721 of CAWJWC010000005.1, read as the reverse complement.
GCGGTCGGGGTGTCGTACGGAAGCGGCTCCGAACAGGCCACCGGGGGCGGCCCGGCGGCGTAGGGGTTGGGGGCAGACTCGTCGTAAGCGGAGGCGGCGACGAATTCGAACTGGCAGTCGGTGACGTCGCCACCGCCGTCTGGGTCGACGCTGCCATTCAAGGTCACGGTGGTCTCTCCGACGTCGCTCGGAGCGGCGAGCGCTGCGTCGGGGATGATCAGGCCTGGCCCGTAGAACAGCACCCTCGAGCTCTCGGATGAGAAGAGGATGCTTTTCGACACGTAGACCCGCTGGCTGACTTCGTCTACGGCGACGGCTGGGGCAAGCAGTTCGTCGCCGCCGCCGAAGGCGCTGACCTGGTCCCCGGTCGCATCGAACTGGCTGACCTGGCTGCCTTCGAACAAGTGCTCCGCAACGTAGACGTCGTCGCTGGAGCGGTCGACCGCGACCCGGATCGGGTCTTCCTCGTCGACGACGTAAAGGAGCTCGCCGGCGGCGCTGAGCTTCACGAGGTTGCCCGGCGTTTCCTGGAAGAGGGGCCCTGAGTTGGCGACGTAGATGGCGCCGGTGGAGTCGACGGCGATCGAGTTCGGCGCGGTCACGTGCGGGCTGGAGATCTGCCCCAGGTAAGCGCCCGCCGGGCCGAACTTGAGGATCGCGTCGTTTTTCGCATCGGCCACATAGAGAATTCCGCTGGCGTCGTCCACGGCGAGGCCGGCTGGGAGCATGTCGCCGGCCGCCGTCTCGCTTCCCGCCGGGCCGTTGCACTCGCTGGACGACGGAGTGGCGCTGCCGGTTATCTGACAGACGTAAGCGCCGGATTCGTCGAAGCGGTCGATCACCTTGTTGGCCACGTCGGCGACGTATACATCGCCTTTGCTCGGCCCGGCGGAGCTGTCGACGGCGATGCCGGAATCCTGGAAGTTGTCTTCGAAGGAGAGAAAGCGGAAGAAGCCCGCCGGGGTTTCGCTCCCGTCGATTTCGTCGAGGAGCGCCCCCCCTTCGTCGAACCTCGCGACGAAGCTTTCTTCGCTGAAGAGGCTGACACCCCCCACGTAGACGCTGCCGGCGTTTGCCCCTCCCGAGCTGTCGACCCCCACGCTCAGCAGCAGGGCGCTGGCTTCCGGCGGGCCGACGGCGAAGCTGCCTTCCAGTGGGTGCACGTAATTCGCGCTGGCGGCGCTCGAAAGCCCAAGACAGGAACCGAGTACGACGGACAGGGCCGCGGCGCGGCGCAGAGCGCGACGAGGACTCATCGGCGCCCCCGCTTGCCGCGCTTGCAGCGATGGTGTTGCTTGCGCTTGCCGTCCCCCTTGCACCGCTTGTGCTTGCCGCGCCGAGCCTTTGGATTTCCCTGGCCCTGAAAGCTGGAGGTGGCGGGCAGGGCGACGAGCGGCGGAGGGGGGGCGGCATTACGACAGACCACTCCATAGCAGGCGAGCTGCGGGGGCGGTTCCGGGAAGCCGCCGCCGATGCGAGCGTCGTAGATGCTTGGATGGTCGCGGTCGCTGTCGGAGCGAACCAGCGACTGCGGCGTGCGGAAGAACACGTCCCGGCCACTCCGGCTGGCGTCGAGAAAGCGCGCCCCGCCCTCGTAGGCGCCCGACGAGATCAGGCGCCGCGTTCCGTCCAGATACTCGTAGACGTCCCGCGTCGCGTTCGTGTCCGCGGCAACGAGCCGTTCGGCGGTGTGGAAGAAGACGCGTCCGTCGTCGAGGACGGTGTTCGTCGCCCAACTCGCGTTGCCGCCCGGGGAGCTGCCGCTGCTGCCCCCGAACGTGACATCGAGCGAAGGGTCGGTTGGCGGCGAACCGTGATTGCATGACACGCAGCTCAGCTCCCCCACCCCGCCGCTGGCCGCGGCGTCGTAGACGAAGATCTGGCGGTCCGGCTGAGTGCTGTTGAGGTCGCGATTGTCGTAGCCGGTGAGGCTGGCGATTGAGCCAAAGGCTAGAAACCTGCCGCTGGGAGAGACGTCGGCCGAGAGCGCGGCCGGCCTCCGGCGCGGGTCCGGTTCGGTGCCGAAGAATTCCTGCCACACGAGCCGGTCCTGTCGCGAGAGGGAAGCGATGAACCGAGTCGAGCCGTCGTGCGCGACGTAGAGGTTGCACCTCTGCTCGGCGCTTGCGGGCTCTTCGCAGCTGCCGGGCGAGGCTCCCGCCGCCAAGGCGCCGTTGGCGACGAAATAGACGTAGGAGCCGTCGTCCCCGATGCCGCTGACCCCTTTGACGTCAGCCGGTGCGTCAATGCTCACGGTGAGATCCGTCAGCTGCCCGCTGTCGGCGTTGTATTCGTAGAGGTCGGGCTTGGCGGAGACGGCAGTCGAATCGACGGTCAGCTGGCGGTCGGAGGTGAAGAAAACCCGGGAGCCGCTAAAGCTGGCGCGCCAGAACACGCCGCCGCCGCTCAACCCGGGGCCGGCGGAAGCGTCGACCTGGACCGTGCAGGCGGCAGACGGCTCGGTGCACTCGCCGCCGAAGGTCGCGCTCTGCGGCTGGTCCGGGTTCTGGCGCAGGTAGAGATTGCCGCCGGCATAGAAGAAGGCGCGCTCGCCGTCGGCGGAGAAGGCCCCGGCGACCGGCGCGAAGCCGTTCCCCGCGACGATGCTTCCCGCCTTGGTGCGGTGGCCCGCTGCCTCGACCAACGCTCCTGAGGTCGCGGATCCGTCCGGCAGGCGGGTGAGAAGCCGGACCACGCCGTCGGCCCAGACGTAGAAGTTGTAGCCAGCGGGTGCTTCGGGCGTCAGCTCGGCCTCCTCGCTGAAGACGATTCGGTCGAAGTCGTCGGACGCGTCCTGGAACTTCGCGTTTGCGGGAGGAATACCGGGGGGCGTGACGTTAACCAGGAGGTTCGAGCCGGTGGCGACGTCATGGAGGAAGACGTTGCGGTACTGAAACGGTTCGCCAGGGACCAAGACTCCTTCGCTGTCTTTGCAGCGCGCAGGCTGGTTTTCTTCGGCCCAACCCTCTTCATCGATGTTCTTGGAGAGATCGGGCGAGAAGAAGACGTTCTGTTCGCATTCGTCTTCGAAGAAAGCCGGCGCCGTGGCCTGCGGGCCGACGCTCTGCACCGACCAGCTGCCGGCACCGCGAGTCGAGCGATAGAAGAAGCTGCTGGTGTCGGCCCCCGCCGCGGGATGGGTGGTGTAGTAGCCAAGCGCACTGCCCTCGATCGACGCCCGGACCGGCTGGCTCTCGTTCTGGGGGATGAGATTGTCCGGGGTAACCAGCTCGTAGGCTCGGCATGCGGGCAGCGCGAGACCGTAGGGAACCTGTTCGACGCGACGCGCTTCGTTGGCACAGCTTCCGTCGGCCGCCGCGACGCCGGGGAAGAGGCCGGAGAACACGACGAGGACAGTGAGGTAAGCGAGGCTTGCCAGCGCCGGGCGCCCGAGCCGACGGAGATCCCGCAGCGCTGCGTTCCTCTGGCGCCTCACGTAGTCACTCCCCGGCTCGACCCCTCTCCCCACAGCATCTGCACGCGGCGAACCCTTACCTCAAGCTCGCAGCCCGCATAAGATAACAAAATTATTGTCCTATCGAAGAACTCGGAGCGTATGAACAGGCTCCCACACCTCGTCGAGGAGATAGCGGATTGGGCGGTGGAGATCCAGAGCACTGAGCTTCCAAACGCGCTCGGTGTTCACCTGCGTCGGGGGTTGTTGGACCACGCAACGGCGGTGATCGCCGGCTCGCAGGCACCGGTCGTCGTCGCTGTCAAGAAGCGAACTGTGGAGAGCGGCCTCGACGGGCCGGCCAGCGTCGCCGGGTCGGTGGCCACTGCGAGCGCCGATGCCGCGGCCCTCGTGAACGGGACCGCCGCGCACGCCCTGCGCATCGACGACGGCTACACGCCCGGCGCGGTGCACCCTGGGGCCGCCGTCACCCCTGCGGTGCTTGCCGTCGCCGAGCGCGCAGGGCTCGGGGGCAAGCGGTTCTTGACCGCCCTGGCGATCGGCGTCGAGATCGCCTGCCGGCTGGGCGCGGCCGCGGATCGGGAGGCCCTCCGTCGCGGCAGGCCGGCCGCGGGGGTGCCGGAGGCGGTCGGCGCCGCGGTCGGCGCCGTGTCCGCGCTCGGCGGCGATCGCGTCGCCGTCGCCGCGGCGATCGCGATCGCGGCGAGCCGGGTCGGCGATCGGTCCAGGCATGACGATCTCAGCGGCGGGGCGGGCGGATCGCGCCTGGGGGTGGCGGCGTGGGCCGGCGTGACCTCGGCTGACCAGGCCCTGGAATGCGGCGAGCGACCCGGAGGAGACAGAGGGCAGCCGTCTCCCCTCGCCTTCGAGCGAGAGCGATTCGACCACGCGGTCGCGCTCGACGCTCTGGGTGAACGGTGGGACGCCTTGCGGACGTACCTGAAGCCCTATCCATGCAGCCGCCACCTTCACGGTCCGATCGAGCTCGTCCTCGAGCTGACCGATCACGCCCGGGTCGACCTCGACTCGGTCGAATCGGCGACCGTGGTCACCTACGAAACCGCGGCCCGGCACGGCGCGGCGAACCCCGCCGGCGCCACCGGCTCGCAGACCGGCATCCCCTACGCGGTCGCCGTCGCCCTCCGCGACGGCGCCGTCCACCTCGGGCAACTCGGCGAGAGGAGCGGCAGCGATCCGGCGTTGCGCTCCCTCTGCGAACGGGTCGAGGTGAGCTCGGACGAGAAGTTGACCGAGCGCTATCCGCGGGAACGACCCGCCGAGCTGCGACTGACGTTTCGCTCGGGCACGTCCTTGCGAGCCGCGCTCACCGCTCCCTACGGCGAGCCCGACCACCCGCTCTCCACTACCGACCTCTTGACCAAGTTCGAGGCCCTTTGCGGCCCGCTGATCGGCGCCGCCCAGCGCCACAGGATCGCGACGATGATCGCCCAGGCGTTCTCGGTCTCGGAATTTGCCTCGGCCTTGCGCTTCGAGGCGCCGGCCGCAGCGGTCGGCCCGAGCCCCGCACCCGCGGCTTGAGCGCCGCTACGCCCGCGCCGGGGCGCCGCGAAGCACCATCCCGCGGATGACGGCGAAGTTTTCGGCCCGGATCAGCGTCGGATCGGGGTGCAGCGCCCGGCTGTTCACGAACCACCACGCCAGGGACGCGGCGAGGATGCCGGCCGTGAGCCCGGTCTGGTCGAGGCTGAGCAAGACGCTGCACATGAACAGCTGCCAGTAGACGTAGCCGCACTCGCGAACCAGCTCGCGCTCCCTTTCCGCAGCCGCCCGGACGAGGATCGTCGCGAACAGAAGGGCGAGTGGATACACCGAGAACACCCAGGGGGAGGGCTGAGAGTAGCCGGCCGCGACGAAGACGAGAGCGGCCAGGTAAGGAAGGCTCATCACCGCGATCACCCGGACCAGGGCGTAGGGCCCGCGGACGATCCTCAGGTAGATCGATTCGTAGCCGATCGCCGCGTCGCCGGCGAGGTTGGGGACGTCCTTCGACCCGCAGAGCGACCCCCCGAAGATCCACATGACCAGGACGGCGGGGCCGATCAGCGCAGCCTCACCGGTGAGGACGTCGCCGATTTCGAGCTTGAACAGCGACACCAGGTGCACGCCCTCGGTCCAGGCGAGGGAATCGTGGAAGCCCCAGTAGCCGACCCAGGCCAACGCGGCGCTGAGCGAGCCGAGCAGGATCGGCGGGCCGAAAGTCCTGGTCTTGACGCGGGCGAAGGAGTAGACAAGCGTTCCGACCAGATAAAGCACCCAGAAGAAGATCGTGTCGAGCTGAATGTCGAGTACGAACGCCATCGTCGCGACGATCGCCAGGTAGAGAACCGAGGAGGCGATCACGACCTGGCTCAGGGTGCGGTAGGTGGCTGCATGACAGAGGCGGGTGCGCTCGGGGTAGTCGAGCTCGTCCTCGGTTCGATCGGAGACGCAATTACCGACGGAGGTCACGACCTGGTAAAGCGCGACAGCCACGATCCCGAGGGTGAGATACGCGTAATCGTCGTTGCCGCTGGCGACAAAGCCGACGACGAACGGCGTGACCATGATCGACAGGTACCGTGGCCGCGCCAACCTGATCGTCGCCAACACTCGGTCGCCGAAGTCGGCGCGCTCTGAGTGCATCGTCACCAACTCGCCTCCACCCCGCCCGCGTCTCCCTAAGTCGTGGCGAGTATATCCTCGCCACGTGTCAGATCAAGGCCCATCGGCGTCACCGTGTAAGGATTCGGGTATCACCATCGCGGTGTCAGGTGCGACCGGCGACGTGGGCATTCCGATCCTTCTCGCTTTGGAGCGGGCGCCGGAGGTAAGGAGTGTGAAGGCGATGGCGAGAGGGTTCTTCGACCCGAAGTCACTGGGGCTTCGAAAGGTCCGCTACCAAAGAGGTGACGTACGCAACCGGAGCGATGTGGCGGCTCTCCTCGCCGGTGCGGATTCGGTGGTGCACCTCGCGTTCGCCATGCACGGCCGGCGCAGGATCAGCGATGCCGTCAACCTCGACGGCTCTCGAAACGTCTTCGAGGAGGCGGTTCGCTCCGGGGCGACGACGCTCTGCTACGCCTCCAGCATCGGCGCCTACGGAGCGCCCAACGGCCACACACCGCTCGACGAGAGCGCTCCACCTCGGGGTGTCGCGGGCGACCACTACTCCGAACAGAAGGCCGCGGTAGAGCGGCTGCTGGAGGAGACGCTTGCCGGCACTGCGGTCCGCTGGTACTCCCTGAGGCTCTCGATCGTCGCCGGGCCAAGCGCCCAGCTGATGCTGCGGGAGATTCCCTACGTCCGCCTCCGCGATGCGATCTCGCCGCGCCTGCGCAAGCGCCTTGCACGCTGGCTCAGGCCGCTGCTCCCCGACACGGGCGTCGCGCTTCAGGTCGTGCACGAGGACGACGCTGCCGCCGCCTTCGTGGCGGCAGCGCTGGGCAGGGGCAGTCCCGGCCCCTACAACATCGCCGCCGCAGGCACGGTGACCGTCAGCGACCTCGCCCGCCAGCTCGGATGGCGCTCGTTCCGCCTGCCGCGGGCGACGGTCGAGCTCGCCGCGAGGGCCGCCCGCCTGCTCCCCCCGATCGCCGCGCTGGCCTGGCTCGAGATCGCCCGCACCCCGATCCTGGTCAGTACGGAACGGGCCCACCGGCAACTCGGCTGGTCCCCCCGCTTCACGGCGAGCGAGACGATCGCCGCCCTGGTCGACTCCTACCGGGAACGGGGGAAGGCAGGGTGAAGGCGATCGTCGTGGGCGCCGGCCTCGCCGGGTCGGCGGCTGCCTTCAGGCTGCACCGGCTGGGCCACGACGTCACCGTGATCGATCGCAAAGGGCGGGTCGGCGGCCGCGCTTGGACGCACCGGGAGCAGGGCTTCTCGATTGACGTCGGCGCCGACGTGATCCTCTCCTTTTATGACCGCACGCACGGGCTGCTGCGAGAGCTAGGCCGCGAGGGCAACCTCGTCGGCCTCGACAACCGCAGCGAGATGCACGACGGCCGCCAGGTGCACGCGATGCGGCCGGCGTCGCCGATCGGGATCCTCACTCATCCCTCGCTGAGGCTGCGCGACATGGCGCGGTTGGGGTACACGGCGGCGCGAGCCCAGCTCTCCCGCCGAGTCGACCTCTTCGACCTCGACCAGCTGGCGGGGCTCGACGACGGCCGGACGGTTGCCGAGTGGGCGCGGCGCACGATGGGAGAGCGGGCCTACCAGTACGTCTTCCGGCCGGGGATCGAGACGCGCTGGTACTACAGCTGCGAGGAGGCAGCCGCGCCGCTGGGCAAGGCCTTGTCGCAGCTGGCCCCCCGGACCCGCTTCTACTGCCTCGACCCGGGGATGGGATCTCTGGCGGAATGGCTCGTCGAGGAGGTGGAGACCGTCACCGGTGCGGAGGTCACGGCGGTGGAGCCGCGCGACTCTGGCGTGCTCGTCAGCACCGCGGACGGCGAGCCTCGGCAGGCGGACGCCGCGATCGTCGCCGCCGACGCCAACCGCGCCGCCACCCTGCTCGCCGGGCCGGCAAAAGCGACGCTCTCCGCCGTCCGCTTCGCGCAGAACATCAGGGTGCTCCTGGGATATGAGCGAAATCCCTGGCCCGACCCGCGGGTCAAGGCGGTCTTCTCAACCGGGCCGGGAGAGCATCTAATCGCCGGCGTGACCCTGGTCTCCGGCAAGTCGTCCACCCGGGTCCCCGACGGGGCGGAGGCGGCCGAGGTCCATTTCAGCGGCTGGGCCTCGGCCCAGCTCGACGACGCGGAAGCGGTCGAGGCTGCGAAGGGCGCCGTGGCCCAGCTGCTCGGTCCGGCGAACGCCGAGCCCGCCTTTGAGCTTGTCTTCCGTTGCGATCCCGGCTTGCCGATCCCGTTGCCCGGCCAGTACGCACGCCTGGCGCGAGCACGGGACACGATGCCCGCGCGGATCAGGCTTGCGGGCGACTACCTCTCGCACGCGACGATCGAGGGCGCCGTGAGGAGCGGCGAGCGTGCCGCCGCCGAAGTTCACGCGATGGCCTGACGCCCGCGCGGCGTGCGGCCAGGGCCCGAGCCAGCCGGCGGGCATCCAGCCGCAGCTCGCGCAAGCTGCTGCCGCTCGGGTGCGCAAAGCCGGTGAAATAGAGGCCGGGGGCATCGGCGCAACTGCCGCCGGCATGACACCGGGGCATGCCGCTCGCATCGAGGACCCCGAGGTGCCCGACGAGCGGCTCCAAGCCGCGCTCGTAGCCGGTCGCAGCGATCACCGCGTCCGGCGCAAGCCGCGCGTCGCCAGCCAGCTGGACCTCGGAACCATCGAACCGCTCGACTGCCGGCACCACCGCGATCTCCCCGCGCTTGAGCGCCGCGACAAAGCCGATGTCGACGATCGGCGTAACGCGAGCGTTCAGCAGGGTGCTGAAGAAGCCGCGCTCGGGCCGTGGCAGGCCGTACCGCTCGAGGTCTCCCACCAACACCCGCCTCGCCCCGGAGAGCCCGGCGTCGATCAGCCCGACGGGCAGCACTGACGCGACCCTGGAGAACAGCTCGGGCGGGATGAAGAACGACCAGCGCGGCAGCAGGTTCGGCGGCGTTCGAACCGAGATCCAGACCCTGCGTGCGCCGCCTTCCGCGAGGTCGGTGGCAATCTCCGCGCCTGAGTTTCCGGCACCGACCACAAGCACGTCCCGACCCTCGAATCGCTTCCAGTCTCGGTACTCGACGGAGTGCAGCAGCTCACCGGCGAAGCCCTCCGTCCCGGGCCAGTCGGGTATCAGCGGCCTATTGCAACTACCGGTGGCGACGATCACCTCGGGCGCATAGAGGGGGCCGGCGTCGGTGGTCAGACGCCAGCCGGCGGGACCGGCGTCGATGCGCTCCACCTGAACGCCGCAACGCACGTCGAGGTCGTTCTTCGCGGTGTACTCCTCCAGGTAGGAGACGAGGTCGTCCCGGGTGGGCCAGCGACCGCAGGCGCGAGGTATGCGCATTCCCGGGAGGTGCGCCGACCAGCGCACCGTGTTGAGACTGAGCCTGTCGTACTGCCTCCTCCACTGCGAGGCGATGTCGCTGCGCTCGACCACGATCGCCGGAACGCCACGGCGGACCAGCTCGGCGGCGACCGCGAGCCCGCCCGGGCCCGCACCGACCACGAGGACGTGTCCCCCACCGTCCATACCGTCAGTCGATCCCCGAGTCAACCCGATGGCAGCGTATATAACTGTCGCTCGCAGGTGAGGGACTCCAACCACACTCATCGCGCACCTCGCCTGCCCCGGGGCTCGCGCTTGCCGACGCTTTTGCAGTCGATGTTGTTCGGTATCCGCCCGACCGAGAGCGTCAGACGGTGGCGGCGGAAGTTCGGGGACGTGTTCACGATCAAGCTCCTGCCCACCGGACCGTTCGCCTACGTCGCCGACGCCGAGGCCGCCCGATCGGTGTTCAGCGCCGACCAGTCCCAGCTCCACGCCGGAGAGGCCAATCGGATGCTGGAGCCCGTCAACGGATCCAACTCCGTTGTCGTCCTCGACGACGAGCGGCACGAAGTCGCGCGCAAGCTGCTGCTGCCGGTGTTTCGTCCGGCGCGAATCGCCGCGCATCGCGGCCTGATCGAGAGAGTCGTCGAACGGGAGATGGAGACCTGGCCCCTGGGTCGGACCTTCCAGCTCGCCCCGCGGATGCAGGACATCGCCCTCGAGGTGATCCTGCGAACGACGCTGGGCGAGAACGCGCTCGTGGTCGATCGCATGAGAGACCTCCTCCCAGCTCTGCTGCGCACCAACACCTGGACGTGGATGCCGGGGATGAGCCGCGACTTCGGGCGGTTGAGTCCCGCCGGCCGGCTGCGCCGGGTGAGCGCGGAGATCGACGAGATCCTCTACGCGGAGATCGAGCGCCGCCGGGGCGCCGGGCCCGAGAACGGCGCGGCAACCATCGACTACCTGTTGGGGGCGCGGGTCGACGGCCGCCCGCTCAGCGAGGTCGAGTTGCGGGATCATCTCGCCACGCTGCTGCTCGCCGGGCACGAGACGACCTCCTCGTCCCTCGCCTGGGCGTTCGAGCGAGTCCTGCGCCACCCTCCTGTGGTCGAACGGCTGCGGGCCGCGCGCCGCGAAGACGGCGAGGACTATCTCGAAGCAGTAGTCAAAGAGGTGTTGCGCTGTCGCCCCGCCGTGATGGACACCGGCCGGATCCTCAAAGAAGACCGCTGGCTCGCCGGGCGCCTGCTCCCGAGCGGCTCGCATGCGCGGGTGGCGATCTCGGCAATCCAGCAGCGACCCGACCTCTATCCAGATCCCGGCGATTTCCGTCCCGAGCGCTTCCTCGATGGCGAGGTGAGCGCCGGCGACTGGATGCCGTTCGGCGGCGGCGCGCGGCGCTGTCTCGGCGCCTCGCTCGCGATGTTCGAGATGAAAGTCGTCCTCTCGACCGTGATCGACCAGGTCGAGCTGCGCCCAGCGACGGCGCGCGACGAGGTCGCCACCTTCAAGCCGCCGCGGCTGACCCTGAGCCCGGCGCGGGGGTGCCGAGTCGTGCTCGAGCGACGGCTCGCGGTCGCATAACCACTCGAGCGCCGCTACAGGCCTGCCTGGGGGCGCAGCATCGCGCGCCTCGCGGGGCCGATTCGGTTCAAGCCATGGACGCTGCTGCGCACCGTCCGCCAGACCGGGTTCGGCCCGTCCTGCGCGCGAGCTGCGAACAGAGACCAGATGCCGATCGCGAGCCTGCGCCGCCGCCGCGCCCTGGTCCACCCCTGCAGGCTGCCGACTCCGGACGCGATCAGATCCGCGAGGTCCGCCGCGTCTTCGAAGGCGAGGTTCGCACCCTGCCCGGAGTGCGGGTGCACCGTGCCCGCAGCGTCGCCGATCAGGGCGATCCCAGCGGAGCTGAGCGAACGCAGAAGCTGGACACGCCCGCTCAGCACGCTGACGTCGTCAAAGGACGAAAAGGGCGCGGCAACCGTGGCCCCGCAGGGCACCTTGCGAGCGTAGCTCGCCTGCCAGCCGCCGAAATCGCCTGCCTCCACGGCCGCGACGGCGTCGCCGACCACGTGATCCCAGAAGTAGGCGAGCTCTCCGAGGGGAAACACCCCGTTGCCGAAGCCGTCGCCGACATAGATGAGCCCGTCGCCCTCGTCGAGCTCGGGCGGACGGGCGCCGAGGCCGACGACATAGGGGTCGGGACGACTCGTCCAGAGTGGGCCGCCGAGCTGCCGACGAACGGTGGAGCCACCGCCGTCCGCTCCGATCACCCATTTTCCCCGCACGGCCTGCCGGCCCTCCGGTCCGTCGAACGCGACCTCCCCCGGTCTCACCTGAGTCACCGCGCAACCGAAGCGCGGGGACGAATCGAGCTGCTCGGCAAGCGCCTCGAGGAGGGTGCGGCGCCTGACGCAGAGTAAGTGCGCCCGGGTCGCTTCGAGCTCCGAGAAAAGCCACGCCGCGACCTCGTCGTTGTCCGTGTTGCGCACGCTGATGCGCTCGAAACGGTGCCCAACCGCGAGCGCCAGGTCCCATAGCCCCAGCCTGTCGAGTGCGAGGAGCCCGCTCGGCTGGAGGGTCATCCCGGCGCCTTCGTCGGGAAGCTCTGTCCGTCGCTCGAGCAGCTCGACTGTGTGGCCTGCCCGCTCCAATCCGTATGCCAGCGCGAGGCCCGCGAACCCGGCGCCGACGATGACCGCATCCGCCTCGCGCCCGATCGGCCCGAACCCCATCGAGCTAACGATCCGTGGCCACGGCGACGACGCCGTGCTTTGGCACCAGGCTGATGCCGTCGGGCACGATCCGCTCCGGCCGCGCGCGCCCCGGGCTGACGTCCAGCACGGACACCACCTCGCGCAGCACGCCGCGCAGCAGCGCCGTCGCGTACCCCGACCCCGGGCAGCGCCGCACTCCTTCGCCGAACGGGATCCAGGCCTCGCTCGCCACGTTGCCGTCGGCGAAACGCTCCGGCCTGTAGCACTCCGCCTGCGGGTGCAGGCCCTCGTCGTGATGAGCGAGAAACGCGTTCGGCACCAGCAGGGCACCGGCCCGAACGACGCCGCCGCAAACTTCGAGCGGCTGCATCGCGCGTCGCGCCATCCACTGTCCCACCGGCCGCATGCGCAGCGTCTCCATGACCACCGCATCGAGGTACGCGTCGCTGCCCGCGGCGAGCTCCGCCCGCAGACGCGCGAGCGCAGCCGGGTGGCGGATCAGCAGCTCGAGCGCCCACGCCAACGCGTTGGCGGTCGGGTGGTGTCCCGCGACCAAGAGGGTGAGCAGCTGATCCTCGATCTCCGCGTCGGCGAGCGATTCCTCCGAGCGAAGGCGCTCGGCGACGCTCCCCTCGCGCCCAGCCCCGGCGCGACCCAGGGTCAGCTCCTCCGCGATCAGCCTCCTCAGCGCCCGGCGCGCTTCGACGAACCGCCGCCAAACCCGGCGCCGCCCCCATCTGGCGCGGAGGACGGGCAGCACGACCTGCGGCGTGTTCCAAGCGTCCGACCACTCGCCGAGGACGGCCACCGCTCCCTCCCGACGCTCCTCCGGCACCCCGAGGACGGCGACGGCAAAGACCTCATGGGAGATCTGCTCGAGCTGCGGAATCAGGGCGAACGGCACCCCCCTGGGCCAGCCGGCGATCGACCTCCGAGCCGCGGCGCGGGCCCGGGCTTCGATCTGGAGGCCGCGACAGTCGAGCGCCGGGGCCACCGCCGCCCGCAGTCGAGCGTGGTCGACCCCATCTTGCAGCAACAGCGAGCCCTCTCCTGCCAGCTCTTGGATCAAGCCACCGAAGGAGTTCGCGGCCCCGCCCGAGAGCGTGTCTCCTTCCCTCCCCAGCACCCTCCTCATCGCCGCCGGGTCGGCGAGGACGACGACCTCGCCGAAGCCGAGCAGCCGCACCCTGAAACAGCGCCCATAGCGTCGCGAGCAACTCCGCGCGAAACTGAAACGTCCGAAGAACCACCAGGCCGTCTGCAGGACCGTGGGAAGGCGGGGGCCGGGGATCAGTCCGCGGCTTTGCACGAGCTCACTACGGAGATCCTGCTCTCGGTCCCGTCACCGAAGCTCAGGGTCGCCCTCACGAACGGGGCGACTCCGAGCGTCAGGCCCTCGGGGGCGGGGCAGCCGGCGTTGAGGAAGCTCCGCTGCTCTCCCCCGAAGCGAAAGGTGCGGTTCATGACGAGCTCGAAGTCGGTGATTCGAGAGAAGCGGCTGAGCGCGACGCTCGCCTTCAGCACGGTCCCGAAGCTGCCGCGTCCGTGCGAGATGGTGAAGGGGAAGACGAACGAGGACCGGGGCTGCTTGTTGAAGACATGCAGGAGGATCGCTGGATCGCCGTTCTCGAGGTGACCGTTCAAGAGCAGCGCGCGGCCGTCGAAGGGAAAGCGGGGCTGCCCCGGGAAGTTCGATTCGGCACGGATTCTGCCGTAACCGATTTTCGACCCCGCGCAGGTGGCCAGTGCCATTGACGTAGTTGCCGGATCGATGCTCGAGGCGTCGCACTCAGGAAGTCCACGCCGAAACAGCGTCGCCGCTTTGTTGATGCCGAGCTCGATCGTCTGCAGGGAAGCGGGAGCGTGGCCTTTCCTTCCTTTCACATGTCCTTCGATCTTGATCGCAACCGGGGCCGATCCGTGTCGCGGCAGAACCCGCGGCGTAATCCTGCTGTCGAAGTTGATGATCATGTCGTGCGTGGCCGTGACTTCCGCCCGCGTGCCGGCGCTGGCCGCCAGTGCGATCGACGCCGCCAGTCCAAGCGCGAGGAGGAGGCCCCGCCGGCCCCTCGCCTCAGACAAACCGGGCCGGGTTCAGCCGGCAATAGTCGAAGTTGAAGCCCACCACCACGGCATTGGCCCGCTTGGCGCTCCTGAGCAGCTGATTGGCGAGGCCGTCGACCTTCGAGCGCTTGCCTTCCCGCAGGACCACGGCGAGCCGGCCAAGCAGCTCACGGCCCGTATTCCCGTATCCGAGCCACTCCTCGAGGCGGGTCGCATCCGCCTCCGGCCGCGGCACGCGGGCGACGCGGCGAACCGCGCCCGCAAGGGCGGCGGCGGCGCGCCGAAACCGTGCTCCCGCCTGCTCCAGCTCACCACGGCGAACCAGTTTGTCCACTCCCTGCAGAACGTCCCGGTTAGCCAAGGTCGCACTCCTGCAGATCGGCTCGACTCGTTCCACATACTGCGCGCGAGTGGGCGCCGTCGAATCGGCGTTCGCGGGAGGAATGGCGAACAGGAAGAGGGATATCGTCAAGATCGCCGCGAGACGCCGGACACGCTTTGAGCAACCCATCGCGTTCGCTTCCCCTCAGACCCGCGGCCATGCGACGACCGCTATTCGAACCCCGCAACCCCGAAACAACACGTACAGAGTAACGCGAAGAGTCACGTACTCGCCTCACTGCCGTCGGGATCGATTCGAGGCAAGACCCGAGAGAGCCAGGGCGGCATCCACCACACACTTGGGCCGATCAGCTTCATCACCGCCGGAAGCAGCATCAGCCTGACCACGGTGGCATCGAGTATCACCGCGACCGCGAGGCCCATTCCGAACTGGGCGACGGTGACGATCGGCATCGTGCCGAGCATTACGAAGACGATCACCATGATCGTCGCGGCTCCGGTGACGACGCGGGCCGTACGCTCCAAGCCATAGACGATGGCGGCTTCGTCGTCACCGTCGCGTTCCCAGCTTTCGCGCATCCGTCTCAGCAGGAAGACCGCGTAGTCGATCGAGATTCCGAAGACGACCCCGAAGATCCCGGCGGCCCCGGCCGGGTCGAGGTGGTTGGCGCCGCCGAAAGGCACTCCCTCCGGCACGAAGGTGAGCAGCTTGAGAATGCCGAAGGCAGCTGCCACGGTGAAGAGGTTGAGGACGACGGCGACCGCAGCCAACGGCACTGCGCGCACGATCAGGATCATCGCCAGGAAGGTGATCGCCGTGATCGCGATCACCAGAGCAGGAAGGCGCGAGGTGGTGCTGTCGGAGTAATCGGCGAGCTGTGCGAAGCCGCCGGTGACGGCGGTCTCCATGCCGGTCTCCCCGCCCAGCCTGGCGGCGCTGCGCCGAAGGCGGTCGTCGAGCGCGCGCACGCGCGATTCGTCGAGCCCGACGCCGGAGACGACCAGCACTTTGGCCGCGCCTCCGCCGCCGAGATCGACGGCCTGCCCCGCCAGCCGCCGCTGAGTGGGCGGCGCCCCGTCGAGAGCGGCGAGTACGAAGTAGCCGGAGTCGAAGATGCCGGGAGAGCTGCGTTGCAACCGGTCGCGGCCGGAGCTGAGCCTGACCGTGGCTGCGCGCGCTCCGCGGACCAGCGGCCGAGTTCGCTGGAAGGCGAAGGAAAGGCCGCGAGCGAGGGCTTCGTTGCCGCCCTGCAGTCGTCGCAGGCCGGTCGCCAGCCGCGCTGCCCCGTGATCGAGCCGGGCCAGGCCGCCGCCGATCCGCTCCGCGCCGGCGACGATCCGCTCCGAGCCCCCAGCCAGTCGCGTACTGCCTCTATCCAGGCTCTCGATGCCACCATGGAGACGGTTCGTGAGCCCGTCGACCAGCCGAACGCTTTGCTCGATGCCGGCGAGGCGCGCCTCGAGCCTGCCCGCTTCCGCGACCTGCGATCGGAGCAGCTCCTCGAGCGCGGAGAGCTCGCTCGGGAGTCCCTCGTAGCCGGCCGCGTAGGGCGCGCCGCTGACCGGGTCGGAGCCACTGGCCGCCTTCAGCCCCTCGCGTATCGCGGCAGCCAGCGCCGGGTAGCGAGGGTCGCTGGCGCCGATGCCCATGCCGCCCAGCTCCTTCCACGCCGCTTCCAGCCTTTCGAGAGTCTCGGCGGCGGCACGCCGGGCGACCGGCAGCTCGGCCGCCGCCCGCTGCAGCTCCGTCTCGAGCCGGCGCGACTGTGGAAGCGCCCGCCGACCTATGTCCCGGCTCAGTTCCGCGGTGCTGAACGTAAGCAGCGAGGCTCCGAAAGAGGCGGCCCGCTGGCCGTTCGCCAGCCGTCGCGCTCCCCCGTTGAACCTCTCCAGCGCTCGCCTCGCTCGCTCCCCTCCGCTCGAGGCGAGCGCGAGCCCGCGCTCGAGCAGGCTCGCCCCAAGCTGCGCCCTGCCGCTGCCGACCGCCAGCGAGTGAGCTCCCTCGCTGGCCCGACCCAGACCCCGGCGCAACCTCGCGATCGCGCTGCCAGCTCGGTCGAGGTCGGCGGCGAGCCCCGACGTCTCCCGGCCCGAGCCTCGCCCGCCGAAGAGACTCTGCCCCGTCCGGCGCAGCGGCATCACCCGCTTGGCCAGCGGCCCGGGCCCGATCACCGCGTCCACGCTTGGGTCGCGGGAGACGCCCACCTGCCAGCGAGCGAGCCCGGCAAGGGTCCGCGGTGCGGTTACCGGCTTCCGCTCGCTCGCCAGAACCACGATCGAGGGGACGATCCAACCGGTCCCCACCGCCCGTTCGATCGTCTCCACGTCGCGGCGGATCTGATTGTCCGGCGGCAGCTCCCGGATCGTCACGACAGCCGTCTTGAACGACATCGCCGGAACGGCGACGACCAGCAGCAGCAGGCAGATGACGGTCGTCGTCAGGGCAGGGTGCCGGAGGGCGCCCCGGCTGACCGCCATCCAGCGATTGCGCCCGGGGCCGCGCCTGCCGATACGCCAGCGGTCGATGTTCCTCCCCACCAATACGAGCAACGCCGGGCCGACGACCCAGGGACCCCCGACCGCGAGCACGATCACCGCAACCACCGTCGCGCAGAGAGAGGCCAACAGCTCCCCCGGCACGAGGAAGGCAGCGGCAAGCACCGACATCAACAGCGTGCTGCCCGCGAAGACGGTCGTGCGGCCGGCGGTCCGCCGGGTCAGCGAAGCCGCTTCGGCGGGGTCGGCGCCCGCATCGAGCTCTTCGCGGTAGCGCGAGACGATCAGCAGCGCGTAGTCGACTCCGAGCGCCAGGCCGAGCATCGAGGCGACACTCAGCGCGAAGCCGCTTATATCCACCGCCACGGCCACGATCGCCATCAGACCGCGCGCCGCGATCGCCGTCGTCGCCCCGAAGACAAGGGGGATCGCCGCCGCGACGGGCGAGCGGAAGACCAGCAACAGCACGACCAGCAGGATCGGAACGAGGATCGCCTCGCCCCGCCGGGTGACGGAGACCAGTTCGTCCTGGATCCCCCGCGCCACGCTCGCGTAGCCCGCCGTCCGAGCCTCCACGGGAGCGGTGACATTGTTCTCCACGATCTCCGCGAGGCGTGGAACCGTGTTCTTGATCGCGTTGTCTTGCGACGTTTTGAAATCGGCCAGGATCAACACCGTCTCGCGGTTCGGCCGCAGGCCCTCCAACCCCGCTCCGCGGTCCCAGGGCGAGATCGTCGTGACGCCCGGGTCGCGCCGCAACACTTCGATCAGCCGCGGCCCCTGTCGGTCGAGCTGCGCGGCCGGGCCCCGCAGGAGAATCGCGAAGGAGGAGGATTCGCCGAAGTGCTCCCGCAGCATCGCGTCTCCGCGCGCGGACTCGGTGCCGGGGACCGAGAGGGTCGCCGAGGTCAGCTTCTTCTCGACACCGATGCCGAGGATGCCGAGGACGAGGAGGACGACGATCGCCACTCCCAGGACCAACCGCGGCCGGCGCACCCCAATCGGCTGGCGGCCACGAACTCTCCCGTCAGGTTGAAAGCCCCCCCGTCTGCTGATTACTACAACCTACTCCTTGCGGTCGATAGATCGCACTGTGCGCGCGGCGGCAGGACGCCACATGTGCCAGATCGGGGTTCCCAGTACCTCGGTGGTGTCCACGTGCTCGAAGCCGAAGCGGATGTAGAAGTCGACGTTCGCCTCGACGTCAGTGCTGACCGCAACGCTGTCGCCGGTTGAGTCGAGGCCCTGACAAGCACGCGTCAGCATGCAGCGGCCGACCCCCTCACCGTGCAGATCCGGATCGACGGCCACCGGCCCAAGGTGCCAGTCGTCCCGGTCACCGGCCGCGCCCGCAACCGCGCGAAGCCAGGCGAGCGCCGGCCGGACCTCCCTCAGCCTGGTGCCGCGGCCGAGCCGAGGCAGCCCCGCGAGCAGACCGCCGACGGAAAGCAAGCGAGTGCGCGACGGGGTCAGGCCGACCAGGCCGACGGCCTCGCCCGCCTGCCAAGCGGTGATCGGTGGATGCGCCTGGGCGCGGAGTAGCCCCTCGTAGACGGAACGGATCCGCACCTCCCGCGCCTCCCGCGCCCTCGCAAACACCGCGACGGCGAGCGGATCGTCGACGAATGCACGCGCCGCGACGCTGGCCATAGCGTCGATCTCGGACCCGCTCAACGGGACTTGGCGGATCTTCAGTACGGGTTGGTCCATGGCGACCGGTAGAGGGGCGACCAGAGGGTCGCGTGTAATAGTGACATTGTGACTGTAAGCAGCGCTATATCCGATCTCCCCGGCCCCCGGGGCCTGCCGTTGCTGGGCAGCTCACACCGGCTTGCGCGAGTGTCCCGCGCTCATCTCGCACTGGAGGAGTGGAGCCGAGTCTACGGACCCATCTTCCGAGTCAGGGCGGG
Source organism: uncultured Solirubrobacterales bacterium (assembly GCA_963846515.1). GTDB lineage: Bacteria > Actinomycetota > Thermoleophilia > Solirubrobacterales > 70-9 > VAYN01. The sequence continues at coordinate 260,821 of CAWJWC010000005.1, read as the reverse complement.
GCCGCGGGTGTTGGTTGGAGTCCGGGATCCCGACGCGATCGACGCGATCCTGCGCGATCGCCCCGAGGGGTACAGGCGCTGGAATGAGCTGGTCGAACGCATCACGGAGATGGGCGAGGGACCTCCCGGGCTGTTCGTCTCGGAGGGGGACGCCTGGAAGCGCCAGCGCCGACTGGTCGTCAAGGCGCTCAACTCCGAACACCTCCACCGCTACTTCGGGGTCGTCCATACCTCCACCAAGCGGCTCCAGCAACGGTTGCGGCAGGCAGCCTGCGACTCGCGGTCGGTACCGATCGGCGACGACCTTTCCCGCTACACCCTCGACGTGATATCCGCACTCGCTTTCGGTTACGACCTCAACACGCTCGAGGACGCGCACAGCGAGCTGCAGCTCCATATCCGGCGCGTTCTGCGCATGACCGCACGCCGCGTCGCGGCTCCGTTCTCCTACTGGCGCCTGCTCAAGCTGCCGGCGGATAGAGCACTCGATCGTTCGATGCGAGAGGTCTACCGAGCTGTCGAAGGCTTCATCGCGGCAGCGAGACAGCGGCTTGCGGAACGGCCCGAGCTCTACGGGGCGCCCGAGAACTTCCTCGACGGGATGCTCGCGGCCCAGCGCGAAGACAAGAGCGTCACGGACCGGGAAATAGCCAACAACTCCATAACGCTTCTCTTCGGCGGCGAGGACACCACCTCCGCCACCCTCGCCTGGACTGCTTGGCTCCTCGCCACGCATCCCAACGTCCAGGAGCGCCTCAGCGCCAGCGTCGCGGAGGTGCTGGCCGAGGATGCGCTGCCCTCCGACTACAAGACGCTCGAGCGGCTGACTTATGTGGAGGCGGTCCTGCGCGAGTCGATGCGCCTCAGAAGCGTCGTTCCGGCGATCGCCGTCGAACCGATCGAGGACAAGGTGATCTGCGGCACGCGGATCCCGGCGGGAACGCGGCTGGTGTTACTCACCCGCGAGGCTTGTCGCCAGACGGCCGGGCGCAGCGACGAGTTCTACCCCGAGCGCTGGCTCGAAGACAACGATGAGACCCGGGCCTCCAAACTGCTCAACTTCGGGTCGGGCCCCCGCTTCTGCCCCGGCCGCAACCTCTCCTTCGTGGAGGCCAAGGCGGCGCTGGCGATGATCGCCCGCAACTTCGAGCTGCACCTCGACGACTCCGCGGGCCCGGTGCGAGAGTCGCTCGTCAACGCAATGATCCCGCTGGGCCTGCGCGTCCGACTGCGCGAGCGCGACCGCGCTCGCGCCGCCATCCGCTAGCCTCAGCCGCGGTGAGCCGGGAAGACTGGTCGGCACTGAGCTAGCCGATCCCGAAATCTCCCGTGGACCTCACCGCCTCCCTCCCACTCGCTGCCGCCGGCGATACCGCTGCGGTTCTGACCGACCTCTTCCTCGTCCTGCTCGCGGCGAAGCTCGGCGACGAGGTCTTCAAGCGGATCGGGCAGCCCCCGATCGTCGGCGAGATCCTCGGCGGGGTGGCGATCGGGCCCTCGGTGCTGGGGCTGGTCGAGGTCGGCGAGGTGCTGGAGGTCTTCTCCGAGCTCGGCGTCGTCTTCCTGCTCTTCTGGGTCGGGCTGGAGACGCGGCTCTCGGAGATGCGCGCGGTCGGGCGGGTCGCGCTCGGGGTCGGCGCCGCCGGCGTCGTCCTCCCCTTCCTCGCCGGGATCGGGCTCGGCCTGGCGCTGGGCGAAGGCACCGAGACCAGCGTTTTCCTCGGCGCGGCGTTGGCGGCGACCAGCGCCGGGATCACCGCCGCGACCTTCCTCGACCTCGGGATCGCCCGCAGCCGCGCCGCCCGCACCGTGCTCGGCGCCGCCGTGGTCGACGACATCCTTGCCCTGCTCCTGCTCTCGGTCGCGGTCGGGATGGCGGCCCACGGCGGCGTCGAGGTCGGCGAGGTCGCCCTGGCGCTGGCGATCGCGGTCGCCTTCATCGCCTTCGTCGGGCTCGGCGGGACGCGGCTGCTGCAGAGCCGCCCAAGGCTGCTCGAGTCGCCGCGCTTCGCCGAGTCGCCGCTGCTGCCGGCGGTGATCCTCTGCCTCGGCCTCGCCGCCTTCGCCGCTGAGATCGGCCTGGCGGCGCTGATCGGAGCCTTCCTCGCCGGGTTGGTCGTCGCCGAGACCAAGGACCAGACCTCGATCGAGGAAGAGGTGCGCCCGCTCTACGCCTTCTTCCCGCCCTTCTTCTTCGCCTTCATCGGGATCCAGCTCGAGTTCGACGAGCTGCTCAGCGCCGACGCCCTGCTGCTGCTGGTCGCGGTCACCGCGCTGGCCGTCGTCACCAAGCTGATCCCCGCCTACCTGGCGGCGCGTGGGCTGGGCAGGGGAGAAGCCAAGATCGTCGGCGTCGGGATGATCCCGCGCGGCGAGGTGGGCATCGTCGTCGCCTCGATCGGCGCCGCCGAGGGAGTGATCGACGCCGAGCTGTTCGGCGTCGTCGTCGCGATGTCCGTGCTCACCACCCTGCTCGCACCGTTTGCCCTAAGACGCCTGAGCCGCGCTCCCGGCTGAGCGCGAGCGGAGCAGGCCGCGCTCGATCAGTAGCTCCGCCAGCTGCACCGCGTTCGTGGCGGCACCCTTGCGCAGGTTGTCGGAGACGACCCAGAGGTCGAGCGCGCGCTCGTTGCCGGGGTCGCGGCGAATGCGGCCGACGAAGACCTCGTCTTTGCCCGCGGCCTCGGTCGCCAGCGGGTAGAGGCCGGCGGCGGGGTCGTCGACGACGGTTACGCCCGGCGCGGCTTCGAGCAGCTCGCGCGCGCGCTCCGGGCTCAGCTCTTCGCGGGTCTCGACGTTGACCGCCTCCGAGTGGCCGGTCACGACCGGGACCCGGACGCAGGTGGCGCTGACCCGGATCCCGGGGTCGCCGAGGATCTTGCGGGTCTCGTCGATCAGCTTGCGCTCCTCGTCGGTGTGGTCGTCGCCCTCGGGGAACTTGCCGGCCTGGGCGAGCGCGTTGAAGGCGATCGGGTGCGGGTAGATGCTCGCCGCCGGCTGCTCTCCGTCGAGCACCGCGCGCGACTGCTCGCGCAGCTCCTCGATCGCCGCCTTGCCGGTGCCGGAGACGGCCTGGTAGGTGGAGATCACCAGCCGCTCGATCCCGGCCGCGTCGAACAGCGGCTTCAGCGCCACCACCATCTGCATGGTCGAGCAGTTGGGGTTGGCGACGATCCCGTTGTGGGCGGCAAGCGCGTCGGGGTTGACCTCGGAGACGACCAGCGGCACGTCGTCGTGCATGCGCCAGTAGCTGGTGTTGTCGACCACGGTGGCGCCGGCCTCGACCAAGCGCGGGGTCCACTCGGCGCTGATCGCGCCGCCGGCCGAGGAGAGAACCAGGTCAAGGCCCTGGATCGAGTCCTCGCTCAGCGTCCGGCAGCTCAGGGTCGAGCCGTTCCACTCGATCTCGCGTCCGGCGGAGCGCTCGGAGGCGAACGGCACCACCTCGGAAGCGGGGAAGTCCCGCGCCGCGAGCAGCTCGAGGATCGTCGTCCCGACCAGCCCAGTCGCGCCCAAAACTCCGACTCTGTATCCGTCGCCCGCCATTCGCCTGAGTATGACGAGCGGGTCGCTTCAGCCGGCGATCGTCGGCCGCTGCTCGGGGCCGGTCGGGTCCTCGGGCCGGATCGCGTCGTCGCCGAGCTCGAAGGTCTTGTGCAGCGCGTTGACCGCGTCGGGGACCCGGTCGGCGGCGATGACGCAGGAGATCTTGATCGGCGAGGTCGAGATCATCTCGATGTTGATCCTTTCCTCGCCGAGCACCTCGAAGACCTTGGCGGCGACGCCGGGGTGCGAGCGCATGCCCGCGCCGATGATCGAGACCTTGCCGATCTGCTCGTCGGCGCGGACCTGCAGCGAGACGTCGCCGAGCGCGGCGATCGTGTCCTTCGCGGTCTGCAGGTCGGCGCGGTCGACGGTGAAGGAGAGGTCGGCCAGCTGGTCGCCGCCGACCGGCTCGTTCTGGATGATCACGTCGACGTTGACGTTGGCCTCGGCGAGGGCGCTGAAGATGCGGCCGGCGACGCCGGGCTCGTCGCGGACGCCGGTCAGCGTCACGCGGGCCTCCGCGCTGGAGTGGGTGACGGCGGTTACGAAGGGCTGCTCCATGGCCTGGTCCTCGGCAACGACGAGGGTACCGGGGCCGTCCTCGAAGCTGCTGCGGCAGTGGATGCGGACGCCGTGGTTGCGCGCGTACTCGACCGAGCGCAGCTGCAGGACGCCGGCCCCCGAGGCGGACATCTCGAGCATCTCCTCGAAGGAGACCTGGGGCAGCTTGCGGGCGTCGGGGACGATCCGCGGGTCGGCGCTGAAGACGCCGGCGACGTCGGTGTAGATCTCGCAGACGCCGGCGTCGAGGGCGGCGGCAAGCGCGACCGCGGTCGTGTCGGAGCCGCCGCGGCCGAGCGTGGTGACGTCGCGGCTCTCGGTCGAGACGCCCTGGAAGCCGGCGACGAGGACGATCCGGTCCTCCCCCAGCGCCTCCTCGATGCGGTTGGCGCGGACGTCGACGATCCGCGCCTTGGTGTGAAAGGAGTCGGTGACGATCCCCGCCTGGGAGCCGGTCAGCGAGATCGCCTCGTGGCCCATGTCGTGGATCGCCATCGCGCAGAGCGCGCAGGAGATCCGCTCCCCGGTGGAGAGCAGCATGTCCATCTCGCGGGCGACCGGCCGCGCGGAGATCTCCTGCGCCTGGGCGACCAGCTCGTCGGTCGTCTTGCCCCGCGCCGAGAGCACGGCGACGACCCGGCTGCCCGCCTCGCGGGCGGCGACGATCCGCCCCGCGGCGCGTTTGATCTGCTCGGCGCCGGCGACCGAGGTGCCGCCGAACTTCATCACGACGATGTCTGACTTCGCCTCTCCCATCGAAGGCTGAGGATAGTCAGCCGCGCGCTGTTCCTTTTGGTCGCTATGCGCCCATAAGGCACAGCGCGATCAGCTGCCCCCCAGGTTGCCGAGCATCGCCTGTTCGGCCATGCGGACGAGGCCGAGGCCGCTGTGGGGGCGCATGTCGCTGCTGCGGACGCGGACGTGGGAGCCGTGCGGGCCGACCACCTCGACGATCGTGCAGACGTCGCCGATTTCGCTGTCGTCGCCGTAGTCCCCTTCGATCGCCTCCATCTGCTCGGCCACCACCCGGCCGATCTTGCTCTGATCCAGCGCCATTTCTGGAGCTCCTTTCCTAAGTCTCGAGACGAAGAACCCTGAGCGGCCGACCATATGTGATGGACCTCACATCTTGAGGATATATCTCAGTGATATATAGTCCGAAGACATGGAGCAGCTCAGCCCCACCGCCCACGTGATCCTCGGCATGGTCAGCAAGGAGCCGCGGTCCGGCTATGAGATCAAGGCCGCCGTCGACGGCTCGACTCGTTTCTTCTGGGCCGCCAGCTACGGGCAGATCTACCCGGAGCTGAAGCGGCTCTCCGAGGCGGGGCTCGTCGCCGGCGTCGACTCCCCCACCGGGGGGCGTAAACGCACCGTCTACGAGATCACCGCCGAGGGCGCCGAGAAGCTGAAGGCATGGCTGCGGCAGCCGCCCGAGACCTTCGAGATGCGCGACGAAGGGCTGCTGAAGCTGTTCTTCGCCAACCTGCTCCCGCCCGAGCAGGCGGTCGAGATCCTGCGCGCGATGCGCGCCCACCGGCTCGCGGTCGCGGCCAAGTTCCGCGCGATCGAGCCAGAAGCTGAAGAGAGAGACGACCCGTTCCCGCTGATGGTGCTGCGGAGCGGGCTCGAGTTCACCGAGTGGTTCGCCGACTGGTGCGAGCGGACGGAGGCGCAGATCCTCGCGTCCGCTCCCGAGCAAAGGAGCAGCTGATGTTCGATTCCCTCGCCCGCTTCGCCGACGGCAACGCCCGCCGCATCGGCATATTCGCGATCCTCTTCTTCGTGGTCGCCGGTGCGCTCGGCGGCTCGGTCGCCAGCCGCCTCGACCCCTACGGGGCCGACGACCCCGATACCGAGACGGTCGAAGCGCGCGAGCGGCTGCTTGACGCCGGGCTGCGCGTCCCGGCCGTGATCGCGGTGGTCAGGGACGCACCGGTCGCCAAGCCGGCGACCAAGACCCGCGTCACCGCACTCGAACGTAGCGTCGAACGGCGTCCCGACGTCAAATCGGTGACCGGCTACTACGACACCGGCTCCCCCGTCTTCGTCTCCCATAACCGCCAGTCCACCTACTTCGCCGTCGCCCTCGAGCCGCGTGGCGACAAGGAGTGGCAGGAGGCCGGCGCCGCGGTCGCCGACCAGCTCGCCGAGCACTCCGGCGTCGTCGTCGGCGGCGCCGCGGTCGCCCAAGAGCAGGTCAACAAGCAGGTCGAGCAGGACCTCAAAACCGCGGAGATGCTCGCCTTCCCCCTGCTCTTCCTGCTCTCGCTGCTCTTCTTCCGCAGCCTCGTCGCCTCGGTGCTGCCGCTGATGATCGGCGGCTTGGCGATCGTCGGCACCTTCCTGATTCTGCGCCTGGCCAGCGAATTTGGCTCGATCTCGATCTTCGCCCTCAACCTGACCACGGCGCTGGGGCTGGGGCTGGCAATCGACTACAGCCTCTTCATCGTCTCCCGCTACCGCGAGGAGATCGCCAAGAGCGGGCCGGGGCTGACGGCGATGCGACGGGTGCTCGCGACCTCCGGGCGAACCGTCTTCTTCTCCGCGCTGACCGTTGCGGCGGCGCTCGCCTCGCTGCTCGTCTTCCCGCAGCGCTTCCTCTACTCGATGGGCCTCGGCGGGGCGCTGGTCGCGCTGTTCGCGGCGCTGATCTCGCTGACCGTGCTGCCGGCGGTGCTGACGCTGCTCGGGACGCGGGTCAACGCCGGCGCCCCGAAGTTCCTGCAGCGCCGGGCCGAGGCCGACGCCCGGCCCGACGAGCACGGCTTCTGGTACCGGCTCTCGCGCTTCGTGATGCGACGGCCGGTCCCGGTCGCGACGCTCAGCGCGCTCTTTCTGATCGTGCTCGGGCTGCCCTTCCTCGGGATTAAGTTCAACACGGTCGACCCCGGCGTGCTGCCGCAGTCGGCCAGCGCCCGCCAGGCCTACGACATCGTCAGCACCGAGTTCCCGCCCTACCGCGAGACGCCGATCTGGGTCAGCGTCGAAGGCGGCGAGCCGAAAGCCGCGGCGACGATCGCGGCGCGGGTCGAGCGGGTGCCGGGCGTAACCGACGTGCTGCCGCCCGAACGGCTGCGCGGCGAGGTCACCGCGCTGCAGGTGATCTCCGCCAATCCCTTCGTCTCCGAGGCGAGCCAGACGACGGTGAAGGCGATCCGCGCAGTGCCGACGCCGCCGGGCACGACGGCGCTGGTCAGCGGCGCCACCGCCGACTTCGTCGACCTGCAGAGCAGCCTGGTCGAGCACCTGCCGATCGTGCTCGCGATCATCGTCGTCGCGACCTTGGTGATCCTCTTCCTGATGACCGGCTCGGTGATCCTGCCGATCAAGTCATTGATCATGAACTTCCTCAACCTCAGCGCCGTCTTCGGGCTGATGGTGCTGATCTTCCAGGACGGCCGATTCGAGGGACTGCTCGATTACTCCAGCCCCGGGGCGATCGAGCAGACGATGCCGATCCTGCTCTTCGCGGTCGCCTTCGGGCTCTCCACCGACTACGCGGTGTTTTTGCTTTCGCGGATCAAGGAGGCGCGCGACAACGGCGCCTCGGAGTCGGAGTGCGTGGCGATCGGGCTGGAGCGGACCGGGCGGATCGTCACCGCCGCGGCGCTGCTGTTCGCGGTTGCGATGGCCGCCTTCGCCACCTCGGAAATCATCTTCATCAAGGAGAACGGGGTAGGCACGGCACTGGCCGTGCTGATCGACGCCAGCATCGTCCGCGCCCTGCTCGTGCCCTCGCTGATGGAGTTGCTCGGCAAGTGGAACTGGTGGGCGCCGGCGCCGCTGCGGCGGCTGCACGAACGGATTGGGATCAGCGAGAGCGGGCCGGCCGCCCCCAGGCCGGCCTCGCCGGAGGCGGGCGCATGATCTACCGGGCGATCGTCAAGCGCAAGGCGCGGAGCGTCTTCGCAGCCCTCAGCGAGGGTGAGTGGGAGCGGACGATCGGCGACATCGCCACGGACGTCCACCACGTCTTCCCCGGCGACAACGCCCTCGGCGGCGAGCGCCACTCCCGGGCCGGGCTGGAAGGCTGGTTCGAACGCCTCTACCGGCTGATTCCCGAGATCGAGTTCGAGGTGCGCGAGGTGGCGATGCGCGGCTGGCCCTGGGACACGGCGGTCGCGGTCGAGTGGGTCGACCGCGGGCGGGCCGCCGACGGCACCCCCTACGAGAACGCGGGGGCGCACTGGTTCCGGCTGCGCTGGGGCAAGGCGGTCGCGATCCACGCCAACCTCGACACCGAGAAGGTCACCCGGCTGCTGGAGGGGATGGCCGCCGCCGGGATCGAGGAGGCCGGGGCGCCGCCCGTCGGCGACTAGGAGGGCCCGGCAAAACCCGGGTGCGCATGCGGGGCCTTCGCTAGCCCCCGGAACGGACGAGCCCGCCGCGCGGCTGGCGCGCGGCGGGCTCGCTTCACCCCTCTCCCTGTCGATCAGTCGTCGCGACCGATCAACGTCCAGAACAGGTCGGTCTGGTCGCGGACGCCCATCACGTTGGAGGCCTGCGGGCCGATCGCGGCGACCGGGACACGGGCGCCGGTGTGGGTCTGGCCACCGGCGGTCTTGCCGGTGGCGTAGGAGACGCGGATCGGCACCCCGTCGGCCGACTGCAGCGTCGCGTAGAAGCCCGGCGTGTCCTGCCCGGCCGGGACGATCTGGCTCGTGTGGGAATGATCGGCGGTGATCACCACGAGCGTGTCGGGGTTCTTCTTCTGGTAAGCGAGCGCCGTGCCGACCGCCTTGTCGAAGGCGAGGTTCTCGCCGATCTGCCCGCACACGTCGGAGGCGTGGTCGCGCTTGTCGATCGAGGCACCCTCGACCTGGAGGAAGAAGCCACGGCGGTTCTCCAACAGCTGGATCGCCTTCTTGGTCATCGCCTCCAGGCTCGGCTCGTTCGCCGGCCGGTTGGTCTCGTCACAGCGGGTCGTCGGCCCGCCGGCCCCAGGGGTGGTGGCGGCGAGGAGCGGTCTGAACTCGGTCGTCATGTTGCCCGGGGTGAAGAGGCCGAGCACCGGGCCTTTGTTGAGCGAGGTGACGGAGCTCAGCTCGCTCGCCGTCTCGACGTAGCGGTAGCCCTTCGATTTGGCGTAGTCGACCACCGTTTTGGTGCTCGAGTCGAGCGTCTGCAGGTAGCGGTTGCCGCCGCCGCCGAGGTTGACGTCGAGCAGGTGGTCAGTTTGTCCCCGTCGATCAGCTTCTTGATGTCGCGTGAGTTGTCCTCCGCCTCGTAGCCGTCCCACTGGTGGGCGGTGGCCACGGCGCCGGCCGTTGCCACGGCGGCGAAGACCATGACCGCGAAGAGCGCGAGGTGCTTCCGCTTGGCTCGCATCGAGTGCTGCCTCCTTGTTCGTCATTCCGGATTTGCGTTCCGGGCGAACCTAAGAAGGACGACGAAGCGTCGTGCTAAGGGCGCGTTGCCGCGCTGAGAAAGTGCTGTGAAGAGCGACGAAGAAACGCGGAGCGCGGCGGCGCTCAGTCGCCGAGCTTGCGGCCCTGCGAGCCCTTGGCGTAGGCGCAGCGGAAGTTCTCCGCCTTGCCGACCGGGGCGCCGCCGGCGAAACCACCGAGGTTGTGGTTGTCGTAGACGGTGATGTAGTTGAGCGTTTCCGGCACCGGGTCGGCCGGCATCGGCACCGGGTCGGGCTCGCCGAGGTTGCCGTTGCCTTTCGAGCCGACCGTAACCCCCTCCGAGCCGGCAGCCCGCGAGCCGGCGGCGACCGTGGTCAGGTCGCCGCTCATCTCGCGCTTGTCCTTGATCCCGTTTTTCGCGTCGGGGAACTCTTCGGCGCCGGAGGTGAGGATGCTGTCGTCGATCGTGCTCTGCAGCTTCGCCCGCGGCGCCGCCCCGATCAGCTGCGCGGCGCTGGGCAGCCAGCCCCCCGCTTTGACGCAGGCCTGGGTCGCGTAGAGGTAGTCGTTCTTGCCAGCGTCTTTCGGCGGCACCGGGTAGAGGCCGCTTTCCAGGCACCAGGTGCCGAGGTCGATCGCGTTCGGTATCGGGCAGTTGACCGAGAGTTTGCCGCGGGTCGCGCCGCCGAGCTTCTTCGAGTTCTTCGCCGCCTTGACCACCGGCAGGTACTTGGCCGGGATCTTCCCGTCCTTGCCGAGGTAGACGACTTTCTGGCCGCCTTTCTTCGCGGGGGCGAGCCCGCCCATCGAGAAGACGAGCGCGACCAGCGCGACCAGCAGCGCCGCGCTGGAAAGCAGGCGCGGCAACGGGTCGCGGCCAGGGGTGGTGGCAGGGTTGGGCGAACTCACCGAAACGCCATCCTCGCCCCGATCGCCAGCGTGGGTGTGAACAAAACGAAAACGGGAGGTCGAGCTGAGCTTTTTACCCCTCTCGGGAGCAAAAAGCGCATCTCGACGATTTCACTGCGGGTTGTGGGAGGCGAGGTCGCCCTGGGCGGCTTTCGCGTCGTCGGCGCCCTTGCTGCGCTCGTCGCTGGCGAGGCCGGTCAGGGTCAGGGCGCCGCCGGGCTCGATCTTGGCGGTGGCGGCGACCGAGTCGCTCACTTTCAGGCCCGTGAGGTCAATCGAGTTCGGCACCGTAAAGACGACGTCGGCGCCGGCCTGGCGCAGATCGTCGCCGGAGATCGCCAGCTTCGCTTCCGAGGGGCAGATCGCCGTCACCACGCCGGCGAAGTCGCTGGAGGCGAAGGGGGCGCCGTCGGCGTCGAGGCTGGTCTGCCAGAGGACGGCGGTAGCGGTGGGGATCGAGAGCGGCTGGGTTGGATCCGGTGCACAGGCGGGAGTGATCGCCGGTGGAGTGGGGGCGCCGGTTGAGGGTATTTGCACGGCCGGCTGGGTCGGGGATGGGGCGGTCGGGACCGGCGCCGTTTCAGCAGCGGCTGCCGCAGCGGGCTGCAGCCGTTCGATTTCCACCACCGCCGTGGCGTAAGCACCCAACTGCGGCAAGGCCGGCGCGGCGCCAGTCGGGTCGGGGCGGACACGGACGAGCACCGAGACGCCGCGTTTGGAGACCGCGTAGGCGGGCGCGGCGGGATCGGCGCCGACGAAGGTGACGACGCCGGCGATCGCCGCGCTGGCCTTCCTGCCGGTCTGTTTGCGCTTGCCGTCCTCGGCGAAGGTGCCGTTGGCGAGGGTGCGGACCGGGACGCTGACCTTGGTCCCGGGGACGGGAAGCTTGGTGGCGTGGATCGCGTTCATCAGGCCGCCGGTTTCGACCATGGTGTAGCTGCCGGCGGCCCGGTTTGCGTGGACGACGAGGCCGGCCATCGTCTGCGCGGGTTCCTCGGGTTCGGCTTCGTCGGCGGGTTCTGCTTCTTCGGTCGGTACCGGTTCGCTCGCCGGTTCTTCCGTCGCTTCTTCGGCTTCGGGGAAGCTTTCGAAGGCAGAGCCGCTCGCTTCTTCTTCGGGGAACGCCGCTTCCCGGCTTTCTCCGCCGGATTCCGGGAAGGCTTCTTCGCCCCCGCTCGCTTCTGCCGCTTCCTCCTCCCCACCCGCGTCGTCGGCGGAGAGCAGGCTGGGCAGTTCGATCGCCTGCGGACCGCCGATCGCCAGGGTGCCGGTCGTGCCGGGACCGATCGCGACCCCGGCGAAGAGACCGAAGCCGAGCGCGGCCGCCGCCAGCGGCGCCGCCCAGCGGCGGTCGGTGACCGGCAGCGCCGCCCAGCGCAGGAGACGACGGTAGCCCCGGTCCTCCCCCGGCGGGCGAACCGGGGCGACCCGGTCGAGTAGGCGCTGCGGCCGCTTCCTCACGGGGTTGCCGTCCCAGGCGGGTTCGCCACCGCCGCGGCGCGCGGCATCAGGTCGCGACCGCACTGCCAGCAGAAGACAGCGCCCTGGGCGTAGAGCGCGCCGCAGTCGGGGCAAGCTCCGGCGGCGGAGGCCTGGCCGAGCTTCAGCATCCGCTCGACCTCGGCCAGCTCGGCATCGAGCGCCTGCAGCTTCGCGGCCTGGCTGTTGAGGACGTCGAGCCGGAAGTGGTCGCGGATCGCCATCTCGTAGGCGAGCCCGCCGAGGTCCCACTGCAGGTCGACCAGCTGCTGCGCGAGGCGGTCGCGACGGCGCTCGAGATCGCCGCTCACTTGATCACCACCCCCCCGCCTTCGCCGCCGGCCGGCGGCTTCGATTTGTCGATCGGCGGCGGTGCGCCCGGGGTGGCGATTTTGTCGGGCAGTTTGAGCGCGTTTTTCGCCGCGTCTTCGCCGGTTTCGCTCTCTAGTTCCTCGAGCTGGCTCTCGCTCGCCGTCACCGCCCCGGCTTCGGCGGCAGTTTCGCTTTTGCCCTTTGCGTTTTTCTGCTTGCCGCCACCGCTGTTGCCCCCGCCGAGGCCAGCGGCGCCGTCGCGATCACCGCTGTTGCCAGCGTCGCCCGCGCTCGCTCCCGTCGCGGCGACGCCAGGAACGACCACCGGAGCCGGAGCCGCGGTCGGGGCGTCGTTGTCCCCCCTGCCGATCAGCACCCCAACCAACAGCATCAGTCCGAGCACGGCGATGCCGCCGACGGCGGCGAGCGGCGCGTAGTCGCGCTCTCCTTTGACCGGCTTCTCCGGCTCGGCCGATGAGGTGACGAGTCCGCTGGAGCTCAACGCTCCCGGCGCAGCCGAGCCCGGCGCCACAGGCTCGGCATCGGCGGACGCAGTCTGCATCCGCTGCCGGTAGTCGACCCGCGAGCCGCCGCGGCGCTCGCCGCAGTTGAGGCAGTAGCGCTGGTCGGCCGCCAGCGGCGAGCCGCACTGCGCGCAGGGCTCGCCGTCGCGGCCGAGCGCGGGCGCCTCGTGGGTGAGGCGCTGGGTCTCCGTCCCGCCCTCGCTCACGGCGAGGCCCCCGCGTCCAGCGTCGGGTACTCGTAGAGGCTGAGCTCGGCGCCGGTCGGGTCGCCGATGAAGTAGATGTTGTACGGGACCTTTTTCGCCTCCGGCTTCAGGTGCTCGATCGCGGCCCGGCCGGCGGCGACGACCTTGCCGCCCTGCCGCGCCACCCCGTAGATCAGGAACCGGTTCTGGTCCTCGCCGGTGCGGTTGACGACGTCGCCGTCGGCGACGATGCCCGAGGTCGGGTCGCCTTCGAGCTTTGGCTCGGAGACGTCGACCTGCGGTTGCTCGCCGTCGAAGGGCATGCCGCCGACGCCGACCTTGACCTCCGCCGAGGCCGGCTCGCCGGCCGCCAGCACCTGGTCGTTGACCCAGACCGCTTCCCCGCGCGCGGGGATGAACGGGACCGCGACCAGCGCCTGCTCCAGCCCCGGCGCGTCGTTGGTGTAGACGCTGTGCCCCTTCGCGTCGAGCACGTCGAGCGCGATCGGCACGTCGACCAGGTCCTCGCTCGATTTGTTGCGCAGCTCGACCACGACCGCGTGGCCTTCGGCTTCGGAGAGCACCGCGGTCGCAACGACCTCGATGTTCGGGTCCTGCTTGGCCACCGAGAGTCCCTCTTCCTCGAGCAGCACGGTCGCGTTCTCCTCTTCCAGTTCGGCGCTGCGGCTCTGGGTCGACTGACAGGCGCTGAGCGCCCCGGCGGCGAGCAGGGCCAGGCCCGCCGCGGCGACCGCGCGTGCGGCATGGGGCCGCGGAAAGCTCCGCGCCCTTCCCGCGCCCCGACTCATCCGAACCCCCCGCTGACGTACTCGCGGGTGCGCTCCGCGGTCGGCGCCGAGAAGACCGCCTCGACCTCGCCGTACTCGACCAGGTCGCCGAGGTACATGAAGGCGACGTGGTCGGCGACCCGCTGCGCCTGCTGCAGGTTGTGGGTGACGATCACGATCGCCACCTCGCTGCGCAGCTGCACGACCGTCTCCTCGATCGTCGCGGTCGAGATCGGGTCGAGCGCCGAGCAGGGCTCGTCGAGCAGCAGCACCTCCGGCCGCACCGCCAGCGAGCGGGCGATGCAGAGCCGCTGCTGCTGGCCGCCGGAGAGGGCCAGGGCCGGGTGGTCGAGGTTGTCCTTGACCTCCTCGAAGAGGCCGGCGCGGTGCAGCGCCTCGCTCACCGCCGGCTCCAGCTGGCTGCGCGAGGGCTTCTTCGAGCCGCGCTGGCGCAGGCCGTAGGCGACGTTGTCGAAGATGCTCATCGGGAACGGGTTGGGCTGCTGGAAGAGCATCCCGACCCGGCGCCGCAGGTGGGTGACGTCGAAGCTGTCGACGTCCTCGCCGTCGAGCAGGATGCGACCGCCGCGGACCGCCGTCGGAGTCAGGTCGACGAGCCGGTTCAGCGAGCGCAGGAGCGTCGTCTTGCCGCAGCCCGAGGGGCCGATCAGCGCCAGCACCTCGCCCTGGCGAACCTCGAGCGAGACCGCGTTGACCGCCAGCTTCTCGCCGTAGGCGATGCTGAGCTGCTCGGTCCGCATCCGCTCAATCGCCGCCACCTCGGGGCGCTCCAGCCGCTGCAGCTTCGGCGGCGCTAGGGTCCCGGCCGGAGCGTGGCCGTTGGCGGCGGGCGGCGGCACGATCGTCGCCGGCCCCGCCGGGGCGATCCGCCGCACCGGCGGCGGCAGCTGCCCCGCCCCGGCCAGCAGCGTGCGCGAGGCGTCCATGCCCTGGCCGTCGCTCAGCGAGTCCACGACGGGCCCCTCCCGCGGGTGATCATGTCGACGGCGAAGTTGAGCGCGATCACGATCAGCAGCAGCACGAAGGCGGCGGCGTAGGCCTTCTCCGGCGAGCCGCCCTCGCCCACCGGCGAGTTGTTGTAGACGTAGCTGGTCAGGGTGCTGCCCGTGCCCTGCAGGAAGCTGAGGCCGGGGATGCCGCCCTGCGGTTCGTTTTGCAGGGTGGCGCCGAGCAGGACGACGACGATCGCCGTGTCGCCGACGATCCGGCCCATCCCCAGCGCGACGCCGGTGCCGATCCCGCGCCGCGAAGCCGGCAGCAGGACGCGGCGGATGGTCGAGATCCGGTCCTTGCCGAGCGCGTAGGAAGCCTCGCGGACGTGGCGGGGGATCGAGTGCAGGGCCTCACGGCTGGCGCCGACGACGAGCGGCAGCGCGATCAGCGACATGATGATCCCGGCGATGATGAAAGAGCGGCCGAAGGCGACGCCCGGCGTGGCCTCGTAGGAGAGGAAGCCGAAGATCCCCTGCTGGAAGACCAGCAGGCCGAAGATCGCGAGCACGATGCTGGGCGTGCCGGCGACGATCTCGACCCCGGACTCGACCGCCCGCGCCAACCAGGCGGGGCGCCCGTACTCGGTCAGCCAGACCGCGATCCCGACCCCGACCGGGGCGGCGATCGCGGTGGCGATCGCGGTCAGCGTCACGGTCCCCACAAGCGGATCGAAGAAGCCACCGCTCTGGCTCTGGTCGAGGCCGGGCTGTGGGCGGCTGAAGATCAGGCCCAGGTCGAGGTACTGGATGCCGCGGACGAGCATGTAGAGGACGATCGAGGCGGCGATCAGGCAGAGCAGGATCCCCGCCGCCCAGGCTGCGGCGAGGCCGATTCGGTCGCCGATACTCCAGGAGTCGCTGCCACGGATACGGCGGTAGAGGCCCTGGAAAGCGTGAGTTTGGGCGTGCGCGCTCATCGCGGGGCGAGGGTGTATTTGCGCATCGAGCGGCGGGCGAGCCAGCCGCCGAAGGAGAGGAAGGCGCTGGAGACGAGCAGCAGCGCCGCGAACGCGTACATCGTCTGCCCGAATGGCTTCACCGAGAGGCCCTCGGCGCCGTCGACGATCTGCGCCGCCAGGGTGCGAGCCGGCTCGAAGAAGAAGGTGACGCCGTCGAGCGGGTTTGGCGCGAAAGCGACCGAGCCGGTCACCATCGAGAGCATGATCGCCTCTCCCAAGGCGCGCGCCGTGGAGAGGATCGCGGCGGCGACGATCGCCGGCCGCGCCGCCCGCAGCCCTACGGTCCGCAGCGCCCGGAAGCGGTTGACCCCGAGTGCCGCGGCGCCCTCGGTCCAGTTGCGCGGCACCGAGCGCAGCGCGTCGACCGTGATCGCGATCATGATCGGCGTGATCATCACGGTCAGCACCAGGGCGCCGACGAGGATGCTGGAGCCGTCGAGCTGGATCACGTACTGGACCGACTCCTTGCGCTCGGCGCCGATCACGTGGTTGCCGAAGAAAGGGACGAGGACGAGGATCCCAATCAGGCCGTAGATCACCGACGGCACCGCCGCCAGCAGTCGCACCACCGGCTGCAGGATCGCCTGGATCCAACCGGGGGCGAACTCGACGATGAAGATCGCCGCGAGGATCGAGATCGCGGTACCCATCAGGACCGCGGCGCCGGTGACCAGAGCCGTCGCGTAGATCAGCGGCCAGGCGTGGAGGGAGTAGACGTAGTCGCTCGGATTTGAGGGCGAGTCGAAGATCGCGGTCAGCTGCTCGTCGAGGTTGCCGCCGGGGCCGAACCAGTCGAGCCCGTTGTGGGCGAAGGACGGCCACGCCTTGGCGAAGACGAAGGCGATCATGAAGGCGATCAGCAAGAGGACCGCCGAAGCCAGCACGCCGAGGAGGAGCTCGGCGCGCTGGTCGGTGCGGTCCGGTTGCTGCGCGGTCTGGAGCCCGCGTCGGGTCACTACTGCAGCGAGACCCACTCGGTGTTGACGATCGCCGCCGCCGCCGAGCTCTTGGTGATCCACTTGATCCAGGCCTTGGCGGCGCCGCTGGCCGGGCCGCGGGTCACCATGTAAAGGTTGCGCTGGCCGCCGTACTGGCCGGACTTGGCGTTGCGCTCGGTGCAGGCCACGCCTTTGTAGGGGACGGCGTGCAGGCCGGAGGCGAAGGAGAGCGAGACGTACCCGATCCCGTTCGGGTCGGCCTTGACCGACTGCTGGATGAGACCGTTGGAGGCCTTCTGGCTGGAGCCGGAGAAGACCTTGGTCGAGCCGAGGAAGATCTTCTGGAAGGCGTCCTGGGTACCGGAGGCGGGGCTGCGGGTGAAGGTGTCGATCGTGCCGCTCGCCGAGGAGCCGGGCACGCTGCTCCAGCTGCGCACGCTGCCGCCGAAGATCGCCTGCACGCCGGCCTCGTCGATGCCCGGCAGCGGGTTCGACTTGTTGGTCACGATGCAGACCGCGTCGTGGGCGATCTTGTTGAAGACGAGACCGCCGGGGTCGCTCGGTTTCGGATCGCGCGAGGCGTTGCCGATCGTGACGCGGCCGGAGGCGACGTCGGAGATGCCGACGTCGGAGCCGCCCTGCAGTAGCTTGAAGGTGACGCAGCCTTTGCACACGGCGATGTACTTTTTGGCCAGTAGCGCGGCCAGCGGGGCCACACTGGTGGAGCCGCTCATGGTGATGGTCGGCTTGGCGGTCGCGGCGGCGGGAACGGTCAGCGCGGCGCTGACGGCGACCGCGGCCACGACAGCCAGGGGACGGTTCCAAGTCATATGGGAGATCGCTCCTGGTGACGTTTCGATGGTTCTGGACCCGGCCAGTCTCAGGCCGATCCCACGCCCCAAGGTGAACGCGACGTGACTGTCTGGAGAAGAACTGGTTACGCGCGCCGACGTGCCGTGGACGGTCGGCCGACGCGCTTAACCACCTGGTAGCGCCTTAGTTACAAAATTGTCGCGAGCGCGCGCGAGGGTGTGAACCAATGTTCGCTTTTCCGTGGCCGCGCTCCTTCCGCCGGAAGCGCGGCAGTCTTTATGCCCGCATAGCGGTTCAAAGGACTGCCGCACTTCTGTTGATCGCGGTCTACCTGGCTCCGAGCGCGGCAGCGGAAATCTCCGACCCGCACCTGATCGACGGGCCGAGCGCCGACCTGGTCGAAGTCGCCGACGCAGCGATGGCCGAAGACGGCAGCGGCGGGGTCGTCTACCTGAAGAAGGTCGGCGAACGCAACCACGTCTTCGCGGTCGGCTTCCGCGATGGCGCCTGGGGCGCGCCGCAGCGGGTCGACGTCGGCCAGGCCTTCGACTCGAGCTGGGCCCGGATCGCGGCTGGCAACCGCGGTCGCCTGCTGGTCACCTGGGTGCAGGAGTTCGGGGTTGGCAGCGACCGCATGTTCTCGGCCACGCTCGACCCGGGCGCCGCTGCCTTCCAGCCGCCGATCCCGGCCGACTTCAACGTCGGCGAGGCGACCGCCTCCTTCCCCGACTTGGCGATGAACGCCGGCGGCCAGGCCTACCTCGCCTACTTCGTCATCACCGACACCAGCCCCGCCAACCCGCCCGGCTACGTCGGCGCCAGCGTGCGCGTCGCCCGTTACAACAACCGCCTCTGGTCGGCCCTCGGCAGCCCGGTCAACCGCAACCCGGCCGCGCCGCTGCGCCTGCCGACCGCGAGCAGCGGCCCCGAGATCGGGATCGACGCCAACGGCAACGCGGTGGTCGCCTGGCAGGAGCCCGACGAGGAGTTCGTCGACCGGGTCTGGGCCCGGCGGCTGTTCGGGACCACGGCCGGGATCCCGCTCGCGGTCAGCCCGTCGACCTGGGAAGGCGTACCGCTGCGGGGCGCCGCCGACGCCTTCGCGCTGGACGTAGTCGGCTTCGGCCAGGCTGCCGTCGCCTTCCGCCAGCAGCCGGGGCAGTCGAGCAAGCTCGCCGCGCCGCGGCTCTTCGTCAACGAGATGCCCGACGCCTTCGCCGCCGGCGCGGCCGCGTTCAAAGGGGCGCGGCCGGTCGATGGGGGCAACCTCAGCGCGCTCGGGCCGCCGAGCATCGGGGTCGACCCGAACGGGGCGTTCGTCGCCGGCTTCGGCTCCGGCAGCGCCAGCCTGCTCGGCAGCGGCGACCTCGAGGCTGTGCAAGCGGTCGAGCGGCTCGACCAGGCCGGCAGCTCCGCCCCCGCCGAGCCGCTGGTCGACCTGGCCGAAACCGGCGCCGCGATCGCCGCCTGGCGCGAGCAGCGCGGTGGCGCCGGCGTCGTCGCCGTACAGGAGCGGCGCTCGGACGGAGTGACCGAGCCGGCCGCGCTCAGCCTCGCGCGCGGCGGCCCGGTCGGCAGCCTGCGGCTCGGCGGCTCGGGGCTCGGCGACGCGATCCTCGCCTGGAGCCAGGCCAGCGGCGGCGCGATCCAGGTCGCCGCCGCGGTCGTCGACGCTCCCCCCGACCCGTTCTTCGTGCAGACCCCCGAGGGATGGCGCCGGCAGGGAAAGGTGGCGATCCATTGGGCTGCTGCGATCAACGCGATCGGGCGCCTCACCTACTCGGTCAGTGTCGACGACGAGCCGGTCGGCAAGCCGACCAAACGGCTCTTCGCGCGCCTGCGCAGCGGCCAGATCGGCGACGGCCGCCACCGCATCCAGGTCTTCGCGATCGACGAAGCGGGGCAGGAGACCGGCTCGCGCAACGCTGTCCTCCTGGTCGACCGGCAGCCACCCAAGGTACGGCTGGTGCGTCGCGGCAAGCGGGTCGCGGTGGTCGTCACCGACGGCGCCCGCCGCGAGACGTCCGGAGTCAAAGGCAGTGCCCTCCGGATCGGCTTCGGCGACGGCAGCGGCGGCAGCAAGGGGAAGGGAGGCGCGACGACGATCTCCCGCGCCCCGCGCAAGCAGGGCGGCAAGAGGAAGTCGAAGGCGGTCGTGAAGACCGTCCGCCACGCTTACGGTAAGCCCGGCAGCTACCGGGTAGCGGTCAGCGCCCGCGACCGGGCCGGCAACGTGACCCAGTTCGAACGCAAGGTGCGAGTCGGATGAGGAATGGGACCCTGGGCCTGCTCGCCTGCATCGGCGCCGTCCTGGCGGCGCTGGCGATGCCAACCGGCGCCGTCGCGCTCTACGGCGACGCCGGCAGCGGCCTCCCCGGTGCCGAGCTCGTCTCCGCCGACTTCCAGCGGCTCGAGCAGGGCGACGACACGACCCGCTTCGCGGTCGTCTCGGCCGACGGCCGCTTCGTCGCGATCCAGACCCGGTCGCGCAACTTCTTCGCCGACGCCGACGCCGACCCCGCCGGCCAGTTCCGCGCCGGCGGCATCTTCCGCTTCGACCTCGGGACCCGGACCTTGGTCAAAGTCGCCGACGGCGACCTCTTCCGCGAAAGCGACAAAGCCTTTCTCCGCCGCGGCGCGACCAACCCCTCGATCAGCGCCGACGGCCGCTTCGTCGCCTTCTCCACCGCCCAGCAGCTCGTTCCCGCCGACCTCAACACCAACCTCGACGTCTACGTCCGCGACATCGCGGTGCCCGCCGGCGAACCCGGCGCTTACACGCTTGCCTCCGCCCGCGACAGTGCGCTCACCCCGGCCACCTATGCCCCGCCGGCGATCCCGCTGCCGGCCGGCGACCCCGGCGCCGACCTCTCCGCCGCGGTCGCGATCAGCGCCGACGGGACCAAGGTGGCCTTCCGCACCGAGGCCGCATCGGACCTGCCGGCGCGGCCGGCCGCCGACACCCCCGCCGGCCAGATCTTCGTCCGCGACCTGGTCGCGCAGCGAACCACGCTGGTCACCGCCGCGCGCGATCCGCTCACCGGGGTCATGGCCGCCAACCCAGCCGGAGGAGCGCTCGGGGCGGCGCTCAGCGCCGACGGGACGACCGTCGCCTGGACCGGCCGCAACGCCGCCGCGCAGACCCGCTTCCTCGGCGGCGAGAACACCGACCCCTCCTTCAACTACTACCTCTGGCGCCGCGCCCCTTTTGGGCCAGGCGAGGAGACCCGTCGCATCACCGGCCTCGCCGACCCCGACGACCCGGTCTGCCGCCAGCTGGAGGAACAGAACCCCGGCATGACGACCGTCTTCAACCCGGGCGCGACCGGGCCCTGCCTCGGCCCACTGACCGACCAGGAGGGCAATAGGGCCGACATCGGCTCGCAGCTGCCGGCACTGAGTGGCGACGGCAACACCGTCGCTTTCCTCAGCGGCGCCGGCCCGCGGCCGCTGGTCCAGAGCGGCCCCGGCCTCGACCTCTACGTCACCGACATGCGCCCGGGCCTGAGTCGCAAGGCGGCGACGGTCGAGCTGACCCGCGACAGCGCCGGCGGCGACCTCGCGACCAGCTCACCGCTCGGCAGCGTCGCGATCTCGCCCGACGGCGGCTACCTCGCCCTCGCCACCAGCCGCACCAAATTCCTTCTGCCGGCGCTGCGGCTCCTCGGCGACGCCCGCGTCGTGCCCGGGCCGCAGGAGCTCTACGTGGTCGACCTGCGCGCGCGCACGCTCGAACGCGCCACCCGCTCGACCGCTGGCGGCGACACCGACGGCGGTGTCCAGGACGGCGTCACGCTCAGCGCCGGCGCCGCCCGGCTCGGCTTCAGCTCCTTCGCCGGCAACCTCTTCTTCGGCGACGCCAACCAGCGAGCCGACGCCTTCGTCGCGACCCGTCTCCCCGAGGCGCCCGGGGGCGACGCGCCGGGTGGGAGCGGCGACGCCGGCGCCAGCTCGGTCACCATCGGTCGCGCCGGCCCGCGCGTGCTTGTGCGGGCGAAGGCGAAGCCCGGTGGCATCGTCGTCCTCACGATCGCCGTCCCTGCGGCCGGCGGAGTCAAGGCCGTCGCCACCGCGCGCACCGGCAAGCCGGCGAAGCCGCACACGATCGCCAGCCGCAAGACCCACGCCCGCGGCAAGGGCAGCTTCAACGTCGTGCTGCGGGCGGCGACCCGCTTCCGCCGCGCGCTCGGCAAGGGGAGTGAGCTCCACGCCCGGATCCAGGTCACCTTCACCCCCGCCGCCGGCGGCCGCCGCCTCCACGGCTCGACCGCTGTCACCCTCGCCGAGTAGCCCCTCGCGGCGAACGGGTGCGCCACCCGACACTCCTCTGCATGCAGCGCT
The DNA here is from genome assembly GCA_963846515.1 of uncultured Solirubrobacterales bacterium. Lineage (GTDB taxonomy): Bacteria > Actinomycetota > Thermoleophilia > Solirubrobacterales > 70-9 > VAYN01. The sequence goes on along the minus strand of CAWJWC010000005.1, from coordinate 239,102 downwards.
AAAGTTTCGGTCACTGCGTTACTGACACAGACGACCCCGGGTGGCAAGACCCGGGGTCGTTTTGTTTGTAGCGGCGTCCGCCTAGCGATCTGCGAGCTTCGATGCGAGCGCTATCAGCGCCCGCATCGCACCCGCGTAGGCCAAGTGGACCACCGCTTGCGTTAGTGACACGTCTGCCTAGTCGCGAGGGGCAAGGTCCCTCCCCCCTGGTTTCTTCACCAAATCTTCTCCGGATTGAAACAGCGCCTTTACCGCCTGCTGTCGCGGCTGAGAAAAGGTGGTGGCGATGCTGGCAGAGCCGCCGATCACCGCGCCAAGCGACCCCCACCGCATTGCCAACCTGGAGATCCGGCCGACCGAACTTCAGGTCCTGGTCGACGGCAAGCGGGCCGGTTTCACCGTGCGCGAGTTCGAGCTCTTCTTCCTGCTCGCGAAGCGGCTCGACAGCGTCGTCCAGCGGCCGGAGATCTACGCGCTGATGTGGGGCGGCGAGATGCCGCGCCGCGACCGCTCGGTCGACGTCTTGGTGCGCAAGGTCCGCGGCAAGCTGGAGGACGTCGCGCCCGAGTGGCGCTACATCCACACCCACTTCGGCATCGGCTACCGCTTCACCCCCGAGCGGGTCGGCTGACCGCTATACCTGGGCCGTGGCCAACGCACTCTTCGTCTGCCTCCACAACGCCGGCCGCTCGCAGATCAGCCAGGCGCTGTTCGAGCGGGCCGCCGAAGGCGCCATGACGGGCGCTCCGCAGGCACCACGCCCGGGGAGCGCGTCCACCCCGAGGTGGTGGAAGCGATGAACGAACTGGACCCCCAGGGCCGGCCGCTGGAGGAGGTCCGCGCTACCCGCGAGGAGATCGCACAGCGGGTCGAGCAGCTGGTCGAAGAGCTCGACCGCGGCTAGCGACGATTCTTCGTCAGCGCCCGAGCGGCTGGCCGAGCGCCTCGAGGATCTTCGCGTCCTCGAGACTGGTGGCCTGGACGTCCGCGTCGAAGTCGCTCTGCTCAGAGGGGACAGCGACGAGGAAGAGGCCGGCGGCGCGGGCGGCCGTCGCGCCCAGTGGCGAGTCCTCGAAGGCGACGGCGGTTGCCGGCTCGACCGCGAGGCGGCGGCAGGCCTCGAGGTAGACGGCCGGGTCGGGCTTCGGCGCCGCGACCTGCTCGGCGCTGACCACGTCCGAGAAGTGGTCGCGCAGACCGGCGCTGCGCAGGGCGGCGTCGACGACCGCGGCCGGCGCGTTGCTGGCCACGGCCAGGGGCAGCCACCCCTCGAGCGCGGCGAGCAGTCGCGCGGCGCCCGCCATTGGGCGCAGGGGCGCGGCGGCGATCGCTTCTTCCAGCGCACGCTGCAGGAACGCGGCCGGGATCTTGCGACCGAGCCCGCGACTGAGCCGCTCCGCGGCGATCCCGACCGAGGCTCCGTTCAGCGACTCGCAGAGCGCGCCGAAGCGCTCGGCGCCGACCGTGACTCCCGATCCGTCGACGGCAGCGCGATACGCCGCCTCCCAGCAGTGCTGGGTGTCGACCAGGAGGCCGTCGCAGTCGAAGATCGCCCCGCGCCAGCGGCTAGGCACCGCGCGGAGGCTGTGCCGCCGCCGCCACTGCCTCGGTGGCCGGCGCGGCCGCGACACCCTCCGCCGCGTCGCCCTTCGGCAACGCCTTCTTCTTGTCGGAGTCCCCCGAGATCGACTTGGTGAATTCCCGGATCCCCCTGCCCATCGAGCCGCCGAGCTCCGGCAGGCGCCGCGGCCCGAACACGAGCAGGGCAATGACCAGCACGATGCCGATCTCCAGCGGTCCAATGCTTCCTGGCATTTGTAGCTACCTCCTGGCGACGCGCAGCGGCGTCCTCTTGTGGATTGCAGATGGGATCCCGGCGAGACCGCGGGGGGCGACCAGGACGACGGCGATCAGCAGCAGGCCGAGCAGCAGCTGCCACGATTCCTGCAGGCCCTCGCTCAAATAGTTTTCGCCGACTTTGATCGCGATCACGCCGAGCAGCGGCCCGAGCAGGAAGCCGGGCCCGCCGACGGCGACCCAGATCAGCGCCTGCACCGAGAAGATCACGCCGGCGAGTTCGGCCGAGATGAAGCCCGAGGAGCCGGCGTAGAGCGCGCCGGCGAGGCCGGCGAGGCCGCAGGCGAGGGCGAAGCCGACGCTGCGCACCCGCTGCACGGGCACCCCGAGCGCTTCGAGCCGCACCGGGTCGTCGCCGGCGGCGCGCCAGAGCCGCCCCCAGCGGCTGGAGCGGAAGCCCCAGTAGGCGAGGTAGATCGCCGCGACCCAGGCCGCGTTGAAGATGTAGTTGGCACGCTGGCCGCCGCCGAACAGCTCACCGGCGTAGGAGGGGATGCCGGAAAGACCGTTGCTGGCGCCGATCGCGTGGGTATCGAGGAAGACGGTGCCGGCGACGACGCCGACCCCGAGCGTGACCAAGGGCGCGTAGATCTCGACCGAGCCGAGCCGGAAGACCGCCGCCCCGACCAACAACCCGACCAGCCCGCAGGCGAGCACCGCAAGCGGGAAGGCGAGGACAGGGACGCCGGCGACGGTGGGCGCCGAGAGCGCCTCGACGACGTTGTCGAAGGTCGAGCTGCTTTCCCCTCCCCCGACCCCGAGCAGTTCGTAGTTGGTCCCGGTCGTGTCGGCGGCCGGTCCTTTGAGCAAGAGTCCGGCGACGTAGCCGCCGCCGGCGAAGAAGGCGCCCTGGCCGAAGGAGACGATCCGGTTCTCTCCCCAGAGCAGGTCGATGCTGATCGCGAGGATGACCAGCGGCAGCCAGAGCGCGACGAGGCCGAGCGCGTATTCGGAGAGCAGCAGCGGCAGCGCCACGGCGAGCCCGAGCAGCGCGCTCGCCGCCCCCCAGGGCCGGGCGCGGGCGGCGCTGAGGGCGCCGCTAGACACGGGCGGGGAGTAGCGAGTCGCGCCGCATGGCGACGACGGCGAGCGCCGCGCACCAGACGACCACCTGGGCGAGTAGGTCGCTCGCCGGAACCGCCACCGCCGCGGTCAGGAGGCCGACCGCGACCGCCCAGCCGGCAAGCCCGCGCAGGTTGCCGAGGCCGGCGAGGACGACGACGAGGAAGGCGCCGACCAGGTAGGTCGTGCCCATCCCGGGGTAGACCGAGTTGAGCGGCGCGATCAGCGCCCCGGCCAGCCCGGCCAGCGCCGTGCCGGCGGCGAAGGTCGCCGCGTTGACCCGAGAGATGTTGATCCCCAGGGTCTGGGCGATGTCGGAGTCGACGGTTGCGGTGCGCACCCGCAGGCCGGAGTCGCTGCGGGTCAGCCAGACCGCGACGAGGGCGGTGGCGAGGGCGGCGAAGCAGATCAGCGCGATCCGCCAAGTCGGGAACACTTCCCCGAACCCGATCGCGACCGAGCCTTCGAGCGGCAGGCCGACGTAGCGCAGCTCGGGACCCTCGATCGTCAGCACCAGCTGGCGGATCACCAGCGCCAGGCCGAAGGTCCCGAGCATCGACTTGACCGGCTCGTGGTAGAGCCAGCGGATCAGGGTGCGGTCGCAGACGAGGCCGATCGCGCCGACGATCAGCGGCGCGATCGCGATCGCGACCCATGGCGAGAACGTGCCCGAGAGCAGCACCATCGTGTAGGCGCCGAGCATCACGAACTCGCCGTGGGCGAGGTTGACCACGCCCATCACCCCGTAGATCACCGCCAGGCCGAGCGCGCTCAGCAGCAGCACGGCGCCGACGGCGAGCCCCTGGGCGAGGATCTGAACCAACGTGGCCATCGCCTCCCTCGCTTCCCCGCCTCAGGTCTCCCGCCGCGGGCAGGAGGGGATTTTCGAGGCCGGCACGATCGACTTCGGGAACGGTTCGGGGGCGATCTCCCCGAAGTCCTCGATTACGTCGTAGAGCGCTTCCGAGTTGGCCCGGCCGAGGTACATGTGGTGGGTCGAGTGGTTGTCGTCCTGGACCGCCACGCTGCCCTCGCCGGGTGCCTTCGAGCTGGTCCCCGGGAAGGAGCTGAGAATCGCTTGCGGCGTCGCTTCGCCGCCCTTTTCGATCGCCGCCGCGACCAGTTTCACCGAGTTATAGGTGGCCTGGACCGGCATGTTGGTCGGCTGCTTGGAGCCGAACTTCTTCTTGTAGGCGGCGACGAACTTCTTGTTCTCGGGCGTGTCCATGGTCTGGAAGTAGGAGCTCGGGAAGAAGTGCCCCTCGGCCACCGCCCCGCCCATCGCCGCCAGTTCCTGCTCGGTCGTGATGCCGGAGAAGATCGGCATCGAGTCGGGCTCGAGCCCCGCCGCCCGGTACTGCTTGTAGAAGGCGGGGATGCCGGCGCCGACGATCGTGCACCAGATCACGTCCGGCTTGGCCGAGTTGATCGCGCTCAGGACCGAGCCGAATTCGGTCTGCTCGAGCGGGAAGTAGCGGTCGGCGACGATTTCCGCCCCCTGCTTTTCCGCCAGCTCCTTGACGATCGCGTTGTAGGTCTGCGGGCCGACGTAGTTGGAGCCGACCATGTAGACCCGTTTGCCGGCGTTCTTGACCATCCAGTCGGTCGCGTCGGTGAGGTGCTGGTTGGCGACCAGGGAGGAGTAGATGACGTTGGTCGAGCACTCCAGCCCCTCGTAGAAGGTCGGGTAGACCAGCACGGCGTTGGCTTCCTCGTAGACCGGCAGCACCGCCTTGCGCGAGGCCGAGGAGTAGCAGCCGACCGTGGCCACGACCTTGTCCTGGCTGACCAGCTTGCGCGCCTTCTGCACGACCAGGGAAAAGTCGGAGGCGTAGTCCTCCACCACCGGCTCGATCTTGCGCCCGCCGATCCCGCCGGCGGCGTTGATTTCGTCGATCGCCAGCATCGCCGCGTTGTGCATCGAGGTCTCGGCGATCGAGAGCACGCCGGAGAGCGAGAAAAGGACGCCGAGCTTGATCGGGCCGTCTTCGCCGCCACCGCCGCCGCTGGTGGCGCCGGTCGAACTGTCGCTGCCACAGGCGGCCAGCAGCGGGCCGGCGGCGGAGAGGGCCAGGGCCGCTCCCCCTGCCTTCACCATCAGCTCGCGCCTGGTCGTCTCACTACCGTTGGCTTCCCTGCCGTTCATACCTTCGCTCCTAGCTCTGAGTTGTTTTCTTGGGCAGTCAGCTGGTCGAGCCCGGCAAGCCGGAACTCGGAAGTCGCAATCGCCCTGACCGAGAGCTCGCCTGGGCGCAGGGGCACCACCTCGGTGCAGATCTGCTCGATCGCGGCGATGTGCTGCTCGGCGAGCACGATCGTCAGGCCGCTCTCGCGCAGCCGCCGCAGCGCGTCGAGCACCTCGCGGACCAGCGAGGGCGAGAGGCCCTCGGTCGGCTCGTCGAGGAAGAGCAGGTGCGGCCGGCGCAGCAGGGCGCGGGCGATCGCCACCTGCTGCTGCTGGCCGCCGGAGAGGACGCCGGCGCGGCGCGGGAGCAGCTCGGAGAGGCTCGGGAAGAGCTCGAAGGGGTCGACCTCGGGACCGCCGGCGAGCGGGCTCAGCTGCGCCGAATGGAGGTTTTCGGCGACGGTCAGGCCGGCGAAGAGGCGGCGCCCCTGCGGCACCAGCGCCATCCCGAGCGCAGCGCGGCGGAAGGTCGGCAGGCGGGAGACGTCGGCGCCGCGGTAGCGCACCTCGCCGCTGGCGGGGAGCATGCCGAAGAGGCCGTGGATCAGGGTCGTCTTGCCGGCCCCGTTGCGACCGACCAGGCCGAGCGCCCCGCCCTCGGGCAGCTCGAACTCGACGTCGCGGAGGACCGCGGCGCCATCGCGGAAGACGCTCAGCTTCGCATCCAGCTGACTCACGCGGCGACGGCCTCCGCGCCGAGGTAGGCGGCGCGCACGACCGGGTGCGCCTCGATCTCATCGAAGCTGCCACTCGCCATCAGCTCGCCCTGGTGCAGGAAGGAAACGCGGTCGGCGGCGAGGGCGACGAAGTCGAGGTCGTGCTCGACGATCAGGAAGGTCACCTCGCCGCGCAGCTCCCGAATCCGCTCGGCGAGCGCGACGCGGTCCTCGCGGGTCATGCCGGCGGTCGGCTCGTCGAGCACCGCGAGCAGCGGCGAGCCCGCCAGCGTCATCTGCAGCTCCAGCCACTGCTTCTGGCCGTGGCTGAGCTGCTCGGCCGGGACCGTCCCGAGTCGCTCGAACTCGCGCTCGACGGCCTCCTCGCCCCCGTCGCCGGCCAGCTCGAGGTTCTGGCGGGCGTCGAGGCGCGGGAACACGCGCGGCACCTGAAACTTGCGGGCGATGCCACGGCGCGCCCGCCGCCACGGCGCCCCGCGCAGCGGCCGGCCGCAGAACTCGACGCTGCCCGCCGCGGCGGTGACGTGGCCGGTGATCACGTTGGCGAGCGTCGTCTTGCCGGCGCCGTTGGGGCCGATCAGGAAATGGACCTCGCCCCGGCGCAGCTCGAGCGAGACGCCCTCGAGCACCGAGACCTCGCCGAAGGAGACCTCGACGTCGCGGCAGTTGAGGAGGCAGTCGGTCATGACAGCACTGCACGGAGCGCGTCGCGGAGGCGCACCTCGACCGGCCTCCAGTCGAGCTTCCGGCCGATGATCTGCTCGATCTGAATCTTTCCCCAGTCGACGTAGTCGCGGGGAATCGCGACCGTGGCCACGGCTCCCTCGCCGGCGCGGGCGGCGGTCCCCCAGGCCAGCCAGGGCTCGGGCGCGACAAAAGCGGTCACCGCCTCGAGCTCATCGGCCGTGAGCTCGGCCACCAGCGAACGGTCGTCGGTCCAGGGGACGAAGCGCGAGAGGTCGGCCTCAGTGACCGGCCCCGCCGGCCAGCGGTACATCACCCCGCCGATCGCCGGCTGGTGCATGCCGACTGCCGGCACGACCGCGGCGGTCGTGCCGGTGGCGCGGCAAAGCGCCTCGGCGGCGAAGTTGGCCAAGGAGACATCGGTGGCGAAGTCGATCGCCAGCGGCTCTTCGAGATGGCCGACGATGGTGCCCTCGGCCGCTTCGATCGCCGCGCGGCCGGCACCCGGCCAGGGTTGCGGATCGCCCCCGACGGCCACGAGCTCGGCGTGATGCCCGCCGCTGCCGAGGTCGAGGTCGATGACGCCGACCTCGGCGCCGAAGGCCCACGGCTGCGCATAGGGCACCCCCTCGACGACGTCGGCCCAGCGGCCGAGGGTGTGGCCGAGCACGATCGCGTCGACGGCGTCGTGACAGGGGCCCAGCAGCGTGAGGACGGGCTCGGGGTCGGGGCAATGCTCCCCATCGCCTGAGACCGACCAGTCGACCCCGAAGTGGATCAACAGGACGACGGCGATCGCGCCCTGCTCGCGCAGCCGCCGAGCCTGCTGAATCGCGATCCCCGCCGTGTCGGGGTCGGCCGCCGGGGCGAACGGCGTGAATGCGTTCACCTGCGGGTGCGTCAGACCGACGAAGCCGACCGGCCCGTGCTCGGTCTGCAGCAGCGTCGAGGCGGACAGCCCGATGTCGACGTTCGCGCAGACCAGCGGGAACGGAAGCTGCTCGCGATGCTCGGCGAGGTGGAGCAGGCCCCAGTCGAACTCGTGGTTGCCGATGGTGGCGACGTCGATGCCCAGCTCGGCGGCGGCGGCGAAGTTCAACACGCCGCCGGTCGTCGTCGACAGCGGCCCGCCTTGGCTGAAGTCGCCGGCGTCGGCCCAGATCGTCGGCTGGCCGTCGCGCAGCCGCTCGACGGTCTCCCGCAGCGCGGCGGCGCCGGGCAGCCGACCGTAGCTAGTCGCCATCGGAGTCAGCGAGCTGAGGAAGTCGTTGGTGCAGACGATCCGCAGCGCGGTGTCGCTCATCGGTCGGCTCCTCGCTCGTTCGTTCCGCCTGCCGCCGCCAGCACAGCCCGGTGCGTAGGCGACGTCGCCTCCACCAGCTGCCAGCAGTCGCCGTCGAAAGCCCACTCCTCGACCCGCGCCGCCAGCGCCGGGTCGCAGTCGGGGACCGTCCCGCCGAGCTCCAGCGTGCGCCGCCGCACCCGCGGGTAGCCGTTGCCGGGATCGAGCTCGACCACCCCGATCTCGTGCGGCGGTTCGATCAGCGCCCCGAACCCGAGCTGCAGGACCCGCCCCGCGCTGACCGAGTCGCGCGCGTGCAGGTGGCCGCAGAGGACGATGCTCGGGGCGCTTCGCGCCAGCAGCGCCTCGGCCCAGGGCGAGCGGTCGAGCAAGTCCCCCGCGTAGGCCAGCCCGTGCTCGGCGAGCTCCGCGCGGCGGGAGAGCAGCGGGAAGTGGGAGAGCAGAGCGACCGTCTCCCCCTCCCACGGCTCCGCGGGCAGCGGGTCGGCGATCCGGGCGGTCGCGCCGCCGTCCTCGCTGACCGCGTGGATGCCGGCCAGCCGCAGCCAGGAGCCGCGCAGCTCCCCCTCGAGCGAGGCGAGGCTGCCGGGCGGCGCGATCTCCCGCAGCGTCGGCGGGTCCTCGTTGCCGGTGACCAGCCGCAGCCCCGCGACGGGCGGCTCGGCGAGCGCGGTCGGGACCGCCCTCTCGTCGGGGCTGTTGAGCACGTCTCCGAGCAGGACGGCGAGCTCCGCGCCGAACCGCTCCTTCGCGCGCAGCGCCGCGACCAGGCGCTGGTCGGAGTCCTCGAAGACGAGCTCGTTGTGCCAGCGCTGCGGCGCGGCGCCGGGGGCGGCGATGTGCGCGTCGGCGACGACGAGGAGCCGCACCCGCCCGCTCACAGCCGGTGCTCCGCCAGCGTCTGGGTGTAGAGCTCGAGTGCCGCCTCGCTGCGCGCCTGGTCGGCGTGGGCGACCGCGACCAGGAGCGCGTCGAGGACGGCGAAGTGGGCGAGGCGGCTGGCCATCGCCTCGAGCCGGAAGGAGACCTCGCGGGTGCCGGCGACGAGGACGACCTCGGCCAGCTCGGTCAGCGGCGAGCGCGAGAAGCTGGTGATCGCGAGCGTGCTCGCGCCGGCGCTGCGGGCGGCGTCGATGCAGGCGTTGGTCTCGCGGGTCGAGCCGGTGTGGCTGACCGCGAAGCAGACGTCGCCGGCGCCTAGCCGACCCGCTGAGACGTGCTGAACGTGGACATCCGCCGGCGCCTCGGCTTCGAGGCCGATCGCCTTGAAGCGGTAGCCGGCGTCCTGGGCCAGGGGAGCCGAGGTGCCGACGCCGACGAAGAGGATGCGGCCGGCCGCGTTCAGCGCCTCCACCGCCCGCTCGAACTCCCGCTCCCCGACGGTGGTCAGCGAGTCGCGCACCGACTGCGCGCCGGCCTCGAGCACGCTGCGCAGCGTCGCCGCCGGCGACTCGTCGCCGGCGGCGTGGGCGACGTCGCCGCCGAGCAGCGCGCGCTCCTGGGCCAGCGCCAGCTTGAGGTCGTGGAAGCCGCGCAGCTCGAGCCGCTGCGCGCAACGGACCACGGTCGAGGGCGAGGTCCCGGCCGCCTCGGCGAGCTCGCTGATCGACTGGTAGACGACCTCGTCGGGCTCGGCGAGCACGGCTTCGGCCACGCGCCGGTCGCTGGCCGGCAGCGAGGGCAGCAGGGCCCGCAGCCGCGGCAGGACCGGCGCGGGCTGGGCACCTGGCTCTTGGACAGTCGTTTTCTCGGGGGCGCTCTCTTGGAAATTCATTTCCAAGCCCATCCAAACGACGGCCCGCCGCCCGCTTGTTACCCAGCTGTTGGGATTTGGTGAAAACTGAGTTCCGAGAAGAGGGTTTATGCCGAAAAAAAGTTCCGAACTCGCTCAGGAGCGTGGATCTGGATCGGCCGGCGTAGAGTTAGCCACCCCGCGCCGCCATCAACCGGGAAGCCTCGTCCCGCTGCAAGTTGCGAGTAAGCGTCATATTTTTGGGTGATAAAATAACCTATATGTCTGACGTAGATCACGATGGACTCTTTGCTCTCGCCGAGGCACAGGCCGGATATTTCACCGCCCGGCAGGCGGTGAATGCAGGAATGGATCGCAGCACGCTGCGCCATCACGCCCGACCCGGCGGCCGCTATGAGCGAGTTCGTCGCGGCCTCTACCGGCTACGGCATTTCCCCTCGAGTCCTCACGAGCACATTACGGCGGCCTGGCTTCCGCTGAGCGATGCCGGAGCGGTGGTCTCACACGAGAGCGCCCTCGAACTGCACGAGCTCTCCGACGTGATCCCCGACGCGGTTCATCTCTCGCTGCCGCGCTCGGAGCGAGGGCAGCGCCGTCGAGTCGGGGTACGGCTGCACACTCTGAATCGACCGCCTGGGAAAGCCGAGGTCCGCGAAATCGCCGGTCTGCCGGTGACCAATCCGGAGCGAACCATCGTCGATGCGCTGGAAGCTGGTGCGCAGCCCGAGCAGGTCGAGATGGCGATCCGCCAGGCACTCGAGCGCGGGCTCACCACGTCTCGCCGGATGCGAGCGGCCGCGTCGACCCGATCGGCCCGGGTTCGCAAGTTCATCGATCACCGCCTGAGGGAAGCTCCACCATGAGATACGAGGACGCAACAGCGTTCCGCCAGGCACTCGAGCAGCGCCTCAAGGAACGGGCCGGCAATGACGGCGCCCGCCTCGTCCGAGACCGCAAGCGTGTCTCCTTTGACCGCCTGCTCGCCCGACTCATCGCCGTCGCCAACAAGCAATGGCTGCTGAAGGGCGGCTTCGCCCTTGACCTACGGCTGACCGCGCGCGCGAGGAGCACCAAAGACATCGACATCGAGTGGCGTACCGACGAGGAGGAACTGCTCGACGTACTGCTTGACTCGGCGAGTCACGATGCCGGTGACTTCTTTGCGTTCATGATCGAAAGAGCCGGCGCGCCAGAGGATCGCCTTGGCGGGAGTCAGCGATTCCGGGCTTCAGCGTCTCTGGCGGGGCGCCCTTTCGAGACGTTCCTGCTTGACGTCGGCTTTCGAGCCGACGAAGCACTGGAGACCGAGACGCTGCGCACCGAGGATCTCCTTGGCTTCGCGGGGATCGAGCCCGTCGAGGTCGAGACCATCGCACTGGAGCTGCAGGTCGCGGAAAAGCTCCACGCCTATACCCGCGCCTACGAGGGCGGGCGGACAAGCACCCGCCCCAAGGATCTGATCGACCTCGTCCTGATCTCCGAGCTCTCGCAACTCGACGCCACCGCACTACATAGAGAGATCGACGCGGTCTTCGCGCTCCGCAGCACCCACTCGACGCCGGGCACGTTGCCGTCTCCTCCCGACGATTGGGGGCCACCCTTCCGGCGGCTCGCTGAAGAGGTCGGGGTTCCTACCGATCTCCGAGCGGGTCACCGCGACGCGGCGGCTCTGCTCAATCCGATTTTGCGAGGCGAGGTCGCCGCAGGGAGATGGAATCCCACCCAGCGACGTTGGAGCCGATCATGACCACGGCGATTGTCCCTCAGCGCCGCCGGCCGGCCCGAGCCGGCGCGGGCGTGACGCGACGACGATCGCGCGGCCGGCCACGGACCGCGGCGCCGCCGATCGCCGCGAGCAGGACCAAGCCGAGCAGGTAGGGCGGCACGGTCAGGCTTTCGTCCTCGGCTTCGTAGCGGAAGAAGGCGTGGGATTCCTCGACCGCCGCCTCCTCTTCGCGCTTTTCTTCCACCTGGTAGGTCCGGGCCGGGGCTCCGCCGGGCGGCATCGGCCGCACCGCCGGCGGTGGCGGCGGCAGGATCGCGGCCGGGACCGCTGCGACCAGGGGAACGATCGGCGGTACGAACTCGACCGGCGCCAGCGGCGAGGGTGGGATCGCCTGCACTGGCGGGGTCGGGGCGGGCGGCGCCGGCGGGGCTGCCGGCGGCGGGGCGGGCGGGGTGAAGTCGACCGGCGGGCTGCCACCCGGCGGGGCCGGAGGCGGCGGCGGGGGCGCACCCGTCGCCGCGGCGCGCTTGAACCGGTCCGGCCGCAGCGGCCGGGTCCCGCAGGGGCGGCGCACGCTGCCGCCCTGGACCGTGATCTGCTCGGAATAGGAGAAGCCGCCGGCGGCGATCGTCACCGTCGTCGTGCCGGCGTTGAAGGGGCAGAGCAGGCCGGAGCTGGCGTCGGTGACGACCTTGTCGTTCCGGTCGAGGAACGGCTTGCGCTGGTTGGTCGACGCCGGGTCCTGGCGCACGAAGTCGGCGATGTCGGGGTCTGAGGAGGCGAAGCTGTACTCGGGCGCGACCCGATCGGCGCAGCCGGCGACCAGGCACGGTTCGGGCGGGAAGGCGGTGTAGGGGCTGGCGCCGGAGGGGTTGGGGATGCCGGAGCCGGCCGAAGCCGACCCCCAGCGGTCGCCCCCCAGCGGTCGCCGGCCGAGACCGCTGAACAGGGCCGGGATCGAGCGCCGCAGGAGCGTGCCGTCGGTCGCCTCCAGCGCGAGGTCTTGGATCACCGGGACCAGCCGCACGCCGACCGGGGCGCGGTTGGTGCTCGGGTCGCGGCGCCGCGCGTCGAGCTCGAGCACCATCACCCCGGCGTCGCCGAAGAGCGCGTCGGCCATGGCGCCGCCGACCACGCCGGAGAGCTGGGAGCGGTAACCGAGGGTGCCGCTGCCGAAGCTTGGGATCGTCGTCGCGCCGCCGGCGGGGATCTGCATCACGCGGTTCTCTTCCGGCCGGTCGAAGACGTAGGCGGAGGCCCCGCCGGCGACCAGGACCCGCGCGACCTCGGTCCCGTCTTCGGCCACGTTCAGCCGCGGCGTGAAGTTGGGGTTGAGGCTGCGGTTGCCCATCGCGATCGTCGGGATCCCCTTCGCGCGGGCGTCGGCGAGGACCGCTTCCAGCCAGGGCAGCTGCGCCTCTGGGGGATTCTGGTGCAGGTCGCTGGCGGCCAGCGAGCCGCGCGAGTTGTCGATCGCGATCACCCGCACGGTGCCGCCGGGGCCGCTGCTGTCGAAGGCGTAGTGGGTGCGGGCGCCGGCGCTAGGGGTCGCGCCGGGGATGCCCGCGGTGGAGATGCCGGCCGGCGCGGCGCCGGCACCGAACGGGGCCGGGAAACCGGCGAAGGAAGTTTCGAACACTTCGGAGTTGGCGCTGCCGAGGACGTCGCCGGAACCGAGCGCCGCATAGACCGGCAGCGAGGGCGCCGAGCCGAGCAGCGACGCGTAGCGTTCGCCATCGGCCTGCCCGAGCCCGGTCGCGACCCGGTTGCCGGTGTAGAGCAGGGCGCGCGGCCCGTTGCCACCGGCGATTCCGGCGACCGTGCGCAGTGCGGCTTCCAGGGTCCGGTCCGGCCCCAGCGCCTGCCGGGTCAGCGTCGCGCAGGTTTCCTCGCACTGGGCGTGGCCGGCGACGGCGAAGCGAACCGGTCCGGGCGGCATCGGGACCGACCGGGCCACCGCCGCGACCGGGGCGGCGGCGCCGTCGCCGTAGCGGGCGATCGCCGCGGTCCGCACCCGCGCCCGCACCGTGCTGCCGGAGCTGCCGGTCGCCGAGGTCCCGCGCCCGCTCGCGTCGGCGTGGCCGCTCCAGCCGCCGAGCGCCCACCCGACCCCGGAGGAGCCGAGCAGGAAGGCGAGGACCGGATCGCTCTTCAGCGGCCGGTCGGCGCCGCTGCTGGCGAAGCTGGCGCGCTGTTCGTCCTCCCACCCGTTCGCGGTCTCGCGCAATACGTAGCCGTCGCCCGGCAGCGAGAACGGCGGCAGGACCGGCGGCGGCACGTTCGGGTCGGGTTCCGGCAGGTCGTCGGCGGGCGGGAAGGAGAGCTGCGGCAGCACCGAGAGGATCGCCCGCACGCCGCCGCCGTCGCGCACCGCCGCGGCGGCGATCGCGGTCGAGCCGGGGATCGGCTGCTTGGAGAAGCGCCAGGGGGAGCCGGGGCCGCCGTCGCGCTCGATCGCGATGTCGCGGCCGGCGGCGACGGCGCCACCGTCGGGCAGACCGGCGACGGCGTAGATGAACGGCTGCCCGCCGGGGACGCTGTGCAGCAGGGCGTGGGCGGAGGCGTCGGCGTGCCAACCGCCGCCGCTTTCGACCAGCAACTCGTCGCCCGCGGCGACGATCGCCTCGCTGCCGGCGAAGGCGATCGAGGTGAAGCTGCGCCCGGCGAACCCGGCCGGGAGCGCGTCCTGCTCCCAGCCCTTGCCGAAGCGCAGCAGCGCCCCGTCCTTGCCGACCGCGAAGCCGCGGTCGGGATTGCCGGGGTCGAAGGCGATCCCGGTCAGATTGCCCTCGAACCCGATCGGCACGCCGGGGTCGGCGACCCAGAGCCCGTCGCTGCGGTTCCACTGCCACATCGCCCCGAGGTCGCCGACCGCGTAGGCGTGGCCGGGTTCGGGCCAGGCGACCCCGCGCAGGGTCGGCTTGCGCACCGCCCCGCTGGAGCTGAGCAGGAACTCGCGCTGCCAGCCGCGGCCCGGCGTGTAGCGGGCGACGCCGCCGTCGACGCCGACCGCCAGCGCCGGCGAAGCAAGAGAACCGGCGGGGCTGCCGGGAGCCGTGGTCGCAGCCGTCAGCGGCGCCCTCAACGCGGCCGGCCACGGCCGCAGCCGGTCCGGCGCCGCCTTGCCGGAGATCTCGACCGGCCCGTCGAGCCAGCCGCTCGAGTCGTTGTAAAAGGCGCCGCCGGCGCGGAAGTTGCCGCCGGCCCCGGAGAGCCGTTCGAAGACACCCCCGTTCAGCCACAGGTAGGTGCCGCGGTTGCTCTCCTCGCCCCCGCCGACGTCGAGCGGGTTGGTGACGATCCGGGTCCCGGCGCCGCTGCCGGGCCAGGCGAAGCTGCGGTAACCGACCTGGCGCGAGAGTTTGACCCCGAGCGGCGCCCCGCAGACGCCACCGGGGGCGTCGCACCAGGAGGCGGTGATGGCGCCCGCGCCGATCGCGTAGAAGACGGTGAGGTCCTGGGCGACCCCGGCGATCGTCCCGGTCAGGTCGATCCAGACCCCGTCCGCGGTGACCGTCAGCGGCTGCGCGGCACCGCCGATCGGCGCCAGGTTGGAGATGCCCAGCGCCGGGGTGGCGCGGTCGGCGAATTTGGCGGCGCCGAGGCCTCGCTCGACCCAGGCCGGGCCTTCGGGAGTCTCGGTCCGGTGCAGCAGCACGAACGAGCGCCCCAGCGTCTCGGCGGCTTCGGCGATCGCCCAGGCGTTGCCGAGCCCGGTGGCCTCGATCGCGAGGATCTGGAATTTGACCTCCGAGCCGAGCGGGACTTTGACCTGCTCCCAGGTCCATTCCTCTTTCGTTCCGTCGTAGCGGACGATGCGGTCGGCGACCGAGCGACCGAGCGGGGCGAAGAAGAGCCCGGTATGCCCGCCCGCTTCGTCGAAAGCGGCGTTGGCGACCTGGCCCGCCCCGAGGTCGCGAGCCAGCAGCTCCGCCGGCGCCCCCCCTTCGGCCGGCCGCAGCACGGTCGCGGGCGGCGCCTCCAGCGCCCGCCAGGGACCGCCCGGGTCGTGGTGGAGGACGACGACCTGGTCGCTCACCGGCCGGGTCGGGTCGCGGCCGACCAGCACTCCCCCGCCCTCGCGGGTGATCCGCGCCGAGAGCCGGTTCGGGGTCGGCCCCCGGTAGGGGTTGCCGAGGACGTCGACCGGGGTTTCGAAGACCTGCCAGCCGCTGGCGTCGGTGTAGCGCAGGAAAGCGAGCTGGGCGCGTGGGTTGCTCGCTTCCAGGGGCGGGCCGAAGCGGATCGGGCGCGAGCCGACTTCGGCCGCGCCGACCGCAAACGGCAGCTGTCGGTAGCCCCAAGCCTCGCCCGGCTCGCCGGCCGACGCCGCTCCGATCAGGGTCATCGCCGGGTCGGCGCTGCCGAGCAGGGGCAGCGGCCCGACGCCGGGTGCCAGCGGATCGCCGCGCCCGCTCGTCGCCGCCAGCGACGCGAGCGCCAGCGTCGCCGCGAAGACGCTCGCCGCCAGCGCCAGCCGGCGGCGGTTTGCCCGCACGTCGCTCACTTCTTCAAGGCCTTGGTTTCGAAGGCGAGCTTGGTCGGATAGCGCTCGCGGCTGAGCCGCAGCGCAAGCTCGTGGCGGCCCACGCCGAAGGTGCGCTGCGGCGTCCGCGCAACGGTCTTGCCGCTGCGCTTGGCGAGCAGCGCCACCCGGGCGCGGCGGGTGACGGTGAAGCTGACGGTCAGCGTCAACCCGTCCAGCTTGGAACGGATCTGCTTCAGCAGCGGCGGCAGCTTGCGGGTTTTCGGTTCTTTCGCTTTCGCGTCTTCGATCGGCGGCGGCGCGAACAGTTCGGAGTCGTCGACCGGGAGGGCGTCGGGGACGAACTGCTCCGCCGCCTCGTTGGGCCGGAAGTCGATCGTCCCCTGGAAAGCGGGCTCGGTGTCGAGCGGCAGCTGCGAGCCGTCGCTGTAGTGGAAGAGCCAGCCGGCCCGGGTCACCATCCAACAGTCGTTCGGTGCCGGGCAGGCGATGCGGGCGGCGCTGCCGCGTCCAGCCCCGGAGGCGGGCAGGCGCGTGGTCGCCGTCGTCCCGTCGGGCCCGATCAGCGCCACGGTCGCCTTGCTATTGACGCTGTTGCGGTCGGCGAAGGGGGCCACCGTCGCCATCGCGGTCTCGGCGCCGGGCATCGCGGCGACGTCGCCGAGCCGATCGGTCGCGCCGAATTCGCTGCCGCTCAGGGTCAGCTCCTGGAAGGCGTTGCCGAGGAGCCGCGCCGCCAGCGGCGCCCGCGCAACCGCGCCTTCAGCCGGGGCCGCCGGGCCCGAGGCGGCGCCGCCGCCGACCGCCCAGAGGTCGGTGCCGTCGCTGTCGAGAGCAAGCAGCTCGCTGCCGTCCGCCAGCCCGCCCGGCGGTTTGGGCAGGAACGGGTCGTTGGCGAAGCTGCGGCCGGTAATCCTGTGCAGCAGCCGCGGCGCCTGCTCCGGTTCGGCCAGCTCGACGTCGGCGCCGCGGTCTTCCGGGGCTTTGCCGACGTAGGTGCTCTCGACGAGCGCTCCCCGATGGAACTGCATGTCGCTGACCGCCCGGCCCTGCGGCCCGTAGATCGTCTCCAGGTCGGCCCCGTTCCAGTGCAGGTGGAAGGCGCCGACCCTGGTGCCGAGCGCGTCCTGGGAACCGATCCCGCCGAACCAGCAGTCGGCGGGGCCGTTGCAGGTGGCGGAGAGCATCTGCCGGAAGGGGTCGGCGGCGTCGGCACGGGTGCTCCAGGAGCCGACCACTTGGCCGTCCCTAAAGCGGCAGAGCGCCAGGCCCGACCCGGCCCGCGGCAGGCTCGGTTCGCTGATCACCCAGAACTCGGTCGGCCCGGCCCAAGCGATTCGCGCCGTTTCCGCCGGCCCACCGCAGACGGTGGCGAGCTGGCGCCAGCTCTGGCCGTTCCAGACGAAGAGGCCGCGCGGGATCGTCGAGTTGCCTTCGACCGTGAGCAGGCCGCGGTTGGCGCTCCAGAACTTCAGGTCCCCCGGCGCCCCGAGCGGCACTTTGAAGGGGACGCCGGCCGGCGGCGCCGGCTGCTCGAGCCGCCAGATCGGGGCGCCCCGGACCGGGGCCGCCGCGAGCGCGGCAATCAGCAGCGCGGCGAGGGTGGCCAGCGCCGCTGTGCCCTCCCTACTCACCTTCTGGCTGGGTCTCGAACTCGCGCGTCTCGGCTTCTGCCTCGACCTGGCCGAAGTCGAGCAGGGTCGGCTGTACCGAGGCGAGCACGGCGTCGAGCGCGTGCCCGGAGAGGGTCTCGTGCTCGACCAGCGAGTTGGCGGTCTCATAGACCGCGTTCCAGTTACGGCGCAGGATCTCCTCCGCCTTCGCGACCGAGTCCTTGACGATCCGCTCGACCTCGCGGTCGATCAGCTCGAGCGTCGCCGGCCCGACCGAGCCGAGCTCCTGCAGCGAGGCGCCGAGGAAGACCTCGCCCGCTTTCTCGCCGATCGTCACCGGCCCCAGCGCCTCGGACATCCCGTAGGAGGTGACCATCTGGCGGGCCAGCGCGGTGGCGGCGTGGAGGTCGTCGTGGACGCCGGTCGAGGCGACCCCGAACTCGAGCTTCTCGGCCGCGAAACCGGCGACGATCGCGATCAGGTGGCGGCGCATGTCGGGCTCCTGCATCACCACCGCGTCGCGGTCGGTGAGCATGTTCGCGGCGGTGCCCATCTGGCGCCCGCGGGCGACGATCGAGAGCTTCTGCGCCGAGGTCTTCTGCCCGGTCGAGCGGATCGCGACCGCGTGCGCGGACTCGTGGATCGCGATCACCCAGCGCTCCTCCTCGCTCAGCACATGGCTCTTGCGCGCCGGCCCAGCGACCACCCGGTCGATCGCCTCCTCCAGCGTCGGCTGGTCCATCTCGGCCCGGCCTTCGCGCACGGTCAAGAGCGCCGCCTCGTTGATCACGTTGGCGAGCTCGGCGCCGCTGAAGCCGGAGGTCAGTTTGGCGATCTCCTCCAGCGAAGTGCCGGGGGCGAGCGGGCGGCCGCCACAATGCAGGGTGAGAATGTCGAGCCGGCCGTGGACATCGGGGACGTCGACCGTGACCTGGCGGTCGAAGCGGCCCGGCCGCAGCAGCGCCGGGTCGAGGATGTCGGGGCGGTTGGTGGCGCCGAGGACGACCACGCCGGCGTCGCCGCCGAAGCCGTCCATCTCGACCAGCATCGCGTTCAGGGTCTGCTCGCGCTCGTCGTTGCCCTGGCCGACCCCGGCGCCGCGCTTGCGCCCGGCGGCGTCGAGCTCGTCGATGAAGATCAGCGCCGGGGCCATCTTGCGCGCCTTCGCGAAGAGGTCGCGGACACGAGCCGCCCCGACCCCGACCAGCGACTCGACGAAGTCCGAGCCGGAGAGCGAGAAGAAGGCGGCGTCGGCCTCGCCCGCGGTCGCCTTCGCGAGCAGCGTCTTGCCGGTCCCGGGCGGGCCGACCAGGAGCACGCCCTTCGGCGCCCGCGCCCCGACCGCGGCGTATTTGCCCGGGTCGGCGAGGTAGTCGCGGATCTCGCGCAGCTCGGCCACCGCTTCGCCGGCCCCGGCGACGTTGTCGAAGGTGGTGCGGTCGGGCGCGTCGGCGCCCCGCTTGCGGCCCTTGCCGGTGAACTTGGAGAAGCCGGCGAAGGCGCCGGCGCCGCCGTCCTGGCCGATCCGGGTGAAGAGCACGAAGAGGCAGACGAGCAGCAGGATCGGGATCAGGAACTGGACTAGGATCTGCTTCGAGGGGATATCCGCCTGCTGGTCGATCGTCACCACCGCGCCGTTTTTGGTCAGCGCGCTGACCAGCCCGTTGGTCTGGGCGTCGGAGCTTGGGTAGGCGGCGTAGACCTCGCGCCCGTTTTTGGTCACCGCGACCACGCGCGAGTCCTGATCGAGCAACGTCGCGGTCTCGATCTGCTTGTCCTCGGTCAGCCGGGTCAGCTCGCTCAGCGGCACCTTTTCGCCGCCCGAGCTGGGCTGGATCTGACCGAGCAGGGAGAAGAAGAGGATCGTCAGCCCAACCGAGGCGACGATCAGCAGCGTGTTCAGCGGGTCCTTGAGAAACCAGCGCCCCACGGACGCCGCAACGTCGCCCGCGTTGCGGGCGACGTTGCGGAAGTCGATCTGGGGGCGCCGGGGCGCCGAGCGCCGTTTCTTGGCGTCAGCCACCTTTTTTCACGAGCTTCAGCGTTACCGCGCTGGTCGTGGTCTTGGCGACCCCGCCGGTCGGCGAGAAGGTGAACGTGAGGTTCACTTTCAGCGAGCCTTTTTTGCTCAGCAGCTGCTTCGCGGTGCCGGTCGGCTTCAGCATCACCGAGTAGGTGCCAGCTTTGCCGACCGTGAGCGTCACGTTGCCGACCTTGATCGATTTTTTGCCCGATTTGGCGGTCCCGAGGACGCCGAGCTTGCCGGCGCCCGGCAGTTTGACCGAGAAGGTCACGCTGCCGGTTTTCGAGGAGATCGTTTTCTTCGGGATCGAGAACTGGTTGGGGACGATCACGGTGCCGCCACCGCCGCCACCGGTTCCGCCACCGCCGGTTCCACCGCCACCGCCGGTTCCGCCACCACCGCCGCCCGAGCCGGCCTTGTTCCAGCCGATCGAGGAGACCGCGGCCTGGGACAGCGCCAGCAGGTCGTTCGGGAGCGGTGCGTAGTCGGCCGCGAACAGTCCCGACTGGCCGCTCGTGACGATGCTGTCCATGTAGTCCCTGAGCGTCCTGGCTTTGCCCTCCTCTTCGGGGGTGTTGCCGAACACCGCGGCGTTGTCGTCGAACACCAGCGCGTAGGTCAGGGTGCAGATTCCAAAACCGGCCGCCGCGTTGACTCCGCTCGTCTGTGACCAGTCGCCGAAGCTGCCAGCGGGGGTGTTTTTGAAGATGCCCGGGGATTTGCAGTTCGAGCCCTTCTGCAAGGCGTTGCTCGCTGCCGTCGTCTTGAAGCCGTTGGCTTCGTCGAAGGTCGGCTCGGTGAACCCTTTGCCTTCGCCTTCCTGAGCTGACCCGACAGCGATCGAGCCGTTCTGCACCTGGGTCCAGTATGGCGTCGTCGGAGCCGTGGATATCGTGGCGTCGACTGCGAAGGACGGGCTCGCGTTGCGGGCGGTGGCGATATCGGAGTAGCCGATCGAGCCCTCGGTGTTGATCACTTTTTTGACCAGTTCGCCGTTGCCGTTAGCGCAGTTGGTGGTGAGGAAGTCGACGTTGTCGGCCTGCTTGCCCGGGGCCGCCGTGGCGCCGCACTGGCCACCCGTGCCGAATTCGGCGTTGGGCCACTCGCGATTGCCGTTGGCGCCGGACTCGAAAGTGGTCGTCCAGCCGCGACCCGGATTGATCGTTCGGAGGTAGTCCTTGAACCCGAAGGTCGTGCCGGATTTGTCGAAGCGGACGACGCGAATGATCGGTACGTCACAGGCGCCCGCCTGGGAGCCGAGTTCCGGGAAGGTTTCGCTCCATTTCGTGTTTTCTTCTCCGGCCCAGACCTTGTCGAATTTCACCTTGGTGAACCGGACCCGCAGGATGCCTTTGAGGGCAGCGTTGCCGGTGATTTCAGCGGCCGAAACCGTGCGGTATTTGTCGGCGAGCGGTTCCGGGCTGCAGCCCTCGGGGAAGTTGACGAGTGGGGCAATCGCACCAGCGGCGATCGGGAAGACATGAGTTTTCCCGTCGTTGGCGGGGCTCGCGTCGGCTTCGACTTTGCCCGCCACTTCGACGCCGCCCGAGTCCATCAGCGCCACCTGCGCCGGCGTCGGCGGATCGTCGGTTCCCCAGAACCGCGAGGCGCTGTTTCGCAGCTGGGCGCCGAGGATGCCGGCGCCGCTGCCGTTCGCGTTATAGGCGACGTTGAGGCCGGAGCCCGGGCAGTGGAAGTTCTTGAAGTTGAAGTTGAAGACTTCCTGCGCCCCTTTGGCAAAGCTGGCGCCGTTGCCGTCGAGGTTCGCTCCGCCGCATTTGGCGGAGGTAAAGTCGGCGCTGGCCTGCGGCGCGAAGCCAACCGCGGTCAGAGCCGCCAGGGCGGAGGCGAGAAGCCCGGCCCGGATGGCGCGCGCACGCCTCTTCGGCGCACTCGTCGTATCGCTCATGCGAGTGATTTCCTTTCATCGATGAACCCTTTCGGCAGCAGGTAAATCGGCCGCATATGGCTCTGTCAAGCGGGTTCACCGAACTTCTACGAAGTCGTTACAACTCCGTTTCTAGTCATTCACCAGATCGTCTCCACCCGATGACAGCAGGGTCACTCGCTTACGACTTTCGTCCCCCGCGAGCTCACCCTCGTTGTGCGACAGCATGACCCTCCCCCGGTGGGTGGTCGCGATGCTCACCGCCGACAAATCAAACATCAAGTTTGCGGCGATACCCCCGGCGATGCAGCCGGCAACCTGGGCGGGATGTAGGCGAACGCATAGCGCCAACGCAGGCCGCCGAAGGCGGCGTCGACCAGCGAGACGACCGGATTGAAGTGGGCGCCGGAGACCGGGCCGAACATGAGGATGAAGGTGAACAGGCCAGCCGCCGTCGCCGCAGCGTTCTCTAAGAGTGGAGCCCGGTGTCGCCGGGCGAGAGCTGAACCGCGGCGATCCCCGAGCCGACCACCGTGGCAGCGAGGAACGCGGAGTCGAGAAACTCGGCGAACAGGCGGCGAGGCAACGGCGCGGGGTTCATCTCGCGCGAGCCTAAGCATTGACAGATGTAAGTTCAATAGATATATGTAAATAGATGACTGTCGATCTGGAGCTTGCCCCGAAGACCAAGCGCCCCGCAGGCGAACCGTGCTGCGAGCCGGTCGTCTATCCCGACGTGGAGCGTGAGCAGGCCGAGCGCATGGCAACCATCGCCAAGGCGCTCGGCGACCCGATCCGACTCCAGCTCGTGGACGTGCTGCGAAAGCACGCCGGCAAGGTCTGCGTCTGCGAGCTGGTGCCGCTGTTCGACCTCTCCCAGCCCACCGTCTCCCACCACCTCAAAAAGCTGCGCGAAGCCGGCATCGTCGGCTCCGAGCGGCGTGGTCTGTGGGCCTACTACTACGTGATCCCCGATTCCCTGGAGGAGTTCTCCGCATGGCTGAGCTGACCGAATCCCTCGACGACGCCGCGACCTCAACCTGCTGCGCCCCCGAGCAGCAGGCCGACTGCTGCGAGCCCTCCGACAAGGCCGAGTGCTGCGAGGCCGAGTCCTCGAGCTGCGGCTGCTCGGCCGGGCAGAGCGAGGGCGAGGAGATCCGCGAGGCGGTCCGCTCCCGCTACGCGGCAGCCGCCGAAAGCGTCACCGCCGAGGACGGCGCCTCATGCTGCGGGACCGGAACCGTGCTGAGCGACGAGGAAGCCCAAGTCTTCGGCGCCGGCCTCTACGACGAGGGCGAGCGCGGTGAGCTTCCCGACACTGTGCCGATGACCTCGCTCGGCTGCGGCAACCCCACCGCCGTCGCCGAGCTGGGTGCCGGGGAAACCGTGCTCGACCTCGGCTCGGGTGGCGGGATCGACGTGCTGCTCTCAGCCAAGCGGGTCGGCCCGACCGGGAAGGCATACGGGCTCGATATGACCGATGAGATGCTGGCGCTGGCGCGCGAGAACCAGCGCAAGGCCGGAATCGAGAACGTCGAGTGGCTGCGCGGGGAGATCGAGGCGATCCCCCTACCCGCCGAGTCGGTCGACGTGGTGATCTCCAACTGCGTAATCAACCTCTCCGGGGACAAGCCGCGCGTGCTGGCCGAGGCGGCGCGCGTCCTAAAACCCGGTGGGCGCGTCGCCGTCTCCGACGTGATCGCCGACGAGGACATGGACGCGGCGACGCGAGCCGACATGGCGCAGTGGACCGGCTGCGTCGCCGGGGCGCTGACGCGTCGCGAGTTCGAGCAGGCGTTGCTCGACGCCGGCCTGGAGGACGTCGAGATAACCGAGACCCACCGGGTCCACGACTGCGCCGGCGCGGCAATCATCCGCGCCCGCAAGCCGAGCTGACGACGATGGCAAACGCACTCTTCGTCTGCCTGCACAACGCCGGGCGCTCGCAGATGAGCCAGGCGCTTTTCGAGCGGGCCGCGGACGGCCGCCACGAGGGCCGCTCGGCGGGAACGACTCCCGGCGATCGGGTCCATCCCGAGGTCGTGGAGGCGATGAACGAGCTGGGGATCAACCTCAGCGATCGGCAGCCAAAGCTCCTCCGCACCGAGGACGCCGAATGGGCCGACGTCGTCGTGACGATGGGCTGCGGCGACAAGTGCCCCTACGTGCCCGGCGTCCGCTACGTCGACTGGGACCTGCCCGACCCGAAGGGCCAGCCGGTCGAGACGGTGCGTGCCACTCGCGACGAGATCGCACAGCGGGTCGCGGCGCTGGTCGAAGAACTCGACCGCGGCTGACGAGAAGCTCCCCTCTAGTGACTCGGGAGCGCTGGATAACCCTGCTCGTCGTCTCGGCGGCGACGGCGATGCTGTTGCTCGACGTGACGGTGGTGAACGTCGCCCTGCCGGCGATCCGCGCAGACCTCGACGCCAGCTTCGGCGAGATGCAGTGGGTGATCGACGCCTACGCGCTGACGCTCGCCGCGACGCTGCTGAGCGCCGGGGCCCTGGCCGACCGGATCGGGCGGCGAGCGATCTTTGCCGCCGGACTCGCTGTGTTCACCGCCTGCTCGGCTCTGTGCGCGGTCGCGAGCTCGCCGGTCTTCCTCGACCTCGCCCGCGCCGCCCAGGGCGTCGGCGCGGCGGCGATGTTCGCCGCCTCCCTTGCGCTACTCGCCAACGAGTTTCAGGACAAAGAGCGCGGCTTCGCCCTCGGCGTATGGGGCGGCGTCACCGGCGCCGCGCTGGCGATCGGTCCCCTAGTCGGCGGCGTGCTGACCGACGAGTTGGACTGGCGCTGGATCTTTCTCGTCAACCTGCCGATCGGCGGGCTGTTGATCTGGCTGACGGCCCGCTCGCTGCCGGAGTCGCGCGAGGAGCAGCCGCGCCCGCTCGACCTTGCCGGGATGGTGACGTTTGGCGGCGCCTGCTTCCTCGCAACCTACGGACTGATCCGCGGCAACGAGGACGGCTGGGGCAGTCTCCCGATCGCGGGCTCCCTGGTCGGGGCCGCCGTGCTGCTCGTCGCCTTCGTCGTGATCGAGCGCCGTGCCAAGGCGCCGATGCTGCCGCTCTCGCTCTTTCGCATTCCGGCCTTCACCGGAACGGCCCTGGTCGCCTTCGCGCAATCGGTCGCCCTCTACCCGCTGCTGCTCTTCTTGGCGATCTACTTCCAGGTCGGGCTCGGCTTCTCCCCTACCGAGACCGGACTGCGCATCCTCCCGCTGACGCTCGTGCTCGTCGTCGTCGCGCCGATCTCCGGCCGGCTCACCAACAGCTGGCCGCTGCGCGTCCCGCTCACCGCCGGCCTGGTGCTTATCGGGGTCGGGCTACTGCTGATGCGCGCAGTCGACGTCAACAGCGAATGGACGGCGCTGCTGCCCGGCCTCTTGGTCGGCGGTCTGGCTATCGGGGTAATCAGCCCGGCGCTTGCGGCGGCGATGGTGAGCGTCCTGCCGGTCGAGCGCAGCGGCCTCGCCTCGGGGATCAACAACACCTTCCGCCAGCTCGGGATCGCGATCGGGATCGCCGGCCTCGGGGCGATCTTCGAGCATCGGGTCGGCAGCGCGGCGGCCGGCAGAGCAGGAATTGTCGCCGGTCTTGACTCAGTCCTTGCGGTCTCGGCGGCTACGGCCCTTGTTGCCGCCGTCGTGGCCTGGCTTCTCCTGAGAGGGAAGCGCTCCCCTACTTAGGCGAAGGCCTGCGAGGCGCGACGGCGCAGATCGGCGTTGAGCATCCCGGTCACCTGACTGGGGCTCTCGCCCGCGGAGGGGACCGCGGCGCCGATCAGGCCAGCGGCGCGGAAGCCGTAGAGCGGGGCGACGAAGCCGAGCTCGCGGATCTTGCGCACGACGCGGACCGCGTCCTTGGTCTCGGCGCCGGGTCCGCAGAGGACGATCGCGGTCGGGTCGAGGGCGCCGAGCGCGCGCTCGAGCCGCTCGTCGCCGAGCTCGTTGGAAAGTACGAGGACGCGGAAGCCGGCGCGGCGCAGGGCGAGGTCGAGCGCTTGCGTGTGGACCTCCTCGGCGTCGAGCCCACTGCTCGCGTCGAGCAGCAGGATCCCGGCCGGGCGCGAAGCGGTGGAGGCGAGGCGGCGGGCGCCGTGCAGCCACCCGGTCGCCCAGCGCGAGGCGAACTCGAGCTCGGCCTCGCGCTCGGGATCGGCGGCGAGTCGGTCGACCGCCGGCAGCAGCAGCTCCTCGACCGTACGCTCCAGCGGCCGCAGCGCCAGGCTCTCCTCGATCGCGCGGTCGGCCGCGTTCTCGTCGAAGCTTTCGAAGGCAGCGAGCATGTCGCCGCCACTGGCCGGCGCCGACTGGCGCTGGCGCGCCAGCTCGATCGCCGAGGAGATGTTGCCGGTCTGGGCGAGCGCGTCGCGCAGGGTCTGCAGCTCGACCAGCTCGTAGTTGCGGTGGTTGCCCTCGGTGCGCTTCGGGGTCGGGTAGCCGTAACGGCGCTCCCAGCTGCGCAAGGTGTTGGGGCTGACGCCGAGCACTTCGGCCGCTGCGTTGGTTCGGATTCCGGACATAAGGGGGAAAGGTTTGGTTGCGCGATCTATTCGATGCGCGAGCGCCATTCTCCCACCGCAAATCCAGGTTTACATCGGTTATGGACAGATTTCCGGAATCTGTCAGCGATCTTGCAAAGCGCCAATTCCGACCGGCGGCCGACTCAGCGATCTTGCAGGGCGCCGATCCCGACCGGCTGGCCGACTGCGCGGGCCCGCCACATCCCCGCGTCGGCCTTCTGCAGCAGCTCCTCGACGTCGTTGCCGTGTTCGGGGCAGGCGACGATCCCGACCGAGATCGCGATCCGCAGCCCTCCCACCCGCTCCAGGTCCTCGAGCTGGCCGAGCAGGCGCTCCGCCATCTGCACCGCTTCGACCGTGCGCAGATTCGGCGCCAGCACGCAGATCGCGTCCTCCTCGAGCCGGAACGCTTCGTCGACGAGGCGGATGCTGTCGCGCAGGGCGGCGCCGACGATCGCCAGCACCGTCTCCTGCCCCTCGCCGCCGTTGCGCGTCTCCGGCCCGGAGGCGTCGAAGACGGCGAGCGCGAAGGGGTGACCGTAGCGGCGGTTGGTCTCCGCCAGCTGGTCGAGCCGACGCCGCATGTGGCCGGGCCGGTAGAGGCTGGCAAGCTCATGGTGTTCGTCGGTCTCCGGCGCCGCCGACTGCTCGAAGGCGGCGTCGACCGCGGTCGCGGTCACCCCGCCGAAATCCGTCGCCAGCCGCTCCGCCGTGGCCGCGAACTCGCGCGGTGCCCCAGAGTCGAGCTCCTGGCGCAGTTTCGCCAGCAGCGAGGCCTGCAGCGAGGAGACCTCGCGGGCGATCCGGCCGGCCGGCGATCCGTCCTGCACCCCTGTCCCTGAATTCGACTGGTCCGCCACGCCGTGACCTTGGCGGAGCGGGCGGACGTCGGCGCCGCAAAAAGTCGCTATTTGCGGCGCGATGGTTGTCCAGGACGAATATCCAAATTCCCGCTCGATGGGCCCGAAACGTCCACTCTTTGGACGATTCTGGCCCTCTCGATTGATATTCGGGCGGCCCAGGCCCCGTCGCTAATCCAGGCTGCGACGTCCCGCCAGGGCCTTGCCCAGCGTCACCTCGTCGGCGTGCTCGAGGTCGGCGCCGACCGGAAGCCCGCTGGCCAGGCGCGTCACCGCAACCTTGCCGCGCAGCTCGCCGGCGATGTGCAGCGCGGTCGCCTCGCCGGTCGTGGTCGGGTTGGTCGCCAGCACCACCTCGCCCACCCCGCCCCGGTCCACCCGGGCGAGCAGCTCGGCGATCTTGAGGTCGTCGGCGTCGACGCCGTCGATCGGCGAGAGCGCGCCACCGAGCACGTGGTAGAGGCCGCGGTATTCGTGGGTGCGCTCGATCGGGATCACGTCGGCCGGCTCCTCGACCACGCAGATCGTCGCCCGGTCGCGGTTGTGGTCGGCGCAGATCCGGCAGCGCGGCCCCTCGGCCAGGTTGAAGCACTCCTCGCAGAGGCCGACCTTCTCCTTCATCTCGCGGATCGCGTCGCCGAGCGCGAAGGCCTCCTCGTCGGGCGCCCGCAGCAGGTGGAAGGCGAGCCGCTGCGCGGTCCGCTGCCCGATCCCGGGCAGCCGCGAGAGCTCGGCGACGAGGCGCGCGAGCGGTGCCGGCCCCTCCGTGCTCACATTCCCGGCAGGCCGCCGAGGCCGCCGGTGATCCCGCCCATTTTCGAGCTGGCCAGCTCCTGGGCGGCGCGCAGGCCCTCGTTGACGGCGGCCTGGACCATCTCGGCCAGCATCTCGGCCTCCTCGGGGTCGATCGCCTCGGGGTCGATGACGATCTCGCGCAGGGTCAGGTCGCCGCCCATCTTCACCTTGACCATGCCGCCGCCGGCGCTGGCCTCGACCGTCTCGTCTTTGAGCTGCTCCTGCGCCTGCAGCATCTGGTCCTGCATCTGCTGCGCCTGTTTCATCAGGGCATTGACGTCGAAGCCCCCGGGACCGCCTCCTCGTGCCACCTAACCGACCTCCTCGGCGTCGAACTCGCTCTTCAGCTTCTCCAGCAGCGCATCCTCATCGATCCCCTCGTCCTGCGCGGCCTCGGCCGGCGCCGCGGGCTCTGACTCGGCCTCACTCTCAAGCAAGACGTAGGTCGGTTTCAGCTTCTGCCCGGTCACCGCCTCGAGCGCGTCGGCAACGGCCTCCCGCCGCTCCGGCGACTCCGCCTTGCGTTTATTGAACGTCTTGTCTTTGGGAAACCCGACCTTGAGTCCCTCATCCAGACTCACCGGCCCGGCTCCCTCGAAGGTCGCCGCCAACGCCGGCGCCGTCTCGCTCAGCTTCTGCAGCACGGCGGGCCAAACCCGCTTCAGCTCATCGAGATCGAGGCCGGCGACCGCCACGGCCGGTCCCCCATCCTGCTCGGCGGCCGGGGGCTCCGGCGGTGCGGCCGGCACCTCGTCCTGCTCCGCGGCCTCAGGCTCCGGCGGCCGCTCCGCCTCTTCCTCTTCGGCCGGTGGCGGGTCGTCCACTGGAGCGGGGTCTGGCGCGGGTGGCGCCGTAGGGGGAACCACCCCCGAGGAAGCTTTAGCTACCGCAGGGGGTGGTGGGTCCCCTGCGGCGACAGGACCCGCAACCTGCCCGCCCCCGTCCCTGACCTGTCCCTCCAACCGCTCGATCCTGCGAAGTAGTCCCTCGGTGCCGGGATCCAGATCCGGCCGCGCCGCTTTCAGCAGCGCGATCTCCACAGCCATGCGTGCATCGTCGCCCTCGCGCACCGCGGTCAGCGCATTCGCCAGCTCGTCGATCGTCCGCACCAGCGTCGCCGCGCCGATCGAGCCCGCCTGCGCTTCCAGCCTCGCCGAATCGGTCGCGGTGACGACGAACGAAGCGGGCACCTCGCCCGTCGTCTGCGTCACCAGCAAGTGCCGCAGGTGGGCGAGCAGGTCGCGGGCGAACTGCGAGGGGTCGCGGCCGGAGCGGGCCATCTTCTCGACCGCGAGCAGCGTCCCCTTCGGGTCCTCGGCGATCACCGCGTCGACCGCCTCGAAGAGCAGCTCGGCATCGGCCGCGCCGAGCACCTCGAGCACCGCGTCGAGCCCGACCTGGTTGCCGCCGAAGGCGACCAGCTGGTCGAGCGTGCCGAGCGCGTCGCGGAAGCTGCCCGAGGCGGAGCGGGCGATCAACGCCGCCGCCCCCTCGTCGACCTCGATCGACTCCGCCGCGGCGACCCGGTTCAGCACCTCGGAGATCTGCTCCAGGGTCGGCCGCTGGAAGTCGAAGCGCTGGCAGCGGTCGGCGATCGTCGCCATCACCTTGTGCGACTCGGTCGTGGCGAGGACGAAGACGGTGTTCGGCGGCGGCTCCTCCAGGGTCTTGAGGAAGGCGTTCCAGGCCTCTTTGGTCAGCATGTGCGCCTCGTCGAGGATGTAGACCTTCCAGTGGCCGCCGGCCGGGGCGTAGGCGACCCGCTCGCGCAGATCGCGGACGTCGTCGACCGAGCGGTTCGAGGCGGCGTCCATCTCGATCACGTCGACCGAGGTGCCGGCGGCGATCGTCACGCAGGACTCGCACTCGCCGCAGGGGGTCACGGTCGGCCCGCCGCGCTCGCAGTTGAGCGAGCGAGCGAGGATCTTCGCCATCGAGGTCTTGCCGGTCCCGCGCGAGCCGACGAAGAGGTAGGCGTGGTGGACCTTGTCCCCCTCGACCGCGTTGCGCAGGGTGCGGACCACGTGCTGCTGGCCCACGACCTCCTCGAAGGAGCCCGGGCGGTGGCGGCGGTAGAGGGAGGTCGACTCGGCTGACATCGGGTCTCGGGCCAGTGTATCCACGCCCCGGCGCCGGTCCGGAGGGGGCGTGTCTGAGCTTTTCCCCCGTATAAGGGGGCAAAGCTCAGACACCCCTCTTGGATACCGTGCCCGCGTGCCACCGAGGGTCGCCAGCTGGCTCGTGCCGGCCGCATGGGTCGCTGGGGTGACGGCCGCCCTGCTGCTGCTCTTCCCGGTCGGCTTCCCCAACTACGACACGATCTACGCGCTGGTCTGGGGACGGGAACTGGCGCACGGGGTCAGCCCCGACGTCGGCGCGGCGCTGGCCCCCACCCCGCATCCGCTGACCGAGCTGATCGGGCTGGTGACGACGCCGCTCGGCGACGGCGCGATCACGGTGACGATGGCGATCGCCTACGCCTCGCTCGGCCTGATCGGGTTCTTCGTCTACCGGCTGGGGACGATCTGGTTCGACCGCTGGATCGGCGCGGTCGCCGCCGCGATCGTGCTCACCCGCGCCCCCTTCCTCTCCAACGGCTTGCGCGCCTACATCGACCTCCCCTACATCGCTCTCTGCCTGGCTGCGCTCCTGGTCGAGGCAAAGCGCCCCCGCGCCGGCTGGCCCGTATTGGCACTGCTCGCTCTAGCGGGCTTGCTGCGCCCCGAGGCATGGCTGTTCTCGATCGCCTACCTGATCTACCTGGCATTCGACCCAGACCGCCGTTCCGAGGGGACGGGGAGGGCACCCCTCGAACGGGCGGATACTCAAAGTGCCGGTCTAATTAGACCGGCACTTGTCCGGGCGAGGGGTGCCCTCACCGTCCCACCGCTATGGCTCATCGCCCTTGCGGTCGCAGGGCCGGTGCTGTGGGCGCTCTTCGACGCGATCACCGCCGGCGACCCGCTCTACTCGTGGACCGGCACCAAAGAAACGGTCGAGACCCTCGAGCGCCAGACCGGACCGCTCGACCTCGTCTTATATGGACCGCGGCGGCTTGGCGAGGTCCTGCAGTGGCCAGGGATGGTCGGCGCCGCGGGCGGCGTCGCCCTCGGGCTCGCCTTCATGCGCCGCCGCTCCGCGCTCGGCGTCGCCGCAGCCGCGCTCGCCCTGCTCGCCTTCGCGATCCTCGCCTGCGGCGGGCTCGCGATCCTCCCCCGCTACACGATGCTCGCCGCCGCGGTGCTGGCAATCTTCGCCGCCCTCGCCCTACTCGGCTGGCGCCTGCTCGACCGCGATCACCCCTGGCGCACCCGCTGGCAGCTCTTCGCCGGCCTGGTCGCGCTGATGTTCGTGCTCTGGGCGCCGAACCAGTGGAATCTCGACTCCCGCGTCGACACCGACCTCACCAACCAGGCCCGGATCGAGGGCGACCTCACCGACCTGGTCGACGCCGGTGCCTTCGAACCGCTCTGCGGCAAGATCGCCGTTCCCAACCACCGCGCCGTCCCCCGCCTCGCCTTCGGCCTCGACCTGCGCCCGACCGAGATCGTCAGCGCCAGCGAGGAAGGCACCCCCGCCCGCGGTTACTTCGTCGCTCCCGCCAGCGAGTTCGTGATCCACAACTTCATCCTCGACCCGCGCGACCCGACCGACTTCTCGCTGCCGCGCCCACCCGGCTTCGAGCGCGTCGCCGCCAACGAGTCCTGGGTGGTCTACCGCCGCTGTTAACCGGCTGACGGGCCGAAAACCGCTCTATATCAGCGGAAATCGGCCCGTCGGCCGGGTCTAGCCGTCCTCGACCGCCGTCACCGCGGCGTGGGTCGCGGCCGCCAGGTTGGGATCGGCGAGGTCGATGCGGGGCGGCAGCTCGACGTGGAGGTCGTTGGAGGGATCGAGTCGCGCGCGCAGGTCGATCGTGCGCGAGTCGAGCACGTGGCCACCGCGGCTGCGCTCGGCGCCGATGAAGTGGAGGTGGTAGCCGCCGACCTCGATTCCCTCCGCGTAGGCCGGGAAGCGAAAGCCGAGCATCGTCCCCTCGACGCCGGCGAGCTCGAAGACGTGCTGGTCGGCGATGACCTCGGTCAGCGGCCGGTAGGGCGGGCTCTGGGCCGGGACCGAGCGGGCGCGGACCAGCTCGAATCGACCGTCGAGGCGGATCGCGCAGGAGGAGGCGTCCGCCGGAGTCAGCGCGTCGAGCCGGGCCAGCAGCTCGGCGTGCGAGAGCGCGCCCTCGATCCGCGTGTCGATCTCCGGCTCAAACCGGGTCACCACCGCGAACGGGGTCTTCGCCTCAGGCGGGACCGAGTGGATCGCGCCGTCGACGTCGGCGCGGAAGAACTCGCCGTCGAGGGCGATCATCTCGCCGTCGAGCCGGTTCAGCGTGCCCAGCCCGAGGTCGCCGTGCTCGGCCAGCTCGGCGAAGCTGAGGTCGCCGTCGTAGGCACCCTCGAGCAGCGCCCCGATCGTCGACGCCTGGAAGAGCACGTGCGGCTCGCGCTCGGCGTGCAGGTCGGCCCGCCGCATCGACTCCACGTGCAGCGACCGGATCCAGCGCTCGTCGAGCATCGCGGTGCAGTCTTTCACGGTGCCGACGGACCTTTCACGGTGCCGACGGGCCGAAAACCGCTCTATATCAGCGGAAATCGGCCCGTCGGCAGCTAGCCTGCGGCGCGTGTTCTCGGGGGGGATTTGGGCGCTCGTCGCGCTTCGGGCTGATCGGCGTCTTCGTCGTCGCCGCGCTTGTCGTCGTCATCGCCCTCACCACCGGGGAAGGGCCGAGCAACCCGAAACTGACCTACGCGCTGATCTTCGGCGTGCTCGCCGTCTTCGTGATCGTCCTCTTCTCCCTGCAGCGCCCCGACATGGAGCGGGTCGCCAGCGGCAGCGCCCGCGGTAGCGAATGCGCCGCGGCGGAAGGCGGCCGGGCGATCGAGAACCCGACGACGATGGAAGAGCGCGAGCTCTGGGCGGCGCTCGCGGTGAAGCCGATCGACCGCGAGGCGATCCAGGCGCGCAGCCAGATCTGGGACGCGGGCCGGCGCAGCCTGCGGCTCGGGATGATTGTGACGCTGCTGATCTTCCTCACCGTGCCGCCGATTTACATCTTCGAAAGCTTCGTGCCGCTGCTGATCGGCGGGCCGCTGATCGCAATCGCCGCGATTTACGGCAGCGTCCGCGCCCTCGCCCCAGGCGGCGAGCTCGACAGCGGCTACCGCAAGGTCGGCGCGGCGATGGCCCCGCTCGGCCTCGAGGTGAGCGAGCGGCCCGAGGTCAAGATCGAGATGCGCGACCCGGTCACCCCGCGCATGGGCCCGAAGATCCACGGCGCCCTGGTCCTGAGCGGCGAGCGGCGCGGGCGCCGGGTCTCGGTGCGGCTCGGCAGCGGCGAGGTGAAGAGCGCCAACGAAGTCACGGTCCGCGCGCCCGCTCCCGAGTTCGAGGCGAAGTCGAAAACCCTCAAGGTCACCAGCGGCCCGAAGGGGATCGTCGTCACCCGCAAGGGCGGCGAACAGAGCGACTGGCTCTGCGACCTCTGGCTGGCCGAGCGCCTCGCCTCCGCCTAGGGCCCCGGCTCTCGACGGCCGGCGGTGCGGTCGTGCAAGCATCGAACCCGATGGCTGCGATCGAACTCAGCGGCGTCGTCAAGCGCTTCGGCCCGATCACCGCGGTCGACGGGCTCGACCTCGAGGTGCCCGAGGGCATCTGCCTCGGCCTGCTCGGCCCCAACGGGGCCGGCAAGTCGACGACGATGCGGCTGCTCACCGGGCAGGCGCTGGCCGACGCCGGCGAGCTGCGTGTGCTCGGCCACGAGCTCCCCGGCGAATCGAAGCCGGCGCGGGCGCTGATGGGCGTCGTCCCCCAGCTCGACAACCTCGACGTCGACGTCACGGTCGAGGACAACCTCGCCGTCTACGCCCGCCTCTACCGGGTCCCCGACGTCGGCGCCGCGGTCGACCGCGCCCTCGACCTGGCCCGCCTGCGCGAGCGCCGCCGCGACGCCGTCGACGAGCTCTCCGGCGGCATGCGCCGGCGGCTCCTGCTCGCCCGCGGCCTCGTCCACGAGCCCCGCCTCGTCCTGCTCGACGAGCCGACGGTCGGGCTCGACCCGCAGATCCGCACCGAGCTCTGGACCCTGATCGGCGAGCTGAAAGCGCGCGGCACGACGATCCTGATGTCGACCCACTACATCGAGGAGGCCGAGCGGCTCGCCGACGAGGTCGCGGTGATGACCCACGGCAAGATCATCGCCCGCGGCCGCCCGGTCGAGCTGATCGCCGAGCACGCCGGTCGCCAGACGGCGGAGATCTACGCGCCGCCGGACCGGCTCGCCGAGCTGCGCGCCGCGGCCGAATCGACCGGGCTGCGGGTGCGTCCGGCCGGCCCGGCGATCGCGATCGTCGGCTCCGAGGCCGCTGCCGGTAACGGGGTCGTCCCCGAGGAGGCCGTGATCCGCGCGGCGACGCTCGAGGACGTCTTCGTGCTCTTGACCGGCGAGGAGGCGGAGTGAGCGCCCCGGCCACCAGCCCTCCCGCCGCCAGCGCCCCCGCGCGGGCGATGCGCCGGCTCGAACCGGCGGCGATCGGCGGCGTGATGAGCCGCGAGGTAGCCAACTTCCGCACCTACTGGAAGGGCACGACCTTCTCCAGCGTGCTCGAACCGATCGTCTACCTGCTCGCCTTCGGCCTCGGCCTCGGCGCCACCCTGGTCGACGAAGTCGACGGCGTCCCCTACATCCAGTTCGTCGGCACCGGCATGGTCGCGACCGCGGTGATCTTCTCCAGCGCCCTGCCCTCGATGTTCGGCACCTTCGTCAAGCACCGCTTCCAGAACACCTACGAAGCGATCCTCGCGGCGCCGGTCGACGTCGAGGAGCTGGTCACGGCGGAGATGCTCTGGATCGGCCTGCGCGCCGGCTTCTACGGCTGCTTCCCGCTGATCGTCACCTTCGCCTTCGGCCTCGACCCCGCCTGGGGGATGCTGCTCGTCCCGCTCTTCGGCTTGATCACCGCGCTCGGCTTCGCCGGCTTCGGGATCGCGATGGCGGCGACCGTGGCCAAGATCGACCAGTTCAACTACGTCACGGCGCTGTTCGTGACCCCGCTGTTCCTGATCGCCGGCACCTTCTTCCCGATCGACGGCCTGCCCGAGGGGGTCCAGGTCGCCGCCCAGCTCAACCCCCTGCACCAGCTGGTCGAACTGGTCCGCGGCGGCGCCTTCGGCTACGAGGCGGTTGACCTGCTGCGCTTCGCCGGCCTCGTCGCCTTCGCCCTCGCGATGTGGCGGGTCGCGATCGCCCGCATGAGCAAGCGGCTGATCGACTGAGAACGCCGCGCGCCGCGACTGCGAACGCATTTAGTTCCGCATAGCGGAACAAAGTGCGTTCGGACGACGTCGAGATTGACCGGAGGTCAAGCGATATATGGACCGTGCACCCGCCTTCGAAGCGAGGTCACCGGGCGTGTCCGTCGTTTCTGGCTCTTGCCGGGCTCACCTGCGGCACCCGCGGCATCCGCTTAAGGCTGCTTCCTTCCGGACCTGACCTGATTCGCGTGCCTACGTCGCGCAGGACCCGGCCGTCAACGCCGCCGCGACGCACTGACCCCGACGGCCAGCCCCTCGGAACGGGATTCGGCCCCGCTAGAGCGGATTGCGGGTTACAGGGCACCGCTGATTCCCCGCCTAGCACGGTCCACCGACCATCCTACCCAGCCGGCCATAGGATCGGGCCGCCGTGCTCGAGCTGCCGACAGCCGCGATCGAAGTCGACAGCGGCTCCTTCTTCGCAATCGTCGTCGTCGCCGCGGTCGCCGCGGTCACCGTCGCCGTCGTCCCCAGCCGCTTCGCGCCGCCGGTGGTCGTGCTCGAGCTGCTGCTCGGGATCGCGATCGGGCCCGAAGTCCTCGACCTCGCCCACTCCGACGATTTCATCGAATTCTTCGCCAACCTCGGGCTCGGGATGCTCTTCTTCTTCGCCGGCTACGAGATCGACTTCGAACGGATCAAGGGCTTGCCGATGAAGCTCGGCGCGCTCGGCTGGCTGCTCTCGATCGCGCTCGCCTACGGGATCGGCGGCGCCCTCGCGGCAGCCGGGATCGTGCTCTCCTTCCTCTACACCGGCTCGGCGATGGCGACGACGGCGATCGGGACGCTGATCCCGATCCTGCGCGACAACGGCGAGCTCAAGACCCGCTTCGGCACCTACCTGCTTGGCCGCCGGCGGGGCCGGCGAGTTCGGCCCGATCCTGCTCGTCACCCTCGTCCTCTCGACCGCCAACCCGCTGCACGAGGCGGTGATCCTGCTCGGCTTCATCGCCCTCGCGCTGGTCCTGGCGCTCGGCTCGGTGCGCTACGCATGGCGCGGCTGGCCGGCCCTGGAGCGGACCCTCGAGGCGAGCAGCCAGCTGGCGGTGAGGATCACCGTCGTCCTCGTCTTCGGCCTCGTCCTGCTGGCCGGCAAGCTCGGTCTCGACATCCTGCTCGGCGGCTTCGTCGCCGGGATGATCGTGCGAGCGGCGCTGAAGGGCCAGGAGGTGAGCGTCTTCGAGTCGAAGCTGACCGCGGTCGGGTTCGGCTTCTTCGTCCCCTTCTTCTTCGTCACCAGCGGGATCGAGTTCGACCTCGGGGCGCTCGGTTCGCTGGAAGCGGTCGCCAAGCTGCTGATGTTCTTCGGCCTCTTCCTGGTCGTCCGCGGCGCGCCGGCGATGCTGCTCTACCGCGGCGTGCTCAGCGCCCGCGACCGCACCGCACTCGCCTTCTACTCGGCCACCGAGCTGCCGCTGGTCGTCGCGATCACGACGATCGCCACCGAGAGCGGCCACATGAAGAGCTCGACCGCGGCCGGCCTGGTCGGCGCGGCGATGCTCTCGACCCTGGTCTTCCCCTTCGTCGGCCTGGCGCTGCGCAAGCGCAGCGAGGCGGAAGGCGAGGGCCCCTCCGGGGTCGGGGAGGGGCCCGTCGCCTCGCCTGGGGTGGCGGGTTAGCGGCAGATCAGCTTCAGGCGCTCGTAGGCGGTCGCCTTGGCCGGCCCGGCCTTGACCGTCTGCTTGAACAGCAGCCGCTTGCGCGGTGCGACCTGCTTCTGCGCCTTCGGCTTCACCCGGAGGACGATCCGCTTCGTCTTGCCCTTGGCGATCTTGACCGTGCGCCGGGTCGTCGCGGCGCGGCGCTTTTGCAGCAGCCCCTGCAGGGCGATGCGGCAGCTGCGCCCGACCGCGGCCGGGCAGCGCGCCTTGACGAAGAGGCGCTTGCCTTTGAGGACGGCCGGCGCGGCGAGGTTGCCGCCGATCGCCGAGAGCAGGCGCCTGTCGGTGAGGCCGTCGCCGTTGCTGCCGCCCTTGCCGCCGCCGTTCCCGCTACTGGCTCCGTCCGCGTCCAGGGTCAGAGAGACGTTGTCGAAGCGGGTGCTGGTGGTGCCGCCGAGCAGGCCGGTGCCGGCCACGGTCGAGGTGGTTTCGACCGTGATCGCGAGCGCGTAGGTGTGGCCGGGCACGACCGTGACCGCCTCGTCTTCGCCGACGAACCCGGAGGCGCTGTCGAGCGTTTCGCCGAGGACTTCCGAGCGCCGATCGGCGGTGCGGTCGATCAGGGTGACCTCGTAGGAGGTTTCCGCCGCCAGGTCGACGAGGCTGCCGGACTCGAACTGGCGGTCGAGGTGGAACGTGCCGGTGCGGGAGTCGGGCGTGAAGTCCGGCGACTGCAGGGTGACGGTCGAGCTGAACAGCGTCACCAGGTTCAGCGTCACGGTCGTGCTTGCCGCCAGCGAGCCCGGCGGAACGCCGTTGCCGCCGTCGTAGCCGCCCGAGGCGGTGCAGAGCGCCGGCACGTTGCAGCTCGCCTCGGTCACCTGCCAGCCTTCGGCGTCGCCGTTGAAGCCGCTGCCGCCGGCCGGGTGGACCGCGGCGCTCGCCGGCCCCGCGAGCAAGAGGAGCATCGCGGCCGCGGCCATCCCGACCACCGCGGCCCTCCGTCCCAGATCAGTTCCGATGGATCGAATCACGACGTTCCTTTCGTCAGGCCAGAGGCCGGTTCATCCGATCCCTTAGAAACCCGATACTTAAAATTCTCAACCCACGTACCAAGTTTTGTGGACCATTGTTCGAAGCGCAGGCCTGGAACCGGTTTCTCTCCACGCTCTCTCCACGCCCCTCCCGACCACAAGCCGATCCCCGTAAGATCAGCCCCTCCCGGGCGCGTAGCTCAGTGGGAGAGCGCTCGCTTCACACGCGAGAGGTCGCAGGTTCGAAACCCGCCGCGCCCATTCACCGACACCGGGCTAGGCTTGGTCGATGAGCACGGCGCATATGCGCGAATACCCGGGCAGCGAGGTTGTCCTGCCGGGGCTGGCTGACATCGAGGCCGGCCGCGAGAGCGTAGAGGCAAGCGCCGTGAGAGCCGCGGCGAGCCGGCTGCGCGCCGCCGGACTCTCGGTGGAGGCAGGCGGGGAGGAGACGCCGGCCTCCCATCGCCTCTATCGGCAGCTGGTGACCGAGCTGGGCGACGGGGCGCACTCGCGATACAACGCGATCCTGGCGCGGGTTGCCAGCTTCGCGCGGGCGGCGGAGCGTGCGCGAACCGGCTGAGGCGGAGGCAATCCGCCGACTCTCGCGTGAGCTCGGGAGGGCGGTCGAGCCCGGCACGCGGATGTACCTGACGGGCGGCGCCACCGCGGTCCTGGAAGGCTGGCGAGCCTCCACCGTCGACATCGACGTGCGCTTCGAGCCCGACTCCGACCCGGCCCTGAGAGCGATCGCCGAGCTGAAGGAGAGACTGTCAGTCAGCGTCGAGCTGGCCTCGCCGCTCGACTTCCTGCCGGCGCTGGCGGGCTGGAGGGAGCGATCGCGCTTTCGCTGGCGAGAGGGCAACCTCGAGGTTTTCGACTTCGACCTCTACTCGCAGGCGCTGAGCAAGCTCGAGCGCGGCTTCGAGCTCGACCTCGCAGACGTCGATGCGATGGTCGCCTCGGGAGCCGTGGACCCCGCCGAGCTATTGCGCCTTTACCGCGAGATCGAGCCAGACCTCTTCCGCTTCCCCGCCGTCGACGCGAAGAGGCTGAGGGCGGCGGTGGAAAAGCTCTCCTAGCACTCGCTTGCGCCTGTGCGGCCCGGTTAGCCAACCCTCTACAGCTTCCCTTGCGGTGCCCTAGGCTCCTAAGGTCCGATGCTCGGGGTCAGGACGACCCCGTCACCGCCGAAATTGCGGTCCAGTCGGCCACCGTCGCGTTCGAAGACGGCGATCGCGAAAGTGTCGCGGGCGGGGCGGTGACGGCGGGGATCGGCGCGGAACTGGGCGCTGCCGGCGACGACTACCTTGCCGTGGGGGCCGGCGGCGATCGCGACGGGCGAGGCGAAGGCGTCTTCTTCACTGCGGCCGGAGCCGAGCGGGACTCTGGAGATGCCGCCCCGGCCGAAGCTGGGGTCGAGGCGGCCAGCCGCGCTGAAGCGGGCCAGGCTCAGGCCGGGGCGACAGCGAGCTTCGAAGCGGTTGGGCTTGCGACAGGCGAGGCCGACTGGGCCAGTGGTGGCGTAGACCCGCTGGTTGCTCAGCGGGAGCAGCCGCGCTTCGCCGAAGAAATGGGAGTCGGGACTGCCGAGCATCGCGCTGGCGACGCCGCCGGCGCCGAAACCCAGGTCCGGCTCGCCGCTGAGCGAGTAGCGGGACAGGCTGACAGCGCTGCCCGAGCCGCCGGCGGCGGTGATCCAGGTTTCGGAGAGCGCAAGCGACTGGAAGGCCCCGGCACCGAACCCGGGCGGCGCCGTCGCGAGACCGCCCTCGCCGAAGCTCGGGTCGGGGGCGCCGTCGCGACTGAAGCGAGCGAGGATCGGGCCGCGCGGAGCCACCCGGTCCTGCAGGTCCCCGGCGGCCAGGATCGAGCCGTCGAGTTCGGTCGCCACCGTGGCGAAGGCGCCACCGGGGCGGGAGAGGCGCACGATGCCGCCTTCGCCGAAGCTCGGGTCGAGGCTGCCGTCGGGGAGGAAACGGGCCAGCTTGGCGCTGCCGCTGATGCATTCGGTGTGGCAGATGCGATCGGTGGCAGCGACGACAATCCGGCCATTCGGCTGCGACGCGAGGCCTCCACCCCGCATCCCCGCGAGCTCCCAGGAGACGCCGGCTCGACCGAACGCCGGGTCGAGACGGCCTTGCGCGGTGAAGCCGAAGAGCGGCAGGCGCGGCTGACAGGCGTACTCGCCGGCGCAAGGATCGCGGTGGGCGGCGAGGACAACGAAGCCGCCGCTCGCCCGCTGCATGATCGCCGCCGGGCGGTAGCGGTAACCGGTGGTGAGGATTCCGCCCCGCCCAAAGCTCCGATCGAGCCGGCCGTCGTCTCGGTAGCGAGCGACGGTCAGGCCGCCGCGGCTGGAGAACCCGGCGACGACGACCTTGGCGTTGGAGAGCACGGTGACGGCACCGATCGCGCTGTGGGGCCCGAGCCGGTGCGCCACCGACCCGCTCTTCGATGCCGCGACGGTGGCAGGCGCGAGCAGGACAATGAGCACAAGCACGAGGGCCGGGAGGAGCCGAGCGGCCGTGGCGGGGCTGCGTGCAGTCATGCTTCTATGGTTCCCGCTGACGGCGGTCCAGAACGAGACAACATTGGCTCGATCACCCGGTGAGCAGCTCGGCGCCGCGCGAGCGCACCGACTCTCCCAGACTGCCCTCCCATCGACGAGGCCGTCTTCGACCGCGGCAAGGATGGCCTCGACCGGCTCGTCG
Organism: uncultured Solirubrobacterales bacterium; assembly: GCA_963846515.1. Taxonomy (GTDB): domain Bacteria; phylum Actinomycetota; class Thermoleophilia; order Solirubrobacterales; family 70-9; genus VAYN01. Next base: position 198,952 of record CAWJWC010000005.1, on the reverse strand, counting down.
ACCACTCGGCGTGCCCGCTCGGCCGGATGGCGCCAGATGCCGGTCGCCAGAAGCCCCCGACCCGACATTTAAGACGAACCACGTGGCGCGGGTCGAAACGGGTACGGTCTCGCTGGCGCAGCGGAAGGGGTCGTAGGTGCTGCGATGGACGCCCGCCGAAGGGCGGATCAGCTGTCGATGACGATTGAGCCGACCCGGCCGATGCGTTCGAAGTGGTCGTCACAGGTCAAGACCGTAGTCCCGTTGCGGGCCGCGGTGGCGGCGATCCAGATGTCGTTGGTGGGGACAGGCGTTCCCGCCTTGCGAAGCTCGGCGACTATCTCCGCGTAGTGGCGGCTGGTCGCGGCGTCGACCGGCAGCACCTCCACGACAGAACTGTCGAGGAAGGCATCCAGCTCGGTTTCGTTGCGCTGTTGCCTGCCAGCGAGCAGGAAGCCGGTGCGCAGCTCGCCGAGCGCGACAGGCGCGCGTCGTCACTCTCATGGCTCGTGAATGATCCGAGCTAACGTCGCCTTCCTGTACCACCGTGACGGCCAAGGTGACCCTGAGCTAGCGGACCAATGCTATAGGTCCCATCGGCATACATATACACATCGCTGGTAAGCGTCTGATGGAACGGACAGGCAGCAGGAACCTTCCGGAACCCTGGAGTGCAAAACTTGAAACTGAAAGATATCACGTAATGGTTATAGGTGTGACCCTTTCCTCCAGTTCGCGAAATACTCCACTTACCGACAGCACGCCACCCAGGAGCAGGCGTTGCGTAGCTCTTGGTGAGATCGTTAGACAGGATCACACCCTTCTCAGAACACCGCTCCATGTTGACGGTAATGCGCACCTGTGCATTACCAAGATAACCTCGACGCTCGCGAGACTCGGTGTAGTTCCTGCACCTAGGCTTATCTCCCGCCTCGCTGCCTGTTCTTTCCACCTCTACGTGCACTACTTTCCACGACTTATCGCACCCACGTATGCAGCGTTAAGTCCGCTTTAGTCAGCTCTGCGGACAGGATCGGTGTGGGCAGCTGCGCCGGACGGATTACTGGGAGTCAAAGACACGAGTACGGTCAGACCGAGTTTGCCCTTCGCTGCTACCGGCGCGAGCGGGTCCCGGATGCCCGCCGGCCGAAGCTGGGATTGAGAGTCTGGGATCGAGCGCAGAATCCAGAGCCGCCGTTCCGCGGTCGAACTCTGAGACGGATCCGGTCACCTTCGACTTCGTCGACGGCACTCAGAGAAGTGATGCCGTCGACATCGCTATTAGCCTCGGCTAAAAGCCAGGTCCGGGCACCTTAAGCCACAAATCAATGATGTTAGAGCGCCTATTTGTTGCCCCTTCGAGAGCCATCACCGAAAAGAATAACGACGCTCTTAGCCTTTGGTCCTTTGGTCATTCTGTGGGTCGAGAATTTCTGAGCTTTTCTGCCGCGATCTCGACATACAAATCGTTAATAGAAGAACGTAAGTCCGTATTCGGCTAACCCTTACGAAATAGGCTCTTTGAAACACGATGATCCAAGCTGGATCTGGACCTTCAGCTCTACACGAACTGGAACTTCTCGATTACCACACCCAATGTTCTTCGTAGGGTTGGGTATTTGTTACCACACACATCCGGTCTCCGCCCAAGCTGTAAAGCTATACGACTTTCCGTTCTCCTTGGAGAGCAAGACTGTCCATTTCGTGCCTTTAAAGCTGTACCGAATCCGATACTCGTACCTCGTATCGCAGCGAAAGTGCCTGGTGATTGAAAACTTCTCCTTATCATTCTCATTGGACGGCGCGGACGCCGAGGACCCCTCAATGAACTGTGATGGGGTGAGAATTACAACGCTCCAGTCGCCGCCGCTCGTCAATCGCCGCTGAATACTGAACTGTACGTCACTCCTTGCCACACTTCCTCCGGGAATCGGGCAGAAAAAGTGAATCCGAAAGCCTACCGTCCCTCGAAAGCGCTGCTGCCTTGCGTTACTCCACGCCCGGACGTGTAGGCCACAGGTACAAGCTCCACCTGCGAACCGCCTCTTGCAGTCATTCTCCGGGTCCGGGTCAAGAATGTTGGTCCCGCCAAGATCAAAGACATTTACAGGATCGGCATTGGCATAGTCATAGGCATTCGCCGAGCCACCAATAACTGAATCGGGTGACAGGAATCGTCCCACTGCAGGTACGTAACTGCGAACACCCATTTGAACGACCCCCGATGAAAGCTCGGTCCTTCTTCCTTTCCCGCCCAGCCAGCCATAGCGAGGACCGTTCGATTGGTTGGGGTTACCGAACTCGTCGAATTTGAATGTCGATAGCGGAGCAGTGGCGCCCGATTCGAGACTCGCGGTGGCAACTATGTCGCCATGCAAATCACTTAGCTGCAAGGTAGTGGCCCCAGAGCTTTCCTGGATCGCGGCGAGGCCCTCGAAACCGCCGATATTGCGAGTCCATTTGGCGCCTTCGTCGATCCAAGCCGGAGAGTCCGATGCGCCCGCATAGTGGAATATAGAACTGCCGGATTTAGTTCCTGTTTGAGTCGATTTCCGTTGACGCAGAAAGGCATCGAGGTCGTAGGTATTTGTCAAACCATCCTGGGTCTGGCTGCGGATCAGTTCGTTGACGTAGTAGCTCGATGTCAACGTACCGCCGCCGGAGTAGGCGGACGGTAGACTTGTGATCCGGCCAAGTTTGTCGTAGACGATGCCCGAGCCGATCAGTCGGTCACCCGTGTCGTAGGAGTAGTTCTTGACCGTACCGGCCGACGTCGTATCGCAGGCGCCTCCGGCCCCCGGAGCGCGGGTCGTCAATTTGGTCCGATTGGAGTCGGAGTCATATGCGTAAGAGCGCGTCGTGCAGCTGGTGCCTTCGGGGCGTTCCTTGGTCAGGGTGAGGCGGCCGGCTTTGTCGTAGCCGAATTCGCTTGATTCGAGGTTCGTCGTTTCCTTTAACCACTGACCGTGAATCGACTCTTCAGCGCCGAAATCAAACCAGGTGCAGTTCGAAGAACAGCTGGTCGTCTTCTGATAGCGCTTGTGGATTGGCGTGCCGGTCTCGTCATAGGTCGTTTCCGCCGTGAGGCCGTTGGGCAGGCCGGCTGCGACGATCTGGCCATCGGCGTTATAGCTGGCAGTGAAGGTTCCGGCCGCGGAGTCGACGATCTGGGTCGGGACCCCGGTGGTCGAGTCATATGTGATCGTCTGGTTGCCTTTGCCATCAGATACATAAAAGGGGCGGCCCATTATGTCGTAGAGGGTCAATGATTTGTTGCCGTCGGCGTCTTCGTATTTTTCCGGGCGGCCGAGGGCGTCGAAGGTGGTAGTCAGCGCCTGGTTGTCGAAGCCGATGCAGCTTTCCGGCGCTTCGCAGACGAACTGTTGCTTGAAGGGGCGGCCCGTTTCGGAGTTGTAGACGGTTTCGGTCGCCGGGATTGAAGTGCCGGTGCCGGTGGTCTTGGTCTTCACCGGACGCCCAGCGGAGTCGTAGGTCTTCGTCGTAGTGCGTTGCAGCACACCGCCCGTCGTCTCTTTGATTTCGGTCGGCTGATCAAGGTTGGAGTAGGCGGCGACCGTGATTATCGGTAGCTGCGGATTTGATTCGGCCGGAGTCGGCTGGGCCGCCGGTTCTCTCTTGCAGGGGAGATTCGCCCATTTGCTGGAGACGCAATTCGCCAGGTTTTCTGCTTCTTCTTTTTTTTGCGCGGTGTAATAGATCGTTTTCGTCGTACGGGCATCACCGCCGCCGGGGGTGCCTGGGAGGCGGCGTTCCTTCAGCAGGCCGGGGTTCGCCGATTCGACTCCGTTATAGACATAACTGGTTTTCAGGTTGAGTCCCGACGGATCGACGATTTCGGCGGTCGGCTTCAGCCACTTCCAGTCGTATTCAATTTTGGTCGTTCGGGTTTCGAGATCCGAGACCTGACCCGGGATGCGCGCGCCCGAGGTGACCGTGGTGACCAGATGGGGGCCGTATTCTTCGAGAGCTTCTTCGGTTGCTCCCTCGTTGTATTTGAAGGTGCTGTGGGCACGGGCTTCGACGATGGCGCCCGATTGCAGCCGCACCTCATGCAGGGGGCCCCACTGCTCGAGCAACTCAATGCCGTCGGCCGAGTACTTGCTTTTCGACTCGAGCTCATGCGAGCGTTCCACTGGATCCGGCGATGCGAGCGCCGTGAGACGGGCTTGCGCCCCAAGGGCACGGACGACGTTCCCGTGCTCATCGGTTTCAGACGTAGTGATCGACGGACCACTCGCACCGGGCAATTGCGGACTTGCCGTATTGACCAAGCGGCCGTCGGGGTCCATGTACTTGATCGTGGCCTTGGCATAGCTGCTCGGAGGAGACGAGGGGACTTCCGAGGGCGGGAATATCGCGGTGGCGTCTACGGGGTAGTCCGCTTGCCCCCAGGCCGCCACAGCACTTGGGCTCATGTCATAGGGGGCGCCGCTGCCGCTGATCGGCACGTTGTAAGCGATCGTCGTTGTCGCAGTGGCTTCTCCTTCAACCAAGCTTGCGCGGCTGACCTTCGTCAGCGCAGATTTCACGGCACAGCAGCCCGTTTCATATTCGAATTCCCATGGTTCTTCCCCGGGTGGTATCAGGGAGGTCAACCAAACGCTACCGAACCCTTTGTAGCCATATTTCTCTTTCAGGCCGGGAAGCCTTGGGTCCCACTCTTCGATCAGTTCCGCATAGGGTCCATAGTTGTATTCAGCCACCGGTTGGGCGGTAGCTTCGTTGCCCGTCGCATTGTAGTAAGTGATCGATGAGAGATTCTTATCCCATTCGGGATAACCACCTTTGGTCCAGTGGTTCTTCGGGAGGTAATGGAATTCGAGCGTGCGACAGCCGGGAGTTTTGGTCGATGTAGCGTCACTACAGTCGATGCCCGGCGCCGCCGGTGCGATCTGCTTCGACAGCCTCAGTCCCACCCATGGGACGTCGTCGTAGACCATGCGCGCCGAGGTCGGGCTGGCCTGAAAAGAAAAGGTCTCGGGAAAATACTCCGCGCTGCTTCCATTCTTGAGGAACGTGGTGCGAGTCCCTTCGGATTCGGTCAAGACGATGTGTTCGGCGTCCTGGCGGATCAGCGTCAGGTCTTTCGCTTCCTCGGACGCGGCAATGAAACGTTCAACTCCACCTTCCACAACGATCTTGAAGGAGTACTCGACACCCTCGCCACCGATGAGTTCCATCCGGCGTTCCTCCGGGTGGGCGTCCTCTATTGTCCATTTGTAGCAGTTGTGCTCCTCATCGCACGGCACATTCGCGGGGCCACAAGGGACCTCGTCACCTTCGTCGTCCCAGCATTCTTCGTCCTCCTCGGCCTCCGTGGCCGGAGACACCCGTTCTTCGAGCTTTCGCCAACCCGTGCCTTCGACCCCTTCAACCGAGGTCGAAGGCTGCCACCAACTGCCCAGCACGGTCGTAAAGCTGGGCAGGTCGCTAGTAAGCGTCGAATCGTAGACTCGCGTGAATTCCAGACTTACTTGTGAGCCCGGCACGGGAATCGAGACGTCGGTGCGGCTTATCGTGTATGCCCCGGTGAGGAGATCAAGCGTGCCTGGGCCAACCGACGCGGTCGCATTAGACGCTGCGCGGTTAGCGTTGTGCTTGTAGACGTATTCCGTAGCGGCCGGTTCGCTGGCTCCTGCGGCATTTTTGCCTCCATCGAAGACGGCGCGGAATTTGATTTCCTCTTCCGGGTAGCCCGCTTCTTTGAACGGCGCACAGCCCCCCACCTTGAGGAAGACGGGCGCGCTTTGGCCAGGATTGCTGTTCGCCGCCAGCGGCCAGGAGACTTGCTGCCCTTTTCCATCGATCACGCATTCAGCAGGGACGGCTTTGAAAGTTTTCCAATCAGGCAACATCATCTGGAAGGTGACACCCGTCACCCCTCCGCCTTCGGGCGCGTTGCCCCATTCGGCCTTCAGCGTGTAGTGGCTGGCGGTCTTTTTGCCTTCCTCGGGGTATACGAGTTCGCTCGTCGAGGGGGCAGCCGGATAGCTTTCGGTGTTGAACGTCCACTTGGCTGGGGTCGAATCGACTTTGCCAGATTTGTCGACCGACCCGACTACGAAGGTATGCCAGCCGGGACTCAAACGTCCATTGAACGCATACGGCGAGGAGCAGGTGGTTTTCGGCTGTTCACCGGGGTCATCGAGCGAGCATTTGAAGGTCAGACCGGATCCGCCGGCGGTGAATGTTATCGGTGGCTCTTCGTGGTTCGTGTAGCTTGGAGTCGGCGAGGTGATCGTCGTCTCGGGCGGCTGTGCGACCGTGAAGGTCCGTTCGGCCGGAGACGCATCGACGTTGCCGGCGATATCGTTGGCGCGAACTTTGAAGGTGTGCGCGCCGTTGGAAAGGGTGTAGGACTTCGGAGGCGTGCACGCCGCGAAAGCGCCCCCGTCGAGCGAGCATTGGTAGCCACCACCCGCCTCGGTCGAGGCGAAGTTGAAGGTCTGTTGGACTGAGGTGACTGTACCGCTCGGGCCACTGACGATCGTCGTGTCCGGCACCTCCTGGTTGGCGGCTTCGGTGGACTGCAGAGCGAACTCGACGTTCCTGCCATCGGGGTTCGCCGTACCTACGGCGACACAGTCGACCGCGCGGCGACAAGATACGGCAGTCAGTCGGCTGTAGGTCCCTTTGGAAGGTACGGTTTCTCCAAACCATACGGAGCCGTCCCAGCCGGCTGACAGCGGAACTTCACTGTGTTCGTCGGGCGATTCGGATCCCGCCCAGATGCAATTCGTGGAGCTCAGGCACTCGACGGCAGCGGGGCCCGCTGACAGGGCGGTTGGATTGCTCGGATTCTCCTGGATCGTCCATGAAGTTCCGTCCCATCGAAACGCAGCGGGGCCCGATTTCTCGGTGGTCCCGACCGCGGTGCAAGCGGTCGTCGTCGTGCACGAGACGCTCGTCAGGTGGAAGTCCCCGTACCCTTCGAGAGGGAAGAGCGGTACTTGGTGCCAGTCGGTCCCGTCCCACTGCACCAGCAGAGAATCACTGACTGGATCGACTGGTTCGTCTTTGTTTTCCCAAGAGCCGATCGCAAGGCAGAATTCGGCGGTTGGGCAAGATACCGACCCCAGGTCGCTGTCGGTCGATCCGGCCCGGCGCGGGACTTTGCGGATCGTCCAGATAGTGCCATTCCATTCGGCGCTGAACGGCGCGAGGGTGCCGGATTCGCTGACCAGGCGAGAACCGACCGCCATGCAGTTGGTCGTCGTCGCGCAGTCGACGGCATGGAAAGCAGTCCAGTAGTTCGGTTCCGGGTTCGGGGTGGTCTGCACGGACCACGAGCTCCCGTTCCAGCGCTCGGCGAGGGTTTTGTTGTTTTGAAAGCCCACCGTGGTGCAGTGGGTGCTGTCGCTGCAAGCAATGTCGTAAAGACCGGATTCTGCGACGACGGGCGTCGTCATTTTCGACCAGGTTGCGCCTTCCTTCTTCCAGACCCGCTGTTCGTTGACGCTGCCCGAGAGCTTTTCGCCGACGGCAATACAGAGGATCGAGCTGGGGCAGTCCACCCCGCGCAGCGGCATCATGATATGGGGCGGGTCCTCGAGATTCCAGTTCGCGACGCCGTGGTTGGCCGTGTCTTCCCACGCTTCTTCTTTGTACTTGGTACGACCCACGGCAACACACTCGGATTTATTCGGGCACGAGAAGCCGCTCAAGCCGGATCGGTTGACCGCCGGCGCTTCCTCCGATTCCTCTGGCACCCAGTACCAGGTGCCGAACTGTTCGTATCTCTGCGCGATCAGGTTGCCTTCGACTTCTGATTCCCCGGAGCCGTCGGCATAGCGGCCGACAGCTCGACATTCCTGGACCAATTCGTAGGCGAAGCAGGCGACGTCGCTGAATTCGCTCATCGCGTGGGTCGGCATCCAACCCGAGGTATCCGCCGCGGTGGCCCACATGGTGCCGTTGTGTTTCTCGGCCATCTGCTGCTTTTTCGATTCGGAATTGACGCTGTAGCCCACGGCGAGGCAGAAGGTGCTCGAGGCGCAGGAGATGCCCTGTAGCACGGTTTCTTTGGCGCCGGAGACGTTCGTGCTGGTGACGATCGACCAGGCAGTGCCGTTCCAGTTCATCGCCAAGGTTTTGGTCGTCCCCGATTCGGTGTAGCTGCCCACCGCCCGGCATAGCGTCGAAGAGGTGCAGGCGAGCGCAAGGAGCTGACTCGCCGTCGCCGAGGCCGGATTCGGAGTGGTGACGATCGACCAGGACGTGCCATTCCAGCTCATCGCCAAGGTTTTGGTCACACCCGAAGCGACGTAGCTGCCGACGGCGCGGCAGTCGCTCGCGGACAAACAGGTGATTCCGTTCAAGCGACTCGAGCTGGCTCCGGCCGGCACCGGAGTCGTCGTCACCGACCAGGCAGTGCCGTTCCAGCTCAGGGAGAGCGGCTTCGTTACCCCGGCTGAATCGACGTAGCTGCCGACGGCGCGGCAGGCCGTCGAGGAGGTGCAGACAACCCCGGTCAGTTCGCTCGCTTTCGCGCCGCTCGGGCTGACCGTATTGCTTTTCGTCCAGCTCGTGCCGTTCCAGGTTTTCGCCCTGCTGGTCGGTGTCGAGCTTTTGAGCGAGGCCCCGACGCGCATGCAGAAGGAATTAGACGTGCAGAAGACATCGGCTTTCTGCGCGGTGTCTTCGCCGGCGGTGACCGGAAGTTCCACATTCGACCAAGCTCGCTGGTACCCGTCGGCGCCACTCAAGGTCCATTCCCCGCCACTCAACAGAAAAGCGAAAGCGCGGTTGGCACCCGATTGGCCATAGGTCACCGAGCCGACCGCCTGGCAGATGCTCGAAGGGGGACAGACAGCCGAGGAGATGCTTGCGGTATGGGCGGCGAGGGACTCGCTGGGAGGGAGGCTCTGCTCGGACCACGCAGTGCCGTTCCAGATCATCATCAGCGGGAAGCTTTCGGAGCCGCCTTTGTTGTAGCTGCCAAAGGCGCGGCAAAGAGAAGTTGAAGTGCATAGGATGGTCGATAGCCGGGTGTCGGTCGAGCCGCTTGGGTCGGTCGTCGAGAAGATCGACCAAGTGGTTTCGTTCCAGTTCATGATCAGCATCTTTTTGACGCCGGAGGAGTTCGTGTAGTGACCGACCGCCAAGCAGGGGTTTTTCGCGATGCAGTACACGTCAACGAGCGTACTGTAGGTGTAGCCGCTCGGGTTACCGGTCGAAATCAAGCTCCACGCTGTACCGTTCCATTTGAGGGATAGGTTCACCGTGACGCCACTGGAGTTGACGTGGCTGCCGACCGCGATGCAGTAGGAGGCTTCGTGACAGGCGATGCCCTTAAGGGAATTGGCTTGGGCGCCTGAGATGTTGGGTGAACTGACGATGGACCAGGTCGTACCGTTCCAGCTCAGCGCCAGGGTTTTTTCCACCCCACCCGAGTCGGTGTAGGTACCGACCGCCCTGCAATCAGCCGAAGATAAGCAGTCGATCGCTGCCAGGTGGCTGCCTTTGGCGCCGGAAGGTTCCGGCACGCTGGCAGAGGACCAGGTGGTTCCGTTCCATTTCAGCGCCAGGGAGTGGGTGGTGCCGCCGGAATCGACGTAGCTGCCCACCGTCACGCAGGACGTGGTCGAAATGCAGTCCACGGAGTTGAGCCGGCTTGACGTTGCTCCGGCCGGATTCGAGTAGCTCGACTTCGTCCAGGCGGTGCCGTTCCATTTGTCGATCAGAATCTGGGCGGAGCCGGAGTTGCCGGTCGAGCCGACCACCATGCAAAACGTGGAAGAGGTGCACGAGTTGCCGTTGAATGAGCTTTCGGCGGAAGCAGCCTGCGTCGAAAGCAATGAGAAGGAGAGCGCCAACAGCAAAAGCGCCAACAAGTCACGGGGACGGGGAATCACTCTGCTCACGACTGGTCTCTCCTTTGCTGGGCCGAGTCCGCCCGCCTTCATCGGCGAGCGCAGCGTCACGATGCGCCCCGACCGTAGGGTCAGCTGAGCGAGCAGAGCAACGGTTTGCTGCCTAAGTTGACCAAAACAAGCTGGTCTTCAAGGCTCTATAAACCCCAAATCTGGGCTTTATAGACTTGTTATTCTCAGTGCCGATGGGGGGGGCCAGGAGAATCACCGGGTCTGCTGCTACCTGGTTGCCCGGGTTAGCCGATCCAGTGCGGCTGGAGATCGTGCGCTGGCTATGCCAAGTGGATCAGGCTACGACGGCCGAACTGACCAAGGGATGCCAGGCAGATCACCGGACCCTGCGCAGGCACCTGGGCGCGCTGGTTGCCTACGGATTAATCGCCGAGCGCCCCGGGGAAAGCGACGGGGAAACACCCGGAAGGCCACCTACCCGCTTCAGCCTGCATCCAGAGGTTCGCGACGACGTCCGTGCCGCTATCGGCTAACGCAGCTCAGCCGGCGGAGGACAAATAGGGCCTCGCCAGGACCTCCGCCAGTTCGGGAGTGAGCGTGGGAAGCATGGCGAGCTCACCCGCGACGATTCGATCGCTCAGAAGGAGGAGCACGGCGCCGGCCAGATGCGTCTCGATACTCGCGGGCAGTTCTTCAGCGGAGGCGAGGCGCAGCCGGCGGGCGCCGCAGAGCAGGCCGGCGAGACGCTCGAGCAGGCGTTCGCGGCTGACGGCGATCGCGGGCACCCCGATCGCCAGGTCGGAGCCGAGGAGACGGGCGAGATGGGGCTCGGCGCCGAGGAAGCCGAGGGCGGCGTCGAGCGCCGCTCTCAGCCGCTCGGGCCAAGCTCCCGGCCCGGCACAGGCGGCGGAGACCAGCTCCCAGAGGCTGTCCACCGCCATCGCGTGAGAGGCCAAGAGGCAGGCGTCGACGTCGTCGAAATGGCTGTAGAAGGTGGACGTCGACGTGCCCGCCTGCCTGCAGATCTCGCGGCCGGTGACCCCCTTGTAGCCGCAGGCGCAGAGCACCTCGCCGGCGGCCAGGAGCAGGCGCAAACGCTGGCTCTCGGCAACCTGCTCGGGGGAGAGGCCATGACGCCCCCGGGGCAGGCGGTACGACGCGAAGCGGTCCTCCCCTTCGCCGCTCACCGCATCACCGCTTCCATCTGACGGGCGGTCAAGCTCGCCGGAATGCGACCGGCAAGAAAGTCACGGGCGGTCGCTGCAACGGGGTTGGGCGTCTGGGCGATTCGGCCCGCAACCCGGGAGCGAAGGACCACCCGCTCGGCCCGCCGCTTGCGCTCGCTTTCGTAGCGGGCAATGGCCTCGCGAGGCGCCGCCACCGCGAGCGCGCGGCGCAGCGTCGCGACGTCCTGGAGAGCCTGGGCCGCCCCCTGGCCGAGGTTCGGCGTCATCGCATGAGCGGCATCCCCGACCAGGACGACGTTCCCGGTGTGCCAGCGCGGCAGCGACGGCAGATCCTCGATCGGCAGGTAGCCGCGCGCAGCGGGCGGAGTGGCGGCAAGCACGTCGGCGATCGGCTCGTGCCAGCCGCCGAACTCGCGCTCGAGGTCCTCGTCGCCCTGCGCGCCGGCGAGCACTGCGAACCAGTAGGTACGTTCGCCGCTCAAGGGGACGAGGCCGAAGCGCTTGCCGCGACCCAGTGCCTCCGAGGCGCGGTCGGGAGTCGCGACGCCGGTCGAGGCGACGCCCCGCCAGGCACCGTAGCCAGCGCTCCGGGGCCCAATCCCAGGAGCCACCAGCTCACGGGCGGCCGAGCGGATGCCGTCGCCGCCGACGATCAGATCGGCCTCGAGCGGCTCCCCATCAGCCTGCAGGGAGTCGCCCTCCAACCGCACCCGAACTCCGAACTCAACCGGGACCTCGACCGCCTCGCGCAGCGCCGCGAGCAGCTCGCCCCGGTGGACGCTGAGCAGGGGACCGAGGCGCTCGCCGATCCGCTCCAGCGGTGCCCAGGAGACGACCTCCCCGACCGGAGTCAGCGCCGCCGCCCGCTTGACCACGTGCGCGTCCGCGAGCACGCCGGCAAGGCCCAGCTCGCGCAGGGCGCTCGCGGCATTCGGCCAGAGCGAGAGACCGGCGCCTTCGGAGCGGAGCTCACGATCGCGCTCGAGCAGTCGCACCCCGTAGCCGAGGCCGGCCAGGGCATGGGCGACAGCGAGGCCAGCGATGCCGGCCCCGACCACGATCGCTTCCCGATGCGGCGGAGAGCTCAAAGTATCTAAATATTATGTAAGTCGTCTTAGAACTTATTTGAGCGCCAAAGTGCCCGGCGGGCTCCGCCCTGGGGTCTCAGGCGGCCGAGCGGGCGAAGCGGATCGCCTCGGCGCGGCCGAGGAACGGCGTTAGCGTCAGCTCGAGCAGGTCGGGCAGGAGCTCGCGGAGCTGGGCGCCCTCCCCCGCCTCCACCTTGCGCACGACGAGCGCCGCAGCGCCGCCGATCAGGGCGTGCTCGGTGGCCCGGGAGGGCTGCTTGGAAACGTACTCCGGCGGCATGCCCTCGGTCACCTCCGCCAGCACTTCGTCCATCGCCTGTCGGTAGCGGTCGGCGATCTCCGAACCGGCGCGCGGCGGGGCGATCAGCACGAAACGAGCAATATCCGGGTTGGCGGCAAAGACGTCGAGCGCCGCCCCGAGCCGAGCCCGCACCTTCTCCGGCCAGCCCTCGATCGAGGCGGCGGCGGCAACCGCCGCCTCGCGCAGGTGGTCGACGATCAGGTCGAAGGTGGCGAAGAAGCACTCGTCTTTCGATTCGAAATAGGTGTAGAAGGTGCGCCGGGAGAGACCGGCGGCTTCGGTGATATGAGTGACCGTCGCCTCGTTGTAGCCGCGCTCGGCGACGGCGGCGATAATCCCGGCGGTGATGCGGTCACGCTGGTTCTGGCTGACGAACTCGCGGGAGAGGCCGTGGCGGCCCGGCGGCAGCCGCGGCAGCCCTCTCGGCGTCCCGCCCGCTCCCCGGTCTCGCTCCCTCACGAGCGCCAACATATCGGGACGAGAGACCCCGGCGCGCTGGCGTTGACCTTTATGTGCGGGAATGTTTTCAGTACCTCCCCCCCCTCCGGCGGCGCTGGGATGCTCAGCTCCTCGCGGGCTGCCTCCTCGCCGAGGTAGGGCCGTACCGCGAGGTACATCAGCTGCGGGACGACCTCCTCGGCCCGCTCGGTCCGGCCTTCCCCGACCAGCTCGCGGGCGAGGAGACCGTAGATCGAGCCGAAGACCCCTTCGGCGGCGGAGCGGCTGACGGCATCGGGGTCGGCCAGCTCCAAGCGCCCTTCGTCGATCAGGTCGACGAGGTGGCTTACGTAGCGGTCGCGGTGGGCCTGGGCCAACGAGCCGAGCTCGAGGATCGTGGTCATGTCGAAGCGGGTCGAGCGCGGGCGGTCGCGGACGTAATGGGCGGCGGCGTAGGCGCTGGCGCGCAGGCGGTCCCGCCACGGCCCCTCGGGCGCCGCCCCGCGCACCACCCGGTCGAACTCGGCGATATTCGCGAGGAAGACCTGCAGCGCGCAGTCCTGCAGGTCGGCGAACTCGCGCTCGAACGCGGCCAACTCGATGTCCGCCTCGCGGCAGAGCGCATCGACGTCGACCGCGTCGACGCCGCGCTCGAGGACCAGCTCGATCATCGCCTCCCGCAGCCGCGCCCGTTGCGGGGAGACCGATGGGGCGAAGGGTCCGAGGTAATGCTCGGCCTCGGTCATGCTTGGCCCAGACGCGGCGGGGGCGGAATCGTCAGCTCCTCTCGCGCAACCTCCTCGCCGACCACCGCTTCGGCCACCGCGGGAGAGACCGAGTCGACGCTTCGGGGTAAGCGCAATTGAGTCGGCCACTCCGAGATCGGTAAGAGTCTAGAGGACTAGATATATAAAAAGAGACCTTCTCGTATCTAAATCTCAACTGCGAGCCCGACAGGTATGAGATAGGCCCAGTCAGGACGTTCAATCGGCCAGCATGCGCTCCACGGCCGCGACGAACTCGGCGGCGCCGTCGACATAGTCGTTCGCTTCTTTCGGATCGGGCGTGATCGCCTCGTAGTCGGCACCCTCACGGGATTTCTGGGCCCGCTGGGCAAGCGAGTGCAGACCTTCGTCGAAAGCACCGGTTGCGACAAACCGCTTGTGAAAGAGCCCCCAAGTGCCCCCGTGGCGACGGGCATATTCCTGGTGCTCCGACAGGGCGGCGCGGGCCGCATAGAGCATCGCGTAGTAGGCAGCGCTGACAGCCCCCTCGAGGTGACCGGCGGCAAGAACCTCCCGGGCGAGCCGCACCCGGTCGCGCGCCTGATCCATGAACTCCTGGGAGCGAGGGCTCACTGGTACTCCTCCTCGTCGAGACGACTGCCGGCGAGGACGAGCTTGTCACGATCGACCTCCTGCATGAAGAAGGACTGGATGCGCCGTCGATTGCGAAGGAAATCGGCGTCGTAGACGAGGATCGAGTAGAAGGGCGGACTGTCGCCCTCCGCCTCCGCCGCCGCTATGACCGGGTCGACGGCCTGACCACCGTAGGTGCTCCATCCGGTAGAGGGATCGACGATCGCGAGCAGGTCGATGTCGGAGCGCCGGTCGAAGTCGGTCTCGTTCGGATCGGCCTCGCCACGGGCGCGTGAGCCGTAGAGCCAGAGCGCCAGGAGCCGATCGCCGAGCTCGGCCTGCAGGGCGTCGACGATGCGTACGATCACCCGGCGCTCGGTCTCATTCAAGGCTGCCTTCTCGAGGGAGTCGGTCCGCTGCATACGTATGCAGCAGTCTAGGTCGGGCGAAGGACCAGCTTGCCCCTTGCCCACCTTGCGGTTGCGGGTCAGGGAAGAGGTGAGGGTCTTGTACAGCGTCGCCGGGCGCTTGGGACTCAGCCCCGCGCGCCGCAGGAGCGCGTAAGGATCTTGCTCACCTGCCTGCCGCCGGTGAAGTCAAGGGTCGCTCGAGCGAACGGGAAGACCGCGCCTGGGAAGCCCTTCGGCGCCGGACACCCGGCGGAGACGTAGCTATGCCGGCGACCGTGGGAGGTGAAGCTCCTGCCCAGGGTCATCGAGAGCCCAGTGACGTAGCCGGAGTCAGCGGTGACTTCGGGGAGATCCGAGGAGAGGACCGTCCCGAAGGTGCCCTTTGACTTCCTCACCTCGAAGATGAGGGTGAAGGAGGCGGGTGCCGGCTGGGTTCCGTAGACGTGGGCCAGAATCGCCTGGCGGCCGTCGATCCGGGAGTTGAAGGCGTAGAGCTTGCCCCTCGAGGGAAAGCTGGCCTGCCCCTTCAGAAGGACCTTCGCTTCGAAGAGGCCTTCGCCGACCAGCGAGCGACGGCAGTTCCGCAGCGCATCGGTGGTGGTCGAGGGCTGCAAGACGTCCAGGGGACAGATCGGCAGGCCGCGGGTGTCGAAGACGCCGTTCCTGTTGATGGCGATCTCCAGCCGGCGGAGCTGCGGCGGTTTTTTGGCGTTCGTTGCGATCTTGGTGCCGACGCTGACGGTGATCGGCGCCTTGCCGCTCCGGGGCAGCTTGCGGGGCTTGATACTGCCGGAGAAGCTGACCCGCAGCGGGCCGCTCTGAACCGTCTCCCCGGTCGCAATCGAGCACAGGGCAAGAGAAAGCGAGAGCAGCGCCACCATGCTCTTCCTGATCATCGTTCGCCCCCGCGCGACTTCTCACCCCGGCCCCCTCGTCTACCGTGCTTGCCCCGGCAGGGCGCGACGATGCGCGGTCGGGTGAGGCGGCCTCTGTTGTGCTGGCCGATCATCAGCGCCGTGCCGCGCTGCGGATTCCGGCAGAGGTTCGTGGCCACTTCCAACAGCCCTTTGTCGCCGCCGAGGAGGTTCATCTTGAAGCGAGTGACCGGAGCGTCGGGAAGGTTGGTGAAAGTCGCCCGCAAGCTGCCCTTGTACGAGGAGACGCGGCCGACCACTTCGAAGTTGAGGCCGGCGGCGGAGATCGCCCCCACCATGTCCGGCAGGGTGTTGTCGGAGGCCCGCAGGTAGACGGGGCCTTTGAGCGGCTCGCCGAGCAACGGGGTTTCCGCCGTCGCATAGCCGTAGACGGAACCCGCCGGGCACTGCGCGGCGGCGAACTGGCGCCGCGTGCAGACGGTGTCGATGTGGCCCTGCGCGAGGAAGATCCGGTTCGAGAGGGTCGCGGTCACCTTCGCGACGTTGGCGTCGCCGGGTCGGGGCGTGTAGGTGGCGGAGAGGCGTGGATAGTCGCCGCGCTTCGTCTTCCCTTTCAAGCGGTAGGTCAGGGTCGGTTTGAACCCGAGCGCCGAGCAGTTGGAGACCTGGAACGGGGCGCTCGCGGTGGCGAGGGGGTCGTCAGCGGCGCTGCCGAGGTCCGCGCCCGCACCGTTTAGCCACGAGTCGAGGCTGAACTGGCTGCAGTTCGTCGGGTTCAGCATGAAGCCCGGGCGATCGATGTAGACCCGCACGTCGCGTAGGTGGATCGGGATCCCGCCGATGATGTGGGGGATCGGGTCCGAGCCGGCCGAGTCGATCGAGACCTGAGCGGTGCGCGGATCGGCCCTGATCGCCGAGCGCACGATTATCACCCCGAGATCGAAAGGACCGACCGTTGCCGAGTTGACCGCCACCACCGAGAAGGGGAGCCCGTGGTAGGGGCCCGCGAGGTAGAGGTTTCCGGTCGCGTAGTTGAGGGTCGAGCCAAGGCCATAGCCCGAGACCGTGTGCCCGATCCGGCTTGCCTCCGGACAAGAGGGGTTGGCGGCCTCGGCGAAACCGGCGTTGCGGGCGGCTCGGGCAAGCGCCTCCTCCGAGCAGTAGGGAACGCCGGCGATTTTGCCCAATAACCCCGGGGGGAGCTTGGTCGAGTAGGAGGTGATCTCCTGGTCGCCGTCGGTGCGGGTAAGGCGAAGGTAGAAGGGGGTATAGGAGCCCGCGTTGCGGTTGGCCATGCCGCCTTTTGCCGCAGGCACGAAGGGCTGCAGGCCGGAGGGACAGGGGCCGCCGCCGATTCCGCTGTCGAGCCCGAAGAGGGGCGAGAGGAACTGCGGCGCGACCGACTCGTCCCAGGGGACGACCCGAACGCCGGTCGAGTAGATGCCGCAGATCGGGGGGCTGGCGAGCGGGCTGCGCTGGCCGTCCCGGAAATGAGCGTTGAAGCGAGAGTAGGGAAGCTGCGGGAGGTCGCGGAAGGTCGCGGTGAGGGTCCCGGTGGCCAGGTTGGGCTTGAGCTCGCCCGGGACCTTGACCGCGATCCCCCGGCTCGGCGAGCGGGCGATGAAGTAGACGGCGATCATCGTGTCGAACGGGTTCTCGGCGCCCGGCAGGGGCGTCGCCGGATCGTCCGGCTGCGCCAAGTACACCCCCCCTTCGATCGCTCCTTCGAACAGCGGGCTCTCCACGCTCACCTCGCCGATTTTCGACTGGTTCGGGCAATCGGCGCCGCTGTTGCCCTTGATCGCCTCGTACTGCGCCGCGGTGCAGACGCCGAGCCCGGCGCCGAGCGAGGGGTTGATCGTGACGCCGTCGGCGAGGGTGACGACGGCTCCCCGCACCTGGCTCCCCGCTCGCAGAGCGGGGTTGAGCAGGCCGTTGGCATTGCCTTCGAGGACGAAGTCGAAGCCGGTGGGGGAAGTGGTTCGGGCGGTGGAGAGGCGGGCGACCGGACGCGGTTCGAACTGCAGGCTGCTGCACTCCGCCAGGGGCGCGGGATTTCCTTTCCCGTCGCGGCTCACCGCCGTGGCTTCGAGGCTCTCGCCCTGCCACGAGGTCGCGGAAAGGGTGAACTCGAGCGGGGCCGTGCAAGAAGCCGGCAGCGACAGGTAGGGCCGCGGGATATTCACCGCCGGGTCGCCCGCGGAACAGGTCCCAGCGTGGTAGACGAACGTTTTCGGCGACCCGGGGTTGACGGTGTAGAACGCACGGTTACCGAACCCGTTGTCGGGGTCGAGCTCGTTGAGGCAGTTGCCCCGTTCGAGATCATGGGGGAAAGTCCATGGAAATTCGCCATCGCTCGGGGTTGCCCATGGCGTGCCCCAGATGGTGATTTCGAAGTCGTAGAAGGCGTAGCGCTGCGGGAGGTCCCGCAGGTCGAGCGTCAGGCCGTATTCGCCCCCGGTTTCGCGCACGTGCGGGCTCAGGGTGATCGGCACCCCGAACGGGTTGAAGCCAAACTGCGAGGGAACGCCCGGGGGCGGCTCGAGGTTGAAGATCCCGAAGTACCGGGTGGTGCCGCCGCCGTAGGAGGAATGGACCCCGACGACCCCGATCTGGCTCATGTCAGGACAACTCTCGCCGGAGAGGCTCGTCTGGAAGGGTGAGGACCGGGGCGTGTTGAAGAGTTTCTGTGGGCACTTCGTCGCCGCTTTGGGGTTTTCGATCAGGCCGGCCGGCAGGGTGATATGCAGATCCCTTGGATCGCCGGCCCCGGGCCCGGTGTCGAAGGCGATCCTGGTGGTCAGGGCGAAGGGGTGGCTGCCGGCGCGGAGGGCGACCGAGCCGTTTTCTTCCACGGCTTTGACGTCGAACCCTTCGACCCCGGGGAGAAGCCCGAAGGACGCGTGCGCGCCGCTCGGAAGCGAGAGGAAGAGTGCGAGCGTCAGGATCGGACCGAGGAGTCGCTTCATCGCGCGGCCCTCCGCTGCTTATGCCTCTGCTTGTGCCGCTTCCCGCGGCTCCCGTGCTTGCCTTTTTTCCCCTTGTGTTTGCTGCCTTTCCGTTTTTTGGCCGGGCGATCGACCTGCGGGCTTGGGTTTCCTTCCAAGCCGTAGAAAAGGGTGCCCGGCGTCGGGTCGTCCGGTTCCGGCGGCAGCGGCTGGCAAGCGTCGCCGATGCAGGGTATGGGCGACGGTGGCGGTGGGAAGCCGCCGCCGATCCGGGCGTCGTACAGGTCGACCGAACCGGGGTCCGATGCGACGAGAGAATCGGGGGCCAGAAAGAAGATGTCGGTGCCGTCGGCCGAGGCATCGAGGAAGGTCGCGTCTTCCGCGCCTTTGCCGCTCGAGATCAGCCCCAGGCAGCCGGTCGCCTTGGCGCAGCCGCCGACGCCCGCTGCCCGCCACTCGTATACGTCCCGCTCGCCGTTGGCGTCGTTGGGCACCAGAGCGTCCTCGCTGTCGAAGAAGACGCGGTTGCCGCCGCTGTCCATCGCCCTCGGCTTGTAGACGGCGAGTTCCGTACCGTTGGCGCGCGCGCCGGGCACCGAGGCCGGCCCCAACGGCCGTGCGCCGTAGGGGTTGCAGGAGACGCAGAGGAGCGAGACGGCCTGCGCGTCGTACCGGTAGACCTCGGTCGCCCCTTCCGGGTCGTATCCGGTGAGGTCCGCGTCGGAGAGGAAGACGAGGCGGGTGCCGTCGGCGCTTACCCTGGCCGTGCCCGTGGCGGGCGGGAAGCTCGAGGGGTCCGCCTCGGCAGCGACCGCCGTCGTTGCCCCCGCGTGCCACAGCCGCACCCCCGCCCCGTCGAGGTAGTAGACGGAATCGCCGGCGGCCGAGGCGCCGAGCACCCCCGTGACCCCGCCGCCGGGCGTGAGGTCGGTGGAGGATTCGGTGCTCAGCGAGTAGCGGTAAAGGTGCGAGGCTTTGGTGAAGAAGGCGAACCCGCCATCGGCGCTCGCCGCCTCGAAGGTCCCTTCGGGATCGACGAGCAAGCTGCGGTCGGCGTCGCGAAGGATCAGCGCGCCGGACGGGTCGACCCAGTAGGCGCGGCTCCCGTCGGCGGAGACCGAACCGGCCTGCGCCGCCAGGTCCGCGCCGGGAATCCCGGTCGAAGCCCCCGGCGCGAGGTTGAGCAATCGCAGCTCTCCCGCCCGGTGGAGGTAGAGGTTGGGAAACGCCGGGTCGCATCCCCCGCCCGAGCCGGGAACTTCGGTGGCGTCGGGGGTGAGGGCGGCGCAGGTGGCAAACACCGCGGCAACGAGGTCGTCGGTCGCGCCGACCAAGCGCAAGTCCGGAGTCGCCAGCGAGTCGACCGGAGTGAGCGCCGGACCGATCGCGAGCAGCGCGAAGAAGTGCGGTTCGGCCAGCACGATCGCCTTGCCGAGATCGGCGGAGAAGGCCCGGTACGGCACCCCGTCCAGTTCGGTGCCGAAGGCATCCGCGTGAGTGGGCAGGGTGACGTTGGCGGTCGTCCATCCGGCCGCGGTCCTGATCGAGAGGTATTGAGACGCGCCGGGGGCCCCGACCGCCCCGCCGAAGGACGAGGCCGAACCGTAGGTCACGGCTCCGCCCTGGGCCGCGCCTTGGATGGTGCCGCCGCCGAACAGGGTTTCCGGTTCGGCGATGCCGCCGCCGTTCTTGTCGACCGGGGAGACCAGCTCCCAACCGCGGTTCTCCGGCAACCCCGTTGGGGGAGTGGCCTCCTGGGTGATCGCCGTGCGCACCGGGCCGATCGCTTCCCCACTCGCGTTTTTCGCCACGAGGCGGTACCGGTACGCGGTTTCCGGGTTGAGGCCGCCGATGCGCTGGGTTGCTTCGACGTCCACTGTCGTCGCCAGGACTTTGACTTCATTGCCGACAGGAGCTTTCAGCGCCCCCTGGAAGCCGTCCGCTCCCGCCTGCAGGTTGGCTTCGTAGGCGGCAAGAGAGATGTAGTCGAAGCGGTAGGTGGTGTTGAGGTTGCCGGTATCGAGCAGGCCCCGCGCTCGGAACGCCGTGGCGCTGACTTCGCCCCCCCACGTCGCTTTGACGGCGGGCGGCGCTGCCTCGGCCACGGCGGGAGCCAGCAGGCCGACAACCGCAATCGCGGTCGCCGCGAGGACTCCACGGCGACTCGCCGTGGAGTCTCTCTTGAGCTGCGGCGTTCTCACCTAGAGTAGGAACCGCGTTTCTGGTGTTTCTTCTTTGCCCGCTTGGAGCAGGCTGCCTCCATCTCGGGCCGGAGCAAGACGCTCTTCCCGTTCTGGGCAATGAACCGCGCCGTCGCCTTGTGCGTCCCGCGGCAGATGTTGGTGCTGTTCTGCAACAGCCCTTTCTTGCCGCCTTTCATTTCCAGGACGAACTTCGAGACCGGCGCATCGGGCACCGACTCGAAGGTGGTACGGATGCCACCGTTTTTGCCGGTGTCGATCCGGCCCACCACCGCGACCTCGATCACGCCGTTCAGGTCCGCGACCAGGTCGGGGAGATCGTGGCTCGAGGAGCGCAGGTAGACCGGCCCCGCGAGGTAGTAATCGAGGATCGGGCTGTAGGCCCGCGCGTACCCGTAGACCGACGCCGCCGGGCACTGGTCGGCCGCGAACTGGACACGGGTGCAGATCGTCCCGATGTGGCTCTGGTCGAGGAACGCCGAAGGGGGTAGCGACACCGAGGCGCGGGCGATATTGGCTCCCCGTTTTTTCGGGAAGGTGAGCGTCGCCGTCAAGGCCGGGTGCTTGGCCCGGGTCGTTCCGCCATCCAGGCGCAACTTCAACTTAGGCTTGAAGCCGAGGTTGCCGCAACCACCGACCTGGAAGCGGTCCGAGCGGTGGGCGACCTGGCCGGTCGAGCTGGTCAGGTCGGCCTCGAACGACATCGGGTCGCAGCTCGTCGGGTTGAGGGTGTAATTGGGCCTGTCGAGGTCAGCGCGCACGGACCGGAGGTTGATCGGTATCCCGTGCAGCATGGTCGGGATCGGATCGCTTTTGGCGGTGATCTTCGCCGTTTCCGGGTCGACGTAGAACCCGACCCGGGTGACCACGTTGCCGAGGTCGAACGGCCCCGCGACCGCGGGGACGACCGCCACCAGGCCGACCGGGGCCCCTTTATAGGGACCCGTCCAGTAGAGCCTGCCGGTGCGCACGGTGTACGGGCTCGGCCCGACCCCGACCGAGGCGCTGAGCGTGCCGAGCTGGCTTGCCGCGGGACAGGTCGGGTGCGCCAGCTCGGTGGCGCCGGTCCCGATCGCGGTCGGGATGCTGTTGACCGCCGCTTCCGAGCAGTAGGGGATGCCGCCGAGCGAGGCGAGCAGGCCCTTGGGCACGGCGACCTCGATCCCGCGCAGAGCCTGCGTGCCGTCGGCACGGCTGAGCTTCAGCATGAAGGGGCTGAAGGCGCCGGCCGTCGGGTCGAGCATCCCGGCCGAGAACTTCGGGTCGAACGGAGCGCTCGCTTCGTTCGCGACGCAGCCGCCGGCCCCAGCGCCTTTGACGATCTCGAAGCTGTCCGAGACGTCGACGTCTTTGCCTTCGGGGGAGCTCCAGGGCCTCATGTGGTTGGAGCTGGTGAATTTGCCGCAACCGACCGGCGTGCGCAGCGGCGCATGGGAGCCCCTGTCCAGTTCCACGGTCAGGTCTTCGAAGGGGAGCTGGGGGCTCTCCGCCACTTCCGTGGTGACCTGACCGGTGACCGGATCGAGGTTCGCCTTGATCGGCAGCTTGACGATCACCCCGCTGACCGGGTCATCGATCACGAGATAGAGCGCCACCAAGGCGCCGAACGGGTTCTGCTGCGGAGTGGCGAGGTAGAGAATGCCCGGGAGCTGGTGGTCGAGCGCGGGGGTGTCGACCTTCACCGACCCGAGTTTCGACGCGTCGGGACAGTGGGCCGGCTCACCGTCGAAGCGCGCCGGGACCTGGCCGACCGCGGTCAGTAGGCCGACCTCGGCCGGGCTGCAGGCGCCCTGTCCGTCGGCCGCACCCGAGTTGACGGTGAGGCCCTCGGGAAGCTTCAGCGCGAGATCCTTCAAATGCGCCTGGGCGAGACCGTCCGGATCTTCGCTCTGGGGCAGGTGGAGGCTCAGGTCCAGCCCCGCGGGAGAATCGCCGAGGTTGGTCGAGGGCCGCACCGTCATCGACGGGGTGAATTCCAGCTGGTTGCAGCCCACCTGCCGCGGCGTCGTGGTCTCTTTGGTCTTGTAGACACCGGGTTCCTCGTAGCTGTCCATCTCGATGCCCCAGTGCAACGGCCCGTTGCAGGACGTGGGGAGCCGCACGTACGCACGACGCGGATAGCCGGCCGGGCAAGAGCCCCCGACGTAGCCGTAGTAGTAGCCGCTGTAGCAGAGGCCCCGAGTGTTGTCGTGGGAGGAATCCGCCGGAACTCCCCAGATCCTGACGTCGACTCCGGCGATCGGCAGGGTCGCGTTGGTCGTGCTCGAGACCAGGTCGACGCCGAAGTCGCTTGGCCGCAAGCGCGCGTTGACCAGGATCGGAACTTCCTGGACGTTGAATCCGAGCTGGGCCGGCGTCCCGGGCGGGGGGTCCATGCTCCACACGGGCACGGTGTAATGGGTCGCCGCAGCATCCACGTGCGCGATCCCCACCTGGCTGTCGACAGGACAGGAGGGGATGTCTTTGCCGGGAATGGGCGTATTCAACTGGGCGGTGGAACAGCGGACCGGCGTTGCCGCGAAGTTCGCGACGATCCCCGGCGGGAGGTGGGCGACGACGTTGCGCGGGTGGGCGCTCGCACCTCTCGTGATGAAGAAGGGAGCAATTAGTTCGCCGGAGAACTTCGCAATGGTGAAGGCGTTCGCGGCCGTGCCGGGGGAGGCCCCCGCCTGCAGTTCCTCGCCGCCAGTGGAGTCGGTGATCGCCGTCTCAAACGACTTCACCGCAAAGGGTAGCGGCGGGCCGACCGTCAACACCTCGTCTCGCTGAACCGAGTCGGCGACGCCGCCGCCGGAGACTTCGATCGAGGTGACGAGCTGGCCGCTCGCCGTCGGGTCGAGTTCCCAGCGAAGGTCGATCCCCCTGATCCCCGCAGGCGCGAGGTTTTCCACGTCGCCCTGGCAGGTGACCGTCTGCCCCAAGGCTTCGCACGTGCCGCCGCCTGGTCCGGCTAATTCAAATCCCCCCGATAGGAACGACAGTCCCACCGGTGCCGTCTGCGTGAGCGTCACCGTGCCGCTCATCGGCGCGGTGCCCGTGTTTTCGATGATCAGGGTGCCTCTGATGATTCGGCCTTTGGGCTGCCCTCCTTCGATCGCCCTAACGCCGCCGATCGAGGTATCCGGATAGACGCTCCACAATTTGATTTCAGGAGCCGCGGCGGCGGCGATGCCGGTCATCGAGGCAAATACAGCCACGACTGCGGCCAGGGCGAGAATGGGGCGGCTCGCCTTGCTGATCGTCCGGTTGCGCTTCCTGCCGTTCGCGCGGGGCTTCATCGTGTGGGTCTCCTTAAGGGCCGGTCTGAGCATGTCGGTGCCTGGCTTCGGGGCGCTCATCGGTGGGCTCCTGCCCGTTTATGGTTTCCTGCCCGGTTTTGTTGCCGGTTCTTTTTTTTCTTGTTCTTCTTCGCTTTGTGTTTGCCCCGCTGCTTCTTCCCGTGCGGCTTGGCCTTCGGGTTACCCGGCCCCGAGAAGCTCGAGGTCGCCGGCGAGGACCCGCCGAGCGGGGGCGAGAGCGGCCCGCGGCAGTTGTCGCCGCTGCATGGGGTCGGCGGGGGCGGCGGTTCGGCGAAGCCGCCGCCGACCCTCGCGTCGTAGAGGTCCGTGAGGCGATCGGGATCCTTGCCGACGAGCTGGCTTCGGGTGGTGAAGAAGACGTTGTCGCCGGAAAGGCTAGCGTTGGCGAACCAAGCGTCGTGTTCCCCTTTACCGCTGGAAACCAGCTTGCGCTCCGCCGTCAGCGTGTCGTAGGCGTAGACGTCGAAGACCCCGTTGGTGTCCTCGGGCACGAAGGCTTCCGAGGTCGAGAAGAACAGCCGCCGCCCGTCGCTCGACAGGTACCTGGGCCGGAGCCGGCCGCCCGCGACGGCGAGCCCAGTTTCGCCGTTCGGGACCACGGTTGCGGTCCTCGAACCTTTGACAGTGCGACCGCAGGAGACGCAGCTTTTGGTGTTGCGGGTCGCGTCGTAGACCTTCAGGCGCCGAGTGTTTGCTGCCGACGACTCGCTAAAGAAAGCAAGCACGCTCCCGTCAGCCGAAGCCCTAATGTCGCCCGGACTGGCGTATGAGTGGCTTTCTTCTCGGCCTGGTCCCGACTGCGGAATTTCATCGAGTTTGCGAATCTCGCCGTCCTCCCAGAACACGAGTTGCACACCCCCAGCAAACCTGGCGAGGAAGTAGATCCGCCGAGCGTCGTCGGTCGCCGCGGCGACACTGACCCCGCCGACTTCGTATGAAGTGCTATCTAGGCCGCCTTCGGCTAAATAATCGTCCTTGGTAACCAGAGTGAGGTTGTTCGATTCGGAGGCGGGGTCGGGCCCGTCCGTGTAGAGGTAGAGGCCGCCGTGGTCGGTGCCGGGACCTTCGTCGACCAACGGGGAACTGGCATAGAAGAGGACCTTGTCGGCATCCGGTGAGATCCAGAGGAGTTTCACTTTTTCCGCTTCCGGCGCGCCGGCAGCCTCCGGTTCGGAGACCCATACCGTCTGGGTGTGGTCGCGGCGCATGTAGAGCTGGCGGTTCGCCCCTTCCGCCGGCGAGTAGAAGAGCACCCCTGAGCCGTCGCCCGAAACGCTGGGCGAACGTCCTTGACCAGGACTCATCTCGATCGCTCCAGAGCCGACGGCGGGCACGGTCCCGTCCGGGAGCACCCCCGCGAGCCGAACCGTTCCGTGGTCCCATTCGTAGGCGTTCGGAACCCCTGGTTCGGCCCTTGGATCGAACCTGTTTTTGGTGGCGGTGAAGGTGGCGACCCCGAGGTCGGTCGACGCCCCTCCGAATTCCTTGTTGATCCTTTCGACCGTGGAAGTCGGGGCGATCGCCTGCGAAGCAGGCATCACCGGCTCCAGGGCCATGGTTTCGGTGTTCGCGCGATAGAAGTTGTAAGCATTCGGGAGATCGTCGCCGACCGCGGGGAGGTCGTAGCCCCAGAGGAGGGCTTTGCGCAAGTCCGGTGAGAACTCGAAGAGGTAGGTGGAAAAGCTCGTGAGGCCTGCGTGGAGCGCAGGGGTCGGCGACACCCCCTTCGTGGTCCAGCCATCGGCCCCGCGTCGCGTCAGGTACTGGTTGAAGCCACTCCACCCGGACCCGATCGAGTCTGCGAACCCGCCGCGGCTGTGGAAGACCGCGGCGTTGCCGTCGGCGGCGGCCGCGATGTTGGTGGCTAGACTGGCAACGTTGACGTTGTTCTTGTCCACCGGCGAGGTCATCTCGTAGGCACGGCATTCAGCGGCGGTCGTGTTCTGTTCGACCCGTCGCGCTGCGTTCGCACAGGGCCCTTCCGGTGCGACTACGGGAGCCGTCCTGAACCAGTTCTCCGGGCCTTCGCTGGTCCCGCTGGCGTTAGTCGCGACGACTTTGTAGCGGTATTCGGCATCGGGCGTGAGGCCGGAGAGCGTCGCGGTCACCCGCACGGTTTCCTGGATGTTGCCGTTCCGTTCCACTCCTATTTTAACTTCCCCCGGCTCTCCTTCCGAGCCCTCGAGCGGGGTAGCGCCCTGCGACCATTCGAGCACAGGCAGGTCTTTGCCCGCGAGAGGGCCGAGAAAGGTGACGGTGTAAGCAGCGGCCTCTTTTTCGACCTGCTCCGGCACGCCGCCGAGGATTAGGAGTTGCGTTTCTTCATCCGATACCTCGACGTTCCCAGGGCCGATCGTGGAGAGCGCTTCGAGCTCGGCCTGCACAACTTCGGGATCGGCGTTTGCGGGGATGTCTGCGGTCGTCTGGCCTTCGAAGGTGAGCTTGAACTGCCCGGTCATGGTGGCAGCACGGTTCGTGGTAGTGACAAAGACCCCGACCCTCTGCCGCTCGCTCGTCGCCACGGGACTGGGCGAGCAGGGGGCCTCGTTGCCGCTCGCCGAGCCGACGCCGTAGACGAAGTGGCAATCGGTCACTTCGGAGTTTTCGGGGTTGACGAAGCCGGCGATCGTGGCGGTGTCGCCCGCCGGATCGAACGCTCCGACGTCCTGCCCGGTGATCGCCGGCGGCGCCCCTGCCGTTTCGAAGCTCGAGTTCGGGCCCGGCGAATCGGCTTCCACCAAGAAACCGACGAGGTTGCTCGAGTAGGCGTGGAGCCGAACCTGGTACGTCTCGCCGGGGATCAGGCCCGAAACGTCCCCTTCGACCGCGATCGGCGAGGTGCCCTGCGCTGCGGCGCCGCTGATTTCGCCGCCATCCGCGACGTTCCAGTTCGTGCCGTCGGCCGAGTACTGCAGCTGCCAGTAGATCGGCATGATTTCCGGGCCGATCGGGTTGGCGTTACCCCCTTCGGGGTCGACGGTCCCGGCCACGTGAGCACCGTGGGCGGTGACGTTGGTCGGCGACCCGATCGTAAGGACCGGCGTAGTCGAGTCGTCCATCGTGAAGGTCGGGTAGGGAGCGGCGGTTTCGACCTGGCCGGCGCCGTTTTCGGCGACGAGGCGGAATTCGTATTCGTGCCCGGCCTGCAGCTCGCCGCCGTAGCCGAATATCGCTTCCACCGGAACCGGATTAGCTTCTTCGGAGGCGGGCGGTTCGACCGTCCCTTCGCCGGCGGTCGCCCAGGCTCCCTCGCCGATCGGGCTGTACTGGAACCTCCAGGTCGTGTTGCCGTCACCGGTGGTGCCGTTGGGGTTGACCTGGCCGGAGAGCTTGGCGGTGGTGACGCCGACTCCAGTCACTTCCTCGCCGGAGATGGTTGGCAGTGTGTCGGCCGAGGCGGCCGCCGGAACAACAAAGGCAACCATCGCCGCGACCATTGCGACGAGGGCGGCCCGATGGGACCGGGTCTTGGCGGTGTGGTCGGTCATCACTCGCTCTCCTTGATGGCGATGCGTTGGGTGGCGGCGATGGACGGGCGCATGGCGGTTGACGTGCTCGCAGCGCGGACGTAGGGTCGGGCAGCTACGGGCGAGTCGAGGCCGGGACGGGACAGGCCTCGCGACTCGGCGTCGCCCGCGCTTGCCCGACGGACCCGACCGTGAGGACGGGTCCCGAACTGCCGGACGCCAGGGAGTGCGACGGCAGCCGGTCGGTTTGAAGCTCGCTGGCCCTCGGCGCCGTGGCCAATATGGCCCGGCTGCGCTGATGCGCCTTGCGTCCCGTCGTTCATCTGGCGTCCTCTCTCCTTGCTTTCCCTGACACACCGGCGAGCCGGTATTCCCTGCTTTGCGCTCGCCTTTCCCCATGCTGCGCGGCGATGCGCGATTGCGGCACAATGGAAACACATAATTACGTAGCTTGTCAAGAGCGCATTTGAAAATGGCGGTTGATAGTCCAGCTTTTGGCTTTATACTGCGCCAAAATTGCTTCATCCAAAAGCGCAAATCGCCCTTCGAAAATATGGAAACATAGTCCTACTCAAAACCAGCTCGCGGGCGAGGAGCCCGTAGATCGAGCCGAAGACCCCTTCGGCGGCGGAGCGGCTGACGGCATCGGGGTCGGCCAGCGCCCAGCGCCCTTCGTCGATCAGGTCGACGAGGTGACTTACGTAGCGGTCGCGGTGGGCCTGGGCCAACGAGCCGACCTCGAGGATCGTGGTCATGTCGAAGCGGGTCGAGCGCGGGCGGTCGCGGACGTAACGGGCGCTCGATCTCCGCCTCACGGCAGAGCGCATCGACGTCGACCGCGTCGACGCCGCGCTCGAGCACCAGGTCGATCATCGCCTCCCGCAGCCGCGCCCGTTGGGGCGAGCACCGAGCCGCAAACCGGCCGCAGCGATGGCCGGGCTCACTCATCGGCACTCCGCGCGCGGAGGAGGCAACGCCAGCTCCTCACGAGCGCCTTCCTCGCCCAGATAAACCTCAACCGCGGGCCCGGCAGGTGCGCCGAAGCACGGAGCTGAGCGTCCGATTGGCGAAGCTGAAGCTGGCGCGGACGAAACCGAAGGGGGCGACGTTGAACCCCTCGGGCGCCGGACAGCTGGCCGTGAGGTAGCTGCGGCGCTCGCCGCGGAAGCGGAAGGAGCGGCCGAGCTGGAGCGTCATCCCGGTGATGAAGCCCGCCTCGCCGGTAACCCGGGGCAGGGAAGCCGTCAGCGTCGTGGCAAAGGTGCCCTTGGCTCGACCGATCGCAAAGGGCACCGTGTAGGAGGTCGGCAGCGGATCGGTCCCGTAGACGTGGGCGAAGATCACATGCCTTCCGTCTTCGACGCCGTTGAAAGCGATCAAGCGACCGCGCGAGGGGAACGGCGCCTGCCCCGGAATCGCCACATCGGCGAAGAACCGTCCCTCCCCCACCTTGGCGCTACCACAGGCCTGGAGCGCTTTGCGGCTGCTCGAGGGCTGGATGTCTTCGAGGCGGCAGAGGGGAAGGCCCCGATAGTCGATCCGCCCGTGTCGGTTGATCGCCAGCTCGATCCCGCGCAATTGCGGAGGCGTCGAACCGTCCGTCGTCTTGACCCGCCCACCGATGGTCACGGAAAGGGCAGCCGCTCCGTGACGGGGGAGCGTGTTCGGACTGAGCTTGCCGAGGAAGCTGACGCGGAGGTTTCCGCGCTGCACGCTCTCGGCGCTGGAGCCGGCAACGAGTACGAGGAGTAGACAAGCAGTGGCAAGACCGAGGGTCTTGCTCAACCTGACGCTCATCTCTTCCCCCTCCGCCCCGCGTTCCTATCGCCCCTGCACCGGACCCGGAGGCGTGGGTTCAGCGATGCGGTGGCGTTGTTGTGAGCGATGAAACGCGCCGTCGCCGGCTTCCCGACCAAGCAGAGGTTGTCGGAGTTGACGAGCAGGCCGCGCTCGCTGCCGAAGAGGTTCATCGTGAACCTCGACACCGGAGCGTCGGGAAGCGAATCGAAGCTGGCGCGCATGCCACCCTGGCGCGACTTGCCGACCCGCCCGACGACTTCGATCTCGAAGCCGCGACCGTTGATCGAGGCGACGAGATCCGGGAGCACGTGGGTCGAAGAGCGCACGTAGACGGGACCCCTCAGCGGCTCATCGAGCAGCGGGGTCACCGCCGTGGCGAAGCCGAGGCGCGAGCCCCGCGGACAGGCCTTCGCCCGGAACTGGACCATCGTGCACACGTCCTGGATGTGCTCCTGGGCGAGGAAGATCGAGTTGGGGAGGCTGACCGCGGCCTGCTTGATGTTGGCGTCGCCGGGGCGCGGGACGTAGACCGCCCGCAACCCCGGGTATCGGCCGCGCTTCGTCCCGCCCGACAGCTTCAGACTCAGCCTCGGCTTGAAGCCGTAGGCCGAGCAGTTGGAGAGCTTGTAGCGGTTGCTGGCGGTCGCCGTCACGTCGTCGCCGGGGCTGAAGAGGTCCGCGCCGGAGCCGGTCAGGGTGGAGGTCGTGGCGAGCGGGTCGCAGTTGGTCGGGTTGACGGTGAAGCCGGGGCGGTCGACGTCCACACGGATGTCGCGCAGGTGGATCGGGATCCCCCTGATGATGTGCGGGATCGGATCCGATCCCGCCGAGTCGATCGACGCCTGGGCGGTGCGCGGGTCGACGCGGATCGCCGAGCGCACCACCACCACGCCTAAGTCGAAGGGACCGACGAGGGCGGAGTCGATCGCGACCGTGGAGAGCGGAGCGCCGTGATAGGGCCCGGCCAAGTACAGCGCCCCGGGGGCGTAGGCGAGGACGCCCCCGACCCCGTAGCCGGCGATCGTGTGGCCGATCAGCGAGGAGGCCGGGCAGCTCGGCGCGTCGAGCTCTTCCCGGCCGCCGCGCGGGCCGGTGCGGGCCTTGGCCGCGGCGATCGCGGCGTCGGAGCAGGTCGTGACGCCGGCCAGCTTCGCCAGCAGGCCCGGGGGGAAGGTGGCCGAGTAGGAGGTGATCTCCTGCTCGGCGTCGGTGCGGGTCATGCGCAGCTTGAAGGGGGTGTAGGAGCCCGCGTTGGGATTGACCGACCCCGCCGTCAGCCCCGGGTGGAAGGGCGGCAGCCCTCCCGTCGGGCAGGCGCCGCCATCTTCCCCGCGATGGATCCCGAAGGCGGACGGCTCGCGCAGGACGAGGTTGGGGTCCGACCACGGCCGGGACTCGAGCTGGGCGACGTGGGTGCCGCAGGTGGGCGGAGAGATCATCGCGGCCCGCTGGCCTTCGCGCAGATTGAGGGTGAAGTCGTCGTAGTGGAGCGGCGGGAGGTTCTCGAAGGTGACGACGAGGCGCCCGGTCGTCGGGTCCGGCTCGACCCTCCCGAAGGACCTGAGGAAGAGGCCGCGACGCGGCGAGGCAAGAGTGATGTAGAGGGCGATCAGCGAACCGTCGGGGTTCGCGTAGGGCTCGGCGAGGAAGACCGAGCCCTGCACCGTTTCCGCCAGCCCCAGCAGGGCGACAGTCGAGACTCCGCCGATTTTCGAGGCGTTGGGGCAGCCGGCGCCCGGCGGCGAGCTGGCGCTCTCGCGGGCGAACTCGGCTTCGGTGCAGACCCCGAGCCCGGCGCCCAGCGAGGGATTGATCGTCAACCCTTCGGGGAGGAAAGCGCGTGCCTCCCGGATCGGCGAACGGACCCGGCCGTTCTCGTTGAGGAAGCCGCCGCCGTCTTCGACGTTGAGCTTGAACTCGATGCCGGTGGCCACGGCGGCCCGGTCGGTCCGCAGCTGCATTTTCGGCCTGGTCAGCACCTCGATGCAGTCGTTCACGAGCACCGGGTCCCCTTTGCCGTCGCGGAGGAGCTCGCTCGCCGCGGCGGTGCCCGGCTGCTGCCAGGAGGCGGCCGCGACCGCCCACTCCATCGGCTCGCCACAGGTGGTGGGAAGAGTCAGGTAGGAGTTGACATAGGAGGCAGAGAGGGGAACCCAGCAGGTGCCGCCCACGATGCCTTTTCCCGGCTCTTCGTGGGAGGCCACCCCGTGGTAGTCGGCCGGATCGACCTCGTTCAGGCAGTTGCCGCGTTCGACGTCGTGGTGGTAGTCCCAGGGCGTTCCCCAGAGGGTGAGGTCGATCGCCTGGATGTTCACCGCCCGGGAGAGATTCTTGAGCTCGAAGGCGAGCCCCTGGTCGCTGTCGCGCAGGCGGGCGGTGAAGATCATCGGCACACCGAAGGGGGCGAACCCGATCGCCTCGGCGCTGCCGTACGGCGCGGTCAGGTTGAAGACGCCGAAGTGCCGGGTGACGCCTCCGCCGTAGCTGGAGCGGACCGCGACCACCCCGACCTGGGCCTCGTCGGGGCAGTTCTCCCCCGAGAGGCTCGCTTCGTACGGGGACTCGCGGGGGGCGAAGAAGCGCGCCTGGCTGCACTCCTCGACCGCCTCGGGGTTGGCGAGCAGGCCGGCGGGCAAGTCGAGGCGGAGGTCGCGGAGGTCGCCGTCGCTGTGGGCGCCGTCCATCGCCAGGCCGATGTGGATGTCCATCCGGTCGGGGTGGATGCCGGCGCCCTGGGCCGGGACCCCGTCCCTTTTCATCGCGATGTCGAAGCCTGCCGTGCCGGGGAGCAGGCCGAAAGCTGCGCCGGCGCTCGCCGGCGCGAAGGCGAGCCCCAGCACTCCCAGAGCCAGGCCGAACAGAGGGCGGCGCCGGCCCCTCATCGTCGCCCTCCCCTCTGCCGCTGTTTATGCCTGCCCCGTCCCGGGCGATGCTGCTTCTTCTTGGCCTTGCCGCGGCGTTTGGTGAAACGAAGCGGCGGGTTGGGGTGCCCGACCAGCGTCGCGGTCGGGGGCGCGTGGAACTCAGGAGCGGGCGCCGGCCCCTGGCAGTCGTCGCCGAAACAGGGGGTCGGCGGCGCCGGTTCCGGGAAGCCGCCGCCGACGCGGGCGTCGTAGACGTCGAGCGAGCCGAGGTCGGAGGGGAGCAGGGAGGTGGTGGTGGCGAAGAAGACATCCTCCCCC
Source organism: uncultured Solirubrobacterales bacterium (assembly GCA_963846515.1). Taxonomy (GTDB): domain Bacteria; phylum Actinomycetota; class Thermoleophilia; order Solirubrobacterales; family 70-9; genus VAYN01. Next base: position 166,574 of record CAWJWC010000005.1, on the reverse strand, counting down.
GAGGCGCTGGCGTCGACCAAGGTGGCGCTCCCGACCCGTCCGTTGGAGATCAGGCCGAAGCAGCCGCCCGCCTGTTGGCAGCTTCCCGTCCCCTGCGCCTCCCACTCGTAGACGTCGGCGGCGCCGTTGGTGTCCTGAAACCGCAGCGGCCCCGGAGAGACGAAGAAGAAGCGACTGCCGTCGGCGCTGGCCCGGGCCGCGCCAGTCGCCGGCGGCAGCCGTGAAGGGATGGTGGCGATCAGCCTGGTCGCGAGGCCCCCGTGGAAGCGGTAGAGGCCGTCGCTGCGGACGTAGTAGAGGGAGGCGCCCTCGTCGGAGGACCCGACGAGGGCGAGGACGCCTCCGGCCGGAGTCAGGTCGGTGACTTCCCCGCTCGCGACCTCGTAGCGATGGAGGTGGCCACCTTTGAGGTAGAAGGCGAGCGAGCCGTCCCGGGAAGCGGCCTTGAACTCAGCGCCTGCGGCGACCAGCTCGGTTGCCCCGCCCTCGCGCAGGTAGAGGTCGCCCGCGAGCGTCCAGTAGACCCGCGAGCCGTTCGCGGAGACGGCGCCGCGAGCGGCGGCGAGCGCGGCGCCGGGCGTGCTGACGGCCTCTCCCGGGAGGACGTTGACGAGCTCGAGCTGGCCGTCTGCCCAGGCGTAGAGGTTCTGGGCCGCCGGGTCGCAGCCCTCGGCGCCGGGAACCTCGGTCGCGCCGGGGACAAGGGCCGCGCAGGTCGAGATCGCCACATGCCGCAGATCGGGGCTCGCGGCGGCGAGGGAGAGCTCGAAGTCCTCAGCCGAGACGGTGAGGAGTGGCGCGTTGCTAGTGGTCACCAACGGCACGAAGGTCGGCCCGTCCCGCAGGTAGAGGTTGCGGTAGCCCGCCGGGGCTCCGGCTCCGAGCGGGGGGTTTTCGGCCGGGCAGGAGGCCGAGCCGTCGCGGCAACTCCAGCCGTTGCCGAGCACGGCGCTGCCGAGGTCCTCCGAGAACAGCTCGTAGGCGCCGCGGTCGTAGGTGCCGGACAGGGCCGCGGGAGTGACGTTCTCGGTGCTCCACCCAGCCGCCCCTCGCCGCGCGATGTACTGGTTCACCGGCAGGGAGCCGGCGGCGGAGCCGAAGGAGGCGAGCGAGCCGAAGGCCAGCGATTCGCCCCCGGCAGCGGCGGCGAGGACTCCCGCGGCCTCGCTACCGGGAGCGCCGACCGCGCCCCCGTTCATCTCGGCGGGGGTGACCAGCTCCCAGGCGCGCGAGTCGAGGCCCTGCTCGGGCCCCGCCGCAACGGCGACTGGGCCGCAGGGGACGATCGCGGCGCAGAGCCCGACCGCGATTGCCGACCACCGATTCCGGCGTCGGCTCACCACCCGGCGCGATATCCAGCGCCGCCCTGCGCTCCTTTGCCCTTCCTCGGCCGGTCCTTCGTCCGCCCGCAATCGGCTTTCAGAGGCGCCCGGAAATCGCGGAACTTGCCGTTCTGGGCGTCGAACTTGACGCTGGCGCGGTTGGTCGACCTGCAGATGTTGGTGCTGTTTTCGAGCAGGCCCTTCCTACCGCCCTGCATCGAGAGGACGAACTTGCTCACCGGAGCATCGGGGACGCCGGAGAAGGTGGTGCGAATGCCGCCGTTCTTGGAATCGATCCGGCCGACCAGGTCGACGTGGATCTGTCCGTCGAGGGCCACGACCAAGTCCGGCAGGGGGTTGCTGGAGGAGCGGAGGTAGACCGGGCCCTCCAGCGGGTAGTCGAGCAGCGGGCTGAAGGCGCGGGCACGGCCGTAGATCGACCCGGCCGGGCACTTCTCGCCCCCTCCCCCACCCGCGGCGAACTGGACCCGGGTGCAGATGGTGCGGATGTGGTCCTGGGCGAGGAACGCCGAGTGCGGCAGCGAGACCACGGCGCGGGCGATGTTGGCGCCGGGTCCGCATTTCCCTTTGCGATCCGTGCGGCCGCACCACTTGGGCATGGTCAGGGTCGCGCGCAGGGCGGGATGGTCGGAGCGCTCGGTGCCGCCCTTGAGCCGCAGGGCAAGCCGCGGCTTGAACTTGAGCCGCCCGCAGTCGCTGGCCTGGAAGCGATCGGAGACGCTCGCGCTCCCGCCCACCGTGGGGACGATCGATCCGCGCACCGCCTGCGGTTCGCAGGAGGTCGGGTTGAGCGTGTAGTCGGGGCGGTCGACATTGACCCGGATGTCGCGATAGGCGACCGGGACCCCGCCGACGATCTGCGGCAGCGGGTCGGAGAGGACCGAGACCTGGGCGTTGTCGGGGTCGATCTCGATCCGCGAGCGGACCGCGACCGTGCCGAGGTCGAAGGGACCGGCCTGGGCGGGCACCGCGACGACGAGACTGTAGGGGGCGCCTTTGTAGGGACCGGCGAAGTAGACGGCGGTCGGCGCCTTGCCCGGCTGGGGCAGGTAGAGCGGGTTGGAGCCGACCCCGGCCCCGACCGTGGTGGTGCCGAGGCGGCTGGAGGCCGGGCAGTCGCCGATCGCGGCGCCGGCCTCCGGGCAGACTCCCACCCCGGCGAGCTTCGCGAGCTCGCCCTCGGGCAGGGTGACGTCGAGGCGGGCGATGTTCGGCTCGCCGTCGCTGCGGGTCACCCGCAGCGAGAACGGGGAGAACCCACCCGCGGTCGCGTCGGAGACGCCCGCCTGGAAGCCGGGGGCGAAGGGCGGCGCCGCGCAGTTGCGGTCGACCGCGAAGGAGCTGTCGACCGGCACCACTTTGCCCGACCATGCGGTGAACTCGGCATGGGTGGTGTAGGTACCGCAGGTCGAGGGCGTCGTCAGCGGCGCCCGCGGGCCGCTCTTGAGGTGCAGCTGCATCGATTCGAAGGGAAGCTGGGGCAGCTCCTTGAAGCTGGCCGTCAGCTGGCCGGTCTCCGCGTCGGCGACCAGCGAGCCCGGCAGCTTGATCGCGATCCCTCGCTTGTCCGAGCGCAGTTCGAGCGCGAGCCGGTACAGGTCTCCGGACTCCGGGTCGCTGGAGGCCTGCGAGCGCAGGAAGACCGAGCCGTCGACCGGTTCCTCGAGCAACGGCGTGGTCAGCTCCAGCGAGCCGAGCTTCGAGGCCTCCGGGCAGTTCGAGGGGCCCTCGAGGCCGAGGCGGAGCTCGGAGTCAGAGCAGGCGCCGAGGCCATCGGCCGATGCCGGGTTGACCCCGATCCCCTGCGGCAGCTCCACCCTGGCGGCGCGCAGGTCGGCCGGGGCGAGGCCGTCCGGACCGACCCCCTGCGGCAGGCTGAGGTCGACTTCGAGGCCGCTCGGCGAGTGCGTCGAGCGGGTCTCCGGGGCCAGCGAGATGTCCGGTTCGAAGGGCAGCTGCTCACAGCCCTCCATCGCCGGGCTCGTGGTCGCTTTCGAGACGAATCTGCCCACGTTCTGGTAGGTGTTCATTTTGATCGACCAGGGCAGGGGGGTGCCCGGGCAGGAGGTCGGGGTGCGCAGGAAGGAGGCGCCGTTGCGTTCGTCCAGGTCGCAACCGCCTACTTCTGCGCTGACCGACGGGTTGAAGCCGTAGCCACCCTTAATGCAGACGCCGCGCAGCGAGTCGTGGGAGGGGTCGCTCGGCACTCCCCAGAGCGCCACCTCGGTGCGGGGCAGCGGAACCGAGCTGACCGTCTTCTCGGTCACGATGTCGATGCCGTTATCCGCGGGGCGGACCTTGGCCAGCAGCGTGACGATGACGCTCTCGTAGAAGAAGCCGAAGGCGGCCGGGTAGCCGGGCGGTGGGATCAGGTTGAAGACCCCGACAATGCTGTTGTAGTCGACCTGAGCAAGGCCGATCTGGCTGCCGTCGGGGCAGTTTGGAACGGAGACTTTGAGACCGCTCGGCAAGCTGGTCTGTTCGACCAAACGAGCCTGCGGGCAGCGCACCGTCGCGAGCGGGTTGCCGACGAAGCCAGCGGGGACGTGGGTGATGGCGTCGCGGAGGTGCTCGGGCGGGCTGATCAGCTGAAAGTTTGCATTATCTTCGACGCCGAAGGTCGAGGTCGTTTCAGCGCTCAGATTGAACACGGTGTTCACCGCAGTGGGCGTCGCTCCGGCCTGGGTCGCGGGGAGGCCGGGTCCGTCGTCGAGGGTGACGTCGAAGGTTCTGATCGCGAAGGGGTAGACGGGACCGACGGCGAAATCGAACGATTCGGTGAAGACATCGGCGCTGCCGCCCCCGGAGAGCTCGACCTGCCCACCCGTCAGGGTACCGCTGACGGAGGGTTCGACCTGTGCCCTGAGAGTAAAATACCGTTTCTCGCCGGGCAGTAGGCCGGTGACGTCACGCGTGCACTCGCCTTCCTGCCCGCTCGTCGAGCAGGCGAGGGGGTCAATGTTATCGTAAAGCCAGCCTGCCGGGACGATTCCGGTCGGAAACACGGTGGTGAGAGTCAGCTCTCCGTCGAGCGGTTCGTCGCCGACGTTTTGGTAGGTGAGTAACATAGACAGAACTTTGCCGGGGCTGACATGATCGGGCCGGATCGTGCTCACCTTCAGCTCTGGCGCAGCGGAGGCCGAACTGGCGGCCGTGAGGAGCGCAAAGAGTGCGAGGGTGAAAGCAAGGGCGACCCGCAAGGAACTGGCGGTGATATTTGGCTTGAGCTGGCTCACCTGGCGGCCCTCCGGTCGGCGTTGGCGGGTCGTTTGCCGTGCGCTTTGTTGTGTTTCGGGCAGTGCTTCTTGCGAACGGCGCTTTGCTTGGCACCCCGCCGTTTGCCGCAGTGTGGTGGCCTTCGCGTGTTGACATTTCCTCGGCCCTCGGCCCGGGAGGCGGGAGAGGCAAGACCCGGTGCCGGGTCGGCAGAGCCCTGGCAGCCTTCGCCGCTGCAGGGGGCGGGCGGCGCCACCACGGGTTCGTCGAAACCGCCGCCCGAGCGAACGTCGTAGAGGTCGACGAAATCGTCGGTGTCGGAGGGGAGGAGCGGCTCGCGGGTGACGATGAAGACGTCGTCGCCACTGACGCTCGCCTCCGAGAAGGAACTGCGACCGGGGGCGATGCCCGAGGAGAGCAGGCCGAGATCGCCGAACGCAGGATCATAGACGTAGGGGTCCATGACGCCATTGGTGTCCTGGGAGAGCAGCGGCTCGGGGGTGTTGAAGAAGACCCTGCCGTCGCCGGCGAGAAAACGGGGCCGAAAACCGGGGTGGGTGTAGCTCGGCGTCCCTGAGGTGGCGGTGGGCTTAATCATGCTAACAGCGCCATCCCTAGCCGCTATGGGTAGATGCGGCGGGCAGGAGATGCAGTTGAGGGCATCGTTCTCGAGGTCGTAGAGATAAACCTGGGCGCGCCCGTCCGTCGCCGGTCCAGTGAGACTCAATTGATTGTAACCATCGGAGGTGAAGGCGAGATAGCGACCGTCGGAGGAAACGCGGGCGAGCCCGGGGCTCCATTCGGTCACGTCATACCCTGGATGGACCGATCCTACCGTGCTATGAACCAGGCGGGTGGAACCATTGTCCCAAAGCCAAACAGCACCAGAGGACGATGAGTGGTAGTACAAGCGCTGGCCGTCCCCGCTAAGCCCCAAGACTGACTCGGGGGGGTGAGATGGGACGCTGATCAGCTTGAGGTTTTCTTCATTTTCCGGATCGGGGCCGTCGGTCCAGCGGTAGAGGTCCCATCCCGGGTTGTCATCCTCGTCGAGGAGGGGAGAATCGGTGGTGAAGAAGACGTGGCGCCCGTCGGGGGTGGCGGCGCGAAGGGTCACCCCTTCCGGCGCGGAGGGGTCGCTGCCCTCCGGTTCGGAGATCCAGACGGTGCGGTTGCCGTCGATCCGCTGGTAGAGCTGGTTTGGCCCGCCCGGCGAGGCGACGAAGAGCTGGCGGGAGCCGTCGTCGGACATCGCGTCCCGGTAGAGCCGCGCTGAAGTGTTGTTGGGTACGTCGGAGCCGCCCGCCGGGACGGTGCCGCCGGGGAGGATGCCGGCGAGGCTGAGCGTGCCCTCGTCCCACTGGTAGACGTTGGGGGTGAGGTCGCCGGGGGCGGCTTCGGGCAGGTACTTCGCCCAGGAGACGAAGGTCACGTGCCGGGCATCTGCCGAGATACCCCACTGGCTGTTGTTGCTGAACTCGAACCAGAATGGCGCAGTCGTTAGGTTGGCAGCGAGAGTGACCGTCTGCAGCGCCCGCGTCTCGGTGTCCTCGACGTAGATGTTGTTCCGCAGGGGAACGTCGCCGCTCGCGGTGGGGAAGTCGTAGCCCCAGACGACCGCGCTGCGCAGGTCGTCCGAGAACGCCTGGTAGCGGGTCGGGCCGAAGGCAATCTGGCTCTCGTCGAAGCGAGGCTGGGGGGTGATCGCGTGGGTCGCCCAGCCGCCGGCGCCGCGGCGGGCGATGTACTGGGTCTGCCCGACCACCCCCGAGCCGATCGTGTCGCCGAACGGGGTGCGGGTGCTCATCGTGACCGCGTCGCCGGCGACCGAGGCGACGTTCGTCCCCCCGTCGCCGATGATGTCGCCGTTGCCCTTCTCGGCCGGGGAGACCTTCTCCCAGGCGCGGCAGTCGGGCAGGTGGGTCGCGTGCTGGACCTGGCGGATCGCCTCGTTGGGACAGCTCTCGCTCGGCTCCTCGGGGGTGGTGAAGCTGCGGACCTCGCCCTCCGTGGTCCCCGCGGCGTTGGCGGCGATCACCTGGAACTGATACTCGGTTGCCGGCGTGAGGCCTGAGACGGGAAGTGGGCCGACATCTGGACCACCCGGCCCCACCTGTAGAGTCTCAACCCCCGAGCCAGAAAGTGGAATGGTGCCGCTTTCCCATTCGAGCAGTCCGACGTCTTTTCCGCCCAGGGAACCACGGAAGGTCACGTCGATGGGTTCCGAACCGGCGACCAGGACGTTTCCCGGGCCGATCGATGGCAGTGCTTCCAGAGCAGCCTGGATGACGGCGGCCGGCGCGTCGAACTCGATGTCCTCCGTTTTGTCTCCTTCGAAGATCAGCCTGTACTGGCCGGCATCGGCGTCGACAGTGAGTTGCTGCAACTCATTCACGGGCGGACACGGAACTTCGTGTTCGGTGAGGCTGGCCGCTCCGTAGAGAAAGCGGCACTCGGTCAGCGGCGCGTTCTGGCGGTCGACGGCGGCGCGCAGGACGACCGAGGTCCGGGTGAGTTCGTAGAGCGTGGCGCGGTCGACCGTCGGTTTCACCGTCGGAGTCTGGAAGGCGGCGACTTTGGTTTCGGTCGTCTCGCCGCCGGCGTTGCTGGCGTGGAGGGTGACATCGTAGGTCTGGTTGGGGGTGAGGCCGGTCGGATCGGCGCTGACTTCGGTGGCGCTGTCGTCGGCTTTGAGGTCGCCTTCGCTCGGCCCCGAGAAGTTGCAGCCCGGGTCGCAGCTGAACCACCAGTGGGTGGCGAAGGCGCCGTTGATCGCTTCTTCTTCGGAGCTGCCGCCTTCGAGTTCGGAGGCGGCTTTGGGGGCGTTGGGGTTGACGAAGCCGGAGAACTCGGTTTCGCCGGCAGTGAGGCCGGTGACGAGCGGTTTGGCGACCGCTTTGGTGGTGAAGGTCGAGGCGGCGACCGCTTCGATGGTTTCGCTTTCGGTGTTCGTCGCGACGAGACGGAGGTGATACGTGGTGTCCGGCTGCAGGCCGGAGAGCTGTTCGCTGACCGGGGTGACGCCGGCGTTTTCCGCGACCGAGCCGTGGCCGACTTCGGAGGCGCCCTGCCAGAGCGGTTCGGCGTTGCCTTCGTTCGCCAGGTACTGGGCGTCGGTGATGTACTCGAAGTGGTAGGAGGTTTCGTGGTCTTCGGGATTGACCGTGCCTGCGACTTTCGCGGTCGTGTACTCGACGTCTTTCGCGTTCTCGATCGTGAGCACGGGCGCGGCGGCGCCCGCGAGGGCCGCGCCGAGCGCAAGCGCGAAGAGGGCCGCGACGAGGGCGATGAGGATGCGGGCAGCCGCGGGCGAGCCGAGGCCGGGACGGGACAGGCCTCGGGACTCAGCGTCGCCCGCGCTTGCCCGACGGACCCGACCGTGAGGACGGGTCCCGTACTGCCGAACGCCAGGGAGTGCGACGGCAGCCGGTGGGTTCGAAGCTCGCGTGGGCCCAGCGCCGGTGCCGATGCGGCCCGGCTGCGCTGAGGCGCCTTGCGTCCCGTCGTTCATATGGCGTCCTCTCTCCTTGCTTTCCCTGGCACACCGGCGAGCCGGTATTCCCCTGCTTGCGCTCGCCTTTCCCCATGCTGCGCAGCGATGCGCGATGCGGCACAATGGAAACACATAATTACGTAACTTGTCAAGAGCGCATTTGAAAATGGCGGTCGATAGTCCAGCTTTTGGCTTTATACTCCGTCAAAATGGCTTCATTCAAAAGCGCAAATCGGCCTTCGAAAGTATGGAAACAGGCTGCTACTAAGGGCTCCGGCGCCGATTCGAGGATTACCTAGCTAGGGCAGCTCGCCCGCAGCACCGGCGCGATGTCGTGGATCCGCCCGTTCTGGGCGTCGAACTTCGCGATCGCGCGGTGCCGGCCGCGGCAGATGTTCGTGCTGTTTTCCAGCAGCGACTTCTGCCCGCCCGGCATCTTCAGCACGAATTTGGAGACGGGGGCGTCGGGGACGGCGGCGAAGGTGGTGCGGATGCCGCCGTCGACCGAGTCGATCCGGCCGACCAAGTTGGCGTCGATCTGCCCGCGCAGGGCGACGACCAGGTCGGGGAGCGGGTTGTTGGAGGAGCGCAGGTAGACCGGTCCGCTCAGGGGGTAGTCGAGCAGCGGGGTCCAGGCGGTGGCGCGGCCGTAGATCGAGCGTTTGGGGCACTGGACGCCGTTGCCGGCTCCCGCGTTGAACTGCACGCGGGTGCAGACGGTGCCGATGTGAGACTGGGCGAGGAACTCAGAGTGCGGCAGGGCGACCGAGGCGCGGGCGATGTTGGCGTTGGCCCCTTTGGGCGGCATCCGCAGCGTTGCAGTCAGGCCCGGGTGCCCGCCGCGAGCGCTATTGCCCCGCAGCCGCAGCGAGAGCTTCGGCTTGAAGGCGAGCGCCGCGCAGTCAGTGGGCTGGAAGCGGTCGGAGACCCGCGCGGTCTGCCCCTCGATCGAGGAGATCGCCCCGGTGACGGCGGTCGGTTCGCAGTCGGTCGGGTTGAGGGTGTAGTTGGGCCGGTCGATCTTCACCCGGACGTCGCGGTAGGAGACCGGGACGCCCATGAAGATCTGCGGCAGCGGGTCGGAGGCGACCGTCACCTGCACCGTCTCGGGGTCGATCCGCACGGCCGAGCGCACCAGTACCTGGCCGAGGTCGAAGGGACCCGCCTGAGCCGGCACCCTGGCGATGATGCTGTAGGGGGCACCTTTGTAGGGGCCGGCGAAATAGACGGCGGTCGGCGCTTTGCCCGGCTGGGGCAGGAAGAGCGGGTTGGTGCCCTCGCCGATCCCGGCGAGGACCGAGCCGATCCGGCTGGCAGCCGGGCACTCACCGCTCTGCGCCTGCGCGCCGCCGCAGACGGCGAGGCCGGCGAGCTTGGCGACGAGGCCCTGGGGCAGCGTCGCGTCGATGCGGGAGACGTTGGGCTGGCCCGGGTCCCGGGTCACCCGCAGCTCGAAGGGGGCGAACTCGCCCGCGGTCGAGTCCGTCACCCCCGCTTGGAAGCCGGGTGCGAAGCCCGACTGCGAGCAGTTCTGGTCGATGGTGAGCTCCGGGTCGAAGCTGGCCGTCTTGCCGTTCCAGCCTTCGAGCTCGGCGTGAGCCGTGTAGGTGCCGCACTTCTTCGGCAGCGCCAGCGGTGCCCTCGGCCCCGCCTTCAGGCGCAGCCGCATCGTTTCGAACGGCAGCTGCGGGAGGTCGTCGAAGCGGGTCGTCAGCTGCCCCGTCTCCGCGTCGACGACGAGGGAACCGGGGAGCTTGATCGCGACGCCGCGGTCGTCGTCGCGGATTTCGAGGGCGAGCCGGAAGAGGTCGCCGGATTCAGGATCTTGGGATGCCTGGGAGCGGAGGAAAACCGCGCCGCTAATCGGCTCCGTAAGCAGCGGCGTGGTCAACTCGAGGCTGCCGATCTTGGCCGAGTCCGGACAGCTCGAGGGGTCGGCGGAGTCAAGGGCCAGCTGCTGGTCGGTGCAGGCGCCGAGGCCGTCGGCGGAGGCGGAGTTGACGGACACGCCCTCGGGCAGCGCGACGGTCGCCGCGCGCAGATCGGCCTGGGCGATGCCGGCGGGACCGACGTCCTGGGGGATGGTGAGCTCAACGTCGAGGCCGCTGGGCAAGCCGGCGGCGCGGGAACCAGGGGCGAGGGTCAGGCTCGGGTCAAAGGGGACTTTCTCGCAGCCTTCCATGGCGGGCGAGGTGGCCCCTTTGGAGACGAAGGTGCCGGGGTGCTGGTAGGTGTCCATTTCGATCGCCCACTGCAGTGGGATCCCCTCCCCCTGGGGGTCCTTCGGGCAGGAGGTGGGGGTGCGGAGAAAGGCGGAATCGCTACGCGTCTTCAGCGCGCAGTCGCCCACCGAGGGGTTGTGGCCATTGGATCCATGGAGGCAAAGATGCCGCAACGGGTCATGGGAGGGGTCGCTGGGTGAGCCCCAGAAGGCGACCTCGATGCGTGGCAGTGGCACCGAGCTGACTGCTCTTCTCGTAACGATGTCGATGCCGTGGTCGGAAGGGCGGACCTGGGCGAGGAGGGTGACGACGATGCTGTTGTAGAAGAAGCCGAAGGCGGCGGGGGAGCCGGGCGGCGGGACGAGGTTGTAGACGGGGACGATGTCGCCGAGGGCGAGCCGGGCGAGGCCGACTTGGCTCTCGGGCGGACAGGCAGGGATGCCGACTTTGAGGGTGCCCCTCACCGCCTGGGTCGTGAGCTGGGCGGCGGTGCAGCGAACGGGGGTAGCGGTGGGGCGGCCGACGAGGCCCCGGGGTACGTGGACGACGACATCCCGTAAGTGCTCAGGGGGGGCGATGACGAGCGTGTTCGGGTCGGCGGGTTCGTTGAACAGCGATTTTGCTTCCGAGAGCACCGTGAAACGCGTGGTGAGCTCGAGCGGATCGGAACCCGCCTGATTTGGTGAGTTCGCGGCGACGCTGATGTCGAGCGCTCTGATCGCGAAGGGCCCGGCCGGTCCGGCGACGATCGAGAGCGGTTCCGTGAAGGTGCCCGCAGCTCCTCCGCCGGAGACCTCGACCTCACCGGGAGGCAGCGAACCGCCGGCGCCAGGATCGACAGTGGTGTTGAGCTGGACGCGCATCTGGACACCCGGCTCGATGCCGGTGGCGTCGATCGTGCACTCGGTGCCCTGTGCAAGCGTCTGACATTGGGGATCGGGCATGTTGAACGAGGAATTGCGCCAGCCAACGGGCACGATCCCAGGAGGAAAGGCGGTCCTAATCGTGACATCTCCGGAGAGTGGCTGATCACCCACGTTCTGGATGGCAGTGACCATGAAGAACGGGTTTGCGGGCGAGACATGGTCCGGCGCCACCGTCGAGACCTTCAGGGCGGGGGCGGCCGCGGCGCTGCCGGCGCCACCGAGCAGCGCGAGCGATACCGCAACGACGAAAACAGCGAGCAGAAATGGACGGCGTCGAGTGGTGCGACGGTTCATCGGCCTGCCCTCCGGTTCTGGTCGGCGGTTCGCCTATGGCTCTTGAGGCAGCGCACCTTGCGATTGCGACGAACACGGCGACTGCCCTTGCGACAGGTCCCGCGCTTCTCGCGGACGTTGCCGGAGCCCTGCGCAGCAGAGGAAGGCGGCACGGCCAGCGGCGTGGAGGTTGCGGACCCCTGGCAGGGATCGCCGTGGCAGGGAAGGGGCGGGGCGGCTGGGAGCGGTTCGGCGTAGCCACCGCCGGCGCGGACATCGTAGAGGTCGACGAGACGGTCGGCGTCGGTCGGCACAAAGCGCTGGGGGGTGACGAGGAAAACGTCGTCGCCGCTGGTACTGGCATCGGTGAAGGTGGCAGGGTCAGCCCCCTTGCCGGTGGAGAGGAGGGTGAGGCTGCCGGTAGCGGGACCGTACTGGTACGTGTCGGCGACGCCGTTGATGTCCTCGGGGACGAGTGCCTCGGCGGTAGAGAAGAAGGTCCTGCCATCGTCGGCGAGGAAGCGAGGGCGAATCCCTGGAAGGAAGTAGGTGATGACCCCGGCGGTGGCGGAGGGGACGATCGAGGCATCGGCCGCGGCAGGTCCCGAGGGGCAGGAGATGCAACGCAGGGCGCCGCCGAGCTCGTAGAAGTACATCTCGTAGTGTTTTTCCTGTCCGCTGGTCTGCTCGCCAGTGGCCCCAATACCTTTTACAGCTCCATTCGAGATAAAGGCAAGGTATCTACCGTCGGGGGTGACGCGACCGAGACCCGGAGAGGCGTTGACCGCGAGCGAGTCCTGTGCGGTCGGAAATTCGACCGACGTGCTGATCAGGTGAGTGACACCGTGGTCCCAGACGAAGAGTTCGCTGCCCAGAGTCAGGTAGTAAATCCGGTCGCCATCGTCGCTCATGCCGATGAATTCCCCATCGAACCCGTTCTCGGTGATCCTGGTCAAATTGTTGTCGCTGGTTGGATCCGCACTGGCGGTCCAGCGGTAGAGGTCGGAAGCTTCGTTGGTGTCATCGATCAGAAGCGGGCTGGCGGTGGTGAAGAAGACGTTGCGGCCGTCCGGGGTGGCGGCTTTGAGGCTGACGCCGGCGGGATCGGGCCGGTAATCGGCCGGGAGGTCGGGATCGCCAGGGTCGATCTCGGGCTCGGAGACCCAGGCCGTTTCCTCGCCGTCGATGCGCTGGTAGAGCTGGGGTTCACCGCCGGCGGAAGCGGAGAAGAGGAGTCGCCTCCCGTCCTCAGACATGGAGGCACGGTAGTTCGCAAGCGGCGCATCTGAGCCGCCCGGAGGAATGGTGCCGCCGGGGAGGATGCCGGCGAGGCTGAGGACGCCGTCGTCCCACTGGTAGAGGTTGGGGGCACCAGCGCTCTGTTCGCCCCGTTCCTGGGCCTGTTTGAGGTCGGAGAGATAGCGTGCGCGGGACACGAAGGCAACATGGCGGGCGTCGGCGGAGACGCCCCAGTTGAAATTGTTAATAAGCTCGAAGAGGGGCGGCAGCGGGTCGGGAAAACCGCCCTGGGAGATGGTGACGGGATGCAGGGCGCGACTCGGGGTGTCCTCGACATAGATATTGGTACGGAAAGGGACGCCACCGGTGGCGGCGGGGAAGTCGTAGCCCCACACCACCGCCGAGCGGAGATCGTCGGAGAAGGCCTGATAACGGGTGAAGCCGAAGAAGGTCTGGATCTCCTCGGGGCGAGGCTGGGGAGTGATCGAGTGGGCGGTCCAGCCGTCGGGGCCGCGACTGGCGATGTACTGGGTCTGGCCGGCTACGCCGGAACCGATGGTGTCGCCGAATGGGGTGCGGGTGGCGAGGGTGATCGCATTGCCGTCGGTGGAGGCGATGTTGGTGCCGCCGTCGCCGACGATGTCGCCGTTGCCCTTCTGCAGAGGCGAGACCATCTCGTAGGCGCGGCAGTCAGGGAGGTGGGTTACGTGCTGGGCGTCCCTGATCTCTTCGTTGCCGCAGGACTGCGAGGTGAGGGTGGTGAAGGCGAGGGTGTCGCCCTCGGTGGTGCCGGCAGAGTTGGTGGCGAGGAGGCGAAATTCGTAGGCGGTGGACGGAGCGAGGCCAGAGATATCGGCGGCAACAGCCGTGAAGCGGTTGAGGAGGAAGAAGCTGCCCGGCGCGGGGACCGTGGCGCAGGAGACGGCGTGGTCGAGGGAGCCGCCGGCGAGACCATAGGCGAAGTGGCAGTCGGTGAGGGCCGAGTTGTGGGGGTGGACAAGAGCACGAATCCGGGCCGAGGTCGGGGAGGTGACGATGGCGCCCTCTTCGTCGGTACTCGGCGCGATGGCGGGGGTGTCGAAGGCGGCCTCAGTACCCCCAGGGGCCTCAACCTCTTCGATCTCGAGTCCGGCGTAGCGAACAACGAGGCGGTACTGGTAGTGGGAGTTAGGGATGAGGTTGGTGGCGTCGGCCTCGACGTCGATCGGGTCGTTCGATTCGGCCTCAGTACCGGTCAGTTCATCCGAGCCAACCGTGATCCAACCTTCGTCGTCCTCCCCATTCTGCTCTTCGCGGTTGACCTGCAGTTCCCAGACGATCGGTAAGGGACCGGCGGTGGCGTCGGTGTTACCGCCTTCGGGGTCGACGGTGCCGGCGAGATGGGCGCTGGTGCCAGTGATGTCCTCGGCCGGGCCGAGGGTGAGGGTCGGCGCGACGGCGGGATCGGTGGTGAAGGTCTCGATCGGCGAGTATTCGGTGACGAATTCCTCGTAGTTGAGGGCGGCAAGGCGTAATTCGTGGCTTTTCGCGGGGGCGAGTCCTTCGAGCGTGCCCGAGACCGCCTCGGGATCGGACCCTTCGGTGGTACCGGAGACGTTGAAGCGGGTGAACTCGCCGCTTTCGGTGGAGACCTCGAACCACCACTCGCTGAAGATCCCATCGGCATCGACGGTGCCGGAAACGTGGGCGGTGACGATCGATTCGTCGCTGACTGGATCGATCGTGAGCTGGGGCGGAGCGGCGACTGCGAAGGACGGGAGGGCGAGGGCGACGAAGGTCGCGGCGAGGGCGATGAGGATGCGGGCAGCCACGGACGAGCCGAGACCGGGGCGGGACAGGCCTCGCGACTCGGCGTCGCCCGCACTTGCCCGACGGGCTCGGCCGAAACGGCGAGCCCCGGACTGCCGGACGCCAGGGAGTGCGACGGCAGCCGGTCGGTTTGAAGCTCGCTGACCCTCGGCGCCGTGGCCGATACGGCCCGGCTGCGCTGAGGCGCCTTGCGTCCCGTCGTTCATCTGGCGTCCTCTCTCCTTGCTTTCCCTGACACACCGGCGAGCCGGTATTCCCTGCTTTGCGCTCGCCTTTCCCCATGCTGCGCGGCGATGCGCGATTGCCACACAATGGAAACACATAATTACGTAGCTTGTCAAGAGCGCATTTGAAATGGCGGTTGATAGTCCAGCTTTTGGCTTTATACTGCGCCAAAATGGCTTCATCTAAAAGCGCAAATCGGCCTTCGAAAGTATGGAAACATGCTGCTACTAAGCGCTTTGGCGCCGATCAAGCCACCCCGCGCGGGACGCTGCGGCGATATCGTCGCCGCGCGATGTCGAGGACGCCGTGGGGGGATGCCGCCGAGCTGCGGGAACGCCAGCTGGCGCCCGGGCGCGGCACGCCGCGCGAGGAGGTGGAGCGCAACCAGCGCGAGCGGCTGTTCGCGGCGATGGTGGCAAGCGTAGACAGCAGGGGCTACGAGGCGACGCGGGTGGCCGACGTGCTGGAGCTGGCCGGGGTCTCGCGCAAGGCCTTCTACCGTCACTTCGCCGACAAGGAAGAGTGCTTCGCCGAGGCGATCACAGCGATCGTCGACCGCACCGTCGAAGTCCTGCGCGAGCAGGTTGAGGACGGCGGCGCCCCGATCCAGGGCGAAAAAGGACTGGAGGTGCTGTTGTGGGGAGCGGCCACGCAGCCGGCGGCCGCCCGGGCCTGCGTGATCGAGGCCTTCGCCGCGGGCCCGGCGACGCGGGCGAAGCTGGAGCAAACGGTGCTCGACGTGGAGTGGGCCGCGGCCGACCTGATCGGCGAGGGACACGGGGGGCGCATGGACCGAGCGCTCGTCCGCGCCGCCCTCGGCGGGATCTCCGTGACCGTCTACAGGATGCTGAGCGAAGAACGCGAGGAGGAGCTGCCCGGGCTGGCGCAGCCGCTGTGGCGGTGGGCGTCGAGCCTGCAGCCGCTGCCGCGCCCGCTGCCCGCGGAGAAGCCGAACCGGACGCGGAAGCCGGCGGGCGTTCCCTTCGAGGCGCGCGTGCCGACGGAACGGATCCTCTACGGGTTCGCGGCCGCGGTCGCCGAGCACGGCTACGTCGAGGTCCCGATCGCGGCGATCGCCAGCCACGGCAGGGTGTCCCTGTCGACGTTCTACGAGCACTTCGACGGCAAGAAGGAGGCCCTCGCGGCGGCGCTGAAGGCGATCGAGACGCAGCTGCTGACGGCGACCCTGTCGGCGGCGCGCACGGCAGGGCACTGGGGGGCGGCGCTGCGAGCGGGGTGCGCAGCGGCGATGGAGTTCTTCGCCGCCGAGCCCGACCTGGCGCAGCTGTGGATCGTCGAGGTGCTGGCGGCCGGGCCGGAGGCGGTGGCGCGGCGAGACCGGCTCAACCGCGAGCTGCTCGCGACCGTGGCGACGCTGGGGGGCACCGAGCTCGAGCAGCTCGACGAGGTCGCGGTGGAGGCGACGCTGGGAGCGCTGCAGGGGCTGATGTACGAGCGGGTGCGAAGCCAGGGCGCAGCGGGACTGCCGTCGCTGGTGCCAATGCTCACCTACGTCGCGGCAGTGCCCTTCGTCGGCGCCGAGGCTGCCTGGCGCGCGGCGAGGGGCGAGGAGTAGCGAGCGGGCTCCTCAGGCCGCGGGGGTGGGATGCTGAGCTCCTCGATGGCGGCGTCGAGGCCCCGGTAAGGGAGCACCACCGCGTACATCAGCTCGCGGACCAGCTCGACGGTGAGCGCCTGCGGCCCGGCTTCGACGCCCTGGTGCATGCGGTTGTAGACGGCGCCGGCGGTGATCGCGGCGACGGTCGGGGGGATCGAGTCGGAGTCGGAAAGCTCCGTCCGGCCGAGGTCGATCAAGGCTGTGAGGCCGGCGATCCCCTGCTCGCGGACGGTACGGGCGCGCTCGTCGCCGAAGGGGGCCTCGAGCACCATCTCGCGAGCCCGGACTGGGTCCTCAAGCAGGAAGCGGCGCAACTCATAGACAACGGCGCGTATGCCGTCGCGCCAGGCAGGCGCGGCGGCGTAGACACGGCCGACCCGCCCCATCAGCTCGGTCGTGCCGGCTTCGACCCGGTCGGCGAAGCCGCCGGAGCGTGCGGTAGCAGTGGACACGGCTCTCCTGTTCCCATTGGGGCCCAAGACGCGGCCCCACTCTGTTCCACTCGTCTCTCCCTAGGAGACGAGTCGCCCGACTGTAGAAGAGGGGGTCTCCAAATGCAAGTCGTTTAGTCCCCAGTTGGGACGACCGTTCCGGAGCGTTCAGCGGAGCACCTCCTGCGACGGTGGGATCGCCAGCTCCTCGAGGGCCGCCTCGTTGCCGAGGTAGGGCCGGACCGCGATGTACATCAGTTCGGGCACGATCTCCATGTCGGGCTCCTTGCCGTCGGTGCGGCCCAGGCGCTTCAGCACCAGCTCATAGATCGAGCCAAGGATCGCTTCTGCGGTGGCGCGCCCGATCGCCTCGGGATCCCTCGCTTCGAAGCGCCCGGCGTCGATCAGGTCGACGATCCGGCGCAGGTAGAGATCGCGGGCGACCTCCGCCACCGCGCCCCCTTCGCGCCGGCGCAGCTCGCCGTAGAGCCGCTCGCGGCTGTGGCCGATCAGGTAGACGGCGGCCCCATAGGCGGCGGCGCGAAGGCCCTCGCGCCAGGTCGATGCCCGCAGGTAGGGACCGAACACTGCCCGGTCGAACTCGGCGATGTTCGCTTCGTAGGTGCGGTCGAGGCAGTCGCGGCAGTCGGCGAAGCGGACGTCGAACTCGGCCCGGGAAGTGCCGGCGCGGGCACAGAGATCGTCGGCCTCGACAGCGGCGTAGCCGCGCTCGATGACGAGATCGATCGCCGCCTGGCGAATCCGCTCCCAAGTCTTGTCCTCAACCGGGCTGGGCAGGACCTCGAACCGACCGGGGGGCACGGCTCAGACCCCCCCGGCGGAGGTTGGCGCGCGGGTCGAAAAGGTGGCGCCTAGGAAGGGCGGGCGGCGAGCTTCGCCGCCTCGGCCTCGCCGAGGTAGGGCGCGATCACGATCTCGACCAGCTCCGGGTAGAGCTCCTCGATCGCGTCGGCCTCGCCCATCACCAGCCGCTGGTGCAGGAGCCAGGCCACGCCGCCGATCGTCGCTTCCTCCAGCGTGGCCGGCAGCTGCTCGGCATAGGGGCTGAGCTCGCGACCGCGACGCAGCAGCGGCACCACAGCATCGTGTGTGCGCTCGTAGCTGGCGAGCGCCCGTGGCCCGGCGGTCTGCACCTCGACCAGGGCGACACGGGCGGCCAGCGGCTCGTCGGCGATCACCGCGAGGGCGGTGCGCAGCGCGGCGCAGACCTGCTCGGGCCAGGGGGCAGAAGCCGGGATGCCGGCGGCGATGCGGTCCCAGAAGTCGGCGACGATGCGCTCGTAGGCCCGCAGAAAGCAGTCTTCCTTGCCGGAGCAGAGCTCGTAGAAGCTGGCGAAGCCGATCTTGGCCGAGTTGACGATGTGGTCGACCGTGGTGCCGGTATAGCCGCGCCGGGCGAAGACCTCGACGGCGGCGTCGAGGACGTGGTTGCGCTGGTGTTCGATCCTGACTTCGCGGGGCAGGGACTCGCGAACCTCCGGCACGGGCATCAAGTGGTCCGGTAGCGATGCCATCTCGTGAGGATATCCGAGGTACCCCTGGAGCCATAGAGATTTGAGTATCTAAAAACAAGTATGCTCGTTTGCATAGATGGCGGGGGAGCCAGAGCTGCGTGAGCGCATCATGGCGGCGGCGCTCAGCACCAGCGGCGAGCTCGGCTTCCGCAGGATGACCGTGCGGGCCGTGATCGAGCGCTACGACGGCTATCGGCTGCAGTTCTACACGCACTACGCAAGCGCTGCGGAGTGCTACGCCGTGGCCCACGCCGTCCACCTCGAGCGCCTCGAGAGGCGGCTGCTCGACGCCGGCGCCGCCGCGGAGAGCTGGCGGGCCGGGCTGAGGGCGGCGCTGACAGAGCTCGCCGGCTTCGCACGGTCCGACCCGGCCCTGGCCCGGGGACTGCTGCTCGAGGTCCACGTCGCCGGCGAGCCGGCGCTGGTACGACGTCAAGAAGCGTTGGAGCGCCTCTCCCGTGCGCTTGACAGCGCACGCCGCGAGACCGGGTCTCGCCACTCTCCACCTCCGTTGACTGCGCCCTTCATGGTAAGCGCAATCGAGTCGGCCGTAGTCAGAGCGCTGGCAAGCCGCGAGCCGGAGCGCTTCGCAAGGTCCATTCCGGAACTCGAGCGGCTCGTAAGCGCGGCTTACTTCGGCCATCGCCTCAGCGAGTCTTGAGCCAGCAAGACGTTCTCCGCTCGTCGCCTTGAACCGGGAGGAGCGCCCCTCTACTGCGCCTGGGCGGTGAAGGAGACGCTTCCCACGGGCTCCCCAGCCTTGAAGGCCTCCTTGCCGGCGGCGAAGGCCTGGTTGAAGGTCGCTGCGGTCTGAGCTTGCAAGGCGAGCTGAGCGCCGGCGACGGTTATCGTCCTCGCCTTCGGATCGGAGGAAGCCGTCCCTGCGGCCAGGTCGAGGATGCCGATCCGCCCCAGCTTGCCGGGGAAGGCAGGCGTGGGCTCGACATCGACTTCCGCGGTCGCACTGACGCCAAGTTCGAGCCAGGGCTCAGCCCAGAAGACCTGGCCGGCGCCGAGCTGGAGGAATTCGAGGCTGCCGCTGATCTTGACCAGGCCGTTGCGCCCGTTGGGCGCGATGGCGCCCCCGAAGATCGGGAAGGTGAAGGCAGCGGGATGTTCGGCCGGGAAGATCGGGTTGACCGCGACGTGGAGCGAGTCGAGCTTGGCGAGGAGAGCAGGGTCGAGGGTGAGCGAGGCGCGGCCCCTGTCGAGCACGACAACGGTCTGCGGGTTGGCCTTGGTGCGGGTCGAGCCGAGGGGCTGGCCCGCCTTGAAGGCTCCCTTGAGGCGCAGCTTCTTGCCGAGACGGGTGGCGAGCTTGGCCGAGATCTCCAGCGCGGTGACCTTGACCTTGTCGGCGAAGCCACCGCGCGTGACCTGCAGGCCCCCCGCGGTGGCGATCTTCAGCTGGCTGCCGCCGACCTTGGCCGAGATCGGAGCGTGGCGCTGAGTGGTTTTCAGCTGCGGGGTCTTGATCGGGACCGAGCGGTTTCCGGCCCTGAGCACCAGTGCCCCGTCGTGCTCGACCGTGCCGTTGGAGGAGACCGGGTCGAATTTCCCCCCGACCACCGGGAAGCTGACGACGCCGCCCGCGAGCTTCGCCGGAGCGACCGCGCTGAGCTTGATCCCGTTCGCCTTGGCGAAGGCGAGGAAGCCCTTGTCGAGCGCGAGCTTGGTCGTGCCTGAGCCGAGCGGATCGTAGGCGGCGTGGGCGGCAGGGGCGCAGAGAAGGGCACAGGCGAGGGCCAAGCAGCTCACCGCCCTCCGTCCGATCTCGATCCTCATCGTCCCTCCTCCCCTCGTCTCATCGCGCCACCGCGCAGCTCTTGCTGACGCCGAGGACGATCGGCTTGGTCTCGGCGAAGTGGAAGCTGGCGCTGGCCAGCGGGAAAGAGGTGCGCTTGGTCCCGGCGGGAGCGGGGCAACCGGCATTGAAATAGGAGCGCTGGCGGCCTCGGTATGTGTATTTGCGACGCAGGGTGAGCTTGATCCGGTCGACGAAGCCCCAGCTGCCGAGCGCCTCCGGGAAGGAGGCCGCCAGTTCGGTCCCGTACCGGCCCTGGGAGATGCGCTTGATCGTGAAGGCGATCGCGAAGGAGGTGGCGAACGGTTTGGTCGTGTAGATGTGGGCGAAGAGAGCCGGCTTCCCGCCCTTGCGGCCGTTGAAGACGAGGAGCTTGCCGCGGGTCGGGTAGGGACGCTGATCGGGCAGCACGATCGTCGCCCAGAAGCGGCCGGAGCCGATCAGGGCATCGCCGCAGGCCGAGAGCGCCCGCGAGCTCGAGGAGGCCTCGATCTCCTTCAGCGCGCAGGTCGGCAGGCCCTGCGACTGCAGCAATCCGTGGCGGTTGACCTTGACCTCCATCCTCTGCAGCTGCGGCGGCACCGTGCCGTCCGCCGCCCCGACGTGGCCGGAGATGAAGACGGCGATCGGGGCGGTGCCGGTGCGCGGCAGCTTGTAGGGCTTGATCTGGCTCAGCACCGTGATCCGCAGATTGCCCTCCTGGACCACCGCACCGGTCGCCAGCGCGGCTAGCAGGAGCGTGGAGGTGATCACGGCGAGTGCGATGGCGGTCCGATGCCTCACCACCAGTCCGTCCAGGCAGCGGCTGCGCCGCCGGCTATCGGGGCTGCGACCACCTCGCTACCACGCGGGTCGGTAAGGATTGGTCGGCTGCGGCGCTGCCGGCTGCGGCTGTTTCGGCTTCGACTTCTTAGCCTGCTTCCCGCAGCGCGGCTTGACGATCGGGGAGAAGTTGTGCGGCTTGCCGTTCTGACCCTCGAAGCGGGCGATCGCCCGGCTGGTTTTCTTGCAGAGGTTGGTCGAGTTGATCAGCAGCCCCTTCTTGCCGCCCTGCATGGTCAGGATGAACTTGGTGACGGGGGCGTCGGGGACCGACTCGAAGGTGTTGCGGATCTGCCCGTCGATCGAGTCGATGCGACCGACCACGTTGATGTCGATCCTCTGCGAGTGCAAGGCCCCGACCAGGTCCGGCAGGGGATGCGAGGAGGAGCGCAGGTAGACCGGCCCCTGCAGCGGTTCGCTGAGGATCGGCGAGATCGCTTTCGCGTAGCCGTAGATCGAGGCCTTCGGGCATTTCTCCCCCGGCACGGTCCCTTCTTTGAACTGCACCCTGGTGCAGATCGTCCTGATATGGGACTGTCGAGGAAGGCCGAGTGCGGCAGGGTGACCTGGGCTCGGCCGACGTTGGCATCGCCCTTGCGCGTGGTCAGCACCGCCTTCAGCTTCGGGTTGTCGCCGCGCTTGGTGCCACCGCTGAGGCTCAGCGCCAGCTTCGGCTTGAAGCCCAGCGCCGCGCAGTCGGCGGCCTGGAACGGACTGGTGACCGTGACCGGCTGGTCGTCCGCCGCGCTGACGAAGTCGAGGCCCGACCCCAAGACCGTCGAGGCGGTCGAGGTGCGGTCGCATGTAGGTCGGGTTGAGGACGAATTCGGGCCGGTCGACGTAGACCGCGGATGTCGCGCAGATGGGTAGCGACGCCCTGGATGATGTGCGGGATCGGGTCCGAGCCGGTGGCGTCGACGAAGATTTCCGCCGTCTCCGGATTGACCCGCACGGCGAAGCGCACGACTACCGTGCCGAGGTCGAAGGGGCCGACCTTGGCAGCGGTGATCGAGACCAGCGAGATCGCCGAGCCGTTGTAGGAGCCGGCGTAGTAGAGCGTTGCCGGGGACGTAGGTGAGCACCGAGCCGACTCCGGCCCCGACCAGGGTGCGGCCGACCAGCGAGGAAGCCGGGCAAGAGGGGCTGGCGAGCTCCGCGGCGCCGCCGCCGGGCATGCCTTCACGCGATTTGGCAGCGGCGATCGCGGCGTCGGAGCAGTAGCCGAGGCCGGCGATCTTGCCGATCACCCCGGGCGGCAGCTTGATCGAGAAGTTGGTGAACTCCTGTTCGCCGTCGTTGCGGAAGAGGCGGACGTTAAAGGGCGAGTAGGAGCCGGCGCGGTTGTTGATCGTGCCGGCGACGAGGCCAGGTTTGAAGGGTGGCAGGCCACCCGAAGGACACGGTCCTCCCCCCACTCCGCGGGTGATCTGGTAAGGGCTCTGCAGGTGGGCGATTTCGCTCGGGACCGGGTTGGCTTTCGCCGACCACGGGGTCAGCTCTGCCTCGATCGTGTGCGTGCCGCAGGTCGCCGGCGTGCTCAGAGGAGCCCGGCCGCCTTCGCGGAAGTGCAGCTCGAAGTCGGCGAAGGGCAGCTGCGGGAGATTGTCGAAGGTGGTGACGATCTGCCCGGTGCGGGGGTCGAGGTCGACCCTGCCGGCCGCCTTGAGGATGAGCCCGCGCTCGAAGTTGCGGACGACCATGTAGACGGCGAGCAGCGAGCCGAACGGGTTGTCGTAGGGGCTGGCGATGAAGAAGTCGCCTTTCAGCACTTCGGACTCCGGCAGAACCGGTGAGCTGATCTGCACGCTGCCGAGCTTCGAGGTGCCCGGGCAGCCGTCCCCAAACAATGACTGCAGGGTCTCGGCCGCGTACTGAGCCGGGCTGCAGGAGCCGAGGCCCTCGCCCGCCGAGGGGTTGAGGGTGACGCCCTCGGGTAGCTTGACGACGGCCTTACGCAGGTGCGCCTGCGAAACTCCGCTGGGGTTGAGGATGCCGGTCTCGGGCACGCTCAACTTGAAGTCGAGGCCGCTTGGCGTCTCCGCCGAGTCGGCGGTCTGGCGCGCGCTCATCTCGGGGTCGAAGGGAACGCGGTCGCAACCGCCCATCCCCTGCGGGTTGCCGTTCTTGTCGTGGCTCGTGAACTGGGCCGTGTCGCTGACCCCGGCCCAACTCGTTACCGCGGCGGTGGTGGTCAACGGGCCGAGGCAGGAGGTGGGAGCCACGTAGAACCCGACCGGCGGGATCAGGCTCTGCACTGGACAGCCGTCGCCTCGGTAGTCCGAGCTAACATAAGCTCCGCAGAAGCGCCGCAGCCCGTCATGTGAGGGGTCCGGTGGAGAACCCCAAAGCGTCAGGGTCGCACCGAAGAGTTTGTACGTCTGGTCGGCGTTTCGTACGTTTACCCGGATCGTGCTGTCGTTCGGATCCACTTCGGGGAAGAGGGTGACAACCTTGCCCGAGGCGTTGAAGCCGAACTGCGCCGGTGCATTGCCACGTGGCTCGACGTTGAAGACGGGCGCGCGCCACACTTCCCGAGCCAATTCCAAAACGATGGTACCGACCTGACTATCGGGGTGACATGCGGCAGTGGCCATACCCGGTTTAAAAGTATCCGCCATCCGATTCAACTGCTCGACGGTGCACTTCGGCGTTGCCTCGGGGTTGCCGATGTAGCCCGCGGGCAGCTCGACGGTGATGTTTTTGGGGACATCGGCCGGCACCACTTCCCGCGCTCCGGATTTGCTGACTTCGACTTTGGTCGCGAAGCGGATCGTGGTCGAGTTCGCCCACGGGTGCCCGCCGGCCTGGGTGGCCTCGGATCCGTCTTCGTTGAGGTCTTCTCCGTCAAATTCGGCGATCCCGAAGGGGCTTTCGGTCGAGGTTATTTCGGTGCGACGCGAGTCCACCGGCAGGGGCGGATCCGCGCCGGGCCCACCGCTGAACTCAGTGCGAAATCGGCGCGGGCCGTTCGCGGCACCGGGTTCGACTTCCAACTGATACACCAGGTAGTTGGTCTGGCCGATGGGAACGCCGGCTGGCACAGTGCAGTCGATCGCAGATTGATCGGGCCTAAAGACACAAGGAGAAAGATTGGTACTAAGGTAGGGACGAGCGGGATCAGTAGGGTTTGCATTTACAAAGCGCGTCCCAGATGGTGCCTGGACTTCGAAGCGCAGGTCTTCGCTGCTTGGAACCGTCCCCACCCGCACCAGATGCATGCCGTAGCTGAACCTTGCGTCGGGGAAGAGCTGGGCCGGAACGAACTGCGCAATCTCCCAGCGCTGCGTAGCGGCGCTTGCCTGCCCTGCCGGCGCGAGCAACGCGATCGAGAGCAACCCACAGAACGCGGCGGCGAGGCGGGTGGTGATCTTCTGCTTTCTCATCGTCAGTCTCTCCTTGCCGGCCCGGCGCTCAGCCATGGCGGCGGGTCGATTTGCCAGCGCGGCACTGCTTTCCGTGGCCTCGTCGCTTCGCAGCCGCTTTCTTTCCGCACGCTTTCTTCCGGTGCGCTTTCTTGCCGGACTTCTTCGCCTGTTTGTTGCCAGGTCCGATGAAGGAGGTGCTCGACGGGGTCGGATCGTCGGGGATGACCGGCGGTGGCTGACAGGCATCGCCCTCACAGGGGACCACGGGGGTGCGACTCTGGGAGGCGATGCCCCCGTTGACCCGGGCGTCGTAGATGTCGGCGTTGCCGTCGACGTCGCTTTGCACCAGCCGCTCGTGGGTGATGAAGAAAGCGTCCTCGCCGTCGGGACTGGCCCCCTGGAAGTAGGACGGCTTGGAGCTCTGACCGCTCGAGAGCAAGGCGACCCTGCCGCTGGCGGCGTCGAAGCGGTAGGCGTCGATCTGCCCATTGGTGTCGCGGGCGACCAGCGAAGCCCGGGTGTTGAAGAATGCCCAGCGCCCGTCGCCCGACAGCGAGTGATGGTGGATCGAGGCCGACGGCATAGTCATCATGCGTGCGTGAGGGACGAAGGCGTCGCGGGTCGCGGGCTCCTCGCCGAAGCAGGAGGCGCAGGTCAGTCGCTCGCCCTCCACGTCGTAGACGTAGACCTGGTTGTGGCCGGCGTTATCGAAGCCGGTCAGCTGGTTCTTGGAGGTGAAGAGGATGTCGCCCGAGGGCGTCACTTCCGAGCTGCGCTCATAGGTGACGTTGACCCAGTTGGCGCGGTCATCTCCTTCTGGCGAGCCGTCGGGGGCCCGCAGCGTGGCAATGTAGGTGGTGGTCGGGCTACCGCCGTTGTTGTCCCAGAGGTAAAGGTTGGCCTGACCGGCGACCCCCTGTTCGCCGTCGAGTTGGTTGGAGCGGGCGGCGAAGTAAATCCGTTCGCCGTTCTCGCTGTTGCCGAGCACGCCGATCACCTGGGCGCCCTCCGGCCTCGAGTCGTCGACGGTGATGTCGATCAGCTCGCCGGCGCCGCCGTTCGCCTCGACGTCGTAGCGATAGAGGTCGCCATGGGAACCGGTGGTGAAACCGTCGCCGCCGTCGTGGCTCGCCGTCGAGTCCGCCGTCAGCCTCGTCTGCGAGGTGAAGAAGACATGCTCGACGTCGGGATCGGCTCCCCAGTAGTGCTGCATGGGACCCGCTTCAGGGTCGAGCGGCACGCCGGGGGCGTAATCGGAGATCCATCTCGTCGCCGTGCCATTTTCCCGCATGTACAGCTGCGGAGCGGGTCCCGGCCCGCAGGTAAATCCTTGGACCTGCATGGTTTCTGCCCCCGCCGGACAACCAACAGCGAGGGCTTCGAAGACGATCCTCGCGCCGTCGCGAGACAGGGCGTTCTCGTTCGGCCCATAATCCCCGCCGCCGAGGTCACCGTCGACCGGCGTCCCGTCGGGGAGGATGCTGGCCATGCGAGTGTCAAAGCTGCCGTCCCCGGTTTCATATCGCTCGTAGAGGCCGAAGGGCTGGCCCACGAACGTGCCTTCGGCCGTGCCTATGAATTTGGGGCCGACGTCGTAACGCTGGACGACGTGGCTGAAGTCCTCCGAGGCGAGGGCATCGGCTGCAAAGCTGCTTCTGACGTTGCCCTGCTGAGCAAAGCCCCAGAGGAAACGGAAGGAGCCATCGTCGAGATCGTGGACGTAGTAGCCGTCGACGCCTTTGGGCGCGTCCGCGGCAAACGACGTTTGATCGAAGGGCCTGAGGTGGACGACCTTGGAAAGCGAGTCGTCGAACGACATAAACACGGGATTGCTGAAGAGCGCTTCGGCGGGAGCGTAGGGGGGATCGATGTTCCGGGTCCTCCATCCTTCCGCGCTGCGCTCCGAGAGGTAATTGCCGAGCTGCGCCTTTGCTCCGCCCGGGTTGGCGAAGGCAGACAGGCTCGTTATGAAGCTGATCCGATCGCCATTCTCGCTGCTCTGGATCGCGGCGCCGCCCCTGACCTCCGTGCCGCTGATCGTTTCCGAGAGGCCCGGCACCTTTCTGTTCTGGAAGAATAGGTTGCCCAGGTCCCCCCCGTTCTTGTCAGCGGGGGTGACCTGCTCCCAGGCGCGGTTGTCCGGCAGCTGGACGGCCGCATGGGTGGCGAGGGTGGTGAAGGTGTGGTCGGCTCCTGCGACCGTTTCGACCGAGTTCTCGGCGACCAGCCGCCAGTGGTAGCGGGTCTCGGGCGCCAGGCCGGTGACCTGGGCGCTCACTTGGTGGGGGGATCCATCGGCGCCGAGCTGCCCGGCGGGCACGGGAGCGCTCTGCCCGTAGGCGGTCGTCGGGCCGTACTCGAAGCGGTAGGTGGTGGCGCCGCCGCCGGGGTTGAGATCTGCTTTCAGCAGCGCCGAGGTCGGACCGACTTCGAAGGCGCCGCCGCCGGAGATCGCCGGGGCGATCTCCGGGAGTGGAGGAGTTTTGAATTCAATCGTGTCGGAGTAGGTCGATCCCCCCGCTAGAGGCGAGGCGGCGTTTTCTGCCACGAGACGCGCGAAGTACTGTCCGTTTGGTTTCAAGCCGGTGATTTCCTCCGATATCGGAGTGCCCGTAGTCGTCGCGGGGACCGTCCCCCCTGCGCTCTGGCTCCAGTTGGCCTGGTCCGTCGAGTACTCGAAGCGCCAGGTGGTGTCATTCGCTTCTTCGGTGCCGTTGGGGTTGACCGTGCCCGAAAGCTGCACGGAGGTGGGGGTGATCGAGGAGGCCGGGTCGATCGAGACAGTCGGAGTTTCGACGCTGGCGCCGGGAGCGAAGACGAAGACCTTGCCTTGGCCTTGGTCTGAGATGTAGACGTTCGAAGAGGCGTCGACCGCGATTCCCAGCGAGTCGGCGATCTGGCCCTGGCCCGGCGAGGAACGGAATTCGTTTCCTTCGCTGGCCGCGTTGTAGTGGGAAGCATAGGACCCGTTGTCGATATAGATGTGGTCGTCACTCGGGTCGAGCGCTATCGCCCTTGCTTCGCCGAAATCGACGTAGGCTGCGTGGGCACCGCCTACGTAGCGGCTGACGAACCCCCGATAATTGGCGACGTAGAGGTTTCCAGCGGAGTCGATCGCGAGGCCGGCGGGGGTGCTGATTTCGGGGTCGCTTATCTGGGAGTCGTAGTCGCCCTCAGCCGGAACGGCGGCGGCGGGGTCGAAGCGGTAGACGAGGTTCTTGGTCGCGTCGGCGATGTAGAGGTCGCCGTTCGCCTGATCGACGACGAGGCCGTCGGGGGTGCCGAAGGGCCCGGACGGGATCGAGGATCCGAACAACCGGCCCTGGTAAGCGCCGGTTTCGTCGAAGACGTACACCACCCCGAGGGGCGGGTCGGCGAGATAGATGTTGCCGTCGGTCGCGGTGCCGGAGCGGTCGATCGCGACCGCGTTGGCAGCGAGGCCACCGTTGGAGAAGGCGAAGGAGCCGGCAGGGGCGCTGGAGCCGTCGAGCGCCCCGCCCGTCCCGAAGCTGGCGTCGACGGTCCCGGTCGCGTCGAAGCGCAGCAGCACCTTGTTGGCGACGTCGACCACGTAGATGTCGCCGTTGCTCGGGTCGACCGCCATCGCCTGCGGCTGGAAGGAGCCGGCGGGGGTGCCCGAGCCGTCGAAGGAGGGGCCGGGGGGCGTGGAGAGCGGCGGGTGGATGGTCGCGGTGGCGCCCTGGGCACCGGGCGCCCATAGCAGCATCGACAGAACCGCCGCGGCGAACAGTGCTTTCGCGTGGTGTTTCATTCGCATGGTCACTTGCTCTCCTTATCGGCGGTGCATTGCGTTGACTGCTGAGGGACGTGAGCGTAGGGTCGGGCAGCCGCGGGCGACCCGAGGCCGGGGCGGGACAGGCCTCGCCACTCGGCGCCGCCCGCGCTTACCCGACGGGCCCGGCCGAGACGGTGGGCCCCCGACTGCCGAGCGCTAGGGAGTGCGACGGCAGGCGGTCGGTTCGAAGCTTGCTGGCACTCGGCGCCGTGGCCGATGAGGCCCGGCTGCGCTGAGCGGCCCTGCGTCCCGTCGTTCATCTGACGTTCTCTCTCCTTGCCCGTGTCACCGGTTCGGTTCCCCCCTCCGTGCGGAGGCTTCCCAAGCTCCGAGCCAGGTGACGTTTCTCTCTCTTGCACCCGGCCGGGGCGAATCCTCAAAGGAGACTGACCAGCCGTCCTTTGAAAACTCCTCCCTCCCTGGGCTGCGGATATTGGAACACACTTCGGTGGCAATTGCAAGCAGGCCAGCATCTTCAAATCGAAAAATGGCTCTAGAGTCTGGAAAATTGGGGTCTTCGATCCCCGATTCAACCCTCTCCACCGGCCTAAATGAAAACGCACGTCTACTGATCGCTTGACGGTCGCGGGATGGAGTGGTTCGATTGACGAATGGCTGGATATCGTGCCCCTGCAATGGTGAGAACGCCGTGGGGGGACGCCGGGGAGCTGCGGGCGCGCAAGCTTCCCCCGGGGAGGGGCAACCCCCCTGAGGAGGTAGCGCGCAGTCAGCGCGAGCGGCTGTTTGGGGCGATGGTCGCGGTGGTCTCCGAGAAGGGCTATGAGGCGACCCGGGTGAGCGACCTGCTTGCGGTCTCCGGAGTCTCCCGCAAAGCCTTTTATGAGCACTTCGCCGACAAGCGCGAGTGCTTCCTGGCGGCGGTAGAAGCAATGGGGGAAGCCGGAACCGCGATCGTGCGGGCGGGCTACGAGATCCCCGGCGGCTGGGAGGAGCGGGTGCTGGGAGGGATGGAGGCGTTCACTGGGCTGCTCGCGGCTCAGCCCGCCGCCGCGCGCATGTGCTTCGTCGAGATCTACGGCGCCGGCGAGCCGGCGATCGCGCTGGTCGAGCGCACCTTCAACGACTTCGAGGTGCTGCTGCGGCGGGCACTCGAGGAAATGCCCGATCGCGCCGGGATGCCAGTGGAGATCGACCGGGCGCTGATCGGAGGCATGCGCAAGGTGATCCATACCCGCCTGCATCGCGGCCGGGAGGCCGAGCTGGCGGAAATTGCGCCGGCACTGGCGAAATGGGGACTGAGTTACTACCCCCCGCCCGAGCCGCTGCGCCTGGGGCGGCGGCCGAAGCGCACCGCCGGCCGCGAGCCGCGCGCGCTGGCCGAGCACGACCAGGCGGAGCGGATCATGCGGGCGGTGGCGGAGGCGGTGGCGGAGCGCGGCTACGCGGCGACGACGCTCGATGACATCGTCAGCCGTGCCGCCTGCTCGCTCAGCACCTTCTACTCCTACTTCGAGGACAAAGAAGACGCGATGCTGGCGACGCTCGACCGCGGCGGGGCCCTGCTGCTCGCCACGGTGCTACCGGCGTTCAGGCGGGGCGGCGAATGGCCGCAGGCGGTGCGCACGGCGCTGGGCGCGATGCTCTCCTACGCGATCGAGGAGCCGGCTTTCGCGAAGCTGGGAGCAGTCGACGTCTACGCCGCGGGACGGCGGGCGCTCGAGCAACGGGACCAGGTGATGGAGGGGCTGGCGGTGCTGCTCGCCCCGGGGTACGAGCTGAACCCCGAGGCAAGCCCGATCGCCGCGGAGGCGATCGGCGGAGCGATCTACGCGCTCACTCATGACCAGGTGCTCGCCGGCGGCGCCGAGAGCCTGCCGGAGATCCTCCCCCTCTGCACCTATATCGCGCTGACGCCGTTTCTCGGTCCCGCGCGCGCCTGCAAAATCGCCAACGGCGACCGGCGGCGATAGCAAGTAGGCAGCAGGGCCGGGGGGCGAACGGAGATTCGCGACCCGGACGCCCTCGCACGGTGGCGCCGCTATCAGAGGATCAAGTATCTAAATAAAAGCCTTACGTGCGCTACCCTCCGACCGAGTGGGCCCAGTGGCAGACAAGGAGGCGAAACGCCCCGTCGTGTCGGCAGAGCTGGTCAACAGCTACCGACGTGAGCGTGTCCTGACCGCCCTTATAGAGGTGGCGCAGGAGAAGAAGATCGAACGGGTCAGGGTCAGCGACATCTGCGCCGCGGCAAAGATGTCGCGGCTCACGTTCTATCGCCTCTACGACAACCGCGACGCCTGCCTGAACCATGCCTTCGAGCAGGCCTTCGCAGAGATCTTCGCCTCCACATCGGAGATCGCGAAGGAGGGGAACGGACCGTGGCTGGCGCGCGTCCGCGCGGGAATCGGCGCGCTTTACGACAAGGCCTCCTCCGAGCCGGGGCTGGCCGAGCTCTACCTCGCCCACTCCCCCGCCACCGCGCTGCCGGCAGACCGCTACCTCGAGGCCGGCGTAGGAGTGCTCACCCGCCTGATCGAGGCCGGGCGAGACCCGGCGGCACCCGAGTCGGACGCGTTGCGGCCCGGAGTCGGCCCCCTGGTAGACGAGTACCTTGCCCGGTCCATTCTGTCGCTGGCCCGGCTCCGCGTACTGCAGGGCGAGGCGGCAAGGCTGCCGGGGCACACCGACGAAATGACCTGGCTGGTCGCCAACGCCTTCTTCGGGATGGAGGCCGGGACCGAGGCGATGCGGGCCCTGGTCGGCGAACCTACGCCCGCCTAGCTCAAACCTGGGAGCACCTAAGTTGCTTCTTTGGTCCGTTCGATCTTGGTCCGAACGAGCGCCATGCCAACAGAGCCGATCTCCGCGTAAAGGTCGGCCGTGGCGCTCTTGAGGTCGTACGGAGGAGCGTAGGCGTAGCGGTTCACAAACTCCGAGATCAGCTTGTATCGGTCTGCCGCGGAGTCGCCAGCCCGCGCAGCCACGACCTCATGCCAAGGCTTACCTTGCTTGAAGGCGTTGCAAGGACCGCAGCTTGGAACGATGTTCCCCCAGGCGTGAAGGCCGAGGCCATTCCGATTGAGGGGAATCAGATGGTCCTGGACTCCTTTTCCGTCGAGGTCGGATCCGCAATAGCAGCACCGACCTCCAAAGAAGGTACTGATTTCGCCGAAGTGCTTCGCTTTCGAATAGCGCGGGAGGTTCCGCTCGTCGTCATATGCCGCTCCAAACTCCTGCAGGAAGATGCGAACGGCCGTGTTCGAGATATCCGCTTTCCCCCTAGACATGCAGCTTCGCGTATCCATCGAGATCGACAGCGGTGATGTCGTTGCCCGCAACGAGGCGATAGTGCTTCTCCCGAGCAAGACTGACTTCGTTGGTCCGCGCGTCTTGTACGAACTGGAAGAGAGCGATGAGACGGCCCTCGTCGTCATCGATGAACTGAGCGCCTACCGGTACCGGAATGAGATCGCGAAACTTGCGCTTTCTGCAAAGCAGGAAGTCCTGCTCTATTTGAACGACGCTGAGGAGGTCGTTCCCTCCCTTCGCCTGGACGGGAAATAGATAGTGAGCGCCCCGTTGATCCACGCCTAAGTAGATCTCATCGGTCTCAATCTGAGGACGCCCTTTTTCTCCGTTGGGCCATTGGACTTCGACCGTCGTGCGTAGATGGTTCTGCAGGGAGTAGCAAGTCACTCCCGCGAAGATGTCGATAAGACGGTTGTAGCGAAGGACTGCGAGAACAGCCTGCTCATCGTTGAGGGCATAGCGTTCGATTAGCCCCGGGGTTGCGTCGGGGATCTTGGTTGCCTCCAAGGCCGGATTGGCTTTAAACCAGGCTTGCTTCACTGGCTCGAAGGCATAGGTGCCCTTGCCGGTGATTCGGATGACCCAGTCCTTACGCCTGGGGGCTCGATCGCGCACAGCCTCTGGCAACGGGCGACGAAAGCGGTAAGCGTAAGGAACGTCCGGCAGATTTCCCGGGCGTTTGAGCTTCAGCGCAGCGGCCGCTTTCTCGAGATCCTTGATCGAGAACTCGATGCGCTTAGAGCCCTTCTCGAACCGGTCCTCGAAGACCTTCGTAATGAGTGCCTTGTAGACGGCTTCTTTTTCCGCTTTCTTGGCCAAGCTGGTCGCCTATGCCGCAAGTAGGGAGGGCTGTTCGGCTTGCCTCCGGCGGGTGGCTGGAATTTGCGTCATGTCCGCGCCGTAATACGCCGCCGCCTGTTTCATCGTCAGCATCAGCAGGCGGGGATCGCCAAGATCGACGTGCTGACGAGGCTTGAATGGCGCTACGTCGAGCGCCTCGACGATCGAGCGGCCGACCGCAGCGCCGACGAACGGGGCAACCGCATTGCCGATCTGCCGAAACCCATGCCACTTCGTCGCGTGAGGGCGAAACCAGTCCGAAAACGAGTGCAGACGTGCCGCCTCTCGGTTTGAGAGCACTCGCGGGCTAAATGGGTGTATCGGCCGTGGGGAGGTGAAGGCCCCACGCTCACTCCCGGTTCCAGCCCTAAGCGTGTTGCACAGACCGCTAGGTGGAAGTCGGTAAAAGCGACTGATCGGCTCAACCTCGCCGGGTCGCGTTCGGCGGAATCGTCGAATCGACTCCTGCGTGTGTTTAGTCCTCGCCGATGCGGTCAGCATTTCGGGGTCCCATTCGCGGGGCGCCGACAAGTCGGTCTCCGAATCGATCGAGCCGCGAAGGAGTTGGACGTATTCGCTCATCTGGGCTGTCTGCTCGGAGGAGGCGCCCTCCGACAACCTGACCGCATCGGAGCGCAGCAGCCGCGGATATCGACTCAGATTGGGTATGTCGCCGACCGCATCCCAAACCGTTGGCCCCAGAGGAAGGCCGTCTGGAGAAGCGCTCGGTGCCGAGCCGTTGCGCGGCACAGGTCTCACCTTGGCGCCCGGCAGCGAGACAAGGGACTCGCCAGGTGCGGCACCGATCAAGAACAGGCGCCGGCGATCCTGGGGGACACCGAAGTCAGCCGCGTTGAGGATCGCCCAACGGCCCTCCGGGAACCGATAGCCGATCCCTTCGAACTCCTCGATAAGTTGCTCCAGAACTCCGGCATGCCCCCCACTGGCCATACCCGGCACGTTCTCCATGAGGAAGTATCGAGGCCGAGCTTCGCGAATCAGGCGAAAGAAATGGAAGACGAGCTGGTTTCGCTCGTCCTCGACGAGCCGCTTTCCCATGAACGAGAAGCCCTGGCAGGGGGGGCCGCCGGCGACTAGGTCGATGCGGCCGTCCCAGGTCGAGAGCTCATGCGCCTCCGCACCGCGCCGCGCCGCGCCGAGAAGCTCCTCTCCATCGATACGACCGATATCTCCGCAGAGCATTGCCGTGCGCGGGAAATTGAACTCATGAGTCGCAGCGTGGACGGGGTCGTAATCGCTTGCGGCGAGCACGTCGAAGCCAGCGGCCTCCAGCCCCGCGGATAGGCCACCGGCCCCGCAAAACAGATCGACGGCGACGGGGCGCCGAACTTCCCGAGGATGATCGCCCATAGCGGCCAAGATATCTCCGGCCCCCGGACGGAAGGCCTTGTTCCGCGGCTAGGCTGAGCCCGTGGCCGACACTCGAACCCCGGAGCAGCGCCGACGCATCATGTCGGCCGTTAAGCGCTCGGACACCGGCCCAGAGCTGAGCTTGAGAAAAGCCCTTTGGGCGGCCGGTATCCGGGGGTGGCGGTGCGACTACTCCAGAGCAGCAGGGCGACCGGACCTAGCTTGGCCTGCTCGGAAGGTCGCGGTTTTCGTCGACGGCGCGTTTTGGCACGGCCACCCATCCAGGCACAAGCCGGGCAGATCGGGTCGGTACTGGGACGAGAAGATTGCCGCAAACGTGGCCCGGGATCGACGGGTCGATGCGGAACTTAGAGGGGCCGGGTGGCGCGTCCTTCGACTCTGGGATTTCGAGATTAAAAACGGGCTCGATGAGGCGGTCGAGAAGGTGGCTCGCTTGCTCGACTCCGCTTAGCGGTTCGCTCGGCGTCCGCTTCGATGCGAGAAGACCCCCTACCGGTCCTGCAGCACCGACAAGGTGTTCCCGGCCGGGTCCTTGAACCAGGCGATGAGGGGACCGCCCTCGCGCATCACGCCTTTGTCGTCCTGGGGGAGGTCGGGGTGGTTGTATTGCTCGAAGCTGACCCCGCGGGCGCTGAGGTCGTCGACGGCCTGGTCGATGTCGTCGACCGGGAAGTTGAGGATCGTGTAGCTGGGTGGGGTCATTTCGGGGCTGAGGTAGACGAGCGTGTCGCGGTCGCCGGCCCCGGCCAGGTGCATGGTGAGCAGGCCGTTCTCCTCGTCGAGAACCTCTACGTCGAGGCCCAGGGTCTCGCCATAGAAGCGTTTCGCTGCGTCGAGGTCGTCTACCGCGAAGCCGCTGAATGCCTTGGAATCGGTGAGCATGATCGGGGTCCTTTCGTCGGATCGGTGTCTACCTGTAAGGCCTTGTGCGCCAGGAGATCGCATCGCCTCGCTACTCCCCTTCCCCACCTGGCCTTCTTCTACCCCGCTTGCGTTCGCCTGCACGCCGCTTTTGCTCGAGGCGGCGCAGGCGCGAGGCCTTGCTCGGGCGGGTCGGCCGCCGGCGCCGCGGCTCGGCCAGCCCGGCGGCGATCTTCTCGGCGAGGCGGCGCAACGCCAGTTCGCGGTTGCGCGACTGGCCGCGGGCGTCCTGGGCGACCGCGGTTACGGTCTCTCCGGCGCGGGCGAGCAGGCGCTCGCGCTGGTTCTCGTCGAGCGCCGCCGAGGCGGCGACGTCGAAGACCGCTTCGACCCGCGAGGCGGTGACGTTGGCGTGCTGGCCGCCGGGCCCCGAGGAGCGGCTCGTGCGCAGCTCGATCTCCGCCAGCGGGATCGCCAGGCGGTCGTCGATCCGCAGCTCCTCGGCCACCGCTATCCCACCCGCTCCGGAACCATCAGCCCTCGGGCTTCTCAACGTCCTCTGCGAAGCGCTCCGGCCAGGAGAAGACGACCCCGTGCTCGTGCGCGAGCTTCACCCAGAGAGCGCTGTTCGCCGGCTCCCGCTCGGCGATCAGGTACGCCTTGACGCCCTCGATGCCGTTTTCCCGGGCCTTGAAGCGGTTGTGGAGAATCTGCCCCAGGCCCTTCTGCAGCTGGCCGACCTCGTTCCTGGCGGTGATGCTCTTCACCTCTGAGATGCAGAACCCGGCGCCGACCTTCCAGCAGCCGTCGTGGTTGATGCCCGGTGTGCCCTTGCGAAAGGTCGGGCCCACATGCCGCCGCAGCTTCGCGACGGTCTCCTCATGCGCGATCAGACCGCGACCGCTGCGATCGGGGTCGGGCGGCTGCCGGTTCTGCGGAGCTCGTGGCGGTTTCGCCGGCGGCCCGTGGAACCTGCCCCCCATCAGCAGCTCCTCCGGGCTGAGCAGGACAGCTTCCTCCGATACCGGTCCCACCCCCGAAGCGGCAAATGCCTCGAGGCTTCCGAACTTCTCCAACAGGGCAGTCTGGTGCTGGGGGCCCGGATACTGCAGACCCTGCGGAACCCAGCCGTCTTCGTAGGCGAGGGCCTCGCGCACCTCCTCCGTCCCGAGGTCAACCCGGCGCGCGAGGTCGAAGAAGAACATCAGCTCCCAGGTCCGCCCATCCCGATCTTCTCCCCAGAGATCTCGCGCAAGGCGTTTCGAGCGACCGGTGAGCGCAACCCGGAGCAACCAGGGGAACCTATCCTCGCCGCCGTAGAGAAGAGCCCAGTGGCCCGGCTGCATCCGGCCCCAGCTCCTCAGGTTCCCCGACCCGGGCACCGACCCCCAGCAGTGCACCTCCTCGTGCCCCTCCGCCGCCAGCCGCGTCGCGATTCTCGCCGCCAGCGGCTCCATCGCGGCAACGGGGACGGCCTGCTCGATCGTCGCCTCCCGGTGTCGCCGAGCCGCGGACCCGGCAGCGGTGAAGACGAAAACCTCGCTCTCCATCGCCTCAGGCACCCGCCTTTCCCGCCCTGCCCTTCCACTCGGAGACCGGATACTTCTCCGCGTTGCTGTCGATCTTGCGCCGCACGGCGTCGATGACGTCGATCCCGGCGACGCTGGCGAAGTTCAGGCACTGGATCAGCACGTCGGCAAGCTCCGCTTCTACCTCCGCCCGCCTCGATCCGAGCACCTCGCCCTCCCGCTCGCCGTCCGCCCAGAGGAAGAGCTCGAGCAGCTCGGCCGCCTCGACCGCGATCGCCTTGGCCAGGTTCCCCGGGCTGTGGAACTGGCCCCAGTCGCGCTCGTCGCGAAATCGCTCGAGCCGAGCCTGCACATCGACCAGATCCGGCGTGCCCTTCACGTCCCCAGGGTAAGCGTGGCAGCGGCTGTCACGAGTTCGGGGAAGGGCCGGATCGTCGCCCGGCGGAAGCAGCCATTCGGAGCGCGCTCGCTCGACGAACTGCTCGAGATCGTAGCGCTCCACGTTGTAGCTCGCCATCACCCAGGCCGCCCCGAAGTTGACCAGGTCGTGCTCATGCCCGTGGGCCGCCATTGCGATCGCAACGAGCGCCTCATCGAGCGCTTCGTCGTAGTACTCCGATCCGGCAAGCCACTCGAAGTGCGGGACTAGGTCATGGCGATAGACCATGCCGCCGAGCCTAGGAGAGCGCGGCTCACGCGTTGCCCCCGGACCCCCGCGACTCTGTGAATTCTCTGGGCCGTTTTCAAGATGTACGCGGGTCGATTCACAGCTCCTCGGCCACGCTACCCCGCCAGCTCGGGGATGTGGCGCTCGAGGTGCGCGGCGATCGTCTGGCGCACCCAGCGCTGCGTCTCCGCGTCGGCCATGCGGTAGCGGCCGAGCAGCATCTTCTGGTCGCTCAGCGGCAGGCCGGCGATCTCCCAGCGCACCGCGAGCCGCTCGAACAGCACCTCCGAGCGGCGGCGCCAGGCGTCCTCCTGCGAGGCGGCCGCGCCCGCGGGCGGCTCGCCGATCTTGGCGATCGTGCCGGGGCTGAGCGACTGCCTCAGCGTGAGGACGTTGCCCTCGGCGTCGGTGTAGTCGACGGCCGGCGCTTTCTCCCGTGGCCGCCGCTGCTTCTTGCGCTTCGCCATCGCGGCCGAGTTTGCCACCCCCGAGCCGGGTAGCAGTTCGATGGTGAAGCCGCTCGCCTTCATCGGCGTCCCGATCGACTCGGTCGGCCGCAACGGCGGCGCCGAGCACGGCCCCGCGGCCCTGCGCGAGCTCGGCCTCCCAGCGGCGCTCGGCAGCGAGGACGGTGGCGACCTCGAGGTGCGGATCCGCGGAGAGGAGCGCGACCCCGCGACCGGCATCCTCGCCAGCGAGGACGTACTCAAGACCACGGCGACGATTCGCGGCGCGGTCGCCGAGCTGGTCGGGGAGGGGATCCGTCCCTTCCTCGTCGGCGGTTGCTGCGCCGAGCTGCCCGGGGCGCTGGCGGGGGTGCGCGACGCCCTCGGCGCGGTTGGCCTCGTCCACCTCGACGGCCACCTCGACCTCTACGACGGTGAGACTTCGCCGACCGGCGAGGCCGCGGACATGCCGATCTCGGTCGCGCTCGGCCTCGGCCCCGCCGCCTGGGTCGAGGCCTGCGGCGGCGCCTCGGTCGAGCCACAGCGGACCGCCCTGGTCGGCTTCCGCGACAAGGCGGAGTCGGTCGAGTACGGGATGCGCCAGCCGGAGGCGATCGACCCCGACCCGATCCAGCGCCCGGTCGAGGAGCTGCGGGCGGTGGGACCGCGGCTGGGCGCGACCGAGGTCGTCGGGCTGCTCGACCGGGGACCGTTCTGGCTCCACTTCGACGTCGACGTGCTCGACCAGGCGGCCTTCCCCGCCACCGACTACCCGATGCCGGGCGGCCTCACCTGGGACGAGCTGGGCGAACTACTCCCCCCACTGCTCAACTCCCCGCAGCTGATCGGCGCCTCGCTCGCCTGCTACAACCCGGACAAGGACCCGGATCGTGCCTATGGCCGCAAGCTGGTGGAGGTCTTCAGCGGGTTGATGTAGAGGTTTGTGTCGCTATGCGACACAAATGACGACAGCAATCAGGCCAGAGCGTCGATCTGCCTGGCCAGCTCGAAGTCGTTCGCGGTCAACCCGCCTTCGGAGTGCGTCGAAAGCTTCACCGTCACCGTCGCCCAGGAGATCTCTAGATCGGGGTGGTGGTTCATCGCCTCGGCC
This sequence comes from uncultured Solirubrobacterales bacterium, assembly GCA_963846515.1. GTDB lineage: Bacteria > Actinomycetota > Thermoleophilia > Solirubrobacterales > 70-9 > VAYN01. Next base: position 128,341 of record CAWJWC010000005.1, on the reverse strand, counting down.
GGCTCGACCAGGCTGTCGACGAACTTGACCGAGCCGACGAAGTCGCCACGCTCGAACTGCTTGACGATCTCCGCGCCGCGCCGCTCCCAGCCATCCAGCCCGGCCAGCCGCTGCTCGATCTCCGACTCGCTCAAGAGCGCCATCGGGCTTATGCTGGCAGGCCCACCGAGGAGGCGCAATGGCGGCAACCGAACCGACGCTCTGGCAGCTCGAGATCTCGCACTACAGCGAGAAGGCCCGCTGGGCGCTCGCCCACAAGGGGGTCGAGCACCGGCGCCGCTCTCCCCTGCCCGGCTCGCACATGCTGGTCGCCCTCGCGCTCACTCGCGGCAAGGAAAAGACCTTCCCGATCCTGCAGCTGGACGGCCGCACGATCGGCGACTCGACCGCGGTGATCGCCGCGCTCGAGCAGCGCTACCCGGACCCGCCGCTCTACCCGGCCGACCCCGAGCAGCGCCGCCGCGCGCTCGAGCTGGAGGACTTCTTCGACGAGGAGCTGGGGCCGTACGCCCGCCTGCTCCCCTTCCACGAGCTGGTCAACGAGCCGCGGCTCTTCGCCGAGGTCGCCTCGAGCGTCGTCCCCCCACCGCTCGGCAAGGCGAAAGGGCTAGTAGGCCTCTACGCCCGCACCTACACCAGCCTCCGCTTCGGGGTCCGCGACGAGGCCGCCGCGGCGACCGCGCGCGAGAAGATCGTCGCCGCGATGGACAAGCTCGACGCCGAGCTGGCCGCCAACGGCGGCGAGTACCTGGTCGGCGAGAGCTTCAGCGTCGCCGACCTCACCGCCGCCTCGCTCTTCTACCCCGTGGTCGGACCGGAGGGCGGGCCGCTGCCACCCGACGCGCCGACGCCGCCCGCCTTCGAGCGCTTCCGCAACGACCTCCGCGACCGCCCCGGGTTCGCCTGGGTCGAGGAGATGTTCCGCCGCCACCGGCAGCCGCACCGCCCGGCCGCCGCCGCGGCGAGCTGAGCTTTTTTCTCCTGTAGGGACAAAAAGGCTCAGCTCGAGCTGCCTACCCCCCGATCGGCGCTCGCGGGTTCGCGCCCCAGAAGACGACGGTGCCGAGCATGCCGATGATGTGGACGAGGATCACGTTGACGACCATCGACTGCGCGGTCGCGGTGCCAACCCCGACCGGACCCCCGGAGGCGGTGTAGCCGTAGTAGCAGCCGACCAGCACGATCACGGTCGCCATCACCATCCCCTTGGTGAGGCTGAAGAACAGGTCTAAGGGGTCCTGGTACATCCAGAAGATCAGTAAGTAGCCGCCGGAGGAGACGTCGCCGACCTGCTCGATCACGGCGAAGTAACTGGCGAAGTAGGCGACGCCGATCGCGACCACGTAGAGGAACGGAATCGCGATCCAGGCGCCGAGCAGGCGGGTCGCGGCGAGGAAGGTGATCGGCGGGATCCCCATCACCTCGAGCGCGTCGATCTCGTCGGAGATCCGCATCGCCCCGAGCTCGGCGACGATCCCGGTCCCGACCTTGGCCGAGAGGATGTAGCCGAAGGCGTAAGGCACGCCCTCGCGCAGGTCGCAGTAGGCGGAGAAGAGGCCGGAGAGCGAGGGCGCCCCGATCGAGCGGTTGAAGTAGGCGCCCTGGATCCCGCACTGGAGGCCGAGGATGAAGACGAAGGCCCAGATGATCACGGCCGAGCCGAAGATCAGGATCCCGGCCTGACGCAGGCCCTCGCCGAAGAAGCGGAAGACCCGTCCGGAGAGCACGTGCCCGGCGACTTGGGAGCCAAAGCGAGCGATCTCCCCGAACGAGTCGAGCCAGCCGCGCGGGACGTCGAACCAGCCGATCACCGGACCGCCTGCAGCTCCGGGTTGGTGGCGAAGATGATCGAGGTGACGACGAACTGGAAGAAGAAGACCGCGACCAGGGTGATCACCACCGCCTGGTTAACGGCGCGGCCGACCCCGGCGGCGCCGCCCGAGGCCGACATCCCCTTGTAGGAGCAGACGATCGCGATGATCGCTCCGAACGCCGTGCACATTAGGACCGAGACGACGATGTCGAGAGCGGTCGCGTTGGTGAAGAGGGTCGCGAAGAAGCCGCCAAGCGACTGGTTGTAGAGCAGCTCGGCCGCGATCCCGGCGGAGAGGCCGAAGACGATCGCGAAGATGTCGAGCAGCCCGGTGACGACGATCAGGGCAAGAAAGCGCGGCACGACCAGGTTCTTGACCGGGTCGACGCCGAGCACCTGCAGGGCGTCGAGCTCCTCGCGGATCTTGCGCGCCCCGAGGTCGGCGGTGATCGCGGTGCCGGCGACGCCGGCGACGACGACCGCGGTGACCAGCGGCCCGATCCAGCGCACCGCGGTCAGCACGAAGAAGCCGCCGAGCCGGTCGAGCGCACCGAACAGCGAGAGCACGCCGGCCGCCTGCAGGCCGGGAGCGCCGAGGTTGAGCGCGAAGGTGGAGACCGTGAGCGGGAACCAGGAGAGCTTCAGCACGAAGAGGAACTGCCAGACCAGCTCGCCGCCGTAGGGGTAGGGCGGCCGGATCGCCGAGACGATCGTCCGCACGGTGAGGATCGTCATCGTCCCCGTCTCGACGAGCATCCGGCCGAACGGGCCGGCTCTTCGGGTCAGGGTCTCGACTGCCACAAGCTCATCGCCCTGCCGAGCGGGCCGCTGCCGCGGGCCCGCACCTCCTCGCGTACCCGCTCCTCCGCCTCTCGCTGCGCCTCCGAGAGCTGGGCAATCAGGGTGTCGCGGGTCCGCTCCAGCTCCTGCACGCCGGCGACATGGGCGACGGCGCGGCGCGGCGCCGTCGGCAGCTCGGCACCGAGATGACGAGTGTAGGAGGCCAGCTCGGCCTCCAAGCGGCCGATCTGGCGGCGCAGCTCCCGCCGCACCTCGATCGCCTCGCTCTCCTCCTCCGGATCGGGGAGGCCCGGCGCGGTCACCGCCGGAGCCTCCCCCCAACATTGCCGGGGATGCTTACGCAAGCCATCGCGACTACCGCCAGGTCACGGGGGCCGAGGCCCGCCTCGCTGGCGCGGCGCAGTGCATCTGCCGCGATCTCCTCCAGCTCCGGGGCGGGCTTGACGCCGTCGGCGACAAAGGTCCCCTGTCCCTGGCGGCTGACTACGAGTCCATCCGCCTCGAGACCCTCATAGACCGCCCGCACGGTGTTGAGGTTGACCCCCGCCCACTCGGCGAGGCGACGAAAGCTGGGCAGGCGCTCGCCGCTCGCCAGCTGGCCGGTGGAGATCAGCGCCCGCAGCCGCCAGGTCAGCTGCAGCCCAACCGGCAACTCGTCGCTGGGATCAATCGCGAAGGGGTTGGGCTCAGCCCGCGCGGCGACGCTCTTCTGTGCCATCAAACAGCACAGTATCTTATGAGCAATGTTCTAGTCAAATAGCACAGTTAAGGCGTGAGCACGATCTTCAGGGCTTCGCGGCGGTCGTAGATCGCGTAGGCCTCGCTCGCCTCGTCGAGCCCCATGTGGTGGGTGACCAGCGGAGTCGGGTCGAGCTTGTCGGCGTCGATCAGGCCGAGGACGCGGTCGAGGTGGGCAATCACGTTGGCGAGCCCGAGCCGCAGGTCGAGCCCCTTCAGCCAGGCCAGCCCCAGCGGCACCTCGCCCTTGCCGGCGTAGGCGCCGATCCCGGAGACGGTGCCGGCGTCGCGGGCGAGGCTGATCGCCAGCGCCAGCGGCCCTGGATCGCCGACCGCGTCGACGACGACGTCGGCGCCGAGCCCGCCGGTCGCCGCCCGCACCGCCTGCTTCGGCTCCTGCTCGGTCAGGTGCAGCGGCGTCGCCCCGAACGAAGCGGCCATCCGTAGCCGCTGCGCAACCGAGTCGATCGCGAAGACCTCGACCGCGCCACCGGCCAGCGCCGCCTGCACGGCGCAGAGCCCGACCGGGCCGAGGCCCAGAACCGCGACCGTGTCTCCCGGGCGCATACCCGCGTGCACGACTGCGTGGTAGCCGGTCCCCATCACGTCGCCGGCGAAGAGCGCGGCGTCGTCCGACATCCCCTCCGGCACCTGGCGCAGGGTGAGGTTGGCGCGCGGCACCAGCAGCTGCTCGGCCTGGGCGCCCTGCAGGTCGCCGAGGTGAGCGCCGTGGCCGAAGGTCTGGCCGTTGCGGCAGCGGTGATAGTCGCCACGCAGGCAGGAGGCGCAGGTCGCGCAGGCGGTGTGGAAGGTGCCGAGCACGCGGTCCCCAACGGCGACCCGCTCGACGTCGTCGCCGGCCGCCAGCACCGTGCCGACGAACTCGTGCCCGATCGTGAACCCCGGCTCGACCGGCACCCGCCCGTGGTAGATGTGCAGATCCGACCCACAGATCCCACTCGCCTCGACCCGAACAATCGCATCATCACCCGCGATCAGCTCGGGATCGGGCTTCTCCTCGATCCGCACCTGCTCGGGAGCCTGGAAGGTGACCGCGCGCATGGAGCCGAACCGTACAACTCCAGCTGATGCGAGGGCCGATCCCGGTAGGGGTGGAGCGTCTTGTACTTTTTCGGCGCCTTCGATCTCGGACGGCCGCATCCGACGTCGAAAAAGTTAAGCGGAACCCCTACCGGGATCGGCCCACCCGCTACGCGCTGACGCCGGCGACCTGGAAGCGGTTGCTCTCGCCGCCCGGGCTGGCGGTCTCGGCGATCCGCGATTCGAGCGCCAGCTCCTTCTCGAAGTCGGCTGCCTCGCCGTGTTGGAAGGAGACGTCTTGGCCCTCGAGCAGCTCGATGAAGACCTCGACGAAGCGCGCATCCAGCTGCTTGCCGGCGACGCGGCGCAGCTCGACGATCGCGTCGTGGCTCGACATCGGCGTGCGGTAGGAGTCGCGCGCCGTCATCACGTCGTAGGTGTCGGCGACGGAGATGATCCGCGACAGTTCCGGAATGTCGTCGCCGGCGAGGCCGCGCGGATAGCCTTTGCCGTCGATCCGCTCGTGGTGGGCGAGGATGATCTCCGCCACCGGGCCGTAGCCGTCCAGCGAGGAGACGACCCGGGCACCCTGCTGCGGGTGGCGCCGAATCAGCATCCAGTCCTCGTCGGTGAGCGGCACGTTGGCCTTGAGGATGCGGTCGGGAAGGATGAACTTGCCGATGTCGTGCAGCAGCGCGGCGATGTGGACCAGCTCCTCCTCGCGACGCGAGAAGCCGGCCCGCTGGGCGATCGCCCGCGAGTAGCGCGCCACCGCGGCGCTGTGCCGCGCCGTCATCTGGTCGCGCAGGTCGAGCGTGCGCAGCATCGCGCTCAACATCCCGACCTGGAAGCTGGCCAGCTGCTTGCTGCGCAGCTCGAGCTCCTCGGCCCGCTGCTGGGAGACCAGCAAGGCGCCGAGCAGGTACTGGAAGGTGACGAGGACGATGCCGAAGAGAGCGACCCCGGCGAGCCCGATCTGGTGGAAGATGAAGGCGACCCCGACCGCCATCAGCGCCGCCGCCATCTCCGAGGGCAGCAGCGGGATCAGCGCCGTGCGCACCTTCTCGAGGAAGGAGCTGCGCTCGAGGTAGCACGTGTAGGCGCCGATCATCGTGAAGTTGATCGCCAGCGCCACCAGGAAGACGGCGAAGACGAGGACGTAGAAGACGGGGTCCGAGTCGGCGACGCCGGCGCGCTCGACGACCTCGGAGAAAGCGAGCCCCCCGACCAGCGGGAAGGTCGCGTAGGTGACGAGGTTGTTGAGCAAGTCGTGCGGCTCGTCGCGCCAGCGCAGCCAGCCGACCAAGATCGTGACGACCCCAAGCAGGGCGGCCGGGGCGCCGCCGAGGAAGACCATCGCGAGGACCAGGGCGAGGAAGCTGCCGGAGATCTTCACTTTCGAGCTGGTTTCGATCGCGGTCAGATCGCTGAAGACCGTGAAGCCGAAGAGGATCCCGAGTAGGGCCAGGTCCCAGTTCGCAGTCGACGCGGTCGCCGCCGCGACTCCGATCACGGCCAAGAGCAGCATTACCTCGAGGGCAATGACGCGGCGGGTCGGTCGTTCTTCTGACATGGGAGGTGCTGAAGGGGCGCGTTTGGCTAGCCAGCCACATCCACGGTTCCGCACTTGAACCCAAACCCCTGCCGGGATGTGGATGGCGCGCGGGATTTCTGCCCTGCGCAGCAAAAAAGCTAACCCGTGGGAGGGCCTTCGGCAAGGCAGATAGACGGGTTGGCCAAGCTCTTGCAAGGCGGCTCGCGCCGGGCCGTACGACCCCCTGGCCGCGGCAAACCCGGGCGTTTAACTCCAAGAACGACAAAGAGCGCCCTGGGCGCTCTTTGAATGAGGGCTCAGAGCGCCCTCGTGACTGGTTGACGAGTTGCTGTCGACTCGTCTCGGTTAGATCTAGCGGCGGTAGCCCATAATGACCCTCCGTTGAAGCCCTTTAGTTGTGCGCTGGACGACAAATCTGCAAGAACTGCTGGCAACTTTGTAGCACAGCTTGGCGGAAACTTGTGCATCTGCAGGAAAACTTGTGCAGAAATGCAGTAGAAGAAACGACGATCTGTGCGTAAACCGCGCCTAACCGACCCCCTGCGCAGGCGTGGATTCCGCCGCCTGGCCGCCTCCTACGCGGTCAACGAGCTCGGCGACTGGATGGGGATCGTGGCCCTCTCGGTGCTCGTCTACGACCGCACCGGGAGCTCGCTGGCGACCGCGGTGCTGTTCCTCGGAACCGGTTTCCTGCCGGCGCTGCTCTCGCCGATCCTGGTCGCCCGGGTCGAGCGCCCGCCCCCGCGCTACGTGCTTCCGGTCCTCTACGCGGGCGAGGCAGCGGCGTTCGCCGGCCTCGTCCTCTTCTCCTCCCACTTCTCACTGGCGGCGGTCTTCGTCCTCGCCACCCTCGACGGCGCCCTGGCGCTGACCGCGCGCGCCCTTACCCGTGCGGTCGCAGCAGCGATGCTGGAGCCCTCGGGCGAGCTGCGCGCGGGCAACGCGATCCTCAACGTCGCCTTCACCGGCGGCGCCGCGGTCGGCCCGGCGATCGCCGGTCTGGTGGTCGCCGGCTTCGGGGTCGAGGCGGCGCTGCTGCTCGACGCGGTCTCCTTTTACGCAATCGCCTGGATCCTGCTCACCGCCGGACCGCTCCCCCAGGCGACTCCGGACGAAGGCAACACGCGCGAGCGGCTGCGGGCCGGGCTCGCCTACGTGCGCGAGCACAAGCGCCTGCGCCATTTGATCGTCGCCCAGGGCCTGGCCTTCATCTTCTTCGCCGCGGTGATCCCAATCGAGGTCATCTACGCCAAGGAGACGCTCGACGCTGGCGACGCTGGCTATGGCCTCCTGCTCGCCAGCTGGGGAGCGGGCATGGTCCTCGGCAGCCTCGTCTTCGCGACCCTGCGGCGGGCCTCGCTGCCCCTGCTGCTCCTCTTCAGCACGGTCACGATCGGGCTCGGCTACCTCGGGATGGCGATGGCGCCGACCCTCGCCGTCGCCTGCGCGGCCGCCACCGTCGGCGGGGCCGGCAACGGCGTGCAGTGGGTGGCGGTGGTAAGCGCCGTGCAGGAGCTCACCGCCGAAAATATGCAGGCCCGTGTGATGAGCGTGGTCGAGTCGGTCGGGGCCGCGATGCCGGGTGTCGGGTACCTGCTTGGAGGGGTGATCGCAAGCGTCGCCGACCCCCGCGCCGCCTTTGCTTTCGCCGGCGCCGGGGTGCTCGCGATCGTCACGATCATGGCCCCGATTCTTGGTTCGAAATGGCCTGAGCGCCTTGCAACGTCTGGTTCAAATCAGCTTGACGGGGATCGCGAGGTTGTGCTGGAGTTGATCCCGGGGGGCAGGCCTATCCAGTCGAACTCGGAGGTAATGCGTTGAAGAGATCGCGCGTTCTTGCAGCGGTTTTCGTAATTGCAGCGGTCGCAACTCTTGGATTGGCCTCATGTGGAAGTGACGATTCCTCCAGCTCCGCCAGCGGTGGCTCCGGCGATTCGGAGTCGGTGACGATCGCCCAGGCCGCGCAGCCCGATTTCCTCGACCCCGCCCTCTCCTACACGACCCACGGCTGGGAACCGATGTGGACGGTCTACATGCCGCTGCTCACCTACCAGCGCGAGGGGGGCGAGGCCGGCGCCGAACTGATGCCGGGCCTGGCCGAGACGATGCCCGAGGTCAGCAACGGCGGCAAGACCTACAAGCTGACCCTGCGCAAAGGGCTCGAATACTCCGACGGCACGCCGGTCAAAGCGAGCGATTTCGAGCACACGATCAAGCGGGTGCTGAACCTCGAGTCGGGCGGCGCTCCTTACTACGAGGTGATCGAGGGAGCCGACAAATACCTCTCCGGCGGCAACCCCGAGGCCGACATCTCCGGGATCGAGACCAACGACAAAACCGGCGAGATCGCGATTGACCTGGTCGCCCCGGAAGGTGCCTTCAGCTTCGTACTGGCGATGAACTTCGCCGCACTGGTCCCCGGCGACACCCCGTTCGAGAACATGTCGAAGAATCCCGCGCCGGGCGTCGGCCCCTACATGTTCACGAAATCGGTTCCGAACCGGGAATTCGTACTCGAGAAGAACCCCAAGTTCGACGAGAACACGGTCCCGGGGATCCCGGTCGCGGACATCGGCACGGTCGTGACCGAGATCATCCCCAGCGTCCCCCGGCAGACCCAGGAAGTGATCGACAACGAACTCGACTTCATGCAGGAACCGGTGGCGGCCGACTTCATTGCCGAGATCATCGAGCGCTTCGGGCCGGAAGGCAGCGAGGAACAGCGCTACAAGGAATTCACCACGCTCTCCACCTACTACTTCTTCCTCAACGGCAAAGTGGCGCCGTTCGACGACCCGAAAGTCCGCGAAGCGGTCAACCTCGGAATCGACAAGCCGGCCCTCGCCCGGCTCTTCGCCGGCACCCTCGAACCGGGCTGCTCGTTCCTGCCGCCGGGCATGCCGGGCTACAGCGAGTCGCTGGACAGCGGCGACTGCCCCTGGGGCGATCCGCACGAGGCGCCCGACCTGGCGCGTGCCCAGCAGCTGATCAAAGAAGCGGGGGCCGAGGGCGCCGAGGTCACCGTCTGGGGCGACAACGTCGACCCGACGCCGAAAGTAACCCAGGCCTACGCCGACCAGCTGAACCAGATCGGCCTTGACGCTGAGCCGAAAATCGTCGACGGCGGCGTCTACTTCCAGACGATCGGCAACCAGAGCACCGAAGCCCAGACCGGCTTCCTCAACTGGTTCGGCGACTTCCCCCACCCGGCGAACTTCTTCTTCCTCGTCGACGGGGCGACGATCCAGCCGACCAACAACCAGAACATGAGCAACGTCGACAACCCGCACATCAACAAGGAGCTCGCGGAGCTGGGCAAAGAGCCCGACGTGACCAAAGTGACCGACCGCTGGGAGGAGCTCAACGAGTACTTGGTCGACAAGGCCTACCTCGCTCCCTATGGCTACCGCAAACTGAGCACGTTCATGTCCGAGCGGATGAACTTCGCCGACTGCACGCCGATCAACCCGGTGATCTACAACGACTACTCGCAGTGGTGCCTGAAGGACGAATAGTCCTTCGCCCCGCGTGAGATTCGTCCGCCTGCGGCCCGCTCCCCAGTTTGCCGGGGGGCGGGGGCGGATAATCACCGCCAGGTGGCCGCAGATCGCGAAGAGGCCGGCGCCGCCGGCACCGAGCTCACGCTCGATTCCTCGGAGGAGCTGGCCGGCGATCCGGCGGAGCGACCCGGCCTCGGGCCCTGGCGCCTGACCTGGCAGCGGCTGCGCCGCGACAAGGTCGCGCTCGCCGCCGGCCTGGTCTTCCTGCTGATCATCGCGGCCTGCCTGGCGGCGCCGCTCTGGGCCAACGAGATCGCCGAAACCACGCCGGAGGAGAACCACCTCTCCGACCAGGTGACGATCGACGGCAAACAGACCGACGTCGTCGACACGCTCGGCAAACCGATCGGGCCGACCTGGAGCGACCACTTCTTCCTCGGCGCGGACGGCAACGGCCGCGACATCATGGTGCGGCTGCTCTATGGCGGCCGCAACTCGCTGATGATCGGCCTCGCCGCGGCGATCGGGACGATTGCCGCCGGCCTCGTCCTCGGCCTGCTCGCGGGCTACTACCGAGGCCGCACCGACGGCGTGATCCGCTGGGCGCTGGACGTGATCTGGGCCTTCCCGGTGATCCTGCTCGGGGTCGCACTCGGCACCGCACTCGCCTTGGGCGGGCTGGAGATCGGACCGATCGCGATCGCCGGCGACTCGCTGTCGATTCCGATTCTGATCATCGCGATCATCTACATCCCCTATCTGGCGCGCCCCGTGCGCGGCCAGGCGCTGGCGTTGCGCGAGCGCGAATTCGTCGAGGCGGCGCGCGCCCAGGGAATGGGCTCGCTGCGCATCGTCTTCCGCGAGATCCTCCCCAACGTCGCCTCGACCCTGGTCGTCTTCCTGCCGCTGCTGGTCGCCAACGCGATCCTGCTCGAGGCCTCGCTCTCCTTCCTCGGCGCTGGCGTACAGCCGCCGAACCCGTCCTGGGGGACGATGATCGCCGAAGGGGTCGACCGCATCGTCACCGCGCCGCACCTGACGATCGTTCCCGGCGCGTTGCTGGTGCTCGCGGTGCTCTCGCTCAACGTCTTCGGCGAGGGCGTGCGCGACGCGCTCGACCCGCGCTCCAAGGTGAGGATCGAGCACTGATGGGCTCGGGCATGGGCCGCTTCGCGGTGCGCCGGCTGCTCTCGATGCTGCTGGTCCTGTTTGCCGTCTCGGTCCTCGTCTTCCTGATCTTCAACGTGATCCCGGGCGGCGACCCGGCGGTGCGGATGGCGGGCAAGATCCCGACCGAGACCCAGATCGAAGCGATCCGCGAGGAGTGGGGATTCGACGAACCGCTCTACGTCCAGTACGCGACGATGATGAAGAACCTCTTCACGGGCGAGACGGTCTCCTACGTCAACCAGCAGGACGTCACCGAAGAAATCTGGAAAGGCCTGCCGCGGACGCTCTCGCTGGCGGTCGGCGCGGCGCTGATCTGGATGGCCTTCGCGATCGCCCTCGGCCTCTACAGCGCCCTGCGCGCCGGCCGTCTCTCAGACCGCTTCCTCACGGTGCTGGCGCTGATCGGGATCTCGATGCCGGTCTTCTGGCTCGGGGCGTTGATGAGCTACTACCTCGGCTACAAGGCCGGGATCTTCCCGAGCAGCGGCTACGTCGAGTTCACCGAGAACCCAGCCGACTGGTTCTGGCACCTGGTGATGCCGTGGACGGCGCTCTCGATCCTCTTCATCGGCTTCTACTCGCGGGTGTTGCGCTCCGACATCCTCGAAACGATGGGCGAGGACTACGTGCGCACCGCCCGCGCCAAGGGGCTCTCGGAGCGGCGGGTCCTGATCAAGCACGTGCTGCGCAACTCGCTGATCCCGGTGATCACCCTCTGGGGCCTCGACTTCGGAGCGGTGATCGGTGGCGCGGCGATCCTCACCGAGTCCGTGTTCAGCCTGCAGGGCGTCGGCGAATACGCGGCCCAGGCGATTGAACAGTTCGACCTGCCGCCGATCATGGCGGTGACCATGTTCGGCGCCTTCTTCATCGTCATCTTCAACACCCTGGTCGACATCGCATACGCGGCGCTCGACCCGCGGATCCGGCTCGAAGGCGAGGCGGCGAAATGAGCACGCCTACGCCGCTGCTCGGCGTCCGCGACCTCGCGGTCTCCTTCAACACCGAGGAGGGAGTCGTGCGGGCGGTCGACGGGGTCGACCTCGAGCTGCGCGCGGGCGAGGTGCTGGCGGTGGTCGGCGAGTCGGGCAGCGGCAAGTCGGTGACCGCGATGACGCTGATGGGCCTGACCCGGGGGCCGAACGCGTCGATCTCCGGCAGCGCCGAGTTCGAGGGCACCGACCTGGTCGCGGCAGGCGACGAGGAGCTGCGCCGGCTGCGCGGCAACCGGATCGCGATGATCTTCCAGGACCCGATGAGCTCGCTCGACCCGGTCTACCGGGTCGTCGACCAAATCGTCGAGCAGATCCGGGCGCACCGGGAGGTCGGCAAGGAGGAGGCGCGCGAGCGGGCGATCGAGCTGCTCGACGCGGTCGGGATCCCCGACGCGGCGGGCCGCGCCGACTCCTACCCGCACGAGTTCTCGGGCGGGATGCGGCAGCGGGCGATGATCGCGATGGCGCTCTCGCTGGAGCCCTCGCTCTTGATCGCCGACGAGCCGACCACGGCGCTCGACGTCACCGTGCAGGCCCAGATCATCGACCTGATGCGGCAGCTGAACGCGGAGCGCGACCTCTCGATCCTCTTGATCACCCACGACATCGGCGTCGTCGCCGAAATCGCCGACCGAGTCGCGGTGATGTACGCGGGGCGGATCGTCGAGTACGGCACCCTGGACGAGATCTTCTACGAGCCGCAGCACCCTTACACCTGGGGCCTGCTCGGCTCGCTGACCCGGATCGACCGGCCGCGACCGCAGCGCCTGCCGCAGATCCCCGGCATGCCGCCCTCGCTGCTGGCGCCGCCGCGCGGCTGCCACTTCCGGCCCCGCTGCCCTCACGCCTTCGATCGTTGCACCGAGATCCCGGGCTTGGAGGCGCGCCTGCCCGGGTCGCCGGGACACCTCGACCGTTGCTGGCTCGAGCCGGAAGACAAGCGCGAGCTGCGGGCGGGCGCCGAGCAGGCTGTGGAGCAGCCGCGATGAGCGCCGGCGCCCCCCTGCTCGAGGTCCGCCAGCTGGTCAAGCACTTCCCGGTCAAGTCCGGGATCGTGTTCAGCCGCGAGGTCGACCGGGTGCGGGCGGTCGACGGGGTCGACCTGACGATCGGCGCCGGCGAGACGCTCGGCCTGGTCGGCGAGTCCGGCTCCGGCAAGTCGACCCTCTGCCGGGCAGTGCTGCAGCTGGTCGAGCCGACCTCGGGCTCGGTCCGCTTCGAAGGGCACGAGCTGGTCGGGCTGAGCCAGCGCCAGCTGCGACCGCTGCGACCGCAGATGCAGATGATCTTCCAGGACCCGTATGCATCGCTGAACCCGCGCTGCCGGGTCGGCCAGATCGTCGGCGGGCCGCTGCGGCTGAACGACGTCGCCTCCGGCGCCGAGCTGCGCCGCCGGGTCGAAGAGCTGCTCGACCGGGTCGGCCTCTCGCCCGAGCACTACGACCGCTTCCCGCACGAGTTCTCCGGCGGACAGCGGCAGCGGATCGGGATCGCGCGGGCGATCGCGTTGAAGCCGAAGCTGATCGTCGCCGATGAGCCCGTCTCGGCGCTCGACGTCTCGATCCAGGCGCAGATCGTCAACCTGCTCGACGACCTCCAGGACGAGTTCGGTGTCGCCTACCTGTTCGTCGCCCACGACATCGGCGTAGTCCGCCACGTCTCCGACCGGATCGCGGTCATGCACCACGGCAAGATTGTTGAGACCGGCGACGCCGACCAGGTCTGCGAGCGGCCGCGCGACGAGTACACGGAGCGGCTGCTGGCGGCGGTCCCGGTGCCCGATCCACGGGAGGCCCGCGAGCGGGTACGAAGCCGGTGAGGGAGGAGCGGGGACTCCCTCTCCAGACACATCTCGCTATGGCTCGATGTTGAGTGTCTGGTGAGGGAGTCCCCGCTCCTCCTATCAACAGTTGGGTCGCGTCGGGCGATTCGTTGATCACTTACCGGGCCTATGACCCCGGTAAGTGATCAACTTAAGTCCATGGCCCTCCCCCTGTCGCCGCCGATCAAGCCGCAGCTGGCGCTGACGCGTAAACAGCTGCCGGTGGGTGATGAGTGGGCTTATGAGCCGAAGCTGGACGGGTTCCGGGCGATCGTCTTCGTCGACGGCGATGAGTTCTATGTCCAGTCGCGGGGTGGCAAAGAGCTGGCTCGCTACTTCCCGGAGCTGAGCTTCGCGCCGGGGCGGTGGGTGCTCGACGGGGAGCTGGTGATTCGCGACAAAGACGGCCTGCTCGAATTCGACGCTCTGCAGGAACGGATCCACCCGGCCCAGTCGCGGATCGAACTGCTCTCGAAGGAGATCCCGGCCGACTACCTCGTCTTCGACCTGCTCGCCGAGGGGGACGACTCGCTGCTGGAGACGCCGCTGGCCGAGCGGCGGGCGCGGCTGGAGAGGATCGCCGAGGGGGCGGGGTTGGAGCTGACGCCGCTGACCCCCGACGCCGAGCAGGCGGAGAGGTGGCTGGGCAGCATCGAGGGCGTGATGGCGAAGCAACTCGACGCGCCTTACGAGCCGGGAAAGCGGCGCGGGATGGCGAAGGTGAAGCGCGAGCGCACGATCGACTGCGTGGTGATGGGCTGGCGCCCGGGCAAAGAGGAGGGCACGGTCGGGTCGCTGATCCTCGGCCTCTATGACGACGGCGAGCTGCGCTCGGTCGGCCACATCTCCGGCTTCTCGCGCGAGGCGAAACGGAGCATGCGGACGATGCTGGCGCCGCTGGAGACGGGCGAGAGCGGCAGCGCCGAGCCGAGCAGGTGGACCGGCGGGCGCGACCTCGAGTGGGTGGCGTTAAGGCCGGAGCTGGTGATCGAGGTGGGGTACGACCATGCGGCGGCCGGGCGGATCCGGCATGGGGCGCGGTTCCACCGGTTCAGGGACGACAAAGAGCCGGCGGAGTGCAAGTTCTCGCAGCTCGACGAAGGGGGTTAGTGAGACAGGCGGGGTGCCCCTCCCCCAGAGACCGTTGCGCAGCTGGTCGTCGCCGGGGGTTCGAGATGGATTCCTGGAGCCTCTGGGGGAGGGGCACCCCGCCTGTCTCACGTAGCTCGCTCCGGCTGACGCTCAAGTCTGCGAAAGCAGCACTTCAGCTAGTACTCAGAACAGCCGAGGCTGGTTTTGGTCACCAGCAGCTGGTGAAGCAGGCGACGAGCTATTGGCCGGCCGCCCCAGTGGTCGGTTGCCTTGAGCTGGTTGCTCGGAGCGGTCGGCTAGAGCTTTTCGTAAGCGACCTCTGCCCCAGCCGCGGACTGCTCGCGTTGCCTGCTTGCGCTGAGCGGGTTGCATGTACGCGCGGCCTTTGTAGAGCTGTTCGTAGCGGGGGAGGAGGTCGGGGCGTTTTTCCTGGAGCCAGGCGAAGAAGACGTCTTTGACCTCGTCGCGGAGGTGGAGGGCGACGCCGCCAAGGAAGGTCGCACCGGCTTTTTTCGCGCGTTCGACGATCGGGCGGACCTGGTCGGGGTGGTCGTTGATGCCGGGCATCAACGGGGCGATCAGGACGCCGGACTCGATCCCGCGGCGGCGCAGCTCGGCGACCGCATCGAGACGGGCGGCGGGGCTGGGCGTGTGCGGCTCGGTCGCCCGCCAGGCGTCCTCGTCGAGGGTCGGCACCGAGAGGTTGACCGAGACCGGCAGCACCTTCGCCATCCGCTCGAAGATCTTCAGGTCGCGCATCACCAGCGGCGACTTGGTCAGCACCGAGACCGGCGTCTCCGCTTTCTCCAGCGCCTCGAGGATCTCGGGCATCATCCGGTAGCGGCTCTCGACCCACTGGTAGGGATCGGTGTTCGTCCCCAGCGCGACCAGCTCCCGCTTCCAGCTCGGCCGCGCCAGCTCCGCCCGCAGCAGCTCCGGCACGTTCACCTTGACCACGATCTCCCGCTCGAAGTCCCGACCGGCGTCGAGATCCAGATAGGTGTGAGTGCGCCTCGCGAAGCAGTTGTGGCTGACCACCCCGTTGGCGATGAAGTCGCCGGTCCCCGTAGTGATGTCGTACATCTCGATCTCATGCCCAAGCGGCTCGATCGCGATCACACCGAGCTTCGCCGGCGACTTGATCGCGATGCCCTCGATCGAGCGTTTGCGGGAAATCGCCGGGTCGATGCACTGGAACAGACGCATCTGCTGGCGCAGCCCACCGAGTAGCCGCACGTTGCGCACACCTGGCGAGCTCGCCTTCTCGATCGTGTAGGCATGCCCCAGCCGGCGCAAGCCATCAGCCGTCCTCCCGATCATCTCGTTGTCTTTGTTGCAGATCCGCAGAGCTTCATTGCGGCTCCCCTCGGCATCGAATATGCCAGCCAGGAAGCCCCGGGACCACTCGTCGCTCGGCGAATTAGGCCAACGAATCAGCTCTCGAACCCGGTCGACGTTGTCGCGCGTCGAGGTCCGAATCGCTCGCATGGGCCGGTGACGCGAGTTTCCTTTCAGGAACTGGAATTCCTGGGTGCGAACGCCTGCCATTGCGAGGTAGTGCCGCGACCTATGCAGTGCCTCATCGTCTGTCAAGGCAAGGCGAAAGCGATGCACGTCGCACGACGATTGCCCCCGGCGAACATAGGAGTAAGAGCCAACGGTCCCGTCGCCTCGAATCATCCCGCAGAGATAGCCCGAGCGATATTCCTCCGACTCCCGCAGGGTGGGACCGAGAGTCCCCATCCCCATCAACTTGCCGTTGAGGGTGAGATGGGGCCGCTGCAGCGGCCCTTGCTCAGC
Organism: uncultured Solirubrobacterales bacterium; assembly: GCA_963846515.1. GTDB lineage: Bacteria > Actinomycetota > Thermoleophilia > Solirubrobacterales > 70-9 > VAYN01. The sequence continues at coordinate 112,014 of CAWJWC010000005.1, read as the reverse complement.
TCCCTGCACATACTTCCAGCCGCGGCGGGTCAGGAAGCGGTGGTCGCCGCTGGCAATAAGCTCGGTCCCGTCTTCGAGCACGACCCGGTAGCCGGGTTTGCGGGTCTGCCAATGCGCCTGGACCTCCGTTATCTCGTAGCGCCGGTACGACCCCCGACGCACGGTTCCGTAGATGGAGTCCCCAACGCGAACGTCCGCTAGGTCTTTAGTCCGGCCATCTCTCATCAAGATCTGCGTGTCGCCGGACTGGCAGTAGACACAAGCATGAGTGCAGCCTCTGTACTGGTTGATCGTCCAGCTGAAGCCGTAGCGGTCGCCGGGGACGTGGTTGAGGGCGGAGCGGGCGCGGACCTCGTGGAAGTTGATCCCCATCGCCTCGGGCGCGTCGAAGGTGCGGGTGACGGACCCGTCGCCCACTCCTGGCAGTCGTAGGTCATTCTCGACTCGCTGTTCGTCCCAACGCATCGAACGTATGTTCGCATATGGATCGAACGGAAGATTGAGGACTTACCCGGGCCCTGGCCGGTCAAGTCCTCAACTTCGCGGCGATTAGAGGCTGGAGCCGGTCTCTTCGCGCTTGAAGTCCTCGAGCTGGCCGAGGGCCTGGGCGCGGGCCTTCGCCCGCAGCGGCGGGAGGAAGGCGATCATGCTGCCTTTGGCGCCGAGGGCCTGCTTGGCCCAGCGGCGGAAGTCGAACTCGTCGACGTGGTCGGCGATGCGGCCGTCGGGAGCGAAGCGGAAGCTCGCCTGGATGTCGTTGACGACCGGGCGGCCGGTGGAGAACGTGTAGCGGGCGATCCAGTGGGCCGTGCCGGTCTCCTCGCCCGCCTCGTGCTCGTGCAGCTCGATCTTCAGATCCTTGGCGCGGCCGGTCAGCATCCGCCACATCGCGCCGATGTCGTCGCCCTCGAGGTCGCCGAAGGCGGGATCGCGGAAATGCGCGCCGGGCGCGTAGCAGGCGGTCATCGCGGCGCCGTTGCACTCGCCGAAAGCGGCGTAGAGGCGCTCGATCGTCGCCCGGTTCTCCTCCGCAGACATGTAGTCACACTATCGCTGTGCCTTAGTTCCGCATAGCGGGAACAAGGCACAGCGCAAGTCAGGGCAGCTCGCCGCGGATGACGTAGCGCAGCACATCGACCACCTGCTCGGGCTCACGCGCGGTCGCCTGGGCGGCGCGGTCGACCTCCTTCAGCGCGTGGTCGAGCTCCTCGCCGTGCAGGGTGACGACCGGCTTACCGAGGGCGGCGGCGAAGCCGGCGTCGAAGGCCGCGTTCCACTGCCGGTACTTGTCGCCGAAGCGGACGACGACGAGGTCGGCGTCGCGGATCAGCGTCTGGGCGCGGATCGCGTTGACGCCGGCGCCCTTGTGGTCGCGCCAGAAGGCCTCGCCCTCCTCCCCCAGCGTGCCGGTGCCGGCGTCGTCGGAAGCGGCGTGGTCGGTGACCGGCGCCGCGAAGGAGACCGGCAGGCCGGCCTCGCGCGCCCCGGCTTCGATCCGCTCGCGCCAGTCGGAGTGGATCTCACCGGCGAGATAAACGCTCCAAGTGCGCTCGCTCACGCCGGCGCCCCCGCGGTCTGCTCCTCGAAGTGCTTGCTCAGCATCGTCACCTGGCCCTGGTAGTTGGAGCCGAGGTCGGCGCCGTAGAGGCGCTCGGCCGGCGCCGCCATGCGCTCGAGCCCGAGCTTGCAGACCGGCTGGCGGTGCTCGACCATGAACGAGACGTCGCGGGCCCGCACCTCGAGCGCCGCGCGGCTGCCGTGGCGGCCGCCGCCCGGGTCATAGCCGAAGCCCGGGTCGAAGAAGCCGGCGTAGTGGGTGCGCAGCTCCCCGGCGGTCGGGTCGTAGGCCATCATCTCCGCGGCGATCTCGGGCGGGATGCAGACGCCCTCGGCGGAGAGCAGGAGGTAGAAGATCTCCGGCTCGAGCACTACGCGGCCCCCCGCCTCCGGGAATACCGGGTCCCAGTAGTCGCTCCAGCGGTAGGCGCGGACGCGGGAGAGGTCGACCGGGAGGCTGTTCTTCTTCGCCCGGTAGCCGACGGTGCGATCTCCGGGGCCGGAGAGGTCGAGGCTGAGGAAGAGGCCGTCGGCGACCGCGAGCTCGGCCTGCGGGACCGGCTCCGAGTCCATATATAGAAGCGGCGCCTCGTCCTGGAGGTCGCGGATCTCGGCGTCGCCGAGGCGGACGTCGCCGCGGGCCAGGCGCAGCTGGTTGAGCGAGAGCCCGGTCTTGACCTGGATCGCGAAGGAGCGCGGCACGATCTCCAGGTAGAGCCGGCCGCGGTAGCCGGCGCGGACGTCGTCGAAGCGGTGATGGCGGTCGGTGATCACCCGGGTGAAGACGTCGAGGCGGCCGGTCGAGCTCTTCGGGTTCGCCTTCGCGCGCACGTCCTCGGGCAGCGCCAGCTCCTCGATCAGCGGCACCAGGTAGGGACGGTCGCGCTCCAGCACCGCGCCGTCGCGCAGGTCGATCTTCTGGAAGGCGAGCCCCTCGGTCTTCTCCTCGACCGTCGAGTCGACGTCGGGCAGGAACGAGCAGCGCAGCGCCCAGGCGAAATCGCCGAGGCGGAGGTCGATGCTGGCCGGCTGGATCGCCTCGGGCCGGATCCGATAGTCGCCGGAGCTGACCCATTCCGCCTCGATCGCCCGGTTCAGCTCCTGCGAGGGGAAGACGCCCGGGGTCGACTCACTCATCCAGCAGAGATTATTCGCCTCGCCTCGGCGGTGCCCAGGTAGGGCGTGAAGGCAAACTCGAGCACCTCCGGCAGCAGCTCGTCGAGCTGCTCGGCTTCCTCATTTAGAACCCGCCGGCCGAGCAGCGAGGCGATGCCGCCGACGACGGCCTCGTCCATCGCCTCGGGCACGGGACTGCCGTCGAGGGCGCGCGGCGCGCCGTCGCGCAGGGCGGGGACGAAGCTCTCCAGCGCCGCCTGGTAGCGGTCGTAGATGCCGCGCCCCGCCCGCAGGCCCTCGACCAGGACCATGCTGGCGAGCGCCGGCTCGGCGGCAAGGAAGATGAGTAGCGCAGCGATCCCCGCCCGCACCCTCGACGCCCAAGCGGCGCCGTCGTATTCGCGGCAGGCGCCCTGGACGCACTCGCGAATCCGCCCGATCGCGGCGTCGTAGGCGGCGTTGAAACAGTCGTCTTTGCTCTCGAAGTGCTTGTAGAAGTCGCTCTTCGAGACCGCCGCCCGCTGGCCGATCAGTGACACGGTCGTTTTCTGGTATCCCTCCTCATAGAGGATCTCGGTGAGCCCGGCGATCAACCTTTCGCGCTGATTCCGAGCAACGAACTCAGGGGAAAGACCGTGTCGTCCGCGTGGAAGCCGCTCCATTACCTTTTGGAGTCTGCCACCGTACTGTTACTTTCGTCCAGTCGTCAGCGTTTGAGTTTCCCTACCCCGCGGTAGGGCGCGAGGACGAAATCCTCCAATTCCGGCATCAGATCTAAAGCCTGCTCCGCTGCGCCGCGGCGGATCTGCTGGTGCAAGATCCAAGCCACGCCGCCGACGAGGCTTTCACCGGTGGTGTCCGGCAGGCCCATATCCGACGGGGCGTTCTCGCGCAGGGCGTCGGCCGCCCGCTGCATCGCCGCGTCGTAGCGGGCCGAGGCCGCCGGCGTCGCCGACGTCGCCTCGATCAGGCAGAGCCGCGCCGCGGCCGGCTCTTCCGCGACGTAGGCGAGGAAGGTCCGCAGGCCCGTCGCGATCCGCTCCTCCCACTCCGGCCCGGCCTCGGCGCAGGCCTCCTCGATCCGCCGCGCCGCCTCCTCGGCGGCACTGTCGAAGGCGGCGAGAAAGACCTCTTCCTTGCCGTCGAAGTTGTCGTAGAGGGTTTTGCGGGCGACGCCGGCGCGGCGCACGAGGTCGGCGATCTTGGTCGCCTCGTAACCCTGTTCAGCACACAACTCCGCCATCGCATTCGCGATGCGGCGTCGCTTACGCACAGCTATGAACTCTCTGGGAAGCTCGGGCCGAGTCGGCTTCACCGGAACTCCCCTTGTCGGGGGTGGCATCGGGTGAAGAATAACCGGGTATCGAAGAAAGGCGCGCGTGACAGTGACTCTTCTGGTACCTTGAGAAAACTCATGTAGTTTTCATTGGAAACGTAAGGGTTTCCCGGTGCCGTTCGACAGAATTCATCTGAGCGAAGAGAAGCTGATCGCGGCGATCGGCAACCACTGGCCGTCGGCCCAGATCGACGCGGCGGTCCAACTGCTGAGCAATAGTGACGGCAAGTTCCCCTCCGGGGTGCGCAGACTGCCCTCCGACTTGGTCAGCGCGGTGCAGCGCGAGCGGCTGATCGCGGCGATGCTGAGGGCCGCCTCGGAACTCGGCTACCGCGGGGCGAACGTCCAGGACGTGATCGAAAGGGCCGGGGTCTCCCGCCCCACCTTCTACGAGCACTTCGCCAACAAAGAGGACTGCTTTCTCGCTGCCTTCGACGCGACCGCGACGAGGCTGCGCGAGCGTGTCGCCACCGCCAGCGAGAAGGGCGGGGACAACTGGAGAAACCGGCTGCGCTATGGGTTGGAAACCCTGCTGCACTTCGTCTCGACCGAACCGGAGGCAGCCCGTACGCTGATCGTCGAGGCCCGCGCCGCCAGCCCCGAGGCGGTGAAGCGCCGCGACGACCTGCTCGACCACTTCGCCGCCTGCATCGACACCCAGGTCCGCGAGCATCTCCCCGACGCCCCCACCTACTCACCGATCACATCGGCGGGAATCGTCGGCGGGGTCGAAGCGCTGCTCTACTCGCGGATCAACAAAGGCGAGCTCGACGACCTCGACTCCCTCCTGCCCTCGATGATGTATTTCCTCGTCCTCCCGTTCGAGGGCCACGAGGCGGCGAGCGAAGAGCTGGCCGTCGCGGCGCGCTGAACCGCTCAGCCTGGAAAGGCGGTGATTTGCAGGGGTCTTTATGCTCTGCCGATGCACTCTCCGACCGCTGCAAGAGCTGCCCTCGTCTTCCTCTTCGTCCCGGCAGCGTCGATCGGACTGGTCGCGACGGTGCTACCGCAGACCTTCTACGACGACTTCCCCTTCCTCGCCAGCTGGGTCGAGCTACTGCCGCCCTACAACGAGCACCTGGTCACCGACGTCGGCGGCCTCTACCTCGGCTTCGCCGTGCTCTTCGCCTGGGCGGCGTGGACGCTGGAGCGGACGCTGGTCCGCGCGGTCTGCATTGCCTGGCTGCTCACCGCGACCCTCCACCTGATCTTCCACGCCGGCCACCTCGAGAACTTCGGCACCGCCGACGCGATCGCCGAGATCGCCTCGCTGGCCCTGCTGCTCATCCCTCCCCCACTCGCGATCTGGGGCGTGGCGAGAAGACCCGCAACGGCAACCGAGCCAGACCGAGCGCCGCCGACGGGCTGAGCGGTGAGGTCGACGTGCTCGAGCGCATGCGCGGCCCTGTCCTTGAGGAAGCCGCACCTCTGACGGCTTTTCCAAGGTCGAGGGTCGACACGGAGACGGAAACCAGCGTCTGGCCCAGGAGCTCCGACCTTACCCCGGACACGCTGAAGCTCATCGGCGATGAAGTCGGGGCACCACCTACCGAAGGCTGGGTTGACTCAGAGCGGAGGGGGTGGGATTCGAACCCACGAGCGCCTTGCGACGCCAACAGTTTTCGAGACTGCCCCGTTCAACCACTCCGGCACCCCTCCGGGACGTCAGACGGCGGATTCTAGGATGCGGAGGGGCTCGCAGGCTTAAAGGACGCCACCCTTGCGGCCGACAAAGTCGTGTGGACGCCGGCGAGCAGACCCGCGGCGGGCGGTTCTTCGACCGCCACATCTGGCCGCTGCGCACGGTGGCCGTCGTCGCGCTGCTTTGGGGGGCTGGCTACCTGACCTGGCGCATCGGCTGGAGCTGGGAAGGCGCTAACCCGGCGCTGTTCGCGATGCTGCTGGTGACCGAGGTCTATGGCTTCTACGCGCTCGGCATCCTCGCCTGGTTCTCCTGGTCGCGTCCGCCGAGCGTGCGCCCGGCGGCGACGCCGGAGCGCAGCGTCGACGTCTACGTCTGCACCTACGACGAGCCGGCCGAGGTGATCATGGCGACGCTGGCCGGCTGCCGCGCGCTCACCTATCCCCACACCACCTACCTGCTCGACGACGGCCGCCGGCCGGAGATGGAGGAGATCGCGAAGCTGGCCGGGGCCGAGTACATGACCCGGCCCGACAACTCCCACGCCAAGGCCGGCAACCTCAACGCGGCGCTGCCGCGGACCGAGGGCGACCTGGTGCTGATGCTCGACGCCGACCACGTGCCGATGCCGGACGCGCTCGACGCGCTGGTCGGCTACTTCGACGACGAGCGCATGGCGCTGGTCCAGACCCCACACGACTTCTTCAATCACGACTCGGCCCAGCACTACGCCGTCGGCCGCCACGAGCAGTCGCTCTTCTACCGCGTCATATGCCCGGGGAAGGACCGCCATGGTGCCGCCTACTGGTGTGGCTCGGCGGCGTTGATCAACCGCCACGCGCTGCTCGCGATCGGCGGCGTCGCGACCGAGACGATCGCCGAGGACTTCCACACGACGATCCGGCTACTGCGCCACGGCTGGAGGACCCGCTACCACGACGAGGTCCTGGTCCAAGGGCTCGCCCCGCACGACCTCGACGGCTACCTGCTGCAGCGCGACCGCTGGGCGCGCGGCAACCTCGCCGTCTTCACCCTGCCCGAGTCGCCGCTGCGCGCCAGCGAGCTGACCCGGCTGCAGCGGCTCTCCTACTTCGCCAGCCTCTTCGCCTACCTGGCGCCGCCGATGCGGCTGCTGCTCCTGCTCACTCTGGGGGCGGTGCTGTGGACCGGAGCGCTGCCGCTGAAGATCAGCGTGCTCGCGCTGGCGGCGCTCTGGCTGCCCTCGGTGCTGCTCAACCTCGGCGCCGGGGCGGCGCTCGCCCGCGGCTACATGCGGATCCCCGAGACCGCCCACTACGAGCTCTTGACGATGGAGATCTATATCCGCGCCCTGCGCTGCATCGTGCGACCGGGGAAAACCGCCTTCAAGGTGACGCCGAAGCAGGGTGTCGACGGCGGCGGACTCGAAGCGGTGCGCAAGCTGCACCTGGTGATCTTCTGCGCCGTCCTGCTCGGTGCCGGGACGCTGATGCGGCTGCTCGACCTGGCCGGGGTCGGGCCGTTGCCGGACATGCCAGGGGTCGCGGCGGCGATCGTGCCGCTGCTGGGACTGATCGAGCTGCGGAGACTGGGCAAGACGATGTGGACGGTCGGGCGGCGGCGCCAGCGACGGCTCGTCTACCGCTTCGAGGGCGATGCCGAGGCCAACTGCTTCTCCGCCGACGGCCACGTACCGGCGCGCCTGGTCGACGCCAGCGCCGCCGGGGTCGGGCTCGTCGCCGAGGCGCCACTTGAGGTAGGTGCCCGGCCGGCGGTGCTGCTGAACCTCGACGACGCCGGCGGCGGGCGGCACGAGGTGAGCGCCCAGGTCGAGGTGCGCAGCTGCCGCGAAGTCGAGGGCCGCTTCCTGATCGGCGCCACGATCGCCGACATCGATCCCGACTCCCGCCTGCGGCTGATGGAGTGGTGCTACGTCGTCTGCAGCCACGAGCGCCTGCGCGGACACCGCCCCGCCACCGCCCCGCTCCCCGAGTCCGAGGCGATCGTCGTCTCCCTCGACGACTACCGGGAGAAGGTCCCCATTCCCCTCCCGGCGGTAGAGCAAGCCTGACAAGGACGCAGGGAGCGCCGTGTGCTCTGCACACAAGCGACCGAGGACGCCGACAGGCGCAGCTATAACGCCGGGAGCTAGGCTGTCAAGACACCCCGGAGAGGTGTCCGAGTGGCTTAAGGAGCGCGATTGGAAATCGCGTGGGCGGGGTTAACTCGCCTCGTGGGTTCGAATCCCACCCTCTCCGCTCCCGTGTCTGGGGCGGCGCATTGCGGCGTCATCGAGGGCGGGTCGTGCAGAGCACTGCCCCGCCCTCTCTTCCTTGCACCGCTTGCCCCAGACACGGGAGTCCCTCCTCCCTGCTTCCTTGCCCGGCTTGCCCCAGACGCCGGAGTCCCTCTTCCTTGCACTGCTTGCCCCAGACACGGGAGTCCTTCCTTCCTCACGCCCACGGAGGAAGGTTTGGGGAACTTGTGGGGTTCCCAGATGGTCGAATTTCGTTCTTGCGTTCTGTGAAATCAGGGGCATAGGGTGGCTCCCGGTAGGACAACGCGACTGGGAGGAGCCGGATGGAAGCGAAGGACACCGGGAAGATCGAAGCGAAGGAAACGGATCCCGGTAAAGCCGACAGCACGCTGCCGGATCCGACCAACACGGCGAAGTGGGTGGTGATTGGCCTCTCTCTCCTCGCGATCGCGCTCGCGATTCTCCTTAATGCGTTCGAGCTGACCCCGGCGAAGGTGTTCGATCCGTCGCTGGAGAAAGAGGCGAACTTCGCCCTCTTCGCCGGCTTCTACGTCGCAGCGCAGGTGATCGCCGCCGTGCTGCTGGTGATCGCGCCCTTCATCCCGCCCTGGCGCCCGCCGTCGACGGTCGTCGGCGATACCGCGAAAGCCGCGCAGACGAAGGCCGATCGAGCGGTGTTGCTGCTCGGCCTCGGCGCGGTCGGCGGTGTCGTCGCCAGCTGCCTGTTCGGGCTCTTCTTCCTGCAGGCGGTGGGGCTGCACGCTTCGCACACGGTCGACGCGATCTTCACCGGGGCGACCTTGGCCGGCGGAGCCAAGCCACTCAGCGACTTCGTGAAACTGATCCAGAACAAAGGGGCGCCGGCAACCGGAACCGGCGACGGCACCTAGCCAGGGCGCGCCGCGCCCGCGCCTACCCGCGCCGAGTGGCGAAGAAATCGCGGAGGAGAGTGGCGCACTCCTCCTCGCGCACCCCGGCGATCAGCTCGGGACGGTGGTTGAGGGCGGGCTCGGCGAGGACGTCGAGGACGGAGCCGGCGGCGCCGGCCTTGGGGTCGGGGGCACCGAAAACGACGATGGGGATGCGGGCGAGGACGATCGCGCCGGCGCACATCGCGCAGGGCTCGAGCGTGACGTAGAGGACGGTGCCGGGCAGGCGCCAGCCGCCGAGCGCCTCGGCGGCGGCGCGGATCGCGAGGATCTCGGCGTGGGCGGTGGGGTCGCGACGCAGCTCGCGCTCGTTGCCGCCGAGGGCGAGCTGCTCGCCGTCGCGGAGAATCGCGGCGCCGATCGGGACGTCGCCGTGCGCCGCGGCGCGGCGCGCCTGCTCGAGCGCCAGGCCCATCCCTTGCAGGTGCTCGTCCACGGGAGCGGTCTCGGTCATCGATCCGGGAGTATGTCCCCTCAGAGGAGGTCCGAAGACCCCGCGCCCGCGGCTCTCCCGGATATTCACTACTTCGCCGGCCTGCCGGTGTTAGCTCAAGAGCTCGCTCGGATGCAGGGACTCGGGTGACAGGGAACCGAATGAAACGACTGCACCCGATACTCGCCAGCCTCGCCGCGCTCGTCGCGAGCGCGGTCCCCGCGACGGCGAGCGCCGCGACGGGGATCGCGCCGGCGCGCGAATTCGTCCCCCGCCAGGTGGTGGTCAAGTACGCCGCGGAGCCGCGCGGGCGGACGCTGGCGCTCCCTCCCGGAACCGGCGTGCGCGCCGCGGCGGCAGCGCTGCGCGCCAACCCTGGGGTCGAGTACGCGGCGCCGAACTACATCGCCACCGCCTCGGCGACCGCAGGCAGCTCCGCCCTCGTCCTCCCCAACGACCCCGGCACCCTCGACGGCGCCTCCGGGGCGGCAGCGCCGCTCGGCGACTGGACCTTCAAGCAGTGGAGCTTCCTGCCCTGGCAGGGCGATGGGACCGGACGGGTCCCGACTTCCCCCGGCGGGATCGACGCGGTCGGCGCCTGGGAGAACCTCGAAGCCGCCGGACGGCCCGGTGCCGAAGGGGCGATCGTCGCCGTGCTCGACACCGGGATCGCCTACCGCGACTTCGGCGACCGCTTCCTGCGCAGTCCCGACTTCACCGCGAGGCAGTTCGTCAAGGGCCACGACTTCATCGACGACGACCGCCTGCCGCTCGACGAAAACGGGCACGGAACCCACATCGCCGGCACGATCGCCGAGAAGACCGGCAACGGGATCGCGGTCACCGGCCTCGCCTACCGGGCAAAGCTGATGCCGGTGCGGGTCCTGGACCGCAACGGGCGCGGCCAGGCGACCGACATCGCGCAGGGCATTCGCTTCGCGGTCGCCCACGGCGCCGAAGTGATCAACATGAGCTTCAACTTCGGCTGCGGCAAGAAGGTCCCCGAGGTCGACGAAGCGCTGCGCGAAGCCTACGAGCACGGCGTCGTCACCGTCGCCTCGGCCGGCAACCTCGGCTCGGAGACCTGCGTCTCGGCGCCGGCGACCGGGCCGCGAGCGATCGGCGTCGGCGGCACCACCGAGGGCGGCTGCCTCGGCGACTACGCCCTGCCCGGCAAGGGGGTCGACCTCCTAGCACCGGGCGGTGGGACGCCGGCGGCCGGCTGCCCGTCGGTCTCGGCCCGACCGGTCTACCAGGTGACGCTGCGGGCCGGCTCAACCCGGGTCTTCGGGATCCCCGGCAACTACGTCGGGACCTCGATGGCCGCCGCCCACGTCAGCGCCGTCGCCGCGATGGTGCTCGCCGCCGACACCTACGGCGGCCCCCGCTTCAAACCGGAAACGGGGCAGGGAGCGAAAATTAGAGTGAAAGAGGTCGCGGAGCACCTGCGGAAAACGGCGCGGGATTTGGGCTTACCAAGAAGTCAGCAGGGAGCGGGCCTCATCGACGCAGCTGCCGCTACCCATCCGCGCGGTTCTGAAGTGCCCTAAGTCGTTCTAACGATGATCACGGAGCAGGGGGCGTGATGCGAGATGTTGTTCGGGACGCTGCCGAGAATGAAGCGGCGGGCGCCGGTCATGCCCTTGTTGCCGACCACGATCAGATCGGCCTGAGTTTCTTCCGCGGCCTTGAGGATCGCCTCGGCGGGGTCGCCCTCGACCGGGTGGGTCTGGACCTCGACCCCCTCCTTGCGCGCGTCCGCGGCGGCGGCATCGAGGACGAGGTTGACGTCCTCGCGCGGACCGATCTCGTACTGGACGTCGGCCGGGGCGTCGAGCTGCTCGCTTTTCACCTTGCGCTCGGAGACCGGCGAGTAGGCGCTGACGATCCCGAGCGTCGCGCCCGACATCTTCGCCAGGTCGATCGCCTGACGGACCGCCTCACCGGCGGTCTCGGACCCGTCGGTTCCAACCACGATGCGAGTGAACACGCCGCCTCCTCTGCTCGGTCGCTGAACGCGCCGATACTAACGCCGCCGCTCGGCCCCGCGCTCGGGAAGGCCGCGGAAGCCGTCGCCGAGGATCTCGGTCGGCGTGGTCGAGAGGCGCACGATCGCGATCGCCATCGAGGCGAGGAGGCAGGCGAACAGGATCGCCATCCCGACTTTCCAGATCCACGGCACGCGCGCAACCCTACTGTCGGCCGACGGGCCGAAAACCCACGCATGTCGTGGGAAATCGACCCGTCGGCGACTAAGGTGGGAAGCATGGGGTTAGAGAAGGTGGCTGACGGGGTCTGGTTGCTGCGCGGCGATTTCCGTAGCGCGATGAACGTCTACTTCCTCGAGGACGGCGACGGGGTGGTCCAGTTCGACGCCGGCACCAAGGGCATGCGCCGCAAAGTGAAAGCGGCCGGCGAGCAGCTCGGCGGGATCAAGCGGGTCGTGCTCGGGCACGCTCACGCCGACCATCGCGGCACCGCCCCGTTTATAGGGGCGCCGGTGCTCTGTCACCCCGATGAGGTCGCCGAAGCCGAACGGGAGGGCGCACTCTGGCCCTACCTGGACCTCTCGCAGCTGCCGGTCGCCTGGGTGCGCTGGATCTACCCGACCCTGCTGCGGCGCTGGGACGGCGGTGCGGTGCAGATCGCCGACACGGTCGCCGAAGGCGACGAGGTGGCGGGCTTCCGCGTCATCCACTTCCCCGGGCACGCGCCGGGGCTGATCGGGCTCTGGCGCGAGAGCGACCGGGTCGCGCTGGTCTCCGACGTCGTCTACCTGGTCGACTCGGGCCGGCTGAAACCGCTGCCCGAGGGCGAGGCCAGCGTCCCCCACCCCGCCTGGGGCTGGAACCACGAGCAGGCGAAGGAGTCGGTGCGCAAGCTGGCGGCACTCGAACCGCGCGTCGTCGGCCCCGGCCACGAGCACCCGCTGCGCGGCGAGAACCTGCGCGCGACGCTGGAAGCGGCGGCCGAGAAGCACTGAGCGGGCGGCGGCGCCCGGCATCGCGGGCGCGGCTGCCATAAGTTGCCGAACCTGATGATCGGGACCTATTCCTCGGCGGCGCTGATCTGCGCCGCTTCGCTGCTGGTCGGGCGCGCGATGGTGTCGCTGACAGGGCGGCGCTCGTGGTCGTGGCTGGAGCCGGCGGTCGGGCTCGCCGCGATCCTCACCGTGACCGGGGTGCTGGCGCGGGCGCCGGGCCACGGGAGCGGCGCCACGCTCGGGGTCGCCGCGCTGCTGGTCCTCGCCGCGCTGCTGGTCTGGTGGCTGCCCTACGAGGCGCCGGGGGCGTGGCGGGCGGCACTGCCGGTGGCGGTCGTGGTCGTCCTCGCCCTCTCGATCCCGTTCGCGGTCAGCGGCCGCTGGGGACTGCTCGGGGTTGGCTTCAACAACGACCTCGGGCTGCACCTGGCCTGGGCCGAGTGGCTGCGTAGCGGCTTCGGCCCGACCCCGGACACCGGCTACCCGCTCGGCCCGCACGGGCTGGCGGTGGCGGTGGCGTCCCTGCCCGGGATCGGCCTCGGCCAGGCCTTCGTCGGCGAGATCGTCGCGATCGGCGTGCTGACCGGGCTGACCGCGCTGGGGGCGCTGCGCGAGCTCTCGCCTGTGCGCCGAACCCTGGCCGCAGCGCTCGTCCCGCTCACCTACCTCGCCGCCTCCTACTACGCCCAGGCCGCCTTCAAGGAGACCGCCGAGGCCCTCTTCGTACTAGCCACCGTCGTCTACCTACTCACTATCGACCGGTCGAAGAGTCCCGCCATCGACGGCTCGAAGGTGCTCCCGCCGCTCACCCTCGCCGGGGGAATCTTCTTCTCGTACAGCTTTGCCGGGCTAGCCTGGCCGGTCGCGATCGTCGCCTGCTGGAGCCTGACCCAGCCGGCGGTGCGGCGGGCGCTGCGGCCGCGGGCACTGCTGCGCTTCCTGCTGCGGCCGCTAACCCTGCTGGCGATCGTCCTGCTCGTCGGCTTCGCGGTCGCGGCGACGATCGTCGGGCCGTTCGGGTTTGGCAGCAGCTTCAACAAGGTCGCCGGCAGCAACACCTACGGCCCGGTCTCGCCGATCGAGGCGCTGGGCGTGTGGCCGGCGGCGAACTACCGCCTCGACGCCGCCGGCGGCGCGCCGCTGCCCGGCCTCGCCGGCGCGATCGCAGCGCTGGCCCTGCTCGCCGGCGTCGCCTGGTGGGTGCGCCGCCGCGAGCTGACCGTGCCGGTCGCGCTCGGCGCCTGCGCGCTGCTCTACCTCGCCTCCCTCCCCTTCAGCGGCGACTACTCCCAGGCCAAGGCCCTGATGATCGCCGCCCCCCTGGCGATGCTCGTCGCGATCCGCCCCCTACTCGCCGAGCTCCCCCGGGCGAGGGAGGCGGGGAGGGACTCGTCGGAGCAACAGCAGGGAGGCTCCGCCGAGTCCCTCCCCGCCTCCTCACGAGGGCGCTCTGGTGTGGTGCGTACGGGCTGGGCGGTGCTGGCGGTGCTCTTTGTGGGAGGAGCGAGCTACTCGAGCCTGCTCGTCCTGCGGGACGCTCCGGTCGGGCCGCCGGGGCACGGGAGCGAGCTGGAGGCGTTCCTGCCGATCGTCCAGGGGGAGCCGGTCCTCTACGCGGGGCAGGACCGCTACGCCGCCTACGGGCTGCGCGGCGCCGATACGCACGTCCCCCTGGTCGAGTTCCCCGACCCCGAAGTCGAATCCAATCCGGAGAAGCCGTTCGACACCGGCGACGCCTACAGCCCGGTCGACTTCGACTCGTTCTCGCCCGGGACCCTCGAACGCTTCGACTACGCGATCACCGGCCGCGCTGCCTGGAACAGCCAGGCCCCGGAGAACTTCCGGCGCGTCGCCGTCACCCCGTCCTACGTGCTCTGGGAGCGGATCGGCGACCTGCCGGAGGGCCGCCACGTGCTGCTCGAGGGGACCGAGCCCGCCGCCCGCGCCGGTTGCGCCGCGCCGGAGATCCGCATCCTGCTCGCCAGCCCCGGCCGCGCCTCGCTCTTCCCCGGCGCCGCGATCGGTGCCAAATCGGCTTGGCGCGAGAGCAGCATCCTCGGCACCGGCGAGAGCGCCTCGCAGTCGCTGCGCCTGCCGGCCGGCAGCTGGAACCTCTCGCTGCAGTACTTCTCGCCCTTCGACCTGACGCTCACCGCACCCGGCTTCCGCGAGGAGCTGAAGGCGGGGCTGGACGGCCAACGCCCGAACACGATCAGCCTCGGCAACAACGGTCAGTTCTGGCCGGCCGGTCGCTACGAGAGCGATGGCGGGGGAGTCCGGTTCACCCTTGCGGCCGCCGAGGCCAGCGCCCTGCAGGAACTCAGCGACTACGACGGCAAGGCCTACCTCGGCGAGCTGGTCGCGGTTCCCGACCGGCCGCACCGAATCGTGCCCCTGGCTGCCGCCTGCGAGGGCTGGGTCGACTGGTACCAGTCCCCTGCCGCACCTTAATCCGTTCTCCAAAAAAACCATCCACGTTCACGGAAGCGCGAGTGAGGTAGGGTGGCAAAGCTTGCGAATTCTCTGCCTGGTCGGTATACATGCCTGGTGTTGGGCATAAACGCGATAGTTTGTGGATGTTGACCGAGTTTTCAGCCCAGGTGTATGGCCAGTTTCTCCAAACCAGTGTCGTTCAAACGGGCAGGGGGCAGTTATCGGGGAATCGACAGTTGAGCAGCCTTCGGATTCGGTCCGACAGGGAGAGGCCGCGTGGCTGGAGGGGGTCGCCGATCCGGTCCGGCTCGGGATCCTGCGTTCGCTCAGCGCGGTACCGGAGGCGACCGCCTCGGACCTCGCTACCTGGGGACAGGCGAGCAGTCAAACGCTGCGCCGGCACCTCGACGCGCTTGTCGCGCTCGGGGTGATCGAGGAACATCCGGCGGTGAGAGACGGCGAAACGCCGGGCCGGCCGGCGGCCCGCTTCAGCCTGCCAAATGCGGTGCGCGAGAGTGTGCGCTCAGTGGTCGGGCCATCCGCCCTCAGGCCAGCTTCGCTTCGATCAGCTCGAGCGCCGCAGCCGGTCCGATGAAGGGTGCGACGGCGACGTAGACCGCCTCGGGCAGCAGCTCGTGCATTCGCTCGGCGCCGCTCCCGGTTACCTGGCAGCGCAGCATCCCGAGCAGCGCGCCGCCGATTGCCTCGGAGCAGAGGCGCGGCAGTGCTTCCGCCTCCGGGCCCTGGCGGTAGCCGTCCTCGAGGAAGAGCGTGTAGGCCATGCGGTTGTCGAACGAGCGCCGGATTGCCGCCGTGCCTGCCGCGTAGCTCTCAATCACGTCGACGTAGACAAGGTCGGTCTGTCCGGAGACGTACCTGAGCAGCGTCTCGAGGCCGTCCCAGACCCGGTCCGGCCAGCTCTCGCCGGCGAAGAAGCTGGTCGCGGCGAGGGCGATGCTTTCTTCCAGGCCGGCGCTCTGGGCGGCGAGGAAGGCGTCCTCCTTGCTGCGAAACTGCGCGTAGAACGCCTCGCGGGTCACCGACCCGGTCCGGACGATATCGGCGACCGTCATCGCCGCATACCCCTTGGTCCGCGTCAGCTCCGCCACCGCCCCGAGGATCCGTTCGCGGTACTCGCCGGCAACCGCCTCGGGCGTCGCGGCGCTCCTCCCGCGCGGCAGCTTGTGGTCGAGCGCCGCGGCGGCGAACTTCGTGTGCGGCTGGCCGCTTACCCCGGCGCCGAGCCGGTGCCACTGCTCCGGACTCAGCCGCGGCTCGCCCGCGGCGACCGCGTAGGAGCGGATCCAAGCCAGCAGGTCGTCGCGGAGCTCCGGCAGCCGCGCGGTTTCGCCGCGAAAGACGCGCTTCGCGAGCACGCCGCCGGCACCCTCGATCACCGCCCGGCCCGAGATCGCCAGTCGCGGTCCGTCCTCGCCCTCGGCCAGGCCGCGCTCGATCGCGTTCTCGGCGATCGCCAGCAGCCGCGCGTGCGCCTCCCGCGCCGCGGGTCCGCCGGCCAACGCCTCGACCAGGACGATGCGGGCCGCCGCCGGATCCTTGGCGATGTTGGCGAGCAGTTCCTCGATCAGCGCCGGGGCGTGTGTCGCCGGCGCGCGGTCGGCTTCGACCCTGACCAGGCCACTTTCGATCCGCGCCCCCGCCTGCTCGAAGGCCGCGAGGAAGCAGGCTTCCTTGTCCGGGAAATGCTCGTAGAAAGTCGCCCGCGAAACTCCGGCCGCCTCGACCACGCGGGCGACGCTGGCATTGCCGTACCCGTAGCGGGCGGCGGCCTGGGTCATACCTCGCAGCAGACGCTCTCGCTGCCCGGCCTTGGCCGGGGCGAGGCTGCGGGTCTGCTCGGTCACGACGACGCCGGGGTGCCTAGCTCGACCCAGCCGCCTTGGCCGCCAGGCGCTCTGGGGAAACGCGGACCACGTCCCAGACCAGACCGACTTTCTCAAGCCCGTCGATGGTCAGAGCGGAGATGTCGATCTGCCACCAGCGCAGACCGTGCTTGGCGGAGGTCGGGAAGGCGTGGTGACTGTTGTGGAAGGCCTCGCCCAGGGTCGGGATCGCGATCAGCGCGAGGTTACGCGAGTGGTCGTCGGTCTCGAATTCGCGCACGCCGAAGACGTGGCAGAGCGAGTTGATGCTGTAGGTGAAGTGGTGGAGGACGAAGACCCGCACGAGCCCGCCCCAGAGCAGGCCGGTAACGCCGGCGAAAAGGGTGCCGCCGATGATCCAGCCGAGCGCGAAGGGAAGCAGCAGCCCGCCGATCGCCCAGAGCAGGAAGGTGCGGTCGACCCAGCTGACCACCGGGTCCTCGAGCAGGTCGGGCGCGAAGCGTTCCTTGTTGCCGCGCTGGGTGTGGATAAAGAGCCAGCCCATGTGAGCGTGGAAGAGGCCGCGCATCGCGCCGCTCCAGCCGTGGCCGTGGTCGACGTGGGGGCTGTGCGGGTCGCCGTCGACGTCGGCAAAGGCGTGGTGCTTGCGGTGGTCGGCGACCCAGGAGATCACCGGGCCCTCGATCGCCGCCGAGCCGAGGATCGCCAGCAGCCCGCGCAGCCAGTTCGAGGTCTTAAACGAGCGGTGAGTGAGCAGGCGGTGGAAGCCGACCGTGATCCCGAGCCCGGTCAGCACGTACATCCCAACGAAGAGGAAGACGTCGCTCCAGTGCAGGGCGCTGCCCCAGACCTGCCAGCCGGCGAGGCCGATCGCGACGAACGGGACCAGCGTGACCAGGCCAGTGATGATCCGGTCCCGGGTCTCGTTCTCGACTGGCTGGATATCGGAAGGCAGCGGACCGGCGGTACTCGACATGCGAGCGATCATAAGGCGCCCGCCAGAAGCATGGCGTGAATAGCCACCGATCCGTATCAAATGGCGGCCGATGGGCCGAAAAGTGGAGCATATTTCCGCTTTTCGGCCCATCGGCCGGTTGTAGGCTGCGGCGATGGCCTTTGCGGACACCGGTCGCCTGCGCCGCGAGATCGAGCGCCGCGTCCCCGAGCGGCCGTTCGCGATCGAGTTCTGGGACGGGAGCAGGCTTCCCTCAACCTCCGGCGACGGCCCGATCTTCAGCGTCCGTTCCCCCCAAGCCGCCGCCCACGTGCTGCTCGCGCCGGGCCAGCTCGGGCTCGGCCGCGCTTACGTCAGCGGCGAGCTCGAGGTCGACGACATCGACGCGACGATCGAGCTGCTCGACTCCTGGCAGCCGCCGGCGCTCGACGGGGCCGACAAGCGGGCGCTGCTGCTCGGCGCGGTGCGCGCCGCCGGCCTAAGCCGGCCGCCGCGGCGGCCGCGGGCCGAGCTGCGCCCGAGCGGCCGCCGCCACAGCCGCGAGCGCGACGCCCGCGCCGTCCGCCACCACTACGACGTCTCCAACGAGTTCTTCGAGCTCTTCCTCGGCCCGACCATGGTCTACAGCTGCGCGATCTGGCGGGGCGGAGAGAAGAAGACGCTGGAGGAAGCGCAGGAGGAGAAGCTCGACACGGTCGCCCGCAAGCTCGACGTCAAGGAGGGCGATCGCGTCCTCGACGTCGGCTGCGGCTGGGGCGGCTTCCCGCTTTGGGCGGCAACCAAGTACGGAGCCAGCGTGGTCGGCATCACCCTCTCCCCTCCCCAGGCCGAGCGGGCGCGGCAGCGCGCCGAGGAAGCGGGGGTCGCGGACCAAGTCGAGATCCGGGTGATGGACTACCGCGAGCTCGCCGCCTCGGGCGAGCGCTTCGACGCGATCGCCTCGATCGGCATGGTCGAGCACGTCGGTGCCTCCCAGATCGACGTCTACGCCCGCACCCTGGCCAGCGTGCTGGAGCCGGGCGGGCGGCTGCTCAACCACGGCATCGCCAGGCTGCGCCACAGCGACGCCGAGGCAGGAGCGTTCTCGGAGCGCTACGTCTTCCCCGATGCGGCGCCGCTGCACCTCTCGCGCAACCTCTTGGCGCTCGAACGGGCCGGCTTCGTCAGCCACCACGTCGAGGGCTTCGCGGCGGACTACGCCGAGACCCTGCGCCACTGGGCGCGCAACCTCGACGCCAACCTCGAGCAGGCGATCCGGCTCGCCGGCCGCGAACGGGTGCGGGTCTGGCGCCTCTACCTGCGGGCGGCCCGCAACGGCTTCGAATCGGGTTTTACCTCGATCTACCAGGCCCGCTGCTCTCTGGCCGCCTGACCAAGCAGGCCAAGGACGCAGGGAGCGAAGCGTGCTCTGCAGGCGAGCGACCGAGGACGCCGGCATGCGCCGGTCAGGCGGCCAGAGCGGGGAAATTTGAAGTCATCTCCGGCATCGCCCAGTCGGCGCCGGCCTCGGCCAGCTGCTCGACCGTGTAGCTGCCGGTGGCGACACCGACGACGCGGATGCCGGCGCCGTGGCAGGCGCTGACGTCGCGGGGGGTGTCGCCGACGCCGATCGTCGCCGTCGGGTCGAGCGGCACGCCGGCGACGGTGCCGCCGCGCTCGACCGCGCGCTTGGTCAGCTCAGTGCGGTCGCTGGAGTCGGAGCCGTAGCCGCCGAAGGCGAAGAAGCGGTTGAGGTCGGCGCGGGCGAGCTTGATGTGAGCGGCGGCTTCGATGTTGCCGGTGACGAGGCCGAGCAGCACCCCTGCGTGGGTGAGCCGCGGCAGCAGCTCTTCGATCCCCGGCATCACCCGGTAGCCGTCCGACTCCGCGACCGCGTCGGCGAGGTGGCTGAGGTAGCCGGCAATCGCTTCCGCCCGCTCCGCGTCGCTGCCGTCGCGCCCGATCACCTCGCGGAAGACGATCGCGGCGATTTCCGGGTCGGTCATCCCGGCGTGCGTGTGCTCCTCGATGTCCGCGTCGATCCCGTGCAGCTCGCGGAAGGCGCGCTGCCAGGCGATTGCGCCCGCCCCACCGGTGACCAGCAGGGTGCCGTCGATGTCGAAGAGGACCGCCTTGATCACGGCCGCGAACCTAACGATCGGGTGAGACGCGGCACGCAGCTGCGGCCGCGCGCCTCAGCCGCCAGCGACGGCCGTGC
The DNA here is from genome assembly GCA_963846515.1 of uncultured Solirubrobacterales bacterium. Taxonomy (GTDB): domain Bacteria; phylum Actinomycetota; class Thermoleophilia; order Solirubrobacterales; family 70-9; genus VAYN01. The sequence goes on along the minus strand of CAWJWC010000005.1, from coordinate 92,353 downwards.
GCTTGCGCAGCGCCTTGCCCCGCGGGCAGAGCGCGGTGCAGTGGGCGCGGCCGGTGGCCAACGAGGTGTTGCGGCCGAAGCGGCGTCGCTTGGTGCGGGGAGGGCTCGAGGAGGCCGGAGCCGCTGCGGCGCTTGCCGCGCCCGTCGCCACGCCCGTCGCCGCGGCGCCCGCGAGCGGCGGTTCCGCTGCCAGACCCTCGCCGCTTAGCTCGACCATCGCGCCGCCGTCGTCGTCGCCGAACAGCGCCAGGCGCGCAAGCTTCGGGCCGATGCCCTGCGGCTCGAAGCGGACCTCGGCGGTGCAGCTCTCCTCGGGGAGCAGCGGCACCCCGGTGCAGTTCTCGTCGAGCAGCTGGAAGCTACCGACGCTGCCGCTGGCGATCACCGCGATGAAGAAGCTGCCCGGCGCGTTGCCGTGGTTGACGAACTCGATCTCGTACACGACTCCGGGGGCGCCGACCGCGACGGCGCCGAACTCAGCCGGGGTCTCAGTCGCTTCGACGATCGCGCGACCGCCCTGGCCGGAGAGCGTCGCGGTGAAGGTGGCGCCGGCGACGTAGGCCTGCAGCTCGGCTTCGTACGGAGCGAGCTCCCAGGGGTTGAAGCCCACTCCGACGTTGCAGCTCTCGCCCGGCTGCAGCCAGCGACCGGGCGAGCAGTCGCCGCCGTTGGTCCAGAAGTTGCTCGGGTTTTTGCCGCCGATCCCAACCCCGCCCAGCTGCGTTTCCGCCGTGCCGACGTTGGTCAGCTGGAAGTCGGTCGAGCCTTCGCCGCGGTTGACCAGCTGGATCCCGAAGTCGTAGCTGCCGGGCGTAAAAGAGAGCTGGGGCGGCGGTCCTTCGCCGCCTTCAGGCGGGGCGGCGAAACCGGTGGCGGGAAGGGCGAGTGCCGCAACGCAAGCGATCGACAGGTCGAAGGAGATGACGGCCATGCGGCGGCGGATGAGTTTGATCATGCAGCCTCATCGGAGCGCCTTGAGGCAACCTTGAAGTTGGATGGGGATGTTCACCCAACCCGGACAACTGGGTCAGTGCTCACCCTCCAAAAGGTCCTTCTGGCTGAGTGTGTAGAGCAGGCCCAGAGACGGCAAGATCAGCACCACCGCGACCGCGAAGACGACGAAGACGATCGTCAGCGTCGGGTCCGGCGCCGCCGCCTGATCGATCCGCAAAGAGGTGGGCAGCAAATAGGGGAACTGCGCCACCCCCCACCCCCAAATCACGCTCACTACCGCCCCAGCCGCCAGCGGCCGCAACCACACGCTGCCGATGGGCCTCAGGCGTCCACCATTTGGACGCTTCAGGCCCGTCGACCCGGGTTTCAGGAGGAGGGCGAGCAGGGCTAGGCCGCACAGGGCTGACGCCACGACCAGCGGCAGGCCTTGGTCGACGAGGCGGTCGAAGACGTAGCGGGCTTCGGCGTGCAGCTCGACTAGGCCGATCGCCGCGAGGGCGCCGGCGACCGCGGCCGCAGCCAGCGCCCGCCGCACGAAGTAGCTCTCCAGGTCCGCCTCTCCCGCCCGGCGCGCGTCGCCGACCAGGAAGACCGCCGCCAGGTAGGCGCCGGTGGCGACGAACAGCGCCCCGGTGAGGAGCGGCAGCGGCTCGAGCCAGCTCGAGAAGGCGTCGCCGTTGCCCTCGGCGGGGACGTTGCCGGAGGCGATCGCGCCGACCGTCGCGCCCATGAAGAACGGGGTGAGAACGGAGGAGAGGGCGAAGGTCGCGCCCATCGCCCGCCGCCCCGCCAGCCCCTCGATCTGCTTGCGGAAGGCGAAGCCGGCGCCGCGCAGGACGATCCCCAGCGCGGCCAGCGCGATCGGCACGTAGAGGGTCGAGAAGATCGCGCTGAAGGCGGGCGGGAAGGCGGTCCAGAGGACGACGAGGACGAAGATCAGCCAGACGTGGTTGGCCTCCCAGACGGGGGTGAGCGAGCGCTGGATCAAGTCGCGCGGCCGCTCCCCCTTCTCCGCGTCGCCGGCGATCAGGTCCCAGAACCCACCCCCGAAGTCCGCCCCCCCGAACAGCGCATAGAACGTCGCCCCCACCCAAAGGATCGCCGCCGCGGCGTCCGCCTTGCTCATGGCGCGGCCTCCCCCTGCGGCGCGTAGGGGGTCGCGGGCTCCTCGGCGCCTTCGCGCCAGCGGCGCGACATGCCGCGCAGGACGACGATCGCGGTCGCGCCCAGGGCCGCGTAGAGGATCAGAACGCCAGCGAAGGCAAACCAGAGCCCCTCCGCCTCGGTCACCGCTTCCTCGGTCCGCATGTAGCCCTGCACGATCCAGGGCTGGCGCCCGACCTCGGTGACGATCCAGCCGCACCACATCGCGACGATCGCGCCCGCCCCGGAGATCGCGACCGCGCGCAGGAACCACGGGGTCTGCGGGATGTCGCGCCGTTTCCACCAGACCCAGGCCAGCCAAAGCGCCAGCAGCATCAGCGCCGTGCCGATCCCGACCATCGCGTCGAAGGAGAGGTGCAGCAGCGTGTTCGCCGGCGGCCGCTCGTCGACCGGGATGTCCTCCAGCCCGGTCACCACGGTGTCGGCGCTGAACCCGACGAGGAAGGAGTCGAGGTCGGGGATGCCGATCCCCCACTTGACCCCGTCGTCGGTGCAGATCCCGCCCACCCACTCGGTCTGGTGGTCGCCGGTCTCCTCGATGCACTCCATGCCGGCGAACTTGGCCGGCTGGTGGTCGGCGACTTCGCGCGCCGCGGTGTCGCCGACGAAGAGCTGGATCGGGGTCGCGATGCAGGCGATCGTCAGCGGGATCAGCAGCCCCAGCCGGTGCAGGCGGTCACGCCGCCCCTTCAGCATCCCGACCGCGTAGATCGAGGCGACGAGGAAGCCGGTGACCATGTAGGCGGCGAGGATCATGTGCGGGACCTCGTAGCCGGTCGCCGGGTTGAAGAGGACTTGCAGCGGGTCGGTGTCGATCGCTTCGCCGGCCTTGTTCAGGGTGAAGCCCTGCGGCTGGTTCATCCAGGCGTTGGCGGCGACGACCGAGAAGGCGCCGCCGATCCCGGTGATCGCCATCGGTACCCCGGACCAGAAGTGGGCCCAGCCGCCGAGCCGCTTCCAACCGTAGATGTAGATCGCGAGGAAGATCGCCTCGATGAAGAAGAAGATCCCCTCGATCGCGAAGGCGACCCCGAAGACCCCTCCCCAGCGGTCCATGAACTCGGGCCATAGCAACCCGAACTCGAAGCTGAGCACGGTCCCGGTCACCGCCCCGACCGCGAAGGTGACCGCCATCGCCTTCGACCAGCGCCGGGCCAGCTCGATCGCGTCTTTGTCGCCCCGTTTCAGCCCCAGGTAGTTGGCGAGGAGGATCGTCGCCGGTAGGGCGACGCCGAGGCAGGCGAGGACGATGTGGAAGCCGAGCGTGAAGGCCATCTGCTCGCGCGCCGCGAGCAGATTCGACTCCGACGCGGCCAGGGTGAGCGCGTCGACCAGGGGCATGGCGGGACCTTATTCGCCGCGGCGGGCGTGTCGGTAACGGCCGATCAACGCGTTGGTCGAGCTGTCGTGGCGCAGCTTCGGCTCCGCGTCGGCCTGCAGCTCGGGGATGATCGCCTTGGCCAGAACCTTGCCCAGCTCGACCCCCCACTGGTCGAAGGAGTCGATCCCCCAGATCGCTCCCTGGGTGAAGACGCTGTGCTCGTAGAGGGCGACCAGCTTGCCCAGCGTCGCCGGGTCGAGCCGCTCGGCGAGGATCGTGTTCGAGGGCCGGTTGCCCTCCATCGTCCGGTGCGGCACGATCTCCTCCGGCGTCCCCTCGGCCCGCACCTGCTCCGGTGTTTTGCCGAAGGCGAGCGCCTCGCCCTGGGCGAAGACGTTCGACATCAGGTAGTCGTGGTGGTTGCCGAGCGGGTTGTTCGAGTGGGCGAAGCCGATGAAGTCACAGGGGATCAGGCGCGTCCCCTGGTGGATCAGCTGGTAGAAGCTGTGCTGGCCGTTGGTCCCCGGCTCGCCCCAGTAGATCGCGCCGGTGTCGTAGTCGACCCGGGCCCCGTCGAGGGTGACGTGCTTGCCGTTCGACTCCATGGTCAGCTGCTGGAGATAAGCCGGGAAGCGGTGCAGGTACTGGTCGTAGGGGAAGACGCCGCTGGTTTCGGCGCCGAAGAAGTCGCCGTACCAGACCGCCAAGAGGCCCATGATCATCGGCAGGTTCTCGCCTGCGGGCGCCTCCTGGAAGTGCTCGTCGACAGCGTGGAACCCGGCCAGCATCTCGGCGAAGTGGGCCGGCCCGATCGCCAGCATGGTCGAGAGCCCGATCGCCGAATCCATCGAGTAGCGGCCGCCGACCCACTCCCAGAACCCGAACATGTTCTCGCGGTCGATCCCGAACTTGGTCACCTCGGCGGCGCTGGTCGAGACCGCGACGAAGTGCTTGGCGACCGCCGCCTCGTCGCCGCCCAGGCCCGTCAGCGCCCACTCGCGCGCGCTCTGCGCGTTGGTCATCGTCTCCAGCGTGGTGAAGGTCTTGGAGGAGACGACGAAGAGCGTCTCCTCCGGGTCGAGGTCGCGGGTCGACTCGGCGAAGTCGGTGGCGTCGACGTTGGAGACGAAGCGGAAGGTCAGCTCGCGCTTCGAGTAGTGCCTGAGCGCCTCATACGCCATCACCGGCCCGAGGTCGGAGCCGCCGATCCCGATGTTGACGACGCTGCGGATCGGCTTGCCGGTGTGGCCGCGCCACTCGCCGGAGCGCACCCGCTCGCAGAAGGACGCCATGCGGTCGAGCGTCTCGTGCACCTGCTTGACCACGTCGACGCCGTCGACGACGAGTGAGCGCTCGCGCGGCATCCGCAGCGCCACGTGCAGCACCGCGCGGTCCTCGGAGACGTTGATGTGCTCGCCGCGGAACATCGCGTCGCGTCGCTCCTCGACCCCGCGCTCGCGGGCCAGCTCGCCGAGCAGGATCACCGTCTCGTCGACGATCCGGTTCTTCGAGAAGTCGAGATAGAGGCCGGCGCCCTCGGCGACCAGTCGCTCGCCGCGCTCCGGGTCGCCGTCGAAAAGCTCGCGCAGGTGCTTGCCCTCGATCGCCTCGTAATGCGCCTCGAGCTTGCCCCAGGCCGGGGCTTCGCGCAGCTCGCTCACGCGGCGGTCGCCGTCTGCGAGGCGATCGACTGCAGCAGGTCTTCCCAGGACTTGACGAAGCTCTCTTTGCCCTCCTCCTGGAGGCGCGCGGCAAGCGCCGCGACGTCGATCCCGGCCTCCTCGAACTCCTTCAGCACCGCCTCGGCGTTGCCGCCGTCGGCCGGGAAGAGGTCGCCGACCTCGCCGTGGTCGGCGAAGGCGAGCAGGGTCGGCTCCGGCATCGTGTTGACCGTAAACGGCGCGGCGAAGGCCTCGATGTAGAGGGTGTCGGAGGCGTCGGGGTCCTTGGTCCCGGTGCTGGCCCAGAGCAGCCGCTGCGGGCGCGCGCCCTCGTTCATCAGGCGCAGCATGCGCGGCGAGTCGAGGAGCTCGTGGTAGGCCCGGTGAGCACGTCCGCCGACCGCGATCCCGAGCCGGTTGACCAGCTCGTCCGGCACCTCCTTGCCGACCGCAACGTCCCAGCGGCTGATGAAGAGCGAGGCGACCGAGGCGACGTCGGGGTCGAGCCCGGCCTCGATCCGCCGCTCGATCCCGCGCATGTAGGCCTCGGCGGCGCCGAGGTACTGCTGGTCGTCGAAGAGCAGGGTGACGTTGATCGGGATCCCGGCGAAGATCGCCTCCTCGATCGCCTTCTGCCCGGCCTCGGTGCCGGGGATCTTGATGTAGAGGTTGTCGCGCCCGCCCTTCTCGTGCAGCGCCTTCGCCTGCTCGATCGTCTCTCCCCCGTTGTCGGCGAGCAGCGGCGAGACCTCGAGCGAGCAGAAGCCGTCGACCCCGGCGCTGCGACGGTGCACGTCGGCGAAGAGGTCGCAGGCGTCGCGCAGGTCGGCCAGCGCCAGCTCGAAGAAGACGCGCTCGTCGGCGTTCGCGCCCACTCCCTCGCCGGCGTCGGCGGCGGGCCGGACCTGGGCGATCTGCTCGTCGTAGGCGTCGCCGCCCGAAATCGCCTTGTCGAAGATCGTCGGGTTCGAGGTCAACCCGGTGACCGAGAGCTCCTCGATGTAGCCCTTCAGCACGCCCTCGCCCAGCATCGGGCGGGTGATGTTGTCGAGCCAGAGGCTCTGCCCCAGCTCGTGCAGTCGTGCGGTCGGTTTCATCGGCGACCCCCTTAGGTCGAAGTCTTTACGGCCGCGCGCTCCGCGACCCCGCGCACCACGTCGGCGACCTGCTCCGGCGTGAACCCGAACTCGGCCTCGATGTCCTTATAAGGAGCCGACTGGCCGAAGGTGGTCATCCCGACGATCGTGCCGTGGTCTCCAACGTAGCGCTCCCAGCCCATCGGCGAGGCCTGCTCGATCGCAACCCGGGCGGTGATCTCCGGCGGCAGCACCTCGTCGCGGTACTCCTGGTCCTGGCGTTCGAAGGCCTCCCAGCAGGGGAGGCTGACGACGCGAGTGCGGATTCCCTCGCCGGCGAGGATCTCATGGGCGCCGAGCGCGAACTGGACCTCGCTGCCGGCCGCAAGCACGATCAAGTCCGGGTCGCCCTCCTCGGGATCGGCGAGCACGTAGCCACCCCTCTGAACGCCCTCAGCGGAGGCATACCTGGAGCGGTCGAAGACCGGCACGTTCTGCCGGGTGAGGACGAGCGCGACCGGGTTGTGGGTGCGCTCGATCGCCAGCTTCCAGGCCTCGGCGACCTCGTTCGCGTCGGCCGGCCGGATCACGTCGAGGTGCGGCATCGCCCGCAGCGAGGCGAGCTGCTCGATCGGCTGGTGGGTCGGGCCGTCCTCGCCGAGGCTGATCGAGTCGTGGGTGAAGAGGTGGATCACCGGGATCTCCATCAGCGCCGAGAGCCGGATCCCGGGGCGGCCGTAGTCGGAGAAGGTGAGGTAGGTCGACCAGAGCGGCCGCAGCTTGCAGAGCGACATCCCGTTGCAGGCGGTGGCGGCGGCGTGTTCGCGGATCCCGTAGTGGACCTGGCGGCCGCCGTAGCTCCCCGGCTCGAAGTTCTCGACCCCGTCGAAGTTGAGCCGCACCGAGGTCGAGTCGGTGAGGTCGGCGGAGCCGGCAATCAGCCACGGCACCCGCTCGGCGATCGCGTTCTCGACCTTGTTCGAAGCCTTGCGGGTGGCGAGCCCCTTCTCTTCGTCGGGCTCGAAGGTGGGGATGCCGGCGTCCCAGCCGTCGGGGAGGCGGCGGTGCTGCATCGTCTCGACCGTCTCCGCGTGGCCAGAGGCGGCGAGCTTCTCCTTCCAGGCGGCGCTTTCCTCGGCCCCGCGCCTGCCGAGCACCTCCTGGAAACGCTCCGGCACGCCCTCGGGGACGAGGAACTGGGCGTCCTCGGGCCAGCCGTAGGCGCGCTTGGTCAGCTTGATCTCCTCCTCGCCGAGCGGTTCGCCGTGGGCGGACTCGGTGTCCTGCTTGTTCGGCGAGCCCCAGCCGATGTGGCTGTCGACGACGATCAGGGTCGGCCGGCCGACCTCGTTCTTGAACTCCTCGAAGGCGCGGGCGAGCAGGCCGCGGTCGTTGGCGTCGCCGACCCGCAGCACGTTCCAGCCGTAGCCCTCGAAGCGGGTGAGCACGTCGTCGCCGTAGGCGAGGCTGGTATCGCCGTCGATCGTGATGTGGTTGTTGTCGTAGAGCCAGCAGAGGTTGTCGAGCTTGAGGTGCCCGGCGAGCGAGGCCGATTCGTGCGAGACCCCCTCCATGATGCAACCGTCGCCCGCGAGCGCGTAGACGTCGAAGTCGAAGAGCTCGGCGCCGAACTGCTCGCCCTGCCACTTCGAGGCCATCGCCATCCCGACCGAGGTCGCGATCCCCTGGCCGAGCGGCCCGGTCGTGGTCTCGACCCCGGTGGTCCAGCGGTACTCGGGGTGGCCCGGGGTGCGCGAGTGCAGCTGGCGGAAGCTTTCGATCTCCTCGAGCGTCAGCGCCGGCTCCTCGAGGATGTTGTAGTCGGCATCGACCCGCTTCACGCCGGCGAGGAAGATCATCGAGTAGAGCAGCATCGAGGCGTGCCCGGCCGAGAGCACGAAGCGGTCGCGGTTCGGCCAGATCGGGTCGGCCGGGTCGTAGCGCAGGTGGTTCTGCCAGAGCTCGTAGGCGACCGGCGCCATCGACATCGGCGTCCCCGGGTGCCCCGAGCTCGCCTTCTGCACCGCGTCCATGGAGAGCGTGCGGATCGTGTCGATCGCGAGCGTGTCGATGTCCTGGGTCATGCGGTCCCCGATCCTAGCTTTACGGGCCGATCGCCGATTTCGTCCGTGTCGAGTTATTCACCCCCGGGGTTAGTAACTCGACACGCCGCCCCCCGCTCAGGGCTCGATGCGGGTGACGGTGCCGTCTCCGTTGTTGACTACCCAGACGGCGCCTGCCCCTATCGCGACGGCGCCCGGTTGCGGCCCGACCTCGATCGGGTCGCCCTCGCGCTCGCCGCTCTCAGCGTCGATCCGGGTGACCGTACCGTCGGCGGCGCTGGCGACCCAGACCGCGTCGGTGCCGGCGTCGGTGCCGCCGGGCCGGGCGCCGACCACGATCGGCGCGCCGACCACGGCGTGGATCGCCGGGTCGACCCTGGTCACGGTGCCCGAGCGGCTGTTGGCGACCCAGACCAGGCCGTGGGCGACGGTGATTCCGGCCGGGCCGCGGCCGACCGGGATCGGCACCGCCGGCTCGGCGCTGCCGAGATCGATGCGGCGCACGTTGCCGGCCGTGGCGCTGCTGACCCAGAGGCCGCCCGCCCCGGTCGCCAGCCGCAGCGGCGCCGCGTGGGGGGCGAGGCCGCGGCGGTAGACGCGGCCGCCCTCGGCGTTGACCGCGGCGATCCCGTGTCCGCGCTCGTCGGCGACCCAGACCCGGCCGCCGCCGAGGACGATCGGCCCCGGCGCGCCGCCGACGTCGATCCGCTCCAGCACCCGGCCGCTCTCGAGCTCGAGCCGCAGCAGCTCGCCGCGGCGCGGGTTCGTCGCCCAGAGCCAGCGGCCGCCGACCGCGACACCGGAGATCCCGGCGCCGACCGCGACCGACCCCGCGAGCGGCTCGCCGCTCGCGGGGTCGAGCCGGGTCAGGGTGCCGTCGCGTTCGCTCGAGACCCAGATCGCCTCGGGGCCGGCGGCAACCCGCAGCGGCGCGGTCCCGACCGGGACCGGGACCGAGACCTCGACTCCGTCGCTGCCGAAGAGCAGCAAGGGGAGCACGACCAAGACCGCGATTGCGGTGGCGCTGGCGCCAAGCCAGATCAGGGCCCTGGCGCGGCCGAGTGCGCGGCGACCTCCCTCGTCGCCCGGGCCGGGCCCGAAGGCCGACGTCGCACGCTCTCGCGGGCCGGCACTCGCCGACTCGGAGAGGACCCGCGTCGCCGCCATCCCGACGCCCTCGCGCTCGCGCGCGGCGGCGATCAGCGCCCCGGCGCTCGGGTAGCGCTCGGCCTGGTCCTTGGCGACGGCGCGCTCGATCACCGCGTCGAGGCCCTCCGGCATCTCCGGCTCGGTGTCGGCTTCCTGGCGCCCGAAGGGGACGATCCCGGTCAGCGCCTCGTAGAGGACGCAGCCGAGCGAGTAGACGTCGGCGGCCGGGCCGACCGCACCGCCGCGCCATTGCTCCGGCGACATGTACTCGGCGGTCCCGACCACCGAGGCGCCGCTCGGCTGGGCGCCGCTCTCGCCCAGCGCCTTGGCGAGGCCGAAGTCGGAGAGGTAGGCACGGTCGCCTTCGACCAGGACGTTGTGCGGCTTGACGTCGCGGTGGACGATGCCGGCCGCGTGGGCGGCGTCGAGCGCTTCCGCGACCTGGCCGAGCAGGGCGATCGCCCGCACCGGCTCGCAGCGGCCCCTCGCGGTCGATCGTCCGCCGCAGGTCTCCCCCCTCGACCAGTCGCATCGCGACGATCAGCTCGCCCTCGACCTCGCGCGAGTCGTAGACCGGTACCACCGCCGGGTGGTCGAGCCGGGCGGCGAGCCGCGACTCGCGCAGGAAGCGCTCGCGGAACCCCTCGCGCCCGGCCAGCTCGCCCGCGATCACCTTCAGCGCCACCGGCCGTTCGAGGCCCAGGTGCGTCGCCCGGTAGACGACGCCCATCCCGCCGCGAGCGATCAGAGCGTCCAGCCGGTAGCCGGCAAGCGTGGATCCAATCGAAGGCTCCCCCACCGACCGGATTCTGGCGGAACCGGAGATCCTCAGGCTGTGTCCTCGGTCGCCGAAGTAGCGTTGCTACTCCGGCTTCCTGCGTCCTTGCCTGAGAACCCCCGGCCCACGCCAGAGATCCGGCGGTCGGTCAGCGACTAACCGGGACCGGCTGCCATGCGATCACCGGCCCGAGCACTGAGCCGTCTTTTGAGTCCAGCTCGAACCCTTCTGCCAGCTCGCTCTGGCGCCGGGTCGAGACGTCGATCGAGACCAGCTGCTGGCGCTCTTCGACCGCGACGAAGGCGGCGACCTTGCTGCCGTCGGAGGAGAAGACGCCGTTGGTCTCCGACTGGTCGGGCAGCTGACAGAGCTTGCGCGCCGCCGCCGGCCCGATCCGCTTCGCCCAGAGTCCCTGGTCGCGGCGGAAGAGCAGCATGTGGCCCTTGGCGCCGACGTCTTCGACGTAGGCCGAGCCGACGCCGCGCACCTGCGGCTTCACCTGGGTCCCGTTGCGCCGCATCGTGTAGATGTCGGCGTAGGCGGCCGGCCCTTCCGTGCTCTCGCCGCGGCTGAAGACGATGCCGGCGGCGAAGTAACGCGGCTCGAACTCGTCGACCCCCGCGGTCCGGGTCAGCCGCGCCAGGCCCGCCCCGCTCGGGCGGATCGAGTAGAGGTCCTCGGCGCTGTCGGTCGCGCTGCGGGCGAGTCCGCGCACGAAGACGATCGCGCGGCCGTCGGGCGCGAACTCGGCGTCGTGGTCGTCGGCGGCACCGGTGGTCAAGGCACGGACGCCGCCGCCTTTGGCCCCGACCTTGTAGAGGTCGGCGGCCCCGCCGGCGCTGGCCCGTCGCTCGAAGACGACGGTGCGGCCGTCGGGCGCGACGATCGGCGCCGAGTCGAGCTCGGGGCCGCTGGTCAGGCGGCGCTGGCCGGAGCCGTCGGGCCGGACCGAGTAGAGGTCGCCGCCGCGGGCAAAGGCGATCGTGCGCCCGTCCGCCGAGAAGGCCGGTTCGGTGTCGGTCGGGTCTTCGGTCAGCTGGTTGAGCCGCCCGTCGCGGACCGCGAACAGCCCGCCTTTGGCGACCCCTTCCACGGTCGTCGCTTTCGAGAAGACGACGGCCCCGGTCGAGGGCGCCGCCGCGGCGACAGCCGGCACGACGAGGCCGAACAGTGCGATCAGTGAGGTGACGATGACACGGTGCATGGCGTGTTCCTTTCGGTTGGTTCGTGCTGCCAACCGATCCTGCGCTTCACACCCGCACTGGCAAACGACACCCGCGCCCCCAACCGAGCCACGTTTGGCCCAGTTCGGGCCCGAGAGCATCGAATAGGGGCACCCGGCCCCTCACCGCCTGTCGAGCCCCAACTCGATCACGCGGGCGGCGATCTGCCGCGGACGGTCGCGCCCGGCCTCGCCGGGCACGTCGAGCTTGGCGGCGAGCGCGTCGAGGCGGCGCTGCGCCGTGCGCTCGCTGACGTGCAGCGTTTCGGCGATCTCGGCCCGGGTGGCGGGCCGGCCGGCGAAGGCTCCCTCGCTGCGGTAGGGCGCGACCAGCGCCGCCGCGGTTGCCCGCTCCTCCTCGTTCAGGCGCCACCGCGGGAGCGCCGCTCGGCACGGTTGCCCCGACCGGTGTCGCCGGCCCGGTCGCGACTTCGAGCCGGTGGCCGCCGACGATCAGCGTGTCGCCGTTGCGCAGCCGCCGCGGCCGGTCCAGCGGCTCGCCGTTGAGCGCCGTGCCGTTGCTGCTGTCGAGGTCGGTCGCCATCAGCACCTCGCCGCGTCGCTCGATCTCGAGGTGGTTCCAGGAGACCGCCTCGTCCTCCAGCTGCACGTCCGCCTCCGGCGAGCGCCCCACCACCGTCCGCTCCCCCACGAGCGCCACGCTCCGCGGCGCCTCGCCACCACTCGAAACCCAAAGCCGCGCGTCCATCCGGGCCGACTATAGGTCGATGGGCCGATTTCAGCTCCATATCAGCGTAAATCGGCCCGTCGGCAGGGTGGTTTGCGCTTATAGAGTGCCGCGCGTGGGCGGAGCGGACGTGGAGAAGCGGGCGGCGGCGGAGGCGGCGGCGCTGCTGGTCGAGGACGGGATGACGGTCGGCCTCGGCACCGGCTCGACCGTGGCCTTCCTGCTGCCGGCGCTCGCCCGCCGCGGCCTCGACAACATCCGCTGCGTCGCCACCTCCGTAGCGACCGAGCGGCAGGCGCGCGAGCTGGGCATCGCGGTCGAGGACTTCGACACGCTCTCCCGGCTCGACCTTGCGATCGACGGCACCGACGAGGTCACGCCCAACGGCTGGCTGATCAAGGGCGGCGGCGGCGCCCACCTGCGCGAGAAGGTCGTCGCCGCGGCCGCAGACCGCTTCGTCGTCGTCGCCGACTCGAGCAAGCCGGTCGACGCCCTGCGCGGCCCAGTGCCACTGGAGATCTTCGGCTTCGGCGCCGCCTCGACCCTGGCCCGGCTCGGCCCCGAGGTCGAGCGCCGCGACGTCTCGCCCAGCCCCGACGGTGGCCTGATCGCCGACTACCGCGGCCCGATCGGCGATCCCGCCGTGCTCGCCGCGCGGCTCGAGGCCGACCCCGGTGTCGCCGCCCACGGCCTCTTCCCCCCGACGGTGGTCCACGACGTGCTGATCGGCCGCGGCGAGACGGTCGAACACACCCAGCTTCAGCCTTGAAGCCTCGGCCCCGGAATGAAAGGGTGGCGCCGTGGCTGACCTGAGTGAACTCGAGATCGAAGGGCGCATCGCCCTCCCTAGCGACCCCGACTGGGACGAGGCGCGGCAGGCCTGGAACCTCGCGGCCGACCAGCAGCCGCTGGCGGCCGCCTTTCCGCAGAGCGCCGCCGACGTGGCGGCGATCGTCGGCCACGCCGCCGCCAACGACCTCCGGGTCGCCGGCCAGAGCACCGGCCACGGCGCCGTGCCGCTGCCGTCGCTCGAGGGAGCGATCCTGATCAAGACCGAGCGCATGCGCGGGATCGAGATCGATCCCGAGGAGCGCAGCGCCAGGGTCGAGGCCGGCGTGCTCTCGGCCGAGCTGGCCGAGGCGGCCGGCGCCCACGGTCTCGCCTCGCTGCCCGGCTCCTCGCCCGACGTTGGCGTCGCCGGCTACACGCTCGGCGGCGGGCTGAGCTGGTTCGGCCGCCTGCACGGCTTCGCCTGCAACCAGGTCAAGGCGATCGAGCTCATCACCGCCGGGGGCGAGGAAAAGACCGTCGACGCCAGCGACGACCCCGACCTCTTCTGGGCGCTGCGCGGCGGAGGCGGTGGCTACGCGATCGTCACTGCGCTGCACCTGGCGCTGCTGCCGATCGCCGAGGTCTACGGCGGCATCCTGATCTTCCCGGCCGAGCTCGGCGCCGGCGCCTTCCGCGCCTACCGCGACTGGGCGGCAAGCGCCCCCGAGGAGGTGACCTCGATCGGCCGCCTGCTGCGGCCGCCGCCGGTCCCCGACGTCCCGGAGCCGCTGCGCAACAAACCGCTGATCACGATCGACGCCGCCTTCGTCGGCGAGCGCGAGCAGGGTGAGGTCCTGATCGCGCCGCTGCGCGAGATCGGCGAGCCGATCATGGACAGCTTCGGCCCGATGCCGGCCGCCGGGCTCTGCCGCATCCACATGGACCCCGAGCACCCGGTCCCCGGCCTCGGCACCCACGCGCCGATCGCCGAACTGCCCGACGAGGCGATCGACGCCTTCGTCGCCAACGGCCCCGGCCCGGAGACCGGCTCGACCCTGCTGCTCGCCGAGCTGCGCCACCTCGGCGGCGCTCTTGGCCGCCGCAGCGAGGGCGCCGGGGCGCTCGAGCGGCTCGACTTCCCCTATGTGATGTCGGCGATCGGGTCGCTGATGGCGCCCGGGTCCGACGAGACGGTCCCCCGCGACCTCGACCGCATCGCCGCGGCAATGGAGCCCTGGACCGCCAGCGGCGGCTACTTCAACTTCGCCGAGCGCGCCTGCGACGTCGACGCGCTCCTTCCCGCCGACGTCTGCACCCGCCTCAACGAGGTCAAGCGCCGCTACGACCCCGACGACCGCATCGTCGCCAACCACGCCGTCTCGCTCGACCCCGCGGTCTGAGCGATTAGTTCGGCGAGCACCCGGGCCAGCTCGCGGCGCCCACCCCTGCCGTTGCGACAAGAACCACCGGTGCACCGATGCAAACCGGTGCGATCTTCAGTTCCGGAATTTCAAATTATAGTGGTACTATTTACCCACTATGGCATTCGTCACCCTCACCAAGAAGGGGATCTATGAGATTCGGGAGTCGCGATCGACGCCAGACGGGCCGCGTAGCCGAACTCTCGCTTCCTTCAAGGAACTGACGCCGGAGGCAATCGAGAAGGCCCAGGCCCGCGCGGTAACACCGCCAACCGCCGAGGAGCTCCGCGAGGCAGCCCTACGAGCCGGAGCACCGGTCGCACCCGAGCCGATCGATCGGGCCGCCCGCGACCTGCTCGGCCGGCTCGCCAAAGGCCAGAGACCCGACCCGATGCTGAAAAGGCTGCTCCTCGATGCGCTGGAGAACGAGGATCGGAGCGACCGGCCCAGAGATCCCTCCTCCGCTGTGTCGGATGCCGCTCGCTCGGTCAGCGAATGGGTCGGCACGGGTGCCCGGGAGCGGGGCGATGCTCTCGCCGACCTACTCTCGCTGGTCGACTCCCTTCCCCTTCGCCGCCGCCCCGACACGATCGGCTTTCCGCGTCTAGGGCCAGCGAACTCATGACCCCCGCCCCCACTGTCTCGCCGCAGCGAGACGACTCGGAACCGCCGCTCGCCGAGAAGGTCGTCTCGATCCACCGTCAGCTCGAGATCGCCAAGGTCCCTCACGCGATCGGCGGCGCCCTGGCTCTCGCCTACTACGCCGAGCCCCGAGCAACGGTCGACGTCGATGTCAACGTGTTCGTCTCAACCGAGCGCTGGCCCGACGTCAGCGCCGCACTGGAGACGATAGGCGTCGACGTGAGTGCTGATCCCGTCGCCCTCGAGCGCGACGGGCAGGTCCGACTCTGGTGGGGACGCAACGCCGTCGACCTCTTCTTCTCCTACGACGAGCTCCACACCGAGATGGCCAAGCGGTCCCGGAAGGTCCCATTCGGCGACACCACGCTGCAGATCCTCTCCCCCGAGCACCTGACCGTCTGCAAGGCGATGTTCGACCGGGTCAAGGACTGGCTCGACATCGAGCAGATCCTGATCGCCACCGATCCGATCGACCTGCCGGAAATCGAAGCCCAACTGCGGCGGATGGTTGGCGACTCGGACCCGCGCATCCTCAAACTCGAGGAGATCAAGGACCGCCTGGCGCTCGCGGGCGAGAGCTAGGCGGTCTCGCCCGCAGCGGCCTCGTCGGCCACCACGACCATCTGGTCGTTGCGGACGCGGCCGGCGGGGATCGAGTCATCGGCGGCAAGCAGTTTCTGCAGGGCGTCCTGCTTGTCGGCGCCGGTAACCAGCCAGAGGATCCGGCGGGCGGCGTCGAGCGCCGGGTAGGTAAGCGTCATGCGGCGGTGGTCCTGGTACTCGCCCGCGGTGAGAGCGACGCGGCGGTCGCGCACCTCCAGCACCGGGTCGCCGGGAACCAGCGAGGCGGTGTGGCCGTCCGGGCCGAGCCCGAGGTGGACGAGATCGAAGCGCTCCGGCAGCGAGGATTCGTATTCGCGCGCCGCCGCCTCGAGATCGCGCTGTGTGACCGGCATCGGTCGCAGCGCCGCCTGGTGATCCATCGAGAGCCCGAGGACCATGTGGGTGAGGTTGCGCGCCTCGTCGCCCGGTGCCGCTACCCGCTCGTCGACCTGGAACAGCTCGGTCGCGTCCCAAGGCATCTGCGCCAGTTCGCCGAGGATCGCCAGCATCGCCCAGGGCGTGCGGCCGCCGCTCATCGCCAGCCCGAACGGACCGCGCGCCGTGGCCGCCGCGGCGCCCGCCTCCGCGATCAGCTCCGCCGCGCGCCGCGCCGCCGCCTTTTCGTCGGCGACGACCTCAAGCCTGGGGGCCACGGCTAGCTCGGCTTCTCGTCGTGGCCGCCGAACTGCTTGCGCATCGCCGAGAGCACTTTGTCGGCGAACTCGTCGTTGCCGCGCGAGGCGAAGCGCTCGTACAGCGCCGCGGTCAGGACCGGCGCGGGCACGCCCTCGTCGATCGCCGCGATCGAGGTCCAGCGGCCCTCGCCGGAGTCGGAGACGCGACCGGCGAAGTCCGCGAGGTCGGGCGATTCCTGCATCGCCGCGGCGGTCAGGTCGAGCAGCCAGGAGCCGATCACGCTGCCGCGCCGCCAGACCTCCGTCACCTCCGGCAGGTCGAGGTCGTACTGGTAGTACTCGGGGTGGTCGAGCGGAGCCGTCTCGGCGTCGGCCTCGCGCTGGACCTTGCCGGCGTTGGCGTTCTTGAGGATGTTCAGGCCCTCGGCGTAGGCGGCCATGATCCCGTACTCGATCCCGTTGTGGACCATCTTCACGAAGTGGCCGGCACCGTTCGGGCCGCAGTGCAGGTAGCCGTTCTCGGCTGGGGTGACGTCGCCGGAGCGCCCTGGCGTGCGCTCCGCCTCCTCGACCCCGGGGGCGAGCGAGGCGAAGATCGGGTCGAGCCGCTCGACCGCGCGGTCGGGGCCGCCGATCATCAGGCAGTAGCCGCGCTCGAGGCCGAAGACGCCGCCGCTGGTGCCGCAGTCGACGTAATCGATCCCCCGCTCGCCGACCTTGGCGGCGCGGCGGATGTCGTCGCGGTAGTAGGAGTTGCCGCCGTCGACGATCGCGTCGCCGGGCTCGAGCACGGCGGCGACGTCGTCGACCGTCTGCTCGGTGATCTCCCCAGCCGGGACCATCACCCAGACCGAACGCGGTGCGCTCAGCTTCGCCGCTAGGTCTGCCAGCGAGTCGGCGCCCTCAGCCCCCTCGCCAGCCAACGCCGCGATTGCGTCGCGGTTGACATCGTAGGCGACGATCCTGTGTCCATCGCGCATCAGGCGGCGCGCCATGTTCGCCCCCATGCGCCCCAGACCGACGATCCCAAGCTCCATCGGCCGCATCCTACTCACGCGTCTGCACTTAGGCACCACATAGGTCCCTAAGTGCAGACGCGTGTGCGGTCGAGGAATCGACCGGGGCCCGAGCGGGTAGCCTGCGCGCGGATGGGCACGGCCGCCAACGACCGCTCCGAGACCGCCGCCGGCGTCCTCGCGATTTTCGGCATCTCCGGAGACCTGGCGAAGAAAATGACCTTCCGGGCGCTCTACCGGCTCGAGGCCGCCGGCAAGCTCGAAACGCCGATCGTCGGCGTTGCAATCGACGAGTGGGACGACGAGCAGCTGCGCCAGCACGCCCGCGACTCGATCGTCGTCACCGTCAGCGATCCCGACGAGGACGTCCTCGCCCGGCTCGCCGCCCGGCTCGCCTACGTCCAGGGCGACTACGCTGACCCCGCCACCTTCGAGCGGGTCAAGGCGGCGCTCGGGGACGCCCGCAATCCGGTCTTCTACCTCGAGATCCCGCCCTCGCTCTTCGCCACCGTGGTCAAGGGGCTCGGCGCCGCCGGCCTCGTCGAGAACGCCCACGTGGTGATCGAGAAGCCGTTCGGGCACGACCTCGAATCGGCCCGCCAGCTCAACGCCGAGCTCTGCGAGGTGCTGGACGAGCACCAGATCCTCCGCATCGACCATTACCTCGGCAAGGAGCCGGTGATGGACATCACCTACCTGCGCTTCGCCAACTCGCTGCTGGAGCCGGTCTGGAACCGCGAGCATGTCTCGCACGTGCAGATGACGATCGCCGAGGACTTCGGCGTCGAGGATCGCGGCCGCTTCTACGACGCGGTCGGGGCGATGCGCGACGTGATCCAGAATCACGCCCTGCAGGTGCTGGCCCTGGTCGGGATGGGACCGCCGACCGGCAACCACCACGACTCGATCCGCGACAAGAAGCTCGAATTCTTCAAAGCCATGCGCACCGCCGACCCGAAGCGCTACGTGCGCGGCCAGTACGAGGGCTTCCTCGACGTCGAGGACGTCGCCCCCGACTCGACCACCGAGACCTTCGCCGCGGTCGAGCTCGAGGTCGACAACTGGCGCTGGAGCGGCGTCCCCTTCTTCATCCGCGCCGGCAAGAACATGCCGGTCAAGGCGAGCGAGGTGACGGTCGTCTTCAAGCGACCGCCCAGCCTCGGGATCGGCCATGGCAAGACCCCGGAACCGAACCAGATGACGATCCGGATCGAGCCGACGCCCGGCGCGCGGATGCGCCTCTACGCGAAGAAGGCCGGCGTGGAGGCGTTCGAGGCCGCCGACCTCGAGGTCCTCTTCGAGAAGACCCCGGGCGAGGACCCCGAGCCCTACGAGCGCCTGCTCGGCGACGCGATCGCCGGGCGCCACACCCTCTTCACCCGCCAGGACACGGTCGAGGAGACCTGGCGCATCGTCGAGCCGCTGCTCGACGAACCGGGCCCGGTTCACCCCTACGCCCCGGGCACCTGGGGGCCGAAGGAGGCCAACGACCTGACCCGCGGCGTCGCCCAGTGGTCGGAGCCGTGGCTCTGAGCGCAGGCCGGCGGGTCCTGTCCTCGCCGCCCGCCGGTCAGCCGCTTACGCTGGCTAGTTCAATGGCCTCGGCCGGGGAAAGAGCAGATGCGCTTCTAGGGCGACTCGGTTACGAGAGTTGGCGCCCGGGGCAGCGCGACGCTGTCGTCGCGGCGCTGGAGGGGCGCGACTCGCTGATCGTGATGCCGACCGGCGGCGGCAAGAGCCTCTGCTACCAGCTGCCGGGGCTGGCCGGCGAGGACCTGACGATCGTGGTCAGCCCGCTGATCGCGCTGATGCGAGACCAGTGGCAACGGCTGACCGCCGCCGGCCACCCGGTCGCGATGATCTCCTCGAATATGGAGGGCGAGGCGGTGCGCCGGGCGCTCGGCCAGGTGCGCGGCGGCGAGGCGCGGATCGTCTACTGCTCGCCGGAGCGCTTCGGCTCTGGCGTCTTCCTCGACGCGCTGGCGCAGCGGCGGATCGACCTGATCGCGGTCGACGAGGCGCACTGCGTCTCCGAGTGGGGACACGACTTCCGCCCCGACTACCTGCGCCTGCCGGAAATCGCCGACCGCCTCGGGCGGCCGACGGTGATGGCCTGCACCGCGACCGCAACGAAGCCGGTCGCGGTGGAGATCGCCTCCCGCTTCGGCATGCGCGAGCCGCTCCAGGTCCGCTCCGGCTTCGACCGCCCCAACCTCTCCTTCGACGTCGTCCCGCTCGAGGGTAAGGGCTCGGTGGCGCGCCGCCAGGCACTGCTCGAGGCCGGGCTCGCCGACCCCGCCAACCGCCCGGCGATCGTCTACTGCGGCACCCGCAAGGACACCGAGCAGGTGGTCGCGAGCCTGCGCGAAGCGGGCCGGCCGGCGCTCGCCTACCACGCCGGGATGGAGGCGGCCGAGCGCAGCTCCGTCCAGAACCGCTTTATGAGCGGCGAGGTCGAGACGATCGTCGCCACCAACGCCTTCGGGATGGGGGTCGACAAGGCCGACGTGCGCTCGGTCTGGCACATGACGATCCCAACCAGCGTCGAGGCCTACTACCAGGAGGCCGGCCGCGCCGGGCGCGATGGGCTGCCCGCCCGCGCCGTGCTGCTGGCGATGAAGATGGACCTCGGGCGGCTGGTCCGCTTCAACGAACAGCGCCGCGGCGACCCGGAGCTGGCGATCGCCCACGAGCGCGGCTGGCGCGCCTACCACGCGATCAAAGCCTTCATCTACTCGGAGCGCTGCCGCCGCCGCTCCCTGCTCGACCACTTCAGCGACCGCACCGCCGGGGCGCCGCTGGAGCGCTGCTGCGATATCTGCGACGCGCGCGACTGGCTGCCCGATCCGGAGACGATCGCGGTGCGCCAGCCGCAGCGCGCCCAGAGCTCCGTCGCCCCTGCACCCGACCTCTCCCCCGCCGACGCACCGCTGTTCGAGGCGCTGAAAGCGTGGCGGCTGCGCGCCGCTGCCGGCAAGCCCGCCTACACGGTCGCCAACAACCGCACGCTGACCGCGATCGCGGCGCTGCGCCCGACCGACGCCGCCGCCCTGATCGAGATCAACGGCGTCGGACCCAGCTTCATCTCCAAGCACGCGCCCGAGGTGCTGGCGATCGTCGCCGAGCACCCCGCGGCGCTGGCCGCCTAGCGACCCCCGCTAGCGGCGGCCTGCCCCTCGCCTGGCCGTAAGTCCGTCGAGCACGACCTCGATCGGCGAGCGATTCGCCTTGCCGTTCGACTCCTCGCGGATGCGGCGTGCCTCGACCGCGAGCTCGCCGATCTGGGCGCTGAAGTCGCCAACTTTGCGGGCGGCCTTGGCGAGGTCGTCCGAGTCCAGCCCCTTGAGGCCTCCTTTGAGCCCACGGTTGAGGCTGCCTTTGATGCTGCGATGACGGTGCGAGTGGCGATTGCCGAGCGCCATGCCTCCGGCCACGCCAGCGAGCGCCGCACCACCGGCCATCAGCGGCACCTTCGCTTTGCCGACCGCGTGCCCGGCCTTGCTGGCGGCGTTGCCGACCGACTTGCCGGCGTCCTTGACGGTCTCCTCGACCGTCTCCACCGCGGCTTTCGGTTTGCTCGCGGCGGCTTTGCTGGCACTGTTCGTTTTGCGCGTCGAGTTCGTTTTGCTCGCTTTGCCGTTCGACGAGCGTGCTCTCGATTTCGGTTTCGACTGTGCTTTGGGTTTCGGTTTCGAGCGCGTTTTGGTCTGCGCCATTGTTCGGTTCCTCCTTCGGGGCGGAACGCCGGGCGGGCGCTCAGCTCCTCTCGTTCAGCTCCTGCTCGCGTCGCCGCGCCCGCTCCTCGTCGAGCTCGGCCTCCGCCCTGGCCCGCTTCGCCTTCTCCTCGGCGATCGTGGCCTCGGTGCGTCGCTCGCCGGCGCGCTCCTGGTGGTGGCGGACGTCATCGTGCTGGGCCTCGGCCTGAGCCTGACCCAGCTCACGGCGATCGCGGGACTTGCGCGCGGCCGCGACCACAATCGCGAGGACGATCAGGGCGGCAACGACTATCGCGATGACTGCAAGCGTCGACATCTCTCCTCCTTGGGCTGCTTACACAACCTTTCTGCCCTAATGGAGGGGATCGAAACACCTGGCCGAAGAGGATGCGGATGATCCACGGACACAAGGTCCGGGCGACCGCATGCATGCTCGCCGCCCTCTCTGCGCTGGCTCTTGCGCTCGCTCCCATCGTCTCGGCCGGCACCGTCAACCTGCTCGAACCGCGCGGCAAGAAGGTCTGGTTCGGGATCTCCGACACCGGCGACATGGCCGACTTCGGGCAGTTCTCGAACGACGTCAACAAGCATCCGGCGCTGATCCAGTCCTTCCGCAACTGGGGCAGCGACTTCCCCGACTCGATCCAGCGCTGGCAGACCGCCCAGGCGCGGCCGATCGTCCACATCACCACCGCCGACAACAACGACGGCCACGAGCTGATCAGCCCGCGGGCGATCGCCAAGGGCGACGGCGACGAGTACCTGATCCGGCTCAACCGGCTCTTCCACGAAAAGCAGATGCGCGCCTACATCCGGCCGCTGGGCGAGCCCAACCGCTGCCTCAACGTCTACGCCGCCTACGACTGCGCCGGCGCCCTCAAGGACGCCGCCCACCGGCCGCGCTGGTACAAGCTCGCCTTCCGCCGCATCTACGTGATCGTCCACGGCGGCGGCAAGGCGAAGGCGATCGACCGCCGCCTCGCAGAAGCCGGACTGCGGCCGCTAAACGCCACGCTCGGCGGCCTGCCGCAGGCGCCGGTCGCGGTGATCTGGAGCCCGCTGCCCTCGGGCTCGCCGACCGTGCCCCACAACCGTCCCCGACACTTCTGGCCCGGCGCCCGCTGGGTCGACTGGTCCGGCACCGACTTCTACGCCTCCTATCCGGAATGGAAGTCGCTCACCGGCCTCTACAACCGCTATCCGAACAAGCCCTTCGCGATCACCGAGTGGGGCATCGAAGCCGGCGACGACCCAGGCTTCGTCAGCAAGCTCTTCGCCTGGGTTAAAAAGCACCCACGGACCAAGATGCTCGTCTACTACCAGGACTTCGGCGACACCAGTAACTACCGGATCCAGAACTACCCGACCAGCCTCAGCGTCCTCCGCGACCGCCTCCACTCCGGGCTTTTCCCGTCCTACGCGCCGGAACCGCCGACGCTACCGCCGCCACCCCCCGGTGGGGTTGGAGCGCCGTGATGCTCGAGTACCCGGTCAGGTAGATGCGGCGGCCGTCGGAGATCACCGGCGAGTAGGTGCCCTTCGGGTAGCGGAAGACGCGCTTGCCGCTGCGCATCATGAAGCCGGAGGTGGTTTTGTTGGTGAACTCGGCGACGTAGACGATGTCGCCGACGGCGGAGAGCGAGCCGATCACCTGGCCGCCGGCGGAGCGGCTCCAGCGCAGGTTGCCGTCCTTGGCGCCGAGCGCGTAGACGTTGCCGTCGAAGGAGCCGATGAAGACGGTTGGCGGGCTGTGCTTGGTGTTGGCGACGGTCGGGCCCGAGTAGGCGTAGCCGCCGGTCGAGTAGCTCCAAGCGAGCTCGCCGCTGCCGGTCTCGAAGCTGTAGACGCGGCCGTCGTTGTTGCCGGCGTAGACGCGGCCGAAGGCGACCGCCGGGGTCGAGTAGAAGGCGCCGGTGCCGCCGAAGCCGGGACCGAGCGAGCCGCTCTGCCAGACCAGCTTGCCGTTGTCGGCGTCGACCGCGTTCATGTAACCGCCGTAGTCGCCGACGAAGAGCTTGCCGCCGTAGTAGGCCGGCGCCGACTTCACCGGCCCGCCCAGCCCGGTCGTCCAGCGCACTTGGCCCTTGCCAGTGCTGAGCGCGTAGAGGTTGCCGTCCTCGCAGCCGAAGTAGACGCTGCGGCCGATCACGATCGGCGAGGACTCGGCGCGGCTCGGCAGCGAGCGTTTCCAGATCGTCTTGCCCGTTTTGGCGTTGAGCTTGAGCACGTGCCCGGGGACAAGGTTGACGATGTAGAGGCGACCGCGCGAGTAGGCGGGCGAGGAGGCGTTGAGGCGGCCGATCCGGCGTTTCCACAGCTCTTTCCCGGTGTCGGCGTCGAGCGCGTAGGCGTAGCCGCTGTTGTTGACGAAGAAGAGACGGCCGGCGACGTAGATCGGCGGGAACTCGAGCAGCGGCCGGTCGGTGAAGCGCCAGAGTTTGTCGAAGGGCGGCTTGATCCCGTTCACCGGCAGGTAGCGGGTGCGGGCGCGGTCGTAGCCGAAGATCGGCCAGTTGACCGTCTGCGTCCGTGGTTTCTTTACCTGCTTCGGTTTCTGCGGCACGAAGACCGCGTCCGGGTTGTGGACGTCGGCCGGGCGCTTCAGCAGCTCGTAGCCGACCAGCGCGGCGCTGACCGCGATCGCCGCGGCGAGCAGCGCGATCGCCGCCCAGCGGTTCTCACGCCGGTCGAGCGGGGACAGGGAGAGCTTAAGGCGCATCGAGGGAGCCGGTCATAGTACGAGACCGACGCCAGCCCGCCCTTCTGCACGCTGCCGAGAGGCAGAGAGCAGTACAGCGACGACGTTCGAGAAGGTCAGGCGGGAACGGACCCAGCCCGCTAACTTCGGGCGCGGCGCTCGGACTCCTGGACGATCCCGTTCAGCAGCGCCTTGATCGCCTGCTTGACCACCCCGACCACGGCGGCGCCGGCCAGCGGCAGAGTCGGAGTGGTGCGCACCGCGTAGACGACCTTGGTGCCACCGCCCTGCGACAGCAGCTCGACCGTGCCGACGTGGTCGCGGACCGGCGCGCCGGAGAGCAGCTTGTAGGAGAAGCGGTGCGGCGGTTCGTACCCGATCACCTCCTCGCGCAGCGGCGGCCCAACCGAGGTCAGCACCCGGATCGCCCCGACCCCGTTCGGCGGCGGCTCCCCCTCGCGCTCGAGGATCGACCTGCGCATCGGCGTGATCTCCGCATAGAGGTGATGTTCGGTCAGCACCGCGAAGACCGTCTCCGGCGGCGCCGCCACCTGTCGCTCGAACGTAAAGCTGGCCACGACGGCGAAGGCTATCGGGGTGCCGGCCGGCGCCCTACGCCAGCGTCCACTGCTAGGGATCGGTTCCCTGTCCACTGCTGCGGATCGGTTCCCTCAACCTTTGCCACCTCGCCCTTGATCGCGAGGTGGTCGAGGCAGGAGAGGACGATCTGCAGGACCCAGGCGCTGGCCGGCGTGTTGAGGTTCTCCGCGCCGACGATCTCGGCGACGATCTCGAAGGCGGTGCGGTCGCCCTCGGAGAGGGCCTCGCGCACCTTGCCGAGCAGCTCCTCGACCTGGCGCCGCGCCTCGGCGATCTTCGCGTCGGCGTCGCGGAAGGGACGGCCGTGGCCGGGCAGGACGAGGTCGACGTCGAGGGGCTCGACCTCGTCGAGGCCGCCGAGGAATTCGCCGACGGGGTCGGGCGTGTGGCCGTAGTCGAAGAAGAGGACGACGCGGCCGAGCAGGTGGTCGCCGGAGATCAGCAGCTTGCGCTCGGGCTGGTGCAGGACGACGTGCGAGGGCGCGTGGCCGGGCGTCTCGTAAACCTGCCAGGCGCCGAGGTCGGTCCCGACCTCGACCCCGGGCAGGAGCTCGCGGTCGGGCACCTGAATCGCGTCGATCCCGGTCTCTTCGTCGCCTTCGCGCGACTCGCGGTAGCGCTCCAGCGCCGCCACCGGCACGCCGCTCTGGCGCGCCACCTCGAGCCGGTGTTCGAGCGCCGCCGCCGGGTCGTCGGCGAGCAGCCGCACGTGCTCCCAGGCCGGGTGCATCCAGAGCTCGCAGCCGGCCGCCTCGACGATCCCGGCGGCGAGCCCGTAGTGGTCGACGTGCGAGTGGGTGCAGACGAGCAGCCCGATGTCTTCGATCCCGAAGCCAGCCTGGGCGAGCGCCAGGTCGAGTTGCCGCAGCCGCCCCTTGCCGCCCATGCCGGTGTCGAAGAGGACGATCCCGTCGCCGCTGGCGACGGCCCAGGCATTCCCGTGCGGTACCCCGGGCCAAGGCAGCGGCAGCCGCAGCCGCCAGACCCCCGGCAGCACTTTCTCCATTCGCGGCGCGTTCGCCCGAGCCTCACCAGCCATGCCGCGCATCCTTTCAGGCCGACGGGCCGATTTACGCCCATATGGGCCGGGAATCGGCCCGTCGGCAGATCAGGGGCGCTCGAGCTCCTGCATCGCGCCGGCAACGGCGAAGCAGAGGGCGCCGGTCAGGGTGCCCCAGTTGGCGACCCCGACGGCGAGCGCGTCGCCGCTGGCCGGGCGCACGAAGGCGGCCACGGCGGCGACCATGAAGAGGACCGAGCCGAGCTGGTTGACGACGACAATCCACCAGCCGAGGTCGGTACGGCGCCCGCGTGGGCGATCACGGTGCATCTCGGTCAGGGCGAGATGGCCGGAGAGGAGGAAGAGGATGCAGCCGACGAATTCCGGCGACCAGACGAGGCGGTCG
The DNA here is from genome assembly GCA_963846515.1 of uncultured Solirubrobacterales bacterium. Classification (GTDB taxonomy): domain Bacteria; phylum Actinomycetota; class Thermoleophilia; order Solirubrobacterales; family 70-9; genus VAYN01. Next base: position 66,769 of record CAWJWC010000005.1, on the reverse strand, counting down.
GCCTGAGCGGCGCTGAGGTCGCCGAGCAGGGCGTTGGTCAAGCTGACTGCGAAGAAGAGCGTGCCGACGAAGAGGGTGACCGCACTCGACCAGTCGAGCCGGCCCGGCTCCAGCGACCACCAGCGCCACGGCGGCGTGCGCAGGATCCCGTCCGGGTCGGCCCCGCGCGGTGCGTTCGCGACCTGCAGCAGGGCCGCGTAGGCGCCGGTGGTGAAGAAGACGCCGCCGACGAGGTAGACGGCGGCCGCGAGGCGCGGGCCGCCGACGTCACCCTGCGCGAAGGCCGCGCCGAGCGCGAACAGCGAGCCGCCGATGACGAAGGCGGTGGCGGAGAGCGCGTTGATCCGGCGCAGCCGCCTGGCGCTGGCGGCGTCGGCGCGCGCCGCGACCGCGCTCGTCGCCGCGCCGTGGACGAGCAGGGTCCCGCGCTTGCGCAGGACGCGCCGGTCGACCGCGCCGGTCAGCTGGTCGCGAGCCCCACCGCGAGCAGCGGGAAGGCGAGCATCACGCCGAGGTAGGCACCGATCGCGGCGCCGCTGGCGAGGCTGGCGCTGCGCGAGCGCGCGCCGGAAATCACGCCGACGAGGAAGATGAAGGCCGCGATTCCGAGGCCGAGCCAAAACACGGGAGGCATGGCGCGGGACCCTACCGAAACCACCGCCGATGGGCCGATATGTCGCCTATAGGTCGACATATCGGCCCATCGGCAGGAATCGGGGCGCTCTTGGCAAACGCCACGGCATGGACGAAACCGGCGGCAAGAACAAGGCCCTGATCCTCGCGGCGATGATCTTCGCGGTCTCGATGACCTTCATCGACCAGACGATCGTGGCGATCGCGATCCCCACCCTGCAGGACGAGCTCGAAGTCTCGACCTCGGGGGTGCAGTGGATCATCAACGGCTACTTGCTGGCGCTCTCGGCGCTGTTCGCCTTCGGCGGCCGGCTCGCCGACATCGCCGGCCACCGGCGCATGGTCACGATCGGCGTCGTCGTCTTCGCCACCGCCTCCGCCCTCTGCGGCGCCACCCCGACTGGCGACCTCGCCGAGGCCTGGATGATCGTCTTCCGCCTGATCCAGGGCGCCGGCGCAGCGATCATGTTCCCGGCCGCGCTGGCGATCGTGATCGCTGCCTTCCCGCTGCGCGAGCGCGGCCGCGCGCTGGCGATCTTCTTCGGCATCGCCGGCGGCCTCACCGCGCTCGGCCCGCTCGCCGGCGGCTACCTGACCGAGTGGACCTGGCGGGCGATCTTCTGGATCAACGTCCCGGTCGCGATCGTCGCCCTCTTCCTCACCTGGAAATCGAAGCCCGACAACACCAAGCACCCGGCCCCGCTCGACTACCGCGGCACGGTCCTCGTCTCGGCCGGAATGGGGCTCGCCGTGCTCGGCTTGATGCAGTCGAGCATCTGGGGCTGGAGCAGCCCCGAGACCTGGATCTGCATCGCCGCCGGGGTCGTGCTGCTGATCGGGTTCGTGCTCTACGAGCTGCGCATCGACAACCCGCTGATCCGCATCCGCATCTTCCAGAACCGGGCCTTCGCGGTCGACAACATCATCCTCTTCCTCTTGATGATCCCGTTCGTGCCGCTGTTCTTCTTCGCCAGCATGTACGCACAGATCTCACTCGGCGAAAGCGCCTCCGAAACCGGCCAGTACCTGATGATCTTCTTCGCCGGCTTCTTCGTCGCCTCCCAGCGCGGCGGCAGAGTCCTCGACAAAGCCGGCGCCCGGCCCACCGTCGTGCTCGGCTGCGCGGTCGCCGCGGTCGGCTTCTATCTCTGGGGCGAGTCGCTGACCGAGCTCTCGGTCGGCGACCAGTGGTACTACATCGTCATCGCCGGAGCCGGCTGCGGGCTCGTCCTCAGCCCCGCCAACACCGACGCGATGAACCGGGTCGCCAGCGACCGCTACGGCGAGGCGACCGGGATCACCCAGACCGTGCGCAATTTCGGCTCCAGCCTCGGGCTCGCGGTGCTCGGCTCGGTCCTCGTCCTGCAGAACAAGGCGAACATCGAGGCGAGCGCCGCCGAACACGGCGTGCCGAAGGAAGTCGCCGACGAAATCGCCGACGCGATCAGCCAGGGCAGCAGCGCCGAAGAGGGCGCCCAGCAGGTCGGCGGCGCGGTCGGCAAGGTGGTCGAGAGCATCCCCCACGACTTCGCGCTGGCGACCCAGACCGTCTTCTACGTCTTCGCCGCGGTGATGGCGGTCGCCTTCGTCGTCTCCCTGGTCGCGATGCCGGGTGGCAAAGTAGAACAGCAGGTACGTTCGTCCGAGTGAGAGCTCGGATCTGCCTCGCGGGGAATGCGGGAGCGCTTCTGGCAGATCGTCGGGGCACTGCTGCTCGCCACCTTGGGAATTACGGCGATGGCGATCGCGATCATCGGCCTCCCCTTTGCGAGCTGGAAGCTGTCCGCGGCCGCTGGTGGCGGGGCGGTCCGGGTCGTCCTCTTCCTCCTCGTCGCCCTGCTCTTCATCGCCGGGCCGCTGCTGACCCTGGGGCCGATCTTCACGCCGCTGCCGTTCCTCGCGATCAACCTGCTCGCGGCGCTGATCTTCTCCCTCCTGCTCCCCTACGCCGCACTCGCACAGACGCTGCTCTACTTCGACCTGCAGGCCCGAGCGGGGGAGGAGCCGGCGAAGCCGCGCCGGCGGCTGACGCGCCGATTGCGGCCGGCGCCAGCCGAGGGATAGGTTTCACGGCGTGAAGCTGCTCGCCTTCAGCGACCTGCACCGCGACCTCGAGCAGGCCGCGCGTCTGGTCGAGATGTCGACCGAGGCCGACGTCGTGATCGGCGCCGGCGACTTCGCCTCGGTCCACGAGGGGCTGGAGGAGACGATCGGGGCCCTCGCCTCGATCGCGACCCCGACCGTGCTCGTCCCCGGCAACAACGAGACGGTCGACGCCCTGCGCGACGCCGCCCGCGCCTGGGAGGCGGCGACGGTGCTGCACGGCGAAGGGATCGACGATCGCCGGGACCGAGTTCTTCGGCCTCGGCGCCGGCATCCCGGTCACCCCCTGGGACTGGAGCTTCGACCTCGACGACGAGCAGGCGGCGGCGATGCTGGCGCCCTGCCCGGAGGGCGCCGTACTGGTCCTGCACTCGCCGCCCCGCGGCCACTGCGACAGCGCCGGCGACGGCACCTCCTTCGGCAGCCCGGCTCTGTTGCGGGGGATCGAGGAGAAGCGGCCACGGCTCGCCGTCTGCGGCCACATCCACGAGTCCTGGGGCTGCGAGGGAGAGATCGGCCCGACGCCGGTCCGCAACCTCGGCCCGACCGGCACCTGGATCGAGCTTTAGGTCGCCGTGGGGACGAGCGGTCCCAAGCGCGGCGGGCTGGTGCTCGCGACGCTGATCCTGGTCGCCGCGGTCGCCAACCTCAACCTCGCGGTCGCCAACGTCGCCCTGCCGGACATCGGCAAGGCCTTCGACGCCGGCCAGACGATGGTCGACCTGATCGCGGTCGGCTACTCGCTCGGGCTTGCCGCCTCGGTCCTCTACCTCGGCGCGGTCGGCGATCGCTACGGACGCAAGTCGCTGCTGGTACTGGGGATGACGCTGACGATCCCGATCTCTGTCCTCGCCGCCCTCGCCCCCAGCGCCGAGGTGCTCTTCGCTGCCCGCGTGCTCGGCGGCGTCGCCGCCGGCATGGCCTACCCGACCACGCTGGCGCTGATCACCGCGCTCTGGCCAGCTGGGCCGTCCCGGACCAAATCAATCGCGCTCTGGTCGGCGCTCGGCGGCGGCATCTCGGCGCTCGGGCCGCTGCTCTCCGGAGCGCTGCTGGAAGGGTTCGAGTGGGGCTCAGTCTTCATCGTCAGCGCCCCGCTGGCGGCGCTCGCTCTCTTCTTCGCCTGGAGGCTGATCCCGGCCCACGTCAACGAGACGACCGGGCGGGTCGACCACCTCGGCGGCATCCTCTCGATTGCCCTGGTCGGCTCGCTGGTCCTGGCGATCAACCTGGCGCCGGAACCGGGCAAGGGCGAGACCTCGATCGCCCTCGGCGTCGTCGCCCTGCTCGTAACCGCCGTCTTCGTCCTGCGCGAGCGCCGCGTCGCCAACCCGCTCTACGACCTCAAGATCGCTGCCCGCAGCACCTTCTGGGTCGCCGCCCTGGCCGGGATCATCGTCTTCGGCTCGCTGATGGGGGCGATGTTCATCGGTCAGCAGTTCGTTCAGAACGTGCTCGGATACTCGACCCTCGAGGCGGGGGCGGCGATCCTGCCGGGCGCGATCGGGATGGTGATCGTGGCGCCGCGCTCGGCGCGGCTGGTCGAGTCGCACGGCGCCCGCCTCGTTCTCCTGATCGGCTTCGCCTTCTGCTTCCTCGCCTTCCTCGAGATGTGGCTGTTCTGGGAGGAGGGGGTCGATTACTGGGTGGTGGGGATCGGCTACCTCCTGGTCGGGATCGGCGTCGGCTTCGCCGGCACCCCCGCCTCGCGCTCGCTGACCGGCTCGGTCCCGGTCAGACGCGCCGGCATGGCCTCCGGCACCGCCGACCTGCAGCGCGACCTCGGCGGAGCGATCATGCAGTCGATCTTCGGCGCCCTGCTGACCGCCGGCTACGCCGCCAGCTTCAGCTCCCAGATCGCCGAATCGCCGCAGGCCGCCGAGGTCAGCGAGAAGGTCCAGAACGAGCTGACCAAGTCCTTCGCCAGCGCCGCCAACACGGCCGAGCAGTACCCCCAGTACGCCGAACCGATCATCTTCGCTGCCCGCACCTCCTTCCTCGACGGCGGCGACTGGACCTATGCCGCCGGCATGATCGCGATCGTCCTCGGCCTCGCGATCGTCTTCTTCCTCTTCCCCAAGCACGACGAGGAGAAGCGCCTGCTCGAGCGCTTCCACGCGGAAGACGCGTAGCCGAGATTTCTCCACCCGGCTGGGGTTAAGTCGGCTACGCGATAATCAGGCGATGGCTTATCGCCTGCTTCGCTCCGCCGACGCGTTCTGGCGGCCCTCGAACCAGATGCGGGTCGAGAACACCGACCTCGCCAAGCAGCTCGAGGCGTCGACGCTGGGGGCGCGACTGTGGCGGCTGGCGCCGGGGCAGGCGTCGACCAAGCACCGGCACCGGGCCGAGGAGGAGCTCTACGTGCTGCTCGAGGGCAGCGGCCGGGTGCGGATCGACGCGGAGGAGCCGCTGACGCTGGCGCCGCTGGACACGCTGCTGGTCGAGCCGGGCTCGCTGCGCCAGCTCTTCAACGACACCGACGCCGACCAGCTCTGGCTGATCGTCGGCGCCCCGCCGGAATTCGCCAACACGCTGGAGATGAGCGAGGAGCAGCTGGGCTGGATGTACCCGGACGGGCCGAAAGCGTTGCCGCCGGAGCTGGAAGGCTGAGTGGAGGCGCAGGCGACGACGCCGGGTAGCGGCGGCCTCGCCTTCGAGAGCCCGGGCGGGCGCTGGCTGCTCGCCGTCGCCGTCGCCGGCTCGGGGATGGCCTTCCTCGACGGCACCGTCGTCAACGTCGCCCTGCCGGACATCGGCCGCGACCTCGGCGCCAGCACCAGTGCCCTGCAGTGGATCCTCAACGGCTACCTGCTCACCCTCGCCTCGCTGATCCTGCTCGGCGGCTCGCTCGGCGACCGCTACGGGCGGCGGCGCGTCTTCGTGCTCGGGATCGGGATCTTTACCCTCGCCTCGCTGCTCTGTGCGATCGCCCCCAACGCCGAGCTGCTCGTCTTCGCCCGGCTGCTGCAGGGAATCGGCGGGGCGCTCCTGACGCCGGGCAGCCTCGCCCTGATCGAGGCCAGCTTCCGGCCCGGCGACCGCGCCCGCGCGATCGGCGCCTGGTCGGGCCTCGGCGGGGTCGCGACGGCGCTCGGGCCGCTGCTCGGCGGCTACCTGGTCGAGGCGATCTCCTGGCGGGCGATCTTCCTGATCAACCTGCCGCTCGGCGCCTTCGTCGCCTGGGCGGCGACCGAGCACGTGCCGGAGAGCAGCGACCCGATGTCGAGCGGCCGCATCGACCTGGCTGGCGCCCTGCTCGCCGCGCTCGGCCTCGCCGGCACCACCTACGCCCTGATCGAGGCCCCCGGTCAGGGCGCCTCGGCGGCGATCCTCCTCACCGGCATCGGCGGCATCGCCGCCCTGGTCGCCTTCTTCGTCGCCGAGCGCCGCAGCCCCAACCCGATGCTGCCGTTGGAGATCTTCCGCTCGCGCCAGTTCAGCGCCGCCAACGGCGTCACCTTCGTCGTCTACGCGGCGCTCGGCGGCGTCTTCTTCCTGCTCGTCGCCTTCCTCCAGATCTCGCTCGGCTACTCGCCGATCGCGGCCGGCGCCGCCTCGCTGCCGGTCACCTTGCTGATGCTGCTGTTCTCTGCCCGCGCCGGCGCCCTCGCCCAGCGCGTCGGCCCCCGTCTGCCGCTGACGATCGGCCCGCTGATCGTCGCCGCCGGCCTGCTGGCGATGGTCCAGATCGACCCCGGCGACAGCTACCTGACCACGATCCTGCCGCCGGTGCTCGTCTTCGGCGCCGGCCTCACCCTGGTCGTCGCCCCGGTCACCGCGACCGTGCTAGCCGCCGCCGAGAGCCGCCACTCCGGGATCGCCTCCGGCGTCAACAACGCGGTCGCCCGGGTCGCCGGCCTGCTCGCCGTCGCCGTCCTCCCGATCGTCGCCGGCCTCAGCGGCGACGACTTCTACGACCCGGCGAAGATGACCGACGGCTTCCACATGGCGATGGTCGTCTGCGCCGCCCTCGCCGCCGCCGGCGGCATCCTCGCCTGGCTGACGATCGGCCCTGAGGTACTCCACGCCGAGGCCGAGCCTGGCGGCGACACTCCCGAGCGCCTCGCCGAGGACTTCAGCTGTGGCGTCGGCGCCCCGCCGCTGCGACCGGGGCGCGAGGCCGAGTGCGAGCAGGCGACTCCGCCCGCACCGGCAACCGCCGAGGCGCGGACCTAGGTGTAGATGCCAGCCACGTTGTTCCGGTTCAGCTCCTGCAGCCGAGCGATCGGCGGCCGGTGACCGAGGGCGCCATGTCTTCGCCTGAAGTTGTAGCGCTCGATCCAGCCCGATAGGGCCGCGGCCCTATCGGGCGAGCTGCCGTAGACGGCGGCATAGGCCCACTCGCGCAGCATCGTGCGGATGAAGCGCTCGGCCTTGCCGTTGGTTTGTGGTCGGTAAGGCTTGGTGCGCAGGTGCTTGATCCCAAGGACTCGACAGGCGAGGGCGTGCCTCGCGGAGCGGTAGGCGGAGCCGTTGTCTGTCATCAGGCGCTCGACCTTGACGCCGTGAGAGACATAGAAGGAGATCGCCCGCTCGAGAAACCCGATCGCAGTAGGCGTCTTCTCGTCGGGCAGCACCTCGACGTAGGCGAGGCGGGTGGCGTCGTCGACGCAGACGTGCACGCACTCCCAGCCGACCTGCCTGCGCCGCACACCGGAGCCATCGGTGCGTTCTGGATTGTGGCGCCGACTCGGGCGGCCGAGGATCCGGTGCCCGGCACCGCCCACGATCCGCCCCAGCTTCTTGACGTCGATGTGGATCAGCTCACCGGGTCGTTGCTTCTCATAGCGGTGGATCGGTTCGGGCGGCTGCAGGCGAGAGAGCTTGCCCAGGCCGATCCTCTTCAGGACCGCGGAGACCGTCGAGGTCGCCATCTCCAGGGTCTCGGCGATCTCAGGGCCAGTCAGCCGCAATCGCCGCAGGGCGGCGATTGCCTCGACTCGATCCTCGGGGGTGGCATTGTGGACGCGGCATGGGGCCGAGCTGCGATCGAGCAGGCCGCTCTCGCCTTCTGAGCGGTAGCGGCGCACCCATTTGCCGGCGGTGCGCTCGCTCACTCCGGCGGCCTCGGCCGCCTCCGCGAGCGACCACTTCTGCTCGATAACTCGCCGACAGATCACAAGCCGCCCCTTCGGGCCGAGCTTGGCATTAGCGTGAAGGTCCATTCGGGTCTTCTCCTTGGTGCTGGTGGCTTCGACACCTCCAGCCTCCAAGGAGGCCCGGATGAACAACGTGCTTAGGAACTACATCTAGGAGGGTCTAGCCCGTCGGCCGCACCGTCGTGCAGCGGATGTTCACGTCGCGGATCGCCATGCTCGGCTCGTTGCGGATCGTGCTGCGGATGTAGCCGTGGATGTCGCGGTCGAACGGGTAGCCCATGCGGCGCGCGTCGGGGTACTTGCTGCGGGCGCCGCAGAAGCTCATCGAGCCGCAGGTCTCCGGTTCGCCGAGGTGGTCCTTGCTCCAGTCGGTGACCGCGACCATCAGCTTGAACTGCGTCCCCTCGGGGGTCGACTCCCCGCTCGGCAGGAGCAGGTTGTACGGCCAGCCGCAGTCGCACCAGACGTCGCCGGGGGTCGACGGGGTCGGTTCGGCGCCCGCGACCCTGAGTCCCTTGCGCTTGACCACCGAGGAGCGGGCGTCCGGTCGCGCGACCAGGTTCGGGCCCGGTTTCAGCGTCGTCTTGAACTTGTCCAGCTCGATCCACATCCGCCGGTCCTCGGCGTCGGCGTGGTGGGCGAGGAACATCCGCACGGTCACGTCCCGCGGCTGCGAGGACTCGTTCTTCACCCGGATGAAGGAGACGAACGGCTCGTGGGTGAGGTGGACGACGCCCTGCAGCCACTCGTCGGGGATCCGCGGATGGCTGACGCCCGCGAGGGTGACGTTCGAACGCACGAACCCGGTCAGCAGCTCGTCGGTCGTCGGCCCGTCGAGCTCGAGGTTGAGCCCGAGCTCGTTCTCTCCCCAGGCGCCGAAGTCGAAGTTCGGCTGCTCGGCACCCGGTATGTCCTTCGCCAGAACCAGGGCGATATCGGGGTCTTCGAAGTCGTCGACGAAGGAGACGGGAGCGGCGAACTCGGAGAAGTCGTTGACCGGCTGGCCGCTCTGGTACTGGGCGTAGAGGTCGTCGATGCGGCGGTGCCAGCGGTAAAAGACGGGGTCGCGAATCGCCGTCTCGACGTAGTACATCGGCCCTTCGAAGGCGCCGGGCTGCTGGTCGGAGGCCCTGGCGATCGCGACGTGGCCGGCGCCGTGGGCATTCAGGTAGCGCAGCCGGGTCGGCCCCGGGTCGCTCGGTTTGGCGAACCAGAGCGAGGACTCGACCTCGCAGCCGAGCAGGTTCTCGTCGAGCGGCGCTTGGCGGACGACCTGACCGCTCGCGTTGACGAGGTCCATGCTGCCGCGTTCGACCGCCGCCGTCGCCTCTTCCCAGCCTTCGCGCGCGCGAGTGACCGCATCGCGAAAGGTCGAGCTGCGGCCGGCAGGCCGGGGCCGGTAACCGATCAACTCGTAGCCCTCGGGGATCGGCGCGCCGACGTCTTCGAGCGGTTCGGCCGGGCCGAGGCCGGCGATGCGGCGCTCGGTGTCGTAGCGGGCCAGCATCTGCTGGTGCATGTAGAGGAAGAGCTCGCCCTGGCGAGGCTGGTTGACGATCGGCCCTGGCGATTCCAGCGCCTCCCCGGCGTTCGGGTAGACGATGTGCCAGTGGTGATGATGGTCGTTGGCGAGCGGGTCCTCGCGGTACCAGTCGAGCTGGGCCTCTTCGGGCGGGGTGGTGACGCTGATGTCGAGCGGCGTCGCCGGCGGCTGTGGGCTCACGCGATTTCCCCCTCCTCCGAGCTGGCCGGCGGCAGCGGCTCGCTTTCGGTGAACTCCGGGGTCGGGATGGTCAGCTCCGCGGCCGACTCGGTGTCGTGGGTGACGAACAGCTTCAGCGCGTACTTGGCGATCCCGAGGCGGCCTTCGTCGGCGACCTCGTTGGCGCGCGCGATCGCCGCGTCGACGCCGTCCCGCGCCGCGATCGAGCTCAACTCGGCGGCCAGCTCTCCCCCCGCTTTGGTGGCGGCGATATCGAAGTGCGAAAAGGGCTCTTCCCCATCGGGCGCCGGCCGCTCCAGCAGCTCGTACACCCTGTCCTGCGCGTCGTCCGCCATGTGGCCACGCTAGAACATCAGTTGAGTAGAGTCAACAAACTAGAGTGGTAACACACTCATTGCGGCATGACGTAACAGTTCGTTTGCCACGGAGGCGACTATCTCCTCCTGCCGCTGCTGCATCCGGCTGACATGTGGAATCCGCTCGGGCGCCTCCGCCAGCGCCGGGCCGCGCGAGGGGGCACTGGAGGCGCCGGCCCCCGAGGCGTAGCCGAGGCACCCCATTACCCCGCGCGCGATTAGCTTCGCGCGCAGTTCGGCCCCGGCTTCGGTCGGGTGCAGGTTGTCGGCCTGCATCAGCTCCGGGTGACGGAAGACCGCACCCTGCCAGTCGGGCGTTTGGGTCCCCGGCCGCGAGGCGGCGAATTCGCGCACCACCTGGTTCTTGCCGCGGTCGTCGACCCCGCCCGGGTGGAGCCCGTGGATCGTCGGCACGACCATGCACCTGTCCCCCACCGTCGCCGCCACCTTGGCCAGGTTGCCGGCGAGGATCTCGGGATAGCTGGGGTTGTCGTTGGTCCCGGCATCGAAGACGATCACCCGGTGCTGTGCCGGGTCGTAACTCTGCTCGAAGAGGTCGTAGATCTGGAAGCTGTTGTAGCCGCCGACCGCGTCGATCGTCAGCGGCACGCTCGGCAGGTACTTCGGCAGGTAGGGAGAGGAGAGCTCCTGGAGGCTGTCGCCGACGACCAGCACCCCGGGCGCCGCCCGCGCCGTGGGCGCGAGCGTCGCCAGTGCCACTGCCGCTACCGCGAGCGCCGCCCCGACGTAGCCCCTCAGCTTCCGCATCGAGCCGATTTCTACACTACGCGCGATGACGCCCTCGCCACCCGCAGCACGCCGTTCGCTGCTGCTCGGGTGCGGCTTGGCAACGCTGACGCTGCTCCTCCCCGGGTGCGGCGAGGAGGGCAAGGCAGCACCGGAAGGCAATAGCGCGAGCCAAGCGCCCGGTGAAGCCAACCGGTCCGCCCCACCCGACGCCGCCAGCGGCTGCCCGCGGCAGCTCAGCGTCTTTGTCAAAGAGCTACGTGCCCTGCGCCGCCAGCTCGCGGTCGGCCTCAGCTACGAGCAGTACGCGGCCGCGGTCGAGGACCTGCGCGGCGGCTACGACGAGATCCCAGTCGAGCGCATCGCGCTCGACTGCCTCGCCGCCGCGGGCACCCCCGCCGAGGACGCCCTCAACAAGTACATCGACGGCGCCAACGCCTGGGGCGAATGCCTCGCCGACGCCGCCTGCACGACCGCAACCATTGAACCGGTCCTGCAGCGTAAGTGGCGGGTGGCGTCGCGTTACCTCAGCGAGGCTCAGTAGTCGACTCAGATCTGGGTCGCGATCAATCCGGCGAGGCCGCCGAACCCGGCGAGCATTCCGACGCTGAGAGCGACGACAGCCTGCGTCATCGAACGTTCAAGCGACTCGAAGCGTGCATCCACCCGATCGAAGCGTTCGTTCATTTCGCTCCGCAGGACACTTACCTCGGTCCGCGTATCGCGGATATCCCGGTCGACCCGGTCGAACCCACGATCCATCCGGCCAGCCAGGTCGTCGAGCCGCTCGTCGGTCCACGCTTCCCTCACGCTCTCCATGATCGCACCGTAGACAGAAAGTTGCGCCGGCGTGGTGCGCAGACCGTCACGAGACTGCAAAATTCTCCGTTCAGCGAGCGCGGCGTTTGGCGCGCTTCTTGGTGCCCTTGGCGGCGTCGCGGAGGGTGCGTTCGCCGGCTTTTTCGGTCGCCTCGCCCATCGCGATCTGGAACATCGCGAGGACCGCGTCGGAGGCGAGGCGGCGGGTGCGGTCGAGGGCCTCGCGCACCTTCGGCCACTCCTCCTCGGGGCGGCCGGCCTTGTCGAACGGCTCCCAGATCTCCTTTACGAAGAGGTCGACGAAGGTGCGGGCGGCGGCATCGGACTCGCGGCGCAGCTTGTCGGCGACGTCGAGCGCCGCCTCGGGCCGCACCCCGAGCTCGACCAGCGCGCCGCCGGCGTGCTGCAGGCGCGGACTCAGCGCTTCGATCTTGCCATCGGGCAGCTCGCGCAGGATGCCGAGCTTCTCGCCGCGGCGGATCAGCCTCGGGTCGAGCTCCTTCGCTCCCCAGATCTCGGCCAGCTCGGCCGGCTCGAAGATTTCCGGCGTCTCGTCCTCGAACGGGGCGCGCACGGCACGGGCGAAGTCGACGATCTCCGCGGAGGAACCCTCGGTGCTCTCGAGCACCCGCCGGATCGCCTCCAGATTCAGCCCCTCGGCCTGCATTTCGCGGGTCAGCTCGACCCGGGCGACGTGCTCCTCGTTGTAGAAGCCGGTGCGGCCGTGCACCTCCGGCGGCGGCAGCAGCCCACGCGTCTGGTGGGCGCGGATGTTGCGCACGGTCATCCCCGTGCGCCGGGCCAGCTCGCCGATCGTCATCATCCCGTCGGGGGCCTGCTGGCGTTTGGGGCGCGGACTCATCCCGCCATCGTAAGCGGGAACCGCTGCCCGCTCATCTTTTCCCCTGCATCGGAGCAGAGAAATGCGATCGCCTCGGCGACCTGCTCGACCGGGGTGAAGGTCGGGAAATCCTTGTCCGGGTTCTCCTCGCGCATGCGCTGCGTGAGCAGCGCGTCGACGACGACGACGTTGGCGGTGGCACCGCCCGGCTCGAAGCCGTCGGCGAGGGCGAGGGTCCAGGCCTCGGCCGCGGCCTTGGCGGTCGCGTAGGCGGCGTTGGTGTCGGTCGGCGACTGCGCCTGCTTGGCGGAGACGAGCACGAAGCGGCCGTGGTCGCTGGCCTTCAGCTGGTCATGGAAGGCGCGAGTGGTGTGCTGGACCGTGCGCACGAGCAGGTCGTGGAGCAGCTCCCAGTCGGCGAGCGGCGCCTCGTGCAGCGGCTGCCCGCCGCGCCAGCCGCCGACCAGATGGATCAGCCCGTCGACCCGCCCAAAGCGCTCGACCAGCCCCGCGCACCACCCCCGCGTCGCCCCCTCGTCGAGCAGGTCGACCGCCCGGCCGTCCCAGCGCTCCGCCGGGATCCCCAGCTCGTCGCCGAGCGCGTCGAGCGCCCCCTGGTCCCGACCCGTCCCAGCCACGGTTGCCCCGGCCTCGGCCAGCCGCGCCGCAACCAGCGGCCCCAGCCCACCGCCGACCCCGGCGATGGCGTACACGCGGCCCTCGAGCGATTGCAGATTCACACTCCCATCCTCCCGCATCCACCCCACCCCCCCAGCGACCGCAACTTTCTGTCTGCGGCATATGCGAACATGTGTTCGTGGCCAAGATCGAGCCCTCAGTCTCGCCGCACCGCCGAGAGCGAGCGGTCAACCGCCGTGTCCAGGGAGACCTGGGCGAGTTCTCGGCGATGGAGTGGTTGACCGCCAAGGGGGCGCTCGTCTGGATTCCTCTCGGCCACAGTCCCGATGTCGACGTGATTGCCCAGTTCGAGGATCGACTGATTCGGATCCAGGTCAAGACATCAACCTTCCGAGGTCAGCTTCGAGGCGGCGACATCAGGTGGCGAGTAGCGATATCGACTAGTGGGGGCAACCAGAGCTGGAATAAAACGGTGAAGCGATTCGACCCTGAGAAGGTCGACTATCTGTTCGTGCTGACCGGCGATGGTCGTAGGTGGTATATCCCTGCCTCTTGCGTGGAGGCAGGCCGATTGATCGGGCTCGGCGGACGAAAGTACTCGGAGTTCGAGATCGAGCCCGGAACGGCAATCGACTCACTGATCTACGCTGAGTCCGGCCCCAATAGAATTATCCCGGTTTTAGCGGGGGAGTGCCAGAGCGGTCAAATGGACTTGACTGTAAATCAAGCGGCCTATGCCTACGCAGGTTCGAATCCTGCCTCCCCCATCACCGCCAGCAGGCAAGTCCTGCTGCGGCCCAAACGCCAGGTCACGATCCCGAAGCTCCCGGCTGAGGAAGCCGGGGTCGAGGCAGGGGATCGGTTGCGGGTCCGTGCAGACGGACCGGGCCGCATTGTCTTCGAGCGGATCTAAAGCCGGCCGCGCGAGCTAAGACTGCGCCGCTTCGAGTCGCGCCTTCATCTGCTCGTTGAAGGCGGTAATCGCCGAGAGCGGGCGCATGAAGACGGTCAGCTCGGCTACCTTGCCGTCGGCGTCGAGCTCGAGGAAGTCGATGCCTTCGAGCTCGCGGTCGCCGACCTTGGCCTTGAAGCGCAGGCAGACGGTGTCGGCCTCGACCAGCTCGTCGGTGTAGGTGAGGTCCTCGAGGGTGGCGGCGACGTGGGTCAGCACCTGACTGACGATCTCCCGGCCCTCGAAGCCGCGGAAGAGGATTGGGCTGTGCAGGACGACGTCCTCGCGCAGCGCCTCGGTCATCTGCCCGAGGTCCTTCGCTTCGGCGGCAACGCGGAACGGGTGCGGGTCGGCCATGGGCTCACTCTAAGGGACGTGTCGACTTTGTCCCCTCATGCGGTACAAACTCGACACGCCATGCCTAGCGACCGCTTCTACTCGCGCATCTCGATGTCCCTCGGCACTCGCGGGCTGCGCTGGACCGGGAAGCTCAACATCCCGCTCTACCGCGCCAGCGGCGGTCGGATCGGCGGCAAGGTCGGCAAGGCGCCGGTCCTGCTCCTGACCACGACCGGGCGCAAGTCGGGCGAGCCGCGCACCGCGCCGATCGTCTACCTCGCCGACGGCGACAACGTGGTTCTGATCAACACCAACGCCGGCAACGCCAAGATCCCGGCCTGGTCGTTCAACCTCGAGGCCAATCCCGAGGCCGAGGTCGAGCTCGGCCGGGAACGCCGCAAGGTCCGCGCCCGCATCGCCGAGGGCGAGGAGCGCGCCGACCTCTGGCGCAGGCACGTCGAGCAGTTCGAAGGCTTCGACTCCTACAAGCGAAAGCTCGAGCGCGAACCGTCGGTCTTCGTGCTCGAGCCGGTCTCGGGCTGAGCTAGGACGCTTCGCGGAGCATTTGCGCCTCGGGCAGGCGCTGCAGCTTCTTCAGCGTGTTGTTCTCGATCTGGCGAATCCGCTCGCGGGTGACGCCGAAGGTCTTCCCCACTTCCTCCAGGGTCAATGGCTCCGCCCCCGCGAGGCCGTAGCGAAGTTCGATCACCTGGCGCTCGCGCTCCGGCAGCGCCTGCAGCGCCCGCTGCACGCCCTCTTTCTGCAGGTGCTCGCTCGCTTCCTCGAACGGCTCCAGCACGGCGTCGTCGGCGACGAAGTCGCCGAGCTCCGATTCGTCCTCGTCGCCGACCGGTTTCTCCAGCGAGACCGGCAGCTGACTGACGCGGAGGATGTCGCGCACGTCGGCGACCGGCCAGCGCAGCTCCTCGGCGATCTCCGCCGGCTCCGGCTCCCGCCCCAGTTTCTGCACCAGTTGGCGCTCGACGTGGGCGACCCGGTTCAGCTTCTCGACCATGTGCACGGGGATGCGGATCGTCCGCGCCTTGTCGGCGATCGCCCGCGTCACCGCCTGGCGGATCCACCAGGTCGCGTAGGTGGAGAACTTGTAGCCGCGCCGGTAGTCGAACTTCTCGACCGCGCGGATCAGCCCCAGCGAGCCCTCCTGGATCAGGTCGAGGAAGCTCAGCCCCCGCCCCAAATACCCTTTCGCGATCGAGACGACGAGCCGCAGGTTGGCCTCGACCATCTGCCGCTTCGCCAGCATGTCGCCGCGCTCGATCCGTTTCGCCAGCTCGACCTCCTGCGCTGCAGTCAGCAACTCGACCTGGCCGATCGAACGCAAGTAGAGGCGCAGCGAGTCGAGGCTCGGCTCGACCGTGAGGTCGAGCTCGGACTTCTTCGCCTGGCCGCTTCCCTCGCCGCTGCGCTGTTCCTTGTAAGCGCTGACCCCGTCCTCGGCGATCACGTCGACGCCGTGCTCGACCAGGTGGGCGTGCAGGCCGGAGACCTGCTCCTTGGTGATCTCGACCTCCTCCAGCGTGGCCGCGATCTGCTCGAAGGTCAGATAGCCGCGTTCGCGTCCCAGAGCGACCAGCCCGCGTAGCTCCTCGATCTCGACGACGGGGTTCTCCTCCCCATCGCGCTCGATCACCTCGGTCACCGTCTCCAACGGTTCGATGGTCACTCCCTCCGCTGCGACTCTCCCCGATTCCCAGGGCCGGCCCTGATGCTCCGACCGCGCCGAAGTATAGGCGGAAAAAATCTCCGCAACGAATATCCGGACGACGCCGGTGTTCCCCATTTAGTCCGCCGGGGCGCTTTGCAAACCAGGGGTTGACCAACGCGCCCAGTCGCTGACGCAGCCGAGGGTCGCCGTCGCTTACTCTTCATAAGCCGATGGCCAGCCAGCCGACCGCCGCCCCCGCCGCGCCCGACGTCCAGGCGTCCCTGCCGGCGACCCAGGTCAGCCTCTCGCGGGTCGGCGTGACCGGGGTCGAGAAGGTGATCCGGGTCAAGGACAACGGCGGCGAGAACCTCTTCTACGCCGAGTTCGAGTGCTTCGTCGACCTCAACCCGCAGCAGGCCGGCGTCCACATGTCCCGCTTCGAGGAGATCGTCGGCGAGGCGATCGACGAGGTCGTGCTCGGTGAGGCCTTCAAGGCCGAGGTCCTGGCCGCCCACGTCGCCCAGAAGGTGCGCGAGCGCCAGGGCGGGCTGCGGGCCGAGGTCGCGGTCACCGCCCACTACCCGGAGACGGTGACCACGCCCGAGAGCGGCCGCAGCACCCAGGAGATCTACGTCCTCTTCGGTACCGCTGTCGACTCCGAGCGCGGCACGCGCACGCTGACCGGCGTTCAGGCCCAGGGCATGACCGCCTGCCCCTGCGCACAGGAGATGGTCGCCGGACTCTCGCGCGAACGGCTCGCCGAGCAGGGCTTCTCCGCCGAGGAGATCGAGCGCGTCATCGACGTCGTCCCGATCGCCACCCACAACCAGCGCGGCATCGGCACCCTCCACGTCGGCTGCCCCGAGGGCGGCCAGGCCTGGATCGACGCGCCCGAGCTGCTGCGGATCGTCGAGAGCTCGATGAGCTCGGAGATCTACGAGCTGATGAAGCGGCCGGACGAGATGTCAGTCGTCGTCAAAGCGCACGAAAACCCGCGCTTCGTCGAGGACTGCGTGCGCGAGATGATTCGCCAGGTGGTCGAGGGCTACCCCGACCTGCCCGACGAGGCCTTCGTGATGGCGCGCCAGGAGAACCTCGAGACGATCCACCGCCACAACGTGGTGGCGGAGCGCTACGGCACCCTCGGCGCCCTGCGCACCGAGCTGGCCAGTGGCGAGCACCAGCCGCGCCACATCACGAGACGCGAGTGGCTGGAGGCGCCGGCGCCCTAGCCGGCCGGCTTCGCTTTCGCCGCGGCCCGTTCCTTCTGCTGTTCCTCGATCCGGCGCCTCAAGCCGAAGAAGTAGTCGGTGCCGCTGACCACGGTTACGACCAGCGCCGCGTAGACGAGTAGATCGACCCCGAGCGGTGCCGGGTCGGCGACGATCAGGGCGATCACGGCGGCGATCTGCAGCACCGTCTTCAGCTTGCCGAGCCAGCTGGCGGCGATCACGATGCCGCGCTCGGCGGCGATCGTGCGCAGGATCGTGACCGCGACCTCGCGGGCGATGATCACCATCGCCACCCAGGCTGCGAGCCGGTCGAGCGAGACCAGCGAGACCAGGGCGCCAATGATCAGCAGCTTGTCGGCGAGCGGATCCATCAGCTTGCCGAAGGTGGTGACGGCGTCGCGCGAGCGGGCGAAGTAGCCGTCGAGCCCATCGGTCAGCGCCGCCAGTGCGAAGACTGCCGCCGCCAGCGCGTCGCCGTTCGGCGTCTCGTCGAGCAGCGCAACCACCACCACCGGCACCGCCAGGATGCGCAGCAGCGTCAGCGCATTCGGCAGATTGAGCGGAAACATCGCCCCTCTAGTCTGGTCGATGGGCCGATTTGCGCTCTATATCAGCGGAAATCGGCCCGTCGGCGGCGAGTTTGGCGTCGCGCTTGGCGAAGTAGTCCTCGCCCTCGATGCTGACCCGGGGGACGATGCGGTCGAGCCAGCGGGGGAGCCACCAGGCGCGCTTGCCGAGCAGGACCATCACCGCGGGCACGAGCAGGCAGCGGACCAGGGTCGAGTCGATCGCGATCGCCACCGCCAGCCCGACCCCGAACTCCTTCACCACCGGGTCGCCGTTGAGCACGAAGCTGGTGAAGACACAGACCATGATCGCCGCCGCCGAAGTGATCACGCGGCCAGTGTTGGCCAGCCCTACGACCACCGCCCGGCGCTCGTCGCCGTAGCGCTGGTAGTGCTCGCGCATCTGGGTCAGCAGGAAGACCTCGTAGTCCATCGAGAGCCCGAAGAGGATCGTGAACATCAAGAGCGGCACGAAGCTGACGATCGGGATCGAGCCCTCGAGCCCGATCAGCGAGGCGCCCCAGCCGAGCTGGAAGACCGCGGTCACCACCCCGTAGGCGGCGGCGACCGAGATCAGGTTCATCGCCGCCGCCTTGAGCGGGACCAGGAGCGAGCGGAAGGCGACGAGCAGGACGATGAAGCTGAGCGCGACGACGATCGCGATCATCAGCGGCAGCTTGTCGCTGATCTGGGTCGCGAGGTCGATGTAGCCGGCGGTCTGGCCGCCGACGTAGGAGGCGGCGGCGGTCCCTTGCAGCGCCCCTGGGATCGTGGTGTCGCGCAGGCGTTCGACCAGGTCGACGGTCGAGTCGTCCCAGGGCGCGGAGCCGGAGATCACGGTGAAGACCGCGACCGTCCCCCGCTTGTCGAGGGTCGGTTCGCCGGCCGCGACGACGTCGCCGTCGCCGGCGATCGCTTTCCGCAATCCCGGCAGCACCTGCTGCGCTTCTTCCGGCGAGTCGAATTCGGAGGCGATCAGGAGCGGCCCGTTGTAGCCCGGGCCGAAGCCTTTGGTCAGCCCCTCGTAGGCCTGGCGCGCGGTCGTGTTCTTGGGCAGGGCGCCGACGTCGTTCTGGCCCAGCTCGAGCTGGGTGACCGGCAGGGCCAGCACGACGAGCACTCCAAGGGCGGCGATCGCCGAGCCCCAGGGGCGCCCCGCGACCCGTTCCGCCCAGCGCCGCCACCCGTGCGGCTCCTCGTCGTCCGGGTGCGTCCTGCCGAAGCTGACCCGCAGCGAGTCGATCCGCGGCCCCAGCGCCCCGAGCATCGCCGGCAGCAGCGTCGCCGCCGCGATGACGGCGACGACGACGGCGATCGCGGCGGTGAAGCCGAGCGTCGAGACCAGCGGGATCCCGGCGAAGGCAAGCGAGCAAAGCGCGATCACCACGGTGAACCCGGCGAAGACCACGGCACCGCCAGCGGTCGCGGTGGCGCGGGCGATCGACTCGCGCAGCTCCATCCCTTCCGCCAGCTGCAGTTTGTGCCGGGTGACGATGAACAGGGCGTAGTCGATCCCGACCCCGAGCCCGATCATCGTCGCCAGGGTCGAGGCGACCCCCGGCACCTGGATCGCGTGCTCGAGCATGCGGACGATCGAGAGCGCGCAGGCGAGGCCGATCACCGCCGAGACGATCGGCAGCATCATCGCCGTCGCCGTGCCGAAGGCGAAGAGCAGGATCACCACCGCGGCGGCGATCCCGATCGCCTCGCTCTGCTCGGTCGAGGGCTTCGAGAGCTGCTGGCCGACGTAGCTGCCGACGGAGGTGTCGAGGCCGGCGGCGCGGGCCGGCGCGGCCGAGTCGAGAACCCGTTCCGCCTCTTCCTCGTCGATTTCGCCGGGGCCGATGCCGAGGACGACGGGGATGTAGGCAATCGAGCCGTCCTCGCTAAGCAGGCCCGCTTCCTCGCCCGCCGGGCTCAGCGGGTTGAGCGCGGAGTTGACCTCGCCCAGCCCTTCCAGCCGCTTCACGGTTTCGGCGACCGGGGCGCTGTACTTGGCCTCGGTCAGCTTCTCCCCTGCGGGCGCTTCCAGGACCAGCGGGTTGCTGCCGTAGGCCTGTTCGGGCAGGTTGCCTTCGAGCAGTTCGGTCGCGGTCGTCGAGTCGGTCCCCGGCAGCGTCAGGTTTTCGCTGGTCTTGCTGCCGCCGGCCTGGCCGATCGCGACGAGGGCGACGGCGAGCACCAGCCAGGCCGCGATCACCGGGTAGTGGTGGCGCGAGCAGAAGCGGCCGATCGCGTAGAGGGGCCCGGTCATCCCCTCCCTTCCTCTTCCGCCAGCTCCGAGGGCGAGGGCGCGGTGCCGTCCTCGAACGCCTCCGGAATCGACTCCGCAGCGTCGGCGCCGAGCTGGCGCCGCAGCGAGACCAGGTGCTGGGCCTGGTTGGCGGCGATCGAGCCGAGCAGCGCCCGCGGCCAGGGCGAGGCGAGGTGGCCGATCGCCCGCAGGTGGTAGGCGACGGAGGCGCTTTCGACGTCGTAGAGGAACTCGAGTGCTTCCGCCCGAGTCTTCAAGTCTTCGCTCTCGATCTCTTCTTCCTTGGGCTCGGCTTTTTCGCCGAGCCCGCGCAGCGCCTTGACTACCGCGTCGACGTGCTCCTGTTCCTGGGCGCGGAACTGGCGAGCGCTCGCCAGCGCGGCGCCGCGCAGCAGCGGCAGGGTGCGTTCCTAGGCGTGGACCGCGGCCAGCTCGCGGGCGAGCACGTTGTTGAGGATCTCGGCGTCGCCTTCCTTGTCAGTTGCAGTCGTCGTCGTGCCGCCGCCGCTGCTGCTGCACCCCGCAACGGCCAGCGCCAGACCTGCAAGTAGCGCACAGATGATTGGGTTCAGGGCCATGACGAGGGGGCGAAGCCTATGAGCAATGGCAGCGCCAAGGCGCTTGCCTCGCTGGCGGAGGAGATCCATGCCTGCCGCCGCTGCCCGCGCCTGGTCGCCTGGCGCGAGGCGCAAGCCACCGACCCGCCGCGCCGCTACCGCGGCCAGGACTACTGGGCGAAGCCACTGGACGGCTTCGGCGACCCCGAGGCGCGAATTGTCATCGTCGGCCTGGCGCCCGCCGCGCACGGCGCCAACCGGACCGGGCGCATGTTCACCGGCGACCGCTCCGGCGAGTGGCTCTACGCGGCCCTGCACCGCGCCGGCCTCGCCAACCGACCCGTGTCCGAGCGCCGCGGCGACGGGCTGCGCCTGCGCGACGCCTACATCGCCGCGGTCGTCCGCTGCGCCCCACCCGCCAACAAGCCGGCGATCGACGAGCGCGACAACTGCCTCCCTTACCTCGAGCGCGAGCTCAAGCTGCTGGAGCGCAGCCGCGTGCTCGTCGCCCTCGGCTCCTTCGCCTGGGACGGCGCCCTTCGCGCCGCCGGCGCTCTCGGCGCCGAGGTCCCCCGTCCCAAGCCCCGCTTCGGCCACGGCGCCGAGGCCGACCTCGGCCGCTGGGCGCTGCTCGGCTGCTTCCACCCCAGCCAGCAGAACACCTTCACCGGCAAGCTGACCGTGCCGATGATCGACGCCGCGTTC
The DNA here is from genome assembly GCA_963846515.1 of uncultured Solirubrobacterales bacterium. Taxonomy (GTDB): domain Bacteria; phylum Actinomycetota; class Thermoleophilia; order Solirubrobacterales; family 70-9; genus VAYN01. The sequence goes on along the minus strand of CAWJWC010000005.1, from coordinate 45,535 downwards.
TCGCGGGCGAAGGAACTGGCCGGCTAGCTCTTCTTCTTTTTCTTCGAGGGGGCGACCCTGTGGTCCCCGGAGGAGGGCGCCTCGAACGCCATCATCGCGACCGAGACCGGGATCCCCGGTGCGTCCTCCTTGGTCAGCCGTTCGGCGCTGGCGCTCTGGATCTCGAAGACGCGCTCGAGCATCTCCGTCAGCGCCGTCTTGATTTCGCCCCATCCCTCCTCGTCGACGAGCATCGGGGTCCAGCTGAGGTGACGGTCGGTGCGCTTGTCGAAGGTCCCCGCGATCACCGCCGAGGAGACGTCGTTGAAGACGGTTTTGATTCCGCTCGCGCTCATTCCGGGACGGATCGAAGCCGGGAGGGCGTCCCATTCCTCCGCGTTGAGGAAGGCGCGGTCGGTGGCGCGGTAGTAGTGCTCCATCGCGCCGCGTCGGGGAGCGGTGTCGACCAGTTCGATGCAGTCGCACTCCTTCAGCACCTTGACGTGATAGCTGACGTGGCCAACGGTCTGGTCCAGCTCCTTGGCGATTTCGTTTGGGCTGGCGATCCGTTCGTTAAGAATGACCAGAGCCTGGACGCGCACGGGGTGGCCCATCGCGCGCACCAGCCGCTGATCGAGCGTGCCCCGGTGCCGGCTCAGCTTCTTCGTCTCCGCTGCGCCGTCCTTCTTGCTGTTGCTGGGGGTCAAGGCGATCTCCGATCCTCGTTTACTCCCTGATCACTCCATCGTATTGCCTCCATAGGCCGCTCGCTGACAATTGCAGGGATTTTGTAGATAGTTTTCTACCAACGGAACTGTTTCTATCAATGTATTGGTCTCCACCAGTGCAACCAATTCGTCGGAACTGGGACCGACGATCAGAAACAGGGGGATTCAATGAAGATCACCGCTGCCCATGTAGTGCCGATGCTCTCGATCCACAAGATCGGCTGAGTCCGAACGGATGCGCCGGCCTCGGATAAAGCGCACGACGGAGCCGGTCACGGCTCCCGACGGCGACGTCTATTTGATGCGTCCAAGCGCCGGCAACGACATCCGGATCGAGAATCCAAACGAGGAACAGCGGCAGCTGCTCGAGGCGCTCGATGGCGAGCACACGCTCGAGCAGCTGCACGAGACGTTCGGGGAGGAGGAAGTCGCCGACACGATCTCCCAGTTCCTGGAGCTGGGCGTGATCGAGGATGCGGCGGACGACGACCTCGTTCCCGCGGCGGAGCTGGCGCGTTTCGATCGTCAGCTCCGCTACTTCAGCGACATCGGCGACGGCGCGGTGACGCCGTCGGAGTGCCAGCGCCGCCTGCGCGAGGCGAAAGTGGCGGTGCTCGGGGTCGGCGGCCTCGGCGGCGCCGCGGCGCGCTCGCTGGCCAGCGTCGGAGTCGGCGAGATGTGGCTGATCGACGGCGACCGGGTCGAGCCGAGCAACCTCAACCGCCAGACCCTCTACACCGTCGCCGACTTCGAACTGCTCAAGGTCGAGGCGGCGACGGCACGGCTGCGCGCCTTCAACCCGGAGATGCGGGTGACCTCGACCGCGCAGCGGCTCGAGAGCCAGGAGGAGATCGCCGAGTTCATCGCCGGCTCCGACGTGGTGATCGACGCTGCCGACTGGCCCGCCCACGACATCGAGCGCTGGTGCAACGCGGCCTGCTTCGAGGCTGGCATCCCCTACATCACGATGAGCCACTTCCCGCCGATCGCCCGCGTCGGCCCGCTCTACGTGCCGGGCGTGACCGGCTGCTTCGCCTGCCAGGAGATCGCCTACCGGCGCCAGTACCCGCTCTTCGACGTCGCGGTCGACGAGCGCCGCGCGAAAGCCTCGCCGGCGGCGACGCTGGGGCCGGCCTGCGAAATGATCGGCGGCCAGATCGGCCTCGAGGTCATGCACCTGCTGACCGGCCTGGCCCGGCCCTCGACGCGGGGCGTCGCCCACATCTCCGACCTGCGCACGATGAATGTCCAACGCGAGCCGGTCGTCCCCGAGCCCGAGTGTCCCGTCTGCGGCCACCTCGAGCACGAGGAGCCGCCGCCCGAGGACGACGACGCGGCCGCCGCCGGCTAGGACCGGCCGGGTGCCTTGGCGAAGCGGCCGGCAGGATCGAAGAAGAGGGCCAGCCAGATCAGCGGAGCGAAATCCGCAGCGACGAAGGCAACCGGGATCGAGGCGAGGAAAACGGTGGCGATGTAGAGCGCTCGCACACGCTGTTCGCGGATCGAGGCTGCGTCGATCGAGGTAAGGCCGGCGCTGCGGGCGTCGGCGATCATCCACATCCCGGTCAGGATCACCCCGCTGAGGTTGACCGCGTAGAGGACGACCGAGGCGGTCTCACCACCGTGGTCGCCAAGCACCTCGCTGCTGAACGGGATCAGCACGATCCAGGCGAGATAGAAGATGTTGAGCACGAGCAGGTGGTTGTCGAAGCCGGTGACTTCGCCGAAGAAGCGGTGGTGGACGATCCAGAAGCGGCCGATCACGGCGAAGCTGAGGGCGTAGGCGAGGAAGTCGTCGCGCTGTTCCCAGAGCGCTTCGAACATGGTCTCCTCACCGAGGTGCTCGGGGATGTCGAGCGCCAGCACCAGCAGCGTGATCGCGATCGCGAAGACCCCGTCGCTGAAGGCGACGATCCGCGAGAACTCGATCTCGTTCCCCTCCCGCCGCCGCGACTTCCGCTCCCTGGCCACGACGAGATCATCCTGGGCGACCGCGACGGACCCGACTCAGCCGCACCCCGGCCGGGCGAGCAGGGCCGAGACCCGATCCCTCCTAGAATGCCCCGAACGCGCCGGCGTAGCTCAGTTGGTAGAGCACATCATTCGTAATGATGGGGTCCCCGGTTCAAGTCCGGGCGTCGGCTCTGCGAGCGATCAGCGCTGGCAGCGGGGGCACCAGTAGGTGGTGCGGTTGGTGTCGCCCTGGCCGCGCGAGGCGATGCGGCCGCCGCAGTTGGGGCAGGGGCGACGGGCGCGGTAGATGGCGTAGGTGTGGCGGCCGCTGGCGACTGCCTCCTGCATCAGGCGCCGGGCGGCCTCGAGCACGTCGCACAGCTCCTCGTCGCTGAGCTCGGCCACCGGGCGCCAGGGGTCAAGGCGGGCGGCGAAGCAGGCCTCGCTCTTGAAGATGTTGCCGATTCCGGCGACCAGGGTCTGGTCGAGCAGGGCGTCGCCGAGCGTCCGGGCGGGGTCAGTGCGCAGCGAGCGCACCAACGCGTCGAGGTCGAAGTCGGGCGCGAGGACGTCGGGGCCGAGCCGGGCGAGCTGGGGGTCGCGGCCGAGGCGCGAAGCGGGGATCAAGCGCAGGGTCGGGCCGCCGAACTGGACCGCCTCCTGCCTCTTCCCCGCCAGCACCGCCCAGGCGGAGCGGCGCGGCTTGCGCCAGCGGGCGCCGCGCGGGTAGACGTGCCAGGAGCCGTTCATCCCCATGTGGCTGTGCAGGACGAGCTCCTCGAAGTGGAGAAGGAGGTTCTTGCCGTGCGCGGAGGCCCGCTCGAGAGGGCGGCCGTCGAGCCGCTCGATCCCGGCAGCGCGCCCGCGCGGATTGGGGGCGGTCGCGGCGACCCTCTCGCCGCTCAGCGCGGCGTCGAGCCGGCGGGCGGCCCGCAGAATCGTGTCGCCCTCGGCCATCGCCCCATGATGACCATGCGCTTAGATTGGGGTCCGATGCGCAGGCGACGGATGGATCCCCTTGGCCGGCAGGTGGCGCTCGTCCTCGGCGCCGACCGAGCGATGCTCGGGGTCGGCGCCCTCTTCGCCACCGGCCCGACGCTGAAGGCGCTGCTGTTCGGCGAGACCGACGGCGTCGGCCGCGCCCTGGCCAAGCTCGCCGGCGGCCGCGACCTGGCGCTGGGGCTGCTGACGCTGGCCACCCGCGACGACCGCGAGATGCTGCGGACGGTCGTGCTGGCCGCCGCCGTCCTCGACGCCGCCGACGCGCTCTCGCTCGGGCTCTCCGTCCGCGACGGCGAGACCCGCCTCGCTGGCTTCGGCGCTGTGCTCTTCGGCGGAGGCGCCGCCGTGGCGGGCGCCTGGGCTTGGCGCCGGCTGGGCTGACCAGCGTCACCAGATATGACACTGAGGTGAAAGGGAATATTCACCGTTTTCACCTATCAACATTCACTAAGTACTATCTCCGGTCTGCATTATGTCCACGACCTGGAAAGACTGGCGATTGATTTCACCCCTCGTCGAGATGGGCAGAACGCGCCCCTCGATCGACGAGCGCAGTGCAAAGGTGGGGAGTTACTACCTCGAAAGACGCCATGCGCTGATTCACCGTCATGTCGAGGTGATGAAACTGAACCCGGACCAGACGATGGAGCGCAAGCTCGCGATTGAATTCGAGCTGCCCACGGACAAGACTGCAATCTGTTCGAAGCACGAAAAAGAGTGCCTATACCTGTTTCCAGTGGTGTTCCTGCGCAAGGCGGAAAAGGACGCCAGCTTCGTCGTCAAGCGAGAGGACGGCGCATCGGTGCCCTTCCCCCTCAGGGATGAAAACGCGTGGGTCTCGAGCGTCGCCGCGGCGCATGCCGCAAGCCGGCTGATGAAGCATGGAAGCTCGCTCACCCCATCGGTGGCCTCGCTGCAGCCGATCTTCCACAGCATCGCCTCGCGGCCCTCATACGACGCCTCGGTCATCCTCGACAAGCTGTTCCGGGACGTCGGGCGGCAGAGTGGCGGCAGGGTGCCGGACGCCTGGGAGGAAACCGGCTTCGCTGGGGTCCTGCGGCTGCTGATGGAGCACTCCCTGATGTGGTTGACCCTGAGGGGGCGGCCGGGGCAGCGCCGGCGCATCGTTGTCGAGCATGAATTCGACCTCCAGCCCGCACCGGTGCTGCGCTGGCGGTTCGGCCCGCTCGACAAGAAGAGCCGACATCCGATCCTCGATACGGGGACGGAGCAGTACGGGCGGCGTGGCTTGCGAATCAGCTTCGGGGCGATCGGGCAGCGCCTGGGCCAGCCGCTCGCCTGGATGCCCATGGAGCTCGACTTCCCCACCATCTACACGCGTCGCTGCCGCTCCTACCATTTCGAACTTCTCTGCCCACCCGGCCTCAGCCCCAGGGATATCAAGGTGGCCGAACGCCTTGACGGCCCTGCGAACTCATTCGTGGAAACCGGGACGAGCCGCCCCGACATCCACAAATCGATGAAGGCGCGGAGTGTCAGCTACCACCAGAGCGGGGAGATGCCGGGTGACCTCCGGGTCCGCGTCACGGTGGGTGTGGGCGGCGGTGCATTTCCGATCCTCTGGACGCTGGCGGCTGCCGTCACGGCGCTTCTGCTCTGGACCATGGCGGCAACCGACCCCCAGTTCGGCAGCGCCGACAGCAACAGCGAGATCGCCGCGGGGATCCTGCTGATCGTTCCAGCCCTGCTGGGTGCAATCGTGATCAGCACCGAGCACGAAGCGGTGACGAGCATGATCTCCGGCGCGCGGATCTTGTTGCTCGTCACCGGCCTCTGCGCAGTCGCCGCGGCCGGCGTGCTGATCGGCGGCACCCCCTTTGGCCTCAGCACCTCGTGGACGTGGACCGCCTACGCCGTGGTGGCGACTGCGGCGACGGTCCCGCTTGCGACCAGCTGGCTGCTGTCTCTCCCCACCGTGTGGGGCCAGATGGAAAGGTTGGAGACCTGGAGAGCGCACTATTTCGCCTTGCTCGTCGGGATCGCGGGGGCCGTCTCTGCGATCGGGATCCTGACGATGCTCGGCGCCGCCCCCGCGGCGCGGGTCGCCGGAGGCACGTACCTCCTCCTCGCAACGGTCGGGCTGACGCTGCTCGCCAACAACCGCCTCTCGCTGCCGATCGGGGAGACGAGGCGATACGCCGCGCCGGCTCTGTTTGCCGCGGCGCTGATCTGTCTCGCGCTCGCGTGCACGGAGCTGAGGGCGGCGATCCACCATGACGAGGCCTTCCAGACCTCGGCGGAGCACGTCGCAATCGGCCTGCTCCTGCTCTCCCCCCTGGTCGGTTTGTCGCTCGCTTACGTGACGAGCTTCCTCAGCCCGAAGACGGACGAGATACACGTCTCCGGCAGGCAGCTAGAAGATTTGGTCGCCCGGCGTCGAATTCACGAGCTGAACACCCTGAAGCAGGACGACGAGGAAACCTCATCTCGCGATGAGCCGATCGGAGTATTTTAGGAAGGCGATGGATCGGGATCAGTCCCAGGACCGGCGTGCTCAGCGGGCTTCCGAGCCCGATTGGTCGTCTGAGCTGGATTCCACCACCGAGCTGCCCGAGTATTCGGATGCCGAGTTCAGCCACCTCGACCAGGAGGTGGTTCAGCAGATGGAGGAGGTGTTCGGTCCCGCACCAGACGAGCCCGAGGCCGAGGGCCCCGAGGAGACGGAGGGGAGCGGCGACGACTCCTCATTCGTCAGCGACATCAACATCCGCCTCACCCGGGCACGGGAGCAGGTCCTCGAGGCCCTCCGCACGTCGCGCGAGAGTCGCGACGAGAATCCTCCGGCGTAGCGGGCTAGTCGCTGCCGTTGCGGCTGAACCCGGAGGGCGTGTCCGGGCTGAACTCGTGCGACTCGATCACGCGGTCGATCAGTCCGTACTCGACCGCGTCGGGCGGCTGGAAGAACTTGTCGCGTTCCATGTCCTGCTTGATCTGCTCGCGCGACTGGCCGGTGTGCTTGACGTAGATCCCGTCGAGCCGCTCGCGCAGCGCGAGGATCTCTTTGGCGTGGATCTCGATGTCGCTCGACTGCCCTTCGAAGCCGCCGCTGGGCTGGTGGATGAGGATGCGGCTGTTGGGCAGCGCCATCCGCTTGTCCTTGGCGCCGCCGGCGAGGATCAGCGAGCCGGCCGACATCGCGATCCCGTAACAGATCGTCTGCACGTCGGGCTTGATGAACTGCATCGTGTCGTAGATCGCCAGGCCCGCGTAGGCGGAGCCACCAGGCGAGTTGATGTAGAGGCTGACGTCCTTGTCGGGGTCCTCGGCCTCGAGGTGCAGCAGCTGGGCGATGATCAGGTTGGCGAGGTCCTCGGTCACCTGTTCCCCAAGGAAGACGATCCGCTGCGAGAGCAGGCGCGAGTAGATGTCGAAGGAGCGCTCGCCGCGAGCGGTCTGCTCGACGACCATCGGTACCAGTGGCATTGGGCCTCCTCTTCGGGGTTGAAGTGCGTCCCTGACCTTATCCATGCGGGCGGCTCGGCGAGCGCGGGCGGGATCTCCCTGCAGCGCCGCTACCGTTGCCGGAGGGAGTCGCGTGATCGTCTCGGTGCACATCGCCGATTTGGGGGCACGGGAGGCGGCGGAGGTGCTGCTGCGGCAGCCGAAGCCGCACCGGGTGCCGGGACTCACCTACGCCGAGACGCTGACCACGGCGCCGCTCGGCGAGCCGCTGCTGCCGCCGCGCCGGCTCGGGCCGGTGGGGATGATCGCCGCCTGGGAGAGCGACGCGGCGTTCGAGGAGTTCTCACGCCGCCACGTAGTCGGTCGACGTCTCGCCGACGGCTGGCGGGTGCGCCTGCAACCGCTGCGCGTCTCCGGCGCCTGGGTGGGGATGCCCGGGCTGCCGGCGCGCGCCCTGCCGGTCGACGATTCCGAGCCGGTCGGGATCCTCACCCTCGGCCAGCTCCGCCTGCTGCGCACCGGCGCCTTCCGCCGCAGCGCCGGCCCGGCCGAGGCCGCGGCCCTCGCTAGCCCGGCCCTGCTGGCTGGGATTGGGCTCGCCCGGCCGCCGCGCCTCGTCGCCACCTTCACCCTCTGGCGCAGTGCCGCGGCGATGCGCGAGTTCGCCTACGACAGAGAAACCGCCCACCTGGCCGCGATCGAGGCCGACCGCGCCCGGCCCTTCCACCACGAATCAGCTTTCGTGCGCTTCCGGCCCTATGCCTCGTGCGGCAGCTGGAACGGCCGCGACCCGCTGGCGCTCAGCCGCGGGTCTGGCAGGGACTGACGAAGGTCCCCTGCATGCGGGTGTTGTCCTTGAAGGCGAACTCGCCGATCGCCTGCAGGCGGCCGTCGGGGCAGCGGGCGTTGACGAAGCTGTGCTTCTTGCCCTTGAGGGTCCATTTGCGACCGACGCGGATCGAGCCCGAGATCGGGATGCCGTAGCCGTTGGCGATCTTCGGGATTTCGACGCTGACCCGGTAGCCGTAGCGGCCGTTGCGAATGTCCTCGATCCGGATCGGGACGATGAAGGTGACCGGACCCGGCACGGTGAGGTGGGCGTGCGCGTAGAGCGTCGGGTCGCCCTTGATCTCGGGACCGTTGAAGAGGGTGATCCCCGAGACGGCCGGGATCACCGCCTGTTCGGGAAACTTGACGACGCCCTTGCCGACGCCCGTGCCGACGATCGAGCCGGGGCAGAGCTTGCGCGCCTGCGGCACGGTGGTGGCCACGAGTTTGCGCAGCGCGCATTTCGGCAGCCCCTCGGTGTCGACCGAGCCGTGCTTGTCGAATTCGAACTGGATCGTTTTGAGAATCGGCGGCAGCGTCCCGTCGGCGGTACTGATCTTGCCGCTGCCGAAGATCGTGATCGGCGCGTCTTTGTTGGCGGGAAGCGCGGTCGGCGTAAAGCCGCCCTGGCCGTCGACGACGATGTTCCCCGCCTGGATGTGGATCTTGGTGACCTTCTTGACGCCGAGCGCGCTGCCTGCGGCGACGAGTACGGCGAGCGCCGCGATCGCGACCGCGAGCGCGCGGAAGGTTCTCCTGCCCATGGGTTCCAGTCTAGACCCTCATCCGAGCGCCCGGCAGTTTCGGTCAAAGTCGCGCCGAACCGGGGCTCAGCGCAAGATCTGACAGGGGGTGATGAAGTGGCCCTTCAGACGGGTGCCGTCCTTGAAGCCGAACTTGCCGGTCGCCTGGAAGTGGCCGTCGGCACAGCGGGCGTTGATGTAGCTGTGCTTCTCGCCCTTGAAGGCCCATTTGCGACCGACCCGGAGCGAGCCGGAGATCGGGATGCCCGACCCGCCAGCGATTTTCGGGATCTCGGCCTGGACGCGGTAGCCGTAGCGGCCGTTGTGGATCGTTTCGATCCGGACCGGAACGATCAAGGTGGTTGCGATCGGGATCGTGACGTAGGCGTGGGCGAGGAAGGTCGGGTCGCCGCCCTTGCGAGGACCGTTGAAGAGCGTGATCGGCGAGGAAATCGGGATCGGCGTCTGTTCGGGGAAAACGACGACGGCGTTGCCGCGGCCCTTGCCGACGATCGCACCTGGACAGAGCTTGCGCGCCCGCGCGACGGTGGTCGCTTGCAGCCTGCCGGCGGTGCACTGCGCCAGGCCGGTCGTGTCGACCGAGCCGTGCTTGTCGAATTCGAACTCGATCGTTTTGAGGACCGGCGGGAACGACCCGTCGGCAGTGCTGATCTTGCCGTGGCCGAAGATTGCGATCGGCGCCTCGACCTTCTGCGGCAATGCTTTTGGCGCGAAACCACCTTCGCCGTCGACGATCAGGTTGCCGGCGCGGATGTGGACCTTGGTGATGCTGCGCGCGCCCAGCGCCCCCGTAGCCACAGCGAGAACGAGCGCAGCAGCGAGAAGCATCGCGAACCAGCGGTTCGCCCTCCCGCCCATCAAGTGCCGACGCCGCTGTACTTGTAGCCGACGCCGCGCACGGTGACGACCAGCTCCGGCTTCTGGGGGTCGCGCTCGACCTTCTGGCGCAGGTTGGAGATGTGGACGTCGCAGGCGCGCTCGTCGCCGTCGAACTCGGTCTGCCAGAGCTCCTCCATGATCTGGCGCGGGGGAAGACCTCGCCCGGGCGGCCGACCAGCAGGCGCAGCAGCTGGAACTCGGAGCGGGTCAGGTTGACCGGCACGCCGCGGACCGTGGCGACGTGGCGGACGAGGTCGATCGAGACCGGCCCGGACTCGATCTTCACCGCCTGGGCGAGCGGCGAGCGGTCGAGTTCGCGCCGGCGCAGCTGGGCGCGCACGCGGCCGAGCAGCTCGCGCACCGAGAAGGGCTTGGTCACGTAGTCGTCGGCGCCGACCTCGAGCCCGACCACCTTGTCGACCTCGGCGTCCTTGGCGGTGAGGACGATGATCGGGACGGCGCTGCGGGAGCGCACGTCGCGGCAGATGTCGAGGCCGCTCGGCCCAGGCATCATGATGTCGAGGATCAGCAGGTCGAAGGGGATGCCGTCGCCGAGCTTCGCCGCCGCCTCGTCGCCGTCGGCGGCCGGGGTGACGTCGAAGCCCTCCTGGGCGAGCGCGTAGCCGACCGAGTCGCGGACCGAGGGCTCGTCGTCGGCGATCAGGATGCGGCCGCTGCTCATCCTCGCCGCCTCCGAATTGTTCGCTCCGCGTACACGGTCATGCCACCGGGGTCGGGCTCGGTTGCGCGACCGGGAGGCGGACCCAGAAGGTGCTGCCCTCCCCCTCGACCGACTCGGCGCCGATCTGGCCGCCCATCACGTCGACCATGCGGCGGGCGATCGCCAGGCCGAGGCCGAAGCCCTCCTGCTTGCGCGACTCGCTGCGGCGGTAGAAGCGCTCGAAGACGCGCTCGATCTCGGCCGCCGGGATCCCGGTGCCGGTGTCGATCACCTCCAAGATGACCTCCCCCTCGCCCATCGTGGCGGCCGCGAACGGTAACGGTCCCGGGCGGAGGCGTGTTCTTGAAGGCGTTGGTGAGCAGGCCGATCATCACCTGGCGCAGCAGGGTCGGGTCGCCGGTCGCGGCGAGCTCCGGCTCGACCTCGACTTCGAGCGCGACGTGGCGGCGGCGGCTCGACCGCGGCGACGACGTCGCGGACCGCCGCGGGCACGTCGACGACCTCGCTCTCCGCCGCGCCCGCGCGACTCGACCCGGGCCAGGGTCAGCAGCGACTGGGTCAGCCGGTTCATCCGCTCGGCGTCGTCGGCGAGGCGGGCGAGGAAGTGGTCGCGGTCGCGCGGCTCGTCCTTGGCGCCGCCCTGCAGGACCTCGATCGCGCCGGAGATCCCGGCCAGCGGGTTGCGCAGCTCGTGGGCGGCGTTGGAGACGAAGTCGGCTTCGGCGAGCTCGCGGCGCAGCTCGTCGGTGCGGTCGCGCAGCACGGCGAGCACGGCGCGCTCGTCGGGCAGCGAGCGGGCGGTCATCGCGTAGGCGCGGTCGCCGATCCGCAGCGCCGGGTGGGCGGAGAAGCCGACCTCCGAGGCGCGGTGCAGCTGCGGCAGCACGACCTGTGGCGGGCGGCCGGCGGCGTCGAGCAGGCGGCGGCGGCGCTGTTGGAGAAGCGGACCGGGCCTTCGAAGTCGACCACCATCACCGCGTCGGTGAGCCCGTCGAAGATCGCCGTCAGCTTGTTGCGGTCGGCGGTGAGCACGCCGAAGCTCTCCTTCAGCGAGGCGCGCATCGAGTCGAGGGCGCGGGCGAGGTCGCCGATCTCGTCGGGGCCGGAGACGTTGAGCGGGGCGTCGAAGGAGCCGCCGCGCCATCTCGCCGGCGGCGCGGGCGAGGCGGACGACGCGGTGGGAGATCGCGACCGCGATCAGGAAGCCGGCGAGGACGCCGATCAGGACCGCGGCGACCAGCGCCTGCTCGTTGTCGCCGAAGAGGTAGACGGCGGCGGCGGTGATCAGGCTGACCGCGGCGAAGGCAGCGGTCAGCCAGAGGCGCATGCCGATCGCGCGTGGCCCGGGCGGCCGGGGCGGCGTGGAGCTCGCCGGGAAGGCTCATGAAGGTTTACTAACACAAGCCAATGCTCGCTCCAGGTGCGCCGGGCGCGGGACGCCGGGCCTTCGTGGGAGAATCGGTCTGTGGGCACGCTCGTCTTCATCCCCGCCTGGAACGAGGAGGCCTCGATCGCCGCGGTGATCGCCGACGTCCGCGAGCACCTGCCCGAGGCCGACATCCTCGTCGTCGACGACGGCTCGACCGACGCGACCGCCGACGCGGGCCCGCGAGGCCGGCGTGCCTCGTCGCCTCCCTGCCCTTCAACCAGGGGCTGGGGGCGGCGCTGCAGACCGGCTACCTCTACGCGCTGCGCGAGGGCTACGACTGCTGCGCCCACCTCGACGCCGACGGCCAGCACCCGGCCGCAGAGGTGGCGCGCCTGCTGGCCGAGGTCGACAGCCGACCGCGCCGACCTGGTGATCGGCTCGCGCTACCGCGACCCGGACGCGCCTGCCGAGAGCGACGACTACCGGCCGACCTTCTCGCGGCGGATCGGGACCAGCGTCTTCCGCTTCTTCCTCACCCTGGCGACGCGGCAGCGCTTCACCGACACGACCAGCGGCATGCGGGCGGCGAACCGGCGGGTGATGTCGCTGTTCAGCGAGAACTACTCGCCCGACTTCGCCGAGATCGAGTCGCTGCAGCTGGCGGTGCGCCAGGGGCTGCGGGTCGAGGAGGTGCCGGTGCGGATGCTGGAGCGGACCGGCGGCAGCTCCTTCCTGACCCCGCTGCGCTCGGCCTTCTTCATCTTCAAGGGCGTCGTCGTGCTCCTGGTCGGCCAGTTCCGGCCGCGGCACGCGGAGGCGGAGCGATGAGCGCGCTGGCTCGCTGCGGCGGCGAGCGGACGAGACCCAGGTCCACCTGACCTCGCAGACGCGGATCCTCGCGGCGGTCATCGCGGTCGCCTTCATGCTGCTGATCCTCGAGCTGATCCGGCGCGACCGGCTGCAGGAGCGCTACAGCGTGATCTGGTTCGTCGCCGGCCTCGGCATGCTCGCCGGCGCCGCCTTCCCCGGCCTGCTCGAGCTGGTCGCCGACGCGATGGGCGTCCGCGACACCAACGTCGCCCTGTTCTCGATCGTCCTCCTGCTGCTGCTCGGCCTGGCGCTCAACTTCAGCGTGATCATGTCCCGCCAGGCCGCCCAGATCACCCGCCTGGCCCAGGAGCGGGCGCTCGAGAAGGCGCGCGAGCAGGCGGCGCAGGACCGAAGCGGCAACGGCGCTTCAGGCCGAGCAGTCCGCTCGAGTCTGAAGAAGAGCGCCTCTAGGGCCAGCTCCTCGGAGACGTTGAGGTCGAGGGCGCGGCGGGTCTCCTGGACCAGCTCGGCGCCGGCGCGGGCGCGGTGGGGTCGAGGCCGGCGGCCTGGGAGCGCAGCTGGTCGAGGCGGTCGCGGTTGAAGGCGACCTCCTCGGCGCCGGCGGCGACGGCGGCGAGGTCGCGCAGCCAGGCGGCGCAGAGCTCGAGGCCGAGGTCGAGGATCTCGGTGCGGCGGCGGCGGCCGGCCCGTTTGGCCTCGTCGGCGATGTCGCGGGCGGTGCGCTTGAGGCCGGCTTTCGCCTCCTCCTCGAGCGCTTCGCGCGTAGCGGCTTCGGCCTCTTCGCCGGCGGCCTCGGCGCGGTCGAGCAGACGCTTCCAGGGAGCCGAGGGCATCTCGCCGCCGAGCGCCGCGGCGACGCAGCGCTCCGCCTCGGCGCGCAGCTCCCGGCCGCGCTCGCCGAGCAGCAGCCGGGCCCGCTCGAGGTCGCCGGCGGCGAGCCGCGCCGCGGCCGCGACCTCCTCCGCCGCCGAGCGTCCGCCGGACGCTCAGCCGCCAGCTCGCGCGCTCCAGCACCTCGGCGGAGAGCGGCGCGAAGTCGACCGGCTGGCAGCGCGAGGCGATCGTCTCCAGCAGCGCCTCGGGCTCGGAGCTGAGCAGGATCAGGTGGGCGAACCCGGGCGGCTCCTCGAGCGTCTTCAGCAGCGCGTTCTGGCTCTCGTCGCGCATCGCCTCGGCCGCCTCGATCACGAAGACGCGCTTGCCGCCTTCGAAGGGCCGGTAGGCGGCGGCGCGGATCACCCGCTCGCGCACCTCCTCGACCAGGTGCTGGGCGCCGCGCGGGGCGAGCCAGACCAGGTCGGGGTGCGGCGAGGGGTCGAGCAGGGCGCGGCGGCGGGCGTCGTCGGGGTCCTCGGCCGCGGCGGCGAGGATCTCGGCGGCGAAGGCGCGCGCCGCGGCGCGCTTGCCGGAGCCGCGCGGGCCGCGGAAGAGGTAGGCGTGCGAGGGCCCGGCCGGCCAGCGCCGCCGTCAGCGCCACCCGCGCCCGCGCCTGGTGCTCGGTCGCCTGCTCGACGCTCATCTTGGCTTCGTTGATCACTTAACGGGGCTATAGGGCCGGTAAGCGATCAACCTCCCGCCCGGTGGGCTTCGACGGCCTCCATCACCCGCGCGTGGACCTCCTCGACGCTGCCGGTGGCGTCGATCGACGACGACCCGGTCGCTGGCGATCTCGCGATCTCCTCGTAGGCGGTCGGCGACCGCCTGCTGCAGCTCCAGCCCCTCGGACTCGAAGCGGTCCTCGCCGTCGGCGCGACCGAGCCCGACCTCGGGGTCGACTCGCAGCAGCAGGGTCAGGTCGGGCCAGAGGCCGTCGGTGGCGGTGTCGCAGAGGCCGATCACCTCGCCGACGCCGAGCCCGCGCGCCGCCCCCTGGTAGGCGACGCTGGAGTCGGAGAAGCGGTCGGAGACGACGTCGCGGCCGGCCTCCAGCGCCGGCCGGATCACCCGCTCGGTGAGGTCGGCGCGGGCGGCGAGGAAGAGCAGCAGCTCGGCCAGCGGGTCGAGCGCCACCTCCGGGTCGGCGAGCAGCTCGCGGATCCGCTCGGCGGCGTCGGTCCCCCCCGGCTCGCGGATCGCCACGCGTCTCCGGGCCCAGCGCCTCGACGAGCAGACGCGCCTGGGTGCTCTTGCCCGAGCCGTCGACTCCCTCGAGCGAGACGAACAACGCCCGGCGGCCTCAGCCTTTGGCGCCGGCTTTGGCGCGTTTGCGCCCGCGCGTCGCGGTGTCCGCTTTCGAGGCTTTGACTTTCGTCTTGCCTTTGGCGGGAACGTCCTCGTCGCCCTTCGGCTTCGGCTTTTTCTCCATCGCCGCTTTCGCCGCTTTCGCGGCTTCGCGCTCGGCGCGGCGTTTCTTCATCTCCTGCATCGACTCGCAGTCGTCGTTGAGGCAGAGGTTCCAGGGGCGGCCGCGGAAGGGGACGACTTTGAGCCGCGGCGTCCGCTCGCAGATCGAGCAGCGGTCTTCGAGCTTGAAGACGTCGCCGCGCTGGGGCAGCGGGAAGGTCTGGTCGCAGGAGTCGGGGTCGTCGAGCGTCCAGCCGCTGCAGCCGACGAAGCGTTTGCCCGATTTTTTCGCGCGGATGATCCGCAGCATGTTGCGGCGAGCCGTCCTCCTTGGTGCGGCCGGCTTCCTCGCAGACCTTGCAGGGGCCGAGGATGCGGTCCTCGTCCATCCCTTTCCAGATCACTTTGGCGAGGTCCTCGCGGCTCTCGTCGATCTCCGCTCCAGGTCTTGTGCAGGAGGTCGCGGCTCTCGCCGACGACGGCGCCCTTGGTCATCTCGCCGGCCGCGATCCGGTCCATCTCCGCCTCCAGCGTGGGCGGTCATCTCCGGCGTCGCCATCGCCGGCACGTAGTTCTTGAAGGCCTCGTAGAGGGCGATCCCGGTCTCCGAGGGGACCGGCGGGTTGCCGTAGACGTAGCCGCGGTCGAAGAGCTTCTGGATGATGTCGGCGCGGGTCGCTTTGGTGCCGAGGCCGCGCTCCTCCATCATCTCGATCAGTTTCGCCTGCGAGATCCGGCCGGGCGGCTGGGTCTCCTTGTCGACGATCCAGGGGTCGCCCTCGAGCTCGAGCTGCTGGCCCTCCTGCAGGGCCGGGATCTCCTCGTCGGCGGAGCGGGCGTAGGTGTAGATGCCGGCGTAGCCGGGGTCGACGACGACCGAGCCGCGGACGAAGTAGGTCTCCGAGCCGGCCTCGATGTCGGCCCGGGTCGACTCGGTGATCATCGGCGGGCTGAAGGTGGCGAGGAAGCGGCGCACGACCAGTTCGTAGACGCGCTTCCTCGGGCCCTCGAGGGCGCCCGGGTGGATCGCCTGGGTCGGGTAGATCGGCGGGTGGTCGGTGGTCTCTTTTTTGCCCCGGGTCGCCTTCAGCGGGCCGTCGAGCAGGCCGGAGGCGGCGGAGAACTCCTTGATCCGGACCAGCGAGGAGACCAGCTCGCTGGACCGGCAGCGAGGACGGGTAGACCGTGTTGTCGGTGCGCGGGTAGGAGATGAAGCCGTCCATGTAGAGGTCCTCGGCGATCCGCATCGCGCTGGCCGGGGTGATGCCGAGGCGGCTGGAGGCGTCGGTGCTGAAGGCGGTGGTGTTGTAGGGGGTCGGCGGCTTGCGCGTGTTCTTGCGCGCGGTGACCGCCTTGACCGTGCCCGGGCTCGGTGGTCCCGGCGAGGGCGGCGTCGGCCTCCGCTTTCTCCCAGAATTTGTCGATCGTGTGGTGGGTCTCGAAGCTGCCGTCGGGATGCTCGAACTTGGCGAACAGCTCCCAGAACGGTTTCGCGACGTGGGCGCGGCGTTCCATCTCGCGCTCGACGATCAGGCCCAGGGTCGGGCTCTGGACGCGGCCGACCGAGAGGAAGTTGGAGCCGAAGCGGCGGCTGGCGAGGGAGACGGCGCGGGTCAGGGTCGCGCCCCAGAGCAGGTCGATGTCCTGGCGGGCGGCGCCGGCGTTGGCGAGCGGGTAGGAGAGCGTGTCGAGCTCGTCGAAGGCGCGCTCGATCTCCTCCTTGGTCAGGGCCGAGTAGCGGGCGCGCTTGATCTCGCAGCGTGCCGTCGGCGGTGCCCTCGCGCGAGCCGAGCTCGGGGTTGGCGTCGAGCATCTCCTCCAGGGCCTCGAGCCCGATCAGCTCGCCCTCGCGGTCGAAGTCGGTGGCGATCACCAGCTCGTCCGCCTCTTTGGCCACTTTCTTGATCGCTTTGACGACGTTTTTGTCGGTCGGCTCCTTGATCAGCTCGGCGTCGATCAGGTCGTGCAGGTCGGTCTTCTGCCAGTTCGAGTAGCCCTCGGGGAAGGCGGGGCCGAGCACGTGGCCCTTGAGGCCGATCGTCATCTGCTCCTCGCCGTTCTCGTCGGTCCAGGTGTAGAACGGGACTTTGAAGGTTTTGTCGCTGGCGTTGCTGCCCTTGCTCGAGGATTCGGCGATCTTCTTGGCGCTGTTGTTCTTCTCGGTGACGATCAGGCGCATGGGGCGGCGAGGGTAGCAGGGGCGCTCGGCGCTCCGCCGCCTGGCCGCGCCGATCCCCATAGGATCGGCGCCGCCATGAGGTGCTCTGGTCACCGGCGGCGCGGGCTTCATCGGCTCGAACCTGGTCGACGCGCTGCTGGCGCGCGGGGACGAGGTGACGGTGGTCGACGACCTCTCGACCGGGCGCCGCGTCAACCTCGACGGAGCGCTGGCGGCGGGCGTCGAGCTGGTCGAGCTCGACATCCGCGACGCCGCGGCGCTGGCCGAGCTGGCGCGCGAGCGGCGCCCCGAGACGGTCTTCCACCTGGCCGCCCAGATCGACGTCCGCAAGTCGCTCGAGGACCCGGCCTTCGACGCCGCGATCAACGTCGGCGGCACCGCCAACGTGCTCGAGGCCGCGCGCGGCGGCGGAGAGCGAGCCGGGTCGTCTTCGTCTCCACCGGCGGCGCGATCTACGGCGAGGGCGAGGGGCAGCAGCTGCCGCTGGACGAGGAGCGCGCCGATCGCGCCGATGTCCGCCTACGGGCAGAGCAAGTACGCGGCCGAGGGCTACCTGGCGCTGTACGAGCGGCTCTACGGGCTCTCCAGCGTGGCCCTGCGGCTCGGCAACGTCTACGGCCCGCGCCAGGACCCGCTCGGCGAGGCCGGCGTGATCGCGATCTTCTGCGGCCTCGCTCAGCTCCGGCGGACGGCCGACCGTCTACGGCGACGGCACCCAGACCCGCGACTACATATATGTGGGCGACGTGGTCGCGGCCGCGCTGGCGGCGGCGGATTCCGTCGGTAAGCGGCGCGCTCAACATCGGCACCGGCCACGAGACCGACGTGCTCGAGCTGGTCGAGATCGCTCGGCCGGCTCGGCGGCGACGAGGGCTTCGAGCCCGAGTTCGCCCCGCCCCGCGCCGGGCGAGGTGCAGCGGATCGCGCTCGACGCCGTCGCGCGCCGAGCGCGAGCTGGGCTGGACGCCGGCGACCGACCTCGACGCAGGGCCTCCAGCTTACGCTCGACGCCCGTCTAACCTTTCTCCCATGCCCGCCCAGGCCTATGCCGGCAAGGAGTGCGTCTGCCAGTTCCGCAAGGGGATCTGCGACCAGTCCTGCGTGCGGGACATGCTGGAGACGCCCTTCTACATCGCCTGCCTGAAACTGAAGGGCCGGCGCTGCGCTGGTGGTCGGCGGCGGCGACATCGGGCTGGAGAAGGTCGAGGGCCTGCTCGCCTGCGACGCCGACGTGACCCTGATCGCGCCGGTCGCCCACCCCGAGCTGGAGTCGCTGGCCGCGGAGGGCTCGATCGAGTGGGAGAAGCGCGCCTACGCCGGCGCCGTGGACCTCGAGGGCGTCTTCATGGTGATCGCCTGCACCGACGACACCGACGTCAACATCGCCGTCTTCGACGACGCCGAGCGGCGGGCGATGCTGGTCAACATCGTCGACGTGCCGCCGCTCTGCAACTTCATCCTGCCGGCGATCGTCCGCACCGGCCCGCTGGCGATCGCGATCTCGACCGCCGGCGCCTCCCCCGCCCTGGCGAAGCGGATGAAGCGCGAGGTCGCGGAGCTGTTCGGCGAGGAGTACGCGCGCCTGGCGGTGATCCTCAACGACGCCCGCGGCTGGGCGAAGGGGACGCTGCCGACCTACCAGGACCGCAAGGAGTTCTTCGAGGGGATCGTCAACGGCGAGCCCGACCCGGTCGGGCTGCTGCGCGACGGCGACGAGCCGGCGGTGCTGGCGATCGATCGAGTCCGCCAAGGAGCGGGCCGCGGCAGCCTTGGCCTAGGGCCTGTCCCGGTAGGGGTTCCGCTTAACTTTTTCGACGGGCGGTCGCGGCTGGCTGCGGTGGATTGCGGCGAAAAAGTACAAGACGCTTCACCCCTACCGGGACAGGCCCGAAGTCAGGCGGTGCCGCAAGCTGAAGAGCGAACCCTTTCGAGGGTGTCGCGCAGCTCGTTTGCCTGCTTGACGCTGAGGTTGGCGGAGAAGGCGATCTCGAGCTCGCCGACGATCACCGGCCGCATCTCCGCCAGCAGCTCGCTCCCGGCCGGCAGCAGCGTCGCGTAGCTGACGCGGCGGTCCGTCTCGCAGAAGGTCCGCTCCAGCAGGCCGGCCTTGACCAGGCGGTCGACCAGCTTGGTGAGGCCGCCGCGGGTAATCACCAGCACCTCGGCCAGGTCCCCCATCCGCATCCGCTGCTCGGGCGCTTCGGCGACCGCGGCGAGAACCTCGTACCAGGGCAGCGGCGGGTAGTCGCCCTGGGCCAGCGCTTCCTGGAGGCGCTGAGTGACCGCCGCGTGGGTGCGGGTGAGCGCGCCCCAGGCCTCCCCGTGCGGGGTCTTCGGTGGCACGGCGCCATTGGCGGCGGCAGCCTTCGCCGTGGCGGCGCCCGCGCCGGCGGTCGGGGAGTCCGTCGCCTGCTTGCTCATTCCGTTCATCATCGCAGACAAACATTGTCATGACAATAGTTGTAGCTACAAGCTTTTCTGCTATGATTGTTTCTATGTCAACTACAATTCTTCATCCGAACGCACTTGGTTCCGGTATGCGGAACGAACTGCGTTCGCACCGCGACAGGAGGCAGTCATGAGCACGCAGACCGTCAAGCAGAGCGTTCCGGCCGGCGCCTACAGCGTCGACCCGGTCCACTCCTCGATCGACTTCGCGGTCGTCCACAACGGCGTCTCCACCTTCCGCAGCGGCTTCCGCAGCTACGAGGCCCGGCTCGAGGGCGGCGAGGAGCCGAGGCTCGTGGGCTCGGTCGAGGTCGCCTCGATCGACATCGACGAGGAGATGCTGAAGGGCCACCTGCTCTCCCCCGAGTTCTTCGACGGCGAGCGCCACCCACGGCTGAGGTTCGAGTCGGCCGAGCTCGAGATCGCCGAGGACGGGTCGCTGCGGGTGCGCGGCGAGCTGGAGATCCGCGGCCAGGCGCACCGGGTCGAGGCGGGCGGGCGCTTCGCCGAGCTCGGTGCCGACCTCGCCGGCGCCGCCCGGGTCGGCCTCTCGCTGCAGGCCAAGGTCGACCGGCGCAGCTTCGGGCTCGACTGGCAGGCAGAGCTGCCGAGCGGCGGCGAGGTGCTCGACTACGAGGTCGAGATCGCGGTCGAGCTGGAGCTGGTCCGGGAGGAGGGCGAGTAGCGATGCGGGTGCTCGGGATCAGCGGCAGCCTGCGCCGCGACTCCCTCAATACCGCCCTGCTGCGGGCGGCCGCCGAGCGGCTGCCCGCCGGCGCGGAATGGTCCGAGTTCGAGCGGCTGGGCGAGATCCCACCATACGACGCCGACTTCGAAGCGGGGCCGGTGCCGGGCCCGGTGCGGGAACTGCGCAAGGCGATCCGCGGCGCCGACGCGGTCCTGATCGCGACGCCGGAGTACAACCACTCGATCCCGGGAGTGCTCAAGAACGCTCTCGACTGGGCCTCGCGCCCGGCCGGCCAGAGCGCCCTCAATGGCAAGCCGGCGGCGGCGATCGGCGCCTCGACCGGGATGTTCGGCGCTATCTGGGCCCAGGCGGAGACCCGCAAAGTCCTCGCTGCGCTCGGCGGCCGCGTGGTCGAGGCCGAGCTGCCCATCGCCCGCGCCCACGAGCAGTACGCCGAGGGCGAGCTGAAGCTGACGCCGCAGCAGGCCGAGCAGCTGGAGGGGCTGCTCGCCGAGCTGGTCGCTTCCGCCGAGGAGTCGGCGGCGATGCGCCTGGCCGCCGCCTAAGTCGATGAGTTAACCCTCCTATAGGGGGTAAAGCTCATCGACTTCGCCGCCTACGCGTGCGGAAGGGCGAAGAAGGCGATCGCGGAGAAGTGGGCGGCGGCGGCGGCGATGACGAGAAGGTGGAAGACCTCGTGGTAGCCGAAGGTCGCGGGGGCGGGGTTGGGGCGCTGGGTGGCGTAGACGACGGCACCAGCGGTGTAGAGGAGGCCGCCAGTCGCGACGAGCATCGTGCCGGCGACACCCATCTCCGACCAGAGCTCGGGGAAGGCGGCGACGGCGACCCAGCCGATCGCCAGGTAGATGATCGCTCCCACCCATTTCGGGTGGTCGATCCAGACCATCTCGACGATCGCTCCCGCGATCGCCCCGATCCAGACCACGGCGAGGATCGCATCGGCGAGCGGGCCGTCGAGGACGAGAAGGGCGAAGGGCGTGTAGGTGCCGGCGATGAGGAAGAAGATCATCGAGTGATCCAGCCGCCGCATCCACATGCGCACGTTGGGCCGGGTCCAGTTGACCCGGTGATAGAGCGCACTGGTCCCGAACAGGGCCGAGAGGCTGACCGCGTAGATGGCGACCGCGAGGGTCGCCTCGGGGGTCTTGGCGAGCAGGATCAGCGTCACGCCGAAGCCGAGCGAAAGGAAGAAGGCCCACTCGTGGGAGACGCCGCGCAGCTTCGGCTTGACCGCCGCGATCGCGTCCGCGGTCGCCTCCTTGGCCGCGGTGGCGCGCTCCCCCACGGCGTCTTTCGCGGCCCCCGCTCTCTCGACCGCGGCGTCGCGGGCGGCCGTGGCCCGCTCGCCCATCCGCTCCGCGCCCTTGCGCAGATCTTCAACCATGGTCTGAGGGTACCCACCGAGCGCCAATTTCATCTGGCTCGGCGGCTAGGAGCACGATTTACGCTCGCCCGCTATTTGCGGCTTTCCAAGGGCCTCGCCCGTCCGGGGCAACGCTAAAGATGTGGGAGCGGATCCAGCCCCGCAGATGATCGGTTCTCCCCGTGAACTGTGGGGCACGCCGAGACCGGAAGGCAGTCGCCAGACAAATCCGGCCCCGGCGTGGGCTAGCGACCTTGGGTCCGCCAAAATAGCTGCCGATTCGCGAGAGAGCTCGCGTCCGGCCGAACGAAGGCTAGTCGCCCGTATCGGACGACACCGTCGACGCCGTCGATGAGGATCCGCCTTGCCTCGTTAACGACGGGATGAGTCGTTTTTCTCCCGTAATGCGAACTTGCAAAAATAAGAGAGACGGCTTTCCCAAGCGGGTTTCCCGGTGAAAGCGAAATCGTGCACCGATCACGTCCGGCATAGCAGCGATCCTGCGAAGTTACCCCTGAAAGTCGCTGCGAGAGGAGAAGTTCGATGTCCCAGACCGCCATTTCCAGTCCCAAGAACGGTCTCAAGGGCCTCTTGATCGAACGCCGTTTTTCGACCGCCGGGGTGCATCCTTTCGACCAGATCGAGTGGGAGATCCGCGATGCGGTGATCGGCAATCCGGAGAGCCCGGCCTTCGAGCAGCGCGGGGTCGAGTTCCCGAAGAGCTGGTCGCAGAACGCGACCAACATCGTCGCCCAGAAGTACTTCCGCGGGCAGATGGGCAGCCCCGAGCGCGAGAGCTCGGTGAAGCAGATGATCGGCCGGGTCGCGGGGACGATCTCCAACTGGGGGCGCGAGGGCGGCTACTTCGCCTCGGCCGAGGACGCCGACGCTTTCGAGATGGAGCTGACCGCGATCCTGCTCAACCAGAAGGCGGCCTTCAACTCGCCGGTCTGGTTCAACGTCGGCTTCGAGGAGACGCCGCAGTGCTCGGCCTGCTTCATCCTCAGCGTCGAGGACACCATGGAGAGCATCTTGGACTGGAACACCAAAGAGGGCAAGATCTTCCGCGGCGGCTCCGGCTCCGGCATCAACCTCTCCAACATCCGCGGCTCGGTCGAGCAGCTCTCCAAGGGCGGCACCGCCAGCGGCCCGGTCAGCTTCATGCGCGGCGCCGACGCCTGGGCCGGGACGATCAAGTCGGGCGGCAAGACGCGGCGGGCGGCGAAGATGGTCGTGCTCGACGTCGACCACCCGGACATCGAGCACTTCATCTGGTGCAAGGCCGACGAGGAGAAGAAGGCCGCGGCGCTGCGCGACGCCGGCTTCGACATGTCGATCGACGGCGAGGGCTTCACCTCGATCCAGTACCAGAACGCCAACAACTCCGTGCGGGTCAGCGACGAGTTCATGGAGGCGGTCGAGGCCGGCGAGGACTGGCACCTGACCGCGCGCACCAGTGGCGAGTCGGTGAAGACCCTGGACGCGCGCGAGCTGATGAACCAGATCGCCGACGCCGCCTGGCGCTGCGCCGATCCCGGCATCCAGTACGACACGATCATCAACCGCTGGCACACCTGCCCGGAGTCGGGCCGGATCAACGCCTCCAACCCCTGCAGCGAGTACATGCACGTCGACGACTCGGCCTGCAACCTGGCCTCGCTCAACTTGATGAAATTCCGCCGCGAGGACGGCAGCTTCGACGTCGAGGAGTTCGAGCACGCGGTCGACGTCGTCTTCCTCGCGCAGGAGATCGTCGTCGGCTTCTCCAGCTACCCGACCGAGGGGATCACCGAGAACGCCAACCGCTTCCGTCAGCTCGGGCTCGGCTACGCCAACCTCGGCGCCCTGCTGATGTCGGACGGCCTCCCCTACGACTCCGAGACGGGTCGCAACGTCGCCGCCGCGATCACGGCGTTGATGACCGGCCGCGCCTACCGCCAGTCGGCGCTGATCGCCGCCGGCGCGACCGGGCCCTACGAGGAGTACGAGCGCAACCGCGAGCCGCACAACGGGGTGATGCGGATGCACCGCGACGCCTCCTACGAGATCGACGCGAGCGGGATCAAGGGCGACCTGCTCGAGGCCGCGCAGCGGGCCTGGGACGAGGCGGTCGACCTCGGCGAGGAGCACGGCTACCGCAACGCGCAGGCGACGGTGTTGGCCCCGACCGGGACGATCAGCTTCCTGATGGACTGCGACACGACCGGGATCGAGCCCGACTTCTCGCTGGTCAAGTTCAAGGAGCTGGTCGGCGGCGGGCAGATGACGATCGTCAACCAGTCGGTGCCGCTGGCGCTGGAGGCGATGGGCTACTCGGAGGCGGAGATCGACCAGATCAACGCGCACATCAAAGAGAAGAACACGATCGTCGGGGCGCCGGGGCTGAAGGACGAGCACCTGCCGGTCTTCGACGTCGCGGTCGGCGAGCGGGCGATCTCCCACACCGGCCATATCGACATGATGGCGGCGACGCAGCCGTTCATCTCCGGGGCGATCTCAAAGACGGTCAACCTGCCGCAGTCGGCCACGGTCGCCGACATCGCCGACGCCTACACGCGCGGCTGGAAGGGCGGGCTGAAGGCGCTGGCGATCTACCGCGACGGCTCGAAGACGGCGCAGGCGCTGCGCACCGACGCCCAGGACGAAAAGGAAGCCGAGGCGGAGGTCGCGATGGCGCAGCCGGTACGCAAGAAGATGCCGCGCGAGCGCGAATCGATCACCCATAAGTTCGCGATCGGCGGGCACGAGGGCTACATCACCGCCGGCAAGTACGACGACGGGACGGTCGGCGAGATCTTCCTCACCGACATCGGCAAGGAGGGCTCGACGATGCGGGGGCTGCTCAACGCCTTCGCGACCGCGATCTCGCTCGGCCTCCAGTACGGGGTGCCGCTGGAGACCTTCGTGCGCAAGTTCAGCTACATGCGCTTCGAGCCGGAGGGCATTACCGGCAACCCGGAGATCCCTTTCGCCAAATCGATGCCCGACTACATCATGCGCTGGCTCGGCAGCCGCTTCATCGAGGACACGGAGACGCTCGAGGAACTGGGGATCATGACCCAGGAGGTCCGCAACAAAAAGGACGCGGAGACCTCGCAGCTCGGCCTCGGGATCGCGACCGACACGGCGGGGCCGGCGAACGGCGGCAACGGCCACTCCAACGGCGGCGACGCCAAGGCGAGCGGCGGGTCGGTCCCCGCAGCCGCAGCCTTCACCGACACCCCCCCGGTCGTACCGGCGAAGATGTCCGGCCTCGACCTCGGCCCGGCCTGCGAGCAGTGCGGCGGCATGATGCAGCGGACTGGCTCTTGCTACACGTGCAGCAGCTGCGGCAACAACACCGGCTGCGGCTGACCTCAGGGCCGTTTAACTCAGGACAACGTGGCGTCGTACCTTGGCGTCTCGGTTATCGCGCGGCGGAAGGGGCGCTCCGAGGCGGCGCGGGACGGTCTGATCTCGCGCCGTTTGACCAGCTCGCGGAGGACTACCTGCATCTCGAATTGGGCGAAGGCGGCACCGAGGCAGCGGCGGACGCCGCCGCCGAAGGGGATCCAGGTGTAGGTGCCGGGCGGGTTGTCGAGGAAGCGCTCGGGCAGGAAGCGATCCGGTTCGGGGTAGGTGCGCGGGTCGCGGTGGACGAGGTGGATGCTGGGGGTGACGCGGGCCCCGGCGGGCAGCTCGTAGCCGCCTAGCTCGACCGGCTCGGTCAGCTTGCGAATCACCAGCACGATCACCGGGCGCAGCCGCAGCGTCTCCTGGATCGTCGCGGTCAGGTAGGCGTCCTCCCCGGCCTCGGCCTCGGCCCGCAGACGCTCCAGCTTCTCCGGGTGCCGGACGAGCCGCTCGACCGCCCAGGAAAGGGCGGTCGCGGTGGTCTCGTGACCGGCGACCAACAGGGTGACAAGCTCGTCGCGGATCTCGGCGTCGCTCATCGGGCTGCCGTCCTCGTGCCGGGCCAGGACCAGCATCGAGAGGATGTCGTCGCGCTCCTCGAGGTCCGCAGCGGCGCGGCGCTCGGCGATCTCGGCCGCGATCAGCGCGTCGACGCGCTCGACGCGGCGGCGGAAGGAGCCGACGCTGCGGATCCGCTCCGGACCGATCAGGAGCAGGGGCGCCAGCAAAAGCGGGTTGGTGGTGAGGTCGAGGAAGTCGCGCAGCGCGGCCCGCAGCGGTTCGAGGCGAGCCTTGCCGTGCACGCCGAAGACGGTCTCGAGGATGATCTCGAGCGTGATCGCCTGCATCCGCGGCCGCAGCTTGTAGGGCGTGCCGGTCGGCCAGCTCTCGATCTCGCGGGCGGCGATCTCAGTCATCTTCTCGCCGTAGCCCTGCATGCGCTCGCCGTGAAAGGGCGGGAGCAGCAGACGGCGCTGGCCGATGTGCGGCTTCTCGTCGAGGACGAGGACCGAGTTGTCGCCGAGGAAGGGACGAAGGACCTCGTTGCCCTCGCCGGCGTGGAAGACGCGCGGGTCGCCGGTGAAGACCTGCTTCACCATCTCGGGGTCGGAGACCATGACCCAGGTTCCTTCGTAGGCGATCCGGATCGTGAACATGTCGCCGAAGCGGGCGCGCGACTGCTCCAGCATCCACTGCGCCTGGCGCGACCAGATCGCGGTCTGCAGCGCCCGCGGCATGCGCGGCCCGGGCGGCAGGCCGCGCACGACCGGCCGGGTCGCCGTTGGAGCCGCCTCTTGGACCGTCGCCTCCATCGCCTTCACCAGACCGTACTCCGGCCTAGACACGCTTTCGTGTGACATTGGTCCGCAAGCAATAGCCTGGCCGCCATGGCCACCCTTCCGCGCCTTCCCACCAGTACTGAGCACCGGGTCGTGAAGACTGTCTGCGGGCTACCGCCGCGGCTGCAGCGGCGCCTCTTCGGCCCGCCGCCGCGGATCGACGGGCAGGTGCTGGCCAGCGATATCCACGCGTTGATCAAGCTTGCCGAGCTGAGCGGCAGCGACAGCTTCGCCGCAGGTAAGACGCCCGAGCAGGCGCGCGCGCAAGCCAGGGCCGAGGCCGAGGTCACCGACAGCCGCCCGCCGATCCCGATGGCTCGGATCGAGGCGGTCGAGGTCCTCGGCCAGGGCGGCCCGATCCCCGCCCGCTTCTACGTCCCGGCCGGCCTCCCGGCCGGCGCGCCCGCCCCGCTGCTCGTCTACTACCACGGCGGCGGCTGGGTGATCGGCGACCTCGACACCCACGACGGCATCTGCCGCTTCCTCGCCGCCGCGGCGGGAGTCACGGTGCTCTCGATCGGTTACCGGCTGGCGCCCGAGCACCCCTTCCCCGCCCCAGTCGAGGACGCCTGGGCCGGCTTCGCTTGGGCGACCGCGAACGCGGCGGCGCTCGGCGCTGACCCGGAGCGGATCGGCGTCGGCGGCGACAGCGCTGGCGGCAACTTGGCGGCCGTGGTCAGCCTGCTCGCCCGCGCAGGCGGCGGCGCGATGCCGGCGATGCAACTGCTGATCTACCCGGTCACCGACTCCGCCGAGGACCCGCCCTCGCGCCAGCTGTTCTCCGAGGGGTTCCTGCTGACCAAAGGGGACATGGATGCCTTCGAGCGCGCCTATCTGCCGCCGGGGACCGACGCCACCGACCCGCGGATCTCGATCCTGCAGGCGCCGGACCTGACCGGCCTCCCCCCCGCCTACGTCGCCACCGCCGGCTTCGACCCGCTGCGCGACGAGGGCGAGGCCTACGCGCTACGACTGCGCGAAGCCGGCGTCCGGGTCGCCCTCCGCCGCCACCCCGGCCTGGTCCACAGCTTCGCCCACCTGACCGCGGTCAGCCGCACCTCGCGCGGTGCGATGCTGGAGATGGCCGGCGCTTTGCGGCTGGGACTAGCCGCGTAGATACCCGGCGCATTTCGGCGTCCTCGGTCGCTCGCGTGCGGAGCACGCACGCTCCCTGCGTCCTTGAACTGCTTGGTCTCTACGCGGCTAGATTCCTTTAGATATGGATGATCACCCGGAGGGTGCGGAGCTCACCGCGCTTGCCGTCAGCGCCACCCTGCACTGCTTGACCGGATGCGCGATCGGCGAGGTCGCGGGGATGGCGATCGGGACCGCCCTTGGCTTCTCCGACCTCGGGACGATCGCCCTCGCGGTCGCCCTCGCCTTCTTCTTCGGCTACAGCCTCACCAGCCTGCCGCTGTTGCGCTCCGGCCTCGCGCTCGCCGCCGTGATCCCGATCGCGCTCGCCGCCGACACGGTCAGCATCGCGGTGATGGAGATCGTCGACAACCTGATCATGGTCGTCGTCCCCGGCGCGATGGACGCCGGCCTCGACTCGGCGCTGTTCTGGGGAGCCCTCGCCTTCGCCCTGCTCGTCGCCGGCCTCGTCGCCGTGCCCGTCAACCGCTGGCTGATCGCCCGCGGCAAAGGCCACGCGGTGGTACACGAAATGCACTGACGACTACTCGTACTGGAGAGATTCCAAGACGTTGAGGCGCGAGGCGCGGCGGGCGGGGCCGATCGCCGCGAGCACGCCGAGGACGGCGGCGAAGACCATTAGCAAGACCAGGGAACCGACCGGGTAGGAGAGGACAAAACCTTCGTCCTTCAGCGGCTGCGCGATCAGGGCGGCGAAGACGAGGCCGAGAACCATCCCCAGGCTCGCCCCGATCAGGGCCGTGATCACCGCCTCGTAGCGGATCATCGTGCGCACCTGGCGGCGCGACATTCCGATCGCCCGCAGCATCCCCAGCTCACGGGTGCGCTCGTGGATCGAGAGCGCCAGCGTGTTCGCGATCCCGAACATGGAGATCAGGATCGCCAGCACAAGCAGCGCGTAGATCAGGCCGAGCAGCTGGTTGATCTGTTCTTCCTGGTTCTTCTTCAGTTCGGTCTGGTTGAGGGGCTCGGCGGTCGGGAAGTCGCGTTCGAGCAGTTTTTCCAGCCGCTGCTGAACCTCGGCGGCACTCGCGCCGGGGGCAGTCTTGACGAAGTCGATCGTGTCCTGGCCCTGGTCGAAGGAGCGCGCCATCACGGCCGGGGCGACGACCACGGAGCCGACCAGGCCGGCCTTCGTTTCGTAGGTGCCGGCGACGCGCAGTCGCGGTCGGGCTCCCCGCTGACTAAGCAGCCGGAAGCTGTCCCCGACCTCGAGATCGTGCGAGGAGGCAAAGCCGTCCTCGACCAGCGCTTCGCCGTTGCCGAGCGACCGCAGGGTGCGCGGGCTGCCCTCGACCCATTCCAGCTCGAAGACCTCGCTCGCGTCTTTCGAGAGGCTGTTGACCCGCAACTTCGAACCGCCTCTATCCCCCAGCCTCGCTTCTGTCGCGCGCAGCGTCGCGACCAGCTCGACGCCGGGCACCTCCCGGGCGGCGACGGCCGCGCCAGAGGGTATCGGGGAGAAACCGTC
Organism: uncultured Solirubrobacterales bacterium; assembly: GCA_963846515.1. Lineage (GTDB taxonomy): Bacteria > Actinomycetota > Thermoleophilia > Solirubrobacterales > 70-9 > VAYN01. Next base: position 16,756 of record CAWJWC010000005.1, on the reverse strand, counting down.
GCTGTTCTGGATCACCAGATCGCCCTGGAAGGTGTCGTCGACCGCCTCGGATATCGAGCTTTTGAGGCCGGCGGCGAAGACGGTGACGAAAGCGACGAGGGCCAAGCCGATCATCAGCGCCGCGGCGGTGATCGCGGTGCGGCCGGGGTTGCGCTGGGCGTTCTCGCGCGCGAGACGGCCGGTGAGGCGACGCAGGCGCTCCAGCGGCCAGCCGGCGGCGGCGGCGATCGGCGGTACCAGGCGCGGGCTGAAGAGCGAGACGCCGAGCACGATCGCGACCGCGCCGACGCCCATCAGCAGGGCGGCTGTGTCGCCATCGGCCCCGCCGAACAATCCCAGCAGCAGCATCGCCAGGCCGCCGAGACCGAGCAGGGCGGCGAAGGCGACGTTGAGGGCGCGCCGTCGCCGGCTGGTGCTCGGCACGTAGGCATGCAAGGCGGCGATCGGCGGCACCCGGGTCGAACGCAGCGCCGGGATCAGCGAGGAGAAGAGGGTGACGCCGACGCCGATCGCGAGCGAGACGACGATCGTCCGCGTCTTCATCACCAGGTCGGTGGTCGGCAGGTCGACGCCGATCGCTTCGAACAGGGCGTTGAGCAGGATCGCGATCAGGTAGCCGCCGGCGATGCCCAGCAGCGCTCCGAGCACCCCGATCGCCAGCGCCTCGACGATCACCGAGCGCAGGATCTGGCCGCGCGACGCCCCCAGCGTGCGCAGCATCCCGAACTCCGAGATCCGCTGGGCGACCGTGATCGAGAAGGTGTTGAAGATGAGGAAGGCGCCGACGAAGATCGCGACGAAGGCGAAGACCAGCAGCATCGTCTGCAGGAAGCCGAGGTTTTCACGGATTTCGTCGGAGGATCGTTCGGCGTTTTCAGCGCCGGTCTCGACCCGGACCGAAGGCGGCATCCGGCGTTCGATCCGGCGTTTCAGGACTGGCGGGGCGACCCCGTCGTCAGCGGCAACCGAGATCTGATCGAGCTCACCCCTCTTACCGGTGATCCGCTGTGCAACCGGGAGCGTCACCTGGGCGATGCTGGCGCCGCCGAAGGAAGCGCCGCCGAGCCGGGTGAAGCCGGCGAGACGGAAGGTGACCGCTTTCGTCCGCCCGACCAGCTCAATCTCGTCGCCGAGCGCGAGGTCGGCGCTTTCCGCAGCGGCCCGGTCGATCGAGGCCTCGGTCGGTCCGCGTGGCGGCTGGCCTTCAAGGTACTCGAGCGCCTCCAAGCGCGGCGGCAATACCGAAGAGATGAACTTGGGGGCGAATTTGGAGCCGATCGCGTCCCCTTCGGAGTCGAAGAACCCGCCGGAGGTGAAAATGGCGCCGGCGGCGAGCCGCACGCCAGGGGTCTTCTGGACTCGCGGCAGCAGCGCCGCAGAGATCGTTGGGGTTTCGCCGCTTTCCTGCTTGACCAGGTTCTCGGAGGTGACGACGACCGCGACCCCCTCGTTCGATTCCTCGAAGATCTCATCGAAGGCGGCGAGGATCGTGTCGGTGAGGATGTAGGAGCCGGCCATGAAGGCGACCCCGAGCACGACCGCGAAGGTCGTGGTGAGCGCGCGGACCTTGCGAGCCCAGAGGCTCTTGAGGCCGAGGCTAGTCAAGCTGCTTCATCAGCTCGATCACGTCGGCGGCGGAGCCGGGCTCGCCGTCCTGGACGATCTGGCCGTCGCGGAGCGTGATCAGGCGGTCGGCGTGGGCGGCGGCGGTCGGGTCGTGGGTGACCATGATCACGGTCTGGCCGAACTCGTCGACCGCCTGGCGCAGCAGCTGCAGGACGTCGGCGCTCGCTTTCGAGTCGAGGTTGCCGGTCGGCTCGTCGGCGAAGACCACCGCCGGTTTCGAGACCAGGGCGCGGGCGACGGCGACCCGCTGCTGCTGGCCGCCGGAGAGCTCAGAGGGCCGGTGGGTACGGCGGTCGTCGAGGCCGACGGTGCGGATCAGCTGCTCGACCCACTGCCGGTCGGGCTTGCGGCCGGCGATCGAGAGCGGCAGCACCAGGTTCTCCTCGGCGGTGAGCACCGGCAGCAGGTTGAAGAACTGGAAGACGAAGCCGAGCTTGTCGCGGCGCAGCTTGGTCAGCTCGCCGTCGTCGAGGGCGGTGATATCGACCCCGTCGAGCTCGACCTTGCCGCCGGTCGGCTTGTCGAGGCCGGCGAGGATGTGCATCAGGGTCGACTTGCCGGAGCCGGAGGGGCCCATGATCGCGGTGAAGCGATCTCGCTCGAAGGCGGTGCTGACGCCGGCCAGCGCGTCGACTGCGGCATCGCCTTCGCCGTAGCGGCGGCTCAGTTCGGTGGCGACCACGACCTGTCCGTTGACGCTCACGACCCGGCACCGTATCGAGTCGGATCCGTCGGCTCCGGTGCGGGAGCCGATCCGGTCGTCAAATTCGCCGCGGCCCTCGAATAGCCTGCTGACCATGGCGCTGGCGGATCAGCTTGAGGGACTCCTCGTCGACCTCGATGGTGTGGTTTGGGTCGGGCGGGAGATGGTACCGGGCGCCGTCGAGGCGATCTCCCAGCTGCTCGCAAACGGGATGGAGATCGTCTTCGTCACTAACAACTCGGTGAAGCCGCCCTCGGCCTACGCCGCTCGCCTGCGCGAGGCCGGGATCGAGATCGCCGACGACCGGGTCCTTACCGGAGGCGTCACGACTGCACGGCTGGCCTCGCAGCGGGTCGGCCCGGCCGGCACCGCGTTCGTCATCGGAGCGCCAGGATTCAAGGAAACGGTCGCAGCGGCCGGACTGCAACTGCTTGACGGTGAGGCGGCGCAATCCGCTGACGCCGTAGTCGTCTCCGCCCATCGTGAGTTCGACTACGCCGAGTTGCTCACCGCAACCCGCGCCCTGCAGGCCGGAGCAGCTCTGTTCGGGACCAGTCGTGACCCGACGCTGCCGATGCCTGGCGGCGCCTGGCCTGGCACGGGCGCAACCCTCGCAGCCGTCGAGACCGCTTCAGGGAAGCGCGCCGAGACCGGCGGCAAGCCCGAGCCCCACCTCTTCGATCAGGCCCGCGCCCTGATTCCGGAGGCAAGGGCGGACCGTATCGCGATCGTCGGCGACCGCATCGCATCCGACATCGAGGGGGGTCGCCGGGCCGGGCTGATAACCGTGCTCGTCCTCACCGGCGCTTGCACGCGAGCCGACGCGGAGGCGGCAGAGTCGCCTCCCGATTACGTCGTCGACGACCTCCCCGCCCTGCTGCTGTGAGCGCCGAGCCCGCGGCAGCGGCGATCGCCCGTCCCGGGGCCGCCTTCGCGGGCATCTTCATCGTCACCTTCTGCGGGCTCCTCGCCGTCGGCGCGACCCTGCCGGTGCTGCCCCGCTATGTCGACGGGCCGCTCGGCGAGGGCAAGATCGCGGTCGGGATCGTGATCGGCGCCTACGCGATCACCGGCCTGCTGATGCGGCCCTTTGCCGGCCGCCTCGCCGACCGCCGCGGGCGGCGGCCGACGGTCCTGGTCGGCTCGCTGCTGATGGCCGTGGGCGGCTTCCTCTACCTGCTGCCGTTTGGGGTCGGGGGACTAATCGTGGCACGGCTCGTCCTCGGCGTCGGCGAGGGCACGGTCTTCACCGCTGGCTCGGCCTGGATCGTCGACCTGGCGCCGCTCGAGCGGCGCGGCCGGGTGATCGGCCTCTACGGCCTCTCGGTCTGGGCCGGGCTCAGCATCGGACCGCTGTTCGGCGAGCTGATCCAGCACAACGCCGGCTACTCGGCGGTCTGGATCTTCTCCGGGGCGATGCCGCTGCTCGGGGCCATCGTCGCCGCCCGGGTCCCGGATCCGTTCCGGCCGAAGTGGCTCGAGCACGAACACCGTCCTCTGATCGCCCGCGAGGCGGTCTTGCCCGGCTTCGCCCTGGCGCTGGGGTCGACTGGCTACGCGGCGGTCGCCACCTTCGTCGTCCTCCACCTCGACGAGCGTGGGGTCGGGCACGGGGCGCTCGTCTTCGGCGCCCTGGCGACGATGGTGGTGCTGACCCGCCTGGTCGGCGGCGACCTGCCGGACCGGGTCGGGCCGGCGCGGGTGGCGACGGCCGCCGCCCTGACCGAGGCGGTCGGGCTGGCCACGCTCGCGCTCGCCCAGAGCCTGCCGGTCGCGATCGCCGGGGCGCTGGCGATCGGAGCCGCCTTCTCGCTGCTCTACCCCTCGCTCTCGCTGATCGTCGTCAACCAGGTCTCCGAAGCGAGGCGCGGCGCCGCGCTCGGCACCTTCACCGCCTTCTTCGACGCCGGGATCGGCCTCGGCGCGCCGCTGGCCGGCCTGGCGGCGGCGCTGGCCGGCTACGAGGGCTCCTTCCTGCTCGGCGCCGCGATCGCGCTCGGCTGCGCGGCGCTGATCGCGATCGCGATCGGCCCCCACAGCCGCGCCCTGGTCGCCGCGCGGACCAGCGCCCCCTGACCACCTGCCGACGGGCCGATTTCCGCTGATATAGAGCGGTTTTCGGCCCATCGGCCGGGGTTTAGCGCTGGGCGACGAGCAGGGTCTGGAGGGCGCGGCCGATGCGGCCGCGTTGGTCGGAGAGGGTCGACTCGGCGGTGCCGACGCCGTTCGGCTGCGGCAGGGTGACGGCGTCGACGCAGACCCACTCGCCCTCCGGCACCCGCTCGAGGTGGACGGTGAGGTCGACGTTGATGAAGAGGTAGCGGCGATAGTCGAGCGCGGCGCTGACCCCGTTGCCGACGTCGGCGATGACCATCGTCCGCTGCAGCGGCGTAGGGTCCTCGCCGGACACCAACGGCTGGCGCATCCGCAGCCAGACGAGCGCCGGGCCCGGCTCGAGGAAGCCACCCTCGACGAAGCGGACCTCCATCGCCGAGTGGTAGCCGTGCTCCTCTCCGGTCGGGAAGAACTCGGACTCGGTGCCCTGCTCGGGACCGGGCGGGGCACCGCCCACAACCATCGCCTCCGCCGGGATCTCGACCGGCGCGGTGCGGATCCGCCAGGCGCTCGCCCGCATCAGCGGCTCACCCTCTGCGTCGCGGAGTTCGGCCTCGAGCAGCTGCACCCGCCTACCGGGACGGACGACGCGAGCACTGATCGCGACCGGCCCAATCGGCACCGAGCGCAGGATCTCGCAGGTGACGCGACCGATCTGGAACTCCTCCGCTTCGGGCAGCAACTCCAGCTCCCGCGCCAGCATCCCCGCCGGTGGCCCCGCGTGCTGCGCCCCCGGGTCCCACGGCCCCCGCGTCAACTCGGTCGCGACGTAGCCGTCCCCATCCCGCTCGTAAAAGGCCTCCGGCACGCCGCCATCCTAGGCGTGTCTGAGCTAACCCACCGTATAAGGGGGTAAAGCTCAGACACGCCCCCTGGGTGTCGCAGGCTCGTTTGGAAGACGGCGTACTCTGGTTACAGAGAGAGCGAAAGGAGCGAGATGGCGACGAAGATCGAGAAGTCCGAGCAGGAGTGGCGCGAGCAGCTGACGCCGGAGCAGTTCGAGGTGACCCGCAAGGGCGGCACCGAGCGTGCCTTCACCGGTCCCTACGTCGACGAGAAGGGCGAGGGGATGTATCGCTGTGTGGGCTGCGGCACCGAGCTGTTCTCCTCCGACACCAAGTTCGACTCGGGGACCGGGTGGCCGAGCTTCACCGAGCCGGCCAACCTCGAGCACGTCGAGCTGCGCCCCGACAACAGCCTCTTCATGCGGCGCACCGAGGTCGTCTGCAAGACCTGCGACGCCCACCTCGGGCACGTCTTCGACGACGGGCCGGCCGACCGCGGCGGCCAGCGCTACTGCATCAACGGCTGCGCGCTGACGCTGGATAAGAAGTAGCGGCGGGCGCCGGCGCGGCGCCCGTTCCTACTGCTGGACGGCGCCGCCGGCGCCGAGGTAGTTGAAGCGCACCGCGAGCGCGACGGCCTCGGTGCGGGTATCGACCTCGAGCTTGCCGATCGCATTGCGGACGTGGGTGTGGACGGTCGCCGGGCTGAGCTGCAGCCGCTCGGCGATCTCTTTCACCCGCAGTCCCTCGGCCAGCAGCTCGAGGATCTGGCGCTCGCGCGGCGAGAGGTCGAGCAGCTTCTCCACCTCGGAGGGCTTGCCGCCGGCGAAGTCGCCGCCGAGGAAGGTCCCTCCCCCGGTCACCGCTTTGACCGCGCGGGCGATGTCCTCGGCCGGCGCCGACTTGAGTACGTAGCCGGAGGCACCGGCGCGCAAGGCCAGCGCCAGCAGGTCGGGCTGGGCATGGGCGGTGAAGATGATCACCTTGGTCCGGGGACGAACCTTGAGCACCTCCTTGGTCGCCTCGATCCCGTCCCGTTTGGGCAGCTCGACGTCGATGATCAGCACGTCCGGTTCGAGCTCTTTGACGACGTCGACCACGTCGCGGCCGTTGCCGGCCTCGCCGACGATCTCGACGATGCTCGAGTTCGCCATCCGCGCCTTGATCGCCTCGCGGACGATCTCGTGGTCGTCGCAGAGGACGACCCGCTTGGCGTCCCGCACGCTCGCGCTCATACGGGGCCAATCCTCTCAGGCGAACCGAATCGATGCAAAGTTTTAGGTAGCGTGAATCCGCCCTCCCGTTCCTGCCTGTTCTCGATTAGCGCGATCATCGTTCTTCCCACAGCCACCGCCGTGCCATTCAGCGTGTGTACTGCCTGCGGTGCTTCGCTATCGGCAGATCGATACCTACATTTGAGCCGTCTGGCCTGGTAATCGGTCGTATTCGAGCATGACGTGAGCTCGCGGTAGCGCTCCTGGCTGGGAATCCAGGCCTCGCAGTCGTACTTCTTCGCCGCCGGAGCCCCGAGGTCGCCGGCCGCCACGTTGACCACCCGGTAGGGGATCTCCAGCTCGGTGAGGATGCGCTCCTCGATCGCCAGCAGGCGCTCGTGCTCGGCCCCTGACTCGGCAGGCTCGACGAACGAGAACATCTCGACCTTGTCGAACTGGTGGACGCGGAAGATGCCACGGGTGTCGCGACCGGCGGCGCCGGCCTCGCGGCGGAAGCAGGTCGAGAAGCCGCAGTAGCGCAGCGGCAGCTCGGCGGCGTCGAGGATCTGGTCGGCATGGAGCCCGGCCAGGGCCACCTCCGAGGTGCCGGTGAGGAAGAGCTCGTCCTTGGGGATCTCGTAGATCTGGTCGCGGTCGCCAGGGAGGAAGCCGGACCCCTCCAGCGCCTCTTCGCGGACCAGGACTGGCGGGACGACCGGCTCGTGTCCCTCGGCCCGAACCAGCTCGATCGCGAAGCGGACCAGGGCCAGCTCGAGCAGGACCAGGTCGCCCTTGAGATAGGCAAAGCGCGAGCCGGATACCTTGGCGGCCGTCTCCATATCGATCAGCCCCAGCGCGGTGCCGATCTCGAGATGGTCGCGGGCCTCGAAGTCGAACTGCGGACGCTCGCCGACCTCGCGCAGGACGACCGCGTCCTCCTCTGTCATCCCATCCGGGGCGTCGGGGTCGGGCAGGTTAGGGAGGGCGAGGGCGATCCGCCCTAGCTCCGCCTCGATCTTCTCCAGCTCCTCTTTGCCTGACTCGATCCGCTCCTTCAGCTCCCCCACCCTCCCGACCAGCTCGCCGGCGTCCTCACCGGCCTGCTTCGCCTCGCCGATCTGCTTCGAGAGGGTCTTGCGCTCGGCTTGCGCATTCTCGACCTCGGGCAACAGCTGGCGCCTGCGGGCGTCGAGGGCGAGGAGCTCGTCGACCTGCTCGGCGGCGCCGCGGCGGGCAAGTGCCGCCTTGACCCGCTCGGGGTCGGAGCGGATCAGCTTCAGGTCGAGCATCTCGCTGCGGAGCTAGGGCGCGGGTTTCTCGCCGGGCCGCGGCGAGGATTCGGCTTCGCTGCCGGCGTACTCGGCGACGAAGCGGGCGACCGCTTCGGCCTCCTGGCCGACGACGATGTTCTGGGGCATGATCGCGCCGGAGAAGCCGCCGTTCTGGATCGCGAAGAGGGCGTCCTCATAGGTCTCGGTTCGCTGGTCGAGGTTCGGACCCTGCACCCGCTCGCCGCGGTTGCCGCTGCCCTGCGTGCCAGCGGCGCTGAGCGTGTGGCAGCCGGAGCAGTGGGTCGAGAAGAGGACGGCCCCCTCGTGGTTGGGGTCGTCCTCGGAGACCGCGACGCCTTCCTCACCGAAGCCGCAGGCGGCGAAGGCGAGGGCGGCGGCGATGACCATGCTTATGAGCAGTACGGGGCGCACGCGGCGCGCATCATATTGTCTGGAGCCGATCCCGATCGTCTGACGATGCCGCCGCCCGACCCAGCCAGTTTCCGAGCCGCGATGGCCGCCCTCCCGACCGGGGTCACGATCGTCGCCGCCAGCGGCGCCGGCGGCCCTGCCGGAGCGACCGCGAACGCGGTCAGCTCGCTCTCGATCGAGCCGATGCTGATGCTCGCCTGCCTCGACCGCGGTTCCCGCACCCTGCTCGCTGTACAGGCCGCGGACCGCTTCGGAATCAGCGTCCTGCATGCCGGCCAGGAGGAGATTGCCCGCGCCTTCGCGACTAAGGCGCCGGTGCCGGAGAAGTGGGAGGGCGTCGCCTGGAGCGAGCGTGACGGGATCCCGGCGATCGACGACGCCCTGGTCTGGATCGGCTGCGACTTGCGCGACGTGGTCGCCGCCGGCGACCACGTGATCGTCACCGGCAAGGTCCGCGACCTGGCGACCGGCGCCGGCGACCCGCTGGTCTTCCACCGCGGCGAGTACCGGCCGCTGGGCTGAGAGGCGAGCCCCGGGGCCCCGCGCGCGACGTGGGGGCGCGTCAGTCGCAGCCGGTAGCAATCGCCAGCGCCCGGCAGACCTCGTGCATGCGGGGGCCGGAGAGGCTGGCGATTGGTGCGCTAAGCAGGGTGGGGGAGACCTGGCGGATGTTGTCGAGGGACACCACGCACTCGTCGGGCATCCCGTCATCGAGGCCGAGCCGGACCTCAGTGGGGATTTCACGAATCTTCCGCGTCAGAAAGGCGACCGTGAGCTGGCTCATAACCGGTATCGCCTCAGCACGGGTGAGGACGAGTGCGGGTCGGCGGCCCTCGTCCACCGCCTCACACCAACAGACGTCGCCACGGCTCACCATGGCTCTTCGCGGATTGCATCGCGCGCTTCCGCGTCGGTCCAGTCGAATTCCTCATCCGTCTGAGGGACGCGTTCATAGCCTTCGACAATCCGCCTGTCGATCTCCGCCCGCTCCTCGTCGTAGAGGTACTTCTTGATCGCGTCGCGGATCAGCGCCGAGCGCGAACGCCCCTCCCGGGCTGCCCGCTCGTCTAGCCGCCGCAGCAGCTCCTCGCTGAGCTGGACCAGAGTCTGGGTGCGCGCCACTGGCAATATGGTACCCAATGGTTGCTTCTCGATCATGGCCATGCGCCCCCTTAAGGGCTGAGCGGCTCGAAACTCTCCCCTTCCGGCGCTATGGCCGGAAGCCGGTGGCTGACGGCCTCGACGTTGTTGCCGTCGGGGTCGAGCACGAAGGCGCCGTAGTAGCCGGGGTGGTAGATCGGGCGAGGGCCGGGAGCGCCGTTGTCGCTGCCGCCGGCGGCAAGGGCGGCGGCGTGGAAGGCGTCGACCTGCTCGGTCGTGCGGGCGCCGAAGGCGACGTGGACGCCGCTGACCGCGGGGCGCCCCCGATCCTGGATCCAGAAGAACGGATTGGGACCGTGCTCAGTCTCCTTGCCGAAGCCGGCCGCACCCTCGCCGAACTCCATCACCAGGCGGATGCCGAGCGGCTCCAGGGCCGCTTCGTAGAAGGCCTTGCTGCGGGCGAAGTCGCTCACCTCGACGCCGACGTGATCGATCATGCGGGTCAGCCTATCCCCGAATCGGCGCCGTCGCGATAGCCTGGCCTGCCGTATGGAGGCGGCGGCAGTGGCACCGCGGGCGGGATGGACCTTCGCGCAGAAAGGGATCGTCGTGCTCGCCGCGATTCAGCTGCTCTGGGCGCTGGCGGGGTTCATCGCCGAGCCGAGCTTTGGGTTCGGCGAGGACGCGCCGACCGAGAAGGTGCTGGGGGTCGACTTCAACGGCAACCACGCGCTGGCCGGGCTGCTGCTGTTCGCGCCCGCCTTCTATTTCGCGCTGAACCCGAAGTGGGCGCTCTATTACGCGATCTACGTCGCCGGGGCGCTGATCTTCAGCGGGATCTGGGCGCTCTTCAGCGAACAGCCGGGGTGGGTCTTCACCTTCCCGAACAATTACGCCGACGCGATCTTCCACATCGTCGGCGGGGTGGCGTTCGCGATCGTCGCCGCGATCCAGCTCGGCCTCGACCGCGGCGCCGCGCGAAGTTGAGGACTTCCGCTCCCTAAAAGGTGGGGAGCTCCTCAACTCTTTAGAACAGGGCGCCGCTGGTGCCGGCGGCGCGCAGGGCGAGAAAGAGGATGACGCCGCAGCTGACGGCCATGATCCCCATCTCGCGGCGGACGATCGCGAGGGCGACCTCCTGCTGGGTGTCGGCATCGAGCGACTCGAACGCGGTCTCCCCCAGCTCGCGCTGGGCGGCGCCGGTGCGGGCGCCCTCGGCGAGAAAGGAGACGAGCAGGGGGAGCAGCCCGTAGAGGTAGTGGAGTTCGTCGTTGGCTTCGTGGTTGGTGAAGATCAGGAGGCCGCCGAGCAGCACCTGCAGGAAGACCGAGACCTGGGCCGCGCGCAGCAGGTACCAGAAGGGGACGGAGGGCTGGCTGCGGATCCAGGCGATGCCCCCGAGCGCGAAAGCAACGGCGTTGAGCAGGATCACCGCGCAGCCGACGACGAGGTGGACCTCAGGCATCGGAGACCCCCTTCTCCGCTTCCCGACCGGAATCCTCGGATATCCGCCCAGAAGGGTCGGAATTCGGCTTGCTGATGCGGAAAAGCACTATGTAGCAAGTTGTCACAATGTCGGTGTATAACAGCGGCTGCGGGCGTCGAACCCGGCTGTCCGCGCCGCTCGTCCAAACCCCCACCGCCCAGTGCTGAAGAGCTACCTGCCGATTCTCGTCTTCGCCTTCCTCGGCCTCACGGTCGGTGGCGTCTTCATGATCCTCAACCACCTGGTCGGGCCGAAGCGGCCGGCGAAGCCGACCGCGGCGAGCCGCCGCCAAGGGGAGCCCTACGAGTCCGGAATCCCGGTCGAGCCGATCAAGGGCTTCAAGTTCGGCGTCAGCTTCTACTTGGTGGCGATGCTCTTCATCCTCTTCGATATCGAGGTGGTCTTCCTCTACCCGGTCGGGGCGATCTTGAAGAGCGCCGACAGCGTCTTCGTCCTGGTCGAGCTGGTCACCTTCGTCGTGCTGCTGCTCGTCGCCTTCGTCTACGTCTGGCGCAAGGGAGCCCTCGATTGGAAGTAGAGCGCCGCAACCTCCGCTCCAAGCAGCTGACGTCCCGCCAGATGCTGCGCGGCGACCTCGAGGGTGAGGACCTCGAGCGCTACGTCGAAGAACGGGTCGTCACCACGACCTTCGAGAAGATGCAGAACTGGGCGCGGTCGAACTCGATCTTCCCGCTCACCTTCGGCCTCGCCTGCTGCGCGATCGAGGCGCCGATCTCGATCGTCACCGCCCGCTACGACCTCGCCCGCTTCGGCGCCGAGGCGCTGCGGGCCTCGCCGCGTCAGGCGGACATGATCATCCTCTCGGGCCGGGTCTCGATCAAGATGGCGCCGGTCGTCCGCCGCCTCTACGACCAGATGCTGGAGCCGAAGTGGGCGGTCTCGATGGGCGCCTGCTCCTCCTCCGGCGGCATGTTCTCCAACTACGCCGTGGTCCAGGGCGCCGACAAGTTCATGCCGATCGACCTCCACATCCCCGGCTGTCCGCCGCGGCCGGAGGCAGTCCTCTACGGCTTCACCAAGCTTCAGCGCAAGATCCAGGGCAATCCCGACCAGGGCTGGCGCCAGCGCTACAACGCGGTCGGCACCGAGGAGTGGGCGCGCGGCGGGCCACGCAGCGAACCGAGCCCGGAGGCGGCCGCGGCCTACGAGGAAGTCCGGGAGCTGGCCCGTGCCTGACGCCCCCGGACTGGAGCTGCTGCGGGGGGAAATCGAGCGCGACCGCCCCGGCGCCGTCCTCGCCACCTCCTTCGACCGCGCCCAGGCGGCGCTGATCGTCGACCCCGAGCGGCTGCTCGAGGTGCTGAGCTGGCTGCGCGACGAGCCGGGCCAGGGCTACCGCTTCCTCTCCAGCCTGCACGTGGCGGACTACCTGCCAGCGGAACCGCGCTTCGGCGTCCACTACGAGCTGATCAACCGCGAGCGGGTGGAGCGGATCCGGGTGAAAGCGATGCTGGCCGACCCCGGCGACGACGACTTGCCGGAGATCGACTCCTGCGTCGAGCTCTTCCCCACCGCCGACTTCCAGGAGCGCGAAGCCTTCGACTTCTTCGGGATCGTCTTCCGCGGCCACCCCGACCTGACCCGGATCCTGCTGCCCGAGGACTACGTCGGCTGGCCACAGCGGCGCGACTTCCCGGTCGGCGGCGAGCCGGTGACGTTCACCTACAACGAGCGGCTCTATGGCTGAGCGCAGCGAAGTAGGGATGCGCACCGAGCTGAAGACCGAGCCGAGCGACCGCACCGAAGAGCTGATGACGGTCAACATCGGGCCGCACCACCCGGCGACCCACGGGGTGCTGCGGCTGGTCGTCGACCTCGAAGGCGAGATGGTGCGCGAGCTGCGGCCGGTGATCGGCTACGTCCACACCGGGATCGAAAAGTCCTGCGAGGACAAGAGCTACTGGAAGGTCATCCCCTTCGTCGAGCGGATGGACTACGTCTCCTACTTCTTCCAGATGGAGGCCTTCTGCGGCGCGGTCGAGCGGCTGGTCGACCTCGAGATCCCGCCCCGCGCCAAGTACCTGCGCACGCTCTTCCTCGAGCTCAACCGGATCCACTCGCACCTGGTCTGGCTGGGGACGACGGCGCTCGACCTCGGCGCGATCTCGATGCTCTGGTACTGCTTCCGCGAGCGCGACAAGATCCTCGACCTGTTCGAGATGGCGGCCGGCCAGCGGATGCACACCCGCTACTTCCAGGTCGGCGGCGTGATCGAGGACATCCCGCTCGGCTTCGAGCAGAAGTGCCGCGCCTTCGCCGAGGAAATGCCGGTCCGGGTCGGCCAGTACGAAGCGCTGCTCGACCGCAACGAGGTCTTCCTGCAGCGGACCAAAGGGGTCGGGATCGTCTCCCGCGAGCGGCTGCTGGAGCTGGGCGTGACCGGGCCGCTGCTGCGCGCCGCCGGCGAGCCCTGGGACTTGCGCAAAGCCTTCGACTATCTCGCCTACCCGGAGCTCGACTTCAAGATCCCGGTCGGCACGGTCGGCGACAACTACGACCGCTACCGGGTGCGGGTGGCGGAGATGGTCGAGTCGGCGCGGATCGTCGCCCAGTGCCTCGACGCCCTCCCCGAGGGCCCGTTCATCGCCGAGGACCGCAAGTACGTGCTGCCGCCGCGCTCGGAGCTCTCGACCTCGATGGAGTCGCTGATCCACCACTTCAAGCTGGTCACCGAGGGCTACCGGGTCGGCCCCGGCGAGGTCTATTACTCGATCGAGTCGCCGCGCGGCGAGCTCGGCTGCTTCGTCCTCGCCGACGGCTCGGCGAAGCCGGCCCGGGTCCACTACCGCGACCCCTCCTTCGTCAACCTGCAGGCGTTCCGCGACATGGCAGTCGACACCTACGTCGCCGACATGATCTGCAGCCTCGGCATGCTCGACCCGATCCTCGGAGGGGTGGACCGGTGAGTCCCGTCGACGGCGCCGGCATCGAGAACCCCGACCTCCCGGTCGACCCGGCGGTCAGCGAGGGGCGCGTCCCCGACCGGCGCGAGGAGGAGATCCCGGAGCTGCACGAAGTCGACTGCCCGCCGGAGCTGCGGGAGCGGATCGAGGCGCTGATGGCCCGCTACCCGGACCGGCGCTCGGCCTCGATCCCGGCCCTGTGGGCGGTACAGGAGCGCTACGGCTGGTGCAGTCCGGAGGGGATCCGCCAGGCGGCCGCGGTGATGCGCTTCACCCCCGCCGAGCTGGAGTCGGTCGCGAGCTTCTACGACCTCCTCCACACCGAGCCGGTCGGGACCCACCGGATCGAGGTCTGCACCAACATCAGCTGCTGGATGCGCGGCGGCGACGAGCTGCTCGACGCGTTCGTGGCGGCGGCCGAGGGCGAGGAGGACTTTTTCATCACCGGGTTCGAGTGCCTCGGCGCCTGCGATATCGCCCCGATGGCGGCGATCGGCCAGCGCTACTACGGCCCGCTGGAACCGGCCGAAGCGGGGAAGGCGATCAAGCAGCTCAAGGCCGGCGAGGACGTGCTGCCGGAGAAGGACTTGGAGCGACGCCCGCTGGCCGGCGACACCCCACCGCCGACGGGCCGAAATGCCACGCATAACGTGGGAAATCGGCCCATCGACCAGGAGGATCGCGGTGCCTGAGACGCGCGTCCTGCTCGAGCACGCCGAGGACCCGGCGCTGCGCACGCTCAACGGCTACAAGGGCTACGGCGGCTACGCCACCCTGGAGCGGGCCTACCGCGAGCTGGAGCAGGACGAGGTCCTCCAGGAGCTCGAAGAGTCGGGCCTGCGCGGGCGCGGCGGCGCCGGCTTCTCGATGGGCAAAAAGGCCTCCTTCCTGCCGCGCGGCGAGATGGCCAAGTACCTCTGCTGCAACGCCGACGAGTCCGAGCCGGGGGCCTTCAAGGACCGCGAGCTGATGCAGCGCAATCCGCACCAGCTGATCGAGGGGATCGCGATCGCGGCGCTTGCGGCCGACGCCGGCCACGCCTTCATCTTCATCCGCGGCGAGTACGACCTGCAGGCCGACATCCTCGACCAGGCGGTCGCCGAAGCGTACGAGGCCGGCTATCTCGGCGAGAACATCCTCGGCTGCCACCGCGACCTCGAGCTGGTCGTCCACCGCGGCGCCGGCGCTTACATCTGCGGCGAGGAGACGGCGCTGCTCGACGCGCTCGAGGGCAAGCGCGGCAACCCGCGCCTGAAGCCGCCGTTCCCGGCGGTGCAGGGCCTCTACGGTGGGCCGACCCTGATCAACAACGTCGAGACGCTCTCCAACGTGCCGCGGATCGTCGCCCACGGGGCCGAGTGGTTCAAGGGCTTCGGCACCGAGCAGTCGCCCGGGACCAAGGTCGTCTCGGTCTCCGGCGGCGTGCGCCGGCCCGGCAACTACGAGGTCGAGCTGGGGATCCCGACCTGCGAGCTGATCTACGACCTCGCCGGCGGCCCCGAGCCCGGCCACGAGATCAAGGCCTTCTACCCCGGCGGCTCCTCCTCCCCGGTGCTCACCGCCGCGGAGGGCATGGACCTCCCTTACAGCTTCGAGGCGATGTCGGAAGCGGGCTCGATGCTCGGCTCCGGCTCGATCATCGTCGCCGACGACCGCGTCTCGATCCCGCACATGGCGCTGCGCACGGCGCGCTTCTACCACCACGAGTCCTGCGGCAAGTGCGCCCCCTGCCGCGAGGGGACCAACTGGACGGTGAAGATGCTGGAGCGGGTGGTGCGCGGCGAGGCGACCCCGATGGATCTCGACATCATCAGCTCGGTCCAGGAAAACATCATGGGCCACTGCCTCTGCGTGCTCGGCGACTCGATGGCGATGCCGGTGAGCGCGATGGTGCGCAAGTTCCGCGACGAGTTCGAGGACGTGATCGAGACCGCGGGCGCTCGACCCGCACCTCGTCGTCCAGGCCCCGCCGGAGACCCTCGGAGCGGCGACGTGAGCGGCGAGCGCAAAGAGGTGACGATCGTCGTCGACGGGCGCGAGATCGTCGCGACCGAGGGCGAGATGCTGCACGACGCCGCCAAGCAGGGCGACGTCGAGATCCCGGTCTTCTGTTACGAACCGAAACTCGGCGAGCCAGTCGGCGCCTGCCGCATGTGCCTGGTCGAGATCGAGGGGATCCCGAAACTGCAGACCTCCTGCTCGACCCCGGTCCGCGACGGGATGGTCGTCCACACCCGCACCGACCAGGTCAAACACGCGCAGAACGCGGTGGTCGAGTTCCTGCTCGTCAACCACCCGCTCGACTGCCCCGTCTGCGACAAAGGCGGCGAGTGCCCGCTGCAGGACATCACCCAGGGCTGGGGCCCGGGCAAGAGCCGCGTGATCGACGAAAAGCGCCACTTCCCGAAGCCGGTCGAACTCTCGCCGCTGGTCGCGATCGACCGCGAGCGCTGCATCCTCTGCTACCGCTGCGTACGCTTCAGCCAGGAGGTCTCCGAGGACTCGCAGCTGCAGCTGCTCGAGCGCGGCGACCGCACCTTCGTCGGCACCTTCGACGAGCGCCCCTACGTCGCCCCCTTCCACGGCAACATCACCGACATCTGCCCGGTCGGGGCGCTGACCAACTACACCTACCGCTTCCGCGCCCGGCCTTGGGACATCGAGCAGGCCGGCTCTGTTTGCACGCTCTGCCCGAGCCAGTGCAACGTCAGCTTCACGGTCCGCGACGAGCGGGTGAAGCGGGTAATCACCCGCGACAACCACGAGGTCGACGACGGCTGGCTCTGCGACCGCGGCCGCTATGGGTTCGAGATGTTCGACGCCGAGGAGCGAGTCGCCGGGCCGCGGCTGCGCGACGACGCGACCGAGTGGGAGACCGCGATCGCGAAAGCGGCCGAGGGCCTGCGTGCCGCCGGCGGCAAGGTCGCAGCGATCGTCGGCGACGCCTCCAACGAGGAGGGCTACCTGGTCCAGCGTCTGCTGCGCGAGGCGCTCGGCTCCCCGCACGTCGACTCGCGTCCGTCACGTGGTGCGAGCCACGAGCAGATCGTCCGCCTCGCGCAGCCGAGCCTTTCGGCCAAGGTGAGCGAGATCGACGAC
>CAWJWC010000004.1:0-134690 GCA_963846515.1 uncultured Solirubrobacterales bacterium | reverse complement strand
GCGAGTGGTCGTGCGGCCCGTGCATGCCCCGAGCATAAGGCCCGCCGATAGGCCGATTCCCGCTCTATATCAGCGGAAATCGGCCCATCGACCGGCAGTTAGGCGGGGACGGGCTCCTTGGGCTTCAGCGCCGCGGCGGCGACTTCGGCGCCGTAGCCGAGCCGCTCGGCGTACTCGCGGGCCTGCATACGAGAGATGACCATGCGCTGGATCTCGGCCGTGCCCTCGAACAGCTGGTAGATCTTCGCGTCGCGGAAGAACTTCTCCAGCGGGCACTCCTTGCTCCAGGCGTAGGGGCCGACGAGGTCCATCAGCGTCGTCGTCGCCCACATCGTCACGTCGCCGCCCTTGAGCTTCGACATCGAGCCCTGGCCGCCGGTCATCGGCACCCCGTTGCGACCCATCCAAGCGGCGCGCTGGACCAGTAGCCGCGCCGCTTCGATCTCGGTCGCGACGTCGGCCAGGGTCTGCTGGATGCGCTGGACCTGCAGCAGCGGCGTGCCGCCTTCGTTCTGGCCGTCGAGGTACTCGAGGGTCCACTCGTAGGCCGCCTGGGCGATGCCGAGCGCCGAGGCGCCGACCAGGGGCCGGGTCACCTCGAAGGTCGCGAGGGCGTCGGCGCCGCGCGATTTCTTCCCTTCGCGGCCGCGCTGCAGCTTCTTCTCGAGCTTCTCTTCGCCGCCGAGCAGGTTCTCGGCCGGGATCCGGCAGTCCTCGAGCACGATCTCGGCCGTGTGCGAGGCGCGGATCCCAAGCTTCGTCTCCTTCTTTCCCTGGGAGAGCCCGGGGGTCGCTTTCCCGACCACGAAGGAGGCCTGGCCGCGGGTGCCGAGCGAGGGGTCGACGGTGGCGACGACGACGTGGACATCGGCGATGCCGCCATTGGTGATGAAGACCTTGGTCCCGTTCAGGACCCACTCGTCGCCGTCGCGCTTGGCGGTGGTCTTAAGGCTCTTGACGTCGGAGCCGGCCTGTGGCTCGGTCACGGCGTAGGCGCCGAGCTTGACCTCGTCCTCGCTGCCGAAGCACTCGGGCACCCAGCGGGCGATCTGCTCCGGCGTGCCGGAGGAGGCGATGCCGGCAGCGGCCAGCCCGGAGCCGGAGATCGCCAGGGCGATGCCGGCACAGCCCCAGTGGAACTCTTCGGCGGAGATCACCTGCATCTGGCCCTCCGCGTCGGCGGCGCTGCGCTGGATCCCCTCGAGCCCGCCGAAGCCCTGCTTGCGGGCCTCCTTGATGACCTCCCAGGGAATGCTCTCCTCTTCATCGTGCTTGCGCGCCGCGGGACGGATCACCTCGCGGGCGAAGGTGCGGCATTTCTCCTTGTACTCGCGCTGCTCGTCGTTGAGTGCGAAATCCATCTGGGCCTCCTCGCGTCGACTGATTGACTGGTCAGTCAACCAGTCGCCCCCACTTTATCTGACCGGCCAGCCAGTTCGGCTTATGTAGCTTTGGCGCCGTGAGCCCGGAGCAGCCGATCAACGCCGACGTGCCGGTGGCCAAGAAGCCGCCCGCCGATCCCCCTCCGGCACCCAAGGCGGAGGAGAAGGCCGGGAAGCAGGGCGCGCCGAAGGCGCCGAAGCCGGACACGCCCAAGGGAGAGCAAGCGAGGAAGGCCCGCAAGGCGCCCCGACAGAAACGTCAGCGGCGGCCGATCCCCGGCGCCCTGATAGGGATCGCCGGGCTCGTCATCGTCGCCGTCATCTTCATCGTCGCCGCGGTGGTCGGCGGCAGCGGCGGCACCGAGGACTCGGCAAACCCTGAGGCGGCGCCCGCGCCAAGCGCCGACGCCCGAGCGGAGACGCCATCGAGCCAAACCGCCGAAGAGCTCGGCTTCCCCGGGTTCGCGACCGGCAACACGACTCGGGTCGGCGGCTCCGACCCGGCCGCCAACGCCGCCGCGGTGGCGCTTGCCGTCTTCCCCTCGACCACGCCCGCACAGCAGCCGGCCGCGGTGGCCCTAGTGGACGAAGAGGATTGGGCCGGCGCGACCGCCGCCGCGGTCTTGATGTCCGAGCCGGTCCGCGCACCCATCCTCATCTCCGGTCCTGATGGGCTACCCGACGCGAGCGAGGAAGCGCTCGAGGCGCTCGACCCGCAGGGCAACGGCCCGACTCGCGGTGCCGGCGCCTTCGCGATCGGCGACGTCGAGGCTCCCGACGGGACGAAAGCGACGCGGGTCAAAGTCGGCGACGCGGCGGCGACCGCGGCGGCGATCGCCGCCCTGCGCGACCGGCTCTTCCGCTCGGCGCCGAAACAGATCGTGATCGCACCGAGCAACCGCCCCGACCTGGCGATGCCGGCCGCCGCCTGGGCCGCTCGCTCCGGCGACCCGATCTTGTTCGCGGCCGGCGACGCGCTGCCGAAGCCAACCGCCACCGTGCTGAAACGTCACGACCGGGTGCCGGTCTACGTACTCGGACCCTCCTCCGCGATCTCCTCAAAAGCAATCCGGGCGATCGCGAAGATCGGCAACGAGGTCCACCGTGTCTCCGGCGAGGACGCGGTGGCCAACGCGATCGCCTTTGCCCGCTACGGCGACGGCGGCTTCGGCTGGAACGTCAACGATCCCGGTCACGGCTTCGTGCTGGCCCGCAGCGACTCGCCGCTCGACGCCGCCGCCGCGGCGCCGCTCTCGGCCTCTGGGACCTGGGGCCCGCTGCTGCTCACCGAGAGCGCCAGCGCACTCCCGACCCCGTTGCGTGAATACTTCCTCGACGTGAAGCCCGGCTACACGACCAACCCGACCCGCGCCTTCTACAACCATGTGTGGGTGATCGGCGACCAGGAGGCGATCGACGTGACCCAACAGGCAGAGGTCAACGAACTGGCCGAGCTGGCCAAGATCGGCAGCGAGGAATGAGCGAGGCCGAGAACCCGAAGCTGCTGAGCCGGACGCCGGAGCTGACGCCCGAGGACATCCGCGCCCTCGCCGGCCCCGCCACCCCCCACTTCGCGCTGCAGATCCGCAACCGCATCCGCCGCCTGATCGCGCCGCTTCCTTCCGAGCACCCCGCCCGACTCGAAGGCGAGCGCCAGATCGCCCGGCTCGAGGAGCTCGCCAAGCACAGCGGCGAGCCGCGCGCCGGGCTGGGGATCGAGCATTGAAGTACCTCGCCCCCGGTGTCTGGCGGCTGAAGGAGCTCCCCGCCCCGAGCGTCAACGTCTACTTGGCCGAAGACGTCCTGATCGACGCCGGCCGGACCTGGGACCGGCGCCGGATCTTCGCCGAGCTCGAGGGCTGCGAGATCTCGCTGCTCGCCCTGACCCACGCGCACCCCGACCACCAGGGCGTCGCCAAGGACGTCTGCGAGGCGCGCGGCATCCCGCTCGCCTGCCACGCCGACGACGTCGAGGCGATGGAAGGGGAGAGGTCGATGCAGGAGGCGGCGGCGAGCCACCCGGTCAATCGCGTGATTCGCAAGATCTGGCAGGGCCCGCCCTACAAGGTCGACCGCGTGCTCGAGGAGGGCGACGAGGTCGCCGGCTTCCGCGTCGTCCACGCCCCCGGCCACGCCCGCGGCGAGGTGATCTTCTTTCGCGACTCCGACCGGGTCGCGATCTGCGGCGACGTGATCCGCAACATGAGCTACGCGACGGCGCTGCCGGGGATCAAGCAGCCGCCGACGATCTTCACCTACGACCCGGCCGAGAACCGCCGCTCGATCCGCAAGCTCGCCGAGCTCAACCCCTCGCTGATCCTCCCCGGCCACGGCCCCGCCGTGACCGACCTCGCCGCCTTCGAGCGCTTCGTCGCCGCCCTGCCCTAACGGCAGGAGCGCAGCTTTCGGCCCCGAAGGGGGTTACCTAATTTCACCTACTGGAGGGAGTCCAGCATGAGTACGCTCAAGCAGAGGCGGCCTTCGCCGGCGATGGTGGTGGCGGTGATCGCGCTGATCGTCGCTCTCGCCGGCACCGCCTACGCGGCGCAGACGATCAACGGCGGCGCGATCAAAAAGCAGACGATCGGCGGCGGCAAGCTGAAGAAGAAGACGCTTACCGGCTTCCAGATCAACACCAACAAGCTCGGAGTGGTGCCGTCGGCGAAGCGGGCGACCCACACCTACTGGGCGGTCGTTAACAACCCGGCCAGCCCCGGCAACGCGACCCTCGCCCGGGCCAGCGATGCCGGCATCACCGCGGCCGAGGGCGGCGGCGCCGTCGCCGTCGTCTTCCCGGCCAACGTCAGCGTCTGCGCCAACGTCTCCTCGCGCAACAACGCCGGCACCACGGTCCCCAACGCCGGCTATGCGCAGACCAACGTGTCGCCCGCGAACCCGAACGCGATCGAAGTCCACACCCGCGACAAAGCCGGCAACAACGAGGACGCCGACTTCCACCTGGTCGTCGTCTGCCCGTAACCCGCGAGGCTCTGGCGCCTTTTGCACCCCCGCGGTGCATTAGGCGCCATACCGGGCAGCCATGTCGACCCGCTCGCCCCTGAAGGGAACGCCCTCGGCGGCGAGGTGACGGCGCTGGCGGGCGCCCTTTGCGAGCGAGCCGTCGGCGCGGACGACGCGCCACCAGGGCAGGTCGGGGTCCTCGGCGGCGAAGAGAACGGTGCCGGCGAAGCGCGGCGCGCCGGGCGAGACGTCGCCGTAGGTGCTGACGAAGCCCGCGGGTATTTCGCGCACCCGTTCGAGCACTTCGAGCTCACGGGTCCCCGGCGCTGCCGTCAGCTCGCCCCCGGGCCAAAGGCGTCGATGATCCGGTTCTGGAACTCGCTCAGCTCCTCGGGCGAGATGAAGTAAGTCGGCGGGGTGAGGAAGAGGCCGTCGGCGCGCTCGGCCGTGGCCTCGACCCTGGCCCGAACCTTGTCGAGCGGGCCGGCGGCGCAGTAGGTCTCGACCATCTCGTCGCTGATCGCCGCCGGGACCGCGGCGAGGTCGCCGCGGCGGAACGCCTCGCCGGCGGCTACCGCGTTGTCGGCGAAGCCGTGCAGCTCCCAGAGCGGCATGTAGGTCTTCACAGTCGCGTAGAAGGAGATCGTGCGCCGGGCCATCTCGATCGCCCGGCCCTCGTCGTCGTCGATCGCGCAGCAGACGGTCGGCAGGTAGTCGAAGTCCTTGCGCTCGCGGCCGGAGCGCTTCAGCCCGGTTTCGAAGGCGTCGACGACGACCTCGTCGATCCAGCGCAGGCTCTGGATCGGGTGCCCGATCAGCCCGTCGGCGACGTCGCCGGCCATCCGCGCCATGCCGCCCTGCACAGCGGCGGTGTAAATGGGGACCGCCTGGCGCGGTGCCGGGTGGGGGCGGATCCAGCCCTTGATGTCGATGTCGTAGTAGGAGCCCTCGTAGCGGATCGGCTCACCGACGCTGGCCTGGCGCATGATCAGCCGCGTCGCCTCGATCGCCTCGCGCAGGTGCGGCGCCGGTTTGCCGTAGGCAGCGTTGTGCCAGGTTTCGTTGAGCCGTTTGACCCCGGCGCCCATCCCCAACCGGAAGCGGCCTCCCGACATCTCGTCGACATCGAGCGCACTGACGGCGTGGATGAAGGGGCTGCGGGTGAAGGCCCAGACGATCCCGGTGGCGACGTCGATCCGCTCGGTCTTCGCCGCCAGGTAGCTGGCCTGGGTGACGGCGCTGCGGAACAGCTCCGGTGCCCAGACGCACTCGACCCCGGCGGCCTCGGCGCGCAGCGTCTCCGCCTCGAGATCGGCAACCGAGGTGCCGATCGCGGCGACGGAGATGCGGTCGAGCGCGCCCATCGAGTCGACTGTGCCTCAGGCTGGCGCCGGCTCAGCGGCGCGCGACAACACCGCGTCGGCGACCCGTTCGCGGTGCCACTTCGAGTCGCCGAAGATCGCCGCGTTGGACCGCCCGCGCTTGAGGAAGAAATGAAGGTCGTGCTCCCAGGTGAACCCGATCCCGCCGTGAACCTGAATCGAGGCGTCCGGCACCCGCCAGCCGGCGTCGGAGGCGTAGGCCTTGGCGGTCGAGGCCGCCAGCGGCAGCGACTCCGGCTCGGCGTCGGCGGCCCAGGCGGCGCCGTAGACGGCGGAGCGGGCGTTCTCGGTCTCCAGCAGCATCTGCGCGCAGCGGTGCGAGACCGCCTGGTAGGCGCCGATCGGGCGCCCGAACTGCTGCCGGTCTTTCGCGTAGGAGACCGCCATCTCGAGCGTGCGCTGGGCGATCCCAGTCGACTCCGCCGCCAGCGCGACGCAGACGCGGTGGAAGACCGGGAAGTAGTCGGCCGCCTCGCCCGGCAGGGTGTCGGCGGCGGCAACCCGGACGCCCTCGAAGCGGACCGAGGAGAAGCGCCGGGTCGGGTCGATCCCCGCTTCCGCGGTCACCGTGACCCCGTCAGCACCGCGCTCGACCAGGTGGCGCCCGCCGTCGCTGGTCGCGACGAGGAAGAAGTCGGCGGAGGCCGCGTCCATTACCAGCGCCTTCTCGCCGTCGAGCACGACCCCGTCGCCGTCGGCCTTCGCCTCCAGCGTGAACTCGCCGATCGTCGCCGGCGAGTTCGCGTCCCAGAGCGCTGGCGTACCGCGCAGCTCGCCCTGCGCCAGCGGCCGTAGGAAGCGCTCGCGCTGGTCGTCGGAGCCACAGATACTCAGCGCCAGGCCGGCCGCGGTGTTGGAGAAAAGCGGCGAGGGAGCGAGCGCGTAGCCCATCTCCTCGAAGAGCACGGCGAGATCGACGATGCCGAGGCCCTGCCCGCCCCACTCCTCCGGCAGCGCTAGCCCGGCCCAGCCCAGCCCAGCCATCTCCTTCCAGCCATCGGCGTCGAAGCCGTCGTCGCTCGCCGCGATCTCGCGCAGCCGCTCCGATTTGAAGCGCGAGGCGAGGAAGTCGTGGGCGGTCGACTTGATCGCCTGCTGCTCGTCGGTGAGATCGAAGTACACGCGCCCGTCCCTCAGCGCAGCCTTGGCAGGCCGAGCACCCGCTCGGCGATGATGTTCTTGAGGATGTCGGTGGTCCCGCCCTCGATCGAGTTGGCGCGAGAGCGCAGGAAGCCGTACTGCCAGGCGCCGTTGGCGACCGCGTTCTCGGCGCCGCGGGCGAGCGGCGCGTAGGCGCCCTCGATCTCCAGCGCCAGCTCGGTCAAATCCTGGTTGATGTCGGCCCACTGCCACTTGCCGAGCGAGCCCTCCGGCCCGGGGATGCCCGACTGCATCGTCTTCGTCAGGCCGCGATAGGCGTTCAGCCGCATCGTCTCAGCCTCGATGTGGAGCTGGGCGATGCGCTGGCGGTAGTAGGTGTCGCTGGCCGCCGTGCCGCCGTTGACGCGGACCTCGTTGGCGAGCTTCGCCAGTCGCCCGAGGCTGTTCTGAATCTGCGCGATCGCGCCAAAGGCAAGCCCCGCCCGCTCGTTCATAAGCGTCGTGATCGCCACGCCCCAGCCGCCACCGACCTCGCCGACGACGTTCTCCTCGGGGATCCGCGCTTCCTCCATGAAGACCTCGTTGAACTCGCCCTCGCCGGTGATCTGAACCAGCGGCTTCGCCTCCACCCCCTCCTGCTCCATGTCCATCAGGAAGTAGGTGAGGCCCTGGTGCTTGGGCGCGTCGGGGTCGGTGCGAGCGACCAGCATGCACCACTTCGCGTACTGGGCAAACGTCGTCCAGACCTTCTGCCCGGTCACCACCCATTCGTCGCCGTCCTTGACCGCGCGCGTCTTCAGCGAAGCGAGGTCGGAGCCGGACTCGGGCTCGGAAAAGCCCTGGCACCAGATCTCCTCGCCGGTCAGGATCGGCTCCAGATAGCGCTGCTTCTGCTCGTCGGTGCCGTGGGCGATCACGACCGGGCCGCCCATCGCCAAACCGAGCACGTTGGCCGGGCTCGGTGCCTCTTGGCGCGCCGCCTCGCCGACGAAGATCGCCTGCTCGATCATCGTCGCGCCGCGGCCGCCGTACTCCTTGGGCCAGGAGATCCCAGCCCAGCCGGCAGCGTGCAGCTTCAGCTGCCACTCGCGGCGGAAGGACATCACCTCGTCGAGGCTGCCTTCGGGCTCCGGACCTGGGTGGTTCTCCTCCAGCCAAGTCCGAACCTCGTCGCGGAACTCCTGCTCCGATGGCGACAGCGTCAGGTCCATCGGCTCCGCAGCATAACGGCCCTGGCCAACTGGCCAGGGCCGTCGTCAACCGAGGTCACACGGTGGGACTAGGACTGACCGCAAACTTTGAAGCCGTAATCCTCGGCCTTGCCGTTGGGGTCGCCGAACGGATCGGACTCCTCTTCGAAGAGGGTTTCCGGGTTCTCTTCGGCATCTTCGATCGCTTCGTCGAGCGAGTCGAGCATCGCTTCGATCTCCTCCTCGTCGCCCTCGGGCGCCCCCAACCCACGGATCAGTTCGCTCTGGGTCTTGATGTTGGGCACGATCACCGTTTCGACGATCTCCACACCCTGGGCATCGCTCGGTTCCTCGTTCTTCGCGATGCCGTTTTCGTCGGCGTAACGTTCGAAGCCCTCTTCGATTTCTTCGTCGCCCTGTTTGCAGATCGCATCGCCCTGCGTGATCAGCTGGTTCTTGGTGATCGTCACCGTCGCGCTACCGGTGTCGGTCTCTTCGTCGTCGCTACCGCAGCCGGCAACCAGAACGAGCGCGAATACACCGAACAGCAGTGCGACAAGTCGCTTGCTCACAGTTCTCCCCTTTCAGTTTGGACGCGGGCAAGCTACTGAGGTCGTCGGCCAGCCTAGATGCGCTCGATTAGCGTCCCGGTGCCGAGACCGCCGCCGCAGCACATCGTCACCAGGCCCATCTCCTTGTCGCTGCGCTCCATCTCGTGCAGCAGCGTGGTGATCAAGCGAGCGCCGGTCGAGCCGAGCGGGTGCCCGAGCGCGATCGCGCCGCCGTTGACGTTGACCCGGTCCATGTCCGGCTCGAGCTCACGCTGCCAGGCGACGACGACCGAGGCGAAGGCCTCGTTGATCTCGACCAGGTCGATGTCGTCCATCGTCATCCCGTTGCGCTCGAGCAGCTTCTGGGTCGCCGGAATCGGGCCGGTCAGCATGATCACTGGGTCGACCCCGACCGTCGTCTGGTCGAAGATGCGCGCCCGCGGCTTCAGGCCCAGCGCGTCGGCCTTCTCGCGCGCCATCAGCAGCACGCCGGCGGCGCCGTCGGAGACCTGCGAGGAGTTGCCGGCGGTGATCTTGCCGTCCTCCTTGAAGGCCGGCTTCAGCCCGGCCAGGCCTTCGAGGGTCGTCTCGCGCAACCCCTGGTCGGTGACGTAGGTGTCGCCGTTGACCGCGAAGGGGATCGTCTCGCGCTCGAAGCGGCCCTCCTCGGTCGCCTTGGCGGCGAGCTGCTGGGAGCGCAACCCAAGCTCGTCGAGCTCGGCGCGGGGGATCTCCCACTTGTCGGCGATCATCTCGGCCGAGAGGCCCTGCGGGATCAGGTTGTAGCGGTCCATCAGCTCGGGCGAGAAGGGCGAGCCGTGCTCTTTCATCACCTCGTAGCCGTCGGCGAAGGAAATGTGGCCCATGTGCTCGACCCCGCCGCCGACGACGACGTCGTGGACGCCGCTGGCGATCTGTGCCGCGGCGAAGTTGACCGCCTGCTGGGCGGAGCCGCACTGGCGGTCGATCGTCGTCGCCGGCGTCTCGATCGGCAGCCCGGCCTCGAGCCAGGCGTTGCGGCCGACGTTGACGCCCTGCTCGCCGAACTGCTGGGCGCAGCCGGCGATCACGTCGCCGGTCTCGGCCGGGTCGACGCCGGAGCGCTCGAACAGCTCGCCATAGACCTTGGCCAGCAGGTTCGACGCGTGCTTGTCCTTGTAGTAACCCTTCTCGGGGTGGCCGCGACCGATCGGCGTCCGCGCCGCCTCGACGATGACCACTTCTCTGCCGCCGAATTTGCCGGTTCCGTTCTCCGCCATCGCCGCCTCCGTTCGATTGACTGGTCAGTCAACCAAAGGGTACCGGGGGGAGAGGGTCGGGCACCCTCTGCACTTAACTTTTTCGATGAAGAGTTTGCGGCTGGCGCCACAAGCCACACACCGAAAAGTACAAGACGTTCCGAGGGCGCCCGACCCTCTCCTCGATGGGCTTGATAGGAACCCATTCCATGAACGCAAACATGGGGTACGAGAGTCCGGGAATTGCTGGGAGCGGCGCCATCGCTACGGGTCTAGCTGCTGTTTCCACCACGACCGCAGACACGATTCTGCTCGCCCGCAGCGAGGCCTCGGCCTGGCGCGCGGAGGAGAAGGTGGTTGCCGCCTGCGCCAAGATCGAGGGAGCGGAGCCGTCGCGGCTGCGGGTCACGACCAACCCCAAGGACCTGGCCGACTGCGACGTGATCGTTGAGGCGATCGTCGAGGAGGTCGAGCCGAAGGGCGAACTGCTGAAGACGATCGCCGCCGCCTGCCCCAACGCGGACCTCGCGACCACCACCTCCTCGCTCAGCATCGCCGCGATCGCCGAGGCGGCCGGAACCGACAAGCTCTTCGCCCTGCACGTCTTCAACCCGGTGCCACGGATGAAGTTGGTCGAGGTCTGCTTCCCCGACGGTGCCGCCGGCTCGCGCGAGCAAGCCCTGGCCTGGTGTGCGGCGCTCGGCAAGACCGCGGTCGAGGTCCCCGACCAAGCCGGCTTCGTGGTCAACCGGCTGCTCTTCCCCTACCTGTTCGAAGCGGTGCGGATGATCGAGCGGACCGGTATGGAGGCCGGCGAGATCGACACCTGCATGAAGCTCGGCGCCGGCCACCCGATGGGGCCGCTGGCCCTGCTCGACTTCGTCGGGCTCGATGTCTCGCAGGCGATCGGCGACGCGCTCTACGCCGAGAACGGCGAGGTCGCGAGCCAGCCGCCGAGCCTGATCGTCGAGATGGTCGGCGAAGGCAAACTGGGCCGCAAGAGCGGCGCAGGGTTCTATTCATACGATTGAGGCCGCTGCAAACCGTCGTATTTCGGCGTCCTCAGTCGCTCGTGTGCAGAGCACACTTCGCTCCCTGCGTCCTTGAACTACTCGGTTTTCGCAGCCTTGCGTTTTCCGGAGAGGTCCCAAATTACGTCGGCCTCGGAGATGCCCTGGCGACGGGCGACAGACTCGATCTCCTCCCAGGGCAGCGCGGCGTCGGGGAGCTCGTCCCAGCGGGCCAGATCCAGCGCCTCGATCGAACCTCTGAGCGCCGGGCCGAGATGCTCCTCTGAGCGCAGCAGCGCCCTCAGGACCTCGAGCTGCTTATCGGTCAGGCGGACAACCCACATGCGGTACCTCCAGCGTTCGGGGGGTCGCGGGTTGCTCGAAGAAATTAGGCAGAGGGACGGACGGAACTGATCCGAACCGCCTCGATCCGGTTCTCGCGTACCGCCTCGACCCGGATCGCGTACCCGTTGACCTTGATCGAGTCGCCTCGCTTCGGCAGCCGCCCGAGCTCGCCAAAGACGTAGCCGCCAATTGAGTTGTAGGCGTCGCTGTCGACCGGCAGCTCGATCCCGGCGTCTGCGAGGTCGCCGAGCGAGACGTGGCCGCGCACGAACCAGTCGCCGTTGGTGAGCTGGCGCAGCGCCGCGGCCCGGGGGTCGGTCTCGTCCTCGATCTCCCCCACCACCTCCTCGAGGATGTCCTCGACGGTGACGATGCCGACCGTGCGCCCGTACTCGTCGACGACGACCGCCATCGAGGTGCGCTGCACCTGCAGGTCGTGCAGGAGGTCGTCGAGCGGCCGCGTCTCCGGGACGATCAGCGCGTCGCGGATCAGCGGCTCGATTGAGGCGGCGGGACCGTCGCTCATGAAGAGGCGGGCGAGGCTGTTGTTGTGGACGATGCCCTTGACCCGGTCGGGGTTGTCGTCCTCGATCACGACCAGGCGGGTGTGACCGGAGGTGACGCAGCGCCGCAGCGCCGCCTCGACCGTCTCCGAGGCATCGACAGTGACCACGGTCGGGATCGGCGTCATCACCTCGCGCGCCTCCTGCTCGTGCAGGTGGAAGACGCCGCCGAGCATCCCCGCCTCGCCGGGGTCGAGCCGGCCGCGCTGCGCCCCGCGCGAGATCAGCAGACGCAGCTCCTCCGGCGAGGTCTCCCCCGCGTCCTCGCCGGGGGCGACGCGGAAGACGGTGCGGACGATGAAGTTGGCCGGCGCGTTAGTGGCGACGATCAGCGGGTGCAGCGCGGTGCGGAAGAAGCCGAGGGGGCGCGCGATCCGCAGCAGCACCGTCTCGGCCCGGGCGATCGCCAGCATCTTCGGCGCCTGCTCGCCGAGGATCACGTGCAGGAAGGTGACGATCGTGAAGGCGAGCGCGATCGCGATCCCGATCGCCACCGCGTGGGAGAAGACGTTGCCGAACAGCGGCTCGAGCAGCTCGGCCAGCGCCGGCTCGCCGAGGAAGCCGATACCCAGTGAGGCGAGCGTGATCCCGACCTGGCAGGTGGCGACGTAGACGTCGACGTGGTCGATCAGGTCCAGCGCCTTGGCCGCCACGGCATTCCCCTCGTCGCGCAGCTGCTCGAGCCGCGAGCGGCGCGAGCGGACGATCGCGAACTCGGCCGCGACGAAGAAGCCGTTGACCGCAACCAACAGCAGGAGCAGGATGAGCAGGACGACGCTCATCGTCTATACGGCCCGATACTTCGGGCTGGGACGTCGTCGGCCATTCGGCGAACGCAATATAGCTGGCCGCTTACGCAGGTTTTTCGATAAATGCGATATTGGGCGAGTAATGCGCGTCGCGACGCTCAGCGAGATGCTCGAAGACGTCATCCGCCGCGGCGAGGCGACCGGCACGGAAGAGCACGCGCACGAGCTGCGAGGCGAGCTCGAGGGACGGCTGGCAACCGTACAGGCCGCCCTCTCGGGCACCGAGAGCCCGCGGACGATCGCGCTGCGGCAGCTCGACCCGCCCCGGGTCGGCGGCCTCTGGATCCCAGAGATGATCGCGATCGCCGGCGGCGTCGACGTCGCCGGCGACCCCGGCCTCAACCCTCCCGAAGTCGGCTGGGGGGAGCTGGAAAGCCTCAACGCCGCCGTCGCGATCGTCCTGCTCGACTGCCCGTTGATCGACGCGAAAGCGCAGGCAATGGAGCACTGGGAGCGAATCGAAGCGCTCGGCGCCGAGCGGGCGATCGCGGTCGAGGCCGACCCGGCGTTCACCGAGCCGGGCCCGCAACTGGTCGACGGGGTCGAGCTGCTCAGCCACCTGCTGCACCCCGAGCTGATGGGCGCCCCCGGCAACACCCTCTTCGTGCCGCTGACCGCGCCCGTCTCGCACCCGACGTCTGGGGATTGAGGAGATCAGGCGACCGCGAGGGCGCCGAAGACCGAGACGATCACGACGATCGCCATCGCGGCGTACTCGACGGCACGGCGGTTCGGCCCGAGCATCCCGCGCTCGCCGGCAACAATTGCGGCGGCGCAGAGCAGGCCACCGATCAGGCCACCAAGGTGGCCACCGAGACTGATCTCCCTAGAGCCAAAGCTGATGAAAAGGTTCAGCACGATTAGAAATCCGAGCTGCGTCGCGAGGGTGTTCATTCCTCTCTCTCGGGCGAGGATGAAGCCAGCCCCGAAGAGACCAAAGACCGCGCCGGACGCACCAACGGTGAGGGCGTTGGGGTCCAGGATCAGCGCGCCGAACGAGCCGGCCAGCAGCGAAGCGAAGTAAAGGAGGAGGAACCTTGGCGTGCCCAGGGCCGGCTCGAGCAGCCGTCCGAGAAAGAACAGCAGCAGCATGTTGAACCCGATGTGGACTAGGCCGGCGTGCAGGAACCCGCAGGTCACGAGCCGGTACCACTCACCTTCGGCGACGAACGGCCCGTAAAGCCCGAAATCGAGGGTGACCGAGTTCGGCGACCCAATCGTGAATCCCCCACCCCCAGCCCCGACCTCGATCAGGTAGGCGATCGCGTTCAGCCCGATCAGCACGTACGTCGCCGGCGACTGCCGGAAACCGGTCGCGCCGCCGGTCCCCCGCACGACCTTGGTCTTCTGCCGCGCGCACTCCGGGCAACGCATCCCGACCGGGGTCGGAGTCATGCAGTCGGGGCAGATCGGCCGGCCGCAGGAGGAGCAGGAAACGCCGGTCTCGCGGTCGGGGTGGCGGTAACAGGTCTCGGCCATCGGGACGGGGAGCCTACAATCGCCGCCGATGGAGCCCCCCAGCCCAG
This sequence comes from uncultured Solirubrobacterales bacterium, assembly GCA_963846515.1. Lineage (GTDB taxonomy): Bacteria > Actinomycetota > Thermoleophilia > Solirubrobacterales > 70-9 > VAYN01. The sequence goes on along the minus strand of CAWJWC010000004.1, from coordinate 120,632 downwards.
CCCGCCTCTTCGCCGCGCTGGCCGGCGCCTTCCTCTTCGCCTTTGGGATCGCCGGCTTCTTCGAGGACCGCTCCTGGCTCAACTACCTGCACGTCGCGAGCGGCGCGCTCGGCCTGCTCGCGGCGAGCGCCGCGGCGCGGCTCTACGCCTTCGCGCTCGGCGCGGTCTACGTCGGCCTCGCCGTCTTCGCCTTTGGCGAGGACGGCTGGCTGCACCTCGGGCTCGGCCTGCTTGGGCTCGCCGCCGCGGCGGCGAGCTCAGAGCCGCGAACGCAGACCGCTCGAGAGCGCTCGTAGCCCGCTCTCGCTCTTCTGCCGGCTGCGGCGGCGCAGCTCCAGCAGCACCAGCGCCCCGGTCGCGACCCCGCCGGCGCTGACCGCGACCACCGGCCGCACCCAATTGCGCGGATCGCGCAGGGCGCGCAGCTCGCTCTCGGAGAGCTCGTCGGCCCAATCGGAGAGCTCCTCGGCGGCGGCTTGGGTGACCGCCGCGAGCGTGTCCTCGAAACGGCCGGAGAGCCGCTCCGGCGGCTCGATCGGCCGCAGCGCGTCGGCCAGTAGCTGCTCGACGTCCCAGGTGCTGCCGCTCAGGGTCTCGCCCGCTTCACTCATCGCTCATCTCCTCCTGCAGCTGCTTGATCGCGCGATGGATCAGCACCTTGGTCGCGCCGTCGGAGCGACCGAGGGCACGCGCGATCTCGCGATTGTCCATGCCGAGCGCAAAGCGCATGATCAGCGCCTCGCGGCGGTCGTCGGAGAGGTGCTCGAGATTGGCCATCACCTGGCGCAGCTCCTCGCGGCCCTCGGCGATCGCGACCGTGTCGTGGCGCGCCGCGATCGGCTCGGTGCTCTCGAGCGGCGTCTGCGGCCGCCGCGAGCGGTCGCGGTAGTAATTGGAGGCGAGGTTGTGGGCGATCCGGATCACCCACGGCCGCAGCGGTCGCCCATCCGACTCGCGCCGCGCCCGGTCGAAGTGCCGGTAGGCCTGCAGGAAGGCCTGCTCGGTCAGGTCCTCGGCGTCGTGGTGGTTGCCGACCCGGTAGTAGGCGTAGGAATAGACGTCGCGCAGGTGGTCGCGGTAGAAGTCCTCGAAGGCCCGGTCCAGCTCCGCCTTCGCCGTTGGCCCGAGATCCCCGGGCTCGACGTTTTGCTGAGAGCCGCTCACCGGCCAAGCCTAGACCCCGTGCGGCGACCTTCATCAAGCGGCCCGCCGCGAGCGCTCCACCTGGCGCAAGCCCGTGATCCAATCGTCTGGATCGATCTCCCCGCGGATCAACGCCGCCAGCCCGTTCAGCGCCTCGGCCGGGCCGCCGGACGCGGCGACCGCCTCGGCCAGCAACGGCGTCGTGTCGAGGCCCTCCGAGGCCTGCCCGATCTTGTCCTGGATCTGCTCCGCCGGGACCCCGTTGCCGAGCAGCTCGCCGGCGCGGCGGTTGCGCCCGGTCGGCGCCATCATCGTCGCGGTCAGGTCGCCGACCCCGGCGAGGCCGGCGAAGGTCTCCAGCTCGGCGCCCCGCGCCGTTGCGTACTCGATGCACTCGCGCCAGATCTCGGCCACGGCGATGCCGGCGGCGTTGAGGCCGTGCGGCTCGGCCGCGGCGGCGGCCAGGGCGGCGGCGTTCTTGGCGGCGCCCGCCATCTCTACGCCGGTGACGTCGCGGGAGCGCTCGCAGACCAGGCCGGCGCGGTCGAAGACCTCGCCCAGCTGCACCCGCAGGTCGAGGTCGGCGGAGCCGAGCACCAGCGCGGCGGAGCCGGAGACCGCCTCGCGGGCGTGCGCGGGGCCGCCGAGGCAGGCGATCGCCCGGGCCCGGACCCGCTCGCCGACGTACTCGGCAGGCAGTCGCCCCTGCGGCGCGATCAGGCCCTTGGTCAGGAGCAGGACGGCGGAGCGGCTGCCGACCCGGTCGGCGATCGCCCCGACCGCCTGCGGCAGCGACTTCGAGGGGATCGCGAGGCAGATCAGGTCAAGTCCAGCGAGCTCGATTTCGGAGACCTGGCGCACCTCGATCGCCTCCGGCAGCGGCACCCCCGGCAGGTAGCGGCGGTTCTCCCCCGCCTCGGCCATCTCGGCGGCCCGCTCGGCGCTGCGGGCGCCGAGCTGGACCTCGAGCCCACCACGGGCGAGCAGGACGGCGACTGCGGTCCCCCAGCTGCCGGCGCCGATCACGGCAGCACGGCGCATCGGCGGCAGGCCGCCGAGGTCTTCCCACTGCAGCAGCACGTTGGGCCAGATCCGCGCCGTCACGGTTTCGGCCAATGCCTGCGAGGGCTCCTCGGCGCGCGGGAAGGTCATTGCCCGACCGAGCCGGACCTTGATCTTGCGCGGCCGGATGCGCCAGCCGCGGCGCACGTCTTCGGTCCCCAGCACCGCGCTCGGGATTACCGGCGCCCCGGTCTGCAGGGCGAGCCGGCCGACCCCGCGCTTTGGGTGGCCGAGGGTGCCGCGGCGGATCCGCGTCCCCTCCGGGAAGATGCAGACCGCGCCGCCGCGCTCGACGATCTGGCGCGCCGTCTCCATCGCTTCCTCGTCGGACTCGCCGCGGCGGATCGGGAAGGCACCGAGGCGGGAGAGGATCCAGCCCTGCCAGCGGCGCTCGAACAGCTCGACCTTGGCGACATAGTTCATTGGTCGCCGCCAGGGCAAGCAGCCGCCGACCGCGAAGGGGTCGAGGAAGCTGCGGTGGTTGGAGGCGACGATCAGCCCGCCCTTGAGCCGGGCGTGCTCGCGACCGGTCCGCGCGTAGCGGAAGTAGACGAGAAAGAACGGCGTCATGAAAATCCTCGCCAGCAGGTAGAGGACCCAGTTGACGCTGTGCTTGCGCGTGTAGGCGTGGTAGCCGGCCAGTCGCTCAGCGGTCACGCAGAGCGCTACACGCGAGCGGCCCCGCGGTTACCAGCAGCGCTCGATCAGCTGTGCCAGCTCCTCGCGGTCGGGGGGGCGCGGGGTGAAGGCGAGCTCGGGGCGGGCGAGCATCGCCTCGAGCGCGTCGCCGACCCTGGCGAGGTCGGCGCCGCCGGCGCCAAGGCCGCGCGGCTCGCCACCGAGCTCGAGCACACGGGCCTCGACAGCGACTGGGTCCGGGTCGACCCCGATCGCCGCGGCGAGGTCGGCGAGCCGGTCGGGGGCACGGTCGACGAGCAGGGCAAGCGTCCGCGGCAGCACCGCCGCGTTGGTCTCGGCATGGGTGCCGCCGCAGATTCGCACCAGGGACTGGCAGACCACGTGGTGGATGCCGAAGCTGGCGGAGTCGATCGCGTAGCCGCAGAGCAGCGAGCCGAGCGCCAGGGGCACCGGGTTGCGTTCCTCACGCGGCTGGTCGAGCGAGCTCGCGATCAGGTCCGCCCCGCGCAGCGCCGCCATCTCCGAGACCGGGTTGGTGAAGGGCGTGTAGAGCGAGTCGGCACCGTGGGCGAGCGCGTTCATCGAGCTCGCCCGCAGCTGCGCCTCCGGCTGGCTCGTCATCGCCTCCGGGTCGGCGACCACGAGCTCCGCTCGCACCAGCCCCCCGACCCGCGACTCGGCCCCCGCCGGGAGGCGGTGGATCCCGGTCATCTCCGCCCCCGACATCGTCGTCGGCAGCGCGGCGACGCGGGCGCCCGTGACCGCGGCGAGGGCCTTGGCGACGTCGACCGGACGGCCGCCGCCGAGCGCGACCAGCGCCGGCGCGTCGACCTCGCCGAGCAGCTCGCCGGCGAGGTCGGGCACCTGGCCCGGCCCGACCTCGTGCACCGCCGCCGCCTCCGCGCTCAGCGCAGCGGCGCCGGCCAGCGCCCGCGGCGTCGTCAGCAGCGCGTATGGGAGGAGGCCGTGCTCGCGCAGCAGTTGCGGTGCCTGCGCGATCCCGTTGCGGCGGAAGACGACCGTGCGACCGGCGTCGCGCCAGATGAAATCGCCGATCACTACGCGGCGTCGGTGCGCGGGTTCCTCACCGGTCTCAGGTTCGGCTCGACCTCGTCTCGCAGGTGCTCGAAATCGGGCGGCAGCGAGAGCTTCTCGCCGAGGTGCTCGAGCGGCTCGTCGACCGTGAAGCCCGGGCCCATCGTCGCGATCTCGAAGAGGACGCCGCTCGGCTCGCGGAAGTAGATCGAGCGGAAGTAGAAGCGGTCGATCTCCGGGGTCGGCTGGGCGCCGGCCGAGATCGCCTTGTCGCGCCACTGCATGTGCTCGTCCGGCAGCGATGCCCAGGCGACGTGGTGGACGCTGCCGGCGCCCTGCATGCCGGGCTCGGCCGGCGGCTCGTCGAAGACGTAGAGGCCGCCGCGCCGCTCGCCGCGCGCCTCCCAGCCGCCGTCCCCACGCTCGAACTCGAGCGCCTCCAGCAGGCCGGCGCTGGCGTCGGGGGTGGCGGAGTAGGCGCGCACGGCGTGGAAGCCCTGCAGAGCGAGCTCGGCGGGGATCTCGGGGTGGTCGGCGACGAGGGGCGGGTCGGGGACCTCGACGACGAGCAACTCGTGGTCGAGCCCCTCCGGGTCGGAGAAGCGCAGGCTGGCGCGCTCGCGCTTGGACTCGACACCGTTCGCCGCGAGCCGCTCCGCCCAGAGGTCGAGCGCCTGCTCGGATGCGACCCGCCAGACGATCCGGTGCACCATGCCGGCCCCGGCCCGGCCCGGAGCCACGCCGGGGTACTCGAAGAAGGTCAGGTCCGAACCCGGGTCGCCGCCCTCGTCGGCGAAGAAGAGGTGGTAGACGGTCGGGTTGTCCTGGTTGACCGTTTTCTTGACCAGCCGCAGGCCCAGCACCCCCGCGTAGAAATCGACGTTGCGCTGGGCGTCCTCGGTGATCGCGGTTATGTGGTGAATCCCCTCGAGCTTCATTGCTCACGTATAGCATCCGGCAATGAGCCGCGGGCGACGACGCACCGTCAAAGGGCTGGTCATCCTCGGCTCGGTCCTCGCTTTCCTCAGCGTCTTCGCGATCTGGGTCGAGCGCCAGGCGCTCAACAGCGACGACTGGGTCGAGACGAGCGGCCGGCTGATCCAGAACGAGACGATCCGCGCCGAGCTCGCCGACTACCTGGTCGACCAGCTCTACGAAAACGTCAACGTCGAGGCGGAACTGAAAGACATCCTTCCCGGCGACACCAAGGATCTCGCCGGCCCGGCCGCGGGCGGCCTGCGCCAGGTAGCCGGCGACGGCGCCGAAAGAGTGCTGGAAACCTCGACCGCGCAGGATCTCTGGGAAGACGCCAACCGCTCCGCCCATGAACAGCTGATCGCCGTCCTCGAGGACAAGGGGGAGGCGGTCTCGACCGAAGAAGGGACCGTCAGCCTCAACCTCGGGAGCTTGCTGACCAACCTCGCCGACCAGGTCGGAATCGGGGCCGACCTCGCCGCGAAACTGCCGCCGGACGCAGGCCAGATCGAGATCCTGCGCTCGGACGAGCTGAAGACCGCGCAGAACATCGCGATCGCGATCAAAGGCCTCGCGTTGGTGCTCTCGATCCTCACCTTCGTCGTCTTCGGCGCCGCCATCTACCTCTCGCGCGAAGGACGCTGGGTCACGGTGCTCTTCAGCGGGGTCGGACTGATCGCGGCCGGCTTCGCGGTGATCGTGGCCAGGGAGATAGCCGGGGGGATCGTGGTCGATCAGCTGGTCACGGTTGAAAGCGCCAAGCCCGCGGGCGAAGCCGCCTGGTCGATCGCCACCTCGCTGATGGTCAGCATCGCGACTACCGTAATCGTCGTCGGAGTTCTCTTCGCGATCGCCGGCTGGCTCGCCTCTCCCACCGAGTCGGCCCGCGCCACCCGCCGTGCGCTCGCCCCGGTTCTGAACCATCACGTCGGCTACGTCTACACCGCCCTCGCGATCCTCGTCTGCCTCTACTTCCTTTCCGGCCCGACTCAGGGCCTGCGCTCTTTCCTCACCACCCTGATCCTCGCCGGCATGGCCGCCTTCGGGATCCACGAGCTGCGCAAGCAGACCGCGGAGGAGTACCCCGACGCCGACTACAGCGAAGTTTTCGGCCGTACCCGCGACAAAGTCGTCAGCGCGGTCAAGGAGGCCAACATCGGCGAGCGGGTCGGCGAACAGGCGTCGAAGCTGCGCCGTCCCGAGGCCCGGCAATCCGATGCCGGCGAGGCGCCGGGCGCGGAGACTCCAACCGCTGTCCTCAGCGACGAGGACGCGCGCCTGCAGCGCCTCGAGCGGCTCGCGGCGCTGCATGAGAAGGGCGTCCTCACCGACGAGGAGTTCGCCGCCGAGAAGGCGCGTCTGCTCGCCGGCTCCGAGTCGTGACCTTCGAGAGCCCGCCGCCGGGTTCGAACCGGCAACCTCCCGATTACAAATCGGGTGCTCTCCCAGGTTGAGCTAGGCGGGCGTGGTGGCGATGGTGGCTAGATGGATGTGACGTTCAGGTTTCTCGCGCCCGACGAGGGCAGCGTTCTCACCGAAGCCATAGAAGCAGCTTACGGGACGACCTACGACGTCCGCTGGGTTTACGACCCGGCGGCCGTCGGCGCCCGCCTCGCCGAGGGCCGCTACGTCTCCTGCGTCGCCGAGTCGCCAGCGGGCGAGCTGCTCTGCCACATCGGGATGAGTCTGGCCGCGGCGGGCGACGCGGTCGCCCACTCCGGCCAGGCGGTGACGCTGCCGGCGGCGCGCGGGCAGCACCTGTTCACGCGCACCAAGCGGCACCTGGTGGAGTGGGCGCGGGAGCGCGGTCTGGCCGGGATGTTCGCCGAGGCGACCGCCGCCCATCCGTACAGCCAGCGCGCCAACCTCGAGCTAGGAGCGAAGGAGACCGGCTTTTTGCTCGGCTGGATCCCGGCCTCGGTCGACAACGACGCCACGGCCGGGATGCCGCGCCGGCGGCAGTCCGCGGCGCTCTTCTACCTGAAGCTGAACGACGGCCACGAACGCCGCGTCTACGCGCCTCCCCGCCACCACGAGATCGTCGGCCAGACCCTCGCCCTGTGCGAGCTGCGGGGAACGCTGGCGACGCCGCCGCCAGATGCAGAGCTATCGCAGCGGACCGCGCTGGCGGTCGAGGTCGACGCGGACCACAACCTGGCCCTGATTACGGTCGGCACGCCGGGCGCCGACCTCGAGCAGGTACTCGGGGCGGAGCGGCATCACCTCTTCCACCGCCGCGGGCTCGACGCGATCTACATCGACCTGCCGCTGGAGCAACCGGCGACGGCGTTGGTCGCCGAGGACCTCGAGCGACTCGGCGTCTCCTACTCGGGCATCTTCCCCAACCGCCGTTGCGACGGCGACGTTCTGCGCATGCAGTCCCTGCACCGGGTCCGAGTCAAGGCCGACGACGTCGCCGTCGCCTCCGACCACGGCCGCGAGTTACTCGACTACGTGCTGGCAGACCTGCCGCAGGGCTAGACGGCCACCTCGCGGCTGGCGAGATGGCTACCCACCTTGCGCTTGACCCGCTGCAGGGCGTTGTCGACCGTCTTCGTGTCGCACTCGAGCCGCTCGGCGATCGCCTCGTAGGAGTGGCCGTCGAGGTAGAGCGAGAGCACGCGGCTCTCGAGGTCGGAGAGCACGCCGGAGACGCCCGAGAGGCAGGAGACCAGGCTGGCCAGCTCTTCGGAGGCGATCACCTGGTTGACGGGGTCGTGCACGGAGGGGCCGGGCAGGATCTCGTCCAGGGTCGTGTCCGAGTCGCCGGCCGCCGCCGGGGTCTGGCTGAACGAGACGTACTGGTTCAGCGGCGTGTGCTTGTTACGGGTCGCGGTCTTGACCGCGGTAATGATCTGGCGGGTGATGCAGAGCTCGGCGAAGTTGCGGAAGCTCGACTCGCGATCGGTGCGGTAGTCGCGAATCGCCTTGTAGAGGCCGAGCAGGCCCTCCTGGATCAGGTCGTCGGACTCGCCGCCGAGCAGGAAGTAGGACGAGGCCTTGAGACGGACGAAGCCGCGGTAGCGGCGGACGATCGCGTCGTAGGCGTCGGTCTTGCCTTCCTTGGCGAGCGCGACGAGGTAGTGGTCATCAAGCTCAGCTTGAGAGTTAGCCTGCTGGAAGATGCGGGTACCAACCCCGGCAGCAGCGGCCGGAGCTTCCTGCATAGGCGTAGATAGAGCCACAGATCCTTCTCCTTGATGAAGGGTCGTGGCGCCACTTACCTCCCCAGAGGCGCCCTATTGGACGAGCGCACCTCAGACTCAAGCTGAGGTTCACCCTTGTTGCGGCGCAAGTTTACGGGGGCGCGGAGTTCTGTCAACCCCAAATTGCGAAAAATGCAACCGCCGTTGCAGTTGCTCGAAGCTCAGTCCCGCTGCCGTCGCGCCTCGAACAGCAGCGCGGTGGCTGCCGCCGAGACGTTGAGCGACTCGACCTTTCCGCGCTGTGGCAGCGATATGAGGCCGTCGCAGGCCGCGGCTACCCGCGGTCGCAGACCCTTTCCCTCACCACCCATGACCAGCACCGTGGGCCCTTTGAGGTCGACCTCCCAAGCAGGAGACTCGGCCGCCGCGTCGGCGCCCCAGATCCAGAAGCCGGCCGCCTTGGCATCGCCCAGCCAGTCGGCGAGATTGCGCACGTGGGCGACCTGGAGGTGCTCGACGGCGCCAGCCGAGGCCTTGCAGGTAGCGGCCGTGACCGCAGCCGAGCGCCGCTCCGGGACAACCACTCCGTCAGCCCCAGCGAACTCAGCCGAGCGGCAAACCGCCCCCAGGTTACGCGGGTCTTGCACCTGGTCGAGCGCAACCAGCAGCACATCCTCCCCCCGCAGCAATCCCCGCGGATCGGCATACGGATAGGGATCTACCTCGGCGACAGCGCCCTGGTGATCCGGGGACCCACAAAGCCGCTCCAGCTCCTCCTCAGACGTCTCCGGCGCCCGCCAGATCCGATGCACCCGCCGCTTCCCCCGCTCCGCCTCGGCGACCGGCTGCTTGCCGTAGATGATCTGGCTAGCCATCAGCCTTTGGGAACCAGGCGGGCACCCTCCGCCCCGTCCCGAACTTCCCATCCAAGCTCCGCCAACCGATCCCGAATCTCGTCAGCCCGCCCGAAGTCCTTAGCCGCCCGAGCCTCCTCCCGCTCCGCAAGCAGCTGCTCCGCCTCGGAGTCGGCCTCAGCTCCCCGATCCGACTGGGTAAGGGAGCCGAGGCCGACAAGCTCAAGCATCTCCGCCAGGACGGGAACCGCACTAGCGCTGTCCACATCGCCCCGGTTCGCTTCCCCCACCAGCTCAAACACCTCGGCCATCGCCCGGGGCGTGTTGAAGTCGTCGGCGAGCGCCTCACGGAACCGCTCGACCCGCCCTCCGACGCTGGAGGGAGAGCCGGAAGAGGACTCCGACGAGCCTCCCCCAAATCGCGAGGAGGAGTCCTCTCCCGGCTCTCCCCCACCGCCCGAGCCGTCGATGGGGTACTCCCGGAAGAAGTTCCTCAGCCGCGCGACCTGCGCCACAGCCTGCTCCATCTGCTCTGGTCCAAAGGCCAGCGGCTGCCGGTAATGCCCGGAGATCAGGTACGCGACGACCGCCTCGGACCCGTACCGATCCAACGCCTCCGACAGCTGAAAGATGTTCCCGTCCGATTTCGACATCTTCTCGGCCCCGGTCTCGATCATCCCGTTGTGCATCCAGATCTGGGCGAAGGGCCGCCCCGCCCCCTCGGACTGCGCGATCTCGTTCTCGTGGTGGGGGAAGACCAGGTCGGAGCCGCCGCCGTGGATCGCGAACGAGGGCCCCAGCTCCGCCTCGGCCATCGCCGAGCACTCGATGTGCCAGCCCGGCCGCCCGAACCCCCAGGGCGAGTCCCACTTCGTGTCCTCGCCGGGCTTGTGCCCCTTCCAGAGCGCGAAGTCGAGCGCGTCCTCCTTAAGGGAGGCCGAGCCGGCCTCCTCGCCCTGGTCCATTTCCTCGGGGCGTCGGTTAGAGAGCTTGCCGTACTCGCCGAAGCTGCGGACCCGGAAATAGACGTCGCCGCCGGACTCGTAGGCGTGGCCGCGCTCGACCAGGTTGCCGATCAGCGCGACGATCCGCTCGATCGTCTCGGTCGCCAGCGGCTCGGCGTCGGGGCGGCCGAGGCCGAGCCGGTCGGTGTCCTCGACGTAGGCGCTGATCATCCGCGCCGCGAACTCGGCCGAGGGCACCCCGGCCTCCTCGGCGGCAGCGTAAATCTTGTCGTTGACGTCGGTGACGTTGACGACCAGGCGCGCGGTGTAGCCCTCGGAGCGCAAGAAGCGGGCGAAGAGCGAGAAGACGACGAAGGGCCTGGCATTGCCGATGTGGATGCGGCTGTAGACGGTCGGTCCGCAGGCGTAGATCCCCACCTCGCCGGAGCGCTCGAGCGTCCGCGTCTCGCCGCTCAGCGTGTCCCTGATCCGCACCTCGCGCATACGAGGGCGAGCCTAGATGATCGACGGCGAGCTAAAAGGTGCGGTAGCCAGCCGCCGAGCCGGTCGACTCGTTGCCCAGCCAGGCCGGAGCCGTCTCCTCGGCCGCCGCCTGCGCCTCGCGCCTGGCCCGCTTGGCGCTGGCCTTGATCTCGTCCTCGGAGGCTTCGCGGACTCGCTCCTCGCGGCGCTCGGCCTGGATCCGAATCCGGTCGGACTCGAGCCGCAGCTGCTCCTCGGCGCGGGCGCGCGCCGTCTCCTCGGCCTCGCGCTCGACCTTCTCGAGCAGCTTGCGGACGCTTTCCTCGGCCTCCTTGCGGACCTCAGCGGTGCCCTCCATCACGCGCCGCTCGATCTCGGTCTCGAGCCGCACCGCAGTCTCGTGCGACTCCGCCGCGGCGGCCTCGGCGTCGGCGGCACGCTGCTCGGCGGCGGCGACGCGACGGTCGGCCTCGGCTTCGAACTTCGCGCGCGCGGCGGCGAGCCGCCGCTCGATCTCGTTCTCGAGGTTCTCCGCTGCCTCAGTGGCCGCGCTCTCGGCTTCCGCCCGCGCCTCGTTCGCCTTCGCGACGACGGCTTCGTTCTCACCGCGGGCGCGCTGCCGCAGCTCCTCGAAGGCGCGCTCGGCACGGTCCCGCGCCGCCTCGGCGCTGGCGACTTTCGACTCGGCCTCGCGCCGCGCGGCGCGCTCGGCGGCGATCCGCTCACGGGCCTCGGCGGCGACGCCGCGCAGCGTCCCCAGCGCCCGCTCCTTCAGCTCGTCGCCGATCCGGTCGGCTCGCGCCTCGGCTTTCGCAACCCGCTGCTCGCTGACCTGGACCCACTCCAGCGCCTGCTTGGCGACGCCGTGCATCGTCTCGGTCGCCTCGCCGACGGCTCGCAACTGCCTGGCTGGATCGCTCATCTCCGCGCAACCTACTATGGGCGCCGGAGGCCACTGCAGGGCAGAGCGGGGGCATTGACCGCAATTTGCGCGGAGCCCTCCCCCGACCCGCGAAAGCTCTGCTCAGGCGGACTGCTTGGCCTCGCGCGCGTGCAGGTCGCGCTTGAGGATCTTGCCGGTCGCGTTGCGTGGCAGCTCGTCGAGGAACTCGATCTCGCGCGGCGTCTTGTAGCTGGCCAGGTTGGCCTTGACGTGCGCCTTCAGCGCCTCTTCGTCGACCTCGGCGCCGTCCACGACCACCACAAAAGCTTTGAGGCGCTGACCGAACTCGGCGTCCTCGACCCCGATCACCGCGGTCTCGGCGACCGCCTCGTGATCGGCGAGCAGATCCTCGACCTCGCGCGGGAAGACGTTCTCGCCGCCGGAGACGATCATCTCGTCGTCGCGGCCGTCGATGAAGAGCCGCCCCTTTGCGTCGATGTGGCCGACGTCGCCGCTTGAGAGCAGGCCGTCGATCGCCTCCTTGCCACCGCCGCCGGTGTAACCCTCGAACGACATCTCGTTACCGACGAAGATCCGCCCGACCTCGCCCTGCGGCAGCTCCTGCCCCGCCTCGTCGTAAATCCGCACCGTGGTCCCGTGCGGCGGCTTGCCCGCGGTCCCCGGCGCGGCGCGCAGGTCCTCGGGGGTGGCGACGGTCGCGTAGGCGACCTCGGTCGAGCCGTAGAGGTTGTAGGCGTTGTCGCCAAAGCGATCCATCCAGGCGATCGCTAGCTCGCCCGGCAGGGCCGAGCCGGAGAGCGAGGTGATCCGCAGCGAGGAGAGGTCGTAGCGGGCGAGCGTCTCCTCGGGCAAGGCGAGGATGCGCTGGATCATCACCGGGACCACCGCGAGCACGTTGGCACGGCTTTCCTGGATCGCCTGCAGGGTGCCCTCGGGGTCGAAGCGGCGGCGCAGCACCATGGTCGAGCCGGTCGGCAGGCTCATAATGAAGTGGAAGAAGCCCCAGGAGTGGAAGAGCGGGGCCGCGATCATCATCGTCTCGCGGCTGCGGAAGGGGATCTTGTCGATCAGCGCCGCGACCGCCAGTAGGCCGTCGGGGCTGGAGCGCTGGGCGCCCTTCGGCGTCCCGGTCGTGCCCGAGGTGAGGATGACGAAACGCGGTTTGTCGGGCGGCGGGCGGTGGTTGGCCTCCGAGCCGGCGGCGATCAACTGCTCCAGCGTCGTCTCGCCCGGGTCCTCGCCCTCCTCGACCCAGCCGACGATGCGCTCGATCGAGGCGTCGACGCCGTCGAGCAGGTCGGCGAACTCGGAGTCGAAGACCAGCGCCTTCGGGCCCTCGCGGTGGGTCACCTCGACCAGCTGCGGGCCGGCGAACATCGTGTTCAGGTAGAGCGCGCTGGCGCCGAGCTTGGCCGCAGCCAGGGTCGCCTCGATGAAGCCGCGATGGTTGCGGCACATGATCCCGACCCCGTCGCCGGGGCCGATCCCGAGCTCGGCGAAGGAGTGGGCGAGCGCGTTGGTGCGGTGGTGCAAACGCTCGTAGGTGAGCGAGCCGCGTTCGTCGACGATCGCGATCTGGTGCGGGTGGTGGATCGCTGCGGTGGCAACCCCGGTCGCCGGCGAGGCACCCCAGCGCAGGAAGGTGGCGCCGATCTTCACCGCCTTGTCCGGCCGCAGTAGCTCGACGATGCCGGACTCGCGCAGGACCCGCAGCTCGAACGCTTTGTCGACGGCCGCGGTGCGCAGCTTTTCGCTGATCTTGCCCATCGGCCGCGAAGACTATTCGCTTCGCAGAGAAGCTACTGCGATGCAGGCAATTCCCTCGCCGCGGCCGATCCAGCCCATGCCCTCGTTGCTGGTCGCCTTGACGCTGACCCGGGCCGAGGTCGCCTCGGCGAGGATCCGCTCCATCTTCTCTCGGTAGGGACCGAGCCGCGGCTCCTCGCAGATCACGGTGGCGTCGACGTTGACGATCGCGCCGGCGATCGTGCCGACCGCGGTGCGCAGCAGGTCGATCGAGTCGGCCCCCTCCCACCGCGGGTCGTCGTCGGGGAAGAGGGTGCCGATGTCGCCGCTCCCGCCGGCGCCGAGCACGGCGTCGATCACCGCGTGGGTGAGGACGTCGGCGTCGGAGTGGCCGGCGAGGCCACGCGGGTGCTGGATCTCCACCCCACCGAGAATCAGCGGGCGTCCGTCGGCGAAGCGGTGGCTGTCATAGCCGATCCCGACCATTGCTAACGGACGCGGCTGCCGAGCGGCTCGAGCCGCCGCTGGCGCCCCTCGAAGACGCAGATCTCCTCCACCCCGAGCTCGTCGAGGAACGCGACGGCGCGGTCGTAGGCGAAACCGACGTGCTCGGGCAGGTGGGCGTCGGAGGAGAGCGCGAAGGGAGTGCCCGCCTCGATGCAGAGCTCGGCAAACCCCTGGGCGGGGTAGAGCTCGCCGACCGGCTTGCGCAGGCCGGCAGTCGAGACCTCGACCGCGATCCCGCTCGCGGCGATCGCCTCGACCGCGGGCTCGTAGAAGCGGCGCAGATCGCCTTCCGGCAGGGGTCGAGTGCCGCCCCAGACCTTGACCAGGTCGGGGTGGGCGAGGATGTCGAAGAGCCCGGAGCGGGCGCAGTCGGCCAGCGCCGCGAAGTAGCGGCGCCAGACCTCGTCCGGGTCGGCGCTGCCCCCCCAGACGTCCCAGCCGGGATGGTCGACCGCCTCGTCCCCGATGAAGTGGACCGAACCGACCACGTAGTCGAAGTCGCGCGCCTCGAGCAGCTCCGCAGTGCGGTCCTCGGCGCCGGGAACGAAGTCGCACTCGATGCCGAGCCGCAGCGGCGTGCCACGGACGAACTCGCAGTAGGCGTCGAGGTCGTCTTGGCCACTGCTCTCCCAGAGCGGGTGGCGCCAGAGCGCGAGCGCCTGGTGGAAGCGGTAGACGTGCTCGGAGACGCCCAGCTCCTCGACCCCGGCCGCGTCCGCGGCCTCGAGGTAGCGCTCGACGTTCTCGGCGGTGAAGTAGCGCTCCGGCGGGGTGTCCTGGTCGTCCGGGCGCAGGTGCAGGTGGTAGTCGGTGAGCATGAGACGAGCCTAGATGACCGCTCGTCCCGGCCGCGGCTACGCTCCCGCCCCATGGTCCACCTGCGGATCGTCGCGCCCCCCGACCGCTCGGAGCCGGTCGCCGCGCTGCTGGAAGCCTCGGCATCGACCTCCAACCTGATCGTCCTTCCCGGCGCCGCTCGCAAGCCGCACGGCGACGTGATCCTCTGCGACGTCGCCCGCGAGGACGCCAGCGTGGTCGTCGACGACCTGCGGGAGATGGACATCCCCCGCGACGGCTCGATCGCGATCGAGCAGATCGACTCGCACCTCTCCGAGCAGGCGGAAGAGGCAGTACGGGCGGCCCGCGGCGCCCCCTCCGACGCAGTCGTCTGGGAGGAAGTCGAGGCGCGCACCTCCGAGAGCACCGAGCTCAGCGCCAGCTTCCTAATCTTCATGATCCTCGCCTGCCTGATCTCCGCGGTCGGGATCTACCTCGACTCGCCGCTCCTGATCGTCGGCGGGATGGTGGTCGGCCCCGAGTTCGGCCCGATCGCGGGGCTCTGCGTGGCAATCGTCCAGCGCCGCGCCAACGTCGCGCGCCGCTCGCTGACCGCGCTCGCGGTCGGCTTCCCACTGGCGATCCTCGCCGCCTGCCTGTTCACCCTCTTCGCCCGCGGCACCGGCCTGCTCGACGCCGACTTCGAGAGCACTCAGCACGCGCTCACCGACTTCATCTCCCATCCCGACGTCTTCTCCTTCATCGTCGCCGCGCTCGCCGGCGCGGTCGGGGTGCTCTCGCTCAGCGCGACCAAGTCAGGGGCGCTGATCGGCGTCCTGATCTCGGTCACGACGATCCTCGCCGCCGCCAACATTGGCATCTCCGCCGCGCTCGGCGAGTGGTCCGAGTTCCGCGGCTCGGTCCTCCAGCTCGCCGTCAACCTGGTCGCGATCGTGCTCGCGGGGGTGGCGACGCTGGAGACCCAGCGCGCCCTCTACCGGCGCCGGCGACGCCGACACCTCGCCAAATAGGCTGCGGCGATGCCGCGCCCGCTCGCCCTCCTGCTGCTCGCCTTCCTCGCCGGGGGCGGGATCGCCGAGCTGGCTGGCGCCGCCAACCTCGGCGTCGCGCTCGGGGTCGGCCAGCTCTGCTTCGCCGCGGTCTTGGTCTGGGTCCTACTCAGAGACTGAGCGCTCGGCCAGGAGCAGCTCCGCGACCCGCAGGTCGAGCGGCGTCGTCACCTTGAGGTTCTCGGTCAGGGCCGGGTGGATCAGCACCCTCCCCCCCGCCGCCTCGACCAGCATCGCCTCGTCGGTGGCGGCGTCGCGCACCTCGTCATCGACCTCGAGCGCAGCGCGCAACGCGTCGATCCGGAAGACCTGCGGCGTCTGCGCCGCCCAAAGCTGCGAGCGATCCAGCGTCCGCTCGACCTCGAGCTGAGCTTTTTTGCCCTCCTGGGACAAAAAGGCTCGTTTCGACCGGATCGCCTTGATCGTGTCGGCGACGGGAGCGGCGACGATAACGCCGGCCGCCTGGGGATCGGCGTCGAGCGCGGCAACGAGCTCCGCCACAAGCTCGGGTGTCAGCAGCGGACGCGCCGCGTCGTGGATCGCGACCAGCTCAGTCTCGACCGCAGCGAGAGCGTTGGCGACGGACTCGGCCCGGGTGGCGCCGCCGTCGACAACCGCAAGGCCGGCGGCGTCTGGACCACCGCCGCCTCCCTCCTCGCCTAGCTCGTAGTTGGACCCGGGCGGGATAGCGACGACGATCGCTGCCACCGCCTCGCACGCACGCAGGGCGTCGAGCGACCACTCGATCATCGGCCTCCCCGCCAGCGGCACGAAAGCCTTCGGGCCGCCGGCTCCAAGGCGCTGCCCGGAGCCGGCGGCCGCAATGACCGCGGTTACCGCTGGACTACGCCGTGGCGGCGAAGCGATCCTCCAGCAGCCCGTCTAGGTATTCCTCCGCGCCGTCCTCGTCCTTGTCGAGCGCGTACATGAACTCCGACGCGAGAATCTTCTTTGCCCGCGTGTACATCTGCTTCTCGCCGGTGGAGAGGCCCTTCTCCATCTCGCGGAGCGCCAGGTTGCGCACCACCTCGGCGAGCTCGAAGACGTCGCCGGTCTTGATCTTCTCGCGGTTGTACTTGAATCGCCGGTTCCAGTTCTTCGGCATCTCGGAGACGTCGTCGGTGAGGACCGCTGTGACCTTCTTGATTTCCTCCTCGTCGATCACGCGTCGCAGCCCGGCCACGCCCGCGTTCTCGCAGGGGACCATCACCGTGAGCTCGTTATGAAGGATCTTGATCGTGAGGTATTCACGCTCGGTCCCCATCAGCTCGCGGGTCTCTTTCTTCAGCACCAGGCCAGCCCCGTGATGCGGGTAGACGACCTTGTCGCCCTCCTCGAAATCACAGACGTATTCGATGTCCTCCTCGAAGGCTGCCTCCATGGCCTCTTCTAGCTCGGGAATCGGTGGCTCCTTTCGTCTTCGACGGCGCTCATCGCCGTCAGCTCTGCAAGTACCGGTCGACCAAATCGACCTCCTGGAGCCGGCGCAGCCCTTCGCGGATGTCTTTGGCGCGGGGGGCGCCGACACCGTCGATGGCGGCGAGGTCGGATTCGGAGGCCGCCAGGACCTCCTCCAATCCGCCCAGCTCGTGGATGATCTTCTGGACGACAAGCTTGGGGATGCGCGGGACCCGGCCCAGCGCCCGGTAGCCGCGCGGGGCGACCGGAAAGTCGAGGGTGTTGAGCTTGCGGTCGTAGCCGAGCAGCTCGGCGAGGCGCCCAAAGTCGAGAACGTCTTGATGCGGCATGCGGCCGAGCGCCTGCAGGGTCGCGGCCAGGTCGCCCTCGGTGTCCTCGACGCTGTAGTCGCGAATCAGCGCGGTCTTGTCGGCGGCAACGCCGACCATCGTCTCCTCCAGCTGCATCTCGATCAGCCGGCCCTCGGTCCCAAGCTCGACGATGTAGCGCTCGACCTCGACCGCCATCCGGGTCACCAGCTCGGCCCGCTGGAGGACGGCGAGCGCGTCGTGGAGGACGCTGCGTCCCTCGAACTCGAGCACGGTGAGCCGGGCGGAGACCTGGTCGAGGCGCTCGCGGTACTTCTCCAGCGTCGCCAGGCCCTGGTTCGCCTTGGCGAGCACGGCGGGGATCTCCTGCAGGATGTACTTAGCCCCCTCGACGTAGAGCGAGACGACGTCGCGGCGCTGCGAGATCGCGATTACCAGCGCGTCGGTCTGTTTGGAGACGCGCTCGGCGGTGCGGTGGCGGGTGCCCGTCTCCGAGGAGAGGATCGTCGGGTCGGGCATCAGCTGCACATTGGCCCAGGCGATCGTCGTCGCCTCGCTGTTGAGGACGATCGCACCGTCCATCTTCGCCACCTGGTAGAGCATCGCCGGGGTGTAGTCGACGTCGAGCTTGATGCCTCCCGAGAGCATGTGGGAGATGTCGTCGAGGTCGCCGACGACGATCAGGCCGCCGGTCCGCGAGTGGACGATATTGTCGATGCCCTCGCGCAAGGCGCCGCCGGGAGCGACGACGTCGAGTGCCCTCAGTAGCCGAGGATCCTGACGTTCAGAAAGCTCGTGAAGCTCATCCTCGGACAACGGCGGCATCTCCCCTAGGATGGCAAAAAGCGCTCTGGAATGCGGCCTGGCAATACCCGAGTGGACAGCTCGGGATCTTAAATGTCAACCGGATCAATCACTCAATTTACCCTGACTTAGGGTTTACGGCTTCAGAGGTGGAAGCGCCGGTGGTGACGGTGGTGCTGAAGCGCCTCCGGAGCGGGGTCGCCAGCCACGGCGGGGTCCGGTCCCGGCCGCTCGGGATCGCGGACGAAAGCCCAGGTCAACCCGACGCCGGCTGCCACCAGCACCGCCGGAACCCAGGTCGAACCGGCGATCGCGGCGGCGAACGAGTCGCCGCCGCCGAGCAGGGTGTGGAAGACGGCGCCGGTGGCGGCAAGCGCGACCGCGCCGGCCAGCACCCGGTCCATCGCCAGTACCCCCGAGGCGATTCCGACCTTCTCCCCCGGCATCGCCGCCATCGCCGCGGTCGACATCGGCGCGTAGACGAAGCCGAGCGCGACCCCGAACAGCAGGTAGGCGACGAGGGCCAGGGCGAAGGAGGTGTCGGTGCCAATCAAGGTCAGCAGCAGCAGGCCAGCGAGGCCACAGGCCATACCGGCGGTCATCAGCCGGCGGGCGCCGAAACGGCCGATCAGCCGGCCCGAGAAGGGCGAGATGAAGACCATCGGCGCGGTGACCGGAAGGATCAGCAGGCCGCTGGCGATCGGCGAGTGCCCGCGCACGTCCTGCAGGTACTGGGGTTGGAAGAACATCACCGCCCAGTAGGCCCCGACCAGGCAGAAGGCGGCGGCGCTGGCGCCGAAGTAGGGGCCGTTGCGGAAAAGGGCGAAGTCGACGATCGGCTCCCGCACCCGGTGCTCGATGCGCCAGAAACCGAAGAGGATGACGAGCCCGGCGAGGGCTAGGCCGGCGGTCGCCGCGACGCTCCAGGCCTGCGCCTGGACCAGCGCGAGGACGACCGCGGTTATCCCCACGCTGAGCGCCGCCAAGCCCGGCCAATCGATCTTGGTGCCGGAACCGGGATCAGTCGACTCCGTTGCGGCGTAGACCGTGATCGCGATCCCGAGCGCCGCGATTGGAAGGTTCATCCAGAAGATCACCCGCCAGTCGAGTTCGATCAGGAGGCCGCCGGCGAGCGGCCCGATCGCCAGCGCCACCGCCGAGACCGCGGCCCAGATGCCGAGCGCCCGTGGCTGCTCGGCGGCCGCAAAGGCGTTGCAGACCAGGGCCAACGAGAGCGGCAGCATCGGCGCCGCGCCCACACCCTGCAGCACCCGTCCGAGGATCAGCGTCTCCTGGTCTCCCGCAGCACCAGATACGACCGACCCCAGCGCGAAGAAGGCCGTCCCGACCAGGAAGACCCGCTTGCGCCCGAACATGTCGCCGAGCCGGCCGGCGGTGACAACCAGCACCGCGATCGTCAACAGGTACCCGTTCATCACCCACTGCAGCCCCTCGCTGCTCGCGTCGACGTCGCCGCGAATCTCCGGCAGCGCCAGCGCCACCACGGTCGAGTCGAGCATCAGCAGGAATAGCCCGGCGCAGGCCCCGGCCAGGGTCCACCACGTGCGGTTTGCAGCCATGATTCGGCGAAGCTATCGGCGGCTGCGGCCGTACTTCTGGCGGCAGTGTGGGGGAGGGATGGGAGACCCTCCCCTGAAGGCCGTTCCGCAGCCGATCTCGCCCCCGCACTTCGGCTCGTTTGTCCTTGAGCCTTCCGGAGAGGGTCTCCCATCCCTCCTGCGACAGCTGGCAATAGTGCGGCCATATTCTCGGCCCTGCGGAAGGTGCGGCAGCCTCGGGCACAGAGTTGGTCTGCGCCGTGGATCGGCCGCTTTAGCTAAGAGCTTCCGTCACTTGCGCCGTCCCGGAACTGCGTGTGGCTGGGGGCATCTGGTGCCCTCCCACGGAGGCTCAAGGAACCACGTTTCGAACCCAGGGAGCACGATCGGCTGCGGAACGGTCTCCGGGGGAGGGCACCAGATGCCCCCTTACCGGATCTGTTCCGTCCCGCTAGTGAGTGGCGACCAAGTCGCGAGCCGGGTCGATGCCCCAGCGCTCTCCGACCGCCGCCAGCTCTGCGTCAAGGGGCCAGCGGTCGGGCTGCTCATCGCCCTCATGGCCGGGGTTCGCGCCCTTCAGGGCCATGCAGCCGGTGTTGTCGCCGATCACGCGGATCGTGGCGACGTCGTCGGCAGTGAGGCGCTGCTCGGGCGGCAAGGCGGCCAGTTCGACGCGCTTCGCCTCGATCGGGCAGGCCTCCTCCCCGGCCTCCTGGATCAGGGTGGGAGCGACGCACTCGACCACCGGGTGGGCGAGGTTCCACTGGCAGGCGAGCTGGATCGGGGTCAGCTTGGCCCGTTCGGCGATCGGCAGTAGCTGCTCCAGCTTCTCCCAGCCCGCCTCGATCCAGCCGGCGGGGCGGAAGGAGCGGTGGTCGGTGCGCTCCAACTCTGTCCCCGGCCGCAAATCGCCCCAGAAGAGGCCGCCGTAGTCGACGACCCGGGTCAGGACCTTGACCTCGGCCCGGGCGGCGGCGTCGAGGCAGAGCTCACCCGGCCAGGGCTCGAGCGGGTTGAGGATCACCATCGCCCAGTCGATCCGGTCGCCGAAGCGCTCGAGGCAGGCGATCAGGTCGAGCGTGAAGCCGTTTGCGGGCCCCGGGGCCACCCCGATCCGGGCGGCCAAGCCGATCTCGCGCAGCGCCGCCATCCCGTCCCAGACGACCTCGCTGGTGTAGCCGGTGCGGTCGGGGTTGTGCAGCAGCAGTAGGTCGAAGGAGGAGGCGCCGATCCGCTCGAGGCTGGCCTCGGTCGCCATCCGCAGGTAGGAGGCGTACTCGTCGGGGCCGCGCAGTGCTGGGTCGGTAAAGCGAGGGAACCCTTTCGGCCCGTTGCGCCCCCCGTCGTAAAAGTCGTGGCCGACGGCGCCGACCAGGCAGTACTCGTCGCGGGGCACCCCCGCCAGCGCCTCGCCAAGCACACGGTCGGCTCCGCCCTGCCCGTAGGCGTCGGCGCTCAGCACCGTCGCGATCCCACCTCCGGGGCGCAGCAGCGCCTGCAGCCGCTCCTCGGAGATCGCCTCGCCGAAGTGCAGGAAGCGGCCGCCGCTCCAGGTGCCGATCGCGCTGCGGCCGGGCTCGGTCACAGGCGCTGCCGGCTCAGGACTCGGCGTCGCCGTGCGGCGGCTCGCCGCCGTCGCCCTCGCCGTGCTCGCCTTCGCCCTGCTTGGCACCGACGCCGACCTTCTCCGGCTCCGGTTTCTCGGGCGCCTTGCGCGGCGGCTTCTTCGGGACGATGATCGTCAGGCTCAGCGGTTTGTCGTCCTCGTCCCCGGCGGCGTCACGGGCGACCATCACGGTCGAGCCGGGCGTCATCTCGCCCTGGCGCAGGACTTCGTCGGCCAGCGGATCCTCGATGTAGCGCTGGATCGCGCGGCGCAGCGGGCGGGCGCCCATCGAGGGGTCCCAGCCTTTCTCGACCAGCAGGTCCTTGGCCTCGTCGGTCAGCTCGAGCTGCAGTTCGTGCTCGGCGACCTGGACGCGGACCCGGTTGATCATCAGGTCGATGATCTCCTTGACCTCTTCCTTGGCGAGCTTGTGGAAGACGATCACCTCGTCGATCCGGTTGAGGAACTCGGGCCGGAAGACTTTTTTCAGGTCGCTCATGATCCGGTTCTTCATGTCGTCGTAGGACATGCCGGTCTCGTCGGAGACGGTGAACCCGATCGAGGTGTTCTTGGAGATCTCCGAGGCGCCGATGTTCGAGGTCATGATCACGATCGCGTTGCGGAAGTCGACCGTGCGGCCCTGGGCGTCGGTGAGGCGCCCGTCCTCGAGGATCTGCAGGAGGATGTTGAAGACGTCCGGATGCGCCTTCTCGATCTCGTCGAGCAGCAGCACCGAGTACGGCTTGCGGCGCACGGCCTCGGTCAGCTGGCCGCCCTCGTCGTAGCCGATGTAGCCCGGCGGCGAGCCGACCAAGCGGCTGACCGCGTGCTTCTCCATGTACTCGGACATGTCGATCCGGACCATCGCCTCCTCGTCGCCGAAGAGGAACTCGGCGAGGGTACGAGCGAGCTCGGTCTTGCCGACCCCCGAGGGGCCGAGGAAGATGAAGGAGCCGGCCGGGCGCTTCGGATCCTTGATCCCGGCACGTGAGCGGCGAATCGCTTTCGAGACGGCAGTGATCGCGACCTCCTGGCCGATCACCCGCTTGTGCAGTTCCTCCTCCATGCGGATCAGTTTCTTGGTCTCGGCCTCGGTCAGCTTGAAGACCGGGATGCCGGTCCACATCGAGACGATGTCGGCGATCTCTTCCTCGCCGACCTCGGGCCGCTCGCCGTTCTCGCCCTCCGCCCACTCGTCTTCGAGCTGGCGCTTTTTCGTCGTCAGCTGGCGCTCGGTATCGCGCAGGTTGGCGGCCTTTTCGAACTCCTGGGCCTCGATCGCGGTCTCCTTCTCGCGCCGCGTCGTCTCGATTTCCTCCTCGAGCTCGCGGTAGACCGGCGGGGAGCTCATCGACTTGATCCGCATCCGCGAGCCGGCCTCGTCGATCAGGTCGATCGCCTTGTCGGGCAGGAAGCGGTCGGAGATGTAGCGGTCGGCGAGCTCCGCGGCGGCTTCGAGCGCGTCGTCGCGGATCGTCACCCGGTGGTGCTGTTCGTAGCGCTCGCGCAGCCCCTCGAGAATCTTCACCGTGTCCTCGGGCGAGGGCTGGTCGACGCGGATCTGGGCGAAGCGTCGCTCCAGCGCCGAGTCGCGCTCGAGATACTTGCGGTACTCGTCGAGCGTGGTCGCGCCGATCGTCTGTAGCTCGCCCCGGGCCAGGGCCGGCTTGAGGATCGAGGCGGCGTCGATCGCCCCCTCGGCGGCGCCAGCGCCGACCAGGTTGTGGAGCTCGTCGATGAAGAGAATGATGTCGCCGCGTTGGGTGATCTCTTTCATCACCTTCTTGAGGCGCTCCTCGAACTCGCCGCGGTACTTGGAGCCGGCGACGAGGGCGGCTAGATCGAGCGTGTAGATCTGCTTGTTCTTGAGCAGCTCCGGCACCTCGCCTTTGTTGATGCGGGCGGCGAGGCCCTCGACCACGGCGGTCTTGCCGACGCCGGGCTCGCCGAGCAGCACGGGGTTGTTCTTGGTGCGGCGCGAGAGGATCTGCATAATCCGCTCGATCTCGGTCTCGCGGCCGATCACCGGATCGAGCTTGCCCTCCTCGGCGAGCCGGGTCAGGTTGCGACCGAATTGGTCGAGCAGTTTCGAAGACTTTTTGCCGCCCTCGCCCTGGCCGCCACCGCTGCCGCCACCCTGGCGGCGCCCGCCAGGCCCGGAGAGCATCCGGATCACCTCGTTGCGGATCTTGTCGGAGTCGGCGTCGAAGTCGAGCAAGATGCGGGCGGCGACGCCCTCGTTCTCGCGCACCAGGCCGAGCAGGATGTGCTCGGTGCCGATGTAGTTGTGGCCGAGCGAGAGCGCCTCGCGCAGCGCCAGCTCGAGCACCTTCTTGGCTCGCGGCGTGAACGGGATCTGGCCGGAGGTGACCTCCTCGCCGGAGCCGACGATCCGGACCACCTGCGAGCGCACCCTTTCGACCGTGATGTCGAGCGACTCGAGGACGCGGGCGGCCAGGCCCTCCTCCTCGCGCAGCAGCCCGAGCAGGATGTGCTCGGTGCCGATGTAGTTGTGCTTGAGCGTGCGCGCCTCCTCCTGGGCTAGGACGACGACCTGACGGGCTCGCTCGGTGAATCGCTCGAACAAAAGAGACCTCTTCTTGGTCGAACCCGGCGCAGCCGGGTTAGTACCGGTAGACGCCCCCTCGTTATCGGCAGGCGCCCATGTGCCCCATAACTCTACCGAGAGTGCCCGGCCGGCCTTTTGCCCCTGCAATCCGCTAACTGCGAGGTTTCAGCCCTTCATCGCGGGGAAAAGCAGCACTTCGCGCAGGCTGCGGGCCCCGGTCAGCATCATCACCAGGCGGTCGATGCCGAGGCCGACGCCGCCGGTCGGCGGCATCCCCTGTTCGAGCGCTTCGACGAAGACCTCGTCGTAGGGCTGGGCCTCCTCGTCGCCGCGGTCGATCTCGGCCGCCTGCTGCTCGAAGCGGCGGCGCTGCTCGTCGGGGTCGTTGAGCTCGCTGAACGAGTTGGCGATCTCGACCCCGCCGACGAAGGCCTCCCAGCGCTCGACCAGGCCCGGCTCGGTGCGGTGCGCCTTGGCGAAGGGCGAGAGCTCGACCGGGTAGTCGAAGACGAAGGTGGGCTGGATCAGCCCCGGCTCGACCTCGCGGGCGAGCAGGCCGTCGACCAGCTTGCCCCAGCCCTCGGCCGGGTCGGGCTCGGCCCCCATCGCCGCCGCCAGCGCCTCGCGGGTCGGGTGCGCGCGGATGTCGATGCCGGCCCGCTCGAGGATCGCCTCGCGCAAGGCGATCCGCCGCCAAGGTGGTGCGAAGTCGATCTCCACCTCCCCCCGCTTGACCACGGTCGTGCCCAGCACCCGCTCCGCGACCTCGGCGACCAGCAACTCGAGGTCGTGCGCGGTCTTCTCGTAGTCGGCGTAGGCCTCGTACCACTCCAGCATCGTGAACTCGGGGTTGTGCTTGTGCGAGACGCCCTCGTTGCGGAAGTCCTTGCCGAGCTCGTAGACGCGGTCGATGCCGCCGACCACAAGCCGCTTCAGGTAGAGCTCGGTCGCGATGCGCAAGTAGAGGTCGCGGTCGAGCGCGTTGTGGTGGGTGGTGAAGGGACGCGCCAGGGCGCCGCCGTAGAGCGGCTGCAGGACCGGCGTCTCGACCTCGACGTAGCCGTGCTCGTCGAGC
The DNA here is from genome assembly GCA_963846515.1 of uncultured Solirubrobacterales bacterium. Lineage (GTDB taxonomy): Bacteria > Actinomycetota > Thermoleophilia > Solirubrobacterales > 70-9 > VAYN01. The sequence continues at coordinate 96,007 of CAWJWC010000004.1, read as the reverse complement.
CAGCGCCGCACCTCGCCGATCGTGCGGGCGCGGATCCGGAAGCGGCGGCGGCTCTCCTCGTTGGCGATTAGGTCGAGCTCGCGGCGGCGGTAACGGGTCTCGGTGTCCTCGAGCCCGTGGAACTTGTCGGGCGGCGGCCGCAGGCTCTTGGCCAAAAGGCGCCAGCGGTCGATCGCCAGTGACAGCTCGCCCCCGCGCCGGGTCGCGATCGCGGTCCCCTCGGCGCCGATCACGTCGCCGAGGTCGAGGTCGACGAGCAGCGCGTAGGCCTCCTCGCCGAGCAGGTCCTCGCGCGCGTGCAGCTGGATCTGGCCGCTGCCGTCGCGGAGGTCGAGGAAGCAGGCCTTGCCGTGGCCGCGACGGGCGACGATCCGGCCCGCGACGCGGTGCCGCGAGTCGGTCTCCATCCCCGCCGCCAGTCCCTCGTGCGCGGCCCGCACCTCGGCGATGTCCTCGCGCTCGGAGAACTCGTGCGGGAAGGGCTCGATCCCGGCGTCGCGAATGCGCTCCAGCTTTTCTCTTCTATCGCGCAGGACATCGGAGAGCTTCGGCTGGTCGGAAAAGTCGCTCATCCGCGCGAGCCTATAGCGCCTTCGAGAGCCGATCCCGGTAGGGGTGAAGCGGCTTGTACTTTTTCGCCGCCGCCGATCTCGGACGGCCGAAAACGACCCTCGAAAAAGTTAAGCGGAACCCCTACCGGGATCGGCTCTCAAGCCTTCTCAATCTTCGTGATTTTGAGTTTCTTCTTGGGGCCACGCGGCACCTCGACGGTGACCACGTCGTTGCGCTTGCGGCCGACCAAGGCCTTGCCGATTGGCGACTCGTTGGAGAGCTTGTGCTCGGCCGGGTTGGCCTCGGTCGAGCCGACGATCTGGAATTTCTGCGAGTCGCCGCTCTTCTGGTCTTTGACGTGGACGATCGAGCCGAAGCCGACCTCGTCGGTGCCAAGCGCCTTCTCGTCGATCACGGTTGCGCGGCGCAGCTTCTCCTCGAGTTGCGCGATCCGGGCCTCGAGCAGGGCCTGTTCGTTCTTCGCGTCGTCGTATTCGGCGTTCTCGGAGATGTCGCCAAATTCGCGCGCCTCTTTGATCCGCGCCGCGACCTCGCGGCGTTTGGTCGTCGAAAGGTGCTCGATTTCCTCTTTCAGCTTCTCGAGACCCTCGGGGGTAATGACCGCCTGACGACTCACTTTGAACCAACCTCGCTTTGAGTGTGGAGAGCCGCAAAAGCGGCCCCGAACCGAAAAAAGCGCCCGGATGCGGCGTCCTGCATCGCCACACCTAGGCACGAAGTCGCGGGATTATAGCGAGGGCCGAAACGGGGCAATCAGGGCGTTTTACGCAACCGCGACAGGCTCGGCGAAGCCGCCGACCAACTCGCGCGCGCGGCCGAGGTCGGCACTGCGCTGAAGCTCCTCGACGACTTGCGGCTCCGCCCCCAGCCGCTCCGTATACCAAGGGTAGAACTTGCGCAGGTAGCGCTCCGCTCGCCTGCTCCCGAGGTGCTCCTCGGCGCGGTCGATCACCCAGAGCAACTCGGCCGCGACCTCTTCGCGCGAGGGCGGCTGCTGCCGCTGGCCGGTCAGTTCTTCGAACAGCCAGGGGTTGCCGAAGGAGCCGCGAGCGATCATCACGGCGTCAGCGCCCGACTCGGCGTAGGCGCGGCGGGCCGACTCGGCGTCGGCGAGGCCGCCGGAGACGATCACCGGCACCTCGACCCGCTCGACCAGCTCACGGGTCAGCTCATAGTCGGGCTGGCCCTTGTGGCCCTTGGTCGCCGCCCGCGGATGGAAGGCGATCGCCGCCACCCCGGCTTCGTCGGCGAGCCGCACCGCGAGCTCGAAGCCGGAGCGGTCGCCGGCCTCGATCCCGGAGCGCAGCTTCACCGTCACCGGCACCCCGCCCCCACCCTCGATCGCGCCGCGCGCCAGTGCCAGGGCCAGCTCCGGGTCGCGCAGCAGCTGGGCGCCGGCACCGGTGCGGCGCACCTTCGGCACCGGGCAGCCCATGTTGATGTCGATCAGGTCGGCGCCAGCCTCGGCGGCGATCGCGGCGCCGGAGCGCATCACCTCGGCGTCGTGGCCGAACAGCTGCAGCGAGACCGGGTGCTCGTCGGGGTGGATGCGGAGCAGCTCGCGCAGGGTGCGCTCGTTGCGGTAGTGGAGGGCGAAGCTGGAGACCATCTCGGAGACGGCGAGGCCAGCGCCGTGGCGTTTCGCCTGCAGCCGCACGAACCAGTTGCCAATCCCGGCCAGCGGCGCGAGCAGCACGCGGTTTGAGATCCGCACGCCGCCGATCTCGAAGGGGTCCGTCAGCTCATGCCTGGTTGCGCTCATGGATCAACCTCAGTCCCTTCAGGGTAAGCAGGTCGTCCACCTCGTCGATCGTCTCGGTGAAGGGGACGACGGCTGAGGCGTACCCACCCGTGGCAAGCAGCCTCGGGTTCGGGAGTTCCTCTTCGATCCGCCTGACGATGCCGTCGATCAGGCCGGCGAAACCGAAGATGAAGCCGGAATGGATCGCCGCGCGGGTCGAGCGGCCGATTGCTTCCCGCGGCTCTTCCAGGTCGATCCGGGTGATCCGGGCCGCCCGTTCGATCAGGGCGCTGAGCGAGGGCGCCAGACCGGGGCCGATCGCGCCGCCGAGGTACTCGCCGTCGGCAGAGACGGCGTCGATGTTGATGCCGGTGCCGAAGTCGACGGAGACGCAGGCCTCGCCGAAGCGCTCGTAAGCGGCGATCGCATTGACGAGGCGGTCGGCGCCGACCTCGAGCGGGTTCTCGATCCGGATCGGCATTCCCGTCTTCACCCCGGGGCCGATCGTCAGGCACTCGGCGTCGAGGTAGCGCTGGGAGAGCTGTTCGAACTGACTGCCGAGCGGGGGCACGACCGAGGAGACGCAGACGGCGTCGAGATCGTCGAAGGACATCCCGCAGAGCGCAAAAAGGCCGGCGATCCGCTCTGCCAGCTCGTCGCCGGTTGCGCCCGAGCGGGTCTGGAAGCGCCAGTTCTCGACCAGGTCCTCGCCTTCGAAGGCACCGAGGTGGGTCTGGGTGTTGCCGACGTCGACCGCGAGCAGCATGCGGGCGATTATCTCCGGATCGGACTGGCCAGGTAGCCAGGCGAGTCCTTTTGCGCATAGGATCGTCGCGATGAGCGCCCGCCTCTACGTGATCCCCGCCTCGCACCCCGCGATCGCCGCCGAGCTGATGCTGCGGCAGAAGGGGATCGCCTACAAGCGCACCGACCTGCTGCCGGTGATCTCGAAGGGCGCGCTGCGGGCGGTCGGCTTTTCCGGCGTCACCGTGCCGGCGCTGAAGATCGAAGGCACCAAGGTGCAGGGGTCGCGGCAGATTGCTCGTGAGCTCGAGCGAGTGCGGCCCGAGCCGGCCCTCTTCCCCGCCGATCCGGAGCAGCGAGCCGCGGTCGAAGAGGCGGAGCGCTTCGGCGACGAGGAGCTGCAGCACCCGATTCGCCAGATCCTTTGGTGGGGGATGAAGCGGGACAGAGCCCCGTTGCGCAGCTATTCGGAGGGAGCGAAGATCGGGATGCCGATCGGTCTGGCGGTGAAGACGGCGGCGCCGATTGTCGCCCTCTCGGCCCGCTTCAACGGGGCCGACGACGAGAACGTGAAGCGCGACCTGGCGGCGTTGCCGGCCCTGCTCGACCGGGTCGACGAGCTGATCGCCGCTGGCACGATCGGGGGCGAGCAGCCGAACGCGGCCGATTTCCAGATCGCGACCAGCCTCGGCCTCGCCCTCACCCTCGCCGACCTCAAGCCCCAGATCGAAAACCGGCCCGCCGGCGAGCTGGCGAAGCGGATCGTCCCGGACTATCCCGGCCACATGCCGCCGATCCTGCCGGCCGAGTGGCTGGCGCCGCTGCGCCAGACCTCAGCAAGCAAAGGTTGAGGACTTAACCGCCCTATAGGTGGGGTAAGTCCTCAACCTTGCAGAGCACCCCGCCGCTCGACTCGCTGACCTGGGGGCAGGACAGCGAGCGCATCGGCGAGGCGGGTTCCGTCGGGCAGGGTCAGCTCCGGGTCGAGCTCGAGCAGCGGGGCGAGGACGAAGCGGCGACTCGTCACCTCGCGATGGGGCAGCCTAAGGCGCTCGGTTCCGAGTTCGAGATCGCCGAGCAGGAGCAGGTCGACGTCGAGGGGACGGGGACTGTGGCGAGGAACGTCGAAGGAGCGGCCGCGCTCGGCCTCGACCGCCTTGCAGACGTCGAGCAGCGCTTCGGGCTCGAGCTCGGTGCGGATCCGTATGGCGGCGTTGAGAAAGTCTGGCTGGTCGAGCACCTCACCGACCGGCTCGGTGACGTAGGCCGAGGAGACGGCCTCGACCTCGACGCCGCGCCCGCGCAGCAGCTCGATCGCCGCCCGCAGGTGGCCGGCGGAATCGCCGAGGTTGGAGCCGAGGCCGAGGTAGCCGACCCGCACCCGCTCACCCCTCAGGTGCGTTTTCTTCGTCTTCGTCGACCGCGCGCTCCTGGGTCACCTCGACCGCCACCTCCTGGATCGCCAGCGGCAGCGGCGGCTCCGGCTTCGCCGCCCGCACCCGCACCGACTCGCAGCCGTAGCGCTCGATCAGGCGTTGGCCGATCACCTGAGCGAGTCGCTCCAGGGTTTTGTAGCTGCGCTCGGTCGCAGCGAGCGCGACGATGTCGCAAACCTGCGCGTAGTCGACCGTGTCCTCCAGACGGTCCGTCAGGACGGCGTCGCAGTCAGGCACGTCAAAGGAGACGTCGAACTCGAGCCGCTGCCCGACCTCCTGCTCGGCCTCGGTGACACCGTGGTGGGTGTAGATCGAGAGCCCGCGCAGCTCGACTTCGGCGCTCGACTCGATCCCATTTCCGTGCGGTCCCTGCGCCTCCATGTCCGCAGAAGTTAACCGAGGATCGCGCCGACCACCGCCATCGCCTGGCGGACCTCGGCGACGTCGTGGACGCGCAGGACGTCGGCTCCCTCCGCCGCGGCCAGCACCGAGGAGGCGATCGTGCCGCCGAGCCGCTCGCCTGCGCTGGAGCCGTCGACCCGGCCGATGAAGCTCTTGCGCGAGGTCCCGACCACCAGTGGGCGGCCGAGGTCCCGCAGCTCGCCCAGCCGCCGCAGCAGCTCGAGGTTGTGCTCAACCGTCTTGCCGAACCCGATCCCGGGGTCGAGCCAGATCCGCTCCTCAGCGATGCCCGCGGCCGCAGCCGCCTCCATCCGCTCGGCAAGGAAGGCCTTGACCTCGGCGACCACGTCGTCGTAGCGCGGTGCGTCCTGCATCGTCCGCGGCGTGCCCAGCATGTGCATCAGGACCACGGTGGCCCCCCGGTCCGCACAGAGGCCCGCCATCTCCGGGTCGCCGCGCAGGGCGGTGACGTCATTGACGATCTCGGCGCCCGCATCGAGCGCGGCGGCTGCGACCGCGGACTTCGACGTGTCGATAGAGATCGCCGCCTCGCCCCCGGCGAGCCCGCCGACTACCGGCTCGATCCGCCGCAACTCCTCCTCGACAGACACTTCCTCCGCCCCGGGCCGCGTCGATTCCCCCCCGACATCGAGGATCTCCGCGCCGGCCTCGGCCAGCTTCCCCCCGTGCGCGACCGCCGCGGCGGGGGCGAAGTAGAGGCCCCCATCGGAGAACGAATCCGGGGTCACGTTGACGACCCCCATCAGCTTCATGGCGCGGTTCAGCTGGCGTCGCCGCCGGCGAATCCGGGCCTTGGGCGAGGATTCGGGCGGGCGCCCTCGCGCTGGGCGGGCTCAGGCTCCGGGGACGACTCGGCCGGCTTGGCCGGCTCCTCGTCGTCGGTAAAGACCTCCTCGGGGGACTTGCCCGCGAGCAGCGCTCCGAACTGCTTGGCGTCGATCGTCTCCCGCTCCAGCAGCAGGTTCGAGATCTGGTCGAGGTCCTGTCGGTGCTCGCCGAGCAGGCCCTTGGCGGTCTGGTGCGCACCCTCGACGATGCGACGGATCTCGTCGTCGATCTCGCGCGCGATCTCGTCCGAGTAGTCGGGCTCGGAGGAGAACTCGCGGCCGAGGAAGGGCTGGCCGCGATCGTGACCGAAGACGCGCGGCCCGAGCCGCTCGGACATCCCGAACCGCATCACCATCTGCTTCGCCGTCTCGGTCACCTTTTCGAGGTCGTTGGAGGCGCCGGTGGTGATCTCGCCGAAGACGATCTCCTCGGCGGCGCGGCCGCCCAGGGTCATCGCCATCGTGTCGGTCAGCTCGGCTCGGGTGGTGAGGAACTTGTCCTCGGTCGGCAGGCTGATCGTGTAGCCGAGCGCCTGGCCGCGGCTGATGATCGAGATCTTGTGGACCGGGTCGCAATTGGGCAGCAGCTGGCCGACGATCGCGTGCCCGACCTCGTGGAAGGCGGTGACAAGGCGCTCCTTCTCGCTCATCACCCGGGTCTTCTTCTCCGGGCCGGCGATCACCCGCATGATCCCCTCCTCGAGCTCCTTCATCGAGATCTCGCGGTTGCCGGTGCGGGCGGTCAGCAGCGCCGCCTCGTTGATCAGATTGGCGAGGTCGGCGCCGGTGAACCCAGGGGTCTGGCCGGCCAGCGTGTCGAGCTCGATCTCGCGACCGAGCGGCTTGCCGCGGGTGTGGACCTCGAGGATGTGCTTGCGGCCTTTGCGGTCGGGTCGGTCGACGACGACCTGGCGGTCGAAACGGCCGGGCCGCAGCAGCGCCGGGTCGAGGATGTCGGGCCGGTTCGTGGCCGCGATCAAGATGATGTTGTCCTTCATTTCGAAGCCGTCCATCTCGACCAGCAGCTGGTTCAGGGTCTGCTCGCGCTCGTCGTGCCCGCCGCCCATGCCAGCGCCGCGGTGGCGGCCGACGGCGTCGATCTCGTCCATGAAGATGATGCAGGGGGAGTTCTGCTTCGCCTGCTCGAAGAGGTCGCGGACGCGGCTGGCACCGACCCCGACGAACATCTCGACGAAGTCCGAGCCGGAGATCGAGAAGAAGGGCACGCCGGCCTCGCCGGCGACGGCGCGGGCCAGCAGGGTCTTGCCGGTGCCGGGCGGGCCGTAGAGCAGGACGCCCTTGGGGATGCGGGCACCGAGCGCCTGGAACTTCTTCGGGTTCTCGAGGAATTCCTTGATCTCCTCGAGCTCCTGCACCGCCTCGTCAACGCCGGCGACGTCGCGGAAGGTGATTTTCGGCGCGTCGACCGACATCCGCTTCGCTTTCGATTTGCCGAAGTTCATCACCCGCGAGCCGCCACCCTGCATCTGGTTCATCAGGAAGATCCAGAATCCGAAGAAGAGGATGAAGGGCAGGATCAAGGTCAACAGCGAAAGCAGACCGGAGCCGCCGGAGCCGTGGACCTTGGTCTCGACGTCGCTTTTTTCGAGCCTGTTGATCAGGCTCTGCTCGGTGTAAGGCGGGTAGCCGGTGGAGAAGCTTTCGCCGTTCTGCTTCTTGACGTCGAGGGTGTTGTCCTTGGTGTTGACCGTGACCTCGGCGATCCGGCCTTCGGCGATGAGGCCGGTCTTCTCTTTGATCAGGTCGTTGTACGGCGGCGCCTCGGTGCCGTCGCCCTGGCTGATCACCCGCTGGGCGATGAACGCCAGGATGACGACCAGCAGGATCGGAAATGCCGCGCTTTTGAAGAAACGCCTCAAGGGTGAAATCAGCGTACCAGGGCGGTTTTTGCGGCTCTACTCGCTGAGCGCCGCGACGTAATCGAGGTTGCGGTGGCGTTGGGCGTAGTCGAGGCCGTAGCCGATCGCGAACCGATTGGGAATCTCGAACCCGACGTAGCGCGGCGAGAGGTCGACGCGAAGGCGATCCGGCTTGGTCAGCAGCGCGCAGACCTCGAGCGAGGCGGGGTTGCGCGCCCTCAGGTTGCGCATCAGGTAGTGCAGGGTGAGGCCGGAGTCGATGATGTCCTCGACGATCAGGACGTGGCGGCCTTCGATCGGCGCGTCGAGGTCCTTGAGGATGCGGACGACACCGGAGGAGTCGGTCTGCGAGCCGTAGCTGGAGACCGCCATGAAATCGATCTCACAGGGGACGTCGATGCTGCGCATGAGATCGGCGAGGAAGAGGACCGCACCCTTGAGGACGCCGACCATGAACAGCTCGCGGCCGGCGTAGTCGCGGCTGACCTCGGCGCCGAGCTCGGCGACCCGGCGCTGCAGGTCCTCTCTGGCGACGAGGGTCTCGCCGATCGCGGGGTCGCTCACCGGCCGCAGTCTAGATACATGGCCGATGGGCCGATTTCCGCTGATATGGAGCGGGAATCGGCCCATCGGCCGGAGTCTCAGGGGCGCTCGGCGCGGAGGAGGCCGGACTCGACCACGGCGCGGACGCCGCCGCCGAGATCGAGCTGGGCGCTGCCGGTGCGGCGCAGTCCCGCAACCTGCTCGGCGAAGCGGGCGGCGCCGGCGACTGGGCGCCCGGCGGCGGCGTCGGCAAGCCGCTGCAGGACGAGCCGCTGCAGCGCCGGCGGCAGCTCGGCGAAGCGGGCCAGCGCGATCGTGCCGCGCGGCGTCTCGCCGGAGCCGTCGAGCTCGGCCTCGACCAGAGCGTCGAGCAGCTCGGCCTCGTCGCGTAGCAGCGCCGCCGTGCGCAGCACGTTCTGGGCCGCCGCCGGGTGGATCTTCGCCAGCTCAGGCAAGAGGCCGTGGCGGACCCGGTTGCGGGCATAGGCCCGCTCGGCGTTGCTGGCGTCGTCGCGCCAGGCGAGGCCGCGGGCTTCGCAGTAGGCAGTGGTCTCGGCGCGAGTGAAGCCGAGCAGCGGCCGCGCGAGACGGCCGTCCCGGGGTCGCATCCCGAGCAGCGCGCGACGGCTCGGGGAGGAGGCGAGGCGGTAGAGGATGGTCTCGACCTGGTCGTCGGCGGTGTGGCCGGTGACGATCGACCCGTCGCTCGCCTCGGCCAGCCGCGCGGCCGCGGCATAGCGGGTGTCACGCGCCCAGGCCTGCAGGTTGCCGGGGCCCTCGGGGCGCAGCGGCCGCTCAATCGCCAGCTCCGCACTGAGCGCCGCGCAGAGCGCCGCGCAATGGCGCTCATCCTCATCGGAGTCGTCGCGCAGCCTGTAGTTGACGTGCAGCGCGGTCACCACCTCCGCCCCGGCCCCGCGGACCGCGAGGTCGAGCATGCAGATCGAGTCGCGCCCGCCCGAGAGCAGCACGACCAGCGGCGCCCCGGGCGCGACGAGCCCCTCGGCGAGCACGCTCTCCAGCATCCGGTCGGCGTCCATGCGACCAGTTTCGCGCCTCGGCGGCCGCGCCTCAGCTCGCGGCGCGGACGACGAAGAGGTCGGTCGGGACTGGGAAGCCCTTGAGGTTGACCTGGCCGATCGGCTCGAGGCCGAGTCGCTCGCGGTCGGCGATCGCCTCGCAAACCCGGTCGGTGACCAGCACCTCTCCGGCGAGGGCGCGGTCGACGACGCGGTGGGCGAGGTTGACCTGGCTGCCGAAATAGTCGCCGTCGCGGTAGACCGCCTCGCCGCGGTGGATTCCGACCCGGGGCTGGGGGCGCTGCGGGAAGCGGGCGAGGAAGTCGACCGCCCACTCGGTCAGGGCGACGGCGTCGGGCGAAACGACCATCACCTCATCGCCGATCGTCTTCACGATCGTCGCCTCGCGCGGCAGGGTCGACTCGACCGTCTCGACGAAGTTCTCGACCACGTCGAGCGCCTCGATGTCGCCCTCCTCCTCGGTGTAGCGGGTGAAGCCGGTGAGGTCGATGAAGCAGAGCGTCACCGCGACCTGGCCGAGCTCGATTTCCGCCGTGTCCATACCAAGGCCCGACTCCATGTGGCCGACCACGTCCTGGTCGATGAAGAAGCGCAGATAGCGGTTGTGCAGGTACTCGGTCAGCGGTGCCGCCAGGGGCAGGATGTCGGCGGCGAGCTCGCCCATCTCGGCCGCCATCTCCAGCTCCGGCACGGCGTCGCGGATCAGCGGTTCGTGCACGTAGAGGTGGAAGAGCCGCACCTCGGCGTCGGCGATGCGGCGCATCGCCTGCACGTAGACGCGGACCAGCTGCAGGAAGGCGACGAGCGGGAAGCCGGCGGCGAGGACGCGGGCGCAGTGGCGCAGCGCCTCGGCATCGGCCGGCGTGAGGTTGCGCTGGTGCCCAGTCGGGGTGCCGAGGATGACGAGGATGCGCTCGACCAGCTCCGGCTCGAGCCCGGTCTCCTCGGCCACCTCCGCCACCGACAGGCTCTCCTCCTCCTCCTCGGAGACGACTTCCCCGGCGAAGCCGAAGGCGAGCCGTCCCTCGCGGCCGGCCCGCTGCAGGTCCTCGAGCGAGTGGCCGCGCTCGCGCATCTGCGCCACGACCCTGGCCTGAGCGGCCGCAGCGGCCGTCCACCGCCCCCGCCGCACCGGCACGATCTTCTCCTCCGCCCACCGTTTCAAGGTGCTGGCCGGCACGCCGGACCGCCGCGCCGCCTCACTAAGACTTATCCGCTCATCAGCCATAGCTGCCCGAGGCTAGACATCGAGGCCGACAGGCCACAGCGCTGCGCATGGGCGGTCCCGGTAGGGGTGGAACGTCTTGTACTTTTTTTGCGGCGAGCCGATCGGACGGCCGCAACCTGTCTTCAAAAAAAAGTTAAGTGGAACCCCTACCGGGATCGCCCCGGCAAGGGTTCCACCAGATCTGACCAGCCTCAGGTCGGGATCTCCGACTCCTCGTGCAGCTGCAGCACCGGCTCTCCGCCCTCACCGGTGCGGATGCGAATCGCCTCCTCCACCGGCAGCACGAAGATCTTGCCGTCGCCGACCTCACCCGTGCGGGCGTGTTTGAGGATCGTCTCGACGATGATCGACTTGTCTTTGTCCTCGACCACTATCTCCAGCTTGACCTTCGGCCGTACGTTGACGGTGAGGGTCGAGCCGCGATACCGCTCGACGATTCCCTTCTGGCGCCCCGAGCCCTTGGCCTCGAGGATCGACAGGGAGGGGAACCCCTTGTCGAGCAACTCGGCCCGGATCGGCTCGAACGCCTCGTGGCGGATGAACGCCTCTATCTTCTTCATGCGCTCAGTCCTCCTAGTTGGTCTCGGTCGCGGTCATCTGAGCAGGGGCGGCCGCCGGTATCGGGGCCCCGCTGCCCATCGTGCTCGGCATCCCGGTCGAGTACTCCGGCTGCGGGATGAACTGCTCCGGGTAGCCGTACATGCCGTGCGAGCTGATGTCCAGCCCGGCGTCCTCCTCCTCGGCCGGAACGCGCAGCCCGATCGTCGCTTTGATCAGCGCGAACGTGGCGATCGAGATCCCGAACACGACGACGAAGGTGAACACCACGGCCAGGCCTTGCACGGCCAGCTGCCCGAGCGCGGTGCCGAACGAGGCGTCACCGAAGATCCCGTACCAGATCCCCGGTCCGGCGCCTTCGACGATCAGCCGCGGCGAGGCGAAGATGCCGACCGCCATGGTGCCCCAGATGCCGGCCAGGCCGTGCGCCGAGAGCGCGCCGACCGGGTCGTCGAGGAGCTTGTCGATCGAGAGCACCGCGTAGACGACGATCAGCCCGGCGATGAAGCCGATGATCGGTGCCGCCCAGAACTCGACGAAGCCGGACGGGGCGGTGATCCCAACCAAGCCGGCGATCGCACCGTTGCCGGCCATGCCGACGTCGAGCGTCCTGCTCTTCATATAGACGGCGAGCGAGGCGCCGATCACTCCGGCCGCGGCCGCGAGCTGGGTGTTCAGCATCACCTCGCCGAAGAACGATCCGGCCGTTTCGAACGTCGAACCGCCGTTGAACCCGAACCAGCCGATCCAGAGGATGATCACGCCGAGCCCGACCAGCGGCATCGAGTGACCCGGAATCGCTCGCGGCTTCCCGTTCGCGTCGTACTTACCGATGCGCGGGCCGAGCAGCAGTAGCGCCGCCAGCGCCCCGACCGCACCGGTGAGGTGCACCACCGAGGAGCCAGCGAAGTCCATTACCGGCTTGCCGCCGATGTCGGAAAGCAGGCCGCCGCCCCAGACCGCGTGCGCGATCAGCGGGTAGATCACCGCGCCGAAGACGATCGCGTAGATCACGTAGGCGCCGAACTTGATCCGCTCCAGGGTCGTGCCCCAGACGATCGCCAGGGAGACGGCGCAGAAGGCCAGCCCGTAGAGCATCAGCATCGCGTCGGAGCCGGCAACGTTGAATGCTTCTTCACCCTGTCCGACCACCTGGTCGAAGTGGAAGAAGAAGCCGCTGGTCCCGAAGAAGTCGTTGCCGCCGCCTTCGGCGACCCCGTAGCCGATTGCCCACCAGGCGATCGTCACGATCGCCAGGTTGACGAAGATCTTGGCGACGCCGGTGCCGACGTTCTTCTGCCTCGAGAAGCCGATCTCCAAGAACATGAAGCCGGCCTGCATCAGGAACACCAGGACGCAGGCAACGGCGACCCAGACCATGTCCAGCTCGGTCGTCTTTTCCGCCACCGTTTCGGCCACGCTCGCCGCCGAGGCCGCCGAAGGCAGCGCCAAAGCGGCAACCGCCGCTAAAGCGCCGGCGATCCCCATCTTCTTTTTCATCGAACTTTCCTCCTAGCCCGCCGCAAGCAAGCTCCGGCGGTCGCGGGTTTGGCGATTCCAGGAGCACCGTAAATTCGGCTTGAGAGGCTGTGTTTAGACGAGTGGAGGAAATCCGCCCGGGGCGTTTCTCACGAGTGGCGAGACCGCGCACGGCGAAGCGCCGCCCAAATCCGACCGTCGAACTCGGATTCAGTTAGGGTTCCCGAATCAAGCATTTAGGGACCCCTAAGTAGGCTCCCCTTATTCAGGAGGCACGATTGAAGAAGTCCAGAGCACACCTCGCGCTGACCCTCGCCGCCCTGGCGCTGGCCGTCCCGATCGCCGGCTGCGGCGACAGCGATGAGGAGACGACCGCCAGCGATGCCACGGCGGCCGAACTGGCGCCGGTCAAGAGCTACCTGACCGACCACTCCGCCGACCTGGTCGAGCAGGTCGAGCTGCTGCAGGCGAACGCCGACGAGTACTACGAGCTGGCCGAGTCGGTCGACTTCGACTACCAGCGGCTGCTCGCGGAGCACTGCGAGGAAGTGCAACAGCTGCTCGAGGACTCCAAGGACGTCTTCGTCGTCGCCAACCCGGCCTACGAGGAGATGGAGGGAATCGTCGCCGGCGTGCCGCGGCTGGCCCAGTACGACGTCGACATCGACGCCGGCTCGGACGCCTCGACGCCCGAAGACGCTGTCTCCTTCAGCCTCACCACGGCCGACGGCAGGCAGCTCAAACAGCCGGGCAACCTCTTCTTCCTGACCGAGACGGCGCTCTACGGGACCAACCCCGACATCGCGGCGAAGGACGTCGAGCCCGACGTCGACGGCGACGGCGAGGTCGAGTTCGGCGAGGGCCTGCCCGACGCGAACGTCTACAAGGCGACGCTCGACGAATTCGCCAAGCAGGCGAAGAGCCTCGACGAAGACGCACAGGCGTTCGAACCGACCCCCTCCGACGCGCTGACCTCGATCGTGGTGATGACCCCGACGATGAGCGAGTACTTCGAGGCCTGGAAGAACTCGCGCTTCATCGCCGGCGAAGACGCCGAGGAACAGGGCTTCGTCGCCACCTCGCGCCTCTCCGACATCGCCGACATCCTCGGCGGCATCCTCGTCACCTACGACGGGATCGAACCGACGATCGCGGCTGAGAACGCGCAGCAGGCGAAGCAGACCCGCAAGGAGCTGCAGAGCCTGGTCGACTTCGCCTCCGAACTGCGCGACCGCGAGGCCGAAGGCGAGAAATTCACCGCCAAGCAGGCCGACGCGCTCGGCGCCCAGGCCCAGACCCAGGCGGAGGCGATCGCCGGCCAGGTGACGCAGGCGGCGAAACAGCTCGAAATCGAACTGCAGGAAGGCTGAGAGGGAGGCGGTCCAGACGACGGCACGACTGCACCGCCCCTTTCCGGTTGCGCGAGCCATCGCCGCGACGTTCGCCGCGGCGATGGCTTTTCTCTGCGCCCCCGTGGCGCTCGCCGGCGCCGCCGAGCCACCCTGGCTGGCGGCGGACGAGATCCGCGCCGAGCTGTTCGAGGCGCAGACGCAGCTGCTGTTCGGCGAACGCGACGGGCAGCCGGTGGCGCAGGCCGCGGCGCGGCTGCGCGGGCCACTGCGGCAGGGCCTCGCTGCTGACGCCCCGGAGGAGCTGCGCGAGGTGGATGCCGCTCTCGCCGCAGCAAGGGGTGCCGTCACGCGGCTCGACGAAGCCGGCCTGGCGGCGGAGCGCGGCCGCGTCGTCGCGGCGCTGCGGCGCGGCGCGATGGCGGTCGCGACCGCCGCGGCGCGGCGCGACGAACCGGCTCGGGCGCGGGCTTGGCTGCAGATCCGCGACTTCCGCAAGGCGACCCGGTTTACCCGGCCGGGGGTCGACGGGACGGCGGCGATTCAGGAACTGGCGGCCGGGGAGATCGGCCCGCGCGAAGCCGTGCTGCAGATCGAAAAGGACCTGCTCGACACGTTCCAGGCCCGTCTCCTCACCAACCTCGACGAAGCGGCGCAAGCGGCCGAACGCGGCTTCGACGGCCGCTTCGCCGAAACCGCGGCGATCGCGCTCGGCTACTGGCAGGCGATCGCGCCCGAGTACGCCGGGCAGCGCAGCCCGGCCGAACGCCGCACCGCCGACCGCCACTTCGCCCGCCTCGCCGCCGCCGCTGCTGCAGGCGACGCCGGCGGCTTCGAGGCGTCCCGCGAGCGGGTCGAAGCCGACCTGGTCGGCTTCACCGCGGCGCCGCTGACCCCCGAGGAGGAGGTCAATCGCTACAGCCAGCTCGAACGCTTCCTCGACCTCGTCCCGAAGGAGTACGAGAAAGGGGTCAGCGACGGACGGGTGACGATCCCCTTCGAGGTGCAGGAGGCGGTCGCCTTTATGGACGGGACCGAAGCGGCCTTCTCCGACCTCGAGCCCGCCCTGCTCGAGCGCGACGAAGTGACGGTGGAAAAGATCAGGGCCGACTTCGCGACGCTGCGCCGCTACGTCGACGATGCCCAGCAGGGGCGCGCCGTCGCCACCGAGGACGAGGTCACCGCGGTCGCCGAGCGCGCCGCCGAGGAAATCGAGCGGATCTCGCCCGAGGAGTGGCGCGAAGGCGGCGACGAAGCCGACTACGAACTCGTCGCCGTCTCGCTCGACCAGCTCGAAGCTGCGGCGGGGGCGGGTCAATACCAGGCGGCCGAGCAGGCGCGGCTCGCCGCCTACGGCTTCCTCGAGTTCGGGCCAGAGCTGAAGCTGCGCGCCTTTGACCCGCAGTTGGCGCTGGAGCTGGAGGGACTGCTCTGGTACGGCGCCAACGGCGACAAGGGCCTCGCCAACCTGGTCGCCGACAGGGCGCCGCTGAACGAGATCCGCGAAACCCGACTCGACCTCGACGAAAAGCTGGCCGACGCGCGGGCGATCACCGGAGACGGCGCCAGCGCCTTCACCACGATCACCAACTCGGCCCTAATCGTCTTCCGCGAGGGGCTGGAGGCGATCCTGATCATCGCCGCGATCACCGCCAGCATGCTCGGCCCGCGGGCACCGCTGCGGCGGCCGATCTATCGCGGCGCGCTGCTCGCGATCCCGGCCAGCATGCTGATGTTCGCGCTGGCGATCCTGCTGCTCGACTCGCTCTCCAAATACGGCGAGAAACTCGAGGCGGTGGTGGGCATCGTCGCGATCGCCGTGCTGCTGCTGGTCATGAACTGGTTCTTTCACCGCGTCTACTGGACCGAGTGGATCAAGGGCCACCGTGACCGCGGCAAGGCGCTGACCGGAGCGGCGCTCGCCGCCGGCGCCGGTGCGGCGACCGTCGCCGGCCTCTACACGCTCGGCTTCACCAGCGTCTTCCGCGAGGGCTTCGAGACCGTGCTCTTCCTGCAGGCCCTGCAGCTCAGCTCCGGCACCGGCGTCGTCCTCGCCGGCGTCTCCCTCGGTCTGGTCCTGACCGGGATCGTCGGCGCGATCACCTTCTCGCTCGAGCGCAAGCTGCCATACAAAAAGATGCTGATCGTGACCGGGGTGCTGATCGCATTGGTCCTGGTCGTCCTCGTCGGCAACACGGCGCGGACGATGCAGGGGGTCGGCTGGCTCTCGATCCACCCGATCGAAATCGAACTGCCGCTCTGGATGGGCACCTGGCTGGGCGTCTACCCGACGGTCGAGACGCTGGCCGCGCAGCTACTCGCCTTCGTCTTCGTGATCGGCAGCTACTTCGCTGCCGAGTGGATGCGCAAGCGCGAGCTGCGTAAGGCGATCGCGGCCCACGAGGAGTCGCTGGCCGCGGTGCCGGCCGAGCCCGTGCCCGCCAACGGGAACGGAACAAACGGCGCGCATCGCGCAATAGGGTCGGAGGACGATGCCGTCGCGCCTCCGCCCCACGACCTCAGTCGCCGCTGAGGCGATCCTGGTCGGCGATCCCGGCCGGGCGCTGCTGCTCGCCCAGGAGCTGCTCGAGCAGCCGAAGATGAGCAACCACGCCCGCGGGCTCTGGGGCTACACCGGCCGGACTCCGGCCGGCACCGAGTTGACCGTGCAATCGACCGGGATGGGGGGGCCGAGCGCCGCCCTCGTCCTCGCCGACCTGGCCGAGCTCGGAGTGCGGCGGGCGATCCGGATCGGCACCTGCACGGCGCTGGCCGCCGAGCTGCGGCCGGGCGCGTTGCTCGCGGTGACCGACGCCCACGCCTGGGGCGGACCCGGTGACGGTGGCGGCAAGATCGTCCACCCGGACCCGGAGCTGGCGGCGCGCCTGCGGGAGGAGCTCGGCGAAGCGGCGCGGCCGGCTACCGTGGCCAGCCTCGACACCCTGCACGCCGGCGGCGCTCCGCCCCCGGTCGGCGAGGGCGATGCCGCCGACATGCAGACCGCGGCGCTGCTAGCGCAGGCGACCGCGCTCGGGGTCGCGATCGCCGCGGTCCTGATCGTCACCGAGTCGGACGACGGCGAGGCGATCGACGACGCGGGGCTGGAGGGGATCGTCAAACGCGCCGGCGCCGCGGCCTCCGCCGTACTCTAACCCTCAAGTCGAGGCTTAGGCTTTCGCTTTTTTCGGGATTTTCTTGGACTGCTCGCGCCGCAGCGCGCCGATCTCGCGGCCGAGGTCGTCGATCTGCTCCTCGACCTCCTCGAGGCGCTGCGAAAGCGAACGCAGACGCCGCTCGATCCGTTCCAGATCGGTGGCCGAGGAGAGGTTAAGTGCGCTCATCGCCGCCTGCTGGGCCTCGATTGCCTTCTCACGGGCGCCAAAAGCGGCCGAGATCGCGTTGTGCAGGGTTGGGTTGTCGATCAGCGCCTGCGCGATCTCGCCGATCGCCTGCTCGCTGCGTGCGCGCAGGCTGTCCTGCTCGTCGTGGTCGTTAGTCATCCCGCCGCCTTTCGCAATTCGTTGACAGCAGCTTAACGAGCGCATCCGGCCCAGTTGAAAGCCTGCCATTTGCGTGGAAGGGGTACTTTTTGATTAAGCTGATCAAGAATAACGTCAATGTTGATTAAGGCCTTGTTGGGGGAGCCCCACGACCGTTGCGCCCCTCTGGGGGACCCAGTAGCCTCGGCTCGCCTGCGGCAGAGGGAGGACGCAGCTGCGCTTTGCGCAGTTTCCGTGGTCCGAGACCCCGGGTGTCGAGGCGCACTGGGATGAGAGCCAAGATCGCACTGATCGTCGTACTCGCCAGCTTCCTGGCACTGTCCGCGCTTGGCGTCGGCATGGCCGGCGCCGACTCGCTCAGCCCAAGCGCCTCGGTGGGGGCGACCACCACGACCGAAGTCCCCTCGCTGCAGGCGCCGGCCTGCGCCAACGCGCTCGATGATGACGGCGACGGCCTGATCGACATCGCCGATCCCGACTGCGCCGCCCCCGAGGACGTCAACGAGGCGCCCGAATCGGCGGTCCCGACGGCTCCCGCGACGCCGGCCGCACCGGTCACGCCGCCGGCCGCCGCTCCGACCAGCCCCGGCGGCGCCCCGGCGACCGAGCGGGGCGCCTCGATCGGCGGCGGCGACAACGAAGCCAAGATCTTCGACGGAGGGGTCAACCACAACTCGAGCCTTGGAGACAGCAGTGGCGGCAGCGGCAACGACGGCGGGGTCGACGCCCCCAGCGCAACCGGCAACGGCGATCAGCCGCTGGCCGAGGGGGGCGACGGGGGCTCTCAGTTCGCCACCGGCGGCACCCCGACCACGGCCAACGCGACGACGACGATCGCCCCCTTCGGTCCGGCCCCGATCGGCGTCCCCAACTTCGTCATCGACTCCTTCGAGATTCCTCCCTTCCTCTTGCCGATCTACCAGGCCTGCGGCACCGAATACGGGATCCCCTGGGAGGTGCTCGCCTCGATCAACAAAATCGAGACCGCCTTCGGGACCAACCTCAACGTCTCCAGCGCCGGCGCGGTCGGCTGGATGCAGTTCCTGCCCTCGAGCTGGGAGGCCTTCGGCGTCGACGCCAACGGCGACGGTCGCAAGGACCCCTACAACCCGGTCGACGCTATCTGCGCCGCCGCGAACTACCTCGAGATCGCCGGCGGCAAGAAGGACCTCTACGACGCAATCTTCGCCTACAACCACGCCGACTGGTACGTGCAGGAGGTGCTGCTCTACGCGCGCGCCTACGGGAAACTGCCCTCCGACCTGGTCGGCTCGCTGACCGGCCTGACCGAGGGCGCCCACTTCCCGGTCGCCGCCGACGCCCGCTACGCCGACGACATCTCGGCCCGGGCGGCGCTGGCCAGCTCCAGCGCCAAGCGCGAGTCCTACGGCAACGCGGCAGAAGTCATTTCCTCCTCGCCGACCCGGCGCGGCATCAATATCTTCTCCCGCCAGGGCGCGCCGGTCGTCGCCGTCAACGACGGCACGATCCGCAAGCTCGGCAGCTCGCCGCAGCTGGGTAAGTTCGTCGTCCTCGAAGACACCTACGGCAACCGCTACACCTACGCCGAGCTGGGCGAGATCGTCCGCAGCGAGCGCCTGGTGGTGATGCCGACTGGCAAAGAGCAGCGGCTCCCGGTCGAAAGCGAGAACCTGCGGCCGCGGCTGCGGGCGCTGCCCGAGCGCGCCACCGACAGCGAGCAGAGCGACGAAGCGCTCGCCACGGACAGCGCCGAGCTCGCCGCCACCAACGGCGCCCTGCGGGTCGGCTCAAAAGTGATCGCCGGCACCGTGCTGGCCCGGATCGGCGTCAGTGCCGAGGGCGTCGACCCCCACGTCAACTTCTCGATCCGCCCGGCCGGGCGCGGCGCGCCGCGGATCGACCCGAAGCCGATCCTCGACGGCTGGAAGCTGCTCGAGGCGACCGCGATCTACCGCGCAAAGGGCGAGAACCCCTTCACCGACCGACTCAGCGGGGCCGGCGTGCTGCTGCTCTCCAAGGAGGCGCTGCAGAAGCGGGTGCTGGCCGACGAGGGCCTCTCGATCTACCAGTGCGGTCGCGAAGACATCGCCAGCGGCTTCACCGACCGCCGCATCCTCGCGATGCTCGAGTACCTGCGGACCAAAGGGTTCGAGCTGACGATCACCTCGCTCACCTGCGGCCATGGCTATCTCACCGCCTCCGGCAACGTCTCCGAGCACAGCACCGGCGACGCGGTCGACATCGCCGCGATCAACGGCGTGCCGGTGATTGGCAACCAGGGCCCCGGCACGCTGGCCGGCAACCTGATCCGCGAGCTGCTGCTGCTGCAGGGCACGATGCACCCGCACCAGGTGATCTCGCTCGAGGACCTGCCGGGCCCGACCAGCATCGCGATGGCCGACCACCACGACCACGTCCATGTCGGATACAACCCGGTCGAGGGCAGGTTCGAGGCCCAGTATTCGGCGCTGCTTAAACCGGACCAGTGGCAGCGCCTGATCGACCGCCTCGGCCAGATCGAAAATCCCGAGGTCCCGATCGAGCCGTCCGAGTTCTCGCTGCCGGACAAGCAGAAGTCCAGCGGCGGCACCAGCAGCGAATAAGTTCGAGTCTTTGCGAGGAGGGGTCTGGTCATCCTCCGATGAATTTGTCGCATCCCCTAAAGGGGATAGCTCCCCCAGAGAGAGCCCGCCTATGGCGGGCAAATATCAAAATGCATATCGCGCGCTTCGCGGACATTCGCTCGGAGGACGACCAGACCCCTCCCCACGAAACGCTTCGCATGACTCACTCAGCTATGCCACAAGGCAAGCTCCGACGACCAGGCGCTCGAACCAGCCGATCTCTCGGAGCAGCTGCCGTCCCTTCAGCGCTGCTGGTGTCCGTGTCGTTGGGGGGAGTCGGGGGTGCCTGTGGGGGAATGTCGCGAAGCGGCGGAAATGCAATCCGGTATTTGCGCGCCATAGGCGCGCAGCAACATCGGGAGCCTCGCCCGCAGGGCGGGCGACAAATTCACCCACGGGCACCCCCGACTCCCCTCCCCGCACCGATCCGAGCGGAGGTAGAGAATGGCCCGCTTGAGCAAGCTTTTCGGATTTGCGCAGTTGGACTTCGCCGGCACCCTGCCGCTGGCCGACGGCCGCTACCTGATGCGGGACGAGGTCGAGGGGGAGAGCGTGCTGGTGGTACGCACGCTGGGGGCGCCGTCGCCTCCGATGCGGCGCCGACGGCGCCCGCGCAGGGCTGAGCCGGAGGCCAGCCCCTCCCCCTTGCCGCTCACTCGCGTGACCGTGGTGCGCGCCTCCGTCCCGCTCGCGAGCGAGGATGACGCCACGCGCTGGCTCGACGAGGCGACCGAGGCCGAGGACACCGTCGACACCCTGGTCGCCGACGGTGTCCGCCTCCTCAACCGTGCCCTGCATGCCCAAGCCGTCGCCGGCGCCGACCCCTACGGCCACGAGGTGCGGCCGGAGCGGGCCGTGACCGTGCGAATCGGCTATGGCAGCGGCGAGGAGATCGCCGAGAGCACCTTCAGCGACGCCCGCGAGGTCGACGTCTGGTCCAGCGGCGCCTCGCGCCGGCGGAGGCGCGAGGAAGACCTGCGCCCGCAGGAACGGGTCGCCGGCGTGCTGGGCAGCCGCGAGTCGCTCGACGCCTGCGAGACGCTGCTGCTGCGCGCCCGCGCCGACCTCGACGGCGGCCGCGAGCGCGAGGCGGCGCTGCAGCTGCGGGTCGGGCTCGAGGCGCTGCTGATCGAGCTAAAGGGGGCACTCGCCGACCCCGGGCACGAGGAGGACATGGGGGCGCTCAGCAATCGTCGCTTCGAGGCTGGAGAGGCAGCGAACACAGCCCTCGAGAACGAGCTCGATGTCGACCAGGCCACCCAGGTCAGGGAATTACTCGAGCTCTGCGAGAGGGTGCTGCGTCGCCGGCGCGTGCTCCGGGGATAGGGATTGGAGAGGACCCGGAGGAGCCTCCAGATTTGCGACGGAGGGTGCTCCCCAATCCCTAGATCACCAAGCGTTTCGCAACTATGTCGTCCAGCAGCGACTCAGCCAGGTGGTGGGCTTCGTCCAGGGCGACGCCCTCTATCGAGGGGACGCCGATCACGGTGAGGCCGGCGGCGCGGGCCGCCGCCACTCCGGTCGGGGAATCCTCCAGGGCGACGACCTCCGGACCGGGCTCCACCCCGAGCCGCCGGCAGGCCTCGAGGTAGGGATCGGGCGCCGGCTTCGGGGCCGCGACTTCGTGGGCGCTGAGCACGATGTCGAAGTGGTCGTCGAAGCCGACCAGCTCGAGCGACCGCACGACGAAGGCAAGCGGGGAGTTGGAGACGAGGCCGACCGGGGTACCGCGGCGGCGCAGCGTCTGCAGCAGCTCGCGGGCGCCAATCATCGCCTCCACCCCGTGCTCGAGCTCGGCCACGACCAGCGCGTTCAGCTCCTCGATCAGCTCTTCCGCTCGGCCCGGTTCGCCCAGGCGCCTTTCCAGCACCGCCCCCGCGATCGCGGCCGAGGTGCCGACCAGCTCGCGCTTGTCGACCGCAGTGAACTCGGTGCCGCGGCGCTCGAACAGATCCTGCTCCGCCCTGGTCCATACCGACTCCGTGTCCAACAAGAGTCCGTCGTTGTCGAAGACGACGGCGACCGGGGCGGCGGGCTCCATCGCCGCATCATCGCGAACCGGCTAAGTTCGCGGCATGCCGTTCCACATCGAGATCCGCTCACCACTCCATCGGGCCCGTCTGCTCAACGTCGACGAAGCGGAACTGCGCGAGCAGGTGCTCGACTTCTGGGTCGCCGGGCTCCCGTTCAAGTTCCGCGGCGAGGACTGGGCCCCGCGTGAAAGCCGGCTGACGATCCTCGAAGGCGCGGAGATCGACCTTGAGGCCCGCAACGACGACGTCGGCTGGCAGCAGGCGCTGCGCGCGGCCGACGACGTGACCAGGAAGATGCTCGAAGCGGCCGAGGCGAGTGCGCCCTCGCGGATCGCTGTCGTGATCGAGGCGGACTCGGTCGAGACGGCGTTGCGCGACCTGCGCTCGGGCCGGCCGCCGGAGCAGATCTCCTGGGCCGCGGCGGCAGAACGAATCGCCAGCCAGGATCCCGACGTCACTGCCCTGATCCTCGTCGTCAAACGCCCCGAGATCGGCTGGCCCGACCTCTGAGCAGCCCCGCGCTCAGTCGAGCGCGGCGAGCAGGGCTCCAAGCTCCTCGACGACCTCGCCGTCCAGCTTCAGCTCGGCGACGTCGTCGTAGGGGGTCTCCCCCTTCGTCACCAGCACCAGCCGTCCGCCTCGTTCGAGGCTGAGCCGGGGCAGCGCGGCGACCGGGTGGACGGCAAGCGAGGAGCCGACGCAGATCATCAGTTCGGCGCGTTCGGCCAGATCCTGCGCCCGCGCCATTGCGACCTCGGGCAGCAGCTCTCCGAACAACACCACGTCTGGTTTGACCGCGCCACCGCAGTCCGAGCAGATCGCCACGCCGTCGGCATCGAACAGCTCCTCCACCCGCTCGAGGTCGAAGCTGGTAGCGCAGGCGCGGCAAGTCGAGGTCTCGATCGAGCCGTGCACCTCGACCACGTCGCGCGAGCCCGCAGCCCGATGCAGGCGGTCGATGTTCTGGGTGATCACGGCCTCAACCAGGCCGCGTCGTTCCAGCTCGGCCAGCGCCTCGTGGGCGGGGTTCGGCCGTTTGTCGCCGAGTGACTGGAAGCGCGGCCGGTAGTAGGACCAGAAGCGCGCCGGGTCGTGCTCGAAGACGTCGATGTGGGCGACCTCCATCGGGTCGGCGTTCGCCCACAGCCCCGTCTCCGGAGTACGGAAGTCGGGGATCCCGGACGGCACCGAGATCCCCGCCCCGGTCAGGGCGACCGTGCAGCGCGACTCGCGGACCAGGTCCGCGAGTCGCAAAACCTCGGTCGATGGGCCGATTTCCGCTGACATAGAGCGGTTTTCGGCCCGTCGGCTGGCTGTCTTGCCTACTTGCCGCTCCATCTCGGCGTCCGCTTGCCGAGAAAGGCGGCGATGCCCTCCTTTGCGTCCTCGCTGCGGAAGGCGTCGCGGAAGCCTTCCTTCTCGGCCGCGATCCCCTCATCGAGATCGCCCTTGTGCGATACGGCCTTGATCTGCTCGACCGCGACCGGGGCCTGGGCGGCCAGCTTACGACCCCACATCAGCGCCGTCTCGAACAGCTCGTGGTCGGGGACGACGCGGTTGACGAGACCGAGGTCGAGCGCTTCCTCGGAGAGAATCGCGTCGCCGGTCAGGTTCATCTCCAGCGCCTTGCTCGGCCCGATCAGCCGCGCCAGCCGCTGCGTGCCGCCGAAACCGGGGATGATCCCGAGCTTGATCTCGGGCTGGCCGAAGACGGCGGCCTCGGCGCCGATCCGCACGTCGCAGGCCATCGCCAGCTCGCAGCCACCACCAAAGGCGATCGAGTTGACGGCGGCGATCGTCGCGACGCGCGCGGTGCCGAGCTCGCGCAGCAGCGCGTGGCCTGCGTGGATCAGCTCCTCACCGCTGGCGTCGTCCATCTGCGTGAACGCCTTGATGTCGGCGCCGGCCGAGAAGACGACCGGAACCGAGGAGGCGATCACCATCGCGCCGATGCTCTCGTCGGCCTTGACCCGCTCCCAGACCGTGCCGAGGTCGCGGATCACGTCCGGCGAGACGGCGTTCATCGGCAGGTTGGCGAGCCAGGCGACAGCGACGCCGTCGCGCGTCTCCAGTTTCACCGTCTCGGCCTGCTCGCCCTCGTCCGGCTGCGGGTAGGGGTAGAAGCCCTGGCCCGAAGCCATGCCAAGACGCCCCTGGGCGACGAGGCGCTTCAGGGTGACCGGCGGCGCGAAACGGTCGCCGTGCTTCTCCTGCAGCCGCTCGAGCTGCTCCAGCACCTTGCCGAGCCCTTCCACGTCGGCTTTCCAGAACGGCGGCAGCAGGCCTTTGCGCGGGTCGAGCCCCGCCCCGGCCATCATCCCGAGGTCGATGTCGCGAACCGAGCAGATGCCCTCCTCGACCAGCAGGCAGGACTCGACCAGGGCGCGGCCGGTGAACATCGCGACCAGTTCCTCGGCGTCGGGGGCGGCGTCGCCTGGAATCGTCTGCTCGCCGTTCTTGAAGAACCCCTCGCCGCCGCTCTTGGCGCCGAGCTTGCCTTCCCCGACCAGCCCCTGCAGCCCCTTGTGGACGTAGAAGGTCTCGCCGTAGGACTCGTTGAGGTGTTCGGCGACGTGCAAAACGGTGTCGAGCCCGAGCAGGTCGGTGAGGAAGAAGGGGCCCATCGGGGCGACCTGGGCCGCCGCGATCGCCTCGTCGATCGCCTTCAGCGAGAGCCCGTGCTCCTCCTGTGCACGCCAGATCTCGCCGATCGTCGCCATCAGGATTTTGTTGACGACGAAGCCGGGCACCTCGCCGCAGACGATTGGCTGCTTCTTGATCGCCTGGGCGAAGTTGAAGGCGGCGGTGGCGGTCTCGCGCGAGGTGTCCTCGCCGACGATCACCTCGACCAGGGGCATGATCGAAGCCGGGTAGAAGAAGTGGAAGCCGACGACCTTGTCGGCGCGCAGCGTCGCTTCGCCGATCTCGGTGATCGAGAGCGAAGAGGTGTTGGAGGCGAGGATCGCGTGGCCCGGGGTGGCGGCGTCGAGCTCGCGGAAGACCGCCCGCTTGATCTCCATCTTCTCCGGCACAGCCTCGATCGCGAAGTCGACGTCGCCGAACTCCTCGTAGCTGGTGGTGCCGATGACCCTGCCCATGACCTCGGCGAGGCGGACGTCGGCCTGCTCCTGGGTCAGCTTCTCCTTCTTGACTAGGCGCGCCAGCTGGCCCTCGGTGACCGCGCGCGCCTTCTCCACCGCGGCGTCGACGAACTTCTGGTCGATGTCCTTGACGACGACTGGGATGTCGGCGGCGGCGATCGCCTGCGCGATCTCGCCCCCCATCGTGCCACCGCCGACGACGGCGGCCTTGGAAACGAACATTGCGGTGAATCCTCCCGGTTTTGGGCTTGGCAGTGCGGCGAGCGCCGCGGCCGCGGAGGCTATCCGGTCGCGCCCGGCGAGCCGTTCTTGGTCCATGCGGGGGACCTCAAGCCCGGCAACCGAGCTGCCGATAAACGCCTTTCATGCGCAGGGGAAGCTGGATCGCAACGCTGGCCATCGCGCTCGCCCTCGGCACCGGGCTCGGCGTCGCGGCGGCGCCGGCGAGCTCGCAGGTACCGGAGGCGACGCTAACGCCGGGTGGGCGGGCGGTCGCTCCGCCTTCGGCCCCGCCCTCGGTCAAGTCGATGATCGAAGCGGCGAACCGGATCCGTCACCGGCCCTACCACTGGGGCGGCGGACACCGCAGCTGGAACGCCCGCGGCTACGACTGCTCCGGCTCGGTCAGCTACGTGCTGCACGCCGCCGGGCTGCTCGAATCGCCCCTCGACTCGACCGGGTTTATGCGCTGGGGCAGCGGCGGAGCGGGAAGCTGGGTGCGGATCTACGCCAACCGCGAGCACGTCTTCGCGGTGATCGCCGGCCTGCGCTGGGACACCTCCTACGCCGAAGACGGCGATCGCAGCGGCCCCGGCTGGTCCGAACAGATGCGCGAGACTCGCGGTTTCCGCCTCCGCCACCCGCTCGGCCTGTTCAGCGCCGAACCGCTCGCCTGAGCGCAGCACCTCAACGGGTTTTCCGCCCACTCCAGGCATTTTGTGCCCGACACGGGGGATAACCCGCGGCCGGCAAAGACTGTACGCCGGTACAAAGGCGCGATCTGCCCCCGCCCATTAGGCTCTTTTGGCTCTTTAAAAGGGAGTGAGACCCGGTAATTCGATCGCGCCTCGGAGCGGGCGCGCGCCAAGTGAGGACCAGCCAGCGATGACTCGTATCCGCCAGCAAAACGTGACTGCCGCGCAGTGGAGCTCAAACGGGGAGGCCCTCGGCGCGCTCGACCTGACCCTGCCCGAGAACGAAGCCTTCGGCGCCAACGTCTTCTCCGCCGCGGTGCAGCGCGAGCGCCTGCCCGGTGACGCCTTCGAGAAGCTGCAGGCGACCCTGGCCGGCGGCGAGGCGCTCGACCCGAGCCTCGCCGACGCCGTTGCCGAGGCGATGAAGGACTGGGCGCTGGAGAACGGCGCCACCCACTACACCCACATGTTCCAGCCGCTGACCGGCTCCACGGCCGAGAAGCACGACTCCTTCTTCGAGCCGGGCAAGGACGGCACCTCGCTCGCGGGCTTCTCCGGCAAGGAGCTGATCCAGGGCGAGCCCGACGCCTCCTCCTTCCCGACCGGCGGCGTCCGCGCCACCTTCGAGGCGCGCGGCTACACCGCCTGGGACCCGACCAGCCCCGCCTTCATCCTCGAGAACCCGAACGGGGCGCTGCTCTGCATCCCCACTGCCTTCGTCTCCTGGACCGGCGAGGCGCTCGACGGCAAGGTTCCGCTGCTGCGCTCGATGGACGCGCTCTCGCGCTCCGCGATCAAGGCCTTGCGGCTGCTCGGCGACGAGCAGAGCCAGCGCGTCTTCACCACGGTCGGGCCAGAGCAGGAGTACTTCCTGATCGACGAGCAGTACTTCTTCGAGCGGCCCGACCTGATCGCCACCGGCCGCACTCTGTTCGGCGCCCAGCCGCCGAAGGGCCACGAGCTCGACGACCACTACTTCGGCTCGATCCCGGAGCGGGTGCTGGCCTGCATGATGGAGGCCGAACTGGAGATGCGGAAGCTCGGCATCCCGGTCAAGACCCGCCACAACGAGGTCGCGCCGGCCCAGTACGAGATCGCGCCGATCTTCGAGAACTCGAACGTCGGCTCCGACCATCAGCAGTTGCTGATGCAAACGCTGGAAAACGTCGCCCGCCGCTACGGCCTCGTCGCCCTCCTGCACGAGAAGCCGTTCGCCGGCGTCAACGGCTCCGGCAAGCACAACAACTGGTCGATGGGCACCGACACCGGCAGCAACCTGCTCGACCCGGGCGACACGCCCTCGGAGAACATCCACTTCCTGTTCTTCTGCGCGGCGGTGATCCAGGCGGTCAACAAGCACCAGGGCCTGCTGCGGGCCTCGGTCGCGAACATCGGCCAGGACCACCGGCTCGGGGCCAACGAGGCGCCGCCGGCGATCATCTCGATCTTCCTCGGCGGCGAGCTGGAAAAAACGTTCGACGCGATCGCCAGCGGCGAGGGCGACCCGAACACGCCGGCCTCCTTTCTCGACCTCGGGGCGACCGTTCTGCCTTCGCTGCCGATGCACGGCGGCGACCGCAACCGGACCTCGCCGTTCGCCTTCACCGGCAACAAATTCGAGTTCCGGGCGCTGGGGTCGAGCATGTCGCTCGCCTTCCCCAACACCGTGCTGAACACGATCGCCGCCGAGGCGATCGATCAGCTCGCCGGCGAGCTGGAGGCGAAGCTTAACTCCGGCACCGAGATTCCGCAGGCCGTGATCGAGATCGTCAAAGAGTCCTACCTCGCGAACAAGGCCGTCTGCTTCAGCGGCGATAACTACTCCGAGGAGTGGCACGCCGAGGCCGAGCAGCGCGGGCTGAAGAACCTGCGGACGACCCCGGACGCGCTGCCCGAGGTGCTTGCCGACGATACCGTCGCCGCCTTCGAGAACTACAACGTACTCTCCAAGCGCGAGCTCGAGTCCCGCTTCGAGGTCTGGGTCGAGCAGTACTGGCTGCGCGCCAACATCGAGGCGGAGACGGCCTTCTCGATCGCCCAGACGATGATCCTGCCGGCCGCGCTGCGTCACCTGGCGCTGATCGGCGAGGCCGGCGTCTCCAGCCTCGAGGGCGAGACGCGCGAGCTGGTCGACGAGCTGGTCGCCGCGCTCGGGGCGCTAAAGGCGGCCAACGCCGATCCGGGGCTCGAGGGCCTGGAGATGGCGGCCTACGCCCGCGACGAACAGCTGGCGGCGATGGACGACGTGCGCGAGGCCGCCGACAAGCTGGAGAAGGTCGTCGCCGACGACCTCTGGCCGCTCCCCAAGTACGAGGAGATGCTGTTCATCAAGTAGCGGTGTGGGTGAAGAGGGAGTCCGGGTAGGGATTCCACTTAACTTTTTCGAGATCGAATCCCGGCCGTCCGAGACTCGGCGCGCCGAAAAAGTACAAGACGTTCCATCCCTACCCGCACTCCCTCCCACGCCACATGGTGCTTGCTTCAGGGCTGGCTTGAGTAGGGACGGGCGAACTCAGGCGCTTGGCAGACCCGGGCCGCCGTTTAGTGGATTCAGATCGGCGAGGAGCTCCAGTAGCTGAGGCTGCGGTTGGTCAGTGTCGATCAGGACGGAGGTGCCGGGCCAGGCGTAGCAGAGGTAGCGAGCGTAGGCCTGGCGCGAGCTGAGGTCGGGCTCGTAGATCCAGGAGCCGGTGTTCCAGTAGCGGACGCTGCCGCCGCGGCGGCAGCGGACGTCGGCGAGGGGCTGGTGGGTGTGGGCGAAGACGATCGTCTCGGCCCCCTCCGCCCAGCCGAGGTTGTCGACGACCTGTTCGAAGGCGCGCAGGGGTGCTCGGAGGGATCGCTGCGCGAGATCACGGTCGGCTCCGGGTAGAGCGGCTGCGAGAGCGACGGCCCAGCCGGCGGCTGCTCGCGCGACTGGCGCGCGGCCTCGTCACGGACGATCGCATCGAAGTGCTCCTCGCTCGGCAAGGGCATGGAGCCATCGCCGAGACCGCGATCGCGCAGCTTCGCCGCCAGCCGCTCAGCGCCCCTGACCGGTGCGCCCAGGACAGAGGCGAAGCGCCCCGCGCGCTGGGCGGCGCGGAAGACGTTTTGCTGGGCGTGGGTGCCGTGCGGCATCTGGGCGGCAATGTAGAGCCACTCGGTGAGCAGCGTCGTCACCGACTCGTAGTCCTCGATCCGGCGCGGCTGCTCCGGCCCGCCGGCAGCGACCGCCCACAGCGCCCGGGTCAGTAGCCGGTCGCCGCGCGAGCCGGTCAGGCGGGCGTGCGGGTCGAGGTAGTGGCCGTGGGTGAAGAGGACGCCGCCGAACTCGTAGGTCGGGTAGGCGATCTCGACCTCGATCCCGGGCAGCCGCCGCTCGAGGAACCGGCGGAAGAAGCCGGGACCGGGCGCGGCAGCAGGCTCCTCGCCGCCTGCCAGTCGTGCCTCGAGCCGGTTCTCCTCGTCGCGGTGGACGAGATGGTGGTCGTGGTTGCCGGCGAGAAAGACGAGCCGCTTGCCGGGCATCTGCGCGGCGATCAGCCCCAGCAAGCCATCGGCGGCCTCGACGCACTCCTCGACCGCGCCGAAGAGGAAATCGAACAGATCGCCGAGGAAGATCAGCTCGTCGACGCCCTTCAGGGCCGGCGCCAGCCGCTCCAGAGCGAACTCCTCGGCGAGCAGGTCGCGCCCGGTCCAGGCGCCGAAGTGGGTGTCGGAGATGACGAGCGCGCGCATCGACGCGCGAGTCTAGGCGGCGCGCTCGCGGACCTTCATCTCAAGGCCGCCGCGCGGCGAGAGGGTCGGCATCTGGCGGATCGTCATCGTGCGACCCGGGAGGGCCTCGAGACGGAGGCGCTGCAGCAACATCGTCGCGACCAGCTTCACCTCGGTCTGGCCGAAGCGCTTGCCGATGCAGATCCGCGAGCCGCCGCCGAAGGGGATGTAGGAGCCCCTGGGGAGCGCCGCCTTGCGCTCGCGGGTGAAGCGCTCGGGGATGAAGGCCTCCGGGTCGGGGAAGACCTCGGGGATGCGGTGGCTGGCCCAGGAGCAGTAGTTGACGTAGGCGCCGCGCGGCACCGTGTAGCCGCCGAACTCGAACTCGCGCACGGCGCGGCGGGGACCGACCCAGGCCGGCGGGTAGAGGCGCAGGACCTCGTCGAGGACCATCTCGAGGTAGGGCATCTCGCGTTCGAGCTGGTCGACCGTCGGCGTCGCCCCGCCGAGCACACGGTCCTGCTCCTCCTGCAGCTTCGCGACCACCTCGGGGTGGCGGGCCAGCTCGTACATCATGAAAGTCAGGGTCGAGGTCGAGGTGTCATGGCCGGCGAACATCAGGGTCATCGCCTGGTCGCGGACCTCGCGGTCGGTGAAAGCCTCCCCGCCCTCGCCACGGGCCCCGACCAGGAGGCTGAGGATGTCCTGGCGGGCCGGATCGGGGTTGGCGCGGCGACGGCCGACCTCAGCGAAGACGATTTCGTCCAGCACCCGCCGCGAGGAGACCATCTTGCGCCAGGGCGAGCGCGGGCCGCGCAGCAGGCGCAGGTGGAAATCGATCCCGTAGTAGCCGAGCGCGCGCTCGAAGTGCTCGGCAGCGGCGGCGCCCTTGCCGGCCTCGTCGGGGTCGAGCCCGAGCAGGGCACGCATCGCGATCCGCATCGCCAAGTTGCGCATCCAGTCGTAGATGTCGACGGTCTCGCCGACCCGGAGCTGGGCGAGCGCGGTCTCCGACTCGAGCGTCATCGCCGCCACCGAGGCGACGATCTGCTCGCGGTGGAAAGCGGGCATCATGATCGCCCGGGCGCGGTCGTGGTAGTCCTCGTCGACGGTCAGCAGGCCGTCGCCGAGCAACGGGATCAGGTCGCCGAAGCTCGAATCGCGCCAGTGGAAGTTCTCGGGGTGGCCGACGGTAACGAAGTGGTTGGCCTCTGGTCCGAGCATGATCACGACCTGCGTGTGGAGCAGGCGCATGCTGTAGATCGGGCCGTACTTTTCGTAGCCGCCGAGCAGCAACGGCAGTGGATCGTGGGCGATTTCGAGGGTCCTGGTGTGGCTGAAGCTGCGCGGGCCGGGTGGGTACTTGCCGCGCTCGCGCCACTCGACGGCGAGGTCCCCGACCACCCGCCGCAGCGGGTTGGCGGACATCTGAGGAGGCTTGGCGACCGGGGTCGCGGTGTCGACGGTTGCCATCGCGGCGATCATAACTGGCTGCCTAGCCAGTTATGCCGCGGTGGCGGCCAACTGGCCGCAGGCGGCCTCGATGTCGCGGCCGCGGGTGAGGCGGACGGTGGCGGTAAGCCGGTGCTCGGCGAGGATCGCGCGGAAGCGCTCGATCCGCTCCGGCGAGGAGCCGTCGTAGCTGCCGGTCGGGTTGTAGGGGATCAGGTTGACTTTGTAGATACGCGGGTCGAGCAGCTGCGCCAATTCGCGGGCGTGCTCGGGCAGGTCGTTGACTTCGGCGAGCATCACGTACTCGACGAAGACCTTGCGCCGGCGCCGAGCTCGGTAGCGGTCGCAGGCGGCCAGCACCTCGGCGAGCGGGTAGCGGTCATTGACCGGCATCAGTTGCGAGCGCAGCCCGTCGTTTGGCGCGTGCAGGGAGAGCGCCAGGCTGAGCGGCAGCTCGCACTCGGCGATCCGGTCGATCCCTGGCACCCAGCCAACCGTCGAGATCGCGGTGCGACGGTGGGTGACGCCGAGGTCGGGCAGCCGCTCGCAGGCGGCGAGCACGGCGTCGATGTTCATCGTCGGCTCCCCCATGCCCATGAAGACGACGTGGTCGATCGGCTCGAGGCGGCGGAAATGCAGCGCCTGGTCGAGGATCTCGTCGGCGCTGAGATTGCGGCCGAACTTCATCTGCCCGGTCGCGCAGAAGGTACAGGTCAGCGGACAGCCCGACTGCGAGGAGAGGCAGACCGAGCGGCGACCGTCCCGGTAGCGCATCAGCACCGCCTCGATCGGGCGGCCGTCGACGGTGTGGAAGAGCGACTTGACGGTGCCGTCGTCGGACTTGGCCTCCGCCTGCAGCGAGAGAGTCGAGAGCGGCACCGCAGCGGCGAGCCGCTCGCGCAGCGCCGCCGGCAAGTTGGTCATCTGCTCGTAGGAGCGCGCACCTCGTGCGACCCACTCCCAAACCTGGCCGGCGCGGTAGGCGGGCTCGCCGGCGTCGGCGAGGGTGCGGTCGAGCAGCGGACGGTCCACCCAGCGAGTGTACGGCGGTGCCGCGCGCCGGCTCAGAGACCGACGGCGTCGGCGAGCAGGTCGACCTGGGCGGGGTCGCTGGAGGAAGGACAGAAAATCAGCTCGCCGCAGCCGGCCTCGGCGAACTCGGAGACGTAGCGGTGCGCGGTGCCGGCGTCCTTGGCGGTGCTGGCGACGAGGTAGGAGGCGATGCCCTCGCCCAGCCAGGCGTAGTAGTCGCCCAGGTAGGCCTCGGCCTTCGTCCTGGCATCGTCGCCGAGGGAAAAGTAGGCGAGGCCCATCAGGCGTGGCTCGCCCTCGCGGCCGGCCTCCGACCACGCCGCTTTCGCCCTCGCGGCCATCGGCGCGTACTGCTCGGGTGGGGAACCGGCGGCGATCCAGCCCTCGCCGAAGTGGGCGGCGCGAGCGAAGGAGGCGTCGACACCGCCGCCGATGACGACGCGCGGCGGCCCCTCCAGCGCGGGACCGACCCGATCCCCATCCCAGACCTCGCGCATCCGTTCGAGCATCGCGTCGAAGCGCTTGCCACGCGCCTCGGTCTCGAGCCCGCTCAGCTCGTAGTCGTCGTCGCGGCCACCGAGGCCAAGGCCGAGGGTGAAGCGGCCGCCGGAGAGAGCGTTGAGGCTGAGTGCCTGCTTCGCCAACGCGACCGCGTTGTCGCGCAACGGCGCCAACAGGACCGAGGTACAGAGGCCGATCCGCTCGGTCACGGCCGCCGCGGCCGCGAGCGCGACCAGCGGCTCGTAATTGTCGTAGGCGACACGGTCGATCGTGCCGAGGCTGGAGAAGCCGCGTGCCTCCGCCCGCCGCGCCCACTCGGTCAGCTGATCCCCTGTAGCGCCCGGGACCGCGTTGGGGAGTGCGATGCCGACATCCATGTCAGCACCGCCGGTAACCGAATCGAGCCACGGCAAAAACCTAGGGGCGCAGGCGGCTGCGCAGGAAGGTCGGCCAGGTGCGGGGGTGGCGGAGCGCGGTGAGGACCAGCGGCGCGGTGTCGAAGTAGGAGACGCGCTCGGCGGCGAGGCCGTCGTCGCGGAGGACGATGCGGTCGACCGCGGGCCAGGAGACCGGAACGCCGGCGACGCTGCCGGAGAGCGTGAACTCGATCAGGATACCGTCCTCGGTGGCGCCCCAGCGCTGGACCTCCGCGGTCAGGTCCGGGGTCAGGGCGAGGATCGTGGCGAAGGCGCGCTTGCCCTCTGCCAGGGTGTGGGTGGTCGGGGTCATCGGGGCGACGAGCCGGACGTCCGGCGCCAGCAGCGCCTCCAGCCCCTCGACCGAGGGTGCCCGCCAGTAACCGCGGAAGCGCTCGACGAAGGCGGCGGCGTCGCTCATTCCGGCAGCTCCGCCTCGAGCCGGGCGAGAGCTTCGCGGGCGTACTCGAAGACCTTCGGGTCGCCGCTGAGGCGGTAGCGGGCGTTGGCCCCCATCACCACGGCGTAGAGCTCGAAGGCGAAGCGCTGTGGCTGCTCGACGCCGGCGATCTTGGCCTGGCGCTCGAGCTCCGCCATCCAGGCGTCGAGGGCGGCGGCGATCGCGTCGCGGACCGGCCCGGGGCGGTCGTCGTACTCGGCCGAGGTCGCGGCCCAGAAGCAGCCGCCCGAGTAGCGATCGAGGTGGTCGAGGTAGCGCTCCCCCATCGCACGCAGCCGCGGGGCGCCGTCGGGGGCGGCCATCGCCGGCTCGATCACCGCGGCGCGGAAGCGCTCGGCGGCGGCCTCGATCGTCGCCAGCTGCAGCTCCTGCTTGGAGCCGAAATGGGCGAAGAGGCCGCTCTTGCTCATCTTCAGCTCGGCGGCGAGGCGGCCGATCGTCAGCCCCTCCAGCCCCTCGGCCGAAGCGAGGTCGATGGCGCGCTCGAGAATCGCGGCGCGGGTTTGGGCCCCCTTGGTGGCGGTCGCCTGCGGGCTCTCGGTGGTCATGCCCATAGCCGCAGGCTACAAAAAAGCACGAACGTTCGTGCAAATCGCTTAGGATGACGACGCAACTGCCAGTCGACAGGAGGAGACCAGTGAGCAGCACCGTGAAGAACATCGACGAGATGGAGGCCGTCTACCTCGGCGCCTTCAAGCGGGCCCGCGCCGAGCTCGGGGTGGAGTCGTTCGGGATGCAGATCCTCGACCTGCCGCCAAACTTCGACCGCTACCCCGAGCACGACCACACGCATGACGACCAGGAGGAGGTCTTCCTGGCGATGCGCGGCAGCGGCGAGATCGAGATCGACGGCGAGCGCTTCCCGCTCGACGAATCGCACGTCGCCCGGGTCGCCCCGGAGGCGAAGCGGAAGATCTGGCCGGGGCCGGAGGGGATCCGCGTCCTGCTCCTCGGCGGGGTGCCGGGCAAGCTTTACGAGCCGCCGGACATCAGCAAGCTGGGCGAACCCGACCCGATGGCGGAGAGCGAAGGGCGGGTCGAAGTCCCTTAGGCTGCGGGCGTGTCCCGAAGCCTCCCGTTCCTGGCGGCGCTGCTGATGGGGTTGGCGTTCGCCGCCAACGCCAGCGCCGCTACGGCGACGGTGGGCGGAGCCCGCGGCAGCGACGACGCCGTGGTGGTCGCGGTCGGCGACGTCGTCGTGCCGCGCGGCGAAACGGTCGATGGCGTCTTCATCGCCAGCGGCCACGCCCGCATCGCCGGCCGGGTCGAGGGCGACGTGGTCGTGCTCGACGGCGACGTCCTCGTCTCCGGCCGGATCGACGGCAGCCTCTTCACCGCCGCCGGCCAGGCGCACCTACTGCCGCGCGCGGAAGTGACCGGGGACGTCCAATACGGCGACGAGCGTCCGCAGGTGTCCCTCGACGCACGCGTCCACGGAGATGTCGAGCGCGAGAGCTGGCCCGACCTCGGCGGCCTCGTGCCCTGGGTCGGCGGCTTTCTCCTCTGGCTCGCGATCGGCTTCTCGACCTTCGTCCTCGGCGCTTTGCTGCTGCTGATCGCGCCACGCGCCGCCGACGCGCTCGAGGCGCGCTCGCGGGAGCGGGTCGGGCCGACGATCGCGATCGGCATCGCGATCGTCGTCGTCCTGCCCCTGGTCGCGCTGCTCGCTGCGATCACCCTCTTCGGCCTGCCGCTGGCGTTCGGCATCGGGCTGGCGCTGCTGCCGCTCGGCGCGGTCGCGTACGCGGTCTCGGCCTACGCGATCGGCAGGCGCGTCCTGAAGCCGCCGCGCCACCGCGTCCTCTCCTTCCTCGCCGGCCTGGCGATCCTCCGAGTCGCCGCCCTGGTCCCCCTGCTCGGCCTCGTGGTCGGCCTCGCCGCGGTCGTCTTCGGGCTCGGCCTGATCGGAGTCGCTATCGGCGCGGCCCGCGATCCGTCCGACCCGATTCCGGCTCGAAACCCGGGCAGCTGAGCACCGGGATCCGCGGGTAACGCGGGTAGGCCGGGTCCTCGCGCGAGCGCTCGCAGAGCGAGAAGACCGAGCCGCGGGTGTTGGGGATGCGCCGCTGGTGCCGGCAGCTGTCGCAGAGACCGGCGGGGGGACGGGGAACGCGCTCGCTCACGCCGCGATCTCCACCGGTCCCGCGAGAGACCGCACGCTCAGCGCTCGGCGCGACGCTTGACGCCGCCGAGCGCGCGGCGAGTGGCGAGTACGTGCATGCGCGTGCCGATCACCAAGCCCTTGTAGACGGCGCCCTTGAGGCCGGGAAACCCGGCCCGGGTCTCGGCCCGCACGCGGGTGCGCCCACGATCGCAGGCCTCGAGCCGGAAGATCAGCGCGTAGTCGGAGAAGCGATGGCTGCCGGCCAGGGCGAACTCGTCGGGCGCCGCGGCGACGGCGACATGGAACCCGGGA
Organism: uncultured Solirubrobacterales bacterium; assembly: GCA_963846515.1. GTDB lineage: Bacteria > Actinomycetota > Thermoleophilia > Solirubrobacterales > 70-9 > VAYN01. The sequence goes on along the minus strand of CAWJWC010000004.1, from coordinate 60,056 downwards.
AAAGCCGAGCCCTCGGCCAGCGGTCGCGGCCCAGAGGCCTCGGTGTCGGCGCAACCGACGAGGCGCGCGTAGCGGGGGGCTGCGGCGCCGGACATCATCGCCTCGGTCACGTGCAGCAGCGCCGCCCAGGTCGCCTCGCGGCCGGCGTCGATGACCAGCGAGTGCTCGTCCACATAGGGGAGCCGGTCAGCCTCAGAGCTCACATCTCAATGCTATTTGCGGCTTGGCTGCCGCGACTCCCGCCTCGCATCGGGCTAGCTTTGGCCTGTGAACGGCAGCGCGACCCTCTTCGACGCCGACGCGGCCGCCTACACCGGCACGGTCGAGGTGCTCGGCGTGATCTTCTGCGCCGAGGACGACGGCTACGCGGTGCTCGAGGTCCAGGACGCCGACTCCGGCGAGGGGTTCGCGCTGGTCGGCCCGGTCGCCCACCTCGGCGCCGGCGACCGGGCCGAAGTGAGCGGCGACTGGCAGACCCACAGCCGCTACGGGCGGCAGCTGCGGGCGCAGGGCGCGCTGCCACTCGACCCAGCCGACCGCGAGGGCCAGGTCGCCTACCTGACCTCGCTGCGCCACATCGGGCCGGCGCGGGCGGAGCGGCTGGTCGACGAGCACGGCGAGCACGTGCTGCAGGCGATCGCCGCCGATCCGCACGGTGTCTTCGCAGCGCTGCGGGGAGTCAGCGAAGGCCAGGCCGCAGCGGCAGCCGAGTCGTGGCACGCGAGCCGCGCCGTGCGCGACCTCCACGTCCAGCTCGCCCCGCACGGGCTGGCGCACCTGGCGGCGCCGATCCACGCCCGCTTCGGCGAGCACTCGATGGCCATCCTGCACGAGGACCCCTACCGTCTGACCGAGGTCGACGGGGTCGGCTTCGCCCGCGCCGACAAGATCGCCCTCGCCACCGACGTCCCGCCCGAGTCGACCCGGCGCGCCCAGGCCGCCGCGGTCTTCGCCCTCGTCGAAGCGGAGCAGCAGGGCAACAGCTACCTGCCTCTGGACGAGCTGACCCGGCGCACGGCACGGCTGATCGGGCTCGCGCCCGATCCCGACGTGCTGAGCGAGGCGCCGGGCCTGCTGGTCGACGAGGGCCGGGTCTACCGCGAGCTGACCCACGCCAGCGAGCTCGCCGTCGCCGCGACCCTGCTCGCCCGTACCGCCGCCCCACCCCATCTCGACCATGACCCCGGGGAGAGCCCGCGCGAGCGGCTCACCGACGAGCAGTGGGCGGCGGTGCGCGGCGCCTTTGCCGCCCGCGTCTCCGTCCTCACCGGCGGCCCCGGCGTCGGCAAGACCGTCTGCACCAGGGAGATCGTCGCCGAGGCGAAAGCGGCCAACGCGACGATCGCCCTCTGCGCCCCGACCGGCCGCGCCGCCCGCCGGCTCGAGGAGACGACCGGGCACGAAGCGCAGACGATCCACCGGCTGCTCGAGTGGATGCCCGGACGCGAGCCCGCCTACAAGCCGGGCCGGCCGCTGCCGGCCGACCTGGTGATCGTCGACGAGTCCTCGATGCTGAACCTGCGCCTCGCCGAGATCCTCCTCGCCGGCCTCGCCGAGACGACCCACGTGGTCTTCGTCGGCGACGCCGACCAGCTGCCGCCAATCGGCGCCGGCAAGCCTTTCGAGGACCTGATCGCCTCCGGAGCGGCGCCGGTCGTGCGGCTCACCCAGATCTTCCGCCAGGCGGCGCGCTCGATGATCACGACCGCGGCCCACGAGATCAACCAGGGCCGGTCCCCGCACCTGCAGCCGGAGCAGGACCAGGACCATGACTTCTTCTTCATCGACCGAGCGAACCCCGAGCGGGCGCTGGAGACGGTGGTCGAGGTCGTCGCCGAGCGGGCACCGAAGCGGTTCGCGGTCGACCCGATCCGCGAGGTCCAGGTGCTGGCCCCGATGTACCGCGGCACGGTCGGGATCGACGCCCTCAACGAGCGCCTCCAGGACCAGCTCAACCCGGACGGGAAGCGCGCCCTGAACGACCGCTTCCGGATCGGCGACCGCCTGATCCAGACCCGCAACTCGCACGAGCTGGGCCTGATGAACGGCTCGATCGTCTTCCTCCGCGAGGACGACCCGGACGAGGAGACGATCCGCGTCGACACCGACGAGGGCGGCTCGCTGCCGATCCCCTACGACGAGACGGCGACCCTACGCCTCGCCTACGCGATCTCGGTCCACAAGGCACAGGGCTGCGAGGTCCCGGTCGTCGTTGCCGTCTGCCACCGCTCGCACGCGCGGATGCTGACCCGGCCGCTGCTCTACACCGCGATCACCCGCGCCCGCCAGAGCTGCGTCCTGGTCGGCGACCCGGCGACGCTGGCGACGGCGGTGCGGCGCGACGAGGGCGGCGGCCGCCACTCCGGCCTGGCCGACCGGCTGCGCGCCTGAGCCGGGGCCGGGAGCTGCGGCTCAGCCAGTCCGCTCGACGCGGAAGCGGAAGACGGCGGGCGTGGGGTCGACGTTACCGGCGCGGTCGTGAGCGCGGACCTGGACCACGTGCTTGCCAGCGCCAAAGCGGCGCGAGATCCGACTGCCGCAGAAACGCAGCAGGCCGCGGTCGACTTTGCAGGCGAAGGCCACGTCGGCCTCGTTGGAGCGAAAGCGGAAGACGCCGCGGACGCGGCGGCGCTCGGTGCGGATCAGCTTCGGCGGGTGCCTGGCGATCGTGGTGCGCGGAGCGGTGGTGTCGATCTCGAAGAAGGCGCTGCCGCTGCTGGCGCTGCGGCCGGCGAGGTCGACGCCACTGACCGCGATCCCGTGGACCCCGTCAGCGAGCGGCGCCGGGACGACGAAGGGCGAGGCGCAGGGCTGTGGAGTGCCGCCGTCGACCTGACAGCCGAAGGCGACGGGCCGGTTGGCGCTGAACTCGATCGCCGGCAGGCGGTTGCGGCTGAGCGGCTCCGGCGCTTTCGTGATCGCGACGGTCGGCGCCAGCGCCAGCGCCGCGACCGCGCCAAAGGCATCGACGAGGCCGGCACCGACCGCGGTCGGGCCGAAGGCACCGATCGGATCCGCCGTCGTGCTCAGCGCGGCGCGGATCTGGGCCGGGCCGGCGGCGGGGTTGGCCTGGTGGATCAGCGCGGCGACAGCCGCCGCGTGCGGCGCCGCCGATGAAGTGCCGAAGAAGCGCCAGGTCCCGGCGAGGAAGCGGCCGAAGAAGGTGTTGGCGCCGGCGTCGGTCGCAGCCAGGTCCGGCTTGGCGATCGCCTGCTCCACGGTCGGCGCCGCGGCGCCGGCGCCGGCGACGGGACCGAAGTAGTGCTTGACCGGACCGCGCGAGGAGAAGGCCTCCGGTTTCGTCGCGTCGTTGTAGCGGACGGCAGCAGCGGCGATCGCGCCGCCCGCGGCGGCGTGGCCGAACACGGTCGGGCCGACGACGTCGCCTTCCAGCGATTCCGGGAACTCGGTCGCGCTGACCCCGCGTCCGTTCTCGAGCAGGCCCACCTTGAGCCGCGGTTCCGCGCCGCTGAAGCGGTTGACCACGAGCCGGACTTCCCGTTCGGGGCCTTCGTTCTCCCAGGTCAGGAACTCGAAGGGCCGCTGGGTGACGCCGACGTTGTCTTTGGCCCCGCCGAAGGGAAAGCCGGGAAGGAGTTTGCCTTCGTCGTCGAGCAGGAAGGCGTCGAAGTCGGTGTCAACCCCGTTCCACGGCTCCGCCCACTGCAGATCCACCGTCAGCTCCTCGCCGGCTTCGACCACGATCCCGAAGGTTTCGTCCGTCGTCGCGGCCGGATCGAAGTCCATGCAGTTTTCGGGGTGGAGCCCGACCGGGTCCGGCGTTTCGCTTTCTTCTTCGGCTTCTTCGATTTCTTCTTCTTCCCGCGCTTCCGAGAGTTCGACGATCGCCGCCGGGCAGGCGCCGGAGTTGCGGAAGGCGGGCGCTTCCCAGGAGGCGATGTCGCGACCTTCGGCGTCGATCAGGTTGTCGTTGCCGGCCGCCGAGAAATAGGAGACGCCGGATGCCGCTACTTCGTCGACGGCGACCGCGACCGGCCCGTCCTGGAAGAACGGCTCCTGGAAGTAGGAGACGTCGTCGACGATCACCTCGGCCCCCGCCGCGGCGAGGGCGCGGATGTTGGCGGCGAAGGCTAGTTCGCCGGTGAAGGCGGTGGCGAAGCTGAGGTCGGCGCCGGGCGCGAGGTCGTGGACGATCTGTGCCATCGCCCGGCCCTCGTCGGAGAGCGGCCCGAAGACGGTGGGGGCGGAGTCGTCGAGGACGCTGACCGGGGCGCTCGAGCCGCAGGGGCTGCCGAGCCCCGGAAGGTCGCCGCTGGCCACGTCGCCACCGGCGTGGGTCGCCGCGGTCGAATCGCGGTCGAAGGAGTCGGAGAGGATGCCGACGGTGACGCCGCTGCCGTCGAGCGCGAAGCCGGCACGGGCGTCGGCAGCGCGCAGCTGCACGTCGCCCTCGGACCGGAAGCTGCCGCCGCAGTCGGCCCCGCGCGCGACCGGGGCAAGCACCTCGGTCACGCCGGCGACGCCGGCGAGCTTGCCGAGCGCCGGCAGGTTCGCGGGCCGCACGGCGACGGTCGCGGTGCGGTAGCGACGAGCCACGTGGACGATCTCCGCCCCGGCGGCTCGCAGCGCGTTGACACCGACCCCGCCGCGGCCGAAGCGAACGTCGAGAAGGACCCGGTCGCCGTCGCGCAGGAGGCTGCCGGGACCGCTCGGGGCGAGGGCGAGGCGGGCCGCCTGGCGGGCCGGCGACGCCGCGCGCAGTCCCGGCTGCGCCAACTCCGCCAATCGCGGCGAGAGGTTCGGGGCCTGCTCGGGTGCGGACATCGCCGCGGCCGAGCCCGGCGCCAGCGCGCAGGCAGCCGCGATCGCGACGAACGTGCGTCGTGCCTGAGGGCGGCGCGAACCGAACCCGACGATCATCTGATGCGAGGTATCGACACGGCTAGGTATTCCTTGAAACACGATCAGACCGTATTCCGAGCGCAATCGGGCCCGGCGATCCTGCTACGGTCCCCTGCGTTAGGGCCGGTTGATACCGGCAAAGTTCGTGCGTAGCGCTCGCGTCGTTGCTTCACCGCATCCTCCGCGTTCGCAGCACACAAAGTGGAGGCAATGCATGCCGACCGGAACTGTTAAGTGGTTCAGCGACGACAAGGGCTACGGGTTCATTACGCCCGACGACGGCTCGAAGGACGTCTTCGTTCATCACAGCGCCATCCTCGGCGAGGGCTTCAAGTCCCTGACCGAGGGCGCCAAAGTGAGTTACGAGTCCGAGGAAGGCCCGAAGGGCCCGGCCGCCGCGAGCGTCCAGCAGACTTCGTAGCGAAGAACCACATTTAAACCAGTCTGCGAAGCCCGCCTCCTGGCGGGCTTCGTTTTGCAAGGACACCTTCCCTACCCTCTCATCCCGATGAGCACGACCAGAGACGACCTCCGCAACGTGGCGATCATCGCGCACGTCGACCACGGCAAGACGACGCTGGTCGACGCGATGCTGTGGCAGACCGGGACCTTCCGCCAGGGCCAGGACGTGGCCGAGCGGGTGATGGACTCGATGGACCTCGAGCGCGAGAAGGGGATCACGATCCTCGCCAAGAACACCGCGGTCAAGCGCGGCGAGGTCAAGTTCAACATCGTCGACACCCCCGGCCACGCCGACTTCGGCGGCGAGGTCGAGCGCGGCCTGACCATGGTCGACGGGGTGCTGCTCCTGGTCGACGCCTCCGAGGGGCCGCTGCCGCAGACCCGCTTCGTCCTGCGCAAGGCGCTGGAGTCGAAGCTGCCGGTGATCCTCGTCGTCAACAAGGTCGACCGCCCCGATGCCCGCATCGCCGAGGTGGTCGACGAGGTCTACGAGCTCTTCCTCGACCTCGACGCCGATTCCGACCAGATCGAGTTCCCGATCGTCTACACCAACGCCAAGGCCGGCTGGGCCTCGCTCGAGGAGGGCGTCGAGGGGACCGACCTCGACCCACTTATGGACCTGATGCTGGAGCGGATCCCAGCTCCCGAGTACGACCCGGAGGCTCCGCTGCAGGCCCACGTGACCAATCTCGACGCCTCTCCCTACGTCGGCCGCCTCGCCCTCTGCCGGGTCCACAACGGCACGATCCGCTCCGGCCAACAGATCGCCTGGTGCCGTGCCGACGGCAGCGTCCGGCGCGCCACGGTCTCCGAGCTGTACGTGACCGAAGGGCTGGAGCGGGTCGGCGCCGAAGAAGCGGGGCCGGGCGAAATCATCGCCGTCGCCGGGCTCGAAGAGGTGACGATCGGCGAGACCCTGGCCGACCCCGAGGATCCGCGGCCGCTGCCGGTGATCGAGGTCGACGAGCCCTCGCTCTCGATCGTGATGGGGATCAATACCTCGCCGCTGGCTGGCCAGGAGGGCAACAAGCTGACCGCGCGCCAGATCCGCGACCGGCTCGACGCCGAGCTGGTCGGCAACGTCTCGATCCGGGTCGTGGACACCGAGCGCCCGGATGCCTGGGAGGTGCAGGGTCGCGGCGAGCTGCAGCTGGTCGTGCTGCTGGAGCTGATGCGGCGCGAGGGCTTCGAGCTGACCGCCGGCCAGCCCCGCGTCGTCACCCGCGAGATCGAAGGCGAGGTGCACGAGCCGGTCGAGCGGCTGGCGATCGACGTGCCCGAGCAGCACGTCGGCGCCGTTACCCAGATGCTCGCCGGCCGCAAGGGCCGCATGGAGCAGATGGTCAACCACTCGACCGGGTGGGTGCGGATGGACTATCTGGTCCCGGCCCGCGGCCTGATCGGGTTCCGTACCGAGTTCCTCACCGAGACCCGCGGCACCGGCATCCTCCACCACGTCTTCGACCGCTGGGAGCCCTGGGCGGGCGAGCTGCGCACCCGTCAGACCGGCTCGCTGGTCGCAGACCGCCGCGGCAGCACCGCCGGCTACTCGCTGATGAGCCTGCAGGACCGCGGCACGCTCTTCGTCGGCTCCGGCGAGGAGGTCTACGAAGGGATGATCGTCGGCGAGAACGCCCGCTCGGATGATCTCGACGTCAACCCGACCAAGGCCAAACAGCAGACCAACATGCGCGCCGCCAGCGCCGACGTCCTCGTCCGCCTCGCGCCGTCGACCCGGCTCAGCCTCGAAGCCTCGCTCGAGTTCCTGCGCGAGGACGAGTGCGTCGAAGTCACCCCCGAGTCGGTCCGTCTGCGCAAGGTCGTGCTCGACAAAATCCAGCGCCTCAAGGCCGCCAAGCGCGGCGACGCCGCCCCGCGCCTGGCCTAGCCAGATCCGCGAGAGCCGGCTCAGCGGCTCACCCGCACCCGCATCTCCTCGCGCCGATCCTCGAGTAGACGACGGACCCTTGCCAGCACCGCGCGCGGTTCGCGCTGGAAGCGGACGTCGGTCACGCGAATCATCTCGATCCCAGCCAGCTTTAGGTCCTCATGCCTGAGGCGGTCGCGCTCAAAGGCGCCATGCGTTCCATGGGTTCCGTAGGTGTCGAGTTCGACCGCGAACCGGCACTCGGGCCAGTACACATCCAGCTCGAAGCCGGCCTCGACGAAGTTGGTGGCCGGGCGTGGCAACCCAGCTCGCACGACCGCTTCGAAAAACGCGAGCTCGAACTGGGACCGCGTGAACGGAACCGGCTGGTAAAGCGCAATCGCTCGCCGAAGCCGTCCCCAGCCATGGTGACCGTGGGTGCGATCGAGTAATGACTCGACCGGTCCGAGATCGAATAGCTGGAGCTCTTCACTGCGCTCGAGCATCCACTGAAGGCGAGTGAAGGGTTGTGTCGCGGCCGAGTCGAGGAGTGTTCGCGGCACGGCTGTGACGGGAATCATCCCCTCGAGGCCACGATCTTCAGGCTTCAGCACTCGCGAGTGGTGGATTCGAATCGGGGGATGCGCCTTGCGAGGGATCGGCGTGGTGACGTGCACCGGGATCGGCGAAGTTCTTGTGAGGCCCCAAAGCCATGCCGCCGAATAGTGGCTGAGCAAGGCGTCGGGGCCGCAGGCGAGAACCGCGGCGAGGCATTTCCCGTGAACCGAGAGTCCAATATGGCCAACTGCGTAAACGCCCCTGTGAAGGCGGTGCAAGCGTCCATCCCTCGTCGCTCGAGCCACCGCGGTCTGCGAATAGCCAAGTGGACCGAGCAGTTGCCGAATAGAGACAACACCGTGCTGCCGTTTCGCCATCTCGGCAAGAGCCTGATGTGAGTGCGGCAGTCTTTTCTTCCGCATAGCGGTTGTAATGACTGCCGCACCCTTATCTCTCCCCCCGCGGCAAGCTTGACGCTGGCGACTCGCGCTCCGGCGCGACGGTTACTGTGCCGGGCCATGGCGAAATGGGGAGTGCTGGCCGTCCTGGCCGCGGCCCAGTTCCTGATGGTCCTCGACCAGGCGGTGATGAACGTGGCGATCTCCCAGCTGGTCGCCGACTTCGACACCACCGTGACCACGATCCAGGCGGTGATCGCCCTCTACGCGCTGGTGATGGCGGGGCTGATGCTGACCGGGGGCAAGCTCGGCGACCTGATCGGCCGGCGGCGCGCGTTTGGGATCGGCCTCTGCATATACGCCGCCGGCTCGGCCCTGACCGCGGCCTCCTGGAGCGTGCCGTCGCTGACCTTCGGCTGGTCGATCCTCGAGGGCATCGGCGCCGCCTTGGTGCTGCCGGCGATGGTCGCCCTGGTGGCGGGCAACTTCCAGGGGCAGGAGCGGGCGCTGGCCTACGGCGTGCTCGGCGGCGTCGCCGGCGCCGGCATCGCCGTCGGGCCGATCCTCGGGGGCTGGGCCACCACCGAGCTGACCTGGCGCGTGGTCTTCGTCGGAGAGGTCGTGGTCGCGGCGGGGATCCTGCTCGGCCTGAGGCTGGTCAAGGAGCCCACCCGTCCCAGCGCGTCGGGCCTCGACTGGGTTGGGGCGATGCTCTCCGCGCTCGGACTGGGGACGATGGTCTTCGGGGTGATCCAGGCGAGCAACTGGGGATGGCTGCAGCCGCGCAGCTCCCCGATCGAGCCGTTCGGTTTCTCGCTGACCCCGTTCGTGATCGCCGCAGGAGCGCTGCTGCTGGCCGCCTTCAGCAGCTGGGAGCGCCGCCGCGAGTCTCGCGGCGAGGAACCGCTGATCCGTCTGCGCTTGCTGAGCATCCCCCGCCTGCGCGGCGGCGTCGCGATGCTGCTCGCCCAGAACCTGATCCTGATGGGGGTCTTCTTCACGGTGCCGCTCTTCCTCCAGATCGTCCACGGCCTCGACGCGCTCGAAACCGGCGTCCGGATGCTGCCGGCGTCGATCGGGCTGTTCGTCACCGCCCTCGCCGGCTCGGCGCTCTCGAAACGGTTCGCGGCGCGGACGCTGGTGCGGGCCGGTCTCGCCGTCACCTTCGTCGCGACCCTGCTGCTGTTGGACACGGTTGAGCCGGCGCTGGACAACGGCTCCTTTCTGACCGCAATGGGAGTGCTCGGCGTCGGCATGGGCCTGATCGTCTCCCAGCTCGGGAACGTCGTTCAGTCCGCCATCGGCGACCCCGACCGCAGCGAAGCCGGCGGCCTGCAGAACACCGCCCAGCAGCTCGGCTCCTCGCTCGGCACCGCCCTGCTCGGGGCAATCGTCATCACCGGGCTCGTCTCCTCTTTCTCGACCAGCATCGCCAACAACCGGCAACTCTCAAACGAGGTCAGGGAACAGGCGCAGGTGAAAATCGCCGCCGGCGCGAGCTTCGTCGCCGCCGATCAGGTCGAGGCGAGCGCCGAGGCTCTCGGCGTCGAGCCCGAGAGCGTCACCAAGGTGGTCACCGACTACGAAGACGCCCAGCTCGCGGCCCTGAAGACGGCTTTCCTCTGCGCCGCCCTGCTCAGCCTGGCCTCCTTCTTCGCGACGCGACGGTTGCCGACCCGGCGTTTCGACCAGTTGCAGCCTGCGCCCGCGCCGCCGCCGGCGCCCGCCTGAGCCGGTTGGGCTCAGATCTCTTCGGCCTCGATCCGCCCTGAGTCGATTGCCGCGACCAGTGCCTCGTGGTCACGTTCGGCCTGGTCGGCGTAGGCCTCGGCGAAGCTGGCGATCGCCTGGTCGAAGGAATCGCCGGAGCCGAGGTAGGCGGCGATCGCGACGCGGTCGCCGGAGCGAGCGTGTGCGCGGGCCAGGGTCCAGCCGCAGACGCGCGCGTAGACCTCGAGCCCGCGCGGGCTGAGGCGCTCGACCTCGGCGGAGCGCTTCCAGTCCCAGAGCTGACGCACGTAGAAGTCGCGGGAGCGGCCATCGAGCCCGACCGCCGGGCACCAGCCGAGGAAGATGTCGCTCGCCGCCTGCATCAGCCGCTGGCCTTCGACCACGCGCCGGCCGTGGTTGCGGAAACGGCTGGGGCCGGCGTAGGGCTCGAGCACCGAGGCCTCAGCCTCCTTCGCCTGCAGGAAGAGGGGGTCGGCGTCGTCGTTGCCGGTCAGCAGGATCACCCAAGCGCGGGTGCCGACGCTGCCAACCCCGACGACTTTGCGGGCGATGTGGCGCAGGCGGTAGCCGTCGAGCAGGTGCTGGCGATCGCCGGGCAGGGTCTCGCGGTAGGCGGCGAGCACCCCCGAGAGCGTCTCCTGCAGATCGCGGGCCTCCCCCGCCGCCAACAGCTCCTCGGCCGGGACGATCAACGGCGGGCGGCTGACGAAGCGCAGCTCGCCGTCGACCTCTTCGGTAAGCCTTTCGAGCGCCCGCAAGCTGTCCTTCGAGCGCGCTTTCGCGACCCCCTTGCGGACCCGCTTCACCTCCTCCTCGGGAGCCTCGTCCTCGATCTCAGCCAGCGCCGCCTCGATGTCGAGCCGCGCGTACCAGACCTCGAGATTGCGCTGCGAGGCAAAGCTGCGCATCGCATCGCGGTAGCTGCGCCCAGCGGTCAGCAGCGCCGCCGCCCGCTGCTTGCGCCTCAGACCGTTTTCGCGGCCGGCAATCGCGAAGCTGGCGAGCCGCTTCACATCCCACTCCCATGGCGCCGGCAGCGACTCGTCGAAGTCGTTGAGGTCGAAGACGAGGCGGCGGTCGGGCGCGGCGAAGGCGCCGAAGTTGGAGAGGTGGGCGTCGCCGCAGGCCTGCACCGACAGGCCCGAGATCGGGGTCGTCGCGAGGTCCGCGGCCATCACCGCGGCGGAGCCGCGGTAGAAGGCGAAGGGCGAGGCAGCCATCCGCCCGTAGCGGATCGGGACCAGCTCCGTGACGCGGGTCGCGGCCTGGCCCTCGAGGATCGCAACGGGATCCTCGAGGTCCTCCCCCGGCCCCCAGCCGGCGTGCCCAGAGCGAGGAGAAGCCGAGCGCGCCGCCTTACCGGTGGCGACGCGCTCGGAGACGTTCATGGCTCAGACCGTAGCGGCTGCCTGCTCGGACTGACTCTGCTCGGACTCCTGCGCCTTGGCGTCCGGCGCTGGGGCGTCGGCGGCCTGGCGTGGCAGCAGCACTTCTTTGGCGATGACCAGACGCTGGATCTGGCTGGTGCCCTCGTAGAGCTGCATGATCTTCGCGTCGCGCATCAGTTTCTCGACCGGGTACTCCTTGATGAAGCCGTAGCCGCCGTAGACCTGGACGGCGTCGGTAGTGACCTCCATCGCCGAGTCGGCGGCGAAGCGCTTCGCCATCGAGGAGACCTTGCTGTTGCGTACGCCCTGGTCGAGCAGGAAGGCGGAACTCCAGACCAGCAGGCGGCCGGCCTCGACCTTGGTCGCCATGTCGGCGATCATGAACTGGATCGCCTGGTGCATCGCGATCGGCACGCCGAACTGGACCCTTTCCTTCGAGTACTCGGTCGCGTACTCGAGCGCCGCGCGGGCGATACCGACGGCCATCGCCGAGACGCCGGGGCGGGTCCGGTCGAGGGTCATCATCGCCAGTTTGAAGCCCTTGTTTTCCTCGGCCAGGAGGTTCTCGGCCGGGATCTCGACTTCGTCGAAGGAGATGGTCGCGGTGTTGGAAGCCCGCTGGCCCATCTTGTCCTCCTTCTTGTCGACGCTGACCCCGGGGAGGTCGGCGTCGACGACGAAGGCGCTGATCCCGCGGTGACCGGCCTCGGGGTCGGTCTTGGCGAAGACGGTGAAGTAGTCGGCGTAGGTGCCGTTGGTGATGAAGCACTTGGAGCCGCTGATCACGTACTTGTCGCCCTTCTTAACGGCGCGGGTCTTCATCCCCGAGACGTCGGAGCCGGCGTCCGGCTCGGTGAGGCCGAAGGAAGCGAGCTTGGGGCCTTCGGTGAGCATCCCCAGGTACTTCTTTTTCGTCTCCTCGGAGCCGCCGAGCGTGATCGGGGCCGAGGCCAAACCGTTGGCCATCAGCGAGGTGCCGATTCCGGAGCAGCCCCAGCCGACCTCCTCCTCGATCAGGCAGCCGGAGAGGTAATCGAGCCCGGGACCGCCGTAGGCCTCGGGCACGTGGGTGTTCATCAACCCGACCTCCCAGGCCTTGTCGATGATGTCCTGGGGCCAGGTGCCATCCACGTCGTACTCCCAGGCGACTGGGCGCATCTCTTTCTCGGCGAAGCTGTGGGCGAGCTCGCGCAGATCCTTCTGTTCGTCGGTCAGGGTGAAGTCAACCGCCACTCTCGGTGCTCCTTTTCGTCAGTCGTCAAGTCTGTTCTGGAGCGCCGCCGACGGGCGAGCGTTCCGCCGATTGACTGGTCAGTCAACCAAGGGAAGCGTAGCGGATGGCCCGCCGGCAAGGGGCTGTTTACCCTTGGGGCGTGGATTTGGTGGTGGCGATGTCGGCGGCTGAGAAGTGCGCAACCGTGCTGCTCTTCACCGGTGTCGCGGCACCCCTGATCGGACTCCTCTTCTGGCGCGTCGGCGGCGGTTGGGACTCGATCGGCAAAGGCCCGCTGGCGATCGACCAGGACTTACCGCTGCCGCGCTACATGCGCAGCCCCGAGCGCGCGGTCGACCCGGCGATCCAGGCGGCCGAGGTGCGGCAGATGCTGAGGGCCAAGGCGGAACGGCTGCAGCGGCAGGGCGAGACCCCGCTGGACGTGGAGGCGGAGGCCGAGCGACTGCTCGCGAGCGGCGCGCAGGAAACAGACCCCGCCGCCAAGCAGGAGGCAACTCTGCGGAAGGAAGTCCGCCAGCTGGTCGTCAGCCGCAACGAGCGGCGGCTGCGTCAGGGCCTGGAGCCGCTAGACGTCGAGGCCGAGACCGAGCGTCAGCTCGCCGATTTCGTAGGATCGCGGTGATGGCGAGCTCAGAGGACCACCTCTACGAGATCGAGCAACTGCTGATCCAGCCCGGCACCTACTTCAACCCCCAGACCGAGGTCGTCGTCGTGGTCGACGACTCTGCCTCGATCGACCAGGAGATCTTCAACATGGAGGCCTACGAGGGGGCTGACTGGGTACGGATCTCCGAGGACGTGCCGATCGACGAAGACGGCCGCGACCGCGCCCTCGAGAGCTTCCAGAGCCAATACCACCCCGGCTCAGCCGGCTCGGTCTCCGAAACCGCGCTCGAACAGGGCGACGACGAACTCGACGGGGACGAGGACGGTCAGGACCCCGGCCGCGAGGACAACGAGCGCGAGGACCTCGAAGACTAGGTCCCGCAGCAGCTCTCCGCCTAGACCTCCGCGCAGGCTTCGTATTCTTCGGCGCAGACACGTGCCCGGTCCAGCCAGATCGACTGCTCTGGTCCTCCGTGGACGAACCTGTCAAAGGCGTAGAAGAATGTCGTGATCCATCCCTCGCACGGATTCGCCTCGAAGAGGGTCGCTCTGTCGTAGCCGGGCTTGATCGAGTCTTCCCAGGGCATGAGTTCGTCGAGAACGGCTTCGAGCCTGCCGAAGTCCGCAAGCTCTTTGCGTTTCTCTGGGTCCTTCGCCGCCTCTTCGAGTTCGGCCAGTGTTGCCTTCAGATCCCGCTGCTCGGTCGCCATCATGAATCTCCCTAAGTAATAAATAAAGGCCAATCATATGGGACACAGCCTGAAGGAAGCCGTCAGATCGGAAGTTTGCCGGATATCGGCGTGCGCAATGCCCACGATAGGGTCCCCGGCCGTGCTTCAACCTGGTGACAACGCCCCCGACTTCGAGCTGCCGGACCAAAACGGCGATCCGGTCAAGCGCTCAGATTTAAAGGGCGAGACGGTGGTCGTCTACTTCTATCCGCGGGCTGAAACCCCGGGTTGTACCACCCAGGCCTGCGGCATCCGCGACCGCGGCGACGAGTACCGCGCGCTGGGGGCGCGGGTGCTCGGGATCTCGCCGGACGAGCCGGAGGCGCTGCGCAAGTTCGCCGACAAGCAGCGGCTCGACTTCACCCTGCTCGCCGACCCCGACCACGAGGTCGCCGAGAAGTACGGTGCCTGGGGTGAGAAGTCGATGTACGGGAAGAAGTACATGGGGATCATCCGCTCGACCTTCATCGTCGACCCCGATGGGAAAATCGCGCGGGTCTTTCCCAAGATCCAGCCGAAAAAGCACGACGACTTGGTTCTCAAAGCCCTTATCAGCGCCTGAGCCCGTTTCTGGCAAGGAAGCAGGGAGGCCGACGAGGGGAGCGCACTCAAGTGCGTGACCCGCTGGCGACCGACCGAGGACACAGCCAGAAGCGTGCTCAGGCGCTGACAACCACAGCGACGATGAAGCTGGTGTAGAGCACGAACCAGCCAATCACCGCCGGCAGCTTGAAGACGCCGGAGCGATGCAGGCTCTCGTAGGCAATGAGGCCGCCGACGACGCCGAGGCCGATCGAGAGCACGGCGGTGCCGGTCAGCGCCCAGTCGGTGAAGAGCACGCCGATTCCGACCGGGATCGTCGACTGGAAGACCATCGCGCCGGTGATGTTGCCGAGCGCCAGCGCGTCCTTGCCTTCGCGCACCCAGAAGAAGCTGTTCACCTTCTCCGGCAGCTCGGTCGCCAGCGGCGCCAGGATCAGCGCCAGGACGAGCGCCTCGACGCCGATGCTCTCGGCGATGTGAAGCAGCTCCTCGACAAAGAGGTGGGCGCCGCCGACCATCGCCGCGAGGCCGACGAGGAGCTGCGCGATGCAGAAGGCGAGCGCCGGATCGGAGCGCCGCTCCGGCCGCCGGTCGAAGATCAGCGGGTTGAGCGTCTCCTCCTCCTGGACCTCCCCCCCGCCGCGCAGCGTGCGGGTGATGTAGACGAGGTAGGCAGCGAGGAAGAGCAGGCCGACGACGATCCGCACCGCGGTCGGCGGCCCCCACGAGAGCGCGCCGGCGCCGGCGAAGAAGATGAGGAAGAAGATCAGGTCGCGCTCCAGGGTCGGCCGGTGGGCCTTGAGCCGCAGGCCCTGCTCGCGGCGGTCGCGGTAGAGGTAGGCAAAGAGACCGACCAGGCCCATCGCCAGGGTCGCGAGCAGGAACGGCGCCCCGACGATCGCCCCGATCGCGACGTCTTCGGAGCCCTCGCTGACGTTGATCAGGGCGACGATCGCGATCAGCGTCTCCGGCATCGCGGTCCCAACCGCGGCCAAGATGCTCCCCACCGCACCCTCTCCAAGATTGAGCTTGTGCCCAATCCACTCAACCGCGTTCGTAAACAACAACGCCCCGGCGAGAACTACCGCAAAGCTGATCAGCAGGAGGACTACTTCCATGAGCGCGGCAGGCTATCTGTATGCCTGAACCGACGATGAGTGCCAGGCGGCACTCGCCAAGCCTCCCCCATCTGTTGCGCAGGCGAGTGCCGCCTGGCACTCGCCCCCGCTCAAGCGAAATAGAAAGCCAGCCCGAAGACCAAGTAGATCGCCAAGAGCTGAACCCCCTCGAACCAGGTGGACTCGCCGTCCTGGGTGACGTAGTTGGCGATCAGGATCGCCAGAACGATGGCGCCGAGCTCGAAGCCGTTGAAGACGAGGGCGAGCGGATAGGGGCCGAGGAAAAAGGAGGCGATCACCAGCACCGGGGCGACGAAGAGGGCGATCTGGGCGCTGGAGCCGATCGCGATGTTGACCGCCAGGTCCATCTTGTCCTTCATCGCGACCAGGACCGCGACCCAGTGCTCGGCCGCGTTGCCGACGATCGCGACCACGATCACGCCGACGAAGAACTCGGAGAGGCCGATTGCCTCAGAGGCCTCGCTGATCGAGCCGACCAGGACCTCGGACATCAGCCCGACCAGGAGGCCGGCGACCGCCAGCGCGATCACCGAGGTCCGGGTCGACCAGCCCCAGGTGTCCTCCTCCTCGTACTCGGGGTTGAAGATCGCGCGGTGCGTCTTCAACGAGAAGACGAGGCCGACGACGTAGGTCCCGATGAGGACGATCGCGACCGCCAGCGAGAGGTGCTCGACGGTCGAGTCGTAGTTGGTCGACTCGCTGCCGGGACCCGGCAGCCCCTGCCCCTCGACCAGCTCGAAGATCGCCGGCATCAGCAACGCGGCCGCGGCAAGCATCAGCATCGTGCTCTGGACGCTGGCGCTGATGCGGCTGAAGGTCTGTTTGTCGCGGCCGAGGCCGCCGGCCAGCATCGCCGCCCCGAGCACGAGCAGGATATTGCCGAGGATCGAGCCGACGAGCGAGGCCTTGACCACCTCCTGCAGGCCCTGGCCGAGCGCGAAGAGGGCGATAATCAGCTCCGGCGCGTTGCCGAAGGTGACGTTGAGCAGGCCGCCGATGCCCGGCCCCGAGCGCGCCGCGAGCTCCTCGGTCGCGCGCCCCATCAGCGCCGCGGTGGGGACGATGCCCAGCGCCGAGGCAGCGAAGACAACCGTCGCCGCGGCGTGGGTCAGCTCCAGCACCACCGCGACCGGGATCAGCGGCACCAGTAGGTACGGCCACCCGTGCGGGGTGAAGAAGAAGGCGGCGGAGAGCCGCGGCCGCTCGGGATCGGCCTCCATCTACTGGATCATGCTCGCGCACTGCTGCAGGTCGGCCGGCGTGCGGGCGTCTTTGAGGCACTCGAGGTAGGCCTGCTGCGCCCCGCCTACCCCGCCGCCGCCCGACGATCCGCCGGGCAGGTCGCCGAGCGACAGGTCCTCGCCGATCACTTCTTTCAGCAGATCGCCGATGCCTTCGCCGCTGCTGAAGCTTTCCAGCAATTCGATCGGGTTGATGCCTAGTTTCTGGAACAGGACTTCGAGCGGTTTCGCGTTCGCGGGAGCGCTGATCTCCTGTTCCTCGTTGACGCCGCTGAGCACCAGGTCGAGGTCGATTTCGACTTTTTCGCCCCCCTCCGGCTCCGCGGTCAGGTCGGCAACGATGCGACGGATGATGTCGTCGTCACCCACGTAGACCTCGATTTGAGCTTTTTTGACAGAGCTCGAAAGTTCGCCCTTCGCTTCTTCGAGTTCGCCGATCGGGAGCGGGCCGGCGGCTTCGAGCTGGGTTGCACAGGCCGGGTCTTCGGTCAGTTTGATCAGCGCGTCGATCACGCCGGAGACGTTGAGTTCACCGCTGATCTTCGTCGTGCTGGCGCCTTCGACGTCGGCGCTGCCTTCGTTGGTGAGGCGATCGGCGAAGTCGCCGACTTTGAACCCTTCGGCCGCCTCCTGACAGGCGCTGACATCGGCCGGATTGCCATTCGAGCCGCCTTCTTTTTGGGCCTGTTCGAAGCTCGACTTAACGAAGCCGAAGCTGGTTGGATCGACTTCGTACTCGGTCCCTTCGTAGTTCACGTAGGCGCGGTCGGAGAGCAGCGTGATGCCGCCCTCAAAATCGACCGGGTCGCCCTCGACGGTGCCGTTGGCGCTCGCCGTGAGGTCGAGCTTGGGCAGGTCTTTCGCCCCTTCGCTTTGGAACGGGCCGGAGACGCTGACGTCGACGTCGCCGCCTTCCTTGCCGGCGGCCTTAATCGCCAGCGTCAGGTCGAGGTTGCCGCTCTCCACCCCTTCGAGGGTGGCGCTGTCGAGAACCGCCTGCGGGTCCTCGCTGCTGCTGTCGCTGCTACCGCAGGCGGCAAACACGGTTGCCAGCGCTGCCAGCGCGGCGAACAGGACGAAAATGCGAAGACGGCTCAAGGGTTCGGCTCCTCCTAAATCGAAAGCATTCGCCCTGGATCGTAGAAGCTCGCGGCCGCCGACGCCTCAACCGGAGTCGCCGGTGCGGCTTTCCTCGACCGGCGGAGGCCGGTCCTCGGTGGTGACGTTGACGAGCAGCGGGAACAGGAGGGCGCCGAGGAAGATCAGGACGATGCCGGCGGCGACCAGCGACTTCGCCCCGCTGAGGTGGCCGAGGATCCCGATCGCGAAGCCGATCAGCATCAGCGCGATGTAGGGCCCGGGGCTGGTCGGGAGCAGGTCGGCGAGCGGCAGCGCGAGGTCGAACACGGACCGGGATTATCATCGCCCGCATGGCAGAGAGCTCCGTGGCAGAGGTGAAGGAGGCGCTGGCGAAGGTCGGCTACCTCGCCGACGAGCCCGCCGCCCTGGTTTCTTATCTCGCCCAGGAGCTGGGCAAGCCGGTTCTGGTCGAGGGCCCGGCGGGGGTCGGCAAGACCGAGCTGGCGAAGGCGCTCTCGCGCGCCAGCGGCCGCGAGCTGGTGCGTCTGCAGTGCTATGAGGGCCTCGACGAGGCGAAGGCGATGTACGAGTGGAACTACCGTAAGCAGCTGCTGCGGATCCAGGCTGGCGGCGAGACCGGCTGGGAAGACGTGCAGGAGGACATCTTCAGCTCCGAGTTCCTGCTCACGCGGCCGCTGATGCAGGCGATCGCCAGCCCCGAGCCGGTCGTGCTGTTGATCGACGAGATCGACAAGACCGACCAGGAGTTCGAGGCGATGCTGCTCGAGCTGCTCTCTGATTTCCAGATCACGATCCCCGAGCTGGGCCAGGTGTCGGCGACGACGATGCCGATCGTCGTCCTCACCTCGAACGACTCGCGCGAGCTGACCGAGGCGCTGAAGCGACGCTGCCTCTACCTCTGGCTCGACTACCCGAGCGTCGAGCGCGAGATGGAAATCGTCCGCCTCCACGCGCCGGAGCTCGACGAGACGCTGGCACGACGGCTGGTCGAGGTGATCGGGATGGTGCGGGGGCTGGACCTGAAGAAGCCGCCCTCGATCGCCGAGTCGATCGACTGGGCCCGAACGCTGCTCCTGATGGGCGCCGAGGACATCGACCGCGAGACCTTCGAGCAGTCGATGTCGATCATCGTCAAGCACCGCACCGACATCGACCTGGTGGCGGAGCGGGTCGGGGTGAAGCTCGCCGGGCCGACGCCAACGGGCTGAGGGCGTGGCCGGCTCGCCCTACGGACCCAAGGCCGATGCCGGTCCGCCGGGACTGGCGGCGAAGCTGCTCGGCTTCTGCGAGGAGCTGCGCGGCGAGGGGGTTGCGGTCGGAACCTCGGAGATCCTCGACGCCTTCGCGGCGCTCGAACGGGTCGAGTGGACCTCGCAGGCCGACTTCCGCGAGGCGCTGGCGGCGACGATCGCCAAGTCCCAGGACGACCGCCGCGTCTTCGAGCTGCTGTTCGAGCGCTACTTCTTCCGCGCCGCCGAGGCCGAGGCGGTCCAGCGCGAAGTCACCGAGCGCGGCGAGGGGGGCGGCGAAGCGGGCGAGGGCGGAGAGCGGCTCGACATGGAGGAGCTGCGCGAGCAGATCCGCGAGGCGATCATGGAGGGCGACGAGGACCGGCTGCGCGATCTTGCGCGGCTGGCGATCGCCGCCTTCGGCCGCGGCGAGGGCTCCGGCGTGGTCGGGGTCGACGTGCAGCGAATCCGCCGTACGCTCGGGCTCACCGCCGGCGCCCAACCACCGACCGAGGACGGCGAGGAGCGCCCGCCGATCGACCGCGACCAGCTCAACCGCTTCGAGCGCCACCTGCGGCGCGAGCTCGAACGCGACCTGATCGAGCGCACCGAGACCCTGCCTCCCTCCCGTCCCTTGGCCGAGCTCGACCGCACCCTGCCGACCAGCCCGACCCAAGATCTCGCCGCCGTGCACCGCGCCGTCTCGCAGATGAAGCGGCGGCTGGCGACGCTCGGCCACGAGCAGCGCGGCCGGCGCCAGGCAAACACGGTCGACGTGCGGCGCACGATGCGCGCCTCGCTGGAGACCGGCGGCGTGCCGCTGCGGCTCAAATATCGGCCGAAGCGGCCGCGGCGGCCGGAGATCTACGTGCTCTGCGACGTCTCCACCTCGGTCACCTCCGCCAGCGTCTTCTTCCTCTCGGTCCTGCACGCGCTGCACGACTCGTTCCGGAAACTGCGCAGCTTCGTCTTCATCGAGCGGATCTCGGAGGTGACCGACGTCTTCGAGCACGAGCGCGACTTCCGCGTCGTCGCCGAGCGGATCTCCAGCGAGGGCGGCGTCGCCGACGTCTCCGGGTACACCGACTACGGCCGCGTCTGGCTTGAGTTCCTGACCGAGATCTCCGACGAGCTCGATCCGCGCTCAACCGTGATCGTGCTCGGCGACGCCCGCACCAACGGCCGCGAGCCGCACGCCGAGGTCTTCGCCCAGGTCGCCGAACGGGCCGGCCGCCTGTTCTGGCTCAACCCGGAGCCGAAGCTCTACTGGAACTACGGCGACTCGGTGATGGCCGCCTACGAGCGCTACTGCGACGGCGCCTTCGAGTGCTGGACCACCCGGCATCTGGAGAACTTCGTCGACGTCGTCGCCGGCGGCGTCCCGGCGGCGGAATGAGCCGGGCGCTCTTCCTGCGCCACGGCGAGTCGGCCCACAACGCGCACACCGGCAGCGAGACTCTCGCCGACGAGGAGGGCGACCGCCTCACCGAGCGCGGTCGCGCCCAGGCCGAGGCCGCCGGCCGGGGCCTGACCGGGTGCGACGCGACGCGCCTCGTGACCAGCCCGCTGCGAAGGGCGAGCGAAACCGCGGCAATCGTCGGCAGCGCGCTCCGGCTCGAGCCGGTGACGCTCCCCTACCTGCACGAGCTGGCCGCGGGCGAAGGCTTCGAGCAGATCGTCGCCAGGGTGCGCCGGCTCAAGGCGGAGCTCGAGGGGGCCGGCGCCGACGACCGACCGCTCGTCGTCGGCCACGGCATCTTCGCCCGCTTCTTCCTGCTCGACTCGGTCCTCGGCGACGCGTTCGAGCCGCCGCTGGCAGCCAGCATCTGGAGCCTCGGCTCGCACAACTGCGGCCTCACCACCTTCGCGCGCGACGAGTACAGGGACCCCTCCGGGGCGCTCGTTCCGGGCTGGGTCTGCCTCAGCTGGATGGAGCGGCCGTGGGATCCGCCTTGATCGGGCGCGGCGTTTCCTCCGGCGAGATCTGCCACTGCTCGTTGACTAGGGCCCCCGTCGGCGGCGCCACCGGGCCGTCCAGCAAAGGGTCTTCGGTCTCCCGCATCCACGCCTCAAGCCGCTCGCGCAGCTCGCCCAACTGCTCGCTGTAGCCCGGTTGCGCGGCGAGGTTACTCCCCTCGGCCGGATCGAGCACGAGGTCGTAGAGCTGCTCGCGGGGCACCACCCGCTCGCCCCAGCCGGCGTCGACGAGGAACGACTTGGTGTCGCTGTCGTCGCAGTTGGCGAGCACTGGGTGCGGGTAGTCGTCGAAGCGGCGAATGTACTTCCAGCGCTCGCTGCGAACCGCCCGCTGCGGCTCGTAGGCCGCGTGGTAGGTGACCTCGGCGAAGATCGCGTCGTGCAGGCGCTCGACCTCGCCCCGTACCAGTGGCATCAGCGAGGAGCCCTGCAGCCAGGCCGGCGGCTCGACCCCCGCCAGCTCGCAGAGGGTCGGGTAGACGTCGAGGTGGCTGACCGGCGCGTCGAGGACCTTGCCGCCGGCGAAACCGCCCGGACCGCGCACGATCATCATCACCCCGATCCCGCGGTCGAAGAGGGTCGCCTTGCTGCCGGGGAAGGCGATCCCATGGTCGGTGGTGCAGATCACCAGCGTGTTCTCGACCAGGTTGAAGTCGTGGAGGGCGTGCAGCACGGAGCCGATCCCCTGGTCGAGCGAGCGGGCGCTGGCCTTGAAGGCGGCCATGTCGCGGCGCGTCGCGACGACGTCCGGCAGGTTGGGTGGCGGCAGCGAGTAGAGCGTGTCCCGAACCGAGGTCGGGGCAAAGAAGTCGCGGTGGGTCTCGAAGAAACCGACCGACATGAACCATGGCTCCGGAGGCGCCTCCCGCAGTGCCTCGATCGTCAGCGGTGCGACGTACTCGGCGTGGTTGGAGTCGACGGGGACGACCTCGTCGTAGCCGATCGCGCCGGGGTCGACGGAGATGTGCTGCTCGCCGATCAGGGTCGAGCGGTAACTGCCGCGGCGCAGGGCGTGGATCCAGTGCTGTCCGTAGTCGTTCAGCTCCCAGCCCCGGTGCGCCAGCCCGAGCATGCCGTTGTTGTGGCAGTAGAGCCCGGTCAGCAGGCTGGCCCGGCTGCCGGAGCAGGTCGGGGCGGCGCAGAAGGCCTCGCGGAAGAGCACGCCCTGGTCGGCGAGTAGCTGGATATTCGGGGTCGGCACCTGAAACCCGTACGGCTGCACGTAGCGGCCGGTGTCGTGGGAGTGGATATAGAGGATGTTCGGCGACGTGCTCAAGCGTGATTCCCCTCCATGGACGGGTACTGAACTCAGACTAGCGAGAGACAAATTTTATCTTCTTTGTCGGTTAACTTACTCAGCAAATGAAGCCCGAGCGTTCTTACCTCGTCTGCGCCACGCCCCGCAGCGGCAGCACGTTGGTCTGCCACGCGCTGGAGAAAACCGGCGTCGCCGGTAAGCCGGAGGAGTACTTCGAGGCGCTGCGGCACAGCGGCCGGCCACGGCGGCCGGAGGAATACTTCCTCGGCACCGAGGACCAGTCGATCCGCGACCACCTCGGCGAGCGCGCAATCGGCAGCGAGCTGCAGCCGCGCTCGCCGCTCTGGAGCCGCGCCGCCTACGACCGCTACCTGGAGTGGACGTTCGAGGCGGGGACGACGCCCAACGGCGTCTTCGGCGCGAAGCTGATGTGGGGCTACTTCGGCGAGCTCGTCAGCCTGCTGCGCAACATCCCCGCCTACCGCGACGTTCCCCTCGCCGAGATCCTGCCCACCGTATTCCCGGATCTAACCCTGGTCCGGGTCGTGCGGGCGAACAAGGTGCGCCAGGCGGTCTCGCTCTGGAAGGCGGTGCAGACCGCGACCTGGCGCGAGGACCAGGCCAGCGCCAAGGCCGCCTCGGTCGAGGGCGACGGCGCCCCGCCCTACCGCACCTTCATCGAGGAGCACCGCCCGCAGCTGCGCTTCCACTTCAGGGCGATCGACCACCTGCTGGCGCAGATCCTCGCCGAAGAGGCGAGCTGGGACGCCTTCTTCGAGCACGCCCACGTCAAGCCGATCCTCGTCCTCTACGAGAACTTCGAGGCCGACTACGAGACCAGCACGCTCAACCTGCTGCAACGGCTCGGCCTCGCCCCGCCCGAGGGCTTCGAGTTCGAGCCGCGGATGAAGCGCCAGTCGGACCTCCTCAACGACGACTGGGCGAAGCGCTACAGCGAGCTGCGCCTGGGGACCGAGTTCGACCTCGTGCCGACCAAGGCGGCCCCCGCCGAGCGCTAAATCGCCAGCGGCATCCGGTCGGCGATCCCGGTCACCTCGAGCACCCGGGTGACAGCCGGGAAGCTACTTGGGATGAAGCTGACCTGGGCCGAGCCGCCGTTGCTGGTCATCGCGCTGACCAGCAGGGCGATCCCGGTCGAGTCGATGAACTCGAGCTCGCGCATGTCGACGATGACGTTCGCCGCCGCCGTCATCGCCGCCTCCAGCTCCGCCTCGGCGGTAGCGGCATTGGCGAGGTCGAGCTCGCCGCCGAGGCCGATGACAGAGGTTGAGCCGTCCTCGACGACGACGCGAACGGTCAGCAGGCCATCGGAGATATCGCGCTTTTGTTCCGTAGCCATCAGGGCCCCCTGGGTGCTGGTTTTCGAAGGTCCCGGCGAGGCATTTCACCTCGATTCGGTCTGGCCTTTTTTGCGGTGACGTGTCCGCCGACTCTCGAAAGGAGCGTCGACGCGACCCGTAGCTCGGATCGTAGCGGTCGCTTGACAAAACCGCCAATCGGCGATGGCTGCACTGGCTCCAGGCCGGCTCAGCGGGCGAGCCAGGCGTCCGGCGCCGCGGCCAGCTCGCCGACGATCTCCGGCAGTTCGCCCGAGACGAGGTCGGCCAGGGTGACCTCCTCGAGGACCGAGCGGAGGCTAGCGCGAACAGCGATCCAGACCTCCTGCAGGTGCTCGGAGTTGCCGCGATACTCGACGTCCTGCGGGGGCAGCGACTGCACGTGCGCAATCGGCCCCTCGACCGCGCGGATGATCTCGGCAACCGTGACCTCGTCCGCCGGCTTCGCCAGCCAGTAGCCGCCCTTGGCACCGCGGCGGGCGCGCACGATCCCCTGGTGCTTGAGCTCGAGCAGGATGTGCTCGAGGAACTGCAGGGGGATGTCCTGGGCCTCGGCGAGGCGCTCGCCCTTGACCGGCCCCTCGTCGGCGGCGGCCAGCTCGACCGCCGCCCTGACCGCATAGTCAGCCTTGGCTGAGACGCGCATGCGTCTAGTTAATCAATCAGCCGATCGTGTCAGGCGCGAGATCGTCGCTGCGGTCGCGCCCTTGCCGTTCGGCTGCTTCGCGTTTGACCCGGCGCCGGTTCCACCAGCGCGGGAACCAGATCAACAGGCTGAGGCCGATGCCGGCAACGGCGGCCGCAATCGGCCAGACCACCGGGTCTCCCTTTTGCACCGTGACGATCCCGGAGGCGACAAGGACGACCCCAAGCGCGGTGCGCAGGAACCCGGTCGGCGCCCGCGTCGCGAAATGGGAGCCGACGATCACGCCAGGGACGCTGCCGAGCAGGATGTTGCCGGCGAGCACGAAGTCGACGTTGCCGTCGACCCAGTGGGCGATGCCGGCGGCCCAGAGCAGGATCGCGGCGTGGAAGACGTCGGTGCCGACGACTTTCTGCGGGGTGAGGCGGAAGACCGCGATCAGGAGGATCGCGATCACCGTGCCGGAGCCGGCCGAGGTGATCCCGATCACGAAGCCGGTGGTGGCGCCGATCGCCACCGCCGCGACCTTGTGACGGCGCTTCAGCTCGAAGTCATCGCGCTCTTCGACCAGTTTGCTGAGGATCAGTGCCCGCGCCAGGGTGATGATCCCGACCATCAAGAGGGTGCCGCCGAGCAGCGCGTAGACGATCGAGTCGAGGCGCTCTTCGCCGACTCTGCTCTGCAGGATCGAGATCGCCCAGACCCCCGCGACCGCGGCCGGGACGCTGCCGGCGGCGAGCCAGAACGAAAGCCGGATGTTGACCGTGCCCATCTTCAGGTGGCGCCAGCCGCCGACGGTCTTGGTCACGGCGGCGTAGAAGATGTCGGTGCCGATCGCGGTCACCGGCTTGACTCCGAAGAGCAGGATCAGCAGCGGGGTCATCAGGGTTCCCCCGCCCATGCCGGTCATGCCGACCATCGCTCCGATACCGAAGCCGAAGATGACTATCGCTGGATCCATCTGCCGGGTCCGCGCGAATACTTATCGACTTTCCTGACCTCTTTGGTCAGGAGCGCGGTGTGCGGCAGGATACCAGGGATGTCCGTCTCGATTCGCGGCCTCGGCCACGCATACGCCGAGCTGCAGACGATCGAGCGGCTCGACCTCGAGGTCGCCGAGCACGAGGTGGTTGGGCTGGTGGGCCCATCGGGTTGCGGCAAGTCGACGCTGCTGGAGCTGATCTGCGGCCTGCAGGGCCCGAGCGCCGGCAGCGTCGCCGTCGACGGCCGCCGCAGCGCGGGCGAACGGCTCGCGCACTGCGCCTACATGCCCCAGAGCGATCAGCTGCTGCCCTGGTACTCGGCGCTCGACAACGCCGCGCTGGCCCTGCGCAACCGCGGCCTCGGCAAGGCGGAGGCGCGGCGCCGGACCGGCGAGCTATTCGCGCGTTTCGGGCTCGACGGCTTCGAGGCGGCCGCGCCGGGCGAGCTCTCGGGCGGGATGCGCCAGCGGGTCGCCTTCCTGCGCACGCTGGTCGCCGGCAAGCCGCTGCTCGCGCTCGACGAGCCCTTCGCCGCGCTCGACGCGATCACCCGCGAGGAGATGCAGCAGTGGCTTGCCGAGGCGCTGGGGACCGACCCCCGCACCGTCGTCCTGGTCAGCCACGACATCGAGGAGGCGCTCTACCTCTCCGACCGCGTCGCCGTCCTCTCCCCCCGGCCGGCCCAAGTCGTCGCGGAGCTGAGCGCGCCGGCGCCGCGGGCCGCCGACCGCGATGCCGTCGTCACCGACCCTGCCTTCGTCGCAGTCCGCGAGGAAGCGATGCGGGCCCTGCACGCGGGAATGCGATGAGGCGCTGGCTGCTCCCCGCCCTGCTGTTGGCGGCGCTGCTCGGCGCCTGGCAGCTCGCCGCGGCGAGCGGCGCGATGGCCGACGTGCTCGGGCTCGACGACTTCCTCGTCCCCTCCCCCGCCGAAATCGCCAGCGCGCTCTGGGAGAGCCGCGAACTGCTCGCAGAAGACGCCTGGGTGACGCTGCAGGAGATCCTGCTCGGCCTTGGCTGCGCGCTCGTTGCCGGACTTGGCCTCGCCGCGGCCATGCACCTTTCCGAGACGCTCCGCTATGCGGCCTACCCACTGATGGTCGCTTCACAGACGATTCCGATTCTCGTCATCGCCCCGATCCTGCTGATCTGGCTCGGGTTTGGATTAGGCCCGAAGCTGGTCGTGGTGGCGCTGATCTGCTTCTTTCCGATCACCGTGAACGCCGTCGACGGCCTGCGCGGAGCCGATCCTGGCGCGATCAAGATGATGCGCAGCCTCGATGCGTCGCGCTGGCAGATCCTGCGCCGGGTCGAGGGACCAAACGCGCTCCCGAATGTCTTCACGGGAGTCAAGATCGCCGCCGTCCTCGCTCCGATCGGGGCCGTCTTCGGCGAGTGGGTGGGCGGGGACTCCGGCCTTGGACACCTGATCCTCACTGACGGGGCCAAGCTGGAGGTCGCGCGGCAGTTCGCGGCGGTCGCCGTCCTCTCCGCGATCGCCCTCGCTCTGATCGGCCTGATCGCCCTCGCCGAGCGACGCGTCGTCAGATGGCGATAGAACACAGGGGATGAAGCCACCCCGAATCACGGTGATCGCCGCACTGGTCCTGCTCGCCCTCGCCCTCGCCGCCTGCGGCGAGAAGTCCGAGGAAGGCGGCGACGAAGCGCAGCCGTTGAGCTTGACGCTCGACTTCTACCCGAACCCCGACCACGCCGGGATCTATATGGCCGAGAAACTCGGCTACTTCGAGGAAGCCGGGCTCGACGTCGGCATCGACGCCCCTGCCGACCCAACGGCGCCGATGAAGCTGGTCGCGGCTGGAAAAACCGACCTGGCGATCTCCTACGAGCCGGAGGTCGCGCTCGCCCACGAGCAGGGCCTCGACGTGATCGCGATCGGCGCCCTGGTCAACCGGCCGCTGACCTCGATGATCTGGCTGGGGAAATCCGAGGTCAAAGGCGTCGGCGACCTCAAAGGCAAGACGATCGCGACCGCCGGCATCCCTTACCAGGACGCCTTCCTGCAGACGATCCTCGGCCGCGTCGGGCTCACTCCCTCAGACGTCAAATCGGTCAACGTCGGCTTCGGCCTCCTCCCCGCCCTGGTCAGCGGCAGCGCCGAGGCGATGCTCGGCGGCTTTCTCAACGTCGAGGGCGTCGATCTGCGCCAGCGCGGTAAAGACCCAGTCGTCACCCCGGTCGACCAGCTCGGGGTCCCCACCTACGACGAGCTCGTCCTCGTCGCCAACCGCGCGCGGCTGGAAGCCGAGCCGGAGAAGTTCCGCCTCTTCCTCGCCGCGCTCGAGCGCGGCACCGAGGTCGCCGTCGCGCAGCCAAACGCCGCCACCAAAGCGGTGCTCGAAGCCAATAACGACCTCGACCCGAAACTGACCGAAGCCGAGGTCGAAGCAACGCTGCCCCTGCTCGGCGCCCGTACCGCCGGGCAGCCCTACGGCTACATGGACCCGGCCGAGTGGAAGACCTTCACCGCCTGGATGCGCGACAACGAGCTGATCGAGTCGCTGCCCGAGCCGGCGGAACTGCTCAGCAACGACTACCTGCCGGGCGAGGAGATCCCCGAGTAGCCAAGCGCCCCTTCGCGCAGCAGCCGGCTCACCTCGCCCTCGGGTAGGGCCGGGTGGAAGAGGTGCCCCTGGGCGTAGTCGCAGCCAAGCCGTCGCAGCTCCGCTAGCTGCACCTCGTTCTCGACCCCCTCGGCGATCACCTCGAGCGAGAGCGCCCGCGCCATGCCGATGATCGCCTCGACGATCGCCGTGCGCTCCTGTTCGATCCCGAGCCCGTCGACGAAGGAGCGGTCGATCTTGAGCGCGTGAAAGGGAAAGCGGTTGAGGTAGGCGAGCGAGGAGTAACCGGTGCCGAAGTCGTCGAGGACGAGCCGCACGCCGATCTCGTTCAGCGCTTCCAGCGAGGCGATCGCGCTGGCCGACTCCTCGACCAGGACGCTCTCGGTGATCTCCAGGCGCAGGTGGACCGGGTCGAGCCCGGTGCGGGCGACGATCTCGGCCACCGTCGCGGGCAGGTCGCGGTGGGCGACCTGGCGGGCGGAGAGGTTGACGGCGACGTCGAAGGGGCGCGCGTCCGGGCGCTGCTCGTGCCACGCGAGGATCTGGCGGCAGGCCCGCTCTTGGACCCAGCGGCCGATCGGCTCGATCAGGCCGCTGTCCTCGGCGATCGAGACGAACTCGGCCGGGTCGAGTAGGCCGCGCTCGGGGTGGCGCCAGCGGACCAGCGCCTCGAGGCCGCTGATCTCGCCGGAACGGAGGCTGACCACCGGCTGGTAGTGCAGGGCCATCTCTTTGCGCTCGAGCGCGTGGCGCAGCTCGCGTTCGACCTCTAGCCGGCGCATCGCGCTCGCCCGCATCGCCGCGTCGAACAGCACGCAGCGGGCGCGGCCGCTTTCCTTGGCCCGGTACATCGCCGCGTCGGCGTCGCGGATCAGCATCTCGGCCCTGGCCCCACGCTGGTCGGCAGGGCGGGCGACGCCGATGCCGATGCTGGCGGTGATGAAGTGCTCGACCCCATCGATCGAGAAGGGCTGGGCGAAGGCGGCCGAGACGCGGTCGGCGATCGCCACCGCCTCCTCTTCGTCGGCGAGGCGGTCGATCAGGATCCCGAACTCGTCACCGCCGAAACGGGCGACGACGTCGCCGGGCCGCAGGTGGGAGCGCAGGCGCGGCGCTACCCCGCGCAGCAGGGCGTCGCCGGCATGATGGCCGAGGCTGTCGTTGATCAGCTTGAAGTGGTCGAGGTCGAGGAAGAGGATCCCCACTGGGGAGCCGGAGACGCTCGCGCGCTGTAGCGCCTCGCCGAGCGCGTCGACGAAGCTGAGCCGGTTCGGCAACCCGGTCAGCGAGTCGTGGAGGACCCGGTGGCGCAGCGCCTGATCGGCGGCGTGGCGCTCGATCGCGTCGGCGAGGACGTTGGCGGCGGCCTGCAGGAAGGGCACGTCTTTGGCGCTGAAGCGGTGCGACTCGGTTGCGTGCAGGTCGAGCACGCCGAATGGGTGGTCCTTGCCGTCGATCATCACCGCGAGGCTGCTGGCGGCGCCGAAGGCGCGTAGCACCGGCGGCATCGTGAAGCGCTTCTCGCTCTCCCAATCGGAGACGATCGCGTGCATGCCCGATTCCAGCGCGGCGCCGGCGTGGGAATCGCGGGCAGCGGAGACACGGCGGCCGGCCCCGATCACCTCCTGCTCGAGACCGGCGAGAAGGTTGAGGCGGCGGCCGTCGCGGCCGAGCTCCCAGATGCAGGCGCTGTGGACGCCGTCGACTTCGGCGATCAAGGTGGTTGCGGCCCGCATCAGCGACTCCGGGTCGCCATCCTGAAGCGCCCGCTCACCCAGCTTGGCGACCACGGCCTGCTGCGAGAGCGCCCGCTGCAGCTCGGTCTCGGTCCGCTTGCGCTCGCTGATGTCGTAGAGGACGCCGTGCCAGATCGGCACACCCTTCTCGTCGGCCTCCAGCACCGCCTCGTCGAGCATCCAGACCACGCCGCCGTCGCGGGTGCAGAGCCGGTACTCGACCGGGCTCGTATTGCGCTCGCCGAGCAGATCGACCTTTTCGTTCGCCAGCGCCCGCTCGCGGTCCTCGGGGTGCAGCAGCCGCGCCCAGAGTCCGGGGTCCTCCTTGAACTCCTCGGGGGCGTAGCCGAGAATCTCCTCGACCTGGGGGCTGACGTAGTGCCACTCCCCCTGCTCGCCGATTTCGGAGCTGTAGACGATCACCGGCAGGCGCTCGACCAGGCGCCGGTAGTCCTGACCGCCAGCGGTTATCTGGTCGAGGAATTCGCTGACCTCGTGGTCGGGCCAGTTCCTGTCCCCTAAACCAGGCATCGCGTCGTTATCGACAGATGGTCCAGGCGCTTGACCGCACGTCTGTCCAGGCACGAAGTCGTGCAGGCGCCGGAGCCCCGGCTACGCCGCGAGGCGCAGCGGCGGGCCCTGGGCGATCCGCCGCTGCAAGCCGGCGAGCGCCAGCGTCCCGGCCAGCCCGCGGAACGGCTCGTACGGCGCGAAGAACTCCTCGACCTCGGCAACGGTGGCGCGGCGGCCGAGGCCGGCGAGACGGCCGACCAGCTTGATGTAGCCGAGGTCGCCGGCCGGCAGCGCGTCCATCTCGCCGCGCCCGAACAGGGCCAGGCACTGAACGGTCCAGGGACCGATCTGGGGCAACGAAAGCAGGCGGCGGTCGTCCTCCGCGCGCTCCGGCCGGCAGCGACCGGAGGCGGCGATCCGCGCGACCCGCCGCAGCGCCGTCGCCCGGCTCGGGGCGAGATCCATCGACGCCAGTTCGGCCGGGGCGCGACCGGCGATCGCCGCCGGTCCCGGAACGTCGCGCAGCGCCTCCCGTCCCTGGCCGAGCCGCGCCCCCCAGCGCCCGACGATGCGGCGCTCGATCGTGACCGCGCGCTGCGCCTCGATCAGCTGCCCGACCACCGCCGCGGCCAGCGCCTCCCAGGGCCACACCCGTCGCCGCGGCCGGAAGGCGGGCATGCGGCGGATCAGCGGCCCCAGCAGCGGGTCGCGGCGGAAGCGGCGGTGGAACGCGCCGAGGTCGTAGTCGAGGCCGAGCACGAACCGCATCCGCTCGATCGCCACCTCCAGCTCCGTCTCCTCCGCCGGCTCCGGCTCGCACCCGGTGGCGATCGGCGCCAGGGTCAGTCCGCCGGGATCGACCGGCTCGGCCCGCAGCGCGACCCGGCCGCCGACCAGCTGCCAGGCCCGCGCCAACACCGGCTTTCCCTCGACCTGCAGCAGCCGGGTGGCGACCCCGCCGCGAATCCGCAGCGTGCCGTCGTCGCTCCCCCGCGGCAACCGGTACGGCTGCCGCGCCAACACCTCCACTTCCAGCGGGCCGATGGGCCGATTTCCGCTGATATAGGGCGGTTTTCGGCCCATCGGCCGGCGGTTAGCGGCCGAGCAGGTGGACGTCGACCAGGAAGGAGCGGCTGGCGACCACGTCGCGGCGGTCGCGGCGGCGCGAGAGGCGGCGCGTGGTCCGGTTCTTCGGCCGCACAGCGCTGACCGCGCGCACGGCGGCGACGGTGGCCGCCCCGGCCAGCACTCCGCCGGCAGCGGCAAGCGCGGCACTGCGAACCTCACCCCGCAAAACCGGCGAAGCCGGCTCCTCATAAGCCTGAAGCGCCCGCACGGGCGCGGCCTCGCCCGGAGCCGCGTCTTCCTCAGCGATCACTTCGCCCTCGACCTCGAAATCACTCACCCAGCCGACTCTAGCGAGACCCCAAGTCGCCTCCCCAACGCTCACCGCAAACTGCGGACATTGAGGGAGTCCCGGGCGGGACTCGCCAAGCCTCCCCATCAGTCGCGCAGGTGAGTCCCGCCCGGGGCTCCCCTACAACGCCCGCTCTACAACGCCCGCTCGTAAATACGGTACCGCTTGACAACCTTGCCGCCCATCCCCTCCATCGCCCGGTTCATCGCCTCGTTCGTCTCCAGGATCCAGCCCATCTCGCCGCCTTCGATCGCCCCCGGCTTCTGCGCCGTCTCCAGGTGCTTGAGATAGAGACCGGCGGCAACGCCGGAATGGCGGTACGCGTTTTTGACGCCGAGCGCGAAGACCCGCAGTCGATCGACTTTGCGCTTGCCAAGCAGGAACTTGGCCCAGCCGAAGGGCAAGAGACGCCCGTTTAGCCTCGCCATAACCTGGTTGATGTCCGGCAGCGTCAACGCTGCCCCAATCGCCTCACCGTCCTTTTCGGCGATATAGGCCCAGTCCTCGTCCAGCACCTGCTTCAGCAATTTGGCGTGGAAGGTGACCTCGGCGTCGGTCGGCGGGACGAAGCCCCAGTTTTTGGACCAGGCCTCGATGTAGATCGGCGTGAAGAGGCGCATCTCGCGCTCCAGGTTGCCCTTGTCGATGTTGCGGATGACCACCCCTTCGTCGCGCAGCGCCTTCGTCGCGGCGGCGTGGATCGCCGGGTCGAAGCGCTCACCCTCTTTGAGGTCGCCGAAGTTCAATTCCCACATCAGCAGATCCATCGCCTTGGCGAAGCCATGCGCCTCGATCTGCCGCTGGTAGTAGGGCGGGTGCCAGTTCTCGAGAATCATCGGCCGCTGCTCGAAGCCCTCGATCAGGATCCCCAACTCGTCGTTGGTGGTGAAGTCCATCGGCCCGACGATGCGGTCGCGCCCTTTGTCCGCCGCCCACTCGGCGGCGCCGTCGAGCAAGGCGGCGGTGACTTCGGCGTTCTCGCTGGTCTCGAAGAAGCCGAACATCGCGTCGCTGCCCCCCTGGTACTCGTCCCAGCGCTGGTCGAGCTGGGCGCTGATGCGGCCAACCGGCTCACCCTCCCGTTCGGCCACGAAGTACTCCGCCTCGGCATGCTCGAAGTAGGGGTTCTTCGCGCGGTTGAGGAACTGCATCCGCTCGTAGATCAGCGGCGCCACCCACTGCGGGTGGTCGCGGTGGATGTCGAACGGCACCTTGACGAAGCGCTTCAGCTCCCGGCGGGTCCGCACCGGCCGTATCGACACGCTTCCCATGGGGGCCGCAACCTACACTCTGGGGCGATGAGCGAGACCGTGAAGGCCCCGGTCGATGTCTTCGAGAAGGCGCGCAGCCACGACCGGCTCGAGCAGCTCGAAGCGGCCAAGCAGCACGACCTCCTCCCCTACTTCCGCCTGCTCACCTCGCAGGCCGGCCCGGTGGTCGAGATGGAGGGGCGGGAGACGATCATGCTCGGCTCCAACAACTACCTCGGGCTGACCGGCGACGAGCGGGTCAAGGACGCCGCCCGCGAGGCGCTGGAGATCTACGGCACCGGCGTCACCGGCTCGCGGCTGCTGAACGGGACGACGCCGCTGCACGTCGACCTCGAGCGCGAGCTGGCCGAGTGGATGGGGACCGAGGACGCGATCGTCTACACCACCGGCTACCAGGCGAACGTCGGCTGCATCGGCACGATCCTCGCCCCCGGCGACACGGTGATCTGCGACTCCGGCGACCACGCCTCGATCCTCGACGGCTGCCGCCTCTCCGGCGCCAAGCTGCGCCCCTTCCGCCACAACCGCATGGACAAGCTGGAGAAGATGCTGCAGCGCGCGGCCGAGGACGGCGGCGGCGTGCTCGTCGTCGTCGACGGCGTCTTCTCGATGGAGGGCGACGTCTGCGACCTGCCCCGGATCGTCGAGCTTTGCAAGGGCTACGGCGCCCGGCTGATGGTCGACGAGGCGCACGGGGCCGGCGTGCTCGGCGCCCGCGGGGCCGGCGCCTGTGAGCTGTTCGGGCTCGAGCAGGAAGTCGACCTGAGGATGGGGACCTTCTCAAAGAGCCTCGCCTCCTGCGGCGGCTTCATCGCCGGGCCGACCGACGTGGTCGAGTACCTGCGGATCGGCTCACGCTCCTTCGTCTTCAGCGCCAGCGCCGTCCCCGCCGCCGTCGGCGCCGCCCTGGCGGCGCTGCGGGTGATCCGCGCGGAGGGGCCGCAGCTATTCGAGGCGCTGCTCGCCAACGCGGAGTACCTGCGCGAGGGGCTGCGCCACCTCGGCCTTGCGGTGGTCGAGCCGGGCACGCTTCCCGACGGCAGCGTCGCCACCACCCCGGTCATCCCGGTCGTGGTCGGCGACGACTGGCAGGCGGTGCTGCTCTGGAAGGCTCTGTTCGAGGCCGGCGTCTACACCAACGTCGCAATCCATCCGGCGGTCCCTCCCGGGGGAGCGCTGCTGCGGACCAGCCTGATGGCGACCCACGAGCGCGAGCACCTCGACGGCGCGCTGGGAACGATCGCCAGAGCGATCGAAGACTTCCCCGAGCTTCCTCGTTCCTAATCCGGCGGTAACGGATTCTTGACATCCCCCGTCGGGGGTAGTTTCAGCCTTGTCCGATTGGGAGCAAGGCCTTGGCAAGGTCGAAATTGTTGCTCTTAGCGACCGGGCCGAGGACCGCGGCAGCAGCAGCGGGTTGACGATTGCCACCCGCACGGCATAGCTTGGCCTTCTCGCCGAACACCCCGGGCGGGGTGGACGAATTGAGAACTCGGTCCGGCCCGGACCATGGCCCCCCAAAGCCGCTGGTCGCCGGTCGGGAGCGAGATACCCAGTTAACCGATTCCTTGAAGGGAGGAGTCCCAGTGGACGCTGCCGCAACGGCACCCGCAACGACGATCGCATCCTCGGTCGAGACCCCGCAACACATGCGGGCGCTCGAACGAGCCAACTCCGTGAGGCTCGCGCGCGCCGAGCTGAAGCGCGCGATCGCGCGCGGCGACGCCGAGGCCTCCGAGGTCGTCCGCGACTGTCCCTGGGAGACCGAGAGCATGACGATCGCCGAGCTCCTGACCAGCCAGCGGCGCTGGGGCCGCACCCGCGCCCGCAAGTTCCTCCTCCCCCTGGCGCTGAACGAGAACAAGCAGCTCGGGACTCTCACCTCCCGCCAGCGCGGCCTGCTCGCGGCCGAGTTGGCCGCCCGCGGCTCCGGCAGCGGCGCCGGACGCGAGCCCGTCCCCGTCTAGGCGCTCAGCCGCGCATTCCGCCGATCCGGTAGCTGAGGCCGCCGGAAGCGCGCTGGAATGCGCGGCGCGCCAGGTAGAAAGCAACCGCGCCAAGGGCCGCGCCGATCGCCAGCGCGACCGCGAGGATCTGGTCGCCGAGGTAGAAGACGGCGCCGGTGGCAAGCACGAAGACCGCCCCGGCCAGCAGCGTGGTGTGGGAGCGGTAGCCGGCGAAATGCTCGCGGATCGCGATCTCGAGCCCGCCCAGGCCGGCGCAGGCGACCCCGACCCCGAGCATGGTCGGGTTGCCGCCGAATAGGCCGATCAGCAGAAAGACGATGCCGGCGAAGATGACCAGCTCGGCGAGGGGGAACGTGCCCCAGGGCGCGGGCGGGCGCTCGTCCGAAGCGGTGACGCGCGGCGCCGGCTTTGAGGAGGAGGAGGAGGAGGAGGAGGAGGAGGAGGAGGAGGAGGAGGAGGACTTCTTGCCCCTGCGTGACTTGCTCAACGGCCGCAAGCCGCCCGGCTAACGGGCATCCCGAGGAGACCTTGACCCGCCACCAGCCCATCAGCATCCCGATCGGCCCGAGCCGGGGACGCGAGTGCCAGTGGCCGCAGCCCGGCAGCCCGAGGTCGTCGCGGCTGACCCGGACCCACTTGAAGTCGGCCGGCGAGGCGATCATGCGGCGCAGCAGCTCGCGATTGCGGGTCTCGACCGCGTCCTGCTCGCGCAGAGTCTGCCGCGCCTCGGCGACGCGGTCGGCGAGCTCGTCGCGCAGCCGCTCCAGCTCGCCGAGATCGAGCACCCGCGGGGCCGGTGCCAGCGCGGCGACGCGGTAGGCGACCTCGACCCGCCCGAAGCCCTCCGCCAGAAGGCCGGCGAGATCGCGCTCGAGCCGGCCGATCTGACGCCGCAGCTCGACCCGGGCGAGGCGCTCGTCGACCTCGACGCGAAGCGCAATCGGGCTCTCTGTTGCGAGCAGATCCAGCATTTACCTGCCCCGAGTGTAGATCACCGCAGGGCCGCAGCCGTCATCCATAACGCCTCGTCAACAGCCATCTGCGGCACCCCCTTGACCTGCACGGCGACGATCGCGAGGCGGCGGCTGCGCGACTCGACCGCAAAGCCCTCGCCGGTCTCCCCGAACAGCAGCCCGACCGGGCGACGCTCGTCGGCGACGGTCAGCGTGCCCAGCGCGAGCTCACCGGGGTGTCCGGGCAGCGACTCGCCCGGCCCGGAGTCGCGGATGCAGAGCCGACCCTCGATGCGATCGGCGTCGAAGGCACGCAGCGCCACCCCGGTCTCGACGATCGCAACGTTGAGCGCGTCGGCCGGTAGGCCGCGGCTCTTGAACGCGCCCTCGTTGAGGCGGTCGAAGGCGAGTTGCTCGACCGGGGTTCGGGTCCGGTCCGGGTCGAGACCGATCTGGCGATAGAAGACGCGGTAGGCCCAGGGGATCGGCCGTTCGCGCAGGTGGATCGCGTGGGCACCGTAGAAGCGGTCGGAGAGGTCGCGGAGCCGATGCCGCAGCGGCTCCGGGCTGCGGCCGGGGCGGGCGTCGACCTCGACCCAGGCGATCCCGAGACCCGGGAACTCGGCGGCGATATGGGGCGCGACCCAGCCCTGCTGCGGTGAGGGGTCCCAACCGATCCTCGCCTCGGCGGCGCCGCCGCTCATCGCGGCCGCTCCGCCGCCCGGGTTGCGTCCAGCAGGCCCTCGACGCGGGCGCTCAGCTGCCCGACGCCGAGCTCGCCGATGCTGGCACCCTGCAGGGTGCCGCCGGGGTAGGCATAGGCGAAGGTCGGGCAGACGCCGACCCTGTAGAGGCCGGCGACGGCGCCGTCGCGGTCGTAGCCCACCGGCAGCTGCCAGCCACGCTGGAGGACCAGCTCGCGAACGGCGTCGCGAGCGTCGCGCACGTTCAGCGAGAGGAAGTTCACCCGTCCACGGTAGCGCCCGTAGACCGCGTTAACCACGTCCTGCTGGCGCTCGCAGTCGCTCCCTTTGGAGAACCAGAACGAGATCACCAGCGGCCGGTCGAAGAAGTCGCAGACGCGGATCGCGCCGGCCGTCTCGATCCGGCAGGCAGGCGTGCGCCGGCCGTCCTGCGGGCAAGGGACGGCGGCGCTTTCGCAGTCGTCCTGGGCGACGTTGGCGTCGCCTTCGAGCGACCCGGCGGCGGCCGGCACGGCGAACTCCGGCAGCGGCCAGCGCGGCGGTTGGCGGTCGATCCCCAGGGTCCCCCCCTCGCCCCCGCCGCCCAACGTCCGAATCGTCGCGACCGCGATCACCGCGAGGAAGATCAGGCCGACGGCGATCGAGTAGCGGTCCCTCATTCTCTTCCCCATGAAAGCGCCGCGGGCAGCACCAGCATCACCCCAAGCAGCGCCACGGCCAGGTCGATCACGGTGACGATGCCGAAGTCGCGCAACATCTGCACGTCGCTGACGATCAGCACCGCGAAGCCGGCGATCGCGGTCGCCGCGGAGGCGAAGACAGCAGCCCCGGTGCGCCCGTAGACCCGCTCCAGCGCCTCGTCGAGGTCGCGCCCGGCGCGCCGCTCCTCCTCGAAGCGGCCGCTGAGGATCACCGCGAACTGGGTCGCAATGGCGAGCGTCAGCGCTCCCAGGGCCGCCGACATCGGGTTGAGCGGGACGCCGCTGAGCCAGAGGATCAGCGATGCCCACCCGGTCGCCAGCACGGCGGGAGCGAGGGCGATCAGGATCCGGGCTGGCGAACGGTAGGCCAGAAGCAGGACCAAGCCGACGGCGAGCAGGCCGGCGAGGGTGAGCCAGTAGCGGCTGGCGGAGAGGTCGGTCGCCGATTCGGCGGCGATCACCGGCAGGCCGGCGAGCCGCACCTCGACCCCCTTGGGCGGGCCCTCGGGGGTGTCGGGCTCGCCGATCGCGGCGCGGACGCGGTCGACCAGCGCCTGCTGGTCCTCCAGCGACTGGGCCCGGATCCCGAACGAGAGCAGGGCCTGCCGCCCGATCTCGCCGCGCTCGGGATCGAGCGGCGCCACCTGCCGCAAGGCATAGGGCGAGAGCGCCGCCAGCGTCGCGTCGATGCCGCTACGGGTCAGCTCGTCATCGCCGCGGGTGAGGAAGTCGGAGAGCGCCGGGCCGGGACAGAGGTCGGCCTCGAGGCAGCTCGGGTTTTCGCCGCTGAACCCGTTCTCGCGCAGGACCCGCTGCTTGAACGCAGCCATCCACCCGATCGTCGCCGGGGCGGTCAGGTCGGGGGCGACGACGCTGACGTCGAGCTCGCCGGAGACCCCGGTCGTCTCCTGCAACCGGTTGAGGTCGTCGACGGCGTCGAGGCTCTGGGGTGCGAGGTCGCGGATGTCCGACGTCGTCTCGACCTGGGTTCCGGCGGCCCAGCCGGCGGCTGCCAGGGTCACGGCGACGGCAAGCACCGGGACGCGGTGCTCGAGGGCTAGCCAGAGGGACCAGTCGCGGAGCCAGCTGCCCACGCCGGGTCCAGCGCGCTCTGGCGGGCGGGTCCTGTCCCGGGGAGGGGTCCTGCGGGCGGGCAAGTGTGTCCGTTCTCGGACCCCTCCCCGCGCCACCCGCCCGAGGAGCGCGTTCCTCCCGCCGCCGGCGGATCGCAAGCTGAGTGCGGCGGAGCCGGCTACAAGGGTGAGCAGGAAGGAGATGGCGACGCCCAAGATCAGCAAGAGGCCGAAGCTGCGGATCATTGGGACCGGGGATAGTTGGAGAGCTAGGAAGCCCGCGGCCGTCGCCAGGCAAGCGGTGGCGATGGTGGGGGCTCCGGCGGTGGCGGCCTGCCGAGCTGCGTCGGCATTTGAAGCGCCTCCGTCGATCGCCTCGTCGAAGCGGGCCTGGAACTGGATCGCGTAGTCGACGGCAAGGCCGATCAGGATCGGCAGGGCGGCGATCGTGGCCATGGTCAGGGCGCCACCGCTGAGGGCGAGCAGGCCGAAGGTCAGGGCCGCGGCGACGAGGGCGAGGGCGAGCGGGAGGAGCCGCAGGCGCGAGCGGAAGACGAGCAGCAGGGTCGCCGCCATGACGGCGACGGCGACGGCGAAGAGGACGAGCAGCGCCTCCTCCAGGGCCTCAGCGAGTCCGTCGACGACGACCGGCGCGCCGGAGACCAGGTACGTGCCCCCGTCGAGCTCGAAGCAGGGCGCCGGCTCGCCCTTCCGCTCAGTGGCGCAGGCCTTGCGCGGCGTCGTCTCCTCGACCGCCGCCTCGATCAGCTCCAGCGCCCGCTCGCGTTCGGCTGCGCTCAAGTCCGGCCTCAGCCGGACCACGATCTGGGCCGAGCGGCCGGTCGGGAAGAGGTAAGAGAGCCGCGCCTTCGGCGTGCTGCGGGCGCGGCTGAGATCGAAGACGGCGGTGGCGACGAATTCCGGGTTGTCGAGGGTGGGCAGGGTGGTGATGCCGTAGCGGGTCGCGACCGAGAGCAGGAATTCGCGGAACGCCCCCGGCGAGATCCGCTGCGAGAGCCGGCGCAGCTGGCGGTCGATCTGGACCACCGCCTCGTTGAGGAAGGTCGCCGGCCCGGCGACGAACTCGACCGGGTCGAGCCGGGCCAGCTCGGCACAGGGTCCGGGAATCGGCTCGGCGCCTTTGGGGACGTTCCCCGAGAGGCAGCCCTCGAGCCGCAGCAGCTGGAACAGGTCGGGGCCGAGGATCATCTCCTGCAGGTCCCCGGCCGCCAGCACGACGACCGGTTCCTCGCCGAAGGCGTCGCGCACCTCCTGCGTCGCCCGGTAAGTCTCGGCGTCGGTGTCGGTCAGCGTCCCGACCCCGGCGTCGGTCGGGATCCGCGTCGCCCCCAGCGCCGCGACGAGGGCGAGCAGAGCCGAGACGACCAAGACCGCCCGCGCATGGCCGGCGGCCCACGCCGCGACGCGGCCGAACCACCGCCCCGCGTTCAACTCAATCCATCGTGAGCGGACCGGTCACGTCCGCATTCAGGAACTGGCTCACAAACGGGTTACTCGAGTCGAACAGCTCGTCTTTCGGGCCCGACTCGACGATCTTGCCGCTCCACAGCACCGCGATGAAGTCGGCGATGCGGCGGGCGGTGCCGAGGTCGTGGCTGATCACCAGGTAACAGCCGCCGTGCTCGGCGTGGACCTCGCGGATCAGCTCGCAGAGCAGCGCCGTGCGCACCGGGTCGAGCCCGGAGTCGGGCTCGTCGAACATCACGATCGCCGGTTCCAGGACCAGCGCCCGGGCGAAGCCGGCGCGCTTGCGCATCCCGCCGGAGAGCTCGTTCGGCATCTTGTAGGTGGCCTCGGAGAGACCCACCTCGCGCAGCCGCCGGTTGACGATCTCGCCGATCTCCTCCTCGCCTTTGTCGGTGTGCTGGCGCAGCGGGAAGGCGGTGTTGTCGTAGATGTTCATCGACCCGAAGAGGGCGCCGTCCTGGAACAGCAGGCCGAACTTTTTGCGCACCTCGAAGAGTTCGTCGTCGGTCATGTTCGGGATCGACTCGCCGTGCACGAGGACGTCGCCCGAGTCCGGGTAAAGCAGCCCGACGATGTGCTTGATCAGCACGCTCTTGCCGGTTCCGGAGGGGCCGAGCACCATCGAGACCTGGTCTTCGGGCAGGCCGAGGTTGAGGCCGTTGAGGATGCGGGCGCGGCCGAACTGTTTGACCAGGTCGATGATCTCGATCGCGTCCTCGCCGCCGTGGTCGCGCTTGCGCCCGGTGTGGAAGCGGTAGGGATCGGCCTCGGTCGGGTCGACGCCGGGAATCACGAAGTCGCGCCCCATCACCGCCCCGTCCTCGCCGGTATAAGGACCCGCGGCGGCGGGAGCGGGCTCGTCGGCTATCTCCGGCGGCGCTTCCGCGCTGCTCGCCGCCTCGTCCTGAAGCTGCTCTTCTTCGATCCGGTTCTCGTCGTCGTGCTGCAACTCAGCCTCCTATTGGCGCCCTCGGGTTGGCTCCCCAGAAGACCAGGGTCCCAAGCATCCCGATGATGTGGACTAAGACGATGTTGAGGACCATCGACTTCGCCGTCGCGGTCCCCACCCCGACCGGGCCTCCCGAGGCCGTGTAGCCGTAGTAACAGCCGACCAGCACGATCGCGGTCGCCATCACCATGCCCTTGATCAGGCTGAAGATCAGGTCGGGCGGGTTCTGGAACATCCAGAAGATCAGGAAGTAGCCGCCCGAGGAGACGTCGCCGATCTGCTCGACCACGGCGATGTAGCTGGCCAGGTACATGATCCCGATCCCGACCAGGTACATGAACGGGAAGGCGATCCAAGCGGCGAGCAGACGGGTCGCGCAGAGGAAGGTGACCGGCGGCACGCCCATCACCTCGAGCGCGTCGATCTCGTCGGAGATCCTCATCGCGCCGAGCTCGGCGACGATCCCGGTCCCGACCTTGGCCGCGAGCATGTAGCCGAAGGCGTAGGGCATGATCTCGCGCAGGTCGCACCAGGCGGAGAAGACGCCGGCGTAGGCGGGCGCGCCCTGGGCGCGCAGCAGGTAGGCCCCCTCGATCCCGCACTGCAGGCCGAGCGTGAAGACGAGGCCCCAGATGATCAGCGCCGAGCCGAGGATCAGGATGCCGGCCTGGCGCAGGCTCTCGCCGAAGAAGCGGAAAACGCGGCCGGAGTAGACGAGACCGGCGACCCGCGAGCCGAAGCGGGCGATCTCCCCGAGCGAGTCGAGCCAACCGCGCGGCACTTCGAGCCAGGCGTTCATCGGATCGTCTGCAGCTCCGGGTTGGTAGCGAGCATCGTCTGGGTGAAGACGTAGTTGAAGGCGAAGACGCCCATGAAGGAGATGACGACGGCCTGGTTTACGGCGCGTCCGACTCCGGCAGCACCGCCCGAGGCGGTCATGCCTTTGTAACAGCAGACCACGGCGACGATCGCGCCGAACAGGGTGCACTTGAGCACCGAGCCAGCGAGGTCGAGGATCGAGGCATTGGAGAAGAGCGTCGCGAAGAAGCCGCCGAGCGGCTGGCTGTAGAGCATCTCGGTGAGGATGCCGCCGCTGATCCCGAAGACCAGGGCATAGATGTCGAGCAGCCCGGTGATCAGCATCAGGGCGAGGAAGCGCGGCACGACCAGGTTCTTGATCGGATCGACGCCCAAAACCTGCAAGGCGTCGAGCTCCTCGCGGATCTTGCGCGCGCCGAGGTCGGCGGTGATCGCGGTGCCGGCGACGCCGGCGACGACGACCGCGGTGACGAAGGGGGCGAACTCGCGGATCGAGGCGAGCACGAAGAAACCGCCGAGTCGGTCGAGCGCGCCGAACAACGAGAGAAAGTTGGCGGCCTGCAGTCCGGGGGCACCGAAGCCGAAGGCCACGGTCGAGACCAACAGCGGGAACCAGCAGAGCTGCAGCGCGAAGAGGAACTGGCCGATGAACTCCTCGCCGTATGGATACGGTGGCTTGACCGCGGAAACGATCGTGCGCGCAGTGAGGATCATCATGTCCCCGACCTGCTCGAACAGCGACTTGGCGGGCAGGAACGCCCTGTTTACCGCGGATCCGACCATCTGCTCCTCCGTCGAGCTGCGCCGCAGGCCCGCGGCACCCCACTCGGTGAACCTGAGTCTATGGGATCGATCAGCCCCCACGGCCGGCCTTGTGTTGAGATCCGACTAACCCTTTCCGGCGCCGCGAAAAGCGCCTTAAAGCAGGGAAACCCCGTGCTATGTTGCGGCCGCTTTGCGGGGAACCGGAAGACAGCGCCGGACTTCCCGCCTCCGAGCCACCGCGACTGGGGTTGCCGCCGTGGCGGTGGCGGCGCTGCTTGCCGCCTGCGGCGGAGAATCTTCCTCCGACGCAAACGAACCGGGCGGCACCTACGACGTCCGCGTCACCGAGGCCAGCTTCCCGACCGAGCAGCAGCTCGGCCAGACCTCGCTGCTGCGGCTCGGCTTCCGCAACGACGGCGAGAAGGCGGTACCGAGTCTGGCGGTGACGATCTCGATCGCCGGCAGGGCGGGCCAGACCTCGATGCTCCCGTTCGGGATCCGCGACTCCACCGCCGAACTGGCCCAGCCCGACCGCCCGGTCTGGGTCCTGGCCGCAACCTACCCGCGCCTACAGGGCTCCGCGGACCCGGGCGGCGCCGAGACCTCGAACGACAAGACCTTCGCCTTCGGGCCGCTCGAGCCCGGGGAGACGACCAGGGCGGTCTGGAAGCTGAGCGCGGTCAAAGCCGGCGACTACACCCTGCGCTACACCGTCGCCGCCAACCTCAGCGGCAGCGCCAAGGCGCGGACCAGGGGCGACATCGCTCCCGGTGGCTCCTTCGTCGCCGAGATCTCCAGCGTCCCACCCGACGTCGAAGTGACCGACAGCGGCGATGTGATCGAGAAAGGGACCCAGCGAGAGGGCCGCGGGGAGTAACCCGCGCCGGCCCGGGGTAGCGTTGGCAGGCATGCGACGCACCGCAACGGCCCTTCTGATCGCCGCCCTGTCTGCTCTCGCGCTGCCGGCCTGCGGCTCCGCAGACGAGACCGATCGGTCGGCTGCACGCCCCGGCGGCGAGAGGCCTGGCCGCGGCATCGGCCTGAAGCGGATCGGCAACTTCGAGGAGCCGGTCTACGTGAGCGGCGCGCCCGGCTTTCCGAAGCTGCTGTTCGTGGTCGAGCAGCCGGGCCGAATCGAGGTCCTCAGCGGCGACCGCAAGCGCGGCACCTTCCTCGACCTGCGCTCGCAGGTCGGCTACGGGGGCGAGGAGGGGCTGCTCTCGCTCGCCTTCCCGCCCGACTACGAGCAGAGCGGGAGCTTCTACGTCTATTACACGGACAGCGTCGGCAACATCCGCGTCGACGAATTCAAGCGCCGCAGCGCCACCCGCGCCGCCGCCGACTCGCAGCGGCGGGTGATCGAGATTCTCCACCCGATCAACAGCAACCACAATGGCGGCCAGCTGCAGTTCCTCGGCAACCTCCTTTACTTCGGCACGGGCGACGGCGGCGCCGGCGGCGACCCGCCCAACAACGCCCAGAACCGCAACGCCCTGCTCGGCAAGCTGCTGCGGATCGACCCGCGGCCGTCCGGCGGCCAGCCCTACTCGGTGCCCGCCTCGAACCCGTTCGTCGGCGAGCCCGGTCGCGACGAGATCTACAGCTACGGCCTGCGCAACCCGTTCCGCTTCTCCTTCGACACCGTCAGCGCGGCGCAGCGGCGGATCGCGATCGGCGACGTCGGCCAGAACGAGATCGAGGAGAT
Organism: uncultured Solirubrobacterales bacterium; assembly: GCA_963846515.1. Classification (GTDB taxonomy): domain Bacteria; phylum Actinomycetota; class Thermoleophilia; order Solirubrobacterales; family 70-9; genus VAYN01. The sequence goes on along the minus strand of CAWJWC010000004.1, from coordinate 16,100 downwards.
CGACTACACCACCGTCGCCGCCGCGGCCGGCGCCAACTTCGGCTGGGACGCCTTCGAGGGCTTCTCCCCCTACCGCGGCGAAAGCAGCGGCACGCCCGACCCCGGCGCCACCGTGAAGCCGATCTTCGACTTCGCCCACAGCCGCGGCGGCAGCTGCTCGGTCACCGGCGGCTACGTCGTTCGCGACCGCAGCCTGCGCTCGCTCTACAAGCGCTACGTCTACGCCGACTTCTGCGAGGGCGAGCTGCGCAGCCTTGTTCCCCACCTCAAACGGGCCAGCGGCGAGCGCAAGCTCGGCCTCGCCGTCTCCAGCCCCAGCTCCTTCGGCGAAGACACCCGCGGCCACCTCTACGTCACCTCGCTCGAAGGCCCGGTCTTCCGCCTCGTCCAGAAGTGACACTTCTGGGACAGTCGGCGCGCAACAGGTCGCATCTTATTGTCTACAGTGGCATCATGGAGGCTGTGAGAGAACGTTGGACCGACGACCGCATGGACGACCTCGTCGTCCGCGTTGACAACGGCTTCGCCCAGGTCGACGCTCGCTTCGCCCAGGTCGACGCTCGCTTCGCGCAGGTGCATGCCGACCAGATCGACCTCAGGAAAGAGCTCGCGGAGAAGAGCTCGCGGCAGGAACTCGCAGAGCTGCGGTCGGAAATGAACCAGCGCTTTGACCGGCTGCAGAACATGCTGCTAACCGGCTTTCTGACTCTTGTCGTCACGCTGATTGCCACTCAAATCGTTTAGATTCGGCCGGATCCGCGTTAGCCGGCTAGAGTTTGGCTGAGCAGCCAAACGGCGACGGGCGAGGAAGGGAGCACCAGTGGAGAGCGGGACGGTCGAGACCGGCAGCGAGGCGAGCACTTCGACGAACGGGGCGAACGGCGGCGCGTCGGAGCAGATCGAGGTGATCAACCCGGCGACCGGCGACCGCGCCGGCGCGGTCGCGATCGACTCGCCGGCGAGCGTCGCCGAGACGGTGGCGCGTGTGCGCACCAACCAAGCTGAGTGGGAGGCGCTCGGAATCGAGGGGCGTTACAACTGGCTCGGCAAGCTGCGCGACTGGCTGCTCGACAACGCGCAGCGGGTTGCCGACACGATGCAGGCGGAGACCGGCAAGGTCCGCGCCGACGCGACCACCGAGGCTGTCTACCTGACCAACCTGATCAACTTCTACGGCAGCAAGGCCGAGAAGTTCATCGGCGACGAAAGCGTCCGCCCCCACTCGCCGCTGCTCGCCGCGAAGAAGCTGACGATCCAGTACCGGCCCTTCCCGGTGGTCGGCATCATCAGCCCCTGGAACTTCCCGCTCACGCTCGCGCTCGGCGACGCGATCCCGGCTCTGCAGGCGGGCGCGGCGGTCGTCGTGAAGCCCTCCGAGTTCACCCCGCTCGGCCTCGCCGAGGTGGTCAAGGCCTGGAAGGAGGAGATCGGCGCCCCCGACGTCTTTGACTGCGTGCAGGGCATCGGCGAGACCGGCGGCGCCCTGGTCGACGCCGCCGACTTCATCCAGTTCACCGGCTCCGACCGGACCGGCCGCAAGGTGATGGCGCGGGCGGCGGAGACGCTGACGCCGGTCAGCCTCGAGCTCGGCGGCAAGGATCCGATGATCGTGCTCGCCGACGCCGACCTCGAGCGCGCCGCCAACGCCGCGACCTACGGCGGAATGATGAACTCCGGCCAGATCTGCATGTCGGTGGAGCGGATCTACGTCGAGGAGCCGGCCTACGACGAGTTCGTCGCGAAGCTGACCAAGGAAGTAGGTGCCCTGCGGCAGGGAGCCGACGGACGCACCCCCGAAAAGGACGTCGGCGCGATGACCTCACCGAACCAGACGGCGATCGTCGAGGATCACGTCAACGACGCGCTCGCCAGCGGCGCCAAGGCGCTGACCGGCGGCAAGCGGGTCGAGGGGCCGGGCGATTACTTCGAACCGACGGTCCTGGTCGACGTCGACCACTCGATGAAGGTGATGCGCGACGAGACCTTCGGCCCGGTGGTCGGGGTGATGAAGGTGCGCGACTCCGAGGAGGCGCTGCGCCTCGCCAACGACACCCGCTACGGCCTCTCCGGCTCGGTCTTCGGCGAGAAGGAGCGGGCCGAAAAGGTGGCCCGCCGGGTCGAGTGCGGCGCGATCAACGTCAACGACGTGCTCGTCAACTACCTGGCGATGGACGTGCCGATGGGCGGCTGGAAGGAGTCCGGGATCGGCTTCCGCCACGGCGAGTACGGGATCCGCAAGTACTGCCGCCCCGAGTCGATCGTCGCCACCCGCTTCGGCGGCAAGCGCGAGCCCAACTGGTTCCCCTACACCAAGGCCCGCCGCGGGCTCGTCGGCCGCATCGCCCAGGCCTTCAACGCGCGTGATCTGAAGCGCCGCTTGGGGATGCGCGGGTAACTCAGGGCATCGCGGGGAGGCCTGTCGGCACCCCTGCGCGTGAATTTGTCGCATCCCCTAAAGGGGATAGCTCCCTCAGATGCTGCGCGCCTATGGCGCGCAAGAGACAGATTGCATATCGCGCGCTTCGCGGACATTCCCGCGCAGGGGTGCCGACAGGCCTCCAACGTCACGAACTCCAGCTGACGCCCCGAGCCGTCCCGGTACTGCGTGTTGTGGACTGGCCTTGTGCCCTCCAGGCGAATGTGGCCGACAGGCAAGCGATATGCAATCTGATGTTTGCCCGCCATAGGCGGGCGGCATGTTCGGGAGCTGCGCCCTTTAGGGCGCGCGACAAATTCGACTGGAGGGCACAAGGCCAGTCCCCCCGCAACGCCTCGTCCCGCGCGGTTCGGCACCCTCGGTAGCCTCTCTAAGTTCATGGCCGAGCGGGACTTCATAGCGGCAGTCAACGAGCGTGTCGTCGTCTTTGACGGCGGCATGGGCGCGACCCTGGAGCAGTTCGAGCTGACCCAGGAGGACTACGGCGGGCTCGAGGGCAAGTGCCATGAGGCGCTGGTGCTGAACCGCCCCGACGTGATCGAAGGCGTCCACAGCTCGATGCTGGAGGCGGGAGCGGAGGTGGTCGAGACCGACACCTTCCAGGGCTCGCGACTGAAGCTCGAGGAGTGGGGTCTCGGCGAGCACACCCTCGAGATCAACACCAAGGCGGCCGAAATCGCCCGCAAGGCGGCCGGCGCGGACCGCTTCGTCGCCGGCTCGATTGGCCCGACCGGCTTCCTGCCGGCCTCGACCGACCCGACCCTGGGCGACATCTCCTTCGCCAGGCTGGTCGAGGTCTTCGCCGAGCAGGCGCGTGGCCTAGTCGAGGGCGGCGCCGACCTGATCGTCATCGAGACGGCGCAGGACATCCTCGAGGTCAAGGCGGCGATCTTCGGCGCCCGCGAGGCGTTCGCCCAGACCGGCCGCACGCTGCCAATCCAGACCAGCGTCTCGCTGCTCCCGAACGGGGGCAAGATGCTGCTCGGGACCGACGTCCAAGCGGTGCTGACGACGCTGACTGCGCTCGACGTCGACGTGATCGGGCTCAACTGCTCGACCGGACCCGAAGACATGCGCGATGCGATCCGCTTCCTCGGCGAGACCAGCCCGCTGCCGGTCCACTGCATCCCCAACGCCGGCCTGCCGCTGCAGGGACCCGACGGCGAGACGATCTTCCCCGAAAAGCCGGAGCCGCTGGCCGCAACCCTGGGCGAGTTCGTCGAGCGCTACGGCGTCGGCATCGTCGGCGGCTGCTGCGGGACCACGCCCGAGCACATCGCCGCGATCCGCGAGCGCTGTGGCAACCGCACCCCCGACGCGCGCCCCACCCCCGGCCCGATCGAGGTCTCCTCGATGATGACCTCGACCCCACTGGTGCAGGAGCCGCGACCGACCCTGGTCGGCGAGCGGGTCAACTCGCAGGGCTCGAAAAAGGCCAAGGAACTGCTCCTGGCCGACGACTACGACGGCCTCGTCCAGGTCGCCGAAGACCAGGTCGAAGGCGGCGCCCACGTACTCGACGTCTGCGTGGCGCTGACCGAGCGCCAGGACGAGGACGAGCAAATGAGCGCTGTCGTCAAGCGCGTCTCGCTGACCCAGCCGGCGCCGATCCAGGTCGACTCGACCGAGCCGGAGGTGCTAAAAGCGGCGCTGGAGCAGATCCCGGGGCGGGCGATCGTCAACTCGATCAACCTCGAGGCCGGCCGCGACAAGGCCGACACCGTGATCCCCCTGGCCAAGGCGCACGGGGCGGCGTTGATCGCGCTGACGATCGACGAGGTCGGGATGGCGAAGACCGCTCAGCGCAAGGTCGAGATCGCCGAACGGCTGCGCGACATCGCCTGCGACGAGCACGGCCTCGACCCCGAGGCGCTCATATTCGACGCGCTGACCTTCACCCTGACCACCGGCGATGAGGAGTGGAAGCCTTCGGCGGTGGAGACGATCGAGGGCATCCGCCGGATCAAGGCGGAGATTCCCGGCGTCAAGACCTCACTCGGGGTCTCCAACGTCTCCTTCGGCGTCTCGCCGCGGCCGCGCGCGGTCCTCAACTCGGTCTTCCTCCACCACTGCATCGAGGCCGGACTCGACCTGGCGATGGTCAACCCGAACCACATCACGCCCTACAGCGAGATCCCCGACGAGGAGCGCGAGCTGACCGACGACCTCGTCTTCAACCGCCGCGACGACGCGCTCGAGCGCTTCATCGCCCACTTCGAGTCGAAGGGCGAGGAGGCCGAGAGCGAGGCCGCCGACCCGACCGCCGGCATGGAGCCGGAGGAGGCCCTGCACTGGCACATCCTGCGCCGCAAGAAGGACGGGGTCGAGGACTGGATCGACCGCTCGGTCGAGAAGATCGGCGCCGTCCCGACCCTTAACGAGGTCCTTTTGCCCGCGATGAAGGAGGTCGGCGACAAGTTCGGCGCCGGCGAACTGATCCTGCCCTTCGTCCTGCAGTCGGCGGAAGTGATGAAGCGCGCGGTTGCCCAGCTCGAGAACTACCTGGACCGGATCGACGGCCACACCAAGGGCAAGGTCGTGATCGCGACCGTGTTCGGCGACGTCCACGACATCGGCAAGTCGCTGGTCAACACGATCCTCACCAACAACGGCTACACCGTGATCGATCTCGGCAAGCAGGTCCCGGTCGACACGATCATCGAGGCCGCGGTCGAGAACGAGGCCGACGCGATCGGCCTCTCCGCTCTGCTCGTCTCGACCTCGAAGCAGATGCCGACCTGCGTCCAGGAGCTGCACCAGCGCGGGCTCGAGTTCCCGGTGCTGATCGGCGGCGCCGCGATCAACCGCGACTTCGGCCGGCGCACGCTCTACCCGAAGGGCAAGGAGTCCGACGAGGTCTACGAGCCGGGTGTCTTCTACTGCAAGGACGCCTTCCAGGGCCTCGACACGATGGACGCGCTGGTCGACGAGGAGGCGCGGGCCGCCCTGGTCGAGCGGATCCGGGCCGAGGCGAAGCAGCTGCGTGAGAAGCCAGTCGTGGTCGACGACGCACCGCCGACCACGGACGACAGCATCCGTTCCGAGGCCGCGACCGACAACCCGATTCCCGTACCGCCGTTCTGGGGCGCGCGCGAGATCGAGGTCGACCTCGACGACGTCTTCCCCTACCTCGACCGCCACGTGCTCTTCAAGCTGCACTGGGGCGGGCGCGGCGTCAAGGGCGAGGCCTGGCGCGAGCTGGTCGAGGGGACCGACGAAGAGGAAGGCTTCGCGCCGCGACTGGAGCGGATGTGGAGCGAGCAGGACTACCTGAACCCGCGGGCCAAGCTCGGCTTCTTCCCCTGCAATGCCGACGGCAACGAGCTGCTCATCTTCGATCCGGAGGATCCGGAGCGCGAGATCGAGCGACTCGTCTTCCCGCGCCAGCCCAAGCACGATCGCATCTGCCTGGCCGACTTCTACCGGCCGCTGGACTCGGGCGAACGCGACGTCGTCGCCCTGCAGGGCGTCACCGTCGGCCCCGAGGTGACCGAGTTGATCGAGCGCCTGGAGAGCGAAGGCGAGTTCGCCGAACAGCTCTACGTCCATGGCATCGGCGTCCAGTCGGCCGAGGGCCTGGCCGAGTGGCTGCACGCCGACGTCCGGCGCGAGCTGGGCATCGAGCTCGACCAGGGGCGGCGCTACTCGTGGGGGTACCCGGCCTGCCCGGACCAGGCCGAGCACGAGAAGGTCTGGCGCCTGCTCGGGCTGGAAGAGATCGGGATGACTCTCTCCGACGGCTTCGCGGTGATGCCCGAGCAGTCGACGGTGGCAATCGTCGCCCACCACCCCCAGGCGGTCTACTTCGGGATGAAGTCCGGCTTCATCCCCGAGGAGAAGACCCCGGACGAGCTGATTGCCGGCACCGAGCGCGGCGGCGAACTGCCGCCCGAGGCGGAGCCAGACGAGGATCAGCCCGAGGCCGCCGCGACCCCGAGCTGACCGACTGGTGCTCCCCCCTCAGTAGACGCGGGCCGGGTGCAGCGCCGGGCGCTGCCAGTTGTGGCTGCGGTAGGCCTCCTCGAAGCCGAAGCGACGCAGGCTGCGATAGCTCCCCGAGAGCCGCTCGGGATCGCATTCCCCGAGCTCGACGAAGGCGGTGTGGCAGCCGGCCTCGCTCGCGTCGATCAGGCGGCGGCGCAACAGCGCCGTATTGCAGCCCCGTTCCCGCGCATGCTCGAGCGTCATCCCGGGCCCGAGCTGGGCGATCCCGTTCGCGATCAGCATCGAGGCGGTAGCGACGATTGCCCCATCTGGGCCTAGCGAGGCCGTGTAACAACGCCAGTCCTCTTCCTGCGGCAGCGAGAAGAAGAGGGTCCCGGCGGTGACCGGCAGCTCCAGCGCCTCGGCGACGATCGCACTCAGACCTTCGCCGTCGGCCTCGTCGTCGCCGAGCTCGTAGATCGTGACCTCCGGGTTCTCGGGCAGGTCGGGTGGCGTCGCCTCGCGGACCAGCTTGACCCAGCCGCGGCCGCGCTCGTAGCCGCGCTCGCTGAGCCAGGCCTCGGCCTCGGTCGCGCCAGGACGGCCGCTCGCGACCGGCACCCGGTAATCGACTTCCCGGGCGCGCATCCATTCGACCGCCGTGGCGAGGTGCCCGTCCTCAATCGCACCCTGCTCCGCCGCGCCCTGGATCTGGTTGAGCGCGTGCTCTTCGGGCAGATCGGCGAAGACGGTTGCCTGCACGGGCCCGAACCTCCGCACCTCGACTCCCGATTCGACTACCGCGTCCGGCGTCACCGAGCGCCACATGTCGGACCGAAAACGCTGCGCGATCCGCTCAAGTAAAGCTGCGTCGTAATCCACCTGGCCACCCCCGAAAATCGACTCTCAGCCCTTCTCTCGAGACTATGCGTACCTCGCAATATCCGTCAAGAAACTCTTCGCGTAGCACTCGATTTCCTGCAAAATCGGCCCTCAGGCCCGCTACTTGTCGAACAGCGCGAAGTGCAGCCCGACGACGAGGTCGAGCGCGAGCTGAGGATCTGCGCCGCCGATGCGCAGGTCCTCGATCTGCGTATCGATCACCGCGTCGAGCCAGGTCTCCGGGGTCCCCACCGCCCAGGTCCCGGGCTCCCTGTCGACCGCGGTAGTGCAGGAGATCACGCTGCCGCCACCGACCTCGACGGTGACGCCGGTCAGCGGGAGCTTCTCTTCGTCGGACCCGGCCGGGCCAGTGTGGACCGCGAGCATGCAGGTGCCGCGGGCGCTTTCGCGCAGGTGCACCAGCGGCAGGACGAGGAGGAAGGAGGCCTCGACCTCGACGTCGGTGATCGGGCCGCTCGCGACCGCCATGTGCCGGCGCTCGCAGCGGCCGGCGGCGCTGAGCGGGCCGATCGCCTGGCGCAGCCAGTCGGTCACCTGGTAGGGCGTGCCCCTCCCCTCCCTCTCGACCGGCTCGATCTGGCCCATCGCCCGCATCCAGGAGATGCGGCGCTCCAGCGATGGGTAGCTGACCTCGGGGATCAGCCGGTGCAGCTCCGCCAGCGTGCGAGGCCTCCCGGCCAGCGCCCGGATCAAGCGTGAGCTCCAGCCGCCCGCGAGCGCTTTGACCGCCTCCTTCGCCTCCTCGCTGTCGGGGGCGATTGGCCCGCCCGGGCAACGCCCCAGCCAGGTCGCGACCGCATCGCCGACAGCCAGCATCTCCTCGCCGGCCGGGCTGAGCACAGTTGCCGCCCCGTAACCCGATCCCGCGGCTGGCAGCTTGGCGAGCGCACCTGCCTCGAGCAGGCTCGCGACCGCGACCCGCAGGGTCGTCGCCGCCGAGGTCCCAATCTGCTCCTGCAGCGCCGAGAAACGAAGCGGTCCCCGCGCGTGGGCGCGGAGGATCCGCGCGTTGAGCGGGTTCTCGAACACCGACAGCACCCGGCTGCCCGCTCGGACCTCCCCCGCATCGGGTGCGCTGGTACCGGAACCCGACATCTCCCTGCAGCCACTCCTATCGTCGACGGCCGGAAGCGCTCGATCCTAGACCAACATGGAAAGGTTTTTAAACGGTCGACAGCGGGCCTAAGCCCGGACCCCCCTGTCGGCGCGGTCGCGGGCCACCGGCTTCGGGTCGAGCCGGACCGGTGCGGCGGAAAGCGCCTGCACGCGCAGGTCGCTCCAGCTGAGGCCCTCGCGGACCAGCGCCGGCAGGCCGAGCGCCACCGCGGTCGCGATCTCCACCGCCTGCAGGATCACGCCGTAAGCGAGCGCATCGGCGGTGCCGACGTCGAAGCCGGTGTGCAGGACGCTGATCACGGCCAGCTGGAAGACGCCGATGTTGGACGGGGTCGCCGGCACGACGGCGGTCACGTTGACCGCGAAGAGGACCGCCGCGGCCGCCCCGATCCCAGCCTGGCCGTCGAGCCCGAGGGCGTAGAGCAGCGCCCAGCAGGCGGCGAGCTGGATCGCCCAGGCGCTTAGCTGGGCAGCGGCCGCAAGGGCGCCGCGGCGGGGCTGACGGAAGACGGTGAGGCCAGCCCGCACCTGGACTAGCGCCCGGTGCAGCGTCGCGCCGAGCCGGGCCAGGCGCCCGTTTCCGTTGCGCCGCATCAGCACCGGGGCGACGAGCACCACGAGCAGCAGCAGGAGCGGCACGAGGCTGAAGACGAACAGCTTCTGGGTGCCGGAGTGGAAGAGCGGCGTGGTCGAGACGATGATCGCGCCGAGCAGCGCCAGCGCCACCAGGTTGAGCATCGTCTGCGAGACCAAGGTCCCGAGCAGGACCGGAAAGGTCTCCCGCATGCGCCCGGTCCTCCGCGCCAGCGCCAGCGCTCGCGCCGGCTCGCCGAGCCGGGCCGGCAGGGTCGCCGACATCAAAACCCCGATCATCGTCGCCGAGGTGACGTCACGGCGGCGCAGCGGCGCGTTGGGCAGGGCGGCGCGCGCAATCCAGTACCAGGAGGCGGCGCGGAAGAAGAGTGAGGCGCCCATAAGGGCACAGGCGACGAGGACCCAGCTCAGGTTCGAGCGGACGATGCTTTCGACCACGTTGTCGACGCCGATCTTCTGCGCGGCGAGCACAGTCAGGCCGATGCCGAGCGCCCCGGCGATGGCGAGGCCGAGGCGGCGGGCCATCGCCCTACCCCTCCCGCCCGCTCGGGCCGGCGCGGGGTCGAGCGAGGGAAGCTTGCGCGCCGGCAGCCGCGGACCGCCGTCCGCGGGGCGCAGCCCGCTCCAGTGCGCGAGGCGCTCGCCGGCGCCAACCGGCTTCGGCGCCGCGATCGCGCGCTCGTAGACCGCGGTCACCTGGTCGGCGACGCGCGGCCAGGCGTAGCGCTGGGCGCTGCGACGGGCGGCCTCGCCCATCGCCCGCAGGCGCTCCGGCTCGTGATAGACCCGTTGCAGCTCCTCGGCGAGCCGCTGCGGATCGCCGGGCGGGACGAGCAGGCCGTCGACCCCATCGCTGACCACGTCGCTGTAGCCGGCGATGTTGGAGGCGATCGCCGGCGTGCCGGCGGCGAAGGCCTCGGTCAGGACCATCCCGAAGCTCTCGCCTGAGAGCGAGGGCGCGCAGAGGAGGTCGGCCGCGTGCAGCTCGGTCCACAAGCTCTCGCCCGAGACGCGGCCGTGGATGTCGATCCAGCGCAGCAGCTCGGGGTCGGCGAGGTAGCGCAACACGTCCTCGCGCTCGGCGCCGATCACGGTGAGCCGACAGGGAACGTGCTCGACCAGGGCACCGAACGCGGTGAGCAGGATCGGCAGCCCCTTGCGCTCCTCGGGGCGGCCGACGAAGAGGATGCGCAACTCGCCCCCCGGCGCGGAGGGAGCCCCCGGCGCGGCATCGACGTCGACGCCGTTGGGGATGATCGTGTAGTCGCCCCCGTACCAGCGCCGGCCGGTCCAGGCGGCCGCCTCGGAGACGGCGATCCGCACCGAGAGCCGGTTGAAGAGGCGGCGAGCGCCGACCGCGTTGGCGATCTGGTTGGGGAGCGGCTTGGTCGAGTAGGCGTGGAAGGTGCCGACCACCGGCGTCTTCGCGCCGAGCGTCGCGTTCCAGCCGACCAGCGGCACCAGCGGCTCGTGCACGTGGATCACGTCGAACCCGCCCCGCCGGACCTCGCGGCGCGGCGCGATCACACCCCCGGCCGGGAAGGCGGCAAGGTTGGAAACGGACCCGTTGGCGCCGAAGCCGATCGTGCGTCCGAGCGGAACCAGGTAGTCCGGCAGCGCGTGGGGTTCGGCGGCGGCCCGGTGCAGGACGCGACTGACCCGGCCAGGCGGATCGAAGGGGGCGAGCACGCGAACGTCGTGGCCCCGGCCGAGAAACTCCTCGGCCAGCGCCTCCACATGCCGGTTCACGCCGCCCTGGTAGGACCAGGAATATGGCGAGACGAGAGCTATGCGCACAGAGCAACTAAGGGTAGATCATCGCCCGGCCTCGTCCAGCCCCTCGGGCCCGCCCTCCGCCCAGGCAAAGCCGACGAAGACCAAGAGAAAAGCGGCCCCGATCTCGAGCACGAGGGCGCCCGAGTCGTTGGCGAGAGTGCCGACCGCCGTCGCGACGGCTGCGCCGATCAATCCCGCTCGCAGAGCGGGAACGCCGGTGAGCCAAGCCCGAAGGCGATCGCGACGGATCGCGACAAGCGCCGCCAGGCCGACAATCAGCGGCAGGAAAATGAAGACGATCGGTCGCGAGAAGCTGCGAGCGGAGAGCTGCAGGCGCCGCTGAGCGACGTCCGCAGCCTCGCTGAGGCCGCCCGCATCGAGGACCGAGCGGGTGAGGTGGGCGTCGGCGCCGCTCACGAGGTCGCCGAGGGCGAGCAGGACGAGCGCAAGGAACGGCAGGAGGACGACAGCCAGTGCCGTTCGGCGGCGAGGAGCGACGAGGACGGCGGCGGCCACAGCCGCTCCGAGCGGGAGAACGATCGCCGCCCCGACGTCGGCGCCGAAGCGCCCCGGCGCGAAGACGGCTGCGGCGGCGATGCCGATCGCGAGGAACGCGATCGCCCAGGCACGCCGCGAGCGCCCCGGCGCAAACCCGGCGAGACCGGCGCCCGTGCCGGCGACGACCAGAACTACGAGTAGCGCCTCGAGCTCGTTGCCGATCCCGAAGAAACGCACGCCCAACCCGGGATTGGGCCCGAGCAGCGAGAGCGCCGTCAGCGGCGAGCCGGCGATGACGTCGACTGCATAGGCGCCGGCGGTCAGCGCCGAAGCGACGGCCAGCGCCCGGTAGCCGCCGAGCAGCCCCAGCGTCGCCACGGCCAGCAAAGGTGCCCCGAGCATCGTTAGCAGCATTTCCGCGCTCTCTCCCGGCTCGGCCGCCGCCGCGGCGAGGAGGACCAGCGGCAGGTAGACGACCGCGAGGCCGACGATCTTCACCGCGGTGCGAGCCGCCACACCCCGGCTCACCGCGATCGCCAGCGCCAAGGCGACGAGCCAGGCAAGGAGGCTGAGCCCAATCACCGGCCCGCGCCGCTCGGAGATCACCGCGAGCCGGTCGCCCAGCATGATCACCGCGGCGGGGTCTACCTGCCCCGCCGCATCAATCCGCTGCCCAGACATCGCCGCGGGGACCGCCACCTCCAGCCGCCCCAGGATCGTCGGCGCCACATCGGTCGAGAGCACGTACCCGTCCATGCGGGTGCTGCTCGAAGTGAGGTTGCCGCCGAATCCCCGCCCCGCGATCCCGATCGCCAGCCCCCGGCTCTTCGCCGGCGGTGGCCGCTCGATCGCGATCAACAGATCGTCCCCCCGGAGCCTGCTGACCAGCTCTGGCAGCTGGGCCACGGCCACGCTCCGCACCGCGAAGCCCTCCCCCCCGCCGCAGAGCGTCTCTGCCAATAGCCCCGGCTCGATCTCCGCCGGCGCCGACTCCGCCCGCTCCAGCACCGCCGGGTCGCGGACCGGCCGATTGACCCGCACCCGCAAGCCTGTCGGCAGCTCACCGTCATAGAGCGAATCGAACACCCGATTCCCCTGCGTGATGTCCAGGTAGGTCTGCGCCGCCGGCACCGACCCCAGCCCGGCGCTGAGCAACCCAGGCGACAGCCCCGCTCTGTCATCTCAAGGTGGTCCCCTCGGGAGCACGCCACGTCACCGCGGCACGAGCACGGCCCTCGACCCGCGCCCAGGCCCCGTGCCCCAGAGCCAACAGAACGGCCGCTATCGTGACTTTCGCGATGGCCGACCGCACGTTCGCGAAGTTCACGTTTTTCAAGATCGATCCCGCCTGGCGCCGTCGCGACGCCGAGCTTCGAGCCGCCGACAAGCAGGAGTTCCTCGCCGCCTGCGAGGACTTCGCCGTCGACCGCTCGCTGCGCGCCTACTCAACCATAGGAACGCGCGGCGACGTCGACCTGGTCCTGCTCAGCCAGAGCCCCAACCTCGACGACATCCACACCTTCCACGTCGTCCTCGGCCAGAGCGGCCTGGCGAAATGGACCGACGACGCCCCACTCGTTCCTCTCGATGACCAAACGCTCGCCCTACTCCGAGGAGCAGGCGCGGACCGAGATCTGCACCTCCGAGCGCAAGTACCTCTTCCTCTACCCGATGGTCAAGCAGCGCCGCTGGTACGGGCTGCCGCCCGAGGAGCGCGGCCGGATCATGAAAAGCCACATCGAGGTCGGCCGCCGCTATCCCGAGATCACGATCAACACGACCTACTCCTACGGCCTCGACGACCAGGAGTTCGTCGTCTGCTTCGAGGGCGACGACCCCGGCGAATTCCTCGACCTGGTCAGCGAGCTGCGGCCGACCGAGTCGAGCGAGTACACCGAGCGCGAGACCCCGATCTTCACCTGCGTCGCGATGTCGGTCCGCAAGGCGCTCGACGCGCTCGACGGCGCCGCCACCGCCGTACCCGCCTGAACCGGGGCCGAGCGCGACGTGCCGCCCGGCCCCTCCCATTCCCTATTCTTCCGCGTCCAATGACCAAGATCGGCAGCCCAGAGAACCCGCTGCGCGTCGCCATCGTCGGCGCCGGCCCCTCCGGCTTCTACGCCGCCGAGCACATCCTCAAAGGGCGAGGACACCACGCCCAGGTCGACCTCTTCGACCGCCTCCCCACCCCCTTCGGCCTGGTCCGCGGCGGCGTCGCCCCCGACCACCCGAAGATCAAGTCGGTGATCCGCGTCTACGAAAAAACCGCGGCCCGCGAGGGCTTCCGCTTCTTCGGCAACGTCAAGGTCGGCCACGACTCGAGGTCGAGGACCTGGAGCGGCACTACCACGCGATCGTCTTCACGGTCGGCTGCGAGACCGACCGCCAGCTCGGCATCCCCGGCGAGGACCTGCCCGGCAGCCACGCCGCCACCGCCTTCGTCGGCTGGTACAACGCCCACCCCGACTACGCCGACGAGGACTTCGACCTCTCCTGCGAGCGGGCGGTGGTGATCGGCAACGGCAACGTGGCGATGGACGTCGCCCGGATGCTCGCCCTCACCGACCACGAGCTGCGCCAGACCGACACCGCCGACCACGCGATCGAGCTGCTCGACGCGAAGCAGATCCGCGAGATCGTCGTGCTCGGCCGCCGCGGCCCGGTCCAGGCCGCCTTCACCAACCCCGAGATCAAGGAGCTCGGCGAGATGGAGGACGCCGACGTGATCGTCGACCCGGCCGAGGTCGAGCTCGACGCCGCCAGCGCCGCCTACCTCGAGTCCGACGAGGCCGACAAGACGACCCGCGTCAACGTCGAGACGCTGCGCGAGTTCTCCCAGCGCACGCCGGAGGGCAAGAAGCAGCGGATCGTCCTCCGCTTCCTCGCCTCGCCGGTCGAGATCAAGGGCGACGGCAAGGTCGAGAACATCGTCGTCGGCCGCAACGAGCTGGTCGAGGAAGGCGGCGCCCTGCGCGCCAAGGACACCGGCGAGCGCGAAGAGCTCGAGTGCGGGCTGGTCCTGCGCTCGGTCGGCTACACCGGCATCCCGATCGAGGGCGTCCCCTTCGACGAGAAGCGCGGCCTGATCCTCAACGAGGGCGGCCGCGTGCTCGACTCCCACGACGCCGGCCACAAGGTCGGCCACTACACCGCGGGCTGGATCAAGCGCGGCCCCTCGGGCGTGATCGGGACCAACAAGAAAGACGCGCTGGAGACGGTCCAGCACCTGCTCGCCGACGTCGAGTCGCAGACCCTGCTCGACCCGGAGAACCCGGACCCCGCCGCGGTCGAGGCGCTGCTCGCCGAGCGCGGCATCCGCTACGTCAGCTTCGAGGACTGGCAGGCGATCGACCAGGCCGAGGTCGGCCGCGGCGAGCCGCACGGCCGCCCCCGGGTCAAGTTCGTCCGCGTCGAGGAGATGCTCGAGACGCTCGGCGAGAAGCTGCCGGGCTAGGCGCGCTCGGCAGACCGCCACCGAGGTGGCGCTCGAGGAACTCGATCTGGTCGGCGACGATCCGCTCGAAGGTCTCGCCTACGAGCGGCGCGAAGTGCCCGCCGGGGTAGAGCCGCAGCTCTCCCCGCGGCGCTCCTTCGGCGGCCTCGACCCCCAGTGCCGGCGGGTTGATCTGGTCGTCCTCGGCGATGCAGTAGAGGATCGGGCAGCGAATGCGGCCGGTCTTGCGGGCCAGCCGATACGGCGGCGCCAGCGCCGCGCGGGCGCAGAGCTCGTTGCGCCAGGTCGACCCGGGCGGTGTCACCGCTTCGAATTCGGCCAGCGTACCCGGGGCGGCGAGGACGGCCGGCGAGCCGGGTGGGCCGGCGGCGGGGACCGGTAGGGCTCGGCGCCGCGCGGCGCCAGGAGAGCGTCACGGACCCCGGCGATCCCGAGCCGCGCGACGTGCTTCACCCCGCCCATGTACAGCAGCGTGCGTAGGCCGTCGACCACCGGCGCGACGAAGATCGCGGCCGTGGTGCCTGGCTTGCCGATGCATAGCGTCTGGAGGCTGCCACCCCCGAGCGAGAAGCCCCAGAGCGCGACGCGGGTGGGGTCCACGCCCTCGAGTGCCCTCGCGTAGGCGATCGCAGCCCGCCAGTCGTCGCGCTGCCGCGCCCCGTTCATCAGGAAGCGCGGACTGCCGCCGCTGCCGCCGAAGTGGCGGTAGTCGAAGGCGAGGACGAGATCGCCGGCGGCGGCGAAACGCTCCGCGAAGGCGTCGAGGCGCTGCTCGCGCACGCAGGAAAGCCCCGAGGCCATGACCACGCAGGGCGCCGGGCCCGCCGCACCAGGCGGACGGAACAACCACGCCGCACACTCCTCGCCCCCCGATCGGAATGGAGAGAGCTTCTTCAATTACAACGGATAGGTATACACGATAACTTTTTTGAACTCGGCGGACATTCACTGCTTGCAAAACGGATGAGATCGTACATAGAAAGAAGGTTATTGATATCGATTCCAATGAAGGTTTTATTTCAGTTCACGACTATTAGCGAGTTAAGCAAATATGTAGAATTTCATTTAAATAATTTTCCTATTCAAAAAGATTCGGGAGAATACAAACTTTTGAATATATAATGGAAAAAAATATGAGTTGATATGGGTAGCACCGTCCATGAAGGCTATTGATTTATTGTATTCAGCCAAACAGGCTGGAATAGAAATTATTTTAAATAATGATCAGCTTCAACTGAAATTTTCGCATAATAACGATATTGATGATAGCCTGCTTCAGCAAATTAAAAGTAATAAGCAAAGCATCATTGAGTATTTAAGTGATCATACCTGGAAATCAAAGAATGTTAACAAAGATTACAAAAAAGTAACCCGCTTTGACAGAAATTCAGTTCAACG
>CAWJWC010000003.1:0-762667 GCA_963846515.1 uncultured Solirubrobacterales bacterium | reverse complement strand
CTCCTGCGGGACGAACACCGGGGCCGACGGGGACACTGCTGCGGTCGTTGACAATGGGACCGCCGCACTACCGTCCAGACCAGGACGCGGCCATCCTCATCCACCGCCAGGCGTTGGCCGTCAATACAGCTCATCCTTGAGAGCCTCCAGGTGTGCCTCGTCCAGATGGAACTGAAGCTGCAGCATCCGGTAGGTCAGGCGGCTACGCCGCCGGAGCATAGCTATCGCCTGGTCCAGCACCTCCTCAAAGGTCATCGGCTCTCCTCCTCATGTCCTGGGATTCCTGCCGCGCCGCGTCTGGTCTCCGTCGTACCACACTTGCGTCGGCAATGGTCGGTGTCAGGCGTTAGCACCTGCACAATGTCCCATGCTCCGGTATATTGATGACGTAATGAGCAGATGTCGATTGCTGAATCTAGGAGACAACTCGGGCTATCCGCCGAGTGCATCGAGCAGCGTCCTGGTCTCAGGCAGGTCGCGCCTGTCCCGTGAAGCTATCTCACGTGTCCTAGCGCCTCACGGCACAAGGCGAGGGCCCGATTGGGCTGCACAATTTGACAGTGATGAAACTGTTTCAGATTCAGCAAATCACGGTCTCGGCTGACCAAGAGATTGGCGCTAAACGCAAAGGCCGTGGCAAGAAATGCATCATCATCCGGGTCAGACGACCACTGCCCCCGCCATAGGGTCGTTGGCACAGCCGGTTCTGTCAAGGCGCTATACAACAGATACAGTGCTTCTGGAGTAAAACCTCTGGCCGCAATCCGTGTGGCTAACCTGGGCTCTCGCAGTGTTGCCAGCAACTCGTCGCGATTTTCTTCGGAGGCCCCTAGCCGTAAACGTGTGCGGTGATGGACAGCCAGATCGACAATAGCATGTGACGCACCCTGGGGAGACAAGAGGCCTGAGACCACGACATTCGTATCGAGAACGAGACGCAACTCCGACCAGTCTTCAGCGCTTGCCACGACGGCGCTCCGCTCTGACCTGCGCGACGCTCGCATCTATTTCGACATCAGAGGCGATCTGGCCCTGTGCAATCAGCTGCCGTTGCCAGCTCTCCCAAAAGGTCGCTACATGGTCGCCAGAGACAAGTGCCTGGGCCAATTTGAGTTGATCGGCGGGCGATAATTTCCGGGCCGCATCGAGAATGACATCATATGCCTGGGTGATGCTTTCTGCCATTGGACGACCCCTTGCACAGCAACTGCCTGATGTTCAAAACGGCTCTATAGAAAAAGCTCTCTACGTGCATGCAGTCACACTATAGACAGAAGCGGCGTGGTATACAAGGGTCCAGTCCACCCTGGGCACGCTGCATCAGCAGAGTGTGTGAACAACAGATGGTATGCCCTCATGTGGTGGCTGAGTATCCCCTCAAACGTCATGATGGCCCTGCTCTTGGTGCCAGCACGGCCTCCACCTGCGGCAGCCAGAAGGTCATCGCCATGGCCTGGTAGAGGTCGAGCGCCGCGCCCAGCTCCGGGCGCGCCTGCTCCCATTGGCCACGCCTGGCATAGAGCGTGCCCAGGCCACGGCGACAGTGGGCCTGGAGCGGGCGCATGCCCAGCTCCTCGGCGAGAGCGAGGGCCTGCTGGTAGTAGGCTTCGGCCTGTGCGACATCAGGGGGATCGGCGTGGGCATGGACGACGCCAAGCTGGTGCAGCGCGCACACCTCCTCTCCACGGGCCTTCTGCTGCCGGGCCAGGTCGAGTGCCTGGCGCGCGTGCTGCCAGGCCTCTTCACCATGTCCCGCCAGACGACAACCCTCGCTGAGCCACACCCAGTGGACCGCACGACGCGCACCCGTGCTGATACTTTCGCTGGGTGGGAAAATGCTTGTCTAACAACGTCGGCAGACCCATCCGTTGCATCTGTTCCAGCAGCAGCGGGATGTCGTCGACGCGCTCGGTGAGGATGTTCGGTATCTCATTCATCCCCAGAGCTTAGCGCAATCTGGGATGTACCTCCAAATTTGGGCGAACCGTGAGTACTACCTCAAAAAATCCCATCGTGTCTTCCCACTGTGTAGGCCTTACAGTGGCAAACCTGCCTTCTCCGTCTGGCGCAACCGCAGTAGCTCCGATGCCGAGAGCACTTTGTCCCGCAAATTGTAGACCACACACGGCCATCTCTCTGCACACGCACAGGCAAACTCAAGCGCCAGTCGCGCGCTCCCCGCAGTTCTACTGACATCAAGCACGATACAGGATTGTGGCTTCCCGCCAAGCTTTTGACGGATCAGCTCGACTTCGTCTGCCTCATACTCATTGAGCAGGCTATTATCGAGGGCGACCCACACATGCCGCTCGCCCTGTGATATGCGCCCTTGCAGGGCCTTGGCGTCCTCGATTGCTCCTCCGACTTCCCGTACCACATCGAGGAATGCCTGCCATTTTATATCGCTACTGGAAACCAGAGCAACAGGTTTTGGCATCGCTTGCTCTCCTATAACTGCAAAAGCACCCCACGGAGTTCCTCTATGGTGCGCACCACCACAACACCAAGCTCAGAGATGTTCCTGGTCGCATGAGGTCCATAATTGGGGGCAAACAAAATAACTGGCTTTCCCGCCGGATTCATGGCAGGGTTTGCCAGGAGTTTCCTCATCTGCCTCGACTTGCCTGAGCGCCGCGTCGTTACCTCAATAATAGCCTTGCTTGTCTCTACGTCAACTTCACCGATAGCCCCCGCAGGCCCGACTTTTCTATTGAAGTCGACCAAATCCGCTGCGACCGCCCTGGCGACCCTGCCTTCAAGCACTGTGTCAGGATCATTGGATCGTAGCGCTTGCTCAACCCTGTTGGCGCGTTCTGCCGGAGACTCCATAAGGTTCCTCACCTAGCCATGCGCGGGTCCCTTATACCACCTGTGCCAGCGCTGCCTCCGCCTGGGGCAGCCAGAAGGTCATCTCCATGGCGCGGTACAGCTCGCGGCCGCGAGCTCGAGGGCCTGCTGGCCCGTCGCGATGGCGCCGTCGAGGTCTCCTGTCAGCCCTTGAGCGCGTCCAGGGTGCGTCGGCGCCGTTGTGGCGGCTCGAGGCTGAGAAACGGATGCTCCGCCGGCAGGGCCTCCAGGAGCCAGAGGAACGCCGGGACCGTCTCCTGGAGCGCCTCATCGAGGCTCAGCACCTGCCCCGTCACCCTGGCCCGGATGGTGCGGATGTCGTCGCCCTCTTCCACATGTGTATAGCGCTTCAGCAGGTCAAGCACGGGAAAATAGGGGGTGCCCTTGCCGTAGGACACCGAGGCACTTTCCAGCACGAGCCAGCCCTGGGTGCGATGGGAGTGGATGACTTCGTAGACCAGGCGCGATTTCCCTACACCGGCCTCGCCGACGATGGCCACCGCCTGCCCGTGCCCGGCCCCAGCCCGTTCCAGGGCCTGTTGCAGCGCCTCCACCTCAGACTGCCGCCCCACAAAGGACGACAGGCCGCGCACGACGGCGGCCTGTAAGCGCCGCCGCAGGGCTGTCACGCCGACCAGCTCAAACACCTCCACCGGCTCGGCGAGGCCTTTGACAGGAAACGGTCCCAGGGCGCTGACCTGGACCAGGCCATCGGCCAGGCGAGAGTGGTGGCGGTCAGCCGAATACTGCCCGGCGTGGCGAGCTGCTCCATGCGCGCCGCCAGGTGCGTGGTCTGGCCCACGGCGGCGTATTCCATGCGCAGGTCGTTGCCAATCGCCCGCACCACCACTGCGCCGGAATGGAGCCCGACGCGCGCCAGCATTTCCAGACCGTGGGTGCGGCGGACCTCTGCGGCGTAGCAGGCGCGCACAGCATGATCCTCATGGGCTCCCGGCGCCCCGACGCGCGCCATACTGCCGTCGCCGAGTACCTGGTTGACGGTGCCGCCGTAGCGGTGCACGGCGTTCATCATGGGGTGCAGTGCTGGGTCCAGGAGCGTACGGGCCTCTTCGGGATCGAGGCCTTCGATCAGTTCGGTCGAGCCCTTGAGGTCGGCAAACAGCCCGGTCACCTGTTTGCGCTCCCCTTCCAGCGTGTGTTTGGCAGTCAGGATCTTCTCGGCGAGGTATGCGGGTGTGTAGGCCAGCGGTGGGCGTTCCAGGACCGGCGCTGGCGTCTGGGGCTGGGCGGCCCCCCCGTCCACACCAATATCTCCCCTGCCTCATCCCTGGCGAGCTGCTGCGCCGTGAGGAGTTCGACCTTGAGATCCTCGAGGTAGTCGTCGTCAAGGTCGAAGCGCCGTTTGAGGGCCCGATAGGACACCCGCCCCTGGCGTTGGAGCAGATCAAGCACACCGGCCAGGACTTCATCAAACGTCATGTGCTGCTCCTGTGACGATTGCGCTAGATAGCCACCTCGTGCCTTGGGGGTCTTCGGCTGTATAGGTTTCCATCATAGGCTGCACTGAGGCGGCGGTCAACCGTCCGGCCTGACGCCACTGTAACGGGCCGGTACAGTGCACTTATGGGGGCAACGCGAGATGCCCTGGCATCCCAGGTGGCGCCAGCCTGAACGTGTGCAGCGGGGTATACATGGCGCCAGTAGGATGCAACTCACTGCGCATGAAAGTCATTTCATGGAACGACGCCGGCATGGCCGCGAAAGGTTGGGCTGTGAGGCCGCGGAGGATTTCCAGAATACGCCCATCTTTGACCCGGCCAATCGTCAAATGCGGCCTAAAGGCATGCTTCTCGCGGGGGAAGCCGTAGGGCTGCATGCGCTCGTCAAGTGCTTGCGCCAAGGTGTGCAGCGTGCCGCTGGCGTCCTGGATGCCAACCCATAACACGCGTGGGGTTCGATCATGCGGAAAAGCACCGCAGCCGGCAATGTCTGCAGTAAATGACGTCGCTGTTGCCGCAATGTCTTGGAGCGTTACCGCGATTGCCTCAACCTGGCTTGCAGGCGTGTCACCGAGAAATTTGAGCGTCAAATGCAGATTCTCCGGTTTGACCCAACTCACACGGCCGCGTAGCGACTTGAGGGGCTGTACGTATGTTACCAACGCCGCTTTGATATCCGACGGCATATCCAGCGCGATGAAGGTGCGGAGTTTTTCCATGTGTCAGTATCCCTCATGGATTATCCGATGATGTTCTCCCTCTGCTGGACAACGTGCAACACGCCATCGACCTTCTCGCGGCTCCCCAGCGCGTGCAGGTCCACTCCGTGGGAGGGGATCTGGGGATCAATGACGCGGACCTCCGCCAGGCGCTCCACCAGCGCCACATTCTGACCGTGGGTATCCCAACCACCATCGAGCCGATCCATCCAATACCGAGTCCTGAAGAGGTCCTGGACATCCTCAACACTTCGGGCTTACACCGGATTCGGACCCCGTATCACGTCCACCTCGCCTGTGCCAGTGGGTACAGCCGGCCGGTGGTGGAAAGCCACATCGCGACGTTGATGGCCCGCGGGGCGGGCCACGTGCCCTATAAAGGTCTCGATGGGGCGGTGAGACAGCTGGGCATGACCGTGATGGCACACAATGGGGCGGTGCTGGGGCGCATCCGTCAGCAACGCTTGTCAAAACGCGGGCAAAAATTCCGCCGATTGCTGGGTTTGAATCGGTATAAGTTCAACGAAATCAATGTTCCAAAAATTTAGTAGCCACCAAGTAACCCGCCCGTGGCTATGGAGCCGGGCGAGGGCGCTCAACGCAATCATTGGACCCCGTCCGATCTCCTGGATCTCGACCGTTGCGCCGGATGGCACGTTCAACCTCGCGCCGCACTCCTACACGACTGTCGCCTCGCAGGCGCCGCCGGTCGTCCTGTTCACGAGCATCGGCCGCAAGGACACGATCCGCAATGTCGAGGCGGACGGCACCTTCGTCTACAACGTCGGCAACCGGAGCCTGGTCGAGCGGATCAATCGCACCGCCGCGGATTACCCACCGGATGTCAGCGAGTTCGAGTGGGCTGGCCTGACGCCCATTGCGAGTGTGAAGGTTCGCGCGCCACGGGTGGCCGAGGCCCCCGTCCAGATGGAGTGCGAGCTCGTCTCCACCCAGCGGGTGCTGGAGACCGAGAACTTCATCATCCTCGGCAGGGTCGTCCTCTTCCATATTGCGGAAGTTCTCTGGGAGAACGACCGGATAAACACAGCCCGGCTCGATCCAGTTGGCCGGTTGGCCGGGTCGCTCTATGCCGAGATTGGCGAGATCTTCAGCCTCAAGCGCCCGACCTACCGGGAGCTGATCGATACTGGCGCTGAGCCAATGGAGCCGTCAGGCGATCGCTGAGCCAGGCGCCGGCTCCAGATCGTGGAACCGATCGAACTCCGCGTGATGATGCGACTGATCGATCGGGATCACCAGGACATGCGGCTTGCCGGCATCGTTCGCCGCCTTCGCTCGCTCCAGGGCGGCCCGAAGGTCCGACGCGCTCTCGAGCCGCTCCGCCGAGCAACCCGATGCCATGGCGATCGCGACCAGATCGACTGACGGCTCGAAGCTCGTCGCGACGATCCGCTCGTCGAGCTCGCGCCGCTGGATCCACTGCACCCAGCCGAACGCGCCGTCATCGAGCACGACCCACGTCACCGGCAGATTGTTCTGCGCGGCCGTACCCAGCTCGTGAATCGACATCTGGAAGGCGCCGTCGCCGGAGGTCGAGACGACATAGTGATCCGGCCGCGCAAGCTTGGCGGCCATCGTCCCGATAACACCGTAGCCCATGGCCGTCTGCTCGGCCGGGGCAACACAGCATTTGCGCTCGTTCACCTGGTAGTAGGGCCAGTAATAGACCCAGAGATCCTGGCCGCCGTTCTCCTTGACCAGGATCGTCTTCTCGGTGAATACCTGGTTGATCATGTGCACGACGGACTTACCGGAGAGTGGCAGCGTCCCCCGCTCGATCTCCGACATGGCATCGGCGGCGGCGTTCTCAATAGCGGCGCTGCGCCGGGATCTGACCTCGGCAATCCGCTCCGCATTGGCTGCATGGCCCTGGGCTGGCGAGCACGGCCCGTAGCGCCTCGATTGCCAGCCGGCAATCGGACACGATGGCGATATCCGGGCGCCAGTTGCGACCGATCTCGAACGGATCGATGTCGATCTGGATGATCTTCGGATCGGCCGGCCGGGGCAGGAAGCCACCCTGGAACTCCTCCATCCTGGCCCCGGCGGTGATGATCAGGTCGGATTCCTCGTAGATCTCCCGCGACAGCGTCGTGCGGTAGAGACCGACGACCCCGGTGAAGAGCGGGTGAGTCTCCTCGACAGTGCTCCGGCCGGCCGGGGTGGTTTGAATCGCGATGCCGAAGGTCGAGGCGAGGTCGCTGATCGCGACGCCGGCGTTCGAGAGATATGCGCCGCCGCCGGTGATGATCAACGGCTTCTTCGCCGCCATGATCAGGACCGCGGCGTCGCGAATGGCAATCGGGTTGGGGGCGGGCGGCGCGATTTCGGGGGCTGGCAGGTAGTCGAGGCTCTCCGCTTCGGCATAGGCCACATCGCCGGGCAGCTCGACGTAGACAGGGCCCGGCTTGCCGGTTGTCGCGATCTGGACAGCGCGGCGAATTGTCCACGTGATCTTCTCCGGCGTCTCGACCGTCGTCGCCCACTTGGTGATCGGCCGCAGCATGCTGATGTGATCCGTCTCCTGGAAGGCGCCCATGCCGTCCGTTTGCCGGCTTGCGCGAACGCCGAGCACCAGCATCGGCGTGCAACCAGAGTACGCCTCGAGGACGCCGGGCACGAGGTTGGCGACGCCCGGTCCGGGGCAGCCGAAGCACGCGGCAATCGTGCCGGTCACACGAGTGTAGGCCATCGCCATGAACGCGCCGGACGTCTCATAACGAACGCCGATCGCCTTCGGGGCGCCGGGGTGCTCGGAGTTCTCGAGGGCGTCATAAAGGTGGCGAGGGTCGCCCGGCAATCCAAAGACAAACGGCACACCCTCGGCGGCAAGACCGGCCACGACTACGTCCCAGCTATTGATCGTACGGACAGTTGTTGCCATCGCTGAGTTCTCCTTACCCTTGGCCCTGGAAGCAAAATGCGCGCCAAATGACTGAGAGTCGCCTTTCGAGACGATACCGGATGTTGGGTTTCGGTGTGTTAGCCTTCGGAGTCATTTCGGGCTCAATTGCAGGTCATCGCACGGAGATTTGCCCTGGTTCGAGCGGGGCGAAAACATAAGGAATGGAATCGTTGGAAACGGCAAATAACCACCGTCTCGAGCTCCCCGAGCGAATCAAGCGCCTGGAGCCTCTGGCCTACAACCTGTGGTGGAGCTGGAACCCGGAGGCGCGGTACCTCTTTCGACGGATCGATCGATTCGTCTGGGAGCGCGTAGGAGAGAACCCGGTCCTCTTCCTCTACACCGTGGATCCCGAGCGGCTGAAGTGGGCGTCGTTCGACGCCGAGTTCCTGAAGACGTATGACAGGGTAATGAGCACCCTCGACGAGTACCTCGACTCATCGGCAACTACCTGGGTCTCGCGGAACGCACCTCAGCTCGCAAATGGCTGCGCCGCCTATTTCTCCGCCGAGTTCGGCCTCTACCGATCCCTGCCGATCTACTCTGGTGGTTTAGGCGTCCTTGCCGGCGACCACATCAAGGAGGCCAGCGACCTTGGCCTGCCGCTGGTCGCCGTATCCCTGCTCTACCGGCAGGGTTATCTCAGCCAGCGTCTGACGCCGGATGGGTGGCAGCAGGATGTCACCGCCGAACCTGCACCCGCACGCCGAGCCGACGATTCAGATGAAGTCCGAGAGCGGCGAGCCGATCCTGATCGACCTCGCGTTGGACAACCCGGATCAGCCGATCAAGCTGGCGATCTGGAGGGTGCAGGTCGGCCGGGTGCCGCTGTTCCTGCTTGACTCGGATGTCGACGGCAACCCGGAATGGACCCGCACCGTCTCGTCACGCCTCTACGGCGGCGACCGGGAGCACCGCCTGCGGCAGGAGATGATCCTCGGCATCGGCGGCGTCCGGGCGCTGCGGGCGCTCGGCTACGACCCGACGTACTGGCACGCCAACGAGGGCCACGCCGCCTTCAGCCTGCTCGAGCGGTTGCGCGAGCATGTTGCCGCCGGGGCTGACCTTCGACGAGGCAGGCAGCGCGTCTCGGCGAACACTGTCTTCACGACGCACACACCGGTGCCGGCCGGTCACGATCATTTCGAGCCGAGCCTGATGGAGCGAGTATTTCGGCCACTTCTGGCCGCAGCTCGGTATCGATCGCGAGCAGTTCTTCGCTCTCGGCGAGTTCGAGGAGACCGGCGACGATTTCAACATGACCGCTGTCTCGATGCGCCTCTCGAGCCAGCGCAACGGTGTCAGCCAGAAGCACGGCGAAGTCACCCGCAGCATGTGGCAGAGCATCTGGCCGGACGTGCCGGAAGCGGAGGTGCCCATCCGCTCGGTCACCAACGGCGTTCACCTCCAGACCTGGATCGCGCCGCGGATCGCCCGCATGCTGGACGCGCACCTCGGCCAGGATGGCGAGCGAATCAGGACGACCGCGACATCTGGCGCGGCGTCCGCGGCATCCCGGACGAGGTGTTCTGGGGCGCCCACTCCGGCCGCAAGCGCCGGCTACTCGACGTCATCAGCGAGCGGTCACGCCAGCGTTGGGTGATCGGCGGTGACTCCGGCAGCGTCCTTTCGGGCGGGCCATTCCTCGAAGAGAAGGTGCTGACGTTTGGATTTGCGCGCCGGTTCGCGACCTACAAGCGGGCGACGCTGCTCTTCCACGATCCGGACCGCTTGGCATCGATCCTGAACAACCAGGACCGCCCGGTGCAGATCGTCTTTGCCGGCAAGGCGCACCCCGCGGACGACGGCGGCAAGCACATGATCCGCGAGCTGATCTGGCGGTCGCGCGATCCCAAGTTCGGCGGCCGGATCGCCTTCATCGAGGACTACGACATGGGTGTTGCCTCCCTGCTCGTCTCGGGCGTCGACGTCTGGCTCAACAATCCGCAGTCGCCGCTGGAAGCAAGTGGCACGAGCGGCATGAAGGCGGCGGCCAACGGCGTGCCGAACCTCAGCATTCTGGACGGCTGGTGGATCGAGGGCTGGGACCCGGAAAACACCAATGGCTGGGGGATCTCAGGGTTCGGAGGCGAGCGGTTGGGAGCAGGACCACGCCGACGCCAACGCGCTGTACGACGCGATCGAGCATGAGGTGGCGCCGCTTTACTACAGCCGGGACGAGCGGGGACTGCCGCGCAACTGGATCAGGATCGCCAAGAACGCGATGATGACTAACGCGCCCGCATTCAGCGCCCGGCGGATGCTGCTCGACTACATCGAGAGCCTGTATACCCCAGCGTCGAGCGCCGCGCCGGCAGCCGTCGGCGCGAACGGGGATTAATCTCCCGTCAGCTCCCGGGCATCGAGCACCCAGAGATCGTTCAGGGCGCCGGCGTCGCCGTAGCCGCCGAACAGATACAACCACGGCCCGGTCATGACGGCATCTTGACTCGCCCGCGGCGTTGGTCCGGTTTGCTCGAGGGCTGTCCAGAGGGGCGGCTCGTCCACGTCGTCGCCCGGGAGCGAGAGCGACCAGAGATCTGCCGCATATCCCCCATCGGTCAACCCACCGAAGAGCAGGACCCGCTTGCGGCCGCCGTCGTAGACGAGCGCGGGATTCGAGCGCGCGCTGGGAGCCTCGTCGATGGTGCGGTCGATCCAGGTCCTGGTCGGCGGCTCGAAGGTCCAGAGATCGCCCTGCGGGCACGGACCAAATCCGGACGAGCAGCCGCCAAAGAGAACCATCCGGCCCGAATGTTCGGCCCAGACCGCCTCGTGCAGGCAGCGCTTGAGGGGGCGAGCCAGATCAGGCTCTGGCGAGATCTCGACCCAACCGCCTGCGTCGATTTCATACGACCAGGTGTCGTCGAACCGGCCGTCGAAGGTGAACCCGTGAGAGACGATTAGTCTGCCCACATCCGCAAGCACCATCGACGTGCCGTATCGGGGCGCGATAGACGCTCCGCTGCCGTTGCTGAGTTGGGTCCAGGCGCCGGAAGCAAGATCGAATCGCCAAAGGTCGTTGTAGAACTCACTTCCGGCTTGACCGCCGAACAGGTAGAGAAGCTCCACTTGCTGGTCGACCGCGACGGCGTGCCCGAACCTCGGCGACGGCCCAGGCGTATCCACAAGTTCCCACTGTTCATCGGACCGGCTGAACCGCCATGTGTCGCCGAGAGGCGTTCCCGTTCCATCTCGCCCTCCAAACAGGACCAGTTGCTTGCCGTCATCATGAGCAGCCAGTGCATGGTCCCAGCGCGCCGCAGGCGCGACCTCTCGCGTTTCGATCTGCCGCCATCCGTTCGCTTGGGCGGACGCGCGACCCAGGTGGTGGGTGAAGCAGCCGGAGGTCAGTAAGGCTCCAGCCGTCAGCCCAAGTGTTCGTCTGGACATAATGCTGCTCATCAGTCGATCTGAAGTAGGCTCCGTCACTGCAAGGCTCCTTTTACCCGACATTTCGCATTGCCAATCATACGAACGACGCGAAGAACCGGACGGCTATTTCAGGCGTACGTGCGGGGGAACGAAGGCTCCAGGTCGAGCAATTGTCCGGGAACGTGTTGCATGGCGCGCCGTAGCCAGACTTAGGGAGTATTATCATCCCTCAGGCTGGGGTACTTGTGGCAATGAGGCCGAAGCGCGTCGCCCATCAAGACGTATCGAGGGGAACGGGGCTGAGGAGTCGCACAAGCGGATGAAGTCCGAGTACTACGGGGAATACTACGAGCACGAGAACAACCACTGGTGGTTCAAGTGGCGATTCGACATGATCACGCGGATTGTCGAGTCGTTGCCCCGATCAGATGGGTTTCGGATGCTGGACGCCGGCTGCGGAACGGGTCAGATGACCAAGCTCCTCGAGCAGTACGGTGAAGCCGTCGGCCTCGAGATCGCTCCCGAAGCGCTTCAGTTCGCTCGCAAGCGCGGAGTCGAAAACCTCGTCCAGGGCTCAATCACCGATCCGCCATTTGCGGCCGGCTCGTTCGACCTTGTGCTCTCGCTTGATGTCATTGAGCACGTCGACAACGATGTGCAGATCATCAACAGCCTGTTCGACATCGTCAAACCGGGCGGCCACTTGATTGTGACGGTGCCGGCATTCCAGAGTCTCTGGTCCCAGCACGACGAGATCAATCACCACAAACGGCGCTACCGCGTCAGGCAGCTTGAGTCGATGTTCACCGACGCCGGCTTCGAGATCAGTCGCATCGCCTATTGCAACAGCCTCCTGTTTGTGCCGGTGCTAGTGACCCGCAAGGTCAAGACCTTGTTACGCCGGCTCCAGTACGCAGACCGATCGGCCGAGCCGGAATCCGACCTTGCGTATTACCCCGCTCCATCAACAACCTGCTCTACCGTATTCTGACGACTGAAACGAAGCTGATGCAGCGGTGGTCCTTGCCGTTCGGTGTTTCGATCCTGGCGGTCGCACAGCGGCCACTCGACAGTGCCTGCGTGGACAGCGTTGACATCGAATCGCTGATTGCGGATGCGCTGCCGGAGCAGGTTCTCGCGGCCCAGTAGACGAGATTCAAGACCCCATGACTGATCAGCCCAGACCAGGCGCAGGCATGTCGGGGCGTCCGCGCCGGGATGGGCACGTGCTCCTGGCGCTGGCGGTGGTCTGCGCGATCCTGGTCGCCGGGTTAGCGGTTGTTTCGCGCGGGACGCCTTCCGCCGCCCAGTACGACTCAGTGGCGCTGCAGACGCCGGAGATCACGGCGGACGAGGGTTGCTCCAACTTTGCCACCTTCTGGACCGTGGACACGGGTGTTAACGTGCCGATCGAGGCAATTGAATGGCTCACGAACTGCCGACTATCCGCTGATGGGGAGTGGTTCGTGCCAGATGGCGCCGAAGATCCCCGGCTCTCCGATCGGTCCGTCCTGACGGCGGAAGAGCAGGCGAGGGTCGAGGCGTTCCGGTCACTCCTGATGGCGGACCTGTTCGCCCTCGACCAGGCATTGCCGAACAGCTCATGGACCCGCTCGAGGTCAACTACGCCGCGGAGAATTTGCCGCTCTTCGGCCATACGAAGCGGGGCAGGGTGGACTTGGAGTCAAGCATGCCCGGTATCAGCGCATTGCCCAGGCGTTCCTGCTTTCCCCGAGCTGGGCAATCACTGGCCGATTATGTCGGATGGCTCATCGAGCGCCGGTCCGTTGCGGCGGGTCAGTTCGAGGCGGCTTGCATCGCCGATCCCGATTTCCGGTACCTGCTCCGGGCGTGCCGGGGGAATGCGCAACGAGTTTGGGGTAACCCTGATTCCGATCTTTGGGAGCTTAATGACCCGGTGTTGATTGAGGAGTACCTTGCCTCGGAGTGTCCGCATCGGTGAGCCGCTCCAGGTGGCTTCACCGCCGGCGACCATTAAGTAGGAAGCGGAGACATCAACCATGGCTAACCGGGTATTGATCGCCAATCGCGGCGAGATCGCGGTCCGTGTCGTCCGCGCCTGTCTGGACATTGGTTGGGACCCGATTGCCGTCTATGCCGATGGCGATGAGGACGCGACGCACGTCCGTCTGGCGGCGGAGGCATACCGTCGGAAGCGACAAGCCGATTCCCTATCTCGACGGTAATGCCCTTGTCGAGGTTGCTGTCGCGGACGAAGTCGCGCTTTGTGCATCCCGGGTTATGGATTCCTTGCCGAGAATGCCGCTTTGCCCAGGCCTGCGCGGACGCGGGTCTGACCTTCGTTGGCCCGAATCCGGACGCGATCGCGACGATGGGCGACAAAGTCGCGGCGCGAGCAGCGGCCGAACGGGCTGGCGTGCCCATTTTGCCAGGCACGCGGAGTCCGATCGCTGATGCCGCTTCGGCGCTCGCCTGGGCAGAGAAGTCGCAGTACCCGATCGCGTCAAGGCGGCGGCGGGTGGTGGCGGGCGCGGCTTTCGAATTGCGCACGCTCCGGACGAACTTGAGAGCCGCGTTTCGCGGCGCGCAGAGCGAGGCCGAGCGGGCTTTTGGCGATGGCAGGCTTTACGCCGAGCGGTATCTGGTCCGGCCGCGGCACGTCGAAGTCCAGGTCTTCGCCGACCGGCACGGCCGCGTAGTAGCCATCGGCGATCGCGATTGCTCGATCCAGCGCCGGCACCAGAAACTCGTCGAGGAGAGTCCGGCCCCGAAGCTGCGTGGCGAGACCGCGCCAAGATGGCCGAGGTCTCGAGAGCGTCTGGCGGCGCCGTCGGGTACGAGGGCGCCGGAACGCTCGAGTTCCTGGTCGAGGAGGACGAACGTTTTTGGTTCCTGGAGATGAACACGCGCATCCAGGTCGAGCATACCGTCACGGAAGAGGTTTTCGGGATCGATCTCGTCCGGGAGCAGCTCCTGGTTGCGGCCGGCGAACCGTGTCGTTCCCAGATGAATTGAAGCCGCGCGGGCATTCGATCCAATGCCGGATTAATGCGGAAGATCCTGGCCGGCAGTTCGCCCCGACCCCCGGGATGGTGCGCAGCTTCGTGCCCCCGTTGGGTCCCGGCATTCGTGTCGACACTGCGATCGCATCGGGCTCGGTCATCTCGGAGCGCTACGACTCGATGATCGCCAAGATCGTGGCGACCGGGCGAAACCGAGACGAGGCGATGGCGCAGTATGCGGCGTGCGCTGGCCGAGACCGTGATCGACGGTCCCCCTTCGACGCTCGCTTGCACCAGGCGATCATGGCGATGCGACGCGTTCCGGCGCGCGGAACTTTCAACCTCGTTCCTGACGGATTCCGAATTTCTCCCGCCCGCGATGAGACCGTCCGACCTCGTGGCGGCGAATTGCGAGTGGCAGGAGCAGGTCGTTGAGGTCAATGGCCGCCGGTTCACGGTCCGGGTTCCCGCGACCGGTATCGCCAGAAGCGCCCGCCCGCGTCGAGGCGGCCTCCGCGCAGGACCGACAGGCGGCGTGCTCGGCGAACGGCGTGCCGCTGTTCAAGAGTCCTTTACAGGGATCGGTGCTCGCGATCGCGCAGGAACGTGGGTGATGTCGTTACTGCGGGGCGACCCGCTGATCGTGCTCGAGGCGATGAAGATGGAGAACGAGATCACCGCGCACCGCTCGGGCGGTTGTCCGAAGATCCTGCCGGCCATCGGCGCCGCCGGTGCGGGTCGGCGACCATCTTTTCACGATTGAGGACGTAGAACCGTAGACGAGCGGCGATTTGGCCCGTATGCTGTGGACAACAGTGGGGCAAAATGGGGACAAGTGGCCCCGTATGTGGAAAGCATCGTTAGCGAGGACGGACGGCAAGCGAGCGGGTGTTTCTCGGACGACATAATCACACGATCGACGCCAAGGTCGCCTCGCGATTCCGGCCCGGTTTCGGGAACAACTCGCAAATGGCGCGGTTCTGACCCGCGGTGCGGACGGCTCGCTGGCGCTATACCCGGCCGAATCCTGGCGTGCCCTTGGCGAGAAGATCGACCAGTTGCCGATGGGAGACGCCGATGCGCGCTCCCTCCGCCGCTTCCTCTTTGCCGAAGCCACATTGGTCGAATTCGACGGCCAGGGCCGAATCCTGATCCCTTCCGAGTTGCGGCATTTGCCGGGATCGAGCGGTCCGTCGTCGTGATCGGTGTCAATCGTCGATCGAGATCTGGGCGACTGACAGTCTGGGAGCAGCTCAGCTCGAGCGTAGAAGCCGACGCCGACTCTGTTTTCGCGCCGGCTCGCGCAGATGATTTAGCGATCTCATGCGCATAGGCAATCAACTGGACATCGCCAGTCTTCTCGAAGATGTCGCTGGCGGGGCTGGTGACGAAGTCCCGACGGGATCTACGTCGACGGTACCTTCGGCGGAGGAGGTCATGCGAGCACTTGCTCCTGGCGGTATCCCGAATGCGCGCATCATTGCCTTCGATCGCGACCCCGACGCCGTAGCACGAGCCAACGATGCTGCGCGCCTTGGTCGGTCGGGATGATCACCGCAGCCAGGCCAACTTTGCCGAGCTGGAGGATGCGCTCGCCTGGTTCGGGCTTGAGTCCGTCGATGGGGTGCTGCTCGATCTTGGTCTTTCCTCGTTTCAACTCGATTCCGCGGAGCGGGGATTTGCGATTCGGCTCGAGGGTCAACTCGATATGCGATTTGACCCGACCTGGCAAATCCGTCGGCCGACCTTGTAGCCTAGCTGCCCGAAGTCCGATCTGGCCGACCTGATCCGCGATACGGCGAAGAGCGACGGTCGCGACCGATCGCGCGGGCTATCGTCCAGGAACGGGCCAGGCGTGACCGATCGCAGACGACCGGGAAACTTGGCGGTATCGTCGAACGGGCGATCGGTCGACGGAAGGGCAACGCGGGCCATCCGGCCGTGCGGACCTTTCAGGCGCCTCGGATAGCAGTCAACGCCGAGTTCGAGCCCTCGAGCGGGCGCTCGCGGCGGCGGTCGGGTACTGCGGCCAGGCGGGCGCTTTCGGTGATCGCGTTTCATTCACTTGAAGATCGGATCGTGAAACAATTCATCGCGCAGCCAATCAGCCAACCTGCACCTGCCCTCCGAGCAGGTCATTTGCACCTGCGTGACGATGCCGGCTTTGCGTCGCCGTGGGGGGGCGCCAGCAAGCCGTCCGCAAGCGAAATCGACGAAAATCCACGTGCACGTTCGGCGGTGCTGCGAATTGCCGAGCGTATTGAAACCGCGCTTCGGGGGAATGGCCGGATGACCACGCCGCCGATCATGCTCAGCGAAGTTCTCGTCGCGTCCGGCGCCACGACTGGGAGCTCACGGCTCGCAAGCAGTGGTCGGGCAGCCCGAACGTCCGTGGGCTTCCGGAGGACTATCCGGTCGACGACACCGACTCCGATCTGTCGCCGTTGATGTTCGCCGGCGTCGGTGGATCGATGCTGTTGTTCGCGGGTGCGTGGCCGCGGCTGTTGCCGTCGGACTTCCGTGTCCGATCACTCGACGGCGTCGCCGACGACTGGCCGCTCACGTACGACGAGCTGCGGCCCTACTACGAGCGCAACGACCGGCACATCGGCGTGTCGGGGCTCGGCGGCGACCCGGCGTATCCGCCCGGCGAGGACCCTCCGCTGCCGCCGCTCCCGATCGGCCCGGGCGCGCTGAAGGTCGCCCGGGCCCACGATCGACTCGGCTGGCACTGGTGGCCGGAGCCCAACGCGATCCTGTCGGCGCCCTACGACGGCCGCCACCAATGTGTGCAGCGCGGCACGTGCATGCAGGGTTGCAACGAGGGAGCGAAGGCGTCGACCGACCTGACCCACTGGCCGCAGGCGCTCGCCAACGGCGCCCGCCTCGTCACTGGCGCCAGGGTCATGCGCATCGAGACCGACGCTCGCGGTCTCGCGACCGGAGCGGTGTGGATCGACGACGACGGCCGGGAGCACTTCCAGGCCGCGAGCGTCGTCGTCATGGCCGCCAACGCGATCGGCACCGCGCGGCTGTTGCTGCTGTCGTCGTCGGACGTCCATCCCGACGGGCTCGCCAACTCGAGCGGACTCGTCGGCACCCGGCTGATGATGCATCCGTTCGCCAGCGTGTCGGGACTCTTCGACGACGACCTGGAGAGCTGGCAGGGACACTTCGGCTGCTCGATCGAATCGTTCGAGTTCTACGAGACCGACGAGCGGCGCGGGTTCGTCCGCGGCGCGAAGTGGGGCCTCGCGCCGACGGGTGGTCCGATCAACGCCGCGCTGCCGAGCCGCGCCGGCGAGCAGACGTGGGGGCCCGACCACCACCTGCAGATGCGGGCCCGCTTCGGGCGAGGAGCGAGCTGGGGGCTCTTCGGCGAAGACCTGCCCGACCCGTCCAACCGCGTCGCAGCTGTCGTCCACGCTGACCGACTCGTCCGGCGTTCCGGCTCCCGAGTTGCACTACAAGGTGTCGCCCAACTCGCGCCGGCTGCTCGACTTCCACATCGACAAGGCCTCGGAGTCGCTCCTCGCCGCCGGCGCGCACACGGTCGAGGTCGATCGGCTGATGCGCTACTCCGGCTGGCACCTGCTCGGTACGGCACGGATGGGCGACGATCCGTCGACCTCGGTGCTCGATCGCTGGAACCGGTCCCACGATGTGGCCAACCTCTACGTCGTCGACGGCAGCTGCTTCGTCACCTCGGGCGGGGTCAATCCGACATCGAGCATCTGCGCCCTGGCCCTCCGCGCTGCCGACCACATGGTGCACACACGGTTCGATCAGAAGGTGCCCGCATGAATGCTGACCCCGTTGCGATCTCGCCGTCGCTCGAGCTCGGCCGGGACCGGCTGGCCACGCTCGCAGCCGTTGCGGATCACCTGATTCCGGCGGCGCACGGCATGCCGTCGGCGGCGGCGGTCGTGACCGAGGCTCAGCTCCGCTTCGTCGTGCGCAGCCGCCCCGACCTGCTCGAGCCGCTGCGGCGGGCGTTGCGGCAGCGAGCTCGGCGACGACCCGGTCGCCCGGCTCGCCGCGCTCACCGAGCACGATCCCGAGGCGCTCGACGCGCTGCAGTTGGTGATCGTCGCCGGCTACTACACCGACGCCGAGCGTCCGCGACCGCCTCGGCTATCACGGCCAGGTTGCCAAGCCGGTCAACGCGCTGGACTACCCGGCGTATCTCGAAGAAGGCCTCCTCGACCGGGTCATCGAACGTGGGCCGATCTGGCGCGATCCCGCCGGCCGACCGGCCCGGGGGCGGGCTGACATGCCGTCGCTCGAGGATGTCGCCGCGCTCGCGATGGTGTCGACGGCAACGGTGTCGCGGGTCCTGAGCGGCTCGTCACATCCGGTCGCCGCGCCGACCCGGGCGAAGGTCCTCGAGGCCGCGAGAGCGCTCGACTTCGAGCCCAACATGCTGGCCAGCGGGCTGGCGCGAAGCCGCACGCAGACCGTTGCCGTGATGGTCCACGACGTGATGGACGAGTACTTCAGCGAGATCGCGCGGGGCATCGAGGACGAGGCGTACGCCAACGGCTACGTGACGCTCATCTGCAACACCGATCGCGACCCGGACAAGGAGCTGCACTACCTGCGCAAGCTGCGCGCCATGCAGATCGACGCGATCTTGTTCGCCGCCGGCGGTCTGCGCGACCGCCGGCATCGCTCCGAGGTCGCCCGCCAGCTGGTCCAGATCGAGGCTGCCGGGGGGTCCTCGTGCGGCTCGCCCCGCATGCGGACGGCAAGCCCGACGTCGGCTTCTCCAATGACGTCGGGCTGCGCTTGGCCGTCGACCACCTCGTCGAGCTGGGGCACCGGTCGATCGGCTTCCTCGCGCGGCCCCGCCCATCTGACGACGTCGACGGAACGTCTCTCGTCGATGCGGCGGGCGCTGCGGCGGCACGGGATCGCCCTGTCCGACGACCGCCCTCCTCGACAGCGGGTTCAGCCGCGAGGGCGGCGAACAGGCCGCCGCCACGTTCGTCGCGACGGGCTGCCCGGCGACGGCGATGGTCGGCGCCAACGACCAGGCCGCGATCGGCTTCGTGCGCGGGCTACGGGCCCACGGGCTCGCGGTGCCGGCCGACGTCTCGGTGGTCGGCTTCGACGACATCTCGCCGTGCAAATACATCGAGCCGCCGCTCACCACCGTGCACGTTCCCTTGTACGAGCTCGGCGTGCGCGGCCTGCGTCTCGCGCTCGATCTCCTCGCCGGTCGACGATCGCCCGCGACCCGAATCGCTGCCACTCGAGCTCACCGTTCGCGCCAGTACCCGAGTCGCCCAGATCGGCTCACGGGTGCGGACGGGATCGCCGTCCTTTACACCGGGACGTGACGCCGGTATACAATGGGCAAGCGCTTGCCGCCGGGGGAGAGTCGAGATGGCAACACGATGGTGTTGGTAGACAGCGACCTGTCGTACGAGCCGCGTGCGGGCGCTGAGAGGGTCCGCCGGCTGCTCGCCAACTACGGCGCGTTGCTCATCCTGATCGCGCTGCTCGTGGTCGCCGCGGCCGTCAAGCCCCGCTTCTTCGCCGAGGACGGCATCCGCAACACCGGCCGCATGGCCGGGATCCTCGGCGTCGTCGTCACCGGGCAGGTGCTGGTCCTGCTCGTCCGCTGCGTCGATCTGTCGGTCGCCGCGGTGATCGGATTCACGGCGGTGCTCGTGGCCGATGGCGGGCCGGGGCCGGCGCAGGGCATCCTCATCGCGATCGCGATCGCGGTCGCCGTCGGACTCGTCAACGGATGGCTCGTCACCCGCCGCGAGGTGCCGCCGTTCATCGCCACATTCGGCATGTTCGTCCTGCTCGAGGGCGCCCGGTTCGCGTACACCGAGGGCAGCACGTCGGGACGGGTGCACGGATCGCTCGTCGACTTTGCCCGCCATCCGCTCGGGCCGGTTTCGGTTCCGGTCGTGATCTGGATCGCCGTCACGGTCGCGGCGAGCGTGTTCGTCACCAAGACGGTCACCGGGCGCCGGATGGTCATGGCCGGTGCGAACGAGGACATGGCACGACTCTCGGGTCTGCCCGTCGACCGCTACAAGACCAGCGCATTCGTGATCTGCAGCCTGCTTGGCGGTGCTGTCCGGTCTCCTGCTGGCGGGGTCGACCGGCTACGTCGACCGCTTCGTCGGTCGCAACAGCGAGCTCGACTCGATCACCGCGGCGCTCCTGGGCGGCGCCCAGTTCACCGGCGGAGAAGGGTCGTTCCTCGGCGGTGCGATCGGCTCGCTGCTGCTCGCATCGCTCTTCACACTGATCGTCCTGCTCGGTTGGCCCGCCGAGCTGCAGCTGGTGACGAAGGGGTCGGTCCTCGTCGTGGCCCTCGCGATGCAGGGCATCCTCCGCCGCAGCGAGGTCAGGTGAGGCCATTGCAGATTCGCCCGCGCTCGCCGGTCCACCTCCGTCCATGTCATGTCCATGCCCTGTCCACCAATCACGCTCGAGAAACGAGAACCCGTGAACACATCAACCAGCTCATCGCCTCGCCGTTCCCGGCGCAGGATCGCCATCGCCCTGCTGTCGACGATCGCCCTCGCCGCCGCTGCCTGTGGCGACGACGACGACGTCGGCCGACGACACCACCGCGCCCGCGGAGACCACAGCCGGCGGGGACGACACCACCGCACCGCTACCCGTCGGCCACGACCGCAGCCGCGCACGGACGACACGGCCCCGCCGGCCACCAGCGCTGGTGAGGAGGTCGCACCGCTGACCGACGACTACTCGCAGCAGATCGCGCGTCTCAAGGAAGTCACCGTCGACACGTCGGAGTTCGCGAAGGAACCTCCCTATCGCGTCGCGACCATCGTCCAAGGCCCGATCAACGGGTGGGGCACGATCTTCGACGCGACGATGAACGCGCGGATGGAGGAGACCGGCAAGTTCGACATGGAGAACCGGCTCTACGTGCCGTGGGACTTCGACGTCGCCAACCAGCAGAAGGGGATCGAGGACGCCATCGCGCAGGGCGTCGACGCGATCATGCTGACCTCCCTGTCGCGGGCGGGTCTCGCGGCGTCGGTCGAACGGGCGACGGCGGCGGGCATCCCCGTCATCCTCTGCATGGCGGGCGCCGAGACCGACGAGTTCACCGCCGAGGTCAGCGCCGAGATGCCGCGGATGGGCTACGACAGCGCCCAGGCCGTCGCCGAGAAGATCGGTGGCGCGGGCAAGATCGTGATGATCCACGGCATCCCGGGTGTCGACGCCGCCGAGTTCTGGAAGCTCGGCGCCAAGACCGCCTTCGCCGAGTACCCCGACATCGAGATCCTCTCCGAGCAGGACGGGAACTGGTCGACCGCCGACTCACTGAACGTGATGCGCACGGTGCTCGTCCAGGAGCCCGAGATCGATGCGATCTGGGCCGGTGGCTTCGAGATGGGCGTCGGTGTCGTCGACGCCTTCAAGGAGGCCGGCCGCGAGGTGCCGTTCATCGGCGGTACCGGCATCACCAACGGCTTCCTCCGGATCGCCCAGGAAGACGGCCTCGACTTCTTCGCCGTCCAGTTCCCGCCGGCGGGGTCGTCCAAGTGCGTCGACACGATGGTCGCGGTGCTCGAGGGACAGCCGGTGCAGAAGTACACGAGCATCGTCTCCGTGCTGCCCGACACCGAGCCGTTCGGCCCCGAGAAGGTGGACGCCAACTACAAGCCGCAGTTCAACGACGACTTCATCGGTCCGGCCATCTACCCCGACGAGGTGTACAAGGCGGCGGGCTTCTAGGCCGGCCACACGGCTGGGACGGCCCACCGGGCGCACGACCGACCGTGCGACGGTGGGCCGTCGACCACCTCGATAACCGCAATGGACATCCACGCTCGAACACAGGGACATGGCGACTCTCGAACTCGACGACATCACGAAGAGGTACGGCCCGTCGCTCGTACTACGCGGCGTCTCGCTCGCGGCCGAGGGCGGCGAGGTCCACGCCATCGTCGGTGAGAACGGTGCGGGCAAGTCGACCCTGCTGAAGATCACGGCTGGCGTCGTCGCGCCGACGAGCGGCACCATGACGCTGCGCGGCACGCCAGTGCCGTTCGAGCGCCTCGACCCCGATCGCGCCCAACGCCTCGGGGTCTCGGTCGTCCATCAGGAGTTCTCCCTGGTGCCGTGGCATGACGGTCGCCGAGAACGTGTTCCTCGGTCGCGAGCCGCGCCGCGTCGGTCTGCTCGACCGGCGGCGGATGATTGCCGAGACGGCAGTGCTGCTGGAGCGCCTCGGAAGTTCGATCTCGCCGCGGGCTCCGGTCGAGACCTTGAGTGTGGCGAGCTTCCAGATCGTCGAGATCGCCAAGGCGTTGTCGATCGAGGCTGACGTCGTCGCCATGGACGAACCGTCGGCCGTGCTGTCCGGCTCCGAGCTCGAGCAACTCTTCGATGTGGTCGCGGCGCTGAAACGTCAGGGTGTCGCCGTGCTCTACGTGAGCCACCGCCTCGACGAGGTGTTCAGGATCTGCGATCGATACACGGTCCTCAAGGACGGCCAGGTGTCGGGCACGGGTCTCATCACCGAGGTCGATCGCGACGACCTGGTCAAGATGATGGTCGGTCGTGAGGTGTCGCAGGTGTTCCCGGTCGCCTCGGGGCCGCCCGGATCACCCCGCCTCGAGGTGCACGATCTGCACGTGGCGGGGCTCGCCGCGCCCGTGTCGTTCGCGGTCAACGCGCGGGAGATCGTGGGCATCGTCGGGCTCAACGGCGCAGGGAGGACGACCCTCGTCAAGGGCTTGTTCGGCGCGGTCCCGGCCCGGGGCGACGTCGTCATCGACGGCGTGCGGCGAGAGGCGTTCTCCGCGCCCGCCGACGCGATGGAGGCCGGCCTGGCGATGCTCCCCGAGGATCGCCGGGTCGAGGGGCTGGCGCTCGACAAGAGCGTTCGTTGGAACGCGTCGTTGAACATCCTCGGGAGCTTTCGCCACGGTGGCCTGATCGACGAGGGCGACGAGAAGGCGTTCGGATCCGAGGCGGTCGACCGGTTCGGGATCCGTACTCGGAACGACGCGAGCGCGGTCACGGCCTCGTTGTCGGGCGGCAACCAGCAGAAGGTGGTGCTGGCGAAGTGGCTGGCAGCGAAACCGAAGGTGCTCGTCCTCGACGAGCCGACTCGCGGCATCGACGTCGGATCGAAGGAGCAGATCTACGCCCTGATCCGCGAACTGGCCGAGGACGGCATGGCGGTCCTGGTGATCTCGTCGGAGTTGGTGGAGATCCTCGGTCTCTCCGATCGGGTCCTGGTGATGGCCGACGGTCGCATCGTCGGCCAGCTCGGCCGAGACGAGGCGACCGAGCAGAACGTGCTGCGGCTCATCACCTCGCACAGTGCGCACAGCACGGTGACACGCCGGTGCGGACGGGGTCGCCGAATGAACAGGAATCGCTTCGCCGACATCGCCGCGTCGGGGGAGCGGCGTGGGCGGTGGTGGTCGTGATCGGCGCCTACGCCTTCATCACGTCCGATGATTTCCGCACCACGGCCAACCTCACCAATCTCTCGCGTCAGATGGTGGTGCTCGGGTTGGCGTCGCTCGCCCAGTTCGTGGTGGTGCTCGCACGCGGTGTCGACCTCTCGGTCGGGGCGAGTGTGCGCCTCGCGTCGATCGTGGCGGCGATCGTGATGGACGGCTCTGATGGACGATTCGTGCTCGGCGTGCTGGCGGCGATCGGCGTCTCCCTCGTCATCGGTGCGGTCAACGGCGTGACCGTCGCCACCCTCAACGTGGCACCGTTCATCGCCACGCTCGGCACCGGGGCGGTGGTGAGCGGTCTCGCGCTCGTACATCGCCCGCACCCCGACGGGCCGCTCGTCGCCATGGTGGGAGGACCTGTACGGCCGTACCGTCGGCCCGATCCCCGTGCTCGTGCTGCTCGCCGGTGCCATCGGCGCGGTGCTCTGGGTGCTCCTCGCCCACACCCGATGGGGTCGGCACCTCTACGCCGTGGGCGGCGACCCCCATGTCGCCCGCCTCAGCGGGCTGCGCGTCGAAGTCATCACCGTGAGCGCCTACATGCTGGCCGGCGTGCTGGCCGGCGTGGCCGGCGTGGTGCTGATCGGTGGCACCGGCGTCGGCGATTCGAGCGCCGCCGCGGCACTCGAGTTCGAGTCGCTCGCGGTCGTCGTGATCGGCGGTGCCAGCCTCGCCGGTGGCCGCGGGCGCCTCGTCGGCGTGCTCGGCGGTGTGGTGCTGTTCAGCATGCTCGGCAACGTCTTCAACATCCTCAAGGTGGAGGTCTGGTATCAGCAGCTCGTGCGCGGCGCCGTGATCCTGGTCGCCGCGGCCCTGTACGTCCAGCGCCAACCGAAGCCCGCGCTCGCCACAACGACCGCATCATCGTCATACATCGATCAGAAGGGAGCCGCTCATGGCAATGACCGGAGATAACGGACGCGGGATGACCGATCAGGAGCGCGACGAGTTCCTCCAGATCGGGCAAGCTCTTCGCCAAGATCGCCACGACGATGGACGACGGATGGCCGGTGCTCAGCCCCGTCTGGTACCTGTGGGACGGCAGCTCGTTCCTGGTCGTCAGCAAGGCCAACACCAGCCTCGTGCAGAACCTCCGCCGCGACCCTCGCTGCGGCCTGCTCGTCGACAACACCGACCTGCCCTACATGCGGGTGTCCGTGCGTGGCGAAGCCGAGTTCATGCCCGACGACTTCGACTGGCGTCCCGACGACGCGAGACATGGTGCTGCGCTACCTCGGACCGGAGGGCATGGACTACGCGGAGTCGACGTTCGGCTTCGAGCGCACACCGTTCCGGGTCTGGCCGCGCAAGATGTCCACGTGGAACGGCGGCGGGTTCGATCGCACGTTCCGGCGTCCGACCGTGTGGCACACCGTTTCATCAGGAGAGGCGTCATCGTGAGTGTTGTCGCTCGACGTGGTCGAGCTGCTCGAAGCGTTGGTCACGATCGATTCGCAGAACCCGTCGATGCAGCCCGAGAGCCCCGGCGAAGGTCCGCTGGCGCAGTACGTCGCCGACTGGCTCGAGGGCCACGGGATCGATGTCTCGCTGCCCCGATGGACGGGCGGCGCGATGCTCGGCGTGGCCGCCGCGCGGCCGCCTGTCCGGAGAGCAGGCGGTTTCCGCAATTTAAGCCAGGTGGTCTGGACCTCTTGACCAAGTGGTCTAGTCCATCTAGTGTCCATCCACACTCTGGTCGATCGGCCAGGAACGGGAGTGCCCTCTCAGCCGGCGGCACCGTGCGCCAGCCCCCAGCGGCGAGGGGCGGGCGAGGGGTCCGACGGGGTCGGCAGGTGGGCGTTCCCACCGACCTCGGCTGTCCGCGTGTCCACCCCTCCCGGGCGCGTCCAGGGCGCCCCGTCCTCTCCAGGAGAACGATGTCCAGACTCCGCAGGCGGAGAATCGCCGCGTTCGGCACCGCATTCCTGCTTCCCCTCGGGGCCACGGTCGTGCTGGCCGCCGAGGCGTCCGCCGCCCCCGTGACCGCCTCGTGCGTGAAGACCCAGAACTGGGGTTCCGGCTTCGAGGGCCGGTGCACCGTCACCAACGGCACCGGCGCCGCGATCACCACGTGGCAGGTCGAGTTCGACCTCCCGACCGGTACCGCGGTCGGCGCGTACTGGGACGCGCTGATGACCGCGGCCGATAACCACTACACCTTCAGTCCCCGCTCCTGGAACGGCACGGTCTCGCCGGGCGCGACCGTGAGCTTCGGCTTCATC
Source organism: uncultured Solirubrobacterales bacterium (assembly GCA_963846515.1). Classification (GTDB taxonomy): domain Bacteria; phylum Actinomycetota; class Thermoleophilia; order Solirubrobacterales; family 70-9; genus VAYN01. The sequence continues at coordinate 736,655 of CAWJWC010000003.1, read as the reverse complement.
GGTACCGGCTCCGGCAACTTCGCCAACTGCAAGGTCAACGGCGCCGCGTGCGACGGGTCCGGCGGTGGCGGCGACACCCAGGCGCCGTCCGTACCGGGCAACCTGCGCTCCACCGGCAAGACCGCGACGAGCGTCTCGCTCGCCTGGGACGCCTCGACCGACAACACCGCTGTCGCCGGCTACGACGTGTACAACGGCACCACCCGGGCCACGACGGTGACCGGGACGACCGCCGCGGTGACCGGCCTGACCGCGAACACCGCGTACACGTTCACCGTCCGGGCCAAGGACGCCGCGGGCAACACCTCCGCCGCCTCCGCGCCCGTCAGCGTCACCACCAGCCCGACCGGCGGCGGCGACACCCAGGCGCCCACGGTGCCGGGCAACCTGCGCTCCACCGGCAAGACCGCCGGCAGCGTCTCGCTCGCTTGGAACGCCTCGACCGACAACGTACGGCGTCACCGGGTACGACGTGTACAGCGGCAGCAGTGTCGTCGCGACGGCGACCGGGACGACCGCCACGGTCAGCGGTCTGGCCGCCAACACCGCCTACACCTTCACGGTCCGCGCCAAGGACGCGGCCGGCAACACTCTCGGGCGCCTCCAACGCGGTCAGCGTCCGGACGGACCCGGGCGGCACGAACCCGCCGCCCGGCGGACAGAAGGTGGTCGGCTACTTCACCCAGTGGGGCGTCTACGACCGCAACTACCACGTGAAGAACATCGACACCAGCGGCTCGGCGGCCAAGCTGACCCACATCAACTACGCCTTCGGCAACGTGACCGAACGGCCAGTGCGTGATCGGCGACACCTACGCCGACTACGACAAGGCCTACACCGCCGCCGAGAGCGTCGACGGCGTCGCCGACACCTGGGACGCCGGGCGCGCTGCGCGGCAACTTCGACCAGCTGCGCAAGCTGAAGAAGATGTACCCGCACCTCAAGGTGCTCTTCTCCTTCGGCGGCTGGACCTGGTCCGGCGGCTTCGGCCAGGCCGCGGCGAACCCGACCGCCTTCGCCAACTCCTGCTACAACCTGGTCGAGGACCCGCGCTGGGCCGATGTCTTCGACGGCATCGACATCGACTGGGAGTACCCGAACGCCTGCGGCCTGACCTGCGACACCAGCGGGTTCGCCTCGTTCAAGAACCTGATGCAGGCGCTGCGCGGCGCGGTTCGGCCCGAGCAACCTGGTCACCGCGGCGATCACGGCCGACGGCACCACCGGCGGCAAGATCGACGCGGCCGACTACGCCGGCGCGGCGCAGTACGTCGACTGGTACATGCCGATGACGTACGACTTCTTCGGCGCCTGGGCCGCGCAGGGCCCGACCGCGCCGCACTCGCCGCTGACCTCCTACCCGGGCATCCCGCAGGCCGGGCTTCAACACCGACGCCGCGATCCAGAAGCTCAAGAGCAAGGGCATCCCGGCGAGCAAGCTGCTGCTCGGCATCGGCTTCTACGGCCGCGGCTGGACCGGCGTCACCCAGGCCGCGCCCGGCGGCACGGCGACCGGCCCGGCGCCGGGCACCTACGAGGCCGGGCATCGAGGACTACAAGGTCCTCAAGACACGCTGCCCGGCGACCGGCACCGTCGCCGGCACGGCGTACGCCTACTGCGGCAGCCAGTGGTGGAGCTACGACACCCCGGCGCACCATCGCCGGCAAGATGACCTACGCCAAGAACCAGGGCCTCGGCGGCGCGTTCTTCTGGGAGCTTCAGCGGCGACACCACCAACGGTGAACTGATCAGCGCCATCAAGGGTGGGCTCGGCTAGCCGCAGCCCACGACGACCCGGAGCCCGGGGAGGTGCGAGCGACAGCCGCCTCCTCGGGCTCCACCAAGTCCGGCGTCGGTGCGCCCGGCGGGCGCAGGGCGCAGGCTAGACCGGGTCGAAGCCGTGCTCGCGGGCCAGCCAGCAGATCGCGGCGAGCCGGATCATCTCCCAGTCGTACCCCGGCGGTTGGATGGCCGGCGCCCAGCCGCGCTCCCGTGCGCCGTCGACGAAACCGTGCAGGTACCGGGTGAGGGAGTCGACCCCGAGCACCTCGCCGACGTTGCCGATGGCGTCCCGCACCTCGGCCGCGTGCTGGTCGACGGCGCCCACCAGGCCGGGTGAGGTGGCCATGTCGGCGAACACCCGGCGGCCCATCTCCCCCATCAACCAGGTGAGCGGGGACTGCTCGAAGACTGATCCGAAGGACATGGTCCGAAACCGTAAACCATGCCCTGTGGTCATCTTCGCCAAACTCCGGGGTGTTCACCGGTTTTCCGTCAGTCTGCCAAGGCGGACCCGACCCGATGGGGTGAGTCTGCCTGGGGGGAAGCTCACACCGCCGGCCGGTCCGCCCCCAGCACGCAGCTGACCACGGTCTCCGTGTCGGTCAGGTCCGCCAGCACGACGTCGGCGCCGGCGGCGGTCAGCTCGTCCGCGGGGTACCGGCCGGTGGCCACCGCGACCACCGCGGCGCCGCCGGCGTGGGCCGCGGCGACGTCGTTGGGGGTGTCGCCGACCAGCACCGTGTTCTCCGGGCCGAACATCACCCCGTACCTCCGTGCGACCTGCCGCCGGGCCCAGCCGACGAGGTCGGACCGCTCCACGTGGTCGGCGCCGTACGCGCCCACCTCGAAGTCGACGTAGGTGTCGAGGCCGAACGCGGCGAGCTTCTCCTCGGCGATGGGCCGTAGGTTGCCGGTGAGCAGCGACTGCAGCACGCCGGGCTCGCGGTCCAGCGCCGCGAGGGCGTCCGCCGCCCCGGGGGGAGAGGACCCGGTCGTGATGGCCGGCGGCCATCGTCTGGGCGATCATGCCGCCCATCGACGCGCCCATGACGTGCGCGCGCTCGATCCCGAGGTGGTCGAGCAGCCCGATGCCGTCGCCGGCCATGTCGGCGAGCGTGTAGGAGGCGGCCCGCCGGTCGCGCCGCAGGAGCTGGAGCAGCGTCGGGGAGCGGCCCGGCATCGACGCCGAGCGCCCGACGTCGCGGTTGTCGTAGCGGATCACGTGGAAGCCGCGGTCCGCCAGCGCGCGGCAGAAGTCCTCGTGCCAGCCGATCATCTGCGTCGCCAGCCCCATCGTCAGCAGCAGTGCGGGGTTGGACGGGTCGCCGAACGTCTCGTAGCAGAGCTCGACGTCACCGGCGACCGTGCAGAGCTGCTCTGGCATCTATTGCGGCGCGTCCTCGTCGGCGATCTGCTCGAGCAGCTCGAGCGCCGCCGCCTGCGCCGGCGTGGCGCCGACCTCGCCGCCGCCGAGGTCCTCGAGCTGGGGGAAGAAGCTCGCGTGGATCGCGATCTCCTCCGGCCCCGAGTCCTCGAGCACGATCACCGCCCGCCCCGGAGCGTCGCCGTTCGCACCCTCCTCGTGCAGCGCGGCGCCGGCGGCCGTGAGCACGGCGACGGCGAGCTGGCGCCAGTGCGCGATGGCGTCCTCGCGCTCGGCGTCGTTCATCTGCTCGAGATGGTGGTGGTTGCGCTCCGCCAGCGCGGCGACCGCGGCCTCCAGCGGCGCTCCGGCGAGTAGGTCCTCGGGAGTAGGCACCGAGCCAGTATGGCGCGTGCGCTTCAGGCGGCTACGCAGCGGGCGGCGACCACGCGGGCGAAGCCGCCGAAGAGCGCGGTGGCGAGCGCGGGCTGGCCCGGCAGGTGCAGCGTGTCGGCGGCGCGGGCCTGCTCCTCGGTGAGGCCCACCTCGGCGAGCTCGGCGAGCCCGGACCGGTACCAGCCGTCGAGCCCCGGCGGGTCGACCTCCGGGTGGAACTGCACGCCCCACGCGCAGTCGCCGTAGCGGAACGCCTCGGTCGTGCCGGCCGGCCGGGCCAGCAGCTCGACGGCGCCGGCCGGCGTCTCGAACCCGTCTTCGTTCCAGTGCAGCGCGACCGCGCCGGGCGGGAGCGCTCCCACCACCGGGTCGCCCGCGGCCGCGGGCAGCAGCTCGATCTGCGTCCACCGGATCAGGCGCTGCGGCAGCCGGCTGACGCGCGCCCCCAGCGCGTGGGCGAGCAGCTGCGCGCCGAGGCAGACCCCGAGCACAGGGATCCCGCGGTCGACCGCGTCGCGCATCAGCGCCGCCTCGGCGCCGAGCACCGGATCGCGGTCGATGTCGAGCACCGACTGCTCGCCGCCGAGCGAGAGCAGGCCGTCGACCTCGTCGAGCGCGGGGAGCGGCTCGCCGTCGCGCAGGCGCCGCTCGTCGAGCTGCACGCCGGCCGCGCGGATGGCCTCGCCGGCGTGACCGGTGAACGCATCCTCGAGGTTGTGCAGGCAGGCGATCACGGGCGTCGACATGGCGGCTTCGAGGCTACCGGCTCGGGGGTTCGGTTTCCCACACCGACATTGACGGGGGGACCGTATCGAGGCTGCCCCCCGGCCTTGGAAGTATTCGCGTCGTTCCCCCCCAACATAGAGGCGAGGCCCACGGAAGGGCTACACCGCCTCCTCGCTTCGGCCCCGGCCTGCTCCCTCATCCCCCCGGCGGTCGCTAAGCCGAAAGCAACGTGATCAAAGGGCGTCGCCGCGGTCCCCCAGCCGCGGCGGCGTACCTCGCGTCTCCTCTCCAGCAGGACCTCAGGCGGCGACGGCCGAGATCGGCGCCGCGCGCTTGTACTCCTCGACCGCGTCGCGCAGGCAGTCGAGCATCACGGTCGTCGGGCCGGTGGCGTCAGGCGGGAAGACCGCGCCGATCCGGCGGTACGGCGGGCGCCCGCGCAGCGGCCGCACGGCCACGTCGTCGCGCGTGCTGGCGAGCGCGAGCCCGGGCACGAGCGCGACGCCCATGCCGCTGGCCACCAGGCCCTGGATCGCGAAGTAGTCGTCGGACGTGTACGCGATGCGCGGCTCGAAGCCGGCCTGCGAGCACGCCCGCAGGACGATGTTGGTGTCCGCGCACGTGCCGCGGAGGCCGACCAGCATCCAGTCCTCGTCGGCGAGGTCCGAGAGCGCGATCGCGCGCCGCGTCGCGAGCGGGTGCTCCGCGGGCAGCGCCGCGTACAGCACGTCGTCCATCAGCCGCTCGACGCCGAGGTCGCCGAGCGCCGGGTCGGCCTCGAAGCCGCCCTCCTCGATCAGCGCGAGGTCGATGTCGCCGCGGCGCAGCGCGGGCACCGACTCCGGCGGATCCATGAGCTGGAGGTCGACCTCGACGCCCGGCCGCTTGTGCCGGAACGCGGAGACGGCGCGGGGCACGATCGTGCCCGCGGCGGTCGCGAACGACGCCACCCGCAGGCGCCCGCGCGCGCTGGAGGCGATCTCCGTGAGCTCGGACTGGGCGTCGGCGAGCTGGGCGAGGATCCGCTCGGTGTGGCGCACCAGGGCCTCGCCGGCAGGCGTCAGCCGCACGCCCTTGGGGAGGCGCTCGATCAGCTTCACGCCGGCCTGGGCCTCCAGCCGGGCGATCTGCTGCGAGACCGCGGGCTGCGAGTAGGAGAGCGCGTCGGCGGCGGCCGAGAACGAGCCGCGCAGCGCGACCTCGCGCAGGACCTTGAGGAGGCGAAGATCGTCCATAAGGCAAGGTTATCATGGCCTGAAGCAACGATCATTTGAAGTTATGTGTGTCGTGCACCACACTGGTTCTGCAAGCGCAGAAAAGGAGCCCCACATGACCTCTCTCGTCCTCCGCCCCGCCACCCCCGTCGACGCCCCCGCCCTGCGCCGGCTGGCCGCGCTCGACAGCGCCCAGCCGCTCGACGGCGAGATCGTCGTCGCCTACGCCGCCGGCGACCTCCGTGCCGCCGTGGCGATCGACTCCGGCCGCGCCGTGGCCGACCCGTTCTACCCGAGCGCCGAGCTGGTCGAGCTCCTTCGCGACGCCGCCCGCGGCGACGGCCGGCGCCGTGCCACCGTGCGCCGCGCCCCGCGGTTCCGGCGCCTCGCGCTCGGCTAGGTCGGTTCGAAGACCTTCCGCCGCGCCGGCCTCCGGCGCGGCGGATACCGTTATTCCCATGAGCATCACGGAGGATGCCCCGGCAGCCCCTGCCGAGGCGCGCCGCTCCGTTCGCCTGCCGGGCGCCCCTCGGATGGATTCGCCGTGGTCGTGGCTGGTCGGCGCCTCGCTAGTCCTGCTCGCCGGGAGCGCCGCGGTGCTCGCGATCTGGTGGGGAGCCTCGCGCGAGACGCAGATCGCCAGCTACCCGGTCGTAGGCACGCTCGACGCCATCGACCTCGACCTCGGCGAGGCGTCGGTGGAGATCACCGGCGGCGCCTCCGGCGCGCTCGAGATCCAGCGCACCGACGAGTTCGCGTTCGGGCGCCCGCCGCGCGAGAGCGTGTCCGTGCAACTCGGTGTGCTCCGCGTCGCCTCCCGCTGCCCCGACACGGTGCTCGGGACGTGCCGGGCGCGCTACCGCATCTCCGTGCGCGACAACGTCCAGCTGAACGTGCAGACCACGAGCGGCCGCGTGCGCGTGATCGGGCTCAACGCCTCGGCGCGGATCGCCACCGGCTCGGGCGAGATCTCCGTCAGCGGCTTCTGCGGCTACCAGCTGAGCGCGCTCTCGGCGTCCGGCAACGTGACCGGCTCGGCCGACTGCTCGCCCGACCGCGTGCAGCTGCGCTCCAACAGCGGCGACGTCCACGCGATCGTCCCCACCGGCCGCTACCGCGTCGACGCGAACAGCGACGGCGGCAGCGCGCGCGTGCGCAACCTCGTGGTCTCCGACGACGCCTCCTACTCCGTGCAGGCGATCAGCGGCGAAGGCGACGTGCTCGTGGACGGTCGCCGATGACCGCGATCCGCGCCACCGGAGGGCTCGAGCTCCCGCGCCACCTGCGGGAGGCGGGCCGTACGCTGGGCTACTCGCTGCTGGGCGCGATCTACGGCGTCGGCTACATCGTGGTCGTCGGCGGCGGCCTCGTGCTGGGCGCGATCCTCAGCCCGGCGTGGATCGGCCTGCCGCTGATGGCCAAGGTGGCACGGCTGGCCTGGAACCTGGCCGAAGGCGAGCGCCGCCAGGCCAACCGCCTGCTCGAGGCGCACCTGCCACCCGTGCCCCGCCCGCCGCGCAGCGACTGGCGCGGCACGCTCGAGCAGACCGGCTACGGAGCGTTCTGGCGCGCGTTCGCGATGCTCATGCTGCGGCTGCCGTCCTCGCTCGCGGCGCTGGCGCTGGGCGCGGCGCCGATCGCGCTGCTCGTCTTCCTGCTGGCGCTCGCCGGCGAGGGCTTCGCCGGCGAGGGCAACCGGATCGTCGGCCCGTGGACGCTCAACTCCCTGGTCGCGGTCGGGCTGTGCGTGCTGGCGGCCGCGACGGCGGTGGTCGCCGTGGCCGCGCAGGACGGCATCGGCCGCCTGCTGCGTGCGCTCGCCCGGGCGCTGCTGCGCTCCGAGCGCGGGGGAGAGGAGCCGGTGCGCGAGATGCTCGCCGAGCGCCTCGGCGACCGCTCCCTGAACATCGCCTACTGGCTGCCCGACCGCGGGGTGTTCGTCGACGAGCGCGGCCATCGCGTGGACCTGCCCGCCGCCGGCTCCGGCCGCGCATGGACGGCCGTCGAGCGGGAGGGCACGCGCGTGGCGGCGATCGTGCACGACGCCGAGCTGGACGCCACGCCCGAGCTGGTGCACGCCGCGGCCTCCGCGGCGGCGCTGGCGATCGACAACGAGCGGCTGAAGGCGGACCTGCGGGCCCGGCTCGAGGAGCTGCGCCACTCGCGCCGCCGGATCGTCGAGGCCGCCGACGACGCCCGCCGCGAGATCGAGCGCAACCTGCACGACGGCGCCCAGCAGCAGCTCGTCTCGCTCGCGCTCGATCTGCGCCTGCTGCGCGCCCGACTCAAGCACGAACCCGACCTGGCCGGAACGGTCGAGGAGCTGGCCGACAAGCTCGCGGTGGCACTCGCCGAGCTGCGCGAGCTCGCCCGCGGCATCCATCCGGCGGTGCTCTCTGACCACGGGCTGACTCCGGCGATCCACGTGCTCGTCGAGCGCGTCCCGATCGCGGTCGAGTGCGACCTGGCAATCGAGGAGCGGCTGCCCCCGCCGGTCGAGGCCGCCGCCTACTTCGTGGTGGCAGAGGGGCTGACGAACGTGATCAAGTACGCCAACGCGACGACGGCGAAGGTGAGCGTGCGGCGCCGCCGCGGCGAGGTCGAGGTCGAGGTGTCCGACAACGGCGTCGGCGGGGCGCAGCTCGACGTCGGCACCGGTCTGCGCGGGCTCAGCGACCGGCTGGCCGCGCTCGAGGGCGAGCTCGCGCTCCACAGCCCGCTCGGCGAAGGCACCCGCCTGTCCGCGTCGATCCCCACCCGCGCGCCGGAGGAATCTTGAGGCGGCTCGTCCTCCTGGCCGTGGTCGCGCTGCTCGCGCTGACGGGCTGCGGCGAGACGAGCACGGTCCGCGAGCCGACGCTGTACGCCCAGCGCGGCGAGGAGGACGCGGGCACCGGCCTGCAGGCCGAGCCGACGCCGCGCCAAGGCAGGGGCCTGCGCGTGACCAGCACCCGGATCGCGTTCGTGAGCCACGGCCAGGCGTCCGACGGGTTCTGGGCGATCGTCCGCCGCGGGTTCGAGGACGCCGCCCGCCAGACCGGCGTGGCCGTCTCCTACCGGGCGCCGGACACCTACGACGTCGCCCGCATGGGCCGGCTGATCGACGAGGCGATCAAGGCACGGCTCGACGGCCTCGTCGTGTCGCTGCCTGACATCCGCGCGCTGCGAGCGCCGATCCGGCGCGCGGCGCAGGAGGGCATCCCCGTCGTCTCGGTCAACTCCGGCAGCGACCGCTTCCGCGACCTCGGCATCCTCGCCCACGTCGGGCAGCCCGAGTGGCGCGCGGGCCTACAGAGCGGGCGCCGGATGGCGGCCGCGGGCGTGCGCAGCGGCCTGTGCGTGAACCAGGAGCTGGGCAACGAGGGCGTCTCGCTGCGCTGCCGCGGCTTCCGGGCGGCGCTGCGCAAGGTGGGCGGGGACGCGACCGAGATCGCGATCGACCTGCAGAACGCTTCGCGGGCCCAGCAGCAGATCGCCGACGCGGTGCAGCAGCTCGGCGTCGACGGCGTCATGTCGCTCGGCACCGGGGCTTCCGGCCCGGCGCTCGAGGCCGTGCGCGCGGGCGGCTTCGGCCGCAAGGTGCAGCTCGCCACGTTCGACCTCACGCCCGAGGTGCTCGAGGCCGTGCGCATCAAGCGCATGCTGTTCGCGGTCGACCAGCAGCCGTACCTGCAGGGCTACGCGCCGGTGATGATGCTGGCCGAGCGGGCGCGCCACGGCCTCTTCCCGCCGCGCGGGGAGCTGATCTCGACCGGCCCGCGGTTCATCACCGCGGCCGACGTCGACGACGAGCTGATCGAGCTCAGCCGTCGCGGCCTTCGGTGAGCGCCTGCGGCGTGGAAGCGGTTCGCGCGGGGTAGCCGGACCCTCGTGACCAGCGGCGCCGAGCGACTTCGCGACCTGGCCGAGCACGCCGTGCGGGCGGGCGAGCCGGGTGCCTCGCTGCGCGCCGTGACGGCGCTGCGGGAGGAGCTCGTGGCGTTCGAGCGCCTCCAGGTCGCGCGCATGCTCGACGCGGGCGGCTCGTTCGGGGCGGTCGGCCAGGCGCTCGGCATCTCCCGCCAGGCGGCCCACCGGCGCTACCGCGATCTCGTCGGGGTCGAGCTGCCCGACCCGCGGGCCGCGCGCGGCGCTCCGCGCGGGCGGATCCTCGTCACCTCCGAGGCGCGCGCCGCCGTCAACCTCGCCCGCGAGGAGGCCGGCGCCCTGGGAGCGGGGACGGTCGGCAGCGAGCACCTCCTGCTCGGCATCATCCGCTGCGACTCGGCCCGCGCGGCGACCGTGCTGCGCACCGAGGTGACGCTCGAGCGGGCGCGCAGCGCCGCCCAGCCGACGCTGATCGAGGGCCGCCCGCCGCCCGCTCCCCCGGCGCCGGTGGCGGACGGGCCGAAGGGGATCTCGGCCTACGCGCGCGCGGTGTTCGAGCAGTCGCTGCGCGAGGCCGTGCGCCGCGGCGACGGCTACATCGGCGTCGAGCACCTCCTGCTCGCGTCGCTGCAGGATGCGTCCGGCGGCGCGTGCCGCACGCTGGACGCGCTGGGGATCGATCCGCAGGCCGTCCGCGAGGCGCTCGTCACCGCCTGAGCGTCGCGGCCGGTCCGCACGGACCGCGGTCGCAGATCAGCTCGGCCGCTGGTCGAGCAGCAGCGTGTCCAGGCCCCGGGTGAGGCCGACGCGGCCGGGGGCGGCGCGGGCGGCGAGCAGCGTGCCGGCGACGTAGGGCGCCGCCGAGCTCCCCGCGTCGTGACGGATCGAGAGCCGCTCGTCGGGCTGAGCGAAGACGACCTCGGTGGAGACCGTGAAGCTCGGCAGCCGCACGGAGTGGACCTGCGTGCCGCCGACGTCCTCGCCGCGGGCCGGCTGCGTCGCCGGCACGTCGACGTCGGGCCGACGCACGGCGCCGAGCCGCTCGGCCAGCTCGCGCGCCGTGCCGCTCGGGGCGTCCGGCTTGCTCGCGCTCGCGTAGTCGACGACCTCCCAGCGCGGCAGGTGGCGGGCGGCGAGCAGCGCCGCGGCCTGGGCCATGGCGGCGGTGATGGAGAAGTTCCCGGCCGCGATCACTCCGACGCCGCGCGCGCGGGCCGCGGCGTCGATCTCCTCGTAGTCGGCGGCGGTCAGCCCGGACGAGCCCACGACTGCGGCCACGCCGCGCTCGATCGCCTCCAGCACGTGGCCCTTGACGACGTCGTGCGCCGTGTAGTCGATCAGCACGTCGACGCCCTCGAGCGCGTCCGCGACCGCCGCGTAGACGGGCGCGCCGCCGATCGTGCTGCCGGCCGCCGAGCGGCTCACCGCCGACCGCAGCTCGAGATCGTCGGCCGCGGCGACCGCCTCGGCCACGGCGCTGCCCGTCCACCCCGTGGCGCCCGCGACGCAGATGCTCAGGCCGGGCGTCAACGACGATGTCGCTCGCGGAGCTGCTCGTTGATGCGGCGCATCTCGGCCTCCACCCGATCCTCGTGCGAGGCGGGAATCGCCGGCTGAGCCTCGCGAGCGAGCTCTCGCCGGCGCTGCGCGGACTTCAGCGTCGACCGCACCCACAGCCCGCCGGCCACCAGCGCCACCAGCGCGGCGATCCACAGCAGCCCGGTGACGAAGCCGACGACGAGCCGGAAGGCGAGGATCGCCACGAGGACGATCAGGACGGCTGCGAGGGCCCGTTGGAACATGCCTCCCATTAGACCAGCCTCGGCCGACCGCGGGGCGAAACCGGCTCCGATGACTCGCCCGTGCGCGTCCGCGCCCGCGCGGACGTGGCGGCAGCCCGTTTGAAGGCAACGTGAGCGCCGGCGGCGGCCGCGAGCGCGGCGGCGGCGCCGAGCACGAGGCCGGCGCGCGGGCCGGCGACCTGGGCGATCCAGCCCACGAGTGGGGCGCCGATCGGCGTCGAGCCGAGGAAGACGACCGAGTACAGGGCCATCACGCGGCCGCGCATCGCGGGGTCGACGGCGAGCTGGAGCGCGGAGTTGACCCCCGCCGCGAACGTCACGCTGACCGCGCCCAGCGGCACCAGCGCGGCGAGCTGGAGCTCGACGGTGGGAGCCAAGGCGACGAGCAGCTCGGCGGCGCCGAAGGCCGCCGCGGCGCTCACGAGCAGCCGCGGGCCGGTCCTCCCGCGGGCTCCGGTGACCAGCGCACCGGCGACCGAGCCGACGCCCATCGCGACCGCGAGCGCCGTGTAAAGCGCCGCGCTGCCCTTCCAGGTGAGGCTGGCGAGCAGCGGGAGCAGGACCTGGAAGTTGAACGAGAGCGTGCCGATCACGGCCATCATCCCCAGCGGGATCAGCAGGTTCGGGCTGCGGCGCACGTAGTGCAGCGCCAAGCGGACCTGGCCGGCGGCGCGCTTTGCCGGCTCGGGGGTGTGGAGCGCGTGCGGGTCCATCGCGCGCAGCGCCACGAGCATCGCGGCGAACGAGAGCGCGTTGACGAGGAAGCAGGTGGCGACGCCGACGAGCGCGATCACCGCGCCCGCCGCGGCCGGCCCGACGATGCGCGCGGTGTGGATGATCACCGAGTTCAGCGCCACGGCGTTGACCACGCGGTCTGCGCCGACCATCTCGATCGCGAAGCTCTGCCGCGCCGGGTTGTCGATCGCGTTGATCGCGCCGCGCGCGAACACCAGCCCGTAGACCATCCAGATCTCGACCGAGCCGCTCGCCGTCAGGCCCCAGAGCGCGAGCGCGGGCAGCGCCATCAGCGACTGGGTGACGAACAGCAGCCGCCGCTTGGCGAGGCGGTCGGCGAGCAGGCCGCCCCAGGCGCCGAAGACCATGATCGGCAAGAACTGCAGCGCCGCGGTCAGGCCGACGGCGACGCCGCTGCCGGTGAGCTGGACGACAAGCCACATCTCGGCCACCGTCTGCATCCAGTTGCCCGAGAGGGAGACGACCTGGCCGGCGAAGTAGCGGCGGTAGTTGGGCACCTGGAGCGAGGCAAAGGTGCGCCTCACTCCTCGAGCATCCTCTCCAGGATGTGTGCGGCGCGGTCCAGCGTGGCCCGCTCGTCGGCGGACAGGTGCTCGAGCCGGCGCGCGAGAAACAGCGTCTTGCGCGTGCGCAGGTCGGCCAGCAGCGCATGGGCCGCGGGGGTCGCGGACACGAGGCTCGAGCGCCGGTCCTGCGGGTCGGGCGTGCGCGCCACCAGACCCTCCTCTTCGAGCCGGGCCAGCACGCGCGTCGCCGTGGGCCGCTGGATCCGCTCGCGGGCGGCGAGCTCGGACGGCGTCAGCGGCCCGTGCCGCTCGACGGTCGCGAGCGCGGCGGTCAGCGAGGGAGACAGCTCCGTCCCCGCCTCCTGCCGGAGCCGCCGCGCGGTGCGGGCGATCGTCAGGCGCAGGTGGCCGGCGAGCTCGGTGTCGGAGTTCATTCGCACGGCTAATTAGTCTAGCGAATCATCACGCCGCCGCGGTGCCCCCCGATCGTCCGGTTGTGGCCGCCGTGCTTATCGACGGTTGAGGGCTTGTATGCAAGTATCCAAGACCATGGAGGCGCTACTTCCCGCTGCCACCCGCTCCCGGCGCGGCCCCGCCCGCGCGCAGGTCTACCTCGCGCTGCGCGACGCGATCGTGTCGGCCGCGCTCGCGCCCGGCCGCCAGCTCTCCGAGAACGAGCTGGCGCAGCTGCTGGGCGTCAGCCGCACGCCGATCCGCGAGGCGCTGCAGCGGCTGAGGGACGAGCGGCTCGTGGAGATCGTGCCGCAGCTCGGCACGTTCGTGACCCGCATCAGCGAGAGCGCGGTGAGCGACGCGCAGTTCGTGCGCGAGGCGCTCGAGTGCGCCGCGATCCGCGGTGCGGCCCTGCGCGCCCGCGGCGGAGACCTGGCCGGGCTGGAGGCGATCATCCGCCGCCAAGAGGCCGCGCGCGAGGCCGCCGACTACGACCGCTTCTACGTCCTCGACGACGACCTGCACCAAGCGCTGTGCGACCTCAGCGGCCACGAGATCGCGTGGTCGCTCAGCCAGCGCGCCAAGGGGCACCTGAACCGCGTCCGGCGGCTCAGCCTGCCCGAGCCCGGGTACCTGATGGAGATGATCGCCGAGCACCGCACGGTGGTCGCGGCGGTCGCCGACCACGACCCGGACGGCGCCGAGGAGGCGCTGCGCCACCACCTGCGGATGGTGCTCTCGACGCTCCCGGCCATCCGCGCCCAGCACCCCGACTACTTCGAAGCGGAGGAGATCGCGTGACCACGATGGACCCCACGGCGACCCTCTCGCCGACCGACCTGCGCCGGCTCTACGAGCAGATGGTGCTCATCCGCGTGTTCGAGACCGAGTCCGAGCGCCAGTACAAGGCCGCCAAGATCGGCGGCTACTGCCACCTCTCCTCCGGCCAGGAGGCCGCCACCGTCGGCGTCGTGCACACGATGCAGGAGGCCGACCAGCTCGTCACCGGTTATCGCTGCCACGGCTTCGCGCTCGCGCGCGGGGTAACGCCGGAGTCGGTGATGGCGGAGCTGTTCGGGCGCGCCGACGGCTGCGCGCACGGCCGCGGCGGCTCGATGCACCTGCTCGACGTCGACCGCGGCTTCTACGGCGGCTGGGGCATCGTGGCCGGCCAGCTGCCGGTCGCCACCGGCCTCGCGCTGGCGATGGTTCGCCGCGGCAAGCAGCAGGCCGTGGTCTGCGAGCTGGGCGACGGCGCGGTGAACATGGGCGCCTGGCACGAGTCGCTCAACCTCGCCGCGCTGTGGAACCTGCCGATCGTCTTCCTCGTCGTCAACAACGGCTACGGCATGGGCACGAGCGTCGACCGCGCGTCCGCCGAGCCGGACATCTACCGCCGCGCGTCCGCCTTCCGGATGCACGGCGAGCGGATCGACGGCGACGACCTGGAGACGGTCGTCGAGGCGTCCGGCCGCCTGCTCCGCCGCGCCCGCGAGGAGCGCGAGCCGGCCGTGCTCGAGGTCATGACCTACCGCTATCGCGGCCACTCGGTGGCCGACGCCGGCCTCGCCTACCGCTCCAAGGAGGAGATCGTCGAGCGCCAGGCCAACGACCCGATCGCCCGCCTGCGGAGCAGCCTCCGCAAGCAGGGCATGTCCGACGAGGAGCTCGACGCCGTCGACCGCGACGCCGACGCGCGGGTCGCCGAGGCCGTCGCGTTCGCCGACGCCAGCCCCCAGCCGGAGGTGACCGAGCTGGCCCGCAGCGTCTACGCCCCCGGCAGCGGCGGGCAGTTCTCGCGCATGCGGCCCGGCAGCCCGTTCGGCGAGGAGGAGCTGGTCTTCAACGGAGGCCTTGGCTCATGAGCGCCCTCGCCGACACGCAGACCGAGACCCAGCGGATGACGTACCGCGAAGCCCTACGCCTGGCCATGCGCGAGGAGCTCGAGCGCGACGAGCGCGTGTTCGTGATGGGGGAGGAGGTCGGCGTCTTCGAGGGCTCCTACAAGGTCACCGCCGGCTTGATGGGCGAGTTCGGCCCGGAGCGGATCCGCGACACCCCGATCTCCGAGGAGGGCTTCGTCGGCGCCGCGGTCGGCGCCGCGATGGGCGGCGAGCGCCCGATCGTCGAGATCATGACGATCAACTTCCTGCTCGTGGCGATGGACCAGGTCATCAACCACGCGGCCAAGATCCGCACGATGTTCGGCGGCGAGGTCGGCTGCCCGATGGTCATCCGCACGCCCAACGGCGCGGGCAACCAGCTCACCGCCCAGCACTCGCAGTCGCTCGAGGCGTGGTTCGCCGGCACGCCCGGCCTGAAGGTCGTCGCGCCCGCCACCCCGGCCGACGCCAAGGGCCTTCTGAAGGCGGCGATCCGCGACGACGACCCCGTGCTCGTGGTCGAGAACCTGCCGATCTACAAGGAGAAGGGCGAGGTCCCGCTCGACCCCGAGTTCATCACGCCGATCGGGCGCGCCAACGTCGCTCGCACCGGCGCGGACATCACGCTCGTCGCGCACTCCTTCGCCACCGTGCGCTCGCTGCGAGTGGCGGAGAAGCTGGCGGTCGACCACGGGGTCGACGCCGAGGTGATCGACCTGCGCTCGCTGCGGCCGCTCGACGTCGAGACGGTGGCGGCCTCGGTGGCCAAGACCAACCGCGTCGTCTGCGTGGAGGAGGGCTGGCCCTCCTACGGCGTCACCGCCGAGCTCGCCGCGCGGATCCAGAAGGCCTGCTTCGACGAGCTCGACGCGCCGGTCGAGCGGGTGGGGATGGCGGAGGTGCCGCTGCCCTATGCCAAGAACCTCGAGAGTGCGGCCCTCCCGGGGGAGGACCGCATCGCGGCGGCGGTGCTCGCCACGCTCACTTGAGCTCGCTGCGCTGCAGGCGGACGATGCCGATCGCCAGCAGCGCCCACACCCACAGTGCCACCGACGTGCCGAGGCGGGCCCATTCGCGGCCCGACATCGACTCCTCCAGGAGCGGGGCCATCGTGACGCTCAGGTCGAGCCAGTCGGCCGCGCCCTCGAGCGCCGAGATCGTGCCGAGGATCGCCCACGCCGTCGGGAGCACGAAGTAGAGGACGATCGCCAGCGGCGAGCTGAGGAACAGCAGGCCGAACGCGATCCCGACGAGCACGCCGATCAGCTGGTAGACGAGCCCGCGACCGATGTCGCCGAGCCCGAGGCTCCAGCTGCCGCCGGCGAACACGTTGCCGATCACGGCCGCCAGCAGGCAGGCCGCGACGGCGATGACTGTCAGCGCCACCGCGCCCACGATCTTGGCCGCGATCACGCGTTCGCGCTCGGGCACGAGCGAGAACGTGGCCAGGCCCGTGCGCTGCGACCACTCGCTGGTCACGGACAGGATGCCCAGGATCGGGAGCAGCAGCGACGTGATCTCGATCGCGTCGCCGAACATCCCGGCGAGGTTCTGGTCTGGAGCCTCGCCCCAGATGGCGACGATCGCGATGATGCCAGCGATCAGCAGCCCGATCGTCAGCAGCAGCCAGAAGCCGGCCCGGGTGTCGGCCATCTTGCGCAGCTCGACGGTCGCCAGGCGCCCGATCCCGGGGCGGCGAAGCGCGAGCGGCGATGCGCTCTCGGCGTAGGCGGTCATGAGATCAGGGCCTCCTCGGCGTCGCTCGCGGTCAGGGACAGGAACAGCTCCTCGAGCCCGGCGCCGTCGGCGGCGCGCAGCTCGGTCAGCACGATGCTCTCGGCGGCGGCGACGCGGCCCACGGCCTCGCCGTCGGCCTCCACCAGCAGCGCGCCCTCACCGCCGGGCGTGGTGGCCACGCCCGCGCTGGTCAGCGCCTCGCGCAGCGCGTCCGGGTCGAGCGTCCGCACGACGACGCCGGTCGCGCCCAGCAGCTCGGTCTTGGTGCCCTGGGCGACGATCTTCCCGGCCCGGATGACCACCATCCGGTCGGCGATCGCCTCGACCTCGCGCAGCAGGTGCGAGGAGAGCAGCACCGTTCCGGCGCGGTCGGCGAAGTCGCGCAGCAGGCGGCGCATCCAGGCGATGCCCTCGGGATCGAGCCCGTTGGCCGGCTCGTCGAGCACCAGCACCTCGGGGTCGCCGAGCAGCGCGTGGGCGATGCCGAGCCGCTGGCGCATGCCGAGCGAGTAGTTGCCGACGCGCTTGCGCGCGGCCGCCTTCGAGAGCCCCACGAGGTCGAGCAGCTCGCCGACCCGCGACGGGGGGACGCCGAGCACGCGGGCGGAGAGGGAGAGCACCTCGCGGCCCGTGCGGCCGCTGTGCTGGGCCGAGGCGTCCAGCAGCACGCCGACGCGCATGCCGGGGTTGGGCAATGCGCGGTAAGGCCCGCCGAGCACGACGGCGGAGCCGCCGCTCGGGGGCGTCAGCCCGCAGATCATGCGCATCGTGGTCGACTTGCCGGCCCCGTTCGGGCCGAGGAAGCCGGTCACGGTTCCCGGCTCGCACCGGAAGGTGATGTCGTCCACGGCCATCTGGCGGCCGTAGCGCTTGCTCAGGTTCTCGACGGCGATCATGGCTCCAGCATCGGCTGCGAGGCGGACGGCGTCCACCCAACCTAGGGTGATGCCGCACCGACCTTGGTCGATCGCGGCGTCGACTCAAGTCGGTGTCCGGCGCGCCCGTGCGCGCGTACGCTTGGCGGCGCATGAAGGACGCGCTCGAGCACCCGCGGCTGCTGCCCGGGATCCTCGTCCCGGATCCGGACGCGGACCGCACGCGCCGCACGACGCGCGACTGGATCGTCGACGTCGCCTGCTTCGTCATCGCCATCCTCGGCGGCCTGGCCGTGTTCGCCGAGGCCGAGCCGCGGATGTCGGAGGGCCTGATCGCCGTCGATCTGGCGCTCGGCGCCGCGGCCTGCACCGCGCTGTGGGTCCGCCGCCGCTGGCCGGTCCAGCTCGCGGTCGTGCTGGCCGCCGTGGGCGTCGTTTCCGCCTCCTCCGCGTTCGCCGGCCTGATCGTGCTCTTCACTGTGGCGGTCCACCGGCGGGCGGCGGTGGCGATCGCCGTCGGATCGCTTTCCCTCGTCACCGCTCCCGCCTACAGCGCGCTGCACTCCGACCCGCGGACGCCCTTCCTGGTCGAGCTCGCGCTCGGCGTGCTCTTCACGATCGCGGTAGTGGCCTGGGGCATGTTCGTGCGCGCCCGCCGCCAGCTCGTGCTCTCGCTGCGCGACCGCGCCGAGCGCGCCGAGGCCGAGCAGCAGCTGCGCGTCGACCAGGCGCGGCGGCAGGAGCGGGCCCGCATCGCGCGCGAGATGCACGACGTGCTCGCCCACCGGATCTCGCTGCTCAGCCTCCACGCCGGCGCGCTCGAGTTCCGTCCCGACGCGCCGCCCGACGAGGTCGCGCGCGCCGCCGGGGTGATCCGCCGCAGCGCCCACGACGCGCTGCAGGACCTGCGGGCCGTGATCGGCGTGCTGCGCGAGGCCGACGACGGCGAGGCGCCCGAGCCGCCGCAGCCGACGCTCGCCGACCTGCCCGCGCTGATCGCCGAGTCGCGCGCGGCGGGGATGCACGTGGGCTACGAGCTCGACGGCCTCGCGGACGTGCCCGCCGTCACCGGCCGCACCGCGTATCGGATCGTGCAGGAGGCGCTCACCAACGCCCGCAAGCACGCGCGCGGCGCGGCCGTCGACATCGCGGTCGGCGGCGACGCCGCGCACGGGCTGACGATCGAGGTCCGCAACCGCCTGCCCGTGGGCGCCGCGACCGCGCCCGAGATCCCGGGGGCGGGAACGGGGATCGTCGGGCTCACCGAGCGCGCGAGCCTGGCCGGCGGGCGGCTCGAGCACGGGCGCACCGCCGAGGGCGACTACCGGCTGTGGGCGTGGCTCCCCTGGGACGCGTGATCCGCGTCCTGATCGTCGACGACGACGCGCTCGTGCGCGCCGGGCTCTCGATGATGCTCGCCGGCTCCGACGACGTGCGCGTCGTCGCCGAGGCGGCCGACGGCTCCGAGGTGGAGGCGGCGATCGACGCCTACCGGCCCGACGTCGTGCTGATGGACATCCGGATGCCCGGCGTGGACGGCCTGGCCGCCACCGAGCGGCTGCGCGCTCGCTCCGAGCCGCCGCAGGTGATCGTGCTCACCACCTTCGACGCCGACGAGGACGTCCTGCGCGCCCTGCGCGCCGGCGCCGGCGGGTTCCTGCTCAAGGACACCCCGCCGCCGGACATCCTGCGCGCGATCCGGCTCGTCGCCGCGGGGGAGGCGATGCTCTCGCCCGCCGTCACCCGGCGGCTGATCGAGCACGTCGCCGACGGCGGCGACGCCGGCCGCCGCACCCGCGCGCGGGAGCTGCTCGAGCGCCTCACCGACCGCGAGCGCGAGGTGGCGGTGGCGATCGGGTACGGCAGATCGAACGCCGAGATCGCGGCCGAGCTGTACATGAGCGTTGCCACCGTCAAGGCGCACGTCTCCCGCCTGCTGCAGAAGCTCGAGCTCGACAACCGCGTCCAGATCGCGCTGCTCGCCCACGACGCGGGCGTGTCAGGCTGACGCGCGTGACCGACCACGAGGCGATGCTGGCCGTGGCGCTCGAGGAGGCGCGCGCGGGACTCGAGGAGGGCGGCGTGCCGATCGGCGGCGCGCTCTTCGACGCCGGCGGCGAGCTGCTCGGCCGCGGTCACAACCAGCGCGTGCAGCGCGGCGACCCGTCGGCCCACGGCGAGACCGAGGCGTTCCGCAACGCCGGCCGCCGGCGCTCCTACGGCGACACGACCCTGGCCACCACGCTGGCCCCGTGCTGGTACTGCAGCGGCCTCATCCGCCAGTTCGGGATCGGGACCGTGGTGGTCGGCGAGTCGCGCACGTTCCAGGGCGGCGTCGACTGGCTGCGCGAGAGCGGCGTGACCGTCGTCGACCTCGACTCGCAGGAGTGCGTCGACCTGCTGCAGGGCTTCATCGCGCGCCACCCCGATGTCTGGAACGAGGACATCGGGGAGTAGCGTCGGCCGAATGGAGGCGATCGTCCTCTGCGGCGTCCAGGGCAGCGGCAAGACCACGCTCTACCGCGACCGCTTCCTCGCGACGCACGTGCGCGTGAGCATGGACCTGCTGCGCACCCGTCACCGCGAGGCGGCGTTCGTCGCGCTGTGCCTCGAGACCCGGCAGCCGTTCGTGGTCGACAACACGAACCCGACGCCCGTCGACCGCCGCCGCTACGTGGTCCCCGCGCGCGAGGCCGGCTTCCAGGTGGTCGGCTACCTCGTCGAGGTCGACCCCGCCGAGGCGCTGGGCCGCAACGCCGAGCGCACCGGCCGCGCGCGCGTGCCGGCGGCCGGGGTCGTCGGCACCGCGCGGCGGATCCTGCGCCCGACGCTCGAGGAGGGCTTCGACGAGCTCTGGCACGCCACCGCAGCGCCCGGCGGCGGCTGGCGGATCGAGCCGCTGGTAACCACGCCGCCGCTCTTCTAGCGGACGGCGACCGGGTCGAGCGCCTCGTCGATCGCCCGCAGTGTGTCGTCGCTCAGCGTCACTCCGGCGGCGGCCGCGTTCTCGTGCACCTGCTCCGGCCGCGAGGCGCCGATGATCGCCGCGGCGACGTTCTCCTGCCGGAGCACCCACGCCAGCGCGAGCTGGGACATCGTGAGGCCGGCCTCGTCGGCCACGGGACGCAGGCGCTGCACGGCCTCGAGGATCGGATCGTTCAGCAGGCGGCCGATGAAGCGGCTCATCTCCTTCGAGGTCGCGCGCGAGTCGTCCGGGGGCGGCTGGCCGGGGCGGTACTTGCCGGTCAGCACGCCCTGGGCGAGCGGCGACCAGACGATCTGCGAGATCCCGCTGGAGGAGGAGAGCGGGATGACCTCGGCCTCCGGCTCGCGCCACAGCGCCGAGTACTGCGGCTGGCTGGAGACGAACTTGGCCACGCCGGGCATCGCCAGTGCTTCGCGGATCCGCTCCGGCGGCCACTCGCTGAAGCCGATGTAGCGCGCCTTGCCGGCCTCGACGACCTCGGTCAGCGCCTGCATCGTCTCCTCGAGCGGCGTGTCGTCGTCGTACCGGTGGCACTGGTAGAGGTCGACGTGGTCGGTCCGCAGCCGCTCCAGCGACGCGTCGATCTGCTTGAGGATCTGGGCGCGCGAGAGCCCGCGATCGCGGCCCGACATCGGGAAGTAGACCTTCGTGGCCAGCGTGTAGGAGTCCCGCGGGTAGGCGGAGAGGATCTGGCCCCAGGCGCGCTCGGCCGCGCCCCGGCCGTACACGTTCGCGGTGTCGAAGAACGTGATCCCGGCGTCGAACGCCGCTCGCGTGCACGCCTCCGTCTGCTCACGACCGACGCCGCCCGAGTAGGTCAGCCACGACCCGAGCGCGATCGCCGAGACCTCGAGGTCCGAACTCCCCAGCCGGCGGTGCTCCATGGGTTGCCATGCTGGCAGGCCGTCGCTACGCTCGCCCTCAGGTTTCGCTCAATTTCATGGGGGATCAGGTGAAGGCACGTGTTGCTGCCCGCGCGGTTGCTGCCGCAGCGGGCATTTGTGTGATCGCGGCCGGAACGGCCGGCGCGCATCCGATGGACACCAACGTCACGGACGACAGCTGGATCAACTCCGGCTTGACCGTCCACTGGAACTCGCACGGCGCCGCGGGCGCCGAAGCCGGGCGCCAGACCGTCCCTCCACGCGAGGAGGGGCTCGACCTCGTCGGCAGCTTCGACCTCGGAGGCAAGCTCGCCGGGCAGGGCCGCGTCGCCGACGTGTCGGCTAAGGGCAACTACGCCTACCTCACCATGTTCTACGAGCCGGAGTGCGGCCGCGGCGGCGTCCAGGTCGTGGACATCAGCAACCCGGCGAGCCCGAAGGCCGGGGCCTACATCCCCAGCCACGTCGACACGTTCTCGGGCGAGGGCTCGCAGGTCGTGACGCTCAACACGCCGGCCTTCAAGGGCGACGTCCTCGTCTACCAGAACGAGTGGTGCCCGGGGACGACGAACGGCGTCGGTGGCATCTCGCTGGTCGACGTGACCAACCCGAAGGCGCCGAAGAAGCTGGTCGAGGGCGCCGGCGACTTCACCAAGCGTGACGGCTCGCAGAGCAACGGCGTGCCGCAGACGAAGGCCAACCAGACGCACTCGGCCTTCGCCTGGGAGCAGCGCACCGCGTCAGGCGCGAAGACGGGTAAGGTCTATGTGGTGCTCGTCGACGATCTCGAGGAGCTCGACGTCGACATCCTCGACATCACGAACCCGAGCAAGCCCAAGCTCGTCTCGGAGACCAACCTCGACCAGTTCGCGCAGACGGGCCCCACGCGGCCGCACGGCGACTCGGTCTTCAGCCACGACATGATCGTCAAGCACGTCGGCGGCCGTGACGTGATGCTGATGTCCTATTGGGACGGCGGCTACGTGACGCTCGACGTCACTAACCCGCTCGCCCCGAAGGCGCTGTCCGACACCGACTTCGCGCCGGCCGACCCGGCCCGGCTCGAGAAGGGCCAGACGATCACGCCCGAGGGCAACGCCCACCAGGCGGAGTTCACGAACGACAACGCGTATTTCTTCGCCACGGACGAGGACTTCAATCCCTACCGGGTGCAGGCTACGTTCAAGGGCGGCCCGGCGGCAGGACGCACGTTCACGGCGATCCAGGCCTCGGCCACCAAGATCATCGACAAGGACAGCCCGCTGACGGGGAACACCCGCTTCCTCGGCCTCGGCTGTGACCCGGTCGCCGCCGCGGGCGGTGACGTGATCGCGGTCGTCGAGCGCGGCGTCTGCGACTTTCAGGTCAAGCTGGACAACATCCAGGCCGCCGGCTACAAGGGCCTGATCGTGTTCAACCGGACCGGGGTGGACGGCTGCGAGACGCTGGTCTCGATGCTGGCCGCGTCGACCACCACGCCGGCGATCTTCGTCTCCCGCAAGGACGGCTTCCGGCTGCTCGGCGTCGAGCCGCCGGCCGACTACACGTGCGCGGCCGACGGCAGCGGCACGGCCACGCCGGCCGGCCCGTCGGTCCCGGTCGACATGTCGGCCGTCTTCGACGGCTGGGGCTACACGCACATGTACCGCACCGACCTCACCGAGAAGGCGAAGATGGAGGAGGTCGACTTCTACGCGCCGTTCGAGGGCCAGGACGAGGAGTACGCCGAGAACTACGGCGACATGACCGTCCACGAGGTCGCCGCCGACCCGGTCCGGCCGCTCATCTACGTGTCGCACTACGCGCTCGGCATGCGCGTCCTGCGCTACGACGCGAGCGGCCTCGAGGAGGTCGGCGCGTTCGTCGAGCCGGGCGGCTCCAACTACTGGGGCGTCGAGGTCCACAACCTCGGCGGCACGCAGTACGTGCTGGGCTCCGACCGCGATCGCGGGCTCCGGATCTTCACCTACGGAGGCTGAGCGTCATCGCGGGGGCCGGTCGTCGAGGCCGGCCCCCGCATAGCCTTCGCGAATGCGCCTCGACGAGTTCCCCCGCCATCCGCTGCTGTTCGGCCCGTCGCCGGTCCACCGGCTCGAGCGTCTGACCGACCACCTCGGCGGCGCGACGCTGTGGGCCAAGCGCGACGACTGCAACAGCGGCCTCGCCTACGGCGGTAACAAGACGCGCAAGCTCGAGTACCTGGTCGCCGACGCGCTCGCGCAGGGCTGCGACACGCTCGTCTCGATCGGCGGCGTGCAGTCCAACCACACGCGCCAGGTCGCCGCCGCCGCGGCCCGCACCGGCATGGGCTGCGTGCTCGTGCAGGAGAGCTGGGTCGACTGGCCGGACGTGACCTACGACCGCGTCGGCAACATCCTGCTCAGCCGCCTGATGGGCGCCGACGTGCGGCTCGTGCGGGCCGGCTTCGGGATCGGCTTCAAGGAGAGCTGGGAGCAGGCGCTGGCCGACGTCGAGGCGGCCGGCGGGAAGCCCTACGCGATCCCGGCCGGCGCGTCCGACCACCGCCTCGGCGGCCTCGGCTTCGCGAGCTGGGCGCGCGAGGTCGAGGCGCAGGAGCGCGAGCTGGGCGTGTTCTTCGACACGATCGTGGTGTGCGCGGTCACCGGGAGCACGCAGGCGGGCATGGTGGCCGGCTTCGCGGCGGGCGAGCGCGAGCGGCGCGTGCTCGGCATCGACGGCTCCGCGCGGCCGGCCGAGACGCGCGAGCAGGTCGCCCGCATCGCCCGCGCGACGGCCGAGCTGATCGGCCTCGGCCGCGAGCTGCGCGACGACGAGATCGAGCTCGACGAGCGCTACCACGCCGGCACGTACGGCATCCCCGACGAGCAGACGCTCGAGGCGATGCGGCTGTCGGCGCGGCTCGAGGGCATGATCACCGACCCGGTCTACGAGGGGAAGTCGATGGCGGGCATGATCGACGTCGTGGCGAGCGGCGAGATCGACCGCCGCTCGACCGTGCTCTACGCCCACCTGGGCGGCCAGCCGGCGCTCAACGCCTACGCATCCTTGTTCGTCACCTAGCGGTACGGCTAGCCCACCTTAATCCGCGGCCGAGGCCGCGCTACGCTCGTCCGAGCGCGCGCACGTGGCGGGCGGGACCAATGGCCGTGACGATCGATACCTTCGAGCATGAGGCTCTCTTCTACGAGGGGGTCGACGGCTTCGTCGAGGGCACGCTGCCGTTCCTGCGCGAAGGTGCCGAGCGCGGCGAGCCGATGCTCGTGGCGGTCGGGCCGGAGAAGATCGCGCGCCTCCAGACGGCGCTCGGCCGCGACGCGCAGGCCGTACTGTTCGCCGACATGACGGTGCTCGGCCGCAACCCCGGGCGCATCATCTCCGCCTGGTGGGACTTCGTGGACGAGCATCCGGAGCGCCCGATCCGCGGCATCGGCGAGCCGGTGTGGGCCGGCCGCAGCGCCGCCGAGCTCGTCGAGTGCCAGCTGCACGAGTCGCTGCTCAACCTCGCCTTCGCCGGCACCGGGCCGTTCCGCCTGCTGTGCCCCTATGACGTCGCGGCGCTCCGCGACGGCACCGTGCACGAGGCGCGCTGCAGCCATCCGATCGTGGACGCGCAGGAGAGCACCCACTACCGCGGTGCCGAACGGCTCCTGTCGCCGTTCGAGGCTCCGCTGCCGGCGCCCGCGGCGCCCGCCCTCACGACCGGCTTCGACGCCGACAGCCTCGACGAGCTCCGCACGATCGTGGCGGACTGCGCCGGCCGCGCCGGCCTCGAGCGCGCTCGCGCCGCCGACCTCGTGCTGGCCGTCAACGAGGCGGCCGCCAACAGCGTCGTGCACGGCGGCGGCCACGGCGTCCTGCGCGCGTGGCGCGAGAACGGCTCGCTCGTGTGCGAGGTCCGCGACCGGGGCCGGATCCGCGACCCGCTCGTCGGCCGGCGCCGTGCGGCGCCCGAAACGCCGACCGGCCGCGGCGTGTGGATCGCCCACCAGACGTGCGATCTGGTGCAGCTGCGCTCGAGTGCCGACGGCACGGTCGTGCGCATGCACATGTCCGCCTGAGCCGCTGGGCGCGGAAAGCGAGGATCCGTGAAAGCCCGCCCCGTCACCCCGAATCTCATCCAGCTCACCCGCCTGCGCTTCGTGAACGCCTACCTCGTCCGCGAGGACGACGGCTTCACGCTCGTCGACACCACGATCGGCGGCCAGGCCGACGCGCTGATCGCCGCGGCGCGCGACGCCGGCGGGGAGATCCGCCGCATCGCGCTGACCCACGGCCACGGCGACCACGTCGGCTCGCTCGACCAGCTCGCGGAGCGGCTCGGCGAGGGGGTCGAGGTGCTGATGCCTGAGCTCGACGCCCGCATCCACGCGGGCGAGAAGGTCGTCGACGGCAAGCTCCCCGGCGGCTGGCCGAAGCTCGAGACGGTGCCCGACGTGCGCCTGCACGCCGGCGACCGCGTCGGCAGCCTCGAGGTGATCGCCAACCCCGGCCACACCCCGGGTCATGTGGCGCTCCTCGACACCCGCGATCGCAGCCTGATCGGCGGCGACACGTTCACGACCATCGGGCGGCCGGAGGTCACCAGCCACCGCAATCTGCGCTTCCCGCTGGCCGCCTCGGCGACGTGGGACGGGCCGACGACGCTCGAGTCGGCGCGCGCCCTGCGGGCGCTCGACCCGGCCGTGCTCGTGGTCGGCCACGGAGGTCCGGTTCGCGATCCCGGCGCCGCGATGGACGCCGCGATCGCGCGCGCGAGCCGCTGACGCCTGGCTACGGCATCTGGACCGGGACGGTGGCGGGTGCGCTCAGCCGCCCGACGCCGTCCTTGGCCCAGACCGACACGCAGTGGCTCCCCGGCGCCTGGGCGTAGAGCGTTGCGGTCTGCGTCGCGCCGACGGCGACCGTCCACGCTTCGCCGAAGCCGGACTCCGTGGGACACGCGCCCGGGGCGATCGTGGCCGCGAACCGCTCCTGCTGACGGCGCATGAACGGCAGCCGCTGCGGCTGCGCCGGCCGCGCGAAGCTGACGTCGACCTGCCCGAAGCCCGCGGGGGAGGGGGTGGCGGCGACGCCGGTCACGGCCGCCGGCGGCCGCAGGAGGTCGCACAGGCGCGGCGGCCGCGGCTTGACCCGCCCGCCGTAGAGCCGGACCGCGCCGCGGACGTCGTCGGCCTCGAGCAGCCGGCAGTGCCAGCGCCACTCCGGCTGCGGCGGGCAGCCCGCGGGCGCCAGCCCGGTGGTGGCGGCGTTCATCGTGGCGCAGCGGCGGCCTTCGTGGCCGAGCCCGAGCACGTGCCCGAGCTCGTGTGCGATCACCAGCGCCTGGCCCCAGCGGCTGCAGAACGCGTTGGTTCCGCGCGGGCGGGGGATGACGACCTCGGCTCGCGCCACGCGGCGCGACGCGTCGTACACCGGCTGGGCGTAGGCGAAGCCCACGCACTGGCGCGTGGGCAGGTAGCGGATCACGAGCCGCGCCCGGCTGCGGCTGGTCTCGACGAACTTCAGCCGCGCGCCGCTCTGGTTCCACGCCTTCACGGCCTGCTCGACCGCCCAGCGGCTCTTGCGCGCGGCGTTGTAGTAGCGGATGCGGCTGCTCGACCAGTGCCAGCCGGCGAACTTGAACGCCGCCTGCGCCCTGGGGGCGCTGGGGCCGTCGAACGGCATCGTGGTGCGTGCGCTCGCCGGCGCCGAGGTCAGCAGCAGGGCCGCGAGGGCTAGCCCGAGGATCCGTCCGGCGCGCACGAGGTCGCCACTGTAGTGCGCGAATCGGCGCTCAGGTCAGCGGGCGGTCGCCGAGCCAGTAGCGCGGGCCGGGGCCGAGGCCGGCCGCGCGGTCGCCGGCATTGGAGAGCTCGCAGCGGTCGAGCGACAGGCAGCCGCACCCGATGCACTCCGTGAGCCCGGCCTTGAGGCGCTCGAGCTCGGCGATGCGGTCGTCGATGCGCTCGCTCCACTGCCGCGACAGGCGCGACCAGTCGCGCCGCTTGGGCACGCGGTCGGGCGGAAGCTTGGCGAGCTCGACGCCGATCTCGTCGAGCGTGAGGCCGACGCGCTGGGCGAAGACGATGAACGCGATCCGGCGCAGGACCGCCCGTGGGTAGCGCCGGTGCCCGGACCCCGCCCGCTCGGAGCTGATCAGGCCGCGATCCTCGTAGAAACGCAGCGCGGACGCGGCGACGCCGCTGCGCCGTGAGACCTCGCTGATGGTCATGAGGTCGACCACGCCGTGCAGCAAACCACGATCGACCCTTGACTTCAAGTTCACTTGAGCTTGTAGTGTGGCGTCATGACAGCGAGCGAGCAGATCACCGCAGAGGTCACGAGCTGGCCGGGCGTCGAGGCCGGCACCGGCGAGCGTGGCGAGTTCGGGTTCAGGGTCGACGGCGCCGAGATCGGCCACCTGCACGGCGACCGTGCCGCGCACTTCGGCTTCCCGCGCGACGTCGGCGCCGAGCTGCGCGAGCAGGGCCGCGTCGGCCCGCATCCCGTCAACCCGCACTCGACGAAGCTGGCGGCGCGGCGGATCGAGGACGAGGACGACGTGCGCGACGTGATCGCGCTGATGCGGCTCAACTACGACCGCGTGGCGGGCGGGCGATGAGCGTCGCGTCGGCGATCGCGGGCCTGCGCGCGTCCGCACCCGAGCCGCTGCCGTTCGCGCCTTCGCTGCACATCCGGGCGTTCGTGCTCGAGCGCGCCCGCGGCGACCTGCTGGTCTACAGCACGAGCGCCGTCGAGGCCGACACGGCGACGCGCCAGTACCTCAACCATGGCCACGAGGCCATGTTCCTCTCGGACGCCGTCACCGCGCCGCTGTTCGTCCACGCGGCCGACCGCGAAGCGGTCCACCACCCGGTGCGCGCGACCTTCTCCCGCCGCCACACGCTCGACGACGACTTCGAGGCGATCCCGACGCCGGGCCACACGCCGGGCGCGACCGCGTACCTGTGGGACAACGGCGACCAGCGGCTGCTGTTCACCGGCGACACGATCTACCTGCGCGACGGCGAGTGGGTCGCGGCGGTGCTCGACTCCAGCGACCGCGCGGCCTACGTGGAGAGCCTGGAGCTGATCCGCGAGCTCGACTTCGACGTCCTCGTCCCGTGGGCGGCGAGCGCCGGCCAGCCCGACCACGCGCTTACCGATCGCGCGGACACGCGCCGCCGCGTCGACGCGATCATCGAGCGCGTGCGGCGCGGCGAGGCGGCCTGACGGCCGCCGGCGAAGGCCGGCGGCCCTGAGGCAGGTCGCGCTTAGAGCGCGGTGACGTTCGCGGCGTTGGGGCCCTTGGGGCCCTGCTCAGCCTCGTACGAGACCTTGGCGCCCTCGGCGAGGGTCTTGAAGCCCTCGCCCGTGATGGCGCTGTGGTGCACGAAGAGATCCTTCGAGCCCTCGTCGGGCGTGATGAAGCCGAAGCCCTTGTCGTCGCTGAACCACTTGACGGTTCCTGTTGCCATGTTGTCTACCTCCACGGCGTTCGTGTGCACTGCGTTCGCGGGAGGCGGTGAAGCAACAACTGCGGGCGCTGGGCACTGCGTCGCCGGATCGCTTGATGATCCGGCCGTTTACGACACCCACAGTAGCGCGTCGCGGCGGGTGTTGCAGCATCGGCCGAGTGCCCTGCTTCGCCTCGGGGTAGGCAAAACGCGTATGGCAGAGCGCGGCGCGAGACCGAAAGTTCCGGCCTGGCGCCTGAAGGCGCTGCGGGCGGTGAGGGCGTTCTTCACGCCGCTGATGCCCGACGACTACCTCGAGCTCATCAACCCGCTGTGGTCCACGCAGGAGCTGCGCGGCCGCATCGAGCGGATCGAACACGAGACGGCGGACGCCGTCACCGTGCTCATCAAGCCGGGCTGGGAGTGGGAGGGCCACCGGCCCGGCCAGTACCTGCGCGTGGGCTTCGCGGTCAACGGCAAGCACCACTGGCGCGCGTACTCGATCACCTCGGACCCGGGCCGGCCGGACGGCTTCATCAGCATCACGCCGAAGCTGCTGGAGACCGGTGCCGTCACGCCCTACCTGGTCCGCGAGGCCAAGCCGGGGACGATCGTGCGCCTCGGCGGCGTGGAGGGGACCTTCGTGCTGCCCGAGGAGGTCCCCGAGCGGCTGCTGTTCATCAGCGCCGGGAGCGGGATCACGCCGATCATGAGCATGCTGCGCAGCCTCGACCGCGACGGTGGCCTGCGCGACGTGGTGCACCTGCACTCGGCACGGACCGACGACGACATCATCTTCGGCGGCCAGCTGCGGCGGCTCGACGCGCGCCACGACGGCTACCGGCTCGAGAAGCGGCTTACGCGCGAGCACGGCCGCCTCGCGCCCTCCGACCTGGATGCGCTGTGCCCCGACTGGCGGGAGCGCGAGGCCTTCGTCTCCGGCCCCGGCGCGATGCTCGACGCGCTGATCACGCATTGGGAGCAGGCGGGCGGTGACCCTGGCCGTCTGCACATGGAGCGCTTCCAGCCGATCGTCGGCCACGGCGACGGGGAGCACGGCGCCGGCGGCGCGATCCGCTTCCTCCGCAGTAACGTGGAGGGCGAGTCGGACGGCGACACGCCGATCCTCGTCGCCGGCGAGGCGGCCGGCGCGTCGCTCCCCTTCGGATGCCGGATGGGCATCTGCCACACCTGCGTCGGCCGGCTCTGCTCCGGCCGGATCCGCGACCTGCGGAGCGGTCAGGTGCACGGCTCCGAGGGCGAGATGGTCCGTACCTGCGTCAACGCGCCCGAGGGCGCAGTGGAGATTGAACTGTGACGAACACGATCGAAAGCCCCATGGCTCACCTCACCCCCGAGCAGCTCGAGCAGCTCGGCGCCGAGCTCGACGCCATCCACGACGAGGTGTTCGCCGAGCTCGGCGACCGCGATCGCCGCTACATCGTGAGCATGATCGAGATGCACCGGCGGCTCGTGGTCCTCGGCCGCCTGATCCTGCTGTTCTCACGCGCGAAGCCGGCCTGGGTTGCCGGGACCGCCACGCTCTCGCTGGCCAAGGTGCTCGAGAACATGGAGATCGGCCACAACGTCATGCACGGCCAGTGGGACTGGATGAACGACCCGCAGATCAACTCGTCGACGTGGGACTGGGACTCCGCGTCGACGCCCGCGGCGTGGAAGCACTCCCACAACTACGTGCACCACACCTACACCAACATCCGCGGCAAGGACAAGGACCTCGGCTACGAGATCATGCGGATCGACCCGCACCAGAAGTGGAATCCCGTCTACCTGCTGCAGCCGGTCTACAACCTCCTGCTGGCGGCGTTCTTCGAGTGGGGGGTGGCGTTCCACGACCTCGACATGGAGGCGCTCCGGACGGGCACGAAGCCCAAGAAGCAGCTCAAGCGCGAGCTCAAGGGCATGGCGGTCAAGGCGCGCAGCCAGATCGTCAAGGACTACGTCGCCTTCCCGCTGCTGAGCGCAGCCGCGGCCGGGGCCGCGAAGCTGGCGACCACGCGCAGCACGTCAGAGGCGCGGCGAGCGGGCCGCGACGCCTTCCGGGCGACGCTGGCGGCGGACTTCTCGGCCAACGTGCTGCGCAACGTCTGGGCCTACATGATCATCTTCTGCGGCCACTTCCCTGACCAGACGTACACGTTCAGCGAGGAGGAGGTCGAGGGCGAGTCGCGCGGCGGCTTCTATGTCCGCCAGCTGCTCGGCGCCGCGAACATCGAGGGGAGCGCGCTCTTCCACGTCATCAGCGGCAACCTCGGCTACCAGGTCGAGCACCATCTCTACCCCGACATGCCGAGCACGCGCTACGGCGAGATCGCGCCGCGTGTCAGGGCGATCTGCGAGAAGTACGAGCTGCCGTACAACACCGGCCCGCTGTTCAAGCAGCTCGGCGCGGTGCAGCGGACGATCCTGCGGCTCGCGTTCCCGGGCGGCAAGCCGCGCCCGAAGCCCGGCCCGTACCGCGGGGAGCCGGCAGCCGACACGTCGCCCGCGATGGCCGCCGCCGCGTAGCGGGCGAGCCGGGCCTCCGTGCCCGGCTCGCCGCCCGCGGGTTCAGTCGAGGCGAACGGCGATGATGCTGCCGTTGCCCTGGGTGTCGTCGTTGCCGTCGCTCGTGCAGGTGACGCTGGGGGAGAAGACCGCGTTCGAGCTCATGGCCTCCTGCAGCGTGATCGTCTCGGTCTCGGCGGCACCGGGGGTGAACGTGGTGGTGTCGTCGGTGCCGGGCACGTGCAGCGTGCAGCTCTCCTGCTCGGACGGGCCGTCGTTGTCGTAGGTCAGCTTCGCCGTGACGACGTAGGTGCCGGGCTGGACGTCGGAGAGGGTGCCGACGACCGCGCCGCTGCTGAACTCGCCGACCGCGGACATGTTCGCCTCGTAGGCTCGCGTCTTCTCGGTCATGTAGCCCGACGCGGCGATGCCGCCCAGCGTGTCGGCGTCGCCCGCCTTGGTCGCGAGCTGTGCGCTCGGGACCGTGCCGAGCGACCCCTCCTTGATCTGCGCGCCGCCGATCGAGTCGAGCTTGTGCTCCTTGGCGCCGAGGGAGCGGTTGTGGACGTCGGCGCCCGTGAGCGTGCCGTTGGCGACGTTCGCGCCGGTGATCTTGAGGGCCGCGTAGCTGGTGCCGCCGAGCGCCGTGAACAGCGCGGCGAAGGCCACGACGAGCGCGGTCGAGGGGCGGGGGATGCGGCGGGTGCGGAGCGTGGCGAGCATTGCGGGCCTCCTTGGGGCCGGGGGGTTGATGTCCGCTCAACCGGGCCGCTCCGGGTTACTTACGCCGCCCTGCCGAAGTGTGCGGAACGTCACATGACCCGCGCGCCCGCGTAATACGCGAAGGGGGCGCGGGTTATGGGGTGCAACGGATCACGAACTCCCAAGGACGGCACCTCACTTGAGCTCCCACGCGCTTCGCCTCCCGTGGACCGCAGCGCGGCCCGCCACCCGGACGGCACCGCCGGACGAATCCGAGGACGCGGCGCTCGCACGCCGCGCGGCGACCGGGGACGGCGCCGCCTTCGCGACGCTCTACGACCGCCACGAGCGCCGGACCTACAACCTCTGCTACCGCGTCACGGGCTCGCCCGAGGACGCCGCCGACGCCACGCAGGAGACGTTCGCCGCGGTGCTCGAGCGGCTGCCCCGGCTCGACGGGCGGGAGCTGAACTTCGGCGCCTACTTGATGACGGCCGCGCGCAACGCGAGCTACGACGCCATCGCCCGCCGCAAGCGCGCGCTCCCCACCGGCGACATCCCCGAGTCCGCGGCGCCCCTCGGCGCCGGCGGTGACGACCCGGACGGGCCCGAGCGCCGCGCGCTGCGCGAGGCCCACCAGGAGCAGATCCGCGTCGCCAACGAGGGCCTTCCGCCGCGCCAGCGCGAGGCGCTCGCCCTGCGGGAGCTCGAGGAGCTCTCCTACGACGAGGTCGCCGAGGTCATGGGCATGAACCGCAACTCGGTCGCCCAGCTGATCTCCCGCGCGCGGATCAACCTCCGCGAGGGCCTGCGCCAGACCGCGCTCGGGTCCGTCGCGGCGGCCTCACCGCACTGCGAGCGGGCGCTGCCGCTGCTCGCCATGCGCCAGGACGACGTTCTCGACCACGACGCGGCCGGCTGGCTCGCCGAGCACCTGGTGGGCTGCGGCACCTGCAGGGTGCGGCTGGACGCGATGGAGGAAGCCGCTGTGGCGTACCGGCTGTGGCTGCCGCTGGTGCCGGCCCTGTGGCTGCGCGGCGAAGCGATCGCTCACGCCGCCGAGCGGGTGGGCGCGGACTGGAGCGCGTGCGTCGAGCGTCCCGGCGCTCGCGGCCGGCACCTGCGGCTCGTCGCGACCGGCGGCGCCGTGCTGGTCGCCGCGTTCGCGCTCGCGCTCGCGGACCTCGCGCAGTCGCCGGAGCGCGCGCCGGCGTCACCGGTGGAGGTCGCGGCCGAGCCGGACGAGGTCGCGGTCGCGTCGATCGAGCGTGCGCAGAAGCCGGTCGAGCGGCGCGCGCCCGAGCGCCGCGCACGGCCGCGGGCTCGGGAGCGCGTCGCGCCGGCCGCGCCGGTGCCGCCAACCGAGCCGGCGCCCGTCGCCACGGTCGACGCCCTCCCCGAGCAGGCGCCGGCGAGGCGCCGGCCGCGCGAGCGACCCCAGCCGCCGGCCGCGACCGCCGATCCCGGGGTCGCCGAGCCGCCGCGTGACCCGGCCTCCGAGGAGCCGACTCCGAACCCCGAGCCGCCACCGCCGCTGTGCCCTGGCCCGAACTGCCCCGGCGGCGGCACGGTGACCACGCCACCGCCGTGCGGCACGAGCGCCGCCTGCCCGCCGCCCCGGCCGCCGAGGACGCCGGCGTGCACGAGCTGCCAGATCGCTGTCCAGCCCGCGCGCCCGGCGCCGCCCACGCCGGGCGGCGGCGCGGTCAGGCCGCCCGGCTAGGCGTGGCGGCGTACCGCGGGCGCAGGGTCGCGCGCGGCAGCGTGCCGAGCGCGCCGAGCACGGTCGCGCCCGAGGCGATCGTCAGCGCGAGCGCGGCGAGGTACGCCGGGTCCGCGCCCGGGACGCGCACCGCCGCGAGCAGCGCCCCGGCGGGGAGCGCGACCAGCGCGAGCGCCGGCAGCCGCGCCTCGTCCCGGCGGCCGCGCAGGGCCGGCCACGCGGCGAGCGTCGCCAGCGTCGCCGCCCACGAGCCCGCGAAACGGCCGCCGAGCGGCGGCAGCGACGCGGCGGTGGGGTCGATCCACAGGACGAGGCCGGCGGCGAGCAGCGCCGCTGAGGCTGCCGAGAGCAGCCCGCGCGTCCACACGGGCAGCGCCAGGCCGGGCTCGCGCCGCCACGGCCCGGTCGCCGCGAGCGCGGTCGTCGTCACCCCGAACGCGGCGAACAGCGCCACCCACGCCCATGCTTGGAGGCGATCGAAGTCGAACACGTCGAGATGCACGAACGTTGCCGTGAGCACGGACACCGAGAGCACCACGGCCGCGACCAGGAGCGGCTGCGCCTCGCGCGGCGACGCCCGCAGGCCGGCGGCGTAGACGGCCGCGGAGGCGACGTACACACCGCCGGCGAACGCCGCCAGCCCGGCCGGCTGCAGCCCCCAGGCGAAGAACGTCGCGGTCGCCTCCGGCACGGCCAGCAGCGCCGCGCCCACCAGGCCCGCAGCCAGCACGAGCATCAGGAACGCGGCGCGCCGCACGAACCCGGGACCGCCGACGGCCAGCCACAGGCCGGCGGCCCAGATCCACGCCGCGTGGGCGGCGAACGCGAGCTGGGCGCCGAGCTCGAACGGCGCGAGCGCCAGCGGCGTCAGGGCCAGCGGCACCGCGACGCCGGCGGCGGCGATCCGCAGCGGCCGCGGCAGCGCCCCTGCGGCGCCGAGGAGGACCAGCGCCATCAAGGGGCCGGCGAGGTAGCGCAGCTGGAGCTGCACGTCGTGCATGGCGGGGTCGCCGCCCGCCACCAGCAGCGCCGCCAGCCCGACGCCGGTCGCGGCGAGCACGACAGCCGCCAGCGCCGCCGCCAGCCGGCGCGGCGCGAGCAGCGCGGCGAACGCGGCATAGCAGGCCAGCGAGAGCGCGCCCGCGGCGGTCGTCACGACGCCGAGCGCGGTGTCGGCGTACGCCGCGCGGACCTCGGCGGCGGGCGCGCCGAGCCCGGGTGCGCCGAGCAGGCCCATGTTCTCGATCGCGGCGAGCACGACATAGCCCAGCGCAGCTGCTCCGGTGACCCGTCTCATCACCTCCTAGACGCGGTTGACCGCCGGCGAATTCCAAGCAGCCGCCGATCCGCGCCGTCGGGTTTCAAGCTAACCTATGGTAAGTAGACATGGGCAGGATCTGGGTACTCGACACGGAGACGAAGGGCACAGGCGCCCAGATGGTGCCGCTCGACAAGGTGCAGAGGAAGCCTGCGCCCGATAACGAGCCGTTCTTCGTCCCGCCCAAGCCCAAGCCACGCCCGCAGAAGCCCGCCGAGCCGCGGGCGCCGCGCCGCTTCAAGGTCGTCGACGTGACGACGCGCGAGGTGCTGGCCGACGACGCCGGCGCACGCGAGACCGTGGCCGTCCTGGGACGACGTGCGCAGCATCGTCGACGTCACCGTGTCCGTCTGGGAGCCGGCCACCGAGCGCTGGAGAGTGCTCACGCTGCAGGAGCAGCGCACCCTCTGGGATCGCCGGCGCGACGTCAGGCGCGGCTCGCGCGGCTCGCGCGGTTAGCGCACCTTCAGGACGCGCGTGACGGCCCGGCGGTTGCCCGCGAGGTCAATCGCCACGATCCGCAGCGTCAGGCGGCCCGCCTTCGCCCGCCGCGCGCGCACGCGGATCACCGTCGCCTGGCCGGCGTGCACCTGCGCGGTCGTTCGTCCGAGCCTGCGGCCGCGGCGGTTGCGCAGCTGCGCGACGAGGCGGCCGTCCTCCGACGCAGTGAGGGTCAGCTTGACGCCGCGCCGCCTCAGCTTCTTCGCGCGGATCGACTTCGGTGCCCGGATCTCGACGCTCGGAGCCGCGGTGTCATTCGACCCGCCCGACGCTCCGCCGCCGGCTCCGGGCACGGCGAAGGTGTGTGAGGCCGTCGCGCTCGCTGCGAGATCGTCGTTCGCTCGGGCACGAACGGTGTGCTGACCCGCGGCGTAGCTCGCGCTCGCCGTGGCGCCGGCGTTGACGCGCTCGAACGTACCGTTGCCGTCGAGGTCCCAGTCGACGGTCACTGGGTCGCCGTCGGGGTCGCTCGCGCCCGCCCGGAACGACACCGGGTCCCCGGTGCGCGGGGTCGCAGTGAGGCGCTCGATCGCGATCGCGGGCGGCGCGTTGACCGTGACCGTTCCCGACATGCCCACGCCGCCCGGAGCTCCGTGCTCGTTGCAGTAGAAGGCGATCTTCCCCGGCGTGCCGAGAGTCCGCGTCTGAACGGTAATGAATGGGCCGCCGCCGGCCTCGAACACCAGGGGGTGCGTGCCGCTCGCCTGCCATCGCACAGTGTCGCCGGCCGCGACGCGCAGCGACGCCGGGGAGTAGGTGTGGTCAGGCCCGAAGCCGATGTCATGTGTGGCAGCGGCGAGGGCGAGCAGAACAGGAACGACCGCGCCGACCATGCGAGGTCATACGCACGGCTCTCCACCGAGTTCAACGCCGTAGGCTTCCGGCGCGCAGCTTGGTTAGGACGCTTTCGTGGTCATTCTGGCCCTCGCGCCAACCAACCACTTACTGAGAACATGGCTGTTTACAGCCACTTCATGATGCCGGAGGAGGGACTCGAACCCCCGACACGCGGATTATGATTCCGCTGCTCTAACCGACTGAGCTACTCCGGCGGGAAGCGAGAAGACTAGCGCTCGCCTCGAGGCCGGCGATCGGGCTGAGCTGGCGCAGCGGGGACGCATCGCCGGCCGTTCCTCCGGGTAGCGGCTGGCCATGCTCACCCACGCGCATCGACGGTCGGGATCCGCGACCGGGTGCTCCATGCGGCGTGGGTGGCATTGAGCCGGCACCGTCTGGGCTTCGCCGTCAAGGTGCTGGCCGGCGGCGGCCTGCCGTCGCACGACGCGCGGCGCTGGCAATCCGGGCCTCACCTGCGGCACTCGCTCGAGGCGCTGCGACGGATCCTCGAGTACCTGGACCGAAATGACGTGCGGATGTACCGGATGGCGACCGCGCTCGCGCCGTACGCCAGCCATCCGGAGCTGCCGCAGTTCCACGATCAAGTGGCGGAGTGCCGCGAGGAGCTGGCCGCGATCGGCGCGCTCGCCCGCGACCGCGACATCCGGCTTTCCACCCACCCGGGCCAGTACACGGTGCTCAACTCCGAGAGCGCCGACGTTCGGGCAGCCGCGGTCGCGGAGCTCGAGGTCCAGGCGTCGCTACTCGACGCCATGGGGCTCGGGCCGGAAGCGGTCGTCGTGCTGCATGTCGGTGGCGCCGCGGGCGGCCACCGCGCGGCAACCGACCGCTTCCGCGCGAACCTCGAGGCGCTCTCGGAACGCGCCCGGGCGCGGCTCGTGATCGAGAACGACGACCGGACGTTCGGGGTGGCCGACGTCGTCGGGCTCGCGCGCCGCACGGGCCTGCGAGTCGTGTTCGACATCCTCCACCACCGCTGCCACGACCGGGAGGGGCTCGCCGACGCCGACGCGCTCGCGGCAGCGCTGGACACGTGGCCGGCGGGCGTCGTCCCGAAGATCCACGTCTCGTCGCCGCGCCTGGACGTCGAGGAGCGCCGGGTGCGGGTCGGCCGCCGGGTCGAGCGCCGGCTGGTGCTACCGCAGCTCCGGGCGCATGCCGATCTCGTCGACCCGATCGGGTTCGAGCACTTCCTGCGCGACACGGCGCGCGGGAGGGACTTCGACGTGATGCTCGAGGCCAAGGCCAAGGATCTCGCGCTGCTGCGGCTGCGATCGCAACTGGCCGAGCGCGGGATGCCGACGGAGCACGGGCGCCTCGTCGTGCCGGGCGAAGACACGCTCAACGGCGTGCGGTGAGCCGGGCTTTGGCCGATCGCAAGCGGGCTGCAAGCGAGGGTCGGGAGTGTGGCGGTCGCCCCGTCCAACTCCCCAGGAGCACCCGCCATGCGCATCACCCGCACCCTCGCCGCCACGCTGGCGGCCGCCGCCCTCGCCGCCCCCGCCGCGCAGGCCGCGCCGCCATCGCGAGCATGAACGAGGCTTGAGGCGCGATGCACATGGACGCAATGCCGGGTGAGCAAGGCGTCGAGCAAGGCCGGCTGGGTGCGGCCGCGCACGGCGACGGCGCCGAATTGTTCGGCATTGAGGAAGAGCCGGTCGAGCACCGTACCGGCTTGCCCGGGCATGGCGACGACCTGCAGGACATGCGCGATGCGGCCCGGTTTGGCGTGATAGAGGAAGGCGCCGATCGGTGCGCCATTACGCGCTGTGACGGCGCGCGCGATGAACGTTCCATAGCGCGATTTCTGCGACGCATCGGCGAGCATCTGGCGCAATGCGCCGGGGCTCCAGGCGGGGTGAAGCGGCGTCCTGGAAACGATGTCGGCAATGAGCGC
This sequence comes from uncultured Solirubrobacterales bacterium, assembly GCA_963846515.1. GTDB lineage: Bacteria > Actinomycetota > Thermoleophilia > Solirubrobacterales > 70-9 > VAYN01. The sequence goes on along the minus strand of CAWJWC010000003.1, from coordinate 698,498 downwards.
GGCAAGGTCGATGCGATTGATCTCGCGATCTACCGCCGGAACATTCTGCGGTGCGCGCAGCATCGACGGCGCCGAAACGCCGGATCATCCCATCGAGCGGAACCGCCAGCGGATGCAGCAAGCGCACCAATGGCGTGGAGCGCGCCGCGACATCGATTGCAAAACCTGTCGGCCGCAGGATCCGCACCCATTCGAGGCTATAGGCGGGAAGCACCGCGCCGCGCAATTTGCGCCACATGTTTTCCGAAACCGGATTGGCGGTCTCGCTTAAGGAGATGTCCTGCGGTCCGCTCAGGAAGCTCCGCATCAACCGCGCTCCGGCGAAGGGATCGCCATCGCGCTCATCGACCATCAGCGAGCCGCACACCGCGCCGCGCAACGAGCGGCCTTCGAAATTGAGCGGCAAGGAAAGGACGCCGATGAAGCCGTTGACTTGGCCGTCGCCGCGCACATGAACCTTCGATACGATATCGGGATCGCGGTCGGGCGCGTCGAGAAACAATTCGCAAAGATAATTGGTGAGCGCCTGGGGCGCCGGTTCGGCCTTTTGCGCGAAGGTGCGCTGGAACAGCTCACCGATCGCCGGCATGTCGGCTCGGCTCGCCGCACGCACATGACCGGCAGAATTCTTCTGCGACGCCTTCTGCACGGCGTCGAGGAGCCGGGCGGCCTTGGCGCTGCTATCGCCGTCTGGCAACGCAAGCAAATTCATCGAGCGCACTGCTGTTTCCACTGTCGCACCATATGGTTGGCCTCAACCGACCCCCTCGATGCAACTAGCGCGCCAGAGGCAGAACGTTCGTCCCGCAACGCCTTGGCAACGACTTGTTAACCATTGACGGCCTCAGGTCGGTCCGGCGATCGGCCGACTGGCACCCGATTTCGCATCCACGGCTGCGGTTCTTGATGTCCGGAGTGACTTATTTTGGCTTGGCGACGCCTGATCCCCGCTTCCGCCTTCGTGCTGGCGATCCGCCTTGGCGGTGCCGCGGCGGGGTTCTTGACGCAATTTCTGCTGGCACGATTGTTGGCGCCTGAGGCGCTTGGCACGTTCTTTTCCGCCACCAGCTTGGCCGCCGTCTTGGGCCTCATCACCGCCTGGGGCTATCCCAATCTCGCGCCGCGCTTCGTCTCGCGCTACCGCGAGCGCCAAAAGCCACGTCTTCTTGCAGGTTTCCTGCGCAATGCGGCGCGCGATATCGCCGTTTCGAGCATTCTGGCAGGCGTTGCCGTCGTAATTGCCGCCCAGCTTTGGCCGGGCGCCAGTGCCGAGACGCGATTGGTCTTTACCATTGCGGGGGCAGCGGTTCCGATCCTTGCCGCCCTCACCCTTAACGCTGCGACCGCCGGCGCCATCCGCGCCTTCGCGCTCTCCTATGTCCCGGAATTGCTTGTCCGGCCGGCGTTGTTCCTGGCTCTGGTCGCTCTGGTCGTCGCTTTCGGTAAATCCTTAACCCTCACCGTCGCAATCGCCCTCTTCTTTTCGATCACCGCCGGATTGGCGCTCGTCCAGTTTCTCATTTTGCGACACATGCTGCCTTTGGGTCCGGCATCGCGGCCGCCGCAGATGACCTGGCTTTGGCGCATCGAGGCTTTGCCCCTTGTGGTCGTTGCCCTGTTTACCTCGCTCTTCGCCGACCTCGACATTCTGATGGTGACGCCGTTTCTGCATGGCGCCGACGTTGCGGCCTTTGGCATCTCGTTGAAACTGGCACTGCTTGTCGGTTTTGGCGTGCAGGTTGCGCACACTGTTGCGGCACCTGATCTCGCCGATGCGCATGCACGCCGCGCTTTGGCGGGCGCTGATGGTGCCTTGCGCCGGGCAAGCCTGTTCCCGGTCGCTCTCACCTTGGCGGCAACGATTGCTGCGGCGGCGGGCGGCGAACATATCCTGGCGCTCTTCCATCCCGAATTTGCACAGGCGAAATGGGCGCTCACTATTCTGATTTTCTGCCAGTTCTTGCGCGCGGTATCAGGCCCGAGCGTGCAATTACTGACCATCATTGGCGCCCAGCGGCTCAATGCCGGCCTTTGCCTCGCGGCCCTAGCGCTGTTGGCAGCAAGCAACGCGGTGTTGGCACCAGCCTTCGGGATGACCGGCGCTGCCGTCGCCGTCGCCATCTCATGGTCGGTCTGGTTGCTTGCGACCGGTATTGTGTTGTGGAGAAAGAGCGGCCTGCGCAGCGATCTCTTCTATGTCGGCCGCGTGATGCTGAAGCCGCGCCTCATGCCTGCTGAGTGAGCGGCAGAAGCTAGACGATCCCCGAACGCGATCCGCCCTCGCCTGCCGGCCGCTCTTCCGCCTTGCGCGCGCGATAATTGGCAGCGCGATAGACGGCGATCGGGTCGATCGCCCCGCCCGAGCGGCGGCGCGCCTTGGCGAGTATCGGTCCCACATCGGTGATGAAGCCGGCTTTGAGCAGTGCGGAGCGCCAGTCAGCGCATCATTGTCGTCCTGCGCCGCCGCCAATGCCTTGCGATCGACGATCAAGGATTGCGCATAGGCGCGCTGCAGCGCCATCGCCGACTGACGATCAGGCTCTCGATCGGGTCGGTGACGTTGTGCGACTGGTCGATCATGTAGGCCGGCGCGAAGTCCGGGCGCCTTGCGCGTTGCGGCATCGACCAGCTCGTTGAACACCAGGAACAGCCGGAACGGGTCGATCGAGCCGCAGTCGAGGTCGTCGTCGCCATATTTGCTGTCGTTGAAATGGAAGCCGGCGAGCTTGCCGAAGCGGATCAGCCGGGCGACGATCTGCTCGATGTTGGTGTTCGGCGCATGGTGGCCGAGATCGACCAGGCACTTGGCCTTCGGCCCGAGCTCGGTCGCCGCCAGTCAGGCTTGAGCCCCAGTCGGCGATCACCGTCGAATAGAAGGCGGGCTCGTAGAGCTTGTGCTCGAGGAACACCTGCCAGTCGTCGGGCAGGGCGGCATAGATTTCCGCATGCGGTCGAGATAGCGGTCGAAGGCGGCGGTGAGATTGCTGCTGGCCGGCGAAATTCGCAGCCGTCGGCGATCCAGACGGTGAGCGCCGTCGAGCCGAGCTGGCGGCCGATCTCGATGCATTCGATATTGTGCTCGACCGCCTGCTGCGCGCACGCGCCGCATCGGTGTGGCTGAGCGAGCCGAACCTGTAGCTGAGCTTCTGGCCCGGCTGGTCCTGGAAGGTGTTGGAGTTGACCGCGTCGAAGCCGAGACCCAGGAGGCGCCGCCTGCGCGCAGCGCGCAGTAGTCGGCGACCTTGTCCCACGGGAAATGCGGCGATGACCGTGGGCGTGACCCGCGACAGCTGCTGGATGACGGCGCAGTCCTCGAGCTTCTCGTGGATGTTGCGCGGCTCGCCGGGCCCGGGAAAGCGGGCAAAGCGCGTGCCGCCGGTGCCCACGCCCCAGGTCGGCACCGCCACGGCGAAGTCCATGGCGCGCTTGGTATCGCCTCGATGTCGATGCCGCGCCGCGCGAGCTGGCGCGCCGAGGCCGCGTAGTCTTCGGCGAGCGCCTGCTTCGCGCTTGCGGTTCTGCTCGGCGATCAGATCGTCGGGGATGCGGAAGGTCATCGGCGCTACCGCGTGAAGCGATGTGGCGTTGCCGGCATCGACGTTGAGGATATTGCCGGTCGACTTCGCCGACAGGTCGGAGGCGAAGAAATAGACCGCCTTCGGCGATGTCCTCGGGAAGACCGTGCGCTGCAGCAGCGAGCGCTTGCGGTAGATGCTCCTCGAGCTCGTCCTCGCGCGATCTTGTTGCGATCTGGCGCGCGCTCTTGCGCCAGTCGCCCTGCCAGATCTTGGAGCCGCGCAGCACCGCGTCCGGGTTGACGACGTTGACGCGGATGCCGAGCGGCGCGCCTTCGAGCGCCATGCAGCGGGCGAGATGGATCTCCGCCGCCTTGGCCGCGCAATAGGCCGAGGCGCCGGCCGAGGCGGCGACGCGCGTTCTTCGAGCCGATGAAGACGATCGAGCCGCCGCGGCCCTGGCGCTTCATCAGGCGGTAGCCCTCGCGGCGCGACCAGGAAATAGCCGGTCGCCGAGGATCGACATGTTGCTTGTTCCACAGCTCCAGCGTGGTGTCCTCGACCGGCGCGGCCGAGCGCGATGCCGGCATTGGCGACGACGATGTCGAGGCCGCCGAACCGCCGTGCCGCCTCGTTGAAGCGCGGCGATCACCGCCGTCTCGTCGGTCACGTCCACGGCGACGGCCGCGACGACTGTCCTTGCCGAACGCTGCCGGCGAACTCCGCGACGCTCTCGTCAAGCGCCGCCGCGTCGATGTCGGCGAGCACGACGCAGGCGCCTTCCGCCAGCAGCCGCGCGCGCGATCGCCCGGCCGATGCCGCCGGCCCCGCCGGTGACGAGCGCGACGCGGCCGGCGAGGCTCTTGGGCTTGGGCATGCGCTGGAGCTTGGCCTCCTCGAGCAGCCAGTATTCGATGTCGAAGGCTTCCTGCTCGGGCAGGCCGACGATAGTCGCCGACGCCTGCGGCGCCGCGCATCACGTTGATCGCGTTGACATAGAACTCGGCGGCGATGCGGGCCGTCGCCTTGTCCGCGGCGAAGGACGATCATGCCGACGCCGCGGAACGAGATAGATCACCGCATTGGGATCGCGCATCGCCGGCGAATTCGGCATGCTTGCAGCGCTCGTAATAGGCGGCGTAGTCGGCGCGATAGCCTTCGATCAGCCGCGTCGAGGTCGGCCGACGCCGTCGGCGTCGCGCGGGAACGATCAGCGGGCGGATCTTGGTGCGCAGGAAGTGGTCGGGGCACGAGGTGCCGAGCGGCGCCAGGTCGTCGAGCTGCTTCGAGTTGACGAATTCGAGCACCTCCGGCGCATCGGTGAAGTGGCCGACCTTGGCTGCTCGGCGCGAGATGCGGCCGCGGATCTCCGGCATCAGGCGCAGCGGCGCTCGCCGCGCGCTCGGCGTCGTCGAGCGGCTTCGACGCCGGCGCCGCCGAAGGCGGCTTGCGGCGGCGTTGGCTTCGAGCCAGTCGCGCGGCCTTGTTGGATGATGCGCAAGCGTCGTCTCGTAGCAGCTCCTTGGCGTCGTCGGCCCAGGTGAACAGCCCGTGGCCGCCGAGCACCACGCCGACAAGGTCCGGGATTGCTCGGTCGGCCATCTTGCCGAGCTTGAGGCCGAGGTCGAAGCCCGGCCGCTGCCAGGGCAGGAAGCCGATCTCGTCGCCGAAGATCTTCGCGCGTCAGCGTCTCGGCGTCGCTCGAGGCCGCGATCGCGATCACCGCGTCGGGATGCACATGGTCGACATGGCGGTAGCGGCACGAAGCCGTGCAGCGGCGTGTCGATCGAGGCGGCGCGCGGGTTGAGGTCGAAGGTGCAGTGGTGCAGGTAGTCCACCATCTCGTCCTCGTGCTCGAGGCCGCGATAGAGGCCCTTCAGCGCTTCGAGCTTGTCGAGTAGAGCGTGGCGAAGCCGTCGAGCTTCATCGAGCCGAGATCGCCGCCCGAGCCCTTGACCCACAGCACGGTGACCGGCTCGCCGGTCAGCGGATCGTGCATCTCGATCTTGGCCGAGGTGTTGCCGCCGCCGAAATTGGTGATGCGCAGGTCCGAGCCCAGCAGGTTCGAGCGGTAGAGCAGCAGGCCCGGCTCGTCGAGCCCCGCTGGCCTCTTGGTCGTCCCACAGGGACGGAATGGTCACGGGAGCTGTCATTGCACTGTCCCATAAGGGACGATCCGCGCGCCAATCCGCCTCCGACTGGCGCGGGCCTCAGGGTGGCCGATCAGAAGTCGAACTGGCCGATGTTCTCCTTGGTGAAGACGAACGGCGCGCCGAGCAGGATTTCGCGAGCCGTTGATCGACCTGGAGCTCGCCGAGCTTGCCGGCCTTCACCGAGGTGGCGCCCGGCTTCAGCGTGCCGTCGGCGACGGCGCGCAGCACGTGCATCGCGGCATAGCCGAGATCGACCGGGTTCCACAGCACCACCGACTTCACGCAGTCCTTCTCGACATAGGGCTTCATGGCGTTCGGCGTGGCGAGGCCGACGACCGCGATCGTGCCGCACTTGCCGGCCTGGGTCACCGCTTCGGCCGAGGCCGGGGTCGCGACCGATGGTCATGCCGAAGATGCCCTTCAGCTCATCGCCGTACTTGTTGATGAGCGTGGTCGCCTGGTTGAAGGACAGGATGTTGTCCTCCTGGGCCTCGACCGTCTCGAGCCACTTCATCTTCGGATGGCAGGCCGCGGCATAGGCCGCCATCTCGGCGATCCAGCGCGCCTGGTTCGGCGTGGTGAAGGTCGAGGTGACGATGGCGAAGGCGCCGTCCTCGCCGATCTCCTTGGCCATGTTGTCGATCAGCGACTTGGCGATGCCGTTGAACTCGGCCTGGTTGACGAACCACTGGCGCGCATCGGGCGTCGAGTTGGCGTCGTAGCCGACGACGTTGATGCCCTTGCGACAGCGCCTTCTTCAGCACCGGCGCGATGGCCACCGGATCGTTGGCGGCGAACAGGATGCCGTCGACGCCCGAGGTGATGTAGTTGTCGATGAAGGTGATCTGCTCGTCGATGTTGGCCTTGGTCGGGCCGTCGGTCTTGGCGTCGACATTGCCGAGTTCGGCGGCGGCGTCGGCGATGCCTTTCGAGGTCGCGTTGAAATAGCCGATGCCGATCAGCTTCGGCATGTCGACCACCGTGATCTTCTTGCCCTTGCGGTCGGGCGCGCCGGTCGGCTCGCCGCCGTCATAGGGCTTGGCCGCCGCGGCCGCCGGCGTGCCGTCGCAGGCCAGCGGGTTGGTCGGCAGGTCGTCGCCGCCGGTCCAGGCCGACTGGGCCAGGGCGCGTGCCGCTCATCAGGCCGAGGCCGAGGGCCAGCAGCCAATGTCAGTTTGCATCATTGTTAACGCTCCTGTGTTGCAGGTCCGGCGCTCATTCGAGCGGCTGCGCGTCCGGACCGTTCTCCCGTATTCAGCCGCCGCTGTTCCGGTCGAAACAGGTTGCTGACCAGGATCGCCACGATCAGCACGACGCCGATGACCACGATCGTGCCGTCGCCCTTGACGCCGGAAAGCGCCAGGCCGTTCTTCAGGGCCTGGATCAGGACGAGGCCGAGCACCGTGCCGATGATGGTGCCGCGGCCGCCGAAGATGCTGGTGCCGCCGAGCACCACGGCGGTGATGACGTCGAGCTCGAGGCCGGTGCCCATGTCCGAGCGCGTCGTCGACACGCGCGACACGAAGATCGACGGCGGCGAGCGCCGCGACGAAGCCCGAGGCGCGAGTAGATCGACAGCTTGGTCGCGATCGACGCGGATGCCGGAGAAGCGCGCCGCGATCTCGTTGGAGCCGATGGCATAGGTGGCGCGCCCGAAGGTGGTGAAGCCGAGGACGACGGCGGCGATGACGGCGCACGATGCCGAGGATCCAGAGCTGGGTCGGGCACGCCCAGCAACCTCGCCCTGGCCGAGGAAGAAGAACCATTCGGGATAGCCGCGCACCGAGCGCGCCTGGCTGATGCCCTCGGCGAGGCCGCGATAGAGGGCCAGCGTCGCCAGGGTGGCGATCAGCGGCGGCACCCTGAAGCGGGTGATGATGAGGCCGTTGACGAAGCCGGCGAGCGTTCCGCACGCCAGCGACGGCCAGACCATCGCGAGCGGCAGCGGCAGGCCGACATTCTTCCAGAACACGCCGAGCAGGATGGCGCGCAGGCCGAGGATCGAGCCGACCGACAGATCGATGCCGCCGGTGACGATGACGAAGGTCATGGCGAGCGCGACGAGCCCGACCTCGGTCATCAGCCGGCCCTGGTTGAGCAGGTTGTCGGCGGTGAAGAACTGGTCCGACTGCATGGCCAGCACGATCAGCGCCAGCGACCAGCGAGCAGCGCCGAGGACGGTCTCGTGGCGGAGCGAGCGTTGCGGCAGCGTCATGCTCGTCCGACTCTCCGCGCGGCGCCGCGCCATGTCGGCGAGCACGGTGGCGAGGATCAGCAGGCCGAGCACCGCGCGCAGCCAGTAGGCCGAGACGTTGAGGAAGATCAGCGCCGAGCCGATGGCGGCGAACAGGATCGCGGCCAGCGTCGAGCCGATCACCGTGCCGGTGCCGCCGAGGATGCGACACGCCGCCGATGACCGAGGCGGTGATGACGGTGAGTTCGAGGTTGGGCGGCACGGTCGACTGGATGACCTGCAGCTGGGTGGCGAACAGGATCGCCGGCGATGCCGGCGAAGAAGCCGTGGATGCGCGAAGACGCCGCACGACGGTGCGCTCGGGCGTGATGCCGGCGGCCCGCGCCGCCTCGGCATTGCCGCCGACGGCATAGATGGCGCGGCCGAAGTCGCGAGTAGCGCATCCACAGGGCGGCGAGGATGGTCAGGACCACCATGAACTAGACCGGCGACGGGAATGCCGAAGAGCCGCATCTGGGCGATGCATGAAGTCGGGCGGCATGTCGGTGATCCAGGCGCCGCCGGTGGCGCTGATCAGGCCGCCCTTGAGGATCGACAGCATGCCGAGCGTCACGACGATCGAGGGGATGCGCGCATAGGCGACGAGCGCGCCGACCACGGCATTGACCGCGATGCCGACGAGGATCGGCACCAGCCAGGCGACCCACACCGGATAGCCGCGACACCGCCAGCGTGCCGGCGATCGTCGCGAGCACGCCGATCAGCGAGCCGACCGAGACGTCGATGTGGCCGGAGATGATCACCATCGACATGCCGATCGCGGCCACGGCGATGTAGGCGTTGCCGGAGAAGATCTGTTGAGGTTGGTGTCGCCGAGGAAGCGCGGATTGACGAGCGCCGACGACCGACGAACAGCACGACGATGCGCGCAGAGCGACCACGATCTCCTGGCCGTAGCCGACGACGAAGACGCGGCGACCGCGCGAGCGGCCGGCGCGGCGGACGGCGCGCTCGGCGAGCGCTCATGCGGCTGCCTGCCGCGCGCGCTGGCCGCGGTCATCGCCGCGCCGACCGCTTCCGGCGTTGCCTCGGCTCGCGTCGAACTCGGCGACGATGCGGCCGCCGTTCATCACCAGCACCCGGTCGCTCATGCCGAGGACTTCCGGCAGTTCGCTGGAGATCATCAGGATCGCCATGCCCTCGGCCGCCAGCTCGCGCATCAGCGCGTGGATTTCCGCCTTGGCGCCGACGTCGATGCCGCGCGTCGGCTCGTCCATGATGAGAATGCGCGGCTTGGTCGCCGAGCCACTTGCCGAGCACGACCTTCTGCTGATTGCCGCCGGACAGCTGCGCGCACGACCTGCTCGGGGCCGCGGGCGCGGATGCCGAAGCGCGCGATGGCTCGCGCGGCGTGCCGCTCGCCTCGCGCCGGTGTCGACGATGAAGCCGCGCGCGAGGCGCTTGAGCAGCGCCAGCGCGACGTTCTCGCGCGATGGTCATGCGGCCGGATCAGGCCCTGCAGGCCGCGGTCCTCGGGGACGTAGGCGATGCCGAGATCGCGCGCCTGCTCGGGGCTGGCGATGGTGACCGGCTTGCCGTCGATCAGGATCTCGCCGGAGGTGGCCGGCGTGATGCCGAAAATGGTGAGCGCCAGCTCGGTGCGGCCCGAACCGACGAGACCGGCGAGCCCCACGATCTCGCCGCGCCGCAGCGCGAAGCGAGATGTCGCGAACCAGCGGTCGCGACTGACAGTCGCGCAACTCGAGCAACGGTCTCGCCGATCTGGCGCTCGGTCTTCGGGATACAGCCGGTCGATCGCGCGGCCCACCATCATGGCGACGAGCGACTGTCTCGGTCACCTCGCCGATCGGCCGCGTGCCGATCATGCGCGCCGTCGCGCAGCACCGTGACGCGGTCGGCGAGCGCGAAGATCTCCGGCAGGCGGTGGCTGACATAGACGATGCCGACGCCGCGAGCCCGCAGCCGCGCGCACGATCTCCATCAGCCGCTGCACGTCGGCTTCGGCGAGCGCCGCTGTCGGCTCGTCCATGATCAGCGACGCGGGCGTCCTGCGACAGCGCCTTGGCGATCTCGACGCGCTGGCGGTTGGCGACCGAGAGCGCTGCCGACCTTGGCGTCGACGTCGAGGTCGTGGCTGTCGAGCGCATCGAGCAGCTGCGCGCGCGCCGGCCGCATCGCGGCCCAGTCGAGCCGCGCCCCAGCCGTCTCGCGGCGCCTGGCCGAGGAAGATGTTCTCGGCCACCGTCAGCTCGGGAAACAGCAGCAGCTCCTGGTAGACCGTGGCGATGCCGGCCGCATGCGCCTCGCGCGGCGGATGGCGAAGCGGACCGGCTCGCCGTCGATGCGGATCTCGCCGCCGTCGGGCGCATGCACGCCCGCCATGATCTTGATCAGCGTCGACTTGCCGGCGCCGTTCTCGCCGAGCAGCGCGTGGACCTCGCCGGGGCGCACGTCGAAGTCGACATCCTTGAGCACCCGGACGCCGGCGAAGGACTTGGAGATGTCCAAAGTGCGACCAGTGGCGAACTCTGGAAGCGCCGTCGCTCAACGGATAAAAGGTACTCCGGGGATAACAGGCTTATCGGTTCCAAGAGTCCACATCGACGAACCGGTTTGGCACCTCGATGTCGGCTCGTCGCATCCTGGGGCTGGAGTAGGTCCCAAGGGTTGGGCTGTTCGCCCATTAAAGCGGTACGCGAGCTGGGTTCAGAACGTCGTGAGACAGTTCGGTCCCTATCTGCTGTGGGCGTTGGAGAGTTGAGGGGAGTCATCCCTAGTACGAGAGGACCGGGATGAACGTGCCTCTGGTGTATCTGTTGTCCTGCCAAGGGCATCGCAGGTTAGCTACGCACGGAACGGATAACCGCTGAAAGCATCTAAGCGGGAAGCCGTCCTCGAGATGAACTCTCCCATCCCCTTGAGGGAGTAAGACCCCTGGTAGACCACCAGGTTGATAGGCCGGCGGTGTAAGCGCAGCAATGTGCTCAGCCGACCGGTACTAATGGTTCGAGGGCTTGACGGATATTTATTACTTACCCATGGCCGTGTGCAGTTTTCAAGCTCCACCGGGGCGTCGTCTCGCAAATTTCCGGTGGCGCATAGCGAGTGGGAGACACCTCTTCCCATTCCGAACAGAGCAGTTAAGCCACTCAGCGCCGATGGTACTTGGGGGGCAACCCCCTGGGAGAGTAGGTCGCCGCCGGTTCTTTTTAGCGGTCCGCGACGGAATGGGTCGCGGACCGGCTGCGCCCGATTAGCGGCGCGCTACGCCGCCGTCGGCCGGCTCGCGTAGCTCTGCTCCGCCACGCCGTCCGCCGACGACGGATCGCTTGCTACTCGAACGCCCCGGCTCCACGCCACATTCCGTCCCGAACCGCAGGGAATAGGAATTGGTTAGAGGCTGCCTACGGGCGCAGGAGGAAGGGGCCGTTGACCTGGTGACGGCGGCGCGGGGTGAGGGTGCTGGTGCGAGGAGGGCGGCGGAAGCCGGCTTCCTGCAGCAGGCTGCACTGGGTGCCGTGGGTGGCAGTCCGCAAGGCCGTGCGCCCGCGCAGGGCGGGGGCTACGCAACCCTGGCGAGTTCTCCCAACGGGCTCCAGCCCGTACTCGCCGAGGGTTGCGAAGTCGATGATCAGGTCGGCGGCGTCGGCCAGCCGGGTCGTTAGCGTTTGCTTAGAATCGAACATGGGTTCGTAAGGTACGGAGGGCTTCGGACGGCAAGCGGAAACTGCAACGAGGATTGCAAGCAGTGGCGAGATTCGGCTCTGCCATGCGGATTGCTGCCTGAACTGGTGTGAATGACTCGAACCCACATCGATCGCGAACCGGCGCCAGCCGCATGGCTACTGATCAGTAGCCATGCGGACCCCAGAAGCGCTGTCTTGAGACGCTGCGCCGGAGCTTCGCTGTGGCTTAGCGCCACGCTCCGCGTCGTCTCGCTGCGATGATCCTACGCCGCTCAGGGGTGATTTTGCAAATGCGAGGATCAGACGCGCGGTCTCAGCGGGCTTCTCGACGTTGGGTGAGTGTCCGGAATCGGCGATCAATCTGGTCTGAACGCCGGGGACGGTGGCACGGTATTCGGCCAGCGCCCCGGCGGGATCGTCGATGATCTGCTCCTCGGCCCCCATTATCACCAGCAGTGGCTTGCCGGTCTCGCGCATGCGCGCGTCGAGCGGTTCTTCGTTGACGAAGTCCTCGGAGAGGGTGGGCGAATCGTCGTAGGAGGTGAAGGTCATGCGCTTGACGTCCTCGACGAAAGCGTCGGGAACGTCGAAGCCGGGGGCGAAGGCGACCCCGAGGCCGTCGCGCACCGCAAAGTCGGGCTTGATCTGCCAGAGCGCCTCGCCGATCACCGGTGCGAAGGCGAGGCCGGCGATAAACCCGAGGCTGCTTCGGGAATGGTCCGGGGCGGTGTCGACGATCACCACCCGATCAATGAGATCCGGCGCGTCCTCGGCTAGGGCGGTCACGACGGCGCCACCAAGCGAGTGGCCGACGACCTCGGCGTCGCTGACACCCAGCCGTTCGAGCGCCTGCGCCACGACTTCGGCCTGATGGGGGATCTCATAGCCCGAGTCGGGCTTTTCGGAGCCTCCGTGGCCAAGCAAGTCAATCGCGATGACGCGGTGGCGCCTCTCCAGCATCGGCATCGCCCGGTCCCACCAATTGATCGCGCAGCTGAAGCAGTGGACGAGGACGATCGGGCTGGCGTCGCGCGGGCCGTGCTCGACCACCTGGACCTTCCCTGCGGGCAGGTCGAGGATCTTCCCTCCGGATTCGGTCACCTCGGCGGGCTCGGTTTGGTCGCCGACCACTAGCGCGTTGATCGCGATCAACGCAACTAGCGCCACCGCGACGCCGATCCCGATCTTCCAGCCTCTGCCCATGCCGGTCGTTACCCTAGCCGAGCAATGGAGAAATTCGTGATCCAAGGCGGCGTCCCGCTCTCGGGAGAGCTGACCGTCGCCGGTAACAAGAACGCGGCCCTGCCGATCCTCGCTGCTTGCCTCCTCACCGAGGAGGAGCTGCTGCTGCAGCGGGTGCCGCGGATCCGCGACACCGAAGCCCAGATCGAACTGCTCGAGCAGCTCGGGGTCGAGGTTGCCTGGGTCGCCGACAACAGCGTCCGGCTCTGCGCCCGCGGGGTGACCGAGACAAGCGTCGACGAGGAGCTCTCGAGCCGGATCCGTGCCTCCTTCCTGCTCGCCGGGCCGCTGCTGGCCCGTTTCGGGGAAGCGCGGATGCCGCCGCCCGGGGGCGACTTCATCGGCCGTCGCCGCCTCGACGCCCACCTCGATGCCTTCAAGGACCTCGGCGCCCGCGTCGACGGCGACCGCTGGATCGAGCTGGCCGCGCCCGGTGGCCTCTGCGCCTGCGAGATCTTCATGGACGAGCCCTCGGTGATGGGGACCGAGAACGCGCTGATGGCGGCGGCGCTGACCCCCGGGCAGACGCGGATCTCCAACGCCGCCTCCGAGCCGCACGTACAGGACCTGGCCCGGCTGCTGACCAAGATGGGCGCCCCCGTCGACGGCATCGGCTCCAACGTGATGACCGTCAACGGGGCCGAGAGCTTGGCTGGGACCGAGCACACGATCACGCCGGACCACATCGAGGTCGGCAGCTTCATGGCGCTCGCCGCGGCGACCGGCGGCGAGCTGCGGATCCGCGACGTCGAGCCCGCCGATCTGGTCAACGTGCGGCGCCAGTTCCGCCGGCTCGGGCTGCGCTCCGACGTCGACGGCAGCGACGTGCTGGTGCCGCCAAACCAGAGCCTCGAGGTCGAAGCCGACCTCGGTGGCGCGATCCCGAAGATCGAGGACGGGCCCTGGCCGGCCTTTCCGGCCGACATGACCTCGATCGCCCTCGCCCTCGCGACCCAGGCCACGGGCGAGATCCTGATCTTCGAGAAGATGTTCGAGAACCGCCTCTTCTTCGTCGACAAGCTGGTCGCAATGGGCGCTCGGATCACGCTGTGCGATCCCCACAGGGCGATCGTCAGCGGTCCGAGCCGGCTTCACGGCGAGCGCGTCGAGAGCCCCGACATCCGCGCCGGGATGGCGATCCTCATCGCCGCCCTCGCCGCCGACGGCACCTCGGAGATCGGCAACATCCGCCAGATCGATCGCGGCTACGAGCAGATCGACGAGCGCCTGCGCGGGCTCGGAGCGCAGATCGAGCGGGTCTCGGCCGAGGTCCCGGCGTAGCAGGGCTTTCCGTCGGTCTCTCGTAAGGTCAGGCGGATGATTCACCCGATCCCACCCGGAACCCGCGACGTGCTCCCCGAGGAGATGCGCGAGCTGCGGCGCCTGCAGCGGGCGCTGATCGACCTCTTCGAGGAGCGCGGCTACGGCGAGGTCTCGACCCCGGCGATCGAGTACGACGAGGTGCTCGCCCGCGGCGACGGGCGGGCCAGCGCCAGCGCCTACCGCTTCTTCGACGGTAGCGGCGACCTGCTCGCGCTGCGCTCCGACATGACGGTGCCGATCGCCCGCCTCGTCGCCAGCCGCTTCGCCGACACAGAGCCGCCGCTGCGGCTCAGCTACCTTGCCAGCGCCTACCGGGCGGTGCGTCCGCAGCGCGGCCAGATGCGCGAGTTCGTGCAGGCCGGGGTGGAGCTGATCGGGGCGCCGGCGCCGCAGGGCACGGCAGAGGTGATCGAGGTGCTGGAGGCCGCCCTCGACGCGGCCGGGCTCGACCGGGCCGTGATCGGGCTCGGCGACGCCGACCTCTACCGCCAGCTGCTGACCGAGCTCGGGGTCGACGGCAAGGCGCGCGACTCGATCATCGCCCGGCTCGCGACGCACGACCTGGTCGGGCTCGAGGCGGAGCTCTCCGAGGTCGATGGGATCGGCGCCGAGCAGGCGGCGACCTGCGTTGCGCTCTCGCAGTTGCGCGGCGGCAGCGAGGTGCTGGCCGAGGCGCGCAGCCTCGGCGGCGCCGCGGTCGAGCGGGCGACGGCGCGGCTGCAGGAGACCTACGACGAGCTGGAGCGGCGCGGGGTCGCCGGCCGGGTCCAGATCGACCTCGGCCTGCTGCGCGACCTCGGCTACTACAGCGGCGCGATCCTCGAGGTCTACGACCCGGCGCTCGGCCACGTGCTCGGCGGCGGCGGCCGCTACGACGACCTGATGAAGCGGTTCGGGATCGACCTGCCGGCGGCCGGCTTCGCGCTCTACCTCGAGCGCCTCCACGTCGCCCAGATGGAGGAGGAGTCGCGGCGCCGGGGGGAGGGGCGATGAGCTCCGAAGTCGCCGGGCTCGGCGCGGCAAAGGCCGACGGGCCGCTGAAGCTGGCGGTGCCGCGCGGGGCCCTGCTGGGGGAGACCCTCGACCTGCTCGACGCGGCCGGAATCGACACCTCCGGTCCGCGCAGCGACTCGCGCTCGCTGATCTTCGAGACCGATGGGATGACCCTGGTCACGATGCGCCCCTCCGATGTACCGACCTATGTCGAGGCCGGCGCCGCGGACGTCGGCATCACCGGCAAGGACGTGCTGCTCGAGCAGTCCGACCGGCTCGTCTACGAGCTGCTCGACCTCGGCTTCGGCCGCTGCCGCATGGTCCTGGCCGGGCGGGTGGGAGACGCCCGCCTCGGCGAGTCGCAACGGCGGCTCGGGATGATGCGGATCGCGACCAAGTACCCGCGGATCGCCGAGCGCTACTTCGGCGAAACCGGCCGCCAGATCGAACTGATCGAGGTCAAGGGCTCGGTCGAGCTGGCGCCGCTGATCGGTCTCGGCGACGGCATCGTCGATCTCGTCGCGACCGGCCGCACCCTGGAAGAGAACGAGCTCGAGGTGCGCGAGGAGATCCTCGAGTGCACCGCCCGCTTCGTCGCCAACCGCGTCGCCCACAAGCTGCGCGCGGCTGAGGTCGACGAGCTGACCGCGAAGCTGAGAGAGGCGGCGGCAAAGTGAGGGTCGAAGAATTCAAGTGGGGAGATGCCGCCGAGCTCGTGCGCGAGAAACGTGCCGCCGAGCTCGTGCGCGAGAAACGTGCCGCCGAGCTCGTGCGCGAGAAACGTGCCGCCGAGCTTGCCCGCGAGATGCGTGACCGCGCCTTCAAGGACGTCTTCGGCGAGCAAGGGCACTGGGAACTGTTTGAACGAGTGCGCGAGATCGCCGGGCGGGTCAAGGAGGAAAAGGACGCGGCGCTGCTCGACCTGACCAGGGAATACGACGGAGTCGGGCTGACACTGGAGCAGCTAAGGGTCGATCCGGGTGACGCGCAGAAGGCCCTGGGTGCTCTCGAGCCGGCGCAGCGTGAGGCGCTGGAGCTCGCCGCCGCCAACATCCGCGCGGTCGCCGAGGCGCAGATCCCGGCCGAAACGGCGCCGGTCGAGCTGCCGCAGGGACAGACCGTGACCGTGCGCGAGGTGCCAGTGGCAGCCGCCGGCATCTACGCTCCCGGCGGCCGGGCGACCTACCCATCGACCGTGTTGATGTGCGCGATCCCGGCTCGGGTGGCGGGGGTCGAGCGCATCGCCCTCGTCTCTCCGCCCGGCGAGAACAGCCGCCCCTCGGAGCCAGTCCTGGCCGCCGCCGCCTTCTGCGGGATCGAGGAGATCTACGCGGTGGGCGGAGCGCAGGCGATCTTCGCTCTCGCCTGCGGGACCGAGACGATCTCGCGGGTCGACGTCGTCGTCGGGCCGGGCAACGCCTGGGTGCAGGAGGCGAAGCGACAGGCATTCGGCGAAGTCGGCATCGAGTCCTACGCCGGACCCTCCGAGCTGATGGTGATCGCCGGCCACGACGCCGACCCGGAGTGGATCGCCCTCGACCTCTGCGCACAGGCCGAGCACGGCGCCGACAGCCCACTCGTCGTCGTCGCCGTAGAGGAACACGTGCTCGACGCCATCGCGCGCTCTGTCGAAGCTGCCGAGAGGGATCGGCCCAGCGTCACTGACGCCCCGCTTGCCCTCGTCGAAGTCCCCGATACCGAGGCGGCGATCGCGCTCGCCAACGCCTACGCCCCCGAGCACTTGGAGCTGGTCGTGGAGGACGCATCGCTGCTCGCGGACCGCGTGCGGACGGGCGGTTGTGTCTTCGTCGGCCGCTATGGCGCCACCGCCTTCGGCGACTACGTTGCCGGCTCCAACCACGTGCTCCCAACCGGGAGCGCCGGTCGGGCCGGTCACTTCTCTGGTCCACTCGGGCCAGGTGCCTTTCGCCACAAGATCTCGACTGTTGAGATTCCGGCCGCCGCGGCCGCGAAGCTGGCGCCGCACGTTGACGCCCTTGCGCGCGCCGAGGGCCTACCCGTCCACGGCGAGTCGGCGATGATTAGGGCCAAGCCATGACCAGAACCGCATCAAGAGAGCGGCAGACCGCCGAGACGCGGATCAAGCTGTCCCTAGACCTCGATGGGGGGGAGGCGAGCGCCGCGACCGGCGTCGGCTTCCTCGACCACATGCTCGACCTGCTCGCCCGCCACGGGCGGCTGGGGCTGAAGGTGGAGGCGAGCGGCGACCTCGAGACCGGGGCCCACCACACGGTCGAGGACGTCGGCATCGTGCTCGGGCAGGCGCTCGACGAGGCACTCGACGAGCGTGCCGGGATCCGTCGCTACGGCTCCGCCGTGGTGCCGATGGACGAGTCGCTGGCGGAGTGCGCGATCGACATCTCCGGGCGGCCGTTCTGCCACTTCGACGCCGACCTGCCGACCACCTCGATCGCCGGCTTCGACACCGAGCTGGCCGAGGAGTTCTTCCGCGCCGTCGCCAACAGCGCCAAGCTGACCCTGCACGTTTCGGTCCGCTACGGCACCAACGCCCACCACATGATCGAGGCCTGCTTCAAGGCCTTCGCCCGCGCCCTGCGGGTCGCCGTCTCGATCGACCCGGAGGAGAGCGGCGTACCCTCGACCAAGGGGACGCTGAACGAGTGACCCGGATCGCGATCCTCAACTACGGGATGGGCAACTTGCGCTCGGTCGAGAAGGCGCTCGAGCACGTCGGCGCAACCGCCACGATCACCAATGACCACGAGGAGGCGCGCGCCGCCGACGGGCTGATTCTGCCTGGCGTCGGCGCCTTCCCGCGGGCGATGGAGCGGGTGCGCGAGCTCGGCCTCGACGAGCTGATCGGCGAGCGGCGCGCGGCGGGGGTGCCGGTGCTCGGCATCTGCCTCGGCCTGCAGCTGCTGTTCGAGACGACCACCGAGTTGGGCGGCGCCGAGGGCTTGGGCCTGTTCGAGGGCCCGGTGGCCGAGCTCGAGGCCGACGGCCTCAAGGTCCCGCATATCGGCTGGTCGCCGGTGCGCTGGGAGCGCGACTCGCGGCTGACCGAGGGGATCGAGTCCGAGACCCCCTTCTACTTCGTCCATTCTTTTGCGCCGCAGCCAGGGCCGGGGGGGCTGCTCGGCAGCGCCGCCTACGGCGCCCGCTTCGCCTGTGCGGCCGAGCGCGACAACGTCTTCGGCGTCCAGTTCCACCCGGAGAAGTCGAGCGCCGCCGGCCTGCGGCTGCTCTCCAACTTCGCCGGGGTCTGCGCCAGGGCGCCCGCCCAGGCCGCCTGACTCCCAATGCTGCACGCCCGCACACCACCAGAAGTCAGGCGACCGGCGTGATCCTCTACCCGGCCATCGACATCCGCGGCGGTCAGGCGGTGCGACTGCTGCAGGGCGACTACGCGCGCGAGACGATCTACGACGCCGACCCGGTCGACGCCGCGACCCGCTGGGCCGGCGAAGGCGCCGAGTTCCTCCACGTCGTCGACCTCGACGGCGCCAAGGCCGGCGAACCCCGGAACCTCGACGCTATAGGGCGCATCGCGGCAGCGGTCAAGTGCCCGATCCAGGTAGGCGGCGGTCTGCGCAACATGCCTTCCGTCGACGCCGTGCTGGAGGCCGGCGCCGAGCGCGTTGTGATCGGCACCGCCGCCCTCCGCGATCCCGAGTTCCTGGCAGCCGCGCTAGAGAAACACGGTGATCGAGTCGTCGTTTCTGTCGACGCGAAGAATGGCCGAGTCGCGCTCGAGGGATGGACTGAGGCTGGGGAGGAGGATGTCGTCGAAGCCGTCGCCGAGCTGGGCTCCCGCGGCGTGGCGAGGTTCCTCTGCACTGCGATTCAGGTCGACGGAACGATGGAGGGCCCGGCCAGGGGTGAGCTAAACGAAATCGCCGGCGCCACCGATGCCCGGGTCATTGCCTCCGGCGGCGTAGGAACCCTGGCCCATCTCAAAGCCTTAGCTGAGCGCGCGGCTCCCAACATCGAAGGCGCGATCGTCGGCAAAGCGCTGTACGAGAAACGCTTCGCGGTTTCTGAAGCAGTTCGAGCGCTGCGTGGGTAGGGGTCGAATGCCCTCCCACGGAGGCTCAAGGGCCAACATCTCGAATCGCCGCTTCCAATCACCTGCGGAACGGTCTCCGGGGGAGGGCACTTGGTCCCTACACCTCTACGCTTATCGAAATGGTTCTTAAGCGCGTCATTCCGTGTCTCGACGTCGACGCCGGCCGCGTCGTCAAGGGCACCAACTTCGTCGGCCTGCGCGATGCCGGCGACCCGGTCGAGCTGGCCGAGCGCTACGACGCCGAGGGCGCCGACGAGCTGATCTTTCTCGACATCACCGCCTCGCACGAAAAGCGCGAGACGATCGTCGAGCTGGCGCGGCGCACCGCCGACAACGTCTTCATCCCGTTCACGATCGGCGGCGGCATCCGCTCGGTCGCGGACGCGCAGGCGGTGCTCGACGCCGGCGCCGACAAGGTCTCGGTCAATTCAGCCGCCCTCGCCCGCCCGCAGCTGCTCGGCGAGCTGGCCGAGCAGTTCGGCGCCCAGTGCGTGGTGATCGCGATCGACGCGAAGCGCGAGGAGGTCGGCTGGGGCGTCTACGTCAACGGCGGCCGCACCAAGGTCGAGGGGCAGGATGCGGTCGCCTGGGCCGAAGAGGCGGTCGACCTTGGCGCTGGCGAGGTATTGCTGACCAGTATGGACCGCGACGGGACCAACGACGGCTACGACCTCGAGCTGACCCGGGCGATTGCCGAGGCGGTGCCGGTGCCGGTAATCGCCTCCGGCGGCGCCGGCGAGCTCTCGCACCTGAGCGAGGTGATCGCCGAGGGCGGCGCCGACGCGGTCCTCTGCGCCTCAATCTTCCACTACGGGCAGTACCGCGTGCGCGAGGCGAAGGAGCGGCTCGCGGCCGACGGCATCCCGGTCCGGCTCTAGCGTCGCCACGGGCGGCGATGATGTGGAGAGGGCGATGGCAAGCGCCGGCAAGCCGATAGAGAGCCTCGTCGCGGAGCTGCGTCGCATGCATCCGGAGCTGGAGGCTGTGCAGAAGGTGGCGGACGACCAGGTCTACGTGGTCGGCGGCGCCGTCCGCGACCTGCTGCTGGGTGGCGAGCGCGCCGACCTCGACCTGGTGATTGAGGGGAACGCCGCCGCGCTGGCGGCTCGGCTCGGTGCCGAGCCGGTCGAGCACCAGCGCTTCGGCACCGCCAAGGTGGCCTTCGACGGCCACGAGGTCGACATCGCCGCGGCCCGCTCCGAGACCTACGCCCACCCCGGTGCCCTGCCCGACGTGACCGTCCCCGCCGCGATCGAGGCCGATCTCGGTCGTCGCGACTTCACGATCAACGCGATCGCGATCCCGCTCGGCGGTGAGCCGCGTCTGATCGACCCGCACGGGGGACGGGCGGACCTCGAGGCGGGGCTGTTGCGGGTCCTGCACGAGCGGTCGTTCGTCGACGATCCGACCCGGGCGATCCGCGCCGCCCGCTACGCCGCCCGCTTCGGTTTCGAGCTGGAGCCGGAGACGGAGCGGCTGTTGCGAGCGGCCGATCTCGACATCGTCTCGGTGGATCGCCGCCAGGCGGAGCTGCTGCGGCTGGCCGGCGAACCGAGCGCGTTGCGTGGGTTCGAACTGCTGGCTGGGTGGGGGTTGATCGTGCCGCGCGACGGTGGGATCGAGCTGGCCCATGAGGTGGGCAGGCTGCTGGAGGCCCCGCCCTGGAGCAAGCTGGTGCCGCACGCGCGCGCGCTGCTGTTGGCGGCACTTGGTCCTGAGGGTGGGGAGCGGGAGCTGGTAGGGGCCGTGCCCGCACGCCCCTCACGGGGAGTCGAGCTGGCGCTCAGCCACGATCCGACCGAACTCCTCCTCGCGAGGGCACTCGGCGCGGACTGGCTCGACCGTTACGTCGGTGAGTGGCGTGAGATCAGGCTGGAAATCGACGGTGCGGATTTGATCGCCGCCGGCATCCCAGAGGGCCCAGCGCTGGGCGAAGGTCTGAAAGCGGCGCTGCGGGCCAAGCTCGACGGCGAGGTTGTGGACCGCGACGAGGAGCTCGCCGTCGCCCTCGAGGCGGCCCGAGGCGCGTAAGCCGACACGGGCCTGAAACGTCGATCGCCTGGACGTGCGAGGCCCATCGACCCGCATCTGTTTAGTTACCGGGATGGAGTGGCGCGAAGAGAGCGGTGTGCGCTGGCTCGAGGCTGATCTCGGTGGCGCTCGGGCGGCGTTCTCGACGAGGCTGGGTGGGGTCAGCTCGGCGCCCTTCGACAGCCTCAACCTTGGAATCCTCACCGACGACGACCTTGGCCACGTGCGCGAAAATCGGAGCCGGCTCGCCGCTGCTCTGGGCCGCGATCCCGACCGCATCATCTTCGCCCGGCAGGTCCACGGGGCTGAGCTGGTCACCCATCGCGGTCCACTGCGCTGTGCATTAGTTCCGGATAGCGGGAATAAGGCACAGCGCGATGCGGATCCGCCCGAAGCCGACGGCCACGTGGTCACCGCTCCGGACCTGACGCCACTTGTCTTAGTCGCCGACTGCCTTCCGGTTGCGCTGCGTGGGCCCGGCGGCGTCGCGATGCTGCACTGCGGCTGGCGCGGCCTCGCCGCCGGCATCGTCGCCAAGGGCGCCGCGGCGGTCGCGGCCACCGACGCCGCGATCGGCCCCGGTATCGGCCCCTGCTGCTACGAGGTCGGCGCCGAGGTCCTCAACGCCTTCAAGGACCTCGGCCCCGCCATCACCCCCGCGGCCGATGGGCCGATTCCCACTGATATGGAGCGTAAATCGGCCCATCGGCGGTTGGATCTGGTGGAGGTGGCGCGCAGGTTGCTGCGCGACGTTGGCGTGGCGCGGGTGCAGAGCGCGGGCTTGTGCACGAGCTGCCACCCGGAGCTGTTCTTCTCCCACCGGCGTGATCACGGACGCACCGGGCGGCAGGCAGGGCTGGCCTGGATCGAGGCGGCTGGGTGATGGGCCCGGTCCAGCGCCCAGAGTATGGGAGGCCAGAATGCCGGGGCTGATCCACGGGATCGAGACGGAGACCGTGCGCGCCAATCTCGAGCGGGTGCGCGAGATCGCCGGCGAGGGAGTCGAGACCCTCGTCGCGACCAAGTACGTGCCGTGGGAGGAGATGGGCACGCTGGCCGAGGCGGGCGTGCGTCTGGTCGGCGAGAACCGCCAGCAGGACCTCGCGCTCAAGCACGAGCGCTGGGGCGAGGCTTTCGAGTGGGACTTCATCGGCAACCTGCAGAGCCGCAAGCTGAAGCACATCCTTCCGCTTTGCCGCCTCGTCCACTCGGTCGCGACCGACTCGGCGCTGCGCGAGCTCGCTAAGCACGGCGGGCCGGAGACCGAGGTCCTGGTCGAGGTCAACGTCTCCGGCGAGGCCGAGAAGGGCGGGGTGGCCCCGGAGGACCTCCCCGACTTCCTCGCCCGCTGCCCGGTAACGGTCGACGGCTTGATGACGATGCCCCCGTTCAGCCAGGATCCCGAGGCCTCGCGGCCCTACTTCGCCCGCCTCGCCGGACTGGCGGCCGAGCACGGCTTGACCCGCCTCTCGATGGGAACCTCGCAGGACTGGCGCGTGGCAGTCGAGGAGGGCGCAACGATCATCCGCCTGGGCACCGCGCTGTTCGTGTGAATCGTCGCTAACCTCCCCGATATTCCGTAAAGGAGTCGGCCGGCGTAGGCCGAAACACCGATACCGATGGCCCTACGAGACACCTGGCACAGAGCACTGGTCTACTTCGGCCTCGCCGAGGACCACGACTACGGCCCCGAGTACGAGGACGACTTCGAGCCGGAGACCGGTTCGGAGGAGGTCTTCGAGGGCCGTCGCGAACGCGGCGAGCAGAGCTCGGTACGCCGCCTCCCGACCTCGCGCCGCGCCCGCCGCGACGAGATCGACGACATCTTCGCCGACGACGAGCCGATCGCCGCGAGCCGCACCCGCACGCTGCGGCCGGTCGACAACGGCGGTAGCGACATCCAGGTCCACCTGGTGATCCCGCGCAACTTCAACGACGCCCAGCAGGTCGCCGACCAGTTCAAACGTTCGGTGCCGGTGATCCTCAACCTCCAGACCGCCGATCACGAGCTCTCGAAGCGGATGATCGACTTCTGCTCCGGCCTCACCTACGCGCTCGACGGCGGCATGCAGCGGATCGCCGAGAAGATGTTCCTGCTCACGCCCCGCAACGTCGAGGTCTCCGCCGAGGAAAAGGCGAGGCTGATCGACAAGGGCTTCTTCAACCAGTCCTAGCGACCGGCCGGCCACTAGGCTGGCGAGCATGATCGTCGGTTTCGTCGGGTCCGGAAGCATGGCCGCCGCGATGGCGCGCGGCTGGCGGGGCGAGTTCGAGCGAATGCTGTTCTCCGACAGTGGTTCGGGTCGCGCCGCCGAGCTGGCCCGGGAGCTGGACGGGGAGGCAGTGTCGAACGTCGAGATCGGTGCCCGGGCGGACCTCGTGGTGCTGGCCGTGAAGCCGGCCAGGCTGGCCGAGGCGGCGGCCGAGCTGGGCGAGGCCAAGGTGGTCGTCTCGCTGCTGGGCGCGACCCCGCTGGCGGCGGTCGTGGCGGCGTTTCCCGGCGCCGAGGCGCACCGGGTGATGCCGAACGTCGCGGTCGAGGTGCGCCGCGGCGTCCTCTGCCTCGTCGGGCCGCCCTCGCTAGCGGTGCGGGAGAAGCTGGCCGTGCTCGGCCACGTGGTCGAGCTGCCCGACGAGCAGTTCGACACGGCGACGGCGGTGATGGGCTGCGCGCCCGCCTACCTGGCGCTCGCCGTGGAGGCGATCGCCGACGCTGGCGCGGCGGACGGGCTCGACCCCGAGCTCGCTCGCGAGCTGGTGGTCGAGACGAGTGCGGGCACGGCCGAGCTGCTGCGGACCCGCCACCCGGCCGACGTGCGCAAGGCGGTTGCCTCACCGGGCGGCAGCACCGAGGCCGGCCTCGAGGCGCTCGACCGCGAGGGCGGCCGCAAGGCGTTCGAAGCGGCGGTGCGAGCCTCGCTCCAGAGGATGCGGGGATGAGCGCGGCGGCGATGCTGTCCCTGGCGCTGACCCGCGACGACGTCGCGACCTACGTCAACGCCCTCTTCATCGTCTACATCGTCCTGATCTTCGCCAACATCCTGATCTCCTACGTGCCGCGGATGCCGTACAACCCTTACCTCCGCGCCGTGCTCGACTTCATCACCGAGACGACCAACCCCTACCTCAACTTCTTCCGACGCTTTCTGCCGCCGGTCGGCGGGGGAGGGTTCGCCCTCGACCTCAGCCCGATCATCGGGATCATCGTGCTCTTCGTCGCGCAGACGATCGTCGTCGGCCTGATCGCAGGGTGAGCGCGACCGCCCGCGCCTGCTGGCTGGCCGGCGTCGTCTGTGCCGGCGTCGTCGCTGCAGACCAGATCGCGAAGGCGGCGGTCGAGGTCGAGCTGGTGCTGGGCGAGGACGTCGAGGTGCTCGGACCGCTCAGTCTCACCCTGGTCCACAACCGCGGTGTCGCCTTCGGGCTCGCCGGCGGGGCGGGGCTGCCACTGGTGCTGGTCGGCCTGGCGGCGCTCGGCGTGGTCGGCTACCTCTTCGCTCGCGACCCGGCGAAACCGGGGATGTGGGTCGCGACCGGGCTGCTCGCCGGAGGCGCGATCGGCAACCTGATCGACCGCATCGCCTCCGGCGCCGTCACCGATTACATCGACGTCGGCTCCTGGCCGCCCTTCAACCTCGCCGACGTCGCGGTCACGCTCGGCGTCGCCCTGCTGGTCCTGCTCTACCTGCGCGAGGCCGAGCGGGAGGCGAGGAGTGGCTGAGCCGGCGCTGCGGGTCGTCCACCTCGACGAAGCCCTGGCCGTGGTCGACAAGCCGGCCGGCCTGGTCGTCCACCCGGCTCCCTCGCACCGCGGCCCGACCCTGGTCGACGAGCTGGGGGAGATCCTCGGCGGAGGGGGGGACCCCGAGCGCCCCGGGATCGTGCACCGGCTCGACAAGGGGACGAGCGGCCTGCTCGTCGTCGCTCGCGACGACGAGGCTCACGCCGCCCTGCAGGCGCAGGTGCAGCGCCGCGAGGTCGAGCGCGTCTACCTCGCCCTAGCCGGGGGTCGGCTCGGCTCGCGCACCGGGACGATCGACGCGCCGATCGGGCGCGCCACCCGCCAGCGGCACCGGATGGCGGTCTCCGGGGCGGCCTCGCGCCAGGCTCGCACCCACTTCGAGGTGCTGGAGCTGCTCAGCCAGGAGAGCTACTTGGAAGCGCGCCTCGAGACCGGCCGCACCCACCAGATCCGCGCCCATTTCGCCGCGATCGGCCACCCGCTAACCGGCGACGCCACCTACGGCGGGGCCGAGCGCTACGACCTCGAGCGGCAGTTCCTGCACGCGCACCGCCTCGCCTTCGAGCACCCGCGCAGCGGCCAGCGACTTTCCTTCGAGTCCGAGCTGCCCGAAGACCTCGCCGCCGCGCTCGACGCGGCCCGCGCGGCTTAGCGCGGCGCTCTACAATCAACCGCTCTAAACCAACCCCCGTTCGACGGCAAGTCGGATCCTGCCTGGCGCCCGGTGCCAGGTCCGGCAAGCGGAATCGGGAGCTTCGCCCAACCACAAGGAGATTTTTCGATGCCAGAGGCAGGTCTCACCGAGCTGCTCCAGGCCGGAGTGCACTTCGGCCACCAAACGCGGCGCTGGAACCCGAACATGCGCCGCTTCATCTTCGGCGAGCTGGACGGGATCCACATCATCGACCTGGTCCAGACCGAGGCGCTGCTGGAGAACGCGCGCCGCTTCTCCGGCGAGCTCGCCAGCGGCGGCGGCACGGTGCTCTTCGTCGGCACCAAGAAGCAGGCGCGCGACACGGTCCAGGAATGGGCCGAACGCTGCCAGATGCCCTACGTCAACAAACGCTGGCTGGGCGGCCTGCTGACCAACTTCAACACGATGTCGGGCCGGATCGCCCGCCTGCACGAGCTCAACGGCTGGAAAGAGGAGGGCAAACTCGACCTGCTCCCGACCAAGGAGCGGATGGGGATGGAGGCCGAACTCGCCAAGCTCGAGTTCAACCTCGGCGGCGTCCGCGACATGGACCGGCTGCCCGACGCGGTCTTCGTCACCGACCTCAAAACGGAGGAGATCGCGGTCCACGAGGCGGCCCGCCTGCGGATCCCGATCATCGGCCTGGTCGACACCAATTGCGACCCGACTCCGGTCGACTTCGTGATCCCCGGCAACGACGACGCGATCCGCTCCTGCCAGCTGGTCATCGGCACGATCGGCGCCGCGGTCGAGGAGGGCTCGAGCGCCTGGCGGGTACAGGAGGAGAAGCGCATCGCCGAGGAAATGGCGCGGCGCAAAAAAGACGAGGAAGAGCGCAAGAAACGCGAGGAAGAAGAGAAAGCTCGCGTCGAAGCCGAGGAAGCGAAAAAAGCGGCCGAAGAGGCGGAGAAAGCGGCGAAAGCCACGGCTCAGGCGCAGCAGGCTGCCGCGAAAGCGAAAGCGCCGCCGGCTCCGGCTCAAGACGCGGGCGGGCAGGGCGCGGGTCCTGTCGTCGCAGGGGAACCACCCCCTGCGGTAGCTAAAGCTTCCTCGGGGGTGGTTCCCCCTACGGCGCCACCCGCGCCAGAGACGCCTCCGGCAAAAGCCGAGGAGGCATCGGCGGCGGCTGAGGCAACGCCAGAGGCTCCGGCCGCTGAGGAGAAAGCAGCGGCGCCCGAGGAGGCGCCCGCCGCTGAGCCCGCTGGCGAGGAAAAAGCGGCAGAGCCGCCCGCGGCCGGGTCCGCTGGCGAGGAGAAAGCTGAGGAGAAGAAAGACGAGGAATCGAAATGAGCGTCACGGCTGCCGACGTGAAGGCGCTGCGGGACCGCACCGGGGCGGCGATGATGGACGCCAAATCGGCGTTGGTCGAGGCCGGCGGGGACGTCGAGCGCGCGGTCGAGCTGCTGCGGGTGAAGGGGCAGGCCTCCGCCGCGAAGCGGGAAGGGCGGGGCACCGACGAGGGTGTGATCGCCTCCTACATCCACGCCAACGACAAGGTCGGGGCGATGGTCGAAGTCCAGTGCGAGACCGACTTCGTCGCCCGCAACGAGGAGTTCAAGGTCTTCGCCTACCAGGTCGCCCTGCACGCGGCCGCGACCGCCCCTCGATACGTCTCCACCGAGGAGATTCCCGAGGAGCGGCGCGAAGCCGAAAAAAGGGTCTTCGAAGAGAAGGCGCGAGAAGAAGGCAAGCCCGACAACGTGGTCGAGAAAATCGTCCAGGGCCAGTTGGACAAGTGGGCGAGCGAAGTGGCGCTGCTCGATCAGACCCATGTCAACACCGAGAAGCACGACTCGAAGACGATCGAGGAGCTGCGCCAGGAGCTGGCGGCGAAAACGGGTGAGAACGTCCGCGTCGCTCGCCTCGCCTACTTCCGGGTCGGCGAATAAGCTCCGCCACAGTGAACGACTCTCCCGAGCCGCGCTTCGGGCGCATCCTGCTGAAGCTTTCCGGCGAGGCCCTGATGGGCGCCAGGACTTCGGCACCGACGGTGCCGAGGTCGACCGGATCGCCGAGCAGATAGCGGCGATCCGCGAGCGCGGGGTCGAGATCGCGATCGTGGTCGGGGCGGGCAACATCTACCGCGGCCTCGACGGAGCGGCGAGTGGCATGGACCGCGCCACCGGCGACTACATGGGGATGCTGGCGACGGTGCTGAACGCGCTCACCCTGCAGGACGCGCTGGAGCGGCTCGGCCAGCACACGCGGGTGATGTCGGCGATCGACGTCAAGGAGGTGGCCGAGCCCTACATCCGTCGCCGCGCGATGCGCCACCTGGAGAAGGCGCGGGTGGTGATCTTCGCCGCGGGCACCGGCAATCCGTTCTTCACTACCGACACGGCGGCGGCACTGCGCGCGCTGGAGATCCACGCCGAGGCGATCCTGATGGCGAAGAACGGGGTCGAGGGGGTCTACGACTCCGACCCGGCGACCAATCCCGACGCCGAGTTCATCCCCGCGATCACCCACCGCGAGGCGATCGAGCGCGGCCTCAAGGTGATGGACTCGACTGCGCTCTCGCTCTGCATGGACAACGACCTGCCGATCTACGTCTTCAACATGGGCGACGAGACCAACATAGATAGGATCGTCTCCGGCGAGAAGGTGGGCACGCTGGTCGCCAGTGCCCCCGCCGAATGAGCGAGGACGGGAACCCGTGGAGCTGATCGACGAACTGCTGGACGACGCCAAGGGGCGCATGGCCAAGTCGGTCGAGTCGAGCCGCGGCGAGCTCGCCACCGTGCGCACCGGCCGTGCCTCGCCGCACCTGCTCGACCGCATCGTCGTCGACTACTACGGCAACCCGACGCCGCTGAGGCAACTCGCCAACGTCGCCGCCAGCGATGCTCGCCTGCTCACCGTGACCCCGTTCGACAAGGGTGCGCTCGGGGCGATCGAGAAGGCGATCCAGGAGTCCGACGTCGGGCTCACCCCGAGCAACGACGGCAACGTGGTGCGGCTGCAGATCCCGGAGATGACCGAGGAGCGCCGGCGCGAGATGGTCAAGGTCGTGCACGGGGTCGCCGAGGAGGGGCGGATCGCGGTCCGCAACGTCCGCCGCGACATCATGAGTGACCTGCGGGAGCTGAAGAAGGAGGGCGAAGCCGGCGAGGACGACGAGCGCCGGGCCGAGGCGGCGCTGCAGAAGCAGACCGACGAGGCGGTCGCCGAGATCGACTCGCTCCTGAAGGGCAAGGAAGCAGAGATCCTCGAGGTTTGAGGCGGTCCACGGCAGCGTGACCGGGCCCAGATACGTAGCGATCATCACCGACGGCAACGGCCGCTGGGCGCAGCAGCGCGGCCTGCCCGTGCTCGACGGGCACCGCGCCGGCGCCGACACGGTCAAGGCGCGGCTGCGCGATGCGGTCGAGCTCGGGGTCGAGGAGCTGACCGTCTTCTCCTTCTCGACCGAGAACTGGACCCGGCCGGCCGAGGAGGTCGAGGGGTTGATGCGGATGATGGGCGAGCGGATCGCCAACGAGACCCCGGAGCTGCACGCGGAGGGGGTGAAGATGCGCTTCGTCGGCCGCCGCGAGGGGATTCCCCGCCGGTTGGTCGAGGCGATGGAGTGGGCGGAAGAGATGACCGCCGGCAACGACCGGATCGTCTTCTTCGTCGCCTTCAACTATGGCGGCAGGGCGGAGATCATCGACGCGGCGCGAAGCTTCAAGGGGGGCTCCGAGGAAGAGTTCCGCAGCCACCTCTACGCGCCCGAGATGCACGATCCCGACCTGCTCATCCGAACCAGCGGCGAGCGCCGCGTCTCCAACTACCTGCTCTGGCAGTGCGCCTACTCGGAGCTGGTCTTCCGCGACGAGCTCTGGCCCGACTTCGACCGGGCCGCGTTCGAGGGCTCGCTGCGCGAGTACGAGACCCGCCAGCGCCGCTTCGGAGCGCGCTCTTGAGGACCGACCTCTTCGACGACGAGATGTTCGAGGACGAGCCGGCGCCGCCCCCGCGGCCGCCACGCACGCCGCGGCGCAAACGCAGCCGCAGTGGCGAGACGGCGAAGCGGGTCGTCGTGGTCCTGCCCTGGATCGCCGCGGCGATCGCGGTGATCGTCGCTGGCGGGCTCGTCTTCGCCGCGGCGATGCTCGCGATCGGGGGGCTTTGCCTGCGCGAGTACCTGACGATGACCGCCGACTCGCGCCCGCTCGCGATCCCCGCCTACGCCGCGGTCGCGGCGCTGATCGCCGCCGCCCAGTTCGGCACCGCCTTCAACGTGCTGATGATCCTTGCCGCCTCCTTCCCGCTGCTCTTCGCCTTCGCCGCCGATGCCCGCCACCGCGACGGGGCGACGATCTCGATCGCGGTGACGCTGCTCGGGATCGTCTGGATCGGGATCCCGCTCGTCCACGCGGTGCTCTTGCGCGACCTGCCCGACCACGGTGCCGGCCTGCTGGTCGACGTGCTGGTCGGGACCTTCGTCGCCGACACCGCCGCCTACGCGACCGGGCGCATGTTCGGCAGCCACCGGATCGCCCCCAACCTCAGCCCCAACAAGACGCTCGAGGGCCTGATCGGCGGCTTCCTGATCGGGACGATGGGCTTCTGGTTCGCTGGCCTGTACCAGGACTGGCTCTCCGGGGTCGACGCGCTGATCATCGGCGCCGCGGTGGCGGCGGCCGCCCCCGTCGGCGACCTCTTCGAGTCGATGCTGAAGCGCGACCTCGGCACCAAGGACACCGGCACCCTGTTCGGCCCCCACGGCGGCATCCTCGACCGCCTCGACGCCGTCTTCTTCACCGTCGTCGTCGGCTACTACCTCTCGGTGGCGCTTGCTTACTGAGCCGCGTCTGCTCTGGGGCACCATATGGGTGCCTCAGAGCAGACGCATGTGCTCCCTATCCTCTGGGGACGCATGAAGAAGGTCCTCGTGCTCGGCTCGACCGGGTCCATCGGAACGCAGGCGCTGGAGGTGATCGGTGCTTCGGAGCGGCTGCAGGCGGTCGGCCTGGCGGCCGGAAGCGGCTGGGAGCTTACGGTCGAGCAGGCGCGCGAGCACGGCGTGCCGGCGATCGCCCTCGCCGACGCCGACGCCGCCGAGCGGGCGCGCGGTGCCTGGAGCGGCCGCGTGCTGACGGGCGAGGAAGGGGTACGCGAGCTGATCGCCGAGTCCGGCGCCGACCTGGTTCTGAACGGGATCGTCGGCGCCGCCGGGCTCGCCTCGACCGTGGTCGCCTTGACCGAGGGGACCGACGTCGCCCTCGCCAACAAGGAGAGCTTGGTCGTCGGCGGCGAGCTGGTGATGGCGCTGGCCGAGGCGACCGGGGCCCGGCTGCTGCCGGTCGACTCCGAGCACTCGGCCCTGCACCAGCTGATCGGCGCCGAGTCGCCGGGCACGGTCGAGAAGCTGGTCCTGACCGCCTCCGGCGGGCCGTTCCGTGGCCGCACCGACCTCGACGGGGTCGGGATCGAGGACGCGCTCGATCACCCGACCTGGAAGATGGGCGGGCGGATCACGATCGACTCGGCGACGCTGATGAACAAGGGCTTCGAGGCGATCGAGGCGCACCACCTGTTCGGCGTCGGCTACGAGCGGATCGAGGTCGTCGTCCACCCGCAGTCGCTGGTCCACTCGCTGATCCAGCTCAATGACGGCTCCTCGCTCGCCCACCTCGGGCATCCCGACATGCGGGTGCCGATCTCCTACGCGCTGCATTTCCCGCAGCGGGCCGACGTCGAAGTCCCGCAGCTCGACCTCGCCGCCGCCGGCGCGCTGACCTTCGAGGCGCCCGACCTCGAGACCTTTGCCTGCCTGCGACTGGCGCTCGAGGCCGGCAGGGTGGGGGGGACGGCGCCCTGCGTGCTCAACGCCGCCGACGAGGTCGCGGTCGCCGCCTTCCTCGCCGGTCGCATCCCCTTCACCGGGATCGCCGCGGTGATCGAGCGGGTGCTGGGGGAGATGCCGGCCCGGACGGTGACCCACTTCGACGACCTCTTCGCCACCGACGCCGAGGCGCGCGAGCGCAGCGAGAGCCAGGTTCGCGGGTTGACTCCAGCATGAACTGGATCCTCATCTTCCTCGGCTTCTCGCTGCTGATCGTCCTCCACGAGGGCGGTCACTTCGTGGCCGCGAAGGCGACCGGGATGCGGGTTGAGCGCTTCTTCCTCTTCTTCGGGCCGACCCTGTGGTCGTTCAAACGCGGCGAGACCGAGTACGGGATCAAAGCGATCCCGCTCGGGGGCTACGTGAAGATCACCGGGATGAACCCGGAGGAGGAGGTTCCTCCAGAGGTCGAGGATCGCGCCTACCACCGGCAGAAGGTCTGGAAGCGGATCGTCGTTATCGCCGCCGGTCCGGCGGTCAACATCGTCCTCGCCTTCCTCATCCTCGCCTGCGTCTTCTTCTACAACGCGCAGCAGCTCGACCAGAAGGTCGGCGAGGTGCGGACCGGGTCGCCGGCGGCAAGGGTGCTGCAGCCCGGCGACCGGATCCTCGCGGTCGACGGCAAGACGTTCGCCGGCATGAGCCTGGAAAAGCGACTCGAAAGCTTCGGCAAGCAGGTCGGCTCACACGAGTGCGCCGGCAAGCAGGTCGACGGCTGCGTGGCGGTGACGCCGGCGCTGCTGAGGATCGAACGCGACGGCAAGGTGCGGACGATCGCGGTCCGGCCCGAGTACTCGCGGGCGGAGGGCCGCGCCCTGATCGGGTTCTCCTACGGCGGGCGCCCGGCCGAGATCGGCGTCGGCACCGCCGCCGACCGCGCCGTTGACGTGATCGGGGAGGTGACCGCCAAAACCGCCTCGATCTTCTCCCGCATCTTCGAGGAGGAGCAGCGCAAGCAGATCTCCGGGATCGTCGGGGTCAGCGACGCCGCCAACCAGACTCTCGACCGCAGCGGCGTGGAAGCGCTCTTCCTGCTTGCCCTGGTCAGCCTCTCGCTCGGCCTGGTCAACCTGCTGCCGATCCTGCCGCTCGACGGCGGCCACATTTTCTGGGCGGTGGTCGAGAAACTGCGTGGTCGCCCGGTTTCCCTGCGGGCGATGGAGCGGGCGACCGTGCTTGGCTTCGCCCTCGTCCTAATGCTGATGGCGATCGGCCTCACCAACGACATCGGCCGCCTCGGTAGCGACGCCTACAACGTTCGCTAGCCGCGTTTCGGCAGCACCGTAAAGGCGTAGCGCGCCGGGGACCGATCGGCGGCGCCGTCGTGCCCGCGGGCGCGGACGCTGAAGACGTGAGAGCCGGGGGAGAGGCGTTTGGCGGTGAACGGCGAACGGCAGGGGCGGAAGCGCTTGCCGTCGAGTCGGCACTCGAAGCCCGCGTCGGGCTCGCTGGCACGGAAGCGGAAGGTCGGGGTGCGGTCGTGCGAGCGCTTCGGCGGCTTGGCGCGCAGAGTGGTCTGCGGGGCCCCGTGGCGGTGGGGGCCAGGTCCGCCGCCGCCCGCGTTGCCGCCGCCAGCACCGACACTGCCGCCGCAGGGACGCTCGCTCGGGGCGACGCTGTTGGGGCGCGGCGAGGGGAAGACGACGCCGAGGTCAGCGGCGCTGTTGTCGCGGTCATCGCCCGGCTCGAGCAAGGTGGGGCAGCCAGGCGCGATCGTGCGGCGCAGCGCCATCCCGTCGGGGATCGCTGGGGCGGGAGGCCCGGCTGGGCTGGGCAGGGCACCGGCGAAGCCGCCCCAGGCGACGCAGTCGATCTGCTCCCAGCAGATAGCGCCGCCGGCCGGGTCGAGGCGACCGGAGGGCGCGATCGGCGCATCGGCGGCGAAACCGAAGGCGGCTTCTGCCTCGGGCGTCGCCAGGATCAGCGTGCTCTGGTCGGCTCCGCGCGGGACGTCGGTCGGGAAGGCGTCGGTCCCGGTGAGCGCCCCGGATGCGTCGTAGGTGCGGATCGTGTGGCCGGCGACGAAGTGCTGGTCCGACGCCCACATCTGCAGCTCAACGTACTCGGCGCCAGGGGCCGCGGCGGAGCCGGGGTAGACCTCGCGGACGGAGACGAAGTGGAAGGTCGCCGATGCGAGCGGCGCCGCCAGCCCGAGCGTGGCGAAAGCTGCGGCTATCGCCCTCGACAGGACGCGCCGGGCGCTCATCTGCGCCCCGGCTTCGGTTTGACGACCTTGAAGGCGAAGCTCGCCGGGGTCGGGTCGGCGAGGTCGGCGAGGACCGCGCGTACCTTGAGCGTATGGCGGCCTGGAGCCAGTGACTTGGTCGTGAAGGGCGAGCGACAGGCCTTAAACGGACCGCGGTCGAGCTGGCACTGGTAGGAGGCGCCGGGCGGGCTCGAGCCGAAGCGGAAGGTTGGCGTCCTGTCAGCCGTCCTTGCGGCAGGCTTGGCGGAGATCGTCGTCTGTGGGGCGATCGCCGCCGCGGGCGAAGCGGGCGGGTTCGGAGGCGGTGCCTGCAGCGTCGCGCCCGGTAGCACGACCTGGAAGCTGTAGCCGGCCGGAGTCGGGTCGACGTTGCCTTCGGCGTCGATTGCGCGGACCTGAAAGCTGTGCGGTCCGCCGGCGAGGCCGTTGTAGGTGACGCCGGTCGCCGGACAGGCGGCGAAGGCGGCGCCGTCGAGTGAGCACTCGAAGCGCGAGCCCGGCTCGTTGGAGCCATAGGTGAAGCTGGCGATCGAGCTGGCGCTCGGGTCGGGCGGTCGTGCTCCCAGAGTCGTCTCGGGCGGCGTCGTGTCGGCGAGCGAGTTGTCGACCGTCCAGCTGTAGGTCTCGACCGTACCGACGTTGCCGGCCAAGTCGGTGGCGCGTAGCTTGAAGGCGTACTCGCCGTCGGCGAGGTTGGCGTACGTCTTGCCGGAGGAGCAAGCGGCGTAGCTGTCGGGCTGGCCGCTCAGCGCAACGCTGCACTGGAAGGTCGAGCTCTCGCTGGCGTGGAATCCGAAGGCGGCGCTGCCGCCGGGGCTGGGATCCGCCGGCTGGGAGTCGAGGGTCGCGGTTGGAGCGACCGTGTCGACGATCCAGCTGTGACTGGCCGGGCTGGGGTCGGTCCCGTTGGTCGGGTGCACGGCCCGCACCTGGAAGCTGTGGCTGGTTCCCTCGCCGCCGCTGAGACCGCTGTAGGCGGCCGGTGAGGTGCAGGCGGTAAAGGCTGGCGCGGAGTCGAGCTTGCACTCGAAGCTGGCCCCGGTCGCCGGCGTTGCGCTGAAGGTGAACGTGGCTTCGGTGCTGTTGGTGCGGCTCGCCGGTTTCGGGCTGCCGATCGACGTATTCGGCGCCTGCGAGGGCGCACAGGTCGTCTCGACGATCGGCGAGGCGTTGGCGCGCGGGTTCGGGGTCGCGTCGACGAAGTCGTTGGCGCTGAAGTTGCTGTCGTCGCCGAGCTCGAGCAGGGTTGCGCAACCCGGCGCGATCGTCCGTCGCAGCGCCATGCCCGCCGGGATCCCGCCCGGGTCGGCCGGCGATCCGGACGCGGGGCTGGTGCTGCCGCTGAAGCCGCCCCAGGCGACGCAGTCGAGACCGGCCCAGCAGACGGCGCCCCCGGCCGGGCTGAGGTTGAAGTTCGCCGCGGTGCCGTCTGGCGCCGGACCGCTCGGAAAGCCGCTCGCGTAGGCGGTGTCGGCGACCAGCACCGTCATCTGGTTCTGGCCGTTGGCAACCGAGCCGCCGAAAGTGAAGGTTCCGATCGAAGCGCCGCTGGCGTTGTAGGCGGTCAGGGTGTGGCCACCAACGAACTGCTGACCGCCGGTGTAGGCCTGCAGGACGACATAGCTGTCGTTCTCGGCACCACCGGCGTAGACCTCCCGCACGAGGATTTCGTGGAACGTCGCCTGGGCGGCCGGCGCTGCGCCAAGCAACGAGGCAAGCACGATAAGCAGCGGCAGCAGGGCGCGGAGGCCGCGCCGCGACCCCGGTCCCATCGCCCTCTCCGCCGACGAGGTAACCATCTGTTTCTTGCATACGGACGTACGGCCCAGCGGGTTCAAGTCGGACCGAGAACGGCTGTCGATACGCTTCGAACGTGGCTTCGAAGCGCCAGATATTCGTCGGCAAGGTGCCGATCGGCGGCGGTGCGCCGGTCGCGGTGCAGACGATGACCAAGACCGAGACCGCCAATTTGGCGGCGACGATGGAGCAGATCCGCAAGGTCGCCGACGCCGGCGCGGACATCGTCCGCTGCGCGGTGCCGCGCGAGCAGGACGCCGAGGCACTGAAGACGATCGTGCGCGAATCGCCGATCCCGGTGATCGCCGACATCCACTTCAACCACACCTTGGCGCTGAAAGCGATCGACGCCGGCGCCCACTGCATTCGCCTCAACCCCGGCAACATCGGCGGCCGCGAGAAAGTCGCCGAGGTGGCGGAGAAGGCGAACGCGGCCGCGGTGCCGATGCGGATCGGGGTCAACTCGGGCTCGCTGCCGAAGCACCTGCACGAGCTCGAGAAAGAGGCGCCGGTCGAGGCTCTGGTCGCCGCCGCGGTCGAGTTCGTCGAACTGATGGAGGGGCTCGACTTCGAGAACTTCAAGGTCTCGATCAAGTCGACCAACGTGCCGTACACGATCGCCGCCAACCGCCTGCTGTCCGAGAAGATCCCCTACCCGCTGCACCTGGGGATCACCGAGGCGGGGACGAAATGGTCGGGCTCGCTCAAATCCGCGGTCGGTCTTGGGACGCTGCTCGCCGACGGGGTCGGCGACACGATCCGGATCAGCCTCTCGACCTTCCACGCCGAGGAGGAGGTCAAGGTCGCCTGGGAGATCCTCAAGGCGCTGCAGCTGCGCGAGCGCGGCCCGGTCCTGATCGCCTGCCCGACCTGCGGTCGCCTGCAGTTCGACATGGACTCGGTCGTGGCCGAAATCGAGCAGCGGCTGGAAGGCTATGAGGAGCCGGTCGAGGTCGCGGTGCTCGGCTGCGCGGTGAACGGGATCGGCGAGGCCAGCGCCGCCGACTTCGGCATCGCCGGGGCCAAGAACGAGGGCCTGATCTTCGCCGGCGGCAAGCCGCTGCGCAAGGTGCCGCAGGCGACCCTGGTCGACACCCTGTTCGAGGAGATCGACAAGTCGCTCGATCGCGGCGAGGTCGAGTTTGACGAGGCCGAATCGCGCGAGGGGGCCGAGTGGGTAGCGAAGATCGAGCAGGAAAACGCCGGCGATCTGACCCCCGAGAAGATCGCCCAGATGGAGCACGAAGCGGCGCAGAAGGGGGAGTCGGACAAGGTGCTGCTCGATGAGGACGCTTCACCGACGGCGGGGCGGAGATTCACGAGGGCCTAGCGCGCTCCGGCCGGCGGGTCCTGTCATCAGGGGAGGTACCTGCGGGCGAGGTTTACGTTCTCGGCACCTCCCCTGATGCCACCCACCGGAGGAGCGGGGTAGGTTTCACGCCGTGACCCGACTCTCACAAGCGTTCGTTCCCACTCTCAAGGATGCCCCCGCGGACGCGGAGGCCTTGTCCCACAAGCTGATGGTCAGAGCTGGTCTGATCCGCCAGCTAGGGGCGGGGTTGTGGACCTATCTGCCGGCCGGGTGGCGGGCGCATCGCAAGGTGGAGGCGATCCTGCGTGAGGAGATGGAGGCGATCGGGTGTCAGGAGATGCTGATGCCGGTCCTGCAGCCGGCCGAGAACTGGGAGAAGACCGGGCGCTACGCGATCGAGGAGCTGTTCAAGCTCGAGGACCGCAAGGGGGCGCCGCTGGTGCTGGCGATGACGCACGAGGAGTGCCTCACCTACCACGTCGCCCATGAGGTCCGGTCTTACCGCGACCTGCCGCTGATGCTTTACCACCTGCAAACGAAGGAGCGCGACGAGCCGCGGCCGCGGGCCGGGGTTCTGCGCACGCGCGAGTTCACGATGAAGGACGCCTACTCCTTCGACCGCGACGAGGAGGGCCTGGCCCGCTCCTACGAGCTGCAGAGCGAAGCCTACGCGCGGATCTTCGACCGCAGCGGGCTGCGCTGGTACCGGGTCGAGTCCGACGTCGGGATGATGGGCGGCTCCGGCGCCCACGAGTACATGGCGCCCTGCGCCGCCGGCGAGAACGAGGTCGCGCTGGCCCCCGGCTACGCCGCCAACGTCGAGGTCGCCGCGGCCGCGCCGCAGCCGGTCGAGCTGCCGGCGCCGTTGCCGGCGCCCGAGCGGGTCGAGACGCCCGGCCTGACCACGGTTGAGGAGGTCTCGGGCTCGCTCGGGCTGCCGCCCGGGGCGCTCATCAAGTGCCTGCCGATCATGGTCGAGGGACGCGGCCTGGTCCTGGTGCTGTTGCGCGGCGACCACCGGCTCAACGAGATCAAGCTACGCAACGGGATGGGGACCGACTTCCGCCAGGCCCGCCCGGAGGAGATCGAGGAGAAGCTGGGCCCAGTCGGCTACATCGGCCCGGTCGGCTCCGGGCTACCGATCATCGTGGACGCGGCGATCGTCGGCGACTCCTACGTCTGCGGCGCCAACGAGCGTGACGCTCACTTGCGCGGCGTCGACCCGAGCCGCGACTTCGAGGCCTACGAGATGGACGTGCGCACGGTCGAGGCCGGCGACACCGCAGCGGGCGGCGGCACGATCGAGATCGAGCCGGCGATCGAGGTCGGCAACATCTTCAAGCTCGGCAGCCGCTACACGGAGCCGCTCGGGGCCACCTACCTCGACCAAGACGGCAGCGAAAAGCCGATCGCGATGGGCAGCTACGGGATCGGCCCGGCGCGCATCGTAGCCGCCGCGATCGAGCAGCGCGCCGACGAGCGCGGGATCGTCTGGCCGCGGGCGATCGCGCCCTGGGACGTACACCTGGTCTCGCTGGCGAAGGCCGGCGAGCCCGAGCGCGAGGCCGCCGAGCGCCTCTACGACGAGCTGCGCGAGGCCGGGGCCGAGGTCCTCTACGACGACCGCGATGCCGGGCCGGGAGAGAAGCTGACCGACGCCGAGCTGCTCGGCTGCCCACTGCGGATCGTCGCCGGGCGGCGCGGCCTTGCCAACGGCGTCGTCGAGGCAGCCGAGCGCGGCTCCGGCGCCGAGCACGAGCTGCCCGTGGAGGAGGCCGCCGCTCGGGCGCTCGCCCTTCTCCAAAACATCGATGGCTAGCCGCGACCCCTTCGGCCGCGGCCGCGTGCGCCGTCTCTTCGGGCTCGACCGCAGCGATCCCAAACCGGCCTCGACCCGCAAGGGGGAGCCGCTGAACCCCTGGACGATCCCCAACTTGGTCGGCTACCTGCGCCTGGCGGCGCTGCCGCTCTTCCTCTACCTCGCCTACAGGACCGAGGACGGCACCTCGTTGCTCGCCGCGATGGTCTTCTGGGGGATCGCGGCCGGCGACTACCTCGACGGCTTCCTCGCCCGGGTCACCGGCCAGTACAGCCGCATGGGCGCCCTGCTCGATCCGCTGGTCGACCGGCTTACGATCCTCTCCGGCGCCGTCGTCTGCTGGAGCTTCGAGCTGCTGCCCCGCTGGCTGCTGGCGCTGCTCGCCGCGCGCGAGCTGGCGATGCTCTTCCTTGCCCAGTACGGCCTCCGGCACGGCGTCGACATCGAAGTCAACTGGCCCGGCCGGATCTCGGTCTTCCCGATCATGGGCGGGATCTGGCTCGCCCTCTTCGCCCCGGGCTGGGTCGCGACGGCGCTGGTGATCTGGGGTCTGGCGATGGCGATCCTCGCCACCGTGCTCTACGCCAGGGCCGGAATGCGCGCGGCGCGCGTGCAATCGAGCAGCCAGACGGGCTGAACCTTCAACCTGCGGTTGAACCTTGGGCGCCGCTCGACCTATAATCGTCGCCTGCGCAAACGGAGGCGGCTGCGCCTCCCCCGACCAAGGAGCGAGATGGAGGAGACCTTTCCCGATCTGGGATCCCTCAGCGACAAAGAGCTGAAGGATCTGATCGACAAGCTGACCGAGGAGGAGAACGAGATCTCCTACAAGCGGCGCGTCCTGCACGGGAAGATCGACATCCTCCGCGCCGAGCTGGTCAACCGCCTGCGCGACAAGCACGATGCCGGCGAGTCGATGATCTCCGGCGACGACGTCAGCAAACTGACCGAGATCCTCGCGGGCAAGGCACAGGGCCCCGCGGAGGACGAGCCGGCGGCCTGAGCGCCGGGAGCGAGCATGGCCGTCCACTGTCCCGATTGCGGGTTCGCCAACCCCGAGGGCGCCAACTACTGCCAGAAGTGCGGCGCCTACCTGGGTGGGCCGGCGGAGTCCGGCGAGGACCCGACGACGATGACCTACACGGTCGACGACACCGGCGACATGCAGCCGGTCGACATCGACGAGGTGGTCGAGGTAGCGGGCGCGGCGTTGGTGATCCGGGCCGGCGGCGGCCGCGCCGGAGAGAGCTTCAGCATCGACGAGGACCGGGTCAGCATCGGCCGCAGCCCCGACGCCGGGGTCTTCCTCGACGACGTCACCGTCTCCCGCAACCACGCGCTGCTGGTGCGGCGCCGCGACGGCCTCTATATCGACGATCTCGGCTCGCTCAACGGGACCTACGTCAACCGGCGCCGGATCGAGTCGCACCGGCTCGCCGACGGCGACGAGATCCAGGTCGGCAAGTACAAGCTCAGCTACCTGGAGAGGTGAGGATGCCGGTCTCCGAACAGCCCGCCCGCCCGCCGGAGTCGGCCAGTCGGCCGCGCAAGGCGCTGACGATCGGCGCCGTCTGCAAGATCCTCCAAAACGAGTTCGACGACGTCTCGATCTCGAAGATCCGCTACCTCGAGGACCAGAAGCTGCTCAGCCCGCGTCGCACCTCGGGGGGCTACCGCCTCTACAGCCAGTCCGACGTCGAGCGCCTGCGCACGATCCTGCGCCTGCAGCGCGACGAGTTTCTGCCGCTGCGGGTGATCCGCCAAGAGCTGGCGGCCGGCGGCGACATCACGATCGGCGACGGCGACAAGCGCACCGCCGGCGGCACCGTGCGACGGGCGATCCTGGTCGACACCTCGCGCGCCTACCTGACGCTCGAGGAGGTGGTCGAGGAGACCGGCGCCCGCGAGGAGCTGATCGCCGAGCTGGAGAACTTCGGGATCGTGCAGCCCGAGAAGCGCGAGGGCAAGACGGTCTACGACGAGACCGACCGCGAGATCGTCCGCGCCGCCAACGAGCTCTCGCGGGTCGGGGTCGGGGCCCGCAACCTGCGCGTCTTCCGCTCCTCGGCCGATCGCGAGGCGCAGCTGCTGGAAGCGCTGCTCGGTCCCTCGCTGCGCTCGCGCAACCCCGAGCGCCGCAAGGAGGCGCTGCAGAGCCTCGAAAGCCTGGCGGCGACGGTCAGCCACCTCAAGCACCTCCTGCTGGTGCGGGACCTGCGCCGCCTCGCCGGAGACTGAGACACGGGGATCGGCGTCTGCCTGTGTCCTCGGTCACTCGCGTGCAGAGCACGCCACGCTCCCTGCGTCCTTGGCAGACTTGACCCCCGCGCCTCAGTCATGCCTCGGGTTACTCGCCAACGCACGATCGCCGCTCCCCCGGAAGAGGTTTGGCGATTGATCTCCGATCCCCACAGCCTGCCGCGCTGGTGGCCGCGGGTGAGCCGGGTCGAGAACGTCGACCGTAAAGGCGGCGGGCGGCGCAGCCAGTGGACCAAGGTTCTGGAGACGGCCGAGGGCCGGGGCGTGCGAGCCGACTACCGCTGTCTCAGCTCGGCCGAGAACGAGCGCTACGTCTGGGAGCAGGGGCTGCAGGGGACGCCGTTCGCCCGTCACCTGCGCAGCTCCCAGATCGAGATCGCCCTGCGGCCGGACGACGGCGGCACCGAGGTCGATCTCAGCTCCGTGCAGACCCTGAAGGGGATGTCGCGGCTCGGCTCGCCGATGATGCGGCGCGGCCAGGGCGAGATCCTCGAGGAGGCGCTCGACGGGATCGAGAGGGCGCTGGCGTGAGCCGTGGCGACTTTTTAACCTCAGAGGTCAATAAGTCGCCACGCCGGGACTCGAAGTGGTGGGGGTGGGGCGACCCGGCCGTGACACCGGAGCTCGACACCGAGGCCCAGGCGGTGTTGCGCGAGCGGGTCGACGACCTGGAGCCGTGGCCGCTGGCGGCGCAGATCGAGGACTTCGCGATGCTGAA
Source organism: uncultured Solirubrobacterales bacterium (assembly GCA_963846515.1). Lineage (GTDB taxonomy): Bacteria > Actinomycetota > Thermoleophilia > Solirubrobacterales > 70-9 > VAYN01. The sequence continues at coordinate 656,915 of CAWJWC010000003.1, read as the reverse complement.
CCCGCAGCCGCTGCCGCCGCTGCTGATCGACGCGGTCGGTGCCGAGCGCGTGTTCAGCGGCAAGGAGGACCGGCTGCGACATGCGACCGGGTGCGGCTACGCCGATCTGGCGCGGCTGCGCAACGGCACCCTCGAGGGCGCTCCCGACGCGGTGGTAATGCCGGCCGATGCCGCGGCGCTGCGCCGCGTGTTGGAGATCTGCGCGGCAGAGGGCGTCGCCGTCGTCCCGTTCGGCGGTGGCACCAGCGTGGTCGGCGGCGTCGAGCCGCTGCGTGGCGCTCACGAGCGGCTGATCAGCCTCGACCTCGGTGCACTGCGCGACGTCGAGGTCGACCGCCGTTCCCTCACTGCGCGCCTCGGCGCCGGCCTGCGCGGCCCGGAGGCGGAGGCGGCGCTGAGCAAGCACGGCGTCACGCTCGGCCACTTCCCCCAGTCCTTCGAGTACGCGACGATCGGCGGCTTCGCCGCCACCCGTTCCGCCGGCCAGGCCTCGAGCGGCTACGGCCGCTTCGACGACCTGGCCAGCTCGGTGCGGCTGATCGCCCCGGCTGGCGAGCTCTCGACCCTGGAGACGCCGCACACCGCCGCCGGGCCTGCGCTGCGCGAGTTGGTCGTCGGCTCCGAGGGCACGCTCGGCGTGATCCCGGACGTGACCGTGCGGGTGCACCCGGAGCCGAAGCTGCGGCGCTACGAGGCCTGGATGGTGGAGAGCTTCGAGGCGGGGGCCGAGATCGTGCGGGCGATGGCGCAGGGCCCCGGCCTGCCGGAGATCGTCCGCATCTCCGACGAGGAGGAGACCGAAGTCTCGCTGGCCCTTTCCGGCCCCCGCGGCGCCGCGGGCAAGCTCTTCGGCGGCTACCTCGGCCTGCGCAGACGCCGCGGCGGCGCGCTCGTCATCGTCGGCTTCGAGGGCGACGAGGAGTCGGTGGCGCGGCGCCGGGCGTTGACGGTGCGGGGGCTGCGTGCGGGCGGGGCCGCCTACCTCGGCCAGTCCGCCGGCCGCTCCTGGGAGCACGGCCGCTACCGGGGGCCCTACCTGCGCGACACGCTGATGGAGATGGGGGCGATGGTCGAGACGCTGGAGACCTCGCACTCTTGGAGCCGGTTGGGGGAGCTCTACAACGGCGTCGGAAGGGCGATCCGCAGCACGCTTGACGCTCAGGGCACGCCCGGCCTGGTCTTCTGCCACCTCTCACATGCTTATGTCGACGGTGCCTCGCTCTACTTCACCTTCATCGCCCGCGCCCGCCACGACGAGGCAGTCGAGCAGTGGCGCCAGGTTAAGCGCGCCGCCTGCGAGGCGATCGTCGCCGCCGCTGGCACGATCACCCACCACCACGCGGTCGGCCGCGACCACGCCCCTTACATGGAGGCGGAGGTGGGGAGGACTGGACTCGGCGTGCTGCGCGCCGTGAAGGAACAGTTGGACCCGGAGGAAATTATGAATCCGGGAAAGCTGCTCCCGGACGCCTGAGCTATTTGCCGCGTTTGGCGGCGCCGATGATCGGGCCGGTGATCTGCCCGCGCAAGACGTCGGTACCCGTGTAGATCGGCGCTTTGCGTTCGCGCGTCGCTTTCGCCAGCGACGCTTTCAGGGTCGCATCGGTAGTGCGCGAGACGTCGATCTGGTCGAAGGTTTCGTTCGCGAGGTAGCCGAGCACTTCGGTCGGCACCGCGATCTGGGCGGAAATCTGGCCGGATTCAGGCACTCGGGTCGACGCCAGAGGCAGCATTTTCCGCGGCGACTCGAAGAGCCAGATCGTGTAGGACTCGCCTTTGCCGGTCGGCTCGAGGCCGGTCGCTTCGACCTGCAGCGCCAGCGCGTTTTTGACCCGCCCGAAGGTGGCGAGGCCCTCCGCATCGCCGCCGTCGAGGGCCTCGAGTACCGCCTGGGTCGTTTCGCCGCCGTTGGTGGCGTCGACCGCTTGCTCGGAGGCGGCGGTGCTCTCTCCGCCTCCGTCCGAGTCTTCGCCGCCGCCAAGGACCAGGACGAGGACCAGGGCGACGAGGACGAGCGCAGCGGCGACGATCGCCGCGCGAGCGCCACCGCCGCCGGGCAGCGAGATGCTCGGGCGTGGGGGAGGGGTGCGCTTCGGCTTTGGGGCCGGCTCGGCCTGTGGAGGAGCTGCGGGCTCTGGCTTGACTTCCGCCTTGGGCTCTGGGTCTGGGGAGGGCTTGGCCTCCTTGACCGGCACCGGCGTTTCGGTCGCGCCGGCGGGCGATGGGATCGCCGGTGCCGGGATCCCTTCCGACTCGAGCCGCGCCGCCGCATCCTGCGCCTTCGCGTGCACCTCCTCGACGCTGATCCCGATCAGGGCGGCGAGATCTCCGTAGCCCTCCTCGCCCCGTTGCGCGAGCAGGCGCAGGATCGCCTTCTGGTCCTCGCTGAGCGCCATCGGCCGCGAACACTATGGGCAAGGGCCAATTGAGTGAGGCGCCGCGCCCAGGGGTCGCGAAGGCTTAACTTCGCCGCCGATAGGGTTGGCGCCGATGGCCGACGACCCGCGCGGGCTGCTCTCCCATTTCGACGTCCTCGTCGGCACCGAGTGGCTCGACGACGATCCCGACCACGCCCGGGTCCGGGTCGAGCTGCGCGATGAGCTGCGCCAGCCGGTCGGCCTCCTGCACGGAGGCGTGATGTCGACCCTGATCGAGAGCATCTGCTCGCGGGCCACGGCGCTCTCGGTCCTCGACCGGGGGATGGCGGCGATGGGCCAGTCGATCAGCGTCAGCTTCATCCGCCCGGTCACCGAGGGCGGCGCCGAAGTCACCGCCCGCGCCCGCCACCGCGGCCGCACCACCTGGGTCTGGGACGCCGAGGTCCGCGACGACGACGATCGTCTCTGCGCCGTGGCACAGATGACGATCGCCGTCCGGCCGCTGCCAAAAGAGCTAGCCGCCGAACCTATTCGTTATCGGTAGGCGGCGGTCCTTGCCGAAAGCGCGGGGAGTAATCCGGATGCCCGGGGCCGCCTGGCGGCGCTTGTACTCGGAGCGGTCGACCATGCGGATCACCTCGTCGACCGTCGCCGCCGGCATCCCGGCGGCGATCATCTCCTCGCGGCCCTGGTCGCGCTCGACGTAAGCCTCGAGGATGCGGTCGAGTAGGTCGTAGGGCGGCAGCGAGTCGCTGTCGCGCTGCTCGGGGCGCAGCTCGGCCGAAGGCGCCCGCTCGATCACCGAGGCCGGCACCAACTCGCGCCCAGCCCGTTCGTTGCGCCGTCGCGTCAGCTCGTAGACGAGTGTCTTCGGCACGTCCTTGATCACCGCGAAGCCCCCTGCCATGTCGCCATAGAGGGTGGCGTAGCCGACCGACATCTCGCTCTTGTTGCCGGTCGTGAGGACGAGCCAGCCGTGCCGGTTGGAGAGCGCCATCATCAGGTTGCCGCGGATCCGAGCCTGCAGGTTCTCCGCCGCCAGGTCGGGCTCGGAGGGCCGCTCGCCGAGCGCCCGCTCGAAGCCGTCCATCATTGGCTCGATCGGGATCTCGATCGCCTCGCAGCCGAGGTTGGCGGCGATAGTTCGGGCGTCCGCCTGGGTTTCAGGGCTGGAATGAGGCGAAGGCATCACCACGCAGCTGAGCCGCTCGGGGCCAACCGCGTCTGCGGCGAGCATCGCGACCAGGGCCGAGTCGATGCCGCCCGAGAGGGCGAGGCCGACGTGGCCGAAGCCGTTCTTGGCCACGTAGTCGCGCAGGCCGACGGTGAGTGCGGCGTAGACCTCGTCGAGATCGGCGAGCGGCTCCGCCGGCGGGCCGTCGCCTCCGGGCACCTCGCAGACCAGCAGCTCCTCCTCAAACTGGGCGGCGCGGGCGACCAGCTCGCCGCTGGGGTCGGTGAGGAGGCTCTGGCCGTCGAAGACGAGCTCGTCCTGGCCACCGACCAGATTGCAGAAGGCGAACCAGGTCCCGTAGGCGCGCGAGCGCTCGGCGAACATCTCGACCCGCTCGCGCCCCTTGCCGCGGTGGTACGGCGAGCCCGAGGGGTTGGCGATCAGGGTCGCGCCCCGTTCGGCCTCCGTTTCCGCCGGCGGCCCAGTCACCCAGCAGTCCTCGCAGATCGTCAGCCCGACGGGCTGACCGGCGACCTCGACCGTCAGCGGCTCGCTGCCCGGGATGAAATAGCGCTGCTCGTCGAAGACGGCGTAGTTAGGCAGCCGGTTCTTGCGGTAGACGCCGCGCACGGCGCCGTCGGCGAGCACGGCGAGGGAGTTGTGGGCCCGGCGCGAGTCGGCGGTGGCTTCGGCCGGCTCGGCGAAGCCGACCAGGACCGTGTGATCGGGGCCGACGCCGCGCGCCAGATCCTCAACCGCGCGGGCATTGGCCGCGATGAAGTGGCTCTTCAGGTAGAGGTCCTCGGCCGGGTACCCGGGCAGGCAGAGCTCGGGGAAGATCGTCAGCTCGGCGCCGGCCTCGCTGGCGCGGCCGATCCACTCGGCGATCTTGGCGGCGTTGCCGTCGACGTCGCCGACGGTGGGGTTGATCTGGGCGAGGGCTATGCGCATTGGCGGAGGACGGTTGGCGCTGAAGTATCCCGCCCCGGCGGCCCGAAACGGGCCGGGGTGCCCAGTAGGGTGGCGCCGATGCGGGACCGCCGTCGCCACCTGGTCGGCCTCTCGGTGGCGGCGCTGTTGCTGCTCACCGCATCCTCGACTGCCGCCGAGGCCGCGACGGGGCTCTCGGAGGCGGTTCCCAGCCTCTCCTCGCCGAGCCAGAAGCCGTTCCTCCTGCCACAGCCGCGGCCGACCGAAGTGCGCCAGCGGCCAACCGACGACCCCGACCCCAACCGCAACGCCTACACCGTCCCGGAGGCACCGCGCTCGCCGCGGTGCTCGCGCCACTTCTGCGTGCACTGGGTGGCGGAGGGGATCGACGCGCCCAGTCTCTCCGACCGCGACCGCAACGGCGTCCCCAACTTCATCGAGCAGGTGCTGCGGGTGGCCGAACACGTGCACGAGATCGAGAACGAGAGGCTCGGTTGGCGTGAGCCGAAGAGCGACGGATGGCGTGGCGGCGGGCGCGGCAAGACCGACATCTACCTCTCGCAGATCGGCGGCGAACTGTTCGGCTACGCCGCCCCCGACCGCGGCCAGATTGGCAAAGGCAAACGGATCCCGCGCCGCCTGCACGGCTACCTGGTGCTGGACAACGACTACAGCACCTTTGAGTTCCCCGGCACCAAGGCGATCGACGACCTCGAGGTGACCCTCGCTCACGAGTACAACCACATCCTCCAGTTCGGCTACGACGCCTACCAGGACCCTTGGTTCGCCGAGTCGACCGCGACCTGGATGGAGGACGTCGTCTACGACGGGATCGACGACTACCTGCGCTACGTGCGGCGCTGGGTGAAGCGCTGGGACACGCCGTTGACCGCGAGCTCGATCAAGGAGTACGGCTCGGCGGTCTGGAGCCAGTGGCTGGCCCAGCGCTACGGGGCGGCGATCGTGCGCAAGGCCTGGGCGCGGGCAATCCACGTCAGGCCCGGTGGCTTCTCGGTCGGCGCCTACGAAAAGGCGATCCGCGTCGGCGGCCCCTCCGACCTCGGCCATGACTACGCCCACTTCGCCGCCGACGTTGCCGAGTGGCGCACGGGGGAAGGGTTCGAGGAGAGCAGCCGCTACCCGGACATGCAGCGCCAGGGCTCGCTGCCGCTCGACGGCCGTCCCCTGACCCGTCTGCTCAACCACACCACCTTCTCGCTGCTGCGCGTGCACGCGCGGGGCGGCCGCGCGGTGGCGGTGCGGGCGGTGGCACCGCGCGGAATCGCCTCGGGCCTCGTCCTCGTCGGTCGCGAGGGCAGCGAGCGCCAGGGCCGGGCGGTCACCCGGCTCGACTACGCCCGCGGCGGCGGCCGGCTCTCAGTACGACTCGGCAATCCGGGCCGCTACGAGCGGATCACGGCGGTCCTGGTCAACGCCGACAGCAGCGCCAGCGGCTTCAGCCCTCGCCGGCTCGACTGGCATTACCTGACCGACCAAGTCCCTTACGAAGTCCGCGGCGAGCTGGTCCGCTAAGCGGCTAGCGCCGCGGCTCGGGAACGGCGGCGCCGGCCCCGTTGGAGGACGCCTTGGCGGCCGCCCGGGTCCGCTTCGGTCGCGCCGCCGCGGTGGCGATCGCCGCCTCGGTCGCCGCCTCGAGATCGAGCGCGAAGCTCTCGAGGTCGGCCATCGCGTCGTAATCGCCGATCAGGCCGAAGTTGACCTGGCCGTTGTAGGACATGATCCCGATGCAGAGCGCCTGGCGCCGGGCCAGCGGCACCATCGGGAAGATCGACTCCATCTTCCGCCCCAGTACGTAGAGAGGGAACTGCGGTCCGGGCACGTTGGTGACGACGAGGTTGAAGAAGCGCTGCGCCGGCTGCAGGCGGGCGGCCTGCGAGGCGATCGTCGCCGGGGCGAAGTCGGTCAGTTTGGTGAGGATCTCGGCCCCGACCGCCTGGCCGGAGGACTTCAGGTCGCCCATCTGCTCGGTGACGATCTTGACCCGCTCGGCCGGATCCTCGCACCAGACCGGCAGCGGCGCCATCATCGCCGAGATCCGGTTGCCGAGCGCTCCGTGCTCCTCTTCGGCGCGGACGCTGACCGGGACCATCGCCCGCAGCTCGAGCCCCTCGGTGTCGTGGCCGCGGGCGCGCAAGTACTTGCCGAGGGCGCCGGCGACGATCGAGAGAATCACGTCGTTGACGGTGCCGCCGTGAGTGTCCTTGACCCGCTTCAGGTCAGCGAGGTCGGCCTGGGCGATCGCGAAGCGGCGGTGCGGGCCGATCTCGACGTTGAAGACGCTGCTCGGGGCCGACATCCCGGCACCGACCATCTTCGAGGTGGCGCCGATTCCGCGCACAACCTGGCGGGGGCCGCGGAAGACGGCGCGGACGCCGCGCACGATCTCCCGCGGGCTGGTGAGGCGCTCGCGCCAGGCCTCGCTGAGCAGCTGCAGATCGCTCGGTTCGGGCCGGGCGAGCCAGGGGGGGGTGGAGGCCGGTGCGCCCTGTGGCTCGGGGTCGAGGTCGAAGAGGACGGTGGTGATGTCGACCCCGGAGACGCCGTCGACCAGGGCGTGGTGGCTCTTGCCGACGATCGCGAAGCGGCCGTCGCGCAAGCCCTCGACCAGCCACAGCTCCCAGAGCGGCTTCGAGCGGTCGAGCTGCTGCGAGAAGACGCGGGCGGCGAGATTGCGCAGCTGCTCCTCGGAGCCCGGCGCCGGCAGCGCGGTCTGCCGCACGTGGTAGTCGAGGTTGAGGTGAGGGTCGTCGACCCAGACCGGGCGGCCCTGGTCGAAGGGCACGAAGCGCAGCTTCTGGCGGAAGCGCGGGACCAGGTGCAGACGCGATCCGATGTGGTCGCGGAACTCCTCGTGCGAGGGCGCCGGGCCCTCGAAGACGATCGTCGAGGCGACGTGCATGTGGGCGCCCGCCCGCTCCATATGGAGAAACGAAGAATCGAGCCCGGTCAGCCGGTCAGCCATGCGAGCAATGGTCGCACAGGTGCCAAGGGCCGATAAGTAAAAGGCGCTAACCGCGCCTAGCTCTGCAGGCCGAGTTGGAGCTGCGGCTTCTCTTCGGCCTCGGCCGGCTCGGCTGTGGTCTCGTGCTCGAAGGAGGCAAGGCGGACGCCGAGCAGTCGCACGGGTCGCTGCGGGTCGTAGGCGCGCAGCAGCTCGAGTGCTGCCGGCGCGACCACGGCGGGGTCGTTGGTCGGCTCCTCGACCGTGTGCGAGCGGGTCACGTTGGTCCAGTCGTCGAGCCGCACCTTGATCCCGATCGTGCGGCCCTCGAGCTCGCGCTTGCGCAGGCGCCGGCAGAGCTCCTCGGCGAGCTCGGCCAGGTGCGCCTCGAGCTCGGCTCGGTCGCTGACGTCGACGTCGAAGGTGATCTCGGTCGACTGCGACTTGGTCTCGCGCTCAACCGTGATCGGGGTCTCGTCGAGCAGCCGGCCGCGGGCGTGCAGCCAGGCCCCGGAGCGGGGGCCGAAGGCGGTTTCCAGCTCCGCTTGGTCGCGCTCGCCAAGTTCGGCGAGCGTGCGGATCCCCATCCGCTCCAGCTTCACCACCGTCTTCGGGCCGACCCCCGGCACCAGCCCCGGCGACTCGTTGCCGAAGCGCTCCAGCGCCTGCTCCCGCGAGAGCACGACCAGGCCGGCCGGCTTGCCCAGCTCGCTGACGATCTTCGCCAGCAGTCGGCTCTCGGAGATCCCGACCGAGCAGGTCAGCCCGGTCTCGCGGCGGATCTCGGTCGCGACCCGCCGCATCGTCGCCTTCGGCGAGAACAGCCCGGTCAGGTCCAGATATGCCTCGTCGAGCCCGACCACCTCCACCGTCTCGAGGTTGCGCCGCAGCACTTCCATCACCCGCGCCGAGGCCTCCCGATAAGCCGGAAAGTCCGGCCGCAGATACACCGCGTTCGGCAACCGCCGCCGCGCCGTCGCCGCCGGCATCGCCGAGTGGATCCCCGCCAGCTTCCGCGCCTCATAGCTCGCAGTCGTCACCACCGCCCGCGGCCCCGACCCGCAGACGATCACCGGCTTTCCCCGTAGCTCCGGCCGCCGCCGCAGCTCGACCGACGCGTAGAACGCGTCCATATCGAGATGGGCAATCGTCCGCGAATCGGCCACCCGTCGATGGTAGGAGAGCGAATGGACGCCTCTGGCTAGCCGAATATCACCAGCAGCTTCGTCACCAGCTTGATCACCGGGATCCCAACCTCACCCACGGTCTTGGCCGTCTGAACGAGACCGTCGGCAAGGGCCTCGAGGATGGTTCGGCGCGGCGCCTCGGCACTCGCCTCCTGCACGATTCCTTCGAGATCCCGTTTTGCAACTGCCTTCTGCTCCTCGCCGAGATCCACGTTCATCGCCTGCACGGCCTCGACGAGTGCTTTGAGCGTGTCCTTGACGTCGCTGCTGCTGCTCGATTCCTCGATCTGCTGAAAGCTCTCCGTGATGTCGATGTCGGAACCGATCGCTCCCTTGAACGAGCCGTGGATGTCGCCCACCCTGATGCTCTTGTCCTCCATTTTGATCTCCGATCCTGTGACGATGGTCTGGTCTCCGAGGAAGAAAATAGGCTGGGGGTGCCGTTCCGCTGGAGCCTCCTCGACCTTCCTGCGCACGGTCTGCCGCATGCCCTCGGCACGGGCAAGGAGCGACTCCCGATCGCCTGGGTTGACCAGATCGCCGAGACCGAGCGCAGATCTGAGCTCCTCGCCCGCCTTAATCCCGTAAAGCGTCCCGCGCTCCAATAGCGGCAACGTCGTCCCGAGATACCGCTGTAGCCGATCCCAGCCATCCGCGCTCGAGGCATTCGCGAGGCGACCCTGGGAGGCGGCGCTCAGTACCCACTTCAGTACCTCCCGCTCAGCATGAAGGCGGAAGAGATGGAGGCGAACTCTGCGGATGAGGTCACGTTCGCCACGCTCATGCCAAGGCAGGATCCAAACTGGCGCGGTGACGCCGTTGTGCCCAGCCACAAGGTGATAGGCGACCGCGCCCGAAGCGTTCAGCGAGATGCGCCTGGCGGTCTTTGGCACACGGTCGATCTCGGAGTCGTGGAGGGTGATCACGAGGACCGGACGCAATGCCTTCAGCCACCAGTTCTCCAGCGCCAAGGCGTCGGCTGACGAAGTGGTCGAGCGCAACAGGTGTCGCGCCAACGGCGGGCCGGCGCGGACCAGCTCGCAGGCGCTGAGGCTGCCGTCTTCGCAAGGCACTTCGACTGGGATCGCGAGGCAGCGAGCGACGAGTGCCAGCAACTCGTTCGGCGCCGCCAGTTCGGCTTTGTCGAAACGGTCGCGGGGACCGAAGCCGAGCTCGACGCGCGAGACGGCTCCGCCATCGCAGAAGAATTTGCGAAAGAGGCAGTGGAGCCTAGTCGTCCTCGTCTCATCGCAATAAGGCCATTGCCCGAATCCGCGAGGAAAGCGGATAGCGCGGCCCGCGTTCGCGTAATAACCCTCGCCCGCCCAGGGACTGAGACCACCTAGGCGCCGTTCTCTCACCGGCCCGACCGAGCGGACGAACTCCGCGTCGACCAGCGGCGTGGGCCAGCCGGGTACCGCCAGCCGCGCCGTCTCCGATCCCACAAAAGGGCGGACGTCCGCGATCGGTATCTCAAACGTGACGAACATAAAAAAACCTCTCCCACCGATCAACGCTGGGAGAGGGCCGTGCCCGCTTGGGTTTACCTGTTTTTGGTTAGCCCTCTGTAAACGGGATGGTCTTCGTCGTCCGGCCTACAGCCGGCCGCTCGAGGTCGCCTGTAGCAACCTCGGGCTCGTCCCCAGTCGATCTCAGTCATGCCGAAGCCGACAGGAACGCGATCACTTTGAGGATATCGAATTGCTCGGACTATCTGACAAGGACAGATTCGGACCTCGGCGGCGCTGCCGCTTCTAGACTGACCGCGTGGCTTCCCCCGAGGCGAAGAACCTGGAGGCGATCTCGCAGGCGATCGACCAGCACAACTCGAACTGCCCGTTCCCGGCAGCCGAGGTGCGGATGAATCCCTTCGAGGTCGAGCGGCTGGGCTGGGACACGATCCGCGGTCTACCGGTCGTGCCCGACGGCGAGATCGGCACCGGCCGCTTCCGCATCGTCTGCTCGCGCGACCTTGAGGACGACGGCCTCGAAATAACCGAGGCCGTGGGTCAGGAGCTGGAGACGGTGGCCCGGGTCGATAGCTGAGGTCGCGGGGCCAAGCGGATCAAGGACGCAGGGAGCGAAGCGTGCTCTGCACGTGAGCGACCGAGGACGCCGAGACGCGCCGGCACCGTGGCCTCAGACCGAGTTCCAGAAGTCGATGCCGGTCTGTTCCATCCAGTTCTGGACCTCGATGTTGAGCTGGAAGAGCTCGCCGGTCCAGATCAGGACGCCCATCGCGATCAGGATCGCGCCGCCGCTGGCGACGATCGCCTGGTAGTGGCGCTTGACCACGGCGAAGGCGGTGGTCATGCGGGAGAAGGCGACGGCGGTGAGCAGGAAGGGGATCGCGAGGCCGGCCGAGTAGACGGCGAGCAGCAAGGCGCCGCGGGCGGCCGAGTCGGAGAGCGAAGCGGCGGAGAGGATCGCGCCGAGAGTGGGGCCGATGCAGGGCGTCCAGGCGATCGCGAAGGCGGCGCCGGCGACCACGGGGCCGCCCTTGCCGGCACGCTCGAGCAGGGCGTCGACGTGCCACTCCTTGTTCAGCCGCGCGATGAACAGAGTGGAGACGAAGAAGACGCCCATGAGGACGATCAGCGCCCCGGAGATCTTGGTCAGCAGCTCCTTGTTGTCCTGCAGCACCGAGCCGAGCCCGGTGGCGGTGAGGCCGAGCAGGATGAAGATCGCCGAGAAGCTGGCGACGAAGAGCAGGCTGGGGCCGAGCACGCGGCGCCAGCTCACGTCCTCGAGCTCGCGCGGGGAGACGCCGGTGACCGCCGAGAGGTAGCCGGGGACCAGCGGCAGCACGCAGGGCGAGAGGAAGGAGACGACTCCCGCCGCGAGGGCGGCGAAGATGCCCACTCCAGCGGCAGGATCGGAGCTGAGAACCGCGGTGACCAAGACCCCTGAGATTACCCCCCGCAGCTCGCCTCGCCGCGGGGAAGGCCTCTTCAACGCGGCCGGCACCGCGCGGCGGCTGCGCGCCTCGCCGCTGTTCGCGATCGGCCCCAGCAAGCCGGGGCCGGCGCTGCGCCGCGGTGCCCTGGTCGCGGTCCCGATCGGCGTCGCGCTGGGGATCGAGTTCGGCTTCGACTCCCCGACCAAGGGGGCGATCGCGACCGGCGCCCTGCTCGCCGGCTTTCCCGGCCTCGACGCCCCGGCCGGCCCACGCGCCGCCTGGCAGGCTGCCGCGGCGCCGCTGATCGGGATCGCCGCCGCGCTCGGCATCCTCACCACCGGGTCGGCGCCGCTGGCGGTGCTGGCGCTGGGGCTGCTCGGCGCCGCCGCCGGCTACTGCTTCTCGGTCTCGCTGCGGCTGGCGATCTTCGGCCTCTCGGTCGCGCTGGCGCTGATGGTCGCCCAAGGCCTCTTCCTGCCGACTTCCGACGCCGCACCGGCACTGCTCTACGCGACCCTCGGCGGACTGATGCAGGCGGCCTGGTCGCTGCTCGTCTGGTTCTTCGCCGACCGCGCAGCCGACGACGAGGCGAGCGGCTGGAACACGGAGGCCGCAATCGCGGCGCTGCGCTCCAACCTCACGATGAGCTCGCCCGCCGCCCGCCACGCGATCCGCTTCGGCACGGCGCTCGCCGCCGGCGTCGCCCTTTACCGGCTGCTCGACATGCACGTGCACGGGTTCTGGATCCCGCTCACGATCCTCTTCGTGATGCGGCCGGAAGTCGACGAGACCCACAAGCGGCTAGTCCTGCGGGCGGTCGGGACTGTGATCGGCCTCGCGATCGCGACCGCGGCGGCCGAGGCCTTGCGCGGCGACGACCTCATCATCGGCGCGATCCTCACCGTCGCGGCGGCCCTCGCCTTCGGCTTGCTCACGGTCCAGTACGCGCTGTTCACGGCGGCGATCACGGTCTACGTCGTCCTGCTCGCCGACACGATCGGCGAGCCCGCCTGGCAGGCCGTCGACGAGCGCGCCACCGGCACCGCGCTCGGCATCCTGATCGCCTTCCTCGCCTTCGCGATCTGGCCGAACCCGGGGGAAGGGGAGAGGCGGCGACAGCGAGCGCCGTCCCATGCCCCGGCGACGGTTCGGTAGATTCCTGGCTACCCAGCCAAACTCCGCCCAGGGGCGGGAGACTTCGAGGAGCCAGAGTTGAGCAACCGCACGTTCGTGATCGGCGTTGGGATGACCAAGTTCGAGAAGCCCGGGACCAAGGAGGGCGACTACCCGGACTGGGCCAAGGAGGCGGGGGAGAAGGCGCTGGCCGACGCCGGCGTTCCTTACGACGACGTCGAGCAGGCCTACGCCGGCTACTGCTACGGGGACTCGACCTACGGCCAGCGGGCGCTCTACCAGCTCGGTCTGACCGGGATCCCGGTGGTCAACGTCAACAACAACTGCTCGACCGGCTCCTCGGCGCTGTTCCTGGCCCGCCAGGCGGTCAAGGGCGGGATCGCCGACTGCGCGCTCGCGCTCGGCTTCGAGAAGATGGAGCCGGGCAGCCTCGGGGTCAAGTACACCGACCGCACCAACGCGCTCGACAAGCACGCGATGCGGATGTTCGAGATCCGCGACCCGGAGCAGTCGCCGCCAGCCCCGCAGATGTTCGGCAACGCCGGCCGCGACCACATGCAGAAGTACGGCTCCAACCCCGACCACTACGCCTGGATCGGGTGGAAGAACCACAAGCACTCGGTCAACAACCCCTACGCCCAGTTTCAGGACGAGTACAGCCTCGAGGACATCAAGGCGGCGAAGATGATCCACGACCCGCTGACCAAGCTGCAGTGCTCGCCGACCTCCGACGGCGCCGCCTGCGCGATCGTCGCCTCGGAGCGCTACGTCGACGAGCACGGCCTCTGGGAGCGGGCGATCGAGATCGCCGGCCAGTCGATGGTCACCGACCTCTCCTCGACCTTCGCCGAGGACGCCGACTGCATGACGATCGTCGGCTCCGACATGTCGAAGCTGGCCGCCGACCGCGCCTATGAGGAGGCCGGGATCGCCGCCGCCGAAGTCGACGTCTGCGAGCTGCACGACTGCTTCAGCGCCAACGAGCTGATCACCTACGAAGCGCTCGGCTTCGCGGCCCAGGGCGAGGCGCACAAGCTGGTCGAGGAAGAGGCGACCACCTTCGGCGGCCAGGTCGTCGTCAACCCCTCGGGCGGGCTGATCTCCAAGGGTCACCCGCTGGGCGCGACCGGGCTGGCGCAGTGCTCGGAACTGACCTGGCAGCTGCGCGGCGACGCGGAAAAGCGCCAGGTGGAGGGCGCCAAGGTGGCGTTGCAGCACAACATCGGCCTCGGCGGCGCCGCCGTGGTCACCGTCTACAAGCCGGCGAGCTGAGGCCCGCCGGACGAAGGAGGAACGCGAGATGGCGAAGCAGCGGCGGTCACTGAACGGCAAGGTCGTGGCGATCACGGGCGGCGCCCGTGGGATCGGCAAGGCGACCGCGACGGCATTGGTGCGCAAGGGCTGCCGCGTCGCGATCGGCGACCTCGACCTCGAGCTGGCCGAGCGGACCGCGGCGCAGCTCGGCGGCGGCAGCGTCGCGCTGCCACTCGACGTCACCGAGCGCTCCTCCTTCGCCGCCTTCCTCGACGAGGCGGAGCGCCAGCTCGGCCCGGTCGACGTGGTCATCAACAACGCCGGGATCATGCCGGTGACGGCGCTGGTCGACGAGTCCGACGACTCGATCCGGCGTCAGCTCGACATCAACGTCTACGGCGTCATCGTCGGCACCCAGCTGGCGATCGAACGGCTGCGTCCGCGCGGCAGCGGCCACATCGTCAACATCGCCTCGCAGGCGGGCAAGACGGCGCTGCCGGGCATCGCCACCTACTCCGGCACCAAGCACGCGGTGGTCGGGATCTGCGAGTCGGTGCGGGCGGAGCTGCGCGACAGCGGGGTCGAGGTCCACTGCGTGATGCCGACCGTGGTCAACACCGACCTCACCTCCGGCCTCAGCCAGAAATGGATCAAACCGGTCGAGGCGGAGGACGTAGCCAACGAGATCGTCGACGCGCTCGAGCTCGGCCGCTTCGACGTCTTCGTGCCGCGCTCCAACGCCGTTATGACCAGGTTCGCGGCGCTGATGCCGCGCCGCGTCGCCGAGGCGGTCGGTCGCCTGATGGGCACGCACAAGCTGATGTTCGAGGTCGACCACGGCGCCCGTCATGCCTACGAGGAGCGAGCGGCGGCGAGCGAGCCGAGCGACGACGGGGCGCCGGCCGAGCCGGCGCCCCAGCGCGACGCCGCCTGACCCGGAGTAGCCTCCGGGTCGATGGGACGCCTCTACGACGCCACCTGGGGCCGCGGCTTCACCGCCGTCTATGACCGCATGTTCAAGGCCACCGAAGAGGGTGGGCTACGGGATATGCGGCAAGAGCTGCTTGCGGAGGCGCACGGGAGAGTGCTGGAGCTGGGCGCCGGCACCGGCGCCAACCTCGAGCTCTATCCCGACGCCGTCGAGGAGCTGGTCCTGGCCGAGCCGGATCCGCACATGACGAAGCGGCTGCGCGCGAAACTGGCCGAGTACGGGCGCGAGGCGACGGTCGTCGAGGCGCCGGCCGAACGACTGCCGTTCGAGGATTCGAGCTTCGACACCGCGGTGGTCACCCTGGTGCTGTGCACGGCGCCGGACCCGCGGGCTTCGCTGGCCGAGATCGCCCGCGTGCTCAAGCCGGGTGGCGGCTTCCTCTTCATCGAGCACGTTCGTTCCGAGCAGCCGAGCCTGGCGCGCTGGCAGGACCGGCTCGAGCGGCCCTGGCGCTTTCTCGGCGATGGCTGCCACTGCAACCGCGACACCGTCGCCATGATCGCCGCCTCGCCGCTGGACGTGACCGACATGCAGCGCGACAAGCTGCCCAAAGCGGTCCCGATCGTCGAGCCGCTGGTCAGCGGCAGCGCTACGCTCGCCACCTAACGGCGAAGAGGGCTGCGTTATGTCTACTCCTCGGAGTACTCGACCGTGAGCGTCTGCGTCCACTCGTGGACCAGGACGGGGATGATCGCGATCAGGACGCCGAGGAAGCCAATCGAGGCGGCGCTCCAGCTGAAGGCCAGCTGGGCGAAGGTGCCGAATCCGACGTGATCCTCGAGGCCGAGCGCGACGGCGATCCCGGCGAGCGCGCAGAGGCCGAAGCCACTAACGACGCCGACCCAGGTCTCGCGTCCCTGCGACCGCCGGCGGGAGATCTTCAGGACCCAGGACATCTCCAAGGCGTACGCCACCAGGAGAGTCGCTCCGATCTGCGCCAGGTTTCCGCAGAGAGTCGCGGACGGCTCGTTCATGTACCTGTTGACAGGCAGGGAAGCGCAAGCCGACATCACGAGGACGACCGCAACCGCCGCCGTGAGGCCTCGCTGCTGGGACGAGAGCCGCCGTAGCAGCGGCAGCTTCCACCAAAATTTGCGCATCGGACCGGGCAGGCTAGGTCCCTCGAAGGACGCTCCTTTGCCTGCAACGCACGATAATGGTGGTTATGTAAACCCAGGCGTGAGAATGGCTGGAGAGCCTGCGTAGGCGCCTCTCCCCGGCATGGGCTCAGCGAACGCGGTCGATTGCGGCTTCGAGCTCGTCCACCGAGCCGGGAGTGCCGAGGATCTCGTAGCCGTCGCTGTTCGGGCCGGCGATCGCGAAGGTCGGCGTGCCGGTCAGGCTCATCCGTTCGGCCTCGGCTGTGGTGCGTTCGACCTCGCCGATGTATTTCTGGGATTTGCGATCACGGTTCCACTGGGTGATGTCTTTCACCCCTGCGTCTTCGGCCACGGCGGTGAGGAACTCGTCGTCGGCATAGCCCGAGTTCTCGGCGCCCTGATTCTTGTAGAAGAGCTCGAGGAACTGCCAGCCACGGCCCTGGGCACCTGCTGCAGCCGCTGCGGCGCCGGCGTCGAGCGACTGCTCACCGATGATCGTGAAGTTGCGAAAGTCGAGCTTCACTTCGCCATTCTTGACCCGGTTTTCGATAATCGGCGGCAGGAAGTCTTCGGCGTAGCCTTTGCAGACCGGGCACTGCAGGTCGCCATACTCGACCAGTTCGACTTTCGCGTCCTGCTCGCCGAGCAGGAGTCTCTGCTGCGGAATATCCCCGACCAGGGTGTCGACCTCGGCGACCCCCGCGAGGTTGTCGGCATCGCCGCCGCTGTCGCTCGAGCTGACCACGATTAGGACCGCGACCGCGACGATCGCCAGGAAGACCGCCCCGGCGGCGAACTGCAAAATGCGCTGCCGGCGCTCCCCAGCCTCGTTCATCGAGCCTCCCTCAGGACGCCGCCGACCTCGGCGTCGCCGCCGTAGCCAACCAGGCGAACCGCGTTGAGCGCGAAGAGGATCGTCATCAGCACGGCGCTGGCCACGCACCACTGGCAGATCGCTTCGATCTTGAAGATCTCCAGGTAGGTGAGGAAGATGCTGTAGCCGAAGCCGCCGAGCGAGATCGCGAAGCCGCTGAACCGCGCCACGTCGCTGGCGAAGAACGCGGTGAGGAAGATCGCGGCGTAGCCGATCGCGCCGAAGATCGCGATGTTGATCCCGGCGACCTCTGAGTAGGAGCTCTTGGCGACGGTCTCGCAACCCCCGCCGCCGGCGAGACAGGCCGGCGCCCCACCGCCCGACTCGACGATCGCGATGTAGGCGGCGACGCCGATCCCGAGGGTCGCCACGAAGGCGATCGCCCGGCGCAAGGTCCACTCGGTCGGAAGCTTCACGGCGAGGAAGATAGAGCCTCTGAGTAAAACTCAGCTAACCGGCGCGAGAGTCTGCCGCCCTGCCAGGCGAGCGGCGATTCCCCCTCGCCCTCGCTGATTAGCCGCGCCCGCGGCAGCCGCTCCGCATAGGTGGCGGCGACCGCGTAGGGATGTCCAGGGTCGGCGGCGTCGTGGCTGGCGACGACCAGGGCCGGCAGCTCGAGCGTCTCCAGCTGGTCCAGCGACGCGAAGGGTCGCGAACGCGGGTGCTCACGCAGGGCGGCGACGATCGCCTCGGGATGCCGGTGCAGCAGCATGCGGGCGCGGGTGAAGCCGAGCACCGAGTCGCGCCAGGTCAGGTCGATCTCTTGGCTGCGGTCGATGTAGTCGACGAAATCGTCGACGCCTCCGCGTTCGAGCGCGTCGGCGAGGCCATCCCAGTAGGCCAGCGACTCGGGCGGCGCCTCCGCACCCGTGAACGTCGGGCCGATTACGACCAAGCCGGCGAGCCGCTCGGGATGCCGGAGCGCGTAGGCAACCGCGGTGTGGGCGCCCATCGAGTGGCCACCGAGCAGGAAGCGCTCCTCCCCCACCTCGGCCACGACGACCCGCTCGAGGTCGGCGACCAGCCCCGGGTATCCATAACCCTCGCCGGGCGGCGCCGGGTCCGATTCGCCGTGCCCGCGCGCGTCGTAGGTGACGACCCGGTATCCGGCCCGCTCCAGCGCCCGCGATCCGTGGTGGACGTAGCGACGGCTCGCGGTGAGGCCGTGGCAGAGGACGATCGGCGGCCCCTCCCCCGCCGTCTCGCCGCGCACGACCGGCGCCCCTTCGACCGCGAACGGCGCCGCGGGCGCAGCCGGCATCAGGCGATCGCGGCCAGCGCCTGCTCGAGGTCCGCGACCGACTCGTAGGTGCTGCCGGTGCGCGAGACGTGGCGGTAGCGGACGATGCCCTCCTCGTCGAGGATGAAGATCGAGCGCATCACGTAGCGCCCGCCCGGGGCATCCTTGAGCCCGGTCAAGCGGGCGAAGGGGCCGACCCAGCCGGTAACGCCGTAGCGGCGACTTACCGCGAGGTCCTCATCGGCGAGCAGCGGCACGTTCAGTTCCTGCTCTTTGACCCAGTGCTCGTGCGAGTCGACCGACTGCGGCGAGATCCCCAGCACCTCGGCGCCGAGCGCGTCGAGCCGGTCGCCGTCGTCGCGGTAGGAGCAGAACTGCTTAGTGCAGACGGTGGTCGCGTCGCCAGGGTAGAAAGCGAGGATCAGCTTGCGGTCGCGATAGTCGGCGAGGCTGTACGTCACCCCGCCGGTACCGCGCAGTGAGAAGTCGGGGGCGGGGTCGCCTACGTCGGGCTTGGCCATGCGGCCAGCTTAGCCGCTGCGACTAGCCCTGATCGATCGCGATCGACTCGATCAGGATCGTCTGTTTGGGTTTTTCGGTCGGCGTTCCGAGCTTGCCGATCCGCTCGACCACGTCGAGCCCCTCGTCGACCTTGCCGACCAGGGCGTATTCCGGCGGCAGGCCGGCGTCGGCGCCGGTAACCACGTAGAACTGGCTGCCGGAGCTGCCGGGAGGCTCGGCCGAGCTCTTCGCCATCGCCACCACACCTTTGGTGTAAGCGAGGTTGGCCGGCGGTTTCTCGACCACGCTGTAGCCGGGGCCGCCGGTGCCGGTGCCTTCCGGGTCGCCGCCCTGGATCACGAAGCCGTCCACGATCCGGTGGAAGGTGACGTGGTCATAGACGCCCTCCTCGGCGAGGAAGGCGAAGGAGTTGGCGGTCTTCGGGGCGCGCTCGGTGTCGAGGGCGATCTCGAAGGTGCCGCAGCTGGTCTCCACCACCGCGGTCGCCTTCTCGCCTTTCTCGAGCACTTGCTCGGGCGCTTTCAGCGAGACCTGCTTCGGTTCGGGCGCTTCGACCTGTTCGCAGCCCTCGATACCGCTCGCCGCGGTGGTCGTGTCGCTGTCGTCACTGCCGCCGCGCGAGATCAGGATCGCGGCGACGACGCCGATCGCGATCAGGGCGAAAACGGCGAGGATGATCCAGCGACGGTCGATCTGCTGCCCCTCCATCGGCGCGGAACCTTATTGCACTTACGATCGAGCCGATGTCGATCCCCCCACTGATCCCGCTGGCCGCGGCCGCCCTGCACGTCGCCCCGGCGCCAGAACGGGCGCTGGAGACCGAATGCGGCGACGGCGACGGCGCCCTCTTCCTCGCCCGCGAGTTCCCTGCCGCACGGGTGCGGGGGGTCGACCGCTCGGCCGAGCTAGTTCGGACCGCAACCGCTCGGGTAGGCCTCGACCCCGAGGGACGGGTCGCCTTCAAGGTCGGCCGCCCCGGCGCGCTCCCCTTTCCCGACAACCACTTCGATCTCGTCGCGCAGCTCGACGGCCGCGTGCGACTCGCCGAGATCGTCCGCGTCCTGCGACCTGGCGGGTACCTGATCCTGACTCGCACGCAGGGCGCCGCCCGGCCCGGCGGTTGGCTGCTGCGACAGCGTCTGCGCAACCGCGGGATCGAGCCCGTCGCCGCGGGCGCAGCCGGCGACGGCAGCTTCTCTGTCTCCCGCCTCGGCGGCGCGGGGCCGGCGCGCGCCGACGAATAGGCTGCAAACGATGGAGATCGAGGGGATGCCGTTGACCCTGCTCGTCAACCCGGCCTCGGCCGGCGGCAAGACGATGAAGCTGCTGCCGCGGGTCGAGCAGGCGCTCGACGCGCGTCGAGCCGCGTTCCGGGTCCAGCGCACCAAGGGCCTCGAGCACGGCGCCGAGCAGGCGCTGCTGGCGATCGAAGCCGGCGAGGTACCGGTGGCGATGAGCGGCGATGGCCTGCTCGGGGCGATCGGTGGCGCCATGGCGGGCTCGGAGGCGCCGCTGGGCATCATCCCCGGCGGCCGTGGCAACGATCTGGCGCGGGTGCTGGGGATTCCCAGCGAGCCCGAGTCGGCCGTGGACGCCCTGTTCGCCGGGCACAGTCGCCGCATCGACGTCGGCGAGGTCAACGGCAAGCGCTTCCTCGGCATCGCCAGCATCGGCTTCGACTCCGAAGCCAACCGCCGCGCCGACGAAACCCGCTTCCTACGCGGCGCGCTCGTCTATTCCTACGCGGCGCTGCTTACCTTGCTGAGCTGGAAACCGGCCCGCTTCACGATCCGCGTCGACGATGAACGGCTGCGGCTCAGCGGCTACTCGGTCTCGGTCGCCAACAGCAAAGCGATCGGCGGCGGCATGTACGTGGCGCCGAACGCTGAGCTCGACGACGGCGAGTTCGACATCGTCACCGTCGGCGAGGTGGGCAAGCTGCGCTTCGTGGGTAACCTGCCGAAGGTGTTCAAGGGGACCCACGTCGAGCAGGACGAGGTGCGTGTGTTTCGCGCCCCCCACCTCGAGCTGAGCGCCAGCAAGCCGTTCCCCGTCTACGCCGACGGCGAGCACCTCACCGATCTGCCGGCCTCGTTGCGGGTGCTGCCGCGGGCGCTGACGGTGCTGGTCCCGGCCGCGGCCGAAAGTTGAGCTCCCGGCCCGCCGCCGAGGCGAAGCGCCGCGGGGCGCTGTTCGGCGCCAAGATCGCCGCCTCTCGCGCAGTCGGCGCGGCCAGCCGGGCGAGCGGGCGCGGCGGCGGCACGACCCTGCCCGGCCGGGTGCTGCTGCGGCTCGAGCCCGAGGCGATCGCCCGGCTCGGTGCCGGGCTCGAGGGCGGCACGACGGTCGTCAGCGCGACCAACGGCAAGACGACGACCGCGGGGATGATCGCCGCGATCCTCGCGGCCGACGGCCGCCGCCCGGTCCACAACCGGGCCGGCTCGAACATGACCTGGGGCGTCGCCACCGCCCTGCTCGAGCAGCAGGGCCGCGAGGGCCTCTTCGAGGTCGACGAGGCCTGGCTGCCGCGGGTGGTCGAACAGCTCGACCCGGCGACGATCGTGCTCGGCAACCTCTTCCGCGATCAGCTCGACCGCTACGGCGAGATGGAGGCGCTGGCCGACGAGTGGGCGAAGACTGTTGCTGCGCGCGCCGGCCACACCGGCCTGATCCTCAACGCCGACGATCCGCTGATCGCCGACCTCGGCCGCAATGCCGAGGGCGAGCCACGCGATGGCGTCCTCTACTTCGGGATCGACGACAACAAGCAGGCACTGCCGGAGCTGCAGCACGCCTTCGACGCCAAGCACTGCCGCCGCTGCGGCCACCCCTACGCCTACGAGCGCGCCTTCGTCGGTCACCTCGGCCACTACTCCTGCCCCAACTGCGGTGCCCGCCGCCCGCGGCCGCAGGTAGTCGCGCGGGCGATCGAGCTGCGCGGGATGGATGGCTCGCGGGCGACCGTCTCCACCCCCCAGGGCGAGATCGCCCTCGAGCTGCCGCTGCCCGGCCTCTACAACGTCTACAACGCGCTCGCCGCGGTCGCGGCCGGGCTGCAGCTGGGCGTCGGGCCCGAGCGGATCGTCGCCGCGCTCGGCCAGATGCGCGCGGCCTTCGGCCGGGTGGAGACGATCGAGGTCGGCGGGGTGCCGGTCTCGATCCTGCTGATCAAGAATCCGGCCGGAGCCAACGAGGTGCTGCGCACGCTGCGGCTCGAGGCCGGCAGCGAGCCGGTCGACCTCTGGATCGGGCTCAACGATCGGATCGCCGACGGCCGCGA
Organism: uncultured Solirubrobacterales bacterium; assembly: GCA_963846515.1. Taxonomy (GTDB): domain Bacteria; phylum Actinomycetota; class Thermoleophilia; order Solirubrobacterales; family 70-9; genus VAYN01. The sequence goes on along the minus strand of CAWJWC010000003.1, from coordinate 634,990 downwards.
CGTCTCCTGGATCTGGGACGCCGACTTCGAGCTGCTTGCCAGCGGGGTCCGCCGCGTCGTCTGCGCCGGCAGGCGGGCGCCGGAGATGGCGCTGCGGCTCAAGTACGCAGGCGTGGCCCCGGAGACGATCGAGGTCGCGCCGGAGATCGAGGCCTCGCTCGACCGCGCCGTCGCCGCCGCGCCGGGCCGGCTCTTCGCCCTCCCCACCTACACCGCCCTGCTCGAGCTGCGCAAGCTGCTCGCCGAGCGCGGGCTGGCGAAGGAGTTCTGGCAGTGAGGCACGGGCACGGGACCACGACCGGGGTGATCTGGCACGACGCCGAGAACGGCGCCTACAGGGGCGACCTGGCGCTCTGGGAGGAGCTGGCGGCCGAGGTCGAGGGGCGGATCCTCGATCTCGGCTGCGGTACCGGCCGCGTCGCCCTGCACCTGGCCCGGCGCGGGCACGCGACGATCGGACTCGATCTCGAGCCGGAATTGATCGCGGCTCTGGCCGAGCGCGCCGCGGGGCTGCCGCTGCGGGCGGTCGTCGGCGACGTCCAGAACTTCGAGCTGGAGGAGGACGTCGGCCTGGCCCTGGGTCCGATGCAGCTGATGCAGCTGCTGGCAGGGAGCGAGGAGCGCGTCAAGTGCCTCGGCTGCATCGCTTCGCACCTGATCCCTGGCGGCCGGATCGCGCTGGCGATCGTCGAGCGGCTGCCGCCGGGGCCCGAAGGCCCGCCGCCGCTACCCGACGTGCGCGAGGTCGATGGCTGGGTCTACTCCAGCCTGCCCCTGGACGCGGTCGACGTCGGCGAGGAGATCGTGATTCAGCGCCTGCGCCAGACCGTCTCCCCGGACGGCGAGCTGAGCGAGGAAGAGAATGAGATCCGCATCCGCACGCTCGCCGCCGCGGAGCTGGAGCGCGAGGGTGTCGCGGCTGGGCTGGTGCCATTGGCCAGGCGCGCGATCCCCCCCACCGACCTGCACGTCGGCTCAACCGTCGTCGTGCTCGGGAAGGAGAGCTGATGGAGCTGCGTGTGCTCAGCCTCTACCCGGACCAGATGAACATCTACGCGGACCGCGGCAACATCGTCTTCCTCCAGCGCCGCTGCGAGTGGCGCGGAATCGGCTTCTCCTACGCCGCTGCCGGCCCCGGCGTCCCGGTCAACCCAGCCGCCCACGACCTCTTCTATATCGGCGGCGGGCAGGACCGCGATCAGCGCATGGTCGCCGCCGACATGGTCGCCAGCAAGCGCGCCGACCTCGCCGCCGCGGTCGAGAGCGGCGCCGTCCTGCTCGCCGTCTGCGGCGGCTACCAGCTGCTCGGCCACAGCTACCAGCTCGGCGAGGAGAAGTTGCCGGGGCTTGGCCTCACCGATTTGGAGACGGTGAGGGAGCCGGGCGAGCGGCTGATCGGCAACGTCGCGATCGAAGCCGACCTCGGCCCCGGCCCGCGCGTTATCGCCGGCTTCGAGAACCACGGCGGCCGCACCTACCTCGGCCCCGGGGTGCAGCCGCTCGGCCGGGTGCTCGAGGGCCACGGCAACAATGGCGCCGACGGGCTCGAGGGCGTGCGTCGTCACAACCTGATCGGCACCTACCTGCACGGGCCGTTGCTGCCCAAGAACGCCTGGCTCGCCGATCACCTGATCGCGGTCGCGCTGGAGCGACGCTACGGCGCCCGCCCCGAGCTGGAGCCGCTCGACGACGCCCTCGAGGACGCCGCCCACGCGAGCGCCCGGAGCGCGGCCCGGGTTCCGCTCGGCGACTAGCGACGAACCGTCAGCTGGGCGGCGGCAGGAGCGAAGCGGATGCCTCCGCGGCGGAATCCGCCGGTTCGAACCCTGATCTTCACTTTCTGCCAGCGGGCTGGACCCAGGACCTCGATGACCTGCGTCCGGCGCAGGCGCAGGCCCCGCACTGCTCGCCCGCCGACCTGGCGCCAGCCGCAACGCGCGCTGGCGGTCGCAAAGGCCGGGCCACATCCGCGTTCGTGGCGGAGCACGGAGAGACGGGCGGAGCGCCCGTGCAGCGTCTTGCCGGCGGTCAACCGCAGCCGCAGGAATTTGCCATCGCGACCGACACGGCGCAGCCGCAGGAGCGTCTGGCGCGCGAGGGTCCTGGTCCGCGGCTCGGAGATCGTGCTCGCCCCAGTCCTGAACCCGAGCTCCTGCTGGAAGAACTCGACGCCCTGAATCGGCGGGCCACCGAATTCCAGTGGGTCGCCATAGGCGAGGTTTCGCCATTTGATCTCGACGCGATAGTCGGTGTATGGAGCCAGAGGCTGCTCGGGGATCAGCACCCCGCCGCCCCTGAACCAGCCGCCGCTTCCGATCTCGTTGCTCGTGGTTTCGTCGACCATCCGTGCGGGGACAGCTCCGGCGGGACCGCTGAGCAGGTAGCTCTCGGCCTTCAGGCCGGAGGTACCGAGGGAGAAAAGCAGGATGTTGGGCCCAGTCGCCTGTCCCGCTGGAATCCCAACCAGCTGCTGGGGGACGTAGGGGATCTCGGCCGCGTACTCCTCCGGATAGATGCCCTGGCTGCCCGGGCCGGGATAACTGAAGAACTGCGGCGCAGAGTCAGCCGGGCCTTCCCTGTCGCCCGACAACCGCATGCAGGTGTAGGCGCCGTTGGTGTCGTAGCCCGCCATCGCCCGCTCCGGATCGAGCATCAGATAGAGGTGGATCGGCGCCCACTCCCATGGATTTTTGGCCGCGGCCGAGCCATATCCAGCGCCGCTGGAGAGGACCTCGGAGCTGCCTCCAAACGGGCCTTCGCCAGCCCCTTCCGGCGTGTAGAAGGGATTGGTCGAATCCTCTCCGTGGTCCATTCTGCCGTTCGCGCTCATATACCGGTTGTGCTGCTGGCAGCCGAGCGCCAGGTTGGGGTCGGCGGCAAGGTCGCCAGGGATGCCGTTAGCGGCCCGCTGCTGGTTGAGGGCGGTGACCGCCTCCGCGGAGGAGATGGCCGCGCCCGCGTCGGATATCGGAAGCAAGGCCAGGGTGAGCGCCGCAGCCAGTCCCAGGCGCTTCATGCGCATCTAGCGGCCGCTGGAGCCGAAGCCGCCGCCACCGCGGCCGGACTCGGCCAGCTCCGGCGCCTCGACCGGTTCGGGCAGCGCAACCGGCGCGATCACCAGCTGGGCGATGCGATCGCCCAGCTTGACGCGGAAGGTCTCGGCGGGGTCGGTGTTGAACAGCAGCACGCGCAGTTCGCCGCGGTAGCCGGAGTCGATCAGACCGGGGCTGTTGACCAGCGAGATGCCGTGGTCGTGGGCGATCCCGGAGCGCGGCAGGACCAGGCCGGCGTGCCCGTCCGGGATCTCAACCGCGACCCCGGTGCCGACGCTCCAGCGCTCGCCGGGGCCGATGTGCGCCTCCTCGCAGGCGTAGAGGTCGAGCCCGGCATCGCCCGCGTGGGCGCGCGTCGGCAGCCTCGCCCCCTCTTTCAGCTTCGCGACCGGCAGCTCCACGCGCGGCAGCCTAGACGACGGCGAGATCGACGAAGCGGTGCAGCTCCGCGACCGGGACCTTGGCGTGGACGAGGACGCCGTCCTCGCGCTCGGTTCGCTCCAGGTCGCCGGCCAGCTCATGCAGCTCGTGCAGGCGCCCGCCCTCCGAGTACGGGATCAACAGCTCGACCTCGGCCAGGGTGTCCTCGAAGGCGGTCTCGATCCGCTCGCGCAGCTGCCCCAGCCCCTCGCCCTCGGCGGCCGAGACCAGGACCGCGTCGCGGTGCGCCAACCGCACCTCCTGCCGCTGTTCCTCGTCGAGCAGGTCGGCCTTGTTGAGCACCAGTAGCCGCGGCTTCTCGCCGGCGCCGATCTCCTCCAGCACCGCGTCGACGGCCCCGATGTCGAGCAGCCGCCGCTCCTCCGGCTCGGAAGCGTCGACGACGTGCAGGATCAGGTCGGCGAGCACCGTCTCCTCGAGGGTCGCCTTGAAGGCCTCGACCAACTGGTGCGGCAGCTTCTCGATGAAGCCGACGGTGTCGGTCAGCAGGTAGTCGCGGCCGCAGAGCTCAAAGGTGCGGGTGGTCGGGTCGAGCGTGTGGAAGAGCCTGTCCCCCACCCCGACCTCGGCCCCGGTCAGCGCGTTCAGCATCGTTGACTTGCCGGCGTTGGTGTAGCCGGCGAGGGCGACCCGCGGCAGCGAGGAGCGCTCGCGGCGGGCGCGCATCACGCTGCGGTTGCGCTCCAGCCGCCCGAGGCGGCGGCGCAGGGCGGAGATGCGGTCGCGCGCGAGCCGGCGGTCGGTCTCGATCTGGCTCTCGCCCGGCCCCCTGGTGCCGATGCCGCCGTCCATGCGCCCGGCGCCGAGCCGCTCGAGGTGGGTCCAGAGACCCCGCATGCGGGCCATGTTGTACTCGAGCTGGGCCAGCTCGACCTGGAGCTTGCCCTCGGCCGAGTGGGCGTGGTCGGCGAAGATGTCGAGGATCACCGCGGTGCGGTCGATCACCGGCACCCCCAGCGCGCTCTCCAGGTTGCGCTCCTGCCTCGGCGCGAGCTCGTCGTCGCAGGCGACCAGGTTGGCGTTGCAGGCCGCGATCTCCCGTTTCAGCTCGCTAAGTCGGCCGCGGCCGAAGTAGCGGTCGGGGTCGGGCTGCGGCCGCTGCTGGGTGGCGACGCCGGCCGTGGCGACCCCCGCGGTACGCAGCAGCTCCCTCAGCTCGGCCAGCGGCTCGCCCTGCTCGCGGCCGTCGACGATCCCGATCGCGAGCGCACGCTGACGCGCCCGGCGGTTCGAGATCCCGGCACCGTTCACGCCCGCCGCGGCTTTGGGCGTTTGCGTGTTTCTGCCGTTTCTCGAACCTTGCACTCAGGGGGATTGTAGGAAACCGCCCAGGCCCTATAGGCTTGCGCTTCGTGAAGGTCTTTGTCACCGGGGGGACCGGGTTCATCGGCGGTGAGGTCGTACGCCAGTTGCGCGCCCGCGGCGACGACGTCGTCTGCCTCGTGCGCAGCCCCGAGAAGGGCGCGCCGCTGACCGAGCTGGGCTGCGAACTGATCGCCGGCGACCTCTCGGACGAGGGGGCGCTGCGCGGTGGTATGGAGGGCTGCGACGCGCTCGTCCACGCGGCGGCGATGTACGAGGTCGGGATCCCGGCCAAGCAGCATCCGGCGATGTGGGAGGCCAACGTCGCCGGCACCGAGCGCACGATGAACGCCGCGCTGGCGGCGCAGGTCCCGCGCATCGTCTACGTCTCCACGGTCGGGGTCTTCGGCAACACCCATAAAGAGGTCGTCGACGAGTCCTACGAGCACCCGGGCAAGGAATTCACCTCCTACTACGAGGAGACCAAGCTCGAGGCGCACAAGATCGTCAAGCGGATGGTCGCCGAGCGGGACCTGCCGGCGATCGTCGTTCAGCCAGGGGGCGTCTACGGCCCCGACGACACCTCGCAGGTCGCCGACCTGCTGCAGGAATTCTTCGCCGGCAAGCTGCCCCTGCTGCCCTTCCCCGATCTGGGCATCTGCATGACCCACGTCGCCGACATCGCCGGCGGGATCCTGCTCGCGCTCGACAAGGGCAAGCTGGGCGAGATCTACGTGATCAGCGGCCCGGTGACGACGATGCGCGAGGCGATCGAGACGGTCGCAAAAGTCAGCGGCCGCAAGGCGCCGAAGCGCGACCTGCCGACCGGGCTGATGAAGGCGCTGACCCCGTTCGGCCCCTTGGTCGGCAAGCTGATGGGGCAGCCGCCAAACCTGCGCGAGCTGATCTCCTCGGCCGACGGCGTCACCTTCTGGGCCAGCTACGACAAGGCCGCCCGCGAGCTTGGCTACGCGCCGCGTGGGATGGAAGAGGGGCTGCGGCAGACGCTCCAGGGCGACGCACGGTTCCCCGACCCAGTTGCCTGAGGGCCTGTCCCGGTAGGCCTTCCACTTAACTTTTTCCGAAGACAGGTTGCGGCTGTCCGCGGACCGCAACTCGGAAAAAGTACAAGACGTTCCAGGCCTACCGGGACAGGCCCTAAGCTGCCGCGATGCGCGTAATCGACGTCATACATCTCGGGCGGCCCCACGTCATTGGCTGCTGGGAGATTGATGGAGCGTTAGTGGATCCGGGGCCGGAGTCTTCGGTCGGGACTGTGATCGAAGCGATTGGTTGGGAGCGGCCGCGGGCGGTGGTGCTCACCCATATTCACCTCGATCACGCGGCGGCGACCGGGGCGCTGGTGAGGAGATGGCCGGATCTGGAGGTCTACGTGCACGAGCGCGGGGCGCCGCACCTGATCGACCCCTCGAAGCTGCTGGCCAGCGCCGAGCGCCTCTACGGCGACGCGATGGAGCGGCTTTGGGGCGAGATCGTGCCCGTGCCCGAGGCCAACGTGCGGGTGCTGAGCGGCGGCGAGACGGTGCTGGGGATGCGGGTCGCCTACACCCCGGGCCACGCCTCCCACCACGTCTGCTACCTACACGAGGACAGCGGCACTGCCTTCGTCGGCGACGTCGCCGCCGTCCGCATCCCCGGCGTTGACCTCGTCGTTCCCCCCACCCCGCCGCCGGATATCGACATCGAGACCTGGGAAGAGTCAATCGGCCTGATCGAGTCCTGGAACCCCGAGCGCCTTGCCCTCACCCACTTCGGCGCGGTCGAAGATCCACAGCCGCACCTGGCCACAGTCCGAGAGCGCTTGCGTGAGGAGGCCCAGCTAGCGCGCGAGCTGGACGAGGATGCCTATGAGCAGCGCCACCGCGCCCGCGTCGCCGCAAAAGCTGCGAACGAGGAGGCAGCTACCGAGCTGATCCAATGCGTGCCACCTGAATACCAGTGGCGCGGCCTAAACCGCTACTGGAGCAAGCGCAATGCTTCTCAGGGAGCGTCCGGGTAGGGCCGAAACGTCTTGTACTTTTTCCGCGCTGCGGTCCGTGGACAGCCGCAACCTGCCTTCGGAAAAAGTTAAGTGGAGGGCCTGCCCGGACGCTCCCTATGCCAGGTGCGCGCGCATCCGCTCGACTGCCTCTTCGATGCGGTCGTCGGGGGCGGTGAGGGCAATGCGGAAGAAGCCCTCGCCGCTCGGCCCGAACATCGAGCCGGGCGAGACGACGACCGCGGCCTCTTCGAGCACCAGCTCGGCGAAGGAGGTCGAGGTGTGGCCCTCGGGGACGGGCGCCCAGACGTAGATCGTGCCCTTTGGGCTCGTTACCTCGACGCCGATCTCGCGCAGGGCGGAGACGATCAGGTCGCGGCGGCGGGTGTAGGTCTCGTTCATCCGCTGCAGCGGCCCAACCGGGCCCTGCAGGGCGGCGACGCAAGCCATTTGCATCGCCTCGAAGAGGCCCGAGTCGACGTTGGTCTTGAGCCGCCAGTAGGTCTGCACCGCCTCGGCGTTGCCGAGGATCGCCGCGCAGCGCCAGCCGGTCATGTTGAAGCCCTTGGAGAGGGAGAAGACCTCGACGCCGACCTCCTTGGCGCCAGGCGTGGCGAGGAAGCTGGGTGCGACGTAGCCGTCGTAGGTGGTCTCCGAATAGGAGTTGTCGTGGACGACGAGGATCTCGTGCTCGCGGGCGAAGGAGACGACCATCTCGAAGAACCCCTCGGGGACGACCGCCCCGGTCGGGTTGTTCGGGTAGTTGAGGAACATCAGCCGGGCTTTCGCGGCGACGTCGGCCGGGACGGCGCTGAGATCCGGCGCGAAGCCGAGCTCCGGGACCAGCGGCAGTAGCTCCGGGGTGGCGCCGGCGAGGATCGGGCCGCCGGTGTAGACCGGGTAGCCGGGGTCGGAAGCGAGCGCTACGCCGCCCGGGTCGAGGAAGGCGAAGCAGAGGTTGTAGATGCACTCCTTGGCGCCGATCGCCGGGATCACCTCGTCCTCGGGGTCGATCTCGACCCCGAAGCGGCGGTCGTAGAACTCGGCGAAGCCCTGGCGAAACTCGTCGCGGCCGCGGTTGCTCGGGTACTGGTGGTTGCCGGGGTCGGCGACAGCCTCCTGCATCGCCTTGACGACGTAGTCGTAGGTCGGTTCGTCGGGGTCGCCGATCCCGAGGCTGATCACGTCGATGCCGGCGGCGCGCTTGTCGGCGATGCGGCGCTCCAGCTGCTGGAACATGTACGGAGGCATCGCCCCTAGGCGGCTTGAGGGGTCTGCGATTCCCACGGGCGCGGAACCCTAACGATTAGCTCACAGGTCCTGCTCGGACAGCGCCTGCAGCAGCTCCGGCGAGAGCTCGCCCGCAAAGACCGGCTCGGCCCAGCCGGAAAGCCGCACCGCCAGGTCCTCGCCGATCTCGACCTCGAGCTCGCCGCCTTCGAGCTCGACCACGATCGGGCTGGCCGCGCCGCGCAGGAACGCCGTGACCGCGGCGCCGCTGGCGCCGGTGCCGGAGGAAAGCGTCTCCCCCACCCCGCGCTCGAAGATCCGCGCCCGCACCCGGCTGCCGTCAATCGTCAGGAAGGAGACGTTGGTGCGGTTGGGGAACAGCTCGTGGTCTTCGATCCCGGGTCCGATCTCGCCGAGGTCGAGGTCGTCGAGCTCCTCGCCGACGACGATCGCGCACTGCGGGTTGCCGATCGAGACGTGCTGGAACTCCCACTCGCGACCGCCGGCGCTCAGCATTCCCCTGCCGTCCTCGGGGCCGGAAGGGAAGTCCTTGGAGGCGGTGGACGCGGCGCCCATGTCGACCGCGCAGGTCAGCTCGCCGGTGATCGTCGGCACGATCGGCCCGGCCACGGTCTCGATCGCGAAGGTGTCCGCGGCGGTCCAGCCGTGGCGGCGCAGGTAGAGGATCGCCTCGCGCGCCCCGTTGCCGGAGAGCTCGGCCTCCGACCCGTCCGGGTTGAAGATCCGCAGCTCCGCGACGAACTTGGGGTCCTCGCTGGGCGAGAGCAGCAGCACCCCGTCGGCGCCGACCCCGAAGTGCTGGTCGCAGAGCCACTCGACCCGTTTCGGCGTCAGCTCCCAGGGCAGGTTCACCTGCTCGACGATCAGATAGTCGTTTCCCAGCGCTTGCCACTTCTCGAATTTCACGAGGCGGGAGCCTATTCATTCCGCCGGTGGGCCGAAAACCGCTCCATATCAGCGGAAATCGGCCCGTCGGCCAGCAGTCTCGCGACTTCGGCGTCGTCGCGGCCGGTTCGGTCGAGGGTGCGGATGTTGGGGACTTTGCGCATCCAGGTGAGCTGGCGGCGGGCGTAGTTGCGGGAGCGCTTCTGCATCGCAGCGATGTCGCCGGCGAGCAGCTCGTCGAACCCGAGCGCCTTGCGGGCGCTGCGGCCGGGCCCGAGTGCTTCCGCCCGTCTCACCTCCTCGACCGCCCCGGCGGCCACGATCTCCTCCGTACGCGCATCGATCCGCTCGTAGAGCTGGGCGCGGTCCATATCGAGCCCGAAGATCGTCGTCGGATGGCGCGTCTCAGGCGACCACAGCTCCGAGGCCTCCGCTCCCGGCGGTACCTTCACCAACGACAGCTCCGCCACCGCGGCCCGCAGATACAGCCCGGTTCCCCCAACCACGATCGGCGTCCGCCCCGCAGCCAGCGCCGCATCCACCGTCGCATGCGCCAACGGCATGTAATCGCCGACCGAAAAGTCGCTGCTGACGGGCACAAACTCCAGCAGCCGATGCTCGAGCTTCTCCTGCTCTTCGGCCGTGGCCGCCCCGGTCAGTACCCCCAGCCCCTCGTACACCTGCAACGCGTCGCAGTTGATCGCGACTGGATCGAACCCCCGCTCCCTCAGCGCTTCACCCAATGCGATGGCGACACCAGTCTTCCCAACGCCGGTGGGCCCGAATAGCGCGAGAACCTTCGCTCTGGTCAAGAGAGGCCCGGTGCAGCCCTGAACGGCTTGTACTTCTCGGCCGTCCGGCTCTCGGACGGGCGCCTCCGCACCACCCGAGAAAGTTGAGTGAAGGGCTGCACCGGGCCTCTCTAGCGCACCAGTTGAGTGAGGGGCTTCACCGATACCCCTCCCAAAGTCTGCGAAGTAGCAGTTTCGATCTCCACGTCGGCGAACTCCCCGGGATTGGCAACCCCGTCGAAATTCACCGCCTTGCCATGCCGGGTCCGCCCCCGCAGCTTCGTCTCGTCGGTGCGGCTCGTCCCTTCGACCAGCACCTCCATGCTGCGTCCGACGAAGCGCTGGGCGCGCTCGTAGGCGCGGCGCTGAACCGCCTCGACCAGCCGCTCCATGCGCTCGACCTTGATCGGGTGCGGAATTTGCTCACCCATCTCGGCCGCCTCGGTTTCTCGCCGCGGCGAGAAGACAAAGGTGAAGGCGCCGTCGTAGCCGACCTCCTCGACAACTTCCAGCGTCTCGGCGAAGTCGGCCTCGGTCTCGCCCGGGAAGCCGACGATGACGTCGGTGGTGATCGCGCAGTCCGGTACCTGCTCGCGGATTAGGGCGACGCGGTCCATGTAGCGCTGGCGGTCGTAGGTGCGGCGCATGCGTTTGAGCACGGCGCTCGAGCCCGACTGCAGCGGCAGGTGGATCTGCTCGCAGAGCGCCGGCAGCTCCACGTGGGCACGGATCACGTCCTCCTTCATGTCCTTCGGGTGGGGACTGGTGTAGCGGATCCGCTCGATTCCCTCGATCGCGTCGACCCTGCCCAGCAGCTCGGCGAAGCTGGTACGGCGGCCCTTGGGCAGGTCGCGACCGTAGCTGTTGACGTTCTGGCCCAGCAGCGTCACCTCACGCACACCGTCGGCGGCCAGCGCCTCGGCCTCGGCGATCAGCTCGAAGGGGTCGCGGCTGACCTCGCGGCCGCGGGTCGAGGGCACGATGCAGTAGGCGCAGGCGCAGTTGCAGCCCTGCGAGATCTGCAGCCAGCCCTGGAACTCGCGCTCGCGCCGGGCCGGCAGGTGCCCGGAGAAGTCCTCGAACTCGAAGTAGCCCTGGGCGCTGAGCGAGTCGGAGTTGAGGAACTCGGCCAGCTTGTGGATCTGACCCGGCCCGAAGGCGACGTCGACGAAGGGGAAGCGCTGGAAGACCTCGTCCTTGACCGACTGCGCCCAGCAGCCGCCGACCCCGACCACCCGGGTCGGGTCTTCGGACTTGAGCCGCTTCGCCTCGCCGAGGTGAGCGATGAAGCGGCTGTCGGCCGACTCGCGAATCGAGCAGGTGTTGAAGAGGATCACGTCGGCCCCATCGCGGCTCTCGGCCTCCTCGTAGCCGAGCGAGGCCAGCATCCCCCGCATCCGCTCGCTGTCGTGCACGTTCATCTGACACCCGAAGGTGGTGACGTGAAAACTCTTCGCCATCGGTGGCAGGGTAGCGCCGAACGTTGCAGGCGAGACCGCGGGGGACCCTCTCCCGGAGACCGTCGCGCAGCTGGGGCGGCCTTCTGGGCTCTATTCGGGGCCCTGGAGCCTCCGTGAGAGGGTCCCCCGCGGTCTCGTCACGAAGCCTGGCGACGTTACCCCGGCCCCCAGGTGTTACGCGAGCTTCCGAGCGGCGAAGCCGCTGCTCACGCTGGGCCATTGCGCCAGCTCCACCCGAAGCGAGCTGTTGGGTCGAGTGGAGGGACGGGTACCCCTCCACGGAGGCTCCAGGAACCACAAGCCGAACCCCCGGCGCTCGACCGGCTGCGGAACGGTCTCCGGGGAGGGGTGCCCGTCCCTCCTCCGCCTACTTAACGCTGAGCGTCCCTTCCATCCCCGCCTCGCGATGACCGGGCACGGAGCAGAAGAAGGTGTAGGTGCCCGCCGCCAGCTCGGTGCTGACCGAGGTTTTGCCTTCGGCGATCGTTTCCGAGGCGGCGAGCTCCTCACCGCCCTCGGCTTCGATCGCGACGTCGTGTTCGAGCGGCGCCGGGTTGGTGAAGTCGATCGTCACTTTGCCCGGTTTGCTGGCCAGCTCGGTTTTGTCGTAGGCGATCGCACTCGGATCGGCGGCGAGCTGCAGGGTCCCCCCGGGCCCTTTCGCCGCCGGCGCCGCGGGCTTCTCCTCTTCTTCGGCCTGCTCGGCTTCGCCCGATTCCTCGGCCTCGGCCGGCGCTTTCGAACCCGGCTCTTCGTGGCCCTCGGCTTCGAAGATTTCGTTGGCGTGCGCCAGCTCGGCTTCCTTGTGGTGCTCCTCATCTTGGGCGTGGAGGACCGAGAAGGTCGTCGCGCCAAGAACCAGGACCGCGAAGTAGAGGATCACGAGAGGCAGCGCACGGCCGGGGAAGCCCTTGACTTTGAGGCCGATGAAGCTGACCACGACCGCAGAGATGGCGGCGGCGATCCCGAATACGTAAAAGAGGAGTTCGTTATCCATGAAGCGGCCGAGATCCTAAGCCAGGACGGCGGTCGAGTGCCGCCAGCCCGTTCAGGCGGCTTTCGCCTCTGGGACCGTCGCCGAGTCGGGCTCGGCGACCCCGGCCTCCGCCGGCGCGTCGCCGTCGATGTTGAGGGCGGTGCGGACCTTGGTTTCGATCTCCGCCGCGAGCTCCGGGTTGTCGACCAGGAACTGTTTGGCGTTGTTGCGGCCCTGACCGAGCCGGGTCTCGCCGTAGGAGAAGAAGGAACCGGATTTCTGCACCAGGTCCTGCTCCATGCCGAAGTCGAGCAGGCTGCCCTCGCGCGAGATGCCGACCCCGTACTCGATGTCGAACTCGGCCTGACGGAAGGGCGCCGCGACCTTGTTCTTGACGACTTTGACCCGGACCCGGTTGCCGACCGCCTCGGTCCCGTCCTTGAGGGTCTCGATGCGGCGGATGTCGAGTCGCTGCGAGGAGTAGAACTTCAGCGCCCGGCCGCCCGGCTGGGTCTCCGGCGAGCCGAACTGGACGCCGACCTTTTCGCGGATCTGGTTGGTAAAGAGGCAGACGGTTTTGGTCCGGTTCAAGTTGCCCGCCAGTTTCCGCATCGCCTGCGACATCAGGCGTGCCTGCAAGCCGACCGTGGTGTCGCCGATCTGCCCGTCGAGCTCCGCTTTCGGGGTCAGCGCCGCGACCGAGTCGATCGCGACCACGTCGATCGCACCGGAGGCGATCAGGCGGTCGGCGATCTGCAGCGCCTGCTCGCCGTAGTCGGGCTGAGAGACCAGCAGCTCGTCGGTGTCGACCCCGATCGCCCGCGAGTAGACCGGGTCGATCGAGTGCTCGGTGTCGATGAAGGCGCAAACGCCGCCCAGCGACTGGGCCTCGGCGATGATGTGGTTGATCAGGGTCGTCTTACCGGAGGACTCCGGGCCGAAGATCTCGACGATCCGGCCACGCGGCACGCCGCCGATTCCCAGCGCCAGGTCGAGCGCGAGCGCCCCGGTCGGGATCGCCTCGACCTTGACCGTGCCTTTATCGCCCAGCCGCATCAGCGAGCCCTCGCCGAACTCCCTTTTGATGCCGGTGACTGCGCTCTCGAGCGCCGCGTCCTTGGCTTTGGCCTCCTTGGCGGAGACGTCGTTCAATTTCCTGTCTGCCATTTCGATCACCTCACTGCCGCCCTGCTCCGGGCAGCTCGACTTGGGCCAAGGGGACGTAGCGCGCACCCTGCGGCTGAAGTTCAGAACGGTAGAGCGTCAATCGGACGCCCAGAAACGCCTCTTTGAGGCTCGGTGGAAGCTCTTCGGGGCGCCGCTCGACCTCTCTCGGACGCCGCGATCCGCGCCCCTCCGGGCGCACCCTGGCCAGGGTCAGGTGCGGCCAGAACGGTCGCCTCTCCGGCTCGTAGAGCCGCTCGGCGACTAACCGGTCCTGCACGGCCGCCTGCAGTATCTCGGTGCCCGGCGAGAGCACGGGCATGGCGAAGAGGCGCGGTTTCCCCTTGCCGGTGGGCGGCCTCGGAACCGGGTCGAGCAACTCGACCAGCGGAGCCGGTCCGAGGCTCTCCTCGACTGCTGCCGCCACCCGCTCGATCTCCTTCTCCGGCCGATAGCCGAGGAAGGCGAGCGTGACGTGCAGGTTCTCGGCCGGCACCGGCCGCAGTGCCGGATCGGCGAGCGCCTCCTTCCCCCACGCCCCCAACCCGGTCCGCACCGCGTCCGGCAGGTCGAGGGCCACGAACAGGCGCGCCCGCGGGCTCTTCAGTCTCTCCTTCGCCATCCCCGCCCAAGCTACGGGGCGGAAACGCGCGACTCAACGCTCTCGAGTCGTGAAACCGTCAAGAGTTACCCTCGCGAGCGTGAATTTTCGCTCAGAGCGGCGGCTCCTCGCCGCCAAGCAGGATGCGCAGCAGGTGCATGCCGACGAGGGCCGAGCGTTCGCGGATGTCGGCGCGGCCGCCGGGGATGACGGGATCTCGGGCGATCGCGGTGCCGTCGCCGAGGCGGGCGTTGAAGCAGACATAGCCGACCGGTTTCTCCTCGCTGCCGCCGTCGGGACCGGCGATGCCGGTGATCGAGACGGCGACGTCGGCGCCGAAGCGCTCCAGCGCGCCGATCGCCATCGCCTCGGCGACCTCGGGCGAGACCGCGCCATGCGCCTCGATCAGACCGGGGTCGACACCGAGCAGCTCCGCCTTCGCCTCGTTCGAGTAGGCGACGACGCTCCCCGCCATGTAGGCGGAGGCACCGGAGAGGTCGGTGATCCGCGCCGCCATCAGGCCGCCGCTGCACGACTCGGCGAGCCCGAGGCGATGCCCCCGCAGCAGCTTCGCGACCTGCGAGTCGACCGTCTCGCCGTCGAGGCTGAACAGGTGCCGCCGGTGGCGCTCGGCGAGTCCCGTGCGCACCGCCTCCGCAACCGCGTCCGCCTCGTCGCGGAAGCGCACGTCGATCTCGATCTCGCCGCGGCGCAGGCAGGTGGTGATCTCGACCGCCCCCAGCTCCACCCCCTCGCCCTCGATCTCCCGCAGGCTCTTGGCGATCTCCGACTCCGGTACGCCGAACATCCGCAACGTGTAGCCGCGCAACGGCGTCGCCCGCCCCAGCACGTCCCGCACCGTCTCGGTCGCCACGGCTCCCCGCCACATCGGCTGCAGCTCGCGCGGCGGGCCCGGCAGCACGACGACGACCCGCTCTCCCGCCGGAACCACCAGCCCGGGCGCGGTGCCGACCGGGTCGAGCGGGGTCGCGCCCTCCGGCACCATCGCCTGCTTGCGGTTGGCCTCCAGCACCGCTCCCTCGTCGAAGTTGAAGCGCTTGGCGAAGCCGCGCAGGATCTCGGCGATCTTCGCCTCCATCTCCGGGTCGAGGACCAGCTCGCGGCCGGCAAAACTGCCCACCACCTCGGCGGTCAGATCGTCGGCGGTCGGGCCGAGGCCGCCGGTGGTGACGATCAGGTCCATCCCCTCGTCGGCGAGGAAGCGCAGCGCCGCTTCGAGGTCATCGCGCCGATCGGCGACGACGAGAATGTGGGCCACCTCGACGCCCAGCTCGGCCAGCCGTTCGGAGACCCAGGGACCGTTCGAATCCGCGATGCGGCCGGTCAGGACCTCGGTCCCGGTGACGACGATGCCAGCGCGGATCACGTGCAGGTCGGCCGTTCGCCGTCGGACAGCTCGCGCAGCTCGCCACCGCCGCCGATCGTGTAGCCGACCGGGCTGGGCGTTTCGGGAATGCTCGCCTGCTCTCCGTTAACCGTCATCAGAACCTCGCCGTTGCCGAGCGAGACCGTGAAGCTACCGGACCGGAACGGCCCCACTTCCGCTCCCGAGGAGAGGATCTGACCGTCGAGGAGCGGTTCGTCGCCGCCGTCGAGCAAGCAGACCCAGACTTCGGCGGTTGCGGTCAGATGCAGCGAGAGGCCCGCGCCGCGCCGCGCCGCGGGCGCGGCGCTCGACCCCGGGCTCTCGTCGCTCTGCCCCCGGGCTGCCTGCCGTCCTGGCGCTGGCTCCGGCTCTGGCGCTTCCGGCGATTCGTCGCCGCCGCTGAGGACGCCGACAACGACGAGCACCGCTACGAGCCCGGCCGAGACCAGGAGAGCGAGCGTGCGCGGCGCGAGACGCGGCTGCCGTGCCGGACGCTCGGGGCGTGGCGTCACCTGATTTGGATCGGAGCCGAGCAGCCGCTCTCCCGGCCGGCTCTCCCCCACTTCTTGCCGGCGCTGGGCGGCCAGGCGGGCTCCATCGAGTCCAAGGTAGGCCGCGTAGGTGCGGATGAAGGCACCGACATAGGCCTCGCCCGGCAGTGCGTCCCACTCTTCGTTCTCGATCGCGAGCAGGAAGCGACCACGGATCTTGGTCGCCTCCTCGACTTGGGCAAGCTCGACCCGGCGCCGTTTACGCGCCGCACGCAGCGTCTGGCCGACGCCGTGATCCATAACCCCATTGTGGCCGCTGTGGCCGCAAAATGGGCGAAGAATTTTTGCTTATGGCGTCTCCGAGTCGGCCTCGGCCGCGACCGGCTCGGGCGGCCTTCCCTGGCCCGCCGGCGCCAGCACCCGGTTGAGGTCGGCCTGGGCAATCAGCACCTGGCGCGGTTTCGAGCCCTCGTAGCCGGAGATCACACCGCGCCGCTCGAGCATGTCGATCAGGCGCCCGGCCCGGGTGTAGCCGACCCGCAGCCGCCGCTGGATCATCGAGACGGAAGCGGTTTCGGTTTGCACCACGAGCCGAATCGCCTCGTCGAGCAGGTCGTCGCTGTCGGGGTCGAAGTCGCCCTCGCCACCGTCCTCGGCGACGTCCTCCGGCGTCTCCAGCAACTCCTCCTCGAATTCCGGTTCTCCCTGCTTTGCCCAGTGGTTGGTGATCCGGGCGATCTCGTCCTCGGTGATGAAGGCGCCCTGAACGCGCTGCAGCTTCGAGCTGCCGGCGCCGCGGAAGAGCATGTCGCCCTGACCGAGCAGCGACTCCGCGCCGCCCTGGTCGAGGATCACCCGGGAATCCGTCTGGGAGGAGACGGCGAAGGCGATCCGCGAGGGGATGTTGACCTTGATCGTGCCGGTGATGATGTCGGTCGAGGGCCGCTGCGTCGCCAGCACCAGGTGGATGCCGGTGGCGCGCGACTTCTGGGCGAGCCTGATGATCGAGTCCTCGACTTCGGCCGGAGCGACCATCATCAGGTCCGCGAGCTCGTCGATCACGCAGAGGATGTGCGGCAGCGGCGGCTCGCCCGCTTTATTGCGCGCCCGGTTGAGCTCGGCGAGGTTGCGACAGCGGGCCTCGCTCATGATCCCGTAGCGGCTCTCCATCTCCCCGATCAGGTTGGAGAGGACGTTGGCCGCCAGTCGCGGCGAGGTCACCACCGGCGTCAGCAGGTGCGGGACGTTCTCGTAGTGGTTGAGCTCGACCTGCTTCGGGTCGACCAGGACCAGGCGGACCTCGTTCGGCGAGGCCTGCATCAGGATCGAGGAGAGGATCGCGTTGACGCAACCGGACTTGCCCGAGCCGGTGGTGCCGGCGACGAGCACGTGCGGCATCTTCGCCAGGTCGGTCCAGACCGGGTTGCCGTCGATCCCCTTGCCCAACCATGCCACCAAGGGCGAGGTCTTCTCCGGCCGGCCGGCGTAGATGTCGCCGAGCCGGACGATGCGCCGGCGCGTGTTCGGTACCTCGACCCCAACCGCCTGCTTGCCGGGGATCGGGGCGAGGATGCGGATGTCGGTCGAGGCCAGCGCGTAGGCGAGGTCGTTGGTCAGCTCGGTGACTTTCTTCACCTTGATCCCGGGCGCCAACCGCAGTTCGTAGCGGGAGACGTGCGGGCCGCTGACGACGCCGACGATCTTCGCCTCGACCCCGAAATGGCCGAGCGTCTCAACCAGCTTGCGCCCGACCGCTTCCTGGTCGCGTGGGTCGGGGCCGGTATCGCCCTTACCACGCTCCAGCGCCTTGGCCGGCGGCGGCCGGTAATCGATCTCCTCCGACGCGGTGACGCCGCGCTTCTGACCCATCGGGGTCAGCTCGGCCCGCGCAGGGTCCGACGTCGACTCCCCTGCCTCGACCGCGTCCTCCTCGCTGGTCGAGATCTCCTCCAGTTCCCGATCGAAGTCGTCGGCGGCCAGGTCCGGCTCGTCCTCGGCGTCCTCGGCGAGCTGTACGGTCGGCTCGAACTCGTCCGTATCCGGGTAGGAGCTCATCACGTCGGTCGGGCCGGCCTCGGTCTGGGCCTGCGAACGCGTTTGGCGCTGCTCGCGCCAGTCCATGTGGGTTCGCGCCACAGTTCGCGCGGCCGCGTCGCCCCCGCGGAAGATTCCGCCCAAGGTCGCCTGCAGCCCGCGGCCGATTCCGCGCATCGAGGCCGAGACCGAAGTTCCGGTCAACAGCATCCCCCCGCTGAGCAGCATCAGCACCGTAAAGATCCGCGCTCCGACCCCGCCGACCAGATAGGTCAGACCGGTCTCGACCCCGTGACCGACCTTGCCACCCTCCCAACCGAAGAAGAGGACAAAGGTGAGGTAGACGCCGAAGGCGACGAGGAAAAGGCCGATCAGATCGAGGTGGCGCTGCTCCAGCCCCGCGGGCAGGTGCAACCTGCCCTTCGGCTTGGCCGCTTTGGCTCGTTTCCTCGCGGCTTTGGGTTTACGGGCGGGGCGTGCGCTTCTTACGAACGAACATCCCTCCCGGTTCGACGCGAACCGATGCTCCCCTGCGCATAAATTCGCCATAAACCCGCAGGGAGCGGGTGCTTCGCGGGCTAACATCGCTGAATGCTCACCGACGGCGATCAGAGCGGCGGTCGCGTGCTCGTGGTCGAGGACGACGCCGACATCGCCGACGTCCTGCGCCGTTCGCTGCGCAACGAGGGCTACGAGGTCCGTACCTCGGCCGACGGGGTCGAGGCGCTCGACGTCGCCGCCGGCTTCGTTCCCGATCTGGTCGTGCTCGACCTCGGCCTGCCCCGGCTCGACGGGATCGAGGTCTGCCGCCGGCTGCGCGAGGAGGGCGACGTCCCGATCCTGATGCTGACCGCCCGGGCCGAGACCGAGGACCGGGTCACCGGGCTCGACAGCGGCGCCGACGACTACCTGCCGAAGCCGTTCGAGCGCCAGGAGCTGCTGGCCCGGATCCGGGCGCTGCTGCGCCGCCGGCCGCCCCGTGGCGCCGCCTCACTGCAGATCGCCGACTTGCAGCTCAACCCCGACACCCGTGAGGTTCGGCGCGGCGAGCGGGAGATCGAGCTGACCAACCGCGAGTTCGAGCTGCTCGAGTTCCTGATGCGGAACGAGAAGCTGGTGATCTCCCGCGAGCGCCTGCTCGACGAGGTCTGGGGTTACGACCCGATGGCGGCGACCAACACGATCGACGTCTTCATCTCCAATCTGCGGCGCAAGCTCGAGGCCGGCGAGGAGCCGCGGCTGCTGCACACCAAACGCGGCGCCGGCTACGTGCTGAAGGACTAGCGGTGCGCTTCGCGGCCCATCGGCCCCGACTGAGGCGCGGCCGCCGCCGGATCGATCCCCGCACCTGGCCGTTGCGCTGGCGCCTCGCCGCGGTCTCCGCCGGCCTCACCCTGGCGATCCTGATGCTGTTCGGGGCCGTGGTCGGCGGCGTCGCCACCCAGCGCATCCGCGACGACTTCAACAACGAGGTGCGCACCGCCGCCCGGATCCTCGCCGGCGAATTCAAAATCGAATACGGCGTCTTCCGCACTCGTGTACAAGAAGGCCCGCGCCTCAACGACTTCGTCCTTCCCGACGACGCCTCCGCCCGCGTCCTCGACTACAGGGGGAATCTGCTCAAACAGAGCTCCGATGCGGCCGACCTGGGGCCGCCCAAAGCGGGTCTCTCCGACCATGGAGAGATCAGGGTCGCCACCGAGCCGATCGTCGCCGCCAACGGCAGCACCAGCGGCTACGTCCAATACGGCCGCAACGTCGAGCACGTCGACTCAACCGTCGACCGCCTCTGGCTCTTCATCGTCGCTGGAATCCTCGGCGGCACCTTGCTGGCCAGCCTCGCCGGGGTTGCGATCGCTCGCCGGGCAATGCGGCCGATCGCCTCGCTGACCGCGACCGCGCGCGAGATCGCCACCACCCGCGACCCTTCGCGGCAGATGCCGGACCCGGTAGTGGCGGACGAGGTTGGCGAGCTGGCCCTCACCCTGGAGGAGATGCTGCGCTCGCTCGACGCCGCCCGCACCGAGCGCGAGGGCGCGCTGCAGCGCCAGCGCGAGTTCGTCGCCGACGCTTCGCACGAGCTGCGCACGCCGCTGACCAGCGTGCTGGCCAATCTCGAGCTGCTGCAGGCCTCGCTCGGCTCTGCCGGCCAGGCGGAAGACCGCGAAATCGTCGACTCCGCCCTGCGCTCCTCACACCGCATGAGCCGTCTCGTCGCCGACCTGCTGCTGCTCGCCCGCGCAGACGCCGGCCGGCTCGACCGGCACCGCCGCTGCGACCTGGCCGAAGTCGCCGGCGACGCCGCCGCCGAGGCGGCGCCGCTGATGGGCGATCGCACTCTCACCGTCGACAACGAGCAGCCACTGCGGGTCGAGGGCAGCCCCGACGAGCTGCACCGGATGGTTCTCAACCTGCTCGACAACGCCGCCCGCCACACCCCCGCCGGGGCGACGATCGAGCTCGGCCTGCACCGCGAGAACGGCAGTGCCGTAGTCGAGGTCGCCGACGACGGCTCCGGCATCCCGGCGGAGATGCGCGAGCAAGTCTTCGACCGCTTCGTACGCGGCGAAGGAGGCCCCGCAGATACGGCCGCGGGCACCGGCACGGGGCTCGGCCTGGCGATCGTCAGCGCCGTAGCCACCTCGCATGGAGGTACGGTCGAGGCAACCGAATCGGTGTCCGGCGGAGCCCTCTTCCGCGCCCGCATCCCCCTCGCCGATTCTGATCAAGTCGTTAGCGGGCCTTTAAAAGCGCTTTAGACCTCGTCTCTAATTTCTGCAACGGACGAGACACACTGGCCCGCCGGAGCTTTCTCCCCAGACACCAGCTCCGGCGGGCTTCTTCTTGCCTGTGCTTCGGAGGCGATGCGGGAAGGGATGCCGATGCGCCTGCGCGTGAATTTGTCGCGTCCCCTAAAGGGGACAGCTCCCCCAGATAGAGCCCGCCTATGGCGGGCATAAATCAGATTGCATATCGCGCGCTTCGCGGACATTCCCACGCAGGCGCATCGGCATCCCTCCAACAAGCGCTTCGAGCAACCCAGCTCAAGCAGAGAGACGCCGTGGGCAAGTTACACCCCTGGGTGCGCGTCCGGCTCTGGCCTTTCAAGCTGCCGGCCCTTGGGGCCTGCTCCGGTGCCCGTGTCGTAGGAGGCATGGATGCCCCTCTCCGGGAGGCTCAAGGACAAGCGCCTCGAGCCCCCGGAGTTCGACCGGCTGCGGAACGGCCTCCAGGGGAGGGGCATACATGCCTCCCCCACCGCCGACCTTCTGCGATCAGACCTCTACGACAACCGGGAGGATCATCGGCCGGCGGCGGAGGCGCTGGAAGACGAACTTGCCGACGGCGTCGTGGAGGTCCTCCTCGATCAAGTGCGCCTCCCGATTCCCCGCCTCGGACGCCTCTTCGAGCGTGTCTTCGACCAGGTCGCTGAGCTCCTCGACCAGGGCGTCGGCCTCCTCGAGGAAGGCGACGCCGCGGAAGATCACCTCGGGGTCGGCGACGACCCTGCCGTCGTCGGAGGAGATCGTGGCGACGAGGATGAAGATGCCGTCGGCGGAGATTTCGCGGCGGTCGCGCAGGGCGGCGTCGTCGGGCTCGCCGATGTTGACGCCGTCGACGTAAATCACGCCGGCGTGGATGTCCTCGCCGAAGCGAGCCCCATCGGCGTCGAGCTCCAGCGGCAGGCCATTGCGGCCGCGGAAGATCTCTCTCCGGCTCGACCCCGACCGCTTCCGCCAGCTCTCCGTGCAGGCGCAGCCGCTTGTGGTCGCCGTGGACCGGCATCACGTAGCGCGGCTTGGTCAGGTTGAGCATCAGCTTCAGCTCCTCCTGCCAGCCGTGGCCGGAGGCGTGGATCGGCGCGTCCTTGGCGGTGATCACGGTCGCCCCGATCTCGTAGATCCGGTCGATCGTCTCGTTCACTGCGCGCTCGTTGCCGGGCACCGGGGTGGCCGAGAAGACGACGGTGTCGCCAGAGTGCAGCTGCACATCGCGGTGGTCGTTGTTGGCCATCCTCCGCAGCGCCGAGAGCGGCTCGCCCTGGCTGCCGGTTGAGATCACGACCACCTTCTCGTCGGGGAAGTCCTCGATCTCACGCGGTTGGATGAAGAGGCCGTCGGGCGCATTTGCCATCCCCAAGTTGGAGGCAATGTTGAAGTTCTTGCGCATCGAGCGGCCGACCAGGGCGACTTTGCGGTCGAGTGCGACGGCGGCGTCGATCACCTGCTGGACGCGGTGGATGTTGGAGGCGAACGAGGTGACGATGATCCGCCCCTTGCAGCGGGCGAACGCCTGCAACAGCGCCGGTCCCACGCTCGACTCCGACGGGGCCACGCCCGGGCGGTCGGCGTTGGTCGAGTCGCCGCAGAGCAGCAGCAGGTCTTCGCGACCAAGCTCGGCGAGGCGGGAGACGTCGGCCGGGCGGCCGTCGACCGGGGTCTGGTCGAACTTGTAGTCGCCGGTCATCAGCACCGAGCCGGCCGCGGTCCCGATCAGCACCCCGCGCATATCGGGGATCGAGTGGGCGAGGTGGATCAGCTCGAGCTCGAACGGCCCGTGCTTGACTTTCTCCCCTGCCGGCAGCTCCTGCAGCGGGGTTTTCTCGCCGAGCTTGTGCTCGTCGAGCTTCGAGCGGACCATCCCGATCGTCAAGAGGCCGCCGTAGATCACCGGCGGGATGCCGATCTCGCGCAGCACGTAAGGCAGCGCGCCGACGTGGTCCTCGTGGCCGTGCGTGAGCACGATCGCCTCGATGTCGTCGGCGCGGTCGCGCAGGTAGGAAAAGTCGGGCAGGACCAGATCGATCCCGTGCATCTCGGCGGTTGGGAACATCAGTCCGGTGTCGACGACGACGATCTTGCCGTCGTACTCGATCACGGTCATGTTCTTGCCGATCTCGCCGAGCCCGCCCAGGGGCAGCACTCGGAGTTTCTTGCTTGGCACTAGTTACTCACTCTCTTCTGAGGTTTCGGAAGTTGGGTTCAACCGGCGACCGGCAGGCCGATGCCCGCCAGCGCGGTCTTTATCGTGGCCCGCTGCTCGGCGTCAGCGGCGACGAGCGGCAACCGCAACCGCCCGGAGGCGAGGCCGAGCATTTCCAGCGCCGCCTTCACGGGGATCGGGTTGGTCGTCACCGAGAGGCCCTCGTAGACGGGCGTAAGTTCGGTATCTATCTCGCGCACGCGATCGAGGTCGCCGCCCGCGGCGGCGTCCCACATCTGGCGCATCTGGTCGCCGACCACGTGCGAAGCGACGGTGATGCCGCCGGCACCGCCAAACTCGAGCACGCGGCCGAAGACGGTGTCGTCGCCGGCGAGTACTCCGAGCCCCTCGATCGGACCCAGCTCTGCTTCGTTGGCCTGCTTGACTGCGACGATGTTGTCGACCGCGGCCAGCTCCGCGAGCAGGTCGGGCGGCATGTTGATCACGACCCGGGTGGGGATGTTGTACATGATCAGCGGCAGCTCCGGAACAGCTTCGGCAACCGCCTCGAAGTGCGCCTTCAGCCCCGCCCGGTTCGGCTTGTTGTAGTAGGGCGCAACAACGAGAGAGGCGTCGGCGCCGGCATCGGCGGCCATCCTGGTCAGCTCGCCCGAGTGCCGGGTGTCGTTGGTGCCGGTGCCGCAGACGAGCAGGACGTCGTCACCGACCTCGGCTCGGACCGCCCGCAGCAGCTCGATCTCCTCGCCGTCGGTCAGGGTCGGGCACTCGCCGGTAGTACCGGCGATCACAAGACCGTGCGAGCCGTGCTCGAGCAGGTGGGTGGCAAGCCGGCGCGCGGCATCGGTATCGACCGCCCCCGACTCGTCGAAGGGGGTGGCCATCGCCGTGATGATCCCGCGGATCTCCTTCATCGCTGGCAGCGTACCCCGTCAGTCGGCCTGGTCACTAAAAAGCAGCTTCTCGAGGCCGACCGTGAAGCGGTCGGGCAGGGCGCCGACCTTGCGCACCGCGAGCAGGACGCCGGGCATGAAGGAGCGGCGGTCGATCGAGTCGTGGCGCAGGGCCAGGGTCTGGCCCTCGCCACCGAAGATCACTTCCTGGTGGGCGACCAGGCCCGGCAGCCGCACCGAGTGGATCGGTTGGTGGACGTTGCCGCCGGCCGCGTCGATCAGCTCCTGCGTGCGCTTCGCGGTGCCCGA
This sequence comes from uncultured Solirubrobacterales bacterium, assembly GCA_963846515.1. Lineage (GTDB taxonomy): Bacteria > Actinomycetota > Thermoleophilia > Solirubrobacterales > 70-9 > VAYN01. The sequence continues at coordinate 611,012 of CAWJWC010000003.1, read as the reverse complement.
GGGGGCGTCGAGCTTGCGATCATGGTGCAGCTCGACGATCTCGCACTCGGGCATGTGCGGGGCGATCGTCTGCGCCACCTCCATCAAGAGCACGGCGCCGATCGCGAAGTTGGGCGCGACGAAGCAGTTGGCATCCGACGCCTCAGCGGCCGTGCGCGCCGCATCGAGGTCGAAGCCGGTGGTGCCGACGACGGCGTGGACGCCGGCCGCGAGGCAGGCTTCGACGTTCGCCAGTGCGGTGTCTGGCACGGTGAAGTCGACGACGACGTCGACCCGGTCGAGGATCTCGGCAAGCTCGACCCCGAGCGCCGGATCGGCCTGCGCCGTCAGCTCGGTGTCATCCGCCGCCTCGACCGCCGCGCAGACCGCCTGGCCCATTTTGCCGGCGGCGCCGGCGACCCCGACCCGGATCACGCCGCCGCCAGGCTCTCGCTGACCGGCGCCAGGGCGGCGCGGAAGCAGTCCTCGTCGGTGCCGACGCAGGCGGCGGAGAGCCGCTCTCCCCCGTACAGCTCTGCGGCGAGCTCGGTGAGATCGTCGACCTCGACCGCGTCGACCTTGGCCAGCATCTCGTCGAGGCTTTCGATCGGCAACCCAAACAGGGTGGCGCGCGAGATCCGCGTCATCCGCGCAGCGGTCGACTCCGAGGAGAGCACGAGCCGGCCCTTGACGCTCTCCTTGGCCCGGCTCAGCTCCTCCGCCGAGACCGGCTCGGAACGCAGCCGCGCCAACTCGGCGCCGATGATCGCGCAGGCCTCCTCGACGTTGTCCTTGCGGGTGCCGACGTAGGTCGCGACCAGGCCCTGGTCGGTGAACTGCTCGCTGTAGGAACCGACCGCGTAGGCGAGGCCGCGCTTCTCGCGCACCTCGCGGAAGAGTCGCGAAGAGGTCGAGCCGCCGAAGATCGAGTCGAGCACCGCCAGCGGGTAGCGCCGCTGATCCTCGCGGCGCAGGCCGGGCGCGCCGAAGCAGATGTGGTACTGCTCGGTCTCCTTGGCGTAGAAGCGCAGCCGCCCGGAGCCGTCGAGACCGGTCGCCAGGGCCACTCCCTCGCCGTCGGCTGGGGGCTGGACCAGCCGCTCGGAAAGCTCGACGATGCGGGCGTGGTCGAGGTGGCCGGCCGCCCCGACGACGATCTGCGGGCCGGTGTAGCGGGCGCTGCGGTAGCTCTCGATGTCGGGAACCGGGATCGAGGCGATCACCTCGGCCTCGCCGAGCACGCGGCGCCCCAGCGGGTGCTCGCCGAAGACCGCCTCGGCGAGCACGTCATGGACGCGGTCCTGCGGCTCGTCCTCGTACATCGCGATCTCCTCCAGTACCACCTGGCGCTCGGAGTCGACTTCGGGATAGGTCGGAGCGAGCAGCATTTCCGCCAAGAGGTCGAAGACCTCCTCGCTGTGCTCGTCGAGGAAGCGCGCGTGCAGGTGGGTCGTCTCCTTGCCGGTCGCCGCGTTGATCGAGGCGCCGAGCCCGTCGAAGCGCTCGGAGATCTCGATCGCCGAGTAGCGCTCAGTGCCCTTGAACAAGAGGTGCTCGAGGAAGTGCGAGACGCCGGCCTGAGCCGGGGTCTCGTTGCGCGAGCCGGTGCGCACCCAGAGCCCGAGCGCCACGGACCGGACCGAGGGAACCTCCTCGGTCACGACCCGGACGCCCGAGCCCAGCTTGGTGAGCTGGGGTGCGCTCAACTTCTCAGCTGCGACGCTCGCGCTCGCGGCGCCGACCGCGGTCGCGACCGCCCCGCTCGCCGCCGTTGCGCCGGCCGCCGTCGCCGGAGCCGACCGAGGCCAGTTCCTCCGGCGATTTGCCCTCGACCGAGGGGTCGCTGGTGAGGCGCAGGCCGATCCGGCCCCGCTCCTTGTCGACCTCGACCACGGTGACGTCGATCTCTTCGCCCGCTTTGAGCACGTCGTCGACCGAGTCGACCCGCTCGCCCGGCTTCACGTTGGAGATGTGAAGCAGGCCGTCGGTGCCCTTGACCAGCTCGACGAAGGCGCCGAAGGTCGTCGTCTTGACGACTTTGGCGGAGTTGTAGCGGTCGCCGATCTCGGCCTCCTTGGTCATCGAGTTGATGCGGGCGACGCAGGCCTCGACCAGTTCGCCGGTCGGCGCGTAGATCCGCACCGTGCCGTCGTCCTCGACGTCGATCTCCGCTTCGAACTCCTCGCAGAGGGCGCGGATCGTTTCGCCGCCTTTGCCGATCACGGCCCCGATCTTCTCCGGGTCGATCTTGATCGACTCGATCGCCGGCGCGTGCTGGGAGAGCTTCTCCCGCGGCCCGTCGATCGCCTCGGCCATCTTGCCGAGGATGAACTGGCGGCCCTTCAGCGCCTGCTCCAGCGCGTCCTCGAGGATCTCGAAGGTGACGCCGGTTATCTTGATGTCCATCTGCAGGGCGGTGATCCCGTCCTTGGTGCCGGCGACCTTGAAGTCCATGTCGCCGAGGTGGTCCTCGACGCCGGCGATGTCGGTGAGGACGATGTAGTCGTCGCCCTCCTTGATCAGGCCCATCGCGACGCCGGCGACCGGGGCGCTGACCGGGACTCCCGCGGCCTGCAGCGCCATCGAGGAGGCACAGACCGAGCCCATCGAGGACGAGCCGTTCGACTCGAGCGTCTCGGAGACCGCCCGGATCACGTACGGGAACGACTCTTCGTCCGGGATCGTGGCCAGCAGAGCGCGCTCGGCGAGGGCGCCGTGGCCGATGTCGCGTCGCTTCGGGCCGCGCATGAAGCCGGCCTCCCCGACCGAGAAGGGCGGGAAGTTGTAGTGGTGCCAGAAGCGCTTGGAGGTCTGCAGGCCGAGCGTGTCGATCCGCATGTCCATCCGCGTGGTGCCGAGGGCCACGTTGGAGAGGATCTGGGTCTCGCCGCGGGTGAAGAGGGCGGAGCCGTGCACGCGCGGGGAGACATCGACCTCGCACTCGATCGGCCGGATCTCGTCCTGGGCGCGGCCGTCGGGGCGCTTCTTGTCGACGGCGATCGCCTTGCGGATGATGTCCTTCTCGATCGAACCGAAGGCCGCCTTGGCTTCAGCCGCCCGCTTCTCGTCGATCTCCTCGTCGTCGGACGCGGAGGCGTACTTGCCGACCACCTCGTCCTTGACCTTGTCGATCGCCTCGTAGCGCTCGAGCTTGCCCTCGGTGGCGATCGCGTCGACCAGAGCCTGGCCGTACTCGGAGCGGATCTCGTCGAGCAGGGAAGCGTCGAGCTGCGGCTCCTCGTGCTGGATCTTCTCCTTGCCGGCCTTCTGCTGCAGCTCCTCCATCGCGGCAACGAGCTTCTTGATCTCGCTGTGGGCGATGTCGAGGGCATCGAGGATCTCGGCCTCGGTGACGCCGCTGGCGCCGGCCTCGACCATCAGGATCGCCTCGTCGGTGCCGGCGACGATCAAGTCCAGGTCCAGGTCCTCGTGCGTCTCCTCGTCGGGGTTGACGACGAAGTCGCCGTCGAGCTTGCCGATCCGGACCGCGCCGACGTGGGCGGCGACCGGAACGGGGGAGATCGCCAGCGCCGCGGAGGCGCCGTTCATGGCGAGGATGTCGTAGGGGTTGACCTGGTCGACCGACATCGGGATCGCGACCAGCTGGGTCTCGAAGTGCCAGCCCTTGGGGAAGAGGGGGCGGATCGGACGATCGATCATGCGCGCGGTTAGCGTCGCCTTCTCGCTCGATTTGCCCTCGCGACGGAAGAACGAGCCGGGGATTTTGCCCGCGGCGTACATCCGCTCCTCGATGTCGACGGTAAGGGGAAGGAAGTCCACGTCGCGCAGGCTGCCGACGGTTGCGGTGCAGAGCACCATGGTGTCGCCGGCCCGAACCACGACCGCGCCACCCGCCTGCTTCGCGAGTTTGCCCGTCTCGAAGGAAATCTGGCTGTCGCCGACATCCACCGAGACTCGGCTTACGTCAAACATGCTCATTTAGTTGTCTACCTCCGGCCACCCGGTTGGCGGCCATTTGCTTTCAGAACTCTCGTTCTCCTGGCAGCAGAGAGTACACAGGTGAGCTGGGGTCAGCGAAAAACCCCTGGAGTTGAGGTCACTCCCGCGCGGATTCCCGACTCGAAATCGCGGCGGACGCGGGCGGCGACGGCGTCGGAGCGGCGATCGGTCTCGAACCGCCCGAGATCGAGGCCGAGCCGTTCGGCCCGTTCCCAGAGGTGCGGGTCGTCGACGTGGCCCGGGTCGGCGTAGATCGCATCGACCATCTCGAAAAAGTGGCCCTGGGCGCCCGCGGCCTCGGCGGCTGCATGCAGGGCGGGTGCGCGTGGGTGCTTACTGGCGACGGGAAAGTGACGAAAGACCACCCCGCCCGGCCCGGCGGCGATCTCCGCCCAGCGCACCGCGCAGTGAGGGCAGCCAAGGTCGGCGTAGACGATCAGCGCCTTCCCCTTCCCGCGCACGTGGTCCTCCGGGCCGATCGGCGGGATCGGCGCGCTCGTCAGTTCACGCGTCTGCATTTGAGCACCTTATGGGTGCCTAAGTGCAGACGCGTCGAATTCAGGAGGCAGCCAGCGCGTCGAAGATCACGTTGGCGCCCGGGAACTCGGCCGGGTGCGGCGATTCGTAGGCCCAGGCGACGGTGCCGTCCTCGTCGACCAGGACCAGGGTGCGGTTGGCGGTGCCGACCTTGTCGAGGTAGGAGCCGTAGGCGCGTGAGATCTCGCCCTTCGGCTCGAAATCGGAGAGTAGCGGGGTGTCGACGCCGAGCTTCTCCTGAAAGGCCTTGTGGGCGAAGACGCCGTCGACGCTGATCCCCACCAGCTCGATGCCCTTCTCGCCCAGCTCCGGCTTGACCTCCTGGTAGATCGAGAGCTGATCCGAGCAGACCGGGCTGAAGTCGGCCGGGTAGAAGACGAGGAGAACCTTGCGGCCGCTGTAGTCGGAGAGCGAGACCTTCTCGCCGTCCTGGTTGCGCAGGGTGAAGTCGGGGGCCGGCTCGCCGGCCGCGATCATTTGCGCAGGCCGAGGTCTGCGACCAGGGCGCGGTAGCGCTCGAGGTCGGTGCGCTCGAGGTAGCGCAGCATGCGGCGCCGTTTGCCGACCAGCATCAAGAGGCCGCGGCGCGAGTGGTGGTCTTTGGCGTGCGTGCGCAGGTGCTCGGTGAGCTCGTTGATCCGCTCCGTGGCGAGGGCGATCTGGACCTCGGCGGAGCCGGTGTCGCCATCGGCGCGGCCGTACTTGCCGATCAGCTCGCTCTTTTTCTCTTTGGCCAGGCTCATATCTGTCTCAAGCAGTCTTAAAAAAAGCCGCCACCCCAGGGGTCACGGCCGGTGGAAAGTAGCACAGACACGCTTGGCGTCATCGACGTCGCGGTGCATCTGCGAGATCAGATCCTCGACGTTGGCGAAGCGTTTCTCGCCGCGCAGGCGCTCGACGAAGGCGACGCGCAGCTCGCGGCCGTAGAGGTCCTCGTTACGGTCGATCAGGTAGGTCTCGATCAATACCCCGCGACCGCTCTCGAAGGTCGGCCGGATGCCGACGTTGACCGCGGCCGGGACGCCGTCGGCGAAGGCGGCGTAGACACCGTGGCCGGGGATCGCGAGGCGGTCGTCGGGGACGATGTTGGCGGTCGGGAAGCCGAGATGACGCCCGCGCTGATCGCCCTTGACCACGGTCCCCTCGACCATGAACGGGGCACCGAGGCAGTGGCGCGCGCCCTCCATGTCCCCGGCAGCTACCAAAGCTCTTATTCGAGTCGAGGAGACGGTCTCGCCGTCGACCTCGACCAGCGGCACGACCCGCGTCGCGAACTCCGCGCGGGCGGAGAGCATCTGGGGATCGCCCTTGGCTTTCGCCCCGAAGCGGAAGTTCTCCCCGACCGAGACCTTCGTCGCGCCGAGCTTCTCGATCAGCACGTGGTCGATGAAGTCCTCGGCCGAGCGCTGGGCGAACTCGCGGTCGAAGGGGATCACGACCAGCTCCTCGACCCCGAGCCCGTCGATCACGTCGCGCTTGACCGAGAACGGCATGATCAGCTTCGGCAACGCCGCCGGATGCAGGACCTCAAGCGGATGCGGGTCGAAGGTGAGCACGGTGTCCGCCCCCTCGATCACAGCCTGGTGGCCGCGGTGGACGCCGTCGAAGGTGCCGATCGCGACGTGGCGCGGGCGCGGCTCGGCGTCGGGCAGCGAGGTGACCGCGATGCTCATCGCAGCGCCTCCCCCACCGCCGGGACCAGCGCCCCGACCCGTTCGAGACCGAGCTCCTCGCCCGCCCTCTGGACTTCGAACGGCCCGATCGCTGTGCGCCGCAGCTCCGCGCAGTAGGCGTCGTCGAGGGTCTCGACCAGGGTGCGGACGTAAGTTCCGGCCGAGCATTCGATCTCGTAGCGGGCGAGGTCGCCTTCGCGCCCGAGCAGCTCGGCCCGGTAGACCTCGACGTCGCGCAGCGGCGTCTCTACGGTCTCGCCGCGATGCGCCTTCTTGTAGAGGCGCTCGCCGCCGACCCGCACCGCCGAGGTCATCGGCACGCGCTGGCGCACGATCCCGGTCGGCAGCTCGAGCGAATCGGGCAGGTGGCCAGTCTCGGTCAGCTTGCCGTCTGGGTCGCCAGTGCTGGAGCGCCAGCCGAGCCTCGCGGCCGCGAGGTAGGTCTTGGGCAGGCCAATCAGGAAGCGCTGCAGCTTCGTCGCCCTGCCGAGCAGGATCAGCAGCAGGCCGGTCGCGAAGGGATCGAGGGTGCCGGCGTGGCCGACTTTGCAGCGACGTTCGCGGCGGATCCCTTCGACCATGTCGTGCGAGGTTATCCCGGCCGGCTTGTCGGCGAGCAAGACCGCGCCCGCCTCCTCCGCGGCGGTCACCCTCACTCGCCCAGCTGCGCCGTAACCTCGTCGCAGAGAAAGGTCACCAGCTGCTCAGGCTCGAGGTCGGTCGAGAAGCCCGCAGCTCGCTTGTGCCCCCCTCCCCCATTCTTGCGGGCGATCGCCGAGACGTCGACGTCGCCTTCGCTGGAGCGCAGGCTGACCTTGCGGGCGGCGCGACCGCGGTTGCCGAGGTCGCGGATCACCGCGGCGACCTTGGTCCCATCGACCGAGCGCAGGTGGTCGATCACGCCCTCGGTCATCTCCTCCCCCGCCCCGGTCTGCTCATAGTCGGCGGTGGAGATGTAGGTGAGAATCAGGCGGCCATCGCAGTGCAGCTCAATCTTGTCGAGCGCGCGCACGACTAGGCGCAGCTTCTCGATCGGCACGTGCTCGTAGAGGCGGCGGTAGGTGTCGTCGATATCAACGCCGGCCTCGACCAAGTCGGCCGCGACCCGGTGCGTGTGGGCGTCGGTGTTCTCGTACATGAATTTGCCGGTGTCGGTGATCAGCCCGACGTAGAGCGCCGCGGCCATCTCGGGGGTGATCCGCGCTCCGAGCAGGACGGCGAGGTCGTAGACGATCTCGGCCGTGCAGGAGGCCTCGACGTCGACCAGGTTGAAGTCGCCGAAGCGGGTGTTGTCGTGGTGGTGATCGATGTTGATCACGTCGTTGCCGCCGGCGGTGAGGAAGTCGACCGGCATGCGATCGATGTTGCCGCAGTCGAGAAAGATCACGGTGCGATCGGCCATGTCGGCCGGGGCCTCGTGGAAGACCTCCTCGAGCGGCAGGAAGCGGTACTCGATCGGCAGCGGGAACTCCTTCGAGGCGAGGAACATCACCGAGTCCTTGCCGAGCTGGGTGAGCAGGTGGTGCATGCCGAGCAGCGAGCCGAGCGCGTCGCCGTCCGGGCCCTCATGGGCGGTGAGCAGGAAGCGATCCCGGGTGCGCAGCTCGGCGCTGACGCGCTCGAGATCGGAGGCGGCGATCGGGGCGGCCTCGGTCATGGCTGCCGCTCCTCCCCCTCGCGCTGCTCGTCCTCGAGCAGCTGCGTGATCCGCACGCCCTGCTCGATCGTCTCGTCGTAGTGGAAGGTCAGGGTCGGCGTCCGCTTCATCCGCGTCTCGGCGGCGATCCGGGTCTGGAGCACGCCGTGCGAGGAGCGCAGGCCGTCCAGCGTCGCCTCGCGCTCGTCCTCGTCGCCGAGCACGCTGACGTACACCTTGGCGGTGCGCAGGTCGGGGCTGGTCTCAACCGAGGTCACGGTGACGAAGCCGATGCGGGGGTCGCTCAAGTCGCTCGAGATCGCGGCGCCTACGACCTCGCGCAGCACCTCGTTGATGCGACGCATGCGAGCGCCGGGCATCCTACTCCAGCGTTTGCTCGACCTGTTTGGTCTGGAAGAACTCGAGCACGTCCGCCTCCTTGACGTCAGCGTAGCCGTCGAGCACGATGCCGCACTCCTGTCCTTCCTCCACTTCCTGCACATTGTCTTTGAAACGCCGCAGGGAGCCGAGCTCGCCGGTCCAGATCACCGTGCCCTCGCGGATCAGGCGCACGCTCGCGGTGCGAACCGCTTTGCCGTCGGTGACGATGCAGCCGGCGATGCGGCCGACCTTCGAAGCTTTGAAGGTCTGTTTGACCTCGGCCTCTCCCACCGTCTCCTCGACCTCGACCGCCTCCAGCAGGCCCTCCATCGCGTTGCGCAGGTCCTCGGTGATTTTGTAGATGACCGAGTAGGTGCGGATGTCGACGCCCTCGCGCTCGCCGGCGCGGCGGGCATCGGCGAGCGGCCGCACGTTGAAGCCGATGATGATCGCGTCGGAAGCGGAGGCGAGCATCACGTCGGACTCGTTGATGCCGCCGGTCTGCGAGTGGATGATGTTGATCGCGACGCGCTCCTGCGGGACCTTGGCGAGCTCGTCCTGAAGCGCCTCCAACGAGCCGGCGACGTCCGCCTTGAGCACGATGTTGAGCTCCTTGATCTCGCCCTCCTGGACCCGAGCGAAGACCTCGTCGAGGCTGACCTTGCGCGCTTGACGGCGGGCCAGAGCCTCGGTCTTGAGGCGGTTGGCGCGTTCCTGCGCCTGCTGGCGCGCTTGGCGGTCGTTCTCGACCGCCTGCACGAACTCGCCGGCGTCGCTGACTCCGTCGAAGCCGAGCACCTCGACCGGCATTCCCGGCACCGCGGCCTCGACCCGCTCGCCGGTGAAGTCCTGCATCGCGCGCACTCGGCCCCACTGTGGCCCGGCGACCAGCGAGTCGCCGACCTTGAGCGTGCCGCGCTGGACCAGCACGGTGACGACCGGCCCACGGCCGGGGTCGAGCTGGGACTCGATCACGGTGCCGGAGGCGGGCGCGTCGGGGTTGGCCGAGAGCTCCTCCAGCTCGGTGACCAGGAGGATCATGTCGAGCAGGTTGTCGAGCCCTTCGTGGGTCTTAGCCGAGACTTCGGCGAAGACGGTGTCTCCACCCCATTCCTCGGGCGTGATCCCCTCCTGGGCGAGCTCGTTGCGGACGCGTTCGGGGTTCGCGCCCTCTTTGTCGATCTTGTTGACCGCGATCAGCATCGGCACGTCGGCGGCGCGCGCGTGGTCGATCGCCTCTTTGGTCTGCGGCATCACGCCGTCGTCGGCGGCGACGACCACCACCGCGACGTCGGTCACCTTGGCGCCGCGAGCGCGCATCGCGGTGAAGGCGGCGTGGCCGGGCGTGTCGAGGAAGGTGATCGTCTTCTCGCCTTTGTGCACCTGGTAGGCGCCGATGTGCTGGGTGATGCCCCCGGCCTCGCCGGCGGCGACCTCGGTCTCGCGGATCGCGTCGAGCAGCGAGGTCTTGCCGTGGTCGACGTGGCCCATGATCGTGACCACGGGCGGCCGTGCGGCAAGGTCCTCCTCGGCGTCGGCAAACTGCGGCTCCTCGGGCTCCTCGTCGGCGGCGGTGACGATCTCCAGCTTGCGGTCGTACTCGTCGGCGATCGCCTTGATCGACTCGTCCGTCAAGGTCTGGGTCAGGGTCGCCATCTCGCCCATCATCATCAGTTTTTTGATCACCTCAGCCGGAGCGAGGCCGAGCGACTCGGCGACCTCGCGCACGGTGGCGCCGGAGTTGACCTTGGTCGCCTCGGGCTCGACCGGCGTCGCCGGGCCCGTCGGCGGCTCCTCCAAGAGCGGTCGGCGACGACGGCCGCCACGGCGGCGCGGCGGGCGCTGCGGGGGCGGGCCGCCCATCTGGTCGCGGCGGGCGGCCTGGGAGTCGATCACGACGCGGCGTTTTTTGGCACCGCCGCCGGCTCCGCCACCGCCACCGCCGCCCTGGGACCCGGCCGGGTGCACCGGCTTGGTCGAAGTTTGGGATTTCGGCGCCGCCGCTTTCTCCGCTGCCGGCGCGCCGGCCGGCTTCGCCGCCGCTGCGGCTGCCTCGGGTTTCTCGGCAGCGGTCTCCTTCGGCGCGGCCTTGGACTCGGCACCGCCGTTGCCCTTGGCCGCGGCGATCGCTTTCAGCGCGTCGGCTTCCTCGACGCTGGAGGCCGCGGCTTTCGCCTCGATCCCGGCGGCTTTCAGCGCCGTCAGCAGCTCTTTCGAGCTGACGCCCTGCGCTTTCGCGATCTCGTGAACCCGCTTCTTAGCCACTAAGCCTGCTCCGCCTCCTCGGGAACCTCATCCTCTACGACCGCGGCCTCGCCGTCAGCCGATCCATTCTCCTCGGGGACCTCGACTTCGGCCTGCTCGGCCGGAGCCTCCTCGACGGCTTCCTCGCCAGCCTCCTCCGCCGGCGCCTCCTCGACGAAGTTGGCCGAGGCGCGCTCGACGATCTCGTCGACCTGGCCTTGGTCGGCGTCTGGGTCGGCGAGGATCGCGACCTCCGCCTCCGAGACATCGGTGAGAACCGCCACCTGGCTGGTCTCGAAGCGGGAAAGCGCCTGGTGCGAGGGTAGGCCGCAGTAGGTCGAACCGGGGATCGCCGCGTTGGGGCAGCGGCGGCCGTTGGAGAGCACCGCCATGCAGCGGCCGTCGAAGGCTTCCTCGCCCTCGATCTCGATCTCCTGTTCTTCGGAGGCGAACTCGGTCTCGGACTTGATGTCGACGCGCCAGCCGGTCAGGCGGGCGGCAAGGCGGGCGTTCTGGCCGTCCCGGCCGATCGCCAGCGAGAGCTGGTCGTCGGGCACGATCACCGTCGCCTGGCGCTCCTCGTCGTCGACGATCACCTCGCGCACCCGCGCCGGCGAGAGCGCTTTGGCGACGAACCGGGCCGGCTCGTCGTTGTGGGGAATGATGTCGATCTTCTCGCCGCGCAGCTCGGAAACGACCATGCGCACGCGCGAGCCGCGCGGGCCGACGCAGGCGCCGACCGGGTCGACCCCGTCGGCGTGGGAGATCACGGCGATCTTCGAGCGGTAACCGGGCTCGCGGGCGACCCCGACGATCTCGACCAGCTTGTCGGCGATCTCCGGCACCTCGAGCTCGAACAGGCTCTTGATCAGCTCCGGGCTGCGGCGCGAGACGACGATCGCCGGCCCTTTGGTCGAGTCGGAGACGTCGGTGATCACGGCCTTGACCCGCATCCCGTGGTCGTAGCGCTCGTTGTAGACCTGCTCGGACTTGGGCAGCAGCGCCTCGACCCGCTCGCGCAGCTGGACCAGCGTGTAGCGCTTGTCGGACTGCTGGATGATCCCGGTGATCAGCTCGCCGACCCGGTCCTGGTACTCGTCGTACATCATCTGCCGCTCGGCCTCGCGGATCCGCTGCAGGATCACCTGCTTGGCCGTTTGGGCAGCGATTCGACCGAAGTCTTCGGGGGTGACGTCGCGGGTCTCGATCTGGTCCTCGTAGGGGGCGATCATCTCCGGGTCGAGCTCGGGGTCCTCGGGCTCGCGCATTTCTCCCGTCTCCGGATCGACCTCGGGCTCCTCCTGCAGCTCGGCCGCTTCGGCCAGCAATTTCTCCTCCAGCTCCGGCGGCAGGATCAGCTCGAAGACGCGGAAGTCGCCGGTTTCGTGGTCGAGATCGACGCGGGCGTATTTGGCCGCACCGGGCGTCTTCTTGTAAGCCGAGAGGAGCGCGTCCTCGAGGGCATCCATCAGCGTGTCGGCGGAGATTCCCTTCTCCTGCTCGAGCGCTTTGACTGCGTCGACGATCTCCTTGCTCACTGCGGCGGCTCCTTCGTCTTGGAAACGGTGCTGGGGCGGCGGTACTTGGGACCGGGCGATGAGACCTCGAGCGCGTAGTCGACCAGGAGGTGGTTGAGGTGCTTGGTGACCCTTTCGCAGAGCGCCAGATCGACACCGCCGGGATGGTCGATGAATAGGCGCAGCGACTCGGTCCCGGGGCGCTCGATGGCGACCAGGTCGAGCTCGGCGTCGAGCTCGGAGAGCTGCTGCTGAATGTTCTGCTGGAGGTCGGTCATGCCTGGTTCGGGGCGAAAAAAAAGTGGGCCAGGCCCACTTCTCGACACGGAAATACGTGGAAAAGTCAAGTCAGTATAGCTCTGAGCGACGCTCGGTCGAGCCGGATCGGCGCAGCTGCGCGACGCGGTCCAGGATCGCCTCGGCGATTGCGTCCTTGGAGGCGATCGGGACGGGCCTCTCGCTCGTCGCGTCGATCAGGGTGACGGCGTTGCTCTCGCTCTCGAAGCCGATCTCGGGGTCGGAGACGTCGTTGAGGACGATCAGGTCGGCGCCCTTGCGGTTGAGCTTGCCGCGGGCACGCTCAACCACGTCACCCCCGTGTTCGGCGGCGAAGCCGACAACGGTCTGGCCCGGGGCACGGTCGGCAGCGAGGGCGGCGAGGATGTCCTCGGTCGGCTCGAGGTGGAGATCGAGCCCGCCCTCGCGCTTCAGCTTGCCCGGCTCCGCCGTGGCCGGGCGGAAGTCGGCGGGGGCGGCGGCCATCAGCAGCACCTGGGTGGAGGGAAACTCGCCGCCCGCGGTCTCGCCCAGCTGCGCCGCGGTCTCGACGTCGATGCGACGCACGCCGGCGGGTGCCGGCAGGGCGACGTTGGCGGCGATCAGCGTCACCTCCGCCCCACGCCGCGCCGCCGCCGAGGCCAGCGCGATCCCCATGCGGCCGCTGGAGCGGTTGCCGAGGAAGCGGACCGAGTCGATCGGCTCGCGGGTGCCGCCGGCGGTGACCAGGACCCGCAACCCGTCCCAGGGGCGCTCCCCTACGGGCAGCGCAGCCTCGATCCGAGCCAGGAGGTGCTCCGGGCTGGGTAGGCGGCCGCGGCCGAACTCGCCGCGCGAGGCGAGCTTGCCCTCGTCCGGCTCGATCACCTCGACGCCGCGCTCGCGCAGGGTCGCCAGATTGGCCTGGGTCGCGGCGTCCGCGTACATGCGGTCGTTCATCGCCGGGGCGAGGAGGCGCGGCGCCGTGCAGGCAAGGAAGGAGGTGGTCAGCATCGAGTCGGCGAGGCCGGCAGCCAGCTTCGCGACCGTGTTGGCGGAAGCGGGTGCGACCAGAAAGGCATCGCAGTTGGCGGCTAGCTCAAGGTGGCCGATCGGGTCGTGGCCCGGCGCCACCTCGTCCCCCGGAAAAGCGCCGCGCATCGGATCGCGCTCGAACTCCGAGCTCAGCACCGGAGCGCCGACGATCCCCTCGAAGGAGGCGGCGCCGACGAACCGGCCCGCCGTCGCCGTCATCAGCACTCGCACCCCGTGGCCGCGCAGCGTCGCCAGGCGGGCCAGCTCCAGCGCCTTGTAGGCGGCTATCCCACCACTCACACCAAGCAGGACTCTGGCCATTTGCTGCCTCCCGTCAGGGGGGTCCCGGCGTAGGGCTAGGAGCGGTACTCGTATTTGAGCTTGCCCTCGGCAAGCTCCTCGAGCGCCATCGAGAGGTAGTTCCTCTCGGCGTTGACCTCGACCATCGGCGGGGGATACTCGCCAAAACCGCCCTCGCCGAGGTTGTGGAAGTAGCTGTTGATCTGACGCGCGCGCTTCGCCGAGACGACGACCGCGGCGTAGTGGGAATCGCTGTGCTCCAGGAGCCTGTCTACGCGTGGCTTGATCATTCGGCCCGGGAGTCTAGTCGATCAGGCCGGCGGGGCCTTGGCGAGCTCCTCGCGCACAATCCCGACCAGCTTCTCGGTGGCGACCTCGAGGTCGTCGTTGACGATTAGGTGGTCGAAATCCCCCTGTGAGGCGAGCTCGATTTCGGCCGTCTCCAGGCGCTTGTCAATCGCCTCGGCCGAGTCGGTCCCCCGCCCGGCCAGGCGCTTACGCAGGACCGCCGGGTCCGGCGGTGCGATGAAAATCTGAATTGAGTCCGGCTTTGCTGCGCGCACCTGCTGCGCGCCCTGGACCTCGATCTCGAGCACGACCGAGTGCCCGGCATCGAGCCTCTGCTCCACCTCGGAGCGCAGCGTGCCGTAGTGGTTACCGCTGTAGGCGGCGAACTCAAGAAAGTCGTTCTGCTCGCGCCGGCGGCTGAACTCCTCAGGTGAAAGGAAGTGGTAATGAACGCCATCCTCCTCTCCCGCTCGCGGCTCTCGGGTCGTCGCCGAAATCGATAGCTCGAGGTTGGGGCAGCGACTCAGCAGCTCCCTGATCAGGGTGCCCTTGCCGACCCCCGAGGGCCCGGTTATCACGAAGACCTTGGCTGCCATGCGGCCGCGGATCCTGACCGGCGCGGCGGTCGGCTAGCGGCGGAGGAGACTGACCAGCTCGGTGCGCTGGCGCTCGGATAGGCCGCCGATCGTCTTCGACGGCGAGATCCGGCATTGGTTGAGGATCCGGTTCGTCTTCACGCGTCCGTACTTGGGTACGGCGAGGAGCATGTCGAAGACCTTCGCGGTCATCACGTACTCGGGCGGGTCAAGCAAGATCGCGTGAATGCTGGCCCGGTTCGCCTTCAGATCCTTCTTCAGCTTCGCCCGCGCGGTACGGATGTCGTTCGCCCGTTTGAGCGCCTCCATCCTCTGATCGAGCGAGCGTTCGGGGGCTGCGGTCGAGATTTTGACTGGCGGGGCCGGCATCTGCGCGGGCGAGTATAGCCGCGGGTCGAGGGCGTGCAAGCCGATCTGGGCCGATTGAGCCTAAATTCATCTCAACCTCTACTCGAGGTCGAGTATCGGCACGGCGGCAGCACGGCCTGCGACGGCTGCGTCGAGCTCGGCGGCGACTCGCGCACCGGCCCTCGGGTCCCTGAAATTCTCGGTGCCGACCGCGACCAGGCGGGCCCCGGCGGCGAGGAATTCGCGCGCATCGGCGCCGCTGGAGATGCCGCCCATGCCGATCGCGGGGATCGTCACCGCGGCGACGACGGCCCGCAGCTGCTGCAGGGCGATTGGCCTCACCGCCGGACCGGAGAGGCCGCCGTGGCCAGGAGCTAGGGCGGGCGTGCCGGTGACGGGATCGATCGCGCTGGCCTTTAGCGTGTTGATCAACGAGACCGCGTCGGCCCCGCCCTCCTCGGCAGCGACGGCGACGCCCGCCGGGTCGGCGATGTTAGGAGTCAGCTTCACGATCAGCGGCTTCGGCGTCAGCGGGCGCAGCGCCTCGAGCAGGGCAAGGGTCTCGCTCGGCTGCTCTCCGACGATCAGCCCCGAGTGAACGTTGGGGCAGGAGACGTTGAGCTCGATTGCCGCGACCTCGTCGCGCTCGGCCACTCCCTTGACCAGCCGCGTGAACTCCTCCTTGCTCGTCCCCATCACGGAGACGATCAGCGACACCGGCAATTCCGCCAGCTGAGGTAGATCCTCGGCCAGGAACCCCTCGAGGCCCTTGTTCGGCAACCCGATCGAGTTCAGCATCCCCGCCGGCGTCTCCCAAATGCGCTGAGGGGCATTGCCGGCACGCGGCTCCGGCGTAATCGTCTTCGACACGAACGCGGAAAAGGGGAATTCCCGGAGGAGCTGATCACCAAAGACCCGCCTTGCAGCTATGGCGTCATACGTCCCGGACGCATTGATCACCGGATGCTCCAGCTCGATGCCGCAGAACTCCACCGCTCCCGCGGTCGGCCGTGCCGTTTGCCCATTCCTGCCGGGGGGTGGCCCCGTAGGGGGGCCCATCCCCGAGGAAGCTTTAGCTACCGCAGGGGATGGGGGTCCCCCTGCGGTGACAGGACCCGCCGGCCCGGAGAGGACCGGGCCGTCGACACAAAGGCGCATGTAGCCGCCGCCGGGTTTCGGGACCGCGCAGCCGAAACAGGCGCCAAACCCACACGCCATCGGGGACTCCTCGGCGAGCTGGTAGATGACGCCCCGGTCCGAGCAAAGTTGAGCTACCGCCTCGAGCATCGCTGGTGGGCCGCAGGAGTAGACGACGGCTGACTGGGCATCGTCGCCGGCCAGGATCGTCGCCAGCAGGTCGGTGACGTAGCCCCGGTGGCCGGTGTGGCCGTCCTCTGACGCGAGCCGGACCTCGGGGCAGAGATCGCCTCCGGAGCCGCAGAACAGCTCGAGGCCACCGGAATGGGCCTCGTTGCGAAAGCCCAGCAGGACGCGCAGCGGGATCCCCAGTTCAGAGAAGCGGCGGCGCAGTAGCGCGAGCGGCGCGACTCCGATGCCGCCGCCGACCAGGATCGCGCCGGCCGCGCCCGGGTTTGCCTGGCGCGGCTCCGAGAAGGCATTTCCGAGGGGACCCGTCACCCAAAGCCTCTCCCCCGCTTCCAGCTCGCAGAGCCGGTCGGTTCCCGGGCCAACACCCTCGATCAAGAAGTCGAGGCGCACCCCGTCCGCAGCGGCACCGGTCTCGGCGACCGAGATCGCCCGCGGTAGGAAGGGCCGCTGCCCCCGCTGCTCCCAGTGCCCCTCGGTGGCGAGCATGTAGAACTGGCCGGGTCGCGGCTCCGGGCTCTCGTGATCGAGCAGCGAGAAGACGCGGTAGCCGCCGCTGTCGCGGACTGCGCTGACGGCACAGAGACGCCTCCCGAATGGTGCCGGTTCGTCAGGCATCCACGGGAGCGGAGGTGGCGCCAATGTCGCCGTGCAGCTCCTGCAGGCTGCGCACCTCGGCATCGCCTTCCTTGCCGGCGGCGATCGCCCGGGCGGCGGCGGTGGCACCGGTCATCGTCGTCACGCAGGGGATCCCGTGGCGGACCGCGGCGGTGCGGATCTCGTAGCCGTCGGCGCGGGCACCGGAGCCGCTCGGGGTGTTGATCACGAGGTCGCAGCGGCGCTTGCGAATCAAGTCGAGCACGTGCGGCGAGCCCTCGCTCAGCTTGTTGATCCGGGTCACCGGCACGCCCATCCGCTCGATCGCTTGGGCGGTGCCGCCGGTAGCGATCACCTCAAAGCCGAGGTCATGGAAGCGGGCCGCGAGCTGGGTCGCCGCTGGCTTGTCGGTGTCGGTGACGGTGATGAAGACCGAGCCCTCGCGCGGCAGGCGCACGCCGGCCGCGGCCTGGGCCTTGCCAAAGGCGGTCGGAAAGTCCGCGGCGACGCCCATCACCTCGCCGGTGCTCTTCATCTCCGGCCCCAACACCGAGTCGGCGCCGGCGAAGCGAGCGAAGGGCAGGACCGCCTCCTTGACGCTGACGTGCTCGGGCAGACCCTCCGGCAGCTCCTGATCGGCGAGCCGCTCGCCCAGCATCAGGCGGGCGGCCAGTTTCGCCAGCGGCACACCGATCGCCTTCGAGACGAAGGGCACGGTGCGCGAGGCGCGCGGGTTGGCCTCGATTACGTAAAGCTCGCCGCCGGCGACGCCGTACTGGATGTTGATCAGCCCGATCACGCCCAGCTCGAGCGCGATCTTGCGGGTCGTCGCCCGGATCTCTTCCAGCATCTCCTCGCCGAGGCTGAGCGGCGGGATCACGCAGGCCGAGTCCCCAGAGTGGACTCCCGCCTCCTCGACGTGCTGCATGATCCCCGCGACGTAGACGTCCTCGCCGTCGCCGAGCGCGTCGACGTCGACCTCGATCGCGTTCTCGAGGAAGCGATCGAGCAGCAGCGGGTGCTCCTGGTCGGCCTTGACGTGGGTCTCGAGGTAGGCGACGAGGTTCTCGGTCGAGTAGCAGATCTCCATCGCGCGGCCGCCGAGCACGAACGAGGGCCGCACCAGCAGCGGGAAGCCGACTTGCTCGGCGACGGTCGCCGCTTCGGTCGCCGAAAGCGCGGTGCCGTAGGGCGGGTGTTTGATGCCGAGCCGGCGCAGTAGAGCGCCAAACTGACCGCGGTCCTCGGCCAGGTCAATCGCGTTGACCGGGGTGCCGAGCAGCGGCACGCCCGCTTCTTCGAGCTTGCGCGCCAGCTTCAGCGGCGTCTGGCCGCCGAACTGGACGATCACGCCCTCGGGGCTCTCCTGCTCGCAGACCGCGAGCACGTCTTCCGCCGTCAGCGGCTCGAAGTAGAGGCGGTCGGAGGTGTCGTAGTCGGTCGAGACGGTCTCCGGGTTGCAGTTGATCATCACCGCGTCGCGACCGAGGTCGCGGGCGGTCATCGCGGCATGCACGCAGCAGTAGTCGAACTCGATCCCTTGCCCGATCCGGTTCGGACCGGCGCCGAGGATGACGACGGAGTCGCGCTCGCCGCGGCGGACCTCGGAGGCCGGCGGCGAGCCGTCGGCGCGCGGGCGCTCATGGCCGGAGTAGTAGTACGGGGTCGCGGCCTCGAACTCGGCGGCGCAGGTGTCGACCGCCTTATAGGTGCGGACCAGGCCCTCGTTTCCATCCCCCTCGCGGGCCAGCCTCTCGAGCTCGTGCAGGAACCAGCGGTCGACCAGGCAGGCGGCGTGCACCCGCTCGACCTCGATCCCGCGGCGGAATGCCTCGAGTACCTGGTCGAAGCGCTCGGCGCAGGGGACCTCGATCGCCGCCAGCAGCTCCTCGTCGGAGTCGGGGAACTCGGCCGGCGAGTCGAGCTCGCGCGAGCGCAGCGCCTTGGCGAAGGACTCGCGGAAAGTGCGGCCGATCGCCATCGCCTCGCCGACGCTCTGCATATAGGTCGAGAGACGGCCCTCCGAGCCGGGGAACTTCTCGAAAGCGAAGCGCGGAATCTTCGTCACCACGTAGTCGATCGTCGGCTCGAAGGAGGCCGGCGTGGCGCGGGTGATGTCGTTGGGGATCTCCTCGAGCGCGTAGCCGACCGCCAGCTTCGCCGCCATCTTCGCGATCGGGAACCCGGTCGCCTTCGAGGCCAGCGCCGAGGAGCGCGAGACGCGCGGGTTCATCTCGATCACGACGATCTCCCCGCTCTCCGGGTCGACCGCGAACTGGACGTTGGAGCCGCCGGTCTCGACTCCGATCGCGCGGATCACCGCGATCGCCTGGTCGCGCAGCTCCTGGTAGAGCGGGTCGGTCAGGGTCTGGGCCGGCGCCACGGTGACCGAGTCGCCGGTGTGGACGCCCATCGGGTCGACGTTCTCGATCGAGCAGACGATCACGACGTTGTCGTTGCGGTCGCGCATCACCTCGAGCTCGAACTCGCCCCAGCCGATCACCGACTCCTCGACCAGGACCTGGTTGATCGGACTCGCCGCGAGGCCCTCGCTGACCACCTGGCGCAGCTCCGTCTCGGTGCGCCCGATGCCGCCGCCTTGGCCGCCCATAGTGAAGGCGGGTCGGATGATCGTTGGCAGCGTGATCCGACCGTCGGCAAGCGCCTCCTCGACCTCGCCGAGCGTCTCCACCGTCATCGACCAGGGGATGCGCAGGCCGGCCTCGGTCATCGTCGTGCGGAACTCCTCGCGGTCCTCGGCGCGGCGGATCGCCGCCGCGTCGGCACCGATCAGCTCGACCCCGAAGCGCTCCAGGGTGCCGTCCTCGTGCAGGCTCATCGCCAGGTTGAGCGCGGTCTGGCCGCCGAGGGTCGGCAGCAGCGCGTCGGGGCGCTCCTTCTCGATGATCTTCGCCACCGGACCGGGCAGCAGCGGCTCGATGTAGGTCGCGGTGGCGAACTCGGGGTCGGTCATGATCGTCGCCGGGTTCGAGTTGACCAGGACGACCTCGTAGCCCTCCTCGAGCAGCACCTTGCAGGCCTGCACGCCGGAGTAGTCGAACTCGGCCGCCTGGCCGATCACGATCGGGCCGGAGCCGATCACGAGGATGCGGGAGATGTCGTCGCGGCGCGGCATCGCTAGGCCGGCTCCCCGGCGAGGGCGAGGAAGCGCTCGAAGAGGTGGCGGGCGTCGTGCGGGCCGGGGCCGGCCTCGGGGTGGTACTGGACGGTGGCGCCGGCGACCTCGCGCAGGACCAGGCCCTCGACCGTGCGGTCGTAGAGGTTGAGCTGGGAGAGCTCGGCGGCGCCGAAGTCGGTCTCCCAGCGGACCGGCTCGTCGCCGTCGATCCGCTTCGCGCCGCCCGGTCCGAGCACGGCGAAGCCGTGGTTCTGCGAGGTGATGTCGATCCGTCCCGTCTCCAGGTCCTTGACCGGGTGGTTGGCGCCGCGGTGGCCGAACGGCAGCTTGAAGGTCTCGAGCCCGACCGCGCGGCAGAGCAGCTGGTGGCCGAGGCAGATCCCGAACACCGGGCGCTTGCCGACGACGCCGCGCACCGTCTCGACCACGTAGTCGAGCGCCGCCGGGTCGCCGGGGCCGTTGGCGAGGAAGACGATGTCGGGATCCTCGGCGAGCACGTCCTCGGCGCCGGTCGTGCAGGGCAGCAGGGTGAGCTGGCAGCCGCGCTCACGCAGCTGGCGGACGATGCTGAGCTTGATTCCGGTGTCGATCCCGACCACGTGCGGACCGTCGCCGGCGAAGCGGACGGGCTCGGGCGGGGTCACAGTACGGGCGAGGTCGGCGCCGGCCATGCTCGGCTCGGCGGCAACCGCTTCGCGCGCCTCAACCTCCGGCGTCTGGGCGGGGAAGATGCCGCCGCGCATCGAGCCCCGGTCGCGGATGTGGCGGACCAGGGCGCGGGTGTCGACGCCGTCGATCGCGGGCACGCCGCAGTCGCAGAGCCAGTCGAGCCAGCCGCCCTCGGCGCTGGCCACGTCATCGCGGTTCTTGGCGTCGCGCATGACGACGCCGCGGGCGTGGATGCGGTCGGACTCCATCGCCGCCGCACTGACCCCGTAGTTACCGATCAACGGATAGGTGAAGACGACGATCTGGCCGGCGTAGGAGGGATCGGTGACGGACTCCTGGTAACCGGTCATCGCCGTGTTGAAGACGACCTCGCCGGTGACCGCGCCGTCGTGACCGCAGGCGAGCCCGTCGAGCCGCATCCCGTCCTCGAGCAGTAGGTAAGCCTCGCTCACGCCCGGGGCGCCTTTGCAAGCCATGGATTGACAAGAGCGCCACTCATGTCGCAACTCCCAGCGAGAAGCTGCGCAGGCGGAAGGCGATCTGGCCGGCGGCGATCGTCACCATCGCGCGGCCGGTCAGCGTCCTGCCGGCGCACCAGGAGTTATGCGAGCGGCTCTCGTAGCCGTCCTCCCCCACCGTCCACTCGGCGCCGAGGTCGCAGAGGGCGATGTTGGCCTCCGAGCCCGGCGCGAGGCTGGGCCGCTCGATCCCGAACGGAGCGGCGCCGCCGGCCATCCGCTCGACCAGGAGGCCGAGCGAGATCGTCCCCGGCAGGACCAGCTCGGTGTGCAGCGCCGCGAAGGCCGTCTCGAGCCCGGTCACGCCCATCGCCGCCTGCTCGAAGGGAACGTCCTTTTCCTCCGACTGGTGTGGGGCGTGGTCGGTGGCGACGCACTCGACCGAACCGTCGCGCAGGCCCTCGATCAGTGCCTGGCGGTCGCTCTCGCTGCGCAGCGGCGGGTTCATCTTGAAGCGGCGCGGGTCGAGGCTACGCACCTCCTCGTCGGTGAGGCAGAGGTGGTGCGGGCTGGCCTCGGCGCTGATCTTGACCCCGGCCGCCTTCGCGGCGCGGACGATCTCGACCGACTCGGCGGCGGAGAGGTGCTGGACGTGGATGCGGGCGCCCTCGTAGGCGGCCAGGGCGGCGTCGCGGGCGATCATCGTCGACTCCGAGACCGAGGGCACGCCGGCCAGGCCGAGCGCGGCCGAGACCGGGCCCTCGTGCATCACCCCGTCGGCGGAAAGCTCCGGGTCCTCCTCGTGGAGGGCGATCGTGCCGCCGCAGAGACGCTGGTACTGGAGCGCGCGCAGCATCACCCGGGCACTGGCGATCGGCAAGCCGTCGTCGGAGAAGCCGACCGCGCCGGCCTCGCGCAGTTCGACCATCTCGGTCAGGTCCTCGCCCTTCATGTCGCGGGTGACGGTGGCGAGGAAGCCGACCGGGACCGAGGCGTCGGCCCGCGCCTGCTCGCGCAGGGCGGAGACGTCGGCCGCGGTCGAGACCGGTGGATCGGTGTTGGCCATCGCGAGAATGCCGCAGTAGCCGCCGGCGGCGGCGGAGCGGGTTCCCGTCCCGACGTCCTCTTTGTGCTCGTGGCCGGGGGTACGCAGGTGGACGTGGGGGTCGAAGAAGGCGGGGAATGCGTGCATCCCCTCGGCCTCGACGATCTCAGCACCCTCGACGGTTGCCTCTCCCGGCGCCGCCAGCTCGGCGATCTCGCCGTCGCGGACGACGACGTCGTGGACGCCCTCGATGCCGGCCACCGGGTCGAGCACGGTCGCCCGGCGCAGGATCGCGTCCGCCGCCTCGCCGGGACGGACGTCGAGCGTCTCGGTGAGGCTCACGCCGGCTGTCCGATCGGGGTCGGTCGCGTCGTCCCGTCGCCCTCGGCCAGCGGCGCCGGCCGTTCGCTGCCGGCCAGGAGCTCGTAGAGGATCGCCATCCGCACCACCAGGCCCGCCGCCACCTGTTCGGCGATCAGCGACTGCGGCGAGTCGATCGCCTCGCCGGAGAGCTCGACGCCGCGGTTGACCGGCCCGGGGTGCATCAGCAGCTGGCGCGGGTTGAGCTTGCGGGTGTCGATCTGGAAGGTGGCGGCGTACTCGCGCAGCGAGGGGACGAAGCTCTCGTTCATCCGCTCGTGCTGCATGCGCAGCGCGTAGACCACCTCGGCCTCGCCGAGCCGCTCCAGCGAGTGCGAGACCTCGCAGCCGAGCTCCTCGATCCCGCGCGGGATCAGGGTCGGTGGGCCGCAGACGGTGACCTCGGCGCCCATCCGCTGAAAGGCGATCAGGTTGGAGCGGGCGACACGGCTGTGCAGAACGTCGCCGACGATCCAGATCCGCTTTCCCTCCAGTGTGCCGAGCCGGCGACGCAGCGTGTAGACGTCGAGCAGCGCCTGGCTCGGGTGCTCGTGCTTGCCGTCGCCGGCGTTGACGACGGCGGCCGTAGTCCACTCGGCGACCATCTGGGCGGCGCCGGCGTAGGGGTGGCGGATCACGATCGCCGCCGGGTCGTAGGCAGAGAGGGTGGCGATCGTGTCCTTCAGCGACTCGCCCTTGTCGACCGAGGAGCCGGCCGCCTTGACCGAGACGAGGTCGGCGGAGAGCCGCTTCGCCGCCAGCTCGAAGGAGCTTGAGGTGCGGGTGCTCGACTCGTAAAAGAGGGTGACGACGGTGCGCCCGCGTAGGGTCGGGACTTTCTTGATGTCGCGACGGCCGACCTCGGCGAAGCTCTCGGCGCGGTCGAGGATCGCCTCGATCTCCTCGCGCGAGAGCTGCTCGATCGCCAGCAGGTGCCTCACGCCGGCACCTCCGCGGGGCTGGAGATAGTCACCCGGTCGGCGCCGTCGCTCTCCTCGAGGCTGACGTTGACCCGCTCGCCGCGCGCGGTCGGCAGGTTCTTGCCGACGTAGTCAGGGCGGATCGGCAGCTCGCGGTGGCCGCGGTCGCAGAGCACCGCCAGCTGAACCCGGCGCGGGCGGCCATAGTCGAAGAGAGCCTCGATCGCGGCGCGCACGGTGCGGCCGGTGTAGAGCACGTCGTCGACGAGGACGACGGTGCGCTCGCTGAGATCGAAGTCGATGTGGGAGGCGTGGACGACCGGCTGTGTGTCAGGCGCCTTGGCGCCGACGTCGTCGCGGTAGAAGGAGATGTCGAGGTCGCCGATCGGCAGTTCGGCGTCGGTCAGCTCGGAGAGCAGCGTGTGCAAGCGGCGGGCGAGCATCGCACCGCGGGTGTGGATCCCGACGATCGCCAAGCCGGAGGAATCGGGATTCTTCTCGGCGATCTCGTGGGCGATCCGCTTCAGCGTCCGCCGCAGGTCATCGTGCTCCAGCACGACCTTCTCGCTCACTCTTCGCTTCCTTCCTGGCCTCACGGGACCGGGTTAAAGGACGGCTGCAATGTAGCAGCGAGAGGGGCGGGTCCGGTATGGCCTCCCCCGTTCGCTAATTGGTGGGAGGCTCCGGTGAGGCCATACCGGACCCGCCTCGTTCCCTGGCTCCATTTGGGATGAGTTCTGGATATCCACGCTCGGGGAAAGGGATTTCGATGACGTCGAAGTCCTTGGGGGCGACGGTGGCTTCGTAGACGTCCTGAGCCTCTTCGAGGACCTGGCCGACGTGGTAGCGGGAGGAGATGTGGACGAGGGCGAGCATCTTCACGTGCGCCTCCTGGGCGACCGCGGCGGCCTGGCCGACGGTCGAGTGGCCGGTTTCGGCGGCCCGCTGGGCCTCCTCCTCGGCGAAGCTGGCGTCGTGGATCAGCAGCTCGGCGTCGGCGGCGGCCGCGACCGTGGCGGGCGAGGGCGCGGTGTCGCCGGTGATCGCCACGGTGCGCCCCGGGCGATCCTCGCCGACCACTTGCTCGGGCCGCACTGGCCCGGCGCTCCCCTGCACCTCCTCCCCGCGCTGCAGCGCCGCAAAGGCGGGGCCTTCGGGGACGCCAAGACGCTTCGCGGTCGCGACGTCGAAGCGGCCGGGCCGTCTTTCCTCGCTCAGCACGTAGCCGTTGGCACGCGCACTATGGGCCGCTTCGAAGGGTTCGATCGCGTAGCCGTCATGGGCGACCGAGTCGCCCGGTCCGAGCTCGACCAGGGTCAACTCGAAGTGCAGACGACCGACGATCGGCTTCAGCACAGTGAAGAGGTCGCGCAGCCCGCGGGGACCGTAGACGGTGAGCGGCGCCTCGCGGTCGATCAGGTCGTAGCTCTTCAGCAGCCCCGGCAGGCCGAGGATGTGGTCGGCGTGGAAGTGAGTGAGATAGATCTCGTCGACCTGGACCAGCCCGAGTGAGCGTTGCAGCTGCCGCTGCGTCCCTTCGCCGCAGTCGAACATCAACCGCTCTCCCCCACGCGCAACCAGCACGCTCGCGGTCGAGCGCCGCTCCGAGGGCACCGAGCCGCCGGTGCCGAGAAAGACGACCTCAAGATCCATGGCCGGCGAGCCTACGGGAAGTTTCGGGACGAATAAGACCTCGGGGTCCCAGCGCCGCAGGCTCGAGGAGGGGGTTCCGCTTAACTTTTTTGCGGAGCCAGCCCCGCCCGTCCGAATGCTCGCTCCGCCAAAAAAGTACAAGACGCTTCACCCCCTCCTCGAGCCTGCGGCCCCGAGCGTCGCGGCGGCCCACTCGACACCCTCGTAGCTCCGGCGACCTTGGCCGTGATCCGTGCTGCGCGAGTTGAACAGCAGGCAGCCCTTCGACGGCCAGGCTCGCTTGCATTGAACTCGCAGCATCGACGTGCCCAACTCCACCGCCAAGTTATAAGGCTGGCCGTCCCCAAAAGGGATCAACACGTCGTATCCACGATGAACGAACGCGGCGAGCACTGCCGCCTCGGCTGCATTGCCTCTTGTTGCCGTTCCCATACCGAAACCTCATGTCTGCGGCCGGATGGAACATATGTTCGCCCACGCCCATCGAGTTGATGACTGGCTAAGCTGCGGATCGAGCGCCCGTAGCTCAGCTGGATAGAGCGATCGCCTCCGGAGCGATAGGCCACAGGTTCGAATCCTGTCGGGCGCGTCTTCTCAGAGCGGCGACACCGCCGCCCGTTTCAATACTGTCGCCGCCTGTGAACGAGGCCCAGCCAGACACCCGTCCTCCGCGCGGCGCGCTGATCGTGGTCGCGGTTGGGCTCTTTGCCTGCTTGGCGGCGGCGCTGCTGGCGACGGACAAGTCGAGCGGGGCGGCGGCGGACTTGGAATGGGCACAGAAGCAGCCGCTGCCCGACTCGCCGGCCGTGCCAGTGCCCGGCGGCAAGGGCGAGATGCAGCTAACCGACGCGGGGATCCGGGCGACCGGGACCAACGTCAGCGGCTACTCGCTCTACCGGGTGGCGGCGCTGCTGACGATCGACGCGGACTCGCCGATCGGCGGCGGGCGCATCCTCTGCTCGATTAAGGCGCCGCGCGATACCGAAGTCGCGCAGACGCCCGGGTCGCGGGCCTCCTACCCGCGCTCCAGCGAAGACCTTTTCGCGCAGGAGGTGCCGGAGGTAGTGCTGGCGGAGTTCAGCTCGCGCGGCGCCGGCCTCGCCGTGCTCGAATTCGAAGACCTCTTCGGCGACGGCTTCTCGAGCGAGCGCGGGCTCAAGGTCGAGTGGCCCGAGTACAAGGTCGGCGAAGAGGGCTGGGAATGGTTCCTGCCGCCCGGCCGTCCGTCGGTGGACCTGGAGCTGCCCTTCGCCTCGCTCTGGAAAACGACCGCGGTCCCGTCGGCGAAAATCGCCTGCATGCTGGCGACCAGCGCCGGCGAAGCGACGGTGCGCACGGCGGGCGCCCTCCCGAAGCGCTCGAAGCCGATCGACGAAGACGCCTAGTCGCCGCCCTGCGGGGCGAGCAGCAGCTCCGGACCCTCGCTCCCTTTGCCGACTTTGTTCAGCTTCGGGTTGGCCGGGGCGCTCTCCATGCGACGCGCGTCGAGCGGCACGCACATCGCCACCGCGTCCTCGACGCTGAGCTCCGGGTTCAGCCAGGCCGCCTCGACCTCGGGGCTGGGCAGGATCGTCGGCATCCGGTTGTGGACCGGGGCGACGACCTCGTTCGGGGTCGTGGTCACGATCGTGCAGCTGTAGAGCCAGCCGTCGTCGAAGCCCCGGTCCTCAGTGTCGTCCCACTCCTTGCGCGTGCACAACCCGGCGAAAGCGAACGGCTCGCCGCCGTCGACGGTGAAGCGCCAAGGCTGGCGCGGCTGCTTCGGGTCCTCCGCCTTCATCCACTCGTAGAAGCCGTCGGCGACGATCAGGCAGCGGTGGCGAAACTTGCCGACCAGCGGGCTGTAGGCGCGGCTGCTGGTCAGGTTCTCGACTTTGGCATTGATCATCTTGTAGCCAACCTTGAGGTCCTTGGCCCAGCGCGGGACCAGGCCCCAGCGCATCAGCCGCGCCTCGCGCTCGCCCGCCGCCGCCTCCTCCGGGTCGGGCGAGGAGCGCACGGTGAGGATCTCCTGGGTCGGGGCGACGTTGAAGCGGCTCAGCCCTTTTTCCAGCTTCTGCGCCCGCTCCTTACTTGGCGCCGGCTTCTCGCCGTCGCCGCCCCGCTCAAGCGACTTTTCCATTTCGACCTGGAAGCGATCGGCAATCGTCTTCGTGTCTTTGGCCGTGACCGTGAACCGTCCGCACATGGCCGCTCAGCCTAGCGTCGCGCTACTCCGGGGAGATCAACTCCACGGTTGGGAAGTACGTGCGATAGCGGCTCGGGTCACGGGTGAGCAGACGCAGCCCATCCACCGCGGCATGAGCGCCGATGAAGAAGTCGGGCAGAAGAGATCGCTTCGCGCCCCCTCGACGCCGGTACTCGACATACGCTCGACCCGCAAGGAAGGAAGCAGGCCAGGGCATCGGCATCCGCTCGATCCCGCGCACCTCCAACGCCCAGTCGCATTCCTCGATGGTCGGGAAGCCAACTGAGATCTCGGCATAGACCACCTGATTGACGAAAACGGCACTATTCTCGAGCGCCTCGATCAGCGCCTCATCGGACCATGCCGTCCAGGTCGAGCCATTCGCGAGAATGTCGATCAGGACATT
Organism: uncultured Solirubrobacterales bacterium; assembly: GCA_963846515.1. Taxonomy (GTDB): domain Bacteria; phylum Actinomycetota; class Thermoleophilia; order Solirubrobacterales; family 70-9; genus VAYN01. Next base: position 583,502 of record CAWJWC010000003.1, on the reverse strand, counting down.
GGAGTCAACGAGGGTCGCCGTCACCCTCCTCTAAGTGCCCGGTGCCCCAATCTCCCCGGGTAAGCCTCATAACCTCCTCGGTGGTCATCGTGTAGTTCTTCCCCGCCTCGCGGAGATGCTCGATGACCTCCTCGCCCCGTCGCCGACCGCCTTTCGCCTTACGAACTCGAATCTCATCCTCATCGGAAACGAATTCGACCTCGGTTCCTGGGAGCAAGCCAAACGCGTCCCGCATTGCCTTCGGGATCGTCACCTGCCCTTTGCTGGTGATCCTCATGAAAGTAAGAGTAGCATCGGTATTACTCTTACCTAGGTCGGGCCTCCGGATGGTTGCGGTACCACTCGAGGGTACGGGTCAGGCCCTCTTCCAGCTCGACCTCGGGGCGCCACCCGGTCAGCTCGCGCAGCTTCGCCGAGTCGACGTACTGACGATCGATCTCGCCGGACGGGTTGCCGGTGCCGTGGTATTCCGGGCCGAGGTCGGCACCGCAGGCTGCGGCAAGCGTTTCCAGCACCTCGACAACCGAGTAGGGGCGCTCGCCGCCGGCGTTGAAGGCCTCCCCCGCCGCCGGGCCGCCCGCTCCGACCGCGTGCTCGATCGCCAGGTAGGCGGCGACCGCGTCGTCGACGTAGAGGAAGTCGCGCTCGGGGCTGCCGTCGGAGCGGATCTGGGGGCGGCGGTCGTCGAGCAGAGCGGCGACCGCTTCGGGAACGAGGCGGGAGAAGTTGAGGTCGCCGCCGCCGTAGACGTTGGCGAAGCGGGTGACCGCGACCGGGAGGCCGTAGGCGGGCCGGTAACTGAGCGCGATCGCGTCGGCGGCCGCCTTGCTCGCCTCGTACGGGGAGGCCGGGCGCAGCTGCATCCCCTCGCGGTAGGGGAGCTCCTCGCTCGGGCCGTAGGCCTTATCCGAGGAGGCGACGACGAGCGCCGGCACCTCCGCCCGCCGGCAGGCCTCGAGCAGGTTCCAGGTGCCGAGCACGTTGGCCTCGAAGGTCGCCGCCGGGTCGGCCATCGCCGGCCCGACCAGGGTCTGAGCGGCGAGGTGGAAGACGACGTCGAACTCGCCGCTCTCGACCGTCGCCGCAACCCGCTGGGCGTCGCGCAGGTCGGCCTCGACCAGCTCGACCTCGGGCGCGACGCCCTGCAGGACCAGTCCCGAGAGCGGCGGCGGCGCCAGGTCGAGCACCGTGACCGCGTCGCCGCGCCCGAGCAGCGCCCTGGCCAGATGCGAGGCGACGAAGCCGTGCCCACCGGTGACCAGCGCCCGCTTCACCGCGCCCCCGCCGCGTCCCAGACCCGCCAGGGCGCCTCGCCGCTCGCCCAGAGGTCGTTCAGCGTCACCGCGTCCTTGTAGGTGTCCATGCAGTCCCAGAAGCCCTCATGGCGATAGGCGTGCAGCTGACCGTCGGCGGCGAGCCGTTGCAGCGGCTCCCGCTCGAGCACGCTCGCCTCGTCGAGGTAGCCGAGCGCCGCCGACTCGAAGCAGAGGAAGCCGCCGTTGATCCAGTGCTCGCTGCGCGGCTTCTCGGCGAAGCCGGCGACCCGGTCGCCCTCCAGCTCCGCCACCCCCCACTGCAGGTGCGGACGCACCGCCGTCAGCGTCGCCAGGCCGCCGTGAACGCGATGGAACTCGAGCAGGCCACCGAGGTCGACGTCGGCGACCCCGTCGGCGTAGGTGGCGCAGAAGGTCTCACCGGCCAGCCGCTCGCCGAGCCGCGCGATCCGCCCCCCGGTCGGCGTGTCGAGCCCGGTCTCGACGCACTCCACCTCCACTCCGTCCGGCCAGCGCTCGCCCGCCGCGAACTCCGCCACCGCCTCGCCCATGTACCCGGTCGCGAGCAGGAAGCGCTGAAACCCCTGCGCCGCGTAGATCTGAATCACGTGCCAAAGAATCGGCCGCCCGCCGATCTCGACGAGGGCCTTGGGAACGGACTCGGTTCGCTCTCGCAAGCGCGTACCGCGGCCGCCGCAGAGAACGACGACCGGGGGCCTAGAGCCCATCCCGGCAGGGGTGGTGGAGCGTCTTGTACTTTTTCGGCGCCAACTTCGAGGCGTCAGCAGCCCGGCTCTGCACCGAAAAAGTTAAGCGGAACCCCTGCCGGGATGGGCTCCGGGGATTCAGTGTCAACCGCCTGCGACGGCCGGGAGGATCGTCACCTCGTCACCATCTTGTATGCCCGTCTCGAGGCCCTGCTGGAAGCGAATGTCCTCGCCGGAGACGTAGACGTTGACGAAGCGGCGCAGGTCGCCGTCCTGGGTGATCCGCTCGCGCAGGTCGCCGTGGGCGTCGAAGACGGCGTCGAGCACCTCGCCCACGGTCGAGCCCTCGACCTCGAGCTCGGCCTCCCCCCCGGTCGCGGCGCGCAGCTGGGTCGGGATCTTCACGGTGACGGACATCAGGCGGCTACCTCCTGGCGGAACTCGGCCTCGAAGCTGCCGAGGTCGGGGTCGATCTCGTGCATCTGGAACGTATCGCGAGTCGCGTCGAGCGTCTTCAGCCCCTCGCCGGTGATATAGACGACGACCCGCTCGCCGTCGGCCAGCTCGCCGCGTTCGGCCAACTTCTTCAGAACCCCTACGGTGACCCCGCCGGCGGTCTCGGTGAAGATCCCGGTGGTCTCGGCGAGCAGCTTGATCGCGTCGCGGATCTCCGGGTCGGTGACCGAGTCGATGCCGCCGCCGGTGCGGCGCGCGTGCTCGACCGCGTAAGGCCCATCGGCCGGGTCGCCGATCGCCAGGCTCTTGGCGATCGTCTCCGGCTTCTGCGGCTTGCAGACGTCCCAGCCTTCGGCGAAGGCGGTCGCGACCGGGCTGCATCCCTCTGCCTGGGCGCCGTTGAAGACCGGCTGCTCGCCCTCGACCAGGCCGAGGTCGAGCCACTCCTGAAAGCCGCGCCCGAGCTTGGTGAAGAGCGAGCCGGAGGCGATCGGCGCGACCACCCGGTCGGGCAGCTCCCAGCCGAGCTGCTCGACCGTCTCGTAGGCGAGCGTCTTCGAGCCCTCGGCGTAGTAGGGGCGCAGGTTGACGTTGACGAAGGCCCAGGGACGGGTCTCGGCGAGCTGGGTGCAGAGCCGGTTGACGTCGTCGTAGTTGCCGCGGACGCCGACTAGGTTGGTTCCGTAGACGCCGGTCGCGAGCAGCTTCTGCTCCTCGAGGTTGGCGGGGACGAAGACGTAGGACTCGAGCCCGGCCGCGGCGGCGTGGGCGGCGACCGCGTTGGCGAGGTTGCCGGTCGAGGCGCAGGCGACCGTCGAGAAGCCGAGCTCCTGCGCCTTGGCGACCGCGACCGCGACGACCCGGTCCTTGAACGAGTGGGTCGGGTTGGCGGCGTCGTTCTTGACCCAGATCTCCCCCCCGACCCCGAGCCGGTCGGCGAGGCGGTCCGCCTTCAGCAGCGGCGTCAGGCCCGGCTCCAGGGGGTCGCCGGGACGACCCTCGAAGGGGAGGAAGTCGGCATAACGCCAGATTCCCTGCGAGCCGGCCTGGATTTGCCGCTTCACCTCGGCCGGGTCGAGCCCGGAGAAGTCGTAGGCGACCTCCAACGGACCGAAGCAGTTTTCACACACGTAGCTGGCGCGCAGCTCGTAGGCGCTGCCGCACTCCTTGCACTTCAGGCTCTCGATTGACATCCGATCCTCTTTCCGCTGCTGATCAAAAAAACCTCCGCCGCTGTGGGGCAGAGGTCCGGATCGGACGTCCCCCACATCTTCCAGGCCGATGTCATCGACATCTGCAACCTGCTGGAGTTGGCACCTGCCTCGAACCGAAGTTCGAGGTGGTTGCCGGGGCTTCACTGGGCCAGTCCCTCCACCCCTCTAGATGTGGCGCTTATGTTGGGAGAACCTTACCAGGCACTCTTGCGTCGATTGCAGGCAACGTTTGCGGCTAACCTAGTCGGCGTGACGAACCTGCTGTGCGACGAGAAAACGAGCCTGGCCGATGCCGAACCTTCCGAAGCCAAGGCTGCGCCGGCCTGGCCGCCGCCGCGCGCTCGTCGAGTCGCCGGCCCAGCCTGAGCCCCAGACCCCGAACGTCGAGCAGATCGACGCCGCCGGCCTGCGCTGGGTCAACATCGAGCGCCCCGGCGCGCTCGAGCGCGCTTGGCTCGAGGAGCACTTCGACTTCCACGCGCTCGACCTCGAGGACGTGCTCTCGCGCAACCAGCGGCCGAAGATCGACGTCTACGACGACTACCTCTTCATCGTCCTCCACTTCCCTGTCTTCGACCGCGCCGCCGGCCGGCTCGGGACCGGCGAGCTCGACCTCTTCGTCGGGCCCGGCTACGTGGTCACGATCCCGAACCAGCCGCTGCAGCCGGTCGAGTACCTGTTCGAGCGCTGCCGGGCGAAAGAGGAGCTGCGCGAGCAGCTCTTCTCGCGCGGCTCCGGCTACCTGCTCTACCGCCTCGTCGACGACAGCTTCGACTACTGCTTCCCGATGCTGCGCAAGATCGGCAACAAGCTCGACGCGCTCGAGGACGAGATCTTCAGCGGCCGCTCCGACGAGGTCGTGCGCGACATCTCCAACGTCAAGCAGGAGATCATCAACTTCCGCAAGGTGATCCGGCCGCAGCGGCCGGTGCTGCGCGACCTCGAGAAGGTCAAACAGCGCTACCTCGCGACCGACCTCGACCTCGAGATCTACTTCGACGACATCGTCGACGCCCACGAGCGAATCTGGGACATGCTCGAGAACTACAAGGAGGTCGCCGAGGCGCTGGAGGAGACCAACGAGTCGGTGATCTCGCACCGGGTCAACGACATCCTCCGCGTGCTGACCTCGATCAGCGTGATCGTCCTCCCCCTGACCCTGATCGCGAGCATCTGGGGGATGAACTCGCAGGTGCCCGGCGAGGGCGACACGACCGCCTTCTGGATCGTGATCGGCGCCATGCTGGCGCTCCTGGCAGGGATGGTCCTCTGGTTCCGGCGCCGCGGCTGGCTCTGAGCTGCCGCGCTGTGCCTTAGTCCCGCATAGCGGGAACAAGGAACACTGCGCGGGCGGAATAGGATGGATCGCCCGTGGCAAATTTCCGCATCTGGGCGCCCTGGCGCCTCGCCTACGTGAAGGACGCGTCCAAGGACAACGAGGAGGAGTGCATCTTCTGCGCCAAGCCGGCGGCGGGAGACGACGAGGCCAACCTGATCGTCCACCGCGGCGAGCGCTGCTTCGTGATCCTCAACCTCTTCCCCTACACCAACGGCCATCTGATGGTCGCGCCGTACGAGCACATCGGCGCCCTGCAGGAGATCCCGGCCGAGACGGTGGCGGAGATGATGGCCCTCGCCCAGAAGGCGATGGCGCGGTTGGAGCAGGTCTACAGCCCACACGGCTACAACGTCGGCTTCAACCAGGGCCGGGTAGCCGGCGCTGGGGTCGAGCACCACATCCACATCCACGTCGTCCCGCGCTGGGCGGGCGACAACAACTTCATGCCGGTCATCGCCGACACCAAAGTGATGCCGCAGACGATCGAGCAGAGTTACGAAGCGTTGAAGGGAGCGTTTTGAGCGAGCAGCAAGTCCTTGCCCCGCCGGGAATTTTCAAGGCGTATGACATCCGCGGCCTCTACGGCTCCGAGATGGACGAGACCACCGCGCACGCGATCGGACGCGCCTTCGCGCGGGTGCTGGCGCGGCTGCGCGGCAAGCAGCCGGGTGAGCTGCGGGTCGGGCTCGGCCGCGACATGCGGCTGACTGCACCGGCGATGGCGGCGGAGCTACGCGACGGGCTGATCTTCGAGGGCGCGACCGTACTCGACGCCGGCATGGTCGCGACCGAGATGCTCTACCACCTGGTCGGCTCGCGCGAGCTCGACGGCGGCGCGATGCTCACCGCCTCGCACAACCCGAAGGCCTACACCGGGGTGAAGCTGGTCCGCGAGGGGGCGCTGCCGCTTTCCGGCGACGCCGGAATCGGCGACGTCAAGGCCGAGATCGAGGCCGGGCTCGGTCATGCCCCTGGCGGCGGCTCCTTCGAGGAGGTCGACATCTGGGACGAGTTCCGTACCCACGCGCTCTCTTTCATCGACCCGGGCAACGTGAAGCCGATGAAGGTCGTGGTCGACGGTGGCAACGGGATGGCCGGTCCGATGGTCGGCCCGATCCTGGAGAAACTGCCGCTGGAGCTGGAGCAGATGTATTTCGAGCCGAACGGCGAGTTCCCCGACCACGAGCCGAACCCGCTGCTGGAGGAGAACCGGCGAATGATCATCGAGCGGGTCACCGCGACTGGCGCCGACCTCGGGATCGCCTGGGACGGCGACGCTGACCGCTGTTTCTTCATCGACGCGAGCGGCCAGTTCTGCGACGGCGACTTCATCTGTGCGCTGCTGGCGCGCTCGGTCCTGCGCAAGAACCCCGGCGCGACGATCCTCTATGACCCGCGCTCGAGCCGCGCCGTGCCGGACCTGGTCGCGGCCGAGGGCGGGCGCTCGGATCTATCTCGCGTCGGCCACGCCTTCTTCAAGGCGCGGATGCGCGAGGAGCAGGCCGCCTTCGGCGGCGAGGTCTCCGGCCACTACTACTTCCGCGACTTCTGGAACGCCGACTCGGGCACGATCCCGGCCCTGCTGGTGCTGGAGCTGATCTCGCTTGAGGGGCGCAGCCTCGGCGAGCTGATCGAGGAGTTCCGCTCCAAGTACTTCATCTCCGGCGAGATCAACTCCGAGGTCGCCGATCCCGACGCGAAATTGAGGGAGATCGAAGAGCGCTATGCCGACGGCGAGATCGCTCGCCTCGACGGCGTCTCGGTCGACTACCCGGACTGGCACTTCAACGTGCGCCCCTCGAACACCGAGCCGCTGCTGCGGCTCAACCTCGAGTCGCTGACTTCGCGCGAGGATATGGAACGGCGCCGCGACGAGGTCCTGGCGCTGATCCGGGGTTGAGCGAGCTGACCCCAGAGGCGGCGCTGGAGCAGGCGGCGCTCGCCGGCATCCACCGCCTGCAGATCCCGACCCCGTTCGCGGTCGGGCGGGTCAACTGCTACCTGCTCGAGGACGAGCCGCTGACCCTGGTCGACACCGGTCCCAACTCGGGTAAGGCGCTCGACGAGCTGACCACCCAGCTGCGCGAGCGCGGCCACGCGATCGCCGACATCGAGCTGGTGGTCGTCACCCACCAGCACATCGACCACCTCGGCCTGGTCGAGATCGTGGTCGAGCACTCCGGCGCCGCGGTGGCGGCGCTCGGGGCGGCGGCCGAGCGGCTCGCAAACTTCGAGGACGACGCCGAGGCCGAGGACCGCTTCGCGGTCGAGCTGATGCTGCGCAACGGCATCCCCGAGGAAGTGACGGCGGCGCTGCGTAGCGTCTCGCGCAGCTTCCGCGGCTGGGGCTCACACGTCGCGGTGACCAGGCCGCTCGCCGACGGCGAGAAGATCCACTTCCGCGACCGCACCCTGCAGGCGCTGCACCGCCCCGGCCACAGCCCCTCCGACACGGTCTTCTGGGACGAAGCGCGGCGGATCCTGATCGCCGCCGACCACCTGCTCCCCCACATCTCCTCCAACCCGCTGATCTCGCGCTCGCTCGACGGTGCCGAGAAGCGCCCCCAGGCGCTCGTCACCTACATCGAGTCGATGCGGAAGACGCGCGCGATGCCGGCCGAGATCGTCCTCCCCGGCCACGGCGACCCGGTCGTCGACCACGTCGCCCTGATCGACGAGCGGCTGTCCAAACACGAGCGGCGCAAGGAGAAGATCTACAAGCTGATCGCCGAACAGCCGCGGTCGGGCTACGAGCTGGCGCAGGCGATCTGGGGCAACGTCGCGGTCACCCAGGCTTATCTCACCCTCTCCGAGGTGATCGGCCACACCGACCTGCTGGTCAACGAGGGGCGGGTGCGGGAAGTCGACGACGGCAGCGTCGTCCGCTACGAAGCTAGCGCTTGAGCGGCGGCGGCGGCGCGATCTCGGCCGAACGGAAGCCGGGGCATTCGTTCGCGCCGTAGGGCGTCATCCGGATCTTCTCCTCGAAGACCGCGTAGTAGCGGCCGTCGGCGACCGTGGCCTTATCCGCCTTCCAGAGCAGACGGCCGCTGGAGGCCCGCGCTTCGGTGCCGATCGGGCCGAAGACCAGCGGGTCGGGGCCGGGCGCCACGCGGTAGACGTTGAGGCGGCGCGGACCGTCTGGGAAGGCCGGGTTCCCTTCCATGCAGGGGAAGCCGGCGGCGCCCTCCAGTGGCGGCATCGAGGCGGTCCCGTAGAAGAACTTCTTCTTCAGGTTGTAGCCGATCGTCGCGAAGCCCTTGTAGGGGCCGGGCTTGCCCTCGCAGGCGACGCCGTCGCGGTCGTCGTCAAGCTTGCCAACCGGCTGCTGCGGACCGCCGCCGCTTTCGACGAAATAGTCCTGCGCTGCCGCCTGGGTCGGGAACGAGTTGCAGCCGCGGGCCGCGGCGCCGGCGTCCATCGCGAACAGGTAGGCGGTCAACGCGGCCGTGGCGAGGAGCGGCAGCAGCCGCATGCTGAGGGGAAAACGGAGGTTCACCGGCGGGCGATACTAACGGCCACCCTCCCTGGGAGAATCGCGCCGCCATGGACCCGCCGCGGCCGATCTTCCTCCGCTTCCTCAGATTCGGCGCACTTGCCTGGGGCGGCCCAGCGGCCCAGATCGCGATGGTCAAGCACGAGTGCGTCGACCAGGAGCACTGGGTCACGGAGGAGACCTTCAAGAAGACGCTCGCCGTCTACCAGGTGCTGCCCGGTCCCGAGGCGCACGAGCTCTGCGTCTACTTCGGCCGCGTCCGCGGCGGCAAGCTCGGCGGCTTCCTCGCCGGGCTCGGCTTCATGCTGCCGGGGTTCCTGCTCATGCTCGGGCTCTCCGCCCTCTACGTCGAGGCCGACCTGGCCGGGCACCTGGAGGAGATCTTCTACGGGCTCAGCGTCGCGGTCGGGGCGATCGTCCTGCGCGCCGTGGTCCGGCTCAGCGGCACCTTCCTCACTGACGCCTGGCTGGTCGCGATCGCGATCGCCGCCTTCGCCCTGACCACCTTCCTCTCGGCCCCGTTCGTTCTTGTCTTGCTCGGCGCCGGTCTCTTCTACGAGTTGCGCAGCAACGCCGGCCGCTGGGTGGGACGAACGAGCTCCCTCTCCCCTCTGCCTCTCGCGATAGCTGTCCTCGCCGGCGCGTTGACGCTCTCCCTCACCGCGGAGATCTTCCTCGAGGGCCTGAAGGCGGGATTGCTCACCTTCGGCGGCGCCTTCACCGTGATCCCCTTCCTGCAGCAAGCGGCGGTCGCCGATCACCACTGGCTGACCGAGAGCCAGTTCGTCGACGGGCTCGCGCTCAGCGGCGTTCTCCCCGCTCCCCTGATCATCTTCTCGACCTTCGTCGGCTACCTCGCCGGCGGGCTCGGCGGCGCCCTGGCGATGACCCTGGGCATCTTCCTCCCCGCCTTCGTCTTCCCGATCTTCTTCCACCGTGCCTTCGTCGCGGTCGCCGAGAACCCGCGCATCCGCCCCTTCCTGCTCGGCGTCGCCGCCGGGGTGATCGGCCTGATCGCCGCGGTCACCGTCGACATCGTCGACGCCGGCGTCACCGATGCCTACACCGCGGTCCTCGCCCTCGTCGCCTTCCTCGCGCTCAACCGCTGGCACGGCAAGCTGACCGTGCTCTACGTCGTCCTCGGCTGCGGCCTGACCGGGGCACTGCTACAGGCGACCGTGGTCTAGCGCGGCAAGACGCGGCATTTTGACTCGGATCTCCTGCCAAGACATCCCTTTCTAGCCGCCTCCGTGCCTCCGATCATCCGAGCGGATGATGCGCACCGCCAGGCAAACCGCCATCGTTACCTCATCCTCACCGCCGTGTGGACTCCAGGCGATCGGAATGGCTTTGATCTCAAGTTCGTCCCCTCTCCGTAAGAGGCGGTCGACTGGGCGCCAGGTGTAGCAGCGCAAACTGGGTCCTTCCCCGGTCACGGCAACCTCGTAGCTTTGCTTTACCACCCGCGCGCTTTTGGGGAACGCAGATAGAGGACCTGAGATCCGTCCGACGAGCTGCACTACTTGACCTTCATGGGTGTGGTCATAGAAGAGATCGGCAAGGCCTATCGAGGATCCCCTTGGCACCTCACCGAAGCGATGCACCTCTTCCAGGGACAGGTCGGGCCATCTGTGAATTAACAGCCGCTTGGACCTTGGCGCCATTTCGGGCTGACCATCCCAAAACTCCCCTTCGCTTTCAGTTTGAGCGAAGAGGTCCCGCACGACTTCCTCAGCGACCGTGGGCAAAACGCGAACCTCGGCGGTTTTTTCGATCGCGTCGGTCTGGTTTGAATTGACACTCATCCTGATGACATGACGGCCCCCAGGGGTGTCGGCGGGAATCTCGGCTTCGAAAACCAGATGCAGCCAGTCTCCGGGCTGAAGCCCCGGCAAGCTAATGCCACTTCCGGAATAGGGAGATCCACGACAAGGGGTTATCGCAAGTTGGTTGATGCCATATCGACACTTTCCGTTTGGAAGAAATGCCGTTGGCAACCTCGCCCGCCCGACGAGGCCGGTGATTGGCTGGTAGGCCAGATTTTCCAGACGCATTCCTCCAACGACTCGGTCGTCTCGATCCTGCACTTCAACAACGTTTGCCCACGCTTCCCCACCGCTGCGCTTTACCTGTGGGACAAACCGCAATATCCCAACTACACCCGGTTCAGGTGGCCTTGGAACTTGAAATCGCAAGGCTACGAGGACGGGAACCGCAACGGCCGCAATGATCGCGAGCAAGGCCAAGACAATGCCTATCTCTATGTGGTGCCTTCTGATCCAACGAAGGGGGCGCCTCAACCGAGGCCAGCGGCATTCGCTGTCGGACTCGATGCACTCGCGCTCGGTCTTTGACTGCTCTGCCTGAGCCTCTGCGCGCATTTCTTTGCGCTTTGGCTTCCTCTTCAACTGGGGTCCGCCGCTACGCCCGCTCGCTTCCTTACCCTCGCGGGGCGGCGGGTGCTTCAGCTTCTTGTTTCGGTGCGGGTCAGGCACGTCTGTCCTCCTGGCGCAGTTGCGCCCCGGCATCGCCTCATTTGGGCGATCACAGGAGGGTGTGCGACCCGGCTACTACTAGGACATCCGCGAAGTGATGCCCTCGGGTGCTGCTACCTGCTTACTGCCCTATGCGAGGCAATCTTTTAACTGGGTCTGTTCATAAAAAAGGTCGGTCGAACTACCACTGTCGATGGCTATTTCCGAGGACACGTTGCGGTCGATCGGGTTTTCGAGATGTTCTATTGCCGGCAGTCCCCTTGTAACAACTGAGAATTTTCCGCCGATGTAGCAGTTGTCACCAGCGCTGGTTATTTCTCGCCGGCCACTAAGCAGTGAGTTGATTTCCTCGAATGCGTTTTGCATTGACTTGAAAAAATCGCGGCTGCTTTTCCAGCACACAGTGATGCCACTGATGCCGTCTTCGCCATCTGAACTCGGGCATCCAGCGAATTCCTGGTACCCCGCCGAGGGCGACTGACTGGCCCTTGACCCGAAAGCGATCATCGTCAGCAGTGCCATGGCGGAAAACAACACCTTGGCAAGTGCCTTAATTGACTTGGTCATTGTGTTTCTCCTATTTCACTTGTCTTGATTTCTGGCATGTGGAACTTCAAGGCCTAGAAAGAGGACCTTTCTAACTGCACCTGAGTAGGGGCTATCTCGCTCGGCATTGCTCCCTCCCTACGGCCTCGAACCCTGTCTGCCGCTGGCTTTCTAGCGGCACATGCCTTTGTTGACAAGAGTGTCAACTTTCCATAACAAAGATATCGGAACGTCCTAGGTCCTGTCAAGAAACTAACTTGCCGACGACTACTAAACCCCCCTACTGAGTGACTTGGTTAGCAATATCGACAACCCGATCTAGGCCGAACTTCGGTATAGGTCAGGTTAGCCACCACGCGCACAAGTCAGGGCTTTTAGTACGTGATCTTTTACTTCACCCAGCTCAGCGCAGGGGCCCCGCCAGTCAATACTTTCTAGTAACTGATCGGGGGTAACTTTTCAGGCCGCCGCTGAGCTGGACCAAGTAGAGATCCTTCGACTCGCGATAGCCCGCTCCAGATGACATATCTCGGTGCGATGCAGATCCTGGCTAGGAGGCCAAAGTCCAATGCTGGACGCCGCAAGGCGCCGATTTGCGAGAAGCTGTCCGAGCGGGCGAGCAAGGCGTGGAAGTCCGCCCGCCTCAATCGCATTACGCTGCACGAGTGCCGGCACACCTTCGGGCCGAAGCTGCTGAGCTGCTCGATGCGTTTCTCGCCAAACAGCGGAAGCACTGGGAAGACGAACGCTCTCCCCCCGCTGCCTAGCGTTTACTGGCGCACGGGACCGCAATGACCCCCAAGCTCCCCCACAGAAAGCCAAGGAAGCCCGCCAAGAAGCGGATGCTGATCATCGTCAACCCGTATGCGACGACCGTGTCGGACCGGCTGCGCAACCTCGTCGTCTACGCATTGCAGGGGCGTTACGAGGTCGAGGCGGTCTCGACCGAGGCACAGAATCACGCAACCGAGATCGGGCGCGAGGTGCGCGACCACGGCTATGACATCGTCGTCGCCTTCGGCGGCGACGGCACCCTGAACGAGGTCGCCAACGGGCTGGCCGGGACCGACGTGCCGGTCTCGATGCTGCCGGGGGGCTCGACCAACGTCGTCTGCCGCACCCTCGGTATTCCCAGCGACGTGGTCGACGCGACCGAGCACCTCCTCGCCCTCGCCGACGACTGGGCGCCGCGCAAAATCGACCTCGGCAGGGTCGACGACCGCCACTTCGTCTTCGCCTGCGGGGTCGGGATCGACGCCACCGTGGTCGAGCGGGTCGACGCTCACCCCCGCCTGAAGGCGACCGCTGGGCCCTACTACTACAGCTGGGCCGCGCTCTCGACCTTCTACCGCCGCTACCTCTACAACGCCGTGCGGGTGCGGGTCGACGTCGGCGGCGAGTCAGCCGAGGGGGTGACCGCGATCGTCCAGAACTCCGACCCCTTCACCTACTTCGCCAGCCGCCCGATCCGGGTCTGCGAGGGAATCGGGTTCGACGACGGGACGCTCTCGCTTGGGGTCCTAAAGCGGGCAACCCAGCGCGACATGCCGACCCTGATCCCACGCCTCTTCAGCCCGACCAAGCCGGCGGCGCGTCACCGCCAGGTCGTCCACTTCAACGACGTCACCGAGGCGAAGCTGAGCTCGGTCTCGGAGACCAAGGACGGCTTGCGCCGGCCCTTCCCGTTGCAGGTCGACGGCGACTACATCGGCGAGCACACCGAGGTGAAGCTGCGCGCCGAGCCGGGCGCGCTGACGATCGTCGCCTGAGCGCTCGGCCTGGTCCTACAGCCGGACCAGGTTGCGCGCCGCGATCCCGCGGGTGACGCCGCGGAAATCGACGACCCGGGGCGCCGCCGCGACGACTTCCTCGTAGTCCAGTTCGGGATGCGCGGTGACGATCGCGACCAGGTCGGCGTCGCCGAGCCCGTCCTCGAGGTCGACCGACTCGAGCCCGAACTCGGAGAGGGCCGGGACGTGCGGATCGTGGTAGGAGACCTCGCCGCCGAGCTCGACAAGCCGCCGGACGATCTTCAGTGCCGGCGACTCGCGGATGTCCCCCACCCCGGCCTTGTAGCTGACGCCGAGGAGGAGGATCCGTGAGCCGTTGATCGGCTTACCGGCCTCGTTGAGGGCGCGCTCGATCCGCTCCACGCAGAAGCTCGGCTGGGTCTGGTTGATTTTCCCGGCGAGCTCGACGAACTCGGGGTAGAAGTCGTGCTCGCGCGCCTTGAAGGCGAGGTAGAACGGGTCGACCGGGAGGCAGTGCCCGCCCATCCCGGGGCCGGGCTCGAAGCGCATGAAGCCGAAGGGCTTGGTCGAGGCGGCGTCGACCACCTCCCAGACGTCGATCTTGAGCCGGTCGCAGAGCCGCGCCAGCTCGTTGACGAGAGCGATGTTGACCGAGCGGAAGATGTTCTCGAGCAGCTTCGAGAGCTCGGCCGTCTCCGGGCTGGAAAGGACGACGACCTGCTCGCAGATCCGCCCGTAGAGGTCCTCGGCGCGCTCGGCGCAGGTCGGCGTCAGGCCGCCGACCAGCTTCGGGGTAGTGCGCACGGTGTAGTCGGTGCGGCCGGGGTCGATCCGCTCCGGCGAGAAGGCGAGGTGGAAGTCGCGGCCAGCGGCGAGCCCGGACTCCTCGAGGATCGGCAGCAGGCGCTCCCGCGTGGTGCCGGGGTAGGTGGTCGACTCGAGCACGACGAGCTGGCCCTCCCGCAGAACCCGCGAGAGCGAGGTCGCCGAGTCGAGCAAGTAGGTGAGGTCGGGCTCGCGCGAGCTGGTCAGCGGCGTCGGCACGCAGATCACCACCGCCTCGCAAGCGGAGAGCTCGGCCGAGTCGGCGCTCGCCCGCAGCCGCCCCTTGAGAGCGGCAAGGGCCGCGTCGGGGACGTCCTCGATGTGGCTGCTGCCGGCATTTATCCCCTCGACCTTGCGCCGGTCGGAGTCGATGCCGACAACCTCTTGCCCGGCTTCGGCGAAGGCCACCGCCAGCGGCAGGCCGACGTAGCCCAGCCCCACGATGCCGATCTTGTTCGCGGCCATGCTCAGAACAACGGCGCCCGCGGCCCCTCCCTTTTGCCGCGGAACGGCCGTTAGGATCCGCCGATCTTCGGCGGCGCGAGAGACCCAGGGGCAACGAACCGGTGAGCGGGCCCTCGCTGCGTCCCTCCGACCTGGCTCCAGGGTTGCTGATCGGCGACAAAGTCGTGATCGGCGCCGGCACCCTGATCGGGGGTCAGGCGGTGATCCACCCCGAGGTGTGGATCGGCGCGGGAGCACGGATCGGCGATCACGCCCAGGTCAGAGACGGCGCCCGGATCGGGGCCGGCACCACGATCGGCAGCTTCTCTTCGGTCGACCCCGGCGTCGTGATCGGCGAGCGCGTCAGCATCCAGACCCGCTGCTACATCACCGGCGGAACCGTGGTCGAGGACGACGTCTTCGTCGGGCCGGGCGTAACTCTGACCAACGACAACACGATGAACCGCCACGGACCCGACAAGGTGCTCGAAGGCCCGATCCTCCGCCGCGCCTGCCGGATTGGGGGCGGATCGACGATCTGCCCCGGGGTCGAGATCGGCGAGGAGGCCTTCGTCGCCGCCGGCGCGGTCGTCACCGCAGACGTCGCTCCGCGTGCGGTCGTGATGGGCGTGCCGGCGCGGCAGGTGCGCGAGGTCCCGGACGAGGACCTACTGGAGCGCTGGCGCTGAAGTTCCGCTGGGCAGCGGCCGCGCCGGGTTGCCGGCCACGGTCGCACCGGGCTCGACGTCGCGGGTAACCACGGCCCCCGCTCCGACCATCGCCCCGGCCCCGATCCGGACGCCGCCGAGGATCGTCGCCCCGGAGCCGATCGTCGCACCGCGCTCGACCACCGTCTCCAGCAGCTCCCAATCGGACTCGTCCTGTAGCTGGCCGTCGCCGCTCGTCGCCCGCGGGCGCTTGTCGTTGACGAACATCACCCCGTGGCCGACGAAGACCTCGTCCTCGATCGTCACCCCGTCGCAGATGAAGCTGTGGCTCTGGATCTTGCAGGCAGCGCCGATCATGGCGCCGCGCTGGACCTCGACGAAAGTGCCGATCCGGGTCCGCGAGCCGACCCGACAGCCGTAAAGGTTGGCGAAGGCGTGGATCGTCACGTCCGCGCCGAGTGAGACGTCGTCGAGCAGCCGCTGCGGCGCCTCATTGACGGGCAGGTTCGAGGTCGCGCTGTCCATGCCCAAGACAACGGGGCCCGCGCAGCGGACTTCCGTGACTGGGCCGCGCAAGCTTTTGTGCCGTCGCGCCGTTGGTGGGCCATGGCGGTTCTTAGCGAGCCAATCGAGCGCGTCCAAGCGTCGGCGCAGCGATTCTGCGTGGTCGTCGGCCTCGGCGCCGCCGACACGCAGCGCCGCATCGAGGTAGCGCTCAAGGACCACGATCCCGCGACCGCGCTGCTTACGGTCGACGGCCCCGACGAGCTGATCGAGCTCGCTCCCGGCGCGGAGGCGATCGTGATCCTGGTCTGCGACGTCGACCGCCCGCACGAGATGGCGACCCTGCGCCGCCTGCGCCGCGAGGCGCGCGATCCGGCGATCGTCGCCGTTTCCGCCCCGGCCACCGCGACCGGCGTGCGCCGTGCCCTCGACGCCGGTGCCGACGCCGTCGTCTTCGAGTCCGAACTCGAGTTGACCCTGGCGGTGGCCGTGAGCGCAGTCGAGTCCGGCCAGTCCGTGGTGCCGCGCAACATGCGGGCCAGCGTCGAGCGACCCGCCTTCTCGCACCGCGAGCGCCAGGTCCTCGCCTTCGTCAGCCAGGGGCTGACCAACGCCCAGATCGCGGAGCGGCTCTTCCTCTCGGAAAGCACGATCAAGAGCCACCTCTCCTCGGCCTTCGCCAAGTTCGGGGTGCGCTCGCGCCGGGAGGCCGCAGCCCTCTTCATCGAACTCGAACAGGCAAACGCACCGGGAGGGGTAACCGCATGAACGCCGCCGGGACCGCTGCACCGCTTTCATTGGCGGCCACCGAGGGCACGAACGTGCCTTTCATTCGCCTCGACAGCGCCTTCCCGGAGCTGTTTGCGGAGCTGATCGACACGGTCGAGCGGATCGGGCGCGACTCCGCCTTCACGCTCGGGCCCGAACTGGAGCGCTTCGAGGCTGCTTTCGCCGAGTTCTGCGGAACCGAGCACGCGGCCGGGGTCGGCTCCGGCACGGCGGCGCTCGAGATCGCCCTGCGCGCGCTCGGGATCGGCCCCGGCGACGAGGTGATCGTGCCCACCTACAGCTTCATCGCCACCGCCGAGGCGGTCAGCACGGTTGGCGCGACGCCGGTGATCGTCGACGTCGACCCGGAGACGGCGCTGATCGACGCCGAGATCGTCGAGGCGGCGCTGACCGAGCGCAGCCGCTGCGTAATCCCAGTCCACCTCTTTGGCCGCCCGGTCGAGATGGACCCGCTGCTGGCGCTCTGCCGCGAGCGCGGCATCGCCGTGGTCGAGGACGCCTGCCAGGCCCACGGCGCGCTCTACAAGGGCCGCCCGGTCGGCTCGCTCGGCGACGCCGGCTGCTTCAGCTTCTACCCGACCAAGAACCTCGGCGGCTGGGGCGACGGCGGTGCGCTCGTCACCAGCGACGCCGACCTCGACCGCAAGGTACGGCTGCTGCGCTCGCACGGCGAGGAGGTCCGCCACAACCACGAGCTCGCCACCGGCACCCACCGCCTCGACACGCTGCAAGCGGCGATCCTCGAGGTCAAGCTGCGCCATCTGCCGGCCTGGAACCAACGCCGCCGCGACGCTGCCGAGGCGCTGCGCGTCGGGCTCGCCGGCACCGCTGTTGTCCCCCCGCCGCGGCCGCGGCCGACAGCGACCACGTCTACCACCTCTTCGTCGTCCGCAGCGGCGCCCGCGACGCGCTGCGCGATCACCTCGACGCGTGCGGGGTAGCGAGCGCCGTCCACTACCCGACCCCGATCCACCTGCAGCCGGCCTACGCCGAGCTCGGACTCGGCCCCGGCGAGCGGCCGGTGGCGGAGCGGCTGGCCGGGGAAAACTGCTCGCTGCCGATCTTCCCGGCGATCAGCGACGAGCAGATCGCCGAGATCGTGGCCGCGGTGCAGAGCTTTGAAGCCGCAGCCGCTAGCTGAGGGCCAGGCCCGCAGCACCGCCGGCGGCGGCCTGCGGATCTGCATGGTCCACTACTCCGACTTCGTCGTCGACTCGCGGATCCAGCGCCAGGCCCGGGCGCTCGCCGAGCGCGGCGACGAGGTCCACTGCGTCTGCCTCAACGACCACGAGGAGATCGCGGTCGGGGATGGGCGGATCGTCCTGCACCGCGCCGCGGCGGGCAAGCCGCGCGGCGGTAAGCGTGCCTACCTCGAGGGCAACGCGCGCTTCCTCGCCGGGGCGACGCGCCTGGTGACCAGCCTCGACCGACGCCACCGCTTCGACCTGATCGAGATCCACAACATGCCCGACGCGCTGGTCTTCACCGCGCTGCGGCCGAAGCTGCGCGGGACGCCGCTCGTCCTCAACTTCCACGACACCTTCCCGGAGCTGTTCGCGACCCTCTTCGACCGCCCGCCGAACCACCCGCTGGTGCGGCTGATCCGGGCTGAGGAGCGGCTCAGCGCCGGGCTCGCCGACGGCCACATCTTCGTTACCGGCGAGGCCCGCGACCTGCTGCACGAGCGTGGGGTAGTCGCCGGGCGCACCCAGATCGTGATGAACACGCCCGACGAGCGCGTCTTCGGCGCCCGCCGCGACCCGATTGCGCCGCCCCAGGAGGGCCCGCTGCGTGTCGTCTACCACGGGGGCCTCGCCGAGCGCTTCGGGGTCGAGACCCTGGTGCGGGCGGTGGCGCTGCTGCGCGGCCACGGTGCCGCGGTCGAGCTCGACGTCTACGGCTCCGACGCGGAGGCGGCCCGCACCCTGGCCGAGAGGGCGGCGGAAATCGCCCCGGTAGGCGTGCGGATCGCCCCGCAGCCAACCCCGGTCGAGCAGATCCCGGAGCGGCTTGCCGAAGCGCACCTCGGGGTCGTGCCGACCCTGTGCGACGACTTCACCGAGCTGCTGCTCCCGGTCAAGCTGCTCGAGTACGTGCACATGGGCCTGCCCGCGGTCGCCTCGCGGCTGCCGGTGATCGAGCGCTACTTCGGCGACGACGTATTGCTGGCCGAGCCCGGCGACCCGGCCTCGATCGCGGCCGCGATCGAAGGCGTGCGGGCGGACCCGGTGCTGGCCCGGCAGCGCGCTGTGCGCGCCTCATTGCGACTGGCCGAGGTCGAGTGGCGCCGGCAGCGTGAGGGCTACCTGGCGCTGATCGACGAGCTCGCCGGCCGCGCCGTCTCGGCCGCCTGATCGACGCTCGGCGCTTTCCTGATCGCACCGAGCAGGACGCTGAGCAGGCGCGGGGTCGTGAGCAGCACACAGCCGGCGTAGAGAGCGCAACCGAGCGCCCCGGCCAGGAGCGCCTCGGCGAGGCCGTCGCTGAGTAGAGACGAGACCAGAGCGGCGCCGCCGAAGCTGGCGACCGCGAAGGCGGCGAGCCGGCCGCCGTCGGAGGCCAAGGTCCCGGCCAAGGCCCAACGCCCGTCGCGGACCCCGACGAAGAAGAGCACCACGGCGAAGGCGGCCGGGGCGACGAAGGCGGCGCCGACGACGCCGTCGGAGCCGAACAGGGCGCCGCCGAGCGCG
This sequence comes from uncultured Solirubrobacterales bacterium, assembly GCA_963846515.1. GTDB lineage: Bacteria > Actinomycetota > Thermoleophilia > Solirubrobacterales > 70-9 > VAYN01. Next base: position 564,304 of record CAWJWC010000003.1, on the reverse strand, counting down.
GTGGCGCCGATGTGGAGCGCCAGCAGCGGCGGCGCGAGGGCGTTGACGAGGCGGCCGTGACCGAGCGCGAGCAGCGCCGGCAGCAGCAAGTTGACGAGCAGCGCCGCCACCATCCAGGGCGCCATCAGCGCTGCGAAGACGCGCAGCGTTTCGACGTCGGCGGGGTCGAAGCTGTGCGGCAGCAGCTCGCCGATCAGCGGCGCTCCGGCGACGATTAGCCCCGCCAGCGCCGGCGCCGCGATCAGCATCGAGTAGCGGAAGCCGGAGGGCACGGTGTCGGTCAGCATCTCCCGCCACTCGCCGAGCGCGCCTCGGCGCATGTCGGCGATCCGCGAGAGGCCGAGCGCGAAGGCGGTGCCGGCGACCAGGTAGCTGGCGAACAGGTAGGCGTAGGAGAGCACGGTCGCGTCGCCCACGGCGTAGCCGCTGGCGAAGGCGAGGGTGACCATGTAGAGGGCGTTGAAGACGAGGTAGATCGCAGTGCGGGCGAGGATCAGGCCCGACATCGAGACCAGCCGGGCGGGGGCGAACGACGGCTTGGCCGCGGCGGCGGCCGCGGGGCGCGCGCCGCGCAGGCCGACCAGCATCACCGCCAGCGTCCCCACCGCCATCGCCAACATCGACCAGCCCAGGGTCAGCTCCTCGGCCAGCGGCGAGACGACGAGATAGACGATGAGGCCGAGCCCGGCGCCGAAGATATAGGCGGCGGCGATCGAGTTGAAGCGGTCGCGCACCGCGAGCAGCGTCGCGCCCCCCGCCGCCCAGAGCTGCAGCGCCGCGGCGAGGCCGAGCAGCGGCAGCGCGTCGGCGGTGACGGCGCGGTCGGCGCCACTGAGGCCGGGTGCGAGCAGGTGCGCGAACTGGTCGGCGAGCGGGATCGTCAAGACCAGGATCGGGACCGCGATCAGGCCGAGGCAGACGCCGTACTCGGCGGTCAAGAGGCGCGGTCGTTCGCCGATCAGCAGGTTGGCCGAGGTCATGCGGATGCTCTGGCTGAAGACGCCGACGATCGTGTAGAGCGCGAAGGCGACGAAGAAACCGTCGGTGCGACCGTTGACGCCGAAGGAGTTGAGGTAGAGCAACGCCTGTAGGCCTGAGGCCGCAGCCATCGAGAGCGTCGCCACCGACATCGCGACGCCAGCGCTGGCGTGCTTCTCCTGCATGCTGTCGGCGGCTTGGCTGCTCATCGTTCTATCAACGGCTGGGATGGTCGATTTCTTCGCGTCGCAAGGCGGTTTCAGAGCGCGCCGACGGGCATCGCCGGCGGCGCAACCGGGGCGTCCACCCACTGGCGCTGCCAGCGCTCGAGCAGGAAGAGGCAGAAGAGGCGCTGATCGGCCTTGATGTCGCCTTCGCCGGAGATCCGCAGCAGCCGTCGCACCTCGTCCTCTCGGTAGAGCCCGCGCGCGGTCGTGTCCGGGTCGAGCAGCGTCTCCTCCAGCAGACCCCCCTGCGCCTGCAGCCAGGTGCCGAGGGCGGAGCGGAAGAAGCCGCGCTTGCGGCGGTCGACGATCTCGTCGGCGACGAGGCCGCGCGCGGCCCGCTTCAGCAGCTCCTTGCGGTTGCCGCGGCGGATCTTGCGAACGTCTGGCAGGGCGAGGCAGAAGGCGACGACGTCGTGGTCGAGGAAGGGCACGCGGACCTCGAGCGAGGTCGCCATCGACATCTTGTCGAAGTAGAGGAGGAGGTTGTCGGCCAGCGCCATGCGGCAGTCGAGGTAGAGCGTCTGGTTCAGCGCCGAGCGGCCGGAGAGGTCGCCGTGGTGGCGTACCGGGGCGCCGACATCGGCCCCGCCGAGGAACTCCGGCGTGAACAGGGCGAGCCGCTCGCGCGGCTGCACGACCCGGCTCATCGCCAGCATCCGGGCGACCGGATCGGCGGTCGAGAGCGCCTCCAGGCCGCGCGCCCGGGTCGACTCCGGCGCCCCGAGCCGTGCCGCGAGCGCGGTCGCCGCCCGCGCCGGCGGGACGCGGCCGAGCAGGTCGGCGGCGCGGGCGATCTGGTGCTTACGGTAGCCGCCGAGGATCTCGTCGGCGCCCTGACCGGAGAGCGCCACGGTCACAGTCTGGCGGGCGAGCCGGCTGAGCAGCAGCATGCCGACGCAGGAGAGGTCGGCGATCGGCTCCTCGAGGTGGAGCAGGGCGTCGTCGAGCAGGTCGGGATGGTCGAGCGCCGAGGTCTCGAGCTCGTGGTGGTCGGTGCCGAGCCGGTCCGCGACCTTGCGCGCCTCGCTCAGCTCGTTGGCGGCGGCCTCCTCGACGAAACCGACCGAGAAGGTCTGCAGCGGGCGCTCGGAGACCTCGGCCATCAGCGCCGCGATCAGGCTCGAGTCGAGGCCGCCGCTCAGCATCACCCCGAGCGGCACGTCGCTGACCATCCGCGCCCTGGTCGCCGTGCGCAGCAGCTCCAGCAGGCGCTCGCCGTCCTCCTCCCAGGAGCTGCCCACGTCCGCCGGAGCGTTGTCCCAGGGGTTCCAGTACTCGCCCTCCTCGACCACGCGGCCGTCCTCGAAGACGAGGTAGGAAGCGGGGTCGAGCTTGCGCACGCCCTCGAACAGGGTCAGCGGTCCTGGCACGTAGCCCCAGGCCATGAACAGCTCGGCGCCAGCGGGGTCGAGCCGGGGTCGGACCAGGCCGCCGGCGAGCAGCGACTTGACCTCGGAGGCGAAGGCGATCCCGGCCGCGCTCTCGGCGACGTAGAGCGGCTTCACCCCCATGCGGTCGCGGGCGAGGACGAGGCGCCGCCGCGACCGGTCCCAAAGCGCGATCGCGAACATCCCGCGCAGGCGCTCGACGAAGCGCGGCCCCAGCTCCTCGTAGAGGTGGACGATCGTCTCGCCGTCGCCGCGGGTGGCGAAGCGGTGGCCGCGCGCCTCGAGCTCGGCCCGCAGCTCGCGGAAGTTGTAGATCTCGCCGTTGAAGACCGCGGTCACCTCGCCGTCCTCGTTAGCGACCGGCTGCGGACTGCCGGCCGGGTCGATCACGCTGAGCCGGCGCATCCCCAGCGCCACGCCCGGTTCGAGCAGGTGCCCGTCCTCATCGGGGCCGCGGTGCTCGATCGCCGCCGTCATCGCCGCCAGCGCCTCCGGCTCGAGCGGGACGCAGCGCGGGTCGGCGGCCGCAATTCCGGCGATTCCGCACATCGCCGCTACCCCGTCCCCGCGACGGCGCCACGCATGCGGCCCCGCAGCTCGGCTTTGACGAAGCGCCGGAACTCGGGATCCTCGACCCGCGGTTCGCGCCGCACCGCGGCCTCGAGGTAGCCGCCGACGAAGGCGAGGCCGGAGACGCCGCGCGGGTGCATGCGCAGCCCGACCTTGACCCCGCGCAGCGCGACCCAGAGGAAGCCGAAGTGGGCGATCCAGGCGCAGCGGCCGTGACGGGCGCGGCCGCGCAGGGCGCCGCTCGCGGTCGCCACCGGGCGGTGATGGCGGGCGACCAGGTCGGGGAAAGAGCGGGTGCGGAAGCGGCGCATACGCGCGTAGGTCTCGTCGATCGTGTCCCAGCCAAGCCGCTCCTGGACCCCGCCGATCGCCTCCAGGCACTCGCGCGAGTAGAGCTTCAGCGCGCCATGCACGTGGTGGGGCGGAATCGCCAGCCGCACCCAGGCCTCGCCGTCGGGCTCGATCAGGTCCCCGCAGGCAATCCCGAGCCGCTCGTCGGCAGCGAAGCGGGCCAGCAGCACCTCGTAGTACTCGGCCGGCAGCTCGACGTCGCCGTCGAGCTTGGCGACGTGGGTGAAGTCGTCGCGGCCGGCGGCAAGGCCGACATTGAAGGCGCGCGGCGCCGCTGCCCGGGCGAGCGGGTCGGCCCCATTGGTCGAGGGACGCGGCGGCGTTGAGACGACCCGTAGGAAGGGGATCTGGCCGGCGAGCGAGGCGAGCAGCTCAGCCGTGCCGTCGTCGGAACCGTCGTCGACCACGACCCATTCGTCCGGGGGCCGTGTCTGAGCGGCCATCGCCGCCGCCACCCGCTCGAGGTGGACGGCCTCGTTGTGGACCGGGCTGACCACGAGCAGCCGCTGTTCGCAGGTGGGAGACATCTCCTTTAGGAACGGTCCCGGAGGGGCGCTGCTTGCAGGCGTAAAAAGTTCCATGAAAGTACGGGTGGGTTCAGCCGTTGACTCCCCAGCGGAACCCCCGACCGACTGGGACGCATGGACCTGATCAAAATTCTCAACGAGCTCTGGAAGCGGCGCCTCTGGGTGGTGGCCGCCGTCGTCATCGCGGCGCTGATCGGGCTCTCGACCAGCTACAAGCTGCCCTCGTTCGAAAAGCGCGCGCAGCTGGTCGGCGCCGCCAGCTCGCAGGTCCTGATCGACTCCTCGACGTCGGCGATCGCCGACGTCGAACGCGACCCGGCGCCACTCGCCAACCGCGCCGTCGTGCTCGCCCAGTACATGAGCAGCGCCGAGGCGCGAACCAGGATCGCGGCCAAAATGGACCTCGCGCCGACCCAGATCGCCGCCGACGGCCCGTTCAGCTCGCTCACCGACCGCTCCACCTACCAGGCGACGCCGGCTGGGCCGCGGGCCAACCAGCTGACCGAAGAGGGCGCCATCTACCGGCTCGTCTTCGACGCCCAGCTCGAACTCCCGATCGTCTCGATCTACACCCAGGCGCCGGACGCGGAAAGCGCGACCGAGCTGGCCAGCGCCGCGACCACGGTCCTGACCGGCTACGTCGGCGAACTCGACCAGGGGATTCCGGCGGGCCGGCGGATCACGGTCACCTCGCTGGGCGAGCCGGAGGGCGGCACGGTCAACGACGGCGCCAACCCGACCATGGCCTTCCTCGCCTTCGTCGGCGTCCTGATCGTGCTCTGCACGCTGATCGTGCTCGGTTCCGGCCTCGCGCGCCAGTGGCAGGAGGTGAAGTCCTCCGAGGCAGGCGAGGAGCGCGGCAACGGCGCGCGCGAGCCGGCAGGAATGCCGCCGATGCCCGACGAGGAGCTGCTCCACCACCCCCGGCCCGGCGAGCGCCGCGGGGTGCGCGTGGAGCCGCCCCGCCAGTACAACTAGGCACCGATGGCGACCGCCGGCCCCGACCTCTGGCCGCGGACCTCGCGGGTCCTGCCCTGGAGCATCGCTGCCTTCCTGGCAATGCTCTTCATCCTCCCCTTCGACGCGACCACGATCACCGCGGCGAAGCCGGACCGGCCGCTGATCATCGCGATCGCCGGGCTCTGGGTGCTGGCGCTCGCAGTGATGCGGGGCGAGAATCGGCCGCGCCTGCAGGGCACGGTCCTGCACGCCGCGCTGCTCTTCTTCGTCGTCACCGCCGTGCTCAGCCTGCTGCTCAACGCCGAGACGCTGCGCCTGCACGGCGAGTTCGGGCTGGGAATGAAGAAGCTGCTGGTGCTGATCTTCTTCGCCTCGATCTTCGTGCTGACCGCGTCGGCGCTGCGGCCACGCGAGGCACGCAACTTCATCCCGCTGATCGTCGGCCTCGGCTGCCTCGCCGCGCTCGGCTCGATCTGGGAGTACCGGACCGGCTTCAACGCCTTCTACGAATGGGGCGGAAAAGTCTTCCCGGGCGGCCTCGACATGCCCTCGGTGGCGAACGAAAAAGATTCGACCGGGCGGATTCCGGTGCTGGGACCGACGATCCACCCACTGGCGGCGGCGCAGTTGGTGGCGATGGTCGTGCCCTTCGCGATCGTCGGCGGAATGTACGCGGCGACCAAACGGCGACGGGTGCTCTACTTCGTGGCGACGCTGATCCTGCTCGCCGGGGTCTTCGCCACTCAGCGCAAAACCGGGCCGATCGTGCTCGCTGCGGGGATCCTCACCCTGATCGTCTACCGGCCGCGCGAGATGCTGCGGATGGCGCCCGCCGGCGTGGCTCTGCTGCTCGCGATCCCGCTGGTCGCGCCCTCGGCGCTCGGCTCGGTGCGCGACCAGCTGAAACCGAGCGCGGCGACCTCGACGCTCTCCTCGCGCGACCGCCTCTCCGACTACGAGGCGATCGGGCCCGAGGTGCTCAACCACCCGGCGATCGGACGCGGCTGGCAGACCTATGACCCGGAGCGCTACCGGGTGCTCGACAACCAGTACCTCTCGATCCTGATCGGCACCGGCTGGCTCGGGGTCGCCGCCTTCGTTCTCGTCCTGATCGCCGCCTTCGCCGTTTGCACGCGGGCGATCCGCACCGAAGACCCGGCGCGGGCGCCACCCGCCCTGGCCATTGCGGGGTCGGTGGCGATGATGGCCGTCGCCAGCGCCACCTTCGACACGATCGCCTTCGCGGTGGTCCCCTACACGCTCTGCGTCTTCCTCGGGCTGGCCGCCGCCTGCGCGCCGCCGCCGCGACCCGACAGCCTGGCGCGCGCCGCGGTGCGGCTGAAACTGCTGCCGGCCGAGCCGCGAAGGCAGGGGGGCTGATGGCCGCGCCCGCACTGCGCAGCGTGCCGCTGGTTCCGCCGCTGAGCGAGCGGCTGCCCGCCCACGATGTCTGCGCGATCGTCGTCTCGCATGAAGGCAGGCGCTGGCTCGAGCCGGCGCTTTCGAGCCTCTTCTCCCATACCGGTCCGATTGACCTCGACGTGGTCGTCGTCGACAACGGCAGCGACGGCTCGGCCGAATACGTCGAGCAGCGCTTCGCCGGCGCCCGTGCGATCCATTGCGCCAACCGCGGCTTCGCCCACGCCAACAACCGGGCAGCAATGGAGGCCGACGCCCGTTACGTCCTCTTCCTCAACCCCGACACCGAGGTCGTCGACGGCAGCCTCGCCGCGCTGGTCGCTCACATGGACGCCCACCCCGAGATCGGGCTCGCCGGCTGCCGCCAGCTCGACAGCGACGGCTGCCTCTGCCCGACCGCGCGCCGCTTCCCCAGCGTCGGCCGCGCCCTCGGCGAGGCGCTGGGGCCGGAGCGCCTGCCGTTCGCCGCTCGCCTCGGCGAATCGGAGCTCGACCTCTCGCGCTACGGCGAGGACTTTCCCTGCGACTGGACCGTCGGCTCGTTCATGCTCGCCCGCCGTGAGGCCCTGGCCGGCACCGGCCTGCTCGACGAGCGCTTCTTCTTCTACTCGGAGGAGGTCGACCTCTGCCTGCGGATCAAGCGCGCCGGCTGGGAGATCCACCACCTCGCCCAAATGACGATCGTCCACCACGGCGGCAGCACCGAGGCCAGCCCGCAAATGGAGGCCCAGATGGCCTACGCCCGCAGCCAGTACGCCGCCAAGCACTTCGGCCGCCTCCGCCGCCGCGCCTTCGTCGCCGCGATCGCCCTCCGCCACGGCCTGCGCTGGCTCGCCTTCTCACGCAACGCCCCCGACCGCGCCAAGGCCCACCGCCAGGCCCTCCTCACCCTCCTCGGCCTCGCCGACCCCCCCTTCGGCACACCCCCACCCCACGCGGTCGAAGCGGACTGAGCGGCGCAACCCTGGAGCTGCCGGGCCCGGGGGAGAGTTTTACTCCCTGGCTCCTTAGAGGGTCATGTCCCACCAGGTTCCCCCGATTGACGATGGCGATCCTGCCAGGGAGTTGATCGAAGAGCTGCTTCGCACCGGCCTTGTCCTTACGGACCTGCTCGCCTCGCTGCTCGAAGAGATCCCGGAGGATGCCTTCCCTGGAGAGGACAAGGGGGCGGTGTTGATGGAAATGGTCGTCGGTAGCTGCCGCCCCGCGCTCGACGCCGCCGGCGAGCAGGACTGCATGACCGCCAGGGCCCTGATCGGGGCGATCGAGGACCGGGTTCTCGATGACCTGCGGGCAGCGGCAGCGATTGCGAGGGACCGGTGAGCGTAGCTGCGTACACTGTTGTGTACTCTGGCTTCATGGCGAAGACCGTTCCGGTCCGTGAGTTGCGGGAAAACCTCCGTAGCTTGCTCGACGAGGTCAGCGAGCGCCGCGATTACATCGTGGTGACGCGCAACGGGGTTCCGGCCGCAGCGCTGATCTCGATCGAGGAGTACGAGGGCCTGGTGGATACGGCCGAGATCCTCTCGGACCCCGACACTATGGCCGCGATAGAGGAGGGCCTTGCTGAGATCGAGCGTGGCGAAACGGTCAGCTTCGACGAGGTCCGCAAGGAGCTTGCCGAACGCCGCCGGACCTCAGGTTGAGTCTTGCCACGACTTGCCCTTACACGGCGCGCTCGTCGCGAGCTGCTCGAACTGAGCTGGCCGCTGGGTGACGCGGTCGAGAACTCGCTCGCCGCCCTGGGCCGCGAACCGCTAGTAGGCCACCCCCTGCGCGGGAGGTTGCGCGGCCTCTTCGCATGGCGAGTCGGCGCGTACCGAATCCTCTACCAGCTGATCGACGGCGGGCAAACGATCCGCGTCGTCGCCATTCGTCACCGCTCAGTCGCTTACGCCAAGGACCTCGCTAGGCAGCTGCGGCGGAGGTAGCGAGCGGGCGGTCGAGGATCTCGGTGCGCCAGAGCTCGAGCATCATCAGGGCCCAGAGACGATGGGAATGGTCGGTGCCGGCGGCGTGCTCGGTAAGCAGGGTCTCGACCGCGTCGGGGCGGAAGCGCTGCCCCGAGAGCGAGTCGGGGTCGAGCAGGAGGTCGCGGGAGTAGTCGCTCAGGTCGGTGCGCAGCCACTCGGCAAGCGGGACCGAGAAGCCCTGCTTGGGGCGGTCGAGGATCGAGGCGGGGAGCCAGGCGCGCAGCGCGTCGCGGAGGACGACCTTCTTCTCCATCCCGCGCAGCTTCATCTGCGCCGGGATCGAGGCGGCGAACTGCATCAGCTCGGGGTCGAGGAAGGGCGAGCGGGCCTCCAGCGAGTGGGCCATCGTCGCGATGTCGATCTTGGTCAGCAGGTCGCCGGGCAGATAGGTGCGGACGTCGACCTCGAGCAGAACGTCGAGCCGGTCGCTGCCGCTGGCCTCGTGCCAGGGCTCGGCGATCGCCTCGGCGGCGACCTCGGTCCCACCCAGCGCCGCCCGGTACTCGTCGCTGTAGAGCTGGGCGCGCTGCTCGGCGTCGAAGAGCGAGACGTAGCGCTCGTAACGGGCCGGGCCGTCGAGGGCGAGCGAGCCGCCGAGCCGGCGCACCCGGTTACGGGCGCTCTGCTCTGCCCCGCCCTCCGGCAGCCGCGCCGCGAGCGCGCCGCCGAGCCGGCGCAGCGGCGCCGGGATCCGCTCCAGCCGCCCGGCGAGCGCGTTGGCGGCGTAGCGGGTGTAGCCCGCGAAGGACTCGTCGCCGCCGTCGCCGTTGAGCGCGACGGTGACGTGGCGGCGGGTCATCTCGGCCAGGTAGAAGCTCGGGATCGCGGAGGAGTCGGCGAAGGGCTCGCCGTAGTGGCGGGCGATCGTCGGTGCGATCTCGATCGCGTCAGGGCGCACGTGCAGCTCCTCGTGCTCGGTCCCGAACCGCGCGGCGACCGCGCGCGCGTGCTCGAGCTCGTCGAAGCGGCCGCCGCCGAACCCGATCGAGAAGGTCTTCACCGGCTCGCTCAGCTCCTGCGCCATCGCCGCCACCACGGCCGAGGAGTCGATGCCGCCGGAGAGGAAGGCACCGAGCGGGACGTCGGCGACGAGCCGGCGCCGCACCGCCCGCCGCAGCTGCTCAAGCAGCGGCTCGTGCAGTTCGCGCGGATCGGAGACGGGGTGCTTGCGGGCGTAATCGAGCTGCCAGTAGCGCTCGAGCGCGACCCGCCCGCCCTCGTAGACCATCGCCGTCGCCGGCGGCAGCTTGCGGACCGCAGCGAAGGCGCTGAGCGGCGCCGGGACGTAGCCGTAGGTGAGGTAGCAGTCGATCGCCGCCTCGTCGACGTCGCGCGGGACCTCCTCGTCCTCGAGCAGCGCCCGCAGCTCCGAGGCAAAGCTGAGCGCGCCGCCGCGCAGCGAGTAGAAGAGCGGCTTCTTGCCGACCCGGTCGCGGGCGACGAGCAGGCGCCGGCGCGGCTCGTCCCAGAGCGCGAAGGCGAACATCCCGTCGAGCGAGCGCACGCAATCGACTCCCTCCTCCTCGTAGAGGTGGACGATCGCCTCGGTGTCCCCATCGCTGCGGAAGCGGTGCCCGGCCGCCTCGAGCCGGCGGCGCAGCTCGCGGAAGTTGTAGATCTCGCCGTTGAGAACGACCGCGACCGTTTTGTCCTCGTTGTAGATCGGCTGGTCGCCGCCCGCGAGGTCGACCACGCGCAGGCGCTGGATCCCGAGCCCGGCCGGGCCCTCGGCGTGGATGCCGCGGGCGTCCGGGCCGCGGTGCTCGATCGCCGCGCACATGCGTTCGACCAGGGCCGGGTCGGCAGCGCGGCCGTCGCTGCGGACCGTGCCCGCGATCCCGCACATCTCAGGCCTCCCCGACGCGGCGCGTCGCGAGCCGCTGGAAGCGCACCGTCCGCGCCCCATCCGGCAGCACCCGCGCGGTCAGCTGCACGATGTCGTTCCAGACAACCGGGAAGAAGCTGCGCAGGGCGCTGGCGTAGACGGCGGCGCCGACCAGGCCGACCGCGGCAGCCAGGACGGGCACCGGGGCGCCCGCGTCGCGCAGCAGTCCGGCCAGCGGCACCGCCGCCGCGAGCAGCGCGAGGCTGCAGGCGATCGCCGGCAGCAGGTCGGTGACCAGGCGACGGATCGGGATCTTCAGCAGGAGCCGGAAGAGCACCCCGTAGACGGCGATCATCATCGCCACGTGCACGCCGACGACGCTGATCGCGAGCGCCGTCAGCCCGAGCGGCGCGGCGATCCAGGAGGTCGCGACGTAGAGAACGAGCAGGACCAGATTGAAGTAGAGCAGCGCCCGCGGCTTGCCGGCGGCGAGCAGGATCTGCGGATACCCGGTGAGGATCGCGGCGATCATCCCCGCCACGGCGAGGATCTGGACCGCGCCGGCGGCCGGCGCCCAGCGCTCGCCGAACACCCACGGCACCAGGTCCGGCGCCAGCACGATCAACAGCGAGAGCAGCGGCAGGAGTACGGCGGCGTGGATCCGGGTCGCGCGCTCGTGGAAGCGGCGCAGCTCGTCGAGGTCGCTGGTCCGCGAGTAGATCGGGAAGGCGAGCCGCATCATGATCCCGCTGATCTTGTCCTGGTAGACGACCCCGAGCTGGAAGGCGCGCCAGTAGAGGCCGACCTGGGCGGCGCTGAGCCGGACCGCGGCGACCGCGATCGTCGCGTTGCTGACCGCGACGTAGGTGAGGCCGGCGGCCGAGGCAGGCAGGCCGAACCCGGTGACCTCGCGCAGCGCCTCGCGGTGGAAGCGCGGCATCGGTGGCGGCACCGAGACCAGCAGCAGCACCGCGGTGGTCAGGGTCGCGACCAGGGCACCGAGCACGATCGCCTCGGCTGCGAGCCCGGCGACCGCCATCGCCACCGCCGAGACCGCGCCGAGCGCCAGCGAAGCCATTTCGATCATGCTGACCCGACGGAAGTCGAGGTGGCGCCAGAGCAGCCCGCGCGAGACTGCGCCAAGCCCGGCGAGCAGGAAGACCGGCGAGATCATCCGCAGCAGTTCGGCCGAGGCGTGGCCGAAGAGCTGGCCACCGACCGGGCCGGCGAGGAGGAAGGTGGCGAAGCTGAGCAAGCCGCCGGTAACGAGGCTGGCCAGCATCGCCGCCTCGATGTGGGTCTGGTCGATCTCCTTGCGCTGGACCAGGGCGCTGCCCAACCCCTCGAAGGTGAAGATCACCGCCAGCGGGACGAAGATCAGCGGCACCACCGCCTCGCCGAACTCCGAGGGGGCGACGAGGCGGGCCAGGATCACCGCCGAGACCAGGGTCGTCAGCTCCGAGGCAACGCGGGCGACCATCGTCCAGCGCACGCCGGAGACCGCGGCCTGCTTGAGGTCGTGCGAGGACAGCTCGGTGCGCTCGGTCTGGGGCTTGCTCATCGTCGGTCTGGGCCGATCTTGGCCCTCAGAGGACCAACGCCCTGGTGCAGAGCCGACTTGCGCTCCGCAAGCGGGGCTGCGTCCCACGCGTTTGCTCTACGAGAGATGGCCAGCGACGCCGTATTCACCTTCGACGAGATCACCTGGGACGCCGCCCAGCGCCGCGGCATGTGCTTCACGACCGATCGCGTTGCCCTCGCCCTCGCCGCCGACGAGCGGGTCGAGCGGCTGCTGATCTGCAACCAGCCACGCAGCGCCCCGGTCAAGCTGGTCAAAGACCGGCTGCGCCGCCCCGCCCCTTTCCCGGCCAGCGACCGCGTCCACCTCTATGAGCCGCTGCGGCTGCGCCGCCGCGACCCCGTCTCGCTGCGCGGCCTCGAGCGCTTCTACGCCCGCTACGGCCAGCGCCTGCGTTGGGCGGCACAACGGCGGGGCCTGCGCCGTCCGGCGATCGTCACCGCCCACCCCTTCGTCGCCGCCTTCGCCCCGCTCGACTGGGCCGGCCCGGTCACCCTGCTCGCCAGCGACGACTGGGCCGCCCACCCCGCCTACTCGCGCTGGCGCTCCGCCTACATCGCCGCCTACGAGCGGATCGCGCGGCGCCGGCTGCGGGTCTGCGCGGTGACCGAGACGATCGTCGAGCGAATCGAGCCGCTGGGTCCGGCAGCGGTCGTGCCCAACGGGGTCGACCCCGAGGAGTGGCTGGCGATCGCGCCGCCGCCGCAGTGGCTGACGCGGCTGCCGGGTCCGCGCTTCCTCTACACCGGCACGCTCGACTCGCGGCTCGACGTCGGCGCCGTCCGCGCCGTCGCCCGCGCCTGGCCGGAGGGCTCGGTCGTGCTCGCCGGCCCGCTCGCCGATCGCGACCACCTGGCGCCGCTGCGGGACGAGCCGAACGTCACCTTCCCCGGCCCGGTCCCGCGCGAGCAGGTCGCCGCCCTCGCCCACGCCGCCGACGTCTGCCTGATCCCGCACCGGCGCCTGCCTCTGACCGAGGCAATGAGCCCGCTGAAGCTCTACGAGTACCTGGCCGGAGGCGGCCCGGTGGCGGCCACCGACCTCGCCCCGATGCGCGGGATCGAGGGACCGTTGGAGTTGGTCGAGCCCGGTGGCGACTTCGTCGCCGGCGCGCGCGCGGCGCTTGCGCGAGGCCCGATGGAGGAGACCGAGCGCGAGCGCTTCGTCGCGGGTAACTCGTGGTCGCGGCGCACCGAAGCGGTACTGGCCCTCGCCCTCGACGGGTGAGGGCGCGTCGGCGACAGCTGCCCGCGCTAGCGCCGTTCGTAGATCGTGAAGGCGGCCGAGGGGTAGCTGCCCGCGACCGGTTTCCCGATGTCGCCGTAGCGGGCGACCGAACGTGAGCCGGTGCGGATCCACTCGCCCAGCAGGGGGTCGTAGTCGCTGCCGAAGCTGCGGAAGCCGAAGGCGGAGAAGTCGCGGGCGCTGAGCACGGTCAAGTTGACCCCTTCGCGCTCGAGGCGGGCGATCGTGCGGCGCTCGTCGGCGGCCGAGTCGATCAACCCGGGCAGGAACATCACCTCGTAGGTCGCCGGCGGCCGGTTGGCCATGAAGTAGGTGCCGCCGTCGGCGGGCAGGGCGAGGATCGGCTCGCCCGGGGCCGTGCGGGTCGCGATCGCGTCGAGGGTCCGCTGCAGCGCCGGCGCCGAGGCGTCGTTGGCGATAAAGGTCCCGCGCGCGGTGCGCACCTCGGTGTTGTTGTCGCTGTAGAGGCCGGCCAGCGGGTAGATGAAGAGGCCGGCGGCGGCGACCGCCAGCGCTGCCGTGGCCGCGGCGCGCGCCTGCGGCCAGCGGGCGCCGATGCGCTGGGTCAGGATCCCGGCGAGCAGGACCAGCGGTGCAGCGTAGTAGGGGGCGTAGGAGCCCTCGCCGTTGAAGGCGTCGTAGGCGCGCAACCCCAGCACCAGCGCGACCGCGACCAGGGCGGCGTCGTCCGGCCAGCTGCGCCCGAGCGGCGGCGGATCGCGGCGCCAGACCGCGACCGCGGTGACCACGGCGGCGAGAATCGCCAGCGCCGGCAGCCAGGTCATCCCCAGCGTGAGGTTTTTCGCCTCCGACTCGACCGCTTCGCGCGCCCCGTCGAAGAGGCCGAGGGAACGGGCGGCGGCGTCGAGCAGGCCAAGCCCGAGCAGCATCGCGAGCGGCGGCACCACGGCCCAGAGCCGCCCCGCGCCGCTGCGGCGGCGCCAAACCAGGACTGCGGCGACCAGGGCCGCCAACAGTCCGCCATAGACCAGCAGCCGCCCCAGGGTCGAGGCGCCGCTGGCCAGCGTCAGCGGCGCCCAGTCCTCCTGCGAGCGGAAGCCGGCGACGCGGATGAAGTCGACCGGCCAGAGGTTCTCCCAGAGCAGGCGGTCGGCGCCGACCGCCGCCGCGAACGTGCCCAGCACGGCGAGTGGGATCGCCAGCGCCGGCAGCCCGACTCGCAGCGCGTCGGCGAGCACTGCCCGCCGCGGGCGCTGGACGAGCCCGGCGAGCAGCCAGACCGCCGCTGCTGCCGCCGCGACTGCGAAGAACTCAGGTCGGGTCAGGCCCGCGGCGCCGATCGCGATCCCCGCCAGCCAGGGCCGCTCGCGGCAGAGCGCCAGCAAGGCCAGGATCAGGCAGAGCAGGCCGACCGTGGCGGAGTTCGAGTGTGGGAGGACGAAGTTGAAGGCGGTGCCGGAGAACCCGATCGCCATCGTCATCGCCGCGCAGACCGCTGCCACGTTCGGCCGCAGCCACTGGCGGGCGAGCGCATAGAAGCTGCCGACGATCGCCGCGCTCAGCCCCAGTCCGAAGGCAAAGGCCGTGGTCAGACTGGCCCCGAAGAGCTGGAAGGAGCCAGCCAGCGCGTAGAGACCGAGCGGGCCGTAGAAGTAGCGCACGTCGCTGTACGGCACCGCCCCGTCGGCGACCCGTTCGGCCGTGGTCAGCTCGGCGCCGGCGTCAAGCGCCGGGTTGCCCCACTTCTTCCAGGTCAGGACGACGAGGACGAGGAAGCCGAGAGCGAGGCCGGCGAGGGCGAGCGCATCGGCGCGGGGGAGCCGCCGCGGCCGCGCCTGCTCGGCCGGTAGCGGGGGCGCCAGCCGCAGCGAACGCTCGGAAGTTGCCGTCGATGCCATCCCCAGATCAACGGGCGAGGCACCCCTCCCCTCGCGCGGGAGGAGCGCTAGCGCTCGTCGGAGCCGGCGTCGCGGGCGGGGCCGAGCGGCCGCGCCTGACCGTCGATGTCGTCGCCCAGGTTGCTGGCCGAGGCCGGCACGAAGTCGACCGCAAGGCCGCCCGTGAGGTGGTAGTCGAGATCGCCGCGATCGCTGACTTTCGCGAATGGCGGCGGCGCGTTGCCGAGATTGGCGTCGCTGGGGTCGCAGGTCCCGCCCCCGAACCAGACGTTGTAGCGGTAGACCACGCCGTTGTAACAGGCAGCAGCCCGTTCGGCGATGTTGCCGGCCACCGTGACGTTTTCGTACTGCGGGCTAGGGGCGCCGTCGTTGAGGTTGATCGCGGTGTTGACCGAGTTGTGGCGGATCAGGATGTTGCGCCAGGGCCCACCGCCGGAGAACTCGACCGCGCGGCCGCTGTTCGGTTGCCCATTGGGATCGGTCGGCGTCGCGAACCAGTTGTTCTCGAGCGTGACGCCCGAGATCGGCCCGTTGAAGGGCTGCAGGAAGATGTCGAAGATCGAGCAGTTCCAGAAAGCCGAGCCGCGCACGGTGATGTTTTCGCCGGCACCGACGATTAGGCACTCGATGTGGCAGGCCTCGAGGTCGTAGGACTGGACGTCGTGGATATCGACGCCCCAGATCAGGATGTCCCTCGGCATCACCCCGGGCCGGTTCATGCGGATGCCGTTGTTGCCACCCCCGTAGCTGCCGCCGCAGGAGCTGGCCGGGCCATAGTCGCCACCGATAATGCCCACCCCCTGACCGGAGTCGATCGTGAAGTTGCGTCCGTCCATGCCCCAGAAAGTGACGTCGGTGACGGTCTCGGGACCGTCGTAGGGGACTTCGGTGTCGCCCGCCTGCATCGCCATGAAGGTGGCGTGCGAGCCGTAGGCGAAGATGTCGCCGGCGACGTTGACGAACTCGCCGGCGGCGGGACGGAAGTAGACGTCGGTCGCCGAGGTCTTGTCGGAGTCGTGCTCGACCCGCTGGGTCGGGTAGGTGCCACCGCGGACGTCGACGATCTCACCCGGCGCGGCGACTTCGTAGGCCCGGTTGAAGGTCTGACAGGGACTCGCCGCCTCGCAAGAGCCAGAGTCCGAGCCGTTGGTCGCGACGAAGCGGCTCGCCGGCTGGTCCGGAGGCACCGGCGGCGCGGTCGGGACCCGCACGGTCACCCCCGGCGCGACCGCGACTCGGCCGCCACCCGGCACCACCGTCAGCCCGGCCCCGTCCCTAAAGCTCTGCTTGAGGGTTAGATGTCGTTCGATGCAGGTCCCCTCGCCGCAGGCGAAGACGCGGACCCGGCCCGGTGCGGCGGAGCTGCGGGCGCCGCGCAGCCGCACCCGTTTGGCAACCGCGACGTCGCAGCGCCGCACTCGCTTCCGGGGCGCGCTTACCCGCACCTGGAGCCGGAAGCGGCCGCCGTTGGCGCGGGCGGCGTGCGAGAGCCTCTGCACCCCGCAGCCCTTGCCGTAACGGACCAGCACGTTGCCGGCGCCGCGCACCTGACCGCTCGCGATCAGCTTGGCTCCACTGGCGTCCAGGCTGGCCTCCAGCCGGCTCAGGCTCGGCTTGTCGCCACTCTGGCCGCCGCCGCTGGCGAGCGCGATCAGCGCGCCCGCGGCCAGGGCGCAGAGCATCGCTAGCGCCGCGATCCAGATCTTCCCGAGCTTGGCGATGCGGTTGATTGTTCCAGGGCGATCGACCTGTATGAACGTGAAAGTACCGTTTTCGGTCAGAGGTACCGCCTGGCGCAAGCGGAGGCCCTTTTGACCGGTTTACTGGGCACATGCCTCCAACTCTGCTTCGCCTCAGCCTCGCGGTGCTCGTCGCGGCCATGACCGTTGCCATCTTCCTCGGCGGTGGTTCCTCCGCCGCCGTCACCTGCCCGACCTCAGTGCCGGTGCACAGCGAGAATAACTGCAAAGGCGAAGGCAGCTCGGACTGGCGGATCGGTAACTACGACGACAACGTCGCCGGCTTCGCCACCCAGACCAGCTTCAACCGCGGCCAGAGCGTGCCGCTGAAAATAGCCCGCAACACCACGCCGGGGACCAAAGTCAACGTCCAGGTCTTCCGCATGGGCTACTACGAAGGCGCCGGCGGCCGCCTCGTCCACACCGCCAACAACGTCACGGTCAACAACAACTTCACCTGTCAGACGGCGCAACCGAACGCCACGACCGGCTTTTACAGCTGCGCCAACTGGAGCGTCACCTACACGGTTCCCTCTTCCGCCCTAACGGCGACCGGCGTCTACGTCGCCAAGCTGACCACGGTCGGCGGCACGGCGCTGGAAAACACGATCCCGTTCGTCGTCCGCGACGACAACGCAACGGTCGACTCGAAGATCCTCTTCGTCCTCCCCACCGCCAACTACGCCGCCTACAACACCTGGGGCGGCAAGTCGTTCTATTTCGATCGGCTCGGCGGCGGCACGGTCCAGGCCTCCGGAACCGGCCGCGCGGTCAAGGTCTCCTTCGACCGCCCGATGTTCGAAGGCAACGACGACCGCGACCGCGTTTTCGGGCCCGAGCTCGAAACGCTTTATTGGCTCGAGAAGCAGGGCTACGACGTCTCCTACAGCGACGACGTCGCCGTGCACCAGAACCCCGCCTCGCTCAAAGAGCACGACATCATCGTCGTCCCCGGCCACTCGGAGTATTGGTCGGAAGAGCAGTTCAAAGCCTTCGAGAACGCCCGCGACGCCGGCGTCAACCTCGCTTCTTTCAGCGCCAACACCTCCTACTGGAAGGTGCGTTACGAGAACGGCAACCGCACCCTGGTCTGTTACAAGACCGTGCAGGGCGACGGCTCCGGCGGCAGCGGCGCGATCTCCGACAACGACTGGGGCCCGGACGGCGTCAAAGGCACGGCCGACGACGCGCTCGGCCTCGACGGCATAGCCCACACCGCCGACGACCATCCCGAGAACGCGACCACGACCTTCCGCGACAACGGTGCGCCGAAAGGCGACCCGAACGCCCCGGCCGGCGGCCGGGTCGGCCCGGACAGTCCCGAGAACACCCTCTGGGGCGTCATGTACTTCGGCGACAACGCGGGCCAGAGCTACCCGCTCAGTGTCCCGGCCGGCAACGCAAACGAAGAATTCGCCTCCGACCGGATCTGGCGCAACACCGGCCTCTCGGAGAACAAAACGACGACGATCGGCGACGATATCGTCGGCTGGGAGTGGGACTCGGTCCCGACCCAGGCGCAGTACCTGGTCCACCAGCCTGCCGGGGTCAAGAAGCTGACCTCGACCAACGCCGACACCCTCGGCGGCAGCCAAAACAGCTGGCTGATCGACGAGGGCCGTCAGCGCACCAACTTCCCGCCCGCCGGCCTCGACGGCACCGTTCACGCGGTCAAGTACAAAGCCCCGAGCGGCGCGCTCGTCTTCGCTTCGGGGACGATGCGCTGGGCTTTCGGGCTCGACTCCGAAAGCGACCCGCGAATCGAACAGGCGACTTACAACATCCTCTCCGACATGGGCGCCCAGCCGGCGACCCCGGACGGGATCACGCTCGACCCCGGCGGCTCCAACCAGCTCCCCAACGCCTCCTTCACGCTCACCCCGAACCCGGTCGGGTTCAACACCACGGTCACCTTCAACGGCTCGGCCTCGAACGACCCCGACGGCACGATCTCCAAATGGGAATGGGACCTCGACGGCAACGGCAGCTACGAGGTGAGCTCGACCAGCAGCTCGAGCACCACCCGCAAATACACCTCCGACGCGACGATCGACGTGCGCCTGCGGGTGACCGATAACAAAGGCGCGACCGACGTCCAGGTCAAAACCCTGACTGTGATCGGCAACCAGTTCCCGGTCGCCGACTTCACCGCGACCCCGAACCCGGCGATCCAGGGGCTGACGGTCAGCTTCAGCGGCTCGGCCTCGAAAGATCCCGACGGCACGATCGCGAAATACGAGTGGGATCGCGACGGCAACGGGACCTTCGAGACCAACACCGGCTCGAATCCGAACACCTCCTTCACCTACCCCAACGCCGGCACCTACCAGGTCAGCCTGCGGGTGACCGACAACGGCGGCAAAACGGCGACCAAAACGCTGCCGGTCGCGATCAGCGTCGCCGGCGTCAGCAGCTACTCGGACGCGGTCAAAGACACGCCCGGCCTGCTCCATTACTGGCGTCTCGGCGAGACCAGCGGCACGACCTTCGCCGACAGCGTCGGCGGCAGCAACGCGACGACCTTCGGCGGTCCGACCCTCGGCGTCGCCGGCGGGATCGCCGCTGACCCCGACAAAGCCGCGCGCTTCGACGGCGTCGACGACGCCGCGCGCGCCCCAGTCGACCTCTCCGGCCTGAGCAAGGTCACGTTCGAGTTCTGGCTCTATACCGACGCCTACACCAACGACGACGCGCTCACCCTCGAGCTGACCGACAACTTCAACCAGAACAAAGGCGGCCTCATCGTCGACCCCAACGCCCCGCAGTCCGGCGGCAGGTTCGGAATCGGGATCGGCGACCCCGACACCCGCAACAACGTCTTCTTCGAACGGCCCACCACCGGCCAGTGGCACCACTACGCGATCGTCCTCGACACCACCGCCCCGGCGGCGCAGCAGATCACTCCCTACGTCGACGGCAAAGCGATCGCCTACACGAAGACCGCGGAAGGCACCGGCTCCGGCGCATTCGCCAACTCGATGCTCAACTTCATGTCGCGCGGCGGCCAACAGCTGTTTTCGCGCGGCGCCCTCGACGATCTCGCGATCTACAGCCGCGCCCTCAGCCCCGCCGAGATCTCCGAACACCGCGACAGCTTCGGCACCAACCGGCGCCCGGTCGCCTCCTTCACCGCGTCCCCGGCGGCGGTTCTGACCGGAGTGCCGGTGACCTTCAATGCCGCTGGCTCGAGCGACCCGGACGGCTCGATCGTCAAATACGAGTGGGACCTCGACGGCAACGGCAGCTTCGAGACCGACACCGGCTCCACCGCGAGCACCTCGAAATCCTTCACCAGCAACGGCGAATACACGATCGGCCTCCGCGTCACCGACAACCTGACCGGCACCGACGTCACCACCCGCGTGGTCAAAGTCGGCCCACAGGTGCCGACTGCCTCGTTCACCGCCAACCCCAATCCGGCGACCGTCGGCGGCTCGATCCACTACGACGCGTCCGGCTCGACCGACCCGGACGGCTCGATCGTCAAATACGAGTGGGACCTCGACGGCAACGGCAGCTTCGAGACCGACACCGGAGCCACTGCGGCTGCGGACCGCGTCTACGGCGCGGCCGGCAGCTTCGAAGTCGGACTGCGCGTGACCGACAACGGCGGCAGCACGGCAACCAAAACCCTGCCCGTCACCGTCAACAACGGCGGCGTCAGCAACTACGGCGACACCGTGCTCGACACGCCCGGCCTGGTCGGCTACTGGCGCCTCGGCGAGGCCAGCGGGCCGAGCCTGGCGGACAGTAAGGGCACGGCGACCGGCACCGCCTCGGCGGGGGCCACGTTCGCGCAGGCCGGCGCGGTCGGCGGCGACCCCAACACGGCGGTCCGCTTCGACGGCGACGACCACGCCAAAGCCCCGCTCAACCTCTCCGGCACGAATAAAGCCACGGTTGAGTTCTGGCTCAAGTGGGACGGCTACGTCGACGACGACGCGCTCGCACTCGAGTTCACCCCGAACTTCAACCAGGGTAGCGGCGGCTTCATCGTCGACCCGAACGCGCCCCAGGAAGGCGGCAAGTTCGGCGTCGGGATCGGCGAGGGCGCTTCGCGCAACAACGTCTTCTTCAACCGGCCGAGCGCTGGCCAGTGGCACCACTACGCCTTCGTCCTCGACACCACAGCCAGCGGCGCCCAGCAGATCGCCCCCTACGTCGACGGGCAGCCGGTCAGCTACATCAAGACCGCCAGCGGGACCGGCGCCGGCAACTTCGCCAACTCGACCCTGTTCATGATGTCGCGGGCGGGACAGGAACTGTTCGGGCGTGGCACGCTGGACGAGGTCGCGATCTACAACCGCGTCCTCAGCGCCGCCGAGATCGCCGCCCACAAAGCCAGCAATGGCGCCAACCACAGGCCGTCGGCGGCATTGACGATCACGCCGAACCCGGTCGCGATCGGGGGCAACGCGACGTTCAACGCCTCCGGCTCGACCGACTCGGACGGGACGATCTCGAAATACGAGTGGGACCTCGACGGCAACGGGACCTTTGAGACGAACACCGGCTCCAATCCGACCGCCGGCGCCAACTACGCGGCCGAAGCCGAAATCCCGATCTCGGTCCGGGTCTACGACGACAAACTCGCGGTCGACATCGAGACCAAAACGCTGAAAGTCGGCGGCCCCGACCCGCAGCCGCCAGTGGCGGCCTTCAGCGCCCAGCCGAACCCCGCGATCACCGACCTGCCGGTGCAGTTCGACGGCGCCGCGGCGAAAGACTCCGACGGCACGATCGTCAAATACGAGTGGGACCTCGACGGCAACGGCAGCTTCGAGACCAGTACCGGGGCGACCGCGACGGCCCAGCGCAGCTACAGCTTCGCCATCACCGTGCAGACCCGCCTGCGGGTGACCGACGACACCGGCATGACCGACACCGCCACGGTTCCGCTCACGGTCAACGCCAGCGGCGTCAGCAACTACGGCGACGCGGTGCTCGACAGCGCCGGCCTGGTCGGCTACTGGCGCCTCGGCGAGTCGGTCGGCCCGAGCCTTGCCGACAGCAAAGGAAGCGCCACCGGGACCGCCTCCGCCGGCACCTCCTTCGGCCTCCCCGGCGGCGTCCTCGGTGACCCGAACAAAGCACTCGGGTTCGACGGCAACGACGACTTCGGCAGCGTCCCGCTCAACCTCTCCGCGACGAGCAAGGCCACGGTCGAGTTCTGGCTCAAATGGAACGCCTACGAGACCGACGACGACCTGGCGATGGAGCTGACGCCGAACTTCAACGGGAACAGCGGTGGCTTCCTCGTCGACCCAAACGCGAGCCAGGGCAACTTCGGGGTCGGGGTCGGGATCGCCGAGTCCCGCAACAACGCCTTCTTCGCCCGGCCCAGCGCCGGCCAGTGGCATCACTACGCGCTCGTCCTCGATACCACCGCGCCGGCGACGCAGCAGATCACGCCCTACGTCGACGGGCAGGCGGTCAGCTACACGAAGACCGCTGAAGGCAGCGGCGCAGGCAACTTCGCCAACTCGACGCTCTACCTGATGTCACGCGGCGGGCAGTCGCTGTTCGGGGCCGGCAGCCTCGACGAGGTCGCCGTCTACAGCCGCGCCCTCAGCGCTGCGGAGATCGCCGAGCACAAAGCCAGCCACGGCATCAACAGGCGCCCGCACGCGACCCTCTCGGCCACCCCGAATCCGGTTGAAACGGCAACCGAGGTCAGCTTCAACGCCAGCGGCTCGACCGACCCAGACGGCTCGATCGTCAACTACCAGTGGGACCTCGACGGCAACGGCAGCTTCGAGACCGACACCGGCGCCACCGCGACCGCCAAAGCCACCTACTCGCAGGAGGGCAAAGTCACGGTCACGGTCCGGGTGCGCGACAACGAAACCGCAACCGACACCGAGAACGTCGTCGTCACGGTCGCCGACGAAGAGGAACCGCCCCCTCCCCCGCCCACCGTCAGCTACTCGAAAGCGGTCTCTGAAACGCCCGGCCTGATCCACTACTGGCGACTGAACGAGAGCTCAGGGACGACCCTGGCCGACAGCGTCGGCAGCGCCAACGCTACGCTCGGCGGAGGGCCCACGCTCGGCCTCGCCGGCGCGCTGGGCGGCGGCGCAGGCAGCTTCGATGGGCTCGACGACTCCGCCTCGGCGCCGGTCAACCTCGCCGCGACCACCGACCTCACGGTCGAGTTCTGGCTGCGCTGGAACGCTTACGCCGACGACGACGACCTGGCGATGGAGCTGACCGAAAACTTCAACGCCAATGCAGGTGGCTTCCTGATCGACCCGAACTCGAGCCAGGAAGCGTTCGGCGTCGCGATCGGCGAGGGCGAATCGCGCAACAACGTCTTCTTCAACCGGCCCAGTGCCGGCGCCTGGCACCACTACGCCTTCGTCTTCGACACCGGCGCGGTGGCGACGCAGCAGATCGTCCCCTACGTCGACGGCAAACCGGCCAGCTTCAGCAAGGGCGCCAGCGGCACCGGGGCCGGCGCCTTCGCCAACGCCCACCTGTACTTCATGTCGCGCGCCGGCGCGAACCTGTTCGGGGCCGGCTCGCTCGACGAGGTCGCGGTCTACGACCAGCCTCTCAACGCGGCCCAGATCGCCGCTCACTTCGCCGCCAACGCGGACTGAGTGGCGAATCAGCCGATCTCGTCGGCGCCGGCATCGCGCGCGCTGCCCTGCGGCCGTGCCTGCCCGTCGATGTCGGTTGCGGGACCACCCTCGCTCGCCGGCACCAAATCGCGGGCGGCGGCGCCGGTCAGGTGGTAGTTCATCCCGGATCCGTTGACCGCGCTCACGTAGGGGTAAGCCCCGCTGAGGTTGACGTCGCCGGTGCCGCAGGCCATCCCGCGCCAGAGGTTGTAGCGGAAGACCACCCCGCGCAGCGAGCAGGAGCCGTAGATCGGCTGGCCGATGTTGCCGACCACGCGGAAGTTCGAGTAGGCCGGGTTGGCCCCGTTGTCGTCGAAGGAGAAGGGGCCGTTGGCCGAGTTGTGGCGCACGGTGGTGTTGGCGAAGTCCCCGGAGCCGCCGGAGAAAGCGACGGTGCTGGAGCCGGAGCCGGAGCCGCCCTCGCCGACCGGCGCCGCAAACCAGTTGTTCTCGATCAGCACGTTTGAGACCGGGCCGCTGTTCGACTGCAGGAAGATGTCATAGACCGAGTTGCCCCAGAACTTCGAGTTGCGCACGGTGACGCCATTGCCGGCGAAGATCGCCAGACCCTCGATATGGCACTGGTTGAAGTTGTGGGAGACGACGTCGTGGATCCGCACGCCGTCGATCAGGATCCGCTCCGGGTTGGGGGCGCCGTTTTCGGCGAAACGGCGGATGCTGTTGTTGGAGCCGCCGTAGGACCCGCCGCAGGCACTGGCGGGCCCGTAGTCGCCGCCGATCACGTTGACGTCGGACGCCGACATGACCATGAAGTTGCGCGCTTCCATGTTGCGGAAGGTGATGTCGGAGACCGGGAACCGGTACGGGTCGGTGACCCGCGCGTTGAGGTCGGTCGCGTCCATCCCCTGCAGGGTCACGTGAGAGCCGTACACGGTGACGGTGCCGAGGGTGACGCTGGCGCCCGGTGCCGGCCGGAAGACGACGTCGTCGGTCGAGCTGTGGCCGGCGTCGCGCTCGATCGCCTGGCTGCCGTAGCTGCCCGCCGCGAGCTCGACGATGTCGCCCGGCCCCGCTACCTGGTAGGCCCAATCGAGCGATTTGCAGGGGGCCGAAGCCGAGCAGCTGGCGCTGTCCGAGCCGGCGGTCGCGAGGTAGAGGTCGGCCTCGCCGCTCGGCGGTGCCGGCGGGGTGGGCGGTGCCGGCGGAGATGGATTGGGCTCAGGCTCGGGCGGATCCGGGTTGGACGGCACCGGCGGCGGCGCGGTTTCGTTGGTCTCATCGGCCCCGGCGTCCGGCGCCGAGCCGCGGGGACGCGTATCCCCATCGATGTCTTTCGCCGGCGCGTTGTCGGGGTCGCCGGCGTCGATCGCGGCCGCACCCGCTTTGAGGTGGAAGTCGACCGCCGCGGCATTGCGGAACCCGGAGGGCGCCACCATGTCGTTCGGTCCGAATTTCGAGCCCGAGTACCAGACGTTGTGATCGACTTCGATCCCGGCCGGCTTCGGTTCGATGTTGCCGGTGCTGCCGCTCCAGAACTTCACCGCCGGCCCGACGTTGCCGACGATCTTCACGTTCGAGTACGGAACGCTGGGGTCGGGATTGATCTCTTTGTTCAGCGAGTTATTGCGGATCGTGACGTTTTTCCAGCTCGTTCCCGCGTGGTCGGCCAGGCGGATCGAGTAGTAGCCGCTGCGACAGCAGTCGAAGAAGTTGTTCTCGATCAGAATGTTGCTCGGGGTCGCCGCGGCGCCGCCCGGCAGCTTCTGCAGGAAGATGTCGAAGACCTCGCAGTTGCGGAAGGTGCTGTTGCGGATCGTCAGGCCGTCGACCGCCCAGACCTGGAGGCACTCGACGTGCGCGTCGGAGCCGGGCGAGACGGTGAAGTCGTGGAAATCGACGCCGTCGATCAGGATGTCTTCCGGCGAGGCCGAGGTCGACGTGCCGTTCGAGGCGATGCGGCTGTTCGCGTCGGCCGAGGGGCCGATGCTGCCGCCGATGAAGGAGATGTCGCGCGAGGCCTGGGTCCCGTTCGAGTAGAGGTCGAAGTTCTTCAGCGCGTTGTTGCGCAGGGTCACGTCGACGGCGCTCGATTCGATCAGCAGCTTGCTGGTGAAGCGCAGTCCGCGCAGCTCGAGGTGGCGGGCGAGAATCCGGAACTGCGGCGAGATCGTCACCGTGGCGCCCTGGGCCGGACGGAAGATCACGTCGTCGTTCGAGGTCTTGCTCGAGTCGAGCGCGATGCTGGTGTCGGAGTAGGTACCAGCGGCCATCTCAACCACCTGGCCCGAATGCGCCAGTTTGTAGGCCCGGTTCAGGGTTTTGCAAGGATTGGCGGCGCTGCAGGGGTTCGAGTCGGAACCGGACGGGCTCAGGTAAAGCGCGTTCGGAGTGGGCTCCGGCTCGGGCTCGGGCTGCGGCTCTGGTTCCGGTTCTGGCTCGGGCTGCGGCTCTGGTTCTGGCTCGGGCTGCGGCTCTGGTTCTGGCTCGGGCTCCGGCTGTGGTTCAGGCTCAGGTACCGGTTCTGGCTCGGGCTGCGGTACCGGTTCTGGCTCGGGCTGCGGCTCAGGTTCGGGCTGCGGCTGCGGAACCGGAGGAACCGTCGGGTTGGGCTGCGGCACGACGGGCGGCCGCGGTGCCGGCGCCGATGGAGTAGACGTCGTACCGGGACTCATCGGATCGAGTGGGTTGCTCCCGCGCCTCAGCTCGACCCTGTCGCCAAGACCGTCGCCGTCGGTGTCGCGCTTACGTGGGTCGGTGTGGGAGCGCCGCACCTCGAAGCGATCGCTGAGTCCGTCGCTATCGGTGTCGCGAAAGCGGTCGACCGCTTTCACGTTGACCCGCTGCGCGACCGGCTTACGGTCGATCACCTTGGTGGTCGCCGCCGCGACCGCGACTCCCGCCAGCACGTATGCGAGCAGAGAGAAGAACGACAGACCGGTTTTGAGACGCACCCCTTTGGAAAGCATTTCCCTCCCTTCGGTACCCCTTGGCGCCTCCGTGAAACGAGGCACCCTGGATCGACGGATGGCCTAGCGGCCGCGTCTGGGGACTTCAGCCCGGGATGACTCTATCCGAGTCTGGGAGCCAAATTTCCTACGGAGATACGAGACCGACGGGTGAGGTCGCGTTGCGGACGAGGAGCTGCGGTTCGCCCCCACCATTTGCAGGGGTTATGTATACATCGTCCCCGAAGGAGTAGGCCAGAGCGCGATTGTTAAGCCACTCGACCTGATCGTCGATAGAGCGGTTCTCGGCGACTTCGCGATCCTCCAGCGTCGCCACGTCCAACACCCGCAGGCGCCAGTTTTCACCCTCGCCGATCCTGCTCTTGAAAACGATCTGCTTACCGTCAGGTGAGAGCGACGGGCACTCCACCCCATCGCGCAGTACACGCATCGAGCGGTCTCGCACGTCACCCTCGACCAGGTAATGGTGACCGCCGGTTCCGAGGGTGGCATAGAAAAGATTGGAATCTCCAGGGACAAAGGTGATCCCCCAGAAGTTGAAGTCGACCGTGTCAAAGGGCTTGCCGTCCTTGCTCACGTCGAACTGCTCGAGCTGACCCAGCTGCTCGCCGCTCTCCATCTCGAGAATCGTCGTTCGGGTCGAAAAGGCCGTCGGCGATTCCATGTAGGAATCGCCGCTGACGAACACCGTCATCGCGCCGTAGCGGCCGTCGCTCGAGACGCGCGCTCGCGAGGGGAATCCGGTCAGCGCGACCGTGTCAACCGGGCGCAGTCGCGAGTCGAAGATCTGCGCCCTGTAGTCGACGCCCGATGGCGCGACCCCCATACAGAGCCCGCGCCCGCCGGCGTAGTACACCCGCTCGCAGGCGAGCTCCTCGGAGCTGCGCTCTACCTTGCCGCCGTCGATCTCATAGACACGGCCGTTGAGGCGCGGGTTGGACGGGTCGACGGCGCGGACCATCAGGTGTGCGTCAGCCCTCGCGGCCACCGCCCGCGGACTCGCCTCGGTCGTGGTCTGATCTGGCCCGAGCGCCGCGACGAGGATGTAGCCGCCGCCGATCAGCAGGAAGACCACGACCAGCGCCGCGAGGATCTTGCCGCTGCCGCTACGCATGGGCGGTCCGCTGGGCGCGCAGCAGCAACGGCGCCGCCACGACGATCGCGACGAGCAGCGCGCCGGAGAAGATCAGCACCGCGTCCTGCAGCCCGAGCGCGAACCAGAGGGCGCCGAAGGCGAGCGAGGAGACGAGGCGGCCGAGGCTGACGACGGTGATCAGGATCCCAATCCCGCTCGCCTGCAGCCGCTCCGGCAGGACCGCCCCTGCCAGCGCCGTCATCACCCCTTCGGTCGCGGCGAAGTAGCCGCCGAGGGCGACCAGGCAGAGGATCAGCACCCCGTACCCGACCGAAGTCATCAGCAGCACGCCGTAGACGAGGAAGAGCAGCGCGTGCCCGGCAAGCAGCACCGGCACCCGGCCGAAGCGGTCGGCCAGCTGCCCAACCGGGATCGCCAGGCTCATGAAGACGATCGCGGTGATCACATAGAGCAGCGGGAAGACCGCCGGCTCGAACTCGATCGTGCGCTGCAGGCCGACGTAGATCAGCGCGTCGGAGACGCTGGCCAGCGAGAGCACCCCGGCGGCGGCGAGCAGCGGGCTGAAGCGACGGTCGCGCAGCAGGCCGGCGGCCGCCCGCAGCGATGGCGGCGCGCCCTCGCGCGGCGCCCGCCGCGGCCTCGCTTCCACGTTGAGGATCAGCACCGCCAGCCCGAGCAGGGCGAACAGGGTGCTGACCACGAAGACGGCGTCGAACCGGGCCGGGGCGACGAGCAAGATGCCGAAGGCGACGAGCGGCCCCAGCATCGCCCCGACCGAGTCCATCGCCCGGTGCACGCCGAACGCGGTGGCGAGGTTCTCCTTGGCGCTGGAGAGCGAGATCAACGCGTCGCGCGGCGCCGTGCGGATGCCCTTGCCGACCCGGTCGACGGCGATGATCGCCCCGATCCCGCCGGCCGTGTTGCCGGCCGCGACCAACGCCACCTTGCCGAGCGCGGAGAGCCCGTAGCCAAGCCCGGCGACCTCCTTGTGGCGGCGCCAGCGGTCGGAGCTGAACCCACTCACGACCTGTACCAGCGCCGCGGCGCCGCGGTAGGTGCCGTCGATCGCGCCGAGCACCAGCGGGCTGGCGCCGAGGCTGAAGACGAGGTACAGCGGCAGCACCGTCGCGACCATCTCGGCCGAGACGTCGGTCAGCAGGCTGACCGCGCCGAGCATGAAGACGTTGCGCGGGACTTTCAGCCGGGCCGAGTTACGGGCCCAGCGGCTTGGCTTGAGGAGTGCTTTGGAGGCTTCAACCTGGTACATGGCGGCTTACAGGGGCGCCATGCCGATCGCCGGCACCCTCAGGAGGACAACGAGCCGACTAGTCCTTTTCTCGCACTTTCGCCACTCGACTCTCCGTCCAGGTCAAGTCGCTCGGCGACCTCGACCGCGACCTCTTCGGCGAAGCCCATGACCGAGTCGCCGTTCAGCAGGTAGGGGTAGATCTGCGCGTTGGATGCAAGCGCCAGCCCCTCCACGCCGGGCCAGATCGGCGCCACCCTCTCCCCGCCCTCGGGCCGAACCTGGTGCACCGGCTCGACCAGCTTCGCCCGCTGCACCGTCCAGCCGACTACCTCGTCGCGGCTGAAGCCGGGCGCGAGGCGGCCAAGGTAGTCGGTGAAGCGGCGGTAGACCGACTCGTCGTCCTCGCTCTGCTCGGGCGCGCTCGGGTCGCAGTACTTGGGCAGGTAGACGAGGTGGAGGCCGTCGGTGTGCGCGGTCCCCAGCACCTGCGTGGTCTCGACCGCGCTGGTCAGCGGCGTCGGCTCGGTGATGTTGATTGCGTAGTAGGGCAAGAGCGGGCGGCGCAGCTTGACGATCGGGCAGACGACGCCGAGCCAGCGCTCGGGATACGGCGTCAGCAGCCCCTGATGGCGCTCCGGCAGCAGGAAGCGCAGGGCGGGCGGCTGTAGGGTCGGGATCGTGAGGTCGAACTCGAGCGTCTCGCTCTCCAGCTCGACCCCGGTGATCGAGCCGTCCGCGGCCATCGCCAGGCCGCTGACTGGCGCTTCGGTTCTTGCCTCGACCCCGGCGGCGCAGGCGCGGGCGACCATCGCGTCGATCAGGCGCTGGTGGCCGCCGACGATATGGCCCATTTCCTCTCCGCCGCGCCCTTTGCTCTGCCGCGCCCCCGACATCCGCCGGGTGCGCGCCCAGAGGTAGGTCGCGGGCAGCCCCGAAGGGTCACCGTCGAAGCGAGTGTCGAGCAGCGGTTTCCAGATCCGCTCCCAGACCTGGTTGCCGCAGATCCGCCGCAGCCAGGTCTCGAGCGGAATCGTCTCCAGCTTCTCGTAGGAGCTGCGCAGCTGGCACTGGGCGACGAACCAGCCCAGCCGCAGGCGCGCGGTCGGGCTCAGCGGCGAGAAGCGCAGGAGGTCGCCGATGCCGTTGAAGTCGTGCATCTCGCCATTCGAGAAGAAGCCGGCGCCGACCGGGGTGAAGCGCAGCTCCTCGCCGAGCCCGACCTCCTCTGCCATCGCGATCATGCGCTGGTCCGCGGGCGTGATCACGTGGTAGAAGCGGTCGACCTCGTGGCCGCCGAAGTCGAAGGTGCCGGCGAGGCCGCCGAGGCTGGGACCGCGCTCGATCACGGTCACTTCGGCGCCGGCCTGGGCCAGGCGCAGCGCCAGCGAGGTACCGAGCACGCCACCGCCGACGATGCCGACGCGGGGAGCCTGCACGCTCATCGGTTCTGGGCGACCGGCGCCTGCCCGTTGGCGACGGGCGCCTCAGTCGCCGTCGCCGCGGCGGGCTCCGGCAGCGCCAGCGGTGCCGTCGCCTCGGCGAGCGGCGATACCGGCGGTGGCTGGATGCGGCCGACGATCTGAGCGGCCATCACTCGGAAGTAGGCGAGCACGGTCGGTTTCAGCTGCATCTTCGACTCGCCTTTGCGGGTCGTCCAGTCGTTCACGGTCGGTACCTCGGCGACGCTGGCGCCGGCGTTATAGAGCTTCAAGAGCAGCTCGACGTTGGCGGCAAAGCCGGGCTCGCGGACCAGCAGGTAGCCGTAGGTGTCGGCCGCCTTGCGCAGCGTCCCGGCCCGGTAGACGCGGTAGAGCGAGGAAAGCGTGTGCATCTCGCGCAGCCCACCGAGGTAGCGGAAGGTGTTGGAGACCGATTTGCTCGCCAGCAGGCGCCAGCCGGCGACGCCGACGATCTTGCCGCCGGGCGCGTAGACCGAGGCGAGGACAACATCGGTCCCCCAGTCGAACAGCTCCAGCATCCGTGGCAGGTCGGAGAGGTCGGAGGTCGTGTCGGCCTCGAGGGTGACGATCGCGTCGTCGTCGGAGGACTCCTTCAGGGCCGAGCGGATCCCGGTGTTGATCGCCGTGCCGAGGCCCCGGTTGACGGTGTGGGTGACTACCGCTAGGTGCATGTCCTGGGCGTGTTCGCGGATCACCTCGCCGGTGCCGTCGGTGGAGCCGTCGTCGACGACGATCACGCGGGCGCCTAGCTCGCGCGCCACCGGCGCCAGGTCAGCCAGCAGCTTGGGAATGTTTTCGGCCTCGTTGTAGGCCGGGATCACGAAGCGGATCACGCCAGCACCTCCAGCGGACGGGGGGCGGGGATGTCGAGCAGCTCGACCGGGCGGCGCACCGCGGCCGACTCCCGCACCGCGAGTGCTGCGGCCAGGGCCTTGACGCCGTCGTGGGCGCTGACCGGCTCGGGCGTGTCGTCGAGCACACAGCGACAGAAGGCTTCGAGCTCGGCCTGCAACGGCTCCGCCTTGGCCAGCGAGAAGCGCACGGCCGCGCCCTCGCCGTCACCGCGCAGCATCGAGAGCCCGTCCCAGTGCAGCGGCGCGCTCGGCGACTCGACGAACCAGACGTCCTGGGTGATGTAGCTAGCCCGCAGCAGCCCGTTCTCGCCGATCAGGACGATCTCGCGGGTCTTCTCCGGGGTCAGCCAGTTGACGTCGAGCAGGCCCAATGCCTCTTCCTCCCCATCGCCGCCGAAGCGGACGAGGCAGGTCAGGAGGTCCTCCTGCGAATCGTGCAGGAAGCGGCCACCGTCGGCATAGATCTCGTTGATCGAGAGCCCGAGCACGTGCTGCATCACGTCGAGGTCGTGGGTGGCAAGGTCGATCGCCACGCCGGTGTCCTGAATCCGCGTCGGCAGCGGCCCGACCCTGGTTGCGTGGGCGCGGTAGACCTTGCCGAGCCGGCCATCGGCGACCAGCTCGCGCAGTTTCGCGACCGCCGGGTTGAAGCGCTCAACGTGGCCGACCATCAGCTTGCGGCCGGCCTCGTAGGCGGCGCTGCGCATCCGCAACGCGTCCGGCAGGGTCGTCGCGATCGGCTTCTCGACCAGCACGTGCAGGCCGGCAGCGAGCGCCGCGAGCGCGACCTCGGCGTGGTACTCGGAGGGGCAGGCGATCGAGATCGCGTCGAGCTCCTCGGTCCCGTACTGGATCATCTCGCGCCAGTCCGCGTACTCGGCGATCCGCGAGTCGCCAAGCGCGCGCCGGCGCATCTCGGGATCGGGATCGGCCACCGCGACCAGCTGCGCGCACTCGATCTGGCTGTAGTTGCGGACGTGGAAGGCGCCCATGCGGCCGCAGCCGACGACGCCGATTCTCAGCTGGTCAAGCAATGGAGCGCTCCAGTGCCCGGTCGAGATGGGCGACGGTTAGCTCGGCGATCCGCTGCGCCGCGGTGCCATCGCCGAAGATCGGCGGCCGCTCGGCCAGGCGCGGCTGCGCCAGCGCCGCGCGGAACTTCTCGACATCGACGCCGACCAGCGTGTTCCAGCCGGTCGAGACGGTCTCGATCCACTCGGTCTCCTCGCGCATCGTGATGCACGGCACCCCCCAGAGGTAGGCCTCGCGCTGGACCCCGCCGGAGTCGGTCGCGATCGCCGTCGCGCCACGCTCGAGCACCAGCATCTCGGTGTAGGTCAGCGGGTCGCGGACCTCGACGTTGGTCGGCAGCTCGAGCTCCCAGGCCTCGATGCTCTTGCGGGTCCGCGGGTGCAGCGGGAAGATCACGCGGCGCTCGGCCGCCGCGAGGCAGTCGAGCAGGGCAGCGAGCCTCTCGCGCGAGTCGGTGTTGTAGTTGCGGTGGGCGGTGGCGAGCATGTACTCGCCCTGCTCGCCGGTCTCGGGCAGGCGCTCCCGCGTCGCCAAGAGGACGTCGGCGAGGACGTCACCGGTCACGTGCACTGCTCCCGGCACTCCCTCCTCGACGAGGACGTCGCGGGCGTGCTCGCAGGGAGCGAAAAGAAGATCGGAAAGCCGGTCGGTCTCGATCCGGTTGTGCTCCTCCGGCATGTCGTCGCGGTAGCTGCGCAGCCCCGCCTCGACGTGCAGCAAAGGCACACCGGCGGCGACGGCGGCGCGGGCGCCGGCGATCGTCGCATTGGTGTCGCCGCGAACCAGGACCGCGTCCGGGCGCGTGGTCTCGATCACGCGGGCGATCCGGTCCTCGGCGATCGCGACCCCGGCGTCGTTCGGCAGCGAGCCGACCCCGAGGTTGTACTCGGGCAGCGGCAGCCGCAGGTCGGCGATCTGCAGGTCCGACATCCCCGGGTCGTAGTGCTGACCCGTGTGCACGAGGATCTCCTCGACGCAGCTCGAGAAGGCAAGCGAGAGCGGTGCCGCCTGAACGATCTCAGGCCGCGATCCGATGATGGAGACGATCCGGGGTGCCACGGGTAAGCAACGCACGAACCGGTTGCGTCTTTGCGCAGGGCCGAAAAGTTTGCGGCGCACACCGTTCACGGTTTGAAGCCTCACACCGGAACCCCGACTTTTTTCAGCCTCTCGCGGCGCGTCGAGCCGCAAGTGCTCACGGTACGAGGTCGTTGTCTGAACGAGGATGGAGGCCCACGGACTAACCCGCGAGCGACCGCTGAGTCAGACGACCAGCGAACCGCGCTCGCTGGCGGTGCTGCGGCGTTCCGCCGATCTCCTCTTCGCCCTCACCCTGATCCTCCTTTTCGCGCCGCTGCTGATTGCCGTCGCGATCGCCGTCCGCGTCGACAGCCACGGCCCCGCGCTGTTCCGGCAGCGGCGGGTCGGCTACCGCGAGCGCGAGTTCATCCTCTACAAGTTCCGCAGCATGCGGGTCGACGCCGACCCGCGCGGACACCGCGAGTACGTGACCGCGCTGATCAAAGGCGAGGGCCCCGCCCCCGCAGACGGCGAGGGACGCGAGACCCTCTACAAGGTCGCGGTCGACAACCGCATCACCCCGGTTGGGCGCTGGATCAGGCGCTGGAGCCTCGACGAGCTGCCGCAGCTCTTCAACGTCCTGCTCGGCGACATGACCCTGGTCGGGCCGCGACCGGCGATCCCCTACGAGGTCGCGGAGTACCCGAGCTGGTACCTGCAGCGCTTCACCGTCAAGCCGGGCCTAACCGGCCTCTGGCAGGTCAGCGGCCGCAGCGAGCGCAGCTACGAGGAAATGGTGCGCCTCGACATCGACTACACCGAGCGCCGCTCGCTCGGGCTCGACCTATCGATCCTTCTCAAGACCCCGTGGACCGTACTGAGCAGAAAGGGAGCAGCGTGAATCCAGCAGGAGCCATTGGAACCATGGTCGTCGGGTACGGCTACTGGGGCCCGAACATCGTCCGCAACGTCGTCGAGCGGCCGGAGTTCCGGCTGATGGGCCTCTGTGAGAAGGACGACGCCCGCGCCGAAGACTTCCGCCGCCGCCACCCGGGCGTCTGGGTCGAGAACGACCTCGACGCGGCACTCGCCGACCCGCGGATCGAAGCGGTCGCGATCGCCACCCCTCCCCACACTCACTACGCCCTCGTGCGCCGCGCGCTCGAGGCCGGTAAGCACGTGCTGGTCGAGAAGCCGCTCGCCCGCAGCGCCGAGGAGGCGGCGAGGCTGATCGCCCTCGCCGAGGAGCTCGGGTTGGTGATGATGCCTGGTCACACCTTCGTCTACAGCCCCTCGGTCAACAAGGTGCGGGAGATGATCCAGGCCGACGAGCTGGGCGAGATCTACTTCGTCACCTCCTCGCGCATGAACCTCGGCCTCTACCAGCAGGACGGGGTCGTGCTCGACCTCGCCCCGCACGACCTCTCGATTCTCCTCCACTGGCTCGGTAAGCCATTGGTCGAGGTCTCGGCGACCGGCCGCAGCGTCTACCAGGAGGGCGTGCACGAGACCGCTTTCCTCACCCTGCGCTTCGAGGGCGGCGCCCAGGCCAACGTCCAGCTTTCCTGGCTGGCGCCGCGCAAGATGCGCCAGATGGTCGTGGTCGGCAGCAAGCGGATGATCCAGTACGAGGACACCGCCGCCGACGACTCGGTGCGGATCTACGACCGCGGCCTCGACTTCGCTGAGCCGCCCGCCAACTTCGGCGAGTACCGGCTGACCTACCGCAGCGGCGACATGGTCGCGCCGCGGATCCAGGCGCTGGAGCCGCTGAGCCAGGAGCTGCAGGACTTCGCCACCGCGATCCGCGAGGGCACGACGCCGGTCTCGAGCTCCCGCCTCGGGCTGGAGATCGTGCTCGGCCTAGAAGCCCTCGAGCAATCGCTGGCGGCGAACGGCGAACCGGTTGCCGTGCGCAGCGTCGATCAGGTGCTGGCCGCCGTCGTCGCCTAACGGTTCGGCTAGGACTGTGCGGCTTGCGGCCGCGACGCTAGCGGACGACGTTGCTCGCGCGGCGCCGCGCCGAGGAACTCCAGCTCGGCCAGGTAGACGAAGACGGCGTGTGAGACCAGCCGCTCCAGCGTCGTTTCCTGTCGCGAGGACTCCCGCACCAGCACCGCCTCGGTCGCGGGGTCGACGATCAAGTCGAAGGCCATCTCCGGCTCGGCCGGGGCACGGTCGACGAGAAAGCGGGGAAACGGGGTCGGCTTGCGCCCTGTTTTCAGTTTGCTCGCGTAGTGGAAGAGGGCCATCCGCACACCCGCAGGGACATCGGAACCCAACTGGGTTTCGATCCCGTCACATGCGAATTTGCTCAGTGCGACTTTCATCCTGCCTACTTAAAAAAAGAACTCCCGGGGAAGGTCGGATTTTCACCTCGGGGTAAGAATCCTCCTAACTTCAGACCCCGAACCTTGCTAAATGCAGGCAAATACCTTCGCATTTCTCAGTTACTTGAGCCCACGGCTGAATTTTGGACAAATATTCGGCATTGACATTTAGTTCCAATGTCCATAAACCTTCCCGCTTAGCTTGTCCACATGGGATCGGGAATTCCAAGTACGACTTTCCCAATTTGGGATGTATTTCTTTTCCAAGGAATCCCCAAATAGCGGAACTGCTTGTTTTCGAGGCCTGAGGGACGGAGTGGAAACCCAGTGGTGATTGCGTGCGGTGAGCGCGCAGGAGAAAGAGATGAGCAGCACGTCCGATAGCGAGCCGAGGGCCGCGCACGGGACCAGTCAACTAACCCAGCAGGCCGTGGCTCGTGCCAAAGCCGGGGACACGGAGGGGCTGCACTACCTCTACGTTCGCTACGCGGACGACGTGCTTCGTTACGTGACCAGCGTGGTTCGCGACCACCACGAGGCGGAAGACATCACCCAGAACGTGTTCGCGAAGCTGATGACGGCGATCCGGAAATACGAGCAGCGCGAGGTGCCGTTCGACGCCTGGATCCTGCGGGTCGCCCGCAATGCGGCACTCGACCACCTGCGCGCCAAACGGGCGATCCCGACCGAGGAAGTGCGAGTGGCCGACACCGGGCGCACCCAGACCGGGATCGACCGCGGCCGCGCCCTGCGCGAGGCGCTGGAAGCCCTGCCCGAGGACCAGCGCGAGGTTCTCGTGCTGCGTCATATCGTCGGCCTTTCGCCGGTCGAGATCGCCGGCACCCTCGACAAGACCGAGAGCTCCGTCCATGGCCTCCACCATCGCGGCAGGCGCTCGCTGCGCGCCAACCTGGCCCAGCTCGACGCGGCTCCGGTCGTGGCTAGGCCGCCTGCGGCCTAGCTCACCAGCGGCCTAACTCTGGTCTTCGCCGGGCTCGAGGTCGTCGAGAATGCGCTGGGTAATGCGACCGGCGTCGATCTCCGCGGCCAGGTAGAAAGCCGAGTGCTCGGCCAGCTGCTGCACCGACACGCTCTGCGCCTCGGCCTCCGACTCGAACGCGCCCCAGAGCTCGCTGTCCACGCTCAGCTCCAGCTCGACGTCCTCCTGCGTCTCGCTTTCGCGCAGGAAACCGGGATAGGGCCAAGCCGGCCGGGCATTGCCCTTATCGCTGAGGTAACACCGAACCGCGGCCTCCATCCTCGCCGCGGCATGCTCGGCTTCTGGCTCACCAGCCCCGGCGAGCGCCTCGAAGGCAGGCTGACTCAGCCACAGGGAGACGGAGCTCCTGACTGAGTTCTTGTCTCTAAACATGGGCTCCACCAATTTCGATTCCATCCCTGAATTCCCTACCCCGACGCGATGCTCCCATAAACGGATTGGCAAATACTTACCCATTATTCGTACTCAATCGGAATCGCTGGCGGGCAACCTTTAGGCCAAGTACGCCCGTTCCTACCTTTTTCGTACTTGGGCTAGTCCAGCAGGCCTTCCTCGCGGGCGGCGATCGCGGTCTGCAACAGCGTCTCCTCTGCGTCGAAACGGGGCTCCCAGCCGAGTTCGCGGCGGGCCTTGGCGGCGCTCATCAGAACCGGGGCGCGCAGCGCCGTCGCCCACTCGAGCTGCGCCGAGAGGAAGCTGAGCCGACGGGCAACGCCGGCGCCGAGGCCGACCGCCAGCCCCGGGACCGGGACGCTGTGCCAGCCCAGCGCCCGCGCGACGTCGGCGATCGCGACCTCACCCTCCCCAGCGAGGTTGTAGGCGCCGGGCGCGCCCCTGCCGGCGATCGCCGCCGTCAGGGCACGGGCGACATCGTCGTGGTGGACGAGTTGGATCGGGACCCCCGGGTCGGGGAGCACCGGCTTCGGCAGCGGCAGCCGGGAGACCGCCCGACGCAGGGCGGGCAGCGGGTCACCGAGCCGGACGCTCTCGACCGTCTTCTCGATCAGCATCGTCGCCCGCGGCCCGGCGACGATGCAGGGCCGGAAGACGTAGGCGTCCACCCCACTCCCGGCCAGCAGCTCGTCCAGCTCGGCCTCCAGCTCCGCCTTCTGGGCCGAGTAGTAGAAGCTCTCGCTGCCCCGCGCCGGCACCTCCTCGGTCAGCGGCTGCGGGTTCTCGGCGTGGAAGCCGTAGGCGGCGACCGAGGAGGCGTAGACGAGCCGCTCGACCCCGGCGGCGAGCGCCACCTCGAAGACGTTGCGACTGCCCTCGAGGTTGACCCGGTGG
Organism: uncultured Solirubrobacterales bacterium; assembly: GCA_963846515.1. Lineage (GTDB taxonomy): Bacteria > Actinomycetota > Thermoleophilia > Solirubrobacterales > 70-9 > VAYN01. The sequence continues at coordinate 526,786 of CAWJWC010000003.1, read as the reverse complement.
CCTTCCTCGCGGTCTCCGAAGATCGCGAAGGCGAGGTGAACGGCGACGTCGACCCCGTCGAACAGGGCCGCCAACGCCCCCCGATCGAGAATGTCCCCCCGCCGGTACTCCACCTTTCCCCACCCCTCCGAGACGGGGTCAAACCCCCGCCGCGCCATCCCCCTTACATGCATGACCGCTGAGTTCTGCTCTAACTCAGCGAGCAGCGGCAATCCAATCTCCCCCGTGGGGCCGGTAATCGCGACAGTCAACGGCACCTGGACCTCCTCTCGTTGGAGCCCATCCCGGTAGGGTGGACTCAGGGCGCAGGCGTAATTCTGTACGCGTCGAAAACGCTCTCAACGTTGCGCAGCCGGGAGATGCACTGCTTCAGCTGCTCGGTGTCCCCCACCTCAACCACGAACTTGTTCTTCACCATCGGGTGATTGGTCGTACAGGCGGCGCCGATGATGTTGATTCCGGCCTCGGAAAAGGTGCGCGAGAGGTCCTCGAGGAGGCGGGTGCGATCGTAGGCGTCGATCTGCAGCTCGACCCGGTACGAGGACTCGTTTTCGCCCTCCCAGGCGACTTCGACGAAGCGCTCCGGGGCCTTTTTCAGCGCCTTCACGTTCTTGCAGTCGGCACGGTGGATGGTGATCCCGCGGCCGAGCGAGACGTAGCCGGCGATCTCGTCTCCGGGCACCGGCCGGCAGCACTTGGCGAGCCGCACGGCGACGTTGTCGACGCCCTTGACCCGGATCCCGTAGTTGGAGGCATCCTTGGTGCGGCGGGCGTGATCGGCCCGTCCGTCGCCGAGCCCGACCGGGCGCTCCTCCACCGCCTCGCCCGCCTTGAGGCGTTGCATCAGCTTGTTGGCGACCGCCTTCGTCGAGACCTTGCCCTGGCCAAGGGCGATGTAGAAGTCGGTGCCTTTGCGGTAGCCCATCTCGCGGAAGACGTCGGCGAGCAGGGCCGAGCCGGAGATCTTCTGCATCGGGATGCCGCGCGTGCGCAGCGCTTCGTCGAGGCCTTCCCGCCCCTTGCGCTCGGCGTCCTCGCGCCGTTCCTCTTTGAAGAAGGCGCGAATCTTGTTGCGGGCGCGGCTGGTCCGCACCAGTTTCAGCCAGTCGCGCGAGGGGCCCCGGTTCTGCTTCGCGGTCAACACCTCGACGATGTCTCCCGACTTGAGCTGGTAGTGCAATGGCACGATGCTGCCGTTGACCTTGGCCCCGACCGTGCGGTGGCCGACGTCGGTGTGGACGGCGTAGGCGAAGTCGAGCGGGGTCGAACCGGCGGAGAGGTTTTTTACCTCGCCCTTCGGGGTGAAGACGAAGACCTCGTCCTCGAACAGGTCGACCTTGAGCGATTCGAGGAACTCGGCCGGGTCCTGTTCGCCCTCGGCCTCGACCAGCTGCCGCAGCCAGGTCATCTTCTCCCGCTGCGGGTCGCCACCGCCGCCCTCTTTGTAGGCGACGTGGGCGGCGATCCCGTACTCGGCCAGCTTGTGCATCTCTTCGGTGCGGATCTGGATCTCGAGCGGCTTGCCCTCGGGCCCGATCACGGTCGTGTGCAGGGCCTGGTACATGTTGGCCTTGGGCATCGCGACGAAGTCCTTGAAGCGGCCGGGCAGTGGCTTCCAGAGCGAGTGGATGACGCCGATCGCCCCGTAGCAGTCTTTGACCGAGCCGACGATCACCCGCATCGCGGTCAGGTCGAAGATCTCGTTGAACTCGCGGCCCTTCTTCGCCATCTTCGTGTAGATCGAGTAGAAGTGCTTGGCGCGGCCGGAGATCTGCGCCTCGATCCCGACCTGCTCCAGCTCCTCGGCGAGGAAGACGCCGGCGTCGGAGACGTAGTTCTCGCGCTCGTCGCGCTGTTGGGCAACCAGCTGCTTGATCTCGGCGTACTTGCGCGGGTGCAGGGTCTGGAAGGAGAGGTCCTCGAGCTCCCATTTGATCGCGTGGATACCGAGCCGGTGGGCGAGCGGCGCGTAGATCTCCAGCGTCTCGTGCGACTTCGCCATCTGCTTCTGCTTCGGCAGGGCGCCGAGCGTGCGCATGTTGTGGAGGCGGTCGGCCAGCTTGATCAGGATCACCCTGACGTCGGTGGCCATCGCGACCATCATCTTGCGGTAGTTCTCGGCCTGGCGCTCGTCGCGGCTCTCGAAGCTCATCCCGGTCAGCTTGGTCACGCCGTCGACCAGCTGGGCGATCTCCTCGCCGAACTCCTCCTGGATCTCCTCGAGGCTGGCGCTGGTGTCCTCAACCGTGTCGTGCAGGAGCGCCGCGCAGAGGGTCTCGGTGTCGAGCCGCATCCCGGCGCAGACCTGGGCGACCCCGACCGGGTGAGTGATGAACTCGTCGCCGGAGTAGCGCAGCTGGTCGGCGTGACGGTCGCAGGCGAAGTCAAAGGCGCGCTCGATCGCGGCACGGTCGATCGTCGCCGTGGCCAGCGCGGTGCCGCCGGCGCCGTCGGCGTCGGAACTCGGCGAGGAGTCGAACTCCTCGACCACAGCGAAAAGATCGGCGAGAAGCTCGCTGCGATCTACGGCTGAGTGGGCCTTGCGAGATATAGCGCTGCCTCCGAGTGGTCCTTTCTGAAAGCCCGGAACGCGGCTGAGCGCTCCAGTTCCGTCCCCTCTGAGGATACGACCCCGACCGTGCCCGCGCCCGAGGCGGGGTCGCCCGTAACCAGACCGAGATCGGCGAGGACGCGGAAGCAGCGGGCGGCGGACTCCGGCGAGAGCGGGCGCGAGCCCTCGCCGGCGAGCGCCCGGCGCAGCGCTTCGCCGCTTGCCTCGCCGGCCTCGCGCAAGCGACGGAATACCGCGGCGACGGCCTGGCGCGAGGCGAGCTGCTCGTCGTGGACGGCAAGCGCGAACTCGCGCTCCGTCTCGGTCCAGGCTGGGTGGAGAAAGCCCGGGTGGGCTGCGGTTGCATCCCGGGGCATCGCGGGGGCGGGACCCGCCGTGCTGTCGCCTTCCCGCGGGCGCTCAGCAAGCCGCTCGGCCGCGGGCGACGGAGATGGGTCGACGAGCACCACGTGCTCGAAGTGGGTAACAAGGTCGGAATTGCGCTCGAGAGTCGCGTAATCGACCAAGCCGAAGCCGCTCTCGGCGCGGGAGAGAACGCCATCCAGGGCCTCCTCGCCGCAGCGCGCACAGGCGATCCGACCGGCGCCGCCGTTGAAGCGGGCGAGCCCGGTCGCGCCCGCCGCCAGCCCAGCTCGACGCGAGGCATCGGCGCAAACCGCGAGTACCCCGGCGCCACTGGAGACCAGCTCGGCGATCCGCGCCGTAGCGGCGCCGGTGCCGCGGACGACGGCGCGCTGCTCCATCGCGCTGTGCCTTAGTCCCGCCATGCGGGAAGAATTCACAGCGCGCTGCTCGCCTGGCGCTCCCAAGTCCCTCTGGAGCTCAACCTCGAAGCGCTGCCACCACTCCGTGTCCGCGCACTTGCATGAGTGGAGCGCCGGCGCCTCGCCCTCAGCCACCTCCACCCCCTCGTCGAGCGGGTAGAGCTCGCGCAATACGACGCGCGGCTCGACCGAGCCGTTCCAGTGGTTGACCTCGAGCCGCACCGTCGCATCGACCGGCTCCTCGTCCTCGACGCCGAGGGAGGAGCGGCCGAAGGCGACGCCGAGGGCGCGGTGGGCACCGCTATGGAGACTGAAGCGGGCGTGCTTGCCCTCCCCCATCGTGCGCACGTCGCTGACCCGCGCGGAGGGGACCAGCAGCCGCACCCCCGGGTTGCCCATCCCGAACGGGGCGAGCTGGCCCAGCTCCTCTGCCAGGTCGAGCCCCAGCCCGACCCCCCCAACCATCGCGTCGACGCGCTCGGTGCGGCGCAGATCCTCGGGGCCGAGCACGGCCGCGGCGTGGGCGACGAACGCCTCGCGGAAGGCGTCGAGATTCTCCGCGCGCAGAGAGAGCCCGGCGGCGGCGCGGTGGCCGCCGAAGCTCTCCAGATGCCCGGCGCAGGCGGCGAGCGCCGCGTGCAGGTCGAAGCCGGGGATGCTGCGGCCGCTGCCCCGCCCCGCCCCCTCGCCGTCGAGCGAGATCGCCACCACCGGCCGGTGGTGGCGCTCGACCAGGCGCGAGGCGACGATCCCGACCACACCGGGGTGCCAGTCCTCGCCGGCCAGGACCAGGCCGGGCGCCTCGCGCAGGCGCTCGGGCAGCTCGCGCAGCGCCGCCTCGGCGGCGACGTCGACCTCCCGCTCCCGCGCCCGCCGCTCGGAGTTGGCGCGGGAAAGCTCGACCGCGATCTCCTCCGCCCGCTTCTCGTCCTCGGTCAGCAGCAGCTCCACCCCGGCGTCGGCCCGGTACAGCCGCCCCGCCGCATTGATCCGCGGCGCCAGGCGGAATGCAAGATCCCCCTCGTCGAGGCGAGTGGGCTCGCATTTAGAAGCCTCCATCAACGCCCGCAGCCCGACTCGCCGCGCTCGCCGCATCTCCGCCAACCCCCGCTTCACCAACGCCCGGTTCTCACCAACCAACGGCACTACATCAGCCACCGTGGCCAGCGCCACAAGGTCGAGATAGGAATCGGAGTGAGAAGAGGGGTTGGGTGACCCTCCGACGGAGGCTCCGGGAATCCGATCCGAACCCTCAGCCCCGCTCAGCTGCGCAACGGTCTCCGGCGGAGGGTCAGCCGACCCCTCTCCCAACGCCAAAGCCAATTTCCAAGCCACCGCCGTCCCGCAGAGATGCTCAAAGGGATAGCCATCGATGCTCGGATGCAGGATCGGGCAATCGGGCAGCTCGTCGTCCGCCTGGTGGTGGTCGGTGACGATCGTCTCGATCCCCAGCTCGCGCGCCAGCCGCACCTCCTCGACCGCGGTCACACCGCAGTCGACGGTGATCAGCAGCTGCGTGCCGCGCTTCGCCAGCTTCTCGACGTTCGCGGCGCTGAGTCCGTAGCCGTCGCCAAGTCGGTCCGGGATCAGCCAGTCGCACTCGGCGCCGAGCCGACGCAGGGTCGAGACCATGATCGTGGTCGCGCAGACACCGTCGACGTCGAAGTCGCCGTGCACGGTAATCCGGCTGCCGGCCTCGATCGCGGCGAGCACCTGGGCGACGACGGCATCCATCGAGCCGAATGCCGAAGCCGGGTGCGACTCGTCGGCGGCGAGGAAGGCGCGCGCCTGCTCCGCGGTGCGATAACCGCGGCGGACCAGCGTCACCGCGACCGGCTCGCTCAGCTCGAGCCCGTCGGCGACCGCGCGCACGTCGGCGTAGGAATAGGGCTCCGCGGCGAACGCCTTGAGGGTCTCGGGCACACGCTCACGCTAGGCGGCGGACCGGACCGATTTTCGCCCCGCCTAGACCGGAAAATGCAGGAGAAAAGCTAATCGAACTGTGCTTCGCTGCGCATGCCGATCGCGTAGACGATTGCCAGACCGATCGCCGTCCCGGGAACCGCGAGCAGGGCGGTGCCGAGATCGGTCTCGCCGAGCCCTTTGCCACTCGCCGTCCAGACGATCCAGCCAAAGATCACCGAACCCAGCACCGCGCCGACGAAGGCTCCGATGATCCCCTGCCAGAAGCGGTCTGGGAGGAAGATCGTGAAGTGCCAGAGGGCGATCCCCATCGTGAACCAGACGATCAGTGCCATGACTAGCGATTCCTCCCGTGCTTGCGTCTTTGCTGGCGACGTGCCCGCCGCTCGGCGTTGCGCTGGCGCCGCTCCGCAGAGGGACCGTCGCCGGCACCATCGGGGGCTTCGCCGTTGCCGGCCGGATCGGCCCCGTTCCCGTCGCCGGTCCGCTCGGCCGTAGCAACCGCCCCGGGCTGCGGCTGCGCCCCGGGCTGCTCGACCTCGACGATCTCCGCTTCGCTCTCCTCGTCGCTACTGAGCTGCGCCATCGTGACGTCGTCGGCGAAGGCGGGGACGCTGCCCTCGACCTCGGCAATCCGCAGGCGCCGCCGCACGAAGCCCGGCTCGCGTTCCTTCCAGGCGGCCAGAACCGGCGAGGCGATGAAGATCGACGAGTAGGTACCGGAAGCGATCCCGACCAGCATCGCGAAGGCGAAGTCCTGCAGGGTCGCGCCACCGAAGATCAGCAACGACATCACGCCCATCAAGGTCGTGAAGCTGGTCGCCAGCGAGCGGGTCAGGACCTCGCTCATCGAGCGGTTGACGATCTGCGAGAAGGCCGCCCGCGGCATCCGCGGCACGTTCTCGCGTATTCGGTCGAAGACGATGATCGTGTCGTAGATCGAGTACCCGAGGATGGTGAGGAAGGCGGCGACCGTGCCGCTGTTCACCTCTTTGCCGGCCAACGAGTAGACGCCGGCCGTGATCAGGATGTCGTGGAAGATCGCGATCAAAACCGGCACCGCGAACTTCGGATCGAACCGCAGGGCCACATAGCCGCAGATCACCAGCAACGAGAAGATCAGCGCTTTCAGGGCGCTGTCCGCCACCTGCTGTCCGAAGGTCGGCCCAATGCTGGTGCTGTCGAAGCCGTCTTCGGCGATCTGGTACTCCTCGCCCAGGGCCCGCTCCGCCCCTTTGACGGTCTCGGGCTGCAGCTCGCGGGTCTGGATCTGGAAGACGTTGTCGCCGAGCACCGGATCGGAGACCTGCTGGATCTCCTCGCCGTCGATCCCGGCCGCCTCGAGCGTGTCGCGCACCCCTTCCTCGTCGGTCGGCTCAACCAGCGCCACCTTGATCCGCGTCCCCGACTCGAAGTCGATCCCGAAGTTGAGCTGCTTGGTCGCCAGCGAGAAGCCGCCGATCAGGAGGATCGCGCCGGAGACCGAGAAGAACCAGCGGCTGAGACCGATGAAGTCGAAATGCCAGCGCATCCCTTCGCCGCCTGCACCCAGCGCGTTAGGCGAGCGCAGCAGGTTCGAGCGACTCATGCTGCCGAGCAGCGCCTGGGTGAAGACGACCGCAGTCAGCAGCGAGACGATCGTGCCGACGCCGAGGGTGAAGGCGAAGCCTTTGACTCCGGAGGTCGCCAGCACAAAGAGGATGAACGCGGTCAGCAGGGTGATCACGTTGGCGTCGATGATCGTGCTGATGCCGTGTTTGTAGCCGGCGCCGATCGCGCTCGACATCGAGCGGCCGGCGCGCACTTCCTCCTTTATTCGCTCGAAGATGACGATGTTCGAGTCGGCGGCGACACCAATCGTCAGGACCAGGCCGGCGATCCCCGGCAGGGTCAGGGTGATCGGGATCAGCTTGATCAGGGCGAAGAAGATCACCCCGTAGGCGCCGAGCGCGACCGAGGCGATCAGGCCGAGGAAGCGGTAGTAGGCGATCAGGAAGATGACCGCGAGGATCAGCCCGATCACCGCGGCTTTGATGCCGGCGTCGAGCGCCTGCGAGCCGAGGGTCGCCGAGACCTGGGTCTGGCTGATCAGCTTCAGGTTGATCGGCAGGGCGCCGATCTGCAGCACGGTGGCTAGGTCCTGGGCCTCCTGCACGCTGGTGAACCCACCCGAGATCTGGGCACCCGTGCGGCCGTCGATCCCGTCCGGGTTTTCGGCGAAGTTGATGATCGGGCGGGTTTTGACTTCGTTGTCGAGGATCACCGCGAAGCGACCGGAGAGCGCTTCCGCCTGTTCGCCGCCTACGGGCCCAATCGCCCGCGCCTGCCCGCGCTGGGCGATCTGGCGGGTGACTTCCTGGAAGGCCTCGCGGCCGTCGTCGGTGAAGCTGAAGTTGACGTTCGGATCGTTGAATTCGCCGAATTCCTGCTTCGGATCGGTGATGTCGGTGCCTGAAAGTGCGGGGTTGTCCTTCAGCGCGAACCAGCCCGGCCGCGCCGTTTTGTCGACTTTGCCCTCCTGGTCGGTGGGGTACTCGGAGACGACGATCGTTCCGGCGGGCACTTCGAGCACGATCCCGTCGCGGGAGCGTTTTTCGCCCGTCGGAGTGAGGAAGAGGTCTTTCCTGCTCTGCTCCGGGCCGGCGATCAAGTCGTGTTTCTTGTCGCGTTCGAAGAGGTAATAGCGCGGCTGCGAAACCGAGCAGGTCTCGCAGTTCTCGACCGGTTTCTGTTCGGAGGCAAGCAGCGCGGCGCCGTAGGCGCTGGGGTAGGCGCCCGAGAGGACCATCTGTTCGTTCTGGGTGGTTTTCGGGTCGCGACCCGCTTCTTCCCAGCGTTTTTCCGACCCTTCCAGAGGGCCTTCCGGCGGTTCCTGGCCGGGGCGGCCACCGATCGCGAACTCGGGACCGATCAGGTTCGGTTCCCAGTCGTAGAAGTAGAGCTGGGCGGTGGATCCGACCTGGTCGATCGCCCGCTGGGCGTTGTCGACGTCGGGCAGGCTGACCGTGATCTGGTCGGTGCCGAGGCGCGAGACTTCCGGCTCGGAGACGCCGAACTGGTCGATCCGCTCGCGGATGATGTTGATCGAGCGGTCGATGTCCTCGCCGGTTACCTCTTTGACCTGCCCGGTCGGCTGGCCCTGGTAGACGAGTTCGACCCCACCCTTGAGGTCGAGCCCCAGCTTGGTCGAAGTGCTGGCGATGACGAGCGCCGAGACCGCGACCAGGCCGACGACGAAGAGCAGGACGAAGAGGTAGCGCCGCCGCGAACCCATCGCCTAGCCCTCCGGGGTGAGGACGAGCAGCAGCCCGCCATCGTCGTCGTAGGCGGGAAAGACGTCGGCGACAGCCTTCGCCGGGAGATCGCCCTCGGCGTTGACCGAGACCCGCTTGCCGAGCGAGCGAACGCCCCACTCGAGCGAGGTCTCGATCGGGTCGGTGACGCCGTCTCCGTTGGTGTCGGCCTCCTCGCCGCCGTCGCCCTCGTCGGTCCATTCGAGGCCGAGCACCTCGCGCACCGGGCGGCCGATCACGTCCTCATCGGTGAGGCCGGTCAACTCGAAGCTGCCTTTGCCGGCATCGATCACGCGTTCCTGCTTGTCGCATACGAAAAAGGCAGCATTAGGAGCTGGATAATAATCGTCGAGTAATTCGAAGACGAAGCCGAAGCCGCATTTCGAGCAGCCCTTCGGGCGCGAGCTGAAGCCAGCGGTTCGCTCGCCGCTTACCTCCCGGTGCCCGCAATTCGGGCAGATGAAAAACGGCATGACCGACAGGCTAGCGACGCACGCTCAGAAGAGGCTCGCGGCGCCTTTGGGCAGCGGCAGCCCGAGGTGGTCGTAGGCCCGCTGGGTCAACACCCGCCCGCGCGGAGTCCGCTTCAGCAAGCCCTGCTGCAGAAGATAGGGCTCGAGCACGTCCTCGATCGTGTCCTGCTCCTCGCCGATCGCGATCGCCAGGGTCGAGAGGCCGACCGGGCCGCCGCCGAACTTGTTCGCGATCACGTCGAGCAGAGCGCGGTCGCTGCGGTCGAGCCCGCCAGCGTCGACCTCGAGCATTTCCAGCGCCGCGGCCGCGACCTCGGCGCCGATCGTGCCCGCTCCCTTGACCTGGGCGAAATCGCGGACCCGCTTGAGCAGCCGGTTGGCGACGCGCGGGGTGCCGCGCGAGCGCGAAGCGATTGTCTGGGCGCCGTCGCCGTCGATCTCGACCTCGAGGATCGTCGCCGAGCGCTCGACGATCTGGGCGAGGTGCTCGGGGCTGTAGTGCTCGAGCCGGTGCGAGACCCCGAAGCGGTCGCGCAGTGGCGTGGTCAGCAGGCCAGCGCGGGTGGTGGCGCCGATCAAGGTGAAGGGTGGCAGCGGCAGCGTCACCGTGCGCGCGCCCGCGCCCTGGCCGAGCACGACCGGCAGCTCGCCGTCCTCCATCGCCGGGTAGAGCGTCTCCTCGACCGCCCGCCCGAGCCGGTGGATCTCGTCGATGAAGAAGACGCTGCCCGGCTCCAGCGCGGTGAGGAATGAGGCGACGTCGGCCTTGCGCTCCAGGGTCGGGCCCGCGGTCTGCACCATCGGTACGCCCATCTCGGCGGCGACGATGTGGGCCAGCGAGGTCTTGCCGAGACCGGGAGGACCGGCGAGGAGGACGTGGTCGAGCGGCTCGCCGCGGCCGCGCGCCGCCTCGATGAAGATCGAGAGCTGCTCGGTCACCTGCTCCTGGTTGACGAAGTCGGAAAGCGTGGGTGGGCGCAGCGAGCGGTCGAGGTCCTCGTCGGGGGCGTCGGCCCGCGCGTCGTGCACGCGTACCTCGGCGTCGACCGGGACCGGCTCGCCGTCGATCCCCGGCGTGCGGATCCGGTTGCCGCCGATGCCAGGCGAGTCGCTCATGCGCCACTCCGAGCCGAAGCCGCCTTGCGCAGGGCGCCAGCGATCAGGTCTTGCGGGTCGTCGCCATCGAGGCCGTCGAGCAGCTGCTCGGCCTCGAGCGGCGCGTAGCCGAGGTTGACGAGCCCGTCGCGGGCGAGGGCGCGGGCGTCGCCCTGCTCCGCCGCGGCGACCGCCACCTCTTCCTCGAGCGCGCCGGTGACCTTCTCGCGCAGCTCGACGATGATCCGCTCCGAAGTCCGTTTGCCGATTCCCGGCACCGCCTGGAAGCGCTTGGCGTCACCGGCCGCGATCGCCCGTAGCAGGTCGCGGGCGCTGCCGCCGGAGAGCGCCGCGATCGCCACTTTCGGGCCGACGCCGCTGACCGAGATCAGCTGGCGGAAGAGGTCGCGCTCCTCCTCGGAGGCGAAGCCGTAGAGGGCGAGCGAGTCCTCGCGCGCGATCAGCTCCGCGTGCAGGAAGGCCTCGCTGCCCGCGGCCGGCACCGCCTTCAGCGTCTCGGCCGAGACCGCGAGTCGGTAGCCGACGCCGGCGGCGTCGATCACGACGTGGTCGGCGCGCCGCACCATCACCTCGCCCCGCACCGCGGCGATCATCCGGCCACCCGGGCCGGAGCCGGGTCGAACGCCGTGTCGGCGCGCCGCCACCGCCTGCCGGTGCCCGCTGCCGCCGCCGTGGCAGATCGCCACCGCGAGCGCATCGGCGGCGTGGTCGGGGCTCGGCGGCTCGGGCAGGCCGAGCAGGGTCCCGACCATGCGCTGGACCTGGCGCTTGCCGGCGCCGCCGGAGCCGCAGACCGCCATCTTGATCGCCTGCGGCGTGTAGGCGAAGCAGTCGACGCCGCCCTGGGCCGCGGCCAGCATCGCCACGCCGCTGGCCTGGCCGACCGCCATCGCCGAGTGCACGTTCTTGCCGAAGTAGACCGCCTCGATCGCCATCGCCCGCGGCTCGTGCCAGGCGATCAGCTCGCTCAGGGCGCGGTGGATCCGCTCCAGCCGCCGCTCCATCGGCTGCTCCGGCGTCGTCTCGACCACGCCGCCGTCGAGGGCGACCATGTGGTTGCCCTCGACGCGCACGATTCCAAAGCCAAGATTGGCCGCGCCGGGGTCGACCCCCATCACTACTTGCATAAGGAAGGGATTCTGGGACGAGGCTCGGATGCCTTCCGCAAGGAGGGGTCCGGTCATCCTCCGGTCGAATTTGTCGCGTCCCCTAAAGGGGACTGGTCCCTATGTTGGTGCCCGCCTATGGCGGGCAGGGAATCAGATTGCATTTCGCGGCCTATCGACCACATTCGCCCGGAGGACGACCGGACCCCTCCAACGACACGCATCTGCGGGATGGCCCAGAGTCCGGAAGCCATCCAACAGCCAAGAGGCGGCCTGGGGTCCGAAAGCTCAGCGACAAGAGAAGTCGAGCGAGCCGGCTGGCTTGCTGAGAGCTGCCGAACCTTGGGCGGATTGCCGGAGTTCGATGCGTTGGAGAGTTGTCGGCACCCCTGCGCGGGAATGTCGCGAAAGCGGCGGAAATGCAATCCGATTCCTGCGCGCCATAGGCGCGCAGCATGTTCGGGAGCTGTCCCCTTCAGGGGACGCGACAAATTCACGCGCAGGGGTGCCGACAGCTCTCCCCCCACACCGCCCTCAAGCAGCCAGTTTTTCGAGCACGTCCTCGGGAATGTCGAAGTTGGCGAAGACTTCGTCGACGTCGTCCTGCTCGTCGAGCGCGTCGAGCAGTTTGAGCAGCCGCTCCGCGTCGTGGCCCTTGACCTCGACCGTGCTTTTCGGCTCGGTCGCGAGGCCGGCGGACTCGATCTCCACTCCGGAGCCCTCGAGCGCCTCGCGCACGGCGCTGAGGTCGGAGGGGTCGGAGAGGACGCGCAGCTGCTCGCCGTCCTCGCGCACGTCCTCGGCGCCGGCGTCGATCGCGCCGATCAGATCGTCCTCGCCGTAGCGCTCGCCGTCGACCACGATCGCTCCCTTTTTCTCGAAGATCCAGGCGACCGAGCCGGGCTCGCCGAGGCTGCCGCCGTGCTTGGAGAAGGCGTGTCGGATCTCGGCGGCTGGCGCGGTTGCGGTTGTCGGTCAGCGCTTCGACCAGAATCGCCACCCCGGCCGGCCCGTAGCCCTCGAAGAGGACCCGTTCGATCGCCGCGCTGTCGCTGCCGGCCCCGGTCCCGGTGTCGATCGCCTTCTGGATTTTGTCCTTCGGCATCGAGGCTTCGCGGGCCTTCTGGACCGCCGTCGCCAGCGCCGGGTTGCCGTCGGTGTCGCCGCCACCGTCGCGGGCCGCGACCGTGATCGCCCGCGCCAGCTTGCTGAAGAGCTTGCCGCGTTTGGCGTCGGCGGCGCCCTTCTTGTGTTTGATCGAGGACCACTTCGAATGACCGGACATACGCGTGTCATTCTATGAAGCAGGGAGATGGCCGCCAACACGCACACCCACAACCCGGGCCGGGCCCTCGTCGCAGGGCGTCGTCTTCCTGGCGATGCTGCTGGCGGCGTTCTCGCTCTGGACGGCGATTCCGCTGAGCTGGCTCTACATCGGCTCGAAGGTCTCCGAGACCCAGTTCCCGAGCGGCGGCCCCTACGCCGTCATCGGCATCGGGATCATCGTCTCGATCCTCGTCATCGCCTGGCTGATCAGTCGCCTCAACGAGCTCTACGTCCGCGTCACCGGCACCAACCGGCTCGTCGCCGATGCGCCCGACCTGGCTGAAGAGCATGCGCGACACCGGCCCCGCGCCGAGCAACGTCACCGTGGTCGAGGCGGTGCTGATGGTCTCGGTGATGCTCGCCGGCCTCGCCCTGACCCTCTGGTTCTTCCTCCTCGCCGGCTCCCCGTTACCGAACCAGTAAACAGGCGCTCAACCTGCGCGCGTCACGTTAACGCCGACTTCATGTGACGCAACCTTTGCGTTTCGCCGACAACACGTTACATCCGGTTTCTTAAACTGGCATGATGGGAGCCGTGAGAGAGGAATGGACCGACGCGCGCCTCGACGACTTGAATCGCCGCGTGGATTCTGGATTCAACGACGTCAGTCGCGAATTCCAGGCAGTGAGACTCGAGATGCGGACCGAATTCGCGGCGGTGCGGTCCGAGATAGGAACCACGCGTTCGGAACTGAGCGGTCAGATCGCCGCCCAGAATCGGATGATGGTGCAGTTGTTCGGCGGGATGTTCGCGACGGTGATCGTCGGCTTCCTGGGGACGATCGCGACGATCATCCAGGGCTAAGTCGCTTCAGACGAGGAATTTGCCGTCTTCCTGCATGACGACGCCGTCGACTTCGAGCTTGCCGCCGAGGCGGAGGTCGCAGACCAGGTCGGTGTGGACGGCGGACTCGTTTTCGCCGCCGGACTCGGGATAGCTGGTGCCGACCGCCATGTGGACGGTGCCGCCGATCTTCTCGTCGAGCAGGACCTCGCGGGTGCCGCGGTCGATCCCGTAGTTGGTGCCGATCCCGAGCTCGCCGAGCCGCCGCGCCCCCTCGTCGGTGTCGAGCAGCTTCATCAGGTACTCCTCGCCGCGCTCGGCGCTGGCGTCGACCACCTTTCCCGCCTCGAAGCGCAGCCGCACGCCGGAGACCTCGCGGCCGCCGATCACCGCCGGCAGGTGGAAGCTGACCTCGCCCTCGACCGAGTCCTCGACCGGACCGGTGAAGAACTCGCCGTCGGGCATGTTGTGGCGACCGTCGCAGGGGATGAACTTGCGGCCGGCGATGCCAAGCTTGATGTCGGTGCCCGGCGCGGTCACCCGCACCTCCTCGTGGCCCTCGATCCACTCGGCCAGTCGCACCGTCTCCTCCGAGGCGCGCTTCCAGGCGCCCAGCGGGTCGCCGTCGTCGGCGAGGCAGGCGCCGTAGTAGAAGTCTTCGTAGTCGGCCAGGCTCATCTCCGCCTCCGAGGCGTAGGCGCTGGTCGGGTAGAGCGTGTAGCACCAGCGGAAATCGCCCTCGGCGCTGCGCTTCATCGCCCGCGCCATCAGGTCGCCGGTGGCCGACTGGCGCAGGGTCTGGCGCTCCGGCGGCACGCCGGAGAGCTCGCGGGTGTTGGTGCTGGCGCCGACCGCGATCCGCACGTCGGCGTTGTCGACCATCCACTCGGCGAAGGGCGAGATCCATTCCAGCTGCGCGTCGGAGGCGTGCTTGAAGTAGGCGGCGATCTGGCCGTCGAGGGCGACGTTGAGGATCGGGTTGGCGCCGGCCTTCAGCACCTCCTCGTAGACCGCGAGCAGCAGCGGCGCGGCGGCGCTCTCGCCGTCGATCGAGACGACCTCGCCCTCCTTCACCTCGGTCGAGTAGCCGACCAGGATCTTCGCCAGGTTCTGCGTCACGCGGGTCGCTCATCTCGCCGCCTCCTCCTTGGCGCGCTCGTGCGCGCTGGTCGTCATCGCCATGAAGATCGCGTGGAAACGCGGGTCGTCGGTCAGCTCGGGATGGAAGGCCGCGGCCAGGACCGTGCCCTCGCGCACCGCCACCGGGTGGCCGTCGTAGCTGGCCAGCACCTCCACCCCGGCCCCGTGGCGCTCGATCCAGGGGGCGCGGATGAAGACCGCGCGCAGCGGCTCGTCGCCGATCCCCTCGACCGCGAGGTCGGCCTCGAAGCTCTGCAGCTGGCGGCCGAAGGCGTTGCGCCTGGCGCTGGCGTCGAGGAAGCCGAGGTGCTCGGCTGTCGCAGACGATCATCCCGGCGCAGGTGCCGAGGATCGGCCGACCCGCCTCGTGGTGCGCCCGCAGCGCCGGCTCGAGGCCGGCCGAATCGATGCCCTTGGAGATCGTCGTGCTCTCGCCGCCGGGGATCGACCAGGCCGTCGAGCCCGTCGAGGTCGGCCGGGACGCGGACCTCGCGGGTTTCGGCGCCGAGCTGGCGCAGGATCCGAGCGTGCGCCTCGAAGTCGCCCTGGATCGCGAGGACGCCGACGCGCAGCTCAGGCACCGCGGTTCTGCAGCAGGGCGTCGGCGGCGGCGAGGTCGGCGATCTCCAGGCCCGGCATCGCCTCGCCGAGCCCGATCGAGGCGGCGGCGACCCGCTCGGGGTCCTCGAAGTGCGTGGTCGCCTCGACGATCGCCCTGGCGCGGCGCTCGGGGTCGGCGCTCTTGAAGATCCCGGAGCCGACGAAGTTGCCCTCGGCGCCGAGCTGCATCATCAGCGCCGCGTCGGCCGGGGTGGCGATCCCGCCGGCGCAGAACAGCGGCACCGGCAGGCGGCCCGCGGCGGCGACCTCCTGGACGACTTCGAGCGGCGCCTGGTGCTCTTTGGCGGCGGCGGCGAGCTCCTCGGGACGCAGCTGCGCGAGCCGCTTGATCCCGGAGGTGATCTCGCGCATGTGGCGGACCGCCTCGACCACGTTGCCGGTCCCGGCCTCGCCCTTGGAGCGGATCATCGCCGCCCCCTCGCCGAGCCGCCGCAGCGCCTCGCCGAGGTTGGTGGCGCCGCAGACGAACGGCACCTCGAAGGCGAGCTTGTCGATGTGGTTGCGCTCGTCGGCCGGGGTCAGCACCTCCGACTCGTCGATGTAGTCGACCTCGAGCGCCTGCAGGACCTGGGCCTCGGCGAAGTGGCCGATCCGCGCCTTCGCCATCACCGGGATCGTCACCGCCTCCTGGATCCCCTTGATCATCGCCGGGTCCGACATGCGGGCGACGCCGCCGTCGCGGCGGATGTCGGCGGGGACGCGCTCCAGCGCCATCACCGCGCAGGCGCCCGCCTGCTCGGCGATCTTCGCCTCCTCGGGGGTGACCACGTCCATGATCACCCCGCCCTTCAGCATCTCGGCCAGGCCGGTCTTGAGCCGGAAAGTCGCGCGCTCAGTCATGCAGCGTCCATATTACGTGGCGACGGTCGGCGCGCTGATCGGCAGCGACGAGACCCCCCACAGGACGCCACGGAGCCGGCCTGCGGCTCGCTCGCTCGCTACTTCAGTTTGTAAGCGCGGATGCGGTCTTTGTGCGCCGCTTCGTCGCGCGCGTAGAGGCCGTGGGCCAGTGCCTGGACCAGCGCCATCAGGGCCGTGTTGGAGCGCGCGAAGGAGGGGCTGTTGGAAGAGAAGTAGAGGGTCAGCTCGGCGTGCTCGCCGACCTCCGACATCGTCGCGTCGGAGATCGCCAGGGTGCGGGCGCCGCGGTGCAGGGCGAGCTTCATCGCCCGCAGCAGCAGCGGGTGGGCGCGGCCGGCGGAGAGGGTGATGACGAGCGTCTCCTCGTCGATCCGGCCGAGTCGCTGCAGCGACTCGCCGCCGGTGCTGGCGACGATCTCGGCGCGGATGTCGAGCAGGCTGAGCGTGTGGCGCAGGTAGCTGGCGAAGAAGGCCATCTGGTCGACGCCGACGATCACGATCCGCTGCGCCGTGGCCAGCGCCGCGACCGACGCGTCGACCTGCTCGGGGGTCAGCTTGCGCGCGGTTTCCTCGAGGTTCGCGTAGTCGGCGCTGAGCGAGCCCTCGAGCTCGGAGTGGTCGAAGGAGAAGAGGGCGCCGCCGTTGCCGGCGCTGCGGCCGGCGATCGTCGTGCGGTACTCCTCGATCGCCGCCTGCTGCAGCTCCGGGTAGCCCTCGAAGCCGAGGGCCTGGGAGAAGCGCACCACCGTCGAGGACGAGGTGCTCGCTCTCCGGGCCAGCTCCTCGGCGGTGAGGAAGGCTGCCTCGTCGAGGTGGTCGACGATGTAGCGGGCAACGTCTTTCTGGGAGCGCGAGAACTCGTCGAAGCGCTCCTGGATGTAGTCGGAAAGGCTCTTGAGTTGGGGGGACTTCGTCGCAGTCTTGGTCACGGCGGTCCATTTCGCCGGACCCCACGCTTTCCCTTCTTGCGAACTCAGGCTCTTGTGCGTAATTCGGTCCCGATCTGGTTGGATTGACCTCAGCGATGACGCTCGAACAGGCCCTCCGCCTCACCAACCGCAACATGATCGCCTTCGACCTGCTGCTCGGGAGCGCCGGCGATCGCGGCCCCGGCGGCGACCCTGAAGGTGCTCGGCCACGACGAGCCCTCGCCCGACGCCGAGCACCTCTTCCGCCGCTGCGGCCCGATCTGGCTCACCTTCGCCGCCGCCCACGCGATCGCCGACCGCCGCGGCAGCCCCGGCGACTGGCAGGCGCTGGCCTGGCTGCGCGGGACCGAGATCGCCACCGACGCGCTCTGGGCGCGCTCGCCGGCGGTCAGCCGGCCGGGCGCCAAGCTCGGCCTGCAGCTGGCCGGGGTCGCCAACCTGGCGATGGCGGCCGGCTTCGCCTGGATGTCGAGGCGCTGAGCCGTGGGACAGTTCGACGGCCAGCCAAGCATGCGCTGGAGTCTCCGCGGGCTGAACGAAGAGGGCGACGAGGTCTGGCTGATCCGCGGGATCGCCCGCAAGCTCTACCACTGCCCGGGCTGCCACGGCGAGATCGAGGTCGGCGACGAGCACACGGTCGTCCAATTCGTGCGCCGGCTCGGCGGCACCGACCACCACCACTGGCACCGGCGCTGCGCCGAAGAGCTGCTGATCCCCGAGCTCGGCAACCTGAAGCGGGTGCCCGGCGGCGGAGTCGAGCCGGTCGCGGCTCGAAGCCCGCGGGCGGGTCAAGTCCGGGCGGCGGCGCGGCTGAGGTGAGCCGGACCCGCGGAGCTTGGCTCGATCTACGCGCAGGATCGGGCGCACCTACTGGTCCTGGGCGCCGCTCTCTGCTGCTGCTGGCGGCGATCGTCTTCCTGCCGCTGGGACTGCTCGACGCGATCTCGGCGACCCTCGACGTGGACTCGCTCGACCTCGACAGCGGGGTCAAGATCGCCGCCCTCGTCGCCGCGGTCAGCGCCCTGGTCGCGACCAGCCTGATCGGCGAGGTCTTCTACAGCGGCGCCGTCGCGATCTCGCTCACCCACCCCGCGCACGAGCGCCCTCCTTCGCTGCGCGAGATCGCCGGCCACGTCGACTACGGCCGGCTGATCGCGGTCGACCTGATCTACGTGCTCATCGTCGTGATCGGGCTGCTGCTCTTCTTCGTGCCGGGAGCGTTGGCCTTCGTCTGGCTCGGGCTGGCCGGCCCGGTGGTCGAGATCGAGAAGCGCAGCGTGCGTGGTGCCTTCCGCCGCAGCGTCGAGCTAGTGCGGCACAAATTCTGGATCGTCTTCCTCGTCCTCGTCCCGA
The DNA here is from genome assembly GCA_963846515.1 of uncultured Solirubrobacterales bacterium. Taxonomy (GTDB): domain Bacteria; phylum Actinomycetota; class Thermoleophilia; order Solirubrobacterales; family 70-9; genus VAYN01. The sequence continues at coordinate 508,525 of CAWJWC010000003.1, read as the reverse complement.
TCGAGCTCGTCGGCGACGTCGTCGGCGAGCTGCTGGGCAACGGCGTCCACGCGCTGCTCGGCCACTCCTTCGTCGCCACCTGGCTCGCCGACACGGTCGCCAACATCTTCCTGGCGCCGATCTTCGCCGTCGCCGCCGTCCTGCTTACCCTCGACCTGATCGCCGCCAAGGGCGAAGAGTCCCCGCGCCTCAACCCGGCGCCGGCCCCGGGGTGATCGGCGCATCCGACTTTCACCCCACCCCGGTGTGGTGGCAGTCGGATGCGGCTACCGCGATCGGGCGAGCCGCCGCTCGAGCTTGGCGCGCACGTCGGGCCACTCGGAGTCGATCACGCTGTAGAAGGCGGAGTCGCGCAGACCGACGTCGGGCACGGTCATGTGGTTGCGGAGGACTCCCTCGAACTGGGCCGGGATCGCCGCCATCGCCGCCCGCGAGCGCTCGTTACGAGCGTCGGTCTTGAGTTCGACCCGCACGCAGCCGAGCTCCTCGAAGGCGTGGGCCAGCAGCAGCAGTTTGACCTCGACGTTGATGCCAGTGCGCCAGGCGGACGGATTGAGCCAGGTCCAGCCGACCTCGAGCGCCCGGTCGACGGGTCGGAGGTTGAGGTAACGGGTGCTGCCGACGATCTCCCCGCTGCGCCGGTCGCGGATCGCGAAAACTCCCTCGACCCCCTCGCGATCGGCTGCCAGCGCCATCTCGAACCACCTCTCGAAGTACTCGCGACTGCTCCCCACGCGAGCCAGCCACTGCCAGATCTCTGGCGCCTGCGCCGCGCGCCAGAGATCCTCAGCGTGCCTCTCTTCGAGCGGCTCCAACACCGCCAGAGAGCCCTCGAGCTGGACGGCCAGGTTCTCCACCCGGCCATCTTGACGATGACTCAGGCGCCGCCGTTCATGTTCATCAGGCCGACCGTGTGGCCCTCGGGATCGGAGAAGAGGCCGATCTGTCCGCTGGGGATGTCCATCGGCCCCATCACCCGGGTGCCGCCAAGCGACTCCGCCTTGACCAGGCCGGCCTCGACGTCGTCCACCGCCACGTAGAAGGTGACGTGACCGTCGTTGCCCTCCGGCGCCGAGCCGATTCCGCCCGGGATCCCCTGATCGCCGGTCTCGATCCCGGTGTAGGCCATCGCCTCCATATCGGTCAGCTTCCAGTCGAAGAGGCCGGAGTAGAAGCCCTTCATCGCCTCGCGATCCCTTGCCGCCACTTCGAACCACATCGTCGGGTTGCCCATCGTCATTCCTCTCGGTAGTCGTTTCGTTTCAGATCGGCGGTCCGGCTACTCGCCGAATTTGTCGGGACCGGGGTCCTCGCCGGCCGCCCTGGTGGCGAGGCGGTCCAGGTAGTGGCGCCAGCCGTGGCCGTGTTTCTCGGCCGATTCGGCGCTGGGAAGGTCGTGGTGGATCAGCCGCAGCTGGGTGCCGTCGCCGTCCGGCGCGAGCAGGACTTCGACCCTGCTGGAGCCGGGTGGAGTGACGCTTTCCTCGCCGTCCCAGCCCCAGCTGAAGACGACCCGGTGCGGCCGGTCGAGCTCGACGTACTCGCCAACCGCGACCGCCTCCTCGTTGGCCACGCAGCGGAATCCGCCGCCCGGTCGCGGGTCCAGCTCGGCCGAGCGACCCATCCACTGGATCATCTTGTCGGGGTCGGTGAAGAAGTCGAAAACAGTCTCAGGGCTTGCCGCGATTCGAACCTCTACCTCGACCGAGCCCACCGTCTCTGGGTTTGCCACGTTTGTCCCTCCTCTGCTGCTCCAGCTCGGCGGCCAGCCTCAGCCGCTCGAGACGATCGGTCCAGAACTCGTCCATGAAGTCGCGCAGGCTGGCCAGCCCTTCGGGCCTCGCCCGGTAGTAGCGACTCGTCCCCTGGCGACGCTCGGTCAGCAGGCCGGCGCCACGCAGGACCGTCAGATGCTGGGAGACGGCCGGCCGCGAGACGTCGAAGCCGGCGGCGATCTCGCCAGCGCTGAGCTCGCGCTCGCGCACCATCGCCAGGATCTGGCGCCGGCGCGGCTCGGCGATCGCCCGCGCCACAAGGTCCATCTGCTCCTGCTCGGTCATGTCCGCTTATTTAAGCAGATAGTTACGTAAGCGAGTTATTACCTACAAGGGAATCGCGTTCACTCGCCCATCGCCTTGATCACTACCCGCTTGCGGCGACGGCCGTCGAACTCGCAGTAGAAGACCTGCTGCCAGGGACCGAGGTCGAGGCGGCCGTCCGTCACCGGGACGATCGCCTGGTGGTGGACGAGCAGGTTCTTGAGATGGGCGTCGCCGTTGTCCTCGCCGCCGCGGTGGTGGCGGTAGTCGCCGCCCTCCGGCAGCAGTTCCGAGGCGACCCGATTGGGGGGCTCGGCCCAGCTCGGCGGCGCGACTTTGTCGAGCCACTCCAGCGTGTCCTCGTGCAGGCCGGGCTCGTCGTCGTTGACCCAGATGCCGGCGGTGATGTGCATCGCCGAGGCGAGGACCATGCCCTCGGCGATCCCCGCCTCATCGACGGTCGCTTGGACGTCCTCGGTGATCCGGATCAGCTCGCGGCGCTCCGTCGTCTCGAAGGTCAGGTACTTGGTCGCGGTCTTGATCTCGGCCTCCTTCAGCTCTTAGGGATGCTGCACACACTGAACCCGATCTGCCGCGCGAGGTCTTCGCGCAGAGCATCCTCGGCGTCGCGGCTGTTGCGCGCCGCTTCGACGCCGCCGACGTCGTCCTGACGGGCGGCGGCGAGCGCCTGCTTGTCGGTCTCGAGCACCCGCTCCTGGGCCGCGACGTACTTGCCGTAGGGGGCGGCGAGTGCCGCTGGCGGCTGCAGCGCGCGCAGGCCGCGGACGCGCTGGCGCGCATTGCGGACCAGCGCTTCCGCGTAGGGCACGTCGGCCGAGTACTCCCCTTCCATGTCGCGGATTTCGACGTAGCGGCGCTGGCTCTCCGCGCAAACATCGTCCGCCCGGCCGACCAGCTCCGAGCGAGACAGGGACTGTGGCCTTGGTTTCTCCTTTTGCTGCGGTGGCGCCGTTTCCTTCTGTGCCGCGGGGGTCGTCGTGTCACCGCCGCCAGCCAGGACAACCACGGCTACAACCATCGCGATGGCTATGAGCAGACCGCCGACGATCGCCAGCCGCCTCCGTCCACGGGAAGGCGCCATTTGCTGCGTCGCCGCGGTTCGCGTCGCCGCGGCGCCGGTCGCCACGGTCCGCTCCGGGACCGCCACCGCGGCGCCGCCGACCGCGGCGACGGCAGCGCGGCCGAGGTCGCCGGCCGAGGGGTAGCGGTCGTCGGGCTGCTTCGACATCGCCCTGACCACGACGTCGTCGAGCGCCATCGAGACCTCCGGCGCGTACAGCGACGGGGCCGGGGGCGGGTCGTGCAAGTGGGCGTAGAGCCGCGCCGCCTCGCCCTCGCGCGGAAACGGCACCTCGCCGGTCAGCAGCTTGAAGAGGAGGCAGCCGAGCGCGTAGACGTCGACCCGCGCGTCTACCGGCCCGCCGGAGATCTGCTCGGGCGCGACGTAGTCGAGCGTGCCGACGAAGCGGCCGGTCTGGGTCAAGCCGGACTCGGTGGCGACGTTGCGGGCAACCCCGAAGTCGGTGATGTAGGCGTGCTCCTCCCCCTCCCTGCCGCTGAGCAGGACGTTGGCCGGCTTGACGTCGCGGTGGACCAGGCCAGCGGCGTGGATCGCGTCGAGGCCGTTGCCGACCTGGGCGACCAACGCCGCCGCCTCGGCCGGTCCGAGCCGCCCCTCGCGGGCGATCCGCCGGCTCAGATCCGAGCCGGAGACGTAGCGCATCGCGATGTAGGGGACGCCTTTGTGCTCGCCGGCGGCATAGATCGGAACGACATTGGGGTGCTCGATCGAGGCGGCGATCCGCGACTCCTCGGCGAAGCGCCTAGCGAAGACCGCTTCGGCGGCCGCCTCCGGGGCGATCAGCTTCAGCGCCACGCGCCGCTCGAGGCCCGGCTCGACCGCCAGGTAGAGGATCCCCATGCCACCGCGACCGAGCCGCTGCTCGATCCGGTAGCCGGCGAACTCGTCCCCCGCTGCCAGCTCGCTCCAGCCGTGAGGCTCAACCATCGCTCAACCCTAGCCGCAGAATCCGGCGCATAGACTGGATCCCGACCATGTCCCGACGCCTCTCGATCCCGATCTGCGCCCTCCTGGCGCTCTGCTTGCTCAGCGCCGCCCTCGCTCAGGGGGAGCTGCGCCAGTCCGGCAACGTGCGGATCTCCTTCAGCGGCGACTTCGCGCCGCAGTCGCTGCCGCGCGACCGGCTGGCACCGATCTCCGTTCACGTCAAGGGCGCGATCGCCACCACCGACGGCACCCACCCGCCACCGGTGCGCCGGGTCGAGATCGCGCTCAACCGCAACGGCAAGCTGACCACCGTCGGCCTGCCCGCCTGCACTGGCCAGCTCCTGCAGTCGACCAGTACCGAGGTCGCGCTGCAGCGCTGCCGGCCCTCGCTGGTAGGGCGTGGGCACTTCGTCGCGGTCGTGGAGTTCCCAGCAGCGGCCCCGATTCCGGCCGGCGGCAGGACGCTCGCCTTCTACGGCAAGCGCCGCGGCAGCCCGACCCTCTTCCTCCACCTCTACATCACCGCCCCGGTGCAAACCACTTTCATCGTGCCACTGCGGATCAAGCGCGGCGAGGGCCAGTTCGGGACCACGCTGGCGGCGCGGATTCCGACCCTGGCCGGCGGGCTCGGCTCGGTCACCGAACTCGACCTGACGATCGGCCGCACCTACACCTACCGCGGTGAGCGGCACAGCTTCATCAGCGCCAGCTGCGCCGCCCCCGCCGGCTTCACCGTCGGTGTCTTCCCGCTCGCCCGCGGCAGCTTCTTCTTCGCGGACGGCCGCAAGATCGAGACGACGCTGGCGCGCAACTGCCGCGTCCGCTAGCTGAGCCCGAGGCCGCCGACCCCGCGCTCGTCCCAGCCGAGGTGATGGGCGAGCTCGTGCCGCAGGGTGCGCTCGACCTGGCGCGCGAGCAGCTCGCGGTCGTGGCCGAAGTCGCGCTCCAGGGTGTCGCGGTAGATCACGATCCGGTCCTCGAAGCCCTCGCGCGCGACCCCGTCGCCGAAGTACTCGCCGTAGGCGCGGTGCTCGGTGCCGAGCTCAGAGACGACCACCGCGATATCCGCCAGCACCCGCTGGAACTGCTCGGGCAGGGCGTCGATCGCGTCGGCGACCAGCGCCTCGAACTCATCCATCTGCTCGGCTTCCGTCATCGGGCCAACGGTAGAGTCAGCCGTCCCGAGAATCCACCCCAGGAGAGAGTCAAATGAGAGACGCAGAGTCGGGTAGGACCAAACTTCGCGCGCTGGGCGCCATTCTCGCCGTCTTCGCGATCGTCGCGGGCGGCGTCGTCTGGTCCGGTTGTGGCAGCGACGACAACACGACCGAGGCCACCAACTCGGCGAAGGAAGAAGTCGAAGAGGGCGTCAAGCAGGCCGAAGAAGGACTGGAGGAAGGCACCGACGAAGCCGAGAAAGGCCTCGAAGAAGCGAAGAAGCAGATTGAAGACGGAAAGGGCAGCGCCGCCAAGGGCGTCGAAGAAGGCGTGAAGCAGGCCGAAAAGGGCATCGAAGAAGGCAAGCAGCAGGCGGAAAAGGGCATCGAAGAAGCGAAGGAACAGGCGGAAAAGTACCTGCCGTAGCGCAGTCCTGAGATGCCGGATCGCGGCTCAAAATCGGGAGCTGAAGGAGCAGCGCAAGAAGCGTCGCGGGGGCCCAGCCGGCTAAGCCGGCTTGTGGCTCTCGACGAAGATCTCGAACTGCTTGTCGGTCGGCTCGCGCACCTTGCCGTTGCCGTGGAAGACACGGACGAGCTCCATCCCGACCGAGGACATGATCTCTGTCAGCTCCTCGACCGTGTAGAGGCGCTGGCGGAATTCGATCGGCTTCAGTTCGTCGAGCATCTCACCGAATCGGATCGGGATCATCGCCCCTTCCATGTACTTGTCGCTCTTGTTCCAGCGGTGCTCGACCAGTTCGATCATCGAGGAGCCGGAGATCCACGACTTCTGCGGCAGGTGCTCGCGCGCGTAGAGGACGTTGGGGAGCTGCATCAGGTGCTTGCCTCCGGGCTTGAGCGATCGCGAGATCACCTCGAAGGTGCGCAGGTTCTCCGCTTCGGTCTCGAGGTAGCCGATCGCGCCATCGTTGAGGCTGAGCACGATGTCGAACTCAGCGTCGAAGTCGAGCTCGCGCAGGTCGGCCTCGACGAAGGTGGCATCGAGGCCGTCGCGCTCGGCGTCGCTGCGGGCGATCTCGAGCAGCTCCGGCGAGATGTCGGCGCCGACCACCTCAAATCCCTGGCGCACCAGCTCCAGGGAGTGTCGGCCCGAACCGCAGGCGAGGTCGAGCACCCGCTCGCCGCCCTCGGGGCGCAGCATCCGCATCGCCCGCTCGACTTCCTTCCCGGTCCGGTCCGTCCAGGCCATGTCCGCCGTGTCGGCGAACGCGGTGCGGTACCAGTCCTGCGGAATCTCCTTCGCCAGAACGTTCATTGCCGCCTCCCGTGCTGCTCGCTGCCCTAAGAACTATCGATCACTCAACTTCGCTGTACTGGCGGAGAAGATAGCGGATCCCCGCTCAGGGGAGGGGCGGAGGTTCTTCGACCGGGGCGGCGCTCCCTTCGGGCGGGGCGAGCTCCGTTTCGCCTTCGGAGCCGCCTTCGACTTCGCTCGGCGGGAGTTCGCCTTCTTCCCCCGAAGTCCCCGTTTCGTCGCCGGTTTCCCCTTCCCCGCCTTCTTCGGTGGTCTCGGTTAGCTCGCTCGATTCGGCCTCGAGGTCCGCCAACTCGTCGATTTCCGCGGACAGCGTCTCGAGGTCTTCGTCGACCGCTTCCTCGAGTTCCTCCGGGGTCTCGACCACGGCAAACTCCGCCTCGCCGCCGAGCGCTTGCTCGAAGCTCTCCAGGCGTTCGTTCGCGCTCGGCGTGGGACTCAGGGCGACCAGCTTGAAAGTCGCGTCGATACCAGTGTCCTCGAGCCGGCGGCGAATTTCGGCTCCCGCTTCGCTGCCGAGGCATTCTTCGCCTCCGACGCCGCCGGTGATGATCACGATCTGTCGCGTCGAGGCGGGGCCCTGGAAATCGCCCGAGGCAGTGAACTCGGCGATCGTTTCGATCACCGCGTAGGCGAGGGTCGACCTGCCTTCGGGGTGCTCCTCCTTCGCTTTCTCGACGACGTCGTCGGCATGCCCGGTGCCGAAGTCGACCAGTTGCTTGCTGCCTTCGTCGCAGCTGCGCCCGGTGCGCCGCAGGGCGAGACCTTCCCCTTCGAGCGGCACGACGTACTTTTCGACCGCTTCGACCGCCGCGTCGAGTCTCGTTCCGTCCCCGAACGGCTCGCCCATCCCCTCCGAGGTGTCGAGGATGATCTGCGTGTTGGCGTAGACCGTCTCGCTCGCCGTGATCTGGGCCGCCGTGTCGAACACTTTCGCCGACAAGACCCAGATTGCGCCAATCAGGCCGACCAGCGCGACGGTCCCCTGGAACCAGCGATGCTCGTAGAAAGAGGCTTTCTTCTCACTCTCGTCGGCCACCCGGTTGCAAGTCTGTCTGAAAACACAAGGTCTCTCAAGTAATCACGTGCGAGCGTGCAACTAAGGTGAGCAGAGCGATGCCTCCCGAGACCCGATACGCGCGCAGCGGCGAGGTCGGGATCGCCTACCAGGTGATCGGCGAGGGCGAGTTTGACCTGGTGGTCGCTTTCCCCTTCGTCTCCCACCTCGATCTGCTCTGGGAGAACCCGGCGCTGGCGCACTTCATCCGCCGCCTCGGCTCGTTCGCCCGCGTGATCCTCTTCGACCGTCGCGGGGTCGGACTTTCGGACCCGGTCGAGGGGGCGACCACCTTGGAGGAACGGATGGACGACTTGCGCGCCGTCATGGATGCCTCCGGCTCCAAGCGGGCGGCGCTGCTGGGGATGTCCGAGGGGGCGACGATGTGCATGCTGTTCGCCGCGACCTACCCGGAGCGGACCTCCGCCCTCGTGCTCTGGGGCGCGATGGCGAAGTCGACGGAGGCCGACGACTACCCCTGGGCGGCGCCGAAGCAGGCGCTGCTCGAATCCAACGAGGAGCTGCTCGCCCCCTTCTGGGGGCAAGGCGCCACGATCGACGTCTTCTCCCCCAGCCTCGCCGAGGACCCCCGTGCGCGCGAGTTCCAGGCCCGTTTCGAGCGCCAGGCGGCCAGCCCGATGCGGGTCCGGCAGCTGTTCGAGATGTTCTTCGACATCGACGTGCGCGGCACGCTGCCACTGATCCAGGTCCCAACTCTGGTCATGCATCGCCACGCAGACCACGTGGTCAACTACCGCGCCGCCCGCTGGCTGGCCGAGCAGATCGAGGGCAGCCGCTACGTCGAGTTCGAGGGTGCGGACCACTTTCCCTGGATCGGCGACAGCAACGCGCCGCTGGAGACGATCGAGGAGTTCCTCACCGGCGTCCGCCCCGGCCCCGCCCCGGAGCGGGTGCTGGCGACGGTGCTCCTCACCGACATCGTCGACTCGACCCGGCTCGCGAGCGAGCTCGGCGACCGCCGCTGGCGCGATCTGCTCGAGGAGCACCAGAAGGTGGTGCGGGGTCACCTCGAGCGCTTCGGCGGCCGCGAGGTGAAGACGACCGGGGACGGCTTCCTCGCGGTCTTCGACGGCCCGACCCGCGGGGCCGAGTGCGCCCGGGCGATCGCTGTCGACATGCCCTCACTGGGGATCGAGGTCCGTGCCGGCCTCCACAGCGGCGAGGTCGAGCTGATCGGCAACGACGTCGGCGGTATCGCCGTCCACGTCGCCGCCCGCATCTCCGCCCGCGCCGACGCCGGCACCGTCCTCGCCTCCCGCACCGTCCGCGACCTCGCCGCCGGCTCCGGCATCGAGTTCACCCACCACGGCAACCACACCCTCAAGGGCGTCGCCGACACCTGGGACATCTACACCGTCAGCTCAACCCCGCTCTCACCTGCCTAGCCGGCGCGATGGGGCGGGAAGGACTCGAACCTTCGACCGACGGATTATGAGTCGAGCCGGAAACTGTCTATAGAGCCGAATTCAGGGCCGGCTTGCGGTGGCTGAAGTCGCTGATCGCGCGTCGTGCATCGCGATGATGAAAACCCGGCCGGAAGACTCTTCGTAGCGATAGAGCAGGAGCATCCAGGACCATGGTCCGAGCACGAACCGATTCGGCACCCACCGGTCGCAGAGCTCGGCACCGGCGAGGGGAAAGGTTTCGAGCACCCGCAATGATCGAGCGACTCGCTCCCAGGTATCGACCGGGAGGCTGAGCGCGGCAACCGCCTCATCCACATCCCGCCGCGCCTGCGGGGTGACGATGACCGCTGCCACTCAGGGAGCCAGCTCGTCGAGCGGCGTTCCTTCACCGCGAGCCGCCTGTGCGAGCCCCTCCTGGGTCCGCTCCCAGGCCCCTGGAATCGCATCGAGAATCTCCGTAATCCGAGCGGCATCGGGATCGGCGTCGTCAAGGGCCGTCGAAAGCAGAGAGCGAGCGAGGGTCCCCTCCTGGACGTGGGTGCGCTCAGAAAGTCGCGCTAGCTTGGTCGCATGCTCTTCGTCGAGGGTCACGTTGATACGCCTTGCAGAAGCTGCCATAGCCCTCAGATTACACGAACTAGCACGATACGTGCAGATTCCTGGGACAGGTGGGCACCACCCGGACTTCCTCTAACTAATCGCGCCAACCTGCCGTTTGCTGTGGGTATAGATGCTGGGCAGGCTCAAGGCGGCGGCGCCCCCGCCGAGGGGAAAATGGCACGGGGCTGGCGCCTGACGAAGGCGGCATGGCATTGATCCGGCGGGACCCAACGATGATCTCGATCGCGCTAATGGGCGCTGGCTGCGGGTTGGCGGGAGGGGCCGCGATCCAAGTTCTCCATCGCTCCCGGCTCGAAGTCCATCGGATCCTTGACCGAATAACTGGAGGGATGGGAATCTAGGGAGCAGCGGGGTTCCGCGACACCCAGCGAAAGGCGAGCGATGGCGATCACGAAGAGGGAGCAGGAGCAGATTGAGAAGGCGAACGCGAGGGGGAAGACGCCGGCCGTTTTCATCCACGGGCTCTGGCTGCTGCCGGGCAGCTGGGATCGCTGGGCGGCGGTCTTTGAGGAGGCCGGCTACGCCGCCCTCACCCCGGTTTGGCCTGACGACCCCGAGACGGTTGAGGAGGCGCGGGCCAACCCCGACGTCCTCGCCAAGAAGACGATAGGGCAGGTCGCCGATCACACTGCCGAGGTGATCGGCCAGCTGCAGAAAAAGCCGGCGGTGCTCGGCCACTCGACCGGCGGCCTGCTGGCCCAGATCATCGCCGGCCGCGGTCTCTCCGCCGTCACGGTCGCGATCGATCCCGGTCCGTTCCGCGGCGTCCTGCCCCTGCCCTTCTCGACGCTGAAGGTGTCCGCGCCCGTCCTCTCAAACCCGCTCAACAGGGGCCGCGCCGTGACCCTGACGTTCGACCAGTTCAAGTACGGCTGGACCAATGCGCTGGGCGACGAGGAGGCGAAGGAACTCTACGAGACCTACCACGTGGCGGCGCCGGGAGTGGCGCTGATGCAGATGGCGAACGCCAACCTCAACCCCGCGACCGAGGCCAAGGTCGACACGAAGAACCGCGACCGCGGCCCGCTTCTGATCCTCGACGGCGAGAAGGACCACACCGTGCCCTGGGCGATCGCCAACGCCTCCTATAAGAAACAGAAGCGCAACATCGGTGTGACCGAGATCAAGTCGATCCCCAACCGCGGCCACTCCCTGACGATCGACAGCGGCTGGCGCGAGGTCTGCGACACCGCCCTCGAGTTCGTCAAACAGTTCACGGGGGGCGACGCCGCCACGGCAAGCCAGTAGGCGGTGCTCCGAGAAATGGGGCGGGCTGGACTCGAACCAGCGACCGCGGATATATGAGTCGCGCCAGAACCGCTCTAGCAAGCCAAATCTGGCGGTTTAGAGCGAAGTGGGGCCTGAGGAGGAATAGGGAGTTCGGCGGAGTCGGGGACAAATTTCAGAGACAAAGTTTGAGCAGGTCGAGGCATGGCGGCGGAGTGCGAAGCAGGGAAGGCAGGCAGGGCAGGCGATCCGGGTGCGATTGTCCACTACGCTTCGTGGATGAGTCCTCCAGCGACCCTTCTCATGTGGTTTCAGCTGCGCTCGCCGGAGCTGGCCGAGGACTTTGAGCATCTAATGGCAGGGGATCGCGACATCGTCCGCGGGTCGCTGGACACCGTGTCGGATTGGCGTCTTACGCGGCCGGCGGACGTGCCCGGACAGTCAATCGACCAAGCCGATTACGTGCTGATCGCGGAGATCCACGGAGTGGAGCGCTTTGAGCAACAGGCAAGCGAACACGTCCAACGCTTGACGGATGACCTGGAGCATTTGGTCTCGAGCCGGGGGATGCTCGTCGTGCGTCCCGTCCTTTGAAATCCGCGCTCGGTCAACGGTCGACGACATCGAAGAGAGATTCGACCGCCGCGGGCAGGCCCGCCGTCGATGCCACAGCGAAACCCCGCTTTCCCGGGCTTTCCTATGGGGCGGGAAGGACTCGAACCTTCGACCGACGGATTATGAGTCGCGCCGGAACCCGTCTATAGAGCTGAATCTGGCTCGTTAGAGCGAATCACGTCCACGGAGTTCGGCTGAGTTCGGTGGAGTCGGGGACCAATTTCGGGACCAAGTTTCCGAAGCGCTTGCCGTCTGATCGGCCTGATCTCACGTCGCGCATATAAGGGAGCGGGCCCATTGACGCTCATCTCGTCGTCAAACCGCGCCCACCATCCTCTCCCTAGGTTTCCACCTTCCCGATCGCCACCCTAAGGCCCGCTTCAAGTTGATCTCGGCTCAAATAGGCAGATAAGAATGCCGCATGCTCGGGATGGCAAAAGATCCTGAGTTTCCCAATGGATTGATGGAAATTTTCTCGGAGCTCCCGCCACACGACAGACTCCTCGAGGCTCCCGGTCTGCATGTCGACACTCTTAGCTCTTCGCCGATCATCTTCCACAATGTACTCCAGCAATCCCTCGCTGCGGGATTGCTCGGCGGGGAAGTCCAGCAAAATAACCACGGATTGCTGACCCTCCGCGATGAAGGCGTTACGTGCGTCATCAGTAACAACAGCCGATTTCACATCGGGCTCATTAACCTCCTGCACCATCTCGACAACCTGGCTCTGGAAATTTCGCTGCAATGCAAGCTTGTGCATCCATGCATTGTGAGACTGATCGTGCGAGTAGAAGCGGAGCACGTCCTGCCAAAGACTGCCGCCTCGGCTTTTCGACAGGACCAAGACACGTCGGAACAGCTTTCGGTGGCGAAGATGCTCATATAGCTGCTCACCGACTGATCCGCTGTTGCTCGATAGCCACTGAAGCATCGCATTGTCGGCTGGTTGAATCTGTCCCGCGTGAGGCCAAGCATCGCCGGAACTGAAAAGTTCCTCCTGGGTTTGCGTCACAGCGGACGTATCAAGAAACATGTTTAGGCTACTGCGAAGCGCTTTCTCATGGCCCTGCTTCTTCGTTGCGTCGTCCCTCGATGCCCTCTCCAATATCTCCCAGGCCATTCGCTGCAACTTGGCCTTTATGGACCGATACGTATGCTGCCAATACACCTGTCCAAATAGCGCGTATCTTGCGAAAGCAACGGCCTCTGCAGGGATCTTGCCCTTCTCATGAATTCCCAGTCCGGCATAGGTTCGCCCATGATCCTCACGCGACACAATGGTAAGCGTACGTAACAGGCGCTCAAATGACAGCCCACGGCCATACTCAAGTCCCAGATTCTCACTATCCCGAACTAGGTAATCAATCTTGTCAGCATCAATCGGGCCATCAATAAGCGAATGAAGTATCCGATCTCGTAGCTGGCCCTCCAGCGCACGAGGTTTTGCTCCCAAGATGTCAATGACCCGCTGAACAGGAACATTCCAACCTTCCGGGTCTTCGATAACTGAGCGAACGGAGCGTTGTTGATCTTCAAGAATGACCGCGCCACGTCTCGTATGTGAAAACACCGGCCGATGCGCCTCCTCCAAGTCATGCGCAAGCGGATACTGCCCGATATCGTGCACAAGCGCTGCGACCAATACGGCACGTAGGTCTTCCTCGCCCATGATCTGGCAAAACAACGGACTCAAGGGATCGTGGTACAAAGCCGACACGTAGCGCACTAAGACCGAAAACGTGCCCAGCGAATGCTCTAGCCGAGTGTGGGTCGCGGTGGGATATACAAGGTTCAGCAGTCCGAGCTGGCTTACCGTGCCCAGCGCCGCAACATCAGCATCAGCCAAAATATCCCTGACGCGTTGAGTAAAGGGCGTTACTGCGGTATGTGATGCTTGAATCGTGTCCTCAACAAATAGGTTTAGCTCCGGTATGCGTGCCTCCAAGTTATACTCGCCAGACAACTTTTGAAGGTCAGTAAGTGCTTCGGCTACCGAGTGATACTTAATCTCCTTCATAGTTGGCAAAGAAAGCCCAAGCGCGAGCTCTGCCTCCGTATTGTGGCCGTCAAGAAGGCGACACGAGAGAAGATTTAGGTAGCGGTGAGTATATGGAGATAAAGCCTTGGGGTTATGCGCATCGAGCTCATGGATTAGACGAAGAAAGGTCTTACCGAGAGAAAAACAATCCCATATCGGATCAAGTTTCGTACGCATGGCCTCGCCACGCATTCGATTCGGATCGGATGAGGCTTCATGAACGAAGGCCCGAGCATCCGGATGCATGTACCCCTCGGTACCTCCGATCAGAGTGTAACCGTCGTCTACGCGCAAGTCCTTAGCAAAACCTAAGTCTGAGATGATTGAAGTACCCGATGGAGTAACCAGCACATTCCCCGGCTTGATATCCATATGAATCTTGTTCTGGCTGTGTAGGTACGCAACCGCTTCCAAGACTCCTCGGAGTAGATCAATTACACCGCGTTCGTCTACCGCGCCACGAAGATACTCGTCGGCATCTTTGACCCCATCGACGAGATCCATAATGTAGTAGGGATAGTCACGATCATCGTCCGTAACGACCCCCTGTGCGAAAATTCGAATTAGGTTGGGGTGCGACAAACGCTTGAGGCTCTCCGTCTCCTTGCTAAGAATCCGAGCGAGGAGCTCCTCCTTCCCGGGGGATGGTCGCGAGATCTTCAGTGCGCGCTTCGCGTTCAGATTTTCATCGAGAGCAGAGAGCACGACGCCACTTCCGCCGACCCCAAGCACGCCATCAATCGTGTAATTGAACGCGATCTCGCTAGCTACTTTTTCGATCAAAGTTCGTAAGGACGCCTCCTCGCCAGCCCAGGCAGGTTTCAGGTTCTTGTCGCGAAGGTACTTCTCTTTGAGCGCCTCCATGATGGCTGTGACGCTCTGTCGATTTGGCCCGTTTCCCGTCGGCACGGGTCGTGATTGTGCATTGGCACTCGGACGTCATGATGCGACTATATGTACGCCAATGTGTATTCCGAACCTGCGGCCAAATCGCTAGCAGTGAAAATGTATTTTGCCACCGATACGCAGCTCATGCCAAATAGAGCCTAAGGTCCCGAGGGAACCGTTCTTTGCCAAATGACCGAGGCCAGTACGCCGGCGTTTTTAGCTGGCGGGACTAGTCCTCGTCTTCCTCTAGCTCGTCCAGCAAGTCCTCAATGGGCCGCCCCAAACCAGAATTCTCACCTGGTCCAGGTCCAATCGAGATCCATTCCAAATCGATGTAGTCAGGATCGATAGTCATACCGAGAACGCCCTTTCGAATTCGAAGCACAGCCTTGACGGGGTTTCCGAAAAGACCTTGGTCGAGCGCCCTGTCCAGCAACTCGTGATCGGCTGAGGCGATCACCTTTCCTCGCCGAACTCCAACCGGGGCTGGTGACCATTTGAACCGCCTGATCCCGGCCGTTCCTTTCTCCTCACCAGGCTCGGCGATAACCCGATAGAGAATTCCATTGACCTCTGCCTCCCAATCATTCGTCTCGGGAGGAGTCTGAAGCCTCACATGCTGTTCACCGGCCCGCTGAGGGGTTAGAACTCGCGCAGGCTGAGCACGTGGCTGCCACTGCAATTTGAACCCTTCGCCCTGCACTAGCTGAACGAGATCGTCGTAACGGCTCATTGGTGCACCAATAGCAATCGCGCGAGCAACAAAGTCGTCTTCATTGGCCTCAACGAGCTCCGCAACACGCTTGGCAGCGTCTAGCGTAACCTCAAACTCAAGCTGCTCCTGACGATCAGATGGCCGGGGATCGCCAAAGAACATCGTCATGGAGTTTCCCGGCGCAATCCCGTAGAGCATGGTCGGCGTGCCCGCTACATCTCGAATCAATGCGGCGATACGTTCCGCGAGCCTCCCAATTAGTTCGGCAGGTCCGTAGTCAGAAGTAATGGGCCCATCAGCAATCGTGACAACAAGAGGAGATTGGGTCCAGAGCGTCTTGACCGCGAACTCGATGTCGTCGAGTTTCTTAGGGTCCGGCCGTGGGGGGAGGTCTGCCGGCTCTGGGTTTTCCTCTCCCTCCCCAGAAGTTGAGTCCTCGTCCTTTTCAGGATCGTCAGGCATGAGTAATCGCCAGCGATATGAATATCAGAACCAGCTCCAAGCCCGTAAGTGCAACCGACAAAAGCGCCGCGTCAGCCGCCTTGCCCACCCTCTTAACACGCTCCTTGTTCCCGGTGCGACGCTCCTCAGCAAGATTGACGTAGTGATGAGCCAACTCCCGCAGGGCGAAATCATCGCCCCTTTGAATGCGGTCGATCAAGTCACGAAGATCGGCTACTGGCAGATCCTTCTCGATTTGCGTTTTCCATGCGCTGCTCGCCGCTACCAAAGAGCCGATCGTCAGAAATGCAGACGGAAGCGCAAAGGCCGCAAGCGTTGCGATCCATCCAGCGGAAAGGCTGGCCCCGCTGATCGCATTGACTGCAATCGCTTGCACGACCGCAAAGAAGGTGCCGCTCGTGGCAGCTTGATACCGCGCCTTCCGGTCCAAGCGCTCGGCGATCTGAAACTGCTCGTCGACCATCGACCGTGCCGACTCAATGCTCTGTCCAAGCTCTGCCGCCACCACACCGATTTCAGCATCCGTTCCCTCGCTCATCCTGCCCAACGATAAGGCCCCCGTTCTCTGGACGAAGCCAAGGCGTAGCGGCTTCTCGGAGGCCGAGGCACCCGGACGGCCCCCACGCCCCCGCAGGAGCGCGTCCGAATCCCTGCGAACGCCTCGACCCCCGAAAAGCCGCTGTCAACCCCAGGCTGTCCAACCGTCCTTTCCGCTCAGGCGCCTGACATGCAGAGCCGACCGGCTGGGCAGGACGAGTAAGCCGTTGCTGTGGAGTAGCCCCTCGCCGACGAGATCGCGGACGGCCCGTGCAAGCGCCATGCCACCGACAAGATCGTCCGGATTCTCGAACAGCTCGCAGGCAATGGCGGGGAACGTCAGTAGCACCGGGTATTCGCGCAGGACGACCGCCAGCACGACGCGCTGCATTTCCTCATCCGTCGAGACGGTGAACAACGGGGCGCGGCGCTGGCGGCGACGCCAAGCGCCGCCGCCGCTCCGCCACATCAGCCCGCCTCCACAGTCAGAGTCGCGAGCAGTCCGTGCAGTGCGTCGTGGTGGGCGACGATCTCGACCCACTCGCTCGCCTCGTCGTAGGCGTTCGCCGCCGTCTCGATAGCCGCTCGCGCCGCCTCGTCGGGAACGACGACCCGGCCCTCCGCCATTCCCGACAAAAGCCGCTCGAAAGCCTCGGCGTCCTGCTGGGCAGCGCCGGGGTTCCTCATCCGCGTGGGGTGATTAAGGTCGTGTCGCGCGTCCGCCGCCCAATCAGCCAGCAGGCTGCGGAGGATCGTCATCTGTGAGGGAGGCAGATCGAGCGACACGACTCGCCTGCCATCCGTAGGGTTCGTCTCAGCCATGAGGAGGTACACGCTCCTTGTGGTCAGGCGGCCCGTCGCGTTAGCGCGCGGTGGGCCGCCGTTTGATGTTCGACGCCCGGGAGAGTAGCAGAACTGGCGGGAAATTCCCTACAGCTTGGCTATTCGCCGCGCAGAATTTCCCCGACACGGGAACGATGTAGGCCGACAGCCCCACCGATGTCGCGCAGAGACAGCCCTGCCTTCTGCGCTCGCTCGAAGCTCTTGCGCCTCGCCTCGCGCGCCGCATCAACGTTGCGCTCGTAGTCGAGCTGGGCGCGCTTCGCCTCCGCGATTGCCTTCTCCTTCGAGTCCTTCGGCATCGACCGCACCCTAAACGCCGAGCACGGGGATACGTTTCGACAATGACCGACCCGTTCATCCGCTGGCTCTCCGCAGACGCCCGCATCCTGGTCGATCTGGAGGGTCGCCCGATGGAACGCTACGCGGTCATGCTCCAACTACGGATCGAGGGAAATTGGCAAACGATCCGTCTGCTCGACAACGCCCACGGGGACCACGATATGCACCGCTACACTGGTTTCGAGAAGCAGCCTGCGGAGCGGTTTTCCGAGGGTGCGGCCAACGAGGTCGTGCCACAAGCCATCCGCTACCTGATCGATCACTGGGAAGCAATCGCGGAATCATGGAAGAACTAGAGCGCAGCAAGTTCACTCCCGCAGGCGAAATCGCTAACGAGCGACTGATCGACGCTGTCCTCGATCCTGACCGCTATCCCGAGGGAACCACCTTCATCGCCGCCGACCAGGACGGCTTCGGCTCGATCCTCGCGGAGGCAGTTGCCGAGCACCGGCCGCTCGCGATCGTCTATCCCGATGGCCGCGAGATCGTTGCCGCGCCCCGAGGAGGCGCGCTCGCGTTCTTTGAGCATCTGCTGACCCGCCGCCGCGAGTCGAAAAGCAAGCACCGCGAGCCCGTCGTGCCCCTGCCCGCCGATTACCAGGTGGAGATTAGGGACCGGCAACCTCTCGCCGCCGCCTAACCGGCTGCCTCTCCCTCTCCCCCGACCTACCCGCAGAACAGCACCGGGAGGGCGGCAGTCAAGGGCGCTCGCGCCCGACCCCCGCAGGGGGTTGACGGCCGCCTGAGCGGTGCTTCAATCGCCGGTAGGTCGGGGGTTCACCGGCCGATGCTCAGCCCCCGCCCGAGCTGGCGCGCTCGCGCCGCGTGCTGTCCGAGGCCAAGGGCTCGCTGTGCCTCTCGGATTCGCCGCCACGTCGCCTCCTGCCGTGCTCGCTCGGTCCTCCGCTTCGCCTCCTGTCCAAGGGCTCTGTTCGGGTCCTTGATGCCGTGCTCCTGGCGGTAGCGCTCGATCTGCGAGACGCCGCGATCCCATGCCTTCCGCTTTGTCGGATCGCTCGGCCTCTCCCCCAGCTCGGCCTTGACATAGGCGGGCGGGGAGATCCGCGCGGCGATGATCGCCAGTTCGCAGCGCTGCGCGAGAACCTGGTCGGCTACGGCCAGCTCGCGGCGGGCCGCGTCGCCGACGACGGGCATATCCGCCAGCTCGGCTTCGAGCTGTCCGGTCTGCCTGCGCGACCTCGCCTCCCGGGAGTCGATGCGGGCCAGCTCGTCGCGGCGCTCGCGGCGCGGTAGCGCTTGCGCTGCCTCGCGCTCGACCTCGAAGCCCTCGATGTGCGCGCGGGCTCGCTCGATCCGCTCCTGCAAGCTGCACCGCTGGCTCTCCCGGCTCCCCTCATGGCCTGCGGGGGCCCGCAGCTCTGCGCGTCGTGCGACCAGCTCCTCGGTCGGCAGGCCGGAGAACTGCGAGCGCAGCGCCTCGTCGTGAGCGGCGAGCTGAGAGCGGTCGCGCTCGGCGGCTTCTGCGATGTGCGGGATGCCCTCGCGCAGGTGGGGTGAGTTGGGCGCGATCTCCTCGCGGTGGGCCTGAATCTCCGGCGTCGCGTAGATGAAGGTCTCCTCGCGGCTGCGCGAGGCGGCGACGTATAGCTCCTGCTTGTCCATCGACGGATCGGCCATGACGAACGCTCGGTCAGTGGTCGTGCCCTGCGCTGAGTAGGTCGTGACGGCGTAGGCGTGTTCGAGCGCCGGGGCGTCTGAGTGCGGGTTGGTCCGCGCCAGGTAGTCGTTGCCGATCTCGACCCGATTGGCCTGGTCGATGCCGTCGAGGACGACGCGCCGCTCGGTGGCGTCGACCTCGGCGATGCGCCAGCGCTCGCGGTTGAAGATTTCGGCGCGGGGGTCGTTGACGCGGGTGATGACGAGATCGCCGGCGGCGAAGCCAGCCTCCCCCACTTCGATCTCTTGCGCTCCGAGCTGCCCGTCCTGGCGGCGGACCTCGCGCGCCAGCTCGTTCAGCTTCCGCACGTCGGCGTTTCGCTTGGCGACCATCACGGCGTCCTCGCCGCGCTCGAATGCCTCATGCCAGTCGCGCACCATCGCCTCGCGGCGGGCCTCCGCGTCGGGAGCGACCGTGACCCTCTCCCCCGATTCATAGAGGCTCAGCGCCTCGCGCCCCTCGCCCTCGCGTATGCGCTTCGCCGCGTCGCGGTCGAGATCGTGGCGGTGGCGGATCACCTCGTCTAGGTAGATCGGCTCGCCGCGCTCGGCAAGCGCCCGGAACAAGCCGCCCGCCTCGATCTCGCCAAGCTGCTCGGGATCGCCGACGAGGACGAGCTTCGCCTGCGCTCGCTCGGCGTGGGAGACGAGTCGTGCCAGCGCCGCGGAGTCCACCATCCCCGCCTCGTCGATCAAGAGGACCGATTCGCGCGGCAAGCCCTCGCCGCCATCGTGCTCGGCCCGGTCGAGCTGCAAGAGCAAGCTGGCGATGCTCGAAGCGGGCAAGCCTTCGGCTCGCATGACGTTCGCCGCGCGCCAGGTCGGCGCAGCGGCGCGCAGCTCGATCCCGGCCTGCGCCCAACCCTCGGCTGCGGCGACGATGGCGAAGGTCTTGCCGCTGCCCGCCTCGCCGATCACCACAGCGACTCCTTCGGGACTCGTCAGGAGACGGCGGATCATCTCGCGCTGGTCGGCCTTCAAGGTCGGGCGAGCGCCGATCACGCGCGCCGCGATCAGCTCGCCTGCCGGGTTCGGTCCCTGTGTCCGCATTCGCTTCGCCGCCGCCAGCGCTTCACGCTCAAGCTCCCAAATGCGGCGGGTCGTGTAGCGGGGGCCTTTCGCGCCCTCCGCTATCTGGATCACGGAATCGGACGCGAGGAAGGCGTCGGCCAGGCGCTCGACCTCTCCTCCCGGCGCACCCTCGGGCAGCGAGTCGGCGACGGCCTGGATCGCCTCGCGGCGGTCGAAGTGGGACGCCGACGCCGTGACGGCCCGGCCAAGCTGAACCTCCGAGGCAGTCGGGGCGTCGGCGGTGCCGACCCTCAGCGCCGCCTCGGTGTCGAAGGTCCGCGCCATCGCCTCCCGGTCCAAGCCGATCTCCTCGGCCCTCGATCGCCAGCGCGCCAGCAGCTCGCCGTGGCCGACGTCGCGCTCCTTCGGCTTGCGAGTGGCAAGCGTGGCGACCTGCATGGAACGTGCGGAAGCCTCCGCACCCGCCGCCTCGAGTATTTCCGCCCGGCGAGTGGAGAAGGCCCGTAGGTGCTCGTCGGCGAAGCCCGCAATCTCGGCGATGCCCTTGCGGGTCGGCTGCCATTCGACGCCGAGGCGGCGGGTTAGCTCGTGGCGAAGGTGGGCCTCGTAGATGCAGCTGGCGGTCTTGGCGTGGTCGTAGATCGCCGGGTGGTAGAGGCGAGTCCAGCGACCGTCCGGCCCCTTGGTTGCGTTTGCGATCAGGACGTGGGTGTGAAGCTGCGGATCGCCGTTGCGCGAGGAGCGATGGACGTAGCCCGCCGCCAGGTAGCCGTTGCCCTGAACGAACTCCGAGCCTCCGGCTCCCCTGCGGGTCCAGCACGCCTCTCGCTGCATGTAGTCGAGGGCGGCGGTGACTGCTTCGCGGTGGGCTGCTTTGACCTCGACGGCGGCGACGGGCCCGCCGAGGCCCCACAGCAGGGAAACCGACTTGGGGGCGGAGAACGTGAGATCGAAGCCGGGAACCGATCCGCTGGAAGGGACGCCGCGCATCCCGACCAGCGGCTCTCCATCGACCGGGTTGCGGCCAGTCAGCATCGCTTCGAGCTGGGCCGCCTCGACCTCGCCAGAGAGGCCCAGGTCCTCGGCGGCGTCGCCGAGCCATTCCCCGGCGACCTCGCCCTCGCCGGAGTAGTAGTCCTCAGCGCCTTCGGCAACCTTGTCGAGGTAGTAGCACTCCTGTCCTTTGCCTAGCTTTCCGATTGAGAGCATCCACGGGGTATGTCCGTGGGGAGCGCCCAATGCACCGATCTCTTAACAAAGTGATAGGGCGTGAGGGTGGTTGCTGTTAGGAGTTAGGGCTGCCCTTGACGCAGCCCTAACTCCTCATCGTCGGCACTTCTGATCGGGCGCTCGGGGTGGGGTTGGCTTTGACTTCTCGACTGATTCTGATGGTGGTCGTAGGTCTTCTTTGGGGTTCGGCTTTCAGCTTTGACCGACCCAGTGGCCGAGGGAAATCGCGGCGAAGCCCGCGACGACCGAGAGGCCGACGTTCAGCCAAACGAGATGAGAATGACCGGCTTCGCTCAGCCGGTGTGAGTCCAGCATCCAGGTCGAGAACGTCGTGAAGGAGCCGATGCCGCCGCCCGCGACGATGACGAGCGCTTCTCCGCTGAGGGCCGCGCCCACGACGAAGCCGAGCACCAGAGTCCCGGCGATGTTGACGACGAGGACGCCGAGCGGGAAGGGGTGATCGCTTCGCGCGGCAATGACGGCATCGATGATGAAGCGGGCCGCAGCGGCAGCGCCGCCAGCCAGCCCCACCAAGGCCCAACCTGCCGCGCTCACCCGACGGGCTCCCGTTGGGGGCGTCGCTCAAGCGCCGCCCCCAGGCGAATGCAGAGGTAGCCGAAGGCAAGCGTCGCGGCGAGGTAGCCGACAGCCAGCGCCAGGTGTCCGGCGTCAACGATCTGAAACAGCTCCAGTTGGAGCGTGGAGAAGGTGGTCAGCGTCCCGCAGATTCCGGTGGTCAAGAACGGATGGGCCAGGCTGTCCTCGGGGTGGTCGTGCAGTCGGGCGACGAAGTAGCCGAGCAGCAGCGCCCCGGCCATATTGACGGCGAAGGTGGCCCACGGCCATTCGGCCGGGTCGTGCGGCACGGCCTCGGCCAACCCAACCCGCCCCAGTGCGCCGAGCACGCCTCCGGCGTAGATAGCCGCCAGTCGGCGAAGGTCAAACCAGGTCGGTCGCATGTACGGGCCTCCTATCAGCGTCGATGGACGGTGGTAGAGGCCATCAGCGACCCGCAGTCGCGGTTATGAAGGAGCGAGCCTCATCGCTCGATGCGGTGGATTCTAGAGAAGGGCGTCGAGTGTGGGTGGGACTGCAGCCCTCTGAGCTACGCCGTCGTGAGGAATCGGTTGACGGCCACCCCAGCCCAGATGATCTCCACGACCCCGAAGGGCCAAGCGCCCGCGAGAAAGCCGTAGACGCTCGACGCGAGGCAGCCGCAGGCGAAGCCGAGGACGTAGCCGCGTCCGCGCCGCTCAAGCGCGTACATGACGACCATGAAGGTGACGGCGAGCGCGCCGAAGGCGGTCAGCATCGAAGCATTGTTTCGAGAACAGCGGAAATTGGGCGGGGCGCTCGCGGAAGTTTTTCGGACGTATCCGATGCAAATGACCGATGCAAACGACCTCCTTGGTGGACAACAGGACTAGAGATGCCCGACGCTCCGATCCCAACCGAGTCCTTGATGACCGCCGACGAAGCGGCGCAGTTCTTGCACGTCCCTCGCAGCACGCTCTACGAGCTCGTCCGCTCGCGGGGCTTGCCGCATGTTCGGATCGGCGAGCGCGGGTTGAGGTTCACCCGCTCCGACCTTGGTGGCTGGATCGCCGAAAACTCCTATGGAACGCGCCGCCGCCGTTAGGTCGGCGTCACGCGGCAGGAGCCGATGCCGGGGACCCCTGCGGCTCCTCCAACCTGAACGCTTCAGAGACACGCTTGGCGGCGTCCTCGCGGTCCACAAAGGCGAGATAGCGCCGCGTCGTGGTCAAGTCGGCATGGCCCATCCACTCCATGACCTCCCGCGAGTCGGCGTGGCGGATCACGGTGCTGCCGAAGGTGTGGCGGAGGTTGTGGAAGCGGAAGTCCTCGCGCAGGTCTGCCGCCCGGAGCGCCGCGCGGTAGCGCTCCTTCAAGGACTTGTAGCCGACGTGCTGGCCGCGCGCCGCACAGAAGACGAGATCGTCGTCGGCGGTGAAGTGGTCGCGCTGGCCGAGTCGCGCCAGCCGTTCAGCGACCTCCTCGGCCATTGGCACGGCTCGCTCCGTCCCACCCTTCGGCGTCGTCGTCTCGCCCTGAGTCCAGTTCTCGCGGACGTGGATCGTGCGGCGGGTGAAATCCACGTCGCGCCACCGCAGCGCCAACAACTCCCCCATTCGCAGTCCGGCGAATGCTGCGGTGTGGAAGATCGCCGCATCCTGCTCGGACTCCGCCGCCCGGACGAGCGCCAAGACCTCCTCTGGGCGCAGCACGTCGATCTTGGCCGCTCGTCGGACGCGGGGACGCTCCACAAGATCGGCCGGATTGCGAGGAAGGCCGTAGACCTTCATCGCCCGTTTGAAGATCGAGCCAAGGCAGACGAGGTACTTCTGCCGCGTCCGGTTCGAACCGCCGTAGCCGCTGATCCAGAGGTCGATGTCCTCGGTCGTGATCGTCTCGATCCTGCGCTTGCCGAACTCGCGGACAAGGACCCGGACCATGTTGCGGTAGTCGCGCATCGTGGACGGCTTGCAGTCACGGACGTTCTCGCAGTAGCCGAGCCACTCGGCCGTGGCGTCCGTGAAGGTCTTGCCGGTCTTGACCAGACCCGGAAGCGAGCCGTCACGCACCTGGCGGAGCAGCTCGTCCAGATGCGCCTGCGCCTTGCCTTTCGTGAAGTAGCCGTCGGGCGGCGCGGTCTTCTCCGTCCAGGCTGGCCCGAGTCGTTTCTTCTGCTGCTGCCCGTCCGGCAATCGGAACTTGGCGTACCAGACGGTGCCGCGCTTGCCCTTGCGTTTGAAGACGTGGCCGGAGATCGGGCGGGGCGCTGGCTGTCGCATCGGTCCCGAAATCTTAGCGCGTTTCGGGACCAATTCGGGACCAATTTCGCCACTTCGTGCCGAACGGCTCTAATCTACTTGGCTCTATAGAGCCATTTTCTTAGTGGGGCGGGAAGGACTCGAACCTTCGACCGACGGATTATGAGTCCGCTGCTCTAACCAACTGAGCTACCGCCCCTCGGGGCGAGCCTAGCGGGATGAGAGCGCGCTCGAAAGGGCGGTGTGGAAGGCGCCGGGGTCTTCGATCTGGGGGTAGTGGGCCAGGCTGGGAAGCTCGTAAACGGGGGCGCTGGGGCGGAGCTCGCGGAGGCCGTCGAGGACATGGGTAGTGGCGACCGGGTCCCGCAGGCCCCAGACCAGGGCCAGCGGTTTCGGCCAGTCGCGGACCGCGCCGTGCCAGCGCGCGGCGTGGTGGGCGCGTTCGAAGGTGTAGCCGATCAGCTTGTGCGCGATGCGATTGCCGCCTTCGAGCTTCATCAGGGCCCACTGGTCGGCGCCCTCCTCGGGGCTCATCGGGTGCGCGTCGGCGAAGACCGAGCCGAGCTGCCAGCGAAAGAAGCGGCCGGAGGAGACGCGGGCCAGCAGCGGGCCGAGGCGACTGCGCAGCAGCTTCTGGCCGAGCGTGAGGCTGGCTCGCTCGATGATCACGCTGCCGTCGAAGAGGACCGCGCTCTCGAGCTGCATGTCCAGGCCGCCCTCGATTTCCCGCGCCAGCAGCTCAGTCGCCACCGAGGTCCCCATGTCGTGCGCGACCAGATGGACTGGGCCACCCCCGTGGCGACGGACCAGCTCTTCACTCAGGTCGGCCTGCCAAGCGAGCGTGTACTCGTGATCGCGGGGCTTGTCGGAGAGACCGAAGCCGAGGAAGTCGAAGGCGAGGATCGCCCGCCCCGGCTCCAGCGCGATCAGCTCCCGCCAGTCGTACGAACAGGTCGGGAAGCCGTGTAGGAGGAGCAACAACGGCCCTTCCCCCGGCTGGTGGAAGCAGTGAATCCGCCGGCCGCGGAACTCCTCGGTGTGTCCCCTTCCCTGCCACTCTCGCACCCGCTCTGAGAGGCTGGCGGGAGGGGACATCCCGGCCCGTCCTAGGCGCTGAACAGCTGGGCGAGGGAGCGGCCGACATCGGGTGGCTCCTCTTCGCCTTTGGCCGCCGCGGCGGCGCCGTCGGCGAGGGCCTTGGCGGCGTCGGCGACCTGGTGGGCGCGGCCGCCGCGGATCAGGCCCGTCTTCTTCGCTTCGGCCAGGTCGGACTCCATCAGGCCGGCGAGCTCGGCGAGGCGGCGCAGGCCGACGACGCCGGCGGTGCCGCGCAGGGCGTGCGCTTCGGCCCGCATCGTCTCGAAGTCGGCCGACTCGGTCGCGAGACCGGCGGCGATCACGTCGCAGCGGCGCCGTGCCTCCTCGGCGAAGCTGTCCAGCAGCTCCTGGCTCACGGCCTCTTCCTTCGCCGGCTCTTTCTCCTTCTTGTTGCTCATTCGGCCACCGCTTTCTTCACCGCCGCGGTCAGCGCATCGGCGCCAAATGCGCCCTGGATGGTCGAGCTGATGTCGCCCTGCCGGTCGACCGTGAACAGCCACGGCTCGTTCGGCAGGTTGAACGCGTGCACCTGCGAGCGCACGCGCTTCGTGCTCGGGTCGTTGTCTTTCCAGATCTCCATGTGAATGAAGGCCGCCTCGTCTCCATATTCTTCTTTGACCTGCTCGGCCACGTCGACGACGGGGCCGCAAACACGACTCAAGCAGAACTGGGGGGTCGCAAACAAGAGCACGATCGGTTCCTTCCCGAGCGCATCCGCGTAGTCCACTCTGTTCTGGGTGTCCGGCGGGATCCGGGTCGTGATCTGTTCGAGGTCGCCACCGACGTCCTCGGCAGTCGGGGTGTGGATCGGCGGGGCCTTCTCACCCGGACGGGGGATCGAGTCGAATTCGCCGACCACCGCGCTCGGCAGCAGCGTTCCTTTGATTTCTCCGTCCTGCTTGATCAGGGCGGCGATGCGCCACTCGCCATCGCTGGGAAAGTCGAGCTCGGTCGTGTAGACGACGCTGGCCGCGTCGGGGTCGTCGCTGGTCGTCTTCGCCCGGAAGGCGGGCTGGGTGACGAGGCTTTCGATCGCGGCCGGGAAGGGGCCGCTCGCCGGCTCGTCGAGCGCCTGCGCCGTCGCTTTCGCGACTGGGCCTTTGCTGCCCGATTTGGTGCTCTCACCAGCCTTCGGCGGCGGCGCCTTGGCGATGTAGAGGGCGACTTCGGCGTCGGAGATCTGGCTGCGGTCGCGTTCGAAGACCCCGAACGGGTAGCGGTTCTCGCCCTTGTAGAAGACCAGCGCGGCCGGCGAGACGACCAGTTCGGCGGGAGCATCCGCCGCTTTCAGCACCGCGCGCAGCGTCTTTCCTTCTGGACTCGGAAAGGCGCTTTTCGGCGGCGCCGGACGACTCTCGGCGCTGGTTGAGCCCGAGGTCGAGTCGGTCGAGTCGGAGTCGCCGCCGCAGCCGGCCATTGCGAGGGCGGCGGCGAGCAGGCAGGCGAGAGCCGTGGCGAGGCGAGGGGCGGCGCGCATCGGCGCCATGTTATTGAGACGGGGAATCAGACCGGTGCGCCGCGCCACGGCTCGGTGCGGCGATAGGGTGCGCGGCGGCGTCGAAAGAGGAGGAAGGCGAGATGGCGGAGCGTGCTGCACTGGTGACCGGAGCCTCGAGCGGGATCGGCCTGGCGATCGCCCGCGTGCTGGGCGAGGAAGGCCACGCCCTGACCGTGTCTGCCCGCCGGCCGGAGAAGCTGGAGGAAGCCGTCGCCGGCCTGCGCGACGACGGCTTCGAGGTCGAGAGCGTCGCCGCCAACATGGCCGATGAGGAGGACGTTCTCGCGGTCTTCGCAGCGCACCGGGCCCGTTACGGCCGCCTCGACGTGCTCGTCAACAACGCCGGGGTTGGGATCGGGGCGCCGATGGAGGAAATCAAGACCAAGCACCTCGACATGCAGCTCGCGGTCAACCTGCGGGCGCTGATCCTCGGCACCCGCGAGGGGCTGCCGCTGCTGCGCGAGGCCGGAGCCGAGCACGGCAAGGCGCTGATCGTCAACACCGCCTCAATCGCCGCCAAGGGCGGCCAGGCCTGGCTCTCGATCTACGCCGCGACCAAGGCCGCGGTGATCAACTTCACCCAGTCGACCCACCGCGAGGCGGGCGACGCCGGGATCCAGTGCACGGCGCTGGCGCCGGGCTTCGTCGAGACGCCGATGACCGAGTTCGTCCAGGGCCAGATCCCGCCGGAGCAGATGATCCGGCCCACCGATCTCGCCGAGGCGGTTCGCTTCCTGCTCCGCACCTCCCCCAACTGCCACGTGCCCGAGATTGTCTTCACCCGGCCTGGCGAGGGGCTCGACACGCCTTAGCGGCGGAGCTTTAGTGGAGGACCGCAAGCGCCTCCGCGTCCTGGTAGCCGCGTTCGGCGACCCAGGCCACGCCTTCCCCGCGATCTCTCTGGGACGGGCGCTCGCCGAGCGCGGCCACGAGGTCGTGATCGAGACCTGGGAGGAGCGGCGGGCGGCGGTCGAGGGCGCCGGGCTCGGCTTCGCCGCCGCCGAGGAATACCGAATGTTCCCGCCTCCGGAGCCGGACTCCGACGACGGCCAGAACGCCGCCGAGGCGGCGCGGGCGCTGCTGCCGCTGCTCGAAGAGATGCGTCCGCACGTCGCCGTCAGCGACATCCTCACCCTGGCGCCAGCGCTGGCAGCGGAGCGCGCCAGGGTGCCGCTGGCGACCCTGATCCCGCACATCTACCCCGTGGTGGAGCCGGGCCTGCCCTTCTTCGCGATCGGGTTGAGGCCCCCGCGAACGCCGCTCGGGCGGGCGCTCTGGCGGACCGGTCAGCGGGCCCTCGACGTCGGCCTCGAGCACGGCCGCCGCGACCTCAACCTGCAACGCGAACGGCTCGGGCTGGCGCCGGTCGAGCACTTCCACGGTGGCATCAGCACCAACCTGGCCCTCGTCGCCACCTACCCGCAGCTCGAGTACCCGCGGCGCTGGCCGCCGGGCGTCGAGGTGACCGGGCCGATGACCTTCGAGGTCCCCCACCCCGAGATCGAGCTGCCGCCGGGCAACGCGCCGCTGGTCCTGGTTGCCCCCAGCACCGCCCACGATTCCGACAACCATCTGGTGCGGACCGCGCTGGCGGCCCTGGCCGAGGAGCCGGTGCGGGTCGTGGCGACGACCAACCGCGTCGTTCCCCAGCGCCCGATCGAGGTGCCGGCCAACGCCGTCCTGGTCGACTGGCTCAGCTACAGCCAGCTGATGCCGGCCGCGTCGCTGGTCGTCTCCCACGGCGGCCACGGCACCGTCGCCCGCGCGCTCGGCGCCGGCACGCCGGTGCTGATCTGCCCGATCACCGGCGACATGAGCGAGACCGCGATGCGGGTCGCCTGGGCTGGGACCGGCCTCTCGCTGCCCTGGCGGCTCTGTCGCCCGGCGCCGCTGCGCTGGGCGGCGCGGCGGATCCTCGGCGACCCGTCCTTCACTGCCCGGGCCGGCGAGATCGCTGCCTGGGGCCGGCAGAACGACGGCGCCGCGCGCGGCGCCGAGCTGGTCGAGGCGCTGGCCATGCGGCGCAGCGGTCGCACCGCCGCTTGAAAAAGCTCCGGGGGTGGGACTCGAACCCACAACCGCTCGATTAACAGTCGAGAGCTCTTCCATTGAGCTACCCCGGACCGTGCTTATCCAAAATGAGCTACATCGGATTGCCGTCTAGGGAGAATTTAGCGGTATCTCAGTAATTCCTGCCTCAACCTCCGCGTGGCAGTTCCCGCAAAGCAGGACGCACTTGCGCGCCTCCACCCGAGATCTGGCGAGGGAGCGACAGTGTCCCCCTTCTCCAAGATGGAATCGCTTCGTTGTGGGATCAAGGTGATGAAACTGAAGCGCCCGTTGGCAGCGGGAATAGCCACAGAGCGCACATCTCCCCCCGGCTTCTTCGACCAGGATTCGCTTTACTCGCCGCCGCCTCCGCGCAGAGGCTTCCACCCGGCATCTCATGCAGCGATACGAGCCGCGACCCTCAAGCACGAAGGTCGTCAAGCCATGGCGCTTGCACGACATGTCGACCCTCTTAGCTCCTCCCGGAATTGTGCGCCTCCGACAGCGCTCTCGCTCGATGCCATAGCGAGCGATCCAGTAACGAACCACCGTCACGCTACGTTCCAATCGCACAGCCATTTCTTTGAGGGCGATCCCCTCGGCGATGAGCTCGACCAACTGGGACTTCTCGATCGGCCCTTTCGGAGCGTGAGTCGCAGTGGCCGCCGCCCTCAACCCGTGCTTCTTCAGCCAGTAGCTGACGGTCGATGGGTGTTTGCCTGCCCTCTCGCTGATCGCGTCGAGCGACATTCCCGCCGCCAGGCATTCCTCGAGCCAGCCCCTGTCCATGCCGTGATCATCTCAGGCAATGCAGACAGAAAGCTGCGTCAGGCAAGGTGATCCTGACGACGGAACTCAGCTCTCGACCCGCTGCGCGTGGGCAATCCGTTCAACCAGGGCGGCGCGCTCGCGGCTGAGAGCCGCGCGGCTCTCGTAGTCGTCGCCGGCGGCGGCGATCTCGTCCTCGAGCCGGCGCTGGTCGAGCAACAGGTAGTTGAGCTCCATCGAGTCGTGCGAGGCCGGCTCGTCGTGGGCCAGCATCACCAGTTCGGCGATCAGCCCGGCCAGCTCGCCGTCCTCGTGCGGCAGGTTGGACGCCGGGGCCTCCGGGTGCTCACGCAGCCACGAGGCGGCGCGCAGACCGGTCGGCGAGAGGTGGGCGTCGGTGAGCCGCGCCAGGTACTCCTTGCCCTCGACGGGGAGGGCGATGCACATCGCCAGCAGCGCCCGCTCACGGCGCTCGCGCGAGGTCAGCTCGGCCACCCGCCGCGGCTGTGCGGCCTCTGCCTCGGCGCCGCGCGGCGCCGCCCGCTCGGGCCCGCCGCTGGCCGGCCGTGCCGCGACCAGCCGGCCCATCACCATCGCCGGCTCGAGGTCGAGCCGCTCTGCGACCTTGCGCACGAGGTCGTCGCGGCTCGCCGTCTCCCCCATCGCGGCGAGCACCGGCGCGACCTCCTCCAGCGCCCGGTCGCGTGCCGCCGGCGAGGAGGCATCGGTGCGGTCGAGCACCAGCCCGACCTGGAAGGCCTCGAGCTCGACCGCCGCGTCGACCAGGGTCCGGAAGCGCTCCGCCCCGCCCGGCTCGACCATCATCTCGGCCGGGTCCTCGCCGGCCGGCATCGCCGCCACCCGCAGCCGCATCTTGCGCCCCGCGGCGACCCGCTGCGCCCGCAGCATCGCCTCCTGGCCGGCCGAGTCGGCGTCGAGCGCCAGCACCACCTCCTCGACCATCCCCGAGAGCGTCGCCACCTGCTCGCCGGTGATCGCCGTCCCCATCACCGCGATCGTCTCCTCGACCCCGGCCTGGTGCAGCGCCAGCACGTCGGTGTAGCCCTCGACCACGACCGCCCGGGTCGCTTTCGCGATCGCGGCCTTGGCGCGGTCGACGCCGTAGAGCAGCTGGCTCTTGTGGAAGAAGTCGGTCTCGGCCGTGTTGACGTACTTAGCGCCCTGGTCGGAGCGCATCGCGCGGCCGCCGAAGCCGAGCACGCGGCCGCGGCGGTCGCGGATCGGGAACATGATCCGCGAGCGAAAGCGGTCGTACTCGCCTCCCCCCGGCCCCGCTGCGCGAGGCCGACGCCGCGCAGCTCCTCGATCCGAAAGCCGGCCCGCTGGCCGAGCACAAGGATCTTGTCCCAGGCGCTGGGCGCGTAGCCAACCCCGAAGTCGCGCAGCACCCGCTCCTCCAGCCCGCGCTCGGCCAGGTAGGCGCGCGCTTTCTCGCCCTCCTGGGATTCCCAGAGGTAGCTGGAGTAGAAGGTCGCGGCGCGTTCCAGCAGCTGCTCGAGGCGACGCCGCTGCTGGCGCCGTGCCTCGGCCCGCGGGTCCTCCTGCTCGCGCTCGAGCTCGACCCCGTAGCGATCGGCCAGTAGGTCCACTGCCTCGGTGAAGCCCAGCCCTTCCTTCTCTTCGACGAATTTGATCACGTCGCCGCCGACCCCGCAGCCGAAGCAGTGGTAGAGCTTCTCCTGGGCGTCGACCGAGAACGACGGCGTGCGCTCCTCATGGAAGGGGCAGAGCCCAACCCAGCGGGCACCCTGGCGGCGCAGGTCGGTGTGGGCGGAGACGACCTCGACGATGTCGGCCGTCTGCTTCAGCCGCTCGAGGCTCTCGGGCGAGATCAGGCCCATCAGAAGCGCGCCTCTTCGGGGATCGTCAGCTCGGTGAACTTGGCGATGCAGAAGCGGTCGGTCATCCCCGCCACGTAGTCGGCGATGCGCTGCGCCGCGTCGCCCGGGCCCCAGTCCGGCAGCTCGCCGGGGTTGTCGAAGTAGTGGTCGACGAGGCCGTGGATGGTGCGCTGGACGCGCTCGTGCTCGCGGCGCGCCTCGGGCCCGAGGTAGACGCGGTCGAACATGAACTTGCGCAGGCGCAGCATCGCGGCGCCGATCTGCTTGCCCTGGACGATGTCGCCGGCGTCGGCGGAGCGCTCGACGATGTCGCGGACCAGGGTGTCGATCCGCTGCGAGCCGGTCGGCCCGAGCAGCTCGATCTCGACCGCCGGCAGGTCGTCCTGGCGCAGGATGCCGGCGCGCAGGGCGTCGTCGATGTCGTGGTTGATGTAGGCGACGCGGTCGACCAGCTTCACGATCCGGCCCTCCAGGGTCGCCGGCTTGGCGCCGCCGGTGTGGTTGAGGATGCCGTCGCGGACCTGCTCGGTCAGGTTCAGCCCCTGGCCGTCGCGCTCGAGCACCTCGACCACCCGCAGCGAGTGCTCGTTGTGCTTGAAGCCGCCCCCGCAGCGCTCCCGCAGCGCCGCATCGAGCGCCTCCTCGCCGGCGTGCCCGAAGGGCGGGTGGCCGAGGTCGTGACCGAGCCCGATCGCCTCGGTCAGGTCCTCGTTGAGGCCGAGCGCGCGGGCGACGGTGCGGGCGATCCCACAGGCCTCGAGCGTGTGGGTGAGCCGGGTCCGGTAGTGGTCGCCCTCGGGTGAGACGAAGACCTGGGTCTTGTGCTTCAGCCGCCGAAAGGACTTGGAGTGGACGATGCGGTCGCGGTCGCGCTGGAACGGCGTCCGCAACGGACTGTCCACCTCCGCGACCGCCCGCCGTGCCGGGTATGACCTGGTCGCGTACTCCGACAGGTACTGCTGCTCCCAAGCGGAGACTCGGTCCTGGAACTCGGCGGTTGCGGGCACCTGCCGATCATAAGGAGAGGGGGAGGGACTCGACGGAGCCTCTCCGCTGTTGCGACGGCAAGTCCCTCCCCTCTCCTTCTACGCCGCCGCCCTCAACTGGACGTGCGCGTGGTGCTCGAGCGTCTCGCCTACCGCCCGCTCGACTTGGCGCAGGACGAGCGGCTCGGCCACGGGCGCCGCGGACAGCGGCTGGGCCAGCGCCTCGACCATAAAGCGGTGGGCTTCCTCGGAGAGCTCGAAGGAGCCGGCTTCGCAGCCGCCGCAGACCACCCCTCCGGCCGCTCCCGAGAAGCCCGTGAGGTGTTCAGCCTCACCGCAGCCCGCGCAGGACGCCAGCTCGGGGGCGAAGCCGGCGACCAGGGCCAGCTTCAGCCGGAAGGAGAGCGCCACCTCGAGCCCGGCAGCGCGCGGCTGGGCCGGGTCGTCGAGCAGCGAGAGATAGCGGCAGAGCAGGTTGTAGGCGGGCGGGTTCGACTCGGCCGAGTCGAGCAGCCGCAGCACCGCGTCGCAGGCGCGGGCGCCGGCGCCCAGCGCCGGGCCGGAGGAGCGCAGTCGCGGGTAGCCGTCGACCGTGGTGACGCCGGTCACCGTCAGCAGGTCGCTGCGGCCTTCGTGCAGGACGAGGTCGAGGCGGAAGAACGGCTCCAGCCGTCCGCCGAAGCGCGACTTCGGCTTGCGCGCCCCCTTCGCGATCGCCCCGAAGCGACCGCGCGAATCCGAGTAGAGGTGGAGGATGCGGTCAGCCTCGCCATAGCGGATGCTGCGCAGGACGACTGCCTCCGTCTTTACCGTCTTTCCGGCCACAAGATCAAGAGTGGCCGACGAGGCGGACGGCGAGTCAACGCGAGGTTGAGGAGTTGACCCACCTATAGGGGGTAAAAGTCCTCAACCTTTCCTCTTGCGACGGGGTCGGCGGCGCAGTTTCATCTGGCAGCTCGGGCAGAAGTAGGTGGAGCGGCCGGCGACGACGATGCGGACGATCTCGCCGCCGCAGGATGGGCAGGGCTCGCCCTCGCGCGTGTGGACGAGGAACTGGTCCTGCATCGTCCCTTTCTCGCCGCGACCGTCGCGGTAGTCGTCGATTGAGGAGCCGCCGTTGTCGATCCCGGCCTGGAGCGCGGCGACGACCGCGTCGCGCAGCGCCTCCAGGTGCTCGGCCTTCATCGAGCCGGCGGGCGAGAGCGGGTGCAGGCGGGCGCGGTAGAGCGCCTCGTCGGCGTAGATGTTGCCGACCCCCGCGACCCCGGACTGGTCGAGCAGGAAGGACTTCAGCGGCGCCGTGCGCCCCGATGCCATCGCCCCCAGCGCCTCCGGGGTGAACTCGGGCGAGAGCGGCTCGACCCCGACCTTGCCGGCGAAGCGCGCCTCGAGGTCGACGTCGTCGATCAGAAAGGCCTCGCCGAAGCGGCGCGGGTCGGTGAACCAAACCTCGCGCCCGTCGTCGAGCAGGAAGCGGGCGCGCAGGTGGCGGGCAGAGGTCGAGCGCTCGCCCTCGTACAGACGCCGTCCCTCCGAGGGATCGAGCACGTCCTCGCCTTCGACCAGAACCAGGTTGCCGGTCATCCGCAGGTGCATGACCAAAGTCTGGCCTCCGTCGAGCGCCAGCAGCATGTACTTGCCGCGCCGCCCCAGCCCCTCGATCGTGCGCCCGCCGACCGCCTCGCCGAGCTCGGCCGGCGGCATCGGCCGCGACCAGCGCTCGTCCAGCACCTCCAAGCGCTCGATCCGGTGCCCTTCCAGCTCCGGCTCGAGCTGGCGCACCACCGTCTCCACCTCGGGCAGCTCGGGCATGCCCGATTTCTACCGTGTCTGAGCTTCACCCCCGTATTTAGTGGTAAAGCTCAGACACCCCCTGGGGCGGTGCGCAATTCGTGAGGGTTACGTCTCGCTCGCGCGCGGGTGTGCCTGGAAGTAGACCTCCTTAAGGCGGTCGCCGGAGAGGTGCGTGTACATCTGGGTGGTCGAGATGTCGGCGTGGCCGAGCATCTCCTGCACCGCCCGCAGGTCGCAGCCGCCGGCGAGCAGGTGGGTCGCGAAGCTGTGGCGCAGCGTGTGCGGGCTCATCTGACCGGAGAGGCCGGCGTCACGGGCGTGCTTCTGGACGATCTTGTAGAGGCCCTGCCGGGTCAGCGGCCCGCCGCGGAAGTTGACGAACAGCTTCGGCTCGTGGCGCTCGCCGACCAGCTTCGGCCGGCCGCCGCGCAGGTAGCTGTTGATGGCCGCGATCGCCTGGCGGCCGAGCGGCACCAGCCGCTCCTTCGACCCCTTGCCGCGCGCACGCAGGAAGCCCTCGTGTGTGTCGACGTCGCCGAGCTCCAGCCCGATCGTCTCCGAGGCACGCAGCCCGCAGGCGTACATCACCTCAAGCAGGGCCCGGTCGCGCAGCGTCGTCGGCTCGCTGCCGCGCGGCGCCGCCAGCAGCTTCTGCACCTCGGAGTAGTTGAGGACGTGGGGGAGCTTCTTGGCCCGCCGCGGCGCACTCAGCGCCGCGGTCGGGTCGTCGCCGATCAGCTCGTCGCGGCGCAGGTGCTTGTAGAAGGAGCGCAGGCAGGCGGCCTTGCGGTGGATCGTCGCCGCCGAGCAGGCCGGCCTCTCCCCCTCCCCCGTCGCCAGCTCGGCGAGGAAGTCGGCGACGTCGGCCGGGCGCGCGGCGAGCGCGTCGCAATCGTGGATGGTGAGGTACTCGCCGTACTGGAAGAGGTCGGTGCGGTAGGCGTTGAGCGTGTTGCGCGAGAGCCCACGCTCCAGCTCCAGGTAGGAGAGGAAGTCGAGGACGAGGCCCTGGAAGCGCGCGTCGGCGTCCGGGCCGGCGGGCGCGGCAGGCGTAGCGGGCTTGACTGCGATCGCCATGAGGGCTGGTTCGTCCCGCCGTTCGGCGTCCCTCCACCCGCAAGGGACTATGCGGCGGAGGCACCCAAGGCAGCGCCCGCCGCCAGCGCAGCGCGGAAGAAGAGCGGGTCCTCAGCCAAGCTGCGGCCCATGGTGCGACTCGGGAGGTCCGTCGCGTCGTAGCCGCTCAGGTCCGCTGCCGCGACCCGGACGTGGTGCCTACCCGGTGCCTCCTCCAGAGCGGCGGCCATCGCCTCCTCGCCCTCGGGGGCGATGACCTCAACCGGGGCGAGGAGCAGTTCGAGCACGGTGTAGGTGTGGTGACTGATGTCGCGGTGGCGCTCGCGAGGGTCGCTCGCCGAGAGGCGCGGGGAAATCAGCGTCGGCAGCTTCAGCGACAGCGCCGCGTGGGCGCTGTCGAGTGCCGTCATACCGCCGTGGCCGAACTCGGTGTTCGAGCCGATGATGCCCGGGCCTGGCCCAATCAGGGCAGCGTCCCAGCCAAGTCGGTCAAAGGCAGCGTCAACTGCGCCGACCGTGCTCAGCGCCTCGTGCTCCGCACCGTAGGCCGGCGCGGCGGAGATCTGCCCACAGAGCAGCTCGCGCTCGCGCAGCTCGGCGACATCGCGCGAGAGCGTGCCCGGTAGGGCGCCGCCAGCCGTCTGCACGTAGCCGACCCGGATCCCGGGTGCCGCCTCGGCAGCCGCCCAGGTGGCCGGCGCAAGGTGCCCGTGCAGGGGAAGAACAAGGACAGGGCGGTGAACAGACGCTGCTCCCGACTCGGCTGCCTCTTCACTCGGTTCCGCGGTTCCTTTCCCACGCATTTCGTGGGTTTCGAACCGCGCATCCGGGAGGTATCCCTCGACCGGCTCGACCGGATGCTGCAACGAGGTGTAGTTGAGCTTGACCACGTGCTCCTCGCCCGCAGGCCCGCCCCCGAGGCCACGCGTGAGGTTGACGTGGACGACGTCGAAGCCACCCGAGCCGAGCCCGAGGTCGAGCGCGGCGACGTTGACGACGATCTCGTCGCCCTCGCGCATCTCCCCCAGCAGCGCCGTGTCGGCCCAGGCGGGACGGCGCTCGCCGCCGACCTCGACCAACAGCGGGTTGGCCGAGACGACGATGCCCCGGCGCAGCGCCAGCCGGCCGCTCACGCCGCGCCCGGCCCCGCCGCCGCGCCGGCCCCGACCGCGGCGAGGATCCCCTCGCAGACCTCGACCATCCTCTCGAGGCTGGCGGCCGGCACGTGCTCGTCGGCGGTGTGCACGGCATCGGTCCCGTTGGCGAGCAGCACGCAGTCGAAGTCGGCGAGGCGGAAGGCGTTGGCGTCGCTACCGCCGCCGATCGTGACCCGCCGCGGCTCGACTTCGGCCGCGCGCAGCCCCACCTCCGCGAGATTCAGCGCCGCCGAGGAGCCCGGCACCTCGTAGCCGCGGAAGAGCTCTTCGAGGCGGACGTCGACGTCGCAGCCGTGCTCGCTCGCGCCCCAGGCACAGGCGTCGGAGATCTCCCCGGCCAGCTCGGCGGCGCGGCCGACGTCGAGGCTGCGGGTCTCCGCCTGCAGCCAGCAGTGGCCGGGAACGACGTTACCCGAGGTGCCGCCCTCGATCAGGCCGACGTTGGCGGTCGTCGCCTGGTCGAGCCGGCCGAGCTGCATGCGGCCGATCGCGGCCGCGGCCGCAGCGATCGCACTGCTGCCCTCCTCGGGCCGGATGCCGGCGTGCGCCTCGACCCCGATGAAGTCGGCGAGGATCTTCTGCTGGGTCGGCGTCGCGACGATCACCTCGCCGACCGGACCGGCGTGGTCGAGGACGAACCCGACCCGCGAGCGCAGCGCCGCGGTGTCGAATGCCTTCGCCCCGCGCAGCCCTTGCTCCTCGGCGACGGTCAGGACCAGCTCGATCCCGACTGGCGGTGGCTCGGCCGCGTGCCGAGCCACCAGCTCTATGAAGACCGCGACCGCCGCCTTATTGTCGGCGCCGAGGATCGTCTCGCCGCGACTGCGAAAGACGCCCTCGTCGTCGACCACCTCGACCCGTCCGGCGTGGGGAACCGTGTCGAGGTGAGCGCAGAACATCACCCACTCGTCCGTACGCCCTGGCAATCGCGCCAAGAGGTTGCCGGCGCCCGCTTCGGCCGGCCCGGCGGCGGCGTCCTCGCTCACCTCGAGGCCGAGCGCCCGCAGCTCGGCCGCGACCGTGTCGGCGATCTCGCGCTCCTCGCCGGTCGGGCTGCGGATCTCGCAGAGCCGCACGAAGGTCTCTTCCAGACGCGACGAAGTCACGCCCGCAAGGCTAAGCGCTCAGCCCGAGCGGCGGATGCCGACGTCGCTCTCGGCGGCGTCCTCGACCGGCTCGAGCTCTGCCCCATTTGCCGGCTTTTCACCGGCGTGCCGGGTGGCCGCGCCGACGAACTCGCGGAACAGCGGCTCGGGGCGGTTGGGCCGCGAGTTGAACTCGGGGTGGTACTGGGAGGCGACGAAGAAGGGGTGGTCGGGCAGCTCGATCATCTCGACCAGGCGCTCGTCCGGCGAGGTGCCGCCGCAGACCAGACCCTCGTCTTCGAGCCGCCGGCGCAACTGGTTGTTGACCTCGTAACGGTGACGGTGGCGCTTGTAGATGACCGCTTCGCCGTCGAAGATCTCGCGCGCTTTCGTGCCCTCGTGCAGTTTCACCGGATCGGCGCCGAGCCGCATCGTGCCGCCCATGTCGGAGACCTCCTTCTGCTCCGGCAGCAAGTCGACCACCGGGTAGGGCGTCTCCGGGTCGAACTCGGCCGAGTTGGCGCCCTCCATCCCGACCACCGTGCGGGCGAACTCGACCACCGCGATCTGCATCCCGAGGCAGATCCCGAGGTAGGGAATCGAGCGTTCGCGGGCGATCCGCGCCGCTTGCACCTTGCCCTCGATGCCGCGCTCGCCGAAGCCGCCCGGAATCAGGATC
Organism: uncultured Solirubrobacterales bacterium; assembly: GCA_963846515.1. GTDB lineage: Bacteria > Actinomycetota > Thermoleophilia > Solirubrobacterales > 70-9 > VAYN01. The sequence goes on along the minus strand of CAWJWC010000003.1, from coordinate 470,468 downwards.
CCGTCCATGCCCTCGAGCTGCTCGGGGTCGAGGTTCTCGGAGTCGACCAGCTCGACGTCGACCTCGACGCCGTGGTGGATGCCACCGTGCTCGAGTGCCTCGATCACCGACTTGTAGGCGTCTTCGAGCTGCACGTACTTGCCGACGAGCGCGATCCGCACCTTGCCGCTGGCGGCGTCGGCGCGACGCACCATCGCCTCCCATTCGGCCAGGTCCGGCGACGGCGCCTCCATCCCGAAGTGATCGAGGACGAGGTCGTCGACCCCCTCGGCGCGGAAGACGAGCGGCACCTTGTAGATGTTGTCGACGTCGTGGGCGGAGATCACGGCGTCGACCGGAAGGCTGGCGAAGAGGGCGATCTTGTTGCGGATCTCGCGGTCGAGCCGGCCTTCGGAGCGGCAGACCAGCGCGTGCGGCTGGATCCCGATCCGGCGCAGCTCGTTGACCGAGTGCTGGGTCGGCTTCGTCTTCAGTTCGCCGGCGTGGCCGACGTAGGGCACCAGGGTGAGGTGGACGAACATGCTGCGTTTCGGTCCGAGGTCGGTGTAGAGCTGACGGATCGACTCGAGGAAGGGCAGCGACTCGATGTCGCCGACGGTGCCGCCGATCTCGGTGATCACGAAGTCGACCGCTTGCGACTCGGCGACGATGAGGATTTTCTGCTTGATCTCGTTGGTGATGTGCGGGATCACCTGCACGGTCGCGCCGAGATAGTCGCCGCGCCGCTCGCGCCGGATCACCGAGTTGTAGACGGCGCCAGCGGTGACGTTGGAAGCCCGCGAAGTGTTCTCGTCGGTGAAACGCTCGTAGTGGCCGAGGTCGAGGTCGGTCTCCGCCCCGTCCTCGGTGACGAAGACCTCGCCGTGCTGGAACGGGCTCATCGTCCCCGGATCGACGTTGATGTAGGGGTCGAACTTCTGCATCTGGACCCGGTAGCCGCGCGAGGCCAGCAAGCGCCCGATCGAGGCGGCGGCGATCCCCTTGCCCAGTGCCGAGACCACTCCCCCGGTGACGAAAATGAACCTGGTGTCGCCTTTGTGGGAGGGATTCATGCTCTGCCGAGCGAGTCTAGCCAGCGCAGTGGCGGAACCGATTCGATCGTCGCCGAAATAGATCGCAACTCGCCGTAAATCGTCAGCGCCGCGACCAGCGCCAGGGCGATCAGGCGCGCATCGCCGCCGAGCGCGGTCAGCAGCCAGACGCCGGCGATCGCCCCGATCAGGTTGGCGCCGGTGTCGCCCAGCATCGCCCGCTCGCGCAGGGTCAGCCAAGCGCCGACCAGGACCGGCCCGACGAAGATCCCCAGTAGTTCGAGCGGGACGAAGGTCCAGGCGCCGAGGCAGAGCCCCGCCCCGAGCAGCGCCAGCCCCTTCTCCACCCGCCCAGGCCGCAGGTCGAGCAGGTTGAAGGCATTGGTGGCGAGGATCAGCAACGCGACGTCGGCGAGGTAGCGCCAGTCCTCGAGCCCGCGCCCGGCGACCACATAGGCAGCCAGCGCCAGCGCCCCGATCGCCTTGATCGCCCCGGTCGAGAGCGTGCCCGCGCGCAGCGCCCGCCAGTGCCCGCGCCAGCCGCGCGGGGCCGAAGCCGCCGCCCCCTGGCCGAGCGCATCGTCGAGGAAGCCGAGAAAGGCGATTCCCAGTAGGTAGGGCAGCCAACGCCGCAGCTCCGGATCGAGCAGGTCGAGGTCGGCGCGGTCGTCGAGGAAGGCGAGCGGCGCCAGCGCGACCAGCGCCGCCGTGGCCAACACTGCCCCGAGCGGGAAGGCGAGCGTCGCGCCGCGGTAGTTCTCGCGCACCAGGCCGGCCTCGCGCAGCCCGCGCGCGCCGGCCGGCACCAGGAAGAGCGAGAGCGCCAGCGCCAGCGGCAGCCCGACCCAGTACACGCTTACTCGCCCTGGGTCAGGAGGTCGGGAAGCAGCTGGTCGGCGCTACCCTTGACCCCGAAGCTGCCCTTCGCCCCCAGCAGCGAGAAGACCAGCGCCAGCTGGCCGGCGGCCTGCTCGACGTTGTCGACGCTGGCCAGGTCGTTGGCCTGGAAGAAGGCGATCGAGGACGGGTCCGCGGTCGAGGTCTCGATTCCGACGGCCGGCGTTCGGGTTGCCGTGACCCCCTTCAGCAGCGCGCTTTCGAGGGTGCCGGCGTTGGTCCGCTGCAGCGGGCCCATGTCCTGCGGCTGGTTGCGGACGACGATCACCCCGTCGAGGCCACCGAAGCTGCCGCTGGCACGCGAGAAGAGGTGGCCGCGAACGACCTCGGGCAAGGTGCCGCCGAGCACCAGCTGGCGGCCCAGCCCGACCCCGAGCGCGCTCAGCGAGTCTGGGTTTTCGCGCAGGTCGGCGAACCGGGTCTTGGCGAGGTCGTTGGCGAACCCGGCGAGGTCGACCGGCTCGCGCACGACGCCGACCCCGACCAGCCGCGCCCCGGTCGGCCCCAGCGCCTCCTCGGCCGCGTCTAGATCCTCGCTCGGCAACTCACCGAGCGCGACGACTGCGACCCGCTGGCCCTCGAGCTCGTCGCGGGTCAGGACCGGATAGACGCGCTCGGCGAACTCGTTCGCCTGACCCAGCTGCGCGCTCAGCTCGTCGCCGCGCGAGCGCGCGTCCTGGAGGTTGTTGACGAGGCTGCCCTCGAGGTCGCGGCGAGTGTCGGTCAGCGCGTCGCCGCCGAACTCGGCCCCGATCAGGATCCCGATCGCGAGCGCGAGGAAGACCGCGATCAGCGAGGTGGCATGGTAGCGAGCGCTGTAGCCCATCAGCGCCCGAAGGCTAGATGGTCGCCCGGGCCGCCGCTACAGGCCGAGCCAGATCCTCACCTTGAGCCAGAACAGCTCGAAGACGTCGCCGAGCGCGGGCGAGGTGACGATCAGGATCGTCAGGAGGATCGCGAAGGCGACGAGGATGAAGCTGATCGGTGCCAGAGTGGAGCTCGGGTTGTAGAGCCGACTCACCCCCTTCGCGTCGACCAGCTTCTCGCCGATCCGCAGCCGAGTGAGGAAGGTCGAGGACATGCCGCCGCGCTTGCGGTCGAGGAACTCGATCAGGTTGAAGTGGGCGCCGACGCTGACGATCAGCGCCGCCCCCTTCTCGAAGGCCATCAGCATCGCCACGTCCTCGCTGGTCCCGGCGGCGGGGACGACCTTGTGCGGCAGCCCGGCCTCGACCAGGCGCTCGCAGCCGGGTGCGCGGCCGTCGGGATATGCGTGGACGATCAGTTCGGCGCCGCAGGCGAGCGCCGCGTCGCTGGCCGAGTCCATGTCGCCGAGGATCGCGTCCGGCTTCAGTCCCGCTTCCAGCACCCCGTCGGCGCCACCGTCGACGGCGACGATCAGCGGCCGCATGTCGCGGATGTAGGCGCGCAGCGCCTTGAGGTCGCGGCGGTGGCGGTCGCCGCGGACGACGATCAGCACGTGGCGATCGCGGAACGACTCCCTGGTCGGGGGGAACTCGACGCTTCCGGTAAGCAGGTCGGTCTCGCCGCGCACGTGGGCGACCGTGTTCTCGGCGAACTCGGCCAGCGCCTCGTCGATCCGCTCGCGCTGCTCTTCGAGCTGCCGCTCCAGCTCGGGCGCGGTGAGAACCCGGCCGCGCAGCACCTCCTGGTCGCCAATCGTCACAGTGCCGCCGTCGATCCGCAGCCGGTCGCCGTCTTTGAGCAGCTCGAAGAGGCCAGCGCCGGGCGCGTCGATCAAGCGTACGCCGGCGTGGGCGAGCATCAGCGGCCCCGCGTTCGGATAGCGCCCGTCGCTCGAGGGCGACGCGTTGAGCACCGCCGCGACCCCGGCTTCGATCAGCTCCTCGGCGGCGATCCGGTCGACGTTGAGGTGGTCGATGACCGCGACGTCGCCGGGGCGCAAACGTTTGACCAGGTGCTTGGTCCGCCCCCCGAGCCGCGCGGTGCCTTCGACTGGCGCTTCCGGCCGCGCGCCGTTGCGCCGGCCGAGCAGGGCAGGGAAACGACGGCGACTGGCGGTGGCCACCCGCTGAGGTTAGGTGACGGCAGCGGCCGGCCGCAAGTCACGCGTCTGCTCTGGGGCACCCATGGCGTGCCTTTCTGCAGACGCGCGAGTCAGGCAAGCCGAGCAGCTCGCGTGCGTGGCTCAGGCCGCCGCGAGCAACTCCCGCGCGTGGCGCGTGGCGGCGTCGTCGGCCTTGGCGCCGCCGAGCATGCGGCGGATCTCCTCGACCACGGCCTCGCCGTCGAGCCGCTCGACCGTGGCGAGCGTCTGCTCGCCGGCGACGTCCTTTTCGAGTCGGAAGTGAGAATCGGCGAGCGAGGCGACCTGGGGCAGGTGGGTGATGCAGATTACCTGGCGCCCCTCGCCCAGCGCCTTCAGTCGTTCGCCAACCACCCGGGCGGTGTTGCCGCCGACGCCGGCGTCGATCTCGTCGAAGACCAGCGTGCCGGCGCTCGCCGCCTGGCCGAGCCCACTCAGCGCCAGCATCACGCGCGAGAGCTCGCCGCCGGAGGCGGCATCGCGCAGCGGCGCTGCCTCGATACCGGGGTTCGGGGCGACCAGCAGCTCGACCGTCTCGCGACCGCCGGCGCCGTAGTCGTCCGGGTGCGGCTCGAGCACCACCTCGAGGCTGGCGCCGGCCATCGCCAGCCGCTCCAGCTCGACCGCGACCCGCTCCTGCAGCGGCTCGGCCGCGGCGGCGCGTCCGGCGCTCAGCCGCTCTCCCAGCTCAGCCCGCCGCGCTTCCGCCTCCGCCAGCGCCGCCTCCGCCTCGGCGCCGCGCGCCTCGGCGCCCTCCAGGCGGGCGATCTCGGCCCGGCAGCGCTCGGCGTGGGCGAGCACCGACCCGACGCTGCCGCCGTGCTTGCGTTCCAGCCGGTCGATCGCCTCCAGCCGCTCCTCGATCGCCAGCAGCGCGCCCGGGTCGGCCTCGATCCCCTCGGCGTAGTCGCGCAGCTCCGAGCCGATGTCACCCAGCTCCAACACCAGCGCCGCGACCCGCGCGCCGATTGCGTCGAGGCCGGAGTCGAGCCCCGCCGCCCCCTGCAGCAGCGCTTCCGCCTCGGCCAGCGCCGCGGCCGCGCCTCCACCATCCTCGTCCGCCCCGGCCAGGACGGCATGGGCCCCCGCCGCCGCTTCGCGCAGCCCCTCAGCGTGGCGCAGGCGCTCGCGCTCCCCCGCCATCTCCTCGCGCTCCTCCGGATCCGGCGCGACCTCCTCGATCTCGGAGAACTCGTAGCGGTAGAGGTCGAGGTCGCGCTCCCGTGAGCCCTCAGCCTCGCGCAGCTCGGCCAGCTCCGCAGCCAGCCGCGCCACCTCCCGGTGCGCCTCGCGATAGAGCCGCCGGGTCTCCAGGTGCTCGACGCCGACGAACCCGTCGAGGACCTCCATCTGCGCCGAGGAGATCGTCAGCTTACGGTGCTCGTGCTGCCCGTAGAAGGCGAGCAGGCGCCCTCCGAGAAGCTTCAGATCGGCTGCGGTCGCGGCGCGGCCGGCGACGAAGGCGCTGGTTCGACCGCCGGCCGAGACGCGCCGCCCCAGCACGATCTCCTTCGCCCCATCGGGCAGCCGTTCCGCCAGCTCACCGAGCTCGGGCTCCTCGAGCACCCCCTCGGGCAGGTCGAAGACGCCCTCGACCCAGGCCTCCTCGGCCCCAGGCCTGACGATCTGCGCTTTCGCCTTGCCGCCCATCAGGAGGTCGAGCGAGTGGGCCAGCACGGTCTTGCCCGCCCCGGTCTCGCCGGTGATCGCGTTCAGCCCCTCCCCCAGCCGCAGCTCCGCCCGCTCGATCAGCAGCAGGTTCTCGATCCGCAACTCTCGGAGCACGAAATCTGTGTAGCAGCGCGCGCGGACCGACCCGGCGCCATTCCTCGCTAAATGCGCTCAACCAGCGGCAGCGGCTGCCCCGTCGGTCGGCTGTACGAAATCGCGCGAGCGGACGAGTAGGAACCCGAGCGCCGCGCCGAGAAACGAGATGATGGCGGCGATCAGGATGATCTCGTTGAAGCCGCTGACGAAAGCTTCGTTCGAGACCTGCACCAGCTCGGCTCGTTGACTGGGCGGCGCCACCGCCGCGGCGGTCCGCGAGCCTCCCGAAGAGACCAGCTCCCCCAGCCCGGACGGCGCGCTCGGGAGCAATTCGCTCAGCTTTGAGTCGACCCTGGCTTGGAAGACGGCGCCGAGCGCCGCGACTCCGGTCGCGATCCCGACCTGGCGGAAGGTGGTGTTGATCCCCGACCCCATCCCGGATTTCTCCACCGGCACGACGGCGATCGCCGCCTGCCCGATGCCGGGGTTGGTGACGCCGATGCCAACCCCCGCCAGAAGGAAGCCGGCGAGCAGCGTGGTCCACTCAGAGTCGGCGCTGACTCCATGCATCAGCAGCAGCCCGACCCCGACCGTCGCCAAGCCGACGCCGAGCAGGGTCCGGATCGGGATTTTGTGCGAGAGCGTGCCGGCGATCGGCGCAGCGACGAACGAGAGCACAGTGAGCGGAAGGAACCGCAGCCCGGCCTCCAACGGCGAGAAGTCGAGCACCCCCTGCATGTAGATGGTCAGGTAGAGGAACATCGCGAACATCCCCGCCGAGAGGCCGAAGGCGACCGCGGAAACGCCGATGAAGGCGGGCTTGCGGAAGAGGCTCAGGTCGAGCATCGGGTGGGGACTGCGCGCCTCAATTGCGACGAACGCGGCAAGCAGTGCCAGGGCGCCGCCCAGGCAAGCGACGATCAGCGGGCTCCCCCAGCCCTCCGGGTTACCGCGGATTAGGCCGAAGATGAGCAGGAAGAGGGCGGCTGAGAAGGCGGCGACGCCGGGCAGGTCCAACGGCTCCGCGTCGGCCGCGGCGACGTTGACGATCTTGCGCTCGGTGAGGGCGATCGCCACCAGGCCGATCGGGATGTTGACGAAGAAGATCCACTCCCAGCCCAGGTGCTCGGTGATCACTCCACCGACCAATGGCCCGATCGCGACGGCCCCACCGACGGTCGCGCCCCAGACCCCAAACGCCGTGGCCCGGTCTTTGCCGTGGAACTCCTGGCCGATCAGCGCCAGCGAGGTGGCGAACATCGCCGCCCCGCCCACCCCCTGCAGCCCCCGAGCGAGGTTCAGCAGAGTCGGCTCGCCAGCGATCCCACAGAGGAACGAGGCGAAGGTGAAGAGCGCGAAACCGATCGTGAAGACGCGGCGCCGACCGAGCCGATCGCCGAGCGATCCCGCCGTGAGCAGGAAGGCTGCGAGCGTCAGCGCGTAGGCGTCGACCACCCACTGCAGACTGGAGAGACTGGCGTCGAGTTCTCGCTGGATGTCGGGCAGCGCGACGTTGACGACCGTGATGTCGAGCAGCAGCATGAAGGTCGCGATCGAGATCAGGACGAGGGTCCACCACTTGCGCTGCATCGCCAGGACCCTAGACAACCACTGAGGTCGGCTTAGACCGCTAGATGACCGAACTTCTCGCGAATGCGCTGGTAGAAGCTGGTGCCGGGCAGCTGGGCGAGACGGCCGATCGCGTCGACGAAGCGCACCTCCAGCGCGGCGCCGGCGTCGAGGTCGGCGAGGTGGACGCCGTCGACCGCGACTTCGACCGGCTCGCGACCGGCGGCGTTGCCGACGTGGAGCACGTCGCCGGGGGCGACGACCAGCGCCCGCGCCGTCAGCGAGTGCGGCGAGATATAGCTGACCGCGTAGCCCTTTACGCCCCAAGCGAGGATCGGCCCCTGGTTGGCGAGGTTGTACCCGGTCGAGCCGACTGGCGTGGCGGCGACGAGGCCGTCGCAGCGCACGTGGCCGACCTCCTCGCCGGCAATCCGGTAGCTCAGCTCCGCGACCCGGTCGTGCGGGCGCCGGGCCAGGGTGATGTCGTTGAAGCCGGTCGCTGCCTCCCCAGCGAGCGTCACTTCGAGACCCGGAAGGTCAACAGTCTCGATCTCGCCCGCGAGGGCGCGGCGGACTCCCTCCCCGCAGCCGTCGCGATCGACCGCGGCGAGGAAGCCGACGGTGCCGAAGTTGACGCCGAAGACCGGCACCGTGGTGCCGGAATAGCGGCGCAGCGCGTGTAGGAGCGAGCCGTCGCCGCCGAGCACTAGGCAGAGGTCGGGGCCCGGCTCCTCGCCGCCGACCCGCTCGATCCCCTCGGCGGCGACACCGTGCTTGGCGAGCTCGTCCTCTGTCGCGACGATACGCCACCCAGCTTCGCGGGCGACCCGCGCGACGATCGCCACCGCCTCGGTGGCAGCGGGCGGATGCGAGTGAGTGATCAGGACCGCGGTCTTCACGCGCCCGCCTCCGCGGAGACGAGCGCCGCCTCAAGATCTCCGATGGCCGGACCGTCGCCACCGCACCAGACGAAGGTCTCGCGATTGCCCTTCGGCCCCGGCAACCCGGAGGGCGCGAAGCCCCGCACCGGCAAACCGAGGTCGCGCGCAGCCCCAGCGACCGCGAGGATCGCCTCGCGGCGGTCGCCGTCGTCGCGGACGACGCCGCGGCCGACCCGCTTGCGGCCGAGCTCGAACTGCGGCTTGACCATTGCCAGCATCTCGCCCCCCGGAGCCAGGCAGCGCGCCACCGCGGGCAGGATCTTGGCCAGGGAGATAAAGGAGACGTCGACGGTCGCCAGCCCCGGCTCGAATGGCAGATCGGCCGGCTGCAGCTCGCGCGCGTTGAGGCGCTCGATCACGGTCACCCGCGAATCCTCGCGCAGGCGCAGGTCAAGTTGGCCGTAGGCGACGTCGGTCGCAATCACCCGTGCGGCGCCGCGCTGCAGCAGGCAGTCGGTGAAACCGCCGGTCGAGGCACCGACATCGAGGCAATCGCGGCCGGCGACATCGATCTCGAGCGCATCCAGCGCGTTCTCGAGCTTGGTGCCGCCGCGGGAGACGTAGCGCGGCCCCTCGTCGACGATCAGCGTCTCCTCCGGCTCGACCAGCTGGCTCGGGCGCAGGGCGACCGGCCCGTCTCGGCCGATCCGGACTTCCCCGGCCCGCACCGCCCCCGCCGCGGCCGTGCGCGACGGAAACAGTCCCTGCTGCGCCAAAACGGCGTCTATCCGGGCCTTCTTCACGCCGGAAACGGTACAGCGGCTCCTCACAACTACCCGTTTAGGGCTCGCCAATAGTGGGTAAGCGGGCCCTATTGGGAAGCCGCAGGCGACCGGTCAAGCAATTCTGTGACCGGCCTCACACACAAATCGCACGTATGTTCGTACGCTGTTCAAGGATTGAAGAGGAGGTGCCGAAGTAAGCAGCACCAAGTCTTTTAGGTTGAGTCTTGCGCCGTCATATGGCCCCGATACTTCCCATATCGGCGCCCGCGGCACAAACAGGGCTCACCCACCTCCCACCGATCCACATATATAGAGATACATATCTCTCCTCCCTGTAGTAACCCCAGAAGCGCCCCTCCTCCCCGGAGGGGCGTTTTCTGTTGTGGAGGGCTTTAGCAAGCGGAATGCGCGCCTACAGCCCCACAAGGGAAGCGGCACGCGGATTGTCCAAAAGGTCGCCGTGCCACAGTCGGTGCCACAGTCAGCAGAACTTACGAGCCGTGGCACGCCTTGAACTTCTTGCCGCTCTCACAGGGACAGAGCGAGTTTCGGGAGATTCCCGACCGCTCGGCAGCCGTGAGCTGCGCCGATCCCTCCAAGGGACCGCCCATGATGAAGTTCGGAAGGTCGCGCCGCAAGGTGTCCAGCAGCTCGAAGGCGATCTGCCGGGTAGTTGCCATCACAAAGCCACGAATAGCCTCAGACGATCCATCTTCCGAGCCAGTTTGAAACGGGAGGGATGAGCCAGATGAGAGCTGACGAAACGCTTCCGGGAGGACTGGGTCAACGTGGCTACCCCCATCCTTGTTTGCGACGTCCAAGACGACCGATCTGCGAGTGATTGGCCGCCCGCTCGTATCTTCAAGAAGGGACTTCCTCCACCACTGCTCGAAAGCAACCGGCGGGTTGATTCGGTCCCCTTCAGGTGCCAGCCCCGGCGCGTAGACCCATGAGCCAGACTCGGTGGTCCGCCATCCAACTAGACCAGCGTGGGCCGTGACGGTAGCGACATGAAGCCCTCCCCCCAGATGCTTCGTCTCGCGCGCGTGGTGGATCGACGTATCGGTGTATCCGAGAGCAGTCTTAACCCCGAGCTGGTCAAGGAGCGAATGCGAGTGACCCGTGTCATGGAGAAGCAATCGAGCGCGGTGCGCTAGCTGCTCTCCCTCATCCTCATGGCCTGTGTCAAATGATGCCGATGAACGCTCTAGGAAGCCGACCTGACTCCGCAGCTTCGTCAACAGCTCGGAATAGGGACGCTCTTGGCTGGCCATCGCCGAAGTTTCGCAGCCGTACTGGCGGGGGTTCCCCTAGCTCTTTCCTTTTCCTAGGTAGCGGTCCATGCGCATACGGACTTCATCGTGGCTACCTGGCAACAAGTGCCCATATACGTCGAAGGTGGTCTGGATTTTCGAGTGACCCATGAACTCCTGAACCGCCTTCGGATTCGCCCCGGCGTCGATCATCAGCGAAGCGAAGGTATGGCGGCAGAGGTGCAAGCTGATCGGCGTCAAGAGCGCCGGTTCGCGGCGCTCGCGCTCTGCGGCCTCGCGCTCGCGCTTGTTCGCCCTTATCCAGGCGCGCTTAGCCCGCCCATCGACGGTTGAGGCATAGAACGCCTGTTGCGGCGACCGGCCGAAAACGAGGTCGTCGCCGCTACGGCGCGTCCTCTGCACATGCGTGTCCAAGTAGTCCCGCAGGACGGCCAACAGCGGCACGCCGCGACGCCCCGCTTTTGACTTCGGCTCGATCACGCCCTCTACCTGATCCCAACCGCGCTCAACGGCGATCAGGTTGCTCTCGCGGTCAATGTCACGAACGCGCAATGCCTGTAGCTCGCCCCGGCGCAGGCCCGCGTAGAAAGCCGTAGCCCATACCGGCCGATCCTCTGGGGCTAGGGCAGCGAGCAGCGCCGCCGCTTCTACCGGGGAGGCAATCCGCTTTGGGCGCTTCGAGTCTCCGTTGGGGAGGTCGATCCGCTCAGATGGGTTATGGGTCAACTCGTCACGGTCGACGGCTCGACGGTAGAACGCCTGAATTGGATTGAGGACATTGCCGACGGTCCCAGCAGAAAGCTCAGTAGCGAGCAACTCGTCAACTAGAGCTTGAAGATCGCGGCGACGAACATCGGCAACTCTGATCCCGGCGACCGCTGACGGCGCGATGTGGACTCGCAGCGCCCGCTCGTATGAGCGGATCGTGTTCGGCTTGTAGCGATCCCGACCTTTCGGGCGGATCGTGCCCGCCTGCATCCCCGCGATGAACTGCCGCAGCGCCACAGCAAGGGTCCGACCGTCTTGCGGCGTAGTGCGCAGCGTGCCCCGATCAGCGGCACGCTTCGCCTCTGCTCGCCAACTCTTGGCCTCGGCCTTCCGGGGGAACGACTTGGTTACGCGCTTGTCCTCACGCGCCAGGTAGATAGACGCCTCCCAACCGGCCTTGCAGTTGCAGCGCCCGCCAGCGCGGGCGCTGCACCCCCTGGAGTGCCGCTTTCGGATGCCCTCAGCCATAGCTCACCCCCGCACCCGAAAGCGGCCGACGCGCGTGCCGCCAGGGGTCCAAGCCATTCCCTTGAGCAGGTCGCCGGGAGGAACAGAGAGCGCCCCCGCGAGCTTGATCAGCGTGTCGATACGGGCGAGCCGCGCCCCCTGCTCCAACTGACCAATCTCGGTGCGGTGGAGCGAGGCGCGGAATCCAAGCTCTTCCTGAGAGAGGCCCATCCGCCTGCGGTAAATAACGACGTTCTCGCCGAACTGGCGCGCTAGATTCTTCGCGCCGTCCATCAGTCAACCCCGAGACCGTCGAAGTAGAGCGCCGCTCGCGTCGGGGAGAGAAAGCACTCACAGCGACGCAGGAGACCAGCGCCGACCAGTTCTCGGACGGCCCTTTGTGCGTCGTCCTCGGGATTCAAGCGCCGGGGGTCGGCGCTGAGGACGAGGACCAACTCGTCCATCGTGAGCTGGATCGGGTGTTCCTCTAGAAGGAGCGCCAGAATGGCACCCTCCGTCCCGAGGTCTTCGCCTGCCGGGGAGCATGGGTCGTGTGCCGCGTGACCCGTAGGGTTCTCGTCAGCCATGAGGAGCTACGCCTCCTTGTGGTCAGGCGGCCCGTCGCGTTACAGCGCGGCGGGTCGCCGCTTTTGTCTGAACCCCGAAGGTAGCACAACTGTTGGGTTTTCCCCAACAGTTGACGGCTACTCGTCGCGGATGATTTCTGCGACTCGCGTGTGGTGCAGATCGACCTCTTCGCCAATGTCGCGTAGCGAGAGACCTGCCCTCTGCGCGTCAGCGAATGCCCTGCGGCGCTCTTTCCGAGCCGCGTCCTGATCGCGCTTGAACTTCGCCTGCGCGGCCCGTACTGCGCGCCGTGCTTTCTCTTCCTCGGCATCAGCCATGACCGGCAGCCTAGAAGCTCGCCCATGTCACCGTCCTCCCAGCACCCGCTCGGCGTTCTCCGTCGCCCAGCGTTCAAGCTCGCTGACCGGGACGAGGCGCTTGCGACCTCGGCGGATCAGCCGCAGGTCGGGCGCGACGTTGGCATCGAAGAAATCCGGGCCGACTCCGATGGCCGCCGCAGCCTCTGACGGGGTGAGAGCAATCCGAGGAACCGAGACGGCGAGCTTCTTGCTCAATCGCCCCGCTCCTCACCTAGCCAATCCACCGCCGGACCCGACTCGCCGACCACGCGGAAGATCCGCGCGAAAGGACCGCGCTCCGTCAGATCGTCCAACAGACAAAAGTAGATCCGCACCGCGTAGGCGCGCGCGAGCTCAGGGTGGCTTTCGAGCAGCACCATCACGATGTCTCGCCGTCGAATGAGCGCCTTCCGCGAAGCACCGGCCAAAGCGCAGATCACCGGCGGGAAGGCCGGGTAGTGACCGCGCCAGAGCGACTCGCCCTTTTTGTCACGGGCGCGATATAGCTGGCCGTACCGGGCTAGCTCCGCAACCAGGCGTTCGACCGAGAGCGTGGCGCGGTCTACCTCCACGAAGCGCTGTTCGTAAACGATGTCCCGCTCGTCGGATCGCAGGTAGTTCAGTACCGCGTCGGCAATCAACGACCGGCGTGCGCGGCCGCGACCGCGGTTGAGCGGATGGGCGACCTCGTGCCGCCAGGAGAGCGAGCCGAACTCGTCACCTCGCTCGCGCGCCGCACGAAGGAAGCTGATCCCGACCTCGTTGACCCCGAGGGTATGCGCTTGCAGCGGCCCCGCCGCCTGCTTGGGGTCGAGGACTTTCGGCCGGCGCTCGACCTCGCCGGCGCCGAGCACGTAGGCAGCGCCGCGCTCCGTCAGGAACCACAGGCGGCGGGGAGCGCGGCGCGCTTCGACGTAGGCCACCAGGCCCGCCCGCTCCATATACGCGAGGACCTGCTGAGCGCGGCGCGCGCTGCGATCCGAGAGGTGGATCGCATGAACCTGGGCGGTCGAGAGAACACGATGCTCCCCAAGTGAGGCAAGCACCGCAGCGGTCGCCTCGGGCAGCCGCAGCCTCGCTGCCGCCTTCCAACTCACGCCAACCTCCAAGCTCGCGACCGATTGACGGCGAGGTGCTTCGGAGCCAGCGCCGAGCCGGTGATGATCGTCTGGGGTTCTGGTGTTACAGGCACCAAGGCGATTCCGGTCGCCGAGGTGATGCAGACGCGCTGCCGAGCCAGCGCGGAGGTGGTAGCGCAGGCGTCGAGTGCAAGGGACGCGAAGAGGAAGATCGCGACGGGAATGAGGACCGCCCCGGCCCCCTTGATGTTCTGAACCGGAAGTGGCGTAGGAATGTCGGCAAAACGCCAGATCCGCAAACGGCGGTGCGGTGGGCTTTGACCGCCCTCAGGGCGAGTCGAGCCACGAAGCGACAGGGGAAGCGATGGGCGCAGCCACGCTCGAAGCCAGAGGCGAAACGGCGGTGAGAATTTGGTCTCCGTATACAACGGAGCACCGAGCCGCCCAAGTGGTCCCAAATAACCGGTTGCGCAACCGGTTATTTGCGGGTCGCGGGCGCTGATGGCCCGCTTCTTTGAATCCCTGTTGGTCCGTAGGTCAGTCATTGGTCTCCTGACCTACAGAGGGAGAAACAGCAAAAGTGGACCCCCTGGATTTGACGCGACGGTCGAATGCGTGCCTCATACCTCTGTCGAACGAGGCGGCGAAATCCGTCAGGAGATTGGGTCAGCCTCCCTGGAAGCGGGTCGCGAAGCCGGGATGAAAACGAATAGGCCACTACCTAACAGGGCAGCGAGCCGCGAAAGTGGTCCCCCCCTTTTCGTCCAGATCTAGCGAACGAGATTCGAGCTTGATCGAAGTCCGGAGGCCCAAAGCAGGAAAACAGGCTCTGGGTACGACGAGAGTCCGTCCGACCCGGACGGCATCGTAGGGACTTCGCAAAAGACAAGCGAGGCAAGGCTCGCCCGAATATCAGGACGGGCAGAACGTATAGGTCCGAGGAGACGGAAAAGTGATCGAGACGGTGCAAGAAGCTTTCATTGAGTTTGAGCGCGAGACCGCCCGCGTTCCAGAGGCACAGAACGCGCGCGCTAAGGAGGTCCACCCAGTCGTAGTGGAGGCCATCAAGGCCGACCTCGGCGACTTGTTCAACAGGGCATTCCTGGCTGGCTCATACAAGCGAAAGGTCCAGGCGGTTCGCCTGAAGGACGTAGACATCATTCTCGTCCTTAACGATCCCGAGGGCGAGTTCGCTGTCTCGGCAGAGGCAACCCTAGAGCGGGTACGCAAGGCAGCTAAGACCTGTGACCTAGTGGTCAGCACGCGAAAGAGCGTGCGTGCCGTCAAGCTCGATATCGACGGCGAGGAGTTCACGATCGACGCAGTCCCGGCCCTAGACGATCCGCTCGATGAGCTTCTGCTCTGCCGCAATAAGCCGGATGAGGGCTATGACGATTGGACTTCAGCCCGGCCCGAAGGGCAGCTCGATGCTGCAACGGAAAAGAACCAGGAAACCGAGGGAGCCTTCATCCCGGCGGTCCGCATTATCAAGGTTTGGAATCAGAGCTTCGGCGAGGGGGACAGGAAGGCGATGCCTTCATACCTCGCAGAGTCGATCATGTTCCATGCACTCGACAGCCAGTGCGACTACGCAGATGCCATGGTCGCCTTTCTCCGCTCTGCGAAGGACCATCTATCGTGCACGTCGCCGTCGGTGCCGTGCCCTGGCGATCCTGACAACTTCGTTGACGAGATGCTGAAAGATGATCGCCGTAAACGAGCGCTCAGCAAGGTCGAAACGGCCCTTGGCCACGCGGAGGATGCCGTCGCCGCCGAAGATCCTGGCGAGGCTATGAACCATTGGGCAAAGGTCTTCGGATCCTCTTTCCCAGCTCCGTCGAACGACTCGGCGGCGCTGGCATCAGCCCTCCGGAGCGGCAAGGCGGTCGGCAAGGGAAGCAGCATCGCCGTCCCTGCCAGCAGCAACAGCGGCGGCGAGCGGCCCTTGATCCGGCCACGCTCACATCAGAACACGAGGGGGCCGCGCGGTTGGGCCCTCTGATGGACCCTTGGCGTCAGCGGGTGAGGTGGTGGCCCAGCCATTGGAACCTGCTGCATACCTTGGAGCACCCGAGCATGCGCATGGACGCGACGATTGAACGGCTACCCGGCCGTACGCTCAGGCAAAACTCAGACCTCCGCCGCTTCCTGGCTGAAATGGAAATTGTGCCGTACGACGTGCTCGCGTATCAGGCTCAGGCGTCCGGAACCTACGGCTTCGTGCGGGTCGCTGCCCTTTTCCCCCTGTCGCCCTTCAATGGCAATCATCCGGAGGTTTTCGCGCTTGATGGCGACCGGCGTTCCAAGCATCGAAATCCCCCGTTCGATCATGGAGAGGAGGGAGTGAGTGCCCACCTCTGCCTCTACTACCGCCGCGACCCTCGGGAGCGCCAGTGGACGCCGGAGGATGGCCTCGTCCGGCTCTTTGATCTTGCCCGAGCGCACTTGGAGGCCGAGCACATCTGGCGACAGACCGGAGAGTGGCCGCTTGATGAGGCGCAGCATGGGTTTGCACCTCCAGCACGCCCACGCCCCCATCTGAAGCTCCCTCCCCTTCGTCTCGCCAGCTAGGAAAGAGCACATGGCATACCGGCCCTTCCTTAGCCACAAGCGGAGCGATGCCAGCGATCTTGAGCTTCTCAAGGGTCAACTCCAGCTTCGTGGAGCAGGCAGCTGGCAGGACGTGGACGACCTGCACATAGGGCAGCGCTTCATGGCCGCCTTGAAGCGGTCCATCGGCCGTGAGACTGGCGGCTTCATCTGGTGGGGCACCCGTAGCTCGTTGGAATCGCGAACGATCTGCAAGGTCGAGGTTCCAACTGCACTCCGCCGTCAGCGCCTGCGGCGAGAGGCTTATCCGGTGGTGCCGCTTTTTGTTGACATTGCTCCAGGCATAGACAGAGACCTGCTTCGGAGCGCTTTCGGCAAGCGTCGAGCCACAGCCCTGTGCGCCCGCAACGGCCTAGTGCGCGAGCCGGAGAGGGAGAGCATTGCCGACTTTGCCGCCAGCGCCGCGCGTAGATACGTCAAGGATCTGGTCCGCGAACACCAACGCGAGGAACTACGAGTGGCTATTACGGGCGGCCGGGAGCCTACGGACGGATACGACCTCGTGTTGGACTGGCGTGGAGTGCTTGATGAGAATGGTCGGCTACATGACTCGACCGGCCTGCCTCTACTCACGGAGACGCTGGCGGATATACGAAATGTCGCTCAGAGCCGCACAGGCGTGCCACGCATCGCGGTCGAGCCGCATCTTCGCCTTCCGCTGGCAGCGCTTGTCGGCTGGGAGTGGAATCGTGTTCGGCCGATTGATCTGCGGGTCATTCAGACTTCCGCAACAGGCTCCATGGTGGTGGAGGATCTGGACTGGCAGATGGAGAGATTGCCTGAGCCTCGCGAGTTTTCCTTCAATGGAAAAGGCCCTCACGTTGTTGCCCTATCGGTTGGGAAGAACCTGGGCGAGTCGGTTTCGCGATACGCAAGCAGCATCGACGCACGCACAGCAACCCACCTGCATGTTGAGGGACCTCTAAAACCTGCTGGAATCTGTGATGCCGCAGGTTGGGCCATCGAGCAGTTGACCGCATTGAACAGCCATGGAATCGCCAAGCATCTGCTTCTGCTTGGGCCAGTGAGCCTCGCTGTCCGAATTGGTGCCGCCGCTAACGGGACGGGCAAGACGACCATCCCGTTCTGGGACGGCAGCATTGGCTACGGAGCCTCGGTAATGATCGGGTAATCGCGGACGCTTACGCAGCCGTAAGCGGACGATCCGTCAGAGTCGCCGTCGCAACATGGAGCGGCCCGCCTTGCTCGCCCTCATCGGCGAGATACAGCGCGACGCCCTCTTGCAGGGACTCGAAAAGCTCGTCCAGGGTGTCGCCGGAGGCAAAGCAGCCCGGTAGCTCTGGAACATCTGCCCAGTAGCTGCCTTCCTCAATATGGATACGGGCGGTCAACTCCATGACGAATCTCCTTCTCGCCTGATCATTGTAGCCCTGCCTGTTTGAGAATCGCGCGAGCAAGCCCTGGCTGGTAGTCGCGGCCCTTGTGCTGCGGAAGCGTGATCGGACGACAGCCCTCCTTGATCATCTTGACCTGGTGCTTGCCGCCGCGAGCTTGGGTCCAGCCTTTTTCCTTCAGCAGCTTGATCGCCTTCTTCTGGTTGAGCGTCCCCTTCATCGGCAGCGCCGACCGTAGCCACCTCGGCGGCGGAACGTTTTGCCTTCTCTGGTGCCACAGTCGTGCCACAGTCGGACACGGATTTAGCCGGTTTCAACCGGACTCAGCCGGAATTGATTTCGCTCTACGGGCGGGATTCCGCTCTGCCATGCGGCGGGTCGCAGTTCTCTCCTCCCTGTAGTAACCCAGAAACGCCCCTCCTCCCCCGGCGGGGCGTTTTCTGTTGTGAGTCAGCTGACGAGATCCTTGTGGTCCGCCTGTCGGCTCTCGTGCTGGTCCAGGGACTTATTCGCGAGCTCGAGTGCGGACTCGGTGACCTTCGTCGATTCCCTCAGCGACGACCGAGCGCCGATGGCTCGAAAGCCGGCTCCAGCAACCGTGATGACCGTCCCCGCAGCGGCCAGAGCGATGAACTCCGCGGATGAGAGACTGCTCTCCCCTGCCACCCCGGCGATAGTCAGATAAAGAAGCAGCGCCGTTCCGACCAGGCACAGCATGTAATTGATGCCCTGCTCGGCGAGTGAATTCAGCTGTCCGAAGATTTCGGTGAAGGGGTTCATGGCGCGGCTTACAATCGCGCCAAGATCGCCACCTACACTCTCCTGATTCTCAGTGCCTGAGTGATCGGTACCCATCGCGTGAACCTAATCATGCCGTCCCACCAAGTCAATCGCGTCCTACCGCGAGATACTTTCTCCGTGACGCGGCGGAGGGGATTGATCGCATCGGGGATTGCGACGGTGGTGCTGTTGCTGGCGATGTCGCCGGCCGATCAGCGGATGCAGGACACCGGTGGACCGGGGATCGTGCCGTTCGAGCTGACCGGGGGGCAGGATCGGGCGGATGAGATCCTCGCCGAATGGGGCGAGGAGGGACAGGACGCGGCGCGGGAGTCGCTATGGATTGACTTCGGGTTCCTGATTGCCTACGGCACCTTCCTCACCCTCGCGGTGGCGGCGGTTCGCGACCTCGCGCGCGACCGTGGCTGGCAGCGGCTCGCGACGATCGGGGCGGTCGTCGTCTACTTCGGCGCCCTCGGGGCCGCCTTCGACGCGTTCGAGAACATCTGCCTGCTGCTGACCATCGACGGCGCCGGCAGCGTGTTCCCTGTACTCGCGACGATCTTCGCCAGCTGCAAGTTCCTTCTACTCGCAGTGGCGATCGTCTACCTGCTCGCCGGCCTCGTCGCGCGCCTGCGCAGCGGCAGCGCAACGCCGCAGACGTCCTAGAGCCGGCACTACGACAGCTGCTCGGCCGGGTCCATCGGGTGCAGCTCGCCCTTGGTTAGGGCCTCGGTGCGGAGGTGGGCGATCGACTGGTACTCGGGGGAGCCGATCATCTCGAGGAAGGCTTGGCGGGTCGGGTATTCGACCAGGGCAACCAGGTCCCAGGAGTCCTCGCCGAGCAGGACCGGAGCCGGGGTACCGGCCCAGACGATGCGGCCGCCGGCCTTCTCCAGTAGCGGCGCGACGGCCGCGCCATATTCCATGTAGCGCTGTTCGCCGCCGTCGGGCTTGAAGGCGAGCAGGTTCAGCATCACCACCGGCTTGCCGTCAGCGCGGCGGGCAGAGAAGGCGGCGAAACCCTCCTCGCTCACCTGCTCGGGTGCCCCTGAAGCCTCCACGGCGGGCGAGTATACGGTCGCGCCGCGCTTACTCCTATGGTCAGGGCATGGCGAGAACCGCGGTCATCACCGGCGCTTCAAGTGGAATCGGCGCCGCCACGGCGCGGCTGCTCGCCGCCGACGGCTTCGAAGTCGTACTCGGGGCGCGGCGGCTGGAGCGCTTGCAGGAGCTCGCGGCGGAGACCGGCGGCATCGCCGCGGCGCTTGAGGTCACCGATCCCGACTCGGTCAAGGAGCTCGTCGCCGCGGTGCCGCGCTGCGACCTGCTGGTCAACAACGCCGGCGGAGCGCTCGGGCTCGACCACGTCGCCGAGACCGACGAGAAGCTGTGGCTGCAGATGTACGAAGCGAACGTGCTCGGCACGATGCGGATGACGCGAGCGCTGCTGCCGACGCTGATCGGGTCGGGCGACGGGCACGTGGTCGGCGTGACCAGCATCGCCGCCTTCGAGTCCTACCGCGGCGGCGCCGGCTATACCGGCGTCAAGCACGCGCAGCGCTCGATGCTGCGCGCCCTGCGCCTCGAGTTGCTGGGAGAGCCGGTGCGGGTGACCGAGGTCGCCCCCGGCATGGTCGAGACCGAGTTCTCGCTGGTCCGCTTCGGCGGCGACGAGGAGGCCGCCGCCCGGGTCTACGAGGGCATGACACCGCTGCTGGCCGAGGATGTTGCCGAGTGCATCCGCTGGGCCGTCACCCGGCCGAGTCACGTGAATGTCGACGAGATCGTCGTCCGTCCCCGCGACCAGGCCAACGCGACCGAGGTCCACCGCCGCCGCCGCTGAAGTACCACCCGGCGGAGCCTGCGACTAAGCCTCTTCCCGGGCCGGGTCGTTGCCGGGCCATCGGCCGACGAGGCTGGTGAAGCCGGAGCGGGCCCCGCGGTCGGTGAGGCCTTTGGCGAGGCGGAAGATCGCGCCCTCGATCGCCAAGGCGGCGGCGAGTTTGAGCAGCGGCGCGGCGCGGTCGTCGGGCTCGGGCGGGTCCTCGTCGTCGATCGCCGCCCAAACGCGCTCGAAGGCTTTCTGGGCAACGAGGCCGGCCACCAGGCCGGCGCCGATCCCGATCGGTGCGAAGAGGATCTTCACGGGGACAAACTACCCCTCGCCGCGGGACGAAAACGGCGGACCGGGAAGCCGTAGCGTCCCGATCCGCCTGTAGGGAGAGAAATGAAGTCGAAACGACCCAATTTCTCTGGGGCGACCCTAGCTACTTCGTTTTGCAGGAACAGAAGTTTCCGTTTGGAAGGTGCTGAGCGTGTCAAAGGCGGTTAATTAATGCCCGCGCCGTCTTTCAAGCTGCCAAACGCCCCCGGCCCGACGCGAATGCCCCAACGCGAAACCGACCGCACTAGGCGGCCGGTCGCGAGTGGCCCGATTCCCCCAACGGGCCGACACACATAGAGATACATATCCCTCCTCCCTATGGCGATCCCCAGAAGCGAGGCCCAAGAGCCGCCGCGTCATCCACCATCACCGGAGAGACTGGGGCAGACTATTCGATTGCGACGATTGGATCAATCCTCAAAATTGATTAGGCAATTTGCGGCGGGCGAACCGCCGAGATCGCTTACCCGAGGACCGGCTGGGCGCTCGGCAGCGCCGTCAGAACACGCTCTGCAACCGACTCGCCGGTGAGGCCGACCTCGGCCCGCAGCAGCGCCGGCTTGCCGTGGGTGACGTAGCGGTCGGGAAGGCCGACGCGCAGGACCCGCGCCCGCTCCCCCGGTCCCTCGGCGAAGGCGTCCTCGAGGTGCTCCAGCACCGCGGAGCCGAAGCCACCGGGCAGCACGTTCTCCTCGATCGTCACCACCAGGTCGTGCTCGCGGGCCAGCCGCTCGGCCAGCTCGCCGTCGAGCGGCTTCGCGAAGCGGGCGTCGGCGACGGTCGCCTGCAGCCCGTGATCGGCGAGGATCGCCGCCGCCTCCCGGGCAAGGACGACGCCGTAGCCGTAACCGAGCAGCGCCACCCGCTCGCCTTCGGCCAGGATCTCGCCCACCCCGATCGGGAGGGTTTTCGGCGTCGCCGGCAGCTTCGCCCCCTCGGCCGCGCCGCGCGGGTAGCGCAGCGCCGCCGGCCCGTCGTGGGCGACGGCGGTGTGCAGCATGTGGACCAGCATCGCCTCGTCGCGCGGCGCCATCACCACCACGTTCGGGATCGGCAGGAAGTAGGAGACGTCGAAGGCGCCGTGGTGGGTCGGGCCGTCGTCGCCGACCAGCCCGGCCCGGTCCATCGCGAAGGTGACGTCGAGCTCCTGCAGGCAGACGTCGTGAATGATCTGGTCGTAGGCGCGCTGGAGGAAGGTCGAGTAGATCGCGCAGACCGGCTTCGCCCCCTGCAGCGCCAGCCCGGAGGCAAGCAGGACTGCGTTCTGCTCGGCGATGCCGACGTCGTAGTACTGCTCGGGCCGTTCGTCGGCCAGCTTCTGCAGGCCGGTCCCCCCCGCCATCGCCGCGGTGATCCCGATCACCCGCTCGTCGCGCTCGGCCGCGGCGACGATCGCCTCGGCGAAGACCTGCGTGTACTGCGGCGGCGAGCCGGCGGCGGGCGGCTTCTCCAGCCGCTCGATTCCCTCCGGGGAGTCGGTTTCGGTCACCGGTACCGGCTTCGCGGCCGCCGGTTGGCCGTTGACGATCGAGTTCGGCTTCGCGGCGTGCCATTTCTCCATCGACTCCAGCCCGCCCTCTTCGGCCGGCGTGAAGCCCTTGCCCTTGACCGTGTGGATGTGGACGACGACCGGGCGGTCGGCGTCGAAGGCCTCTTGCAGCGCCTCGCGCAGCGCGTGCACGTCGTGGCCGTCGATCACCCCCATGTAGGCGAGGTCGAGCTCCTCGAAGAAGAGACCGGGCGCCCAGTAGGCCTTGAGCGCCGCCTTGATCTCCGGGCCGAGCCGCTCGATCCGCCGCCCGAGGCCAAGTGGCAGCTTGGTCAGTCGGTCCTCGACCCCCTCGCGGGCGTGGAAGAGGCGCGGGTTGAGGCGGATCCGGTTGAAGTAGCGCGAGAGCGCGCCGACGTTGGGCGAGATCGACATCCCGTTGTCGTTGAGGACGATCGCGATCGGCGTCTGCAGTCCGCCCGCGGCGTGCATCGCCTCGTAAGCGACGCCGCCGGTCAGGGCGCCGTCGCCGATCACCGCGACGACCTTTCCGTCCACGCCGATCCCCTTGCGCATCGCCTCCTTCAGCCCGACCGCGTAGCCGATCGAGGTCGAGGCGTGGCCGGCGCCCATGATGTCGTGCTCGGACTCTCCGATCGAGCAGAACGGCGCCAGACCCTCGTACTGGCGGATCGTCGGCAGCGCCTCGCGGCGCCCGGTCAGGATCTTGTGGGGGTAGGCCTGGTGACCGACGTCCCACAGCACCTTGTCGCGTGGCGAGTCGAGCAGGCTGTGCAGGGCGACGGTGAGCTCGCAGGTGCCGAGATTGGCGCCGAAGTGGCCGCCGATCTGGCCGATCGTGTCGATGATGTAGGTGCGCATCTCCTGCGCGACCTGACTCAGCTGCGCGTCGTCGAGCTCGTGCAGGTCGGCCGGCCCGTCGATCGCGGCAAGCAGCGGCGCGGTGTTGTCCTCTTCGCTACCCGGCGTAGGGGGCTGTTCGCTCATTCGTTCCTCGTGAAGATGTAGTCGGCCACGCGCCTCAGGTCGTCCGTCTCCCCCGCAGCCTCGGCAAGCGCCGCGATCGCCTTGGCGTGGGACTCGGCCGCCAGCTCGCGGGCGCGATCGAGCCCGAAGAGGCTGACGTAGGTGAGTTTTCCATGTCGCTCGTCGCTTCCATGTGGCTTGCCGAGCTGCTCGTCGCTCTCGGTCACGTCGAGGATGTCGTCGACGATCTGGAACAGAACCCCCAGCTCGCCGGCAAAACGGCGATAGGGCATTGTCTCAGGTTCGCCGAGACCCTCAAGTATGAGTACGACGGCGACGCTGGCGGCGATCAGCCGCCCGGTCTTCAGCGCGTGCAGGGCGCGCAGGCCGCCGGCGCTGTCGTCGGCCCCGACCACGTCGACATACTGGCCGCCGACCATGCCGTCTACCCCGGTCGCCCCGGCCAGCTCGCGCAGCGCCGCCAGCACCCGGGCCGGATCCCCCGGCTGCTCGCAGAACAGCCGCATCGCCTCGGCGAAGAGCCCATCGCCGGCGAGGATCGCGACGTCCTCTCCGTACTTGACGTGGGAGGTCGGTTGGCCGCGGCGCAGGTCGTCGTCGTCCATCGCCGGCAGGTCGTCGTGGATCAGCGAGTAGGTGTGGATCAGCTCGATCGCGCAGGCGACAGGGAGGAAGCGCTCCGGCTCGGCACCAAGCGCACGCGCGGTGGCCAGTGCCAGCACCGGGCGGACCCGCTTGCCGCCGGCCAGTAACGAGTAGCGCATCGCCTCCTCGAGCCCGGCGGTCGGCTCCACCGCCGAGAAGCTGAGCTCGGCCAGCGCCCCCTCGACCAGGGAGCGCAGGTCCTCGGGGTAGCTCACTCCTTGCTCGCCTCGCGGGCCTGGCGGTTCGCCTCCTCGACCGCCTCGGCGGCGAGGTCGGCGGCCTCGGTCGAGAGCTGTGCGGCGAGCTCGTCGCCTGTCTCCTCGTTCTCCAGCTCGGCCGAGATCTGGCGCAGCCGCTCGGCGATCTCGCGCAGGCGGCTCATTGCGCGGGCTCCCGCTCGCGCACGATCGCGCCGAGAATGCCGTTGATGAACTTCGGCGCGTCGGCGCCGCAGTACTCCTTGGCCAGCTCGACCGCCTCGTCGATCGCCACCTCGTGGGGCACTTGCTCGTGCTCGATCTCATACAGCGCCACCCGCATCACGTTGAGGTCGAGCGGGGCGATCCGGTCGACCGTCCAGCCTTTGGCGAATTCGGCGATCGTCTCGTCGAGCTCTTCGCGCTCCTCGTCGACGCCTTCGGCCAGCTCTTTGGTCAGCGGGCGCGCGTCGGCGATCAGCTCGGCGAGCGGGCGGCCGGTGACGTCGCGCTGGTAGCTGGCGAAGACGGCATCGCGGCGTTGGTCGGAGCGGCGCATCGGTCAATTCTCGCTGTTTCTCGTTGCGGCGGTCAACGCCGCGCGCTAGGCGCGCGAGACATACTCGCCGCTGCGCGTGTCGACCCGGATCGTCTCGCCCTCCTCGATGAAGAGCGGGACGCGGACGACGACGCCGGACTCGAGGGTAGCCGGCTTGTCGCCACCGCCCGAGGCGGTGTCGCCTTTGAGGCCGGGGTCGGTCTGGGTCACCTTCATGTCGATCGCGCTCGGCACCTGGACGTCGCTGGGCTGCTCGTCGACGAAGAGGATCTCG
This sequence comes from uncultured Solirubrobacterales bacterium, assembly GCA_963846515.1. Classification (GTDB taxonomy): domain Bacteria; phylum Actinomycetota; class Thermoleophilia; order Solirubrobacterales; family 70-9; genus VAYN01. The sequence continues at coordinate 445,892 of CAWJWC010000003.1, read as the reverse complement.
ACCTCGGCGTTGGGCAGGACCCACTGCATCGAGTCGCCGAGCGACCCGGAGGGGATCTCGATCTGCTCGTAGTCGCGGCTGTCCATGAATACCGCCGCGTCGCCGGAGTCGTAGAGGTACTGCATCTTCTTCGATTCGGTGCGCACCGGGCGGAACTTCTCCCCGGCGCGGAAGGTTTTGTCGATCACCGAGCCGTCCTCGATCCGGCGCAGTTTGGTGCGCACGAAAGCGCCGCCCTTGCCCGGCTTGACGTGCTGGAACTCGATGATCTTCCAGATCTTCCCGTCGATCTCGATATGGGTGCCGTTCTTGAACTGATTGGTGCTGATCACGGCGGCGAATCCTAGAGAGCGCGACCGGGCGGTGCGGATCTCACGTTCAGCCGCCCCGCGGCGTTGGTGGAGTATGGATCGCGAGGATCGAGAGTTCCGGGTCGCCAAGGACACTTGTGCCGCCTGGCTCTACCCGGCGGCCGGCGCTGCCGGCACGAGCCCAATCGTGGTGATGGCCCATGGGCTCTCGGGAACGCGACGGGACGGCCTTGGGCCGTTCGCGGAGCGGTTCGCGGCAGCGGGCTTTGCGGCGCTGCTCTTCGACCACCGCGGCTTCGGCGACAGCGGCGGCGAGCCGGACCTGTTCGAGCCCCGGCGCCAGCTCGAGGACTGGCGGGCGGCAATCGCGCTCGCCCGCTCCCTGCCCAGCGTCGACCCCGAGCGCGTCGCCACCTTCGGCTCCTCGATGGGAGGCGGAAACGCGCTCGCGGCCGCCGCAGGCGACCGTCGCGTGGCGGCCGCGATCAGCCAGGTCCCCTTCCTCGACCTCTGGCGCCAGGCGCACCGCTCCGCGCCGCGGGTGACGACGCGGATGCTACGCGCCGCGGTCCGCGGCAAGCACCTGCCGGCGGTCGGGCAACCCGACGAGGCGGCATTCATCAACGCGCCCGACGCCGAGGCGGGCTGGCGCCACGTCGTCGCGATCGGCGAGGACTCGCGCTGGCGCAACCGGGTCTCGTCGCGCTGGCTGCTCGGCGCTCCGTTCCGCCCCGCCCGCCTCGCCGCCGGACTCCACTGCCCCTGGCTTTTGTGCGTGGGCGAGGCCGACCGAGTCGCCGGACCCGCGGCGGCGGTTGCTGCCGCCCACTGCGCCCCGTTCGGCGAGCTGCGCACCTATCCCGGCGTCGATCACTTCGACATCTACGACGGGCCCGAGTTCGAGGCGGTCGTCAGCGACGAGGTCGCCTTCCTGCGCCGCCACCTGGTCAACCGTTAGGCCGAGGCGGCGAGACGGAGGGTGGCCTGTCCAGGGTCGATGAAGACCTCGCCGCGGACGAAGCGACCGTCGGCGAGGTCCCAGATCCAAGCGATCGGCATGTCGCGGATGCCGAGCTCGCGGCTGCGGGCGTAGACGCGGCCGCGGACCAGCAGCGAGCCGTTGTGTCGCTCGATCAGTTTCGGCGAGATCCGCAGGTCTTCCCAGATCCGCTCGACGTCGCTCAGGTAGTCGTGCAGGCCGGTCGGCCCCACGTAGGGAGCGTCGCGTCCGAGCACTTCGGCGGTGCCGACCGGGAAGAACGCGAGGCTCTCGTCGCAGACGGCGGCGATCTCCTCGGCATCGCGACGGTTGAAAGCCTCGTAGAGCCGTTCGACCAACTCTCGGTCCTCGGTCGAGGCCGGGTCGGCCTCGACCGATTCGGGGGCGACGGCGATGATCGCCGCGTCGTCGTCGAGCCTGCCCGCCGTGAAACCGTGCAGCGCCCCCTCCAGCTTTTGGATCGCGACCGCCGGACTGGAGACCCCGCCCAGCTCGGCGTGCAGGCGCCGCTCGCCGAACCGCCCCTCCTCGCCGACCGCCTCGAGGATGCCGTCGGTGACGACGACGAGCTGCTGACCGGGCTTCACCTCGGTGTGCCGAACCTCCCAGGCGACGTCGCGGAAGGCGCCGAGCACCGGCGCGAAAGCCGTCGCCTCGACCACCGAGTCGCCGTCGACCAGCAGCGGCGCCGGATGGCCGGCGACCGCCAGCCGCACCGGCCTGGTCGGGTCTTCCTCGATCGCCATCGCGGCGACGCTGCAGAGCGTCGCCCCGTGGCGGGAGAGCAGCTCGCGGTTGAGGGTCTCCAGGGCGCGCACGGGGTCGCCGGTCAGCGCCGCCGCGGTGCGCAGCGTGTAGCGGGCGTGAGCGGTGACCGAGGCTGCCTGGGCGCCGCGTCCGGTGACGTCGCCGATCACGACCATCCAGCCGCCGGCGATGCGGAAGGCGTCGTAGAAGTCGCCGCCGATCTCGTTCTCGGCCCCCGCCGGCCGGTACATCGCCGCCACCGCCCAGCCCGGAATATGTGCCAGCGGCGGCGGCAGCAGGCCGCGCTGCAGGGTCTCCGCGATCTCCGCCCGTTCGCGCTCGCTGCGCTCGAGGTCGGAGAAGAGTCCCGCGTTGTCGAGCGCCAGCGCAACACGCCCGGCCAGGACGCCGACGAACTGGGCATCGGCGCGGCGGAAGCGCCGGCCGGAGCCGCGGACGCCGATCGAGAGCAGCCCGGTCGGGCGTCCCCGAGCGCGCAGCTCAATCGCGACCGCCGAACGCACGTCGAGCTTTGTCAGCAAATCGAAGTCCGCCTCGTCCTCGGAGACTTCCCGCAGCACGTCCTCGGAGACGCGCTCGAAGAACCGCGGCTCCTGCCGGCCCGCCGTGGCGGCGCTCGCCATCTCCTTCTGCAGAACCGGGGTGCGGCTGGCCAGGCCCGCCTCCATTTCTCCCGCGTCGGCCCCCGCGACACGCACCGCGGCGCGGCGAATGTCGTCGCCTTCGATCACGTCGATCGCACAGAAATCGCCAAACTCCGGAACGAGGATCTCAGCGATCGCCGCCAGCGTCTCCTCCAACGAGTGACCGCCTTCGGCGACGTGAGCGATGTCGTCGAGGATCTGAAAGCGGCGTTCGGCCAACCTCGCCCGCGCGTAGAAGACCGCGCTCAGGGCGAGCAACGCCACCAGGGCGATTGCCATTGCTCCGATCGCGATCCCACTCATCGCCCTTCGTCTCCCAGTAGCACTACCTAATAGAGCGTATCGCCCCTACTGGCATCGCGAAGAACGCGAAGCGCACCGGGTCGCCCACCCCCGTCACCGCGATCGTCCGCGCCTGGGGGATCTGGGCGAAGGCCCCCTTGCCCCCGATCCCCTTGCTGCTACGCAGCATCAACCCGTCTCCCGCGGTGCCCGGAATGAGACGGTAGCTGCGCTCGCCGTTAACGATCGCATGGCGGGTGCGGGCGTGGGAGAGGAAGGCGAGGACCCGCTCCAGGCCTCCGACTTCGACCCCCTCGACCTCCGCCCAAACGACCTCGTGCGGCCCTGGTGCCGGCACCCGTACGTCCTCACCCGGGTCCGCCTCGACCGTGCCGAGCGGCCGCGACGGCCCGCAGCGGTCCTGGCTTCGCGCGAGGACCTGCCAGCGTTCGCTCGCGTGCACGATCGCGAAGTTGCAGAGCGCCGTGCGCGCCTGCAGCGGCGGGTCCCAGCCGGGGAAGCGGCCGTCGATGCCACGCGTCGGAAACTCCGGGAAGACGAGGCCGACGTTCTCGCGCAGGAGCCGTTCGGGCCCGTCCGGAGCCGTCAGCGCCTCCGCGTTGAGCTGGTCGAGCCTGGCGGTGTAGGCCGAGTAGTTCTGGAAGACGGGCAGCGGCTCCCAGTCGAGGTCGTAGGCCCAGACAACGCCGATCTCCCACGGTTCGATCGCAACCGTGCGACCGCGCAGCGCCGCCAGCGCTTCCGGTTCGAGCTGGTAGAGCGCCTGCAGCGAGGTGCGCCCGAACGCGACCAGCTCCTCACGGCGGGCCGAGCTGGCCGCGGTGCGGAACTGCTCGACCGCGTGCCTGACGTTGACGACCGGGTTGAGGTGGTTGGTCTGGCCGGTCGGCCGCACCGGCCAGCCCATCGCGACGATCGCGGCGAGCCCGGCGAGCATCCAGTACCAGCGCGACCGCGACCAGGGGATCGCGATCCAGACGACGCAGGCGGTCGAGAAGAAGAGGCTGAGATGGCCGGCGTCGGTCCGCACCACCCCCTCCTTGAAGGCCGTGAACGCCGCCAGCGCGATCAGGGCGATGCCGCACCAGCGTGCCCGCGCGTCGCGGTAGGAGACCTGGGTGCTGGCGGCGACAAGGGCGAGCGCGACCCCGGCGGCGGCGATCGTCGCCACCGTCACCTGCCAGGGCTCGACGTCCGTCGTCGTCACCATCGAGGCGCTGAACCCGGAGACGATCTCGTAGGTGCTGCGGAGGAAGTCGGGAATCTCGCCGACGCTCTGCCCGGTGAGCAGCCAGAGCGCCAGGACCTCGAGCGCGAGCAGGCCGAGATAGGCCCCGACCTGCCACCAGCGCGCCCGCAGGCCGATCAGCGCGATCAGGAAGAAGAACGCGATTACCGGTCCGGCCGAGAACTTGATCAGCACCTCGACCGCGGCGTAGGTGGCGCCCCCGAAGATGAGCAGGTAGATCGCGCGCTCTCGGCGCTCGCCTTCCAGCGCCCGCATCGAGAGCAACAGACCCAGCACGATTGCCTCCTCGACCAGCGGCAGCACGGTGACGATCAAGTAGGCGATCGCGGCCGCGGGGAGCGCCGGGATCGTCCGCCGCAGGCCCCAGACGAGGGCGATGCAGAAGGCAACGTAGAGGCTCGCCAGGTAGGCGAACGAGAGCGCCCCGAGCTCGGCGAACCAGACGCCGCGCCCGTTGAGGAACCCCAGCGGGCCGTAGGTGAAGACGATGTCGCGTCCCCACTGCAGGCCTTCCTCGAAGGAGATCGAGAGGCCGGCGTTCCAGCTCGCGTCGAGCCCCGGCGAGGGCGGGTTCATGCTCAGCCCCCAGCCGAGCAGGGCGACGATCGCACCGAGCAGCCAGGTCGGCATGCGGTCGAGCCAGCCGATCGCCTGCCCCGCCCGCCGGCGCAGCGAATCGAACCTAGGCAGAGCCGGAGTCCTTGTCGCCCGCGGTGCTGGTGGTGAGGTTGCCGGCGGCCCCGCCGCTGAGCACGCGGCGGACCAGGCCCGGCGCGAGGATCCGCAGGATCGCGACGAGCGCGTAGGGCCGCGGCACGTAACGCTCGGCCTTGCCGCCGGGACCGACCTCGTAGATCGCTTCGGCCACCTTCTCCGGCTTCGAGACGATCCAGCGGGTCAGCGCTTTCTGGCGCAGCTCGGTGGCCGGAAAGCCCTCGGTGACGACGAAGCCGGGCAGCACCATGCCGACGTGGACGCCGTGCGGCTTCTCCTCCGCGTAGAGCGAGTCGTTCCACCCGATCAGCGCGAACTTGCTGGCCGAGTAGGCACCGCTGCGGGCGCGCGAGACCCGGCCCGCGGTGCTTGCGACGTTGACGATCGCGCTCGGCGCGGAGGCGCGCAGCAGCGGCAGCAGCGCCTCGGTGAGACGGACGACCGCTTCGAAGTTGAGCTCGATGTGGCGCTTGACGTTGGCGTAGCCGCTCTCGGCGAAGCTGCCGCGCCAGGCGGCGCCGGCGTTGTTGACCAGCAGATCCAGTCCCTCGTGGTTGGCTTCGAGGTGGGCGCGGACGTGCTCGGGGGCGCTCTCGTCGGTGAGGTCGACCGCGACGTGGCTCGCCTTACAGGGCAGCGACTCGGCCAGGTCGCGCAGCAGCTCCTCGCGGCGCGCGACCAGGACCAGCTCCATCCCGGGCTCGCGAGCGAGCCGTTCCGCCGTCGCTCTGCCGATCCCCGCCGACGCCCCGGTTACGAGAGCCACGCTCATCGGCGCAACGGTATTGCAAGGATGAGCGCGATGCCGGGACTACCGAGGAGCCGCGCACCGCGCCTCAGTGCGACCCGCCGCGAGGGCGAGCGGGTAACGCCGCTGGAGCTCTTCTTCGACCTCGTCTTCGTGCTCGCACTCACCCAGTGCACGGCGCTGATCGCCGACCACCCGACCTGGGAGGGGCTCGCCCAGGGCCTGCTGGTGCTGGGCGTGCTCTGGTGGGCCTGGGTCGGTTACGCCTGGTTGACCAGCGTGATCGACCCCGAGGAGGGCGCGGTGCGGCTGGTCTTCTTCGTCGCGATGGCGGCACTGCTGATCGTCGCCCTCTCCGTGCCCGAGGCCTTCGACGACCTGGGACTGACCTTCGCCCTCGCCTACGGCGTCTTCCGGGTCTCCCACATCGCCCTCTTCATGCTCGCCAGCCCCGACGACGACGCCCTGCGCCACTCGGTGATCGGGCTGGCCGTCAGCACCGCCGTCGCCGTCGGCCTGCTCTGCACCGCCTCGCTGTTCGACGGCTGGGCCCAGGGCGCGCTCTGGGCGCTCGCCCTCTTCCTCGACATGGCCGGCCCTTACTTCTTCGGCGCCGAGGGATGGAAACTCGTCCCCGGCCACTTCGCCGAGCGCCACGGGCTGATCGTGATCATCGCCCTCGGCGAGTCGATCGTCGCGCTCGGGATCGGCGCCGCCGGCGAGCTCAGCCTCGGGATCGGAACCGTCGCCGTGCTCGGGGTGGCGCTGGCCGCCGCGTTCTGGTGGGTCTACTTCGACGTCGTCGCCCTGGTCTCGGCGCGGCGACTCAGCGAAGCCGCGCCGGGCCGGGTCCAGAACGAGCTCGCCCGCGACTCCTACTCCTACATCCACTTCGCCCTGGTCGCCGGGATCGTCCTCGTCGCCTTCGGACTCAAGGTCGCGATCGGCCACCACTACGAGCACCTCCACGCTGAGTCCGCCTTCGCGCTCTTCGGCGGCACCGCGCTCTACCTGCTCGGCCTGGTCGCCTTCCGCTACCGCCACATCCAGACGATCAACCGCCATCGCCTCGGGCTCGCGATCGTGCTGGCGATCCTGATCCCGGTCGCGACCGCGATCCCGGCCTGGGTCGCCGTCGCGGTCGTCGTCGGCCTGATCTGGGCGATGATCGCCTACGAGCACCGCGGCTACGACGAGAGGCGCAGCCAGCTGCGCCACGAAGCCGCGGTCGGGCATACTGCGGACCCTTGACCGAGACACCCCGACTGCTCGACGAACTTCTGCGCGCCGGCGCGCCCTCGGGCTACGAGGCGCCGGCGGCGGCGATCTGGCGCGAGGCCGCCTCCTTCGCCGAGCTGAGCAGCGACGGCATCGGCTCCTCGATCGCCCGGGTCGGCGAGGCGGCGCCGCTGCTCGCGGTCGTCGGCCACATCGACGAGATCGGGCTGGTGATCACCCACATCGACGAGAAGGGCTTCCTCTGGTTCGCTCCGGTCGGCGGCTGGGACCCGCAGATCCTGGTCGGCCAGCGAGTCGAGGTGCGCGGCAAGAACAGCCCGGTGCTCGGCGTGGTCGGGCGCAAGCCGATCCACCTGCTCGAGCCCGACCAGCGCAAGAAGGTGGTCGAGCTGAAAGGACTGCACATCGACGTCGGCGCCGCCGACCGCGACGAGGCGGCGGAGCTGATCCGGGTCGGCGACCCAGTGGTGATCGCGGCCGAGCCGCAGCCGCTGGTCGGCGAGCGGCTGGTCTCGCGCGCGATGGACAACCGGCTCGGCGCCTACGTCGCGTTGGAGAGCCTGCGCCGTGCCCACGAGGGCGGCGAGCTCAAAGGCTCCTTCGCCGCGGTCGCCGCCGTACAGGAGGAGATCGGCCTGTTCGGCGCCCGCACCGCCGCCTTCGAGGTGCGGCCCGACATCGCCGTCGCCGTCGACGTCACCCACGCGACCGACGCACCCGGGGTCGACGAGAAGGAGATCGGCAGCCACCCGCTCGGCTCCGGCCCGGCGATCGGCCGTGGCTCCACCCTCTCCCCCAAAGTCTTCGAGCTGCTGGTCGAGACCGCGGAGGCGGAGGGGATCGAGCACTCGATCAGCGCCAGCGGCCGCGGCACCAGCACCGACGCCGACGTGTTGCAGATCTCCCGCTCCGGGATCCCGACCGGGCTCGTCTCGATCCCGCTGCGCTACATGCACTCCCCAGTCGAGCTGGTCGACCTGCGCGACGTCGAGGCGACGGTCGAACTGCTGGCCGCGTTTGCGGCCCGGTTGACGGCCGACGCCGACCTGAGCCGGTAAATGGCGAGGTCCAGGCGTCGCCAGACAAGGACGCAGGACCGAGGACGCCGTATGGCGACGCCTGGGGCCGCCAGGCTCAGTTGTCGACGAACACGAGGTTGCGGCCGCCAGCCTTAGCGGCGTAGAGCGCGGCGTCGGCGCGAGCGACGAGATCGTCGGTGTCGACCAGGTCCGGTTCGGAGACGGCGACGCCGATGCTGACCGACACCTGGACGCCGACCGGTCGGCGCTCGTGGATCTCGTGGCGCAGGCGCTCGGCGATCTCGATCGCGTCCTCGCGGCTGGCACCGGGGAGGATGACGAGGATCTCCTCGCCGCCAACGCGGTAGACCGTGTCGCCGGCCTGCAGCGCCGCCCGCATCGTGTAGGCGACGTCCTGGAGGACCGCGTCGCCGGCGGCGTGGCCGAGCTGGTCGTTGACCCGCTTGAAGTGGTCGAGGTCGCAGAGCAGCAGCGCGTGCGAGAGGCCCTCCTCGGGGTTGCACGGCTGGCCGTCCAGCTCAGCCAGACGCTGCTCGAGCGCGTTGCGGTTGAAGAGCCCGGTCAGCGGGTCGAGGGTCGAGCGGCGGCGGTGGGCGCGGTCGGACTCGACCAGGGCGCCGGAGAGGATCACGGCGCTGAGGATCAGCGCCACGGCGGCGATCAGCGTCTGGCGGTGCTCGAGCGCCGCTCCGGGATCGGGGAGCACGGCGCAGGCGAGGAACATGACCAGGATGTAGGCGGTGCCGACGATCATCCCGCGCGGCTCGAAGCGGAAGCCAAGGGTCACCGCGGGCAGGGCGAACCAGACCAGAACCGGGCTGGTGGCCCCGCCGGTGATCAGCACCGCGGCGGCAAGCAGAGCCGGCAGCGCCGCCCAGGCCCCGGCGATCCAGATCGCGGGGTGCTCGCTGTTGCGCATAAAACGGTCGGCGACGGCGAAGCCGGCGGCACCGGCGGCCAGCAGCAGCACCCACCACCAGCCGACCTCGGAGGAGCCGCCGACCGCGATCGCGACGGCGAGGATCGCGAAGCAGGCGGTGCGGTAGCGCCGCACCCGCGTCTCCATATCGAGCAGGCGCTCGCGGCGCGCCTCCTCGTGGATCGAGACCAACGTCTCGGCCCCCGGCCGCGGTGCGCGGGCACGGGGCGAGCGTGAGATCGAGGGTTTAGCGGTGGAACTCACCCCCGCTCATCGGCGCGAGAATTGCGGGGCTTGAATTTGACCGTCAGTCGACCAGTTGCAGCTCCTTGGGGAGCCCGCTGAGATTGCGGTGGCCGCCCTCGGCAACCACGACTAGGTCCTCGATCCGAACCCCGAGCTCGCCGGGCAGGTAGACCCCCGGCTCGACCGTGACCACCTCGCCCGGCTCGAGCACGTCGTCTGAACGCTGCGAGAGCCGCGGGCCCTCGTGCACCTCGAGCCCGACCCCGTGGCCGAGCGCGTGGCCGAAATGCTCGCCGTAGCCAGCCCCCTCGATCGCCTTGCGGGCGACCGTGTCGAGCGCCTCCCCCTTGGCGCCAGGCTCAATCGCCGCCAGCGCCGCCGCCTGTGCCTCGCGCACGGTCTCGTAGACCGCGCGGGAGCGCTCGCCGGGCTCGCCGGTCGCGTAGGTGCGGGTGCCGTCGGAGCAGTAGCCGTCGAGTTGCGCACCCATGTCGAAGACAACGAGCTCGCCGCGGCCGATCTCGCGCTCCCCGGGCTCGGCGTGCGGGAGGGCCCCGTTGGGGCCGGCGGCGACGATCGCCGGGAAGGAGGGGTCGCCACCAAGCTCACGGATCCGCGCCTCCGCGGCACGGGCGACCTCGCGCTCGCTCCGCCCGGCCAGCCCGGCTTCGAGCGTCCAACGCCAGACCGCGTCGGCCAGCTCCGAGGCGGCGGCGATCGCCGCCAGCTCGTCGGCGTCCTTGACCCGGCGCAGGCGCTCGACGACGCCGCCGGCACCAACCGTCTCGACCCCGTCGGGGAGCTTCTCCTTCAGTTTCTCGAGGGTGCGGACCGGCAGCTTGTCGTCTTCGAAGCCGACTTTGCCGGAGAGGTGCGCGGCGATGCCGCCGAGCCAGTCGTCGGCGAGGGTGACCGCATCCCAGCCCCTGACTTCGCTCGACGCGCGCTCGGTGTAGCGGAAGTCGGTGAAGAAGAGGCGGAGCTCGGCCCCGCAGATACAGGCGCCGTTGGTACCGGTGAAGCCGGTCAGGTAACGGACGTTGGTCAGGTCGGTGACCAGCATCCGGTCCAGCTCGCGCTCGGCGAGCAGCCGCTCGAGGCGATCGCCGCGACTGCGCATCAGGCGCTGGCGCCTAGGGGTTTGGCGGGGTTTAGACGCGTGCGCGGGGGCGTCGCAGGCCGAGCTGGGCGCAGCACGCGGGCGAAGCGGGTAGCCGGGGCTACCCGCAAGACCGTGGGCGGCGATCCAGCGACGGCATGCGGCGTCATCCGCGTGCGTGGATAAACCACGTCAAGCCCCTAGCTCGCGGGCGAGCAGCTCGAGCGCCTCGCGGTAGCCGGCCGGGCCCTTGCCGGAGACCTTCGCCAGCACCAAGCCGTCGAAGATCGAGATCCGGCGCCAGTCGTCGCGGTTCTCGACGTCTGAGAGGTGAACCTCGACCGCCGGCAGGCTGGCGACGTCGAGCGCGTCGGCGATCGCACGGCTGTAATGGGTCCAGGCGCCGGCATTGACCAGCGCCGAGTCGGCGACGTCGGGCAGCCGGTGCAGGTACTCGACGAACTCGCCCTCGTGGTTGGTCTGGAAGAAGATCGGTTCGAGGCCGAGCTCCCGCGCCCAGGCGCCGATCCGCTGCTCCAGTTCGCTCAGCGAGAGCCCGCCGTAGACCGATGCGTCGCGGCGCTCGAGGATGTCGAAGTTGACCCCGTGCAGGACGGCGACGCGGTTGCGGGTCACGGTCATGGCTCGCGCAGCTCCATTACGGCCGCTTCGACCCTATCCGGGTCGACCAGCTGCCCGGTGCGGGGCCGGCCGGGCTCGGAGAGGAGGACGAAGCCGACGCCGGCGGCAGTGCGCTTCTTGTCGCGGTCGATCATCTCGAAGAGGAACTCCGTGTCCTCCATCTCGAAGGCGGTGGGTAGGCCGTGGCGGATCAGGATCGCCTCGACCTCTTCCCGGAGACCCTGGGCGTCGGAGAGACGCAGCGCTGCCAAGAGGCCCATCCCCACCGCTTCGCCATGACGATAGATGCCGTATTCCCCGGAAGCCTCCAGCGCGTGGCCAACGGTATGTCCCAGGTTGAGTACCTCGCGCAGCCCGGAATCGCGTTCATCGGCAGCGACGATCGCGCACTTGTAGCGGGCACACTCGAAGACGAGATCGGAGAGCTTGGCCGGATTTAGAGACTCCACCGTGCGCACACGCTCCCAGAGCTCACCGCCGGCTAGCAGGCCCGTCTTCAAAACCTCGACGAAGCCCGAAGCGAGCTCCTCCTGTGGCAGGGTCGCCAGGGTGGCCGTGTCGGCTAGGACCGCCGCGGGCTGGTGGTAGGCCCCGGCGTAGTTCTTCGCCAGGTCGGTGTCGACGCCGGTCTTGCCCCCATATGCAGAGTCGACCTGAGCCACAACGGTAGTTGGGACATGGACGATCGGCACGCCACGCTGGTAGATGTGGGCACAAAAGCCCGCGAGGTCACCGACCACCCCGCCGCCAAGCGCAACCACGTGGTCCGCGCGAGTCATCTCCGCTTCGGTGAACTCGTTGAGGACTCGGCGGACGTCATCCAAGCTCTTCGAGAGCTCTCCGGGCTCGACCGTGACGCGGGCTACCAAGGACTCGATGCGATCGGCGTACAACCGCTCGACCGTCGTGTCGCTGACACAGAAGCGCCTGCTGGTTAGTGGCCACCAGCCGTTTTCGCGGATCGCGCCCAAGAGTCCCTCGCCGACCAGGACCGGGTACTCGCCCGAGGCGCTCGTCGCCCACAGCATCCTGGTGCCGGCCGGCAGGTCGAGCAGGGCCAACAGCGTCGGCATCGCGCGGTAGATCATTTCGCGGTCGCCGACCGGGACGATCGCGTCGGCGAGCTGCTCGTAGAGCGGCTCGCGCACCGCGAGCAGCCGCTCGACGTCCTCGGCGTTGGTCGCTAGAGGGCGGTCGCTGCCGGCAATCCGGCGCCAGGCCTCGCGCGCGTCGACCTGCAGCCAGACGACGACGTGGCGGTCGAGCGCGGCGCGGATCCGCTCGCTGAGGACGCTGCCGCCGCCGAGCGCGATCGCGCCGCCGTCGGCGCGCTCCAGCAGCGAGCCGACCACCTCGGCCTCGCGCGCGCGGAAGGCCTCCTCCCCGTGCCGCTCGAACGCCTCTTTGATCGGCATCTCCAGCTCGCGCTCCATCAGGTCGTCGATCTCGACCGTCTCAAGGCCGGCTGTGCGGGCGGCGGCGAGTGCGGTGCTCTTGCCCGCGCCCATGAAGCCGATGAAGACCAGCGCCGGCCTCACCGGCTCAGCCCCGCGCGTCGATCCGCTGCCGGTAGGCAGCGACGGCGGCGAGCACGTCGTCGATGTGGTCGCCGCCGAACTTCTCGCGGTAGCAGCGGGCCAGGGTCAGCGCGACCATCGCCTCGGCGACCACAGCGGCTGCCGGGACCACGGTCGAGTCGGTGCGCTCGCGCAGCGCCTGCGCCGGCTGCTTGGTCTCGGTGTCGACCGAGCGCAGCGGCTTGGTCAGGGTCGAGATCGGCTTGATCGCGGCTCGCACCGAGAGCGGCTGGCCGTTGGTCATCCCGCCCTCGAGCCCGCCGGCGTGGTTGGTTTCGCGGAAGTAGCCGTCCTGCTCGGACCAGAAGATCTCGTCGTGGGCCTCCGAGCCAGGGCGGGTGGCGACGTCCCAGGCCTCGCCGATCGAGACGCCCTTGACCGACTGGATCGAGGCGACGGCGCCGGCCAGGCGCCCGTCGAGCCGGTCTTCCCAGGAGATGTGGGAGCCGAGCCCTGGCACGAGGCCGAAGACGCGCACCTCGAAGGTGCCGCCGAGGCTCTCGTTCGCCTTGCGCAGCCGGTTGATCTCCTCGACCATCGCCACGCTCGCCTCCGGGTCGAGGCAGCGCACCGGGTCGTCGTCGACGCCGGCGAAGTCCTCCGGCGTGAGGTCGTCGCGCTCGCTCGCCTTGACCGAGGCGATCTGGGTCACGTGGCTGTGAACCTCGACCCCGAGCGCGCCGAGGAAGCCGCGGGCGACCGTGCCGGCAGCGACGCGGGCGGCAGTCTCGCGAGCGCTGGCCCGCTCGAGCACGTTGCGGATGTCGGTGTGGCCATACTTCTGCGCCCCGACCAAGTCGGCGTGACCGGGCCGTGGCAGGTGCACCTCGTCGGGCGCGAACCCCTCGACCGGCCAGGGGTTCATCCGCTCCTCCCAGTTGGCGTAGTCGCGGTTGGCAACGAGGAGCGCGATCGGGCTGCCGAGCGTGCGGCCGTGGCGCACCCCGGAGCGGACCTCGACCGTATCGGTCTCGATCTTCATCCGGCCTCCCCGCCCGTGGCCGAGCTGGCGCCGCGCCATGTCGCGGTCGAGCGCCTCGCGGTCGAGCTCGAGCCCGGCCGGCATGCCCTCGACGATCGCCACGAGCCCCGGCCCGTGCGACTCTCCCGCGGTGGTGAAACGGAACGTCGTCACGCACGCAAGGCTATAGACGCACCGCGTATACGACCATCCACACTCATGACGAGGCTCACCCCGCCGCGGCGGCGCGCATCACATCGAGCGGCGGCTCGCGCTCGGTCCAGAGCCGCAGCGAGAGCGCCCCCTGCCGGACGAGGATCTCGATGCCGTCGACCGTGGTCGCACCCGCCGCTTTGGCAGCGGTGAGCAGTGGCGAGGGCGCATCTCCATAGACCATGTCGACGACGATCTGGCCGGAAGAGAACCCCTCGGCCACCAGGGGCAGATGCGCGAAGGGGCTCTCCCCCGCGAGGCCGACGGCACTGGTGTTGACGATCAGCTCGTAGGCAGCCTGGTCGGGCTCGGCGACCGCGTTCCCCCCCAGCTCGGTGCAGATCAGCTCGGCTTTCTCCCCCGTCCGGTTCCAGACGTCGAGCTGCGCACCCTCGCGGTTGAGCGCCCAGCAGACCGCCCGCGCCGCGCCGCCCGCTCCCAGCACCAACGCCCGCTTGCCGCCCGCCGGCTCCGGCAGCGCCGCGAGGAAGCCGTCGGCGTCGGTGTTGTGCGCCGCGATCCCAGCCGCCGCAAACACCAGCGTGTTGGCGGCGCCGATCTCCTTTGCCATCTCGCTGGCGACGTCCGCAACCGCCAGCGCCGCCCCCTTGTGCGGCACGGTCACGTTGGCGCCGGCGAAGTCTTCGGCCGCCAGCGCCCGCACCTTCTGCTCGAAGACCTCGGGCGCGACCTCGATCGCCTCGTAGTTCCACTCCTCCCTCAGCCCCAGCTCGGCCAGAGCCGCGTTCTGCATCGCCGGCGAGCGCGAGTGTGCGACCGGGTGGCCGAGGACCGCCAGCCGCGGCATCGCTAACAGCCGTCCGGCTCTTTGCCGCCGGCTGCCTCGCGGGCGGCGTTGTAGCGGGCGACGTCGGCTTCGAATTCCTCGAAGGTGTTCGAGAAAGCGAGCCCGCCGCAGGTGCCGGGCGCGTTCACGTAATAGAGGAAGTCGTTCTTCGCCGGGTGGGCGGCGGCCTCGATCGCCTCGAGGCCGGGGCTGTTGATCGGCCCCGGCGGCAGGCCGGCGGCGGTGCGGGTGTTATAGGGCGAATCGACCGCCAGCTCCGATTCGGTCAGCGGCTGCGTGTAGTTGCCGGTGGCGAAGCGGATCGTCGCGTCGATCCCAAGCGGGATCCCTTCGCGCAGGCGGTTGTAGACGACGGCGGCGACCTGCTTGCGCTGGCTCGCGACGCCGGCCTCGTCCTCGATCAGCGAGGCGATGATCAGGACGTCGTAGGTGGTGAGATTCTTCGAGCGGGCGTAGCGCATGTCGACGCCTTTGACCTGCTGCTTGAAATCGAGCAACTGCAGCTGGACGAGGTCGGAGGCGGGCGCCCCGGGCTTCATTTCGAACGTGTTCGGGAAGAGGAAGCCCTCGAGGTTCTTCGCGTCGGCGCCGCCGTATTTCGCCGGGTTGAGGTACGGCGAGCGCACGGTCTCGGTGGTGTAGTCGCCCTTGAGGCCGATTTCCTCGACCAGCTGCGCCGCCTGGGCGCGGCTGTAGCCCTCCGGGATCGTCACCGTGGTGGTGCGCTTGACCGGCGGCGTGGACAGCGCGTCGATTGCGGCGCCGTAGGACATCCCGTCGGCGAGCACGTAGCGGCCGGCGTAGAGCTCGGAACGCTTGCCGGCGAGCGTGACGCGGACCTGGAACAGGGTCGAGTCGTCGATCACGCCCTTCTCGGCGAGCAGGTCGCCGACCTCGCTGGCGCTGGCGCCTTTCGGGATCTGCACCACGACTTTGCCCGAGCCATCGCCATGGAGGGGCTGGAAGAGGGCAAAGAGCAACCAGAGCACAAACAGCGTGGCGAGCGCCGCGAAGATCCGCAACGGGTGGCGAGCGAGACTGCCCAGCACCCCGGCCCGCCGCGGTCGCTGCGGCCCAGCCCCGTTGCTGCGTGCCTCAACCTTCGGTCGATGGGCCGATTCTCCCTCTATATCAGCGGTTTTCGGCCCGTCGGCCTCCGGCTCCTCGTCCCAGAACTCCTGCTCGGGGGTACGGGGTGGGCTCGCGTCTATAGGCGGCGCCTCGGGCGGAGAGCCGGGGGGTGGCTCAACTGAGCCTCCCTGCTGTTGCGAAGGCGAGCCACCCCCCGGCTCTCCGCCCGCATCCCTCTCTTTTGCCTGCTTCGCCTCACGCTTCTGCCGCCGCTCTTCACGCTCGCGGCGGCGCTGCTCGCGTTCCTGCGCGGCGGGATCGTTGGGATCGGCGAAGGGGTCGCCGCTGAGCCAGTCGTCACTCATCGCCCGGCTCCGCCGTCTTCGGGGTCGCGTCCTCGACCGCCGCCGCTCCGGCCAGGTAGGACTCGAGCAGGTGCGCCGCGGCCAGCGAGTCGGGGGCGGCCCCGGCCCCGGCGCGGCGGCTCATCTCGGCCATTCGCGTGGTCAGCCGCTCGTCGTAGGTCTCGACCGGGATCGAGAGCATCGCTTCGAGTTCCGCCCCGAAGCTGCGGGCCAGCTCGGCTTGGCTGCCTTCCTCGCCGCTCAGGTGCAGAGGCAGGCCGACGACGACCCGCTCGACCCCGTGCTCGGCGACAATCTCGGCGACAAGCTTCGGCTCCGGCGGTTCGATCACCGGCAGCGGCCGCGCCAGGGTCCCGGTTGGGTCGGAGATCGCGCAACCGATGCGGGCGGTGCCGTGGTCGAGGGCGAGCACGCGCACGGACTAGCCGAGCTCCCGCTCAATCGCGGTCCGGGCGGCGGCAAGCGCCTGGTCGAGCTTGGCCGGGTCCTTGCCGCCCGCCTGGGCCATGTCGTCGCGGCCGCCACCACCGCCGCCGACGATCGGCGCGATCTCCTCGATCAGCGCCCCCGCCGACAGTCCGCGCGCGGTTGCGTCCGGTGAGAAGAGCGCGACCAGCCCGGCCTTGCCGTCGCCGGCACCGCCGAGGACGATCGCCGTCGTCCCGCCCAGCTTCGACTGCAGCCGGTTGGCAAGCTCGAGCAGCTGCTTCGGATTGGCAGCGCCGGGCGCCTTCGCCTCCGCGACCAGCAGCTTGCCGTCGGTGCCGATCGCGGCGAGGTCGACCGCAGCCTCCGCAAGGCGCTCGCTCTCACCCCCCAGTGCCTCCCGCTTCGCCCGCTCTTCGCCTTCTCCCGCCTCGCGCAGCTTCTCCGCCGCGCGCCGCGCCCCGCCGACGGGATCCTGCGGGTTGCCGAGCAGCTCGCCCGCCTCGCGCAGCTCGCGCTCGCGCTCGCGGAAGAAGTCGATCGCGGCGGGACCGGTGATCGCCTCGACCCGGCGCACGTTGGCGGCGCTGGAGCCCTCGGCGGCAATCTTGAAGATGCCGATCTCGCCGGTGTTGGCGACGTGGGTGCCGCCGCAGAGCTCGCGCGAGACCGCGTCGACCTCGACCACCCGCACCCACTCGCCGTATTTCTCGCCGAACAGGGCCATCGCGCCGAGCTTCTCGGCCTCCTCGCGGGACATGTTGAGCCAGCGCACGGGGCGGCTCGCCTTGATCCACTCGTTGACGCGGTCCTCGACGTCGCGCAGCTCATCCGGGCTGAGCGCCTGCCCGTGGGTGAAATCGAAGCGCAGCTTGTCGGGGCGAACGGCGGAGCCGGCCTGGCGCACGTGGGTACCGAGCCGCTCGCGCAGCGCCGCGTGCAGGAGGTGGGTCGCGGTGTGGTTGCGCATCGTCGCGTGGCGGGTGTCGTGGTCGACCAGAGCTTCAACCGCCGCCTCCTCTGCTCCCAGGCGAGCGCGCTCATCGTCACCGGAAGCCTCGCGCTCGCCTTCCCGCGTCCGGGGGCGGCGGGCGATGACCTCAAGTACCTGGTCTTCCCCGACCCTGTACACATCCGCCACTTCGGCCTCCTCGCCGCTCGCCCAGCGCAGCACGCCGGAGTCGGCGACCTGGCCGCCGCCCTCGGCGTAGAAAGGACTCTCCTCGAGCTTGACCAGGGCGCGGCCATTGTCGCTCGCGACCGCGGCGAGCCCGGTGCTGGCGCGCAGCGTCTCGTAGCCGACGAAGCGGGTCGGCGGCGCCCCTGCCGCAAAGGCGGCGACCCGCTCATGCGTGTTCTCGGAGCCGTGCGCGGTGGCGGCACCGGTGCGGGCGCGCTGGCGCTGCTCCTCCATCAGCTCCTCGAAGCCGGAGTCGTCGACCGCGAGCCCCTGCTCGGCGAGCAGCTCCTTGGTCAGGTCGTAGGGGAAGCCGTAGGTGTCGTGCAGCTTGAATGCATCGGCGGCGTCGATCCACGAGGTCCCCGACTCCTTCGCCTCGGCGACTAGGCGCTCGAGCAGCTCGGTGCCGCGCTCGAGAGTGCGGCCGAAGCTCTCCTCCTCGTCACCGACCCAGCGGGCGATCATCTCGCGCTCGGAGGCAAGCTCGGGATAGACATCCCCCATCAGCTCGATCGTGCGCTCGGCGAAGCGGCCCAGCCAGGGGGCCTCGAGGCCCAGGGTCCGCCCCTGCTGGATCGCCCGCCGCATGATCCGGCGCAGGATGTAGCCGCGGTCCTCGTTCGAGGGGACGACGCCGTCGGCGATCAGGAAGGTGGCGCCGCGCGAGTGGTCGGCGACGATCCGCATCGCCCGCGTCACCGCACCGCCCTCGTCGTAGCGGCGGCCGGAGAGCTCCGCGGCAAGGTCGAGGAGCGGCCGCACGTGGTCGGTCTCAAAGACCGAGGGCACGTCCTGGAGCACCGCTGCCATCCGGTCGAGACCCATGCCGGTGTCGATGTTCTTCATCGGCAGCTCGGTCAGGCTGCCGTCTCCGGCAAGGTCGTAGCTCATGAAGACGTGGTTCCAGAACTCGAGGAAGCGATCGGTGTCGTCGCCGGGCCGCTCGCTCTCGGCGCCGAACTCGACACCGCGATCGAGGTAGAGCTCCGAGCAAGGGCCGCAGGGGCCGGTCGGGCCGGCCTGCCAAAAGTTGTCCTTGCGGCCGAGCCGCACGATCCGCTCCTCCGGCACGCCGACCCCGCGCCAGATCTCGATCGCCTCCTCGTCCGGGCCGAGCCCGAGCTCCTCGTCGCCACCGAAGACGGTGACCCAGATTCGCTCCGGGTCCATCCCGAACCCCTCGGTCGAGAGCTCCCAGCCCCAGGGGATCGACTCCGCCTTGAAGTAGTCGCCGAAGCTCCAGTTGCCGAGCATCTCGAAGAAGGTCATGTGGCGGGCGGTGTTGCCGACCTCCTCGACGTCGGTCGTGCGGAAGCACTTCTGCACGTCGGCGAGGCGCGGCGCCGGCGGCTCCTCGCGACCGAGGAAGTAGGGCTTGAACGGCTGCATCCCGGCGGTGGTCAGCAGCACCGAGGGATCGTGGACCGGCGGCACCAGCGAGGCCGAGGGAACGATCTTGTGCCCCCGCTCCGCGAAGAAGGAAAGGTAGGTGTCGCGGATCTCATGGGCCTTCATGTGAGGAAGCCTAAATATTTGTGGTCGCCGACGATGCGGGGCCTAGCGCGGATCAGGTCGCGGCGGCGATCGTGCCGTAGCCGACGATCGTCTCGCCGTCGAGCAGGACGGCGGTCTGGCCCGGGGCGGCGCCGGCGAACTCCTCCCCTAGCTCGACCGTGAGCGCGGAGTGGCGACCGGCGGCCGCGCCTACCGAGGCGGGCAGCGCGCGCGAGTGATAGCGGAGGCGGACCCCATCGACCCGAGCCCCGTCGCGGTGCAGAACCGCGTTGCGAACCTGAACCGTGCGCGTCTCCAGATCCGCCCTGGTGCCGACAGTGACCGTGTTGGCGGCGGCATCGGTGGCGAGCACGTAGAGCGGCTCGGGAGCGGAAACGCCGATCCCGCGCCGCTGGCCGACCGTGAAGTTGTGGTGGCCGCGGTGGCGGCCGACGGCGCGCCCGCCCGCGTCGAGGACGGCGCCCTCGCGGTCCAGCAGGCCGCCGTGGCGGCGCAGGAAGCCGCGCTTGCCCTGGCCGGCGAGGAAGCAGAGGTCCTGGCTCTCGGCCTTGCGCGCGACCGGCAGCCCGTGGCGCTCGGCAATCGTCCGCACCTCCGGCTTGGTCAGCTCGGTGAGCGGGAACGAGAGCCGGCGCAGGAGCTCGGTCGGCAGCGCCGCCAGCATGTAGCTCTGGTCCTTGGCCGGGTCGGCGCCGGCGGCGAGCAGCGGCCCGTCCGCGTCCTCGACGATGCGGGCGTAGTGGCCGGTGACGAGGCGGTCGGCGCCGAGCCGCTCGGCGAGGTCGATCATCGCCGAGATTCGCACCTCGCCGTTGCAGAGCACGCAGGGGTTGGGAGTCTGTCCCGCCGTGTAGCCGTCGATGAAGCGGCCGACGACGCGGCGGCGGAATTCCTCCTCGAGGTCGAGCGTGAAGTGCGGGATGCCAAGCGAGTGGGCGAGGCCGCGCGCCCCCAGCACCGCCTCCGGCGAGCAGCAGGCCTTGGCCCCGTCGGTCTCGGGGTCGGCCCAGAGCTTGACCGTGACCCCGACCACCTCCGCCCCCCGCTCACGCTCGAGCAGCGCCGCCACGCCGCTGTCGACGCCGCCCGACATCGCGACGGCGACGCGCTCGGGAGTCGCGTTGGGCCGAGGGGCGGAGGACAGCGCTGGGGGCGGGAGTCGGCGACCTTCGGCAGGTGCGGCCGCCGACTCCCGCCCCGCGTCCGAGCTCGTGGAATTGAGGACGGAGTCCGATGGCGGAGGCGCGAGGCGCGTGGACGACGCGGCAGCGGTGGCGACCGCGCGATGCAGCGCGTCGGCTGCGAGTACGGCCGCGTGGCGCTTGGCCGGCGTCAGACCGCCGATCGCGGCGTCGATCGTGTCAACGTCGATGGCCGCCGCGGCCAGCACCCGCTCGCCATCGACCATCTCAGCGACCGCGGCCGTGGCCGCCTTGGTGGCCCCGCAGCCCTCAGTCTCGTAAGTCACCCTTGCGATCCGCTTCCCTTCGACGAGGAACGAAATCCGCGACAGATCCCCGCAGGCGGCACCCCCGGCCGCGCCCGTGAACGAGCCGTCGGCCGGCGCCCCGCGCCGGCTCTCGTCACTCAGGTAATGCTCAAAAAGCTCTCGCTCCATCGATCACAGGGTAGAGCGCGCCTGCCCAGCCGTCACCCACACCTACCTGCCGCGTGGGTGTGGGTGACGGCTGGGCGGTCCGCTACTTCGGCGCTAACAGCTCGCGAAGATCGGCGGCGAGCGTGTCCGGTTCGTCACATAGCTGCTCCCAAGTAACGCGGGTCGACCGCCACCCTTCGACGAGCAGGATGCGATCGCGCTTCCGGTCGCCTTGAAACGCTCGTTCAGTCCCGTGTGCCCCGCGCCCGTCAAGCTCGACTAGCAACCGCTGCTCCGGCCACATGCAGTCCGGCCGCAAGAGCCGCCCACGGACCGGCAGCGTCGCGTTCAGCCGCGGCCGCGGAAACCCGTAGCGATCGAGGAATTCCACGAACACCTCCTCGAAGTCGTTCTGCGTGATCCCCGCCGGCTCGCGGCTGGCGAGAATCGCGCGCACTGTCGCCGCTCCGCGTCGCCCCGGGTGGCGTCGCAGCAGCTCCGGCAACGAAACCCGGCTCGTCAGCTGCTTCACCTCCGTCTCGTGGAAGGCCCGTTCAACCTCACGCTTCGAGACGACGGCGGCCAAGTCGAAGATCGCCCGGAAAAGGGAGGTCACGGGAATCCCGTCGACCTCCTCAACTTCGTCCTCACCCAGGCTCGCTTGGCGAAGCAGGATCCCGCGGTGCTTGGTCCGCCCCGCCGCGGGTCGACTCACTTCAATCCGCCCAGGCTCATACGGAAAGACGCCCCAAAGCCGGGCAGCGGAGCGATGGCTGATAACCGCGCCTGGACTGCAAGCGAAGATCGCTGCCATGCGCCGAGCGTCAGGCCCAGGCGGCGAGTGGCCCAGGACATAGATGCCCGGATAGAGCGGCGTGAGAAATCCACGGCTGACTCTTCCGGCTACCGCCTGGCTTCCCAAGCCGAGCTCGAGCAGTTGACTCCGCGTAACCACCCCGTGCTGCCGTCGGGCTCGCTCGACCATCAACCGGTCTAGAGAAACTCGAGATGCGCCTTTTTGCCCCATGGGAGCAAAAAGGCTCAGTTCGGCCGAACTCTCCCCCTTGCGCAGCGAAATTGGCCCTCTCCTGGGGCTGCGCGCGAAGACAAGTCTGGGCTACACCCCGCGAAATACAGGCTTCGCGCGCGCACGCAAATGAGGCTCCAACCCGCCGTTGCCGCCTCTGGCTTTGATCCCTTCAAGTGAAGGTGGGTGCCTGCTCCCTGCCCCAAGAGGCCTGAAGACCTTCGGCTCCCGCGCCGTTTGTGTTGGGTCAAACGGTGAGACGGCTCTCGTACGGGTTCGAGCCTCGGCTCAACCGTACCACCGGGGGCGCATCCTCAAACCGCGGGGATGCCGTCGTCAGTCCTGATCCAACTCGAGGTTGGAGAGGTGCAGCTCGGCTTCGCTCCAGCGGTCGGGCGGGACGCGCAGGGCGATGTCGCCGCGGCCGAAGCGGTCGAGCGGCCAGTCGGCGGTCAGGGCCGCCGCGATCTCGGCCTCGTCCAGAGCTTGGTGCCAGGCCCGCGCCGTGCGCAGGTCGCCGAAGTCGCGCACCACCTCCCAGCTGTCGAAGCTGGGATCGTCGACGAAGACGGGCGTTTGCCCGGGTCCGGGAGCGGGGCGCCAGCGGCGCGGAATCCAGTCCCGGAGCCCCATCAGTCCCCGCCGTTGGCTGGCCGCACGGCCCTCAGTGCCCCGCGAGTTTTCGCTGGTGCATCGCGATCCCGAGGTCGCGCAGCTGGATCTCTTCGACCGGGGCGGGCGCGCCGGTCAGCAGGTCGAAGCCGGAGGCGGTCTTGGGGAAGGCGATCACGTCGCGGATCGTCTCGGCGCCGCTGAGGCGCTGGACGATGCGGTCGACCCCGTAGGCGATGCCGCCGTGCGGCGGCGCCCCGTAGCGCAGCGCCTCGAGCAGGAAGCCGAAGCGCGCCTCGGCCGTCTCGGCGTCGATCCCGAGCGCGGCGAAGACCGCTTGCTGGATCTCGGCATCGTGGATACGGATCGAGCCGCCGCCCAGCTCCTGGCCGTTCCAGACCACGTCGTAGGCGACCGCGCGCGCCGCGCCCGGATCGTCCGGATCGAACTCGCCGGCCGGCGCCGTGAACGGGTGGTGCAGCGGGTCCCAGCGCTTCTCCTCCGGGCTCCACTCCATCAGCGGCCAGTCGACGATCCAGACCAGCTTGTGCTCGTTCTCGTCGATCAGCCCGAACCGCTCCGCCAGGTCGAGTCCGCATCTGCCCGAGCACCGCGTCGGTGACCGGGCGCTTGTCGGCGACCAGGAGCAGCAGGTCGCCCTCCTCGGCGCCGAGCCGCTGGTTGAGGTCGGCCAGCTCCGCCTCGCTGAGGAACTTCGCGGTCGGCGAGCGCCAGCCCTCGCCCTCGCGGAAGGCCCAGACCAGACCCTTCGCGCCGAGCTCCTGGGCGCGCGAGATCAGCCCGTCGAGCTCGGAGCGCGGCAGCTCGCGCCGCCCGGCGTTGATCCCGCGGATCGCGCCGCCCCCGTCGAGCACCGAGCGGAAGACCTTGAACTCGGTCTCGCGCAGAGCGTCGGCGAGGTCGACCAGCTCCAGCCCGAAGCGCAGGTCGGGCCGGTCGGTGCCGAAGCGGCCCGATCGCCTCGTCGTAACACATGCGCTGCATCGGCAGCTCGATCTGCGGGCCCGCCGGCCCGCTCGAAGACGTGCGCCAGCAGCCGCTCGTTGAGCTCGATCACGTCCTCGCCGTCGACGAAGGACATCTCGATGTCGAGCTGGGTGAACTCCGCCTGGCGGTCGGCCCGCGTCGCCTCGTCGCGGAAGCAGCGCGCCACCTGGTAGTAGCGCTCGAACCCGGCGACCATCAGCAGCTGCTTGAACAGCTGCGGCGACTGCGGCAGCGCGTAGAAGGAGCCCTGCTGCTGGCGGCTGGGGACGAGGAAGTCGCGGGCGCCCTCGGGCGTCGAGCGGGTCAGGACCGGCGTCTCGACGTCGAGAAAGCCCTCGGCGTCGAGGAACTCGCGCATCGCCGCGGTCACCCGGTGGCGCAGGGTCAGCGCCTCGCGCATCTGCTCGCGGCGCAGGTCGAGGTAGCGGTAGCGCAGGCGCGCGTCCTCGCCGACCTCGCCGGAGAAGCCCTCGATCTGGAAGGGCGGCGTCTCGGCGTCGGCGAGCAGCTCGGCGCTCTCCACCTGCAGCTCGACCTCGCCGGTCGGCAGCTCCGGGTTGACGGTCTCCGCCGAGCGCCGCACCACGGTCCCGGCCGCGCTCAGCACGTCCTCGGCCCGCAGCTTGTGGGCGAGCTCGAACGACTCGCCCGAGCTGTCGGGGTTGAAGACGAGCTGGACGATGCCGGTGCGGTCGCGCAGGTCGATGAAGATCAGGCCGCCGTGGTCGCGGCGGCGGTGGACCCAGCCGGCGACCCGCGCCTCGCGAGTCGACCCGCTCGCCGAGCACTTCCCCGCACCAGGTGTCGCGGTATCCGTTCGCCCGCAGCGGCACCGCACCTTGCGCGGGGGCGCCGATCTCGGCCTCACTCACGACTCTCCTCCCGTCATCTCGTCGACAAGGTTGCCGGGGTCGGCCGCACGCTGCTCGCCGCTCTCCATGTCGCGCAGCTGCGCGGAGCCGTCGGCCTCGAGGATGACGACGCGTCGCGCGCCGATCCGGTTGGCGTGCTTGAGCTGCCCCTTCGAGCCCGCGCCCGGCGAGGTCGACCTCGGCCGAGAGCCCGGCGTGGCGCAGCTCGACCGCAAGCGCCATCGCCCGCGCCCGCTGGCCCTCGTCGGCGATCGCGACGAAGGCGTCGCGCCCCGGCTCCTCGCCCTCCTCGCCCAGGGCCAGCAGGATCCGCTCGATCCCGGCCGCCCAGCCGACCGCCGGGGTCGCCGGGCCGCCGAGCTGCTCGATCAGCCCGTCGTAGCGGCCGCCGCCGCCGACCTCCGACTGGGCCCCGAGCTGGTCGCAGACGAAGGAGAAGATCGTGCGCGTGTAGTAGTCGAGGCCGCGGACCAGGGTCGGGTCGACCTCGTAGGCGATCCCGGCCGCGTCGAGCAGCGCCCGCACCTCGGCGAAGTGCTCGGCGTCCTCGCCCTCCAGCGCGCCCGACGATCGTCGGCGCGCTCGCCATCACGCCCTGCGTCCCCTCGTCGTCGGCGTCGAAGGCGCGCAGCGGGTTGACGTCGATCCGCTCGCGCACGTCCGTCGGAGAGCTCCCCCTCGTGCGCGCGCAGGTGGGCCTTCAGCTCCTCCAGGTAGGCGCGGCGCGCGTCGAGCGAGCCGAGGCTGCCGAGCCGCAGCTCGACCCCGGGCACGCCGAGCTCGCCAAGCAGGTCGGAGAGCAGCATGATCGCCTCGGCGTCGGCGAGCGGCGAGTCGGTGCCGATGCACTCGGCCCCGAGCTGGTGGAACTGCCGGTAGCGGCCCGCCTGCGGGCGCTCGTGGCGGAAGAACGGGCCGAGGTAGGAGAGCTTCACCGGCTGCGCCAGCTTGTGCATCCCGTGCTCGACGTAGGCGCGGCAGATCGGCGCCGTCCCCTCCGGCCGCAGGGTGAGGCTGCGCCCGCCCTTGTCCTCGAAGCTGAACATCTCCTTGCGGACGATGTCGGTCGACTTGCCGACCCCGCGTTCGAACAGCTCGGTGTCCTCGAAGGCCGGCGTCGCGATCGGCTCGTAGCCGGCGCGGGCGAAGATCGCCGCCGCGGCGCGCTCGATCCGCGCCCGCCCGCGCGCCGCCGCGGGCAGCACGTCGAAGGTCCCGCGGGGTGCCTGGTACTTGCTGGCCATCGTGCAGCGACCTTAGTCGGACGGGGCGCGGGCCGCCTACCGCGCCAGCGAGGCGAGGAACGGGTTGGTCGCGCGCTCGGCGCCGAGCGTCGTGATCCCCATGTGGCCGGGGTGGACGACGGTCTCGTCGGGGTGGGTGTCGAGCAGGGTGCGGATCGACTCGCATCAGGGTCGGCCCGTCGCCGCCGGGCAGGTCGACGCGGCCGACCGAGCCCTGGAAGAGGACGTCGCCGGAGAAGATCGCGTCCTCGCCGCGGACCGAGTAGGTGACGTGGCCGGGGCTGTGGCCCGGGGTGAAGATCACGTCGAGCTCGAGGCCCGGCCAGCTCCAGCGTCTCGCCGCCCTCGACGGTCTCGTCGGCGTCGTAGCTCTCGTAGGGGCCGAAGCCCTCCCAGGGGACGAAGGCCATGATGTCGGCGAGCACCGGCACCTCGATCTCGCGGGCAGTAGACCGGCGCCCCGGTCGCCGCCGCCACCGGCGCGACCGCGCCGATGTGGTCGAAGTGGCAGTGGGTGAGCAGGATCGCCTCGACCTCTGCCCATCTCCCCGGCCGCGGCGAGGATCCGCTCCGCCTCCTCGCCGGGGTCGACGACGAGGACCCGGTCGGAGCCCTCGCGACGCAGCAGGAAGCAGTTCTCGGCGATCGCGCCGACCGTGAGCATCTCGACGTCGAGCGCCACTACTCGCCCTTGCGCGCGCATCCGGGCCCGCTCGCGCCGCCGCCACATCATCGTGTCGATGTAGTAGCCGGCGGGGATGTAGAAGGCGAGCATGAAGGCGCCGAGGCCAGCGCCGCGCCGAGCGGGCGCTGGAAGATCAGCAGCAGGAGGACGACGAAGATGACCGCGGCGACGAGGCCGCGGATGATCGAGCTGCGCCAGGTCGGCGGCATGTCGCCGCGCGGCGCCGGTTTGCGTTTGGCGCGCGGCCCGGGCTTTCGCCTCGGCCCGGTTGCGGGGCCGGGAGCGCGGCTTGGTCGTCGATGCGGCCGCCCTGGGTGCCGCGGCGCTTGCGGCGGCGCTTCTTCTTGGTCTGGGCCATGGCGTGAATCTAGTCGGTCGGCGCGGCGAGCCGCCGCTCGATCAGGTGCCGCTGCGGGTCGAAGCCGCGGATCGGCACGTCGGCGGGATAGCCGGCCAGCGGCGGCAGCCGGGACCAGCCCGACCAGCTCCGCCTCGAGCGGCCGCGCCCCGAGCGGCGCCGCCAGCTCGCGCACCCGCTCGACCACGGCCCCGAGCGGCACCGCCAGCGGGTCGTGGACGTTGGTCGAGACCTGGCCGCGGCCGCTGGAGAGCGCCGAGGCCGATCGCCCGCACCCCGGCGCAGCCCGCCGCCGGACTCGCGCAGCCCGGCGGCGACCGCGCGGGCGACCTCGAGGTCGCCGCTGTCGAGCTCGACGTTGAAGGCGGCGAGCGGCGGGCGGGCGGTGACCAGGGTGGCGCCGCCGCGCCGGTGCGGCAGCTCCGGGCCGAAATCCGGGCGCAGCTCCCCCGCCTCCATCCGCAGCCAGAGCTCGGCGAGGCCGCCGTTGCGGAAGTAGGCGCGCTCGGCCCGCCCCGGGTCGCGCGCCAGCTCGCCGTAGAGGAAGACGGGGACGCCGAGGCCGCCGATCTGGGTCGCGACGGCGACCGCCTCGGCCCGTGCCGCCTCGCGGTCGGCGCGGGTCGAGCCAGACCACCGGGCAGACGTCGAGCGCGCCGACCGCCGGGTGGGCGCCCGCGGTAGGCGGCCATGTCGATCGTCTCCAGCGCCTCCTCGGCGCCGCGCGACCAGCGCCTCGCGTCAGCGGCCCGGGCTCGCCGGCGAGGGTGAAGACGGTGCGGTCGTGGTCGGCGTCGGTGTGGCGGTCGAGCAGGGCGACGCCGCGGCGCGAAAGCGCCGCTCCAGGCTCGCGAGCCGCTCGCGGTCGCTGCCCCTCGGAGACGTTGGGGACGGCGAGCAGGGTCGGCATCGGCGGTGGGGCCCGGCTCAGACCAGCAGGTCGCCGCCGCGGACGACCGTCTCGCCGTCGATCTTCGACCGTCGGTTCGAGCACGACGCAGTCGAGGTGGACCGGGACCTGGACGGTGCCGCCGATCGCGGCCGAGGCGCCGAAGGCGACGTGGCAGGTGCCGAGGATCTTCTCGTCCTCGAGGATGTTGCCGGTCAGCAGCGCCTCTTCGTTGGTGCCGATCCCGAGCTCGGCGACGTTGGTCCCGTCCGGCCCGTGGGCGGTCAGCAGCCCCATCAGCAGCGCGCCGTCGGCGCCGGTGGCCTCGGTCAGGTGGCCCTCGCGGACGGTCAGCGAGACCGGCGTGTCGAGCAGGCCGACCCCGGCGATCGAGCCGTCGACGACGAGCGTGCCCTCCGCCGTCCCCTCGACCGGGGCGATGAAGGTCTCGCCGCAGGGCAGGTTGCCGAAGGCGCCGCGGTTGCCGAGTTCGCCGGCGTCGACGATCGAGAGCCGGTCCTCGAGCCCGAGCCGCAGGTCGCTGCCGTGACGGCAGGTGATCCGCGCCTCCGAGCCGCCGTTGAGGATGCCGCTGAGCGCCCAGCCGCGCCGCCGCACCTCGGAGAGGTCGCTGATCATCAGCCGGGCCAGCATCTCCTCGGTGACGCCGGGCAGGCTGGCGATGCGGACCCCCTCCTCGCTCGCCTTGCGGCGCGCGTCGGTGTGGGAGATCGACTGGATCGTCGGCGCCAGCACCACGTCGGCCTCGGCCATCGCCGCCGCGACCACGTCCGGCGGCTCGGCCGCCGCCGATTCGCGCTCCGACATCACCGCCAGCGTCGCGCTCGCGCCGTCGCCCTGCGCCTCGATCCGCATCAGCGCCCCGATGCTCTTCGGTCACCGGGTTGCAGACGATCAGCACCTCCTCGCCCGGGGAGATGCTCATGCACTCGCGGACCACCGTCCGTACCGCCCTGTCCAGCTCCTCCGTGCTCACGCTCGCAACCCTAGCTCCCCGTCGCGCCCAGTGGAGCCGTTTCCCCTGCACGTCGGCAGTCACGATGCCATCGCTACCATCCCCGTCCCCGCCGGAGTAGCTCAGCTGGTTAGAGCAGCGGAATCATAATCCGCGTGTCGGGGGTTCGAGTCCCTCCTCCGGCATCGCAGCAGCAAGCGGATCGCGAGCCCGACCTCCGACTCGCGGCCTAGCGATCGAAACTTCCGGACAGCTCTACTAGTCAGCCCACCAGTCGCGCTGGCCATCGACGTCCTCGCGCGGCGCTTCGCCGAGATTGGGCGCGCCGATGACGAGGATCTCGAGGCCCTCCGGCCCGGCCTCGTAGCCTCGCCACGTCCCGGGCGGGACGCGCACCGCGTCCCATTCCTTGAGCTCGACGATCTCGTCGTCGAGCTTCATCCTCCCGCTGCCGCGCAGGACCACGTACACCTCCTCCTGCTTCTTGTGCGTGTGGCCGTACGGAAAGCGATAGCCGGGTGGGACGCGCTGGTAGCTCAGTCCGGATTTCTCGAGCGCGAGCGCCTCGGTCGCCATGCGGAACTCCAGGTCCGGCGCGCCGTCGAAGTTGGACCCGAGGTCCTCCAGGTCCTCCTTCAGGTTCCTGAGCGTGAACGGCACGGCGCAATCCTATGCACCCTGGCTGGGGTCGCCGATCTGATGCGTCAAGCGCCGCGCGGTGCGCCGCTCGATATCCGATTCAGGTCGCGCGTGCCGTCGTATTACTGCATTCACAGCGCGAGGATCATCCAATCCTCTTCCGCGGCGATAGCCGGAGCAGTCGAGTGGCCCGAACTTCATGATTTGGCCTCTGGCGGCGAGAATGCCTATTGCCCGACGAGCCCGGCAATCAGGCGAGCGAGGCGCTCCGGCTCCTGCGCCATCAAGGCGTGGCCGCAACCGGGGAAGAGCTCGACCCGGGCGCCGGG
Source organism: uncultured Solirubrobacterales bacterium (assembly GCA_963846515.1). GTDB lineage: Bacteria > Actinomycetota > Thermoleophilia > Solirubrobacterales > 70-9 > VAYN01. Next base: position 416,618 of record CAWJWC010000003.1, on the reverse strand, counting down.
CCAGCGGGCTAGGAGAGCCTCGGCGTTTGCCGGTGGGATCACCACGTCATCCGCGCCGTGGGCAATCAGGACGGGTGCGCCGCTAGCTGCGCGAGGCGAGCCGGCGACTACCGCGCGAGGCGAGCCGTCCCGGTGCCAGGCGTCCATCGCCGCCTCCTGGGCGAGCAGCGTCCGCGGGGAAAGTGCCGCCCTCGCCGTGGCGACGATCTCGCCGAACCGGGCGTCGACTTCGGCGGCCAGCGGAGGCGGGAAGAGCAGCGAGATCAGGCGCGAGGCCTGCTCACGGTCGCTGCCCGAGTGGTCGGTGAGGCGAGCCCACACGTCCGGGTCGCCGGGAACCGAATCGGGCCCGCCAGGATCGGTCGCGAGCAGGGCCAGCGCCGCAACCCGCTCCGGCGCTCGAAGCGCCAGCCGCTGTGCGACGAAGCCGCCCATCGACCAACCGACGACGACGGCGCGGTCGATCTCCAGTGCGTCGAGCACCGCTTCGAGGTCGCCGGCCATGCAGTCGATCGTCAGCTCCCCGTTGCCCGGCTCCGAGCCGCCGACGCCGCGGTTGTCGGGGCAGATCGCTTCGAACGAGCTCGCCAATGCCTCGACGAAGCCCGGGTCCCAGTCCTCGCTGGTCGCCGCGTAACCGTTCACCAGCAACAGCGGCGGACCCTCCCCGACCCTGCGCCAGGCAAGCCTGCGCCCCTCAATCTCGGTTGCCCCCACCGGCTCGGCAGCCATCGTGCGCGAACCTACTACGCAGCCGGGCCGCCGACCTCGAGCATCAGCGTCACTGGGCCGTCGTTGACCAGGGCCACGCCCATGCAAGCGCCGAACACGCCTTTCTCGGCGCCGAGCCGCTCGCAGAAGCGGTCGTAGAGCGGCTCGGCAACCTCGGGGCGGGCAGCTTTGACATAGCTGGGCCGGTTGCCCTGACGGGTGTCGCCATAGAGGGTGAACTGGCTGACGCAGAGGACCTCGCGCCCACCGAGCGGCTCGTTCGTCCTCCCCTCGGCGTCGTCGAAGACGCGCAGGGCGCGGACCTTGTCGGCGAGCCGGTCGGCCTCCTCCTCCCCGTCCCCCTCTCCGACCCCGAGCAGCACCAGCAGCCCCGCGCCGATCTGGGCGACGCGCTCGCCCTCGACGTCGACAGCGGCCTGGCTGACCCGCTGCACGAGCGCCCTCACCGTCAGCGACCGAGAGCGCTCACCGCGCCACTCCCGGGCCGGTGCTTGCCGCGTCGGGGCTTGTGCCTGCGCACGCAGCGCGTCTTGCCTTTGACCTTCTTCTTGTGAAAGCCCTTGCGGCACTTCTTCGGCGGCGGTTGCGGAGTCGGGATCAACGTGACCTGGATCGGCGCCGGCCTCGGTTCGGGTTTCGGTTTCACGTTGGTCAGCTGCGCATCGACACCGGTTACCGAGTGCGGGGGAGCGAAGGCGATCGGCGTCGCTTCGGACGCCGCTGGAACCCCGTTCCACCACTGCTGGAGGAAGAGCTTGTCGAAAATGCCCGACCACGGTCTCTGCAAGAAGGTGACCTTGAAAGTGCCTTCTCGGAGGCTTCGCATCGCGTAGTTGCCTACAGCGTCCGTCTCGGCGCAGCGGTCGAGGTATTCCGTCGAAGGCGCATGCAGGTAGTCGAACAGGCAGACCTCGATACCCGCGGCCGGTGCCCCGGTCCCCGCTTCGGTCACCCGTCCGAACATCTGGGCCCCGGGGTGCAGTGCGGCGTCGATCCCGCTCACGGTCAAACCAGCGGTAACGGGCACCGGGGTCGCCCCGGCGAACGTCTCGGCGTCATCGTAGAACCGGCGCAGGTAGTTGGCTGAGTTTTCGCCATCGAACGAAACCGTGTACTCGCCCGTCGGCAGGCCGTTGACTTCGTATTCGCCGCCGGGACCGGTTCTGAGGCAAAGGCCGAACTGGACGGGAGGGTTGGCTTCTACACAGGCCCAAACCCCCGCAGCCGGCGCGAACGAGCCGGCATCGGTCGCCGTGCCTTTGATCGTCCCTCCCACTTCCAGCTCGGCGTCGATCCCGCTCAGGTCCTGGCCCGCGCCGAGGGCCAGCTGATCCCCACTCCCCAGGAAGACCTGTTTCCCGTCATAGCTCTCGGCGACGTAGTTGAGGTGACTCCCCGCCGGCGGGCCAAACCGCAGGTAATAGGAACCGGCCGGCAGCCCGTCCAGTTTGTAGGCGCCGGCGACGTTCGTCGCGCCACAGGTGTCTTCGAAGCTATAGGGGTTGGCGCGGGAGCAGACTTCGATGCCCTCGATCGGTCCACCGCCCTCCGCGCTGACCGTCCCCGAGATCGAGCCGGCCATCGCCGCGGCTGGCGACGCGCAGAAGGCACCGCACACAGCCAGGGCCAGAACCCGCTTCAGCCCGCGCACCGTCTTCGTCTTCATCCGACTCGTCTCCCCTGCTCGCTTGGACCGGTTGGGCCTATCAACCGAAAAGGAGTCAAGCAGTTGCGCGCGACGTTCGGTTGCGGCCCCGCTGGGGCTTGCGCTGAATCTTGCGACAGCGCACCTGGCCGTTCACCCGCACCTTGCGCCAGCCTCTACGGCAGCTCTTCTGCGCTGGTTGCGGAGCGGCCACGACCGGTGGCGCAGCGGCGGGCGGCGGTGCCACGGCAGGAGCGCCGCTGCCCGCTCCGGAGCCCGTGTTCCCGGCGAGCTCTTCCCTCCGCAGGGCCGCGTCGATGCCGAAAATGTCGGCGGCGTTGACGACCAGGACGAGCTTGGCTTCGCCAAAACCAGCTTTGCCGTCGTAGTACTGCGGGAGGAAGCCCGAGACGATCGAGGGCCAGAACCCGACTTTGTAGTTGCCGGGTTCGAGGTCTTCGACTTTGTATTTGCCGTCAGGGCCAGTCGACAAGCACTCGCGGACATCGGTCACGCCAACGCTTTCGGCACAGACCTCGATCCCGGCCAGCGGCTGTCCGCCAACGGCAGCAGTCACGGTGCCTGAAAACGACCCGAGGCCAAGCGCTGAAGCCGGGGTAGCAAGTAGTGCAGCCAGCACCAACCCGAAGCCCGTTGCTACCGCCCGTACATCCACCCTTCGCCTGATCCTCTCGGCCCAGCACATGCCCATTAAACGAGCAGCCGGGTCAGTCGCTTGCGGTGTCGCCTTCCAGAGCCTCGACCAGCGAGGAAGCGTCGTAGGCGCCGTAGTGGCGGACGCCGTTGGCGAAGAAGGTGGGCGTGCCGGTGGCGCCGCTCCGCTCGGCCGAGCGAGGTCGCGCTCGACCCGCTCGCGGTGGACGCCGGAGTCGATCTCGCGCGGCCATCCGCTCGGCGTCGAGCCCGAGCTCGCGCCCGACCTCGAGCATCGTCTCGCGCGAGAGCTTCGGCTGGGCCTGGAAGAGCGCGTCGTGGTACTCCCAGAACTTTCCCTGCGCGGCAGCCGCCTCGCTTGCTTCGGCGGCCAGCGGCGCCAGCGGGTGGCGCTCGGGGATCGGCAGGTGACGGAAGGCGAAGACGAGCCGCTCGCCGAGCGCGCTCGCGCACGCGGCGCAGCACCGACTGGGCGCCGAGGCAGAAGGGGCACTGGAAGTCGCCGAACATCACCAACTCCAACGGCCGCCCCACGCTCGCCACGGATGTGGTCGATCGTCCTCCAGCGGCGGGGTCAGGCGTGGCCTCCACTGACAGGATGTTAAGCGCCCGTGGACACACATCGAGTCGATCCTGATCCTGATGCTCGCCGCGACGCTGCTGGTCCGCGTCGCCGAGTTCGGCAACATCCCAGCGCCGATCGTGCTCGTGCTCGGCGGCCTCGCGATCGCCTTCGTCCCCGGCCTGCCGACGATCGAGCTCGACCCGGACGCGATCTTCCTCGTCTTCCTGCCGCCGCTGGTCTTCGCGGCCGGGTGGCGCACCTCGCCGCGCGAGCTGCGCACGGTGATGCGGCCGCTGGCGATGCTCTCGGTCGGCCTCGTCTTCCTTACCGCGGCCGTCGTCGCGGTCGTCGCCCACGCCCTGGTCCCCGGCCTCGGCTGGGCCGAAGCGGCGGTGCTCGGCGCGATCCTCGCCCCGACCGACGCGGTCGCCGCGATCGCGATCTTCCGCCGCATCGGCGGCCCGGAGCGGGTGCGGCTGCTGGTCGAAGGCGAGTCGATGATCAACGACGGCACCGCGCTGGTCCTCTACCGGATCGCGATCGGCGTCGCCACCGGCGGCGCCTTCGCGCTCGGCGACGCGGCGCTCGAGTTCCTCGTCGTCGCCGCTCGGCGGCATCGCCGTCGGCCTCCTCGTCGGCGCCCTCTCGATCGCTCGTCGATCCGGCGCCAGACCGACGCCGGCCTGGTCGTCGTCCTCACCGTGCTGACCGCCTACGGCGCCTACATCGGCGCCGAGGAGGTCCACGTCTCCGGCATCCTCGCCGCCGTCGTCGCCGGCCTCTACGGCGGCTACCAGTCGCCGCGCGCGCTCGACGCCGACACCCGCCTCAACGCCGTCGCCTTCTGGAACGTCCTCATCTTCGGCGCTCGAGATGACCCTCTTCGTCCTGCTCGGCGTGCAGCTGCCGGAGATCGTCGACTCGCTCGAGGCGAGCTCCTCGGGGATCGGCGAGCTGCTCGGCCCGATCGCGGCGATCGCCGCCGCCTCGATCGCGCGTCCGCCTCGCCTTCGTCTTCGCGCTGCGGCTCCGACGCCGGCGACACGCTCGGCGAGCGCTTCGCGGTCGGCTGGAGCGGGATGCGCGGCGCCGTCTCCCTCGCCGCCGCCCTGGCGGTGCCGCTCAGCGTCTCCGGCCGCCCCCAGATCATCTTCATCACCTTCGCGCTGATCCTCGTCACCCTGGTCGGCCAGGGCCTCTCGCTGCCCTTCGTGATCCGCAAGCCTGCGCCTCGAGGAGCCGCGGCGCTGGAGCGACGAAGAGGCGGTGGCGCGGATGGAGGCGGCGCAGGCGGCGCTCGACCGGCTCGACGAGATCGAAGCCGAGGAGCGCGCCGACCGAGTCGCAGCTGCAGCGCCTGCGCGACCTCTACCGCGCCCGCTTCCGGCATGTGCCGGCGGTGCTCGGCGGCGAGGACCCCGAGGTCGCCGCCCGCGAGCAGCGGCTCGCCGACTACGGCCAGCTGCGCCGCGAGCTGATCGGGATCGAGCGCGAGGTCGCTGCTCGAGCTGCGCGGCGCCGAGCGCCTGCGCAACGCGACGATGCGCCAGATCGAGCGCGACCTCGACCTCGAGGAGGCGCGGATCCGCGACTAAGTCTTTGCTGTCGCCCTTTGTGTCGCATACCGAAACAAAAGGCGACAGCAAGCTACGGGACGAGGAACTCGCGCGCCCGGGCGGCGACCAGGTCCGGCATCTCGTCGGCGATGAAGTGGCCGCAGTCCGTCGACCAGCTCGACCCGCATGTCGCTCGGCGTGGCGCTCGTAGCCGGCCAGCATTTGCGGGCGCAGGACGAAGTCGTCGTCGCCGAAGAGCAGCAGGGTCGGCACGGTCAGCCGCGCGTCGGCGTAGCGGCCGCGGGCGATCGGCAGCGCCTCGCGCCAGGTTGAAGACCCGGTACACCTGCACCGCGGCCCGCGCCCGCGCCGGCTCAGTGAGGTTGTCGGCGAAGGCGCGCAGGGTGCGCTCGTCCCAGACGTCCTTTACCTCCGAGCCGCCGACCAGGACCTGCGGCACGAAATCGCCGCGGCGGTGCAAGCCGTAGCCGATACCCGGCGCCAGGATCATCCACTGGTACCAGAAGCGCCAGAGCGTGGCCGATCGTGTCGCCGCAGGGTGACCCAGGGCGGCACGATGTTGAGCGCCAGGAAGCGCTCGAAGCGCTGCGGCGCCCGCAGGCAGAGCAGGAAGCCGATCCAGCCGCCCCAGTCGTGGCCGACCAGCTTCACCCGCTCGAGCCCGAGCTCGTCGAGCACGGCGAGCACGTCGTCGGCCATGTTCTCCTTCTCGTAGCCGTCCCGCGGCGCGTCGGACCAGCCAAACCCGCGCAGGTCGAGCGCCAGCACCCGGTGGCGGTCGGCCAGCGCCGGCATCAGGTGCCGCCACTCGTACCAGTGCTGCGGCCAGCCGTGCAGGCAGAGGACGACGTCCTCGCCCGCGCCGGCTTCGGCGACGTGGAAGTCGAGCCCGCGGGCGCGCACCCTGCGGTGGCTGACGCCCTCGACCTCGGGAATCGCGCTCACGGCAGCTGACCGGCTCGCGGCGCGCTCAGGCGCGGCTGGTGACGCCGCCCTCGCGGAAGTCGACGCACGACTTCCTCCATCGTCGTCGACGTCGCAGGGGACGCCTTCCGGCCAGGGCTTGACCGGCTGCTCCTGACAGCGTCTTCAGGCCGTTGCCGCTGATCACGACGACGACCGTGTCGTCGGGCCCGATCTCCCCTCGCTGGGCCAGCCTCATCGTCGCCGCGATCGTCGTCCCGCCGGCGGGCTCGGTGAGGACGCCCTCGGTCGCCGCCAGCAGCGTCGATCGCGGCGATGATCTCGCCGTCGGGCACGGCGCCGCGGAGCCGCCGCGGCTGCGCACCGCGTCGACCACCAGCGGCGCCGTCGCCGGGGGCGCCGATCGCCAGCGAGTGCGCCAGCGTCTCCGGCGTCTGCGGCACGATCTCCGCCGCCCCTCGACGATCGCGGTCGCGATCGGCGAGCAGCCGGTCGGCTGGCCGATGTTGAGCTTGGTCGCAGCGGTCTCGGCCAGGCCGACGCGTCTCCAGCTCGAGCAGCCCCTTGTGGACGCGCGAGGAGAGGGTGCCGCCGGCGGCCGGCATGACGACGTGGTCGGGGGCGTTCCAGCCGAGCTCCTCGACCACCTCGAAGGCGAGCGTCTTCGCGCCCTCGGCGTAGAACGGCCGCAGGCTGATGTTGGCGAACTGCGATCCCGGTCGCTTCGGCCAGCTCGCGACAGGCCCGGTTGGCCTCGTCGTAGTTGCCGTCGAGCTGGCAGACCTGGGCACCGAGCGCGCGGCACGCCGCGCGCCTTGCCCGCTCCAGGTTGGCCGGGTAGAAGATGTAGGGCGTGAGCGCCGGCCTTGGCGCCGAGCGAGGCGGTCGCGGTGCCGACGTTGCCGGTCGAGACGCAGCCGATCTCGTCGCGCCCAGCTCGAGCGGCGCGGGCGACCGCCATGCCGACGACCCGGTCCTTGTAGGAGAGCGAGGGCCGGTTGGTCGAGTCGTCCTTGACGTAGAGGTTGCGCAGGCCGAGCTCGGCGCCGAGCCGCTCGGCGCGGATCAGCGGCGTCTGGCCGGCGAACTGGCGCGACCCGGTCTGCGGCCCGCCGGCTGGCGATCGGCAGCAGCTCCTCGAAGCGCCAGATGTTCCAGGGCCGCTCAGCCGGACCGCGCGCCGCGATCGAGGCTTTGGCGCGCTCGTAGTCGTAGTCGATGTCGAGCCCCTTGTCGCAGGCCGGACACCGGAAGGCGGTGTCGAGCAGCGGCGGTGCGGTAGCCGCAATCGCGGCAGACGAGTTCGGTGGCGCAGGAGCTGGTTCGGGTCCCTGCCCCGCTCTACTGCCTCACTCATGGTCCTCCTTGCCCATCGCACGGGTATAACACATAGGCTGGTAGCGCTCAATGGCTTCTGCGTAAATATCCTGATACTGGCGCACGGTTTCTCGACTGGCAAGGTAGCGGAACGGTCGCGCTCGACCAGTGCAGGGAACTATTCTGTCTGTAGAGTTCCTGTCTTCAGCAGCAAAGAATCGCCAACCGAATGACCCCCCAGGAGCGCTTCGCCGCAAACCTCCGCCAGGCCCGCGTCAAGGCCGGTATCTCCCAGGAAGAGCTGGGCTACCGCTGCGAGCTGCACCGGACCGAGATCTCGCTGCTCGAGCGGGCCGGTCGCGAGCCACGCCTGGGCACGATCGTGAAGCTCGCCGGCGCCCTCGACACGACGACGGGCGCGCTCTGCGAGGGCATCGCCTGGGCCCCTTCGAAGCACCGCTTCGAGGTCAAGCGCCTGCCCCGCGCCGCCAGCTGAACCGGCTGCGATCGATGAAGTGAGGCGGGGCCGCGCCGGCTATGCCGGCGTCACCAGGAGCCGTTACAGGTCCTGGCTCTGACTGGTCCTCCTTTGCCACCCCAAGGCGGTTTCCCAGTTCTTGGGAAGCCCCGCCCACTTCACCGGTTTGATCGCCCGGCAGGTTCATTCATAACACACCGCCATGTAACAATCAAGTCCCTTTGCTTAATGGAAGCGGTTCCGGGATGGGGTTTCAGCAGGCCGGCGCCGGCGCCCCCGGAGCGACCGGAATCGAGCCCGACTCAGGCCAGGGAGCGGGCAGCGCCGCCGCCTCGAAGCGGCCGGAAGCGAGCAGCAGCTCCTCCGCCGATGTGCGGGGCGAATGGCGCCAGCGCCTGAGCGAGCAGGACCAGGGCCGCGACCTGCGCCTCGGCGTCGGCGCGGTCGAGCTGGCCGCGGCGCTTGAATCACCCGCTTCTCGAAGTCCTGGATCCGCTCGAAGAGGCGGGTGATGTTGCGCACCGCCTTGTGCATCTGCAGCTCGCGCGACGTCGTCGGTGATCCGTGCCAGCCCGTTCTCGCACCATTTGCGCAGCCGGTCGCGCATGTGCTCGGTGTCGGCCGCCGCCGCCTCGGGTCGTGCGCGAGGCCCTCCAGCGCCGCGAAGCGGTCGTGCGAGTAGGTCCAGAGGTTGCGCAGGAAGCGGTTGGCGAAGCGCAGCGCGCCGTCGCTCCAGTTCAGCGTCTTGGCCGGGCCGGCGGCGTAGAGGACCGCGAGCCGGACGGTGTCGGCGCCGTACTGCGCGACCAGCTCGTCGGGGTTGACGACGTTGCCGAGGTGCTTGCTCATCTTGCGGCCGTCGGCGATCACCATCTCGTGGAAGAGGCAGCCGGCGAACGGCTCGCCGTCGCGCAAGGAAGGCGAAGGGGCCGATGTCGCGCAGCGCCTTGGTGACGATCCGCTGGTCGAAGACGAAGCCGCCGCTGTCGTTGCCGGCGACGAGGCGCTCGGCCGGGCAGCCACTGCTGCAGGTCGGGGTGGGTGAACATCTGCTCGTCGCGGTCCTCGGGCGGCACCGCGGCCGGGACCCAGAGCCAGAGCGCGTCGAAATGGCAGTCGAGGGTGTCGGTCTCGCGCTTGGCCGGCGCCGCCGCAGCTCGGGCAGGCGACGTCGACGAAGTCGGGGCGCTCGGCCAGCGGGTTGCCCTCGCCGGTCGGCCTGATGTCGCGCGGCAGCACGACCGGCAGGTCCGCCTCGGGAACCGGCACCGGCGCCGCAGCGCTCGCAGTGGACGACCGGGATCGGCGTGCCCCAGGAGCGCTGGCGCGAGATCGAGAAGTCGTTGGCGCGGTAGCGCTTCGCCTCGCGGACGCCGTCGATGGCGACCGGCGGCCTCGCCGCTGTCCCCAGGCGCCTCCCCCCGTCCTCGTCCGGCTCCTCCCAGGCAGGAACTCGATCGACGCGGGCGGCGATCTCGCGGTCGGCCTCGTCGACGGCGGGGATGCCGAGCACCGCGGTCGGACCGAAGCGGGCGTCGACCAGGGGCGAGATCGAACACCGGCAGCTGCTCGCCGTTCGGGCCGGCGAGCGAGGCGCCGGTGTCGAAGAGCGGCACCGAGCGGGCGTCGCGGGCGCTGCGCTCCCAGCCGCCGGAGCGCATCCGCTCGAGCTCCTCGCGCACCGTCTCGTCGGCGACCCAGGCGTCGACCTCAGGGTGGCGCGGCGAGAGCAGGACGAAGGCGGCCCGCGCGAGCGCCTTGCGATGCGGGGTGAAGACGGTCAGCGAGCCGGCGTCGCCCTCGAGGTCGACCTCCACCCCATCGCTGCGGCCGAGGATGTAGCGCTGGGTGGAGAGCGAGAGCTCGTCCCAGTTCTCGCAGCTGCTCGGTATTGCGGTCGTTCTCCTCCAGGTAGGGGGTGATCCGCAGGAACCAGGTCGGGCGACGGATCAGCCGCACCTCGTTGTGGCAGCGCCAGCAGCGACCGTCCTCGACCTGGATCGAGGCGAGGGTCGTCTGGCAGGTGTCGCACCAGTCGACGGTGGCGTCGTCGCGGTAGATCAGGCCGGCCTCGAGCAGGGTCAAGAAGAGCCACTGCGACCAGCGGTACTGGCCCTCGTCGGAGCTGTAGAAGACGCGGTCGTAGTCGAAGGAGAAGCCGAGCCGCTTCATCTGACCGAGCATGCGCTCGCCGCACTCGGCGACCCACTCGGCGGGGGGCTCCTGGCGCTCGATCGCCGCCAGCTCGGCCGGCAGCCCGAAGGCGTCGAAGCCGAAGCCGAGCAGAACGGCGTCGCCGCGGGCGCGGCGGAAGCGCGCGTAGGCGTCGCCGATCGAGTAGTCGCGGACGTGGCCCATGTGCAGGTTGCCGGAGGTGAACGGGCTCGAGGGCTTGACGTAGACCCGGGCTTGGTCCGCGCCCGGCCGCGGCGCCTCGTAGTCGCCCCGCTGCTCCCAGATCGCCTGCCGCTCGGCCTCGATCCGGTCCGCGTCGTAGCTCGGCTTTGGCTTCGTGCTCATACCCGCCGAAGGCTACCTAGCCGGGGTTCCGCCGGATCGGGGGCACGCTCCCGGTTCAGCCAGGTACGACCCCATACTGCTTGTCCGGAACCGACCATACGCTCGCCGGGTCCAATGGATAACGGCCCCGGCGGTGCTTGCTACACCCCGGGGCCTGGCCGAGACCTGAAGAGGAGGTCCCAACAATGGGGAAGAGTAGGGGGGCACTGCGGATCGTTCCGGATCGCTGCTACGAGAGCTCGATGAGGCAAGCTTGGGCCGCAGCGGATGCCTCGGCGGCTCCGTTCCTGGCCGGGGTCAAAGCGGCGATAGAGATGGCCGAAGCCGACCCGAAAGGCGCTCGCGAGGTCCTCTGGCGCTTACAGGGCGACTGGCCGATGCTGGAGAGCCTTGAGCGGACCCTCGGAGGTAGGCCAACCGAAGCGATCCTGCGACTAGGCGCGGCCATTCACGCTGCGCGAGCCGAGCTTTCCTCCGCCGACCCTCAGCCGAACCGCTGCCTCGACGAGCTGCTCGGGTGGCTCTACGGACCGCAGCTAAGCGCTGCGAGAACCTGACCGCTAGGCGAACGTCCAGAGCTTGTTGCCGAGGAAGTTGAACGGCATCGCGACCGCAACGGCGATCGCCTGCGCGGTCAGGTCGCCGACCCCGCCGCTCGCGACCAGGGCCTCGAGCACAACTAGGTTGAGGCCGAGGGCGGCGAGGCTGACCGCGAAGAAGCGCGGTGCTTGGAAGCCGGCGGAGCCGTCGCCGGCGCCGAAGGTCCAGTGGCGGTTCCAGAGGAAGTTGTTGGTCACGGCGACGCAGAAGGCGCCGATCGCGGCGAGCGCGTAGTGGACGCCGAAGCTCCCGGCGAGCACGGCGAAGACCGCGAGGTTGATCAGGTAGCCGGAGCCACCGACGATGCCGAACTTGAGCAGCTGCCACCAGCTCGCCGGACGCCGGGCGGCGGCGCCGAGCCGGTAGGCGAATTCCGAGGCACTCATGGCTTCGGGCCGTCCAGCAGCACGGCGTCGTCGCCGAAGCCGGTCGGCAGGTTGTGCAGAGTGTCAAACCGAATTCTCACGGGAAGCTTGGAGACATAGGTGTTGAGGGTCAGCCGATCGGCGCGAACTCGCCCTACCTGGTGAAACGAGGACGGCAGATTAATCGGCAAGCCGGTTGCCAGGGGCTTACGGAGAACGGCGACTTCGTCGATCCGTTCCTCCCCACCGTACATGCGCACCGCTCGGTTGGGCAGGTAGAAGCGCACGGGGTCCGCGGCGAGCTTCCAGGTCACGATCGCGCGTCGCCCGTTGTCGGGGGGGCCGAGCTTCTCGGTCACGGTGCGGAAATCGGGCCGCTGCAGGTTCGGCGTTGCGGTCACGTGGACGTCGAAGGCGAGCCAGTAGGCACAGAGAGCGCCCGCAAGCAAAAGACCGAGCAAGCGGGGGCCGGCGGACGCGAAGCCGATCGCCACGACACTGACCAACGGCACCAGCGCCGGCAGCAGGTTGCGCTCGACCAGGTAGTCCTTGCCGAGTACCGCCGCAACCGCGGTCAGGCAGACGATGCCCAGCCCCAGTCCGAGCCCGAGTGCCGCGCCCCGACGCTCCCGGCGGCTCCCTCGCCAGGCGACCAGGAAGAAAGCGGCGCCGACGAGGAAGAGCGGAACGAGCGCGTAGCGCTCCCGCGGCGCCTGGGCGATCACATGGCCGGTTTCGCCGGCGAGGAAGGAGGCGCCGGTCTCCCAGAGGCGTTCGGGCAGGGGGCTGTTTTCGATCCAGCCGATATGGGTCGGGTTGGTCTGGGAATTGACCAGCGGCAGCAACGCCAATCCGACCGCCACGACGCCGGCGAGGGCGGGCAGGACGGCGCGCCACCGGGCTCGCAGCGCCACCAGCAGCCAGGCCGCCTCGATCGCGACGGCAAAGATCGCGAAGTAGTGGCTGCAGAGCGCCAGTGCCGACGCCACTGCCCAGAAGGCCAGGTCGCGCCCGCGGCCCGTGTCCAGCGCTCGCGCGAAGAAGAACAGCGAGAGGGCGCCGAGGAAGACGAGCAGCGCGTAGGAACGGGCCTCCTGCGAGTACCAGATCAGCATCGGGTTGACGGCGATCAGCGCCGCCAGGATCAAGCCCGCCCGACGGCTCCTCAGCTGGCGGCCGATCAGGTAGCCGACCGGCACCGTCGCCGCCCCAAACAGGGCCGAGAGCGAGCGCAGGCCGACCTCGTCGGTCCCGAACGGCTTCGCCCATCCCCAGGCGAGGGAGTAATAGAGCGGCGGGTTGGACTCGCTCACCTTGACCGAGTGCAGCATGTCGCCAAAGCTGCCGGGAATCACCCGCAGCGCGGTGATCGCCTCGTCGTGGTGGTAGCTCTGCAGGCCGAGACTGGCAAAACGCACGGCGATGCCGAGGGCCGTCAGGCCGGCGAGAGCCCAGAGCACGGCTGAGCGCTGGCTCACGGGGCACAGCCGCCTTGCGGGATCGGCTGCCCGGGACCGAACGATGGCGGGGTCGCGGTGACCGCAGCCCCCCAGCGGCGATTCGGTCGCGGGCCGAGGCGGAAGGAAAGCGTCGCGCCGCGGGCGAGGGCGCAGTAGGTCGTCCAAGGCTTGCCGTAGGCACGACCGCCGAGGCGCAGGGACTGGACGTAGGGGCCGCGACCGCGACCGACGATCAGCGCCCGCCGACCCTGCGGCAGGCGAATCTCCGCCCGCTCGAACAGGGGACTGCCGATCGCCAGCACGCCGACACCCGGGACCTCGGGATAGAGGCCGAGCGCTCCAAACACGTACCAGGCCGAGAGCGTTCCGAGGTCATCGTTGCCCGGGTAACCGTCGGGCGAGGTGTCGTAGAGCGTCAGCAGGGCGCGGCGGACCGCAGCCTGAGTGCGGTACGGCCGCCGCATCCAGTTGTAGAGCCAGGGCGTGTGCAGGGTCGGCTCGTTGCCAAGCAGGGCGTGGTCGGTATGCGTCCCTCCCGCCCCGCCGTTCAGCCGGCGCAGGAAGTACCCGAGCCGGGTCGCGGCTTTAGACGCCCCACCGATCCGCCGGATCAGCCCCCCGGGGTCCTGCGGGACCATCCACGTGTACTGGGCCGAGTTGCCCTCGACGAAGCCGCCCCCCTTGAGGCTGTCGTAGCGCGGCGGAAAACGACCGTCGGCAAAGCGCGGCTCGACCATGTCGCTGGCCGGATTGAAGAGGCGGCGCCAGTTGGTGGAGCGGCGCATGAAGGCGCGGTAGGTGGCGTGGTCGCCCAGGGAGCGGGCGGCGAACTGGGCGATTGCGAAGTCGTCGACCGCGTACTCGAGCGTGGTCGCCGCCGAGCCCCAGACGGCATCGGGGTCGCCGTAGATCGAGTTGGCGTTGCGGGTCTTGGTGTCGAGGTCGAAGGGGACGTAGCCGAGCGCCAGATACTCGGCCAGTCCCTGGCGCTGCAGGTATTCGCCGTTGGCGCTGCGGCAGGGCTCGGTCGCGCCCTTGACCATCGCCTCCAGCGCCGCCCGCCGGTCGAAGTCAGCGGCGCCGAAGGCCGCCGCCGAAGCGAGAATCGGGTCGGCCGAGTCGCCGACCATCGTCATGCTCTGGCCGTTGGCGTAGGACCAGCGCGGCAAGCATCCGCTCTGCTCGGCGTCGGCCAGCAGCGAGCTCATCATCTCGCTTGCCCGCTTCGGCACCAGCAACGCAAGCAGCTGGACCTGAGTGCGGTAGACGTCCCAGCCGGAGAAGTCGGCGTACTGGGTGCGACCGCGCGCTTGGTGGATCTGTCCGTCCATGCCGGGATAGGCGCCGCCGACGTCGTTGAACGTCCGCGGCGCGAGGAGGGCGTGGTAGAGCGCGGTGTAGAAGGTGTCGAGGTGGCGCTTCGGGCCGCCGCTGACGCGAACCCGTCCAAGCGCCTGGTTCCAGTGCTTACGGGCGCGCGAAGCGACCGTCCCGAAGCCGGCGCCCCTGCTTTCGGCGGCAAGGTTGGCGCGGGCACCGTCGAGGCTGACAAACGAGATGCCGACCCGAACGCCGACCGATTGGTCTTTGCGGGTGTCGAAGCTGGCGTAGGCGCCGGCCTGGGCGGTCGTTCGTGGATTCGCCGCCGGAGCCTGACTCGCTTCGGCCGCACTCCCGCCCGGGTCGAGCGATCCCCCCTCCCAGGTTCCGTGGGCGTCGAAGGAGCGATCGAAGACGGCGGCGAAGTAGATCCGGTAGCGCGGGCGGTGACCGCAGAAGTGGCCGCTGGAGGTGCTGCCGGATATCTCGCGCCGAGCGGGGTCGACCGCGATCGCGGCGAAGTCGTTGGGCTGGGCGCTGCCGCCGGCATCGACGAGGACGCTGGCGTGCGGATTGGGCGGGAGCTCGAAGCGCCCGATGCCGGTTCGCGTCGTCGCCGTCAGCGCGACGTCGATGTCGGCACCGCGGACCGGGTTGAGCCGGACCCGGTAGAAGCCCGGCCGTCCCGCCTCCTCAGAGTGGGAGAAACCTGGCTGGAAGCGGCCGTCGAGGCCCCCTCCCGGGTTCGCCGGCGAGGAGTCGATCGGCTCCGTCGTGGGCAAGAAAGGGAAATCGCCGTAGAGGGCGCAGCCGGCACCGCTGAGGTGGGTGAGGCTGAAGCCCCGGATGTGGTTGTCGCGATGGTCGTAGCCACCTGAGTGCGGTGCAGCGGGAGTCGTGTCGGGACTCCACTGGACCATCCCGAAGGGCAGCGCGGCGCCGGGGAAGTTATGGCCGCCGCCGAAGGTTCCAGGCCCGGGGCGGGTACCGGCGAAGGGGTTGACGTGCCTGGCGAGGTCGGCCAGCGCCGCGCCGGGTGCGGCTGCGGCCAGCGCCAGCACAGCGGCGACGATCGCGGTGCCGACTCGTCGCATGGGGATCCGTGGGTTGTGCGTAATGTTCCCGCTCCGATGCGTAGAAGGAATGCAACCTTGGCAGCACTGGCGGCGACCGGCGTCATCCTCGCGCTGGCTCTGATTCTCGGCGCCAGCTCCGACTCGAAGCGGGCGGAGGTGGAGGAAGCGGTGCCGGGCCAGCCCCGGGTCGAGATCGTCTCGCCGCGCAACGGCGCCCGCCAGACCAGCCACGCTGTCGTGGTCAAGGTCCTGGTCGAGAACTTCCGCCTCGCGCCGCGTCAGTTCGGCCGCGATCCTCAGCTCGGCGAGGGCCACATCCGCTTCAGCCTCAAGCGCGTGCCGGACTGCGTCGACCCGGTCAAACTGCTGCACGCGATCAACAGCCCGATCGGCAACGGCCGCCTGGTCGGCGCCTCCTTCGACTACCCGCGCTACTCGGGCCCCAACGGCGTCCTCGCCGAGCGGATCGGCACCGCCGGCAGCTACTCCCCGGCAACGCGACCGGAGATCTTCTACCGCGACCTCCTCCCCGGCTTCTACCGGCTGATCGTCAACCTCGCCCAGAACAGCGGCGCGACGACCCCGGCCCACGCGGTCACCAACTTCCAGATCCTGCCCCGCCCCGGCCACGGCCCGAAACCGTGCGAGAAGGGCAAAGTCCCGAGCGCCAAGGCGGCGGCGAGACTGAGCGGTTAGCACTCCGAGGCCAATACTTCACTTTGTATAGTGGTGCCGATGCGCACTTATCGGCGCCTGATGGGCTTCCTGCGCCCCTACCGGCCCCAGCTCTGGGGCTCGCTTGTGTTCGCCTGGGCGGCGATGGGGATGACGGTGCTGATCCCCTGGCTGATCGGCCGCGCCGTCAACGCGATCGAGAGCGGCGAAAAGCCCGACCTGCTGCCGCTGGCGCTGGCGATCTTCGGGGCCGGCGATCCTGCGCCTCGGGCTGACCGTGGTCCGCCGCGTGGTCGCCGGCAAGGTCTCGCTGGCGGTCGAGTTCGACCTGCGCCAGACCTTCTACGCCCACCTGCAGCGGCTCGAGCTCGGCTTCTTCGACGGCCAGCAGACCGGGCAGCTGATGTCGCGGGCGACGGTCGACCTGCAGGCGATCCGCTTCTTCCTCGGCTACGGGCTGATCTTCATCACCCAGAACCTGCTTGACGATCGTCCTCGCCAGCGCGGTGATGATCGCGATCGAGCCCTGGCTGGCGCTGATCGCGCTGGCGCCTGCGCCGCTGATCGTCTACACCGCCTCCCGCTACAACCGGGTCTCGCGCCCGGCCCAGCAGGAGGTGCAGCAGCGGATCGCCGAGCTGACCGCGGAGGCCGAGGAGAACGTTTCCGGGATCCGCATCGTCAAGGCCTTCGCCCGCGAGGAGTACCAGCTGCACCGCTTCCAGCCGCGCCGTCTCCCGCGTCTTCGACCAGAGCATCTACTCGACCAAGCTGCAGGCCTTCTTCTCGCCGCTGATCGGCCTGCTGCCCCAGCTCGGGATCGCGCTGGTGCTGCTTGATCGGCGGGCGCGAGGTGATCGCCGGCAACCTCAGCCTCGGCGACTTCACCGCCTTCTACACCTACCTGGTGATGCTGGCCGGGCCGATGCGGATGCTCGGCGTGACGATGGGGATGGCGCAGCGGGCGATCGCCTCCGGCAACCGCCTGTTCGAAATCCTCGACCGCGAGCCGCGGATCGAGAGCCCGCCCGGGGCGCCGCCGCTGCCGGCCGGCGGCGGCCGAGTCGAGCTGCGCGGCGTCAGCCTGCGCTACGAGGGCGGCCGGACCGATGGCGCTTCCGCCATTGACCCCACTCCGGTGGGGTCAATGGCGGTCGCGGCGCTGAGCGAGGTCGACCTCGAGGTCGAGGCGGGACGCACGGTGGCGCTGGTCGGCCCCTCGGGGTCGGGCAAGACCAGCCTGGTGGCGCTGATCGCCCGCCTCTACGACCCCAGCGAGGGCTCGGTCCTGGTCGACGGCGTCGACGTGCGCGAGGTCGACGTCGCCTCGCTGCGCTCCGAGATCGCCTTCGTCGCCGACGACAGCTTCCTCTTCACCGCCAGCGTCGCCGAGAACATCGCCTACGCGAGCCCGGACGCGACCGCGGGAGACGATCGAGGCGGCCGCCCGCCGCGCCCAGGCCGACGCCTTCATCCGCGAACTGCCCGACGGCTACGAGACGAGGGTCGGCGAGCGCGGCCTCACCCTCTCCGGCGGCCAGCGCCAGCGGGTCGCGATCGCCCGCGCCCTGCTCGCCGACCCGCGGATCCTGATCCTCGACGACGCCACCTCCTCGGTCGACGCGACCACCGAGGCGGCGATCAAGTCCGGCCTGCGCGAGGCGATGGCGGGCCGCACGACCTTCATCATCGCCCACCGCCTCTCGACCGTCTCCCTCGCCGACGAGATCGTCGTCATCGACGGCGGCCGGATCGTCGACCGCGGCACCCACGAGGAGCTGATGGAGGGCTGCGGCTTCTACCGCGAGATCGCCGAGCACGGCCTCGCCGACTCGGTCTTCCTGCAGCGCGACCTCGAGGAGCGCGAGGAGATGGCGCGGCTGTGAGCGACGTGCGGAACATCGGTCGCCTCTTCGCCTCGCTCTGGCGCCTGATCCGCGGCGAGGACCAGCGCGGCCGCAAGGTGCGCTGGATGGTCGGGCAGCTGCGCCCCTACCGCGGCCGGGTGGCGCTGATGTTCGTCGGCCTCCTGCTGGCGACCGGGGCCGGGCTCGCCCCGCCCTACCTCGCCGGCCGGGCGATCGACGCCGGCATCTCGCCGGCGACGTCGCCGCGCTCGACCTGATCGTCGCCGCCTTCGTCGCCGTCGCGGTCCTCTACGCCGCCGCCACCTACCTGCAGACCTACATGGTCGGCTGGGTCGGGACGCGGGTGCTGCAGGACCTGCGCGAGCGCGTCTTCGCCCACCTGCAGTCGATGTCGATCGGGTTCTTCACCCGGCGCAGCCCCGGGGTGCTGATCTCGCGCATGACCAACGACATCGAGGCGCTCAACCAGCTCGTCACCAGCGGCGTCGTGACGATGTTCTCCAGCACGCTGACCCTGCGTCGGCGTGGTCGTCGATCATGCTGGTGCTCGACGTCCAGCTGGCCCTGGTCACCTTCCTCACCTTCCCCCTGCTGCTGATCGCCAGCGTCGTCTTCCGGATCGTCTCGCAGGGCGCCTACCGGGCGACCCGGGAGCGGATCGCGGCGATCACCGCCTACCTGCAGGAGATCGCTGAGCGGCGTCCGGGTCGTGCGCAGCTTCGGCCAGGAGCCGCGCCACCTCGAGGCGATGACCGAGCTCAACGAGGCAGAACCGCGCGGCCAACATGAAGACCGTCTACCTCAACGCCTCCTACTTCCCGGCGGTCGAACTGCTGGCCGCGGTGGCGACGGCGGCGATCCTGCTCTACGGCGGCATCCAGGCGATCGACGGGGCGATCCAGATCGGCGTGATCGTCGCCTTCGTCGGCTACCTGACGACCTTCTTCGAACCGATCCAGCAGCTCTCCCAGCTCTACACGACCTACCAGCAGGGGATGGCGGCGCTGGACAAGATCTTCGACCTGCTCGACACCGAGCCGGACATGGTCGACGCCCCTGGCGCGATCGACCCCGGCACGCTGCGCGGCGAGATCGAGCTGGACGGCGTCTGGTTCTCCTACGGCGAGGAGGACGAGCCGGCCGATGGCGCCTGGGCGCTGCGGGACGTCGACCTGCACGTCCCGCCCGGGCAGACCCTGGCCCTGGTCGGCGCCACCGGGGCCGGCAAGTCGACCTTCGCCAAGCTGGTCGCGCGCTTCTACGACCCGCAGCGGGGCCGGGTCCTGGTCGACGGCCACGACCTGCGCGGAGTCCAGCAGCAGGCGCTGCGTCGCCAGCTCGGGATCGTGCCCCAGGAGGGCTTCCTCTTCTCCGGCAGCGTGCGCGAGAACATCGCCTTCGGGCGGCCCGAGGCGAGCGCTGGAGGAGATCGAGGCGGCGGTCGGCGCGGTCGGCGCGACCGAGTTCGTCGCCGGCCTGCCGGACGGGATCGAGACCGAGGTCGGCGAGCGCGGCATCCAGCTCTCCGCCGGCCAGCGCCAGCTCGTCGCCTTCGCCCGCGCCCTGCTCGCCGAGCCGCGCATCCTGATCCTCGACGAGGCGACCTCCAACGTCGACGTGCGCACCGAGAAGACGATCGAGAAGGGCCTCGAGCGCCTGCTCCAGGGCCGCACCGCGATCGTCATCGCCCACCGCCTCTCGACGATCCGCCGCGCCGGCAAGATCGTCGTCCTCGAAGGGCGGCAAGATCGCCGAGCAGGGCACCCACGACGAGCTGATCGCCGCCGGCGGGCCCTACTCCCGTCTCTACGGGGCCTGGGTCGAGTCCTCAGTTGCGTGAAAGGCTGGGGATGGGCTGGGTGACCCTCTCTCAGAGACCGTTGCGCAGCTGATCGCGCGCTGGCAATTCGGGGTTGGATTCCTGGAGCCTCTGCGAGAGGGTCACCCAGCCCATCTCACAGATCCGGCTCGTCTGCAGGAACTTTCACCCAGGCCCTCAGGCGCGGCAGGAGAGCTACCGACGATCAGCTCTTCCGGTGCTGAGTGAGACCGTGGTTCGAAGCCGCTGCGTCGGGTCCCCGGAGCACTGTCGTAGAGGGGAGTCATGCCCCTCTCGCAGAAGCTCAAGGAACCACAAATCGAACTGGCGGCGCACAACCGGCTGCGGAACGGCTTCTGAGGGAGGGGCATGACTCCCCTCTACGCTGCCCAACTATCCAGGGCCGACGCCGCCGGAGCTGCCGCCGGTTTCGGGCGCAGCTTCCGGGGCCGCTTCTTCGACGCCACCGCCCGCCCCGCCGGCGCCGCCGGTTTCGGGCGCGATTTCTTCGGGCGCGGCTTCTTCTTCGATCGGCGCTTCTTCTTCGAGTTCTTCGGGCGCGACTTCGATCCCGCCTTCTCCTTCGCCTTCGACCCCGGGCGGGACGCCGCTGCCCGGACCCGACGGGGCCGG
Organism: uncultured Solirubrobacterales bacterium; assembly: GCA_963846515.1. Lineage (GTDB taxonomy): Bacteria > Actinomycetota > Thermoleophilia > Solirubrobacterales > 70-9 > VAYN01. The sequence continues at coordinate 396,369 of CAWJWC010000003.1, read as the reverse complement.
CGCGACCGGTTCCTGGCCGCACTCCTCGAAACCGTATTCCTCGGCGGAGCTCTGGAACTCTTCGAGGACGGGGCCAGCCGCGGTCGTCGCTTCGGCGAGGGCGGCCGAGTCTTCGCGTTCGGCCGCCAGCTTGGCCTCGCCCTCGACCTCGGAGAGCGCGTTTGCGGCGGCGATGAACTCGGCGTAGCCGTCTTCTTCGGTCGGCGTCCCGAGGTTTTTGAGGCTCTCGACCATGCCGATGTAGAGGTCGGCGACCTGCACGGTCTGCTCGGAGGTTTCAGCTTCGGAGGCGGCGGCCGAGCCGATCGCCGCGTTGACCTCGGCGCAGATCGCGTCGCCCTGCGAGATCAGCTCCGCCTTGCTCAGCGCCGCCGGCGCTTCCGCGGTCGCGGTCGCTTCGGTCGAGTCGTCGTCCCCGCCCCCGCCGCAGCCGGCTATGGCCAGGGCAGCCAGCGGCAGAGCGAGGGGCGAAATCTTCAAAATTCTCATCGGAAAAGCTGCGGCCCAGGGACTCGAACCCCGACTGCCTCTTCCAGAGAGAGGTGTGCTGCCATTACACCAGGCCGCAAAGCAGTGCCAAAGGATATCGATAGGTGGGGGAGAGAATTGGCCGCCCGAGACTTAGGGCGGACATGCCCATCTTGGCCGATGTAGACATAAATGTAGACTCCCCGGTCATGGCAAGCGTCGAAACCACCACGATCCGGGTCAGACGCAGCACCCACGAGCGCCTTCAGAAACAGGCGGAACTAACGGGTCAGAGCGTGACGCAGGTTCTCGAGGAAGCGGCCGACATGCTGGAGGAGGCGAAGATCCTCGAGTCAGCGGAGCACGCGTGGGCGCGGTACGCCGAATTGCCAGCGGAGATTGTCGCACGAGACATAGCGCGCGACGAGGAGTTCGTCCGCGAACTCGAAGCGCAGCCCCCTTTCGCGGACAGGGACTGACCTTGTCTGCGCCACCGCGCCGCGGCGACGTCTTCCTGACCGACCTCGACCCCATTGTCGGCAGCGAGCAAAGCGGGCTCCGCCCGTTTCTGGTTCTCTCGATCAGACAAATGAATCGAGCGCCGGCGGCCCTGGCGATTGGGCTACCGATGACGACCACCGATAGGTCCAGCAAGCTGCACGTGCGAATCGACCCTGCGGTAAGCGGCTTGCCGCGGGTTACTTACGCGATGCCGGAGATGGTCCGGTCGATCTCCACCTTGCGATTCCTCCGCCAGGTAGGACGGGTTCCGATCGGTCTCGTCGATGCCGCGTCGACCCGGACAAGCTTCCTCGTCGGCCTCGGCCAGCTCCGTTTCTAAGCGATCGCCGAAAGGTCCGCGTCAGGGTCGGCGAGCACGTCGCGGGCGCCAGAGACGTCGACGCCGTCGGCGAGCATGCGCCGCGCTTCGGCGAGGTCTTCGGAGCGCTCGACGCTGAGCGCGCCGGCGACGCGGCCGTCCTTCAGGTACCAGACCGAGAACTCGCCGGCCTCGCGGTCGCCGCGCCAGATCTCCTCGTCCCACTCCTACGCGGGACCGACGTACTCGAGGCTGGCCCAGTCGGCGAGGTCGCTGAAGAAGTAGGGGACGACGTCGTAGTCGCGCTCCTCGCCGAGCATGTTGCCGGCGGCGTGCATGCCCTGCTGCATCGCCACGTCCCAGTGCTCGACGTGGATGCGGCGGCCGTGGACGACGCTGTCGTAGGAGCAGCAGTCGCCGGCGGCGTAGATGCCCGCGGCCGAGGTCTGCAGCTTCGAGTCGCAGACGATGCCCCGTCGCCGACCTCGAGCCCGGCGCGCTGGGCCAGCATCGCGTCGGGCCGCACGCCGGCGCCGACCACCACCGCGTCGCACTCGATGCTGAGGCCGCTCTTGGTGACCACCGCGCTGACCCGGCCGTCGCCCTCGAAGGCCTCCAGCTCCTCGCCGCCGTGGAACGCGACCCCGTGCGATTCGAGCTGCTCCTGGAACCAGCGCCCGGCGTCCTCGCCGAAGGTCCGCGAGAGCGCCACGTCCTCCATCGCCACGATCGTGCACTTCGCGCCCCTCGCGGTCAGCGAGGCGGCGACCTCGGTGCCGATGTAGCTGCCGCCGATCAGGACCACGTGCTCTGGCCGCCTCGGCCTCGGCGCGGATCGCGTCGGAGTTGCCGAAGGCGCGCAGGTAGTGGATGCCCTCGTTCTCGGCGCCCTCGACGCGGAGGATGTTGACCATCGCCCCGGTGCCGAGCAGCGCCTTGCCGAAGGCGACCTCCTCCCCGCCCTGGACCTTCGCCGTGCGCGCCTCGGGGTCGAGCGACATCACGTTGCGCCCGCTCAGCAGCTCGACCCCGTTCTCCTCGTACCAGGAGGGCGGGTTGACGTAGGCGTCGGCGCGCTCGGCCTCGCCGCGCAGGTACTCCTTCGAGAGCGGCGGCCGTTCGTAGGGCGGCTCCGGCTCGCGCCCGACCAGCAGGATCGAGCCCTCGGCGCCGCGCTTGCGCAGCTCCGCCGCGCAGTGGGCGGAGGCCAGGCCGCCGCCGATGAGCAGGAAGTCGACCTCGCGGTCAGCCACCGCCGTTGCTGCCGTTGCCTTCCGGTCCGAAGAGCGCCTTCAGCTCGTCCTCCTTACCCGGATCGAGCACGGCCAGAATCTCGTCGCCTTCCTCGAGCACGGTGTCGGCGCTGGGGACGAAGCCCTTGCCGGCGCGCAGGACCGAGATCAGCAGGCTGCCTTCGGGCATCTGCAGGTCGCCGACCCGGCGCCCGGTGACGCTCGAGTCCTTGCCGAGCAGCATCTCGATGATCTCCAGCTGCTCCTCCTGCAGGTCGAGCAGGTGGACCAGGCCGTACTCGGGCACCTCGTGCTCGAGCAGGCGCAGGATCAGGTCGGTCGCCGAGACCGACGGTTTGATCCCGAGCAGGTCGAAGTGCTGGCGGTTGCGCGGGTTGTTGACCCGGGCGATGATCTGGTCGACCAGGTACTTCTCCTTCGCGACCTGGCAGATCAGCATGTTGTCCTCGTCGTCGCCGGTGACCGCGATCACCATGTCGGCGCGCTGGATCCCGGCCCGCTCCAGCACCCAGAGCTCGGAGGCGTCGCCGTAGGAGACGTTGTGCTCGAGCTCCTGCTCGACGGTCAGGTAGCGGCGCCGGTCGCTCTCGATCAGCGTCACCTCGTGGTCTTTCTCGAGCAGCTCGCGGGCCAGGTTCCAGCCGACCTTGCCCGCTCCGACGACGATGATGTACATCCGCTCCGGTCCCCCTACGCGGCCTCTGCCGCACCGTCGGCGGGACCGCCGCTCGCCGCCCTTGCGGACGGCGCCCTCGAGCATGTCGATCGCGACCCTGGTCGGGCAGACCGTGTGCAGGCCCTGGCGCTGGTACCACTCGGCCCGCAGCGGGTCGAGCACGCGGGCGATCACGGTCGGCACCTCGTAGCGTCGCTGGGCGATCTGGGCGATCACGATGTTGGTGTTGTCGCCGTCGGTGGAGGCGATGAAGGCGTCGGCTTTCTCGATCCCGGCGGCGACCAGCGCCTCGGTCTCGAGGCCGGCGCCGACGGTGAACTGGCCGCCGAGGTCCTCCCAGCTCTTCTCGAGGCCGACCTCGAGCCGCGCGTGCGACTCCGGGTCCTCGTCGAGGCAGGAGACTTCGTGGCCCTCGCGCAGCATCGCCCGCGCCACCGAGGAGCCGACGCGGCCGCAGCCGACGATCAGGATGAACATGGCGCCGGATACTAGTCCGCTGCGGCGGGTGCCGAGTCCGGCTCGGACGGCGTTTCCGGCGGTGCGGTGAGCAGCACCCGGCAGGGCGCCTTCTTCAGCACGTACTCGGTCGCGGCGCCGATCTCGGCCGGCTTGGCGGCGCCGATCCCGCCGATCGTCGCCCCGCCGCGGATCTTGGTCGGCGGCTCGCCGCCGATCACGATCGCCTCGGCGCCGCTGCGCCGCGCCGCCTCGAGGATCCCGGCGCCGACCTTGCGGGCGCGGATCACCTCGGTGCTGACCTCGACGTCCGTCGTACTCCTCGCCGACCTCGCGCGCCCGCTCCAGCGCCCGCCGCGCCTCGCTCCTCGCGCTCCGGCGGCAGCTCCGCGTCGAGCGGCAGCGTCAGCGGCACTTCGATCACGTAGACCAGGTCGAGCCGGGCTCGTCCTCGCTCGCCAGACCGCCTCCCGCTCCGCCGCCGCGAGCCGGCCCGCGGTGGCGACGATGTCGTCGTCGAGCTCGGTGCCGAAGACCGGCACGAGGATGTTGCGGAACTCGACCTCCGGCACCTGCTTGGTCAGCGCCTGCTCGGTGACCGAGACCCGCCTGGTCAGCGTCGTCCCCTCGAAGACCTTGCGGTAGACGACGTAGAAGAGCAGCCCGAAGACCATCCAGCCGCCGCCGACCCAGCGGGCGGTGTCGTGGTAGGCGAGGACGCTGAGGAAGGCGAGGCCGCTGACCACGCGCGGCGAGGATCGCCGGCAGCGGCAGCTCCGCGCCGCGCCAGGGGATCCCGAGCGGGACCCGGAACGGCCGTCGCCGGTCCGGGTCGCGCGACCCGCAGGCGGATGATCGAGAGGTGGGCGATCGTGATCGCCAGCGTCGCCCCGAAGGCGTAGATGCCGGCCAGCAGCTTGACGTCGGTCGGGAGCACCAGGCCGATCGCGATCAGCGCCGCAGATCGCGATCGCCACGTAGGGGGTCGCCTGGCGCCTGCTCGAGCTTGCCCAGCCAGCTGGGGATCTGGCGGTTGATCGCCAGCGTGTAGATGTGGCGGGAGACGCCGAGCATCGAGGTGTTGGCGGCCCAGAAGAGGACCGGGGCGGCGATCAGGGCGACCATCCAGCGCATCGAGTCGGCGACCCAGCCGGGCTCGAAGGCGGAGACGACGCCGAGCACCGGGTCCTCGACGAACTCGTTGCCGAGCGCCGTCTCGGGCCCGTTGGGCCCGGCGACGACCGGCACCGCCATCAGCGCGATCGCCGCCATGCCGGCGTAGACGAGCGGCACCGCGATCGCCCCGAGCGAGGCGATCCGCTTCAGGTCGCGGCGGCTGACGTCGATGTCCGGCGCGAGGTCGGAGGCGGCCTCGATCCCGGCGTAGGCGAGCATCGCGACCACCGAGGCGTAGACGATGTCGGTGAAGCTGGGGTCGGTGAAGAGGTCGAGCTCGGCGGTGAGCCGGTCGGGGTGCATGACGACGAGCGCGCCGACCACGATCACCGCCAGCTGCAGGACGAGGTCGGCGAGGGCCAGGACGGCCAGCGAGCGCTCCCGCCCGCGGCCGGTGACGTTGAGGATGTTGAGCACGCAGACGGCGACGATCACCGCGGCGGCGATGCCGATCTCCCAGCCCGTGCTCGCCGAAGCCGCCCGAGACCGGGGCCAGGTAGTGCGGCACCGAGATCGCCGCCAGGGCGATCACGATCAGGTAGTCGATCAGGATCGCCCAGCCGGCGATGAAGGCGATCAGCTCGTTGAAGGCGTGGCGGGCGAAGGTCGAGGAGCCGCCGCGCTCGCGGAACATCGCCCCGCCCTCGACGTAGCTGAGCGTGGTCAGGCCGAAGAGCAGGCCGGCGGCGAGGAAGATCAGCGGCGTCAGGCCGAGGCCGCGGTCGGCGACGACGCCGAGCGCGAAGTAGATCGAGAAGCCGACCGCCGAGTAGGCGGCGACGAACAGCCAGGGCACGCCGAGGCCGCGCTTGAGCAGGCGCTCCGACGGGCCCCTCGGCGCTGGCGGCGGCGGCGCCGGCTGGCTCGCTCATCGCTCGATCCGCGAGGAGATCCAGAGCCGCCCGGCGCCCACGCCGACGAAGGCGAGCCCCATCAGGAAGCCGACCGAGGCCGGGCCGCCGCCGTTGACGAGCGTCAGCACCAGCACGACCAGCCCGAGCGCGACGAAGATCAGCGAGAAGCCCCGCACCGCGCCGCTGGTAGACTCACTCGTCGTCACCTCGGCCAGCGCCGGCGACGGACCGGCGACCGAGCTGCCGGGCGGATCGGAGACGACGATCACGCGGCAGGGACGCTCGGCCGAGCACCGTCTGCAGGGTCTTGTCGTAGAGCGGCACGCCGTCGCGGTAGCGCAGCCCGACGACGATCGCCGCCGCCTTGATCAGCTCCGCCTCCTCGGAGATCGAGTAGCCGGCCTGGCCCGGGCCGGACCCGGGCGACGTGGCCGGTGACCCGCTGGCCGCCGATCAGCTTCGCCTCCTCGATCTTGCTCTGCGCCTCGGCTTCCTGCTCGCGCATCTCGGCGTCCAGCGGCAGGTGGGTGGGCACGGTCAGCATCGAGTGGATGTGGATCCCGCGGCGGCGCTTGGAGGCGAGCTTGACCGCGGTCGCGACCATCTCCGGCGAGAACGGTTCGTCGTCCTCGAAGCCGACCAGGACGCTCCGGTACTCGACCTCCTCGACCCCGAGCGGCTCCGGCAGCACGACCTTGACCGTTTCGGTCAGCGGCAGCCGCTGGTTGCGCCGGTAGAGGACGTAGACGGCGATCCCGAACGCCATCCAGCCGAGCCCGACGAAGAGGGTGCGCGGGTTGAGCGCCATCACCACGATCCAGGCGGCGAAGGTGCCGAGGCCGCCGAGCACCGCGCTGAGCGGCAGCTCGAAGCCGAAGGCGCGGAAGTTGAGCGGCGGCTTCCAGGGGCGCTCGGCGTCGCCGCGCACCCGCCGCAGCTGGATCACCGCGACGTGGGCGATCGTGAACGAGAGCATCGCGCCGAACGAGTACATCGTCGCCAGGAAGTCGGTCTGGCCCGGCAGCAGGGTGATGATCGCGATCGCGGCGAAGATCAGGATCGCGATGTAGGGGGTGCGGTACTTGCGGGTGGACCTGGCGCAGCCCCTCCGGCAGCTGGCGGTGCTGGCCCATCGAGTAGGTGAGGCGGGAGACGCCGATCAGGCCGGCGTTGGTCGCGATCAGCAGGATCACCGCGGCGAGCACGCCGACGTAGTAGCGGAGGATTTCGGTCGGCAGGTGGGTGAGGCCGAGGTTCTCGACGATGCCGAGGATCGGGTCGTCGGCGAAGGTCGTGCCGAGCGCGGTCGTGAAGTTGCCGGCGGCGTCCTGGGTGACCGGCATCGCCGAGAGCGCGACGATCGGGATCAGCAGGTAGAGGCCGAGCACGGCGACGACCGTGAGGCCGACGCTGCGCGGGATCGTCCGCGCCGCGTCCCTGGCCTCCTCGGCCATGTTGGAGATCGTCTCGATCCCGGTGTAGGCGATCATCCCGACCGCGATCCCGAGCGCGAAGTCGCTCCAGGTCGGGGCGACCCCGAGGTGGACGTTGTCGACCAGGATCTCCGGGCTGAAGACGAGGACCAGGCCGATCCCGACCAGGATCACCTGGGTCGCGAGGTCGGCGACGGCGAGGACGAGGTTGAGTTTCGCCGACTCCTCGGTGCCGCGGATGTTGATCAGGGCGAGGGCGACGATCAGGACGGCGCCGCCGACGATGTCGCCGGGGCTGTCGCCGAGCCAGGGCCAGAAGACGGCCAGGTAGTGGGGCACGAAGAAGGCCGAGATCGCGACCGTGATCGTGTAGTTGAGCATCTGCCCCCAGGCGGCGATGAAGCTGACCAGCTCGTTGAAGGCGTGGCGGGCGAAGCTGGAGGAGCCGCCCGCCTCCGGGAACATCACCGTCGCCTCGGCGTAGGTGGCGGCGGTCGCGGCGAAGATCAGGCCGGAGATGACGAAGGCGACCGGGGTCAGGCCGAGCGCGAAGGCGGCGGTGACGCCGAGCGCGTAGTAGATCGAGGAGCCGACGTTGCCGTAGGCGGCGGAGAACAGCGCGCCGACGCCGTGGACGCGGCTCAGCGATTCGTCTCTGGGGATTCGCTGGGCCATCTAGGAGCTGGCGTAGCCGGTCACTCGGCCGAATATACGGACGCTGCCGGTGCCCTCCGCAGGTGCGCGCGGGTCGAGCTCGGCGGGCGAGGCGCAGCCGCAGAGGGCGAGGGCCAGCTCGAGCTCCTCGCGGAGCAGCTCGAGGACGTGCGCGGCGCCGTCGTCGCCGGCCGCGGCGAGACCCCAGAGCGGCGGCCGCCCGACCAGCACCGCGTCGGCCCCGAGCGCCAGCGCGATGGCGACGTCGACCCCGCGGCGGATGCCGCCGTCGACCAGGACCGGGACTCGGCCCTCGACCGCGTCGACCACCTCGGGCAGGGCGTCGCCGGTGGCGAGCGCGCGGTCGAGCTGGCGGCCGCCGTGGTTGGAGACGACGACGCCGGCGGCGCCGTGCTCGACCGCGAGCTTCGCGTCCTCGGCGGTCAGCAGGCCCTTGACCAGGACCGGCACGTCGCATTCCGAAGCGAGGTCTTCGAGGTCGGACCAGCCCAGGGACGGCTCCATCAGCGCGAAGGTCTCCTCGATCGTCACCGCCCGCTCGACCCCCATCGCGGCGGCGACGCTGGGCACGCCGAGGGCCGCGGGGATCTTGAAGCCGGTGCGGCGGTCGCGCTCGCGGTTGCCTCCCGGCGGCGCGTCGACCGTGACCACGATCGCCTCGAAGCCCGAGCCGACCGCCTCCTCGACCAGCGCCCGCGTCACCCCCGCGTCACGGAAGCAGTAGAGCTGGAACCAGCGCCGCCCGGGCGGCGCCGCGGCAGCCAGCTCGCTCGGCCGCGTCGTCGCCAGGGTCGAGAGGCACATCACCGTGCCCGCACCGGCGGCGGCACGCGCCATCCCCACCTCGCCCTCTGGGTCGACCAGCCGCTGGTAGGCGACCGGCGCGACCAGGACCGGCATCGCCAGCGGCCCACCGAGCAGCTCGACCTCGGTCGAGACCCCGTCGATTCCCGCCAACACCCGCGGCCGCAACCGCCACCGGCTCCAGACCTCGACGTTATCCCGCAGCGTCACCTCGTCCCCCGCCCCGCCGGCGAAGTACCCCAGTACGCCCGCCTCCAGCCTCTCCGCGGCGACCCGCTCGAAGTCGGCGACGTTGAACAGATCCTCGCTCACGGCGAGCGACCCTAGCGCTAGCTCGCTTGCCGTGTCCGAGGGCGCTTTTGTCAACCCAGGGTTTGCAAAAGCGCCACTACCGGCCCGCCGAACCGGCCGGTGGCGGGGTCAGGTGGCGGTGGCGGGCCCCAACTTTCGTGGCCGTCAGCCTGCGAGATCGGGATCATCGGGCCGGCGATCGCCGGCGTGTCGAGGCTGACGTCTTTGGCTGATTTCAGCAATAGCATGCGCGAGAACGCTAGCCCCTCAGCCGGCTTGACGCCATTTCCGACACGGACGAGAATTCGGAGTGTGAACGAGCAAGAAGCCAAGGACCGCTGCGCCCAGCTTGCGGCCGAGCATCCTGATCGCGAGCACAACCAGTGGATCCCGGTCAAAGGAAAAGACGGCACCTGGTCGGTAGCCCGCCATCGGCCTCCCCCCGCCCCTCGACCCGCCGACGCTACCGAGTCCCGCGATTCATCCCATCCCGCGGCCGACGACCCCAGCTCCGAACTGGACCGATCTCTCCGCAACTTCTTCTACGGCGGCGGCTAGCCCGCTAGGCGAATAAGCCCTGCGGCTCATCCCACTCGTTCACCCGAGCACGCTCACGAGGAGGGGCCTGTGTGTCCCTCCCACGAAGGCTCGAGGGCAATGGCCTGGACCTCGCGGCTGGCCCGGCTGCGGAACGGTCTTCGGGGGAGGGACACACAGGCCCCTCCCCAGCAACCGTTTTAGAAGTGAACGATCGGGATGATCAGGATGGCGACGATGTTCGCCACCTTGATCATCGGGTTGATCGCCGGCCCGGCCGTGTCCTTGTAGGGATCGCCGACCGTGTCGCCGGTCACCGAGGCAGCGTGGGCCTCGGAGCCCTTGCCGCCGTGCTCGCCGTCCTCGATCAGCTTCTTCGCGTTATCCCAGGCACCGCCGCCGGCGGTCATGCTGATCGCGGCGAAGAGGCCGACGACGATCACGCCGATCAGCAGGCCGCCGAGCGCGTCGACGCTGAGCAGACCGACGATCACCGGCACGACGATCGGGATCAGCGACGGCAGGATCATCTCCTTCTGGGCCGCCGCGGTGACGATCGCCACCGTTTTCCCGTACTCGGGTTTTTCGGTGCCCTCCATGATCCCCGGGTGCTCGCGGAATTGCTCTCGCACCTGTTCGACGACCTGGCCGCCAGCCCGGCCGACCGCCTCGATCGCGAAGGCCGAGAACAGGTAGACCATCATGCCGCCGATGATCAGCCCAATCAGCACATCGGGGCTGGTCAGGTTGAACAGGCCCGCGAGGTCGAAGCCGGACGGGGCTTCGAGTTCGAGCTCGTGCTTGAAGGCGGCGAACAGGACCAGCGCCGCCAAGGCGGCGCTGCCGATCGCGTAGCCCTTGGTCACGGCCTTGGTCGTGTTGCCAACCGCATCGAGCGGGTCGGTGACGTTGCGGACGTCCTCCGGCAGCTCCGCCATCTCGGCGATGCCGCCGGCGTTGTCGGTAATCGGCCCGAAGGCATCGAGGGCGACGATCAAGCCGCAGAGCGAGAGCTGGGCCATCACGGCGATGCCGATGCCATAGATGCCAGCCAGCTCGTTGGCGGCGAGGATCGCCAGCGCCAGCACCAGTGCCGGGGCGGCCGTGGACTGGAAGCCCTGAGCGAGCCCCTGGATAATGTTCGTCGCGTGACCCGTCTCCGAGGCCTTGGCGATCGTCCTCACCGGGCGGAAACGGGTCGAGGTGTAGTAGTCGGTGATCACGAACAGCAGCGCGGTGACCGCGATGCCGATCACGGCGCAGAGCCAGAGGTCGGTGACGCTGACCACGTCAGCCGCCGCCTCCGCGAAGCCAAGCCGCAGCGGTTCGCTCATTAGCCAGTCGGTGATCGGGTAGAAGGCGGCGATCGAGATGATCCCGGAGACGATCATTCCGACGTACAGCGCGCCCTCGACTTTGTCGGATTTGGTCCGCACGGCAAGCGCGCCGACGATCGAGGCGATGATCGCCACGCCGCCGATCACCAGCGGGTAGATCGCGACCTCGCGGGCGAAGTCAGGGGTGAATTCGAGCACGCCGAGCAGCATCACGGCGACCGAGGTGACCGCGTAGGTCTCGAACAGGTCGGCGGCCATGCCGGCGCAGTCGCCGACGTTGTCGCCGACGTTGTCGGCGATCACGGCCGGGTTGCGGGGATCGTCCTCGGGGATCCCCGCCTCGACCTTGCCGACCAGGTCGGCGCCGACGTCGGCGGCCTTGGTGAAGATGCCGCCGCCGAGGCGGGCGAAGACCGAGATCAGCGAGCCGCCGAAGCCAAGGCCGATCAACGCGTCGACGGCCTCCTTGTCGGTGCTGCCGGTGAGAACGAGGATCCCGTAGTAGCCGGCGACGCCGAACAGCGCCAGGCCGACCACCAGCAGACCGGTGACCGAGCCGCCCTTGAAGGCGACGTCGAGCGCCGGCGGCACGCCGCCGCGGGCGGCCTCGGCGACGCGCGAGTTGGCCCGCACCGAGACGTTCATCCCGATGAAGCCGGTCGCGCCCGAGAGCACGGCGCCGATCACGAAGCCGACGGCCGTCTTCCAGTCCTGAAGCACCAGGAGCACGACCGCCAGCGGCACCGCGACGGCGGCGATGATCGCGTACTGGCGGTTCAGGTAAGCCTGGGCGCCCTCCTGGACGGCGCCGGAGATCTCCTGCATGCGATCGTTGCCTGGCGATTTGGAAAGCAGGCGCTGGGTGACAATAAGTCCGTAGATGACGGCGGCGCCCGCGCATACGAGCGCGACGACCACCCCGTAATCGGTCAAGAAGTCGGTCAAGTTCGTTCCTCCGGTGGATTTAGCGGCGCGGGAGTCTATAGACGAAGGCGGCGACGCCGCCTATAGACCGGGTTCAGGCAGTTTTTGCGGTCTCGCCGGCACCCGCGTAGGTGCGCTTCGTCTCCGCCACGGCGTCGCGGTAGATCTGCTCGATCGAGGCGCCGCCGGCGAGCGCGTCGCGGGCCCGCTGGGCGCCGTTCGGCTCCGCCGGCAGCAGGTCGATGCCGAGTTGGGAGCGGGCCGGCTCGGTCCAGGCATGAATCGAGTCGAGCATCGCCCGCCCCTCCACCTCCACCCCGCGCCGGAAGTCGACCATCTTGCCGTCGAGCCCGTGACGGATCGCGCGCCAGAGGTTCTCCTCGATCTCGCGGTCGGCGAGCGGCGCCCCGGCCCCTTCGTAGCCATGCTCGTCGTAGTCGAGCGCTGCCTGGGCGATGCAGGCGGCGATCAGCCCGGCCAGCGCGAAAGACTCGTCGCCGCGGGTCTGGGCGTCGCAGATCCGCACCTCGACCGTGCCGAACTGGTGGTGCGGTCGCACGCTCCACCAGAGCTGGGTCGCCTCGACGATCGAGCCAACCCGCTCGAGGGTCTGGACGAAGTCGGCGTATGTGGCCCAGTCGCGGAACGGCGAGGGCACGCCGCAGCGCGGGAAGGTACGGGTGAAGATCTCGGTGCGGATGCTGTGCAGCCCCGTGTCGCGGCGGTCGAGGAAGGGCGAGTTGGCCGAGACCGCGAGCAGCAGCGGCAGCAGCTCGCGCACCCAGTCGCAGACCGCGATCGCCCGGTCGGCGCCGCGAACCCCCATGTGCAGGTGCAGGCTCCAGGTGTTGTTGCGCTGCGCCACCCAGCCGAGTTCCTCGCGCAGGCGGTTGTAGTGCGGGGTGTCGATGATCCGCTGGTCGAGGTAGTTGGCCCACGGGTGAGTACCGGTCGCGGCCAGCCCCAGCCCCATGCGCTCGACCAGGCCGAACAGCTGCCTGCGCCGCTCCTGCTGGCGCGACATCGCCTCGGCGAAGGTCTCGGAGCGGCCGGAGCGGATCTCGATCTCCGCCGCGATCAGCTCCCCCGCCGCCGACTCGGCCAACACCTCGTCCCCCTGACAGGCGGCGTAGAGGTCCTCGAAGCGGTGCGCCAGCTCCAGCGTCGCCGGATCGACGATCGCGAACTCCTCCTCGAGCCCGATCGTGAAGTCGGTCGAGGACTCGAATCTCTCGCGAACGAGGTCGAGGTCGAGGGACAACGGTCTCAGGCCAGGTAGAAGTAGAGCGCGTAGAGCAGGTCGACCGCGGGGCTGGACGTGTGGACCGTCACCTCCGGTGGCACCTGTAGCAGCTGCTCGGAGTAGTTGAAGATGATCTTCACTCCCGCCTTGACCAGGCGGTCGGCGACCTCCTGGGCCGCGTCGGCCGGGACGGCGAGCACGCCGACGACGATCTCCTCCTCAGCCACGGCGTCCTGCAGTTCGCCGAGGTCGCGCACCGCCAGCTCGCCGATCTCGGTACCGACCACGGCCGGGTCGCTGTCGAACACCGCCTTCACCTGGAACCCGTGGTCGGCGAAGATCGCCGAGCTGGCGATCGCCTGGCCGAGGTTGCCGGCGCCGAAGAGGGCGATGTTGTGCTGGCCCGAGGTGCGGAGGATCTTGCGGATCTCCGAGACCAGCGACTCGACGTTGTAGCCGACCCCGCGCTTGCCGAACTTGCCGAAGCCGGAGAGGTCGCGGCGGATCTGGGTCGGGTTGATGTGGGTGTACTCGGAGAGTTCCTGCGAAGAGATCGTGTCGCGGCCCATCTTGCGCGCCTGGGTCAGCACCTGCAGATAGCGCGAGAGGCGGGCGGCGACCCCCAGCGAAAGGCGCTCGCCTTCGACCGGGAAGCCCTCGGCTTCGACCTCTTCGATCAGCTCGACCACGCCCCCACAGTATCGAGCCTGGCGCGAACCGCCCCCTCGTCGAGGACCAGCTCAGAGACGACGACCCCGTCGACCTCGACCACGGGGATCTTCTCGAGGTGGCGGCGCAGGAGCAGCTCGTCGCTCTCGATGTCGACCTCGTGCAGGTCGAAGCGGTAGCCCCGCCGGTGCAGGTCGACGATCCGCTCGATCGCCTCCTCGCAGACGTGGCACTCGGGGCGCATGTAGACGACGACGTCGCTCACGTCGCCCCGGCGGTCGGGCGCGCGCCGGTCGCGAAGGCGTCGTAGCCGAGGTAATCGGGGTAGGCGATCCGCGGCGCGAAGCGGGCGGCGGAGCCGATCATCGCGGCGTTGTCGGTGCAGAGCCGGCCCGGGACCAGCTTCAAGCTCACCCCTTGCTCCGCGCAGAGCTCCGCGACCGCGGCGCGCAGCGGCCCGTTGGCGGCGACGCCGCCGCCGAGCGCGACCGCGTCCCAGTCGCCTTTCTTCAGCGCCCGCTTCAGTTTCGCGGTCAGCTGGCCGACCACCGCGGCCTGAAAGGAAGCGGCGAGGTCGGCGCGCCGTTCCGACACCCCCTGCTCGCCGAGCTCGCGGCAGCGGTAGACGAGCGCCGTCTTCAGCCCGCTGAAGCTGAAGTTGAGGCTCGGGTCGCGGGCCATCGCGACCGGCATCTCGAAGGCTGTCGGGTCGCCCTCCTCGGCCAGCTTCTGCAGCGCCGGCCCACCGGGGTAGCCGAGCCCGAGCAGCCGCGCCGACTTGTCGAAGGCCTCGCCGGCGGCGTCGTCGAGCGTCTGCCCCAGCACCTCGTGGCCCTCGTGGTCGAGCACCCCCGCCAGCAGGGTGTGCCCGCCGCTGGCGACGAGGCAGAGAAAGGGCGGCTCGAGCGGCTCCGGCTCGAGGAAGTTGGCGGCGACGTGGCCCTGCAGGTGGTCGACCGGGATCAGCGGCAGCCGCCGCGCAGCGGCGATCGCCTTCGCGGTGCTGACCCCGACCAGGAGGGCGCCGATCAGGCCCGGCCCGGCGGTGACCGCGACCGCCTCGATCTCCCCCAGCCCCACGTCGGCTTCGGCGAGCGCCGCTTCGACCACCGGCGCGGTCAGTTCGAGGTGATGGCGCGAGGCGACCTCGGGGACGACCCCGCCGAAGTCGGCGTGGGCCGCCGCCTGCGAGGAAATCAGGTTCGAGCGGATCTGCGCGCCGTCGAGCACGGCCGCGCAAGTGTCGTCGCAAGAGGTCTCGATCGCGAGTATCAAGCCGGCCTTAGTCGAGCCACATGATCAGCGCGTCCTCGCCGTTGTCGTGGTAGTAGCGAGGGCGGACGCCGGCAGAGCGGAAGCCAAACTTCTCGTACATCCCGATCGCCTTGCCGTTTGAAACGCGGACCTCGAGCGTGAAGGGCAACTCGCCGCGGGACTCCTCGAAGAGCCGGGCGAGGAGGCGGCCGGCGACGCCGAGGCGGCGCTGCTCGGGAGCGACGGCGATGTTCATCAGGTGCCAGACCTGGTCGTAGCGCGAGCAGATCACGTAGCCGAGCAGCTCGTCGCCGGCCTGGGCGGCGAGGCAGATGCCCGAGGGCTTGGAGAGCTCGAGCACGAACATCGCCAGCGACCACGGGGTCGGGAAGGAGCGGCGCTCGATCGCGATCACGCCGGGCAGGTCGCTGTAGGCGAGCCGGCGCACCCGGACCTCGTGGATCAGGTCACTCTGCTCTTTGGAAAGAATCTCGCTCACGCCACCGTTCCGCGTCGGGGGGTCTGAGGTAGATCGGTGCGAGCTGTCCCCCGCCGCCCGACGCCGCCGCGATGGCGCAGATGTGCCGTGCGGCAACCCGGTGAACGGGATCGGCATCGTCCGCTATCTGGACGCCGTGCCGTGCCAACTCGTGACGAAAGCGTACCGCCCCCGAACCGGCGGCCCGCGGCGGCGCCGGCAGCACGGCGACCCGCTCCTCGAGCTGCTCGGGCAGGCAGACCAGCGGCTCCCAGAGACGCTCGCCGTCGGCCCCGTAGAGCGCCGCGAAGACCTCGCCACGGCGGGCGTCGAGCACAGCGAGGCGCGCGGTGTGACTTAGTTCCGCCGAGCGGGAAGAATTCACAGCTGGCCCCCCCATGCCCGCGGCAAGCGCGTCCAGCGTGCAAATCCCCGCCACCGGCAGGCCGAGGCCGGTGCCCAGCCCGCGCGCCGTGGCGATCGCAATCCGCAGGCCGGTGAACGACCCCGGGCCGAGCCCGACGGCGAGCAGGTCGACGCCCTCCCAGCCGCCGGCCGCGGCGGCGCAACCCTCGACCTCGTCGAGCAGCGCGGTTGCGTGCCTCGGCCCCTCCTCGGAGGGCCCGAGCAGCGACTCGCACAGGACCTCGCCGTCGCGCCAGGCGCAGGCGGCGGTGTCGGGAGTCGCGGTATCGAAGCCGACGACGACCAGCGCGGCGCCGCTTCTAGGCCTTGACGCGGAAGACGAAGGAGCCGACCCGTTTGCCTTCGACGAACCAGCTCACGCGGTGCTTGCCGGGGATCGTCGAGGTGATCTTGTTGACGTAAAGCGTGCCCTGGGTCGCTTCCTGTTTCTGCGCACAGAGGTTTTTGCCACTGGGAAACTTGACGCAGACGCTGTAGCTGACGTCCGCTTTGAGGCTTTTGAAGAAGGCGCCCTTTTTGCTGCCCTTGGGACAAAGGTGGGAAGGATCCGCGTTCTTTGAGATGCCGCAACCGACGTAGTGCTTGTACGCGGCCGCCGAGGCGGTGGCCGGCACGAGGCTGATCAGCAACCCGCTCACCGCCATCGCTGCCGCGAGCGCTTTCAGTCCCTTCATCGCGTCCTTCCCTTCCTGGAATCGAGTGTCTGCGCCGATGCTACAAGCTGTGTTCGCTGTCCCCCCGAACACGCCTGCATCGCCGACGATGCGGGATCACCACTCGATCTCGGCCACCCGGCCCTCCTCGTCGGCATGCGCGAGGCGGATCTCCAGGGCGGGACGGCCGAGCCGGTCGGCCCCTACCGCCGGCCACTCGACGAAGGCGACGCCGTCGGGACCGAGGTAGTCGTCGAGCAGGGCCGGGTCCTCGTCCTCGAGACTCTGGAGCCGGTAGAGGTCGAGGTGGGAGACCGGGAGCCGGCCGTCCTCGTAGCGCTGGCCGATCGTGAAGGTCGGCGAGGTCACCGGCTGCTCGACCCCGAGCGCCCGACAGGCGCCGCGGATCAGCGTCGTCTTGCCGACCCCGAGGTCGCCGCTGACGACGACCACGTCGCCCGGACCGAGGCGGGCGGCGACGCGCGCCCCGAGCGCTTCGGTCTCGGCCGCCGAACGGCTCTCGATTCGCTCCACGTCAGCCCAGCTCAGCCGAACATGTCGAGCTGGTCGGCCGGCGGCGGTGGCGGGGCTTCGTCGGCACCCGCTTCCGCCGCGGCGATCTCCTCGGCACTCGGCGCCGGGGTCGGCGCCGCCGCGGCGAGCAGGGCGGGGATCGTCGCGATGTCGCCGCGTAGCGTCTCCTTCATCGACGGCGTGCGCAGGGCCGCGGCGGGGTGCAGCAGCGGCAGCAGGAAGACGGTCCGCCTGCCCAGCTCGTGCACCTGAGGGGTGCCGCGCACCTTAGTGATCCCGACCGGGCTGCCGGTCAGCAGCTTGGTCGCGAAGTTGCCGAGCGTGCAGACGACCTTCGGCTCGATCAACCGCACCTGCTCGAACAGGTACGGCTTGCAGGCCTCGATCTCGAGCGGCTGCGGGTCGCGGTTGCCCGGCGGCCGCGACTTGAGGACGTTGGCGATGAAGACCTCCTCGCGCGAGAGCCCGACCTCACCCAGCAGCTCATTCAGCAACTGCCCCGCGCGGCCGACGAACGGCAGTCCCTGCCGGTCCTCGTCGGCGCCGGGCGCCTCCCCGACGAACATCAGCTCGGCGTCGGCGTTGCCGGCCCCGAACACGGCTTTGGTGCGGGTCTCGTGCAGGGGACACCTGGTGCAATCCGATACCTCCTTATAGAGAGCGACCAGCTGCTCGCGGCGCTGCTCGGCCGTGGCGCTCATTTCGCTCCCTTCCTGGCAGGCCGGACCGACTCTCCCGCCGCCCGCTGCTTGCGCGACTCCGCGATCCGGTCCTGCCGCGCCGCTTCGCGCTCGCGCCGCTGCGATTCGTTGGAGCGGACCTGCGCCCCACGCGGCTGCCGCCCCGGCGGCGAGACGTTCGAGATCAGGCGCCGCGCGCGCTCAGAGCCGCACTCGGGACAGGCGACCGTCGCGTCCGCCGCGGCCACCAGCTCCTCGAACCGAACCCCGCACTCCTCGCACTCGAACTCATAGATCGGCATCGACCCGCCCATCGTAGTCCGGCGGAGCCACCTCATCGTCCTTCGAATAGTCTGCGCCGATGAGAGCAAGGTGGCTGGGGGCGCTACAGCGCTTGTGCTGGGCGGAGACGTTGCTCTGTGCGTTCATCTGCTTCCTTGCGGTCGCTTTCGCGGTCGAGGCCGAGCAGGCGGGGGCGAAACAGGGCTACGAGGTCAGGCCCGGGGCGTTCTCCACCTTCTTGGAGCTCGAGGGCAGCCACGGGTTCGACGTGCTGGTCGCCGCACAGGACCGGCAGCGAGTAACGCTACTCGCCCGCCGGGGACTCTCCTCCGCCAGCTACACCGTTCCGGGCCGTGCTTGGAGCAGGGGGATTGAGGCGGACTTCGGCAACCTGGGAAGGGTCTCTGTGCGGTTCGACGGCTCAGCGTTCCACCCCAAATGGGCGCGGCAGAGCAGCCGCTGCAAGGGACGCGACCCGATCATGATGCGGGGGTCCTTTGCCGGATCGATCCGGTTCGAGGGCGAGAACGGATTCACGTCCGTCGACGCGACCCAAGCGCGCGGCTTCTTCTACCGGGGGTTCAGGCAGGTCTGCAAAAAGCGCCCGCAGCGCCGGAAGCCAAAGAAGACCCCACCAAGTCGCCCTCCCAAGGGCGCACTTCCTGAGCTGAAGGAAAGGCACAGCAGCCTCGTCGCCAGCTCCGAGCAGGGCGGCGTCCGGCATGAATTCTTCGCCCTCCAGAGTGAGTTTGAGCTTGACTTCAAAGGCAGGAGCGCATCGTTCGGCCTCGCGCTCCTCGGAGCAGAATCACGCGAACGCCACGACGGCATCGCGATCGCGAGAAGGGTGATGGATTTCGGAGATGAGGGTGCACTGCTGGTCAACGATCCCGGTGACTACCCCGCAGTCGCGACCGTGGCGCCGCCGAAGCCGTTCTCCGGTACCGCGACGTTGCGACAGGAGACCGCTCGCGCAACTCCCACGTGGGTCGGCTCGCTTGCGGCGCGCCTGCCCGGAGGCGGCCGCCAGCCGCTGACCGGCGAGGGCTTCGAGGCCAGCCTCTGTCGCGTCTTTACCGAACGCAAGATCGAAGCCTGCGAACGCAAGCAGCGCAGGTCGCTCGGATCGCTCGGATCGCTCGGATCGCTCGGCGGGCGCCTACTCGCTCAGGGCAGTGGCTCCCACTCCCAGCCCTTGGCCGACGTCAGGCTCTCCTGGTCGAGGTAGCGGCGGAACTCGGCCAGCTCGGCCGGCTCGACGCTGTAGACGTGGTCGGGCTCGGGGAAGTGGCGGCTGCGAACCTCTTTGCCGTAGCGCTCGACCGCGGCGACCATCTCGTCGTGGACGTTGGCGTAGCGCTTGACGAATTTCGCCATGTGGCCGGTGGTGATCCCGAGCAGATCGTGGAAGACGAGCACCTGGCCTGAGGTCGAGGGGCCGGCGCCGATCCCGATCGAGGGGATCTCCAGCTTCTTCACGATCACCTCGGCGATCGCCGCCGGGACCGCCTCGAAGACGATCGCGAAGCAGCCAACCGCCTGCAGCGCGAGGGCGTCTTCGCAGAGCTTGATCGCGTCCTTCGCGGTCTTGCCCTGGGCTTTGTAGCCGCCGAGCGCGGTCGCGGTCTGTGGGGTGAGACCGACGTGGCCCATCACCGGGATGCCAGAACGGACGATCGCGCGGGCGCGCTCGACCGAGATCCCTCCCGCCTCGAGCTTAACCGTCTGGCAGCCGGTCTCCTTGACCAGCCGCTGGGCGTTCTGGATCGCCAGCTCGTTGCTCGACTCGTAGCTGCCCATCGGCATATCGCCGACCATCAGCGGGGTCTTCAGACCGCGGCGCACGGCCTTGCCGAGCATCACCATCTCGTCCATCGAGACCTGCTCGGTGCCGGGGTAGCCGAGCACCACGTTGGCGGCCGAGTCGCCGACCAGGACGACGTCGACGCCGGCCTCCTCGGCCACGGTCGCCGAGGGGAAGTCGTAGGCGGTGACCATCACGATCGGTTCGCCCTGGGTCTTCATTTCGGTCAGGCGCGGCAGGCTGACCGGACGGCGGTCGGCCGGTGGCGGCGCGGTGTGGGAGCGGGCGCCGGAGCTCATGAGAGCAGCACCTCGGGGTGACTGTCGACGGCGACCGGCTCGTTGGCGTCGTCGACGTGGACGACGAGCGGCGAGTAGCGCTCGAGGTCGCTCTCGTCATAGGCGCCGAAGGAGGCGACGATGATCTTGTGGCCGGGGGCGGTGAGGTGGGCGGCGGCGCCGTTGACCTGCATCGTGCGCGAGCCCGGCTCGCCGTCGATCGCGTAGGTGACGAAGCGGGCGCCGTTGTCGATGTCCCAGACGTGGACCTGCTCGTTGGCGATCAGGTCGGCCTGAGCCATCAGCTCGGTGTCGATCGTGATGCTGCCGATGTAGTCGACGTCGCAGTCGGTGACCGTGGCCCGGTGGATCTTCGACTTCAGCATCTGCCTCTGCATGGGCTCCCTTGCCTTTCTAAGTTCGCTGCGGGGACGGGGCGTTGTCTTCAGGGTGGATCAAGACGTTGTCGATCAGGCGGGCACCGCCGACGCGAGCGGCGACGGCGACGAGGACGGGGCGACCATTCAGCTCCGCGACCGGCTCGAGCAGCTCGGCGTCGCGCGCCTCCAGGTACTCAGGCTCGATCCCGGCCTCCGTCAGCTCCTCAAGAGCGGCGTCGAGGCCGGCTTGCAGCGATCCCTCGCGGGCGCCCCGCTCGGCGGCGCGCAGGCCCCGCGAGATCGCGACCGCGCGCTGGCGCGCCTCCTCGTCGAGGTAGGCGTTGCGCGAGCTCATCGCCAAGCCGTCGGCCTCGCGCACGGTCGGCAGCACCTCGATCCGCACCGGGAAGTCGAGGTCGCGAACCATGCGGCGGATCACCGCCGCCTGCTGAGCGTCCTTCTGGCCGAAGTAGGCGACGTCGGGCTGGACGGAGTTGAGGAGCTTGGCGACGACGGTGGTGACGCCGCGGAAGTGGGCGGCACCGCGGCGGCCAGAGTCGCCGTCGAGCACCCCGGTCAGATTGCCCCCGACCTCGACCGCGCTGGCGAAGCCTTCCGGGTAGACCTCGGCGACCGAGGGTGCGTAGACGAGGTCGACGCCGGCCTCGGAAGCGAGCGCCAGGTCGCGCTCCTCGTCGCGCGGGTAGCGGTCGAGGTCCTCGCCGGGGCCGAACTGGGTCGGGTTGACGAAGAGGCTCATCACTACGACCTCGCACTGGGCGCGGGCGGCGCGCAGCAACGAGAGGTGGCCGTCGTGCAGGTAGCCCATCGTCGGCACCAGGCCGATCGTGCGACCGGCGCGGCGCGGCTCGTCGAGCTGCGCGCGCAGCGCGGCCTTGGCGCGCACGACGCGGGCGCCTTCGGTCCGGGGGGAGTTGGCGGTGCCGAGGTCTGAGTTCATCCGGTCCATGCCCTTCAGGGTCACGGCCAATGGGTGCCCGATTATAGGGACTGTGTCACGGAACTCTGTGAGTTAGTCACAGAACTGGACCGGCTTGATCGTGCGTGCGGGTACCCCGGCAGCGATCGTCGCGGCCGGCAGATCCGAGTTGACGACCGAGTTGGCACCGACGACGCAGCGCTCGCCGACCGTGACGCCGCTGGTGACCGCGCAGTTGACGCCGAACCAGCAGTTGGCGCCGATCTCGACCGCGCCCTTGGAAGTGAAGCCCTGGTGGGTGATTGGGACGTTCGGATCGTCGAAACGGTGGTCGGCGTCGCCGACGAAGCAGCCGTTGGCGAGCATCGTGTGGTCGCCGATCGAGACCCGGTCGTAGGCGGCGATCATCGTGTTGCGGTTGAGGAAGCAGCCGGCACCGATCTCGATCCGCGCCTGAGGCGCCAAGGTCAGCCAGCAACCGGGCTCGAGCAGGGTGCCTTCGCCGATCGTCAGTCGGCCCTCGTCGAGCGCCTCGAGGATCTCGCCCTCGACCGGGTGACGGACGAAGAAACCCCCGCGGGCCGCGTGGCGGTCGATCCGCCAGCGACGGACGAGGCGCCGGTTGCGCTCGTACCAGCGGCGCTTCGCCCACCAGACCCGCCAGCCCCGCTGTCCGCCTTCATCCATCCCGCTGGACGTTACGAAAACCGCTGTCGATGGGCCGATAAGTTGAGCCATAGGCAACTTATCGGCCCATCGACCGTAGACTGCGCGCGGTGGCTGAGCTGCGCGGCGGGATAGATCTCGGGGGGACGAAGATCCAGACGGCCGTGGTCGACGCCCGCGGCGAGGTGCTGGGCAAGGCGCGGCGGCCGACGCCGACCAGCGGCGGCCCGCAGGACGTTGCCAAGGCGATGGCCGAGGCGATGCGCGAGGCGGCCGAACAGGCCGGGGTCGAGACCTCCGCGCTGGAGGGGGTCGGGGTCGGCTCGCCGGGCGATGCCGACGAGGAGGGCGGCGTCGTCTCCGGCGCCAAGAATCTGCCCGGCTGGGAGGGCAGCTTCCCGCTAGCCGAAGTGCTGAAGGAGACACTGGGAACCGAGGTGCGGGTCGGCAACGACGTCCAGGTCGCGACCGAGGCGGAGTTCCACCTCGGCGCCGGACGCGAGTTCCAGACCCTGATCGGGGTCTTCTGGGGCACCGGGGTCGGCGGCGGGCTGGTCTTCGACGGCAAGCCCTGGCTCGGTCGCGGCGCCGCCGGAGAGATCGGGCACATGGTCGTCAAGCGTGGCGGTGCCAAGTGCCCCTGCGGGCGCAAGGGCTGCCTCGAGGCCTACGCCGGCCGCTCGGCGATGGAAGCCGAGGCGCGGCGCCAACACGAGGAGGGGAAGCACACGGACCTGTTCAAGCTGATGGAGAAGCACGGCAAACCGCGCCTCACCAGCGGCATCTGGGAGCGGGCGCTGGACCACGGCGACCAGCTCGCCGAAAAGCTGATCGAGCGCGCGCTCGAGGCGCTCGGGACCGGCGTCGCCTCCGCGGTCAACCTGCTCGACCCGGAGGCAGTGATCATCGGCGGCGGACTCGGCGTCCGCTTCGGCGACCGCTACATGGAGCCGCTGACAGAGGAGATGCACAAGCACCTTTTCGTCGACGAGCGTCCGCCGGCCGTACGCGTCGCCTCGCTCGGCGACCTTGGCGGAGCCATCGGTGCTTCCCTTCTCTTTGCTCGCTAGAGGTCGATTGACCAAGCGGGGCGGTGACGACACGCCTCCCGCGTAGCAGCGCTACGCGGGACGGCGGGGAGGTGCCGCATCCGCGCCGGTCAAGCGGCCTCTAGGCGCGGCCGGAGCCGGCGCGCTGCTGTCGGGCGACGGCGTCGACCAGCACCGCGAGCAAGAGGACGCCGCCGGTGACCATGAACTTGACCGCGGAGGAGAGCGCCAGCAGGTCCATCCCATTCGAGATCGAGCCGATCACCAGCGCCCCCATCAGCGCCGTCCAGACCGAGCCGCGGCCGCCGAAGAGGCTGGTGCCGGCGATCACCGGGCCGGCGATCGCCAGCAGCAGGAGTTCGTTGCCGCCCGAGTTCTGGTTGACCGCGAGCAGACGCGAGGCGGCCATGATGCCGCCGATCGCCGCCATCGTTCCGGCGATCCCGAAGACGGCGACGCGGATCCGGTTGACCGGGATGCCGGCGCGTCGTGCGGCCTCGGCGTTGCCGCCGACGGCGAAGACGTGGCGCCCGAAGGCGGTGCGCCGGACCACGTACTCCATGCCGACGACAAAGGCGATCAGGATCAGCAGCGCCAGCGGCACGCCGCGATCGGAGTTGAGGACCGCGACGGCGACGATCGTCACCGCAGCGACCAGGCCGAAGCGGAAGCCGAGCGTGGCGATCCCCTCCTCGGCGAGGCCGGCGGCAACGCGGCGACGGTGACCGATGAAGAGCACCGCGCCGTAGGCCGCGATCACCAGCGCGGCGAAGATCCAGCCAACCGCGTCCGAGTAGAAGATGTTGGCGAGCCCGGTGATTTTGGGGTCGGTGAGATTGATCGACCCGGTCGAGCCGAGCACCTGCAAGAGCGCTCCCTGCCAGGCCAGCAAGCCGGCCAGGGTGACGACGAAGGAGGGCACGACGAAGCGGCTGAACAAGCTGCCCTGGAGCAGCCCGATCGCCAGTCCGACGAGGATCGCCGCGGCGATCGCCAGGTAGGGGCTCCAGCCGTGTTTGACGTTGAGCACCGCCATCACCGCCGCGGCGAGGCCGCTGACCGCGCCGACCGAGAGGTCGATCTCACCGAGCAGGAGGACGTAGACGACGCCGACCGAGATCAGCCCGATCGCGGTGATCTGGAGCATCAGGTTGGTCAGGTTCTGGGCCGAGAGGAAGCGGTCGTTCTCGAACTGGAAGATCGCCCAGATCACCGCCAGCCCGATCACCACCCGCAGCGAGGCGAGGTCGCCCTGGACGACGCGGCGCGCAGTCTCGCGCCACCGAGTCTCCTGTCGTTCGGGCTCGGCGGTGGTGGTGGCGGCGTTGCTCATTGCCCCTCCTCCCCGTTCTCGCCGTTGCGCTTCTCGCCCTCAGAGCCGACCCCGGTAATCGCCGAGACGACGTGCTCCTCGGTGGTCTGTTCGGCGCTGAACTCGCCGGCGGCGCGGCCGAGCCGCAGGACGAAGATGCGGTCGGCGACCTCGAACACGTCGACCAGGTTGTGGCTGATGATGACGACGCCGAGGTCGCGCTCGCGCAGGCGCCGGATCAGGCTCAGCACCTGCGCCGTCTGGGCCACCCCCAGTGCCGCGGTCGGCTCGTCGAGCAGGACGACCCGCGGCTCGCCGAGCAGCGAGCGGGCGACCGCGACCTGCTGGCGCTGGCCGCCGGAGAGGGTGCCGACCTCGCTGCGCAGGCTGGGGATCGTCACCGCCAGGTTGGAGAGCAGCTCGCCAGTCTGGTGCTCCATCCGCGCCTCGTCGAGCTGCCGCGAGACCTGGCCCGCACCAGCCGAGACCTCCTCGCGGCCGAGAAAGAGGTTGGCGACGACGTCGAGGTTGTCGCACAGCGCCAGGTCCTGGTAGACGGTGGCGATCCCCAGTTCGGTCGCGTCCTGCGGCTTGGAGATCGAGACTTCCTGACCCCCGAAGCGGATCGTGCCTTCGTCGGCTTCGTGGATGCCGGCGATCGCCTTCACCAGGGTCGACTTGCCGGCCCCGTTGTCGCCGACCAGGCCGACCACCTCGCCGGGGTGGACGGCGAAGTCGACCCGGTCCAGAGCCTGGACCGGGCCGAACCGCTTGCTGACTCCCTCCAGCTCGAGGAGCGGAGCGTTGGCGTTCATCTCAGCCCGAGATTCCCGCTTCTTTGCACGCCGACGCGTAGGCGCTCGTACAGAGTTCGTCGGCGCTGACGAACCCGTCGGCAACCACCGTGCTTTTGACGTTGTCTTTGGTCACGGCGATCGGTTTCAGCAGCACCGAGGGTACGTCGACTTTGCCGTTGTTGACTTCTTCGGTGACTTTGTCCTGCGGGACCTCTTCGCCTTCGGCCAGGGCAATCGCGATTTCGGCGCTGACCTTGGCCTGCGGCGGGATTTCCTTGTAGACCGTCATGTACTGCTGGCCGGCGAGGATCCGCTGCAGGCCTGCGACGGTGGCGTCCTGGCCGGTGACCGGCCGTTCGGCCGGGTTGATGCCGGCGCCTTTCAGCGCCGCGATCGCGCCGCCGCCGGTGTCGTCGTTGGCTGCGTAGATGCCGGCGAAGCCGTCGTTGCCGAGCGCGGTGATCGCCTGCTGCGCCTCGCGCTGGGCGTTTTCGGCCGACCATTCGGGCGTGTCGTACTCTTTCGCGATCTCCACCCCGGCGGCTTTGAAGCCATTCTTCGCGCCTGCCTTGAAGAGAGCGGCGTTAGGGTCGGCCGGGTCGCCGTTGATCATGATCACGGGACCGCTCGCCTTGCCATCTTCTTTCAGTTTTTTGGCCAGCGTTTCGGCCTGGAGTTCGCCGACTTCTTCGTTGTCGAAGGAGATGTAAGCGTCGATTTCGCCGTTTTCGATCAGCCGGTCGTAGCTCACCACCGGCACGTTCTGGGCTTTCGATTTTTCGGCGATGGTCGCGGCCGATTTGGAGTCCATCGGGTCGACGACCATGACTTCGGCCCCCTGGGTCAGCGCCGCTTCGGCCTGGCTCTGCTGTTTTTCGGCGTCGCCGCCCGCGTTGCTGTAGAGGACTTCGCAGTCCGAGCAAAGTTCGTCGATCGCCGCTTCGAAGTCCGGCCGATCGTTGGTTTCGTAGCGGGGCGTCTCGTTTTCCGGCAGCAAGAGGGCGATCTTGGTGCCACCGTTGTCGTCGCTGCCGCCGCAGCCGGCAATCACGAGGGCAAGGGCAATCAGCGCGGCCGCGATCACCGCGACCCGCTTCGAAACTCCAGAACTGGACATGGTTCTCCTCCGGTCTCCTGCCTGTTCCGCCCCTGCCAATACCCAGCAGCAGGGGTTTTAAGCACCCGGAGGAAGTCGCTCAGGCGGCGATCGGCTCGCGGCGCTTGCCGCGCTTCGGCTTCGCCGGCTCGACCAGCTCCGCGAGGAAGCGCCCGGTGTAGGAGCCCTTGACCGCGGCGACCTCCTCGGGGGTGCCGGTGGCGACGACCTCGCCGCCCTCTTCGCCGCCCTCCGGGCCGAGGTCGACCAGCCAGTCGGCGGTCTTGATCACGTCGAGGTTGTGCTCGATCACGACCACGCTGTTGCCGGCGTCGACGAGGCGGCCGAGCACGTCGAGCAGCCGTTGCACGTCGGCGAAGTGGAGGCCGGTGGTCGGCTCGTCGAGGATGTAGAGGGTGTCGCCGGTGGCGACTTTGGAGAGCTCGGTCGCGAGCTTGATCCGCTGTGCCTCGCCGCCGGAGAGCGTCGTCGCCGGCTGCCCGAGCCGGATGTAGTCGAGCCCGACGTCATGCAGGGTGCGCAGGCGGCGCGCGATCTTCGGCACGTTCTCGAAGAAGCCAACCGCCTCCTCGACCGACATCTCGAGCACGTCGGCAATGCTCTTGCCCTTGAAGCGGACCTCGAGCGTCTCGCGGTTGTAGCGCTTGCCGTGGCACTGCTCGCAGGGGACGTAGACGTCGGGCAGGAAGTGCATCTCGATCTTGATCTGGCCATCGCCCTTGCAGACCTCGCAGCGCCCGCCCTTGACGTTGAAGCTGAAGCGGCCCGGTTTGTAGCCGCGCGCCCGCGCCTCCTGGGTCTGGGTGAAGAGCTGGCGGATGTGATCGAAGACGCCGGTGTAGGTGGCCGGGTTGGAGCGCGGCGTGCGCCCGATCGGCGACTGGTCGATGTTGATGATCTTGTCGATCTGAGAGAGGCCGTCGATGCCGTCGTGGGCCCCGGGCCGCAGCTTCGCCTGGTGCAACCGGTTGGCGACCGCATGGTGCAGGGTCTCGTTGACCAGAGTCGACTTACCGGAACCGGAGACGCCGGTGACACAGCAGAAGACGCCGATCGGGATCGCCACGTCGACTTCCTTGAGGTTGTGTTCGCGGGCGCCGCGGACCAGCAGCGCGCCGCGCGGCTCGCGGCGCTCCGCCGGCACCTCAATCTGGCGCTTGCCGGAGAGGTACTGGCCGGTCAGCGAGGCGGCGTTCTTCGCCACCTTGGCCGGGGGGCCGGCCGCGATCACGTGGCCACCGTGTTCGCCGGCCCCCGGACCGAGGTCGACCAGGTGGTCGGCGGCCATCATCGTCCCCTCGTCGTGCTCGACCACGATCACCGTGTTGCCGAGGTCGCGCAGCCGGTCCAGGGTCGCGATCAGCTTTTCGTTGTCGCGCTGGTGCAGGCCGATCGAGGGCTCGTCGAGCACGTACATCACCCCGACCAGGTGCGAGCCAATCTGGGTCGCGAGCCGGATCCGCTGCGCCTCGCCGCCGGAGAGCGAGCGAGCCGAGCGAGCCAGCGAGAGGTAGCCGATGCCGACGTTCTCGAGGAAGGCGAGCCGTTCGGTGATCTCGCGCACGATCAGACGGGCGATCGCCCGCTCGGTCTCGGTCAACTCCAAATTCTCGATCCACTCCGCCGCCGCCCGCGCCGAGAGCGCGCTGTACTCGGCGATGCTGAGGCCGCCGACCTTGACCGCGAGCGTCTCCGGACGCAGCCGCGCCCCTTCGCACTGCGGGCAGGGCTGCTCGGCCATGTAACCCTCGATCCGCTCGCGGCTCGCCTCCGAGTCGGTCTCCTCGTAGCGCCGCTGCAGGTTGTTGACGATGCCCTCGAAGCGAACCTTGTAGGAGCGGCGGCGACCGAAGCGGTTGGTGTAGGTGACCTGGTGGCGCTCCTCGCCGGTCCCGTAGAGGAAGATCTCCTTCTCGCTCTTCTTCAATTGCGACCAGGGCACCTCGACCTCGACCCCGTACTCCTCCGCGACCGCCGCGATCAGCCGCTTCCAGTAGGCGGAGATGCCGCGGTTCCAGGGCTGCAGAGCCCCCTCGGCCAGCGAGAGGGTCGGGTCGGGGACGACCAGGTCCGGGTCGATCACGCGCTGGAAGCCGAGCCCGTGGCAACGCTCGCAGGCGCCGTGGGGCGAGTTGAAGGAGAAGATCCGCGGCTCCAGCTCCGGGATCGAGGTGCCGCAGTTGAGGCAGGCGAACTGCTCGCTGAAGAGCAGCTTCTCGCCCGCCTGCTCGCCCTCGACGAGCTCGACTTCGATCAGCCCGGCGGCGAGCCCGGCGGCGGCCTCGACCGACTCGGAGAGGCGGCGGCGCAGGTCGGTCTTCATCACCAAGCGGTCGACGACGACCGAGATGTCGTGTTTGAACTTTTTGTCGAGCACGATCTCCTCGTCGAGCCGGCGCAGCTCGCCGTTGACCTCGACCCGCGAGTAGCCCTCGAGCCGCATCTGCTCGAGCAATTTCCCGTACTCGCCTTTGCGCCCGCGCACGACCGGGGCCATGACCATGAACTTGGTCCCTTCGGCGAGGGTCATCAGCCGGTCGACGATCTGCTCCTGAGTCTGGCCGGTGATCTCCTCGCCACACTCGGGGCAGTGGGGGACGCCGATCCGCGCCCATAACAACCGCAGGTAGTCGTAAATCTCGGTTACGGTCCCCACGGTCGAGCGCGGGTTGCGCGAGGTCGTCTTCTGGTCGATCGAGATCGCCGGCGAGAGCCCCTCGATCGAGTCGACGTCGGGCTTCTCCATCAGCCCGAGGAACTGGCGTGCGTAAGCCGACAGCGACTCGACATAACGCCGCTGGCCCTCGGCGTAGATCGTGTCGAAGGCAAGGCTCGACTTGCCGGAGCCGGAGAGCCCGGTGATCACGATCAGCGCGTCCCGCGGCAGCTCGAGATCGACGTCCTTGAGGTTGTGCTCACGGGCGCCGGAGATGACGATTCGGTCGGAAGCGGCCACTCATCACGAGTCTAGCGAGACGAACAGATGTTCCCCTCCGACTGACGCACGTTGCGGATGTACTGCCCGACGGGGGAGAGATCGTCGTCCGAACGCACTTAGTTCCGGCATGCGGAACGAAATACGTTCGCACCGTCGTCTTGCCGAGCTCGCGGGCCAGCAGCACGGCGTCGTTTCGACCCGTCAGCTGCGTGCGCTGGGCTATTCGAAGGCGGCGATCTTCAGGGCAGCCGCGAGCGGGCGGCTGCACCGAGTTCATCGAGGCGTCTACGCAGTGGGCCATATCGATCTCTCGCAGCACGGTCGCTGCCTGGCCGCCGTCGGCGCCTGCGGCCCGGACGCGCTCCTGAGTCATTCCTCGGCCGCTTGGCTGTGGGGCCTTCTCCCCACCCTGCCCCCGCCGGTCGAGGTCAGCGTGCCGCGGCGCGGCCACGCCAGACCGGGGATTCGCGTCCATCATGCGCCGGGCCTCGCTCCGGAGCAGGGGACGCAGGAGGAAGGCATCCGAGTCACCACCGTCGCGCAGACACTCCTGGACATCGCCGCGAGCGGCCCCAAATGGCGCCTGCGGAACGCGGTCGACAAGGCCGAGCGGCTGGGTCGGCTCGACCTGATCGCGATCGACTCGCTGCTCCGACAGCGAACCGGCGATCCGGGGACCAGGCGCCTGAACGACGCCCTTGAGATCTACCGCGATCCGGCGTTCGACCGCGCGCGGAGTGAGTTGCTCTTCCTCGACCTCGTCAAGAAGGCGGGTCTGCCACGGCCCGCGATGAACACGTTCGTGGAGGGATACGAGCTCGACGCCTACTGGGAGGCGGAGAGGTTCGCGGTCGAAGTCGACGGCTGGGATAGCCACCGGACCCGCCAGGCATTCGAGGCGGACCCGCTGCGCCAGGAGGACCTGAAGCTCACCGGCATCGACTCGATCCGGATCACGGCGCGGCGGATAGAACAGGAACCGCGGAAGGTGGCCGAGCGCCTCGGGCGGCTGCTAGAGCAGAGGCGGGGCGAGCTGGCGCTGCGGACACAGTGAACGCGGACACGATTAGGCTCGGGCCTCACCTACCGCGCTCGATCAGGTCGTCGAGGATGGCGCCAAAGTGGTCGTTTAGCAGCGAGACGTGGCCCTCGTCGGGCAGGAAGCGAAACTCGGTCCCAGGCACGTTGTCCACGAGCCATTCCGCGTGGGCAATCGGAACGATGCGGTCCTGTCCTCCCAGCCAGATCTTCACCGGGACTTCAACCCGAGCCAGATCGAAACCCCAATCGCCGAAGAACCCAAAGTCGTCGTCGATCCAGCCCTCGACACCGTGGCTGACGACCAACGGGTACATCTTCACAGCCCAATCGAGATACTCGCCGGTGAAGCAGGCTCGGTCGACAGGGGCATAGACTTCGCTGAACTCGGGGTCGTCGAGTATGTCCTCGCCGCTGGTTACTCCGCGCATCGCTTCGACCCGCCCCTCGAGGCAAGCCCTCAAAGCGGATTCTCCTTCTTCCATCGCCTTCAGCTCGGCTCCGTTGACCGCCTCGAGTCCCTCCCACCAACTGGGGCCCCATCAAGAGCCGCGGCGCAAGCGTGGCGCTAACGGCAACGGCGCGAACTCGATCGGGAAGGAACGCCGCGTCCGCCAGGGTCGGACCACCACCTCCGGAGTGGCCATGGACCAAGAACTTCTTGGCACCCAACCGATCCGCAACCAGAGCGGTATCCGCCGGGTTGTCCGCATAGGTGCGGCCGGGCAGCCGACCGGAACCGGAGTAGCCCGGTCGGGCGATACAGACGATGCGCAGGCCGCGCGCCGCGCACTCCCTGACCATGCCCGGCTCGAGATGCGGGGTACCGGGTGTTCCGGTGTGGAAGACGACGAGGTCCCCGCCCTCCGGACCCGCGACATGGAAAACGATGAGACGTCCGTCCGGCGCCCGTACCTCTCGCCTCTCTTCCTCCACGTCAGGAACCTAGCGGGACCGCAACAGGATGGCCGCCATTCCGCCCGATAACGGAAGAAATAGCGGCCGCGTGCGGTATGCGGTCTGGACAACCCGGCCTGAGCGCCGCTAGAGCGCGGCGGAGAGCTTGCGGCGGTACTCGCGGGCGGTTGGGTCGGAGGGGTCGAGCTCGCTGAGGATGCCGACGATCGTGCGGCGCAGGTCCTCGCGGGTGCCGTCCTCGGCCTTCTCCAATTCAGCGAGGAGCGCGTCGAGCGCCGCCTGACGGTCGCCGTTGTCGAGCACCTCGAAGGCCTCGGTGCCAATGCCGTTACGCGAGAGGCGGACCCTGGAGGCGATGCCGGCGGCGGTGAAGTCGTTCTCGTGCCCTTCAACGGCCTCCAGGGCCTCGGCCTCCGCCCCGCGCTCCAGCCGCGCCTTGGCCAGCGCCGCGGCGATGTCGGCCCGTCGCGGCTCGAGTTCGGACGCCTCGCGCAGCGAGAGCTCGTCGCCCCGCGCCAGCAATTCGTCGGCCTTCGACGGCACCAGAGAGTCGAAGAAGGCTTCGACCCTCGGTTTCGGCAGCGCGCCGACGAACTGCTCGACGACCTCGCCGTCGCGGAAGCCCTTCACCGCCGGGATCCCCTGGATCCCGAAGCGCGCGGCGAGGGCCTGGTTGGCGTCGGTGTCGACCTTGGCCAGCACCACCTGCCCCTTGCGCTTCGCCTCGGCCGCTTCCAGCGCCGGGGTCAGCGCCCGACAGGGCCCGCACCACTCGGCCCAGAAGTCGACCACGACGGGAACCTGGCGGGAGCGGTCGACGACCTCGCTCGCGAAGGTCGCCTCGGTCACCTCGATCGGCATTTGCCCAGATTAGGGAGCGGTTGCGCTCGGCACCCGGGGGGCGTACGGTCGGAGACAGGCGGGGAATCAGTTCCCACCGAAGGAGAGAGACCATGTCGAACGTCGACAGCGCCCGGACCGCGTACGAGGCATTCGGGCGCGGAGACCTGGAGGCCCTAAGAGAGGACTTCGCCGAGGACGCCGTCTGGGTCACCTCGGACGAGCTGCCGCTCGGCGGCGAAGTCCGGGGGCGCGACCAGATCCTCAGCAATTTCGCCCAGATCCCCAACTACTGGAGCTCGTTCAGCGTCGAGCCGGAGGAGTTCCTCGACTGCGGCGAGTGGGTCGTCGTGCGCGGCACCCAGCGCGCCGCCACCGACAGCGGCGAGTTCGAGTCGCGCTTCGTCCACCTGCTCAAGTACGACGAGAGCGGGAAGACGATCCGCGGCGAGTTCTACTCCGACAGCGCCAAGGCAGCGAAGCTGCTGGCCGCCTGAAACACCTGCCGGAGTCTGCGCGGTGGTCTGGCCAAGCAGATCAAGGACGACCGAGGGAGTGTGCTTCGCACATGACCGAGCGAGGACGTCGAGATGCGCCGGCCAGGGCGCCGCTCAGACTCCGGCAGCGCACATGACCGAGCGAGGACGCCGAGATGCGCCGGTCAGGCTCCCGTAGTCAGGCCATCTAGGAGGCTCTCGCGAAACGACTAGCGAAAGTCTTGATTTGAATCGCTGAACCGCTCTACCTTCGCCGGGTCCAGACAACAAATGGCCCCGGCGCAGCGCAAACTGCCCGGGGCCGTGGCACAGGAGGTATGAACTCCCATGCACGACCACGGTAACGATGATGTCCGCGCGCAGCGAGCCGTTCTTGGCTTCGTCCTCGAAGAACACCCAGCCCTCCTCGCCGTCAGCGAGATAGAGCGCGAGCTTGGCCCAGGCGACGCCACGGAGCGCGCCATGCGCGACTTGGATCGCGTCGGGCTTCTACGTAGCGAGGGAGAAACGATCCTCCCGACCCGCGCCGCCCTTCACTTCGACCGGTTGGCGGCGTGACTGTCGCCGAGCGGTTCGGGGAGAACCTTCTGATCCTCAGACGCCGAGCCGGGTTGAGTCAGGAAGAGCTTGGATTCCGCGCCTCGCTCCACCGCACGGAGGTATCGACGCTGGAGCGAGGTGAACGCACCGCCCGCATCGACACCCTTGTCAAGCTGGCGGGCGCTCTAAAAGTCACTCCCGGCGACTTGCTGACAGGGATCGCTTGGTCTCCCGGCGGGACGCGCCTCGGGCGCTTTCGTTTCCGCGCTGCCGCTGAGTCTTAGCGGCGGCGCGCGCCCGAGACAGGGCGCAGGCGAGCTTGGTCAAGATGGTCAGGTCGGCATGGAGTCGCACCCGATCCAGCCCTCGGACCCGCAGCGGCTTCAAGCCGTAGGAATGCTTCAAGCGGCCGAACTCCCTCTCCACGGCGGCGCGCTTCCGATACGCAGCCTTCCAGCGCTTCGACTCGCGAGGGATCAGCGGGTGAAGGCGGCTGGCCGCAACCCACGTTGACGCGGGCTTGCACTCGCCAGCGGGGCAACGCCACTTGCTCGCGCCCCGCTTGCGGTCGGACCCGGCAAAGGCCCACTCACCATGCTCGCAGCGCGGCGGACGATGCTCGCCGTTCTTGACGGCGGTGGTCTGTCGAAGCGGGATCAGCGGCAGGCAGTGACGCGCCATGCACTCGGCGTAGACGCGGTTGTTGTCATAGCCCTTGTCGAGCGCCGCCGTGGCGGCCATCGCGCCCCGTCGCTTCGCCGTGTCGATCAGCGGCGCGACGGACAGGGTTTCGTGGTCGCGCGCCGTCTCGACCGTCCACGCAACCGGCAGGTCCGTTGCCGAGCAGACTGCCGCATGGAGCCGGTAGCCGTAGAAGCCACCGCCCTTTCGAGTGGAGACCGCCGAGCGGTGTCCCCAGGTCGCGTCGGTGTCTGAGTAGCGCTCCCGTTCCTTGCCGCCCTTCGAGAGGAACCGCTGCCCGTTGGCATACGCCGGCATGTCGCTCGCGTCGATGGCGAGGTCCGTGCCGTAGCTCGGCAGCTTGTCCTTGAGCCCAGCGACGACGGAGTCGATGCAGCGCTCCAGTTTGTCGCTGTTGGCCCGGAGCTTTTCGGCGAAGCGGTAGGCGGCGTAGACGCTCGGTGGGTTGCCCTCGCAGCCGAGCGCGCGTTGCAGTTTCCAGTGGTCCGCGACCAGGGCGACGACTTTGGTCCACGTCGGCAAGGCGAAGACGCTCTTGGTCAACGCCAGCCCCACCATCGTTCGAACCGGATACCCCGGCCGACCCGTCCAGCGGGTTGCCTGAAGGTCGGCGATCAGCCGCTTGATCTCCGGGGAATCGAGAAGTTGAAGGACCACGGCAGAAGCCGGGTCCGGTGCTACCTTGGGGACTGCCATTCGAGCTACACCTCGGACGGTCTGGCCCCCGGAAGCTCTAACTTCGCGGGGGCCGTTTTCGTGCGTATCTGAGGTGGAATCTACCGTCTGTATCGGACGGAAAACCGCTCTAGAATGAGGAAAATAGAGCCGTCAACCGAAGTTAGGCGGCTATCTGCTCGGGCGGCTCCTCACCGGCAGCGCGGGTGGGCAGCTGAATCGTGTCGCCGACTCGCGGGTGGATTTCGTCGAGCTTCTGAGAGAAGTCGTCCCAGTCCTTACTGAGCTTCATCAAGGTGACGACCGATCCCAGATGCTCACGGAGCTTCGGGTAGCCGAGGTTCTGCGTGAGCAGCTGGAAATACTTGTGCTTGCGCCGCCCTTTTTTGTCCTTCGGGGTAGCCCGCTGAAGCTCCTCCAAGACGCCCGGCGCCAGTCTTTTGTAGACAACATCGTTCGTGAGGTTCCCGAAGTACTGGGGACGTCTGACGGTGGTCGCGGGGTAGTTGAGACCACGCAGGCGGAACATCTCGCTATAGAAGTCAGGCGGGAAGGTCTGCACGTAGGCCTGTAGCTCCTTGGCGATGAACTCCTCAAGAATCGCGGCGAGCGCATCGCGTGCCCGGACCTCTTGATAGCCGGTTGCCTCATCGACCAACGCAATGATCCCGACCGTGGCGAGGCCGCGCATGATGATCTCCGCCTGAGCGGCAATGTGCCTCTGCTGGTGGGGGAGTGCATTTGCTTCCCGCGCCTTCAGGTAGACCTCACACACCTCGGGCAGCAACTCCGCGTTATAGCCACTCGCACGTCCGCCGCCCGGCATCTTGAAGGTGATCGGCTTCGCCTTCTTCCGCACGTCCTCCGAGATGAAGGGGTTGATTGCCTTTGCCTGAAGGATGGATGGCAACTCGGCATTGCGTTCCCGCCGCACGTTTGCCCGGCGGTGTCGGCCGAGTGCCTCAAGGAAAGTGGACTGGGTCAAGACGCGCGTTCCGTCATCGAGGACGTAGCACTCCAGCGCCGCATCGCCGATCTGGAGCGTCTTGTCCGGCGACCCGCAGACCGCGTCGGCCACATTTTTATCCCAGCGGGCAGCCGCCGCCCGACGAGATGCCTCGCTTCGTTCCTCAGGGGTCATGTTTTTTGCTCGCGCTTTGCCCCCTCGGGCGCGACCTTCGGGCTGCTCGCCGCCGTTTTTGTCGTCATGCGTGGTCATTGTCCGTGCTATCTCCTCGTCTCGGCTCTTCTTGCAAGCACTAACCAACTGATGCCTGCACGGTAGAGGTGGCTCCGGACGACCTGCTCGCCATCGCTTGCCAAAGGGGTAGGCGAACCCCGAAAGCGAGGTATCCCCGATGCACCAACCTTGAGTCGGAAGGGTCTCAACCGCCGGCCGTAGTTTCGAGATAGGCCACGCGCTCTGGGTTAATGAGAATCGGCGGAGGATCGAAGACTTTCTCGTTCACAACCTGAGTCAACTGGCAGAAGCCAGCCGGCGAACGGTTCCCAATCCCTAGCTTGTCCTCGGCCTCTTTCAGATCCTCTTTGACGAGAACGTAGTCGTCGCCTCTTGCCGAGAATGCCACAAGCGTTGCCATGTCTCTCCCGTCTTCCGTAATTACCCCTGCCGGCCGAGCCTAGTTCGTCATGGGGTAAACGCAACCCGAAAGCGAGGTACCCGTGAAATCACCGACTCCGCAAACCCGCTTGGCGACTCGCACCGCGAGTTTCGCTAATCCCTCCTAGGTCGCGGCGGAGCTCCTTGAGCTCGTCGCGGATCCGGCCTGCCTCCTCGAAGCGAAGGTCGTCGGCGGCCGCCAGCATCTCCTCCTCGAGCGCGACGATCGTCTTCTCCAGCTCCTCTGGGCTGGAGAAATCGCCGCTCGAGCGGCGGCGCCGCTTGGCTGGCGCCCGATCCTCCATCGCGAGGAACTCGGCCATCTCGGAGATCCCTTTGCGCACCGTCGCCGGGGTGATCCCGTGCTCCTCGTTGTAGGCGAGCTGGATCGCGCGGCGTCGGTCGGTCTCGCTCATCGCCGCCCGCATCGCGTCGGTCTCCTTGTCCGCGTACATCAGCACCCGGCCGTTGACGTTGCGGGCGGCGCGCCCGATCGTCTGCACCAGGCTGGTCTCGCCACGCAGGAAGCCCTCCTTGTCGGCGTCGAGGATCGCGACCAGCGAGACCTCGGGCAGGTCGAGCCCCTCGCGCAGCAGGTTGACCCCGACCAGGACGTCGTACTCGCCGAGCCGCAGGTCGCGGACGATCTGGATCCGTTCGAGGGTGTCGATCTCCGAGTGCAGGTAGCGGACCTTGATCCCGTACTCGAGCAGGTAAGCGGTCAGGTCCTCGGCCATCTTCTTGGTCAGGGTGGTGACCAGCACCCGCTCCCCCGCCTCGGCCACCCGCCGCGCCTCGTTCATCAGGTCGTCGATCTGGTTCTTCGTCTCGCGCAGCTCGATCTCGGGGTCGACGATCCCGGTC
Source organism: uncultured Solirubrobacterales bacterium (assembly GCA_963846515.1). Lineage (GTDB taxonomy): Bacteria > Actinomycetota > Thermoleophilia > Solirubrobacterales > 70-9 > VAYN01. Next base: position 359,470 of record CAWJWC010000003.1, on the reverse strand, counting down.
GGGCGCACGATCTGCTCGACGATCCGGGTCGATTCGGCCCGCTCGAAGGGCCCCGGCGTCGCCGAGACCATGACCAGCCGCTTCACTCGGTCGAGGAACTCGTCGAACTTGAGCGGCCGGTTGTCGATCGCCGAGGGCAGCCGGAAGCCGTAGTCGACCAGGGTCGTCTTGCGCGACCGGTCCCCCTCGTACATGCCGCCGATCTGGGGGATCGTCTGGTGCGACTCGTCGACCATCACGACGAAGTCGTCGGGGAAGTAGTCGATCAGCGTGTGCGGCGGGCTGCCGGGCGGGCGGCCGTCGAGGATGCGCGAGTAGTTCTCGATCCCGGAGGTGAAGCCAACCTCCTTCAGCATCTCGAGGTCGTAGGCGGTGCGCTGGCGCAGCCGGTGCGCCTCGAGCTGCTTGCCTTCCTCCTCCAGTTCCGCGGTGCGCGCGTTCATTTCGGCGCGGATCTCCTCGACCGCACGCTCCAGCGTCTCGTCTTTGGTCACGTAGTGGGAGGCGGGCCAGACTGAGACGTGGTCGATCGTGTCGAGCACCTCGCCGGTCAGCGGGTCGAAGTGCTGAACGCCCTCGATCTCGTCGCCGAACAGCGCGATCCGGTAGGCCGACTCCGCGTAGGAAGGCATGATCTCCAGCACCTCGCCGCGAACCCGGAAGGAGCCACGGCCGAGCACCTGGTCGTTGCGCTGGTACTGCATCTTGATCAGCTTGCGCAGAACCTCGTCGCGGTCGAGCTGCTCGCCGACCTTGAACAGCTGCATTTTTTCGTTGTAGACCTGGGGCGAGCCGATCCCGTAGATGCAGGAGACCGAAGCGACGATGATCACGTCGCGGCGCGCGAACAGCGCCGCGGTCGCAGCGTGGCGCAGGCGGTCGATCTCGTCGTTGATCGAGGAGTCCTTCTCGATATAGAGGTCCTGGGCCGGGACGTAGGCCTCGGGCTGGTAGTAGTCGTAGTAGGAGACGAAGTACTCGACCGAGTTGTCCGGGAAGAACTCGCGGAACTCGTTGCAGAGCTGCGCCGCCAGCGTCTTGTTATGGGCGATCACCAGGGTCGGCCGCTGCACCGCCTCGATCGTCGCCGCCATCGTGAAGGTCTTGCCGGTGCCGGTGGCGCCGAGCAGCGTCTGGAAGCGCTCGCCCGCTTCCAGGCCCTCAGCGAGCCCGGCGATCGCCCCCGGCTGGTCGGCGGTCGGCGTGTAGGTGGGGTTGAGCTTGAACTCCGGCACGGCGGTTGACGATAGCGAGGGACGCCTTTGTAAACCCCTGGTTGGCAAAGCGCCCCGCTCGGCCGGCTGTAAGACTGCGGCGCCGATGACCCGCTCCCGCGCCGCCCTTGCCGCCTTCTTCTCGTTCATGGGGACGATGCACTTCGTGATCCCGCGCAGCTTCGAGGCGATCGTGCCGCCGGCGATCGCCGCTCGCAAGCGGGAGGCGGTCGCGGTCAGCGGCATTGCCGAGATCGCCGGCGGGCTCGCCGTCCTCCACCCCGCCACCCGCCGCCACAGCCGCTTGTGGCTGCTGGCGCTGCTGCTCGCCGTCTTCCCCGCCAACGTCCACATGGCGGTCAACCCGGAGCAGATCCGCGGCCTCGACCTGAGAAAGGTCCCGCGCTGGACGCTCTGGGCGCGGCTGCCGCTGCAGCCGCTGGCGATGATCTGGGTCTGGCAAGCCACGCGCTAAGGGCCTATCCCGGTAGGCCTGAAACGTCTTGTACTTTTTCGGAATTGCGGCCCGCGGACAGCCGCAACGCGTCATCCGAAAAAGTTAAGTGGAAGGCCTACCGGGATAGGCCCTACGGCAGCAGTTCTTCGAGGAAGTCCCCGGCCGGGCCGAGGAAGCCCTGGACGCCGCCGAGGATCGAGCGCGCGTCGTTGATCAGTTCGATCGCCCGGTCGAGCGGGATCCGCTCGACCGTCGAGCGCAGCGGGTCGGCGATCAGCGGGCTCAGCGCCCCGGCTTCTTCGGCGTCGTCGATCGCCCGGATCAGGCCGGCCCGGATCGCCCGCGCCAGCTCCTCTTCGTCGATCCCGTAGCGCTCGCTGAAGCGCTCCCGCCCCTGCTCGGTCGCCAGCGCCTGGGCCAGCTCCTCGCGCGAGACGCCGAGCCGGCAAGCGGCCCCGTCGAGGGCCGAGTTGGAGAACTGGTTGGCGATTTCGCCGAGGCTTTCCGGGTTGCTCCAGGGCCGCTGCACGCAGGGGTCCTTGACCTTCTCCGGCTCATACGAGGAGCCGCCGGCCGCGAGGTAGGCCCCGACCAGGGCGAGCGAGGCGACGACCGCCGTCGCGATCAGCAGCTGCGCGCGCAGCGCCGGGTTCACAGGTCGACCCGCCGCGAAAGGCCGATCGGGATCAGCGCCAGCAGCCCTAGCAGGGCACCGAGCAGAAAGGAGGCGCTGAAGGCGTGGGTGGCGCCGCGGTCGAGCTGGTCCTGCAGTTCTTCGCGCAGCCCGACCACTTCCGCCCGCTCGCCGGGATCGCTCGGCAGCGGCTCGAAGACCGGCCCGATCGTCGGCACTTTGCCCTCCTCGTCCTCGAGCTGGTCGCCGACCTTCTGCGCGATCTCGATCTTCAAGAGCGGGCTGACCCGGGAGTCGAGGATGACCGCGGTGCCGGCGTCGATCGCGTCCTCGCGCTGCTCGGCGATGTCAGCGGTGAAGATCGGGGTCAACGCCAGCAAACCGAGCACGACGCCGGCGTGGCGGGCGGCGATCGTCCAGCCGCCGTGGATCGCCTGCGGGGCACGGCCGGCGAGCGCGGTCTCGGTCAGCGCCGAGAGCACCAACGCCAGCCCGATCCCGACCAGGATCTGCGGCGGCAGGGTCAACGCCACCTCCGCCTTGGGCAGGTAGGCGAGGCCGGCGAGGCCGCCGGAGACAAGGATCGCCCCGGCCGCGGCGCGGGCCTTGCTGCTCGGCACGAGGGGGTCGAGGCGGCTGCCGAGGATCGCCGCCAGCGGCATCGCGCTGACCACGATCGCCGCGCCGATCGGGGTCAGGCGCCAACCCTCGATCAAGAGCAGCACGAGCAGGAAGAGAGCGGCGGCGATCGAGGCCGAGATCATCGCCAGCGCCAGGTTGGCGAGGAAGTGGGGACGGCCGGTCGGGCGCAGCTCGGTCTGCAGGATCCGGGTCGCCGCCTCGTGCTTGGCGACGGCGAGGATCGGGGCCGCGGCGGCGAGCGCGATCGGGACCTGGATCAAGAAGATCGACTGCCATGAGACCAGCTCGGTGAGCAGGCCGCCGAGCGCCGGGCCGAGCGCCGCCCCGGTCGCTCCGGCACTGGCCCAGACCGCGGTCGCGCGCCGCTCCGAGCCGACCGTCGCCGGCAACAACTCCAGCGCCGCGGTGACCGCAGCGGCGCCGCCGAGCGCCTGCACGCAGCGGGCCAGGATCAGGGTCGAGAGCTCGTCGGCGATCCCGCAGGCGAGCCCAGCTCCGGCGAAGACCGCCAGCCCGATCGCCGCCGTCCGCCCCGGGCCAGCCCGTCGCGCCAACAGTGCCGCCGGCACCGCGGCCAGCGCCATCACCAAGTTGAACGAGATCAGCACCCAGGTGACGCCAGCGACGCTGGTGTCGAGCTCGCGGTAGATCTCCGGCAGGGCCAGGACGACGATCGAGGAGTCGGCGAGGACGATGCCGACCGCGAGCGCGAGAGCGGCGACCCGCGGCCGCGGCGCTTCAGGGTTCAAGGTAGCCCAGCTCCTCGTCGTACTCGGCGCGGTACTCCTCGCGCTTCTCCAGCACCTCTTCGACGTAGGCGCGCGTTTCCGGGAACGGGATCTCCTCGACCTGCAGCTCGCTCCCTCCCCACCCTTCGGCGTTCGAGGGGCCAGCGTTGTAGGCGGCGAGGACCGCGGCCTCGTCGCCGTCGAAGCGGTCAAGCAGTTCGCGCAGCAGGAAGGTGCCGTAGCGGATGTTGATTTCCGGGTCGGAGAGGTCGGCGATCCGGAACGAGGTGCCGCCGCTGAGACGCTCGATTTCGTTCGCCGCTCCCGGCGTGATCTGCATCAGCCCCCGCGCCCCGGCGCTCGAGGTCGCGTCGCTGAACTTCGACTCCGAGTAGATCACCGCCGCGATCAGCGACGCGTCGACTCCCTTTTCCTCGGCCTGCTGGCGGATGATGTCCTCGTGGCGCAGGGGCAGGGTGAGCTCCTGGATCGCCTTGTCGAACCGGCCGCTGGCGACCATCACCCCCGCGAAGACGCCGACCGCCACCGCCACCGTGCCGATCAAGAGGCGCCGCCGCCGTGCCCTGCGACTCATCCCCGCAGCCTTGCGATCAGGGCGGACAGCGCCCGCTCCAGGTCCGCGACCGAGCCGTCGTTGACGACCACGTGCGCGGCCCGGTCCGCCTTCTCCGCCTGGGCGAGTTGGCGCGCCTCGCGCTCGTCGACCAGCGCGTGGCCGCGCGCGGCGGCGCGCTCGCGGCGCACCTCGTCCTCGGTGACGACGGCGACCGTGGTGTCGAAGGCGCCCTCCATCCCCGACTCGAACAGCAGCGGCACCTCGATCACCGCGATCTCGGTCGCGGCCGGCAGGCCGACGAGCCAGGCGCCGATCCGCTCCCCGACCAGGGGGTGGATCTGCTGCTCGAGCCAGGTCAGCTGGTCGGGGTCGGCGAAGACGATCTCGCCGACCCGGGCGCGGTCGATGCTGCCTCCCGGCGCCACCTCCGGCCCCCAGCGCTCGCTCAGCCGCCCGACCAGCGGTTCGGACTCGAGCAGCTCGTGCACGACCGCATCGCTGGAGAGGGTCGCCGCCCCCAGCCGCGAGAAGGCAGCCAGCGCCTCGGACTTCCCGGCCGCGATGCCGCCGGTGAGGCCGATCGTCAGCGGCATCGGTGAGCCGCCGCTCAGCTCTGCTCGGACTCGCCCGTCTGCGCGTCGTCGCCCGACGCCTCGTCGACGTCGTCAGGGGAGTCCGGCCGTTCCTGCACCGATTCCCCCTCGTCAGCGTCGCCCGGATCCTCGTCCTCGGCGCCGTTGCTCTCGACCTCGGTCACGGGCTCCTCGGCTGCCGGCGCCTCTTCCGCTACGGGCTCCTCCGCCGGGGCCTCGTCCTGAGTCTCCTCCTCGGCAACGGGCGCCTCCGCCGCAAGGGCGTCGTCCTCCTGCTCCTCAACGTCGGCAGCCGGCTCGTTCGATCCCTCATCCGTCTCACCCGCGGGTGGCGTCGAGGCTGGGCTCTCCGGCGAGTCACCCTCGCCGACAGGACCCGCGGCCGGGTCGCTCTGCCCCTCGCCGTCCCCGGCTGCCTCCGCGAGCTGATCGCCGAGCCCTTGCATCGGCATGTTCTGCCCCTCGACCCGCTTGATGCTGAGCGAGAGGCGCCGCCGCTCTTCGTCGATCTCGAGGATCTTCACGTTCAGCTTGGTGCCCGGCTCGACCACTTCGCTCGGGTTCTCGACGTGGTGGTCGGCGAGCTCGGAGATGTGGACCAGGCCCTCGACCCCGGGCAGGATTTCGACGAAGGCGCCGAAGGCGACGACCTTGGTCACCGCGCCCTCGAGCACGTCGCCGGAGCGGTGGGTGTTGATCACCCGCTGCCACGGGTCCTCCTGAGTCTGCTTGAGGCCGAGCGAGATGCGCTGGCGGTCGCGGTCGATGTCGAGCACTTTGATCCGCACCGTGTCGCCGATCGCGACGACTTCGGAGGGGTGGTTGACGTGGCTCCAGGAAAGCTCGGAGATGTGGATCAGGCCGTCGATCCCGTCGAGGTCGACGAAGGCGCCGAAGTCGACGATGTTGGAGATCTTGCCTTCCACCACCTGGCCCGGCTCGAGCCGGCCGAGGATCTGCTCGCGGACCTCCTTGCGCTCCTCCTCGAGCACGGCGCGGCGCGAGAGCACGACGTTGTTGCGGCTGCGGTTGAGCTCGATCACTTTGCATTCGAGCGTCTGGCCCATGAACTCGTCGAGGTTGTGGACGCGGCGAATGTCGACCAGCGAGGCGGGCAGGAAGCCGCGCACCCCGAGGTCGAGGATGAGGCCGCCCTTGACCACCTCGATCACGCTGCCTTCGACCGGTTCGCCGGAGTCGGCGGCGACCTCGATGCGGCGCCAGGCCTTCTCGAAGCGAGCCCGCTTCTTGGAGAGGATCAGGCGACCCTCGGCGTCCTCCTTGGTGAGAACGAGAGCGTCGACCTCCTCGCCAATCTCGACCTCTTCGGCCGGGTCGACCGACTTGCGGATCGAAAGCTCGTTGGAGGGGATGACGCCCTCCGCCTTGTAGCCGATGTCGACCAGCACCTCGTCCTTGTCGATACGGACGACCTTGCCGTTGACGACGTCGCCCTCGTCGAAGGAAACCATCGTCGCCGCGTAGTTCGGGACGATCTTGCCGTCGATTTCCAGCAGCAGGCCGTTGGAGCCGTCGACGGGAGTTGCACTCGGGGCCGGGGTCATGGTCTCGGTTGCGGACACGGCCGCCCATCATGCCAGAAAAAACCCTCCGGCCACCTCCTCTGCTCCGGGCCGGTCGCACCCATAATCACCGGCGATCTTGCGACCGGCCCTCCGCGTCCGGGGGTGCCGGGCAAGATACGCTGCGGAAATGCCAGTTCGAGCCACCAAACGCGGCGAGAAGAGAACTCCCCTCGACGGCAGCCACGACGTGCTGATCTGCGGCGCCAGCTTCGCCGGGCTGGCGATCGCGCGCGAGCTCGCCGGCAGCGGCGCCGACGTGATGATCGTCGACCGCTACGAGATCGGCGAGCGCCAGACCTCCGCCTGCGGGATCCCGACCGAGTGGCTGCGGCGGCTCGGCCTGCTCGACTGCGAGCGCCAGCGCTTCGACACGCTGGTCATGCACACCCCCCATGGCGACGCCCGCTACCGGCTCCCCTGGTCCTTCTCGACCTTCGACTACCGCGAGCTCTGCCAGCTGCTCTGGCGCGACTGCGACGCCCGCTTCGAGACCGCCAAGGTGAACGGCCGCGCTGCGCCGGCCAACGGCGGCGGCGAAATTGCGATCGACAGCGACCGCGGCACGATCTCCGCCCCGCTGGTCGTCGACGCGCTCGGCTGGCGCCGCATGCTGGCCAGCGGCGACGGCTACCAGCCGCCGGACGCGCCGCTCTCACGCGGCCTCGAGGTGCACCCCGAGGGCGGCGCCGAGGAGCTCGAGATCTGGATCGACCGCCGCTACGTCCCGGCCGGCTACGGCTGGTCCTTCCCGGCCCGCGACGAGACCCGGATCGGCGTCGGCTCCTTCGACCCGCGCTTCCACGTGCGCGAGACCACCGAGCTGCTCGCCGAGGACCTCGAGCGCGACCGCGTCCGCTACCAGGGCAACTGGATTCCCCACAAGCTGCGCCGGGCGACCGAGGGCGGCGTCTTCTTCGCCGGCGACTCGGCCGGGCACTGCCTGCCGCTGACCGCCGAGGGCATCCGCACCGCGCTCTACTTCGGGGTCGCCCTGGGGCGCGAGCTGCGCGGCGTGGTCGAGGGCCGCCAGAGCCGCGAGCAGGCCGCCGCCGCCTACGCCGGGTTCCACGACTCGCACGAGTGGAAGTTCCGCTGGATGCTGCGCGTACAGCGGCTGATCCCGCGGATCCCGCCGCGCCTGCTCGGCCCGGCGGTCCGGCTGATGGGCGCGAAGCGGTTCGTCAACTGGTCCTTCGCGCACTACCTGGCGATCGCGCCGCCAACCTACATCGGGTCAGCGGACTACGAGCACCGTCCCGACCAGGAGCAGGCCGACCCCGAGCAGCCGCTCGGGAGTGAGCGCGACCTGGTCCAGGCCGAACAGTCCTAAGCGGTCGATCGCGACCGAGGCGATCAGCTGGCCAGCCACGGTTAGCGCGGCGACCCCGCCGGCGCCGATCGCCGAGACCGCGAGCAGCGCGTTGGTGACGTAGAGCGCCCCGAGCAGCCCGCCGACCAGGTAGTACCAGCTGACGTCAAAGGTCGAGCTGAGGCCGCCAGCCTTGCCACTGAGCACGACGATCGCGGTGAGGGCGACGGTGCCGACGAGGAAGGAGACCAGCGCCGCCGCCAGGCTCCCGGTCGCGCGGCCGAGTTCGGCGTTGATCGGCGCCTGCAGTGCGATCAGCCCGCCGGCGATCGCGGTGAGGACGATCGCCAGCCCCCTATCCACGGCGGCGGCCTCGGTTGGGCGTGATCTTGGGACTGGCGGTGTGTTGCATCGGTGAGGGCAAGTCGGGTGAACCGGCCTGCTCTCATATCAGTACCGCAGCTAGGACCTCTACGAGGAGACCAGCGATGCCTCTACCACCTGCCGAGCCGTTCGCTTCCCGGACCTTCCTCGGCCCGGCCCTGCGCACCCAGCCGGACCGGCGCCTGGTGAAGCTGGTGCGCGAGGGCTACGAGGGGGCGTTTGAGGAGATCGTGCGGCGCTACCGGCGGCCGCTCGACCGTTTTGCCGCGGCGATCGTCGGCGACCGCTCCGAGGACGTCACCCAGGACGCGCTCTCGAAGGCGCTGCTGGCGCTGCGCGGCTCCGAGAAGGAGATCGAGCTGCGACCCTGGCTCTACCGGATCGTCCGCAACACGGCGCTCAACGACCTGCGCGACCGTCCGCCCGCGGCGGAGCAGCTGGCCGAGTCGATCGCCGGCGGCGAGAGCGCCGCGGCGACGGCGGAGCGGCACGAGGAGATCGCCGACCTGATCGAGCGGCTGCGGGCGCTGCCCAAGCCGCAGCGCGCGGCGATCGTGATGCGAGAGCTGGAGGGACTGAGCCACGAAGAGATCGCGGCCGCGCTCGGGGTGAGTGGCGGCGCCGCACGGCAGGCGATCTACCGGGCGCGGGCGGCGCTGCGCGATGGGTTCGGGCTACTGATCCCGCTGCCGCTGCTGCGGATGCTGTTCGACCACGGGACCGAGGCAGCGGCCGCCGGTGGAGCCGCGGCTGCGACGGGCGCCGCGGCGATCGGCGGTGGCGGAGCGACGCTCGGCGGGCTCAGCGCCGGCGGTGCGCTCAAGGTCGGCGTCGCGACCGCGCTGGTCGCCGGCTCGGTCGGCGCCGGGGTGGCCGTGCAGCAGAGCCGCGACGGCGGCGACGATCCCCCTCCGGCGGCGGCGTCTGTGCAGCAGCCGAGCGGCGAGAGCGCCAGCGGATCCGGCTCGGGCGGGTCCTCCGGACCCTCGGGTTCGGGCGATGGGCCAGACTCGCCCGGCAGCAACTCCAGCGGCCCAGGATCGGACGGGCGCGGAGACAACCGCAACGAGCGAAGAGGGCGGGACGACGACCGCAACGGACCCGGCGGCCGAGAGACGGACGACTTAGAGGAAGACCGCTCCGGCAAGGGCAGCTCCGGCCGCAGCAAGTCGGGAAGCGGCTCGGGCGACGACGACCGCGACGACCGCGAGGGGATCGAGAGCGAGGAGTCGCAAAGCGGCTCCGGTGGCGGAGGTTCCGGCAGTGGCAGCTCGGGCAGCGGCTCCGGCCACAGCGGCAGCTCGACCGCCACCGTGGTTCCACCGCCGCCCGAAGTCGACGAGGACGACGAGGACGAGCTCGAGCTCGAGGACTGACGGCTACTTCGCGGTGAGCCAATCGGGGCCGACGCCGATGTCGACCTCGAGCGGCGGGTCGAGCGGGTAGGCAGCGCACATCTCCCGCTCGACCAGCTTGGCCGCCGCTTCCATCTCGCCCGGAGGGCCCTCGAAGAGCAGCTCGTCGTGGATCTGGAGAACGAGTCGGGTCTCCCCCCCAGCCTCGCGCAGCGCCCGCTGGCAGCTCACCATCGCGACCTTGATGATGTCGGCGGCGGTGCCCTGGATCACGGTGTTGACCGCGAGCCGCTCGCCGAGCCGGCGCGTGTTCGGGTTGCCGGAGCGCAGCTCGGGGATCTGGCGGCGACGGCCCATCAGGGTCGTCACGTAGCCCTCCTCCTGCGCCCGCTCGACCACCTGCTCGCGGAAGGCGCGAACGGCCGGGAAGCGCTCGAGGTAGCGGGCGACGAATTCCTCGCCCTCCTTGCGCGGGATGTTGAGCCGGTCGGCGAGCCCGAACCCGGTAAGGCCGTAGACGATCCCGAAGTTGACCATCTTCGCCTTCGAGCGCTGGCCGACGTCGACCTCGTCGCGACCGATCTCGAAGACCTCGGCGGCAGTCGCGGCGTGCACGTCTTCGCCGGCGTGGAAGACGTCCTTCAGCACCACCTCGTCGGCGACGTGAGCGAGCACCCGTAGCTCGACCTGGCTGTAGTCGGCAGAGAGCAGCTGCGCGCCCTCTTCGGCGACGAAGCAGGCCCGCACCGGGCGGCCGATCTCGGTCCGGATCGGGATGTTCTGCAGGTTCGGGTTGGTGCTGGAGAGGCGGCCGGTGGTCGTCGCGGTCTGGTTGAAGGTGGTGTGGACACGGCCGGTGCCGGGCTCGATCAGGTCCGGCAGCGAGTCGAGGTAGGTGTTCTTCAGCTTGGTCAGCTCGCGCCAGGACTCGATCTTCTCGACGATCGGGTGCTCGTCGCGGATCTGGGCGAGCACACGGGCGTCGGTCGAGAAGCCGGTTTTGCCGCGGCGCTTGCGGGTCAGCTCGAGCTTCTCGAAGAGGATGCGGCCGACCTGCTGCGGCGAGCCGATCGTGAACTCCTCGTCGGCCAACTCGAAGATCTCCTTCTCGAGCGTGGCGATGCGCTCGCCGAAGCCGGCCCCGACCTCGGCCAGTCGCTCGGCGTCCAGCTTCAGCCCCTCGCGCTCCATCGCCGCCAGCACGTGGACCAGCGGCAGCTCGACCTCGCGCAGCAGCTGCTCCAGCCCCAGCTCCTCGATCCGTGGCCGCTGCACCTCGGCCAGGGCGCCGACCAAGCGCGCTTCCTCGGCCGGGTCGAGGCCGGCCTCGACCTCCTCGCCCAGCGCCAGCTGCCCGTCCTCCTCGTCCGGCGCAGCGGCGGCGCCTTCGGCGAGGCCGATCCCCGCGTCGGCGGCGAGCTCGGTCAGCTCGTAGGTGCGGCGCTGCGGCTCCAACAGGTAGGCGGCGACCATCGTGTCGTGCTCGAGCTCCAGCTCGACGCCCTCGCGTGCCGCGGCGGCGAGTAAGCCGTGGCGGCCGCCGCCGAGCGACTTCGCATCGTGGGCGAGGAAGGCGCGGCCGGCCAGCGCGACGGCGAGCTCGTCGTGACTGGAGGTGCCGGCGAGGATGCGCTCGCCATCGGCGGCCGCCCAGCGATCTCCGGCGATCGCCAGCGCCGCCGGACCGTCGCCGAGGTCGGCCGGCGTCCCCTCCGCGACCTCGACCTCGAGCTCCTGCTCGACGCTGCGGCCCGGGACCGCCTGCCCCTCGGGCAGCGCTTCTTCGAGCCGCTCCATCACCGCCCGCAGCTCAAACTCGCGCATGAAGTCGCGCAGCGCTCCGCGGTCGGGCTCGGTGCCCATCGCGGCGCCGATGTCGACCCCGGTCTCGATCTCGTATTGCAGCGTCGCCAGCTGCTTCGACATGCGCGCGTCGTCGGCGTGCTCGACCAGGTTCTGCTTGCGTTTGGCGCCGGAGATCTCCTCGACGCTGGCGAGCACTCCCTCCAGCGAACCGAACTGCCGCAGCAGCTGCGTCGCCGTTTTCTCGCCGATCCCCGGTACGCCGGGGATGTTGTCCGAGGTGTCTCCGCGCAGACCCATCATGTCGGTGATCAGCTCCGGCGCGACCCCGTATCGCTCGATCACCGCCTCGCGGTCGTAGATCTTGGTCTCGGTGATCCCGCGCGAGGTGCTCATCACCCGCACCCCCTCGCCGACCAGCTGGTAGGCGTCGCGGTCGCCGGTCACGACCATCACCTCGATCCCCCCCTGGCGCGCTTGTTTCGTCAGCGAGGCGATCACGTCGTCGGCCTCGAAACCCTCGACCCTGACGTTGGTGTAGCCGAAGGCCTCGACCAACGGCATCAGGTGCGGCCACTGCTCACGCAGCAGGTCGGGACGCGGTTTGCGCTGCGCCTTGTAGAGGTCGTAGGTGACCTCGCGGCCCGACATCCCCGCGTCCCAGGCGACGATCACCCCCTGCGGGTGGTGCTCGTCGATGATTTTGACCAGCATCGAGGCGAGCCCGTAGATCGCGTTGGTCGGCCGCCCGTCGCTGGTCCCGATCGACTCCGGCAGCGCGAAGAAGGCGCGGTAGGCGAGCGAGTTGCCGTCGATCAGGAAGAGCTCTGGCGCGTCGGCGCTCACGCGCCCCACTCTATGAGGCGATCAACGGATAGGGAGTTCGGCGATGCGAAGCCCCTCAGCCCGCTGACCGGATCGGGCTTCGAACGTCGCACTCAGGGTTATCCCCAGAGCCTGAGTTCGCAGCCGACGCCAAACCGCACCGGTGATCCGGCAGGAAATCCAGGTCGCCCCGGCCGACCGCTCAAGGCGCTTCCCGTTGCATGCCCGCTGTTTCGAGGGTTCATACCCAAGCGTGCCACTGAGTCGCACGGACCCGGCACTCGGCAGCCTGGCGCGCAACGTCAGGACGCGCCCTTCCCGGTAGAGCGGGCCGACCAGCCGAAGTCGCAGCGCCGGGGGCGCACCGACCGACTCCGGAGTGGATGGCGCCGGTCCGAGCACCACGGGCGGGTCCGCAGCCGGTGGATTGGGATCGTCCACTTGGCCGCATGGCTCGTCCTCGCTCAGGACCTCCGGCGCCTCGGCACCGAGCCACTCGGCCAGCTCTCCCGGCCGCGCGGCGATGAACTCGCGGGTTGCGACGACCGCATCGTCGATCTGCCCCGAGTCGTAGGGGCGCACCGGCTCCTCTTCGAGCGCCTGCCACGGCGCGAGCAGCTGCGCCGTGCAGCGCGCGGTCCGGTCGAGGTCGAGCGTGGCGAACGTCTCCAGCACCTCGGTTGCGGCCGCGCTGTAGTCCTCCGCGCAGCTGAGGTCGACGAGGCAGCCGTTGAAGAGGAGGCCGCCCCCGTCGTCGAAGGACGTGTCGAAGGGGCCGTGGAGCTCCCAGGTCTGGTCGGTCCCCCAGGGCAGCATCTGGAAGCGGCCGGCCGCGTTGCTGAAGAGGTAGTAGTTGTTCGGCAGGTCGTGCTCCTCGTCGTCGGGCGCGCCCGCGTAGCCATCCCAGTGCCCGATGTAGTTCTCCACCGCCCACATCCGCGTCATCTGCTCGAGGTCGGCGTGGGGAGCGAGCCGCTCGGACCAATCGGGTGCGAGCGTGTCTGCGACCGCCGCGACCAGCGCTTCGAGGTCGCCGAGGTCCTCGTCGTCGCCCTCGTCGACCTCAAAGTCTTCAACGTCCTCGGCCCGGACGTCGATTCCGTATTCGCCCTCGTAGATGTGCTGCGGGTCGTCGAACTCGCCGAACCGCTTTTCCAGCCCAACGTCATCGAGATCCTCGATGTTGAGATAGACGCCGAGCGGCTCGCCGTTGAGCCGGACGAACGCGTAGCCGGTCCGCGACCCCAGCACGCCCACCGCCCGGAACGCCTCATAGGAGAGCGTCTCGTGCACCATCGAGGGGTCCTGGGCCATGTTGTTCAGCGTCATCTTCTTCAGACCGAGGAATTTCTGGCCACTGACGAACTCGTTGAACTTGACCTTGAAAGCCGACTTCTCGCCCAGGGGGCGGAACGAGCCCGCCTTGCCCTTGAGACGGAGACCGACGGTCAGGGGCGCGCCGAACTCGGCGATGCCATCCGGCGCCCCATCGGTCTCGGCCAGCGAGAACGTGGCTTCCACGTACTCGCCGGTCGGGTCCGCTTCGAGCGCCGCTTCGGACGCCTCCGAAAGGGCTTGGACTCCGGGGGGAGCGAGGCGGCGTAATCAGCGCCGGCGTCGACCCCAGCTGCGAGGGACGTGGCTCAGCAGGGCGAGCGGCGCGCGGCCAAGGCCAAGCAGGCGTGAACGAGGGTCGCCCGGACATCGCCGGCCAGCGGCTGGTCGGATCTACCGGGGAGGTCGACCTCGAGGTAGCCAGACCAACGATTCGCGGGCGGCGCCTCGCGGTCGAACGTCCCGTCGCCCGCAAAGGGATAAGGCGGATCGATCGTCGCCTTCTTCAATAGCGGGTCGTACTGAAAGGCAGCGGGGTCGCCCCACTGCGCGACCGCACGGGCGATCGAGGCCTCGCCGCGCTTTTCGCGGACCTCGACTTCGAACCGCGACGGCTTGCCGGGGCCGTTCCGGTTGGCCTGGAAGGAGAAGCGGAGGTCGCCCCGCCGCGCGTGCAGCCCGAGGCGGGCGCCGGGAAACGAGCGGTCGATGACTTCGCCGCCGCCACCGGGACAGAGAGGGCGGGAGAAGAACTCGGCGTACTCACGTGGGTGTTCGGAGAGCGCGTCGGTGTACCCCTCCTCGCCGTAAAACCCGAAGAAGCCGCTGAAGTAATGGGGTTCGAAGCCGACCGTCTCGGTTTCGCCGCCGCATCGCGATCGCAGCTTCCTCTCCTTGCCCGACGGGGTCACTTTGAGATCCACTTTCCCCAGCGCGCCGAGATCCGCCTGCAGGCTCGTCGCGGTCAGCTGAGCCGGGAGCAAATAGATAGCGCTTTCCTCCGTGCGATACCCCGTGTCCTTGCGATTGACGAAGAGCGCGATCTCGCCCCGCCCGTCCGCTCGCTCGTTCGACGCCACGGCGATCAGCGAGTAGCCGTTGGTAGCCGGGACTTTGAAGGCGTAGGCGTACTTGAGATCCGAATCGACGGCCGCGGACGTGCCCGGAATCAGCATGGTCGTCACCCAGGCCAGCGCCAAGCCGGCAGCCACCCACCACGCCCTGCCCCTTCGCCCGATCATCGCCTCGACCGTACTCGATGCAGTCGGCTGCGGGCGTCGCCTCCCTCGCCCTCGCGCCTGATCGAGGGTCGCACCCCGAATCTGATTCGATAGCCGGCGATGGCCGTCAGCGCTCAGTACAGCGTCACGATCCGGGTCGAGCTCGACGCGCGACAGGAGCCGCTGGGCAAATTGACTGCGGCGATCGCCGAGGCGGGCGGACAGCTGCAGGGGGTCGACCTCGTCCCTGGCGCCGGCCCGGAGGGCAAGCGCGTCCGCGAGTTCACGATCGACGCCACCGACCGCGACCACTGGGAGCGGATCCTGCGGGCGATCGGCTCGACCCGCGGCGCCCGCGTTCTCGACTACGTCGACCGCACGATGCAGATGCACCGCGGCGGCAAGATCGACATGCACAACAAGTACCCGGTGAAAACCCGCGACGACCTCTCGATGGCCTACACCCCCGGGGTCGCCCGCGTCTGCATGGACATCCACGCCGACCGCGCCAAGGCCTTCGAGTACACGATCAAGAAAAACACGGTCGCGGTCGTCTCCGACGGCAGCGCCGTGCTCGGGCTCGGCAACATCGGCCCCGAGGCGGCGATGCCGGTGATGGAGGGCAAGTGCATGCTGTTCAAAGAGTTCGCCGGGGTCGACGCCTTCCCGATCTGCCTCGACACTCAGGACGCCGACGAGATCGTCAAGGCGGTCGAGCTGATGGCCCCCACCTTCGGCGGCGTCAATCTCGAGGACATCTCCGCCCCGCGCTGCTTCGAGATCGAGGACCGGCTGAAGGAGTCGCTCGACATCCCCGTCTTCCACGACGACCAGCACGGCACCGCCGTGGTCACCATGGCCGCCCTCTTCAACGCACTGAAGATCGTCGGCAAGCCGATCGAGCAGTTGCGGGTGCTGGTGGTTGGGCTCGGCGCCGCTGGGGTAGCGGTGACGAAGATGATGCTCGCCTCCGGGGTGACCCAGATCGTCGGCTGCGACCGCCAGGGCGCGCTCTCGACCGCGCGCGAGGATTACGAGTCGGGCGAGATGAACGAGGCGAAGCGCTGGTACGCCGAGCACACCAACCCGGACAAGGTGATCGGCCAGCCCGACGAGGCGGTTGAGGGGATGGACATCTTCATCGGCCTCTCCGGGCCGGGGATCATCCAAGCCGAGTCGCTGGCGAAGATGAACGACGACGCGGTCGTCTTCGCGATGGCCAACCCGACGCCCGAGGTGATGCCGGAGGAGGCCGCTCCGTACGTGCGGATCATGGCCACCGGCCGCTCGGACTACCCGAACCAGATCAACAACGTGCTTGCCTTCCCGGGGATCTTCCGCGGCGCCCTCGACGCCGGCGCCCCCAGCATCACCGAGGAGATGAAGCTCGCCGCCGCCCACGGGATCGCCGCCGCGGTCGCGGAGGCCGACCTAGCCGAGGACTACATCATTCCCAGCGTCTTCAACCGCGAAGTGGCGCCGAAGGTGGCCGAGGCGGTGGTCGAGGAGGCGCGACGCGACGGCATCGCCCGCCTCAACGAGGAGACCGGCACCTTCGCCACGGTGGACGGCGGCCAGTGAGGGGTCGGGCGCCCGAGCGATGAAGGTCCTCGTCACCGGAGCCAGCGGCTTGATCGGCTCGGCCCTGTGTGACGCATTGCTGGAGCGAGGCGACGACGTGGTCGGCCTCAGCCGCGAGCCGGGAAAGGCACGGCCTGCACAGCCCGGGATCGAGTGGCACGCCTGGGAGCCGACCCTGGAGCGGCCGCCGACCGATGCCTTCGAGGGCGTCGATGGTGTGGTCAACCTGGTCGGCGAGAGGATCGACCAGCGCTGGACCGACGAGGCAAAGCGGAAGATCATGGAGACGCGCCGCACCGGCACCCACAACCTGGTCGGGGCGATCGCCGGACTGGCGCGCAAGCCGCGGGTGCTGGTCAACCAGTCCGCCGTCGGCTACTACGGCGACGGCGGCGACGCGGTGCTCGACGAGTCCGCCCCGCCGGGGTCGAGCTTCGACTCCGAGGTGGTCCAAGCGTGGGAGCAGGCGGCGCACGAGGTCGAGGCCTCCGGTGTGCGGCTGGCAATCCTGCGTAGCGGGCAGATCCTCGACCCGCAGGGGGGGATGCTGGGTGAGCTACTGCCCCCGTTCAAGCTCGGCGTCGGCGGCCCGCTGGCCGGTGGCAAGCAGTATCTGGCCTGGATCCACCGCGACGACGAGATTGGCCTGCTGCTCTGGGCGCTCGACGACGAGAGCGTCTCCGGCGTGCTCAACGCGACCGCGCCGAACCCGGCCACCAATCGCGAGTTCTCGAAGGCCCTCGGGCGAGCGCTGGGGCGGCCGGCAGCGATGCCGGTCCCCGGCCTCGTACTCGACCTCAAATTCGGCGGCGAGTTCGGCAAGGTGCTGCGGGGCGGGCAGCGGGCGGTGCCGAAACGAGCGCAGGAGCTCGGCTACGAGTTCAGGCACCCGGAGCTGGACGAGGCGCTGCGGGACCTGCTCTAGCCCGCCGCCTCTGCGACGTCCCCGCGCGCTCCTCCCGTCGTCTCGATCGCCTTCAACATCCGCCCGATCGCGTCGCCCGAACGATCGACGACATAGGCGATCCCGGCGGACTCGACGATCGGCCGCGAGAACCTCGTCGCGGAACCGACCTGCTCGACGTAAGCGACGGAAGCCGAGTCCTCAGTCGCCCGCCGCGCGTTGGCGCCGACCTGCGCCAGGTCGAGTCGCCCCCCGCGCTCAACCGGGTCGAGGCAGACGACGCGCACCCGCACCTCCCCCGCCTGCTTCACCTTCGCGTCGGGGCACAACGGAGCGGCGACGTACATGCCGACGATCGCATCGTCCGCGACCCCTTCGCTCTCTCCGCAGCCCGCTAGCACAAGAAGCGCACTGAGGACGACGAGGGAGGCCCCCACACCCTTACCCTTACCCAAAGAAGACCTCGGCCTCGGCGTAGAGCTCCTCCGGCACGGTCTTCAGCTCGGCGGTCGCCTCGCTCAGCTCGACCAGTTGGATCTCGGTGCCGCGCAGGGCGGTCATCGTTCCCCAGCGGCCGGCGTCGGCCGCGTCGATCGCGTGCAGGCCGAAGCGGGTCGCGAGCACACGGTCAAAGGCGGTTGGGGTGCCGCCGCGCTGGACGTGGCCGAGCACGGTCGCGCGGGCCTCTTTGCCGGTGCGCCGCTCGACCTCCCCCTCCAGCCAGTGGCCGACACCGCCGAGGCGCACGTGGCCGAAGGCGTCGAGCTTGTCGTCCTCGGCGCTGGGCACGCCGCCCTTTGGCTGTGCCCCCTCGGCGACGACGACGATCGGCGCGAACTGACTGGCGAAGCGCCGCCCGACCAGCTCGCAGACCCGCTCGACGTCGAACTCGCGCTCCGGGATCAGGATCACGTTGGCGCCCCCCGCAAGCCCGGCATGGAAGGCGATCCAGCCGGCGTTGCGGCCCATCACCTCGACGATCAGCACCCGGTGGTGGCTATCGGCGGTCGTGTGCAAACGGTCAATCGCCTCCATCGCGATGTTCACCGCGGTGTCAAAGCCGAAGGTGTAGTCGGTCGCGCCGAGGTCGTTGTCGATCGTCTTCGGCACCCCGACGACCGGGAGTCCGTGCTCGCCGTGCAGTCGGTTGGCCGCCCCCAGCGTGTCCTCGCCGCCGATCGCGATCAGGCCGTCGACCTCGGCCGCCGCCATGTTCGCCGCGATCCGCTTAGCGCCCCCGTCCTCGGCGAAAGGGTTGGTCCGCGAGGAGCCGAGGATGGTGCCGCCGCGGGGCAGGATTCCCCGCACCTCGGGAATGCCGAGCGACCGGCTGTCCGCCTCCAGCGGCCCGCGCCAGCCGTCGCGATAACCGACGAACTCGTGCCCGTAGTTGCCGGCGCCCTTGCGCACGATTGCCCTGATCACCGCGTTGAGACCGGGACAATCGCCGCCGCCGGTGAGCACTCCGATCCGCATCGGGTCAGCTTAGAAGTTGTCCCGGCCAGGGGGTGGGAGTAGGTTCGAGATGAACTGAGGAGGAGGAGAGATGAGCAAGGCACCCGATCTAAAGGCAGTCACCCAGGTCCAGCAGCAAACCTGGTCGAAGGGCGACTTCGCGATGGTCGCCAACATCGTCTACAACGCCAGCGAGAACCTCGCCGAGGCGCTCGAGATCGTCCCCGACGAGCGCGTGCTCGACGTCGCCTGCGGCAGCGGCAACGGCGCGATCGCCGCCGCGCGGCGCAGCTGGGGCGGCACGGTCGGCGCCGACTACGTCCCCTCGCTGCTCGAGCGCGGCCGCGAGCGCGCCGCCGCCGAGCGGTTGGAGATCGAGTTCGTCGAGGCCGACGCCCAGGACCTGCCCTTCGAGGACGGCAGCTTCGACGTCGCAATGTCGATCTTCGGGGCGATGTTCGCCCCCGACCAGGAGAAGGCGGCAGCCGAGCTGCTGCGCGTGGTCAAACCGGGCGGGCGGATCGGGATGGCGAACTGGACTCCGGGCGGCTCCGTGGGCACGATGTTCAAGACGATCTCCAAGCACGCGCCGCCGCCGCCCGGGCTCGACTCGCCACTGCTCTGGGGCACCGAGGACCGCCTACGCGAGCTGTTTGGCGACGGGATCACGGACCTGCGCACGACGTCCCGCATCTCGCGCCAGCCGTTCCGCTCACCCAGCCACTACATCGAGTTCTTCCGCACCTACTTCGGCCCGACCCAGATGGCCTACGAGCGGGTCGGCAGCGAGGGCGAAGACGCCTTGACCGAGGACCTGCGCAGCTTCCTCGAGGCGGAGAACAAGGCCGGCGACAGGGCGATGGTGCTCGAGGCCGAGTACCTCGAGGTGATCGCGACGCGGGCCTAGGACGAGAGGGGCGCGGTTAGGCCTACTGTGGTTTAAGAACGCGCAAGCCGGCCCCAATCAACAGGACCGTGAAGAAGACCATGCCGGCGATCGGGCCGCCCTGCCCGAAGGCGTAGGACAGAACCGTCGCGGCGAGCGCCAGGAAGATGGTGACGACCATTCCCATCGAGTCGGGGAGCCTAGCGGGCGAGGGCGACGCGCGTCTCGCTGAGGAAGGAGGCGACGGCGTCCGCCGCTGCCAGCGGCGAGCCGCCTTCGCCGGCGGCGCGGACGAGCCGACTGCCGACGATCACCCCGTCGGCGATCCGCCCCACCTCCGCCGCCTGCGCGGCGGTCCCGATGCCGAAGCCGACCGCGACCGGAACGGCGGAATCCGCCTTGGTGGCCGCAACCAGCTCGGCCAACGCGGGCGGGATCTCGGCCCGCTCACCGGTGGTTCCAACCGTGGAGACGACGTAGACGAAACCCTGGGCAACCGCACAGATCTGCGCCCGCCGCTCGGGGGGCGTCGTCGGCGCGACCAGCGGCACCAGCGCCAACCCGGCGCCGGCGAACTCCTCCCGCACCTCCTCCGCCTCGCCCAGCGGCAGGTCGGGAACGATCACGCCAGCAGCGCCCGCGGCCGTAGCCAACCGCGCGAACTCCGCCGCCCCCCCATGCGCCAACACCATGTTCGCGTAGGCCATCAAGACCATCGGCACCCGATCCGAGACCGACCGGCATACCTCCAGCGCAGTGGAAAACGTAGCCCCGGCCTCGAGCGCCGCCGTCGCGGCAGCGTGAATAGTCGGCCCATCGGCGAGCGGATCCGAAAACGGAACCCCCAGCTCGATCAAATCGGCACCGGAGTCCACATACGCCTCAGCCACCGCCAGCGAAGCCTCCCGGTCGGGATACCCAGCCATCATGTAGGGCATCAGAGCCGCCCGACCTTCGGCCTTCGCGGCCTCGAATGCCGCCGCGATCCGATCGGCGCCACTCAGCTCGCTGGCAGAGGGAGCCGTGGGGGTACTCACCGGAGCCTCCCCGCTGTTGCGACGGGGAGTACCCCCACGGCTCCCTCCCGCAGCGCCCTCCCGCTGTTGCTCCAGCGAGTCACCCCCAGACTCCCTGCAAGCCGCTCCGCCGAGTCATGCCCCGGCTCCCCCACCGCCGGTGCGCTCAACAACCTCAGCCAAGTCCTTGTCACCCCGTCCCGAGAGACAGAGCACATCGAAGCCGCTCTCCCCCGGGTTCTCCATCAACCAGGCAATCGCGTGCGAGGACTCCAACGCCGGAATGATCCCCTCCAGCCGCGAGAGCTCGCCGAAGGCGGCCAGCGCTTGCCGATCTGAGATCGAGACGTAGCTGGCGCGACCCGTATCGCGCAGATAAGCGTGCTCCGGCCCGACGCCCGGATAGTCGAGCCCGGCCGAGACCGAGTGCGCCTCGAGGATCTGCCCCTCCTCGTCGGCAATCACGGCCGAGAGCGAGCCGTGCAGGACGCCGGTCGTGCCGGACCCCAGCGAGGCACCGTGGCGACCGCTCTCCAGACCCTCACCGGCCGCCTCGACGCCGACCAGCGCCACCTCGGCGTCCTCGACGAAGGGGACGAAGATGCCGATCGAGTTGGAGCCGCCGCCGACGCAGGCGATCACCCGGGCCGGCAGCGCCCCCTCCGCATCGAGCGCCTGCTGGCGAGCCTCCTCGCCGATTACCCGCTGCAAGTCGCGGACCAGCGCCGGGTACGGCGCCGGCCCGACCGCGGAGCCGATCACGTAGTGCGTCGTCTCGACGTTGGCGACCCAGTCGCGGATCGCGGCGCTGACCGCCTCCTTGAGCGTCCGCGCCCCGGCCTCGACCGGCGCCACCTCCGCCCCGAGTAGCTTCATGCGCTCGACGTTGGGCGCCTGGCGGCGGATGTCCTCGGTGCCCATGTAGACGACGCACTCGAGTCCAAGCAGGGCGCAGGCGCAGGCGGTCGCGACGCCGTGCTGGCCGGCGCCGGTCTCGGCGATCACCCGGCGCTTGCCCATCCGCTGCGCCAAGAGCGCCTGCCCGACGGCGTTGTTGATCTTGTGGGCGCCGGTGTGGGCGAGGTCCTCGCGCTTCAGGTAAACCCTTGAGCCGACCCGCTCGGAGAGCCGCTCAGCCAGGTAGAGCGGGGTCGGGCGGCCGATGAAGTCGCGCCGCAGCAGGTCGAGCCGGGCCATGAACCCGACGTCCGCGCGCGCCTCGCTCCAGGCCGCGGTCAGCTCGTCGAGCGCCGCGATCAACGTCTCGGGCACGTAGCGGCCGCCGTAGGGCCCGAACCTCTCCTCGACTGCGCTCATCGACCGGGGATTCCAGCAGGCTGGGCGGCCTCGAAGAAGGCCGCCATCGCCGCGTGGTCCTTGCGGCCTGGCTCCAGCTCGACCCCGCTGGCGACGTCGACCGCGTAGGGCTGGGCGACGGCGATCGCCGCGGCCACGTTCTCGGGCCGCAGGCCGCCGGCGAGGATGTCGGGCACCTCGGAGCGGTGCCCGCGCAGGAGTTCCCAGTCAAAGCTCTCCCCGGTGCCTCCCCATTGACCTTTGCCGCGCCGGTCGAAGAGGTGGAAATCGGTCCTGTAGGCCTCGGCGGCGTGGACGTCGGCGGCGCTGGCGACGTGGATCGCCTTGATCACCTTCAGGCCCGTGCGCCGCGCCACCTCGGCGCAGAACTGCGCCCCCTCGCCCCCGTTCAGCTGCACCATCGTCAGCCCGGCGTCCTCGACCGCCCGGTCGACTTCCTCCAGGGTCGGGTTGACGAACACCCCCACCACCTCGCACTTACGCCGAAACGCCGCCCCGATCCGAACAGCCTCCCCGCTCTCCACGCACCGCGGGCTGCCATCGAAGTGGATCAAGCCAATAGCCCAAGCACCGAGGCGCACCGCCTCGGCGGCATCGTCCAAATTGGTGATCCCACAAAACTTGACTCGCACCAAGCCAGCGTACGTGAAGGAGGGGCTGGGCACCCCTCCGAACGGCTTGTACTTTTTCGCGGCAGCTCAACCTCGGACGGCCGCCTCCGACGTCGAAAAAGTTGAGAGAGGTGGGGTGCCCAGCCCCTCCTACCTATTCCGCTTGTTCGGAGTCGGGCCGCTCGCCAAGCTCGACGGTCGCGGTCTTGGTCTCGCCATCGCGCAAGTAGGTCAACTCGAGGTCATCGCCCGGCTCGGCTTCGTTGACGATCTCGATCAGGTCGTCCATCTCGGCGACCTTCTTGCCGTTCATCTTTGTAACGACGTCGCCGCCGAGGCGGATTTGCGCCCCGTCGATCGTCGCCGAGGTGTTGCCGCCCTCGACCCCTGCCTTCTCGGCAGGCCCGTCGGCGACGACGGTCTGGACCAGGACGCCTTCCTCGACCGGCAGGTTCACAGCCTGGGCGAGGTCGGGAGTGATCGAGACGCCGCTGAGACCGATGAAGGCGTGGTCGACTTCGCCGGTGGTCTTGAGCTGCTCGAGCTCGGCCTTGACCGTGTCGATCGGGATCGCAAAGCCAATGCCGACGTTGCCGCCACCGCCACCGGTCGCGATTTGGGAGTTGATGCCGATCACCTCGCCAGCCCCGTTGATCAACGGTCCGCCGGAGTTACCGGGGTTAATCGCGGCGTCGGTCTGGATCACGTTGGTGATCGAGTAGCCGTCGGGCGCTTCGATCTGGCGCTGCAGGGCGGAGACGATGCCGCTGGTCACGGTGCGGTCGAGCCCGAACGGGTTGCCGATCGCGACCACCGGGTCGCCGACTTCCATCTCGCCCGAGCGGCCGAGGGTCAGCGGGTGCAGCTTGTCGGCCGGCGCCTCGACGTCGAGCAGCGCCAGGTCCATCGAGGGATCGGAGCCGACCAGCTCGGCGTCGTAAGCGGTCTCGGAATCGCCGAGCTTGACTTGGATCCGGTCCGCCCCTTCGACCACGTGGTTGTTGGTCAGGAGGTGGCCTTCGTCGTCGATCACGAAGCCGGAGCCGGTGGCGGTGCCGCCTTCCGGTTCCGGTTCGCCGAAGGGCGAGAAGGTCTGCGGTTCGCTCGCACCTGCATCGGCTTCGATGAAGGCAACCCCTTCGCCGTCTTCGCGGTAGATCCGGTTGACGACGTTGCCGTTGCCGTCCTCCTCTCCGCCGCTGTCGGCGACCGCCGCGAGGGGCGCCGTGACGGTGGTCGTCGTGCCGCCTTCGGACTGAATCCAACCGGCCGCAATGGCGATCCAGCCGAAGGCGGCGACGACCGCTCCACCCAGGAGGGCGGAGATCAGGGGAGAGCGCAAGACCTGCTTGGGCATGGGGACATGATGCCCACTTGCTTTGAGCCGGTTCTAAATGCTCTTGAAAGGTTTTCTAAATTCGCTCGGCGACCGGAACCGGGCTAGTAGAGGTGCTCGCGGGTGCCTTCGTCGGCGCCGGTCAGTTCGCGGGTCTTCGTCTCCGGGTCGGCGGCGACCATCAAGGCGCTGCCGATCAGGACCGCGTCGACGCCGACCCGCTCCAGCTCCCGCAACTCGGCCGGGCCGGAGATCCCGCTCTCGGCGACCACGGTCTTGCCGGCCGGAACGTCGGGCATCAGCTCGAAGGTCGTCGTCAAATCGACCGTTCCTTGGTCGAGGTCGCGGTTGTTGATCCCGATCACCTCGGCGTCGGCAGCGAGCGCCCGCTCCAGCTCCTCGCCGTCGTGGACCTCGACCAGGCAGTCGAGGTCGAGCGCCCGCGCCTCCGCGTAGAGCGAGCGCAGCTCCTCGTCGTCGAGCGCCCGCACAATCAGGAGCACCGCGTCGGCGCCGTTCACCGCCGCCTCGTAGAGCTGGTAGGGGTCGACGATGAAGTCCTTGCGGATGATCGGCAGGCCGCAGGCGGCGCGCGCCGCGCGCAGGTCCTCGAGCGAGCCGCCGAAGTGGGGCTCGTCGGTCAGCACCGAGAGCGCCGCCGCGCCGCCGCGCTCGTAGGCGCCGACCTGGTCGGCGACCGTCGCCGTGGCCGAGATCTCGCCGGCGCTGGGAGAGCGCCGCTTGAACTCGGCGATCAGCGAGAGCCCGGGGCGGGTCAGCGCCTCATTGAAGGGGCGATCCTCGCCGCGGCTGGACAGCTGCGACTCGAGATCGGCCTGAGGAAGGTCGCGGCGACGCGCCTCGACTCCCTGTCTGGCCCCGGCGATGAGCTGCTCGATCATGCCCACTAGACCGATAGAGCCTAGTCGCCACTGGCGGCCGTCGCCGCGATCAGTCGCTCCAGCACGTTCGCTGCCGCGCCGGAATCGATCGCCTCGCCGGCCTCAGCGAGGCCCTCGCTGAGGTCGGCGCCAAGGCCGCCGGCGTAGATCGCGGCGCCGGCGTTGAGCAGAGTCAGATCGCGGCGCGGCCCGGGCTCGCCGCCGAGCACCCCGCGCACCGCGGCGGCGTTCTCCTCCGGGCTTCCCCCCGCCACGTCCTTCAGCTCGGCCGGTGCCAGCCCGAATTGACCGGCCTCCACGAACCACTCCGAGGTGCCGCCGTCGGCGACCTCGATCACCCTGGTCCGGGCGCCGATCGAGATCTCGTCGAGCCCGTCCTCGGCGGAGACGACCAGCGCCCGGGCGCTGCCGAGCCCGACCAGCGCCTCGGCAATCGTCTCCTGGTAGTGGCGGTCGGCAACGCCGAGCAGTTGCCGGTTGGCCCCGGCCGGATTGGTCAGCGAGCCGAGGAAGTTGAAGATCGTGCGCACGCCGAGCGCTTTGCGGGCCGGGATGACGTGTGCCATCGCCGCGTGGTGGCGCGGCGCGAACATGAACCCGAAGCCGATCTCGTCGATGCAGCGACCGACCTGCTCGGGGTCGAGCTCGATGTTTACCCCGAGCGCCTCGAGCAGATCGGCGGAGCCGCACTTGCTGGTGTAGGAGCGGTTGCCGTGCTTGGCCACCGCGCAACCGGCGCCGGCCGCGACCAGGGCCGCCGCGGTCGAGACGTTGAAGGTCGAGGGGCCGCCGCCGGTGCCGGCGGTGTCGACCAAGTCGGTGCGAGCGGTGGAGACCGGTGCGGCCAGCGCGCGCATCGTCCGCGCCAGCCCGACCAGCTCCGGCACCGTCTCCCCCTTCGCCCGCAGCGCGATCAGGAAGGCACCGGTCTGGACCGCGTCGGCGCGACCCTCCATGATCTCCTTCAGCACCGCCGCGGCGTGGTCGGCGGTGAGGTGGTCGCCGGCGCAGACCGCGTCGATCGCCCGGCTGACGACGTCGTTAGGCATCGGTAACGGGCCAGCCTAACCGGCGCCGAGGAAGTTCTTCAACAAGAGCTTCCCCTGCGGGGTGAGCACGGACTCGGGATGGAACTGGACCCCCTCGGCGGGCAGCTCGCGGTGGCGGGCGGCCATCACCACGTCACCGAGCGAGGCGCTCAGCTCGAGCTCGTCGGGCAGGTCGGGATCGGCGACCAGCGAGTGGTAGCGCCCGGCGACCAGCGGGTTGGGCAGGCCGGCGAAGATCGTGCGGCCGTCGTGCTCGACCTCGCCCTCCTTGCCATGGATCGGCTCGCCCTGGACGACGCGGCCGCCGAACGCCTCGACCATCGCCTGGTGGCCGAGGCAGACACCGAGCACCGGCGTGCCCGCCTCGGCGAAGGCGCGGATCGCCGCCCCGGAGATCCCCGCCTCGGCCGGCGTGCAGGGACCGGGTGAGACGACCAGCCGGTCGGGCGCGCGCTCGAGCAGCTCGCCGACCTCGGCCTTGTCGTTGCGCACGACCTCGACCTCCGCCCCGAGCTCGCCCAGGTACTGGACGAGGTTGTAAGTGAAGGAGTCGTAGTTGTCGATCGTGAGCACCCGCACGTCAGCTCCAGTCCGGCTGCTCGCAGGCGACCTCGACCGCGCGGAAGACGGCCTTGGCCTTGTTGACCGACTCGTTGTACTCGTAGCCCGGCTTGGCGTCGGCGACGGTGCCGCCGCCCGCCTGCACGTGCAGCTGGCCGTCCTTGACGACGACGGTGCGGATGTGGATCGCGGTGTCGAGGTCGCCGTCCCAGGAGAGGTAGCCGACGGCGCCACCGTAGGAGCAGCGCTTGACCGGCTCGAGCTCGTCGATGATCTGCATCGCCCGCACCTTCGGCGCGCCGGAGAGCGTCCCCGCGGGCAGCGCCGAGCGCAGCACGTCGAGTGCGCTCACCCCCTCGCGCAGCGTGCCGGAGACCTGGCTGACGATGTGCAGCACGTGCGAGTAAGTCTCCACCGTCATCAGCTCGTCGACGCTGACCGAACCGTATTCGCAAACGCGCCCGAGGTCGTTGCGACCGAGGTCGACCAGCATCACGTGCTCGGCCCGCTCCTTCGGGTCGGCGATCAGTCGCTCGGCGAGGCGGCGGTCCTCCTCCTCGCTGCGCCCGCGCGGCGAGGTGCCGGCGATCGGCCGCGTCTCCACCCGCCTGCCGCTGACCTTGACCAGCGGCTCGGGAGAGGCACCCGCGATCTGGAAGTCGCCGAACTCGAGGAAGTACATGTAGGGCGAAGGGTTGACCGCGCGCAGGCCGCGGTAGATCGAGAAGGCCTCGACCGGGGCGGGCGCGGAGAAGCGCTGCGAGGGCACGACCTGAAAGGCATCGCCGGCGTGCACGTACTCGACGATCCGTTCGACCGCCGCTTCGAACTGCTCCCGCTGCATGTTGGAGACGAAGCGCGGCGGCTCGGAAATCGACGGGGCGGCCGGGGAGGGGACGGCGCCGCGCAGGCGCTCGCGCATCGCCGCGATTGTCGCCGCGGCGCGCTCGTAGGCGGCGTCGACCGCGCCGTCGGAGTCCGCGAAGGCGCAAGCGAGCAGAGTCAGCTCGTGGCGCAGGTGGTCGAAGACGACCATCGCGTCGGTCACCATCAGCGCCATGTCGGGTAGCCCAAGCGGATCCGGGTTGGGCTCGCTGAGCGGCTCTACCGTGCGCACCAGGTCATAGCCGAAGAAGCCGACCGCGCCGCCGGCGAAGGGCGGCAGGCCCTCGACCGGCGCCGGACGGAACTCGGCCAGTCGCGCCGCGACCGCCGCGTATGGGTCGGGCGCCGCCTCGCTGCGGCTCGGCGGCTCGCCGGCGGCGGCCTCCTCGCCGCTCCACTCGCTGAGCCTGCCGTCGCTCCAGCGCAGCAGCGCCCGCGGTCGCAGGCCGACGAACGAGTAGCGGCCGACCTGTCCTTGCTCGGCCGACTCGAGCAGGAAGCACGGCGCTCCCTCCGGCTCGCCGGCGCGCAGCTTGAGGAAGGCCGAGACCGGCGTCTCGCAGTCGTCGACGAAGCGCGCCCGCACCGCGACGACGTTGCCCTCGCGAGCCAGCTCGCGCGCCCGCTCCAGGCTCGGCTCGAGCTTCAGCTCGAAATCACTGACTACGGTCATTCAGCACTTCCATCACCGTCGCCTGGGAGACGCCGCGCGAGACCAGGAGCACGCTGAGGTGGTAGAGCAGGTCGGCCGCCTCTTCGGCGACCCGTTCGTTCGACTCTTCGCGCGCCGCCCGGATCACCTCCTCGGCCTCCTCCTCGACCTTGGCACCGATCAGGGAATGGTCGTCGAGCAATTTCACCGTGTAGCTGCCGTCGGGCCGCTCGACCGCGCGGCCGCGCAGCGTCCGCTCCAGCGCCGACAGCGCTTCGTAGGTGACCGGGAAGGGCTCGCCGGGCGCCGGCGGTGCGTCCTTGCGGCTCGAGGCCGAGCCCAGCACCTCGCGGTAGAAGCAGCTGCGCTCGCCGGTGTGGCAGGCCGGTCCGGCGGGGTCGACCATCGCCACCAGGGAGTCGCCGTCGCAGTCGTAGCGGAGCTGGCGCAGGTGCATGAAGCTGCCCGAGCTTTCGCCTTTTTTCCAGAGTTCGTCGCGGGAGCGGCTGTGGAAGTGCAGGTCGCCGGTCTCCAGCGTCATTTCCAGGGATTCCGCGCTGACGTAGGCGAGCATCAAAACCTCGCCGGTGGTCCAGTCCTGGACCACGCACGGCGCCAGCCCACGCTGATCGAATTCGATTTCCCCGAACATCGGACCATCGTAGCCCGCGTGAGGGGCTACTCGATCCCGAGCCGGTCCAGCATGTCCTCGTCGCGGCGCCAGTGGCGACGCACCTGCACGCGCAGGTCGAGATGGACGCGGGCGCCGAGTTCGTGCTCCAGCGAACGCCGCGCGGCGCTGCCGATCTCCTCGATCTTGGCACCCCCCTTGCCGATCAGGATGCCCTTCTGCGACTCGGTCTCGGCCCAGATCTCGGCCGCCACCGTGACCAGGCCGTCGTCCCGCGGGACCACCTCCTTGACCGCGACCTCGACCGAGTGCGGAATCTCCTGCCGGGTCCGGTTCAGCACCTGCTCGCGGATCAGCTCGGCGAGCACCAGCTCACTCGACTGGTCGCTGCTTTCCTCCGGCGCGTACAGGTAGGGGCTCTCGGGAACCAGCTCGCCGAGCCGAGAGACCAACGGCCCCAGCCCTTCGCCGGTGCGGGCGCTGATCGGGAAGACCTCGTCGACGCCCGCCAGCTCGGCC
This sequence comes from uncultured Solirubrobacterales bacterium, assembly GCA_963846515.1. Taxonomy (GTDB): domain Bacteria; phylum Actinomycetota; class Thermoleophilia; order Solirubrobacterales; family 70-9; genus VAYN01. The sequence goes on along the minus strand of CAWJWC010000003.1, from coordinate 330,503 downwards.
GCCGCCGCGAGGGTCGGAACCATCTCGTTGGGCCCCAACCGATCGGCCTTGTTGACCGCACAGATCACCGGCAGCTCGGCGCCGGCGCCGAGCAGGGTGCGGACGATGAAGCGGTCGCCGGGGCCGACGCCCTCCTCGCCGTTGACGACGACCAGGGCGACGTCGGAGTCGGAGAGCTCGCGCGCGACCCGCTGCTGCATCCGCTCGGTGAGCACGTCGCGCGGGCGCTGCACCCCCGGCAGGTCGACGAGGACCAGCTGGCGCTCCGCCTGGAGGTCGGTTGCGACGCCGCGGATCGCCCGCCGCGTCGTCTGCGGCCGCACCGAGGCAATCGCGACGTGGGAGCCGACGATCGCGTTGACCAGGGTCGACTTGCCGGCGTTCGGTCGCCCCGCCAGGCCGATGAAGCCAGCTCGGGTCATTGCAGCGAGGCGAGCACCCGCACCTGCACAGCGAGCATCTCGCCCTCATCGGTCTCGTGGTCGTAACCGCAGAGGTGGAGGGCCCCGTGCACGGCGGCCTCGGTCGGGTCGCCGCAGTGCCCGGGGCAGATCGCCACGTCGCCGAGCTCACGCGGGCCGGCGGTCGGCCCGGCGCCGTCGATCGGGAAGGCGAGCACGTCGGTCGGCGCGTCCTTGCCACGGTACTCGCGGTTGAGCTGCCGAATCCGCTGCTCGTCGACCAGCTCGACCGCGAGATGACCGTCGACGACGCCGGCGGCATCGAGGGCGGCGGCGACGGCCGCGCGCAGCTCGGCCGGGACGTCGGCCAGGTCGAGGCTCAAGAGCCCGGGGTCGGCCCGTGTTCGGACCGCACCGCACCCTCGCGGTTGCCGTGGGCGTCGTAGGCGGCGACGATCCGCTGCACCAGCTTGTGGCGGACGACGTCCTCGCCGCCGAACTCGACGAAGGAGATGTCCTGGACCCGGTCGAGGATGTCGCGGACCGCGATCAGGCCCGAGCGCTGATCGCTCGGCAGGTCGATCTGGGTGACGTCGCCGGTCACCACCATGCGCGAGTTGAAGCCGAGCCGGGTCAGGAACATCTTCATCTGCTCGGGGCTGGTGTTCTGCGCCTCGTCGAGGATTACAAAAGAATCATTAAGCGTCCTGCCGCGCATGAAGGCGAGCGGCGCCACCTCGATCACGTCGCGCTCGAAGTAGCCGTTGACGCGGTCGGGGTCGATCATGTCGTAGAGGGCGTCGAAGAGCGGGCGCAGGTAAGGATCGACCTTGGCCTGGATGTCCCCCGGCAGGAAGCCGAGCCGCTCGCCGGCCTCGACCGCGGGGCGGGTGAGGATGATCCGCTGCACTTTGCGTTCGGTCAGCGCCGCGGCCGCCATCGCCACCGCGAGGAAGGTCTTGCCGGTGCCGGCCGGGCCGATCCCGAAGGTGATCGTGTGGCGGCGGATCGAGTCGACGTAGCGCTTCTGGTTCAGCGTCTTCGGCGCGACCTTGGTATTGCGGTGGCGCCAGACGACGTCGTCGAGGATCTCGGCCGGGCTCTCGTCGGCGTCGAGGGCGCCGGTCACGGCCTCGATAGTCCCCGGCGCGACGTCGTGCCCCTGCTCGATCAGCTCGACCATCTCGTCGACCACGGTCGCCGCCTGGGCGACGTCGTCGGGGTCGCCCTCCAGGGTCAGCACGTTGCCGCGCAGGTGCAGGTTCGCGTCGAGCCGCCCCCGCAGCGCCCGCAGGACCGTGTCCTCCGAGCCGGCCAGCTCGGCGGCGACGGTGTTATCGAGCGTCAGCTGCCTACGCGCCAAGCCGCTCACGCACCGCCGCGCTGACCCGCTTGCCGTCGGCCCGACCACCCAGCTTGGGCATCAGCGCCGACATCACCTGGCCCATCTGCTTCTGCTCGCTCGCCCCGGTCTCGGCGACCGCGGCGTCGACCAGCTCGGCCAGCTCCCGATCGGAGAGCTGCTGCGGCAGGTAGGCCTCGATCAGCTCCGCCTCGAAGCGCTCGGCCGTCGCCTGCTCGGCTCGGCCGGCCTCCTCGTAGGCTTCAGCCGCCTCGACCCGTTTCTTGCGCTCGCGCTGCAGGACCGCGATCTCGTCGCCCTTGCCCAGCTTCGCGTCCTGCTGCAGCACGTCGACGATCAGCCGCAGCGCCCCCGCCCGCTCGCGATCGCGCGCCTTCATCGCCGTGCGCACGTCGTCCTGAACCTGTTCGAGAACGCTCATCGCGCTAAGGGTAGTCGGCGGCGTCGGGCGTCACCGCAAGGCCCTTGGAGACGAGGTCGGCGATGTCGGTGCTGACGAGGGTCCAGTCGTAGCGGCGGGCTGCGGCAACGTAGGCGGCGTCGTAGGCGGTGAGATCGTGATCGGCGCTGAGCTCGAGGGCCGATTCGATCAGCTTGCCGTCGACCGCAACGAGGTCTTCCCCGCAGCGCCCGAAGACCAAGCGACAGATGGAAATCGCCTCGGCACGACGTCCTCGACGCGCCCCGAGGCCGTTGGCCACCTCAAACAGCGTTAGATCCAGCGCCGCCACGGGAAGGCTGGGGTCAACCACGAGCGTTCGTGCCGACTCGAAATAGCGATCCTCGCCGTCCTTCGCAGCGATCCAGACACTGGCGTCGAGCAGGAGCATTGCCAGCTCAGTGCGATTCGCGGTCTTCGCGGATCAGCTTGGCGGCGTCGCCGCCGAGGTTCACGGGTGGGCCGAGAAGTTCCTCGAACTCTTTCCGGCGTCGCGCGTTCTCAGTCGAGAGCTCCCGTTCAGCGAGGCGCCGGAGGAAGCCGCTGCGAGTCTCGCGGTTGGCACGGGCCTGGAAATCGAGCCGCGCGAGCAAATCGTCAGGGATGGAGATCATTACCTTTGCCACGGGATGAGTATATACGGTATTGCCGGCGCCGAGAGTGGGCATGACGGGGATGGTCAAGGACCGAGGCGCACCTGTGGCGCGGGCAATGTCACGTTTCGGCCACTAATCGCGTGCCGAAACGCTACGCGGTGAGGAGCTCGACCCGCTCGACCTCGCCGAGCGGCATCTGCAGGAAGCGGGTGCCGAGCTGGCGGAAGGAGTCGGCGTCGCCGGTACAGAGGAAGCGGTAGTCGCCCTCGCCGTCGGGCTGGCGGGCGAGACTGGCGGCCTCGAGCGTGCGCTGAACGGCGGCGGCGACCGCGTGGCCACCGCTGACCAGACGCACGTCGCGGCCGAGGATGCGCTGCAGCATCGGCGCGACCAACGGGTAGTGGGTACAGCCGAGGATCAGGGTGTCGATCTCGGCCCGCTTCAGCGGCTCGCAGTAGCGGCGCGCCATCGCCATCGTGTCCTTGTCGAAGGCGAGGCCGTTCTGGATGAAGGGCGCAAGGTCGGGGGCCGCGACCTCGGTCACCTCTAGCCCCCGCCCCTCGGCTTCGAGGGCGCTACGGTAGGCCCCGCTCTCGACCGTGTTCGGGGTCGCCAGCACGCCAACCCGGCCGTTGTCGGTGATCGCCGAGGCGATCTCGGCCTGGGGCTCGACCACGGGCACGACCGCGACGCCGTGCGGACCGGCCACCTCGCGGACCACGTCGACGCCGATCGCCGTCGCGGTGTTGCAGGGGATCACCAGCAGCTTCGCCCCGCGCTCGAGCAGGAGCTCGGAGATCCGCGCGATCCGCTCCCGCAGCCGCTCGGGGTCGCGGCTGCCGTAGGGGAACATCGCCGTGTCGCCGAGATAGAGGAAGTCCTCCTCCGGCAGCGAGACCAGGCACTCGTGCAGGACGGTGAGCCCGCCGACCCCGGAGTCGAACATCGCCACCGGCAGTGAGGAGTCGATCTTGCGGACGATCTCGGTCAGCGACCCGAACAGCCGACCGCTACAGGAACGGCTTGTAGGACATGAAGAAGATCGTGACCACGACGATCAACCCGGCCAGCCCCCCGACTTTCCCCAACCGTTCCGAGACCCCCTCGAACTCGGCGCTCAGGGTGTCCCCCGCCTTGAGATCGCGCTCTGCGAGTTCCTTCGCCTTCCGCGTCTGCGGCTGGAAGAACGCGTGCTGCATCCCAAACAGCACGAGGATCGCGAGGAACCCCACTCCGATGAAGGCATCGCTCGTCTCCCAGGGACCGTCCGAGAGTAGATAAAGACCCGCCAGCAGGAGGACGATCATTCCGGGGTTGACCAGATACCGATCGCACCGTTCCACTCCGGCCAGAATCGTCGGCGTCGCCCGCGGGTGCTGCGACGCAACCGAGAAGAACAGCGCGTAGCCAAAGGTGGGACCAAACGCCAGCACAACCGCAAGGATGTGCAAGAAGGCCGCGATCTTGTAGCCGGGATCGACGATCGACGCGAGAGGCATCGCGAAACCCTACATCTCAGCCACGACGCAGCAGCAGAGCCGCCCAATCGCCCTTGCAGCGGCGCTCGACCTCGGCAAGCCCAGCCTCTGCAAACTCAGCGGCGGTGCCATCCAACTCGGATGGCAGCAGTCCCGAACAGACGAGGGTTCCGGGAGCCGGGGCAAGGGTCGCCGGAGCCTCCCCGCTGTTGCGACGCCGACCCTTGCCCCGGCTCCCCCCAACCACCTCGCTCTGTCTGTCGAGCTGGCCAGCAACTGCACGCAGGATGGGGGCGGTCATGTTGGCTACGACGGTGGGAGCAAGCGGAGGCAACTGTTCTCGCAGGTTCATGCGCTCCAGTCGAAGTTCGACCCCGTTGGCGCCAGCGTTGGTGGAGGCAGCCTCGATCGCCGCCGCCTCGTGATCGTAGGCGGCAACCGGATCCCAACCTAGCTTCGAAGCCGCGATGGCGAGTACGCCGGATCCCGTCCCCAGATCGGTGAGCGGGCCGCTCGCCTCGCCGGCCTCCTCTAGCTCAAGCAGCAGCTCGAGGCAGAGTCGGGTAGTCGGGTGGGCGCCGGTGCCGAAGGCCTGGCCGGGATCGACGACGACGTCGATCACGCCCGAGCGCGGCTGCTCCCACGAGGGCCGCAGCCAGAGCCGATCGCCGACCAGCAGCGGCTTGTGGAAGTCGCGCCAGCGGTCGGCCCAGTCGTCGGGGATCTCGGTGGCGCTGACCTCGACCGTCCCCTCCCCAACCGCAGCGTCGATCTCGCCCAGCTCCGGCAGCTCCCCCGCGCCGCCGTAGATCGCGTACTCGACGTAGCCCCGGCCGCGCTCCTCCTCGACCCCATTCGGAGCCAGCACGGTCAGCTCGGCGAGCACCAGATCCGCCTGCTCGGGCGGACAGCGGACCGCGAGCCGGATCACCCGAAGGCGCGACGGACGCGGCTGAACAGACCCTCGCCCTGCCGGGGTCCCAGGTTGTCCGGCTCCAACGACTCGTCGAGCCGGGCGGCCAGCTCGCGCTGCTCCTCGCCGAGGTTGGTCGGGACGACCACCTCGACCACGATCCGCTGGTCGCCGCGGCGACGGGCGCCGAGCCGCGGCAGACCGGCCCCACGCAGAACCTCTTCATATCCGGGCTGGGTGCCGGCCGCGAGCTCGATCTCCTGCTCTCCGGCCAGGGTTGGCACGGTGAGGGTGGTGCCGAGCATCGCCTCGGTCGCGGGGATCGAGACGGCGCTGAGGAGATCGGACCCGTGGCGCTGGAAGCGCTCGTCCTCGGCGACCGCGATCTCGACGTAGAGGTCGCCGGGAGGCGCGCCGGGGTCGCCGGCGTGGCCGGCGCCGGATACTCGCAGCCGCTGGCCGCTCTCGATCCCGGCTGGGATCTCGACCGCCTGCGTCCTACTGGCGCGGAGGCGGCCGCTGCCGCCGCACTCGCCGCAGGGCGTCTCCGGGACCTTGCCGTCACCGTTGCAGACATCGCAGGTGAGACCCCGCACCATCTGCCCGAACGGCGTCCGCGTCACCTGGCGCAGCTGGCCCGCGCCGCCGCAGCGCTCGCAGGTGGAGATCGGCGTGCCGGGCGCGGCGCCATTACCGTGGCAATGCTCGCAGGCGCCGACCGCTGCGAAGGAAATCTCGCGGCGCACGCCCGTCGCGACCTCCTCCAGCTCGATCTCGGCCCCGACCAGGATGTCGGCACCGGCCGCGCGACCGCCGCCGCCGAAGCCGAACGCCTCGCCGCCGAAGAAAGCCTGGAAGATGTCGTCGATCGAGCCGAAGTGGGAGCTGCGCGGGTCGAAGCCGCCGGAGCGCAGCCCCTCGTGCCCGTAGGCGTCGTAGGTGCGGCGCCGCTCCGGGTCGGAGAGCACCTCATAGGCCTCTGCCGCGGCCTTGAACTTCTCCTCCGCCTCGGGGTCGTGGTCGTTGACGTCCGGGTGCAGCTCCCGGGCGAGGCGACGGAACGCCTTCTTGATCTCCGTCTCGCTTGCCTCCCGACCGACGCCGAGCAGCTCGTAGTAGTCGCCCGCCATCGCTTAGTCGTCGTAAACGGTCTCGAAGTAACGCGAGAGCTCGCGGGCGGCGCCGCGCACCGAGGCGATCGCGGTCGCGTAGTCCATCCGCAGCGGTCCAACCACCCCGACCGAACCGAGGTTGCGGTGGCCGAGGCCGTAGTTGGCGCCGACCACGCTGACCGAGCGCAGCTCCGGCTGCGGGTTCTCCTCGCCGATCCAGAGGAAGACCGAGCGCTCCGCGAGCGAGGAGCGCAGCATCTGCAGCACCCCGGCGCGGCGCTCGAGCGCCGTCATCAGCTCGTCGGCCCGCGGCAGGTCGGCGAGGTGCGCTTCCGAGAGCAAACGCGAGGCGCCCTCCATGTAGAGGTCGGCGCCGTCCTCGGGCTCCAGCTCGGCGAAGGTGGAGCCGAGCGTGGCGACGAACCGCGCCTCGGCTCGTCCCAGCTCCGGATCCGCGAGTCGGCCTCCGATCAGCCGCGATCCGACCCCTAGCCCCGCGAGCGACTCGTTCAGGTAGCTAGACGCCCATGCGACCAGGCCTGGGTCGACCGGCTGCTCGAACTCGAACACGCGCCTGGTCACGTCGCCGGTCGAGGCGATCACGATCACGACCACCTTGTCCGGCTGCAGGCGCAGCACCTCGACCCGGTGGATAGTCGCCCCCAGGCTCGGCGGCGGCGCGGTCGCCATCGCGACCAGGTCGGTTACCTGGGCCAGCGCCGCGGTCGTCTCCCGCATCGCCTCGTCGACCTCGCGCCGCAGCCGCGAAAGCTCCAGCTCGACCCCGGCCACGGCGGTCGTCCCGGACTCGATCAGGCGGTCGACGTAGAGCCGGTAGCCAGAGTCGGTCGGAACCCGCCCGGCCGAGGTGTGCGGGTGGGTCAGCAGTCCGGCGGCCTCCAGCGCGGCCAACTCGGCCCGTACCGTCGACGGGCCCCACTCGACCTCGCGCCGGTCCGCCAGTTCCTTCGAGGCGACCGGCTTGGCCGAGGCCAGGTAGGCGTCGACCACCAGCCGCAGGATCAGCTCCTGTCGCTCGCTCAGCACACTTCGAAGTCTAGGAGGAGTGACGGGTGACCCCCTCCCAAAACACTCAAGCGAGGCTCCCGCCGAGCGTTTGGGAGGAGTTGCCCGTCACTCCTACAGCCGGACTTCGGCCTCGGCGTTCTTGATGATCTCGGTCTCGCCCTGGCTGGCGACGGTGTCGAGGACGACCCTCTCGCCGTCCACCGACTTGACCGTTCCCGAGACAACGATCTCCTGCTCCGGCATCCCCATGCCGCGCATCTGCACCGAGAGGCGCTTCAGCGCCCGCGGGTCGCCGTCGGCGATCGCGGCACTGGCGCGGGCGACGAGGCCCATCGAGTAGAGGCCGTGGAGGATGTTGCGCGGCAGACCAACCGCTTTCGCGAGCTCATCGTCGATGTGGATCGGGTTGAAGTCACCGGAGGCGCCGGCGTAGCGGTGCGGCAGGTACTTGTCCGGGGTGACCCGCAGCTCCGGGATCTGGTCGCCCACGTTCAGCTCAGCCATCTCAAACCCCTCTCACGATCAGCGTCCAGGTGCCGCGCACGACCTGGGCGCCGTCCTGATTGACCGAGTTGGTCTCGAACACGTAGAAGCCCTTGCCGCCCTTCTCCTCGATCGAGAGGCACTTGGCGGTGGTCGTGATCTCGTCGCCGGAGACCGCGGGCTCGCCCCACTCGAAGGCCTGACCGCCGTGGACCATCGCCGCGAAGTTCAGCTCCACCTCGGGGTCGAGAATCGCCGGCCCCACTGCGGGGCTGCTGTAGACGACGGCGAACATCGGCGGCGCGACGACGTCGCGAAAGCCGGCCGCACGGGCCGCCTCGACGTCGAAGTGGACCGCGTTGTCGAGCCCCAGCGCGGTCGCGTACTCCTTGATTTTCTCCCGCCCGACCTGGTAGGTCGTGCCGGGCCATTCCTTACCTACGGCGTCAGTCTTGATCGACATGGGCGGGCACTCTAACTGGCCACCCAGCCAGGGGGCGTGACGTCCCTACTCGTCGATCTCCAGGACCGCCAGGAACGCCTCCTGCGGCACTTCCACCCGGCCGACCGCCTTCATCCGCTTCTTGCCCGCTTTTTGCTTCTTCAGAAGCTTGTTCTTGCGGGTGACGTCGCCACCGTAGAGCTTCGCGGTGACGTCCTTGCGCAGCGCCTTGACCGTCTCGCGGGCGAGGATGTTGGAGCCGATCGCGGCCTGCACCGGAACGTCGAAGAGCTGGCGCGGGATCGTCTTGCGCAGCCGCCCCACCAGGCGCTTGCCCTGCTCGTAGGAGAATTCGCGGTGGACGATGATCGAGAGCGCATCGACCTTGTCCCCGGCCAGCAGGATGTCGACTTTGACCAGGTCGGACGGGCGGTTGCCGATCGGCTCGTAGTCGAGCGAGGCGTAGCCGCGGGTCGAGGACTTCAAGAGGTCGAAGAAGTCGAGGACGATCTCCGCCAGCGGCATGTCGTAGCGGATCTGGACCCGCTGCGGACTGAGGTAGTGCATGTCGACGTGGGTGCCGCGGCGCTGCTGGCAGAGCTCCATCACCGCCCCGACCTGCTCTTTCGGGCAGATGATCGTGGCCCGGATGTAAGGCTCTTCGATCGTCTCGATCGAGCCGGGGTCGGGCAACTCGGTCGGGCTGCGGACCTCGACCGTCTCGCCATTGGTGAGGTGGACCTCGTAGCGCACGTTCGGGGTCGTCGCCAGCAGGTCGAGGTCGTACTCGCGCTCCAGCCGCTCGCGCACGATCTCCATGTGCAGGAGGCCGAGGAAGCCACAGCGGAAACCAAACCCGAGCGCCTCCGAGGTCTCCGGCTCCCAGGACAGGGCGGCATCGTTGAGGGCCAACTTCTCGAGCGCATCGCGCAGGTCTTCGAAGCGGTCGGTGTCGATCGGGAAGAGGCCGCAAAAGACCATTGGCCGCACCTCGCGGTAGCCCTCGAGCGGCCCGGCGGCGGGCCGCGCCTGCGTCGTCAGGGTGTCGCCGACGCGCAGCTTGGTCACGTCCTTGATCCCAGTGATCAAGTAGCCGACGTCGCCCGCCTCCATTCCCGAGACGGCGGTCATCGCCGGGCGGAAGAAGCCGATGTCGTCGATCTCGGCCTCGGTCCCGTTCTGCATCGCCAGGATCGGCTGGCTCTTGCGAAAGGACCCGTCGACCATCCGTACGTAAGCGATGACGCCGCGGTACTGGTCGAACTCGGAGTCGAAGATCAGCGCCCGGGTCGGCGCGGCCGCCGCGCCGCTCGGCGGCGGGATGCGCGCGACGATCGCCTCCAGCACCTCGATCACGCCCTCGCCGGTCTTGGCCGAGATCCGCAGCGCTTCCTCTGGGTCGCCGCCGAGCAGGTCGGCGATCTCGGCCGCGACCCTGTCGGGCTCCGCGCCCGGTAGGTCGACCTTGTTGATCACCGGGATTAGCTCCAGGCCGTTCTCGATCGCCAGGTAGGTATTGGCGACGGTCTGCGCCTCGACGCCTTGGGCGGCATCGACGACCAGCAGCGCGCCCTCGCAGGCGGCGAGGCTGCGCGAGACCTCGTAGGAGAAGTCGACGTGGCCGGGCGTGTCGATTAGGTGCAGGTGGTAGGTCTCGCCGTTCGCGGCGCTGTACTCGACCCGCACCGCCTGCGCCTTGATCGTGATCCCGCGCTCGCGCTCGAGGTCCATCGAGTCGAGCACCTGCGCCTGCATTTTCTTCGGGTCGACCGCCCCGGTCAGCTCGAGGATGCGGTCGGCCAGGGTCGACTTGCCGTGGTCGATGTGGGCGATGATCGAGAAGTTGCGGATGTGGTCCATGGGCGGGGCGCAGTATGGCGGGAGCGCCGGGCCGGCGGGGCCTGTCATCGGCCAAGAGGCCTGCGGACGAGGCTTACGTTCTCGGCCTCTTGGCCGATGCCACCCACCGGCAGGGGTGTTCTCATCTACACGCCGATGGATCCAGCCTTCCCGTGAGCTGGAACACCGCCGTCGGCGGCGTCTTGAGTATGGGCTTGGCTGCGGAGCCCTCGGTCCACCTTGCCTGCGGCGGATAGGGCGGCTTGCCGGGCTCGATGCGGTCGCGGCTTGCGACGACGTAGTCGTAGTCGCCTTCGTTCAGCGCCTTGCGCCAGGCGCGGCAGGTTGTGAGTGCCTCGAAGCCTCCGTGGGGGGTCTCTTCGCCGATGTACTGGACGTGGTTGGAGAGGTCGGTGCCGAAGAGGGGGTACTGGCGGGTGCTGGCGGTCGCGATGCGGGAGTCGCCGATGTCGCGGGACCAAGCGAAGGCGGCGTTGAGGCCGGGAGTGGTGAACGAGGGGTCCGTGTAGCGGTTCTCCAGGTAGTGACGCTGGGCCGGGTAGCCAAGGGCAACAGCGAGGACCACGACGACGGCGCCCGACGTCAGCCAAAGCCCGGCTCCCGACGGCGTCCGAACGTATTTAGTTCCGCTATCCGGAACCAACTGCGTTCGGACGCCGAGCGACGCGAGACGGTCGCGCAGCATTGGGACCGTTGGCAACAGGGCGAGGCCGAGGACGAGAGCCGGCGCGAGATAGCGGAGGCCCGACTCGAAGCCGCGGGGCATGCCGGCGGGGCCAGAGGCAGAGGTCGGGGCGACGAGCCAGACGAGGGCGGTGGCGAGACCGACCAGGCCGGCGAGGGCCAACACCGGATTGCGCCCGCCCGTTGGGTCGCGCTCGCTGTGTGCGTTATCCGTCCCATAGGCGGAAAAGGCACACCGCGATCCTGAGAGCAGACAGAGCACGAGACCGGCGAGGGCGGCGAGGAGGAGCGGCGGCCAGAGGAACCAGAGGCCGTCGTGCAGGCCCGGGAGGAACCAGTCGGACCAGACGGTGCCGTCGGTCAGGTACCCGAGCACGCTGTGCGCTTCGCGGCCGCCGAGGGCCTGGTCCGGTGCGGGCAGCCAGATCGGCCCGAGGTGGTCGATCCAGGGCAGTGGGTCGCCGCTGTGCACGAGGTTGCGTAGGTACCAGTAGCCACCTCCGGCCAGCGCAGCGAGGCCAGCGGCGATCAGCGCGCGGCCGCGAGCGCCACCTGGCGCGATCGCGGCCAGACCGACGATCAGCACTCCGGCCGGAAGCAGAAAGTTCAACTTCGTCCCGGTCGCCAGGCCCGCGGCAAGCCCGACGACGAGCCAGGGGCCAAGGCCGGCTGCACCGCTTCCCCCACCCAGCCCGTCCTTTCGAACCAGCGACCTCTCGCGTGTGAAGCGAGCGCTGTCCCCCAGACCTTCGCCCGCCCGCCCCTCCCCCGTCCGAGCCTCTTCGCTCGACGCGTTCAGGGCAATCGCCACGGCCGTCAGCAGAAAGAAGATGCCGACGACGTCGTTGCGTGCCTCGCCCGCCTGGTCCGCCAGAGCCGGCACGCTGAGCGCGACGGCGCCCAGAGCAAGCGACCAGGGCGCAACGCGATACGGCCGCCCAATGCACCAGCACGCCATCAGGCAACCGACGAACCAGCCGAGGTTGAGCAGCGGCGAGAGGATGTCCCGGCCGAACGCCAGCATCCCGACGGCGTGGAAGATCTCGCTGTTGGCGGGGTAAAACCACGCGAGGAACTGCGGGGCGATGAAGTGCAGGTCCCAGGTGTCGCCGCTCTGGAAGAAGCCCGCCGCGAACGGCCCGTGGTACCAGGTCGAATCGAACCCGGTCATCCCGGTCGACAGGTGCGGCTTCGCCTCCGCCGCGAAACGGATCACGGCGATCGCCGCCACCAGCAATGCAATCAGGGCCGGCACCAGGTCCCTCCACTCGCGCCCGTCCCGCCAGAGGGAGGGAGTCCGCACCCATACCTGCTGGGTGGGGTGCGGACTCCCTCCCTCTGGCGGCCGCGGCGCAAACCTCCACAAGGCGGTAGCGACGACGCCCACGAGCAACAAGTACGGCACCGCTTCCAATGCCCCGAAGGAGCCCAGCAGCTCAGCGACCCAGATCAGCAGCGCGATTGCGAGCACCGCGGTCGCAAGATGCGCCGGCGCGCCCACGAACCGGGGCAGCAGCCAAAGCCGGAGCCGGCTCGCCCCGAGCCAAGCAAAGCCGGCGAGCAGGGCGATCTCCGCGACGCCGAGCAGGTAGCGGCCGAGGTCGAGCATCTAGCGGCGGCGGACGAGGCGCATGATCTGGTCCAGCTCCCGAACCCGGAGCAGCCGGGCGACGCCCAGGTAGACGAGGCCGCCGGCGGCGAGCCCGACGCCGAGCGAGACGATCTGGCCCAAGAGACCGCGTCCGAGCGCCTCGTCGAGTACGTCCCAGACGCCGTAGCTGACTGCGGCTAGGGCCACCGCGGCGGCGGTGATCCGCAGGCCGGCGTCGAGCAGGCGCCCGAGCTCGAGCCCGCCGAGGATCCGGGCGAGGATCACACACTGGGCGACGACGCTCGCGGTGGTCGCAATCGCGGTCGAGGCGACGATCCCGCCCACCCCGAGGTGGTACAGCGCTAGCGCCCCGAGCGCCGTCACCGCGAGATTGCCGGCGGCGATCAGAGTCGGGATCCAGGGTCGCTGTAGGCCGAAGAAGGTGCGGGTGAGGAGCAAGAAGAGACCGTTGGTCGGCAGCGAGAAGGCAAACCAGAAGAGCGCCGTCGCGACCACGGTGGTTTCCGCCGCGTCGAACGCCCCGCGCTGGTAGACGAGCCGGATCATCGGCTCGGAGAGGACGAGGATCGCCGCCGCGGCAGGGATCAGGACGAAGAGGATCTGGCGCATCCCGTTCGCCATCGTCGCCCGCAAGTCGTCATAGGCACGGCGGTTGGCGAAGCGGGCCAGGGTCGGGAACAGCACCGTCGCGATCGCCACCGAGAAGATCCCCTGCGGCAGCTGGTAGATGCGGAAGGCCTTGTCGATCGCCGCCGGCGCCTGGTCGCTGACGAGGCTGCCGAAGAAGCTGTTGATGACGAGGTTGAAGTTGATCAAGCCGAGGCTGATCGTTACCGGCAGCATCAGCAACAGCACCCGGCGCACTCCCGGATGTCGCCACTCGAAGCTCCAGTCGAACCTGAACGGGGTGTTGCGCAGATCGAAGACGGGGATCGAGAGCTGCACCAGGGTGCCGGCGAGGATCCCGATCGCATAGGCGTAGATCCGGTCCTGGCCACTGAGCATCGGCTCGACCACGATCAGCACGGCGATGATCGTCAGGTTCCAGAACAGCGGCGCGATCGCGAAGGCGCCGAAGCGGTCGTAGCTGTTGAGGATCCCGACCACGATCCCGCTGACACCGAGCAAGATCAGGATCGGGAAGAGGACCTGGGAGAGGGTGACGGTGAGGTCGAGGATCTCGCCCTCGAAGCCGGGCGCGAAGAGCGGCATGATCAGCGGCGCCGCGAGCACGAAGAGCGCGGTAATCGCACCCAGGACCATGGTCACGATCAAGAGCAAGGTCGAGGCGAGGCGGAAGGCCTCGCGGTGGTTCTTCTTCTCCAGCAGTTCGGTGAAGACGGGGACGAAGGCCGGCTGCAAGGCGGCGTCGGCGAAGAGGGCGCGGATCAGGTTGGGAACCTGGAAGGCGATCGTGAAAGCCGACATCGGGCCGCTGATCCCGTAGTAGCCCGCGGCAACGACCTCGCGCGCCAGGCCGGCGACCCGTGAGGCGGCGGTGGCGATCGAGAAAAAAGCGGTCGAGCGGGCGATCCGGCCGGCGGGGCGCCCAGGCTCGGTATAGTCCGGCGCCTCACTCATGGCCAACATAGCCTCACAGAAGAAGCGGATCCTACGCAGCGAGCGCGAGCGCACCGAGAACCGGCTCTTGACCAGCACGGTCAAGACCCATTTCCGGCGACTCGAAAGCGCCGTCGAGGGCGGCGACGCCGAGGCGATCGCCAGCGAGCAGCGCGATCTCGTCTCGAAGATCGACAAGGCCGTGCAAAAGGGCGCGATGCACCTCAATACGGGCTCCCGCAAGAAGTCCAAAGCCGCGCGCATAGCCGCCTCGTAGGGCGCTGCAAACCGGCGCATCGCGGCGTCGTCGTTCGATCATGTGCGGAGCACACTCCCTCCCTCCTCCTTGTGCTGCTTGGTTTTCGCGGGCCTACGAGGCGGCCCGGCACAGCGCCAAGGTCAATGCGAGCTCGTCGCCGTAGTCCGCACCGCCGCGGCACCAGAGCTCCAAATCGGCGAGCGCCTCGGTTGCCATGCGCAGGCTGGCGAGGTCGGTGCCTTGCAGGCGGCCGACCAGTTGCTTGGCGGCGTAGGGGTGCATCTTCAGCGACGACTCGACCTGCTTTGGCGGCACGCCCTCCGCGAGCTGCGCGGCCGCGGCGCAGGCGCCGCGCAGGCGCGAGGCGAGGCCGTAGATCAGCCCGGTCACGTTCTCGCCCTGCCCGATCAGCCGCTCGCCGATCCGCAGAGCGCCGGCCGCGTCGCGTTCGAGCAGAGCGTCGGAGAGGGACCAAACCGCGGCCTCCGAAGTGTCGGTGACCATCGCCTCGAGGTCAGCGACGGTGACCTCGCCCCCCGCGCCTGCCCAGAGTGCCAGCCGCCCGAGCTCATGGCGCAGCCGCACCGGGTTGGCGCCCATGCGTTCGACCAGGAGCCGGGCCGCGGCGGGCTCGAGCCGGAAGCCAAGCTGCTGGGCATCGGCGACGAGGACCCGCGGCATCTCGCGCGGCTTCGGTGCCTCGAACTCGTGGACCTCGCCCGCGGCCGCCTTCACCGCCCTAGCCAGCTTCGCCGGCGCCTTGGCGCGGGCGATCAGCACCAGCGTCAGATCGGGAGGCAGCTCGGCGAGCGCGGCGGCCACCGCGTCGAGCTGGCAATCGCGCCAGCGCTCGACCCCGTCGGCGAGCAGGTAGCGGCGGGATTCAATCAGCGACATCGCCGGGATTGCCGCCAGCAGCCCCTCGTGGTCGGGCATCCCCCTGCCCTCCCCCGGCTCGAAGACCTCCAGCGCCGCGGCCCCGGCCTCGCGCTCGGCCCGGGCCCGCAACCGCGCCCGCGTCGCATCGATCTTCGCCCCGTCGGTGCCGGCGATCAGGTACAGGGCGCGCATCTCCTCGGCCATCGGCCCGAGTCTAGATGCCGGTGCGGCTCGCTCGCTGGGCTAGCGGCCGAAGCGGCCGAAGCCATGGCCGCGGCCCTTGCCGCGGGTGCTCGGAGCCTCGTACCCAGCCCCGCCGGTCGCATACTCGTCGGCCGTTTCCTCCGGCACGCTCGTCGTCGGTGGCGGTGGCGGCGGCGGAGGCGCCGTAACCACGACGTCAGCATCCGAGTCATCGTCCTTCGGCGGCTTGTTGCCCTTCCAGCCGCCATGGGGCTTGTACTTTCCGTAGGGCTTGCCGCGGTCCTTGGCGTCATCGTCCTCACCCCCGCCCTCGTCCTCGTCGTCGGGGCCGCTGACCGCGACCGGCTCGGGAATCGAGGGTGGGGCGGCCACGGGCGTGCTCGCGGCAGGTGCGGGATTCGAGGGGGGCGCAGGTGACGGGGCACTCGGGGGCTGAGCCGCCGATGCCGGCGCAGCGGGGACCGTTCCCTGGGTGGACGGCGAGTCGGTCGTCGGCTGCGCCGCCGCCGGCTGCGGCGGTGCCGTGGCCAGCTGGTGCGATCCGGAGACCTGCGAGGGCTGCGGCGCAGGACTCGCGGTCCCGCCACCGGGCCGCAGCGCGGTCTCACCGCCTGGCTCCGGGACCGTCGTACGCGAGGAGGCAGGGTCGGGGCGCTCGGCCGCAACCCGGGCGTCGCCGACCTCGGCCGGCCCGGGAAGGCCGGGGATCGGCGCCGCCGGCAACAGCGGCCAGTCCTGCTGCACGGCGAGCGCAACCAGACCCAGCGCCATCGCCGCCGTAACCCCGAGCAGCGCGACAGCGGTGCTGCGCAGCCGCTCCAGGAGGCCGGTACCGGCGAAGCTCGGCTTCGCCGACCGCAACAGCGCCTGTCCTCTCCGTAAGAGCATCTGCGCGAGCATCGGCCATAAGCCGGAGCGTCGAGAGCGACCGGCGCCGAAATTCCCACTATCGATTGGGTTATTCGTTGAGATTCTCAATCCTTTGCCTCTACGTCGATCGACCCCCGCCCGACGTCGATCGCAATCTCGCCATCGAGGTCGGTCCTCAGAGTGCTGACACCGTGGGAGGCGAGCGTCCTCACGGTCTCCGCCGTCGGGTGGCCGTACGGGTTTCCCTCGCCGGCGGAGATCACCGCCAGCCCCGGCGTCGTCCGCTCCAGCAAGGCCGCCAGCCCGGCGTCGGCGCTGCCATGGTGGGCGACCTTGAGCACGTCGACGGGGCCGGGATCGAGCGGGACCGCCTCCGCCTCCGCATCGGCGGTCAGCAGCATCGAGAAGTGGCGCCAGCGGGCGAGCAGGACGAGCGCCAGCTGGTTTGGATCGGCGCGCGGCAGCGGCTCTCCGCCCAGCTCGGGCGGTGGCCAGAGGACTTCGAGGCGAAGTGCGCCCGAGCGCAGGACCCGTCCTGCCGCAACCCGCAGCGGCGTCGCGCCGGCGGTTCGCGCTGCCTCGATCCGGCCGCGGCCCAGCCGCGCGTAGATCAAACGGTCGATGGGAAGCCGGCCGATCAGCTCTTCCACGCCGCCCGCATGGTCGGACTGGTCGTGGGTGACGACGGCCGCCCCGAGCCGGTCGACCCCGGCGTTCTCAAGCTCCTCTTCGAGTCCTTCCCCGGGCGGCCCGCCATCGACCAGGACGGCCGGCGTCGCCTCCGGCTGCAGCAGGATCGCGTCGCCCTGGCCGACGTCGAGAATCGTCACCCGCAGCCCTGGCCGTCGCTCGGGCGCGGCCCCGCCCGAAGTCGCCGCCGTTGCCACGAGCACGAGCGTCGCGAGCGCGGCCAGTACGAGGACGAGGCGCTTTTGCAAGACAGGGGCTGGCAGAAGCGACCTGCGCCGGCGGCGAGCAAGCCGCCGAAGGATCGGGAGGAGCGCGACCCCGCCCGCAAGTGTCGCATAGGCACAGGCCAAGCCAATCCCGTCGAGGCGAACGTGGAGCTCGGCCCACTCCGGCGCCGCAGACCAGGCCGCGACCTGGGCGATGTAGGCGAGCAGCAACGCGTTGAGCGCGTTCAGCGGCTCGAGCGGCAAGCCCGGGACCTGAGCGGCGGCGGCGCTCCCCATCCCCAGCCACATCGCCGGCGCCACCGCCGGCGTCGCCAGCAGGTTGGCCACGAGGGTGACGGTCGAGAGGGTCTCGAAGTGAAAGGCAATCAGCGGCGCCGTCGCCACCGTGGCGGCGATCGTCACCGCCGCGCCCTCGGCGCTCGCACGGCGCAGGCCGCCGGCGCCGAGCCGGGTGACGATCGCCTCGCGCAGCGGTGCCGCGAGCACGAAGATCCCGGCAACCGCGGCGAAGCTGAGCTGCCAGCCGACCTCGCGGCCGATCGCCGGGTCGACCGCGAGGGTGACGATCAGCGCCAGGGTCAGCGCGTAGAGGCGCGAGGTGCGCCGCCCCGAGAGGGTCGCCAGCAGGCCGACCGCCCCCATCACGGCGGCGCGCTGGATCGAGGGCTCGGCTCCGGCCAACGGCACATAGACGGCGATCAGGCCGAGGATCCAGACCAGGCGCTCGCGTAGCGGGATCCCGAACGCAGCCAGTGCGGGCATCGCCAGCAGGGCCAGCAGCGTGACGTTCTGGCCACTGACCGCGAGCAGGTGGCTGAGCCCGGCGCGGCGGAAGTCCTCCTCCGTCCCGGCGTCGATGCCCTCGTCGGCGCCGAGCACGAAGCCACGCGCCAGCGCCGCCTCGCGCGCCGGCATCCCCCGCCCCAGCCCGTCCTCGGCCCGCTCGCGGATCTCGTCGGCCCGAGCGAGAGCGATCGCGACCAGGACCGCGATCGCGACCAGGACGGGCAGCGAGGGCCTGGGCGAGCGCATCGCGGCTACTCAGGGCTGCAACCGTTCGCGCAGCGACTCCATCGTCGCCGGCCCGATCCCGGAGACCTGGTCGAGCTGCTCGACCGAGGCGAGGCCGCCGTGGCGGTCGCGGAACTCGACGATGTCCTGTGCCGTCACCGGACCGATGCCCTCGATCGTGTCGAGCTGCTCGACCGTCGCGGTGCCGAGGCCGATCGGCCCCTCTTCCGTCCCGCCGCCGGCAAAGGACGCCGAGCCGGCCGGACCGCGTTCGGGCACCACGACCTGCTGGCCGTCGGCGAGCCGAGCGGCGAGGTTGACCGCTTCCAGCTCCGCTTTCAGACCGGCGCCACCCGCCCGCCGCACCGCGTCGTCGACCCGACTCCCGGCCGGCAGCCGGTAGACGCCAGGCCGCTCGACCGCGCCGGCCACGTGGACGACGACGTCGCCGGCCTGACCGCTGAGGCTGAAACCGCCGTCTGAGCTCGATTCCCCGGCCGAGTCGAACGAGTAAGCCCGCTGGCTACCATCCTCCGCCCGGATTGCCCGCGTCCCGACCAGCAGCAGCGCAACGGCGATCGCGCCGTAGACGACAACCTGCGTGCGGCTCAGCTCGGGCATACCCCCAGCCTCGCCCGTATTCGCACACGCGTGGCTCGCAGATCCCTGCGAGGCGCGAACAATTCGGCACCGAAAGTAAGACCGGCTTGGTGTCGTTGCCTAGCTGAGTACTTAAGAAAATATGCACCAGTACTGAAAGTCGGGAGGACTTGTGTCGGTACTTCGCCGGTGGAGCGTGTTGCTGTGCGCGATCGCCCTGGCCCTGCCAGCGGCGTTGCTTCTGGACCCCGAGCCGGATCATGGTGCGGCAGCGGCCAAAAGCTGCCCCCCGTACGACTTCGTCGGCGCCCGCGGCTCCGGCCAGCCAAACCTTTCCAGCGAGCGCGGCATGGGCCCCGAGATCCACGACCTGTTTCTCGCCCTGCGGGGCTGGGTCGACAGCGGAGCCCTGTCGAGCTACGGGGTCGATTACCCCGCGGTCGGCGTCACCGACGGCACCAGCCTGATCAACGGTGCCGGGGCGCTGCTCCACGTCGGCTTCCTCGGCGAGTACACCGACTCGGTTCGCGAGGGCCAGCGAGACGTCGAAGACCACATCCGCGACCGCCACTCGATCTGTCCCGACACCAAGTTCATCCTCGCCGGCTACTCACAGGGCGCCCAGGCCACCGGCGACGCACTCGAGAAGATGAAGGGCCTGCGGGATCTCGTCGTCGCCGCTGCCTTCTTCGGCGATCCCTACTTCAACCCCAATTCCTGGTCGACGCGCGGGAACCCCGATCCTTCCTCATATGGCCTGCTCGGGGTGCGCGGCGAGTGGCCGGAGGAGCTCCACGGGCGGGTCTTTTCGTACTGCCATTACCACGATGTCATCTGCAACATCTCCGAAAAGAAGCTCGGTGGGATCTACGTCCGCAACTACTCCGAACTCGGCCTGCGCAAACAGGCTCACGTCACGCCCGCCTACCGGATGGCCAGCCAGGGCGGTCGGGGCGATGCGGACAAAGCCGCGCGCGACCTCGCCCGGGTCCTCGGTGTGGCACTCCCGGCCGACAACTACACCGGTCCGCTCGACATCGCCTTTGCGATCGACTCGACCGGCTCGATGTTCGACGAGATCGACCAGGTCAAGATCAACATCGCCGACCTGGTCGGCCAGATCGCCCGGCTGAACTCGACCTTCCGGGTCGCGCTGGTCGACTACAAAGACATCCCGGGGGAGGAAAGCGCATACCAGGCGCGCGTCGACGTTCCCTTCACGACCGACGTCGTCGCCTTCGACAAAAGCCTCCATGCCCTCGAAGCCGAAGGTGGCGGGGACGAAGCCGAGAGCGTCTACTCCGGCCTGATGACCGCGCTCGGACTCGACTGGCAGACCGGCGCCAGGAAGCTCGTGATCGCCCTCGGGGACGCACCGGCGAAAGACCCAGAGCCGCTCACCGGATACACCCTGCGGACGGTTCAGCAGAAGGCGCTGGCGGTCGACCCGGCGACGATCGACACGATCCAGTCGGGCGACGACGCGGAGACGGCGGCTTCGTTCTCCGCGATCGCCAGCGCGACCGGCGGCAGCTACCTAGGCTTGTCGGAAGAAAGCCTCTCCGGCCTGGTGCCTTCGATCGTCGAGAACGTGCGCCGCACCACCATGGCGCCGACGGCGGCGCTGCAGGTGCCGGCGCGGGCGATCATCGGGCAGCGTCTGACCCTGAGCGCGGCCGCGAGCGGCGACAGCGGCGAGCCAATCGCGGCCTTCGAATGGGACCTGACCGGCGATGGCGTCTTCGACCTGACCTCGGCCGACCGGGTCATCCAGTTCGTCTACCCGACGCCCTTCAGCGGCATCGTCGTCCTACGCGCCCGAACCGCATCCGGCCTGACCAGCACCACCACCGCGCCGATCGCGGTCGGCGCGGGGCCGGCAAGAGCACCGCGGCGGCCGCGGATCCTGCGGGGACCCTCCCCGCCTTCAAAGGTGACGCTGCGCTGGCGCGCCGGTCGCGGCGGCCCGGCCGCCTGGTTCACGATCTACGCCGAGCGGGGCAAGGTGCTGACCCGCCTCGCCCCGGCCGATATCCGGCACCGCGGCAAGGGCGCGAAGCGGACCTATGAGCTGACGGTCCGCGGGCTGAGCCGAAACCGCACCTACCGCTTCTGGGTCAGTGCCGGCAACGGCAAGGGCGAGAGCCGCAAAGCCGGGCCAGTCCGCAAGCCGATCCGTAAGCGGCCGCAGCGCCGCAAACGGAAGTAGAAAGCAGCGCCGCGGCTCAGATCTCGTCGTCGTCGTCGTAGCCGGCGACCTCGGCCAGCTGGTCGCTGTAGAGCTCGGCCGCCGCGACCGGAGGCGACTGGACCGAGACGCAGGAGAGCTCCTCCTCGCCGTCGTTGGCGAGCGAGTGCTCGGTCGCGGGCGGGACCAGGATCAGGTCGCCCTCAGCCACCTGCTGCGTGTCCCCGGCGACCGACATCGTGCCGGCGCCGCGGACGACCACGTAGACCTGCTCGGCTTCCTCCTGAGAGCGCAGGGTCTGCTTCGCACCGGCGGGCAGCGTCAGCCAGGTCACCGAGAGGTTGCGCGCGCCGAGTTCGCCCGCGTCCATGAGCACGTGCGCCTGCAGGCGGTGCCACTCCTCAACTGGTGCGTCCCCCAGACGCCTGACGAGCATCGGCGCGCTTTGTACCAAAGCCGGCGGCAGCGTGAGACGCCGCGCTCAGCGGACCACCAGGTTGACCAGCTTGCCAGGCACGACGATCTCCTTCACGACGTCCTTGCCGTCGAGGTGCTTGCCGACCTTCTCGCTCGCCCGCGCCAGCTCCAACAGCTCCTCCTTGGACGCCTCCGCCGGCGCCTCGATCCGGTCGCGCAGCTTGCCGTTGACCTGGACGATCAGGGTCACGGTGTCGCTGCTCAGCAGACCCGGGTCGGCCTCGGGCCAAGGCCGCTCCCAGACGCGCTCCCCGGTCAGCCGCTCGTACACCTCGCTGCCGAGGTGGGGCGCGAAGGGGAAGATCAGCGACGCGGCCGTCGCCGTCGCGAAGCGCAACGCCGCCTCGCCGTCGACGCTGCCGTAGAGATCGTCCTTGAGCCGGTAGGCGTCGTTGACCAGCTCCATCACGGCCGAGATCACGGTGTTGAACTGGAAACCGCGCTGGAAGTCCCGGGTCGCCTTGTCGATCGCCCAGTGGGACTTGGCGAGCAGCTCGCGCGCCTGACCCTCGGCAGGGGACCGCGGCTCCGCCGGCCCGGCCCGTTCCTCGACCTCCCCGCAGAGCCGCCAGAGCCGCGAGAGGAAGCGGTTGACGCCCTCGACGCCCTCGTCGGTCCAATCGCCGCCGCGCTCCGGCGGGCCCATGAAGCAGACGTAGGTGCGGGCGGTGTCGGCGCCGTAGCGCTCGACGTACTCGCCAGGGCTGACCGTGTTGCCGCGCGACTTCGACATCTTCGCCCCGTCGCGGGTGATCATCCCCTGCGCGAAGAGGTTGGCGAACGGCTCCTGCACGGCGAGCTGACCGAGGTCGGCGAGCGCCTTGGTCACGAAGCGCGCGTACATCAGGTGCAGGATCGCGTGCTCGACCCCGCCGATGTACTGGCCAACCGGCAGCCAGTAATCGGCCGCGCCGCGGTCCCAGGGCGCCTCCTCGTTCTGCGGGTCGAGGTAGCGGATGAAGTACCAGGAGGAGTCGACGAAGGTGTCCATCGTGTCGGTCTCGCGCCGCGCCGGGCCGCCGCAACGCGGGCACTCGGTCGCTACCCAGCCCTCGGCCGCGGCCAGCGGGCTCTTGCCCTGCGGCGCGTAGTCCTCGATCTCCGGCAACTCGACCGGCAGCTGCTCGTCGGGCACCGGGACGATCGCCGGCCCGTCCCCCTCGCCGCAGGCATCGCAGTAGACGACCGGGATCGGCGCTCCCCAGTAGCGCTGGCGCGAGACCAGCCAGTCGCGCAGTCGGTAGTTGACCGCCGGCTCGCCGCGTCCCTCCGACTCGAGCCAGGCGACGATCTCCTCGTAGGCCTCGCGGTTGTGCTTGCCGTCGAAGCGGCCGGAGTTGACCATCGGCCCGTCGCCCGGGTACGGCAGCCCCTCCTCGTCGCGGGCCGCCTCGGGATCCTCGCCCTCGATCACCCGCTTCACCGGCAACCCGAACGCCTGGGCGAACTCGTAGTCGCGGACGTCGTGGCCCGGCACCGCCATGATCGCGCCGGTGCCGTACTCCATCAGCACGTAGTCGGCGACGAACATCGGGATCGACTCGCCGTTGACCGGGTTGACGACACTGCGGCCGAGCGGCACGCCGGTCTTCTCGCGGTCCTCGGCGCCGCGCTCCTCGGCCGACTCGCGGCCGACCCGGTTGACGTACTCGCGCACCTCCTCCTCGGCCGACGTGCCCCCGACCAGCCGCATCAGCTCCGGGTGCTCCGGCGCCAACACGAAGAAGGTGGCACCGAAGAGGGTGTCCGGACGGGTGGTGAAGACCGGGAAGTCGAGCTCGGCTTCCTCGCAGCGGAAGACGACCTCCGCCCCCTCGGAGCGGCCGATCCAGTTGCGCTGCATCGCGATCACGTGCTCGGGCCAGGACTCGAGCAGGTCGAAGTCGGCGAGCAGGCGCTCGGCGTAGTCGGTGATCCGGAAGAACCACTGCTCGAGGTTGCGCTGCACGACCTCGGTCCCGCAGCGCTCGCAGCGGCCGTCGACGACCTGCTCGTTGGCGAGCACGGTGGCGTCTTTCGGGCACCACTGAACCGGCGCCTCGGTGCGGTAGGCGAGCCCCTGCTCGAACAGGCGCAGGAAGATCCACTGGGTCCAGCGGTAGTACTCGGGGGTGTGGGTGGCGAGCTCGCGGGCCCAGTCGATCGAGATCCCCCACTCGCGAAACTGGCGCTGGAAGGAGGCGATCGAGCGCTCGGTCGCCGCACGCGGCGGCTCGCCGGTCTTGATCGCGTTGTTCTCGGCCGGCAGGCCGAAGGAGTCGTAGCCCATCGGGTGGATCACCTGGAAGCCGTGGCGGCGGCGGAAGTGGGCGATCGCATCGCCGACCGCGTAGCACTTGAGATGCCCAACGTGGGGCTCGCCCGAAGGGTAGGGCAGCATCTCCAGCACGTAGGCCTTCGGCTTGGAGTCGTCGAAGCCGAGCTGGCCCGGGTTCGGCACCTCCCAGGTGCCCTCCTCAGCCCAGATCTGCTGCCACTTGCGCTCGATCGCCTTCGGGTCGTAACCGCTCATCGAGCGGCGATCTTACGAGGGCTGGGAGCGGCGGCGCGTCAGCCGCAGCCCGGACCAGGTCTCGTCGATCGCGCAGACCTTGCTGTCGACCAGGCCGGCCGGCAGCGCCACCGCGCGGATCGTGTCCTCGGTGACGTCGGTGGCGACGCCGGAGGAGCGCTTCGGCCAAGCCATCCACAGGGTGCCCTCGCCCACCGCCCGCGTCACTGCCTCGAAGCGCCGTTCGAGCTGACGCCGCGAGGTCGCAAACCAGATCGTGATCTCGCGCCGGCCACGGTTGCCGCGCCGCAGTGCCACGCCATCCGGCAGCGGCACGAGCAGGGCCTCGGCCCCCTCGGGCGCGTCGACCAGGACGACCGTCGCGCCCTCCTTGACCCCGAGCTTCTGCGTCAGCGGCTTGCCCGAGTAGCCGGCCGGCCCGTTCATCGCAGGTCAGCCTACGGACCGACCGAGAAGGAGTCCCGCACCCCGCTCGAGAGCGCTTCGAGGATCTGGGGCCAGAGGTAGACCTCGATCGCCGCCGTGACCAGCAGCACCGGCACCGCGAGGGCGACGGTGAGGAAGGTCGCGGCGAGCAGCTGGTTCCACTCGCCGCGACGCGAGGCGATCAGCCAGGCAGCGAGTGGCAGGAAGAGAGCGGTCAGCTCGGGAAGTGCGTGAGGCAGCACGCTGAGGATCAGTTCGAGCCGGCTGATCTCTAGCTGATAGGAGATCGTCGAGGCCTGGAAGCCGAGGTAGAGGGCCTGGGTCCCGAGCGAGAAGAGCGTGACTGCGCAGACGAAGAGGATCGCCAGTTCCCCCGCCTTGACGTGGATCCAGCGCGATAACCCACTGCGCTGAGCGGCGGCGATCGGCATCGAGGCCCCGGCGATGAAGCCGGCGATGCAGGCGGTCGCGTGCAGAGCGAGGACGAGCGAGTTGCGCCAGAGGATCGGCAGCAGGGCGTCGGGCTCCGCGGGATGGGTGAAGCCGGCGATGTGGACCGGCGTCAGGTCCGGGGTCAGCAGCCCGCCGACGAACCAGACCGCGATCAGCAGCGTCGCCGCGACCGCCAGGCTGAGCGCAACCCAGGCGCCGAGGACCGGCCACGGGCGCTCGCTCCAGAGCTCCAGGGTCTCGCGCGTGTCCCGCAGGCCATGCGAAAGCACGTGCTGGTTGGCCGCACTCACCCAATGCTCATCGGCAGCGGGAAAGGGATCTTTGAGCGCGGCTCAGACGACCTTCACCTCGATCGCCACGGGACAGTGGTCGGAGGCCTTCGGCTTGTCCTCGCCGACCCCGTCGAAGCGCTCGCCGGTGTATTTGGTCGCCCGCGTCGGCATCCCTTTGCGCATGATCTCCGGCTCGGCGGGGCTCGCTGCGGCCAGCGACTTCGAGAGCAGCAGGTAGTCGAGCTGCTTGTAGTCCTTGCCACCCGCCCAGTAGTGCGTCCAACGATCCTCGGCGTCGCGCCGCGCGATCACGTCCTCGACCTGGTCCCACTCGAGCAGCGACCGGATTCCCGATTTGCCCTGTTCGTCGTCCTCGAGGTAGTCGTTCATGTCGCCGAGGACGATGAAGTTTTCGGCGCCCGGGTTGGGCCCGAAGCGCTTTTCGACCAGATCCTTCACCCCGGCCGCCTGCCGTTCGCGCTTCTCGCGGGTTTCTTCCCTGGTCCTGATCATCGACTTGAGGTGGTTGACGAACAGCGTCAGGGTCGTCCCCTCGACGTCGACGTCGACTTCGAGGCAGTCGCGGGAGAAGAGCTCCCTGCCGCTGCCGTTGGTATCGCGCAGGTGCTGGTGGCTGCGCACGCGAACGATCGGCCTTTTGCTGAGCACGACCACGTCGATCAGCCGCCGGTCATTGCCGTCGATGCCGGCGACGTAGGGATAGGCCGAAAGCCCGTCGAGGAAATCGGTGCGGAACTTCTTCAGCGTGTCGACACCCTCGACCTCCTGCATCGCGATCACGTCGGCATCGATCTCCTCGATCGCCTTGCCGGTGATCTCCTTGCTGTCCTCGCCCAGTTCGGCGAAGAACGCTTCCTCGACGATCCAGCCGCGTTTGTTGGCCTCGTCGGGGTCGACGTCAGCGTTGAATTTCCAGCGGGCGAACAGGTTCTCGACGTTGAAGGTCGCGACGCGCAAGTCGGTCATAAGGCTCTCTCCCCATTGAGTACTGCCCAATTCTTGAGCAGTTAGGACAAGACGAACCTAGCCTCGTTTTGAAGACCCTGCTGTAGGCCCCGCGCGGGGCTGGAGAAACCGTGTGTGGCCCGGAGGAGGCCGGAGAAGACTCGAGTGGAGCTGAGGGGGCTCGAACCCCTGACCTTCGCGCTGCCAGCGCGACGCTCTTCCAGCTGAGCTACAGCCCCGAGGTGGCCAACGAGTTTACCGGGCCGCGCGGGGAGGCTAGGCGGCGCGCTGCTCGCCCTGGTCCTCGTCGACGTCGAGGATCAAATTGTCGGGCGCGGTGTGGCGGACCTTGAAGTCGAGCGCGGAGAGCTCCTCCAGCTCGCGCAGCAGCTCGACCGGCTCATCCAGCCGCAGGTTGAGAGTCGCGCGGCCCTCGGAGAAGCGCTCGACCGAGATGTCCGAGGCGCCGACCTGGCCGACGGCGTCCTCGAAGCCGACCAGCTGGGAGAAGTCGCCGAGCGGGCCGATCTCGAGCTTGACGGTGCCCTCGAAGACACCGTCGAAGTCCTCGAGCTCCGGCACCTCGCCCTCGGTCAGCTTCTGCACGCGCTTGCTCACCTCGACCGCCTCGCGCAGCGCTTTCATCCGGATCCGCGTCGCCTGCCCGCGCGCCTGCGTCTGGATCTCCTCGAGCCGGGAGGAGACGGCGTCGAGCGAAGCGATGCTGCGGTCGTGGCGCTCGTTGGCCTCGCGCAGGCGCTCGTTGAGGCCGCGGATCTCGCGCTCGCGCTCGATCACCATCGCCGACAGCGAGGCCAGCTCCTGCTCCATCTCGGCGATCGCCCCGGCCTGGCGGTCGCACTCGGCAGCCCTCGGCGTCAGAGCGCCGATCTGCCCGTCCCGCGCCGAGATCGCCGCGTCCACTTCGGGACGGCGGTAACCGAGGAATGCCCGCTTGAAGTGACCCATTGCGCGGCACCGTACGAGGGGCCTCGGACGGCATCCCCGCGCGGGATGCGGTGTCGATGGGCCGATAAGTCGAGCCTGGCTCGACTTATCGGCCCATCGGCCGGGTTTTCGAGCTGCTCAGGCGCTGGCGGCCGAGGATGCTTCGGGCGCGTCGAGGTCGAGCTCCAGGCGCGGCGCCTCGCGCCAGAGGTCCCCGAGCTGGTAGCGCTCGCGCGCCTCGGCAGTGAAGACGTGAAGCACGCAGTCGAGGTAGTCGAGAACGACCCAGCCGTCGGCCCCGGCGCCGTCGACGCCACCCGGCAGCAGCCCCGTCTCGCGCTTTACCTGCAGCCGCACCTCGTCGACGATCGCCCGCGCTTGGCGCTCGTTGCGCGCCGTGCAGATCGCTAGGAAGTCGGTGTAGGAGACCAGCTCGCGCATGTCGAGGACGACGATCTCCTCGGCTTTTTTCGAGTCGGCCAGCGCCGCCAGGCGCCGCGCCAGTGACTCCGCTTGCGGCGCCTTCATGCGTAGATCCCCTTTTCCTCGATCAGCCGCGCGACCGGCTCTGGAACCAGGTAACGCAGCGGCCTGCCCGCCGCGGCGCGCTCCCGCACCGCCGAGGAGGAGACGCCGAACTGCGGCATCTCCAGCATCGTCGCCCGGCCTTCGGCGCCCAGGCTCCGCATCGTCGCCGCCACCTCGGCGTCGGAGATACCCGCCCGCCGCGCCACCGCCAGCCGCGCCAGCTCGACCACGCGCTCAGGGTTCCGCCAGCTCTCCAGGCCCACGGCGGCGTCCGCACCCATTACGAACACCATCTCCGTGTCCCCCCGTTCTTCCGCAAGCAGCTGCAAGGTCTCATACGTGTAGGACGGTCCCTCGCGGTCGACCTCGAGCGTCGAGACCGCGAAGCGCGAGTCGTCGGCCGCGGCGAGGCGGGTCATCGTCAGCCGCAGCTCGCGGCCGGGGTCCTCGGCGATCCGCTTGTGCGGCGCCTCGCCGGTCGGGACCAGGATCACCTCGTCGAGCCCGAGCTGCCAGAGCGCCTCCTGGGCCAGCGCCAAGTGGCCGAGGTGGGGCGGGTTGAACGCCGACCCCAAGACGCCGATGCCGGCCCCCTCGCCGCTACTCACGAATCTGGCCGTCGCCGCGCAGCACGTACTTGAAGGTGGTCAGCTCGCGCATCCCGATCGGGCCGCGGGCGTGAAGCTTCTGGGTCGAGTTGCCGATCTCGGCCCCCATCCCGTACTCGAAGCCGTCGGTGAAGCGGGTCGAGGCGTTGACGTAGACGGCCGCCGCATCGACCCCGGCGGCGAACTCATCCGCGGCACCTTCGGAGCCGGTGACGATTGCCTCCGAGTGACCGGTGCCGTGGGCGTTGACGTGGGCGACAGCAGCCGCGACCGAGTCGACCACGGCGACGGCCATCTTCAGGTCGAGGTACTCGCTGTCCCAATCGGCGGCGGTGGCCTCGCCGACCGCGGTGCCGCCGGCGAAGGCGCGGGTCCGCTCGTCGCCGACCAGCTCGACCCCGGCCCCCGCCAGGTCGGAGAGCACGGCGGGGACGAAGCGCTCGGCGATCGCGGCGTCGATCAGCAGCGTCTCCGCCGCGTTGCAGACACCGGGGCGCTGCACCTTCGCGTTGACCGCGATCCTCCGCGCCATCTTGAGGTCGGCTTCGGCGTGCACGTAAACGTGGCAGTTACCCGCCGCCGCGTACATCACCGGTACGGTCGCGACGCCCTTGATCGCAGCCTTCAGCCCCTCCCCACCGCGGGGGATCAAGAGGTCGATCAGGCCGTCCTGGGTCGCCAGCTCGGCCAGCTCCTCATGGCCGCCACCGGCCAAAAGCAGCGCCGCGTCCTGCGGCAGGCCGGCCTCGGCCAGCGCCTCGCGGACGAGCGCCGCCAGCGCCCCGTTGGAACGCTCGGCGTAGTGGGAGCCGCGCAGCACGATCGCGTTGCCGCTCTTGATCGTCAGCGCCGCGCAGTCGATGGTCACGTTCGGCCGTGCCTCGTAGACGACGGCGATCACGCCCAGCGGTACCCGCAGCTTGCGCAGGTCGAGGCCGCTGGCGAGGCTTTTGCGTTCGAGCTCCTCGCCAACCGGGTCGTCGAGCGCAACGACGACCCGAGCACCCTCGGCCATCGCGGCGATGCGCTCCGGAGTCAGGGTCAGGCGGTCCCTCAGCGCCTGGTTGAGGCCGACGGCGCCGTCGTCGGCGAGGTCGGCGGCGTTCGCCTCGAGGATCGCCTCCGTGCGTTCTTCGAGCAGCCGCGCGGTCGCCTCGAGGGCGGCGTTCTTGGCGTCGGTGGAGGCACCGGCAAGCGCTCGCGCGGCGCCCTTCGCGGCGGCGCATGTCTGGCTGACGCTGGTCGTGGTCACGGCCATCGGACAAGGGTAGCTGGGGACCGGAATCGAGCCTCTAGAGCAGGACGAAGCGATCGCGGTGGATCACCTCGTCGGCGGCGTGCGGCAGCAGCTCGCGCACCTCGTCGCTCTTCATCCCCTTGACTCGGGTCAGCTCCTGGACCGAGTAGTCGCTGATGCCTTTGCCGATCTGCGCCCCGTCGACGACGACGTCGACCGCATCGCCGGCGTCGAAGGCGCCCTCGGCGGCGAGGATCCCGACCGGGAGCAGGCTCGAGCCGCGCTCGCGCAGAACCCGGGCGGCGCCCGCGTCGACGACAATGCGGCCGCGGGCCGGCTTCGCGTACTTGAGCCAAAGCTTGAAGCTGGACGCCTTGCCCGCCTGGGCGGCGAACCGGGTGCCGACCCGCTCGCCGCCGGCCGCCGCGGCGAGGGTCCCGGCGCTGGTTCCGTTGCAGATCACGGCCGGGATGCCGGCCTCGCTCGCCATCTCCGCCGCCGCGACCTTGCTGCGCATGCCGCCGGAGCCGAAGGCGGAGGTGCGGTCGCCGATCCGCAGCGATTCGAGCTGGGCGAAGTCGGTCACTTCGGCGATCGGCTCGGCGGTCGCATCGAGGCCGGGGTCGGCCGAGTAGAGCCCGTCGACGTTGGTCAGCAGAACGAGCAGGCTGGCGTCGAGCAGGATCGCGACTTGGGCAGCCAGGAAGTCGTTGTCGCCGAAGGTGATCTCGTCGGTGGCGGTGGTGTCGTTCTCGTTGATCACTGGCACCACCTCCCACTCGAGCAGCCGCCGCAGGGTCTGGCGCGCGTTCAGGTAGTTGGTGCGGGCGGCGATGTCGGCCGCGGTAAGGAGCACCTGCGCCGCCCTGGTGCCACCGCTGTCCAAACGGCTCTCATAGGCGCGAAAGAGGTCCCCCTGGCCGACCGCCGAGGCGCCCTGCAGTTCGTCCATCGCCCGCGGCCGCACCGGCAGCTCCAGCAGCCGCATCCCCCGCGCGATCGCTCCCGAAGTAACCATTACCACCCGCTCCCCGCCCCGCTCGAGCGCGCTGACCTGCGCGCAGACCGAGTCGAGCACGTCCGCCCGCAGATTGCCGTCGTCGGCGGCGACGATCGAGGAACCGAGCTTGACGACCAGGGTCATGGCCCGGCAAGTGTATGAGCGCTCCTATGCTGGGCGGATGATCGAGGCACTGGCCTGGGGTGCGCTGGCGGCGAGCTCGCTGGCGATCGGCGCGGGGCTCGCATTCGCCCGGCGCTGGTCGCAGCGACAGGTGGGCCTGGTCCTCGCCTTCGGC
Source organism: uncultured Solirubrobacterales bacterium (assembly GCA_963846515.1). Classification (GTDB taxonomy): domain Bacteria; phylum Actinomycetota; class Thermoleophilia; order Solirubrobacterales; family 70-9; genus VAYN01. The sequence continues at coordinate 299,878 of CAWJWC010000003.1, read as the reverse complement.
GCCGGAGCGCTGATCAGCGCGGTCAGCTTCGAGCTGGCGCAGGAGGGCCTTGCGCTCGGCGGCGCCGGGGTGACCGGGCTCGGCCTCGGGGTCGGCGCACTCACCTATTTCTGGCTCGACGGCGCGATCGCCAGGCGCCACGCCGTTGGCAGGGGCCGGCGCGGCCGTGCCGGCGGCTCCGACGGCGGGACGGCGCTGGCGCTGGGCGCCTTCCTCGACGGGATCCCCGAGCAGCTCGTGCTCGGGACCAGCCTCGCCGCCAGCGGCGAGATCGGCGTCGCACTGCTGGTCGCGATCTTCGTCTCGAACCTGCCCGAGGCGCTCGGCTCGGCCGAGCAGATGCACGAGTCGGGGACCTCGCGCGCCGCGATCCTGCGGCTCTGGGCGCTCGTCGCGGCGATCTGCGTGCTGGCGACGGCGCTCGGCTACGTCGCCGCAGAGGTGGTGAGCGGGGACGCGAGGGCCGCGATCGACGGCTTCGCCGCCGGAGCGCTGCTGGTGATGCTGATCGACTCGATGATCCCCGACGCCCGCGCCGACGGCGGCCGCGTGGCGGGACTGGTCACCGTCCTCGGCTTCGCCTTGGCGGCGGCGCTGTCGAATCTCGCGTAGGCCCGGAATCTAGGTGAGGACGAGCGTTACCTGGAGCAGGAGGACGAGCATCATCACAGCGACCCCTAGCAGGGTCCAGGTGCGCTCGATCTCCCTGACCAGATCCGGGTGCAGTTCACCCTCGCGCCGCTCGCGCCAAACCACGATCTCCCTTCCGGCGAACGCCCCCAGCACGATCCCGGCCATCAGGTACTGGATCGGCGGCCATAGATGGATCAGGGAAAAGAAGTCGGCGAGGTAGAGGAGTCCGGCAAGAGGAAGCATCCACCCGTAAAGGTCGCGAGGACGCCGAGCTCTCCCCCCGGCCCGACGGGCCGCTGCCGGGGGCGCGGTGTTGGCGGCGCGGCGCCAATCGAGAGCGTGAGCGTCGTTGCGGACAAAAGGTTTCATCGCGACGAGACTACCGAAAGCAGCGGGTGGATGAATTCGCCGCTACTAGATGTGAAGCTCGAACTCGTGCTCGCCGATGCGAACGTCGTCGCCGGCCTCGAAGCCGGCCTTGAGCAGCGCGGCGATGACGCCGATCTCCCCCAGCCGTTGCTCGAGGTAAGCCAGCGCCTCCTCGTTTTTCGTGTCGTGGCGCTCGAAGAGCAGCTCGACCCCCTTGCCGGCGACCCGGTAGGCGCCGTCCTCCTCGCGCTCGACCCAGTAGCCGCCCTCGCCGACCGGCCGGTAGACCCGGTGCTCGGCCTCGAACTCGTCGCCCGATTCTCCTTGCACACCGGTCGCGGCAGGCTGCCCGTCCGGCAATTCTGCGAGGACGCGAAGGCGGAGCTCGTCCAGTCCCTCGCCGGTCGCCGAAGAAACCGCCAGCACTCCGAGCACTTCCCCACCCAGCCCCTTTTCCCAGTCCGCGACGACGGCTTCGACCATCTCTCCTTCCAGTAAGTCCCGCTTGGAGAGAACGACGAACTCGGGCAACCGCTCCAACCCGGCCCCATGCGCGGCGAGCTCCGCCCGCACAGTCTCGTAGTTCGACTCGGGATCGCCCTCGAGCGGCGCCAGATCGACCAGATGGACGAGCATCGAGCAGCGCTCGACATGAGCGAGGAACTCGTGCCCGAGTCCCGCTCCCTCGGCCGCTCCCTCAATCAGCCCCGGGATATCCGCCACCACCGCCTGTCGATCCTCGCCTTCGATCGTCCCCAACACCGGTGAGATCGTCGTGAACGGGTAGTCGGCCACCTTCGGTGTCGCCCGCGTCAGCCGCCCCAGTAAGGACGACTTACCGGCGTTCGGCAGCCCGACCAGGCCCACGTCCGCGAGCAGTTTCAGCCGCAACTCGATCCAATCCGCCTCCCCCCCGGTCCCCTTCTCCGCAAACCGCGGCGCCTGCCGCGTCGAGTTCGCAAAGCGCTTGTTCCCATGCCCCCCACGCCCCCCGTTGGCGACAACCGCGCGCTGGCCGACTTCGACGAGATCGACTGCGGCGCCATCGACCGTGGTCGCCTGGGTCCCAGCGGGCACCGGAATCTCAAGGTCCTCACCCCGCGCCCCCTGCCGGTTCGATCCTTCCCCATGCCGACCCCGCTCAGCCCGAAAATGCTTCGATCCCTTCAGGGCACCAAGGTCGCGCTTGGACGCATCGCAAACAAGCACGACATCCCCCCCGTGCCCGCCATCCCCGCCATCAGGACCACCCCGCGGCACATGCGCCTCCCGCCGAAAGCTCACGGACCCGTTGCCGCCAGCTCCCCCCTCAACCCAGATTTTCGCCTTGTCATACACGGCCTAGAGCCTAGAAGGGAGGGGTCGGGTGCCCCTCGTACGAGCGGCGTCCTGATTTTCGCAGTGCCCGTCGGCGAGAGAGGCGACGCGCCCGGCGAAAATCCCAGCGAAGGTAGAGGGGCACCCGACCCCTCCCCCACGTTTCAAGGTCGTCAGTCGTCAGCCAAGACGCGAATCGTCCGCCCCTTGCGGGCGGTGCAAAAGTCAACTTTGCCGGCCCGCGTCGCGAAGATCGTGTGATCGCGGCCGATCCCGGTCCCCTCGCCGGGCCAGAAGCGGGTCCCGCGCTGGCGCACGATGATCTCGCCGCCGCTGACCTCCTGGCCGGCGAAGACCTTGACCCCGAGCATCTTCGGATTCGATTCGCGCCCGTTGCGGCTGGACCCCAGACCTTTCTTGTGGGCCATCGCTCAGGCCTCCTCTTTCTCGGCTTTGTCGGCTTTCTTCGCGGCCGGTTTCTCGCTCGCGGCTTTTTTCGCCGCCGTTTTGCCGGCTTTGATCGAGGTCACCTCGAGCTTGGTCAGCTCCGAGCGGTGGCCGGCCTTGCGCCGATAGCCCTTCTTGGCCTTGTATTTGAAGACCTTGATCTTCGGCCCGCGCAGGTGCTCGGCGACCTTCGCCTCGACTTTGACTTTCTCCAGCGCTTTCGGCTCCGCGATCACCGCGTCGTCGCGGAACATCACCGCGCGCAGGGCGACTTTGTCGCCCTGCTTGGCGTCGAGGCGGTCGACGAGCAGCGACGTGCCCTGCTCGACCTTGTACTGCTTACCGCCCGTTTCAACTACCGCGTACATGCTCAGTCGTCTTCCTTGCTGCCTTGTTTGGCGCGCGAACGCCCCCGACCGCCCCGGCGGCCGCGACTGCGTTTGCGCGAAGGAGCGCTGGATTCTAGCTCGGAGCCGTTTTCCTCGCCGCCTCCGGATCCGTTCGGGGACTCGCCCCCCAGCAGCGAGGCGATCGCCGCGGAGCGCTCGACCTCCTCGATCCGCACCAGCTTGCGCTCGCCGACGAAACGACCGCCGCCGGTGACGCTGACGATGTAGGAGTCGATCCGGGCGACCGCGTCGTCGGCGTTGTACATGTGCGGCTCGTCGATCTTGACCAGCACCTCCTCGCCGACCTTGAACGGCAGCGCCCGCTCCTCGATCTCCTCGCGGCTGCCACGCTCGATCAGGTCGAAGGTGCCGATCGCGAGCGCGTCGCCGCCCTCGAAGTGGAAGCGCTTGCCGGTCTCGTCCTCGAGCTCGGGCAGGCCGCTGTCGGGATCGGTCAGCTCGTGGGCGACCTTGGGATTGACCCGGACCAGGAAGGCCTCCGCCCCCTCGTGCTCGGCGGCGATTTCGCGCATCTTGCGCAGCCCCTCCAGGGCCACCGTCTCGGCCGAGAGGACGACACCCTCGCCGGCGCAGGTCGGGCAGGGCGCGGTGAGGATCTCGCGCACCCCATCGGTGACGTTCTGGCGGGTCATCTCGACCAGGCCGAGCGGCGAGACCTCGACCACGTAGCTCTTCGACTTGTCGGCGTCGAGCGCTTTGCGCATCGTCTTCAGCACCTTGTCGCGGTTGCTGGCGCGGGCCATGTCGATGAAGTCGATGACGATGATCCCGCCGATGTCGCGCAGCCGCAGCTGCCGCACCGCCTCCTCGGCGGCCTCGGTATTGACTTTGGTGATCGTCTCCTCGAGCCCGCCTTTGCCGCGGCCGGTGAAGCTGCCGCTGTTGACGTCGATCACGGTCAGCGCCTCGGCGTAGTCGATGATCAGGTAGCCGCCGGAGGGCAGGTCGACGCGCCGGTTCAGGGTCGACTCGATCTCCTCGTCGATCTTCCATTTCTCGAACAGCGACTGCTTCTGGCCCTTGTAGAGCTCGACCCCGTCGACCAGCTCGGGCGCGGTGCGCTGGAAGAAGTTGACGACACGTTCGAACTGCTTCTCGGAGTCGATGATCGCCTTCTCGAACTCGCTGAGGAAGACGTCGCGCAGGACCCTCACCGCGAGGTCGGCCTCCTGGAAGACCATCGCCGGAGCCTTGCTTTCCTTACTGCGCCGGCCCAACACCTCGTTGAGCTTCTTCAGGTAGCCGATCTCGCGCACGAAGTCGGATTTCTTTGCCCCGTGAGCGGCGGTGCGGACGATCAGCCCGCCCGGGCCTTTGTAGGTGCGGTCGACCATCTTGCGCAGGCGGTCGCGCTCGGAGTCGGAGAGGCGGCGGCTGACGCCGACGCCGCTGCCCTGGGGCGCGTAGACGAGGTAGCGGCCGGCGATCGAGACGTTCATCGAGAGCCGCGCGCCCTTCGTCTTCAGCGGGTCCTTGACGACCTGGACCAGGATCTCCTGTCCGGGCTTGATCAGCTCGTTGATGCGCCGGCCGCTGCCGCGGCCACGCTTCGGAGCCTGCTCTCCGCCCGGGAGGACGATCTCGTCGACGTGCAGGAAGCCGTTGCGCTCGAGGCCGATGTCGACGAAGGCGGCCTCCATACCGGGCAGGACGTTGTCGACCTTGCCCTTGTAGATGTTGCCGACGATCGATCGGCGGCCGCGGCGCTCGATGTAGAGCTCTGCGACGTCGCGCTTGCCGCCCTTTTGCTTGGACTCGAGGACGGCCACGCGGGTCTCTCCGCGCTCGGCGGAGACCAGGATGGTTTTCTTCATTTGTTGTTCAGCTCAGTTCGGGTTAGGTACGCAGGCCGGGGGGCCCTCTTTCAAGGCCTCACCAGGCGAACCTTCCCTTCTGGCTCAAATGCGCCTGGATGTGGATGCTCTGAAGCACTCCGATCGCCAGGAAGGTGGCGATCACCGACGAGCCTCCATAGCTCATCAGCGGTAAGGGGATGCCCGTGATCGGCATGATGCCGAGGTTCATCCCCACGTTGACGAAGACCTGGAACAGCAGCGAGACGGCAATGCCGCCCGCGACCAGGGTTCCGTAGGAGTTCTTCGAGAGCGTCACTATCTTCAGCGCCCGCCAGAAGAGCAGGGCGTAAAGGGATAGGACGAACGCGGCGCCCATGAACCCGTAGCGCTCACCGATCACCGCGAAGATGAAGTCGGTGTGCCGCTCGGGAACGAAGTCGAGCCGCGTCTGGGTGGCACGGTCGCCACGCCCGGCCTCCTGGCCGGAACCGATGGCGACCACAGACTGATTCTGCTGGTAACCGGCACCGCTCGCGTGCGCGCTCGGGTCCAGGAAGGAAGTCAATCTTTCTTCCTGGTAGCTCTTCATGATCGGCACCCCGATAGAGGGGGCCGCGACGAGAACGAGCGCGATCAAAACGGCAACGGTCGAGCCAATGATGGCGAAGTGGGTCCAGGGGACACCACCGAAGTACATCACGGCGAGGGTGGCGACCACGTAGACGAGCGAGGTGCCGAGGTCCGGCTGGAGGAAAACGAGCCCGGCCGGAGCGAGGCCGAGGCAGAGATAGCGCACCGTGCGCTGCCGCGCCGAGCCCCGCCTGGCGCCGTCGATCACGAACCCGGCAAGCGCCAATACGAGCAGGAGCTTGCCCAGCTCCGATGGCTGGAAGCTGAAGAAGGGGAATTCGATCGCGCGCCGCGAGCCGCGCGCGGTGAAGCCGAAGACGAAGACGAGCGAGATGCTGGCGCAGAGGAAGGTGTAGATCCCGACCCGCAGCTCGCGGAAGCGCGAGTAGTCGATCCGGGTCAGGGCCAGCATCCCGATCAGCCCGAGCAGGCAGTACATCGCCTGGCGGTCGACGAAGTAACGCGGGCTGCCGGGGACGTCACTGAGGGTCGCCTCGCCGAGCGTGAAGACGCTGAAGGCGGCGATGGCGATCGCGGCGAAGGCCAGCGGCCAGTCCATGTGAGCGAGGCCGAGCCGTTCGGCGAGGCTGACGCGGACCGCGAACGGCTCGGGCCGGGCCTGACGGGAGCGGGTCGCGTACATCAGCCCGGACTCCCGCCGTTTTCCGCTTCGATTTCGCTCGCCTGTTTGTGGAAGTGCGCTTCGAGGATGCGCAGCGCCGCCGGCGCCGCGGCTTCGGCGCCGAAGCCGCCTTCCTCGACGGTGACGATCGTCACCACGCGCGGGTCCGGGTAAGGGGCCACGACCGCGTACCAGGACTGGTCGCCGTGGCCGGGGCGTTCCGCCGTCCCGGTCTTGCCGGCGACTTCGATCGGAAAGCCGCCGAAGACGCCGTAGGAGGTACCCCCCGGGGCCTGCGCCGCGCGGTGCAAGCCGTCGAGGATCGCCGCCCGGTAGGTGGGGTCGATCTTGACTTGGCGCCGCACCGGTGGATCGAATTCCTGCAGCACCCGGCCGGCCGCGTCCTCGACTTCGAGGCCGACGTGTGGGGTGACGATCTTGCCGCCGTTGGCGAGCGCCGCGTAGGCGAGCGCTAACTGCAGCGGGTTGGTCTGCAGGTCGCCCTGGCCGATCGCCAGCTGGATGTTGTCGCCAGCCGACCAGGGTCGTTCGGTATTGCCTTCGGCGAAAAGGTCGTCGCGCCATTTCTTGCTCGGGACCAGGCCTTCGGTCTCGCCCGGCAGGTCGAGACCGGACTCCTTGCCGATCCCCAGCTTGCCCGCCCAGTCCTGCAGCTGATTGGTCTCCCACATGCGCAGGCCGAGCGTGTAGAAGTAGACGTCGGAGGAGACCTGCAGGGCGCTGACCATGTCGACCGTCCCTAGCGCCACGCCGCCGGCATTCTGGAACTCCTGGCCGCCGACGGTGATCGAGCCGCCGTCGACGATCGGTTCGGTGAGGCTGACCTGGCCCCCTTCGAGCGCCGCCAGGGCGGTGATGATCTTGAAGGTCGATCCGGTCGGGTAATAGCTTTCGGTGGCGCGGTTGGTAAGCGGCGCCGATACGTCGTCTCGGTAGAGCTCGTTGACCTGGGCCTGGGTCATCGGTTTAGTAAAGACCGCTGGGTCGAAGGTCGGGAACGAGCCCATACCGAGGATCTCGCCGCTGTCGACGTTCATCGTCACGAAGGCGCCGGGCAGGCCGAAGGAGGCGAGGGCGCTTTCCCCGGCCGCCTGCACGTCGGCGTCGATCGTCAGCTTCAGGCTGTCGCCGGGAGTCGGTGGTTGCGAGACGAGCTGGCCGCCCGGGGTCGGCTGGCCGAGCGCGTTGACCTGGATCTTGGTCAGCCCCGGCTCGCCGCGCAAGAAGCGGTCGTAGGCATACTCGACGCCCCCCTGGCCGATCTCATCGCCCGGTTCCAAGCCCTTGTACTGGTCTTCCTTCAGCTCTTCTTCGTCGATCTCGCCGACGCTGCCAACCACGTGAGCGGCACGCGAGCCACTTGGATAGGCGCGGACGAAGACGCGCTCCACGGCGACGCCGGGGAATTCGCGCTGGTTCTCTTCGAGGTAGTAGACGAGGTCGTAGTCGACGTCCTTGCGCAGCGTCACCGGCGCCCCCGCCGCGACCTCTTCGGATTCGCGGATCGTCCGCCGCACCTTACGCAGCGAGATCCCAGCGAGCTCGCCGATCCGGGTCAGCTCACGCCGTTCCTCGACCGGATCTTCGGGCAGTTTCTGGGTGTTGAGCTGGAGCGCCAGGCTGGTCCGGTTGTCGACCAGGACCTCGCCGTCGCGGTCGAGGATGTCGCCGCGCGGGGCGATCACTTTGAACTCACGGGTGCGGTTGTTCTTAGCCTCGGCGAGGTACTCGTCGCCGGAGAGCACCTGCAGGTCCCAGAGCCGGAAGAAAAGGATCCCGAAGAGGGCGACGGCGCAGCCGCCCAGCACCGCCGTGCGCAACGCCAAGCGCGGGCTGGCGCCGGGACGGTCGTTGGAGCGCAAGTACATCTCGCCTAGGCTCCCAGGACGGTCGGCCGGCCGCTACGGCGCACTGGCTGCGTATCGACGAGGGCGGAGCGCAACAGCCGGCGCAATCCGAGGTAGAGCGGCCAGCCGAGGAAGAAGGCATACACGGACTTGAGCAGGACGTCGCGGGCGGCGAGGGCGCTGACCGTGGCGTCGGCGCCGAGCATCAGCTCGACCGCGCCAAAGCCGAGCTCGGCGAGCACGGTGAGGCCCATGCAGAGCAGCGGCGGCACCAACGGGCTGTGCACTTCGACTCGCTCGCGGAACAGCCCGGCCAGGTAGCCAATGCTGAGCAGGACCAGCGAGCCGCCGCCAAGCGGCTGCACGAGCAAGCAGTTGAGCAGGAACCCAACCGAGAACCCGGTCACGGCGCCGGTCATCGTGCCGCCGAGCAGGCCGAGTGAGACGACCAGGGCGGGCAGCAGGTCCGGGCTGACGTGGAAAAGCGCCACCTGCGAGAAGAAGGAAAGCTGGAGAATCACGCCGAGCAGGATGATCGCGACCAGGCGGGCGAGGATCTTCGGGGTGAGGATCACCCGCGCGAACCGCCGGTCAGGACCTGGACCAGGTCGAGATCGCGCAGGTCGGCGAAGGGGTGCACGTGGACCTGCTGGCTCGCCTCCTGCTGTTCGATCGAGGCTCGGGTGACTTCGCCGATCGGCAGGTTGGGAGGGAAGCGCGATTCGATCTGCTCGGAGCGCCAGCCCGCGGTCACCACGTCCTGCCCCTTGTGGACGTGCTTGGTCGAGTCGATGAAGTCGAGGATCAGGTCGCCGGGGTCGCCGACGTTGGGCCGGATCACGCCCTGCACCCCGATCGGCACCACCTTGGCCGAGACGGCACTGGAGTGGTCGGCGAGCAGCGTCACCTGGGCCGAGCCGCCGGTCGCTGCGGAAACGGTGCCGACCAGGCCGTCGCCGTTGACGACCGGGTCGCCGGCCTCGACGCCGTCGCCGCTGCCGACGTCGATCGTCACGTCGGCGAACCAGACGGTCGGGGAGCGGGCGATCACCCTCCCCGTAACCGGCTCGTAGCCAGAGGGGATCGCCCCACTGCGATCGAGCTCGAGCAGCTTGCTCAGCTGCGCATTTTCGGCCAGCGCCGCCTGGTGGCCGATCGCCTCCTCGCGGGCGACCCGGAGTTCGTCCCGCAGGCGGTCGTTGCGGCCGCGCGCGTCGAAGGTCTGGTCGAACCAGTTGACCATGTCGCGGGCCGGCTTCAGCGCCCCGTCGGCGACCGACTGAACCGGGCTGAAGATCGTGCTGACGCCGCGCTGCACGCCGTTGGACCCCGCCCCGTAGGTGACGGTAAGGAGCACGAAGGAGCCGACGATCAACAGCGCCAGCACCGCCCTGCGACGGCGTACTTGCTTTCGGTACACGTGGGAGACCTAGGTTCGCTTTTTTCCGGCACGGTGGATCGCCTCGAACTCCTCGAGCGAGATGCCCGAGCCGACCGCCACGCAAGTCAACGGCGACTCTGCCAGTTGACAGGGCATCTGGCACTCGTCGCGGAGGCGTTGCTCCAGTCCTTGCAAGAGAGCGCCGCCGCCGGCGAGGGTGATGCCGCGGTCCATGATGTCACCTGCCAGCTCGGGGGGCGTGCGATCGAGCGTCTCCTTGACCGCGTCGACGATGTGGCCGACCGTCTCGTCGAGCGCCTCGCGCACCTCCTCGGAGCCGAGCTCGACGGTTTTCGGCAGTCCGGAGACGAGGTCGCGGCCGCGGATCTCGGTCCGCACCTCTTCGGCCAGCTGTGCGGCGGAGCCCGCCTCGACCTTCACTTCCTCCGCCGCCTGCGTCCCGATCGCCAGTTTGTAGGCATGTTTGCAGTGGGCGACGATCGCCTCGTCGAGCTCGTCGCCGCCGATCCGGATCGACTGCGAGACGACGATCCCGCCGAGCGAAATCACCGCAACCTCGGTGGTGCCACCGCCGACGTCGACGATCAACGAGCCGGTCGGCTCGGCAACCGGCAGTCCGGCCCCGATCGCCGCCGCCATCGGCTCCTCAATCAGGTAGGCCTCGCGGGCGCCGGCGGAGAGGCAGGCCTCCTCGACCGCACGCTTCTCGACCCCGGTGACGCCGGAGGGAACGCAAACGACGACGCGGGGATGGGCGAAGCGGTTCGAGTGCACCGCCTTGATGAAGTGGCGCAGCATCTGCTCGGTGACGTCGAAATCGGCGATTACGCCGTCCTTGAGCGGCCGGATCGCGGTGATCGTGCCGGGCGTGCGGCCGAGCATCCGCTTCGCTTCGGCACCGACTGCGTGGACCTGGCCGTTGCGCGAGTCGATCGCGACCACCGAAGGCTCGGAGAGCACGATCCCGCGCCCCCGAACGTAGACGAGGGTATTCGCGGTTCCGAGGTCGACGGCCATGTCGCGACCGCCGAGCCGTTTCAGATAGCTGAATATGCCCATGCGGTGATTTCCAGGCGGAAATCATCCCAAACGGACCAAATTGGCCCGAGGGGTCGTTCAGTTGCGAGCGAAAAGCTCCGGCGCCAGCGCGAACAACAGCCCGACCGGCAGCCCGACCACGTTGGAGACGCTGCCCTCGACCCGCTCGACCAGGGTCGACCCGAGCGTCTGGATCGCGTAGCCGCCGGAGCGGCCTTCCCACTCGCCGAAGCGCACGTAGCGATCCTTCTCGGCCTCGGACAGTTGCTTGAAGACCACCGAGGTGGATTCCAAGCCGCTCCGCTCCTCCCCGCCTACACGCACGACCAGCCCACTCAGCACCGTGTGCGCCCGGCCTGACATGCGCTCGAGATATGCGCGCGCCTCGCTCGCATCGGCCGGCTTCCCCAGCGCTTTGCCGTCCAGCGCTACGTCGGTGTCGCAGGCGATCACCGTCGCGCCATCGGCGTCGACCGCCCGCGCCTTGCGGCGGGCGTTCTCGACCACCTCGACCTCGGGGTCGCCGCCGCTCAGCTCCTCAACACCGGGAACGACGACGTCGAACTCGAGCCCGAGCTTGGCGAGGATCTCCCTCCGCTGGGGCGAGCCCGAGGCTAGGACAGCTCGGGGAACCAGATCCCGATCTCCCGCTCCGCGGACTCCTCGGAGTCGGACCCGTGGACCATGTTGAAGGTGACCTCGAGCGCGAAGTCGCCGCGGATCGAGCCGGGCGCAGCCTCGACCGGATTGGTCGCGCCGATCAGCTGGCGCGCGGCGGGCACCGCCTCGGCGCCCTCGAGAACCATCGCGACTAGCGGCCCACCGGTGATGAAGGAGACCAACTCGCCGAAGAATGGCTTCTCGGCGTGCTCCGCGTAGTGCTCGTTAGCGATCGCCCCGTCGGCCTGCATCTTCTTCAGGGCGGCGATCCGCAGTCCCTTGCGCTCGAAGCGGGCGATCGTCTCACCGGTCAGGGCGCGCTCGAAGGCGTCAGGCTTGACGAGGATCAGGGTCCGGCTCACGGCGGGGGCTCCTTTGCTCTGGGTTCGGGTCTGATGCCTCCTCGGAGGCACCGCGGGCCGGCTCTTTGCGTTCGGCGTTCGCGGAAGCTTTTCTGGGAGCGCCCGCGGCGGGCGTTTTTTTGCGGCGGGCGGGCTGCCGTTTCGGTGCCGCCTCGCCTTCGGCGGAGCGCGCCTGGCGCCGGCGCGGCCGCTCACCACCGCCACCGCCGCCACCGCCGCCGAGCGTGTTCTCACAGAAGGGACAGAGCCCCCAGCGCGGGTCGACAGGCTTGCCACAGCTCGGGCAGGGGTCCTTGAGGCGGCGCTGGCAGTTGGGGCAGCGCAGGTAGTTCTTCTCGACCGGGTACTCGCAGTTGGGGCAGGTCTGCTCTTTCAGCTGCCGCACCCGCAGCTCCGCCGCTTTGATCTCCAGCTCGCGCTCGTGCGCGTCCTCGATGAACTCGGGCGGGCGCACGATCGCGTAGACCGCGGTGCCGATGAAGGGGAAGAAGGAGGCAACGGTCGCGCAGGCGACCAGAAACGGATCCGCGATGCGGCGTCGCGCATCGAGGTAGGTGTAGACGATCAGCGCCAGCCAGAGCACAACCAGCATCAGCATGAAAAGGGTCGCGACCAGGTTGAGGCCGTCGTTGGTGATGCCGAAGATCGCTAGTGACATGGGTGGGGCCCTCCGGAAGGGACGGGCAGTCTACTTCGCCGTGCTGGCGGCGAACCCTGTCGCCAGCGCCTGAACGGGCACGACCGTCCCGGCGCTCACAGGAAGAGCCGCCCGAACAGGTAGCCGACGCCGAAGAAGACGAGGATCACGATCGCCACCACGGCGGCGACCAGGGCCATCATCGAGAGCAATTCGGAACGGGCGTCGCGGTTACTCATGGCGGAATCCTCGCATAGGCCGGAGCGCTCAGAGCGCCGCGCGGGCGGGCGCGATCCCGTAGTGGGAGCCGGCAACGAGGACGACCCCCTCGGGCGGCTCGGCGGCGAGCTCTCGCGCCCGCTGCAACGCCGCCCCAAAGTCCGCCTCGCCCTCCGCCGGCAACCCGGCCGCGGCACAGATCCGAGCGAGCTCCCCCGCCTCAACCGCCGGCCGATGGGCCGATTTCCGCTGATATAGAGCGGGTTTCGGCCCATCGGCAGCGCTGATGGGGAGTTGGGTGCAGACGGCGCGGTCCAGGGCTGGGGCGAGCGCCTGGATCATGGCGGGGGCGTCCTTGTCGGCGAGGATCGCCAGGCAGGCGACGACGCGGCGGCCATCGGTCACCGCCGGCAGGGCGGCGGCCAGAGCGGCGGCGGCGGCGGGATTGTGGGCGACGTCGACGAAGGTCGGCGGGTGCTCGGCGATCCGCTCGAGCCGGCCGGGCACCGTCACGCTCGCCGCCACCTCTGCCACGCGGTCGGGGTCGAGTGCGCCGAGGAAGGCCTCGGCTGCGGTCATCGCGAGCGCGAAGTTGCGGCGCTGGAACTCTCCCGGGGCGAGCAGCCGCAGCTCCCCGCCCGGGTCCCGCGGCGCGCGCAGCAGGCGGGCACCGCGCGCAGCGGCGGTGCGCTCGGCCAAGGCCTCGACCGCAGGCGAGACCTGCCCCAGCACCAGGGTCGTGTGATCGCGCAGGACGGCCAGCTTCTCGGCCGCGATCTCGATCTCGGTCTCGCCCAGCCACTCGGTGTGGTCGAGCCCGATCGAGGTGAGGACGGTGACCCGCGAGGGGATCGTGTTGGTCGCGTCGAGGCGGCCGCCAAGGCCGGCCTCGACCGCCGCCGCCTCGACCCGGGCCGTGGCCAGGGCGACGAAGGTCGCCGCGGTCGCGGCCTCGAACTCGGTCACCGCTTCGCCCGGGTCGAGGCTGCGGTTGACCCCCTCGGCAGCCCGCGCCACCGGCGCGACCGCGTCGGCCCACTCCCCCGCGCCGATCTCCTCGCCGCCGATCAGCGTGCGCTCGGTCCAGCGCACCATGTGCGGGGAGAGGCAGGCGCCAGAGCGGAGGCCGTGCGCCTCGAGCAGCGCCGCCGTCATCCGCGCCACCGAGGACTTGCCGTTGGTCCCAACCACGTGGATCGAGGCGAAGCGGTGCTGGGGCAGGCCCAGCGCCGTGGTCAGCTTGTGCATCCGCTCGAGCCCGAGCCGCCACCCGATCGGCTCCAGCGACTCGAGATACGCGTCGGGGTCCCAGGTCAGGCGATGGTCGCTCCGCTTCGCGTCCGCGCCGTCTGGTCGCTCATCCAAGCTCTGCCAACTCCGCCTGGTAGCGCTCGAGCTTGCCGCGCTCCTCCTCGACCACCTCGGCCGGGGCCTTGGCGACGAAGCCCTTGTTGCCAAGCTTGCGCTCGGCCCGTTCGACCTCGGAGCGCAGCTCCTCGCGCCGCTTGTCGAGCCGCGCCGCGACCGCCCCGGCGTCGAGCTCGGCCGACGGCAGCACCCGCACCGGGCCGACCGAGGCAACCGGGTCGGCCCCGACCCCGTCGAACTCGAAACGCGAGAGGCGGCTGACGAACTCCGGCGGCGCGACGCCGTCGATCGCCGCGACCAGCATCGCCGCAGCCGGAACGTCGACCAGGTCGCGCCAGGCCCGCAGCCGCTGGGTGAGGGCGATCCCACCTTCGACGTCTGCCTCCGCCCCGGCGTCGAAGAGCGACTCGTCGGCGTGCGGGAAGGGATGCACCGCGAGGTGGCCGCGGCGGGCCGGGTGGAAGGACCAGATCTCCTCGGTCACGAACGGCATCGTCGGGTGCAGCAGCGCCAGTATCCGTTCGAGCGCGTAGAGCAGCGTCGCCGAGACCTCCTCCTCGCCCTCGTAGAGGCGCGGCTTGACGATCTCCAAATACCAGTCGCAGAGATCGCGCCAGAAGAACGAGTAGGACTCCTGGACGGCGTGGGCGAAGTCGTAGGTCTCGAGCTTCTCGGTCACCGAAGCGATCGTCCGCTCCAGCCGCGAAAGGATCCAGCGGTCCTCGACGCAGGTCGGCCGCGGCGCCGGCTCGACCCCTGCCGTGTTGAGCAGGATCAGCCGACTGGCGTTCCAGAGCTTGTTCGCTAGGTCGCGGCCCTGCTCGACCTTGGCGTCGGAGAAGCGCACGTCCTGGGTCGAGGACATCGCCAAGAGGCCGAAGCGCAGCGCATCGGCGCCGTGCACGTCGATTTCCTCCAGCGGGTCGATCCCGGTGCCGAGGCTCTTCGACATGCGGCGCCCGTCGCGGGCCTGGATCACCGAGTGCACGTAGACGTCGCGGAAGGGGATGTCGCCGGCGAACTCGATCCCGGTCATGATCATCCGCGCCACCCAGAGAAAGAGGATCTCGCGCGCCGTGGTGAGGAAGCTGGTCGGATAGAAGGCGCGCAGCTCGGGGGTGTCGTTGGGCCAGCCGAGCGTCGCGAACGGCCAGATCGCCGAGCTGAACCAGGTGTCGAGCACGTCCTCCTCCTGGCGCAGCTCGCCGCCGCAGGCGCCACAGCGCTCCGGCGGCTGCTCGGCGACGATCGTTTCCTTGCAGGGATCGCAGTACCAGACCGGGATCCGGTGCCCCCACCAGAGCTGGCGCGAGATGCACCAGGGCCGGATTTCCCGCATCCAGTCGAGGTAGACCCGCTTCCACTGGGGGGGAGCGATCTTCACCTCGTCGCGCTCGACCGCCTCGATCGCCGGCGCCGCCAGCTCGTCCATGCGGCAGAACCACTGCAGCGAGATCAGCGGCTCGATCCGCTCCCCGGAGCGGTGCGAGAAGGGGACCGAGTGGACGTAGGGCTCTTCGGCCCGCAGCAGGCCCTGCTCGCGCAGCGCCGCCACTACTGCCTCGCCGGCCTCGGCGGCGGTCATCCCGGAGAACTCGCCGGCCTCCTCGGTGAGGCGCCCATCGGGACCGATCGCGACGATCTCCTCGAGCCCGTGCTTGCGGCCGATCTCGAAGTCCTTGGGGTCGTGGCCGGGGGTGATCTTCAGCGCCCCGGTGCCGAACTCGGGGTCGACGTGCTCGTCGGCGACGATCGGCAGCCGCCGCCCGACCAGCGGCAGCACGCAGTGCTGGCCGACCAGGTCGGCGTAGCGCCTGTCGTTCGGGTTCACCGCCACCGCGGTGTCGGCGAGCATCGTTTCGGGGCGCACCGTCGCCACGGTGAGGACGCGGTCGGAGCCCTCGACCGGGTAGTCGATCGAGTAGAGCGTGTCCTCGACCTCTTTGTTCTCGACCTCGAGGTCGGAGATCGCCGAGTGCGAGCCCGGGTCCCAGTTGACCATGTAGTTGTCGCGGTAGATGTAGCCCTTGTCGTAAAGCTGCTTGAAGACCCGGTAGACGGCCACGACGTAGCCCTCGTCGAGGGTGAAGCGCTCGCGCTCGTAGTCGAGGGAGGCGCCGAGCCGCTTGTACTGCTCGACGATCCGCGAGCCGTACTCCTCTTTCCACTCCCAGACTTTTTCGACGAACTGCTCGCGACCGAGGTCGTGGCGGCTCTTCCCTTCGGCCCGCAGCTCCTTCTCGACCACCGACTGGGTGGCGATGCCGGCGTGGTCGGTGCCGAGGATCCAGAGCGTGTTCTTCCCCCGCATGCGGTTCATCCGCACCAGCGCGTCCTGCATCGAGCCGTTCAGGGCATGCCCCATGTGCAGGACCCCGGTTACGTTCGGGGGCGGGATCGCGACCGAGAAGTTCTGCTCCGGCGCGCCCTCCGCCTGCGGATGGAAATAACCCCCCTCGATCCATTCCGCAAAGACCCGCCCCTCGACCTCGGCCGGGTCGTAGCGGGTGGTCTCTTCGAGCCTTTTGCGGTCGGCCGCGCTCACGCGGCCGAGTCTAGGCGGATTCCTCGCTGAGCCCGTCCTCGGCGGCGCCGATGTCCTGGTGCGCGGCCTCGGTGACGAGGGTCGGCCGGCGGCCTTGAACGATCGTCTCCTTGGTGACGACGCACTTGGTCACGTCGCGGCGCGAGGGCAGCTCGAACTGGACGTCGAGCAGGGTCTCCTCGAGGATCGAGCGCAGGCCGCGGGCGCCGGTCTCGCGCTCCAGCGCCTTGTCGGCGATCGCCTCGAGGCTGTCCTCGGAGAAGACCAGCTCGATGTCGTCGAACTCGAAGAAGCGCTGGAACTGGCGGGTGAGGGCGTGTTTCGGCTCGGTCAGGATCGTGGTCAGGTCGTCGCGGCTGAGCTGGTGGATCGCGGTGATCACCGGCAACCGGCCGATGAACTCGGGGATCAGGCCGTATTCGATCAGGTCCTCGGGCAGCACCTGCTCGAACCATTCGCCGGCGTCCTTCTTCTCGCGCGAGGAGATCGCGGCCCCGAAGCCGACCCCGCGGTCGCCGACCCGCCGCTCGATCACCTTGTCGAGCTCGGCGAAGGAGCCGCCGCAGATGAAGAGCACGTTGGTCGTATCGATCGTGAGGAACTCCTGGTGAGGGTGCTTGCGGCCGCCCTGCGGCGGGACCGAGGCTGTGGTCCCCTCGAGGATCTTCAAGAGTGCCTGCTGCACGCCTTCGCCGGAGACGTCACGGGTGATCGACGGGTTGTCGGCTTTGCGCGCGATCTTGTCGATCTCGTCGATGTAGATGATCCCGGTCTCCGCCTTCTTGACGTCGTAGTCGGCAGCCTGGATCAGCTTCAGGAGGATGTTCTCGACGTCCTCGCCGACGTAGCCGGCCTCGGTCAGCGCGGTCGCGTCGGCGATCGCGAAGGGGACGTTGAGGATCCGGGCGAGGGTCTGGGCGAGCAGCGTCTTGCCGCACCCAGTCGGGCCCAGCATCATGATGTTCGACTTCTGCAGCTCGACCTCGGTCTCTTCGGACTGGGCGATCTGGACCCGCTTGTAGTGGTTGTAGACGGCGACCGAGAGGGAGCGCTTGGCGGCCTCCTGGCCGACCACGTACTCCTGCAGGACGTCGTGTATTTCGCGCGGTTTCGGCAGGTTCTCCAGCTCGAAGGCGGGCGGCGCGGTCAGCTCCTCGTCGATGATCTCGTTGCAGAGGTCGATGCACTCGTCGCAGATGTAGACGCCGGGGCCGGCGATCAGCTTTTTGACCTGGCGCTGCGACTTGCCGCAGAAGCTGCAGAGAAGCTGCTCGTTCGAGTCTGTGGGACGTGCCAGCGGAATCCCCTCCTAACGGGACGTTCTTGACTCCGGCAGCCACCACAGCTTAGTCGGGGGCACAAGCCGGTACGAGAGGTCGTTTACTGCGCGGGTACCTATCTCCCTGCTCGCGAACCGAGCCTTGCGCCCGGTCGCTACGGTGGGGCGATGCCGAAGCAGATCCAGGTCGAGCCGATCGCGGCATCGCAGTTCGATGCGCTGCTGCCGATGATCGCCGCCTACCAGCGCTTCTATGAGGCCGAGGAGATCGACGAGGAGCGCAACCGTGCCTTCTTCCGCCGCTTCCTCGCCCCCAGCGAAGACGGGATGCTGCTCGGCGCCTGGCAGGGCGATCGCCTCGTCGGCTACGCCTGCCTCTACTGGCACTTCTCCTCTACCGACGCCGTCGAGACCGTGCTGATGAACGACCTCTACGTCGACGAGGAGCTCCGCGGCGTGGGCATCGGCCGCGCCCTGATCGAGGCCAGCGCCGCAATCGCCCGCAAACGCGGCTCCCCCTGCCTCGAATGGCGCACCGCTCCCGACAACCTCACCGCCCAGCGCCTCTACGACAGCACCGGCGCCGAGCGCTCCGAGTGGATCGAGTACGACCTCGACGTCTGAGCTAGGCCTTCGGCGGCGGCGGGCCCTGGATCGATCCAAACTCGATCGCTAACTGGGGCTATAGCAGCAGTTAGCGATCAAGGAAAGCGGCTCAGCTGTAGCGGTCCCAGCGGGCTAGGGCCGAGGCTGGGTCGATCGGGATGCCGTTGGCGTGGATCTCGAAGTGGAGGTGGCAGCCGGTGCCGACCGCGTTGCCGGTTTCGCCGACGGCGCCGACCCGCTGTCCCTCTAGCACCGGCTCTCCTCGTCGGAGCGGGGCCGGACGCAGCATGTGCGCGTAGAAGTAGCCGCGGCTCTCCCCCGCGCCGTGGATCAGGACGAAGTTGCCGTAGAGGACGGGGTCGTAGCCGCGCCGCAGCACGCGGCCGGTCGTGACGGCGACCAGCGGCGCCCCACAGCTCGCCGTGATGTCGACCCCTTCGTGGATGCGGCCGCCGTTGCGCGGCGCGTGGTAGTCGCCGACCGCGCCGCGCACTCCGTGCGGCGCCTGCACCGGGAAGACGTAGCCGTAGTAAGGCATGCCACCGATCGGGCCGGCGATATGGGCCGAGGCCGGAGTGGCCAGGGCGAGGAGGAACGCGAGAACGAGGAGTGGGCGCCTCAGTGGTGCTCGATGACGCGGTCGACGATGTTGTACTCCTTCGCCTCCTCCGCGCTCATGAAGTAGTCCCGCTCGGTGTCTTTGGTCACCTTGTCGAAGGGCTGACCGGTGTGCTCGGCGATGATCTCGTCGAGGCGGCGGCGCACGTCGATGATCTCTTTGGCGTGGATCTCGATGTCGGTCGCCTGGCCCTGGAACCCGGCCGAGACCTGGTGGATCAGGATCTTCGAGTTCGGCAGCGCCATCCGCTTGCCGGCGGCGCCACCGCTGAGCAGCAGCGCCCCCATGCTCATCGCGACGCCGACGCAGATCGTCTGCACGTCCGGCTTGATGAACTGCATCGTGTCGTAGATCGCCAGGCCGGCGTAGACGGAGCCACCGGGCGAGTTGACGTAGAGGCTGACGTCCTTGTCCGGGTCCTCCGACTCCAGATGCAGCAGCTGGGCCACGATCAAGTTGGCGATGTCCTCGGTAACCGGCGTGCCGAGAAAGACGATCCGCTCGCCGAGCAGGCGCGAGTAGATATCGAACGCCCGCTCCCCCCGCGACGTCTGCTCCACCACCATCGGCACCAGTGGGCTCATGAGTCGGACTCTATAGAGCAGAGGGATCGGGGGGAGTGGAACGGAGAGGGAGTTGGAGAAGTGAAGAGGGGGCCGGGCGGCCCCCTCCCTGCCCTCAGTCGCCGTCGCCGGGAGTCCAGAGGCCGCCGGCTTTCTCGCGCTCTTTCTCCGGCGTCCAGATCTGCTCCCGCGCCTCGGCCTGCTCGAGCGGGATCGGCCTCGCCGCCTCTGCGACCAGCTCGATCGCCTTGCGGGCCCTGAGGTCTTCGACGACCATCGCGTCGCGGCCGTTCTCGCGCAGCCGCGCCAGCAGCTTCTCCGGCGTCGTCCGTTCGTGCTCGGCGCTGTGCTCGAGCGCCTCCACCAGCTCCTCGTCGGAGACCTCGATCGCCTCCGCCGCGGCGATCGCGGTGACGACCGCCTCGCGCTTCAGCTCCCGCTCGGCATCGGGCTTCGATTCCTCGATCAGCTCCTCGCGCGTTTTGCCCTGCATCTGCAGGAAGGCGTTGGGGTCCATGCCGCGCTGGGCGAGCTGCCGTTCCATCCGCTCCCAGCGTTCGGTCGCCCGCGCCGTGACCAGGTCGGCTGGAACGTCGACCGTGGCTGCGTCGACCGCGGCGTCGACGGCGGCGATCCGGAAGTCTTCCTCGGCCCTGCTGTCCAGCGCCTCGCTGACTTTCTCGCGGATGTCGGCGCGCAGCTCCTCCAGCGTGTCGAACTCGGATGCCTCGGCGGCGAAATCGTCGTCGAGCTCGGGCAGGATTTTCTCCCGCACCTCTTTCACCTTGACCTTGAAGACCGCGTCTTTCCCGCTCAGGTGCTCCGCCTGGTATTCGTCGGGGAAGGTCACCTTCACCTCGCGCTCGTCCCCCGGCTTGGTCCCCGCCAGCTGCTCCTCGAAGCCCTCGATCAGCTGCCCCGCGCCGAGCGCCAGCAGGTAGTCCTCGGCCTTGCCGCCCTCGAAGGCGACGCCGTCGATCAGCCCCTCGAAGTCGATCAGCAGCGAGTCGCCGTCGGCCGCCTCGCGCTCGACCGGCTCGAGCCGCGCGAAGCCCTCGCGCACCCGCTCGATCTCGCGCTCGACGACGTCGTCGGGAACCTCGTCCTCTTTGCGGCCGACCTCGAGGCCCTTGTACTCGCCGAGCTTCGCCTCCGGCCGTACCCCGACCTCGAACTTGAAGGTCAGCGGCTCGCCCTCCGCCTCCGGGGTGGAGACCATCTCGATGCTGGGGTCGCCGATCGCGCTGAGCCGGGCGCCGAGCAGCGCCCGTTCGTACCACTCGGGCAGCGCCTCGCGGATCGCCTCCTGCAGCACCGGCTCGAAGCCGAGTCGCTGGATGACCAGCGAGGGCGGCGCCTTGCCCTTGCGGAAACCGGGCATCCGCATCTCCTTGGCCATCGCCCGGGCGGCACGCGAGATCGCCCGATCGACGTCCTTGGCGGGAACCTCGGCCTCGACGCTGACGCGCGAGTCGGGCAGCTCTTTGACGGAGGTCTGCATCGGGGGCGTCTGACCCTAGAGGAATCGACCTATCGGATGCCGCATCCGACATTCACCCCAGCCGGGTGTGGTCAGAGTCGGCGGCGCTCGCGGCGGCTGGTCAGGAAGGTGCGCAGCGCTACCCCGAAGTCGATCGCGAAGGAGAGGCCGCGCCCGAGCGGCCCGGTCACCAGCCAGGCGCGCAGTCGGTCGGCGGCGTTATTCATTCGCGTATTCCAGCAGGGAGCTGTCGACCAGCCACTCGACCGGGGCATGGTCGTCGGTGTAGACCTCGCCGCCGGGCAGCCGCGGCGCCAGCGCGTCCGCAGCCTCGCCGGCGAGCGGCCGCAGCGGCGCCGGCAGCGTCGCGACGTTGCCGCGCAGGCGCGCCGCCGAGAGCCCGCGATTGCCCGCGACGAGCAGCGTGTTGGTCGGCTCGATCGGGTAGCGCAGCACCCGCGGGAAGGCCTCGGCCATGGTCCTTCCGAGCACCCGCTCGAGCTCGTCGCTGCCCTCGGGGTGGCCGACGTTGACGACGACGATCCCTGCCGCCGCCAGCCGCTCGCGGGCCAGCTCGAAGAACTCGCGGGTGGTCAGGTAGAAGGGGATGTAGGGCTGGCGGTAGGCATCGACCATGATCGCGTCGTAGCCGCCCACGGAGCGCTCCAGCCAGGGCCGCGCGTCCTCGGCGAAGGTCTCCATGCGCGGGTTGCGCAGGTCGAAGAAGCGGCGCCCCAGCTCGGTCAGCTCGCCGTCGATCTCGACCGCGTCGACCGCGGTGCCCGGGAAGAAGTGGCCGAAGGCGCGGGCCACGGTGCCACCGGCGTTGCCGAGGATCGCGATTCGCTGGGGCGGCCGCTGCCGCGCCGCCGCCGGCAGCACCAGGTGGCCATCCCAGTAGTCGCCGGTCAGGTAGCTGCCCGGGCGCCAGAGCGAGTGCACCGCCTGGCCCTCGTTCAGCTCCAGCACACGGCTGCCATCGAGGCGTTCGACCACGCGCGCGTACTGGTGGGTCGTCTCGGCCTCGTAGAGGACGCGGCCGGTGTCGGCGGCCTTGATCGTGCCGACCGGGATCGCCATCGCGAGGGCGAGCGCGGCCGGGACGAGGACGTAGCGCCAGCCCACTCCGGCGCTGGCGACCAGGGCCAGGGCCAGGGCGAAGGCGAAGAAGGTCCGCTGGGTGCCGAGCAGCGGGATCAACAGCAGTGCCGAGAGCATCGTCCCGACCAGCGAGCCGGCGGTCGAGATCGCGTAGAGCCGGCCGACGATCTGGCCGGAGCGGTCGACGTCGTCGACCGCCAGCCGCACCGCCCAGGGCGCGGCCGCGCCGAGCAGGGTCACCGGCACCGCGACCAGGACCAGGACGCCGAAGAGCGAGCCGGCGAAGCCGCCGACCGAGACCGTGTCGAAGGCCTCGACCGAGAAGCCGAGGAAGGGGCGGGCGGCGAACGGGATCGCCGCGACCAGGAGGGAGGCCCCGAGCACCAGTAGGCAGAGGCCGCGCAGGTGCGGGTGGCGGTCGGCGTAGCGACCGCCGAGCCAGTAGCCGACAGAGAGCGCGACCAGCACGACGCCGATCGTGTTCGCCCAGACGATCGTCGAGGCACCGAAGTAAGGCGCGAGCAAGCGCGCCGCGGCGATCTCGACCCCAAGGCTGGAAGCGCCGACGACGAAGACCAGCGCCGACAGCAGCAGGCGCTCAGGCGCGGTCGTTCTCAGGGTCTCTCCCGGTGGCGATCAGCTGCTTCTCGAGGCGCTCGCCGTGCCCCGCCGCGACGGCGCGCTGGGCCCGCTCCTCGTCGAGCTCGATCCCGCGCTCGTGGGCGAGGTCGAGCAGGCGCTGCTTCTCGATCCCCTCGCGCGCCGCCTCGAAGAATACCCAGGCGAGTAGCCCGAGCCCGAGGAAGGTCCCCTCGACCATCATGATCACACCGGCGGTGCTCTGATCGGCAAGCGGCGAGATGCCCCAGTAGGCCTCCCCGGGGGCGTAGATCGGGTAGAGCACGGTGCCGGACCACATCAGCACGTTGCCGAGGATTGCCCCGGCGAAGCGGACGGCGATCACGTAGCCGACCTTCCAGGCAGCGGTGAACCACTGCGGGGTCGGCAGCGGCCCGAAGACCGGCATCCACATCAGGCAGCCGAAGAAGATGAACAGCGAGTGCTCGACCACGTGCATCAACGCCGTTCCGTAGGCAGCTTCGTAGAGCGCCGGGATGTGCCAGACGTAGAAGTTGATCGCCCAGAGCGGAAAGGCGAGGAGCGGGTGGGCGAGGATCTTCAGCCGGTCGAAGACCCGAATCGCAAGGATCGGCTGCAGCAGCGGCCCGGTCAGGCCGAAAACCAGGAGCAGGGTGCCGATGTCGCCGAGCAGCAGGTGCTCGGCCATGTGGGCGATCACCAGCTCCTCGGAGATGTGGCCGAGCGGCGAGAAGAGGGCGACCACGATCGTCAGCAGGCCAGCGGCGAAGCAGAGCTGGCGCCAAAGCGGCACCGGCCGCCCCTTGCGGGCCAGAGTCGAGGCTCGCTTCGCGTAGAGGCCGGCGGCGAGCAGCAGCGGCAGCAGCTCCAGCGGGGCGAAAGCGCTGCCCACGTGGGCGAACGGCATGATCACAAGGCCAGCGTAGCGGCGCCGATCGCCCGTTCGCCCCCGGCCTCGCTGCTAGCTTCAGCGCGCAGAATGGGCGCCGCGGACAGCTTCCCGACGATCGGCAGCTACGGCTTCCTCTCCGACTGCCACACCGCCGCGCTGGTCTCCTACGACGGCTCGGTCGAGTGGCTCTGCCTCCCCCGCTTCGACTCGCCGAGCGCCTTCGCAGCCCTGCTCGACCGCGGCGCCGGCCACTTCTGGGTGCGCCCGCGCGGTGTCGTCGTGCCGATCGGCCGCCGCTACAAACCGGGCACCCTGGTGATCGAGACCACCTGGGTCACCGACACCGGCTGGGCGGTCGTCCACGACGCGTTGACGATCGCCGAGTGGGCGACCGCGGACGGCGAGCATGCCCGCCCCGAGACCAAGCACGAGTCCGACCGCTCGCTGCTGCGGACGATCGCCTGCATCGACGGCGAGGTCGAGATCGAGATGGAGTGCCTGCCCCGCTTCGGCTACGGGCTCGACGGTGCCGGCTGGAGTGGCGGCGAGCTCGGCGAGGCGATCGCCGCCGCCGCCGACGGCACCGAGCTGCGCCTGACCAGCGACATGGAGCTGACGATCGAGGGTGGCGCCGTGCGCGGCAACTTGCACCTGCGCGAGGACGAAAGCGGCTTCTGCGCGGTCAGCTGGGGCGAGAGCGGGGTCGGCGGGCCGCGCAGTGCGCCGGAGGCGCTGGAGCGGCTCGACTCGACCGAGGAGTTCTGGCGCGACTGGCTGCGCGACGGCGACTTCCCCGACCATCCCTGGCGCATCCACCTGCAGCGCTCGGCGCTCGTGCTCAAGGGCCTCACCTACACGCCGACCGGGGCGATCCTCGCCGCTCCGACCACCTCGCTGCCGGAGACGCCCGGGGGTGAACGCAACTGGGACTACCGCTTTAGCTGGATCCGCGACTCGACCTTCAGCCTCTGGGCCCTGCACACGCTCGGCTTCGACCAGGAGGCGCGCGACTTCATGCGCTTCATCGTCGACGTCTGCAAGGACCGCCCCGACCTCCAGATCATGTACGGGATCGGCCACGAGAAAGAGTTGACCGAGCGCACCCTCGACCACCTCTCCGGCTACGGCGGCGCGCGCCCAGTGCGGATCGGCAACGGCGCCTTCGACCAGCGCCAGAACGACGTCTGGGGCGCCCTGCTGGACTCGATCTACCTGCACCGCAAAGCGCTGCGCGGGAGCGGGACGCAGGCCGACCGCGAGCTGATCCGCTACCAGGTGGAAGCCGCGACCGCCGCCTGGCCGCATCCCGACCAGGGCATCTGGGAGTCGCGCGGCGAGCCCCAGCACTATGTCTCCTCGAAGCTGATGATCTGGGTCGCGGTCGACCGCGGCGCTCGCCTCGCCCGCGAAGTCGGCATCGACGGCCTCGCCGACGAGTGGCGGGCGAAGGCCGACGAGTTCAAGGCCGAGATCCTCGAGCGCGGCGTCCGCGACGGCGTCTTCCGCCAGCACTACGAGACCGACGCGCTCGACGCCTCGCTCTTGCTGATCCCGCTGCTGCGCTTCCTTCCGCCCGACGACCCCCGCGTCCGCACCACGGTCAGCGCGATCGGCTCCGAGCTGACCGAGCACGGGCTGGTCCTCCGCTACAAGGTGGAGGAGACCGACGACGGCTTGCGCGGCGAAGAGGGAACCTTCCTGATCTGCTCCTTCTGGATGGTCTCGGCGCTCTCGGAGATTGGCGAGCGCCGGCGCGCACGCGAGCTCTGCGAGCGGCTGCTCGAGGCGGCCGGCTCGCTCGACCTCTTCGCCGAGGAGCTGGACGCGAAATCCGGTCGCCACCTCGGCAACTTCCCCCAGGCCTTCACCCACCTGGCGCTGATCAACGCGGTCTCGCATGTGATCGCCGACGAGCGACGCGAAGACCGCGGCGTGACCGCGGTCTTCAGCGAGATGGGCGGCATCCGCGAGGACGCCTGAGGCCTTCGCGACTTCGCCGAAAGTCGCGCAGACGGAACGCCTACAGACAGAACGTTTCGTTTGCTCTATATTGCGCGGGCCAAGATGACGAACCTCAACCACTCGGACGACAACGACCTGTTGGTGGCGCTGCGGCACCCGCTGCGCCGGGACATCCTGCGGGCGATGGAGGACGAGGAGGCGATCAGCCCACGCGAGATCGCCGCGACGCTGCGGCAACCGCTCAGCAACGTCAGCTACCACGTGCGGGTGCTCGCCGAGTGCGCGGCGGTCGCGCTGGTCGACACGAAGCCGGTGCGGGGCTCGATGCAGCACTTCTACCGCGCCTCGATCGAGGCGCCTTGGGCGCTCGAGGTGCTCGGCATGGACACGAAGGACGCCGGCCCGGCGGGGGAGAGTTCGACCGAGCCCGAGACTTAACGGCCAGGGAGGGCCATGGACGAGACCGATCACAGCTGGACGCCCGCGAGGGAAGACGACGCCACCGAGTCGGCCGTCCTGCAGCAGGTGCTCGAGCTTCACCCGGTACTGCTGACCGCCGCCGAGCTCATGCGCGAGGTCGGCGGCGAGTCGCCGGACTTCGCTCGGATCGACGCGATCGAGCGGGCGATCCGCGACCTGATCGGGGTCGGCCTCCTCCACCATCACGGCGAGCTGCTGATGCCGACACGGGCGGCGCTGCGGTTCAGTCAGCTGCTGGACCGCTGAGCGTCAGCCGCCGGAAGCCCGTTCGCAGCCGCTGCTCCAGCTCGGCCGCAGCTTGCTCGCCGTCGGGGTCCGCAGCCGGCGACCCGGTGACGAGGATCACCTCGCTGGCGGCAAAGCTCTGCAGCTGATCTTCGACCGCCTGCACCAGATCCTCGTCGCCGACCCTTGCCTCAGCCGGGACCCCCGCTTTCGCCAGCGAGGCGACCGTGATCACGAGCCGCCGCTGGGCGTCGCGGCGCGCCCGGTCGACGTCGGAAGCCCAGCGGTCGAGAAAGCCGATCCGCGCCGGCGCGAGGATGAGGACCTCAGCGGGCCCGTCCGCCGTGTCGCCGCTCTGCGCCGCGGCGGCGATCTCGTGGATCGCCTCCGGCTCCTCGACCGGGCGGCTGACGACGACGAGCAGGCGATTCCGGCCGGCGGCCGCGCTGCCGAGTGCCCCGTGCGGCCGCTGACGCACCGCGACGACGACGATCGCGACCGCGGCCAGGGCGCCGACCGCGAGGCCGAGGCCCGGGCTGACGTAGAAGGCGGCGACGATCGGGACGGCGATCGCGGCGACTATCAGGGGCAGCTTCCATGGCGCCACCAGCACAGACTGCCAGGCGCGACCGCTGTTTTGCGCAGCTCTCAAGCGCCCTTGCTGACAGATATTGGAGCAACCCGGCTCCGCAGCTCTCCGATCTTCACGTGCCTCCCACCTCCCCTCGCGAGTCCCCTTTTCCGGAACCGCTTCCCCGGCGGTTATCCGTGGAGACCGGAGTAATACTCCAAAAGTTTCTATCAATCAACCCCGACACACCAAGATTTAAGAAATAAACGAAAATTGCGGGACTGTTGTGGAAAACCTGAGTTTCACTCTTTAAAGTTATGTAATCGGCCGCCACCGTTAAACGAGTGAAGGAAAGCCCCTTGCCGAGAACTAAAAAGAAAGACGGCGTCGAACAGATCGTCGCCAAAGCGTTCGCGCATCCCCTGCGCGTACAGATCTTGATCATTTTGAACGAGCGGGTGGCCAGCCCCAACCTCCTCTCCCAGGAGCTGGGGCAGAGCCTCAACCTGGTCGCTTACCACGTTCGGGTCCTGGAGAAATACGACTGCATCGAGCTGGTCGACACCAAGCAGCGACGCGGCGCGACCGAGCACTTCTACCGCGCCACCCGTAGGCAGTTCCTCAGCGACAGCGAGTGGGCCCGGATGCCGGCCGCTTTGCGGCCCGGCCTCTCCGGCGCGATGCTGAAAGCGGTCTTCGACGACATCGAGGAGGCCGTCAGCAAAGGCACCTTCGACGAGCTGGAGGACCGCCACCTCAGCCGCGTGCCGATGGTCGTCGACAGGAAGGCCTGGGGAGACGTGGTCAACCTCCTGCTCGGCACCCTCGATCGCCTGCTGGAGATCCAAGCCGAAGCATCGGAGCGCCTCGCTGAGAGCAGCGAGGAGGGAATGCTCTCGAAGGTCGAGATGCTGCACTTCAAATCGCCCGACCCCGGCCCCGAGGCGGAGACCGACGTCATGGCCGAGGCGGCGTCGGAGCCCGTAACCGGCGAGCAGTAGATCGCCCCCGGCGCCGCTCCCAGCGAGCGGCGCCGGCCGCCTATCCACGGCGCTATCGTGTGAGGCACGACGGCCGCGCAGGTCGCCGGGCGCTGCACGGCTTCCATCAGCCCCATGGGCGGCGCCGGTGTTCGACACCCCGCCCGACAGCGATGGCAGCTAAAGGAGAAGAGACCCCCCCGACCCAGCACGAGGCCCCTGGCCCCGGCGACGGCTTGGCGAGCGAGCGCGAGCTCTGGACGAGGTTCACCGAGACCCGCGACCAGGCTACGCGCGAGGAGCTGGTGCGGCGTTACCTGCCCTTCGCCAAGAACCTGGCGCTGCGCTACCGCGGCGCCAGCGAGTCCTTCGACGACCTGCTCCAGGTCGCCAGCCTCGGGCTGGTCAACGCGATCGATCGCTTCGAACCGGATCGCGGCACGCCGTTCACCGCCTTCGCCTCGCCGACGATCCTCGGCGAGCTGAAGCGCCACTTCCGCGACCGCGTCTGGACGGTGCGGGTGCCGCGTGGCCTGCACGACCGCATGGCCGAGGTCGACAAAGCGATCTCAGCGCTGACGGTCGAGCTGCAGCGCTCGCCCTCGGTTGGGGAGATCGCGGCCAAGCTCGAAGCCGACCCCAGCGAGGTGCTGGAGGTGCTGGAGGCCAACCACAACCGCCGCCCGCTCTCGCTCGACCGGCCGGTCGGCGGCGACGAGGAGGAATCGCCGGCCTCCGAGTGGGTCGGCGACGAGGACGAAGGCTTCGAGCTGGTCGAGGACAAGCTGGCGCTGGAAGGGGCTCTCCCCCATCTCGACGAGCGCGAGCGCCTGGTTTTGCAGCTGCGCTTCGTCGAGGACATGACCCAGTCTCAGATCGCGGAGCGGATCGGGCACTCGCAGATGCACGTCTCGCGGATCCTGCGCCGCACCCTGGAGCGGATCCGGGCCGAGGTCGCCGAAGCCGACGATGAGGAGAAGAGCCGCTAAGCCGCGAGCGAGGCGAAGCCGACGACGAGGAACTCGCCCTCGCTGTCCTCCTCGACCCGCAGTTCGTCGGCCAGGCTCGCCAGCGACCCGCCCAGCTCCGGCAGGTCGAGGCTGGCGCGGAGGCGCTCGGCGCCGCCGTCCTCCATCGGGCCGACCCGCAGCTCGACGCCCTCGGAGCGGTCGGCGATGCTGAGCACGACGTGGCCGTCCTTGAAGCCCTGCGGGGCCCCGGCCGAAATCGCGTCGCTGAGCAGCATCGCGTCGGAGAGGCGGTCGACGGTGATCTCGCGGCGGGCGGCGAGGGCGCCGAGGGCGCGGCTGAGGATCGGCGCGACCAGGTCGGGCGGGCCGACCCGCATCGCGGTCGCCTCCGCCTCAATCGGCGCGGCGGCGGCGGCGCGCTCGCGCTCGGCGCTCTCGTCGCGAGCGGCAAACGGCAGGAACATCCGGATCTCGGTGCCGCGGTCGACGCCGCCCTTGATCTCGAAGTTGCTCGAGAGGGCCGCGATCAGGGTCAGCCCGATCCGCAGGCTGGGTCGGCCGTCGCCCCCCGGGCGCGGCCGTATCCCCATCCCGAAGTCGCGCACGACGACCGACAAGCCATCCATCTGGGGGGTGGCCTCGACCGCCAGCAGGCCCGGCTCGTCGTCTGGATAGGCGTGCACGACCACGTTCATGCAGGCCTCGGTCACCACGGTCTTCAGGTCGGCGAGCTGCGGTTCCTCCATGCCGAGGCGCTCGGCCAGCCCAGCGAGAGCGTGTCGGACGACCGCCACGTTCTCTGCGCGGGCGGGTAGGGACATCTGCAGTCCCGATTGGTCGTCCGTCGTCGTATTCACGATTGCACTAGTCCATGCCACAGCGCGGGTCGGTGGCGAGCATATCTGCGATGCCACTCCGAAATTCCTACCCCCGCGCTTGCTGGGCGAAACGCTGCTGGACCTGTTGCCTGCCTGCGGTAGCATCGGCGCGTGATTCCGGCGCCGTTCGAGGCATCTGCCGCCCAGCTCGAGGACGGGATTCGCGTGATCGCGGTCCGCGGCGAGCTCGACCTCAGCACCGCCCCCGAACTCGAGGGGCCGCTTGAGGAGGCCGTCTCCGCCAGGGACGCCTCGGTCCTGGTCGACCTCACCGACTGCGAGTTCATCGATTCGACCGGGATTGCCTTGATCGTCCGTGCCTGGCAGCAACTGGACCGCGCCGCCGACGGCGAGGGCGAGGGCCGGGTGGTGATCTGCAGCTACAACGACCAGGTCCGCCGCGTGCTCGAGATCACCGGCCTCGAGCTCTCGATCCCGATCCACGGCACCCGCGACGAAGCGCTGGCCGCGCTGCGTAACTGAGCCCGCCCACTTCCAGGCATAAGGCTCGCGGCTGGCCGAGGAGGTGCTGGGGCGCTGCATCAGCGCCGCGAGCAGCTCAGGTGAGAAGCAAGATCGAGAGGTTGACGAGCACCGCGCTCGAGGTGCCGAACAGAGAGAGGAGGCGAAAGAACTTGGCGAAGCCGCCGCGGTAGTGGACGCTCTCGAACAGGGTGAGCCCGACGACGTGAGCCATGTTGATCAGGGCGGTGAAGATTGCGATCCCGATCGCCACCGCCTTCCACCCCACCTCGGGGCCGCCGCCAGAAGCGATCGCCGCGGCAAGCACGATCGTCACGATCGTGCCGACGATGCCCATCGTCATCCCGGCGAAATCCCCGAGCGAGAAGCCCGGCAGGTAGGCAGAGCCGACTTCCCTCTCTTCGTGCTCCTTCGTGCCGCGGCCGGCGCGCTCGACGTCGACGACGTGGGTCCCATCGTCAGCAGGATCGATTACGACCATCCGCAGTGGCGGCTCCAGCGTCTCCTGGGCCTTCTCGAAGAGACCGTCTTCGAACCAGCGCGCCTGCCCCTTGGCGTGCTCGAAGATCAGCACTTCGTCGGCTGGCGATTCGCGCAGCGCATCCTCAGCGGCCTGTACGGGGTCGGGGTCGCCGACGTAGCCAGAAGCCTCGATGCCGTCGCGCCTCAACGCCTCCAGCGAGGCGCGCAACCGCTCCTCCGCCTCCCGCTTCGGCTCGTCGATGTCGCCGAGGGTGTGACGGAAGGCGTTGGCCTCGACCGCCGGCACGACGACGCGAACCTCCACCCCACCGCCGTTGGCCTGGCGCCGGATCTCCTCGACTGGCTCCGACCCAACCAAGGTGTCGGTGACGATCGCCAGCAGCCTGTCAGGGGCGGTAGTGCTCATCCCTCCGGCCCGTCCTCGGGGATCGGCTCGTCGGGCTCGCCGTACTCGACGTCGGTCGGCTCCTCCGGCGCGGGCCGGTCGTCATCGGGGAAGCCGCGCGAGTCGCCGTGGGAGGCGCTTTCTTCCAGTTCCCGCTCGGCCAGCTCGAAGCCCTCGGCCTCGCCCTGGCCGGCCTCTACCAGCGGCTCCTGGGCGGGGTCGTCGCTCTCCGCTCGGTGCCGGCCGCCGATTCGGGCCGCTTCGGCCGCGGCCTGGGCCTCCTCTTCGGCGACGCGCGGGTCGTTCTCAGTGGGTTCGTTCTCGGGGGTCATCAGGGTCGGCGCTCCCCCCCAAGCAGCAGAACGACGGCAATCGGTATCGCGTACATGCCGCCCCGCTACCCCTGGCCGCCAGGCACGAAACTCGGCCGGTCGCCGTTTTCGCTTCGCCGCCCTCTGGGTAGTCGGCAGGTACGCAAGCCAACCGAGGAGGAGCGAAATGGCCGTGCAGGAGGCCGGCGAGATCACCGGCACCAAGGACAAGGACTACAACGTCATCTGGTTCACCGAGCAGTGCCTCAGCAACGTGCTGCGCCTCGAGACCTATGTGCAGGACGCGGAGCGGGCAGGAGATTCAGAGCTTGCCGGGTTCTTCCGCCGGGCGCAGGAGACGAGCCGCAAGGGCGCCGAGCAGGGCAAGGACCTGTTGCGCTCACGGCTCGCGGCCTAGCCGACACCGAAGAAGAAGGCCGCGCCAACAGGCGCGGCCTTCTTATGCGCGCTGAGCTACCTGCGCGAGGCCGCGGCGCAGCTCGCGGGCGTTGGCGGGCGCGAAGCCGCGCCAGTCGTTGTTGAGGTAGGCGAAGACCTCGCGCTGGTGGCGCCAGGCGGCGATGCGCCGATGCCAGCGCTCGAGCTCGGTGGACGAATAGTTGCCGTCGCGACCGCGCGAGCCGTAGTGGAGGCGCAGGTAGACAAGCTCGCCGACCGGTCGGGCGGGTGGCAGCTCGCGACGGGCATCGTCGCCGATCGCCAACGAAGCGCCATGCTCTTCGAGCAGCCCGCGGACGCTGGCGGCGAACCAGCTCGGATGGCGGAACTCGAAGCAGTGCCGCGCTTCCGGGAGAATCTCGAGCGCCCGCGCCAGCACCTCGTCATCGCGCTGGAAGTTGCCGGGCAGCTGCCAGAGCACCGGGCCGAGGCGGCCGGCCTCGCGCAGCGGCTCGAGCGGCTCCCAGAAGCGGGCGACGCCCTGCTCGATTTCGCGCAGCCGGCGGATGTGGGTGAGGTAGCGGCTCCCCTTTACGGCAAAGAGGAAACCGTCGGGGGTCTGCTCGACCCAGCCTTCGACCGTCGCCCGCTTCGGCAGCCGGTAGAAGGTCGCGTTGACCTCGACGGTGTCGAAGACCTCGGCATAGCGGGCGAGCCAACGCGAGCTCGGCACGTCGCGATAGAGGCTCTCCTTCCAGTCGCGATAGCTCCAGCCCGAGCAGCCGATCCGAACCGCCTTCATCCGCTCACCTCGCTGCTCGCGGTTACCCGTTTACAGGCGAGACAAGCCCGGGTAGCGAGAGCGACGATGTCGGTCACCGCGATCCTCGACGTCGACGGCACCCTGGTCGACACCAACTACCACCACGCGCTCGCCTGGCACCGCGCACTGCACGGGCGTGGGCACCGGGTGCAGATGTGGAAGGTCCACCGTCACATCGGGATGGGCGGCGACAAGATCGTCGCCGCGCTCGTCGGCGCAGAGGTGGAGGAGGCGGAAGGCGACGCGATCCGCGAGGCAGAGACGGCGGCCTACGGCGAGCTGATCGGAGAAGTCGAGCCGATGGAGGGCGCCCGCGAGCTGATCGAGGACCTGCGTGCAGGCGGTTCGACCGTGATCCTCGCCAGCTCGGCAAAGCAGGAGGAGGTCGAGCACTACCTCGGGCTGCTCGAGGCCGGCGACCTCGTCGACGGCTGGACGACCGCCGACGACGTCGAACAGACCAAGCCCGCCGCCGACCTCATCCACGCCGCGCTCGAGAAGGCGGGCGACGGCCCCGCCCTGATGATCGGCGACTCGACCTGGGACGTGAAGGCCGCGCAGGCGGCCGGCGTTCCGACCCTGGCGGTGCTCACTGGCGGCTTCTCCGAGGCGGAGCTACGCGAGGCGGGCGCGACCGAGGTGGTCGAATCGATCGCCGCCCTGCGCCGCGATCGCCACCTGCTCGAGGCGCTGCCTAGTTGAAGCGCGGCAGGATCTCGCGCTTGTAGAAGTCGAAGAAGCCGTCTTGGTCGGGGCCGACCTGGTGCACGTAGACGTGGCTGTAGCCGGCTTCGGCGTATTCGGCGATCGCGTCTAGGTGGGGCTGCGGGTCGGGCCCGCAGATCACGCTTGCGGCGACGTCTTCCTCGTCGACCAGCTCCGCCTCCTCTTCGAAGTGCCTGGGCAGCGGCAGCTCAAGAGGGTGGGTACCGCTGAAGGCGGCGTTCGGCCAGTATTCGAGCGCGGTGCGTCGCGCTTGCTCCTCGTGCTCGGCCCAGCAGACGTGGATCTGCCCATAGGCGGGACTGTCGGCACCGGCGCCGGCGCGGAAGCGCTCCAGCGTCTCGGGCACCGGCGCGGTCCCGACCAGGCCGTCGCCGCAGCGGGCGGCCAGCGCGGCCGACTTCATCCCCGCCACCGCGACCAGGATCGGCGGCGGTTGCTCCGGCAGCGTGTAAAGGCGGGCGTTCTCGACCGTGTAATGGCGGCCGCGGTGGCTGCACAGCTTCCCCTCCCAGAGCAGCCGGATCACCTCGATCGCCTCCTCGAGGCGCTCCTGACGCTCCGCCACCGCCGGCCAGCGGTCGCCGAGGATGTGCTCGTTGAGGTTCTCGCCGCTGCCGAGGCCGAGCGAGAAGCGGCCGGGCAGCAGGATCGCCGCGGTCGCGGCGGCGTGAGCGACGATCGCCGGGTGGATGCGGAAGCTCGGGCAGGTGACGCCGGTGATCAGCTGCAGCCGCTCGGTCCGTTGCGAGATCGCCCCCAGCGCACCCCAAACGAACGGACTCTGCCCCTGGCGGTCGGTCCAGGGATGGAAGTGGTCGGAGATCGCGGCGAAGGAGAAGCCGACCTCCTCGGCGCGGGCCGCCTGCGCGACCAGCGCCGTGGGGTCGTTCTCCTCGCTTGACAGCGTGTAGCCGAGCTGCGTCAAGCGCGCCGGGCTCTCAACTCGCGCGGCGGCATCGTTCCCCTCCTTCGCTAGCGAGCGCCGGCGCTCTCGCGCTGGCCCTCGTGGATACCCTCGGCGAACTCCTCGAGCAGCTTCGCGTTGAAAACCTCGAGGTCGTCCGGTTTGCGGCTGGTGACCAGGCCCTGGTCGACGTGGACCTCCTCGTCCACCCACTCGGCCCCGGCGTTGCGCAGGTCGGTCCGCAGGCTCGGGAACGAGGTGAGCGTGCGGCCCTTGACCACGTCGGCCTCGATCAGGGTCCAGGGCGCGTGGCAGATCGCCGCTACCGGCTTGCCGGCTTCGAAGAAGTGGCGGACGAACTCGACCGCCGCCGGTTTCATCCGCAGCTGGTCGGGATTGGCGACGCCACCGGGCAGGACGAGGGCGTCGAAGTGGCTCGGATCGGCCTCGCCGACCGCCTGGTCGACGTCGAACCTCTCGCCCTTGTCGAGGTGGTTGAAGGCTTGGACCTCGCCCGCTTCGGGCGCCAGCAGCTCGGCTTCGGCGCCGGCCCCTCGCACCGCTTCCAGTGGCGCGGTCAGCTCGATCTGCTCGACTCCCTCGTTGGCGACGAGGAAGGCGATGCGTTTGTCCTTCAGTTCGAACACTGCGATCTCCTCCTCTGCTCTCGCGAAGTTCTTGCCCGCCGACCTGAGCGCCTCACCGCTTGCACGGTTGGTCTTCTCACCCGAGCGGGAACCGGGACCGAAGTCTCGGTAAAAGCCGCTGGGATTCGGGCCGGCGGGCGGTCCTTGTCCACTCTGCGGCTACCCGACGCAGGCGGCGGACAAACTGCCCAGGCAACGGGCGCGCTCAGCCGCTCCTCGCCCCGCGACCGCCACCAGAACAACTCGCACAGTGAACTCGCATGTTCTTCGAGTTCACTCACATGGTTGTTTTCGCGCCCGCGGCAGGGGTAGTCAGAGGGGACAGGCGAGGAGTCGGAGGATCGAGGTGAAGGCGGTGACGTGGCACGGCGAGCGACGACGTGCGGGTCGGCTACGCCAAGCTCTACGGCTCAGCGCGCTGCACTTTGCGATCGAGATCGTCCGCCGCGGCGGCACGATCTCGCTGATCGGCGTCTACGGCTGCGCGACCGACTCGCCGCGGATGCCGACCCTGTTCGACGACTTCGCAACCCACAAACTGCCGCTCGAGCAGGCGCCCGACGCCTACCGGATGTTTCAGCAGGAGCAGGACGGGGCGGTGAAGGTGTTGCTGACGCCTTGAGTGACGGGGGGAGACCAGCCGATCCCCTCCCTCCCGGCCCCGCGAGCGGGGTCATCGCGCAGACGCTCGGCTTTCACCGCGACCCGCTCGGCTTCCTGCGCTATGCCCAAGCGTCCTTCGGCGACGTCTTCACGCTGCGGCCGCTGACCGCGCGGCCGCTGGTCGTGGTCGGCGATCCCGAGGCGGTCTCGCGGCTGCTCGATTCCGACCCGCGGCAGGCGCAGGCGGGCGAAGGTCGGCTGCGGGTCCTGCCGTTTGCCTCGGCCCGCTCCGTCTTCGGCGGCGACGCCGAGCGGCACCGCCACGCGCGCGAGCGGATCGCGCCGGCGATGTCGGCGGCGGCGATCGCCGCCCAGCGCCCGCAGATGGAGCGAATCGCGGCCCTGCACGCGACCTGGCTGCCGGAGGAAAGGCCGTTCCGGCTGCTGCCGCGGCTGCGAGCGCTGACCGACGAGATCTTCGTCCGTCTCGTGCTCGGCGTCCGCGACGAGGGGATCGCCGCCCCGCTGATCGCGGCGATTCAGCAGATGCTGCGCACGCCGGGCAACCCGCCCAGCACCCTGCCCGGCCGCGGCGACGGGCTGGTCGGCGAGCTTGGGCAGTTGCTCTTCGAGCGGCGCCAGGCGCCGGTTGCCGAGCAGCTCTCCCGGGCGATCGGAGCGCGGCGGCGCGAGCCGGCCGGCGACGGCGACGTGCTCGGGTGCATGGTCGGCGCCACGCCCTCCCTCCACGACGACGAGATCGTCGACGAGCTGATGTCGCTGCTGATCGCGGCCCAGGAGCCGCCGGCGATCGCGCTCGCCTGGCTACTCGACCGCCTCGGCCGTGAGCCGGAGCTGGCCGAGCGTTTCGCCGCCGACCCCGAGGGCGAGCCGGCGCGAGCGGTGCTGCGCGAGACCCTGCGCCTACAGCCGCCGGCCTCCGCGGTGCTGCGCCGCCTGGTCGCGCCGTTCGCGGTCGGCAAGCACGAGCTGCCGGTCGGCGCGACGGTCTTCGTCCCGACCTCGCTCCTGCACCGCGATGCGCGCGGCTACCGCGAACCGGACCGCTTTCGCCCCGATCGCTGGCAGCCGGGTCAGGAGCCGGACTTCCCCTACTTCCCCTTCGGCGGCGGTGCCCGTCGCTGCGTCGGCGAGCCGCTCGCCCTGGCTGAGATCGCCAGCGTCGTCCCGGCCCTCCTCGCGACCGTCCGGATCACACCGCTGGCGCCGCAGCCGGAGCGCATGGTCCAGCGCGCGACGGTGCTGGCGCCGCGGCTGAGCCTGGTGGTTCGCGCCGAACCGCGCTGACCGCGCGACGCTCAGAGCTGCTGGCCGAAAGCAATCGCGGCCGCTTCGAGGCGGCAGGCCTCGAGCCGCTCGCGCTGGGCCTTGGCCCGCGCGGAGAGCGCCTCGAAGTCGAACCCGGCGAGGCCGTCCCCGAACTGCTGCGCGAGCGTCTTCCAGAGCATCTGCTTGACCGCCACCCCACCCGCGAGGCCCTCCAGCTCGACGACCCGGCTGAGCGGCGAGTAGCCGTGTAGCTGCCCGTTCGGCTTCAGCCGCCCGAGCTTCTCGGCGAGCCAGGCGCCGGCTGGCTTGAGTCGGCTTTCCCCCACGCCCAGCCGCCGCATCACCTGCCGCAGCGTCTCCTGGTCGGCCTCGATCTCGGCGCAGAGCTCGCTCAGGGTCCGGCCCAGCTCCGACCCCTCGTTGCTGGCCCGCGCCCGCCGGCACAGCTCCACTCCGACCACCGAGCCGGCCAGATGGTCGTTGAGGTAGATCCCGAGAAGGCGGTTGGCCACGACAGGTTGCAGGTGCCCGCCAAGGGGTAGAGGCAAACAATGCTCGATGAGTACGCGCCCGGCTCCGAACGCCCGCCGCTACTCCCCTACGCGACCCTGATGGCGATCTTCGGAGCTCTCTTCGGCGGCGGCCTGGTGGCGGCGCGGCGCGGCGGGCATGAGCTGCCCGAGCGGCTCGACGCGGGCGACCTGCTCCTCGTCGGGACCGCTTCGCACAAGTTCAGCCGTCTGCTCGCCAAGGACAAAGTGACCAGCCCGTTGCGCGCGCCCTTCACCGAACTGGAAGGACGGGGTGGGCCGTCGGAGCTGGAAGAGAGCGCCCGCGGCAGCGGTGCCCGCAAGGCGATCGGCGAACTGCTCGTCTGTCCCTACTGCCTCGGCCTCTGGGTCGTCGCCGGCTTCGCCCTCGGCCTCCTCGTCGCCCCCCGGCTGACCCGCTTCCTCGCCGCCGTCTTCGCCGCGCTCACGGTCTCGGACTTCCTCCAGATCGCCTACAAAGCCGCCGAGAAAAAGGGTCTCGGCTGAGGCCGAACGATGCCGCGAGCTCTGGAGGACGCCGTCGTCGTGCGTAAGAACGCCGTCCGCGCCTTCTCCGAGTGCCTGCGCGGCGAGCTGGCCGAGGAGCCCGACATCGACGTCGCGACGATGGTGCCGCAGGCGGTCGACACGCCGATCTTCGAGCACGCCGGCGGGGCTGGCGGGAGGTCGCGCCACGCCACCGCGGACTTGACGCAGCGAGCGGACGGGAAAGTTTGAGGCAGAACCGAGCCGGGAATTGCCGTCACACATGAATCGCCTGGCCGAAAACGAGGACCGGCTGGCCTGGATCTTCGGCTCATCCCGCAGCGGCAGCACCTGGCTACTGAAGATGCTCTCCGAGCTGGAGGGCGTCGTGCCGCTCGACGACCCTCACCTCGGCCATCACCTCGGCGTCTGGCGGCCGATCCCGCTTGCCTGGTCCGCCTGCGAGGACCCGCCTCCGCTGAAGACCCTGCTCGAGCTCAAGGCCGAGGAGCCGGGGTACTTCTTCGCCGCGCGACACCGCGCCATTTGGGAGCAGCCGCTGCGCGAGCTGGTCTTCGCCCGCTTCGAGGCGCAGGCCGAGGAAAGCCCCGGCGGGCTCGCGGCGGCCGACCTGTTCGTCGTCAAGGAGCCCGGATCCCACGTCGCGCCGTTCCTGACCGAGCTGTTCCCCCGCTCGAAGGTGATCTTCCTGCTCCGCGACGGCCGCGACGTCGTCGACTCCTGGCTCGACGCCTACCGGGAGGGATCGTGGGCAATCCCCGGCGGCGCCTTCCCGGTAACGCCAGAGGGCCGCATCCCGCTGATCCGCTGGCTCGCGGCCGTCTGGGCCTACCGCAGCCGCGCCGTGCGTCAGACCTTCGAGAGCCGCGCCCCCGAGGACCGGATCCTGATCCGCTACGAGGATCTGCGGGCGGAACCCGCGGTTTACCTCAAACAGCTCTGCGCCATGCTCGGCCTCGACCGCAGCGGGGTACGGGGCGCCGTCGAGCGCCACCGCTTCGAGGGGCTGCCCCGGAGCGAGCGCGGCCCCGGCCAGGCGATCCGCAGCGCCACGCCGGGCGGCTGGCGCGAGAACCTCAGTGCGGAGGAGCAGCGTGCAATGGAGGAGGAGCTGGGCGAGGCACTGGTCGAGCTCGGCTACAGCGCCGAGCTGCTCACCCCGGCGAGAACCTGATCGCAGGCCTCTAAGACCACCTGATTCTGCCTCTGGCTCTCGCGCAGCTCCGATCGCTCTCGCTCTTCGCTCGCGCTCAGCCCGAGGGCGATACTTCTCAGCCGCCCGAGGACGCGCTGGAGCACCTCGGGTGGTGTCTTCAGCTCGATCGGGTCGGTAGGGGCTGTGTCGCCCCAGCCCAGGTCTTCGACGACGAAGCGAAGGTCGTCGGCGTATGCGAGGGCGAGCCGACTGGCTGCCTCGTAGTCCTCTGTGCAGACCGCAATCCACACATCGCCCACCCCGCTGATCCGGTCGAGGAGCACGTCGTACAGCGCATCCCTCTGCTCCGCTGTGATCGCCACGGTCATGCCGGTTTCTCCCCGGCGACTAAGTAGAACCGCCTGACCGCTCCCCGGACCGATTCGGTGCCACACAGCTCGAGCACACCTACCTTGGCTAGCTCGCGCACGTGGTAGGACATGTATGAGGTGCCGGTCGTCGAACGGCCGATTTGGCTGGCAAACATCTGGCTGAAGTCCTTTGCCGACAGCGGCTGACCGATCCACAAACACGCTTCGACGATTGCCACCTGCATCGGGTGGACGAGGAGAGTGAACCTAGCCCAGTCGAAGGAAGGCTGGACGACGGTTTGCGGGGGCGGCTTCATCGGGGGCTGGGTTTGAAGGTGCC
The DNA here is from genome assembly GCA_963846515.1 of uncultured Solirubrobacterales bacterium. GTDB lineage: Bacteria > Actinomycetota > Thermoleophilia > Solirubrobacterales > 70-9 > VAYN01. Next base: position 260,411 of record CAWJWC010000003.1, on the reverse strand, counting down.
AGCAACACCGATCGACCGGATCGGGCTCGGACCTTCGGTCGAGCAGCTCGGCGTGGTGCGGCCGAAGCAACCCTGGGGTGGCCTGAGTCCAGCGCTTGATCAGAAAACCCTCGACGGGCGGGTCGAGAGACAGTCGGTCGGTGTTAGCTGACTACTTGACGGTTCCAGATGGAAGCGGAGGGGTCAATCGCATCGCGAATTTCGATTACGAATTCATGAGGAAAGAGGCTGGGGCGGGGCTTTTCTGGCGCGCTCATAGCCAAACAGCGTGATCAGCATGGAGATCGTTTCCTCGCCCGACTCAGCGGCGCGGTTAGTGGATTCGACCTCGATCTCTTTGATGCGCTCTGCGTATCGGACCTGTTCCGCTTCGAGTTTTTCCCGCCCCTCGTTGTCGAGGTGATGCCAATTCCAGTAGAGGCAGGTGCGTGGATCAGCGAGCTTTCCCGCCCAAAGGGCTGCCATTGCCTCAGCTTGAGCCGACTGAACAACGAAGCCAGCATGCATCTGACGATGCTCGCGAGGCATTGCTTCAGCCTCCTCCTGCGAGCAATAGGGAATCTCAACCGCCCGATACCAATACTTCGTGATGTTCCCGTTCTGCTCTTCTTTGGCGATTTCGATCGAGCCGTCGTTGAGCAACTGTCTGATGTGGTTCGCAGCGGTGTTCAGCGGCTCCTCGATGAGGCTCGCGATCTGGGCCGCCGTATAGACCCCTTCGTGCAGGACCAGGAGGATGTGGACCCGGATCTTGTGGGCCAAGGCGAACTGAACCACCTCCTGAATGCTCTTGCGTCGGGTCCCGGGTCGGCTCGTCTTTACCTCCAACGCGGGCCTCCTCTCTCTGCTCGAATGGCCTGGGTTACTCAGTAGTCACCGAGCATAAAGACTCCTGCTTACTCACGGAATCGATTTCGATCACGAAACAGATGATGTTCGGGAATTCCTTAGCATCGACCCCTCTCCCGGCGGACCACGCTGGGCACGTCATGGGAAGGGGGTGGAACGTCGATGAAGGCAATGAAAGTGGCGCCTCTTCAGTTGAAGCACATGATCTACAAGGCCGGTTAACGGCGCACACAGGCGGGGGCCGATCTCGGCCGGCAGCACTGCGGGACCCGGGGGTCGGCCCCTTTTAATGGGGTGGCAGGGGGGAATGGACGAGAGAATATCGAAAACTTGTAATCTTTTACATGGAAGTGAGCGCCTGCACTGGTCACGATCCCCTGCGTGGGCGCCCTAGGTCAGAACCTCCGCGCTGCCCGCAAGCGACTCGAGCTGACGCAGGAAGAGGTGGCTCAGCGCAGCGGCCTCGAGCCGGCGGAGATCAGCCGGATCGAGGCCGGCAAACGCGATCCCCGCGTCTCGACGCTGGAAAAGCTGGCCAAGGCAGTCGAGGTGGACCCCGGCCAGCTCCTCAAGTAGCGGGCTCGGGGCGCTCGAGGACGACATCGGTCGCCGGCTTGTCCTCGCGCAGGCCCTTGAAGGAGCCATGGCGGACCATGCCGTCGGCGGTCATCTCGCGGAACTCGATCTCGGCGACCAGCTCCGGGTCGACGAAGTAGGCGTCGCGGGGGCCGCGGCGGCCGAGGAACGGGTTGGTCTCGCGTTCCAGCGGCCGCAGCCGCGTCAGCACCTCCTTCAGGTCGCTCGCGGAGAAGCCGGTGCCAACTTTGCCGGCGTAGTGAAAGTTGCCCTCGTCGTCGAAATACCCGAGCAGGATCGAGCCGAGGCTGTTGCGGCGGCGCCCCTCCCCCGCCGTCCAGCCGCCGATCGCGAACTCCTGGCGGCCGATGTTCTTCACCTTCAGCCAGGTGCTGCCGCGCTTGCCCGGGACGTAGATGCTGTCGAGCCGCTTCAGCACCAGGCCCTCAAGGTTCTGTTCGGCGCTCGCCGCGAGCAGCTCGCGGATGTGCCCCACCGAGTAGCCGGGGGTCTGCCAGCTCTCCCCGTCCAGCTCCAGCTTGGCGAGCAGCTCGCGGCGCCGCTCGTAGGACTCGCTCGCCAGATCATGTCCGTCGAGGTAGAGGAGGTCGAAGATCACGTAGGTCACCGGGTGGGTCTTCATCCGCCGCCGCACGATGCTCTCCGCGGTCTGGTGGATGCGCTGCTGGAGGCGCTCGAAGCTCGGCCGGCCCTGCTCGTCGAAGGCGACCAGCTCGCCGTCGAGGACGGCATCGAGGCTGCCGAGCTGGCGGGTCAGGCGCCGCACCTCCGGGTACTGGGGGGTGATGTCGAGCAGGTTGCGGCTCTGCAGTCGCAGGCGGCCGGGCTGGCAGTAGGCGATCGCCCGCACCCCGTCCCACTTCAGCTCCGCCGCCCAGCCGTCGTCCTTGGCCGGCGGCTTGGCCAGCTTGGCGAGCATCGGCACGATCCCCTCCGGGAAGGGATCGCGCTGCTCGGCCGGCGGGTCGATGCGGTGGATCATCCAGTCCTTCTCGCTCTTGCCGGCGCGGAAGAGCGCGTAGCGCCCGCGCAGCCGCTCGCCCGCGAGGCTGAAGACGACTTTCCCCGACTCCCACTTGTGCAGCTCGTAGGTTCCGCGATCCCAGATCCGCATCGTCCCCGCCCCGTACTGGCCGGCCGGGATCTCGCCCTCGAAGTCGAGGTACTCGAGCGGGTGGTCCTCGGTGTGGACGGCCTTGCGGTTCTGCGCCGGGTCGACCGGGATGCCGTTGGGGATCGCCCAGGAGGCGGCGACGCCATCGTGCTCCAGCCTCAGGTCCCAGTGCAGGCGGCGGGCGCCGTGTTCCTGGATGACGAAGCGGGGTGCCCCCTTTCGCTTGCGTCGCTTCGACGCCGGCTCCGGCGTCGCCTCGAAGTCGCGCTTGCGCTCGTACTCGCCGAGCTTGCCGCCTTTGTCCCGTTTCGCTTTCGCCATCGGAATCTCGCTCCAGTTTGATCGCGATCCTTGCCGATACCCAGATGCCGAGGGGCCAACGCCGTCTGCCGGAGCGCTGCGTGGAGCTTGGCTCTAACCATTAGGCCCACTCGGCGCGATGTTTGGACCTCGGGCACAAGCGGGTAAGCAGAGGGCCGTGCTCAGAGAGGCCAGAGAATCGGAGCGATCGGCACTGAGCCGTCGTCCAACCCCATCCCTGTCGCGCACCGTGCAGACGCTCCGGGCGATCCGCGGTCACCAGCCGCGAATCGCCCCGGAGGTGCGCGTCCTCGCCATCCGCCGCCGGCAATTCGCCTGAGTCGGCGTCAGCTGCCTAACTCGACGCTACGCGTGGCGCCTTCTCAAACCATGGGTTGACAAAGGTGGCACTCCGGGTAGCGGAGCGGCGTGACCTCCAGGGAGCAGCCGACCCCTCGGGACCGCGCCGAGGAGCCGGGGCGCAGCGCGCGCCGGGATCCCCACGCCCATCGCTTCGGCCAGTCGCCGCCGCTGACGCTCGGCGTCGAGGAGGAGCTGCTCCTGGTCGACGAGCGCCGTCGGCTGGCGCCCGTGAGCGAACGCGTCCTCGAGAGCGTCCGAGGCCCCGCCGCCGGACGTGTCAGCTCCGAGATCTTCGCCGCGCAGATTGAGCTCAAGACCGGCGTCTGCCACGGGGCCGACGACGCGCTGCGGCAGCTGCGCGAGGCGCGGGGGGCGATTGCCGACGCGGGCTTTCACCTGCTCGGCGCCGGCCTGCACCCGGCAGATCACTCGCCCCGCGCCGAGCTGGTCGACAAGCCACGCTACGAGATCGTCCGCGAAGACTTCGGCGACCTGCTGCGAACGCCCCCCTGCGGCCTCCATGTCCACGTCGGCATCCCCGACCCGGAGACCGCCGTGCGGCTCGCCAACGCCTTTCGCCTCTATCTGCCGGTGCTGCAGGCTCTGAGCGCCAACTCGCCCTTCCGCGAGGGAGTGGACTCCGGCCATGCCAGCGCCCGCACCCAGGTGGTGCGCAGCTACCCGCGCTTCCTCGTGCCGCGGCAGTTCCGCGACTACGAGGACTTTTGTCAGGTCGCCGACCAGCTGATCGCCGCCGCCGGCGTCGCCGACTACACCTATATCTGGTGGGACGTACGTCCCCATCCGCGACTTGGCACGACCGAGGTGCGGGCGATCGACGTCCAGGCCGACGCCTCCGCCTCCGCCGCCTTCGCGGCGCTGATCCAGGCGATCGCGGCGCGGGAGCTGGAGCAGCCGACCGCCCCCGGGCTCTACCGGGAGGCGATCGAGGAGTCCTACTTTCAGGCCGCCAGCCACGGTCTCGAGGCGCGGATCCTGCTCGACTCGGATAGTCCGGAACCGGCCCGGGCGGTGGCGCGGCGGATGCTGGACGCGGTACGGCCGTTTGCCCGCGAGCTCGGCAGCGAGGACGCCCTGGAGGAGATCGAGCGCATCCTGCGCGAGGGCAACGGCGCCGACGAGCAGCGCCGGGTCCACGCCGAGCGGGGGATGGACGGCCTGCTCGAGCGCCTGGCGGAGCGCACCCGATGAGCGAGCCGGCGGACGCTACGCCGACCCGGATCACGCCCTACCGCAACGGCCCCTACCTCGTGCGCGGCCCAATCGCGCTCGTCGACCAGGACGGCAACGAGATCGAGGTCAAGCGACGGGTGGTGGCGCTATGCCGCTGCGGTCGCTCGCAGATCCGGCCGTTCTGCGACGGGACCCATAAGGCGATCGGGTTCGAGGCCGAGAGCGGCGCAGGCGGCGCATCGGCGTCGCCGAGCGACTAAGTCGCCCGGCGCCGTAGCGGACGCCGCCGCGCAGCTTCGCGCCCAGGGCCAGCCAGGAGCAGACGGCGCGCTCGGCGATCCAGGCCGGGGCCAGCAGCGAGCCGCTCGCCGGGAAGTGCGCGGCGCCACCGGCCCGCCGGCGACCGCGCTCGGCGACGCCGATGGTGGCGAGTGCCGCCAGCGCCAAGCGCCGCCGCCGACCGCGGCGCAGCTGCGACGCGCAGAGCGGCCCGATCGCGAGGAAGGCGCCGATCCTGGCCGGGATCGCGAAGTCGTCGTAGGCCTGGCGGATCCGCTGCGAGAGGAAGTGGCGGGTGCTCGGCGGGTGCCGCGCGACGTAGAGGTCGAGCGGGGTCGCCACGGTCCCTCCTGCCGCGGCGATCGTCCGCATCAGCTCGAGGTTCTCGAAGAGGGCGTCGCCGTCGTAGGCGCCGCTGCCGCGGAAGGCGCTGCGACGGACGGCAAGCGTGCCGGGGAAGTCGCCGACCGGGAAGGTGGGATCGCCGGTGCAGACGCGGTTGAGCAACGAGCGGGCGGTGTCCCAGCGCGCGTGCCAGGGCAGCTCATCGAAGTAGTTCTGCGGCCGCACCAGGTCGGCGCGGTCGAGCAGCGCGAGCGTGCGGCGCAGGGCCGCCGGCTCGTAGCGGACGTCGTCGTCGGCGATCGCGACGCGCTCGTGCGCGCACTCGCGCAGGCCGGTGACGACGCCGTTCACCTTCCCCATCGCGAAGTCGAGATCGGGGTGCGGCGGCAGGTGGCGGGCAACGCCCCGCAGCGCGGCGGCGTGGGTCGCGAACAGGGGCGGCGGCGAGCCGTCGACGACGAGCACTTCGTCGACCGCGCCCGCGAGCGAGCCCAAATAGGCGGCCAGCTCGACAATCGGCCCGGGCTCGGTCCAGCGCAGCGGCAAGACGTAGGAGCTCACAGCGGCCGGCGCAGCGAGGTCTCCCCTTGCTCCCACGCCGCGAGGACGTGACGGCCGAAGCGGTCTTCGAGACGGAGCAGGGCGCGGGCGCCGAAGAGGATGTCCCAGGCCAGGTCCGGCTCCTGGCGGGCGAGGCCGCCGGCGAGGTCATAGGCGGCGATGTTCTCGTGCACGGCGTCGGCCTCGACGTGCTCGTCGTAGAAGTCGGTCGCCTCGGCGTCGAAGCCGAGCCGGCGCAGGGCGTTGCCGTAGCGGCGGTTCGGCAGGGCCGAGGTCATCTCGAACATCGCCAGGTGGCCGACGATCGCGCCGCGGCGCTCGCGCCGCAGGCCGAACGCCGACATCAGGTTCACGGACGCCAGGGTCGGGCCCGGGATGTAGCCGAGGTAGGCGTTCTCGCGGTCGTCGAGGCCGAGCGCCCGCATCGTCTTCGCGAACAGGCGCGAGTGCATGCGCTCCGGGCGACCGCCGCCGTACTCGTCGCTCTGGATCTCGAGCAGGGCCGTCTTCGCCGCACCGTTGAGGCGCGGGATCGCCCAGCTGTGCGGATCGGCCTCTTTCAGCTGGTAGAGCGAGCGGTGGACTACGAACTCGCGGAATTGCTCGAGGTCGGTGCCGCTCTCGATCCGGCGGGAGAGCGATACCCCCGCGTCTTCGGCCTCGAGCCGGAAGAGCAGGTCGCCGACCCGCTCCGGCTCGACCGGGTCACCGGGACCAAGCTCAGCTTCCAGCGCCTCGAGGAAGGCCTGCTCCAGCAGCGCCCGCACGGCGAGCAGGGTCGGGCTCCACTCCCAGGCCGGGTCGACCGCGAAGAAGGAACGGTAGTGGAGCTCGAAGCAGAGATAGAGCGCCAGCTGCAGGTCGTCGTCGGCGAGCGGATCGGCGACGGCGGCGACCAGCTCGGCGGCGCGCTCGACCGCCTCGGAGTCGAAGCCCGAGCGCGTTGCCCGGGAGGCGAGTAGACCGGTAACCGCCTCGCTCAGTGGCCCGGTCGTCGGCAGCGGCGCTAGTGCAAGAGGGACTCTTCCCTTTCTTGCGAGGCCGGCGTCGTTTGCGCTTGCGGGGCCTTCCGCTCGGGCGCTCGCACCTCGAACATCTTGAACGTCAGCGGCGCCTGCACCCGGTCCAGCAACAGGCAGCGCGGACAGTTCTCCACCCCGATGTGATTCGCGCTGTAGCCGCTTCCGCATCTCTCGCACTTGAACATCGCTACCCCTCCTCCGGACCTGTTTAACCGAGCAACCCGTGGTGACTAACGCCCCATTAGCAACCCGTGTGATTAACAGCAACCCGTGTGACTGACGCCCCATTACCCAGTGGACAAAGGGGACAAACCGGAAATGCGATTTACGCCTTTCGGTCGCAGGCGCCAACGCCTGTTGCGTCCTCACCCAATCGCGGTGGCGACCAGGCGCAGGTCGTCGACCAACTCGTCGAGCGCGGCATGGCGCTCGTCATCGTCGCGCAGGCGCAAGAGCGCCGAAGGGTGGACGGTGACGGCAGCGACCGGTGCGAGCGGGGACTCGAGCAGACGGCCGCGGTCCCTGGTCACTCTCACTTTGGGACCGAAGAGCGCGCGGCTGGCGGTGGCGCCGAGGGCAACGATCGCCCGCGGTTCGACCGCCTCCACCTCCGCTTCCAGCCACGGCTTGCAGGCCTCGACCTCGCCCGCGCGCGGCGTCTGGTGCAGCCGCCGCTTGCCCCGCGGGCGCCACTTGAAGTGCTTGACCGCATTGGTCAGATAGGTCGATTCGACATCGATCTCCGCCGCGTCCAAGGCGCGGTGCAGCAGCTTGCCGGCGGGGCCGACGAAGGGCTCGCCCGCGCGGTCCTCGCGGTCACCGGGCTGCTCGCCGACCAGCATCAGCTCCGCCTTGGCCGGTCCGGCACCGAAGACAGTCTGGGCTGCGTCGCGCCAGAGCTCGCAGCCGCGGCACTTGCGCGAGGCGCGCCGCAGCGCCGGCAGCGTGCGGCGCTGCGGCAGGTACTCGGAGGCGTCCTCGGCCATGGCCGGCAGCTACCCGGGTCCCATTCGCGAACACCTTTCGTCCAACGGCGCCCGCCTCCGCCACCTTCGATTCGATCACGCGTCTGCATTTAGGCACCCATAAGGTGCCTGGGAGCAGATGCGTGCCACCTCGCTCCTACTTGCCGCCGCCGTGTTGGGTCTTTGCGTGGTCGCCAGCGGTGCGGGGGGATCCGGGGCGGCGGGTGGTCCGGGGGCAAGCGGACCCGGAGCAACGACGAGCATCGCGCGGCCGCCGATCGTCAACCGGCCGATCCCCTTCGGTCCCAAACGCAAGCGCGAGATGGCGGCCTACTCGAAGCGCCACTACGGCAAGGGCAAGTGGCGACTGCGACGGCCGCGAGCGATCGTCGAGCACATGGCCCAGACCGGCAGCGTCGGCGCCGTCTTCAACACCTTCGCGCCGGACGTCCCGGACATCGAGCTCGGCGAGCTGCCCAACGTCTGCTCGCACTTCGTCGTCGGCTCCTCGGGCCGGATCGTGAAGCTGGTCAACCTGCGCACGCGCTGCCGCCACACGGTCGGCCTCAACTGGACGGCGATCGGAATCGAGCACGTCGGCTACGGCGACGACGACGTGCTCGGAGACCGGCGCCAGTTACGCGCCTCGCTTTGGCTGACCCAGTGGCTGCGCTGCAGGTTCGGGATCAGCCTGCGCGATGTGATCGGCCACAACGAGAGCCTCAGCTCGCCCTACCACCACGAGCTGGTCCCGAGCCTGCGCCGCCAGACCCACGGCGACTGGAAGCACAGCTCGATGCGGACCTACCGGCAGAAACTGGCGCGGATGAAGCCCTGCTGACCGGGGCGCGGACGCTCGGGTTAGACTCGCCCGATGGATTACCGACTCGAGCTGGTGAACGTTCCCGTCTCCGACGTCGACCGCGCGAAGGCCTTCTACGAACAGGCCGGCTTCGTCGCCGACCACGACCACCAGGTCAGCGACGAGCTGCGCTTCGTGCAGCTGACCCCGCCCGGCTCGAAGGCCTCGATCTCGATCGGCACCGGCCTCAGCGAGATGGCGCCGGGGTCGCTTGAAGGCTTGCAGGTGGTCGTCGAGGACATCGAGGCCGCCCACACCGACCTCAGCGGGCGCGGGATCGAGGTCAGTGAGATCCAGGACTTCCCCTGGGGCTCCTTCGTCTTCTTCAGCGACCCCGACGGCAACGGCTGGGCGGTCCAGCAGATCCAGCCCCGGAGCGGGAGCCGATGAGCGAGGCGATCGACCACGGGTTCAAGGAGGGCGACAAGGTCTGGATCCAGGACGGCGACGGCAAGCGCCACCCGGGCGTGTTCGTCGGCGACAACGAAGCGGCCGGCTGGTTCGGCGGCGGGCCCAGCGCCTACGTCGTGCACCCCGAGGCGCACCAGGCCGAGGTCGTCTCGCTCTTCCGCATCACGCCGCGCGACGAGTAACACACATACCCGCACACGCCCGCAGGACTATTGCTCCTGTCATGCGGGGTTCTTACGAGGGCGGTAGCGGTAGCCCACCCCGCGCACCGTCTCGACCGGGTCGACCTGCGCGGCTTCGCGCAACTTGCGTCGCACATAACTGACGTAGAGCTTCACCTCGTCTTTTTCCCGCAGGCCGCTGCCCCAGACCAGCTCGAGGATCTGGTGGTGACTAAGGACCCGGCCCGGGTGGGCGGCGAAGGTAGCCAGCATCTTGAACTCGGTCGGGGTCAGCGGCACCTCTACACCGAGCACCTCGACCCGGTGGCGGACGCGGTCGATGCGGATGAAGTCGTCGTCGAGCACCGTCGACTGGTCCTCGTCGGCGCGAGGACGGCGCAGCAACGCTTCCACTCGCGCCAGCATCTCCTGCCACCCGATCGGCCGACTCACGCAGTCGTCGGCACCGGCGCGCAGGGCACGGATCCGGTCGGAGCCTCCGCGATAACGACCGGTGACGACGACGACCGGCACGTCGCTCAGCTCGCGGATCTTCTCCAGCACGTCGATCCCGGCGCCGTCCCGCAGCTCGAAGTCGAGCACGACGGCCTCGGGCTGCTCGCCGTAGAAGGCCTTCAGGCCAGCGCCTGCATCAGGCGCAAGGACGACGTCGATCTCGGCACTGGCGAGGACGTCCTTGAGGGAGCGACGCTCGCTCGCGTCGCCACCGATCGCCAGGATCTTGTACCCCCCCGCCAGGGGCGATGTTCGCCGCGTTGACACAGTGCACTGCGGACTTCACTTTACTCAGCAGTACTTGTCAACCCTACATGCAAGTACGCATGGCTTGGATCATTCGAGGCGAACGTGACCGCGCTCCAGGGCGAGCCCGGCGAGGTGCTCCATCACCTTCCCGCCGATCCCGTCGCGACGGTACCGCGGACGTACATACACGTCCTCGATCCACACTCCCGAACGGCACTCGAAGGTGGTGAAGTAGATCGCGTACCCAACCGCCTCTCCCCCGGCTTCGACGATCAGCGCCTCTGCCGCCCGCTGCTCGAACAGCGACCGCTTCACCCTCGGTGTCGCCCTTCACCGTCAGCTTCTCGTACTCGGCCAGCTCCAGGATCAGGCCGAACAGCGCTTCGACATCGGCTTCTTCAGCCGGGCGAATTCGCAGGTCGTCCACCCTCATCGCTCCAGGGTCACGTCGAGAACTGGCTTGAGATCGACGATCGGGGTGCCGTCGACCGCCTCCATGTTGCGAACGGTAAGGGCGAATCCATCGATCGCCACGACCTCGACGCGGTGCAGTCCAATCGGGTTGGGCCGGTCGGCGGAGCGGGTACTGAAGACGCCGGTCTCGGGGTTGAGGGGGTCATCGCGCGGATGCACCGAGAGAACCGTCCGGTCGGCCCGGTCGAACCAGGTCAGGACCAGCACCTCACCTCCGGGGCGGATGTCTCGCAGGCCCTCGGCCACCTCCGCCGCGAAGACGAGCGTCGCCGGCGGCGCACCCTCGTCGCCCTGCTTCGGTGCCGCCGCCGGGTCGGTCAGCGGCGACTCGACATGACCGATCGGGAGCAGCTCAAAGGAGTCGCGGGCGGCGCGCACAAAGGCAGACCCTAGGCGAGCGCCGACCCTGGCGCATCAGGCCTTGCCTTCGAACTCGTACTCGCGCAGGAAGCCCTCGAAGAGGCGGCGGTGGGCCTGCTCGTCGCGGAGGATGTCGATCACCATGTCCTGGGTGACCGGATCGACCTGGTCGGTCTCCTCGACGATCCGGGTGTAGTACTCGATCGCCCCGGTCTCGGCTTTGATCACGCCGCGGATCACGTGCACGGTGTCGGTCTGGTGCTCCGGCGGCTGCAGGTAGCTCTGCTCGGCGGCGAACTCTTCGGACCCAGGGACGACACCGTAGAGCTCCTTGATCCGGGCGGCGAACTGGCGCGCGTGGCCGAGCTCCTCTTCGATGTCCTCGGCCAGCGACTCCTTGATCTCCTGCGCGCGCACGCCGTCGAGGTTGACCGAGGCCGAGAGGTAGCTCATCACCGTCTCGATCTCCATCCAGTAGGCCTTGGTCAAGAGCTCGACTATGTGGTCCCGAGTTGCCGAGCTGTCGCCGTCGAGGATTCCTTTGTCGTAGCTCTTCGCCTCCATTCGCGTCACTCGCTCCTCTCTCGTTGCCGAAAACCGTCTCCCGCCCCCCTTACCCGCGGGCCGGTGCCGGTAACCGGCGTTAGGCTGCCGCGGATGGAACCGAGCCGACGACTGGCGATCGTCACCTGCATGGACTGCCGCATCGACCTCGAAGTGGCGATCGGGCTGCAGCGAGGCGAGGCGCACGTGCTGCGCAACGCCGGCGGCGTCGTCACCGACGACACGATCCGCTCGCTGGCGCTATCGCAGCGCAAGCTGGGAACGCGCGAGGTGATGCTGATCCACCACACCGACTGCGGCCTCGAAAAGATCACCGACGAGGAGTTCCGCGCCGAGCTGGAGGAGGACACCGGAGAGGCGCCGGACTTCCCGATCGGCGCCTTCGCCGACGTCGAGGACTCGGTCCGCGAGTCCGTCCGGCGGATCCGCGAGTCCCGCTTCATCCCCCACCGCGACGCGGTCAGCGGCTACGTCTACGACGTCGAGACGCACCAACTGCGCGAGGTCACAGAGACGTGAGCCGTGCGAACGTAGTTTGTTCCGGTATGCGGAACTAAGTGCGTTCGCACCTCAGGCGCCCATGGCGCGGGCGATCACCACGCGCTGGATCTCGTTCGTGCCCTCGTAGATCTGGGTGATCTTGGCGTCGCGCAGCATGCGCTCGACCGGATACTCGTTGACGTAGCCGTAGCCGCCCAGCACCTGGATCGCCTCGACCGTGACCCGCATCGCGTTATCGGAGGCGAACAGCTTCGCCATCGAGGTCCACTTGCCGAGGTCGGCCGGGCGCTCGGGCTTGTCGGCCATCGAGCAGGCTTTGTAGAGCAGCTCGCGGGCGGCGGCGGTGCCGGTCTCCATGTCGGCGAGCTTGAACTGCAGCCCCTGCAGAGCGTTGATCGGCTTGCCGAAGGCGATCCGTTCCTTCGAGTACTGGTTGGCGTAGTCGGTCGCCCCCTGGGCGATCCCGACCGCCTGCGCGGCGGCGCCGAGCCGGGTCCGCTCGAGCGTGCCGAGCGCGACACTGAGGCCCTTGCCTTCGGCCCCGACCATGTTCTCGTGCGGGACGCGAACGTCGGTGAAGGTCGGCGAGCCGGTCGGCGAGCCCTTGATCCCGAGCTTGTGCTCGAGCTTGCCGGGGTCGAAGCCCTCGCGCTCCTTCTCGACTACGAAGGCGCTGATCCGCTTGCTCTCGCGGTCGGTGACGGCGAAGACGACGTAGAAGTCGGCGATCGAGGCGTTGGTGATCCAGTTCTTCTGGCCGCTGATCACCCACTCCTCGCCGTCGCGGACCGCGGTCGTCCGCATCGAGGCCGGGTCGCTGCCCGCCTCGGGCTCGGAGAGGGCGAAGGCGGGCGAGTGCTCGCCGCTGGCGCACTTGGGCAGCAAGCGCTCTTTCAGCTCCTCGGAACCAAAGAGCTGGATCGGCAGCGTGCCCAGCTCCTGGATCATCAGGATCAGGGCCGAGGAGGCGCAAGCCTTGGCGATCTCCTCGACCGCCATCTGCAGGACCAGGGTGCCGGTCCCGGTGCCACCGTAGCGCTCGGCGAAGGGCAGGCCGAGGATGTCGTGCTCGGCGAGCAGCTCGCGCACGTCCCAGGGGTATTCGCCCTTGCGGTCGATCTCGCCGGCGCGCGGGGCGATCTTCTCCTGCGCCAGCTGGCGCACCATGTCGCGCAGGTCGCGGGACTCTTGGGGGATCTCGTAGGTCTCGGTCATAAGGGCGGGCAGTCTATGGTGCCGCCCCGTGCCCGAGATAGCTCCCTACGGCGCCTGGCGCTCGCCGATCGACGCGGCGACGGTTGCCCGGGCCGGTCGGCGGCTGGCGGCGGCCACGCTGGCCGGCGACGGCGCCGTCTGGTGGGCGGAAGGGCGGCCGGCCGAGGGCGGTCGCGTGGTCCTGGTGCGGCGGGCACCCGGAGCTGAGCCGGAGGACGTGACCCCGGCCGGGCTCAACGCCCGTACCCGCGCTCACGAGTACGGCGGCGGCGCCTGGACCCTGGCGGCGCCCGACCTCGCCCTCTTCGCCAATTTCGTCGACCAGCGGCTCTACCGGCAGCGGCTGGGCGAGGACCCCGTGGCGATCACGCCCGAGCCGGAGAGTCCGGCGGGGCTGCGTTACGCCGACATGCGGGTGGCCCCGGACGGGCACACCGTGCTCTGCGTGCGCGAGGTCCACGGCGACGGCGAAGCGGAGAACCAGATCGTCGCGATCCCGCTCGACGGCTCCGCCGAGGCGACGGTACTCGCCGCGGGACGCGACTTCTACTCCTTCCCCCGCCCCAGCCCCGACGGCACCCAGCTCGCCTGGACCTGCTGGGACCACCCGAACATGCCGTGGGACGGGACCGAGCTCTGGGTCGCCCCGCTCGCCGACCCCGCCGACACGACCCTGGTCGCGGGCGGGCCGGAGGAGTCGGTCTTCCAGCCCGAGTGGGACCCTGCCGGCCGGCTCCACTTCGCCTCCGACCGCGACGGCTGGTGGAGCCTCTACCGCGACGAGGGCGAGGAGGTCGTGCCGCTGACCGACGAGGAAGCGGAGCTGGCCCACCCACAGTGGCTTTTCGGCGGCGCCACCTACGCCTTCCTCGACGACGGGGCGATCGCCTGCGTGCGCACCGAGCGGGGCGAGGAACGCCTCTTCCTGCTGGAGCCGGGAGCGGAGCGGCTGCGCGACCTCGAGCTGCCCTACACCTCGTTCGGCTTCCCGGTCCTCTCGAGCCGCGGGACCACGGTCGCCTTCACCGCCGCCAGCCCGGCCCGCGAAACCGCGGTCGTGGTCTACGACGTGCGCAACGGTGGCGACCCGGAGGAGGTGCGCAGCGCCGGCGACGACGCGCTCGCCGACGGCTACGTCTCGATCCCGCGCCCGATCGAGTTCCCGACCAGCGGCGGCGAAACCGCGCACGGCTTCTACTACCCACCGACCAATCCCGAGTTCGAGGCGCCTGCGGGCGAACTGCCACCGCTGATCGTGCAGAGCCACGGCGGCCCGACCTCGCACACGACGCCGGCGCTCGACCGCGAGTTCCTCTTTTGGACCAGCCGCGGGATCGGCGTCGTCGACGTCAACTACCGCGGCAGCAGCGGCTACGGCCGGCCCTACCGGCAGCGGTTGCGCGGCGAGTGGGGCGTCCTCGACACCGAGGACTGCATCGCCGCGACCCGCCACCTCGCCGACGGCGGCGAGGCCGACGGCGCGAGGCTGGCGATCCGCGGCGGCAGCGCCGGCGGCTACGCGACCCTCTGCGCGCTCGTCTTCCACGACGCCTTCGCGACCGGGGCCAGCTACTACGGCGTCGCCGACGCCGAGACCCTCGCCACTGACACCCACAAGTTCGAGTCGCGCTACCTCGACAGCCTGATCGGCCCCTACCCCGAGCGCGCCGACCTCTACCGCGAGCGCTCGCCGCTCCACTTCGTCGAGCGGCTGCGGACGCCGCTGATCCTCTTCCAGGGGCTCGACGACGAGGTCGTGCCGCCGAGCCAGGCGGAGACGATGGTGGCGGCGCTGAAGCGCAACGGGATTCCTCACGCCTATCTCCCGTTCGCCGGCGAGGCGCATGGCTTCCGCCGCGCCGAGACCGAGATCCGCTGCCTCGAAGCGGAGCTCTACTTCTACGGCCGCATCCTCGGCTTCGAGCCGGCCGACGAGCTCGAGCCGGTCGAGATCGACGGTTCGACCGCGCCCTGACGGGTACACGGCAACCATGGAGACCCCTGGGGAGAGGGACGAGGGTCGTCGCGACCCCGCGACCGCCGGAGACCAGGCCAGACGCGATTACGCGCCCGAGGGCGCCGGCTCCCGCACCGGCCTGTTCGCGACACTGAAGCGCACGGTGACCGAGTTCCAGGAGGACAACCTCACCGACTGGGCCGCGGCGCTCACCTACTACGGGCTGCTCGCGCTGTTCCCGGCGCTGATCGCGATGGTCTCGCTGATCGGGATCTTCGGGGATCCCAAAACCACCACCCAGAGCCTGACCGAGATCATCACCGAAATCGGGCCAGAGTCCGCCGCCGAAACGTTCTCCGGGCCGATCGAATCGATCGTCGAGAACCGCGGCACCGCCGGCGTCGCCTTCGTGCTTGGTCTCGCGGTCGCGCTCTGGTCGGCCTCCGGCTACGTCGGCGCCTTCATGCGCGCCTCCAACGTCATCTACGAGACGCCGGAGGGGCGCCCCTTCTGGAAGCTGCGGCCGCTGCAGATCGCGGTGACGCTGGCGATGATCGTGCTGATGGCGCTGCTCGCCGTCGGCCTCGTCCTGACCGGACCGATCGTCGAAGCGATCGCCGATCCGATCGGCCTCAGCGGCACTGCGGTCGACATCTGGAACATCGCCAAGTGGCCGGTGATGGTCGCGATCTTCCTGCTGCTGGTCGCGGTCCTCTACTACGCCTCACCCAACGTCAAGCTGCGCGGTTTCAAATGGGTGACGGCCGGCAGCCTCATCGCAATCGTCGTTTGGATCCTCGCCTCCGCCCTCTTCGCCTTCTACGTCTCCAACTTCAGCTCCTACGACAAGACCTACGGCACGCTCGGGGGGCTCGTCGCCCTGCTCGTCTGGTTCTGGATCAGCAACATCGCGATCCTCTTCGGCCACCAGCTCAACGCCGAGCGCGAGCGCAGCCTCGAGATCGAAGAGGGCCGGCCGCGGGCCGAGCGCGAGATCCAGCTCGAGCCCCGCGACGAGCCCAAGGATCAGCGGACGACCTAGCGTTTGCGCGCGGTCGTTTTGCGTTTCGGCGCGGCTTTCCGTTTCGTCGCCGCTTTCGCGGTCGACCGTTTGGCGGGCCGGGACGCGCGTTTGCGCGAGCGACCGCCGTTCGATTTGGCCGCGCGCCGCTGCGCCGCCGGCACCTCCGCAGTCACCACGGCGCCGGAGAGGGCCTTGATCTGACCCTCGAGGAACTTCGCCATCCGTTCCTCCTCGCGGCGGATCCCGCGGGCGAGCTTGGCGGTCTCTCTGTCGCCGACCTTCGCGGCGAAGGTCTCGATCGCCAGGTAGGTCGAGATCTCCTCGTGCTCGTTGAAGTACTCGGTCTTGGCGTTCTTCAGCATTTTCTCCTGCTCGCCGGAGCCGCGGACCATGTGCAGCGGACCCTTCGCCGCCGCCGTCGCCTTCGCTACCGCGGTCTGGATCGCGTGCCCGCCGCCGCCCAGTTTCTTGATCCGCCGCTCGAGCTGCTTGGCGTGGCCTTTGGTCTCCCGCAGGTGCTCTTTTAACCGTTTCTTGTAGGGGGCCCTGGTGGTCATCGCGATGTGCGCCTGCAACGCCGTCTCCAGCTCCTTCTCCTTGCCGTAGGCCTCGTTCAGGTACTGCACCAACTTCGCGTCCCGCTCATTGAGGTCCGCCATCTTTCACCCGTCCTTCCGGATCGTTGTCCGTGACCGACTACCCGTTACGTCAGCAGGCAAAAATGGCGCTCAACTGACCAGGCAGTTCCTGCCGCCTTCGCTTTCGCCTTTAGCGGGGAAAGCGTGGGCGAGGGCCTGGGCGATCAGCTCGGCGCGGGCGGCGTAGCCGGGCGAGGTGAAGTGGATGCCGTCCTCGATGAACCACTCGTCTTTGACGTCGGAGGCCCAGTCGTAGACGCGCATATTGGGATATTTGAGGCAGCCTTCGAGCAGCGTTTTGTCCCACTTCTCCATGTTCTCTTCGGAGTAGGGATCGCCGGCTTCGACCAGCGAGCGCACGTTCACCCACATCACCGGTTCGCTGCCGATCGTCTCCATCATGATTTCGATCCGTTCCATCTCCTCGACCGCGGAGCCGACGAACACATTGGCCGCCTCGTTGGTCCCCAGCGCCAGCACCCAGCAGCCCCTGAAGCCTTCTAGCTTCCACGCTTCCGCCACTTCCTGGGCGTTCGGTTCGCCTTCGAACTGCTCTTCGATCGAGCGCGCGCCGGAGATCTCCATGTGCTGTTCGACCGCGCCGACCCCGGCGTAACGGGCTTCGATCCGCTGGCTTTCCAGCGGCAGGTATTCGGGCGAGGTCAGCCCCTCGGAGGTCGAGTCGCCGATGTGGACGACCGCCTTGCAGGACGATTTGGTCGAGGCGTTGGCCTGGGCCGGGGTGAGCGGCGCCGGCTTCATCGCGCCGGCCGCACGCGCTTCTTCGGCCCGGCTCGCCGAGCCTTCGGCGGGGGCGGAGTTCACCCCGGCCATCCCGGCGGTGGCGGCGATCAGGACCAGGGCGACGCCACCGACCGCGGCCCAGCCCTCGCGCGAGAGGCTCGCCGGCTGCCACTCGCCGGAGCGCAGGCGCTTCCAGAAGCGGCCGAGGGCGCCGTGGCGGATCGGCTCCTCGAAGTAGCGCCAGGAAAGCGCCGCGACGGCGAAGATCGCCACCACCTGCAGCGCCTCGCGCAGCAATTCCTCCCCGTTGGCGACGCCGCCCGGGGTGGTGAGGACGATGATCGGGAAATGCCAGAGGTAGATCCCGTAGGAGCGCACGCCGACCCAGACCAGCGGCTTCCAGCCGAGGACCGCGCCGAGCCGGCAGGCCGGATGGGCGAGCGGCGCCAGCACCATCACGGTCGCGATCGAGAGCAGCACGAAGCCACCGCGGTAGAGGAAGGAGGAGTACTGGTCGCTCTGCCAGATCATCAGCGCGATCGCCAGCAGCCCGATGACGCCGAGGAGGTCGAGCGTGTTGCGGGCGCCGACCCCGATCCGCGGGCTGAGCTTGCGGCTCGGCCAGACCATCGCCAGGGCGGCGCCGAAGAGCAGCTCCATCGCGCGGGTGTCGGTGCCGTAGTAGACACGCGAGGGGTCGAGGCTGGGCCGGTAGAGGGCGGCCATCAGGATCGCCGAGACCAGCGCCAGCCCGAGCGTGGCGACCGCCAGCCGCGGCCGCACCCCAGAGGGCAGCGGCGCCTCGCGCACCAGCTTCACCCCGATCAGGAGGATGAAGGGCCAGAGGATGTAGAACTGCTCCTCGATCGCCAGCGACCAGAGGTGGTTGAGCGGGCCCGGCGGCTCGAAGCGGGCGAAGTAGGAGACGTCGCCGAGGATCAGCTGCCAGTTGCCGACGTAGAAGGCATTGGCGACGACGGCGTCGCGGAACTGCTGCGGCTGGGCGGGGCCGAAGATCGTTACCCAGGCGACGACGACGATCAGCATCGCGAACAGGGCCGGGAGCAGGCGGCGGGCGCGGGCGAGCCAGAACTTGCCGAGCCGGATGTGACCGTGGCGGGCCAGCTGCGAGAGCAGGATGTCGGTGATCAGATAGCCGCTGAGGGTGAAGAAGATGCCGACCCCGAGCAGGCCGCCGGGCGCCCACTCGAAGCCGAGGTGGAAGGCGATCACGGCGAGGACGGCGATCGCGCGCAGGCCGTCCAGCCCAGGCATGTAGCGCTGGTTGCGCTTGATTGGTTCAGGCATCTGTCGGCCGCAATGCTACGGCGCTGCCCAGCTGTGACTTAGTGCCGCTATGCGGGAATAAGGCACAGCGCGCAGCTGGTCGCGCTGGTACGTTGGCGCGCAGGTATGGAGGCCAGCGGCAGCGCCCCGATTCGCAGGCTGGCCCTCCTCTCGCTCGCCGGGCAGCTGATCTGGGTCGTGGTGGTCGTGGTCGCCGGGGCGACCGAGCCCGGCTACAGCGCGACCCGCGACGCGATCAGCTTCCTCGGCGCCGACACCGCAGCGCGGCCCTGGGTCTTCGAGACCGGGGTGGCGATCTGGGGCCTCGCCTTCATCGCGGTCGCCGTGGCGCTCTCGCTCGACGCGCCGAAGACGCTGCGCGGGCAGCTGGGGCCAGCGCTGATCGGGATCACCGGCGTCGCCCAGATCCTCGTCGGCTTCCCCTTCCCGGCCGACTGCCGCGACACGATCGACGCCGGCTGCGAAGCCCGCGAGCTGGCTGGTCAGCTCTCCTGGCAGCACGAGGCCCATAGCTGGGCGTATGTGATCGGCGCCGACGCGCTCCTGCTCTCGGTCTTCGCGATGGCCTGGCGCTTCTGGGGTGACGAGCGCTGGCAGTTCTGGGGCGACCGACGCTGGGGGCGGGCCGACCTGCTGACGCTCGCCGGGGCGGCGATCGGAGTCGTAATCATCATCGCCCTCTTCTCGCTCGCCGAGCACGGCGCCGACGCCAACTACGGCCTGATCCAGCGCCTCGCCCTCGCCGCGGGCGCGTTCTGGGTCGCGGCCCTGGCGGGCGGGCTGCTCTACATACATAGGGATAACGGGGAGGCCGAGCTACATAGCGACAACGGGGAGGCCGAGCGTGCAATCAGGTGAGCGGAGTCCGCTTCTCTCCGGCCTACTCGCGGCACTCTCGCTGCTGGCAGCGCTGGCGGCGGCGCTGATCGGCGTAATCGCGGCGCCGCTGGCGCTGGTGGTGGTCGGCGCCCTCGTCGCCTACCGGCTGGAGATGTTCGGCGAGGACGCGCCCAGCTTCCCGCGGCCGCGCCCCTCGCTCGCCTGGCTCGGCGAGCTGGCTCGGTTCCTGGTCGATTTTGTCGCCTGGGCGGCGCCCCAGGTCCCCTTCCTCGCCCCGTTCGCCGTCTTCGTCGCAGTCACCTGGCCGCTGCCGCAAGAGTCGGAGGGCTTGCAGTTCCAGGAACAGGCCTCGCAGATCATCCTCGTGCTGCTGATCGGGTACGTAATCGAGGCGGGCGCGATCCGCTGGCGCAGCCGCCCGGTTAACTGGATCCTCAGCGCGATGACGGTAGCGATCCTCCTCGCCGGCGAGACCTTCGCCCTGGTCGACCTGGCCAGCGGCGACCCCGGCCACGCCGACCTGATCGCCGGCTCGATGGCGGCGGGGTTGGCCGCGATCCTGATCGCGGCGATCCAGGGGTCGGCGCGGCACGAGGAGCAGGCCAGCGAGGAAGACGGGTCAGGCGAACATTGAGGACTTACCCGGCCTCTAGCCCGGGTAAGTCCTCACAACGCGAGCCGCCAGCTGCTTAGAACCCCAACGGGTGGCGGACGACGAAGCCGCGGCTGTCGGCCATGTCGGTGTGCCAGCGGGGGCCGGTGCCGCGGGTGTTGCCGGAGGTGTCCCAGCGCAAGCCGGCGATCACCGCATAGGCGTGGCCGGCGTTGGCGTAGACGGTGATCCAGCGGCCATTGCCGGGCGAACCCCAGCGCATCATCGGCCCCGAGGGGAGCGGGCTGTCGAGCAGTGCGCCGCCGCGCAGCGCGAAGCTGACCGCGCCGGAGCAGTCGTAGCCGCGGTCCCACCAGCGGCCGTGCCCGCCGCCCCAGACGTACGGCTTGGTACGGATCCGGTTCGCCGCGGCGATCACCCGCTTCACCACCGGCGGCGCATCGATCGGCGCCACGGCACGGTCGCCGACCAGCAGCGCGCGCCCGAGCGGTGCGGTTGGTTCGGGCGAAGCAGCCGTCGGTTCGGGCGCGGGTGTGCTGCTGACGGCCGCGATCCCGCCGGGGACGGCCCAGGCCTTGGCGCCGGGAAGAGCCGCGACCAGCGCCGTGGCGAATACGGCGAGGGCGACTACACACAGGGTCCAGCGGGCGGCTTCGCGAAAGACCGCCCCAGGGGCGTTCGACATCCGTTCCTCCTTCGTCGGCCGGCGGGGTTAGCTGACGGGCTAGCGCTGAAGGAGCCTGCGCTCCCACCCGAGGGTGGGTTCGCCCCGAAAACATGGGTCCCCCGCTCCCCGGTTCACCGGGGATTGGGCATTGATCTGTGGCGTTAACTCGGCAGGCGGCTCAAGGTTGCGCTGCTGCCGTCGCGAATTCACGGTCCGGAATCGCGCAGACCTTGCCCTCGGAGAAGCCCTCGGGCTCGATCTCCAATGCGACGCCGATCCGAGCGCGGGTGTTCTCCCAGGCGATCAGATGGATGAGCTCGAGCGCGCCCTTGATACCGAAGCGCTCACGAACCCGCGCCATCAGCTCATCGCCGACCTCGCCGGGCGTGCGGGTCATACCCGTCGCCAGGTCGATCGCCAACAGCTCGTCCTCATTGAACAAACCGGACTCGTGCGCTTCGTGGAGGGACAGGAGCTGCTCGTCGCTGAGGCCCGAGCGACGCGCGTACTCGGAGCCGATGTCCATGCAGAACTCGCAGCCAACGATCGTCGCCGCCTTAAGCACCGCCAGCTCGCTCAGTGCCTTCGGCACTCGCTTGCCGCGCTCGGCGGCGCGGTTGAAGCGCATGTAGTCGAACATCAACCGCGGGTGCTGAGCGTAGACGGTGCCGGAGCGCATTTCGCGCCCGTATGCGACGCGGCTGCCGCGCGCTACGAGGCTGGCGAAGACTCCCTGGCGTGGCTCGATCCTGGACATCGTGGCCTCCTTTGCGGTCTGGGGGCCACACAGGCTAGGGCTAATGTGGCACCTCGATAAGGTCCAATTCAGTGGCTAAATCAGGGTCCACTTCCTCCCTTGCCTCCCCCGAGCTACTGCTGCCGCGCTGGGACCCGAGCCAGCCGCGCCGGGCGCAGCTCGAGGCCGGCTTGCGCGAGGCGGTCCGGTCCGGCCGGCTGCGGCCCGACACGCGCCTGCCCTCCTCGCGAGCGCTGGCCGGCGAGCTGGGGGTCTCGCGCCGGCTCGTCGTCGAGGCCTACGAACAGCTCGCTGCCGAGGGCTACCTGCTCTCGCGGCGCGGCTCCGGTACCCGGGTCGCGCCACGCGCCGCTGCCGCTGTCGACGGTGCCGGCAGGACTGCCCCTCCAGCGCCGATCCCAGTCCCGGTCGAGGGCATCGACCTCTTCCCCGGCGCGCCCGACCTCTCGCTGTTTCCGCGCCGCACCTGGGGACGCTCGCTGCGCCGCGCCCTCGCCGCGCTGCCCGACGCCCGCCTCACCTACGGCGAGTACGCCGGTACGACCGAGCTGCGGGTCGCGCTCGCCGAGCACCTCGGCCGGGTCCGCGCCGCCGCCGCACAACCCGACGACGTCGTCGTTACCGCCGGCTACCAGCAGGGGCTGAGGATCTTCTGCCAGTTGGTGCGCGCCCGTGGCGGCAGCCGCATCGCGGTCGAGGACCCTGGCTACCCGATTGCCGGCTGGACGATCGCAGCGGAACGGCTCGAGGTGGTGCCGGTGCCGCTCGATGACGAGGGGATCGACGTCGCCGCCCTCGCCGCGGCAGCGCCGGACGCGGTCGTCGTGACCCCGGCGCACGCGCTGCCGCTTGGCGCCGTGCTGGCTCCCGAGCGGCGCCGCCGGCTGGTCGCCTGGGCGCGCGAGCGCGGCGCCCTCGTGCTCGAGGACGACTACGACGCCGAGCTGCGCTATGACCGCGACCCCGCCGGTGCGCTGCAGGGGCTCGCTCCCGATGTCGTCGTCCTCGCCGGGACCGTCTCCAAGACCCTCGCCCCGGCGCTGCGGCTGGGTTGGCTGCTGCTCCCCGCCGACCAGGCCCCGATCGCGATCACGGCACGCACGATGGCCGACGGCGGCGGCCCTCGAATCGACGAATGGGCACTGGCCGACCTGATCGCCGGCGGCGGCTTCGACCGCCACGTCCGCGCCGCGCGCCAGCGCTACCGGGCGAAGCGCGCCATTCTGCTCGAGGCGCTCGCCACCGCGCTGCCCGGCGCCCGCGTGCGCGGCATCGCCGCCGGCCTGCACTGCGTGCTCGAGCTGCCCGACGGCGCCGACGAGGCCGACGTCGTCGCCCGCGCCGCCGGGGCCGGCGTCCACGTCCAGGGTCTCGCCAGCTTCACCCGCGCCCACCCGCAGCCGCCGAGCCTGGTGCTCGGGTACGGATTGCCGAGCGAGCGCGAGCTGCGCGAAGCCGTCGCGACGATCGCCGCGCTCGGGCTCGAGGCCTGACCCTGCGGCGGCGCACGGCGTAGGCCGCGGCGCCGCCACAGGGCGCTTCACCCTCAACCGGCCTGCGCCGCCAGCACCTCGTCGAGGCGGTCGAAGGTTTCGTTCATGCCGCGCTCCATGCCGGACTCGACCATGCCGTCGCGTTCCTCGCCGATGTGGAAGACGGAGTCGGTGACGACCTTGGTGCGGCCGTCGCCGAGGTCCTCGAAGACCGCGGTGTCGACCGAGACGTGGCCGGGCATGCCCTCCCATTCGAAGGTCTGCACGATCCGCTCGGGCGGGGTGACCTCGCGGAAGACGCCGCGGAAGCCGCTCTCCTCGCCGTCCGCGGTGCGCATCGCGAAGCGCCACCTCCCCCCGGTCTTCGGCTCCATCTCGTCGACGATCGTGGTCGTCTCGCGCGGGCCCCACCACTGGGGAATCAACTCCGGGTCCATGTAGACGGCGAAGACCCGCTCGCGCGGGGCGTCGAAGATCCGCTCGACGTGGATCTCGCGATCGCCGACCAACGTCGTCTCCGCCTTGTACGTGCTCTGCTCGCTCATGATGCGTCTCCTTTAGTCCGCTCGAGCAGCTCCTCGAGCCGGTCGAATCGTTCCTCCAGCATCAGCCGATAGGAGTCCATCCACGCCTGCACGTCCTCGAGCCGCTTCGGCCCAAGGCTGCAGCGTCGCGTCCGTCCCACCTTCTCGGTGCTGACCAGCCCGGCCTCCGCGAGCACCCGCAGGTGCTTCTTCATCCCGGTCAGGGAGATCCCAGCCGGCCCGGCGAGCTCGCTGACGCTGGCCGAGCCCTGGCGCCCGAGCCGCTCGAGCACCGCCCGGCGAGTCGGGTCCGCCAGCGCGGCGAGCGTCTTGTCGATCGACTGATACTGAACCATTTGGTTCAGTATAGCGCTAGCCGCTGACCGCGAACAGACGCCACTCGCCGGGAGCGCCCTTGAGCTCATGGGCGCCGCGGTCGTCGAAGTCGATCCCCGAGCCGACGACGAGCTCGCGTACGGTGCTGGAGACGAGCACCTCGCCGGCGTCGCCGAGGGCTCCAACCCGGGCGCCGATGTTGACCGCCATGCCGCCGACGTCGGTGCCGATCAGATCGACCTCGCCGGTGTGGATCCCGGCCCGCACGTCGATCCCGGTCTGGCGCAGCTCGTCGCGGATCGCGACCGCGCAGCGGATCGCCCGCGCCGGCCCGTCGAAGGTGGCGAGAAAGCCGTCGCCCATCGTCTTCACCTCGCGGCCGCGGTGGACGGCGAGCTCGCGCCGCACGGTCGCGTCGTGGTGCTCGAGCAGATCGCGCCAGCGGCTGTCGCCGAGCCGCGCGGCGGTCTCGGTCGAGCCGACGATGTCGGTGAAGAGCACCGTCGCCAGCGCCCGTTCGGCCTCGCGGGCGCGACGGCTGCCGACCAGGAACTCCTCGACCTCGTCGAGCAGCGCGTTCGGGTCCCCGACCATCGGCAGGTGGTTGGTGCCGTCGAGCTCGACGTAGCGGGCCGCGGCGATCTGCCGCTCCAGGTAGCGCGCCTGGCGCGCCGGGACGAGGCGATCGGCGCGGTTGTGGAGGACCAGGGTCGGGACGTCGATCGCCGCAAGCGCGCCACGGACGTCGATCTCCTTGTAGAGGTTCATCAGCTCAATCGCACCGCGGGGACTGGTCCCCTGGCGCAGCAATCGCGCCCACCAGCGTTCGAACTCGGGGTTGCCGGCCTCGTTGGGCGCCCAGAGCTCGACCCCGACTGCCCCACCCCATTCCGCCCGCACCATCTCCGCCCAGGCATCGAGCCGCTCGGGGTGGACGCCCTCCGGAAAGTCAGGCGCCTTGGTCATGCGGGCGAAGGTCCCGTAGAGGATCAGCGAGGAGACACGGTCCGGATAGGTGGCGGCGAACAGCATCGACATCGGGCCGCCCTCGGAGATGCCGAAGACCGCCGCCCGCTCCGAGCCAGCGGCGTCCATCACCGCGCGCAGGTCGTCCATCGACTCCTCCAGGGTCGGCGGCCGGCCGAGCCGGTCGGACAGCCCCTGGCCGCGCTTGTCGAAGAAGACGAGGCGCGAGAAGGAGGCGAGGCGGCGCAGGAAGCGGGCGATCGCCGGCTCTTCCCAGACCAGCTCGACGTGGGAGACGAAGCCCGGCACGAAGACGAGGTCGATCGGCCCCTCCCCATGGACCTGGTAGGCGATGCTGGTGCCGTCGGCTGATTCGGCGTAGCGGGTTGGGCTTTCCATCCCAAACCCGACTGTAGCGCCGCCGGGCCCCGCGACGAGAGACCGCGGGACCCCGGAAGGCGCTGGAACTCAGCCGATTCCGTATGTGCCTTTGTTGGGTGGGTCGATTGTTAGCGAGCCGAACGATTTATAGGTGCCGTTCGTCCCTTCGAACTCGAAATCGGTGGCTGTTGTCAATGGGATCGGCCTCATTGTCATCGTCACCGTTTTGTCGACTTCGCTGACCGCACAAGGGCTATTGAAGGTGCGGCGGATGCGCATGTTCGGGACTGTGATGTCGGGCGTTTGGTCGATATGAAGCGTCCAGGGCAAGCCTTTCGGCTGGGTCGCGGCCACTTGACAGCCGGCGAGGCTGCCAGAGGCGCCGGAGCAATTTTTGACTTCCCATTTCGTGATCGAGCCTGTACTCCCGGGTTGAGCTGCGATCGTCGCGAGCACTTCGCAGGCCATGCTGCCGCTGCCGGTTTCGAACACTTCGCCGCCGGTCGCGTCGATCGGGACTTGGCTAGCGAGGTTCGAGTGGTTGTGTTTCCAGACCGCGCCGGAGGCCACGGTCGCGGTGACCGTGGCTAGGCAGACTGCGAGGACTGCAACGGCGAACAGCCGCTTCTTCGCCTTCATCCTCTATCAGCCGATCCCATATGTGCCTGCGTTGGGCGCGTCAACCGTGAACGAGCCAAACGATGTGTAGGTGCCGCTGTTGCCATGGAATTCGTATTCATTCACTGTTGTCAGTTCCGGTTTCGGGGTCAGTGTCATCGTCACCACTTTTTCGATTTCACTGACCGGACAAGGGGCTTTGAAGGTGCGGCGAATGCGCAGGCTTGTGACCTTGATGTCGGAGGCTTCGACGTGGAGTTGCCAGGGTCCGCCTGTCGGTTGGGTTGCGGAGACTTGACAGCCGGAGAGGTTGCCGAAGGCGCCGGAGCAGTTTTTGACTTCCCATTTTTGGACTGTCCCTGTGCTCCCGGTTTGCGCTTGGATCGTCGCCAGAACTTCGCAGTTCATCCCGCCGCTGCCGGTTTCGAACACTTCGCCGCCGGTCACGTTGAACGAGACTTGGCTGCCGAGGTTCGAGTGGCCGTGTTTCCAGACCGCGCCGGAGGCCGCGGCCGCAGTGACCGTTACGAGGCAAATCGAGAGGACCGCAGCGATTGGCAATCTCTTTTTGGTGTTCATTTCTTCAATCCCTTCGCGAATGGCGTTTGCAGTTAAGGCAAAAAGGCCCCGCGGCGAGGTTGCCACGGGGCCTCAAAAACGGCGCGGAACTCAGCCGATTCCGTATGTGCCCGAATTGGGCGAGTCGACTTGGAACGACCCGAACGACTTATAGGTGCCGCTTTCCCCTATGAATTCGTATTCGGTCACTGTTGTCAGTTCCGGTTTCGGGGTCAGTGTCATCGTCACCGTTTTGTCGAGTTCGCTGACCGCGCAGCCGGCTTTGAAGGTGCGGCGGATGCGCAGGTTTGTGACTTTGATGTCGGAGGTTTCGACGTGGAGTTGCCAGGGATTGCTTGTCGGTTGGGTCGCCGAGACTTGACAACCGGCGAGGTTGCCGAAGGCCCCGGAGCAGTTTTTGACTTCCCATTTTTGGACTGTCCCTGTGCTCCCGCTTTGCGCTTGGATCGTCCCGAACACTTCGCAGGACATGCCGCCGCTGCCGGTTTCGAACACTTCACCGCCGGTCACGTTGAACGAGACTTGGCTGCCGAGGTTCGAGTGGTTGTCTTTCCAGACCGCGCCGGAGGCGACGGTCGCGGTGACCGCCACCAGGCAGACCGCGAGGGCCGCGACGACGAGCAGTCGCTTCTCGATCTTCATCTCTCCCTATTCCTTTCTGTGTACTGGTAGCTGCGAATCCCCATCGGAATGGGGAAAACGGCAGCTTTGTACAAGGAGAATAGCTTTAATCAAAAGAACTAGACGGTCGGTCGAGCCGGCTCGACCCGGGTGCCGGTGGGCCGGTCTATTCCCCGGCGACGTGCAGCTCGAGCGCGTGAATCTGGCTCTGCCCGTAGGAGCCGGTCTGGACCGGCCCGGCTGCGCTGATCAGCTCGCCCGGTCCCGGAAGCGGCCGTGGACGCAGGCCCCTGCGCACGTCGATCGCGGTCAGCCCCGGCAGGGTGATGCCCTGCGGGTCGGCGACCACGAAGTGCGCGTCGCCATCGCCGTCGGGGTCGACCCGCTCGACATAGACGATCCGCCCCTCGGTGCTGCGACAACCCGGGACACCGGCGGGGCAGCGCGCGGGCGCGACGGTCGCGGCCGGCCGCTGGGAGGCCGCGGGGCCCTCGCGGTCCCGGCCCGGCGGCTGCGTCGCGGTGCTCGACGCAGCGTCCCCCCCGCCGCATCCGCCAAGCAGTACCAGCGCGGCGATCCCGGCGGCAAGGGCCGATGCGGCCGCGAGCCGCCCGGTCCGCCCCGTTGGCCCAGATTTGAACTGACATCGGTCGCCGTCCGAACGTTGTTCAAGTAAGCCGAAATCGACCGAGGAGATCGATGTGCTCGGAGCCCTGAACGCAGTGGTGCTCTCGCTCGCGGCTGGACTGATCCTGCTCGACGTCGTCGTGATGGGGATCATTCTCTCCACCTGCGCGATCAGCTTGCTGCTGCTCTCGATCATGGTCGCGCGCGGCTGATGCCGAGCCGGCCTCGTCGAGGCAGTAGTTTGGATCCGTGAGCTCACTCGAGGGAACGGTCGCCCTGGTCACGGGGGCCAGCAGCGGGATCGGCGAGGCGACGGCGAGGGCGCTGGCGGCGCAGGGGGCGAAAGTCGCGGTCGCGGCACGACGGCTCGAACGCCTGGAGCGGCTGGCTGGCGATATCGGCCGCGAGGGCCACACGGCGCTGGCGATCAAGTCCGACATCGCCGACCAGGATCAGGCGATCGACCTCGTCGAGCGCACTGTCGACGAGCTCGGCGGCCTCGACATCCTCGTCAACAACGCCGGCCAGATGCTGCTTGGCCCGATCGAGGACGCCCCGACCGAGGAGTGGGACCGGATGATCGACCTCAACCTCAAGGGCCTGATCAACACCACCCACGCCGCCACCCCCCACCTGCTCGTCGCGGCCAGGGATTCGCGGCGGGGCTGCGCCGACCTTGTCAACATCAGCTCGGTCGCCGGCCGCGTCGCCCGTGCCGGCTCCGGCGTCTACAACCTGACCAAGCACGGGGTCGGCGCTTTCAGCGAGTCCTTCCGCCAGGAGTTCGCCGGCCGCAAGATCCGCACGATCGTGATCGAGCCCGGCGCGGTCGAGACCGAGCTCACCGACCACATCCGCGAGGGGATCCGCGAACAGGTGCGGGACCGCTTCGCCGACATCCGGACGCTGCAATCGGCCGACGTCGCCGACGCGATCGTCTACGCCGTCACCCGCCCCTGGCACGTCTCCCTCAACGAGGTCCTGATCCGCCCCACCGAGCAGCGCAACTGAGACGCACCGGCGCCGTTGGTTCAAGCCGGTTTACCGGCGAGCGGGGTGGGGTACCTCGCGGCCATGTCACTAGCACTCCTACTCATAATCATCGGCATCGTCCTCGCGATCCTGGTCCACTACGCACTTGGGATCGTCTGCATCCTGATCGGCCTCGTTTTGCTGATCTGGCCACGGATCAGCGCCGGCCGCGGCGCGCGCGTCTAGCGCGCGCCCCGGGCGGGGCCACCAGGCGGGGCCATGTGGGACCGGCCGTGGACTAGCTCTTCTTTTCTTCTTCGCGACCTTGACGATCTCGATGCGGGTGGAGGTGGTCTTCCGCCATCCGCTTCAGCCCGACCCGGTCGATCTTGCCGGTCGGGTTGAGCGGCATCTCGTCGAGGACGACGACCTCCTCGGGGGCCTTGTAGCCGACCCGCTCGCGGCAGAAGACGATCAGGTCGGCGCTGGTCGGGCGCTCGGCGCCCTGCTCCAGGGTCACGTAGGCGCGCACGTTCTCGCCGTGGACGGTGTCGTGGACGCCAACCGCGCCGGCGAGCGAGATCGCCGGGTGTTCGACCAGCGCTCCCTCGACCTCGTAGGGGCTGATGTTGGAGCCGTCGTGAACGATCACCTGCTTCTTGCGGCCGAAGAACCAGAGGTAGCCCTCCTCGTCGGCCCGGGCGAGGTCGCCGGAGTCGAGCCAGCCCTCGCGGACCACCTCGGCAGTCGCCTCCGGCGCCTCCCAGTAGCCAGCCATGCGGCTGCGGGTGCGAATCCAGATCCGGCCCACCTCGCCTTCTTCAACTGGCCCGCCGCCCTCGCCGCGGACGGCGATGCTGAAGCCGCCGATCGGCCGCCCGATCGAACCCTGTTTGACCACGCCCGAGGGCGGGTTGAGCGTGGCCAGGCCGACCTCGGTCATCCCGTATCCCTCGACGATCGGGAAGCCGGCGGCGGCGGCGAACTCGTGCAGCAGCTCGGTCGAGACCTTGTCCGCCCCGGCCCGGCAGATCCGCAGCGAGGAGAGATCCTCGGGTTGGAGGCCGTGGTCGTGGATCAGGGCCGAGAGCGCCGCCGGGATCATCGCCAGCACGGTCGGCTGCTGCTCGCGCAACAGCGGCAGCAGCTCGTGGGCGTCGGTGCTGCGGGCGACGACGACCCGGCCCCCGACCGAGAGCATGGTCAGCGCCCAGAGGAACGAGCCGATGTGCGACATCGAGGAGCCCGGGAGGAAGACGTCGTCGGGGTCGAGCTCGAAAGCGGCGGCGGCGCTGGCGATCATCCAGCGCAGCGTCTCGCGCGTATGGGTGACCCCCTTGGCCGGCCCGGTGCTGCCCGAGGTGAAGAAGATCGCCGCCGGGCCGGCGGGGTCGAGCGGTGGCTGCGCGACCAATGGCTCGCTCCCGAGCAGGGTCTCGAAGCTCTGCTCCCAGTCGCCCTCTGGCTCGCCGGGGACCTCGCCGGCGCCGTAGCCGACCGTCCCGCGCTCGAGGCCGGAGGCCAGCTCGCTCGCCACCACGTCCTCGGCCCGCTCGACGTGCGCCAGCAGCGCCTTGGCCCCGCTCACCGCGAGCGCGTGGTCGATCTCACGGTGGGTGTAGCGGTAGTTGAGCGGGGTCGCAATCAGACCGGCCTTGAAGCAGGCGAGGTAGTGGACGACGAGGTCGATCCGGTTCGGCATCAGCGAGGCCAGCCGGTCGCCCGGCGCCAGACCGAGCCCGCGGTACCCACCGGCCAGCCGGTCGCTCTCCTCGCTCAGCTGGCGCCAGCTGAGCGAGCGCGTCGCCGCGACCAGCGCCGGCGCCTCTCGATCCGCCGCGAGCCCAACCTCGAGCAACTCCTCCAGCGGCTGGCTGGGCCGGTCGAGCGCGATCCCGTCGATCTGCACGCCGGGATCGTACGAAAGCCGCCCAGATGAGCTCGTCGCCGGAGACGAGGACCTATTTGCTCGCGGTCGCGGTGGCGTTCGTGTAGCTGCTGCCGGTGAGGCCGGCGACGGTGATCGTGTTGGTGAAGCTGCCGCTGGCCGGCGCGGTGTAGGTGAACTGGGCTTCGGAGACGGCCGGCCCGGTAGCGGCGATCGGCAGCGACGCCCCGCCAGTCACGGTGCCGCCGTTGGCCGTCACTTTCGCCGCGGTGCCGGTGCCGAGGTTGGAGACGGTGTTGCCGGCGCTATCGGTGACGGCGACGCCGGCGCCGATCGTGCCGCCGTTGCCGAGACCCGTGACCGGGCAGGTGAAGAGGCAGGTCGGGGAGATCGTGCCGGCGCTCGCGATGACGCCGACCAGCCCCCACCGCGTGGGCGCCCCGACCGTCACCGTTATCGTCAGCGGCACCGCCGTCGAGATCGTCCCGTCGGTCGCCGTGAGGTTGACCGGCCCCGCCCTGTAGAGCCGCATCAGGCCATTTTTCGACGAAGAGACAGCGGCGACCCCGGAGCTGAAGTTGAGCGCCGTTGGCGAGCCAAAGGCGACCGCCGTGCCGGCGCTGTTGACGACGGTCGGAGCGGTGCCACTGAAACCCAACAAAGCGCCCGCGAAGGTGAGGCTTTTGGAGCCGGCGTAGGAGGTCGCGTTGTTGCCGTAGGAATCCTTCGCCGTCGTCGTCAGGTTGCTGCTGGCCCCGGCGACCGGGGTGGTGGTCGAAGCGGCGAGCACGAAGCTCGCCGCAGCGCCGGCGGCGACGGTCACGACCAGCGCGGTCGGCGTCGTCACCGAGCCCTCGGTCGCTTTGACGCTGGTCGAGCCGCTTTTGTAGAGGGTCATCTCGCCGTTGGCGACCCCGTTGGCGGTCGCGACTCCGGCGTTGAAGACGATTTCGGTTGCAGTGCCGAAGAGGACGGCGACCCCGCTCGCGTCGGAGGCAGTGGGCACGTTGCCATTGGGACTGGTGGAAGCGGACGTGGTCGAGAAGATCAGGCTCTTGGCGCCGGTGTAGGCAGTGGCGCCGTTGCCGTAGGTGTCGAGGGCGGTGATCGTGAGGTCGTTTGCCACGCCCGCAACCGGCGTCGTCGTCGCAGCGGCGAGCGTGAATTTCGTCGCCGCCCCCGGGCCGATCGTCACCTGCTGGGGCACGGTGGTGGCGATCGAGCCCTCGCTGGCGACGATCTGAGCCGGGCCCGCCCGGTAGATTTTCATCAGGCCGTTTTTCGAGGTGCTGACGCTCGCTACGCCGTTCGCGAAGCTGAGCGCCGTCGCGCTGCCGAAGGCGATCGCGGTGCCGGAGCTGTTGGCGACGGTCGGCGCATTTCCACCCGGGCTCGGCGAGGCGCCGGAGAAGATCAGCGAGTGCGAACCGGTGTAGGTGGTGACGGTAGCCTCGTTTTCGTCCTTGGCGACGATGGTCAGGTTGTTGGAAGCGCCTGCCGCCAGGGTCGAGCTCGCGGCGGAGATCGTGAAGTGGGTCGCTTCCCCAATCGTGACTTGAGCCGATTTGATTGCGCTGGCCACGCTCCAGGAACGCCAGACCGCGGTCACCGTGTAGGAGTGTGTGCCGATCGGCACGCCGCTGTCTTTGCAGCTGATCGCCGCCGCCGGGACCGCCGGGGCGGCGCAGGTGCCAGCCGGGTCGCCGCCGTCGCGGGTGACGTAGTACAGAACTACGCCGCTGCCGGGCGCGCTCACCGCGCTCCAGGTCAGCGACACCGTCCCGCCCGCCGCCGGCGTGGCGGCGGTGATCGTCGGCGCGGTCAGTTTCGAGACCGCGGCGGCGGCGGTGCCCGTGCCTTCGCTCGAGAAGTAGGCGATGGCGCTACCGCCGAGGGCGGCGAGGGTGGCGACCAGTAGGGCGGCGACGAGGCCGGAAAGGAGGCGCCTCATCCGCGCGCCTCGCCGCTGAAGACGAGCGGGATCGCGGCGCCGCGGCAGGCGTCCTGGTTGACCGGCAGGTTCAGCATCGCGATCGCCGGTGCCGAGACGGTCGCCGAGGGCAGGCTCGCCGAGCCGCCGGCCGGAACGGTCAGCGGCGCCGCTGGCGAGGCGCTCGACGGAGTCGTGGCGAAGTTTTCGGCCGCGCAGCTCGGGGGGTCGTCGGCGATCGCCACCGTGAGGCCGACGACCTCGATCGGGACGGGGTTAGGGTTGCGGACCAGGACCGGCAGCTGCTGCGGCGGGTCGCCGGGGTGGAGATCGGTGAGCCGATCGGCTCGCGCCTCGATCGCAAACGGCTTCGGGTCGACCGGCTCGGACTGAGTCTGCGGCTGCGGCGCCGGTGGCCGCTCCACCCGCCGCCACGAGTAGCTGGCGACCGGACCCGGGAGCCCGTCCCGGGTCAAGGCGCGAACCGACAGCGAGTGCTCGCCGAGGCCGAGCGAAGCCAGCCGGTGGGGCGAGCTGCAGGCTCTCCACTCGCCGCCGTCGAGGCGGCACTGGAAGCGGCGCGGCGGCGGCGCTTCGGCGGGCGCCCCGGACCGCGCGGGCGGCCCCGGCCGCTCCCGCCCTGGCCGCGGCGGGACGTGAAATCGGAACTGCGGCTCGGCCGCCGTCGTCACCGCCTCCGGAGCTTCGAGGAAGCGTGGGTGCAACAGCAGCCGTTCGTCTCGATGCTTCTCCGGGCGAGTCTTCGCGTAGGCGACGACGGCGCCGAGACAGACCGAGAGGGCGGCCAGGGCAACCAACGCCCTGACCGCCCGTGAATGGTCTGCTCTGGCACGGCGAGGAGACATCGAACCGGATGGAACCCGCTAGTTGTTTTTCAGCGTCAGGGTCAGCATCGCGCCCTGGCAGGCGTCCTGGCTGACCCCGGTGTCGTTCATCGTCAGCGACCCGTTCGGCGTCACCGCCTGGCCGTTGCCCGGCGCAAAGGTTTTGTTGACGACGACGTCGGCCATCGCGAAGTCGGGGTTGCCGCCGGTGGTTGCGACGCTGCAGCCGGAGTGGCCGGCATCGGCGGTGATTTTTTCCAGCGAGATCGTGCCGACCCGCTGTTTCCCGGCGGAGGGGTTGTCTACGGTCAGCGAGACCGGTGAGGACGATCCCGGGTAGAGGTTCCCAGTCACGGTCCCTTTCAGGGTCACGGCCGAGCTGGAGCCGACCGTGGCGGTGACGGTGCCGGAGCCGCTGGTCGTGAAATAGGCGTAGGCGACGCCGGCAAGCGCCAGCAGGCCGGTGCAGCAGAGCGCCAGTAAGGCCCGCTTCTTGGTGGTGCCGAGCATTCGTTTCTCCTTCGTTGGGGTTCGTGGGGCCAGAGCAGGCACTCCGGCGACTTAAGCCCCATCGGGCGAAGTGGACGAATGCTTGAGCGCCGCAATGGACGCTCCTCGGCTGGGGACTTGTTGCCTTCTGAGCGATAAGTCGCCAGCCCGGGTGAAATTGCTACGGGCGCGGCGTAATCAGGGCTAGCGGCAGCGCCAGGCCGGCGGAGCGGCGCAGGGTTGCGATGCGGCGACCGGGCTGGATCGCGGCGCGGACCGCGCTGACCCGGTCGCCGAGCTGGGCGACGGTCGCATCGAGGTCGGGGGCGAGCAGGGCGAGGCCCCAGAAGAAGGCGGGACGGTCGCGGCCGCCGCCGCGCTCGATCGCCTCCTCCGGCTCCTGCACGACCTCGAGGATGACCGGGCCGAGGCGAAAGAACGCCTGCCGCGGCGCTCCCGCCGGGGTCGGCTCCTCGCGGATGCGACGCAGGTCGAGGCCGGCCGCCTCGAGCGCGGCGATCGTGCGCTCGAGCCCCGGCGCGATCGCGACCACGTGGTCGATCGCGACGATGCCGTTCGGGTGCAGCGGCGGTTCGGTGGGCGGTTCGCGATCGGATCGCGCCGTCACCAGCCCGTCCAGCTCGGCACTCTCGATCTCACGTAGGGACCACCCGACCAGCCCCTTACCGGCGCCGGTTCCGGCCAGGCGGATGCGCACGTCCCCGAGCACGCAGGCCTCGCCCTCGACCGCGAACCCGAGCGCCGACCAGGCGCCGGGATCGTCGGCGACGGTCAACTCGTCGAGCGTCGGAGGCACGCACACACCGTAATCGCAACCAGAGAGCCTCGTTGATGACTTACCCGGCCTATAGCCCCGGTAAGTCATCAACTTGAGGCACGGGCACAGCGATCGAATACCTTCTCGCGATCAGTGAGTCCCGCGCGGGTCAACCTCTTCTCCGACACCCAGACGCTGCCGAGCGAGGAGATGCGCCGGACAATGGCCGCGGCCGAGGTCGGCGACGAGCAGCGCCGCCAGGACCCGACCGTCAACGCGCTGCAGGGGAAGGTGGCCGAGCTACTCGGCAAGGAGGCGGCGCTCTTCCTGCCCTCGGGCTCGATGTGCAACCAGATCGGGATCCGGATCCACATCAGGCCGGGCGGGGACGAGTTCTACGCGCACCGCAGCTCGCACCCGATCGTCGCCGAGGCCGCTGGCTCGGCCACGCTCTCTGGCGCCCTCGCCCATCCGCTCGAAGGGGACGGCGGAATCTTCAGCGGCGCCACGCTGGCGGCGGCGATGCCCGACCCCGACGATCTACACCAGCCGCGCGCCCGACTCGTCTGCGTCGAGCAGACGACCAACCTCGGCGGCGGCCGCATCTGGTCCCGCGACGCGATCGACGACGTGCTCGCTGTTGCGGCCCGCAACGGCCTGCGCACTCATCTGGACGGCGCCCGGCTGCTCAACGCCGTCGTCGCCTCCGGTCAGAGCGCGGCGTCGTTCGCCAGCGGCTTCGACACCGCCTGGATCGACTTCAGCAAGGGCCTCGGTGCGCCGGTCGGCGCCTGTCTCGCCGGCTCCCGCGAGCCGATCGAGGAGGCCTGGCGCTACAAGCACATGTTCGGCGGCGCAATGCGCCAGGCCGGCGTCGTCGCGGCGGCCGCGCTCTGGGCACTCGACCACAACGTCGAGCGGCTGGCGGAGGACCACGAGAACGCGCGCCTGTTGGCCACGGGGCTGGCCGAAATCGACGGTGTCGCGATCGACCCGGCGACGGTCGAGACCAACATCGTCATCTTCGAAGTCGCCGACGCCGCCCGCCTGGTCGAGGAGCTGGCGGCCGCCGGGATCGAGCTGCGCCACCGCGGGCGGCTGGTCCGCGCGGTCACTCATCTTGACGTCGACCGGGCCGGGATCGAACGCACCCTGGTGGAGATCGGCAGGGTGCTGGGTAGAGGGACGTAGACAGCCCCACGAGAGGAGGCCACCATGGCACAGAAGATCGTTCCCAATCTCTGGTTCGACACCGAGGCCGAGGAGGCGGCCGAGTTCTACATCTCCGTCTTCGACGACTCGCGGATCCTCAACGTCACCCACTACACCGAGGGCGCGCCGCGACCGGCAGGAACGGTAATGACGGTCGAGTTCGAGCTCGAGGGTCAGCGCTTCGTCGGGATCAACGGCGGGCCCGAGTTCAAGTTCGACGAGGCGGTCTCGTTCGCGATCGAATGCGAGACTCAGGAGGAAATCGACGACTACTGGGACAAGCTCACCGACGGTGGCGAGGAGAGCGTGTGCGGGTGGCTCAAGGACCGCTTCGGCCTCTCCTGGCAGGTCGTGCCGACCGGGATGGAAGAGCTGTTCTCCGATCTCGACAAAAGCCGGGCGGAGCGAGCGATGCAGGCGATGCTGAAGATGAAGAAGATCGACCTCGCCGCCTTGCGCGCCGCCGCCGACGGCGAAACGACAAGCGCCTGACAGAGACCTTGAGGACCTCCGCCTAACCGAGCACAGAGCCGGGGTGCTCGGCGACCACGTCGGAGCCGGGGAGAGCCGCGTCGTCGCGGCGCTTGATCAGTAGCCACTGTGGCTTCTCGCCGCTGCGGGTGCGCTGCAGGGCGAAGCCGCCGCTGAGCTTCTCGCCGCGGAGGACGAAGACGGCGTGGCCGCGCTCGAGCGCCTCGGGCCAGGGGACCCGGCCGCCCTGCTCGTAGCTGCCACGGTCCCAGACGAGAACCCAGCCGCCGTCGAGCTCGCCCTCGAACTCGTTGTGGGAGAGCGAGTGGTCCTCGACCTCGATCGCCAGCCGTTTCACCGCCGGGTCCATAGACGGCCCCTTCGGCACCGCCCACGAGCGCATCGCCCCGTCGACCTCGAGCCGTAGGTCGAAGTGGTGGGCGGTCGCTTCGTGCTCCTGGACGACGAAGACACCGGCGCTGACCCCGCGGATCGCGAACTGCTCGTGGCCCTCGACCTTGACCGCCTCGGCCTCGACCTCGGACACCTCGGCGCCCCTCGGCCCCCCGCCGAGGAAGGCGAGCAGCTCCGCGACCGCGCCCTCCGAACCCTCGGCGTGGACGAGCACGCTGCCGTCGTCCGCGTTGCGCACCCAGCCGAGGACGCCAAGCCGCTGCGCCCGCCGCCGCACCGCGTCGCGGTACCCGACCGCCTGCACCCGGCCGCGCACGGTTGCGCGGACCGCGGCTGCGCCGGCTTTAGTCAACGGTCCTCGCCGAGGCCGAGCAGGGAGCGCCCGTACTGCGGATAAGCCCCTCGGTAGCCACGCGCCCGGGCGAGCGGTCGCAGGACACCGAACAGCACCGACTGCACGAAGGCCGGCGGTCGGAGACCCAGACCCGCGCCACCGAAACATCGGCGGCGGCGTTCCACCAGTCGTGCCAGTGCCCGCGCGGGAATCTCGACGACTTCTCCGGGCTGCACGTAAAGGTCGGCTTCGAGCGAGTTGTCAGCGCCTTCCCAAGGCGACCTGACCACCACCCCACGCTCGCCCGTGCACGGGTTCTCAAGCGCCTCGCCGACCCCGATCGGCTCGGTCGCCGGCTCGAAAGTCGTGGGATGGCTCACACGGCAAGCGTAACGTCGCCAAACTCCCATCGGTGACGATGCGAGTGGAACTGCTCAACGTCGGCTGGATGACGGCTGCACGGGGGGTCTGGCGGCAGGGCGAGGAGGAGCCGGCGCTGCCGATCCGGGTGCCGGTGCCGGCCTACCTGATCGAGACCGGGAGCGAGCGGATCCTCGTCGATACCGGGCTGAGCCCGGCGGCGGTGGCCGATGCCGAGGCCCATTACGGGCCGGGCCCGATCGCCTTCTTCGGGCTCGAGCAGGAGCTGTCGGTCGCCGAGCAGATCGACCTCGACACCCTGACCGGGGTGGTGCTCACCCACCTCCACTTCGACCACGCCGGCGGCCTCGCGCTGCTGCCCGACTCGGTCCCGGTCTACGTCCAGCGCGCCGAGTGGGAGGGCGCCCAGGACCGGGCCACGGTCGAGCGCAACTTCTTCCTCCCCCGCGACTACGCCAAGGCCCCTGCCAACCTCACCCTGCTCGACGGCGACCATGACCTGCTCGGCGACGGCTCGGTCGAGCTGCTCAGCACCCCCGGCCACACCCCCGGACACCAGTCGGTCCGGGTCGGCGATCTTGTGATCGGCGCCGACGTCGCCCACTACGCCAGCGTCCTCGACGACCGCCGCTTCCCCTCCTTCGCTGACGACTTCGACGCCCAGTCCCGCTCCGCCGAGTGTCTCCGCGCCCTCCGCGAAGCCGGTCTCACGGTCCAGCCCGGCCACGACCCAGATGTGCTGCGGCCGGGTCTCTTGAGCGATAAGAACTAGCTAATTAGCACATAATCTAGCTAATTTGATCTTGATTTAGCTAGTTTATGGCATTATTAGCCAGATGAAGAGCTTCGTCGACCTCGACGCCACCTTCACTGGCCAGCCTCGCCAGTTGGGCCGCTTGCTCGCCCGGATCGACACGGGACGCGGGCGCGAGGCGCTGCTCGAAGAGCAAATACCGGAACTTCTCGGCCGGCTCGCCGAAGACTCCCGAGTTGCGTCGATCACAGCCTCGAATGCCATCGAGGGCGTCGTCGTCGAGCCGAATCGGGCGGAGCAGATCGCAGAGGGCGCTCGTCGCTTCCGCAATCGCAATGAGCGTGAGTTCGCCGGCTACCGAGATGCCGTTGATGAGGTAATGCGGCTGCAAGCCTATGGGCCGCTCACCACGCCCTTCGTCCTTCACCTCCACCGGCTCCTGTTCTCCCACTCCGGGGGCCGCGGCGGGCACCTGAAGTCAGACCAGAACCTGATCGTTTCCTATAAACGCGGCGAACGAGTGATCGTTTTCGAGCCAACTGCTCCAGAGCAGACCGAATTTCAGATCAACGAGCTGCTGGCCCGATACGAGGCCAATCAGCGGGCGCAGGCCGCCCACCCGCTGGTCTTGATCGGCGCTCTGGTCATCGACTTCCTCGCGATCCACCCCTTCGCAGACGGCAACGGCCGGGTGGCGCGGCTGCTCACCACGCACGAGCTGCTCGCCCAGGGCTACCGGATCGCGCATTACGTCAGCGTCGAGCAGCGCGTCTTCGAATCCAAAAACGCCTACTACAAGGCGCTGTACGAATCGCAGCGCGACTGGCACGAGGGCAGCCACACCATCTGGCCCTGGATCGTCTACCTGGCCGAGATCCTTGCTTCCGCCTACGACGATTTCGAGCAGCGAATCGAAAAGGCCGGCTCGGAAACGGGGACCAAACAGGAACGGGTTCGCGAGCACGTCCTGCGGCGTGCGCCTGAAAGGTTCCGGCGCCGCGACATCGAACGAGCCCTGCCGGATATCAGCGACGCGACGATCCGCCTGGTCGTGGCCGAACTGCGAGACGAGGGCAGGGTCGCCCCCGAGGGCGTCGGTCGGGGAGCTTGCTGGCGCCGCGTGAAAGACGCGCGATAGGTCGGCAGCGACTTCGTCAGAACAGCCGCGGGGCATCGGCGCCGGCTGGGTCCGCGCCCTCGAGCTCGAGCAGGAAGCGCTTACGCTCGAGGCCACCCGCGTAGCCGGTGAGCTTGCCGTCCTTGCCGACCACGCGGTGGCAAGGGACGATCACCGAGAGCGGGTTGCGGCCGACCGCGGCTCCGACCTCGCGGGCGATGGTCGGGGCGCCGAGCTCCCGTGCCATCTCGCCGTAAGTGGTGGTGCGGCCATAGGGGATCCGCTCGATCAGTCCCCAGACGCGGCATTGGAACTCGTCGCCGGTGGGCGTCGAGGGGAGGTCGAAATCGGTGCGCTCGCCAGCGAAGTACTCGGCCAGCTGCCGCTCAGCCGCCTCGAAGCCATCCGCACGGCGCGCCCCGAAAGCTTCGGCGCTCGGCATGTACCAGTGGCCCGGGAAGTAGAGCCCGCACAGCACTCCGTCGGCGGCGACCAGGGTCAGCTCGCCGAGCGGCGACTCGATCGTTTTGTGCGTCCTCGGCATACACTGATTCAAACGCCCGCGGCGGCGTATTCGTGAGGTCGACCGAATCAGGCGCGGCGTGGGCGGAAGCCGCGCAGGCGCAGCGAGTTGGCGACGACGAAGAGGCTGGAGAAGGCCATCGTCGCGCCGGCGAGCAGCGGGTTGAGCAGGCCGGCGGCGGCTAGCGGCAGGGCGGCGACGTTGTAGGCGAAGGCCCAGAAGAGGTTGCCCTCGATCGTGCGCAGGGTGCGGCGCGAGAGGCGGATCGCGTCGCCGACGGCGCGCGGGTCGCCGGAGACGAGGGTGATGTCGGAGGCCTCGATCGCGACGTCGGTGCCGGTCCCGATCGCCAGGCCGAGGTCGGCCTGAGCGAGGGCGGGAGCGTCGTTGACGCCGTCGCCGACCATCGCCACGGTGCGACCCTCGGCCTGGAGGCGCTCGACCACCGCGGCCTTCTCGGCCGGCAGCACCTCGGCGACGACCTCCTCGATGCCGACCTCGGCGGCGACCGCCCTCGCCGTGACCCCGTTGTCACCGGTCAGCAGCACCGGGCGCAGGCCGAGCTCGCGCAGCTGCTCGACCGCCCCGCGGCTGGTCGGCTTGACCGTGTCGGCGACGACCAGCAGGCCGCGGACGGCGCCGTCCCAGCCGACCGCGATCGCCGTGCGGCCGGACCCTTCCGCCTCGTGCCGCGCCCGCTCCAGCTCCGGTGGCAGGTGCATCGCCCAGTCGGCGAGGAATCCAGCCCGGCCGACCGCGACCGCGTGTCCGTCGACGACGCCCTGGACGCCGAGGCCGGACTGGCTGGCGAAATCGGCGACCGGCGGCAGCTCTGCCAGCTCGCGTCGCGCGCGAGCGGCGATTGCCTGTGCGATCGGGTGCTCGGAGGCGTCCTCGACCGCCCCGGCCAGGCGCAAGAGCTCGAGCTCCTCGGCCCCGGCGGCGAGCTGCACGGCGACCACTGCCATCTTCCCCGTGGTCACGGTCCCGGTCTTGTCGAGGACGACGGTGTCGATCCGGCGCGTCGACTCCAGCACCTCCGGGCCCTTGATCAGGAGACCGAGCTGGGCTCCGCGTCCCGTTCCGACCAGCAACGCGGTCGGGGTGGCGAGACCGAGCGCGCAGGGGCAGGCGATGATCAGAACCGCCACCGCGGCGGTGAAGGCGAAGGTCAGCCCCGCCCCGTTGCCGAGCCAGAAGCCGAGCGTGGCGACGGCGAGGCCGATCGCGACCGGGACGAAGACGGCACTGACCCGGTCGGCGAGGCGCTGCACCGGTGCCTTGCCCGACTGCGCGTCGGTGACGAGGCGCGCGATCTGGGCGAGCGCGGTCTCCTCGCCGACGCGGGTCGCGCGGACCAGGAGCCGGCCGCCGACGTTGACGCTGGCCCCGACCACCTCGTCGCCCGGGCCGACCTCGAGCGGGACCGACTCGCCGGTCAGCAGCGCCTGGTCGACCGCCGAGGAGCCAGCCTCGACGACGCCGTCGGTCGCCACTTTCTCCCCGGGGCGGACGACGAAACGCTCGCCGACGGCGAGGCGCTCGATCGGGACGCGGCCCTCGTTGCCCTCCGCGTCGAGCACGGCGACGTCCTTGGCCCCGAGGTCGAGCAGCGCCTCGAGCGCCGCACCGGCGCGGCGCTTCGCCCCCGCCTCGAAGTAGCGGCCGGCGAGGATGAAGGTGGTGACTACGGCGGCGACCTCGAGGTAGATGTGGTCGGAGGCGGCGCCGCGCTCGGCGATCAGCTCGAAGGGCATCGTCATCCCCGGCATCCCGGCGTCGAGAAAGAAGAGCGCGACCAGCGACCAGCCCCAGGCGGCCAGCGTCCCAACCGAGATCAGCGTGTCCATCGTCGCGGCGCCGTGGCGCAGGTTCTGCCAGGCGGCCCGGTGGAACGGCCAGCCGCCCCAGAGCACGACCGGGGTCGCCAGCTGCAGCGCCAGCCACTGCCAGTTCTCGAACTGCAGCGGCTCGATCATCGAGAGCAGCAGGACCGGCAGCGAGAGCGCCGCGGAGAAGATCAGGCGCCGGCGCAGCTCGGTGGTTGGGTCGCTCGCCGCGACGTCCTCCGCGTCCGCGTCGGTAGCGCTCGGGGGTGCGAGGAGCGAGGCGGTGTACCCGGTCTCTCCCACCGCCTCGACCAGCTCCCGTGGCTCGACCTGGCCGGGGTCGAAGCTCACCGTCGCGCTCTCGGTCGCGAAGTTGACCGTGGCCTTGACGCCATCGATCTGGTTCAGCCGCTTCTCGACCCGGTTGGCGCAGGAGGAGCAAGTCATGCCCTCGATCGGGAGGCTGAGCCGCTCGGTCGCGGTCGCCTGCTGCGTCATCGCGGCACCTCGACCGTGAACTCGGCGGTCGCGTCGACTGACGCCGCCGGGAACGGCCGCGGCTCGAACTCTCCGTCGCCGACGGAAAGATCTCCGGCGACGAAGGCCGTGCCGAGGGCCAGGGCAAAGGAGGCGATGCGCACGCTCGGGCTCATGCCTCCGACCTTAGCAAATACCCCTAGGGGGTAGTAGTATGCTGCTCCAGACCGCCAACCGAAAGGACGACATGGCAGACCAGGCAGCGCCCCCCGCCTACATCGGCGACAAGGAGAAGGTGAAGAACCGGCTGCGCCGCATCTCCGGGCAGGTCGGCGGCCTCGAGCGGATGGTCGAGGAGGAGCGCTACTGCATCGACATCCTCACCCAGATCTCCGCCGTGCAAGCCGCGATCGACAAGGTCGCCCTCGCGCTGCTCGACGCGCACACCCGCCACTGCGTGGTCGGCGCCAAGACCGCGAAGGACCGCGAGGCGAAGACCGAGGAGATGATGGAGGCGGTCGGCCGCCTCTTGAAAAGCCGCTGAGGCAGGCTCAATCCGGCGGGCCCGGCTTGCCGCTGAGACCGGGGTGGATCCCCTTGCCGATCGTCTGCTCGTCGACGATCTTCTGCAGCAGCTCGGTCAGGCGCTTGCGGTCGGCCGCCGCCATGCCCTGGGTCAGATCCTGCTCGTGGGCTCTGGCAATCTCGCGCCCGCGGGCCAGCGTCTTGCGCCCTTTCGCGGTCAGGTAGAGGGCGCGGACCCGCCTGTCCTCTGGTTTCGGCCGGCGCTCGACCAGGCCGCGCTGCTCGAGCTCGTCGACCAACGCGACCATGCGGCTCGGCGGCACCTCGATCGCCTCGCCGATCGCCTGCTGGGATTCGCCTTCGGCCGCGTCGACCAGGTTCAGCACCCGGAACAGCGGCGGGTGCAGGCCGACCGCGGCGATCCGCTCCGAGAACTGACGCGCAGCGTAGATCCCCACCTGCGAAAGCAGGAAGGCAAGCGTGGAGGGCGCCCTGTCGCCCGTTATCGGTTTATCGCTCACGGCGCGGGAAGCCTAGCGCTTTACTTTCTGCTAAGAATGGTTTCGCGCTAGAACCTTTCTGCTTTGCAATGGCTTTCCCGTCCGAAAGGAACCCCGCATGACTCGCCGCCTCGCCACCCTCGCCGACATCGCCTATCGCCGCCGCGGCCGCATGGTCATCGCCT
Organism: uncultured Solirubrobacterales bacterium; assembly: GCA_963846515.1. Classification (GTDB taxonomy): domain Bacteria; phylum Actinomycetota; class Thermoleophilia; order Solirubrobacterales; family 70-9; genus VAYN01. The sequence continues at coordinate 217,192 of CAWJWC010000003.1, read as the reverse complement.
GGATCGTGGCGACGGTCGTCTTGATCGGGCTCGGCTCGTCCTTTGCCGGCGAGTACGAAGCCGACTACAACACGCCGGGATCGGAGTCGAAGGCGGCGAGCGAGCTGACCGAGCGCGAGTTCGGCGGTTACTCGGGGCAGGAAATCTACGTCGTCTGGAAGGACCCACAGGGCGCGAACAGCCCGGCGGCCAAAGCGGGCGTCGAGCGATTCCTGGTCGAGGCCGAAGGCATCCCCCACGTCGAGCGCCGCGCGCCGATCCGGGTCTCGGAGGACGGCATGATCGCGACCACCACCCTGCCGCTCACCATCCCGGGCTGGGAGGTGCCGAAAGAGGACGGCGAAAAGCTCGTCGCGGCGGCCGAAGGCAACAGCGGCGGCGGCCTCGAGATCCAGCTCGGCGGCGACCCGATCTACCGCGCCCAGGAAGGCGAGAGCGCAGAGATGTACGGGCTGCTGGCCGCGGCAATCGTGCTCCTGATCGCCTTCGGCTCGATCGTCGCCGCAGGGCTGCCGCTGCTGATCGCGCTGTTCGGGCTCGGGATCTCCGGCGGCGGCCTGATCGTCCTGCTCGCCAACGTGATCGACGTACCCGACTGGACGCTCGCGGTCTCGAGCCTGATCGGGATCGGCGTCGGGATCGACTACGCGCTGCTGGTCCTGACCCGCTTCCGGACCGCGATGCGCGAGGGCAAGGACCGCCACGACGCGGTCGTCGAGGCGGTGACGACGGCGGGACGGAGCGTGATCATCGCCGGCTGCACCGTGGTGATCGCGGTGCTCGGCCTCTTCCTCACCGGTCTCCCCTACATGTACGGGGTGGCGATCTCGGCCTCGTTCGCCGTGCTCGTCGTGATGCTCGCTTCGGTCACCCTGCTGCCGGCGCTGCTCTCCTACCTCGGGCCGAAGGTGGACCGACTGCGGATCCCCTTCCTCGGCCGTGGCCTGCAGACGGAAGGCAACGGCGAATCGCCGGCGGCGCGCTGGAGCCACGCGGTGCAGCGGCGGCCGTGGACGGCGGCGATCGTCGCCGGCGCGATCCTGCTGGCGCTCGCCGCGCCGGCGCTCGGCATGCGGCTCGGCTTCCCCGACGCGGGCAACGACCCCCAGGACACGATGACGCGCCAGTCCTACGACCTGATCAGCGAGGGCTTCGGCCCCGGCGCGAACGGGCCGATCGTGATCGCGGCCGAACTGCCTCAGTCGGGCGGGAAAGCCGACGTCGAGCTACTGGCGAGCCGACTCGAGCACGAGGCCGGGGTCGCCTTCGTCGCCGCCCCGACCTTCAACCAGGGAGGTACGGCGGCGCTGCTCACCGTGGTCCCGACCACCTCCCCCCAGGACGCCGCGACCAGCGACCTGGTCAAGCACCTGCGCGGCACCGTGCTGCCGGAAGTGCTCGACGACAGCGGCGTGATCGCGTACATCGGCGGCATCACCCCGGCACTCGAGGACCAGAGCGAATACATCACTGACCGCATGCCGCTGTTCATCATCGGCGTGGTCGGGCTCTCCTTCCTGCTCCTGCTCGTCGCCTTCCACTCTCCGCTGATCTCGCTCAAGGCGGCGATCATGAACCTGCTCTCGGTCTGCGCCGCCTACGGAGTGATGACTCTGGTCGCCCAGGGCGGCTTCGTCGGCGAACTGATCGGGATCGACCACGAAGTGCCGATCGCCCCGTTCATGCCGGTGATGATGTTCGCGATCCTCTTCGGGCTCTCGATGGACTACGAGGTCTTCCTGATCTCGCGGATCCGCGAGGAGTACCTGAAGGACGGCGACACCAGGCGCGCGGTGGCCGACGGGTTGGCGAAGACCGCCCGCGTGATCACCGCCGCAGCGGCGATCATGGTCGTCGTCTTCCTCGCCTTCGTCGTCTCGCCGGAAGTCTTCCTCAAGCTCTTCGGCATCGGCCTCGCGTCGGCGATCTTCCTCGACGCGACCCTGGTCCGGATGGTGCTGGTCCCAGCGGTGATGCAGCTTCTCGGCGACCGCAACTGGTGGATCCCCGACTGGCTCGAGCGCACCCTGCCGAAGATCGACGTGGAGCGAACCGCGCCCGCGGAGAGCCGGCCCTAGTAGCGCGGCCCCACCCTTAAGAGGGTCTAGCGACCTGCGGCCGATACAGGCCCGGCTAGCATCGGGCGGGCATGCCGAAGCCCGCGCGCCAGGTCCTGATCTGCTGCTGCCTCTCCGGCTTCCTGGCGAGCGGCGCGGCGGCGAGCGAGCCGGGGACGATCGGTCGCTCGGTCGAGGGACGCCCGATCATCGCCACGGTCAGCGGCAGCGCCGAGGCGCCGCTGCGGGTGCTTGTGGTCGGCTGCATACACGGCGACGAGCCGGCTGGGATCCGGGTCGCGCGCCGGCTGATCGCGAGCCCGCCGCTAGGCCGGACGCGGCTCTGGGTCGTGCCCTCGCTCAATCCGGACGGCGTCGTCGCCGGGACGCGCGGCAACGCCCGCGGCGTCGACCTCAACCGCAACTTTCCCTTCGATTGGCGACCGCTGGGCAGGCGCGAATACTCTGGCCCTCGCCCCCTCTCCGAGCCGGAGTCGCGCGCCGCCGCTCGTTTGATCCACCGCATCGAGCCCGACCTGACGATCTGGCTCCACCAGCCCTTCGGCCTCGTCGACCGCTCCGGCGGCGAGCCCGCAGTCGAGCGCCGCTTCGCGGAACTGGTCGGCCTTCCCTACGCCAGGATCCCCCGGCCGCCGGGAAGCGTCTCGAGCTGGCAGAACCACACTTGGCCGCGGAGCACCGCCTTCGTCGCCGAGCTGCCGGCCATAACGAGCAGTGCCCTGATCCGTCGCGCCTCCCTTGCCGTCCGGACTCTCGCGAGCGAGCTCGCCAGCCCCAACCTCGGCGAGGCTTCGATCACGCTGTGAATTATTCCCGCTATGCGGACATAAGGCACAGCGCGCCGCCGAGCCCGAAGCGCAGCTCCTCGACCGGCAGCCCCGCGCTCGCCTCAGCCACCGCTTCGCCTCCCCACCGCCAGCAGGTACTCCATCTCGAAATGAGCGCGGTCGGGGGTGCCGCGGTTCCACTCGTCGCAGAACTCGTCGAGGTCGCGGTCGAGCTCGGACTCGCGCCCGTCTTTGGCGGCGTTCGCCCGCGCCGCGATCGTCGGCCCGTAGCGCTGCTTGAAGTGCTCGCCGTAGTCGCGCGGGCGCTCAAAGGCGTCGACGGCGAGCGTCCCCCGCTCCAGCGTGCCGAGCTCGACCCCGTCACCGAGCAGCTCGCCCACGTGCGCCTCGCTGCCCCAGAGCGGCGGCGGCTGCGCGCCCGGGGGCGGTGGCGGCATGTACTGCCCCATCATCCGGAACAACGCGCCGATCATCCCCTCCGGCGTCCAGCTCAGCAGGCCGATCGTGCCGCCCGGGCGGCAAACGCGCTGCAGCTCGGCGGCGACCGCCTCATGGCGTGGGGCGAACATCGCCCCGATCGAGGACATCACCACGTCGAACGACCCATCCTCGAAGGGAAGCGCCTCGGCGTCGGCCTCGACCCACTCCAGCGATACCCCGGCGGCCTCGGCGCGCTCCCGGCCGGCCGCGAACAGCTCGGGGGTAAGGTCGCTGGCGGTTACCGCCGCGCCGCGTTCGGCGGCCGGGATCGCGGCGTTGCCGGTGCCGGCCGCGACGTCGAGGACGCGCGCCCCGGCGCCGATCTCGCAAGCCTCGACCAGCCGCGGCCCGAGCGGCAGCAGGAAGGTCTCGACCATCGACGGGTAATCGCCGGAGGCCCACATGGCGCGGTGGCGTGCCTTCAGGTCGGCGTCGGGGGAGGGGTTGGATGCGTTCATCGGGGATTGCTCCTTTCCAGGGAGGCGTTCGGGGTCGTCATGAAATTAACCCGGCGCAGGGCGCCGAGGTTGCCGGCGGCGTCGCGGGGGACGGCGCAGCTCCAACTTGGCGCCGCTCAGCCGCCGTGTCAAGGCGGCGGGAAACGCACCCGGTTGGCGTTCGCGGTCGCAGCCCGGGAGAAGCTGCCGGGGGTCTGCTCGCAACGGCGCACGCGGTCGCGGGGGTCGACGTGGGCGCGGTCGCGGCCACTGCCGCAGTCGACGAAGTCGGCGCCACCACCGCGGGCGAAGATGGTGTCCGGACCGGAACCGCCGTAGATCCGGTCCCGTCCGGGACCGCCGTAAAGACGGTCGCGGCCTCCCAGACCCACGATCCGGTCGGCCCCGCCGAGGCCGCGGATCACGTCATTCCCCGAGGTGCCGAGGAGCTTGTCGGCGCGCGGGGTCGCGAGCGGCGTGGGAACGGGCGGCGGAGCCGGGGAAGAAGTTTGGGGGACGCCCGCCGCCAGGGGCGCCGTGGGCGCGATCGAGGGCTGCGGCCCCGACTCTTCCGGCTCGGGCTCTTCCGGCCCGCCGCCTTCGCTTTCGGTCAGGGTCCACTCGTAGCCGAGGCTGGCGCCGCCCCGCTGGTAGAGGTTGTCGTCCGTCCAGGGCGCCGACGGCGCCCCGGCGTCGAGCATCGTCACCACGAAGCGGTAGGTCCGCTCTTCGCCGGCACCGAGAGTGCCGAGGTCCAGCTCCGGCATCGAGGCGAGCTGCCCGGCGTAGACCTGCGATGGACCGCCGGCGCTGAGGTCGAGGAGCCGCAGCTCGAGCCGCAGCGACAGCGCCCCACCGTAGGCCCCCGGGTCGTCGCTGAGGTCGCGCGCGGCGAGCGTCAGCGAGCCCGGCGCCGAGCCCCTGTTGGCGATCGTCACCTCGCCCTGCCCGCCGCTGCCGGGGGCGATGTTCCCGAGGGCGAAGATCGCCTGCCCCTCCTTCGAGCTCGAGATCGAGATCGCGCCCTCGGTCGCCAACCGCATCCCGGCGGCACCGCTCCCCTCGCCCCCGACCGCGGCTCGCAGCGTCGCCGCCGCGACGAGCAGCGCCGCGAGCACGCCGAGGACGGCGGCGATCTCGCGCGGGGCGGGACGGGAAGCCATTCGCTCAGAACTCTCGGTCGGCGCTGCCGGTCTCGCTGCGCGCAGTCGTCGTCTCGGCGTTGCCGGCGCGGTCGTAGGCGCTCGCCGACGGAGTCCAGCTCATCGTGCCGTTGCCGGCGGCGGTGCTCGGGCCGGAGGAGGCGGTGCCAAGCGCGATCGTGATCGCATTGCCGCTCTGCACCATCGTCGAAGCGGTCCCGCTGGCGCCGAAGGTGGCGCTGGCGCTGACGTAGTCGTTGCGCCCGAGGCTGACGCTGCCGAGCGGCAGCTGCGCGGTGTTGGTCGCGTTGTAGACAGTCAGCGGGTCGTTGGTGCCGTTGGCGATCCGGACGACGACGCTGGTTGAGGCGCCGCTCCAGTTGGCGAGGATCGAGTGCGGGTCGATCGGCTCGCTGAAGGTGAAGACGACGGTGTCGCCGATCTCCGGCCGGCCGGCGATGTTGCCGCTTTTGTTGGTGGTCTGGACGTCGGACGCGGTCGGCGCAGTGTTGTCGACAACCACCGAGTAGCCGCTCTGAGTGCCGCTGTTGGCGGCGACGTCTTTGGAGGTCAGCGAGTAGCTGTAGGTGCCCGCGGCGAGCGACGCGTTCGCGGTCTGGCTCGCCGTGCGGTAGTTGTAGCTGGCGCCGCCGGCCGAGAACGAGCCGGCGGCGAGGGCGACGGCGCTCTGCCCGGTCGTGACCGAGCTCGCGTTGGCGGTCACGGTCGAGACCCCGCTCGCCGGCGCGCCGCTGTCGCCGACGTTGGCGTAGACGTAGTAGGTGCCGCCCTGGCGGATGTAGCCGGGGACACCGCCCTGGGTCTTGCCGATCGTCGAGGCCGAGGCGGTCGGGGCGACCCAGTCGGCAGCGGCGACGAACTCGTTGCCAGAGTTGCTGGCGTTGCCCGAATAGGCCCAGACGATCCCGCAAGCGCAGGTCAGCGCCAGCAAGGCCGCGAGCAGCACCACGGCCGCCAGGCGCCGGCGCCGGCGCGGGGTCCGCGAGTCGCCCGCGCCGCTCATTCAACGCCCTCCGGCCTGACCCGCCAGATCCCCGCCAGCAGCGAAGCGGCCAAGAGCAGCGCCGGCAAGATAATCAGCCCGATCCGCCCAGCAGGGCCGTTGATCCACCCGGTCGCGAAGCCGAGCATCGGCACCCGGTAGGCGACCGCCCCGATCGCGCCGTCGACCGGCACCTTCCAGCGCTCCTGGGTCGTGTTGGCATCGCCCTGAGTCACCACGGCGACCTCCCCACCCTCCCGCGAGATCGCCCGCACCCGGTGCACGAGCAGGTTGCCGCTCCCATTCGGCTCCTGGAAGGTGACGATGTCGCCGACCTTCGCCTCGGTCGGCGCGATCGGGCGGGCCACGACGACGTCGCCGGTGCGGATCGCCGGCGTCATGCTGCCGGACTGCACGACCATCGAGCGGGCGCCGAAGACGAGCGGCAGGACCGCGGCGAGCAGCACCGTCAGCACGAAGGCGGAGACGGCCCAGGTCGCGAACGCCCGCAGCCTCACCGCGAGCCCTCCAGCGTCCGCACTTCGGGCACCAGCGACACCTCGACCAGCCTGCCCTCGTAACCGCTGAGGACCTCCCGCGGCAGCCAGACCACGAGGCGCAGCCGCGCCCCCTCGCCCGACGCCAGCCGCAGCGGCAGCGGCCGCTCCCGCAAACCTTCGAGCGTGGTGTCGGCGAGCAGCCGCTCCTCCGCCCAGGCCTTCGTCCGCAGCAGCCCATCGAGCGCGGTCGAGTCGGGGCGCGCCACAAGGTCGACCGCGAGGTCCGTCCCACTCTGATTGCGGACCAGGAAGCCGTCCCCCACCCGCTCGCCGCCCGGTCGCAGGGCAGCGGCGACCAGGACCGGCCGCGGCGGTCCCGGTCTCACTTCTAGCTCGCCCACGGGCGCGACCTCGACCCGGACCTCCGCCGCCAGCGGCGATCCGGCCGCGCCCGGGCGCGAGAAAAGCAGCAGCGCAAGAGCGAGGCCGACGCCGAGCACGGCGCCGGCCCCACGCACCAGGTTCATCCGCGCGCTAGCTGTCGTTTCGGGCCTCCGCGACGATCGTGAAGACGCCGGTCGTGTTGCCCTGAGCGCCGTCCGGAGCATCGGGTTTGAGCGTCAGGGTCGCGCGGAAAACCAGCGAGTCGCCCGGGTTCCAGACCGTCTGCCCAAACGGCACGATCGGTGCGCCGGTGTCATAGGTGCTGCCGATGCTGCCGAAGCCCGGGCCCTGGTAGATCGTGCCGCTGCCGTTGGTGCCGTCCGGGGTGAACCCGGTGCAGCTCGGGAACGTCGCTTCCGGCTGGGTCCCCTGCTCGAGTTTCAGCGTCAGATACGGGGAGAGCGGGCCACCGCCGCCGAGCTCGTAGATCCGCAGGTCAGCCGGGAGGCTGCCGTTGTAGCTGACTTTGATGCAGCGGGTCCAGCTGTCGCCCGGTTTGGCGCCGGTGATGTTGAACTGGGCCGAGCCGGCGTCGTTGTCGGACAGCGCGACGGTGCCGGAGCTGATCTCGTTGCCGGCGTTCTGGGTCGTGGCGCTGAACAACCCGAAGACGCCGACGGCGACGGCGCTGCCGAGGACGCCGACCACGACGGCCGACAACAGCACCTTCTGTGACTTGCTCATCTTTTGTGTTTCTCCTTGGTCGTGTTGCTCTGGTGCGTGTGTTCTTGCCGGGCTGCGCGCCGCTACTGGTTGCGCGCCTCCCAGACGAAGGAATGGACCCCCGAGCTCCAGCCCTGGCTGCTGTCGGGAGCGCTGGCCTGGAGCGTGGCCACGACCCGGTAGACGAGCGCTTCGCCCGTCGAGAAGCCCGTTTTGCCGACCGGCGTCGTCGCGAGCCCGGTCGCATAGCTGCTCCGGGCCTGCTCGAAGCTCTGCAGGGTGCCGGTGAAAATCGTGCCGCTCGGGTCCGGCGTGAAGCCGGTGCAGCTGGGGAAGGTGGAGCTCGCTTGCGCCCCCTGGGCGATCGTCAGATCGATGTACTGGGCGAGCGGACCGGGAGTGCCGGGTGAGTAGAGGCGAACCGCCGCCGGCAGCGACCCCATGTAGGTGGTCTTGATGCAGCGCGTGACCGCATCCCCCGGCCGCATCCCGGTGACGTTGTAGAGGGCGGAGCCGGAGTCGTTGTCGGTGAGCTCGACGGTGCCGCTGCCGATCTCATTGCCGGCGTTCTGGGTGGTCGCGGTGAAAAGCCCATAGACGCCGAGCGCCACGAAGCTTCCGAGCACGCCGACGACGAGCGCCGAGAGAGCGACTCTGGTCCGTCCATCTATTCCCCACCGCCGTGAGCCGCGCATGACGATCACGGGGGTATCGGCTCTGTAGAGCGACTTGTTAAGGACTGGTCGAGTCGCCTAAGCGTTTGTTCGGGAGCGGGAACAGATCGAAAAACTGTTCCAATTGCCCTGGCTCAGAAGCGAGTGCGCAGGCAGGCTCAGTAGCGCAGAATCGCGGCGACGCCTTCGGCCGGCCGCAGCAGCTCGGCCACCCCGTCGTGGACAATCGTGATCTTGGCGTCGCCAGCGAGGGCGTCGCGGACTAGCGCCTCGGCCGGCTCGCCGACCGCGGGGGAGAGAGCAAGGTGGTCGACTCGCCGTTCGACCAGCGCCGCGAGCGTGTCCTGGACGCCGGCGGCGCCGCGGCTGCCACCGCGCGCCCCTGCGAGCGCCCGCTCGACGACCTCGCGCTCGCGTTCGGCCGCGAGCCGCTCGACCGCCGCGGATACCGCCGCGATCACCTCCTTCGTCGGGGCCGAGATCAGCTCGGCGTCGCCGCCGGCCTCGGTCTGGATCGGGGTCGGATCGAGGTCGGAGCGGAAGGCATCGACGTCGGGAGCGGGACCGAAAGCAACTATCTCTCCCAGCCCGAGCTTCTGCAGCCGCTCGCGCGCCAAGCGGCCGCACTCCTTGAGGAAGCGCTGGCGATTGTGCTCGAGGCGCTCGCCGTACTGGTCGTGACCGGAGGAACCGACCCCCTGGGCGCGGGCCGGGTCGCGGGTGCTCTGGGTCTTGCGCTCGCGCCAGGCGAGACTGAGGATGCTCAGCTCCCAGTCGGCCAACTCCTCCAGCTCGCCCTCGACGAAGCGGAGTAGCCGCACGCGCTCGGCGGAGAGCAGGGCGACGCCGATGGGCGCGGCGCGTCCGCAGAGGTCGACCAACTCGGTCACGACTGGGCGGTCCGCGTGGGCCACGCCGGGAGCAAGCGGCTCCACGCCGACCCCCCACCAGCGCTCGCGCCCCCCGCCTCTACTGACCTCGACGAAGCCGACTTCGCCGCGCGGAGGGGGCCGCACCCCGCGTGGCTCGAAACGTTCGAGCAGCCGCTTCGCGGTCGCCCGCACCGCCAGCTTGTGCTCGTGCCCGCCACCGTCGGCCAGCGCCAGGACCCGGTCGACCCCGTTGCGCAGCAACGTCCGCCAGGCGTCGCTGCGATCAGCTGGGTCGAAACCGAGGTAGATCGAGACGACCCCGAGCGGCGGCTGCCATTCGCTCAGCTCGCGCGCCTCCTCCAGCCTCGGCAGCCCCATTCCCTTCGCCTCCTTCGCGGTTGCCCTCCCGTCCTACCCAGGCGAGCCGGCCGAAAACGCCGGCCGGGCGTCGGCTTGCTCTGAGGAGTTGCGGGTAAAGCGATGCTGATGAACCCGTCGTTCTTTCGGGAGGAGTTGAAGGGATTCCTCGACGAGCGGCCCGCGTTCGTCGCGTTCGGGACGATCGGGGCGATCGTCCTCGCCCTGGTCGCGGCAGAAGGCCTGCACGACGTCGCGCAGACCGCCCTCAACGGACTCACCCTGGGAACGATCTACGCGCTCGGGGCGGTCGGGCTGACGCTCGTCTACGGGATCCTCCGCCTGGTCAACTTCGCCCACGGCGACTTCCTCGCCTTCGGCGCCTACCTCGCCTACCTGGTCAACGTCACCTGGGGGCTGCCACTGGCCGCGGCAATCGTCTTCGCGATGGTCGGAACGGCGCTGCTGGGACTGGCGTCCGAGCGGCTGATGTGGGGACCGATGCGCAGCAAAGGCGCCGGCTGGCTGCAGCTGCTGCTGATGACGATCGGGCTTGCCTTCGTGATCCGCTCGGCGATCCAGTGGTTCTGGGGGAGCGAGATCCGCACGCTGGACGTAAACGTCACCGACAGCGTCAACTTCCTCGGGCTGCGGATCGGGCAGACCGAGCTGATGGTCGTCGTCGTCGGGATCGCGGTCCTGGTCGCGGTCGGGCTCGTCGTCCGCTTCAGCCTGCTCGGCAAGCGGATGCGAGCGCTCTCCGACGACCTCGCCCTGGCCGAGACGGCGGGGATCGACACCCGCCGCGTCATCCTCTACACCTGGCTCTTCGCCGGAGCGCTCGCCGGGCTCGCCGGGGTGCTCTCCGGCGCGCTCACCAACCTGCGCCCGGAGCTCGGCTTCGAGCTGCTGCTGCCGATCTTCGCCGCGGTCATCCTCGGTGGGATCGGCAACCCATTCGGGGCGCTGACCGCCGGGCTCGTGCTCGGGGTTGTGATCGAGCTCTCGACCCTGGTCGTCGAGCCGCGCTGGAAGCTCACCTTCGGCTTCCTCGCCTTGGTCATCGCGCTGGTGATTCGCCCGCAGGGCATCTTCGGACAGGCGAGGACGATATGAGCGCCCCGCCGCTCGCCTTCACCCTCGAGGCTTTCACCAACCTCGGCTTCTGGAGCGGCGTGCTCGTCGTCGCCGGGATCTATGCCGTCGTCACCCTCGGCCTGCAGCTCAACGTCGGCTTCACCGGGATCGTCAACTTCGGCCAGGCGGGGTTCATGGCGGTCGGCGGCTACTCGATGGCGATCCTCGTGCTCGAGGCCGGCCTCTCCTTCTGGCTCGCCCTGCCGGCCGCGGTGGCGATCACGATGGCGTTCGGGGTGCTGATCGGGCTGCCCTCGCTGCGCCTGCGCGCCGACTACTTCGCGATCGTCACCCTGGCGATGGCCGAGGTGGTCCGGCTCGTCGCCCAGAACGCGCGCGGCATCACCGGCGGCAACAAAGGCCTCTACTGCGAGTTCGAAGGCATCAACCAGACCTGCTTCGACGACTCCTGGCGCTCGGTCTCCGACTGGATGCTCGGGGTCGTCGAAAACGTCTGGGCGGACCCGGAGCCGCTGCTGCCGCTCTTGATCGTGATCTGGGCCACGGTCGCGATCGGCGTTATCGGCCTGACCTACCTGCAGGGGACGCCCTGGGGCCGGGTGCTGCGGGCGGTCCGCGAGGACGAGGACGCAACCCGGGCCCTGGGCAAGAACACCCTCCTCTACAAGCTGCAGTCGCTGGCGATCTCGGCGCTGCTCGGCGCCTTCGCGGGCTTCTTCCTTGCCCTCTTCCTGGCGACGATCCACCCCGACGACTACGAGCCGATCGTCACCTTCTTCGCCTTCGGGGTGCTGATCCTCGGCGGTCTTGCCAACTACAAAGGCGTCGTCGTCGGCGCAATCCTGCTCTGGACCCTGCTCGAAGGGACGCGCTTCGTCGAATTGCCGATCAGCGAGGAGAAGACGGCGGCGCTGCGCTTCGCGATCGTCGGCGCGGTGTTGATCGGGCTGATGGCGTTCCGGCCACAGGGTCTGTTCGGCAAGCGCGAGGAGATGGTCCTCGGTGAGTGACCTGGGGGCGACTGAGGCGCGGTCCGGGGAGCGCACGCTGCTCGCGGTCGAGGGCGTGGTCAAGCGCTTCGGCGGGATCCACGCGGTCGACGGTGCCGGCTTCGAGGTCGGCGCGGGCTCGATGACGGCGCTGATCGGTCCCAACGGCGCCGGCAAGACCACCCTCTTCAACGCCGTCACCGGCTTCCAGCGGGCCGACCGCGGCTCGGTCCGGCTCGCCGGCGAGGAGGTCCTGCACCTGCCCGCCTACGCGATCGCCCGCCGCGGCATGGTCCGCACCTTCCAGATCACCAAGGCGCTGGAGGCGATGCCGGTGCTCGACAACATGATGCTGGCGGCCCCAGAACAGCCCGGCGAGCGCTTCCGCAACCTGGTGCTGCACCCGGGCGCGGTGCGGGCACGCGAGCGCGAGGTGCGCACGCAGGCGCTGCAGGTGCTCGAGTTCTTCCACCTGGCGGATCTGGCGAACGCCTACGCGGGCACGCTCTCCGGCGGGCAGCGCAAGCTGCTCGAGCTGGCGCGAGCGCTGATGACCGAGCCACAGCTGCTGCTGCTCGATGAGCCGATGGCCGGAATCAACCCCAGCCTCGGCCGGCGCCTGCTCGAGTACCTGCAGCGGCTGCGCGCTGAGCGCGGGATGACGATCCTCTACGTCGAGCACGACATGGAGGTGGTGATGAACCACTCCGACCGGGTCGTGGTGATGGCGGAGGGGAAGGTGATCGCCGCCGGCGAGCCGCAGGCGGTGCGCAAGGACCCGGCCGTGATCGACGCCTACCTGGGAGGGACGGCGTGAACGGCGCATCCGACGTTCACCACACTGGAGTGGGGTCAATGTCGGTTGCGGCGCCGGCGCCGATGCTCGTCGCCGAGGACTTGGTCGCCGGCTACGTAGCCGAGGTCGACATCCTCGAGGGCGTCTCGCTCGAGGTCTCGGAGGGAGAGATCGCGACGGTCGTCGGCCCGAACGGGGCCGGCAAGTCGACCCTGATCAGAACGATCTTCGGCCTGCTGCGGCCGCGCCGCGGTCGCGTCACCCTGCACGGGGAAGACCTGACCGGCCTCGAGCCGCACACGATCGCGCGGCGCGGGATGAGCTACGTGCCGCAGCTCGACAACGTCTTCCCCAGCCTCGGCGTCGAGGAGAACCTCGAGATGGGCTCGCTCGAGCGCTCGCGCACGGGCGAGCGGATCGCGGCGATGTACGAGCTGTTCCCGCGCCTCGGCGAGCGGCGTGGGCAGGCGGCGGGGACGATGAGCGGCGGCGAGCGGCAGATGCTGGCGATGGCGCGGGCGTTGATGCCCGAGCCGCACGTCCTGCTCCTCGACGAGCCCTCCGCCGGCCTCGCTCCGGCCTTCGTCGAGGCGGTCTTCGCGCAGGTGCGGCGGATCAACGAGGCCGGGGTGACGGTGGTGATGGTCGAGCAGAACGCCCGCCGGGCGCTGGCGATGTCGGACCGCGGCTACGTACTCGACCTCGGCCGCAACCGCTTCCAGGGCGCCGGCCGCGACCTGCTCGACGATGCCGAGGTCGCGCGCCTCTACCTCGGCGGCACCGCCCGCATCGACGAGTCCGGCGAGTAGCCGGCTCGCCGCCCCGGCGCTATTCGGCTTTCACCTCGACCGTGTCGACTTTCACCAATTTGCCGCCTTTGAATTCGGAGATGTCGTAGATGTAGCGGCTGAGGTCGCCTTTCTCGTCCCAGTCGACCGGGCCCGAGGCGCCTTCGTAGTCGATGTCCTCACCGTTTTCGAGCGCTTCGATCACCTGCGGCAACTGCTCGAAGGTGTACTTCGCGCCGCCCGGCGCGGTCACGTCGACGATCGCTTCGGCGATCGCGTCACCCTCGCTCGAGCCCGCCGCCACGGCCGCCAGATAGCAGAGGATCACGTCGTCGAAGGTGGTCGCGTCGAACAGGTTGCGCGCCGGCCCCGGCGCTTTCGTGTAGAGCGCGTCGAAGGCGTTGGGGGCATCGCCGGAGAAGGCCCCCGGCGCGGTTCCCAGCATCCCTTCGGTCTCCTCGGGGCCGAGCAGTTCGGTCAGGTCGGTCGAGCTGAGCCCGTCGGTGATGAAGGTCTGGGACGGCTCCCAGTTGCCAGTACGGGCGAGCGCAGGTCCCAGCTTCGCGAACGTTTCCGGGAAGTCGATGATCACGAAGTTGTCGGGGTTGCCCGAGGTCAGCTGCGCCGCCTCGGAGTTGTAGCTCGGCTGTTCCGGGTCGTAGATCACCTTCTCGGCCACCGTCGCTCCCCGTTCTTCGAGTTCCGCCTCGAGCGAGTCGGCGAACCCGGTGCCGTAGAGGTCATTGCGGGCGCCGATGTTGATCGTCTTCCCCTGCAGCCCGCCGAGCTCTTTCTCCATCCGATCGGCAAGTGCCCTGCCCTGGAGGCCATCGGGCGGCGCGGTGCGGGCGAAGAGCCCGTCATCGTCGAGGTCGGAGAGCGCGTCCGCGGTCGAGGCAGGCGAGATCAGCATCACGCCCTCGGGGATCGTCACCGAACGCGCGACCGAGACCGTCGCGGTCGAGGCGTAGTCGCCGGAGATGCAGGTAGCGCCGTCGGCGATCAATTTCCGCGCCGCCTGCACGCCGCCCTGGTCGTCGGAGGCACCGTCCTCGGTGACCAGATCGACCGTCTGGTCGACACCGGTCTCTTTGATCGCACTGTCGATCTCCTGCAGAGCCAGCTCGCCGGCCTTCTCGCCGGCCGGCCCGTAGGGCGCAAGGTCGCCGGTCAGCGGGACGAGGTTGCCGATCGTCAGGTCGATCTGGCCGTCGCCGCCGCCTCCCCCAGTCCCCCCGTCATCGTCGTCGCCACACGCCACCACGCCGAGCGACAGGACGAGCGCGGTGACAGCCGCTGCCAATGCAAGCCCAAAACGGTTCACTGAAAACCTCCCTAGACGCCTTACCGGCCTTGCTCGTGAAGAACGTGGAGTTCCCATTCCCGTCGAAACGACGGTGAAACCAAGCAAGTGGCCCCAACTTCGTCCCCCGCGAACTGCTCACCGAGCCGATCGAGGTAGCGGCCACCGTCAACCCCGTCACCTACCCGATGGAGGCCCTGCGCTCGCTCATCCTTTCCCTGCGCTCGCTCATCCTTTTGCTCAATGTGCGGATGATCCGGACTTAGGCCTAGCCGATCGGCGACCGGCGAAGTTTCGCCTGGCGGGCGGTGGGTAACCGATCAGGGCCAGGCCTGAGTAGCAAGCGAGGTGCTGAAATGATCGCGGTGGGCGAGCGGATGAGCGCGGATATCTCCGCGGTAAGGCCCGATACCACGCTGATCGAAGCCGCCCAGCAGATGCGGATCAGCGGAGTTGGCGGCATTCCTGTCTTGAACCAAGGTGGCGAGTGCGCCGGGATTCTGACCGAGCGCGACATCGTCGTCCGCGTTCTCGCCGAGGAGCGCGAGCCTCTCGCCGCGTTCGTGCGCGACGTCGCCACCATGCACCCCGTCACCTGCTCTCCCGAGGAGGACGTCGGGGTAGTGGCCGAACGAATGCGCGAGAACGAGGTCCAGCACCTGCCCGTTTGTCGCGAGGGCGAGGTGGTTGGCGTGCTCTCCCTCGCCGACATCGTCTTCGGACGGCCCGACGAGGAGCGGGGAACGATCGTCCCGCCGCCGGCGATCAGCAGATAGACCGTGTCGTAGCGGGGTACCTCGAAGTGCAGGTGCGGCCCGCTCGCCCGCGACCGCTAGCGCGGCTTCAGCCGCGTCTTTTCGACCCGGGCCAGCTTCCGTTTCAGCCGTTGGAGCTGGGCCTCCTCGCGCTCGGAGCGTTCGTAGCCCTCGTAGGCGAGGTTCTTCTTCTCCAGCGGGTCGGTCTCGAGGTCGTACATCTCCCACTGCGGCGGCTTTGGGTTTTTCTTGCTGACGTCGTAGTAGCGAGCCAGCTTCCAGCGGCCTTCGCGGATCGCGACGATGTGGTTCGGCGGTTTTGGGTAGGGCGGTTTGGCCTGTCCCGACTGGAAGTCGTCGTAGGTAAAGACGACGTAGTCCTGGACCGGCTTCGCGCTCTTCGGCTGCAGGACCAGCTTCGAGTAATCCACCCCCTGCCAGTTGACGCGGGCTGAGTCGGGCGCCTTCGCGAGGCTCGCCAGGGTCGGCAGGAAGTCGACGTGGGAGACCAGCGCGTCGGTGCTCTGCGGAGTCGGAAACAGCTTCGGGTTGGAGTAGACGAGCGGGACCCGCGTCGCCTCCTCGTAGAAGTTGAAGTTCTTCTGCCGCATTCCACTGTGGGTCAGGCCCATCTCGCCGTGGTCGGCGGTGCGCACGATCAGGGTGTCGTCGTAGAGGCCCGCCTCTTCGAGTTTGTCGAGGACGTTGACGATGTAGTTGTCGGAGGAGCGCATCAGGTTGCCGTAGTAGTTCAGGTAGGCGCGCTTTTCCTTTTCGGTTCGCGGCTTGCCGGTCAGGTTGAAGATCTTCAGGAACTGTTCCTGCACCGATGGCTTGGTCGAGAGGGCTTCTTCGTTGGTCGCCGGCACCTCGATGTCGCCCTGGATCCAGGAGTCGTCGTAGCCAGCTTCTTCGAAGGTCTTGCTCGGGTAGAAGAGGACGTCGTGCGGGTTGACCAGCGAGATCACCAGGAAGAAGGGCTGCTGCTTGGCGGCGGCGGAGCTGAGGTACTGCATCACTCCCTCGTCCCCCGCCTCCGGTGAGCCGGTCGCTTCGATGAAACGCCCGTCGTTGTCGACGAAGCCGCCGCCGGCCTCGGGGACGCTCTGGTTGGCGCCCGCGTCGGGCGGGTTCCAGCGGGTAAAGCCGTAGCGCTCGAGGTCAGACGGCTGCGCGTTTTCTCTCTGCGCCGGCTTCGAGCAGTGCCACTTGCCCTTGTAGACGACGTTGTAGCCGGCGGCCCGCATCACCGTGGCCAGGTTCGGCAGCTCCGGCGGCCGCGGCAGTTCCCGCTGGAACGGGTATTCCGGGAACGGCATGTCTTCCTCGAGCGTGTACTTAACCCCGTGCTGGGCGGGGAAGAAGCCGGACATGAAGGTCGAGCGTGCCGGCGAGCACATGCAGGCGTTGGTGAAGGCGCGTTCGAAGCTGACCCCGTGCTGGCGCAGCCGCCGCATCCCCGGCAGGTTCTGCCGCAGCCAGCTCGGCGGGAAGTGCTGGATCGCCCGCTCCTGGTCGGTGAGGATGAGGACGATGTTCATCCCGGCGACGTCGCGACGGCCGCCCTTCTTCGCGCCGAGCGCCCGCTCGACGCCGGCGCCCTGGGCGAGCAGCGCCGCGGCAGCGGCGCTGGCGCCGGTGCCGAGCAGCTGCTTGCGGGTCAGCCCGCGCTGTTGCTCGCCGTCCTGCCGCTCGTCCGGCCGGTGCTCGTCGCCCAGCTGCTCATCCGATCGACTCATCTGTTCCTCCTGAAGACGTCGACCGCGTCGCTTTCGAACGCAGTCGAGTAGAGATAGCGGCCGTCGGGACTGAGCGCGATCGAGCTGACGCCCTTCAGCGCTCGGGCAGCGGTGCAGCCGGAGAGCGAGCGCGCCGCCAGGCAGCCTGCGCTGCCCGGCTTCTGAGCTACCGAGCCGGCCGAGCCGCGATTGAGGACGGCGATCGCGCCGCTCTTGAAGGCGGCGACGTAGACGTTCTTGCCGTCGGGGGAGAGCGCCAGGCCCTCGGGGGCGAGGAGAGCGCGGCCGAAGGAGCAGCCGGCGGAGCGCAGGTAGATCAGGCAGCCGCCGGTGCCTTCCCTCTGTGCCAAGACCCCGCTCGAAGCGTTGCGGGCGAAGGAGGTGACGCTGTTGCCGAACAGCGAGGTCGCGTAGACGTCGTCGCCGTCGGGGCTGACCGCAACCGCGTTGGCGCCACTCAGTTCCCGGCCCACGGTGCAGCCGGTAAGGGCGCTCTCGACGATGCAGCCCGTGCCGTCGTTCGCCTGGGCGAGCGCGCCGGTGTCCGGGTTGCGCGACAGCGTGACCACGGCGTTCGAGAGCGCCGTGGCCGCATAGAGGTTGCCGCCGTTGGGACTGATCGCCAGGCCCTCGACCGATTTGAGCGCGATCCCGGTCGTGCAGCCGGCGGTTGCCTCGGCGATGCAGCCGGCGCTGCCGGCCAGCTGCGTCAACGCCCCCGTCTCCGGGTTGCGGGCGAAAGCCGCGACGGAGTTGCCGAAGAAGGAGCCGACGTAGACGTTGTTGCCGTCCGGGCTGACCACGACGACGTCGGGGGCGACGAGCGCGATGCCGGCGGCGCAGCCGGGCAGCGGCAGTCCGGAGATGCAACCGGCGAGCGGCGGCGGCAGCTGCCGCAGCGCCCCGGTTTTCGGGTTGCGGACGAAGCTGGCGACCGAGTTGCCGGCGCGCGAGGTCGCGTAGAGGTTGCGCCCGTCGGCGCTGATCGCGACCGAGTTCGGTTCGTCGAGGCCGATCGCAGGGAGGCAGTTGAAGGCACCCTTGGCGGCGACACAACCCAGGTCCTTTGGCGCTTGCGTGAGGGCGCCGGTCTGGCGGTTGCGCGAGAAGATCGCGATCGCGTCGCTCTTCGAAGAGGCGACGTAGACGTGCTTGCCATCGGGGCTGACCGCGATCGCCCGCGAGCCCATGAACGGGCCGGGGCCCTTCAGCGCCCGCGCGGTCCCGCAGCTGCGGGCCTTCGCGGAGCGGTCGACCAGGCAGCCGCGCTTGCCGGCGAGCTGGGTCAGCGTCCCCGGCTTCGGCTTCTGCTTGGTGGCTTGCTTCGGCGCCGCGAGTGCTGCCGACGACAGCGCCAACGCAACCAGAGCCGTCAGCGCGACGAGGGCGCGGGCGAAGCGAGAGCGCAGAGCCGGACGGTCCATGGGGCGGCGAGCCTAATCCGCCCCACGGACGCCGCTCTCAGCCTTGATCCAGCCTCAGGTCGCCGACCACCCCGACCCGGATCCCGAGCCAGGGATAGGTCGCGGTGAAGAAGGGGTTGTCCTGCGGCTGCAGGCCGACCGCCGAGAGCCAGAGCTGGTAGACGGGCGCGTTGGCGATGCCGCCGTGCAGCCGCCGCCAGACGCGTTTGCCTTTGACCCCGAACGGGGGCGCGGTGATCGTGTCGGTCCACTCGACCGCGTTGCCCCCCTGGTCGAGGGTGCCCCAGGGCGAGAGGGTCCCCGCCTGGCCGACCGTGCCGAGGCTGCCCGCGTAGCCCTGCTCGTACTTTTCGGCCGGCAAGCCGAACGGATTGACCGTTTCGCAGGTCGCGGCCGACTGGTTCGAAGGGCACCAAGTCGGCGCCACTTCGACTTTCGGCGAGTGGTAAATCGCCAGCGGCTGGGTCGAGGCGTTGGTGACGTCGCCGGTCTTGGGATCGAGAGTGGCTTCCTTCGGAGCTGCCTGGCCTTCGTCGCCGAAAGCGCCGGGGTTGGTCGGGTACTGCCAGTAGGAGTAGGTGCCGCCGCCCATCGGGTCGTAGTAAGCGGCCTTGATCCACTCGTTCTGGCTGGGCACGACGAAGCCGGACTTGTGCGAGCGGGTCGCCTTCCGCTTCCTCATCTCGTACATCCCCCGCTCGGTCTGGGGCGAGAGGCGCACGCGGTAGGCGACGTAGCTAAAGGCGCCTTCGGTCCCGCTCTGCTTGGAGAGCAGCTTGCCGTTGTAGAGCGAGTTGACGAAGCGCGCCGAGCGCAGGAAGTTGGCGAAGCCATAAGGCTTATCGAGCCATTCCGGGGCCGCTGCCGAGTAGTGCTTGCCTGCAGGCGCAGCGGCGGAGAAGTCGATCTGGCCGAAGCGGGGCCAGGCCGCGCCGCTCTCGGTTTCGCTGTAGAGGTGGTGTGTGTTGCGCCCCTGGGGATCGACCGTGTTGAGGAACTTCACGTACTGGCCGACCGTCACCTCGAGCTTGGCGATCCCGTAGCCGTAGCCAACGCCGCCGACCAGCTGGCAGACCGGCGCCCGCGGGCCTTTCGGCTGCGGCGCTTTTTCGCAGGAGGGGTAGATCGCGTTTTCGAAGGGGACGATGCCGACCGCGGGATTGCCCGGGGCACCGACCTTCATCGTCTTGAAGGTGAGGACAGAGGACGCTGACTTGGCCAGCGCACCCGCCGGAGCGGCGAGGGCGACGATTGCCAGGAGGATCAGCGCCGGCGCGATGCGCCCGCGGAAGGCGCGAAGCGCCGGGTGAATAGGCATGCCCCCTAATTCGCCTCGCGGATCGAAATCCCTTAGCGGATAGGGACGAACGTCCGCGCCGCCGCCAAACCAGAGAGGATGTGCGCATGCCCCAGCCCCGCCGGCAAGGAAAACGCAAAGAGCGCGAGGACCACGGCTGGGTGATCTCCTTCGGTTGCAAAACGACTGGCGCCCTCCGCCGCCTCAAAGTCGACACCGACCCATCCTCCGACACCAGCCCGGTCGAGGTCCCCTGTCCCTGCGGCGAAACCCACCGCGTCACCGTCTCCCCCTATCGCCGCCGCCGCTCCGCCGACGAGGCCTTCGACCTCGAGGTCACCTCGCTAGACGAGCTGCGCTGAACGATTACGGCGCTTTCGAATCGCCCGCCTTGAAACAGGACGGTGCGCAGGCCTGGGACCGTGGTCGGACCTCGGCGCTAGCTGCCCGCCGCGAGCCAGTCGATCAGGCCGGCGACGGCGTCCCAGTCCTTACGCGCGCGGGCGTCGACGAGCTTGCGGAGCACCGCCGGCTCGACCAGCATCAGCGCCTCCGACCCTTCGGAGACCCAGCGAACGAGCGCGTGGTGCACCAGGTCCTCGGTGGGCACGCCGGTCGCCCGGGACAGCACCTCGAAGGTCGGCATCGGGTCCTGCAGACGCGACGCCGCGACCGCTTCCGCGAACTCGCGATGCTGCTCCGGAATCTCCACGGTGCGATGGTATGGAACCGTGTCCGAACTCAACCGCCGCGCGCACCTCAACCTGATCGACAGCTCGCGCCAGCTGTTCGAACTCGACCCCGAGGCCACCGTCGAGGCCGGCGAGGGCTGGATGTTCGGCGCCGGCACCCCCGACCACCCGGCGATCTCCAACGCGGCCTTCCGCCGCGACGACGGCGTCGATCCTGAGCAGTTCATCGCGGCCGCCCGCGGCTTCTTCGGCGAGCGCGGCCGCGGCTTCAGCGTCTGGCTGCGGGACGGAGTGCCCGAGGACCGCGACCTGGCCGTCGCGGCCGAGGCGGCAGGCCTGCAGTGCGTCCACTCGATGCCGGAGATGGTGCTGCGAGCCCCGGTTGCGGTGCCGCCCCTCCCGCCCGCAGCCGAGCTACGCCGGCTCAGCCGCGCGGAGGAAGCTGAGAGCTACTGGCGAATTGCCGCGGCCTCCTACACCAGCATCGGCTTCCCACCCGAGGTCTTCGGCTTCTACACCGACGGCACCGGCCTCCTCGCCGACAACGTCGCGGCCTTCATCGCCTACCTCGACGGCACTCCGGTCAGCATCGCGATGACCGTCGTCACCGACGCGGTCGCCGGCGTCTACTGGGTAGGCAGCCTCGAGCAGGCAAGAGGCAAGGGTCTCGGCCGCGCCACCACCATCGCCGCCACCAACGCCGGCTTCGACCTCGACGCCAACATCGCCTCCCTCCAGGCCTCCCCCATGGGCAAACCGATCTACACCGCGATGGGCTACGAAACGATCTACGAGTACCGCCTGCTGATGGCCGCGCCGCCGAGGTCTGACTGAACGGCACCCCGAGCCGCCCATTTGCAGCAACTCAAGAGGGGTGGCAGACGGGATTCGAACCCGCGACCGCCGGCACCACAAGCCGGAGCTCTACCAACTGAGCTACTGCCACCGCGCTGGAGCCAATTTAGCGGGCCAGGGCGGGGATTACGTCGCGGCCGAGGAGCTCGACGGCGTCGAGGTCGCGGTGGAGGAGGTGCTGGGCCATGAGCCGGGTCAGGCCGGCCGCCTCCAGCTCGCGCAGCTGCTCGAGAGCCTCTGGGATCGTGCCCTTGACCCCGCCCGGGCGGAAGTTGGCGAGGAGGGCGTCGCCGTCGTCACCCTGGCCTTTCCACTGGGCGAGACGGGTGGCGCGGTCGCGCAGTTCGTCGGGATCGGCGCCGACCAGCCAGCCGGTCATCATCGAGAGCGGCAGGGACGACGGGTCGCGATCCTCGGCTTCGCAGGCCCGGTCGAGCCGCCCGCGGAGGTCGGCGATCTCCTCCGCGCTCGCCATCACCGTGTTGTACTCGTCGGCGTAGCGAGCGGCGAGCCGCAGGCTGCGCGGGCCGCCCCTGCCGCCGAGGATCAGCGGCGGGCGCGGCTGCTGGACCGGCTTCGGCAGCGCATCGAGTTCGCGGGCCGCGTAGTAGACGCCCTCGATCGAGAACGGGCCCTCGGCCCAGTGGGCGCTGACGATCTGCAGCTGCTCCTCGAGCATGTCCATCCGTTGCGCGACCGCCGGCATCGGGATCCCGTAGACCTCGTGCTCGCGCTCCCACCAGCCAGCCCCGATCCCGACTTCGACCCGGCCGCCGCTGACGTGGTCGACGGTGACCGCGGACTTCGCCAGCACCGCCGGGTGGCGGAAGGTCGCCGGCGAGACCAGCGTTCCGAACCGCAGCCGGGTGGTGACCGCGGCCAGCCCCGCCAACGTCGTCCAGGCGTCGAGCGAGCCGCGCTCGCGCCGGTCATCGACCGAGAGGTAGTGGTCGGAGCGGAGCATCGTCCCCACGCCGTGCTCCTCGCAGGCCGCCGCCAGCGCCCGCCAGTCCTCCCAGGTCACATCCTCCTGGCCCTCGATCATCAGGCAGACGTCCATGGCGCCCCTCTTACCCGCTGGCGACGATTTCAGCGAACGCCTCGAAGCCGGGCGCGGTGCGCTCGATCAGCGCCGACTCGGCCGCGGCGGCCTGCTCGGGCAGCGCCTGCGCTCCCTCGTTGCCGAGCGCCGCGACCGCGTCGTCGATCATCTCCGGCACCATCAGCCAGGCCTCGACCAGGGCGAAGTCGGCCTCGGGGTGAAAGAGCACGCCCCAGGCGTTGCCGACGCGGAAAGCCTGGTGCTCGGTGCGTGCAGAGGAAGCGAGCGGGGTCGCCCCGTCGGGCAGGTCGAAGACGTCGCCGTGCCAGTGCAGGACCTCGGTGCCGGGAGCGAGCCCTCCGAGCAGCGGGTCCTCGGGGTCGCTGACCTCGACCGGGGCGAAGCCGATCTCCGACCCCTCCCCGGCCCGCACCTCGGCCCCGAGCGCCCGTGCCAGCAGCTGCGCGCCGAGGCAGACACCAAGGACCGGCAGGTCGCGCCGCACCGCCTCGGCCAGCCACTCGCGCTCCGCCGCCAGCGCCGGGAAGCGCTCGACCTCGTCGACGTTCATCGGCCCGCCCATCACCACCGCGCCCGCCACCTCCTCGTGCGCCGGCAGCGCCTGCCCCGCCAGCGGTTTCACCGTGTGGACCTCGAGCGCCCCGCAGGCGTCGAGGATCCGGTGCGGCCCCTCCCAGGGCACGTGCTGGATCGCCAGCAGGGTGGGACGCTCGTCCGCGCTCATCGGTTCGTCAGGCTAGCCGCGCTACGGTTGCTCCGTGGCCAAGCTCCCGGAGATCGCCCGCTTCAAGCCCGAGGCTCGGCCGGCGACGGTAACCGGCGCCCAGGCGGTAGGCCCGTCGGCCCGCGCCCCAATCGCGATCGCCGCCCTCGCCGTCGGTGCCACTGCGATCGGCGCCTTCGCGATCGGCCGGCTCAGCGTCGGCCGCCTGACGGTCAAGCGGGCGAAATTCGGCCGCGTGGAGATCGCGGAGCTTGAGGTCGGCCGGCTGACCGTGCGCGACGGTGCGGAGCACCTCCAACCGTGACGCGCGTCCGACCTTGACCACACCGGGGTGGGGTGAGAATCGGATGCGCTGCGCCTTCGCTGCTCTCCTGACCCTGGCCGCGCTTGCCTTCGCCGCCCCAGCCCAAGCGCTCGGCCCCTACCCCGATCTCGACCCTTGCCAGGTCTTCCCCGACCCGCCGGCCTCGCTTTCGGCCACCGCCGCCTCGCTCCCGACCCAGGCCGCCTGGAACCAGGACATCTCGAAGGCGCCGCTCCACCCCCGCTCCGCGGCGATCGTCTCCTACATCGACTTCCAGGGCGGCGACCTCCTCCACCCCGACTTCGGCTCGCCCCGCCCCTACGGCTTCCCCTTCGCCGTCGTCGGCCCGGGCCAGCCCCGGCTCCCCGTCAACTACACCGCCTACGGCGAGGAGAGCGACCCCGGACCGTTCCCGATCCCTGCTGGCGCGCCGGGCGAGGGCGGCAACGGCAGCGACGGCGACCGCCACGTGCTCGCCGTGGATCGCTCGACCTGCACGCTCTACGAGCTCTACCGCGCCTTCTACAAGCCGGCCCCCAGTCCGCACTGGAACGCCGACTCCGGCGTCGCCTGGGATCTCAGCTCCGCCGGCCCTCCATCCCGCCGGCTGGACCTCCGCCGACGCCGCCGGACTGCCGATCTTCCCCGGCCTGGTCCGCTACGACGAAGTCGCCGCCGGCCGCCTCGAACACGCGATCCGCGTCACCTTCGAGAGCACCCGCGACGCCTGGATCGAGCCCGCCGTCCACTGCGCCGGCGACACCGCCAGCCGCAACGCCCCGCCGATGGGTCTGCGCCTGCGGCTCAAGGCCGGCTACGGCCTCGGCCGCTTCAGCGGCCACGCGCGCACGATCGCCGAAGCGATGAAGCGCTACGGCCTGATCGTCGCCGACAACGGCTCCAATTGGTTCTTCAGCGGCAGCAGCGACAGCCGCTGGGACGACGAGAACCTGAACCAGCTGAAGCGGATCCCCGGCAGCGCCTTCGAGGTTGTCAAGAGCGCCGCCCGCGCCCACTCCTGTTGAGCAGCGCCGAGCGCCACCCACCCCGCTCGGCGCCAGCATCGAGACGAGCAGCCCGATCGCCAGCTCAGCCGCGGGTGCCGCCGCCGCGCCCGTCGCGGGCGATCGCGGCGAACTCGTGGAAGGCGACCCGGGTCGGGCGGAAGCTGCGGTCGAGGTAGATCTCGTCGGAGCCGTGGTGCGCGCGGTGGTGCGAGGGCGTGTTGAAGACGAACTCGATCGACCCCGGCGAGCGTCGCAAGCGCACTCGCTACGATTGACTGACCAGTCAATCGACACGAAAGGCTGTCACATGGCTTCCAGCAGCGGCAAGGCTTCCCCGGCCGATTTCCCGCCCCCGGTCGAGGTTGAGAAGGAATTCGTCAAGCGCTCGCTCGACGGCGAGGACGAGCGGATCGAGATCGGCGTCGCGATCGTCGGCGGCGGCAGCGCCGGCCTCGCCTGCGCCAACCGTCTGCTGCAGCTGCTCGGCGACGACCCGGAGGCGCTGGAGAAGCTCGGCGAGGTCCCGGTCGCGGTGATCGAGAAGGCGAAGACCTGCGGCGGCCACAACCTCTCCGGCGCGGTGATGCGCCCGGAAGCGCTGGAAGAGCTGTTCCCTGACCTGACCCGCGAGCAGTGGCGACAGGAGGGCTTCGCCTTCGGCGAGGTGAAGAAGGAGGCGATCTACCTCCTCCCCAACGGCAGGCGCAAGCTGCGCATCCCGCCGCCCCCGCCGCAGCGCAACCACGGCAACGAGGTCATCTCGGTCTCCGCCCTCTGCCGCTACCTGCAGGCCCAGGCCGAGGAGAACGGCGCCTACCTGCTGACCGAGACCGCGGCGTCACAGCTGATCGTCGAGGACGGCGCCGTCCTCGGCGTCCGCTCCGGCGACAAAGGCCGCGGCAGAGACGGCGAGCCGCAGGGCAACTTCGAGCCCGGTACCGACATCGCCGCCAAAGCAACGGTGCTGGCGGAGGGCTGCTGGGGTCACCTGACCGAGGCCGCCGTACGCGAGTTCGAGCTCGACGAGGGGCGCGAGCCGCAGGTCTGGGAGCTCGGCGTCAAAGAGGTCTGGAAGGTGAAGGAGCCGCTCGACCGCGTGATTCACACCCTCGCCGGCTGGCCGCTGAAGATCCGCAGCAAGTACCACCAGATCGGCGGCTCCTGGATCTACCCAATGAAGGACGAGAAGACCGGCGAGAACCTGGTCTCGATCGGCTGGGTGCTCGACCTCGACTACGCCGACGCGACCACCTCCGCCCACGACCTCCTGCAGCAGTTCAAGACCCACCCGCTGGTCCGCGAGATCCTCGAGGGCGGGGAGCGAGTCAGCTGGGGCGCGAAGGCGATCCCGGCCGGCGGCTACTGGGCGATGCCGAAGCTGTCGGCCCCGGGCGCGGTGATCGCCGGCGACGCGGCCGGGATGCTCAACCTGGCCGCGTTGAAGGGCGTCAACTACGCGATCAAGGCGGGGATGCTGGCGGCGGAATCGATCTACGCGGCGCTCAAAGAGGACAGCAACGACTTCTCCGCCTACGAGACCGCGGTCGAGGAGTCGTTCATCGGCAAGGAACTGTACGAACAGCGCAACACCCGCCAGCCCTTCCAGAAGGGGCTGATCAAAGGCGGGCCGCTGGTCAACCTGATGATCGCGACCAAGGGCCGCTTCCCCGGCGGCCGCTGGAAGATCCACCGCAACGACGCCCAGCCGATGTTCGTCGGCAAGACCAAGGAGGGCTACCCCCAGCCGGACGGCAAGTACACGTTCGACAAGCTCTCCTCCGTCTTCATCAGCGGCAACGCGACTCGCGACGACGCGCCCAACCACATCCGCGTGCAGAAGCGAGTGCCGCGCGAGGTCGCCGAGACCTGGGCCTGGATGTGCCCGGCCGGCGTCTACGAGATTCCCGAGGACGCGCCCGAGAGCGGCGAGGTCGACGTGATCGTCAACTACACCAACTGCGTCCAGTGCGGTGCGATCACCGCCAAGGGCGGCCGCCTCACCCCGCCCGAGGGCGGCGACGGCCCGCTCTACCGGAACAGCTAGCGGTCGCCCGGGTCCCGCAGCCGGGCGGCGGCGCGCCAACGGACCTTGACGTCGCGGTAGGTGACGCCCGGCTCGACCTCGTCGGGCAGGTTCTCGCGCTCGCTGCCGGAGGCGGTCTCAGCCTCCTCCCGCCCCTCCGGCGTGCGCACCTCGCCGTGCAGGTCGACCTCGGTCCGCGGCTTGCTCCTGAAGCGCAGGCGCCTGGCCTTGACGCCGGCGCCGATCTCGACGTCGGGAAGGTCGATCCGGTCGGGATCATTGCCCTTGCGCGCCACCTCAGTCCTCCTCTGCCTGCCTGACGTCGCGGATCGTGATCCGGCCTTCGGGGCCGCTGCCCTCGATCTCGTCGAGGTCGACGCCGAGCTCCTCCGCGGCCTGCATCGCCGCCTCGGTCGCGTTCAGCTCGTCGGCTTTGCGCTGCTTGCGCCGCTCGCCGACCTCCTTCGCCTTGCGGGCCGCCGCCAGGCTGAGCTCTTTCGCCTCCTCCTTGGCTGAGGCTTTGAGCTCTTCGGCGACCGCCTTCGCCGCCAGCTTGGCGATGCCCGAGGCGCTCGCGCCCGCGAGCCCACCGCCGCCCTCCCCGCCTTCGCCGCCGCCTCCACCGAGCAGGCCCCCGGCCGCCTGACCGGCGCCCTCGACCGTCTGGTCGAGATCTCCGACCGCCTGGCCAGCGCCTTCGCCAACGTCGCCGACGGCCTGGCCGGCTCCCTGGCCGACCTCGCCGACTGCCTCGCCGGCGCCTTCGCCGATCTGGCCGACCGCCTGGCCCGCCCCTTCGCCGACCTCGCCTACGGCCTCCCCCGCTCCCGAGCCGATCTGGCGCGCCGCGCCCTCGGCGCCCTCACCGACCTCCTCGACCGCCTCGCCGGTCTCGCCCAGCGCGTGGCCGGCCCCCTGGCCCACCTGCTCGACCGTGCGCCCAAGGCTCTTCACCAGCTCCGGGTTGCGGTCGATCGTGGTCAGGACGCGATCGACGATCGCCGCGACACGATCCAGCCGGACCTTCAGCAGCGCTTGCGCCTCGACCCCTTTGATGTCGATCCGCAGCTTGCCCAGATGCACGTCAACACCCGCGTTGAGCGTGACCAAATCGAGCACTTTCGCTTTTAGCGCGACGTGCGCATCGAGTTCGTCGACCTCGAGGTGAATCGAGTCGACCTTGACCACCGGGACGTCGAGCAACACGTCGGGGTCGCCACGCTGATCATCGAGGTCGGAGGCCGTATAGGACTCGTATTCGCGCTCGGCTGCGGTTCCCTCGCCGACGATGTTCTGCGCGAAGCGGTACTCGTCGGACTTTTCAGAGGCGCGTCTTTTCGTTTTCTGCGTGGCCATCAGCGCCCACCCCCCGAAAGCTTCTGGGTCGCCTGCTGGGCGCCCTGTCCGACCCCGGCCACACCGCGGCCGGCGCCCTTTCCGACGCCTTTGGCGGCCTCGCCCGCGCCTTCGCCGACTCCGCCGACCGCCCGACCCGCGCCTTCGCCGATCTGGCCAGCCGCCCGGCCGGCTCCCTGACCGACGTCCTGCACCGCCCCTCCGGCGCCCTCGCCGACATCCTCAACCGCCTCGCCGCTCTCGCCAACCAGGTGGCCGGTGCCTTCGCCGACCTCTTCGGCGGCGTGGCCAACGCTTTCGAGCAGCTCGGGGTTGCGGTCGAGCGAGGTCAGCACCCGCTCGAGGATCATCGTCACGTTCTCGAGCCGCGCCTTCAGCAGAGCCTGCGCCTCGACCCCCTCGATCTTCAGCTCGACCTTGCCGAGGCTGACGTCGGCGCCGACGCTGATTTCGACCAGGTCCCGGACTTCGGCGAGCACCGCCACCTGCGCCCGCAGGTCGGCGACCTCGATGTCGATCTCGTCGACCTTGACCACGGGGATGTCAAGCAGGACGTCCGGGCCGTCGGGGAGGTCACGCGGATCCACCAACGAGTAATCGGGGAACTCCTCGCGCGAGCGTTTGCGCTGCGAGGATGCCGAGCGCCCGTTGCTCTGGCTCGAGCGCGAGCGTGGCCCGCTGCTTTTGCGTTTCCGTTTTTTGGACTCGGCCATCGATCCTCCTCTAATTGCTCAGTTTGTCCTCCACTCTGTCCGCGACCCGCTCCAGGTCGAAGCGGCGGGCGCGGATGTAGGCGGCGCGTGCCGCAACCGCGAGCCCGGCGCCGAGGGCGAGCGCCCCGACGCCGCCGAGCCGGCGCTTGGCCCCTCCGTCGGCCCGCCCGTTGGGCGAGCCCTGGCGATCTTCGCCCAGGTAGGCCTCGGCCGCGGCGGTCACGATCCGGGAGAGGTCGATTGCCATCGACCGCCTAGCCCTTGCGCTCGTGCCTCAGCAGGCGGTACGTAATCGCAGCGGCCGTCCCGCCCACGACCGCCGCCGCACCGATCGCCCGCGGCGGCGAGGGACGCTTGCCGCCGATCCGGTCGATCGCAACACGGTTGAGGAAGCTCATCTCGCCATCCCCTACGAACGCGCCGAGCTGCGTTTTTTCGACTGTGAGCCGCGTTTGCGTTTACGAGAGCCGGAGCTCGAGCCACTTTTTTTCGCCCGTGAGCGCCCACCGGATTTGGATGACGACGAAGCTTTGCTCCGCGACTGACCTGACGAGCTTTTGCTCCCTGACCGACTCGATGAGGAGCCTGCGGATTTCTGCCCGCCGGATTTCTCTTTGACGATTTCGCCTTCGTGGATCGTTCCGCGCCAGGCGCCGGTTGGCTCCTCGCGCATCTCGATGAAGGCCTTGAACCGCGCCAGGTCCGCGCGCACCGCCCGCTTCACGTGTCGCATGCCGCGGGCGGCTTTCTCGATCAACGATCCCGGCTCGAGATCGAGCGTGACCTGGACCCGGGTCAGGCTCGGAGTCAGTTCGTGGAAAGTGACGACGCCGGTGTGGGAGACGCCCTCCGTGACGCTCCAGCGAATGCGTTCGCCAGGGCGCTGCTCCTCGATCTGGGCGACGAACTCCTTCGACATCCCCCAGACCTTGGCCCGGAAGGAGACGGTGCAATCGTCCTCCTGCGTAACCCGGTCGAGGCGGTGCATGAACTGCGTCCAGTCCTCGAACTGCGTCCACTGGTCGTACGCGGCCTGCAGCGGGACGCCGATGTCAACGGCCTGCTGGACCGGCATCCGCCGGCCCTTGCCGACCCCCTGTGCTTCGTTCTCGTCGCTGTCTTCGTCGCCCCCTTCGCCGCCGAGACCGGGGATGTCCGGGAGCATTTTCTTCCCTGCTTTCTTGGCGGCGTTTTTGGCCAATCCCCGAACGTCGGTGGCCTCGTTCGCCTTCTCGGTGGCTTCGCCCACCTTCTCCTCCACCGCGCCTTTCGCCCCTGCCAATTTCCTCACCGCTTTGCCCGCGAGGGGCACGGCTGCGGCGAGCGCGGCCCCGGCAGCGACGCCACGGGCTCCCGCCAGGGGGCTGTCGCCATTTTGACGCGCGTGCCCGTTGCTAGAGAAGTTGTCGACGACCTCGTGGGCAATCGTGCCCAGGGCGGAGCCGATCGTGTCGCCAATGTCCCTGACATCTTTGGCCATGTTCCCTCCTCGACCGATTGGGTCGCATTTCCTATCCATCTCGGGTACCCGGCCAGGGAACCGGTAATCCGGGAGAATCCAGGCCATCCCCGACTATCTGGAATAGCTGCGGTCTAGGAGGGGCTGAGGACGCCGCACCGCGCAGTGTCCGCCGCCGTCAGGCGCGTGCGGGGGGTTCGCTAGACCCTCCTAGATGTAGTTCCTAAGCACGTTGTTCATCCGGGCCTCCTTGGAGGCTGGAGGTGTCGAAGCCACCAGCACCAAGGAGAAGACCCGAATGGACCTTCACGCTAATGCCAAGCTCGGCCCGAAGGGGCGGCTTGTGATCTGTCGGCGAGTTATCGAGCAGAAGTGGTCGCTCGCGGAGGCGGCCGAGGCCGCCGGAGTGAGCGAGCGCACCGCCGGCAAATGGGTGCGCCGCTACCGCTCAGAAGGCGAGAGCGGCCTGCTCGATCGCAGCTCGGCCCCATGCCGCGTCCACAATGCCACCCCCGAGGATCGAGTCGAGGCAATCGCCGCCCTGCGGCGATTGCGGCTGACTGGCCCTGAGATCGCCGAGACCCTGGAGATGGCGACCTCGACGGTCTCCGCGGTCCTGAAGAGGATCGGCCTGGGCAAGCTCTCTCGCCTGCAGCCGCCCGAACCGATCCACCGCTATGAGAAGCAACGACCCGGTGAGCTGATCCACATCGACGTCAAGAAGCTGGGGCGGATCGTGGGCGGTGCCGGGCACCGGATCCTCGGCCGCCCGAGTCGGCGCCACAATCCAGAACGCACCGATGGCTCCGGTGTGCGGCGCAGGCAGGTCGGCTGGGAGTGCGTGCACGTCTGCGTCGACGACGCCACCCGCCTCGCCTACGTCGAGGTGCTGCCCGACGAGAAGACGCCTACTGCGATCGGGTTTCTCGAGCGGGCGATCTCCTTCTATGTCTCTCACGGCGTCAAGGTCGAGCGCCTGATGACAGACAACGGCTCCGCCTACCGCTCCGCGAGGCACGCCCTCGCCTGTCGAGTCCTTGGGATCAAGCACCTGCGCACCAAGCCTTACCGACCACAAACCAACGGCAAGGCCGAGCGCTTCATCCGCACGATGCTGCGCGAGTGGGCCTATGCCGCCGTCTACGGCAGCTCGCCCGATAGGGCCGCGGCCCTATCGGGCTGGATCGAGCGCTACAACTTCAGGCGAAGACATGGCGCCCTCGGTCACCGGCCGCCGATCGCTCGGCTGCAGGAGCTGAACCGGAACAACGTGGCTGGCATCTACACCTAGGCCCTTAATTGCCGACGTCGACCGTGTCGCCGATCGGCAGCCAGCGCACGCTGCGTCGGAACTGCTCCGGCGCGGCGGCGAACTCGGCCTCGATCGCCTCGCGGCCCTGGCGGAAGTGCTTCCAGCCCTCGTAGTGGATCGGAATCGTCGTGAGTGGCTCGAGCAGGCTGCATAGCTCGACCGCCTGCGCCGCGGTCATCGTGTAGTGGAGCGGGCCGGAGATCGGGAAGCGAACGCCGCCGAGGTGGATCAGCGCGGTGTCGACCTCGAGCCGCTCGGCGACCTCGCGCAGACCGTCGTAGAGGACGGTGTCGCCGGAGATCCAGAGCACGCCGTGCTCCTGACCGTCCCAGCGCAACGCGAACCCTGCCACCTCGCCGACGATCGGCCGGCTCAGCGGCGGGCCGTGGCGACAGGGCGTAGCCGTGATCTCGATCGCTTCCTTGCCCGGCGCCTCCAGCCGCGTCGTCTCCCACGGCGCCAGGCCGCGGGCGTTGCCACCGAGCCGCTTCGCCCCCGATGCCGTGGTCACCACGGTCCCGGCCGAGGGCAGCAGCGCCCGTCCCGCCCGGTCGAGGTTGTCGTCGTGCTGGTCGTGCGAGAGCAGGACCGCGTCGATCTGCCCAAGCCGGTCCGGGCCGAGCGCCGGCCCGGCCAGTTTGCGCGAGCCCGTCCCCCAGCCGAAGCTGTACTTGCCCTCGGCCGGATCGAAGGTCGGGTCGGTGAGCAGACGCCAACCGCCGACCTCGATCAGCACCGTCGGTCCCCCGATGTGGGTAAGGCGCACCCCCTTCATCGCGGTCATTATCGTGTCTCTCGCCATTTTCGGAATGGAATCTCTTCGCAAAGTCGCGCTCGGCTGCCTGCTCGCCTTCCTGGCGCTGCCCTGCGCCGGCGCCGGCGCGGCCGAAAAACCGGAGCGCAACGGCGACGGGATGGGCAGGCTCGGCCAGACGCTGGTCGGTGCGCTCGCCTCCTCCACCGGCGCCGACGAGGCGCTCACCTCGCTCGGCCGGGGTCTCGCTCTGATCGAAGCGAGCGAGCGGGTCGAGGCGGAAGCGAGGCGCCAGGCCAAAGCCGCAGCGGAGGCCGCAAAGCTCGACCCGCCCGGTCCGATCGTCCACGGCGACCCATCCACCCTGCCGCCCGCCTCGGCCGGCTCCAACGGCACCGAGATCGAGCGCCACAGCGCCGCCGAGCGGGCGAAGATCTTCGCCAACACCAGCGTCGAGGGCAGCGAAGCGACCTCGATCCTGCTCACGGGGATCGCCCTGCCGCCGCCGAACGCCCCCCAGGCGGTCAAGGACGCGGTCGCCAACGCCAACGCGATCGTCGGCCGCCCCTACATCTGGGGCGGCGGCCACGGCTCCTGGTACTCGCACGGCTACGACTGCTCCGGCGCGGTCAGCTTCGCCCTCTTCGGCGGCGGCCTGATCCCCCGCCCGCTCACCTCCAGCGAGCTCGAGGGCTGGGGCGCCCCCGGCCCCGGCAAGTGGATCACCGTCTACGCCAACGCCAGCCACACCTTCGCCGAGATCGCCGGCCTGCGCTGGGACACCTCCGGCACCGAAAGCGGCAGCGGCCCGCGCTGGCACCTCGGAGGCCGCCCCACCGAAGGCTTCGTCGTCCGCCACCCACCCGGGTTCTGAGCGAGTGACAGGCGAGGTGGGAGCCGACCTCGAGCGCGCCACGCGCATCGAGGGAAGCGACGGGCGATATGCCGCCCGTCTCTCCTCCGATTGGGAGATCTGGGGCCCGAACGGCGGCTACCTCGCGACCTTCGCGCTGCGCGCCGCCGGTGCGATTGCCCAGATTCCGCAGCCGGCCAGCTTCTACTGCCACTTCCTCAACTCCCCCGCCTTTGACGCTGTCGAGCTCAGCGTCGTCGCCCTCAAGCAGGGCCGTCGTGCCGAGTCCTTCGCGGTAGAGATGGCCCAGGACGGCAAGCCGATCCTGCACGCGCTAGTGAAGACCGCCGCTGACGCTCCGGGCTATAACCACCAGCACGCCACGGCGCCTGACGTTCCGCCCGCCACGGAGCTGAAGCCCTACGAGGACCTCTTCCCGCCCAGCAAGCGTCCCCCGTTCGCCTTCTGGGACAGGGTCGAACGCCGGCCCATCGACCAGAGCACCTCGCAAGAGCCCTCGGACCCAATCGTGCGCGAGTGGACGCGCTTCCGACCGCGGCCGTGCTTCGAGGACCCCTTCGTCGACGCCGCACGCTCGCTGATCCTGCTGGACACCTATGGCTTCCCGGCTGCCTGGCGGCACTACCGAAGCATGGAGTACCTGGCCCCGAGCCTCGACGTCAGCGCCTGGTTCCACCGATCCAGCCCAAACTGCGAGTGGCTGCTGATCGATCACGAATGCTCCCTGGCCGACCGCGGCCTGATGGCCGCCAGCGGCAGCGTGTGGGACACAAACGGTCGCCTGCTCGCAACCGGCTCGGCGCAGCTCTGCTGCATCCCGCGCCAGTAAAAAGACGCCCCCGGCTGGATTCGAACCAGCGACCATCGGCTTAGAAGGCCGGTGCTCTGTCCAACTGAGCTACGGGGGCGGGTTGGCACCCGGTGGTAGTTTGACGCCGGACCGGAGGTTTTGCCGCCGGCCAAGGGAGAGAAAGAAGATCTATATCGGGAGGGCCTGATGCGGACTCTGCGCAGCAGACTGACGTACGCGAACGTCATTTCGACCCTGTGCCTGTTCATCGTCCTGGGCGGCGGCGCCTACGCCGCGACCCAGCTGCCGAAGAACAGCGTCGGGGCAAAGCAGCTGAAGAAGAACGCGGTCACCGGCGTGAAAATCAAGAAGGGAGCGATCGACACCAGCAAGCTGACCGCGAGCGCGGTCGCAACCCTGAAGGGAACGGCGGGGCCGACCGGTCCGCAGGGGATCCAGGGACCACAGGGGCTGACCAACGGCGGCGCCTATGCGACGGTCGGAATTGACGAAGACGAAAAAGTCGTCTTCGTCGGCGATCACCCCGGCTTCTCCGCGGTCGCGCGGGCTGACAACGAAGGCACCGAAATAGAAGGCGTTTACTGCCTGACGCCGACGCCGGGCACGAACGTCGGCCATCCCGTCGCCTCGATCGACCGCGGCGGGTCGGGCGGCGCTCGGGCTAAGTTTGCCGAATCGTTCGCCGACGGAGCGGTCCTCGAATGCGAGGAAGGTCAGCTCGAGGTGTGGACCTCCGAGCTCTCCCCGGTGGAAGAAGAACCGGGAGAAGTGAAATGGCTGCCGCTCCGCGCCAACGGGCTCGCCTTCACCGTCTTCGCCCCGGGCACGCCACCCGGCGCCTGACTCGGACGGGGAATCGACCGGCCGAAGGGGGTCCTACGGGGCCCCCTTCGCGTACCATCGCCGCGTGCCGACGGTCGAGCTGACAGGGGTGGAGCTGAACTACGAGCGCGGCGGCGTCGGCGAGCCGCTGCTGCTGATCCAGGGGATGAGCGCCAACCACCTGGCCTGGGGGCGGCCGTTCCGCTCGCTGCTCGAGCAGAGCTTCGAGACGATCGTCTTCGACAACCGCGGCATGGGCCTCTCCAGCCCGGTCGCCGAGCAGTTCTCGATCGCCGAGATGGCCGCCGACACGGCGGCGCTGCTCGACGCTCTGGAGACTCGAGAGCGCCCACGTGCTCGGCATCTCGATGGGCGGGATGATCGCCCAGGAGCTAGCCCTCGCCCACCCCGAGCGTCTGCGCTCGCTGACGATCGGCTGCAGCTACTGCGGCGGCTCCGGCTCACAGCTGATGGACCCGGCCGACTTCCAGGGCCTGGCCGAGGCGATGGTCCTCCGGCGACCAGGACCGCGTCTTCCGGGCGATGTGGGAGCTCAACCTCTCCCCGGCCTTCCGCGCCAGACGACGGCAGCTACGCCGAGTTCACCGCGATGGCCCGGACGCTGCCGGCGCCGCGCGAGACCATCGCCTTTCAGCTGCAGGCGATCGCCGCCCACGACACCAGCGCCCGGCTCCCGAGTCTCACGATCCCAACCTTGGTCATCCACGGAACGGTCGACCGCGTCCTCCCCTACGCGAACGGGCCGCTGATCGCCTCGCTGTCCCCGGCGCCCGGCTCGAGACCTACGAGGAGGTCGGCCACATGTTCTGGTGGGAGCAACCCGAGCGCACCGCCGAGCTGCTCCGCGAGCACGCCCTCGCGCCCGCCTAGCTTATTCGCCCTTGCAGCCGGCCGGGTCGAGCTTGCCGTTGACCTTGAAG
Organism: uncultured Solirubrobacterales bacterium; assembly: GCA_963846515.1. Lineage (GTDB taxonomy): Bacteria > Actinomycetota > Thermoleophilia > Solirubrobacterales > 70-9 > VAYN01. The sequence goes on along the minus strand of CAWJWC010000003.1, from coordinate 181,855 downwards.
ACGTAGTCGGGCTGGGGCACGATTTCCGGCTCTTCGACGATCAGCTTCAGCGCCGGATCGGATTTGACCCAGGCGTAGACGGGAAACTGGTACGGGTTCGGGATTTCGGCGTTGTAAGGGCCGAGGTCCTGGGTGTACTGGCTGATGATCAGGTAGTCGTAGTCGCCTTCGTTGATCAAGCGACGCAGCTGACGACAGCTGGTCGGCAGGCGGTAGGTCCCGTTCGGGCCCTCCTGACGCCGATGAACTCGACGTCGTTGTTGAGGTCGTGTGCCGTAGAAGCCGTACTGGCCGAAGATGATCTCGCTGGAGCCGATGATCCCGATCCGTTTGTCGCTCCTGCTTGTGGGCGAACGTCGTAGGCCCTGCGCGGCCCGCCTTCGCCGAGGAACGGCAACGGGTTCCGGTAGTGCTGCTCGGCGTACTGGACCTGCTGCGCCCGTCCCAGGACCACCGCGAGCAGGACCAGGACCGCTGCCGCCGCCGCGACGACGGCGCGGCTGACGTGGCCACGCGCCCGCCCCAGCCCGAGCGCAGCCGGCGCCCAGACCAGGAGCAGGGTAAGGAAGACGGTGCCGACGATGTAGCGGCGTGAACCAGCGCGGCGTCGTGCAGCACCGTGATCGCGTAGACCCCGGTTAAGAAGAGTAGCGTCTGCCAGGCACGCCGGTCCGGCGCGCGCAGCGGCCGCGCGATCGGCAACAGCACCATCGCCAGCACCAGCCCCGGGACCAGGTAGCGGGTGTTGGTGAAGAACCCGGTCGGCGAGCCCTCCTGCCCGGCCGCGGTCAGCGGCGTGAAGACGTAGACGACCGCGGTCGCCAGCGCCGCGACCGCGACCACGCGCAGGATCAGGTTGCGCGAGCGCCAGGCGATGTAGACGGCGGCGGCAGACGGCGACGATCAGGATCAGCGGCCAGAGCGGCCCGAACGCGTTGTCGAGCTCGGGGAAGAACCAGCGCCGGTACATCGTCGGATCGCCGATGTAGTGGGCGACGGCGAAGCGCGGCCGCGGGTCGAGCGGCATCTGGTCCGGGGTCGGCAGGTTGAGCGGCCCGAACTTGGTGATCGGGATCGGGTTGCCGCCGGTCTTGATCGCCGCCCGCAGGTACCAGTAGCCGCCGACCACCAGCATCGGCAGCGCCATCACCCAGGCGGTGGTCCAGCGCCGCCCCTTGCCGCTGAAGAGGACGACCCCGACCGTGATCGCCACGACCGGGACGAGGAAGGTGAACTTGACCGAGGCGGCGAGACCGGCGGCGATCCCGGCCATCACCAGCGGCCCCTTGTCGAGCAGCGGCGCGTCGCGCTCGGGCGTGTCCTGCACCGCGCCGCTGTCCGGCGCGCGCCGCTGGTGGCCGTTGATCAGGAAGGCGGCGAAGGCGAGCAGGAAGGCCAGCCCCATGATGTCGTTGCGCGCCTCGCCGGGCTGGGTTTCGATCATCACCCCGGCGTCGAGGACGATCGCGGCGGCGACCAGGGTCGCCGGCCCGACCTTGTAGGGGCGGCCGACGCACCAGGCGGCGAGCAGCGCGATCGGCAGCCAGATCAGGTTCTGCAGCGGCGCCAGCCAGTCGCTCTTGAAGAGGACGATCGTGGCGCCGTTGACCAGCTCGGTGCTGGCCGGGTAGAACCAGGCGGCCAGCCGCAGCGGGTCGGTGAAGTGCAGCGGCACGGTCGAGTGCTCCTGGGCGATGAAGGCCGAGAACGGCATGTGGTACCAGGTCGTGTCGCCGCCGAACATCCCGGAGTCGAGGCTCGACTGGGCCGGGAAGGTCCACTCGGCGACGGTGAAGGAGGCGACGCCGAGCGCGATCAGGAAGGCGATCGTCTCGACCCGCGGCGCCTCGACTTCGCGCCCCTCCGCGCGGCGCTTTCGCGCGTCCCGAGCCGCCGCCGCCGAGCCCGACGGCGATGCAGAAGACGACGATCCAGCCGAAGTAGAGGAGGCTGAGCGGGCCGAGGATCTGCAGCGCAGACGATCAGCAGCGCGACCGCCAGCGTCGCGTCGGCGAGCCGGGCCAGGGCGCCGGAGAATTCGGGCACGATCCAGCGCCGCAGCCAGTAGCCGCCGAGGCCGAGCGCCGCGACGATGCCGATCAGGGCGAGGCAGCCGGCGATGTAGGAGCCGAAGGAGGGTGCCACGGGCGCGGGATGCTATTCGCCGCGCCCGCGGCGTAACGCCGCGGCTAGGAAGCGGCGGTCGGGATGCGACAGGAGACGCCGGTGCCGGCCAGGCCGCAGTAGCCGTTCGGCACCTTGTGCAGGTACTGCTGGTGGTAGTCCTCGGCGTAGTAGAAGGGCCCGGCGGGCTCGACCTCGGTCGTGATCGGCTCCTTGCCGGCGGCGCGCAGGTCGGCGTCGTAGGCGTCGCGGGCCATCTCCGCGGTCGCCTTCTGGGCGTCGTTCGGCGAAGTAGATCCCCGAGCGGTACTGGGTGCCGACGTCGTTGCCCTGGCGCATCCCCTGGGTCGGGTCGTGCTCCTCGAAGAAGACCTTGAGCAGGTCGGCGTAGGAGATCTTCTGCGGGTCGAAGGCGACCAGCACCGCCTCGGCGTGGCCGGTCCGTCCCCGAGCAGACCTCCTCGTAGGTCGGGTTCGGCGTGGTCCCGTTCTGGTAGCCGACCGCCGTCGTGTAGACGCCGTCGAGCCCCCAGAACAGCCGCTCCGCGCCCCAGAAGCAGCCGAGCGCGAAGTAGGCGACCTCGATCCCCTCGGGGAACGGGGGCTTGAGCGGGGTGCCGAGGACTGCGTGCGTGTCGGGGACATCGAAGGCCGGCTCGCTGCGTCCCGGCAGCGCCTCCTCGGGCGAGACCATCCGCGTCTTCTCTGGGTTCAGCATCGTCATCAGCTTTCCGAGTCGGTTCATCCGCGCTACCTCCTACCTACAACGTTACGGAGGCTGTCCAGCCGGGTGCGAACGTATTTAGTTCCGGATAGCGGAACTAAATACGTTCGCATCTCTCGGTAGGGTCCTCGCATCGGTTGCTTCCTCGTCCTCTTCGCCCTGATCTCGCCGCGCCTGGCGCTGTTCGCGCTCTGGCTGTTCAGCGACCTGCTCAGCCGCGCCTTCGACAGCTGGTTCCTGCCGCTACTCGGCTTCTTCCTGCTGCCCTGGACGACGCTCGCCTACGCGGTGATGTGGAGCGTCAGCTCCAACGGCGTCACCGGCTTCGAGTGGTTCATCGTCATCCTCGCCTTTGTCATCGACCTCGGCTCCTACGCGAATCGCGGTCGGGCGCGGCGCGACTGAGCCATCTGCCGGAGCAGCCGGCAAGAGCGGGTCTAGACGCCGTACGGATAGGCGATCCGGATCTGCTGCTTGGAGAGGACGACGAAGGGCCGCTCACTGACCTTGCCGTCGATCAGCGATGTGATTTCGACGTTGGTCAGCGGCAGGAAGTCGAAGTCGCGCCGGTTGAGCACGTCCGAGAAACGGCTCTGGTAGCCCTCCGGCGGCAGCGTCACGTCGCCGACCACCAGCTGCCGGTCGGTTTCAAAAACCACCCGCTCGACCCTGTGCGCGTTCTGTTCGCCCTCGCCCATCCCGCCCCCTATCGACAAAATCCCTGAGATTCTTCGTCCCTCGCTAGTCGGGGTGCCCGGATTCGAACCGGGGACCTCCGCCACCCAAAGGCGGCGCGCTACCAGGCTGCGCCACGCCCCGAGCGGCTCAGTTTAGAGTCGGCAGCCGATGGCTGACGTGCGCCCGTTCAACGCGCTGCACTACGACCTCGGGACGGTCGGGTCGCTGGACGCGGTGGCGGCGCCGCCCTATGACGTGATCGACGCGGCTGGGCGGGCGCGGCTGCTGGAGCGCTCGCCCTACAACGCGGTCGCGATCGACCTGCCGAAGCCGTTCGACCCGGCCGACCCGTCGAGCAATCCGAGCGGGGATCCCTACGCGGAGGCGGCAGAGCGAATCGAGGCCTGGCGCGCGGCGGGCGCGCTGGTCCATGACAATCGAGCCTTCGATCTGGGCGCTGACCCAGGACTACACCGCGCCCGACGGCAACGGCTACAGCCGCAACGGGATCCTCGCCCGGGTCCGGGTCGAGGACTACGACGAAGGCGTCCGCCCGCACGAGCGCACCCACCCCGGCCCGCTCGAGGACCGGCTCGCGCTGACCCGCGCCAGCGGCTACAACCTCTCGCCGATCTTCTCGCTCAGCACCGAGGACGCCTGGCCGCTGGTCGAGCCGGCGCGCTCGCCCGCGCCCTGGGGCGAGGCGACCGACGAGGACGGCACCGTCAACCGGCTCTGGCAGGTCGCCGACCCGGATATCCACGCCGCGGTCAGCGAGCGCCTCGCCGGCGCCGAGCTGCTGATCGCCGACGGCCACCACCGCTACGAGACCGCGCGCGCCTACCGCGACGAGGTCGGCGGCGAGGGCCCGCACAACTACACGCTGATGGCGCTGACCGGGCTCGACGACCCCGGCCTCACCGTCTTCCCCACCCACCGCCTGCTCTCCGGCTTCGCCGACGACCCCGAGCGCCAGCAGCGCCTCGGCGACGGCCTGCGCGAGCTGTTCGACGTCGACCGAGGTCGCGCGCGAGGAGATCGACCCGGCCGGCGAGGAGGGCGTCGGCGTCTTCGGCCTCTATCGACTCCTTCCACAAGCAGGCCTACCGGCTGCGGCTGAAGGACGTCGCCGAGCTCGACCGCCGCCTCGAGGGCAAGCCCGAGGCCTACCGCCGGCTCGACTCGGCGATCCTCGAGACGCTGGTCCTCAAGGGCCTCGCCGGGATGAGCGACCACGACATCGACGAGCGCAACGGCCTCGAGTACGCGAAGAGCGTCGAGGACGCGCTGGCGCTGGTCGACGAGCGGCGAGCTACGACGTCGCCTTCATCCAGCGCCCGGTCCCGGTCGAGCAGGTCCGCGCGGTCGCCGATACCGACGAGAACATGCCGCCGAAGTCGACCTACTTCTTCCCCAAGGTGATGACCGGCTTCGCCTTCAACCCGGTCCGTTGCCCAACCGACGCACGGCTCGATGCGCCGGTTTGCGGGAGTCGCCCCACATAAGATGACCAGCTGTGGTCAAGATCTACACGAAGAAGGGCGACGACGGGACCACCTCGCTCTGGTACGGCGGCCGCGTCCCCAAGCACCACGGCCGCACCGAGGCCTACGGCGCCCTCGACGAGGCCTGCTCGCAGCTCGGCGTCGCCCGCGCCCTCTGCGGCACCGAGCGAGGCCGAGCTGGCCGCCGACATCCTCCGCCTCCAGGACGACCTCTTCGTCGCCGGCGCCGAGCTGGCGACCGCGCCGGAGGCGGCGGAGCGGCTCGAGGACGGGGTCAGCCGCACCACCGAGGAGATGGTCGCCGAGCTGGAGCAGCGGATCGACCGCTACATGGCCGAGGTCGAGCTGCCGCCGAAGTTCGTGATCCCCGGCGGCAACCGGCTCTCCGCCCAGCTCGACGTCGCCCGCACCGTGATCCGCCGCGCCGAGCGCCGCATCTCCGAGCTGGCCGAAGCCGGCGAGCTCAGCGGCGAGACCGTGATCCACTTCGTCAACCGCGCCTCCGACTTCGCCTACGCGATGGCCCGCTTCGCCGACGTCGACGACCCGGCCCTGTTCGAGGGCCGCGGCAAGAGCTGAGCGTGCGGGTCGTCGCCCGCCGCATCGACGGCTACGCCCACGAGGTCGAGCTCGAGGGCGGGCACGCGCTGGTCGTCGACGAGCCGGCCGACGGCCGGCGGCACCGACACCGGGCCCGCGCCCGACCCAGCTGCTCGGCGCCAGCCTCGCCAGCTGCATCGCGATCACGATGGAGATGTACGCGCGAGCGCAAAGAGCTGGGAGATCGGCACGGTCGAGGTCGACGGTCGAGGTCGAGCTACGAGGGCCCGGTGCCGACGCAGCTTCGACGTCTCGGTCGACCTGCCCGGCCCGAGCTCGACGACGAGCAGCGCCGCCGGCTGCTGGCGATCGCCACCAAGTGCCCGGTCCACAAGGTGCTCGCCGGCGAGGCGACCGTGACCGTCGCCGAGCGGCTGGAGGCAGCCTGATGGACCTCGGGCTGGCCGGGCGCGCCTGCGTCGTCACCGGCGCCAGCCGCGGGATCGGCCGCGAGACCGCGCGCCAGCTCTGCGCCGAGGGCGCCAGCGTGCTGCTGGTCGGCCGCGACGAGGAGCGGCTCGCCGAGGCGGTCGCCGAGGCCGAGGCGGCGGGCGCCGCGGCCGGCGGCCAGGCCGCGCCGCTCGCCCTCGACGTCACCGCCGCCGACGCCGGCGAGCGCATGCTGGCCGAGTCGCGACCGAGCGCTTCGGCAGCCTCGACGTGCTCGTCAACAACGCCGGCGTCGCCGCCTGGCGCGACCTCGACGAGGTCCCCGACGAGGACTGGCGCGCCCAGTACGAGCTCAACGTGATGGCGCCGCTGCGGGCGATGCGCGCCGCCGTCCCGGCGATGGCCGAGCGCGGCTGGGGCCGCGTCGTCAACGTCTGCTCGACCGCCGGCAAGCGACCCTCGGCGGCGATGCCCGAGTACTCGGTGGCGAAGGCCGCCGAGCTCTCGCTCTCGCGCCTCTTCGCCGACCGCTACGCGAAGACCGGCGTGCTCGTCAACGCGATCTGCCCCGGCCCGGTCGAATCGGAGATGTGGATGGAGCCGGGCGGCCTGCTCGACCAGTCGCGCGATCTCAGCGGCGCCGGGAGCCGCGAGGAGGCCCTGGCCGAAGCCGGCTCGAAGCGCCCGATCGGCCGCCTCGCCGAGGCCGGCCGAGATCGCCGCCGCGATCGTCTTCCTCTGCTCCGAGCGCGCCTCCTACGTCGCCGGCGCCGCCTGGTCGGTCGACGGCGGCACCGTCCAGGTCATCATTTGATCGGCGCGCGAAGTCGAGGCGGCCGTGCCTCCTGCCCCTCTACGGCTGGCCCGAGGACCCCGGCCTCGTCTTCACCGAGCGCCGCGCCGACCTGCGCCGCCACGCCGGCGAGATCTCCTTCCCCGGCGGCCGCCGCGACGACGGCGACGCCGACCTCGCCGCCACCGCGCTGCGCGAGGCGGAGGAGGAGATCGGCCTCGACCCGGCGCGCGGTCGAGCTCGGCGAGGCGCTGCCGCCGACCACGACCTTCGTCACCGGCTACCGCGTCCACCCCTTCGTCGGCCGCATCCCCCACCCGCGGGAGCTGGCCCTGCAGCCCAACCCGGCCGAGGTCGAGACCGTCCTCACCTTCTCGCTCGAGCTGCTGCGCGAGAGCTACGAGATGCGCCGCCTGGTCCGCCGCGGCGTCCCCATCCACACCCCCACCTACGAGGTGGAAGGGCACCTGATCTGGGGAGCGACCGCGCGGATCCTCGGCGACCTGCTCGACCGCCTCGAGCTAGCCCACCGAGACTAGCTCGCCGTCTTCTCCGGCTGGGGGACGATCCGGATGTAGGGCTTCGGCTCCTCCCAGCCATCCGGGTAGATCTCCTTCGCCTCGTCGTTGGAGACCGAGCCGGCGATGATCACGTCGTCGCCCTGCTGCCACTGGGCCGGCGTCGCGACTTTGTGCTTGGCGGTCAGCTGCAGCGAGTCGATCACCCGCAGCACCTCGTCGAAGTTGCGCCCGGTCGTCATCGGGTAGACGAGGATCAGTTTGATTTTCTTGTCGGGGCCGATCACGAAGACGTTGCGCACGGTCTGGTTGTCGACCGGCGTGCGGTCGCCCGGCGTCGCCGGAGACGTCGGCCGGCAGCATCCCGTAGAGCTTCGAGACCTTGAAGTCGGCGTCGCTGATGATCGGGTAGTTCGGCGCCGTCCCCTGGGTCTCCTCGATGTCCTTCGCCCAGCTCCTCGTGCTTGTCGAGCGGGTCGACCGAGAGCCCGATGATCTTCACGCCGCGCTTGGCGAACTCGGGCTTGATGCTGCGCCATGTAGCCGAGCTCGGTCGTGCAGACCGGGGTGAAGTCCTTCGGGTGGGAGAACAGGACCGCCCACGAGTCGCCGATCCAGTCGTGGAACTTGATCCGGCCCTCGGTCGTGTCGGCCTCGAAATCCGGTGCTACGTCACCGAGCTGCAGAGCCATCGAACCGCTCCTCTCGCGTCTTTGGATCAAGCATCAATATCCTTAATTCCTATCCGAGTTTAGCTATTTCGACTGGCCGGCCGGCGAGACCAGCTCCAGAGCGGCATTCGCCATCTGCTTGGACCACTCGGCGGGGTCGTTCGGGTCCGCGACGACGATCTCGGCCGGGATCCGCCAGGTGCGCGCGGCGGCCCGAACGAGCTCCGCCCCGCCCTCCAGCAGGTCCGTGCCGACGCTCCCCGCCGCCTCGTAGACGACCCCCCGCACCGGCGTGTCGACCAGCCGTTCGAGCAGCCGCTCCAGGCGCGGCCCGTGGATCGCCGCGAGCGCCTCCGGCGTCACCGTCGGCCGAGCCGAGCAGGCAGTAGACGACGGCGACGTCGGCGACCAGCTCCAGCACCGTCCCGGGCCGGTCGGGGTCGGCGAGCGCCGGCTCGATCCCGGCCGCCTCGATCGCCGCCAGCCCCTCCTCGCGGCGGCTGGTCCCGCGCACCGCCCAGCCCTCGTCGAGCAGGCGCTCGCCCAGCTCCCTGCCGCGGCAGCCGCAGCCGACGATCAGCGCCCGCGCCAAGCCCGCCTACATCGCCTCGAACGGGCCGCGGCCGCGCAGCCGCACCTGCTCGTCCTCGGCGACCGCTTTCCTGCAGCTCGGCCTCGGTCATCTCCGGCGCGCCGCGGCGGCGGCGCATCTCGTTCTGCGCCTCCAGCATCTGGCGGATGTCGTCGATCTCGTTCTCGCGCCTCGACCTCGGGCGAGCGGGTCGGCTTCCAGTCGACCAGGTCGGCGTCGCTGCCCGGGTAGAAGCGGCCGACGAGAACCAGCACGCCGACGATGAAGACGATGATCCCCAGAGTCCCCAGTAGGTACAGCACTAGATGCCGGCCTCCGCGGCCACGTTCGTCATCCAGGCGTGCGTGGATGTCGGGCGGGCATCTCAACAAGGATACGGTTCCTCTAATGCCCGAGGCCTACGTATTCGACGCGGTCCGCACCCCGATGGGCGCCTACCGCGGCGCCCTCTCCGGCGTCCGCCCTGACGACCTCGCCGCGCACACGATCCGCGCCGTGGTCGAGCGCAGCGGCGTCGACCCGGAGCGGATCGTCGACGTCTACTTCGGCGCCGCCAACCAGTCCGGCGAGGACAACCGCGACGTCGCGCGGATGGCGGCGCTGCTCGCCGGCCTGCCGCAGAGCGTCCCCGGCGCCACCGTCAACCGGCTCTGCGCCTCCGGCCTGGAGGCGGTCAACGCCGCCGCCCGCGCGGTCAAGCTCGGCGAGGGCGACTTCTACCTCGCCGGCGGGGTCGAGTCGATGAGCCGCGCCCCCTGGGTGGTCGAGAAGCCCGAGCGCGCCCTCCCGCGCGGCCCGCAGACGATGCACGACACCACCCTCGGCTGGCGCATGGTCAACCCGCGCATGGCGGAGCTCGGCGTCTCGACCGAGTCGATGGGCGAGACCGGCGAGAACGTCGCCGAACGCTACGGGGTCAGCCGCGAGGACCAGGACGCATTCGCCCTGCGCAGCCACCAGCGCGCCGTCGCCGCAGCCGAGGCTGGCTGGCTGGCCGAGGAGATCGTCCCGATCGAGGCGCCGCGCGGCCGCGAGACGGTCCTGGTCGAGGCCGACGAGGGCCCGCGCCCGGACGCCTCGCCTGGAGAAGCTGGCGAAGCTGCAGCCGGTCTTCCGCGAGGGCGGCACGGTCACCGCCGGCAACGCCTCCACCCTCAACGACGGCGCCGCCTGCCTGCTGATCGGCTCCGAGCGGGCCGCCGCCGAGCTCGGCGTCGAGCCGCTGGCCCGGGTCGTCGCCAGCGGCGTCGCCGGCGTCGACCCCGCCTACATGGGCATCGGCCCGGTCGAGGCGATCCCCCGTGCGCTCGCCAACGCCGGCCTCGAGCTCGGGCAGATCGACCTGGTCGAGCTGAACGAGGCCTTCGCCTCCCAGGTCCTCGCCTGCGCCCGCGAGCTCGGCATCGAGCAGGAGCGGCTCAACGTCAACGGCGGCGCGATCGCCCTCGGCCACCCGCTCGGCTGCTCCGGCGCCCGCCTTGCCGGCACCCTGGTCCGCGAGCTGCGCCGCCGCAACGGCAAGTACGGCATCGCGACCATGTGCGTCGGCGTCGGCCAGGGCCTGGCGACGGTCTTCGAAGCTCCCTGAGCCGCACCGAGGGATGACACTTTCACCGCGAACCGGTTGACCAACTGTTACCGGTTTTGCGCCGAGAACCGGTGCAATAACTAATAGTGGAAAATTCTTGACACGTACCAATAAGTCGGTTAGAAGCTCTGCGTAAGCAGTGAGTCGGATGTTCTCAACGGAACCGCATCCGCAGCACTGAGACCACAACGGAAACGAAGCCATCGAACGATTACTCGCCTGGGTGAGGAGCTACGGCTTCGCGGCGCTCGTGCTCCTGGCGATCGGCGCCGCGGCCTTCCTGGCGATCGGCACCGAGGTGCCGGAGCCGGTCCCGGACTTCGCCCTCAGGGCTCAGGCGATTTACCGGGTCGAGATCGGTCTCGGCTCATTTCTCGGCTTCTACGTCGTCTGCTCGCTCTTCGTCTCGGCTCTGAACGGGCAGGGAATAACCCGGGTGGGGCGAGAAGGACTCCATGTGCAGCGGATCGTCGCCCGTGGGAACGGCCAGGGAACTTAGATAGCCTCGCCGCGATGACCGCGGCATTCGCAGAGCTGGCCAGCGTCGACGGCACGGTGACCCCGACGGCCGAGGCATTGGTGCCGATCAAGGACGACGGGCTCTACCGCGGCGACGGCGCCTTCGAGGTGATCCGCCTCTACGAAGGCAAGCCGTTCGCGCTGGTCGACCATCTCGACCGGCTCGGCCGCTCGGCGGCGGCGATCGAGCTCGAGCTCGATCGCCCCGCGCTGGAGCGCGAGATCGATGCGCTGCTCGCCGAGGCCGGCCCGGTCGACGGGCAGCTGCGGCTGATCGTCACCCGCGGCGGTCGCCGCATCGCCGCCACCGAGCCGATCCCGGCGCACAAGGAGACGCTCAGCGTCGCCACCGTCACCTACTCCCCCAGCGTGATCCTCAACGGAGTCAAGTCGCTCTCCTACGCGGCCAACATGCAGGCAACCCGGATCGCCAAAGACCGCGGTGCCGACGAGGCGGTGCTGGTGCGGCCCGACGGCACGGTGCTGGAGCCGCCGACCTCGGCGATCTTCTGGGTCTCTGTCGCGGGCAGCCTGCGCACCCCCGCGCTGACCGACGGCGTGCTCGAGTCGATCACCCGCGGCCGCCTGATCAAGGCGCTCGAGGTCGAAGAGGGAACCTGGCACGTCGAGGACCTGCGCGCCGCCGGCGAGGCCTTCCTCGCCTCGACCACGCGCGAGGTCCAGGCGGTCTCCGCGATCGACGGCGCCGCCCTCGCCGACGCCCCCGGTCCGCGCACCCGCGAGGCCCAGCAGGCCTTCGCCGAGACCCTCGGCCGCGAGCTGCGAGAGCTTTGACGAAACCGCGATAGACAGGAGCAAGTGGCAATGAACTTTCAGCTCAGCGACGAGCAGCGACTGATCTCCGAGGTGGCGCGCGAATTCGCCGACAAGGAGATCATCCCGCGGGTCAAAGAGAACGACCGCGCCGCCCGCTTCGACCGTGAGCTGGCGAGCAAGCTGGGCGAGGTCGGCTACCTCGGTGCCCCGGTCGCCGAACAGTACGGCGGTCGCGGCCTCGACTACCTCGGCTACGGCCTGATCGTCGAACAGGTCGGCCGCGCCGACTCCTCCGCCCGCACCGTCGTCTCCGTGCAGACCTCGCTGGTCGCCGGCTCGATCGAGAAGTGGGGCACGGAGGAACAGAAGCAGAAGTGGCTGCCGAAGCTCTGCTCGGGAGAGTGGCTCGGCTGCTTCGGGCTGACCGAGCCCGACACCGGCTCCGACGCCGCCAACCTGCGCACCCGCGCGACCAAGACCGACAGCGGCTGGTCGATCAGCGGCCAGAAGATGTGGATCTCGCTCGGCAACTACTCCGAGGTGGCGCTGATCTTCGCCCAGACCGATCCCGCGAAGAAGCACCGCGGCCTCGCCTGCTTCCTCGTCCCGACCAAGTCGGAGGGCTTCGCCACGCAGGAGATCCACGGCAAGCTCGGCCTGCGCTCCTCCGACACCGCCGAGCTCTCGCTCGACGCGGTCGAGGTCGGCGACGACGCCCTGCTGGGCGAGGTCGGCGACGGCTTCAAAGTCGCGATGAGCGCCCTCGACAACGGCCGCTACAGCGTCGCCGCCGGCTGCGTCGGCATCTGCGAAGGCTGCGTCGAAGCTTCGGTTGCCTACGCCAAGGAGCGCAAGCAGTTCGGCGTGCCGCTAGCCCGCTTCCAGCTAGTCCAGGAGATGATCGCCGACATGATCCTCAAGCGCGACGCCAGCCGCATGCTGGTCTATCGCGCCGGCGCGCTCAAGGACGAAGGCAAACCGAACACGCTGGAGACCTCGGTGGCGAAGCTGTATGCGACCGAGTCGGCGGTCGAGTGCGCCAACCTGGCGATCCAGGTCCACGGCGGCGCCGGCTACGTCGACGACTACCCGGTCGAGCGCTACCTCCGCGACGCCCGCGTCACCACCCTCTACGAGGGCACCTCGCAGATCCAGAAACTGATCATCGGCCGCGCCGCGACGGGGATCAACGCGATGCTTCCTTTCGAGGAAAGCTGAGGCCAGCTTGCCCGACCTGGTCGAGACCACGGTCGACGAGCACCGCGTCGCGCTGCTGCGACTGAACCGACCGGACGCCCGCAACGCCCTCTCGGCGGAGCTGCGCGAGCAGCTGACCGCCGAGCTGCAGCGCCTCGACGCCGACCCCGAGGTCCGCTGCATCGTGATCGCCGGCTCCGCCAAGGTCTTCGCCGCCGGCGCCGACATCCGGGCGATGGCTGACCGCCCGCTCGACGCCGCGCCCGACCCCGCCGGGATGGCCTTCTGGCGGGGACTAGCCGCGGTCGAAACCCCCACCGTCGCCGCCGTCTCCGGCTTCGCGCTCGGCGGCGGCTGCGAGCTGGCACTCGCCTGCGACATGATCGTCGCCGACGAGAAGGCCCGTTTCGGCCAGCCCGAGATCACGCTCGGGATCATCCCCGGAGGCGGCGGCAGCCAGCGCCTGACCCGGGCGATCGGTAAGCAGCGGGCGATGGAGTACGTGCTCACCGGTCGCCTCTTCGACGCCAAGACCGCCCATGAGTGGGGCCTTGTCAACGTCCTCGTCCGCAAGGGCCGCTGGCTGGACGAGGCGCTCGAGCTGGCCCGAACCGTGGCGGAGCGGGCGCCGCTGGCAACGCGACTCGGCAAACAGGCCGTGCTCGTCGCCGAGGAGACGACCCTCGCCGACGGGCTCGCGCGCGAGCGCGAGCTGTTCGAGCGGACGATGGCGAGCGAGGACCGGGTCGAGGGCATGCAGGCCTTCCTGGAAAAACGCGAGCCCGACTTCCGGGGCCGGTGACGGTCGCCCGGGTCGGCATCCTCGGCGCCGGCACGATGGGCGCCGGAATCGCCCAGCTCGCCGCGCTCGGCGAGTTCGAGACGCTCGTCTACGACGCCGAGGCGGAGGCGCTGGAGGCCGGCGAGGAACGGATCGGCGAAGCCCTCGCCAAGGGCGTCGAACGCAACCGCTGGAGCCTGGCGGAGGGCGATGCCGCGGTCGAACTGCTCGAGGGGTCGACCGAGCTCGCGGACCTGGCCGGCTGCGACCTGGTGATCGAGGCCGTACCCGAGCTGCTCGAGTTGAAGCGCGAGCTGCTCGCCTCGGTCGCCGCCGTCTGCGGCCCGGAGACGATCCTCGCGACCAACACCTCCTCGCTGCGCGTCGCCGAGATCGCGGCCGGGGTGCCGAACCCGGGGCGGGTGGTCGGGATGCACTTCTTCAACCCGCCGGCGCTGATGAAGCTGGTCGAGGTGGTCGCGGCGGAGCGCTCCTCGGAGGAAGCGCTGGCAGAGACGACCGCCGTCGCCGAGCGGATGGGCCGCACCCCGATCCGAGCCAAGGACAGCCCCGGCTTCGTCGCCAACCGGCTCGCCCGGCCCTTCTCGCTGGAGTCGCTGCGAATGCTCGCCGACGGGGTCGCCGACGTCGCCACGATCGACCGCATCGTGCGCCTCGGCGGCGGCTTCCGCATGGGACCGTTCGAGCTGCTCGACCTGATCGGGCTCGACGTCAACTTGACGATCGCCCGCTCCTTCTTCGCCCAGGGCGAGGAACCGGAGCGCTGGCGGCCCAGCCCGATCCAGGAACGCCTGGTCGAGGAAGGCAAGCTCGGTCGCAAGAGCGGCGAGGGCTACTACCGCTACGGCGACGGGCGGGAGCGCGAGCTCGACCCCGAGCTCGGCATCCTCGCCCCGACGCTAGATCCGGAGAAGCTGGCGCTGGTCGACCCGGCCGCGAGCGAGGTCCTCAGCCGCCTCTTCGCCCAGATCGCCAACGAGGCCGCCTTCGCGCTCGAAGAGGACGTCGCCTCGCCCGCGGACATGGACACGGCGATGCAGCTCGGCTTCAACTGGCCGCTCGGCCCGTTCGGCCTCGCCGCCAAGCTCGGCTCGGCCCAGGCGCTCGAGCTGCTCGAGCGGCTGCGGACCGAGAAGGGCGAGGCCTACCGCCCCGCCCCACTGCTGCGCGCCGAAGCCGAACGGGACGGCTCGCCGTGAGCGGGCGCAAGCCCCCGACGACCGAGACCGCCGAGCGCAACCGCGCGGCCGCCGCCGCGCTCCCGTTCGCCGACGAGGAGGACTTCGCCGAGGCGACGCGCGGCCTGGTCGCGAGCTTCCAGCCGGCCACGGTGACCGGCGAGGACGGCGACGTCGTCTGGGATCTCGAGCCCTACGACTTCATCGAGGGCGAGGCGCCGGACAGCGTCCACCCGAGCCTCTGGCGGCAGAGCAAGCTGAACCGCATCGCCGGCCTATTCGAGATCGCGCCCGGCTTCTACCAGCTGCGCGGCTTCGACCTCTCGAACATGCACGTGGTCGAGGGCGAGCGGGGGATCGTCGTGATCGACCCGCTGATCTCGGCCGAGACGGCAGCTGCGGCGCTTGCCCTCTACCGCGAGCATCGCGGCGAGCGCCCGGTCACCGGCCTGATCTACACCCACAGCCACATCGACCATTTCGGCGGCGCCAAAGGCGTCGTCTCCGCCACCGAGATCGAGGAGCGGAACATCCCAGTCCTCGCCCCAGCCGGCTTCCTCCACCATGCGGTCGCCGAGAACGTCTTCGCCGGCACCGCGATGGGCCGCCGCGCCGCCTACATGTATGGAGCGCGGCTCGAGCGCGGGGCCGGCGGCCAGGTCGGGGCCGGCCTCGGGCAGACGACCTCGGTCGGCACGGTGACCCTGATCCCGCCCAACCTCGAGATCGCCACGACCGGCCAGGAAGAGACCGTCGACGGCGTGCGCATGGTCTTCCAGCTCACCCCCGGCACCGAGGCTCCGGCGGAGATGAACTTCCACTTCCCCGACCGGCGCGTCCTCTGCATCGCCGAGAACGCGACCCGAACGATGCACAACATCCTCACTCCGCGCGGTGCGCTGGTCCGCGACCCACACGTCTGGGCCTACTACCTGGACGAGTCGATCGAGCTGTTCGGCGCCGGCTCGGATGTGCTGTTCGCCGGCCACCACTGGCCGCGCTGGGGCACGGAGCGAATCGTCGACTACCTGAAGAAGCAGCGCGACATGTACGCCTACCTGCACGACCAGACCCTGCGCCTGCTCAACAAGGGGCTGACCGGGCGCGAGATCGCCGAGACGCTCGAGCTGCCCCCGAGCCTCGCCCGCGAGTGGCACTGTCGCGGCTACTACGGCTCGGTCAGCCACAACGCGAAGGCGGTCTACCAACGCTATATGGGCTGGTTCGACGGCAACCCCGCCCACCTCTGGGAGCACACGCCGGCCTCCTCGGGGCGCCGCTACGTCGAGTTCATGGGCGGTGCCGAGGCGGTGCTGGAGCGAGCGCGGCGGTCCTACGAGGCAGGCGACTACCGCTGGGTCGCCGAGGTCGTCAACCACGTCGTCTTCGCCGAGCCGGAGAACCGCGCGGCGCGCGAGCTGCAGGCCGACGCGCTCGAGCAGCTCGGCTACGGCGCCGAGAACGCGACCTGGCGCAACTTCTTCCTGATCGGCGCGAAGGAGCTGCGCGAGGGAATCTCGGGGACGCCGACCGATCCCGCGCCGCCCGACGTCCTCGCCGCGCTCTCGGTCGAGCAGATCCTCGACGCGATGGCGATCCGGCTCGACGGCCCGCGCGCCTGGGACGTGCGCCTGGCGATCAACTGGGAGGTCACCGAGCCCGACGAGAAGCACCTGATCGAGGTCGAGAACGGCGTCCTCAACCACCGCCCCGGCCGTCACCACCCGGAGGCCCAGGCGACTCTGATCGTCGAACGCCAGGCGCTGAACGAACTGCTCGCCAAAACCGCGGACCTCGCCGCGCTTCTCGAGAGCGGGCGGCTGCGGATCGAAGGCGCCCCGGCCAAGGTCGGCGAGCTGCTCGGCCTGCTCGACGATCCCAACCCAAGCTTCGCGATCGTCACCCCGGAGCGCTGACCCGAGCATCGCGCGTCTGCATTCACCCGTGCTATAGACGGGTCAGAGCAGACGCGTCACTCCCCGCGCAGGCGGAACATCAGCTCGTCCGGATAGCACCAGCTCCAGTCCTCGCCCGGCTCGGCGGAGCGGATGATCGGGTGGCCGGTCTCGTCGTAGTGGGCGGTCGCGTGCTTAGCGGGGGAGTCGTCGCAGCAGCCAATGTGGCCGCAGGTCTGGCACATCCGTAGGTGAACCCAACTCCCCCCCTGCCGCAGGCACTCCTCGCAGCCGTCGATCTGAGGCGGGAGATCGAGCACCTCGACCGAGTCGAGGTGCGTGCACTCGGTGGCGTTCATTCCAGGAAGAGTAGGACTTTCTCGGGAGCCGACAGGGGTGGGGCCACGGTTAGCAGTGGACTCACATTTTCCCCAATGATTTACTGTGCACTCTGGATTCCATCTTTCAATGGGGAGGCTTCTAGTGGCTGAGGAAAACGTTGTCGTCGACCTTGGCGACGACGGCAAGCTCGCGATCGCAGTTGACTCGGGCGCCGGGGTTCAGCTTGTAAGCGACGACGGCGAACCCGCCGTGGTCGCGGGCCTGACCGACATCACTAAGCCGATCTCCAGAGTTGGCCGAGATCTACTCGACGCAGCAAAGGCAGCGAAACCCGATAAAGCGGTCGTCGAGGCGGGATTCGGTGTCGCCATCGAGCAGGGACAGTTGATCTCCTGGCTCGCGAAGGGGCGAGGCGAGGCGACGATCAAGGTCACCCTCGAGTGGTCCTCCAAGCCAGACTCCTAGATGCCGCCGGATGCGTCACGGCTAGAGCGAATTCGTGAGCTGCTCATGGAGTGCTCCGTCCACCTGAAGAGCGGTGCAAAAGGCAAAAAAAGGGGCACTGGATTCTTTATCGACGACAATCTTGTGCTCACCTGCGCGCACGTCCTCGATGCCAACGAGGGCGAAGAGGTAGGTGTGCAGCCGTATGCTCGCGAGTCGCGCCCCGGAACGGTAATTCGCCGGCTCAAAGAGACGGCGGTCGACCTCGCGCTGATCGAGACCGCCACCAGCACCGACGAACCCCCGCAGCCCAGCGTGCTCCTCGATCACCGGCTCAGTAATAGCATCGATTACTACGCGGTCGGCTACCCGCAGGAGAAGCTGAGGCGCCGATCCGGCATCGAGGAGATCAACGTTACCGGCCACCGGCGCGACCCGGCCGACGGCGGCGAAGTCGAGTTCCTGATGCTCGATCCAGGGCGCGGCAGCATCAAGAGGGGGTTGAGTGGGGGCGGCGTCCTCAACAGCCGGACCGGGGCGGTCGCAGCCCTGGTCCAGTACGCCGAGGACGAAACCGGGACCGAGGGCGGCGCCGCGATTCCCGTCGCCCGCGCTGCGGAGCACCTGCCGCAGGTGGCAGAGCTGCTCGAGGCGCCGCCTGGCTCGACCCGCCGCTGGCGTGAATCCCTCGGCGAGGAGGGGTGGCAGGAGCTGGGCAAGCCCCAGAAGCGGCAGGCCCGCCTCGACGTCTTTCTCAGCGGCACGCCCAGCCAATGGCAGGTGAAGGTGAATGGGGAAGATCACTCCCTGACGGTCAGGGACCTGTCCGATGACGTCTCGACAGCGCTCTTCCAGTGGGCCCAGCGCCGCTACGTCAAGAACGTGGGCGACGTCGAGCTGCTCGGCAAGCTGCTCGCCCGCGCGGTCTTCCCCGAGGCCATCGAGCCGGAGCTGCGCAAGGCCTGCAGCAACGACGAGCTGCTGGTCCGCCTCCACATCGACCCTGCCAGCGACCTCTTCGACATCCCATGGGAGATCGCAACGGTCAAGGTGGAAGAGGAAAACGGCCACCTGGGCGCGCACGAGCGCCTCCGCCTCGCGCGCATATCGACCCGCGAAACGCCGCTGGCGAAACCGCTCGAGAACGGCGCCCGAATGGTGGCGGCGGTCGTACAGCCGCCCGAGCACCAGAGCCAGATGCCGACCTTCATGTACGGGAGCAAGGAGATCAGGTGGCCCGGCGAGGGGCAGATCCTCGAGCGCCTTCGCGGAGCCACGGCGGGCACCCGGCTCGTGGTCGAGGAGCTGCCCAATCCCAAGCCGGTGACGATGCGCACGGCGCTGACTTCGGCACCGCCGCCCGGAACGGCGAACGCGGTAGTGCATTACATCGGCCGCGGCGAGATGCGCGACGGCGAGCCCTGCATCGCTTTGGCCGACGACGAAGGCGACATCGAATGGCACGGGATCTCCGACTTCTTCAACTGGGTGGCGGGCAGCGGCGCGCGCCTACTCGTAGTCCAGTTCACCCTGCCACCGCTGGGCTTCGACCCCGAGGTGATCGCGCCTCGAACCTTCCTGCAAGCGCTTGCCGGCAGTGTCGAGGCGGTTCTCTTCACCCGCTTCCCGATGCATCCACGCCACCTCCTTGCTTTCAACGACGTGCTCTACGACCGGCTCGATAAAGGCGAGCCGGTAGAGAGCGCCGTGCAGCAGGCTCGCAACGAGACCTACGTCAATCGCTTCCTCGGCGCCGTCGCGGAATTTGGCTGGTTCACCCTGATCACTGGCGAGAACGCCGGCACCCGCCTGGTCGAGCCGCCCGCAGAGCAGAGCCCGGCCACGGGCGGTGCGCTGCGAGGACCAACGCCATCGGAACCTCCAGCGCCAGCCGGTGACGCGATCTCGCTAACCCCCAAAACGGAGACGAGCAATGACCTCGACCTCTGACCTAGTGCTGCGAGCGGCCAGGCACCTGGCCGACGAGTACGCCGTCGACGTCAACCTGGACGAGACGTTGATGCGATTGCCACCCGAGCCCGCACAGGCGGCCGAGGCGATCGAAAAGCTGCTCGACGAGCGGGTCCGGGCGCTGAAGGACGCTGCAACCACGCTGAGCCAGCTGCGAGGCGAGATAGCGAGCCTGGCCGAAACGCTCCCCTACACCGACAGCGGCTGGTCCGAGCGCAAACAGGGGCTGGAGCAGCGCCTCGCCGCAAACCTCCGCGGAGGGCTGTTGGCCTGGCTCGACGATTGGGCGACGGCGACAGCCCGGGGCCTGGACGATGCGCTCGAGCGCCTGGCAACTGACGTTGCCCTGCCCCCAGCGGGACGCCTGCTGCGCGACCGCTGCGCCTTCTCCCTGGTCGGCCTACAGCGCGCCGAGTGGGGCCTTGCCCAGGCAGCCCTCTGGGTGCTGGCGGAAGGAATTGAGCACGGAGCCGAGACCCTGCCAAGCAGGGCGGTTCGTGGCGGGCTCTGGTTGCTGATCGCGCGGCTGGCCCTCAGGACGGGGCACCTCGAGGAGGCTGGCACGGCCCTGGACCACGGGGCGAAGCTGGCGCCCAACGCCAGCGTCGAGGCGTTGCGTGCCCGACTCCTGCGTCTGCGGGGGGACCTGGATGGAGCGCAAGGGCGACTCGATGCGGCCCGCACGGAGGACCCCGTCAACTTCGATGTTGCCGCCGAGCTGATTACCCAGGCAGAAGGGGAGCGGCAAAGCCAGATGGCGCTGGAAGTCGCGCGCTTGACCATCGATGCCCTTCCCCACATCGCAGATTGCGAGCGTGAGCTGCGGCCACTGTTCGGCGAAGCCCCCGCCGCGATCTGGCTGGCGACGGCCGAGCGTGCACTCCGCGAGGGAGATCTCGGCCGCTGCGAGTGGGCGGCGGAGATGTCGGCCCGATACTCCGAGCCGGCCCAGACCCTCGCTTCCATCGCCGAGCTGCGGGTTCGGGCCAGCGAGATACGCGACGCACCCAGCGCAGAACAGGCCGCAGCGCTGACCGAGCTTGGCAAGCGCTGGGTCTGGGCGGGCGAGCCCGCCCTGGCGATAGAGCCGCTCGAACAGGCGAGAAAGCTCGACTCCGACAATGAGCAGAGCCTGCTTTTCCTCGCCAACGCGCTTACGGGAAGAGTCGAATTGGAGCCGCTGGCTCGCTCCTCCGCCGACGCCGAACAGGCGCTAGAGCTGATCGCGGGAGCACGCCGGCGGCAGGGTAATTCCCTCCGGGAGCCCTGGGGTTACATCGTCGAGTCGGGCGCGCACCTACGCCTTGCTTCCGGGATCGGCCCCGCCGCTGAAACTCACGCCTGGCTGGGGCTCGAATCCGCCTGCCGGGGGGTTGCGCGCACCGGCGACCTCCCCCTTTTCTGGGAACAGCTTTCCGCTGCGGCATCCGGGCTCCGGCTCAACCAGGTCGCGGAGATGGCAGCTCGCAAGGCGTTTGACCTGAGCCCTGAGCATCCGCGCATCAGGGCGGTGCTGGCTACCGCACTCTTGGTCAATGGCCACCCGACGGAGGCGATCGAGTACATCAGCGGCTACGAACCGGTCTTCGAGGCCGTCTTCAAGGCTTTCGCCGCGATCCGAAACGAACAGGCCGAGGAGGCCGTGCGGCTGCTGCGCCAGCTCGAGGCCCCGCCGCCGCTGCCCTGGGTGACCGACATACTGATCGATGCACTGCTGCTCGGCCTGGGGGTGCCCGAGGCGCTGGAAGAGGCGGCATCCGCGCGCTCACAGCTGAAACCAAGGCTGGATGAAGTGGACGCAAGGCTGCTGGCGGCGCGGATCGAGATGCTGCTCGGCGACCTCGACCTGGCGGAGGAGTTGCTGATGCCGTTGCTGGACGGCCGCAGCCACTCCGATGCGTATTCGCTGCTCGGGCGCTTGCAGCTATTGCGGTCCGAAGGCGAGACGGGGATCGAGAACCTGGCTATGGCAATCGGCAGGGCCAGCCCGACCGGCCTCAACGACTGGAAGCTGGTGGTCGAGCCGGAACTGCGAATCCTTGCGGAGCGAGCCGCAGTCGAGCTGCCAGATCTGCAACCGGTCGACGCTGCGGTCGTTGCTCGGCGAGCCGAGTTGGAGCGCACCGAGGACGTGGTCGCCGAGTTGACCGCCGCTCCCACCGGACTGGCCGCAGAGCGATCGGCGGAGGAAGCGCGGTGGTTTTGCATCGGCCTGCTCGAGCTGCTGAAAGAAAGGCCCAACGAGGCACGCAATGCGCTCGAGAGGCTCGCATCCGCCGCCGAGGACGCCGATGTCGCCCATCTCGCCGCCCTCGCCTCGGCGGCCGCGGAGAAGAGCGGCAATGAGAGCGACCCCGGCCAGCCCGGCTTCGTCCACATGCTGCACGTGATCCTTCCCCCGTCCTGGTTTGCCGACAGCGACGAAGCGACGGAGCACCCGCTACTGGTCCGCTACATCCCGGAGATGCGTCTCCGTGCAGGGTGGGGCGTGCCGGGGGTTTACGTGAGCGTCGAGGAGGAGCTGGAGCCGGATCGGTACCGGATCGAGGTTCATGGCGAGGCCGCGGCCGAGGGAAGCGTCGACCCCAGTTGTTTCTATCTGCCGGTCGATGTAGAGCCGGCCGTCGACCTGGCGATGGACGGCGGCGCAGCGCTCGAGATACGAGGCCTGCCTTCGCTTCAGCCGTTTGCGGCGAAGACCGGCGCTGGTCTGGAAGACCTACTCGCGTTCTCTTCTTCGGAGGTGGTGGCGCGGCATCTCGGGGCCATCGTCGAGGAACACGCCGAGGCGCTGGGGCGGCCCTGAATCAGGGCGCCAGCTCGATCGGCTCGCCGCCGGGCATCCAGTGCGCCTCGACCGGGGGCGGGCTGTCGCGCAGAAAGCGCTCGGCGTCGAGCGCGCCCATGCAGCCGGTGCCAGCGGCGGTGACCGCCTGGCGGTAGGTGTGGTCGACGAGGTCGCCGACCGCGAAGACGCCGCCGAGCCTGGTCCGGGTCGAGCCCGGCTCGGTGACGACGTAGCCGTCCTCGTCGGTGTCGACCTGGCCGGCGACGATCTCCGATTTGGGGATGTGGCCGATCGCGATGAAGGCGCCGTCGGTCGCGAGCTCCTCCTGCTCTCCGGTCTCGGGGTTGCGCAGCCGGACCTTGCTCAGCTTGCCGTCCTCGCCGGCGACGAACTCCTCGGCGACGAACGGCGTCTTGAGGCTGATGTTCTCCTTCCCGCGGGCGCGATCGAACATGATCTTCGAGGCGCGGAAGTCGTCGCGGCGGTTGACGATCGTCAGCTCGTCGGCGTACTTGGAGATGAAGATCGAGTCCTCCATCGCCGAGTCGCCGCCGCCGATCACGATCACCTTCTGGCCTTTGAAGAAGGCCCCGTCGCAGACGCCGCAGGTGGAGACGCCGCGGCCGCCGAGCTCCATCTCGCCGGGGACGCCGAGTCGTTTCGGCTCCGCCCCCATCGCCAGGATCACCGTCTTCGCCCGGTGCTCCTCGTCGCCGAGGAAGACCGTCTGGATATCGCCGTCGGAGAGCTCGACCCGGTCGACGTCGTCGGTCACGAAGCGGGTCCCGAAGCGCTCCGCCTGGGCCCGGAACTGGCTCATCATCTCCGGACCCATGATCCCCTCGGGATAGCCCGGGTAGTTCTCAACGTCGGTCGTGTTCTGCAACTGCCCGCCCCACTGGAAGCCCTCGAAGACGAGCGGCTCGAGGTTGGCCCGCGCCGTGTAGAGCGCCGCCGTGTAGCCGGCGGGGCCGCCGCCGATGACGATTACGTTCTCGACTTTCTTCGAATCAGCCATTTCTCGCCGCCTGGAGTCTAATACTTTACTTTTTATAGTAACTCTCGGCCGAGCCGGCCGCAAGCTCTCCGGTGGGCGGCTCGAGGTCCGATTCGGCGTTGCCGCCGCGTTCGATCGGCAGTCCCTCCGCTTCCCAGCGGTGGACCGTTTTGCGCAGCTGGAAGAAGGCGATTATGCCGGGTGGGATCGGCAGCCAAAAGGCGACCAGGCGGAAGACGAGGACCGCCGGGAAGACGGTCTCCTCGGGGATGCCGAAGAGGACGAAAGCGCCGATCATCCCGGCGTCGACCGCCCCCACCCCAGCCGGAGCCAGGGGGAAGAGGTTGGCGACCATGCCAAGGAAGAAGCCCTGGACGACGACCGCCAGCGGCACCTGCACCCCGAAGGCATGGAAGGAAGCCCAGAGCACGCCGATGCTGGCCGCCCAATAGCCGGCGGCGCCGACCAGCGCCAGACCAGCCGCGCGAGGGATGGGCGAAGAGCTCGAGTGCGAAGCGGAACCCCTCCCCCACGGTCGTCGGCACTTTGGCGGCGCCATGGAGAAAGGACTGGGCGCGTTCGCTGTGCGCGAAGGGGGCTAGCCGGCGCTCGACGTCAGAGGGGATCAGGGCGATGAGGAGCCCGATCGCAAGCATGACTCCGGCGACGGCAGCCGGGACGATCGTCAGCTCGACCGAGCCCTTGCCGTTGAGGACGCCAGTCCGCAGCAGCACCCCGAAGACGATCAGCGCCAGTGGGTAGAAGGCGTAGTTGAGAGTGAGGAAGGCGACCATGCGGCGGGCGACGTCGCGGCGCCCCATCCCGGCCTTGCGCAGTGCCCAGTAGGTGAGCGCGATGCCACCGGCGCCGCCGGCCGAGAACAGCCTGGTCGCCGCCACTCCCGCCATGTTGATCTCGTAGGTCTCGGCCCAGCGCAGGCGCAGTGCGTCGCCGCCGACCACGGCTTTGAAGAGGGCGACGTAGGTGGCGATGGCGAGAACGCTGAAGCCGATCGCGACAGCGATCCAGAGCGGGTCCGCCTCGTCGAGCCGGCTCAGCGACTCGTCGAGCCCGACCAGCTTCGGAAAGAGGAAGTAGATGCCGACCAGGAGCAGGAGGACCACGACGCCGGTCTGCACCATCCGCCGCGCGGTGAAGATCGGCATCTCGATGGTCCCGTTGCGATTACCCGGGTCCACTCCAGACACACTGTGGACGCTACCCGCTCGCCAGGCGCTCCAAGCGACGCAGGGCGCCGTTGACACCGTGGACGAGCGGTTCGGCGAGCGGCTCGCCGCGCCTGACCAGGGCAACGAGGGCGGCGCCGGCGATCAGATCGGTCACGTAGTGCTCGCCGAGGTAAACGAGGGCAAAGCCGAGCGTGCCGGCGTAGCCCCAACCCAGCGCACCCTCGACCTTGCCCGCTTCGGAGAGGGAAAGGGCGGCGGTAACCGAGGTCGCGAAGTGCAGCGACGGCATCGCCGCCCAGGGGTTGCCGCCGAGCGCCCCGTACATCGCCGGCCAGGCCGAGCCCCAGGTGCCTTCGCCGACCTCGACCATGATCCGCCGCACCTCTTCCTCGGTCACGCCCTCCTCGACGGCCCACCAGGGCGGCGCGGTCGGGACCGCGAAGTAGACCGCGCAGCCGAGGTCGAAGACCGCAGCCATCTGGCGCGCGGCGCGCGGGAAGCGCTCGTTGTCGCGGACCAGGATCAGGACCAGGGCCAGGTAGGGCTCGACGAACCAGAGCCAGTGGACCCAGGTGAGGAAGCCGTCGACGAGGCCGACGCGCGGGCAGGCGCGAGAGCGCTCGCTGCAGGCGAGCGTTCGGCAGCTGGCCGCCGCCGATCGCCCGGTCGATCGGCGATCGGGTAGCGACTGCGCAGGCGCCGGCGCAGCGCGCTCCGGGTCGTCGTAGGGAATCTCGTGGACCATGATGAAGGCCCACATCTGCAGCGCGTAGAGGGCGACGTCGCGCTTCTTCGAGCGCGGGTAGAGGACGGCCAGGGCCAGCGGCCCGCCCGCGCAAGCGGCGACCGTCACCGGCGCGGGAATCCGCAGGCGGCGGCGCAGCAGTGGCACCGCGACGGCCGCGCCGAGAACGCCGAACGCGCCACGCCCGTACCGCCAGTCGCAGCGCGGGTGATCGCCGGGAGCGCCTGCTCATAGGGTCGGCGAGTATAGGTAGGCGCCCCGCCTTGGACGTCTGCCACGTGATTAGAATGGCCGCGCTTTGACGCCGCACTCCCCTGGCACGGACCAGATCGACACTCTCTTTTGGATCGGCTTCGTCGCCGCGGCGATCATCGTCGTCGCGATCAACGTCGCGCTGCTCTACGCCGTGCGCAAGTACCGGGCCGAGCGCGGCAGCGCGCCGCGATCGAGGGCAACGGCAGCCGCGGCCTCCAGTTCCGCGTCGGCGCCGCCCTCACCGCTTTCGCCGCTGCGATCTTCATCGTCAGCGTGTCTTCACCGAGAAGGCGCGCGAGACCCCTGATTCCGGCTCCGCCGGCCTGGTCGGCGCCAAAGACGAGCCGCTGACGATCAGGGCGACCGGCCAGCAGTGGACTGTGGCGCTACGACTACCCCAACGACGCCTTCTCCTACTACAAGCTCGTGGTCCCGGTCGACACCGCGGTGAAGCTGGAACTGCTCTCGACCGACGTCGTCCACACCTGGAACGTCCCCGACCTCTCCGGCAAGCGCGACGCGGTCCCGGGCAAGACCAACGAGGTCGTCTTCCGCGCCGATCGAGGAAGGCACCTTCGAGGGCAGCTCGGCGACGCTCTCGGGCCAGGCCTACGCGGCGATGCGGACCGCGGTCGAAGTCGTCTCCCCCGAGGCCTACGAGGACTACGTCAAACAGCAGAAAGCCGACATCGAGGCTGCCCAGGACCGCGTCGTCGAGCTGATCGAAAGCGGGGAGACGCCATGAACGAGAGATCGCGCCCCGAGATGGTCGTCGACGGCTTCCCGCGCCAGCGCCCGCGCTGGATCGAGCTGACCACCAGCGCCGACCACAAGGACCTCGGCCGCATCCTCATCTGCGGCGCCCTCGGCTTCCTCTTCCTCGCCCTGATCGAGCTGCTGCTGATGCGGCTGCAGCTGGCGATCCCCGAGAACACCTTCCTCTCGCCGGTCAACTTCAACCGGATGCTCTCCACCTACGGCGCCACCGCGGTCTTCTTCTTCGCGCTGCCGCTCGCGCTCGGCTTCTTCTACTACGTCGCGCCGCTGCAGATCGGCGCCCGCGGCACCGCCCTGCCGCGCCTCGGACAGCTCGGCGTCGCGCTCTGGGCGGCCGGCGCCACCGTCCTCTACGCGAGCTTCCTCTTCACCCCCTCCGAGGCCGGGGTCAACCCGCTCTCGCCGCTGACCGAGCTCGCCTTCCTCGCCAATAACGGCGTCGACGCCTGGGCCACGGCAACCGGCCTCTGCACCCTCGGCTTCGTCTTCCTCGCGGTCGACCTACTGGCCACGCTTCGCAACCTGCGCGCTCCGGGCATGGCCTGGCGCCGCGTACCCGTCTTCGCCTGGGCGGCAGCCGTCGCCTCCTGGCTGGTCCTGTTCATCGGCCCGGTGCTGCTGGCAGCACTGACGATGCTGATGATCGACCGCAATTACGACGGCGTCTTCTTCGCCGACGGCGCCGGCGGCGCGCCGCTGCTCTGGCAGCACCTGAGCTGGATCTTCTTCTCCGGCGCCTACATGCTGATCCTGATCTTCGCCCTCGCCGCGATCGCCGAAATCGTCGCCACCTTCTCCGGCCGCCGCTGGTCAACCGCGGCACCGTGATGGGCTCGCTGGCCGCGATCGCCGTGCTCGGCACGCTCGCCTGGATGCAGAACATGCTGACCGCGCCGATCGGGATCGGCTGGATGTACTTCGCGATGCTGATGTCGCTGAGCCTGATCGTCCCCTTCGGCCTCGTCTTCTTCAATCTGATCGCGACCCTGATCGGCGGCGCTCTGCACATGCGGGCGCCGCTGCTCTGGGCGGTCGGGTGCGCTCTCGGCGATCTCGGTCGGGCTCGCCGCCGAGGTCTCGCACTCGATGGTCGCCGCCGCATGGCAGCTGAAGAACACCACCGACGCGACCGCCGCCACCCACTTCGCGCTGGTCGGCGGCGCCGTCTTCGGCGGCTTCGCCGCGCTCCACTACTGGTTCCCGAAGATGACCGGGCGGACGATGGGCGAGAGCCTCGCCCGCACCTCCTTCTGGACTACGGCACTCGGCCTCGCTGCTCGCCTTCGTGCCGCTCTTCTTCGCCGGCGGCCTCGAGGGCCAGGTGATCGACGCCTACAAGTTCTTCGACGGCACCGGCGTCAACGCCTACAACCTGATCGCCTCGATCGGCACCCTGGTACTCGCCGCCGGGATCGTGATGACCCTGGTCAACGCGATCCAGCAGCCGCGTCAACGGGCCGCTCGAGGCGGGGCACGACCCGTGGGGTGGAGAGTCGCTCGAGTGGCTCGCGCTCTCGCCTCCCGATCCGCATAACTTCGACGTTCTGCCCGACGTCCGC
Source organism: uncultured Solirubrobacterales bacterium (assembly GCA_963846515.1). Classification (GTDB taxonomy): domain Bacteria; phylum Actinomycetota; class Thermoleophilia; order Solirubrobacterales; family 70-9; genus VAYN01. The sequence goes on along the minus strand of CAWJWC010000003.1, from coordinate 154,236 downwards.
AGCGCCCACCCGATGCGCGACATCCGCGCCGCGATCGCCAATCGCAGCGCCCGCTCCGAGGCGCCGGCCCGCGAGTCGCAGCCGGTAGCCTGAGCGAGATGCCAGCCGGCGCCGGCGCCACCACCGCGCCCACCTCCCCCGCAGCTACGTCTGCCCCCCGCTCCGCCGCGATGATGGTGGTGCGCGACTACCTGACGCTGACCAAGCCGAAGGTGCAGTCGCTGCTGCTGTTCACGACGGTGACGACGATGTACGTGGCCGGCGACCCCTCGCTCGAGCTGATCCTGCTCACCTGCCTCGGCGGCGCTCTATCGGCCGGCGGCGCGGGCGCGATCAACCATGCAATCGACCGCGACATCGACCGCACGATGGCCCGCACCGCCAGCCGTCCGGTCGCCTCCGGACGCGTCTCGGCCCGCGCCGCGATCGCCTTCGGCACCCTGCTCGGCTGCGCCTCCTTCGCCCTGCTGGCGCTGACCGTCAACCCGCTGGCTGCCGCGCTCTCGCTCTCCGGCCTGTTCGGCTATGTCTTCGTCTACACGCTCTGGCTCAAGCGCTCGACGCCGCAGAACATCGTGATCGGCGGGGCCGCCGGCGCGGTGCCACCCCTGGTCGCCTGGGCGGCGGTCACCGGCGAGCTCAGCGGCATGGCCTTCTACCTGTTCGCGATCGTCTTCTTCTGGACCCCGCCCCACTTCTGGGCGCTCTCGCTGCTGATGAAGGACGAGTACGCGAAGGCCGGAATCCCGATGCTGCCGGTGGTCCGCGGCGAGGCGGAGACGCGGCGCCAGATCCTTCTCTACACCGTGCTCCTCTACGCGGTCACCCAGCTGCCCTTCTGCGCCGGCGGGCTCGGCGTCGCCTACCTGGTCCCCTCGATGCTGCTCGGGGCGGTCTTCATCGGCTTCGCCACGCAGCTGCTGCGCACGGCGGATCGCCGCTGGGCGCTGCGCACCTACCTCTTCTCGCTCGCCTACCTGGCGTTGCTGTTCCTGGCTGCGGCGATCGACGCGCAGCTCTAAACGGAAGGGCACGGGCCGTTGGGGCGGTGGAGTGACCCCCCCAGAGACCGTTGCGCAGCTGGGCCGCTGCTCGCTTCGTAACGCCTGTCCTGGAGCCTCTGTGGAGGGGTCACACTCCACCGCCCTCGAACTTCGCGGCGCCTCCCGTGAACAGAAGCTAGGGCGAAAAGCTGCATGGACTGAGGGGCCCGAGGTACGCAAGCTTCTCTCGGTCAGTTTTCGGGACACGAGAGCTTCGCGAGCTGTCGTGGGAGCGCCGGGTGCCACTCCCAGGGAGGCTCCCGGGCCAGCAATCCGAAGCTTGCGGCGGCTCAGCTGCGCAACGGCCTCCAGGGGAGTGGCACCCGGCGCTCCCCCCACGCAAATCCGAGCCTCTTACCGGCCTGATAGAAATCCGCCCCTAGATGGACCGCGAGACCGCACGCAAGAACATGAGCGCCGGCCTGGTTGCGGGCGGGCTCGCCGCAGCGGTCTTCGCCCTCTGCTTCGTCGCCGCCTTCCTCTACATCGCCCAATAGCTAGTGAGCGAGCACCGACACGTCCCCGAGCCCGGCGAGCTGATCCACACGGCGAAGCCCTCCTGGGCGCCGGCCTTCCTCGCGCTCGGCATCCTCGGCCTGGTCTGCGGCACCTTCGCCGCCGGCTTCATCCTGCCGCCCTACGTCTACGCGCTGGTCGGCGCGATCGTCGCCCTCATCGCCTTCCGCAGCCTCATCCGCGGCGCGATCCGCGACTACTACCGCCTGCCGCGCCGCCAGCAGGTCCGCAGCGCCGCCCTGCCCGTAGAGCAGATCACGCTCCCGCCGAAGCGCTAGCCCGGCTGCATTCCAGAAGTAGCGCCCTCGGTCGTCCAGACCCGGACGATGTCGCGCATCGAGAGGACGCCGACCGCGTCGCGGGCCGTCGAAGACGACCAGATGGCGGACGCCGCGGCGCGACATCTCCGCGGCGGCGCGCTCCAGGCTCCAGTCGGGTGCGGCGGCGATCACGCCCTCGCTCATGTGCTCGCCGACCAGCTCGACGTCGGGGTCCTCGCCGGCCCCGACCGAGACCAGCAGGTCGCGCTCGGTGACGATCCCCGGCGTCGGCGACTCGTCGTCGAAGACCAGCGCCGCCCCGGTCCCGGCCTCGACCATCTTCGCGGCGGCCTCGCGCAGCGTGTGCGAGGGACCGACCGTCAGCGAAACCTCCGACATCCCGTCCCTCACCTGCATCGCTGCCTCCTTTCAGGTTGCTCTGGAGATAGTGCGGATCGCCGCAAGTCTACGCCGAACCGCGGCTGCCCAACAGGACGCTTTCGGGCGGTCCCCGGCATATAGACTCCGGCCCGCCGCCAGCCGTATGCCGCACCCTCGACACCCATCCGCCCGCTGCTCGCCCTGCTCGCGCTGGTCGCGATCGTCGTGGTCGCCGCCGGCTGCGGGACGACGACTGCCGACGAGGAACGCGGGCGCGCCCTCTTCATCCAGAAATGCGGCACCTGCCACGCGCCTCGCCCAGGCCGGGACCACGGCCCAGATCGGGCCGGATCTCGACCTCGCCTTCGCCGCCGCCCGCGAATCGGGGCAGAACGGCGACACGATCGAAGGCGTCGTCAAGGCCCAGGTCGAGAACCCGCGGCCGAGCACCGACAATCCCGGCCGTCTCGATGCCGGCCGACATCGTCACCGGCCAGGACCTCGACGACGTCGCCGCCTACGTCGGCATGTACGCCGGTGTGCCCGGCGCCGCACCGCCCCGGGTTCCCGGCGGCCCCGGCGCGCAGGTCTTCGCCAACAACGGCTGCGGCGGCTGCCACACGCTTCGCCGAGGCCGAATCGGGCGGCGTCACCGGCCCCAACCTCGACGAAGTCCTGCCCGGCCAGAGCATGGCGACGATCCACGAGGACATCGTCGACCCGAACAAAGAAATCGCCAAGGGCTTACCCGCCGAACGTGATGCCGGCGAACTACGGAGACACGCTCTCGCAGAAAGAACTCGACGACCTCGTCCAGTACCTGATCGAAAGCACCTCCGGCGGCAAACCCGCCGCTCCGAGCTCCAAAGGCTGATCCGGGCGGCCGCGCGGCCGCTGCGATCATTGCGACGATGCGGCAACGCCTCAAAGACCGCCTCGAGATCTCCCCGCGACGCTACGCGCAGGTCACCGCCGTCGCCCTCGCCGCCCTCGCGCTGATCGTCCTCACCGGCGCCGCGGTGCGCCTCACCGGCTCCGGCCTCGGCTGTCCGGACTGGCCCAAATGCCACGGCGGCACCACGCCGCCGCTCGAGCTCCACGCGGTGATCGAGTACGGCAACCGGCTGCTTGACCGGGTTCGTCGGCGTCGCGGTGATCGCCGCCAGCGGCCTCGCCTTCTTCCGCCGTCCCCTACCGCTGGCACCTGGCCCTGTTCGGGGCGCTGCTGCCGCTCGGCGTGCTGGGCCAGGCGATCCTCGGCGCCCTGGTCGTCAAGTACCACCTCGCGCCCGGGCTGGTGATGTCGCACTTCATCCTCTCGATGATGCTGCTCGATGCAGCCTTCGCGCTCGCCTGGTGCTCGCGCTACGAGCCCTGGGAGCGGCGGCGCTCGAGCGACCGGCTCGGCGTCTGGGCGGTACGGGCGCTGATCCCGCTCGGCCAGCTGACGATCCTGGCCGGGACGATCGCCACCGCCTCCGGCCCCCACGCCGGCGCCCACGAAGGCGAGCTGGTCCACCGCTTCACCTTCCAGGGCGGCGAGACGCTGGAATGGGTCGTCCAGCGCCACGCGGCGCTCGCCGCCATCTACGGGCTTGCCGCGATCGGCGTCTGGCTCCTGCTGCGCCGGCCTGGCGGCGAGGGGCGCGCCCTGCGCGCCGCTGACCGTCGTGATCGGCCTGCTAGGCCTCCAGGGCCTCCTCGGCGGCGTCCAGTGGGCGCTGGAGCTGCCAGCCGAGATCGTCTGGCTCCACGTCGCGATCGCCACCCTCAACTGGCTGGCGATGCTCTGGACGGTCGCCGCGGCGGGACGCCTCGAGCCGCAGCGAAAGCCGCGCCGAGGCCGGCGGCGAGTCCGACAGAACGGCCTCGGCCGCCGCGAGCGCCCTCTAGGCGCCCTTGCTTCCCTTCTGGCTCTCGATCGGCACCCTCAGCCTCGTCCAGGCGGCGCTGGTCGCGGCGCCCGCGCCCGGCCACCGCGCCGTTCCTCAGCGGGGCTGCACAGCCGCTCCTGGGCGCTGGTGCTGCCGCTCTCGATCGTCGTCGTGGTCGCGGCGATCGCGCTCGAGTCGGCCATCGCCGACTTCCTCACCTACCTCGCCCTGGTCGCGGTGCCGCCGCTTGCAGCGCTGGCCTTGGCGGCGATCGTCCGTGGCGGCCGACCGCCCTTGGCGCTCCTCGTCGTGCCGCTGTTCGCGATCGCCTGGGCAGCCGGAAACGACTCGCTCGGCGGCGAGACCGCGGCCCTGGCGCTCTCCGCCCTCGCCTGCGTCAGCCTCGGCTGGCTGCTCGCCTGCGTCGTCCCCGCGCGATGGCTGAAGCTGGGGATCTACGCGATGGCGGCGATCGACGCCTGGCTGATCGGCGCCGATCTCCTGCAGGGTCCCAACGCAGTCCTCAACGCGGCCGCGCCCGGCGACCTACCACAGCTGCAGTTCCTCTCCTTCGGTTCCGCCGTGATGGGATTTGGCGACGCTCTTCATCGCCGCCGTGCTCGGCGCCCTGCTGGCCACCGACCGACGCCTGCAGCTAACTGGCGCCGCCCTCGCCGCCGTGATCGGCATCTCCTTCGACTTCCTCTTCTTACCCTCGACTCGCTCCCCGCCACCGTCCCGATCGCCCTGACGCTGGCAGTGCTGGAGTTCGCCGGAGGCGGGCTTAGACCTGCGTCAGGATCGCGACAAAACCGGCGATCATCACGCCTGAGAAGCTCACTGCGCCAAAGACGATCGCCCGGCCGATCGAATCGATCCGCGAGTCCATCCGAGCAAACCCCTCGGCCATCGTAGCCTCGACCCTCACGAGTCGCGCATCCACCTGCTCGAAACGCTTGTCAACCTGCTCGAAACGCGCATCCACCTGCTCGAAACGCTTGTCCACCTGCTCGAAGCGGCGGTCGACTTCTTCAAAGCGCCTGTCGACCTCGTCGAAGCGTTCGTCGACGCGGTCAAAGCGTTCATCCATGCGCCTGCCGAATTCATCCAGCCGCTCGTCGGTCCAGTTCTCTCTCACGGCAACAGCCATGGTGGCAGATTACCGCGACAGATGTAATGTGTTGTCTACAGAGGTTGCGGCTTTGAATCAATCCTCGCGCCACTTGCGCGCAGCCCAGCGGTAGCCGTGCCAGGCCGCGGCACAAACGAGCACCAACCCCCAAAGCGCGCCGACCAGCGGACGGACCAGCAGGGTTAGGGCGATGATCGAGACGGCCGCGACCCCGACGACTACGACCCAACGAAACACCGCCGCCTCGGAGATCTTCACGTTGCCTCTGCAACCCTGAGGCGGCGAAAATCAAGTCTGGGTAGGACGCAGGGAGTGAGACGAGGGGAACGCACATCAGTGCGTGACCCGAAGGCGAACGACCGAGGACACCCCCAGACGCCGATTTGCAGCCGCCTCAGAGGATGTAGACGGTTACGTAAACGATGATCCACATAATGTCGACGAAGTGCCAGTAGATCCCCGGCACCTCGACGCCGAGGTGGTCCTTCGCCGCCGGCCCGAAGTGGCCGCGGAAGGCGCGGATCGTCGCGAAGCTGAGCAGCATCAGACCGACGAAGACGTGGGCGCCGTGCAGGCCGGTGAGGCAGTAGAAGATCGAGCCGAAGCCGAGGTCGCGGGCGCTGAACCCGATGTGGACGTACTCGTTGACCTGGATGAAGAGGAAGGCCGCACCGAGCAGCCAGGTCAGGACCAGGCCGGCTTTGAGGCCGGTGTGATTGCCGCGCCGAATCGACTCCAGGGCGTAGTGGATCGTGAAGCTGGAGGAGACCAGGATCGCCGTGTTGATCCCGGCGACGGCGACCGGCAGCTCGAAGGGCTCGGGCGGCCAGCTCTCCGGGGCGACGACGACGCGGAGGAAGAAGTAAGCGGCGAAGAAGGCCCCGAACAGCATGACCTCGGAGACGATGAAGAGCAGGATCCCCAGCGTCTGGCGGTCGATCCGCGAGCTCTCGTGGGCCTCCGGCGGGCCGTGGTGCTCGTGCTCTTCGGCGTGCCCGAGGGCGACGGTTGCGCTCTCCATCAGGCCTCCTCACCTTCGGCCACGGCGGCGGCGACGGCTGCCGGCGGCCGGCCGACCTCGATGTGCTCGACCTGCTTGTCGGTGATCTCGCGCACCCGGCCGATCAGGTCCTCCTCGAGCCAGCGCGAGCCCTCGCCGGCGAAGGTCGAGATCAGGACCTCGTCGATCCGGTAGTGCTCGATCGCGTTCTTTACCGCGCTGAACGGGTCGGGGCTCATCGGCTGGCCGGTCGCGTCGACGTCGGCCCGGTAGAGCTCGGCCAGCGTGGAGGCGAGGTCGCGGACGATCTCGGCCTCGCTGACGTCGTCGGCGCGCGGGCAGATGATCGTGTAGCGGTGCGGGCTGGCGGCGGCGCGCTCCTTCAGGCGGTTGACCAGATCCGGGCGTCGCGACGGTCTGGGTGGCGACGACCAGAGTGTGGATCAGGTCCCAGCGAATCGCGTCGTCTTCGATCCGAACCGGGATATGGGTCACCTTGGTCTCGGGTTCGAACCGCGCCTTGGCCCACTCGACCAGATCCTTGCGGGTGAGGCCGAAGCGGGTGTCGTAGAGGCAGGAGAGCAGGACCTCGCCCGGTTGGTGGGCGCGGACCGCGTCGTCGAGGGCCAGCGCCGGATCGGGATCCATCACCTCGCCGACCGAGTCGATGCCGAACTCGGCCAGCACCGCCATCGTCACCTCGACCCGGGCGCGAGCCGCTTCGCGCAACTCGTCGGGGTCGATCAGCTGGCCGACCGCGGGCTCGTTCTGCGGCGCGGCGACGACCACGCCGGAGACCTGGTCCTGGCGCTCGCGCACGGCCTGCAGCAGCTTGCGGCCGCCGGCGACCTCGTTGAGGAAGACCAGCAGCGGCCGGCGCTCGTCAGCGGCGCTCACGTCGAACCCACCACGCTCGGCTGTTTCTCCGGCACCTCGGCGCCTTCGCCGGGCATGATCGCGTGCTTGGCGCCGGGCACGCCGAACTCGTAGGGACCGCCGACGACGCGCGGGATCTCCGGGAAGTTGAAGATCGGCGGCGGCGAGGAGACCTGCCACTCGATCGAGTTGGCGCGCCACGGATTGGCCTCGGCACGCGGGCCGTAGCGCCAGCTGACGACCATGTTGTAGAGGAAGACGAGTTGAGCGGCGCCGAGCATGAAGGCGCAAACGCTGATCAGCAGGTTCCACTCGCCGAACTGGGTCGCGTAGTCGGCGACGCGGCGCGGCATCCCGTCCATGCCGACCCAGTGCATCGGGATGAAGGTGCCCCAGGTGCCGACGCAGAGTGCCCCAGAAGTGGACGCGGCCGAGTTTCTCGTCGTACATCCGCCCCGTCATCTTCGGGAACCAGTGGTAGATCCCGGCGAAGATCGTGAAGACCGAGCCGCCGAAGAGCACGAAGTGGATGTGGGCGACGATGAAGTAGGTGTCGGAGACGTGGATGTCGATCGGCACCATGCCCAGCATTACGCCGCTGATCCCGCCGATCGTGAAGGTGACGATGAAGGCGAGCGCGAACAGCATCGCGGTCGAGTAGGTGTGGATCTTGCCGAAATAGAGCGTCCCTAACCAGGAGAAGATCTTGATCCCGGTCGGCACCGCGATCAGCAGCGTGGTGATCATCATCGGCACCCGCAGCCAGCTGAACATGCCGGCGACGAACATGTGGTGCGCCCAGACCGAGTAGCTGAGGACGACGATCCCGATCAGCGCCAGCGCCATCAGCCGGTAGCCGAAGATCGGCTTGCGGGCGTGGGTCGAGATGACCTCCGAGATGATCCCGAAGCCGGGCAACATCATGATGTAGACGGCTGGGTGCGAGTAGAACCAGAAGATGTGCTGGTAGCTGACCACGTCGCCGCCGGCGGCGAACTCGAAGAAGTTGGTGTGGAGGACGCGGTCGAAGAGGACCATGAACTGGACGCCGGCGATGAACGGGGTCGCGGCGACGACCAGCAGCGAGGTCGAGAGGTTGGCCCAGACCAGCAGCGGCATGCGCCAGAAGGTCATTCCGGGCGCACGCATGGTGATGATCGTGACCAGGAAGTTGAGCGCGGTCGCGATCGAGGAGGCGCCCGCGAACTGGACGCCGAGGTTGAAGAAGGACTGCCCCAACGGAGCGCCGGTCGAGAGCGGCGCGTAGCCGGTCCAGCCGGCGTCGAAGGCGCCGCCCGGAGCGAGGAAGCTGCCGATGAACATCAGCCCGGCCAGCGGCAGCATCCAGAAGCTGAGCGCGTTGAGGCGCGGGAAGGCCATGTCCGGCGCGCCGATCATCAGCGGCAGCACGTAGTTGGCGATCCCGGCGAAGACCGGGATCACGAAGACGAAGATCATCAGCACCGCGTGGGTCGAGAAGAGGCTGTTGTAGGTCGCCGCGTCGACGATCTGGGTGCCCGGCTGGGCCAGCTCGGCCCGGATCAGCATCGCCATCAGGCCGCCCACGAAGAAGAAGAAGAAGGTGGTGACGATGTACTGGATGCCGATCACCTTGTGATCGGTGTTGAAGCGGAAGTAGTCCTTCCAGCTGGTCGCGCCGTGCTGGGAGTGGTCCTCGGGGATCGTCGGCGCGCCGGCGGCCCAGCGCAGCCAGTAGTCGAAGCAGCCGAAGCCGGCGAGGAAGCCGAGCGGGGCGAGGATCAGCGGCACGACCACGTGCGGGTAGCCGGTCTGCTCGGTCTGGTAGAGCGGCAGGTCGGAGATCGCGCGCAGGGCGATCACCAGGCCGAAGCCGAACGCCGCCGGCGGCGAGCGCCCCGAGCGCCCCTCGAATCCATCCCGGTCGCTTGATCGCAGCCACCATCAGGTTCCTCTCCATTATGCCTAGCCCCGCCCGCGCCCACGGGGGTCGGGTCGCTCTCCTCGTCGCTGACCGACTTCCATCAGCGGCTCCGGCGTTTTCTGCTCCAGGCCGGCGACCCATTCTGTCGAATTTCGCCTGCGGCTCGACCACGACCTTGGCCCGCATCGTCGAGTGGCCGAAGCCGCAGAGCTCGGTGCAGACGAGCTGGTAGGTGCCGACCTTGTCGGGGGTGACGATCGCCGTCGTCGTGATCCCCGGCACGTTGTCTTTCTTGATCCGCCACTCGGGGACCCAGAAGGAGTGGATCACGTCCAGGGCGTGCATCTTGAAGTGGATCTGGCGGTCGACCGGGACGTGCAGCTCCCCCTCGTTCCAGGCATAGTCCTTGCCCGGGTAGGCGAAGCTCCAGGCGAACTGCTGCGAGAAGACGGAGACCGTGAGCGGGTTCTTGGCCGGCTCTTCGATGTCGTCGAGCACCTTCCAGCTGTAGCCGCCGGCGAAGAGGACGATGATCGTCGGGATCAGCGTCCAGGCGACCTCGAGCCGGGTGTTGCCGTGGATCGGCTCGCCGTCGGATTCGTCGCCGGGCTTGGCTTTGAACTTCCAGAGCGCGTAGAAGAGCATCACCATGACCAGCGAGAAGACGAAGGCCGAGAGGACGATCATCACGTTGAGCAGGTGGTCGATCTTCGGGGCCGCGGTCGAGCCCCCCTGGCCGTTCCAGTTGATCGGGACCATCACCGCGGAAATCACCGCGGTGCCCGCGACGGTGGCGGCGAGCATTTTCGCTATCGGGAGGCGGCCGTACATCAGGCGGCGGGCATTCTATTGAAGCGGCGGCGGGAGGTTTTCCGCCCCAGGTGACGCTTGGCACTAGCTAGGCAGGACGCGGCAGATCGCCCAGCTCGCCGGCCGCCGCGGCGAGCACCCCGCGGGCCACTCCCTCCCAGCTCCACAGCCTGCCGACCGTCTCGACCAGGGCCTGCGCGGGCCGCTTCACGCCGCTCTGGCGGCAGCGCCAGCCAGTCGTTGAGCCGGTCCGCGATCGCCTCGACCGCGCCGGGCTCGACCGGGAACGAGGTGAGGCCGACCGACCTCTGGCAGGCAGCGCCGCGGCGAGCTGGCGCGAGACCTCGAGCATGCCCGAGTGCCCGGCCGAGACCGGCAGGGCCCCGCAGGCGGCGGCCTCGACCGCGACCATCCCGAACGCCTCCGGGAAGGTGCTCGGCATCACCAGCGCCTCGGCCCGCGGCAGCAAGGTCGCCACCTGCGTCGTGCTCGAGCCGCCCGATCAGCTCGACCGAGCCGGCCATCGGCGCGAGCTGCCTCCGCATAGCCCTGCGGCGGGTCGGCGAGAAAGGCCGAGAGGATCGGCAGCGGCCGCTCCTCCCCACCCTCGAGCGCCCAGCCGAGACGCGCCACCTCGCGGGCGTCGTCGAGGTCGCCGCGTTCGAGCGCCGCAAGCAGGCGGCCGCAGCCCCTGCTCGTACTCGCCGTAACCCGGCGACCTCGAGGCGGGCGTCGGGGTGGGCGGCGTGGACCAAGGGCCAGGCCGCCAGAAGGAGGTCGACGCCCTTGGAGACGATCAGCTTTCCCACGAACGCGACCAGGGGTTGGCGAGAGCCAGGGCGCTCGCGAGAGCCGGCTTCCGGAACTCCTGCGGGCGAGGTTTTCGTTCTCGGAGTCCCGGAATCCGGCTCCCACGGACCGGGCTTGTTGTCCGCCGGCTCCAACTGGCAGAACTCCTCTACGTCGACACCAGGGGGGCCCAAGCGGGTCTTTTCCTTGAGGTCTGGGAGCTCGGGAAGCGCGGCCCAGAGCGACTCGGCGGTGTGGGCGGAGCCGACGAGGACGCCGGAGGCGGCCTTCATGCCTTCGTAGGCGTAGGGGAGGAAGCGGGGGTGGGGTTTGACCGTGTACTCGAGCGCCGAGCCGTGGATCTTGGCGGCGAAGGGGCCGATTTCGGCGCGGGCGAGGATCGCTGGGCCCATCACCAGGTGGTTGGCGAGGGCGGCGTCGAGCCCGCCGACCGCATCGGCGACCTCGCGCACGGCGGCGACGTTGGCCTCGATGTAGCGGTCGAGCTCGGCCTCGCTCAGCTCCGGGAAGGCCTTGACCTCGAAGCCCTCGTAGGGGTCTTTGACGTAGACCGGCAGCAGGCCGTGGATGTCGGGGTTGTGGATCTCGACCCCCTCGATCCGCACCTCGCGGTCCTGGCAGAGCAGGTGCACCTCGTGCCCCAGCCGAGCCAGCGCCCGGGCCAGATTGACGTTGTAGATGTTGCTGCCGGTGCCGCGCAGCATGTAGCCGTGGAAGATCAGCACGCGCATCGGTGCCGCGCAAGCTATTAGTGTTCCCGGCCGTGAACTCGAAGCAGCGCTATCAGAATGCGCGCCCCGGCCTCCGGTCGCGAGGCGATCGCCCCCGCCGAGCCGGGCCAGGTCTACGTCGACCGCGAGACCGGCGAGGAGATGGAGCCGGTCGCGATGGTCCTCCCCCTCGCCCCCTCCGCCTCGTCCCTGCCGCGCAGTCCCGAGAACCTCCGCGCCTGCCGACGCTGCGATCAACTCATCGGGCTGGACGTCAGTCTGATTGCCCGTACTGCGGCCTGCGCCAAGAAGCTCTTTAGGCCTGGTTGCAATGGACGGGGGCCGGTAGGGCCTCTTCACTTGCCTGACTGGCTGGATCGTCTGCCGCTCGTCCGAGAAGCGTCCTTCGGCCAGCGGCACAAAACGTTCGGAGGCCCTACCGGCCCCCGTCCCTCAGAAGCTCCAAGGGTTCTAGACCGAGGCCGAGCGTCCGAGCAGACGCCCAAGCAGCTTTTCTCTCAGAGCTTCTGTACTTCAACCCATTGCGGCAGTCCTTTATGGCGCCATGCGACCCAAAAGACTGCCGCAACTTGCTGAGCGGTCCGTCGAGGCGAGCGTCGGGTGCCCCTCCGAACGTTTTGTGCCGCTGGCCGAGGACGAAACTCGGATGGCCGCCAGCGATCGAGCCAGTCAGGCAAGTGAGGAGGGGCACCCGACGCTCGCCCGCGCCGCGGCTACGCGCTTACGGCTTTTTGACCAGCGTCGCCGTGTACAGCAGCCGCGCGTTGGAGTAGTAGCAGCCGTAGGTCTTGGTTTTGCCGACGCCCTGCTGGGGGTTGCCGCCCTGGATGTCTTCCTTGGAGGAGCAGTGCTCGGGCAGGCGGCTGCCGCGCCAGGTGTTGTCGGCGTCGACGTTGAAGGCGAACATCGGCGCCCAGGTCGGGATCGTCAGCGCGACGACCTGGCCTTTGAGGACGGTCAAGCGGATGGTCGAGGGCGAAGATCGGGGTGGTGCCGAAGTACGGGTTGAGGACCTCGAGCGGGCTCTGGCGCACGAGCGTGTATTTCGGCGGTTTGGATGTCCTCGACCGGGCGCAGGATGCCGATCCGCGCCTGCGAGGGGCTGCCGAGGAATTCGTCGAAGAAGCCGACCTCGTTGGAGGTAGTCGCGCGTTTCCACGGTCGAGGGCTTGGCGAGGGTGATCGACCAGGCGACGATCTTGCCTTCGAAGGGCGCCTCGTAGGGACGGGCGACGCCGTCGGCGATCGCCTGGAAGCCGGTCACGTGGCCCTCGACCCGGCAGGGCGTGACCTCGACGTTGTTGACGATTTTCCCCGGGCAGGAGGCCGGCGGCGTTTCCGCGGTCTGGCCGAGCACGACGACGCGCAGCGGCGCCGAGTCGGCCTGCACCGGGCGCGAGCGACCGCGACCAGGCCCGCCAGCAGGCAGGCGGCGGCGACCAGCAGCGCCCAGGCGCGGCCGTCGCGGCTTTTCATCTCGGTCACGGGCATTGAACTCACGAAAACACGGGCCGACGACCCCGGTTGCGCCCGGATTCTGCCTTCCAGCGGTCAGGAATGCGCTGCAGTTCTCGCACTTGCACGATCCCGGCCAATCGCGGACCCGCGCCGATCTCGGTGGGGATCCGCGGCCGCGCTAGGGTTGCCAGCGCCAGATGGAGGCCTCAAACCGTTCAGACGAGTTCATTCCCGCCGGTCTCGCCTCCCTCGGAATCGAGGCCGACGAGATCGAGCTGGCCGTGATGGGAGCCGCCCACGCGCTTGTTCTGGCCGGCGATCCTCGAACTGCTCGAGCTCGACACAGGCGAGTTCGAGCCCGAGCTGGCCCCCGACCTCTCGCGAGCGCCGGCGCCGTGAGCGCACTCGACCTCACCCTGCGCGGCCAGGCCGCCGCGATCGCCGGCCGGCGAAGCCGATCCGGCCGAGCTGCTGGATGAAGCACTGGAGCGGATCGAGCGGCGCAACCCGGCGATCAACGCCGTCGTCGAGACCTTCCCCGAGCGCTCGCGCCAGATGCTCGCCGAGGCGCCGCCCGGGCCGCTGCACGGCGTCCCGGTCGCGATCAAGGACGAGTGGCCACTGCCCTGGCGGGCAGCAGCGCTTCGGCGCGGCGGAGATGATGGCCCCGAGCTCCCCCGGGGAGTCCGGCCCCTACCGCGCCCTGCGCGACGCCGGGGCGACGATCGTCGGGGTCGGCAACATGCACGAGCTCGGCGCCGGCAGCACCGGCAACGTCTCGGTCTACGGCGCCGCTCGCAATCCCTGGGACCCGGAGCGCTGCCCGGGCGGCTCCTCGAGCGGGCCGGCGGCCGCGGTCGCCGCCCGCCTGGTCGCCGGCGCGGTCGGCGCCGACGGGATCGGCTCGATCCGCTTCCCCGCCGCCTACTGCGGCCTGACCGGGCTGAAGCCGACCTTCGGCCGCGCGGCGATGGCCGGGCACCACATGGCCGGTGTCTCGACCACGATCGTCTCCGGCCCGCTCTGCGCCGACGCCGCCGACTGCCGCCTGCTCGGCGGAGCGCTGTTCGGCGAGGAACTGGCTGCGGGCGAGGCCCGCGGGCTGCGGATCGGCGTCGTCCGCGACACCGTCTCCGAGGACGTCGCCCCGGCGGTGCGCGAGGCCTGTGCGGAGGCGGTGGAGGCACTGCGAGCGGAGAGCGGCAGCGAGGTGCGCGAGATCGAGCTGGCCGAGATCGAGCTGGCGGCGCTGGCGACGGTGCTGATCGCCAACGTCGAGAGCCTCGCCAGCCTCAGCCCCGCCCGCCTCGCCAGCCTTGACCCCGAGCTGAGCCCGCTCGCGCGCGGCTTCGCCAAGTACCGGATGCTGCTGCCGGCGGCCGCCGCGGTGAAGGCGCAGCAGGTACGGACGCTGATGCGCCACCGCCTCGTCGCCGCCTTCGCCGAGGTCGACCTGATCGCCTGGCCGACCGTGCCAGCGGTGGCGCCACCGCTGGAGGCGCCGCTGGTCGAGCTGCCCTCGGGAACCCTGACCGCCGACCAGGCCAACGTGCGCGGCGCCGGCCTCGCCAACCTGACCGGGATCCCTGCGGTCAGCGTCCCGGTCGGCCTCGCCGATGGCCTGCCGATCGCCCTGCAGTTGCAGGCGGCCTGGGGCCGGGACGAGCTGCTGCTCGACGCCGCCGAGGCGCTCGAGCGGGCCAACGGCCGCCGCTGGGTCGAGGCGCTGCCGCCACTGGCACGCGAGCCCGAGCCGACGGAGGCATAGCCGTGCCGGCGATCGTGGTCGAGGGGCTGGAGCGCACCTTCGACGAGGTGCTCGCCGTGCAGGGGATCGACATCGTCGTCGAGGAGGGCGAAATCCTCGGCTTTCTCGGTCCCAACGGGGCCGGAAAGACGACGACGGTGCGGATGCTAACGACGCTGCTGCTGCCGACCGGCGGCAGCGCCACCGTCGCTGGCCACGACGTGATCTCCGAAGCGCGGGCGGTGCGCTCCTCGATCGGCGTCGCCCTGCAGGAAGCCGCGCTCGACCCGCTGATGACCGGCCGCGAGCTGATCCGGCTGCAGGCGACGCTGCAGGGGATCCCGACCGCCGAGGGTAAGCGCCGCGCCGACGACCTGCTCGAGCGGGTCGACCTGGTCGCCGCCGCCGACCGCCGCGTCGGCACCTACTCCGGCGGCATGCAGCGCCGCCTCGACCTCGCCGCGGCGCTGGTCCACGAACCGCGCGTGCTCTTCCTCGACGAGCCGACCACCGGTCTCGACCCCGTCAGCCGCAAGACGATCTGGGAGGAGGTGCGGACGCTGAACGACGAGGGCACGACCGTCTTCCTCACCACCCAGTACCTGGAGGAGGCCGACCAGCTCGCCGACAACGTCGGGATCATCGACAGCGGCCGGATCGTCGCCGAAGGCACGCCGGAGTCGCTGAAGGCGGAAATCGGTAACCCGCACATCCAGCTGCAACTGGCGGACGGCTCGGTGACGCGAGCGGAGCAGGCCGTCGCCGGTATCGGCAAGCTGCTGCCGCCGAAGGACGGCCGCACGGTCCTGGTCGAGGTCGCGAACGGCTCCGCCGACATCCCGCGGGTGGTGCGCGCGCTCGACGACGGCGGGATCGCGGTCGAGTCGCTGGAGCTGGTGCGGCCGACCCTCGACGACGTCTTCGTCGCCAAGACCGGCTACCACCTCGAGGAGGAGGGCGAGGAGAGCGTCGAGGAGCCGGTCGAGGCGTGAGCTCGCTGGCAACGAACGCGCGCGTGGTCAAGGCGCTGGGCCTACGCTCGATCCGCCAGACCTTCCGCCGCCCGCAGCTGATCGCGCCGATCATCGTCTTCCCCACCTTGCTGCTGGCAATTCAGACCGGCGGCGCCGGCGGCGCGGTTGAACTGCCGGGCTTCCCGCCGGTCCAGAGCTTCCTCCAGTTCATGCTGGCCGGGGCGATGATGCAGTCGCTGATGCTGGCCGGCAACAGCGGCGGCATCGCACTCGCGGTCGACATCGAGATGGGCTTCACCGACCGCCTCTTCTCCGCCCCGATCCCGCGTTTTGCGATCGTGCTCGGGCGACTGGCCGGAACCGCGGCGCTGGGCCTGTTCGCGGCGCTCTGGTTCTTCGCGATCGGGCTGATCTTCGGTGCCGAGATCGCCGGCGGCGTCCCCGGCGCGCTGCTCGCCATCGTCCTGGTCACGGCGACGGCGATGGCTGTTGGCGGGATCGGCGCGGCGATCGCGCTGCGCACCGGCAGCGCCAGCGTCGTCCAGGGCCTCTTCCCGCTGGTGCTGGTCGTGCTATTCCTCTCCTCCGCCTTCTTCCCGGTCGAACTGATGATCGAGCCGGCGAAGACGATCGCCGAATACAACCCGCTCAGCCTCGTGGCGGAAGGAGTGCGCGAGCCGATCATCTCCGGCATCGACGCTACCCACACGCTCTACGCGGTGCTGGCGATCCTCGGCATCGTCGTCCTCGGCCTGATCCTTAGCGCCCGCGCGCTTCGACACCGGTTGCGGGTGGGCTGATGGAGGCGGCGGCGACCACGGCGAGGGTCCCGGCCTGGCGCGCCAACCTGGCGACGATCCGCGCCCTGATGGCGCGGGCCAGGAACGAGCTCCTGCGCGTGCCGGGAGCGGCGATCCCCGGCGTGCTCGCGCCGACGATCTTCTTCCTCGGCCTCAACGGCGTCTTCGGCGCGCTGACCCAGCTCAACGGCTTCACCACCAGCACCTACGAGAGCTTCATCGTCCCGATCAGCATGCTGCAGGGCGCCGGCTTCACCGGCGCCGCGGCCGGCGTCAACATGGCCCGCGACATCGAGCAGGGCTGGCTCGACCGCCTGCTCGTCTCTCCCGCGCCGCGCTGGGTGCTGCTGCTGGGGACGGTGCTCTCGGCCAGCGCCCGGGCGCTAATCCCGGCGACCTTCGTGTTCGCGATCGCGCTGCCGCTCGGGGCCGGCTGGCCCGGCCTCGACGGGCTGCTCGTCACCTACTTCATGGTCGCGGCGATGGCCGCGGTCGCCGCCTGCTGGGGCTCGTTCCTAGCCCTGCGCTTCAAGAGTCAGTCGGCGGCGCCGCTGATGCAGGCCGGGATGATGGCGTTCATCCTGCTCACGCCCGCCTATGCCCCGCTGCCGCTGCTGCAGGGCTGGCTGCAGGAGGTGGCCGAGCTCAACCCGGTGACCGAGGTGGTCGAAGCGGCACGGCAGGGCTTCGTCGGCTCGGTCACCTGGGGCAACACCTGGCCAGCGCTGGTTGCCCTCACCGGCATGCTCGCCGTGCTCGGCGCCCTCGCCCTGCGCGAGATGCGCCGCACCGGCAAGTGACCCCCCGCCGACGGGCCGAAAACCGCTCTATATCAGCGGAAATCGGCCCATCGGCCACGGAGTTGGCGGAGCTCGTGCTGCGTCGGGGGTGGGTTGAGGGGGGGCGGCGAGGTACGCCATACGCCTACACGCGGCCGAGCCCGACGCGGTACCCGTGGCAGTGGTACTGGGACTCCTGCTTCGCGGCGATCGTCTGGCGGCGGTTCGAGCCGGCGCGGGCGCGGGCCGAGCTGGCGAGCCTGCTCGCCGCCCAGCGGCCGGACGGGTTCATCGGCCACACGATCTTCTGGGAGCGACCGGTCTCGCTGCCCCGGCTCGCCTTCTACAACGTCGCCTCCCGCCGCGCCTTCCAGACCGAGACGATCCAGCCGCCGCTCCTGGCCTGGGCCTGGCGGGTCGCCGTCGGCGACCCGGCGGCGGAGCCGCGGATCGCGGCGCAGATGGACTGGCTCGCCGCCAACCGCGACCTCGAGGGCGACGGGCTGCTCTGGATCGTGCAGCCGGACGAGTCGGGGCTCGACGCCTCGCCGAAGTTCGAACCGGTCTGGGGCTGGCGCTCCAACGGCCGGCTCGGCTTCCCGCTGCTGGTGCGGCGCAACCGCAAGCTCGGCTTCGACGCGCGGCGGCTGCGCGAGCGCGGCCACCCGCTGCTCTGCGAGACGCTGGTCAACACGCTGTGGTCGCTCTCGCTGCAGGCGCTGGGCCGGCCCTCCGCCACTCCGGCGCTGGTCGAGCGGCTCTGGGACGAGCGGCGCGGCCTCTTCGTCGACGAGGCGCAGCCGGGGGCGATCCGGCCCGGACCGGTGACCTGGGCCTCGTTGGCGCCGCTGGCCCTACCCGACTTGCCGGAGCCGATCGGGCGGCGGCTGGTCGAGGAGCATCTGCTGAACGAGCGCGAGTTCCTCACCCCGGTGGCGCCGCCCTCGGTCGCGGTCTCGGACCCGGGCTACGAAAGCGGCGACGGCCGCGGCCCGATCCGCCGCTACTGGCGCGGCCCGACCTGGATCAACTCGGCCTGGCTGGTCTGGTTGGGAATGCGCCGCCTCGGCTACGAGCAGGAGGCGAAGCGCCTCGCCGACGGCCTGATCGCGACCGTCGAGCGCGAAGGCCTGCGCGAGTACTACGACCCGTACACCGGCAAAGGCATGGGCGCCAAAGACTTCGCCTGGTCGGCCCTAATCGCCGAGATGGCTGAGCCGAAGAACGCACGGCCGTGAAAACCAAGCCTGGCTAGGACGCAGGGAGCGTGGTGTGCTCTGCACACGAGCGACCGAGGACACCGCCAGGCGCCGGTTTGCAGCGGCCGCCTATTTGTAGCGGTAAGTGATGCGCCCGCGATCCAAATCGTAGGGCGATAACTCGATCTTCACCCTATCCCCGGGCAGGATGCGGATGTAGTGGCGGCGCATCTTGCCGGAGATATGGCCGAGCACATCGTGGCCATTGTCCAGTTTGACCCGGAACATGGTGTTGGGGAGAGCCTCGGTGATCTCCCCCTCCATTTCGATCTTTTCCTCTTTGGCCATGCGGCGGGGAGCGTACCTGAAGTGGCGGTTCAAGCCGGATTCAGGGATCCTCGGCGGTCCAGGTCAGCCAGTTGCGCGCGTGCTCGAGCGCCGCCTCGCGGTCGCCGACCTCACCCGCGTACTGGGCGGCCTCCAGCTCCGCCAGCAGCTCACCGAGCCGCGGCCCGCGCTCGATCCCGACTTCGCGGGCCAGCTCATCCCCGGGCAGCAACGGCGGCGGTGGGCCGTCGCGGCGCCAGTCGAGGGCAGCGGCGATCATCTGACGAGCCAGGTCGAGGTGCGCCTCGACCATCTCCGGCTTGGCCAGCGGCCCGGCGCCGCGGGCCGAGAGCCGGTCGGCGACGGTGAGCAGGGTGACGTCGACCGCCACCGGTTCGGTCGCCCGCAGGTACTCGTGGACACGGCGGGCGGGCAGCGGCGCCTCGGGAATCAGGAACCCGAGTCGCAGGTGGTGCTGGGTCAAGCCCTGCAGGTGCTGGGTGAGGCGGCGGCTGGCGCGGAGGCGGCCACAGATCTCGCCGATGATCTCGGCGCCGACGCTGTCGTGGCCGCGGAAGCCGATGAAGCCGTCGTATTCGGCCCGCGTCGCCGGCTTACCGATGTCGTGGAAGAGGGCGCCGAAGCGCAGAGCGGTGCGACGGTTCATCTCGTCGGCGAGCGGCTCGGCGAGCAGCTCGGCCACCTCCGCGGCGCGCTCGCCGGCGAAGCGATCGAGGTCGCCCTCCACCTCGAGCGCGTGCTCCAGCACCGCCAGCGTGTGCCCGTGCACGTCGAGGTGGTGGTTCGGGCCCTGCTCGACCCCGCGCAATTCCTCCAGCTCCGGCAGTACGACCGACGTCACCCCCAGCTCGTCGAGCAGGACGAGGCCGCGCAGCGGGTCGGGACCGCCGAGCAACTGGCGCAGCTCGGCCAGCTGACGCTCGCCGGCCGGGGCCGCGGCGCGCGCCGCGGCCCCGCGCGCCAGGGCGACGGTCGCGGGCTCGACCTCCAGATCCAGCTCGGCGGCGAGGCGGGCAGCACGCAGGAGGCGCAGGGGATCGGCCGCGAAGCTGCATTCGGCGACGGCGCGCAGCCGCTTGCGCTCCAAGTCCTCGAGGCCGCCGTGGGGATCGAGCGCCGCGCCGCCGGCGAGCGGCACCGCGACGGCGCCGATCGTGAAGTCGCGCTCGGCCAGGTCGGCCTCGATCCCCTCTCCACGCAGCGCCGTCACGTCGATTTGCCAGCCCTTGCTCGGTGCCACCACCCGCCAGGTTCCGAACTCGGCCGAGAGCTCAAAGGCGTGCTCGCCCAACCCGGCCGCGATCGCCCGCGCCGCAACCCCGGGGTCGCCGGCGACGGCGAGATCGAGGTCGTCGACATTCCGCTCCAGAGCGGCGTCGCGGACCGCGCCGCCGACGATCCAGGCGCCGCCGGCGTCAGCGAGCGCCTCCCGCGTGGCCACAACGAGCGGCGCAGCCGAAAGCCGCTCGAGGCTCACGCCGGACGCCTCGGCACCCGGGCCGAGATCCCGCAAGTGACCTCGTAGTTGATCGTCTCGAGCCGCGCCGCGACTTCCTCGGCGAGGATCGCGTCCTCGCCCTGGGTCCCGATCAGGACCGCCTCGTCGCCGGGCTCGACCTCGGTCTCGGGACCGAGGTCAATGGTGACGTTGTCCATCGAGACCGTGCCGACCAGAGGATGGCGGCGACCGCGGATCAGCACCTCGGCGTTGTTGCTGAGGCCGCGCCGCACCCCGTCGCCGTAGCCGAGCGGGACAACGCCTACCCAGGTCTCGACCGGCGCCCGCCAGCGCTGGCCGTAGCCGGCGCTGGCCCCGGCCGGGAAGCGCTTTACGTCGGCGACGTGCGAGCACAGAGAGAGGGCCGGAGCCAGGCCGTGCGCCGCCGGGTCCTCCTGAAAGGGGTCGAGCCCGTAGATCGCGACCCCGCAGCGGGCCATGTCGAAGTGGGAGCGCGGCTCGCGCAGGACAGCCGCACTGTTGGCGGCGTGGGCCGTGACCGTGGGGAACTCGTCCTTGACCGCGGCCGCGACCTTCTCGAAACGACCGAGCTGCTCATCGAAGAAATCGGAGTCGAGTTCGTCGGCGGTCGCGAAGTGGGTCCAGATCCCGGTCAGCTCGAGGCTGGGGTCGGCGTCGCAGGCCCGCGCCAGCGCCAGCACCTCCGAGGGATCGGGATTGCCGAGCCGCCCCATGCCGCTGTCGTACTTGACGTGGACGCTGGCTGGTCGCCCCGCGGCGCGAGCCCGGTCGGCGAGCAATGCCCGGAAGCCCTCGCGCCAGACGGCCACCTCGGATCCGGCCGCAAGGACGACGTTGACCTCCTCCACAGTCAGCGCCCCCATCGTCAGCAGGGAAATGTGCTGGAAGCGACGACCGATCTGTTCGGCCTCGGTCGCGGTCGCGACGGCCAATCTCGTCGCCCCGCCGGCCAACGCGGCCGTAGCGCAGCCGTCGGCCCCGTGCCCGTAGCCGTCGGCCTTGACCACGGCGCAGAGCTCCGCCTCGCCGAGCTCCGCCTTGAGCCGCGCGCAGTTGGCGCGGACCGCGTCGAAGTCGATCCGGGCGACCGCCCGCTCCATCGGCCTACTCGTCGTCGACCACGGCGGCGAGGGCGTCGGCCCTCGTGACCATCCCCGCCAGGTGCCCGTCGGCGTCGACCACAGGTAGGTGGTTGTGGTGGGAGTCGGCGATTTTCTTGGCGGCGCGGTCAGCCGCTTCGTAGTCGCGGGCCACCACCGGGTCAGCCGTCATCAGATCGGAGACTTCGGTCGCGAAGGCCTTGTCGAGGCGCTCCTCGAAGCCCTTCATCGAGCCGACGAAGACGATCCCGCCCATGATGTTGAGATAGTGCGGCAGGTGCAGGTCGGACTCCTCGTCGCTGAGGACCAGATCGGACTCGCTGACGATCCCGACCACCTTGCGCTCCTCGTCAACGACCGGGATCGCGCCCATGTCGGTCTTCGAGAGCAGGTCGATCGCCTTGCGGGCGTCGTCCTCGGGCGAGACGCTGGGCACGTCGGCGTTCATGATCTCCGCAACGGTCTTCATGGCCGCGAGGTTATTCGACCGGCTTGTCGGGACGCAGGCCCACCGCGATCGAGTCGATCACGTCGGTCGCGATTACAGACTCGGCGGTGCCGATCCGGCTGGCCGCGTCGCGGCCAGCCCGGGCGTGGGCGAGAACCCCGGCGCAGGCGGCCGCGAAAGGCTCCAGCCCGCGAGCGAGCAGGGCGGCGATCATTCCCGAGAGGACGTCGCCGCTACCGGCGGTGGCCAGAGCCGGCGCCGAGAGCGCATTGACCGCAACCCGCCCCCCGTCGCTGACGATCGTGTCGTCGCCCTTGAGCACGACCACCGCCTCGGCCTCGCCGGCGGCTTCGCGGACCGCGGCAAGCCGATGGGCGTCGATCTGCTGGGAGTCCCGCCCGAGCAGGCGGCCGAGCTCGCCGGCGTGTGGGGTGAGCACGGTCGGCGCCCCGCGGGCGGCGAGCGGCTCGAACCCGCCGGCGAAGGCGTTGAGCCCGTCGGCGTCGATCACTAGCGGCGCCTCGATCGACTCGACCACCTCGCGCGCCAGTTCGAGCGCGGCGGGGTCCCGCCCCAGGCCCGGACCCAGGACCCCCGCCGCTGCCCGCTCGAAGGTGCGCAGCACCGCCTTCGTCGAGGCCGGCCCGAGGCAGCCGTCACCGCCGGGACAACCGACCGACATCACCTCCGGCTGGCCCGCTTCGAAGACCGGCTCGAGCTCGGCGGGGACGACAACAGTCGCGTAGCCGGCGCCGGCCCGGATCGCCGCGCCCGAGCACATCCGCACCGCCCCGGTCAGCCCACGCGAGCCTCCGGCGATCGCCACCTGACCGGAGCTGAACTTGGTCGAGCGCGGGCCGCGGCGCGGCGCCAGGGCAAGGACCGCGCGGTCGATCGCCCCGCCCGCGGGCGGGCTCAGGGCACCGGCCGGGATCCCGATCGGCACCACCCGCAGCTCGCCCGTGTGCCACTTGCCCGGCGCAATCCGGTGTCCCAGCTTCGCCGCGTGAAAGCTCACCGTCAGGTCGGCCTCGAGCGCCGCACCGGCGATCTCGCCGCTCGAGGCGTCGACCCCGGAGGCGATATCGCAGGCGACCACCGGCGCCCGACAGCGGTCGATCGCCTCGATCGCCGCCAGCGCCGGTTCGCGCGGCGCGCCCGAGAAGCCGGTGCCGAAGATCGCGTCGACCACGGCCCCCGACCCGGCCAGCCAGGCATCGAGGTCGGCGGGCGCCTCGTCCCCCAGAGGTCGACTGCGTCGACCTCGAAGCCCATCCCGCGTAGGTGGCGGGCCGCGACGTGCCCGTCGCCGCCGTTGTTGCCCTTGCCGCAGACGATCCGCACGGGCCCCTGCGGCGCCAGCTCCGCCACCGCCTCGGCCAGGGCGGTGCCGGCGTTCTCCATCAGCTCGGCTTCGGGGATCCCCTGCTCCTCAATCGCCCAGCGGTCGACCGCTCGCATCCCCTCGGCGTCGTACAGCGGCTCGAGCCAGCCCTCCATCACCGTCAGCCTATTCCGATGGGCGAGGAGGAGCTCGCGGTATTGGAGCTGCTTTCCGAACAGCAAAACCGGCTACGAGATCGCGTTGCCGAGCCACGACGCTGGAGCGGGAGTCTGCGGCGCATGGCGTTCGCGCGGGCGGTGCAGGGTTCGAACAGCATCGAGGGCTACAACGCATCTCTCGACGATGTCGTCGCGGCGGTGGAAGACGAGCCAATCCTGAATGCCGAGCAGGAGACGCAGCTTGCCCTGACCGGATATCGGGACGCAATGACCTACGTCCTCCAGATCGCCGACGACGCCAGCCTCGAAGTCGACGAGGGACTGCTGAAGAGCCTCCATTTCACGATGATTCATCCCTTCAGGGACGGCAACGGGCGGATGGCCCGCTACCTGCAAACGCTCGTCCTGGCGCGCGACCGGGTCGTCGCCCCGGTCTTCTCCAGTATCGAGGAGTTCCTCGGGCGCAATACCCAGGCCTACTACCGGGTTCTCGAGGAGTGGGAGCCGGCGCCTGGCATCCGAACCGGGACGCGCGCCCCTGGTTGCACTTCTGCCTGCGGGCCCACTACTTCCAGGCGACCACCACGATGCGACGCCGGGAAGAGATCGAGCGGGTGTGGCTCGGCTGCGTGCAGCTCGCGGAATCGCGGGGCCTACCCGAACGCTGCGCGGCTGGACTGCTCGACCTGACGCTCGGCCTGCGCCTACGGCGGGGCACCTATCGCTCCTCGGTCGAGACGGCGATCGGCGAGGAGATCAGCGACCTCAAGGCGTCCCGCGACCTGAAAGCAATGGTCGACAACGGTCTGGTGGAGGCGGTTGGCGAGCGCCGTGGTTGCTACTACCTCGCTGGCGACCCACTCCTCGACCTACACCGAGAAGTTCGAGCCGACCGGCCTGCGAAGTCGCACGATGATCCGTTTCAGCTCGTCCGCGATCGTCGCCAGCTCCGCCTCGCCTGACCCGAGGGCGCGACCACGGCGACCGCGGCGGCGTTCTCGCGCGAGTGGGTCAGCGAGATCTCGATGCGCCGCGCACCCGCCGCGGCGGCGGCGCGACCGGAGAGCCGCACGCTCGGCGGCTCGCCGGCGACGACCTCGATCTCGCGCAGCCCGAACCCGCCCCGCATCCCGAGCGCCTTGACCACCGCCTCCTTGGCGGCGAAGCGCGCCGCCAGGTGCCGGCCCGGTCGGGCCCGGGCCGCCGCGTACTCGCGCTCGGCTGGGGTGAAGACGCGCTCGGCGAGGCGCGGGTGGCGGGCCAGGGCGCGCTCGAGCCGGTCGATCTCGAGTAGGTCGATGCCGACGCCGGTCACGAGGCCGAGGCTACTCGGCGACGCCCGCGACCAGCCTGACCGCGGCGAGATCGCCCTCCGCGCCCGCGCCGATCGCCAGGTACTCGATCTTGGTCAGGTACGGCTTGGCTTCGCGGAAGTCCTCCTCGTCGTCGGAGCCGGCGAACAGGGCAGAGGCGACTCTCAGCGCCGCGGGGCCGTCGGCGAAGCCGCTGATCGGGGTGCCGCCGAGGGCGCTGACCGCTTCCTCGTAGAGGGGGGTGTCGGCAAGCGTCTGGCCCGAACTCCCGGCCAGCACCCGAGTCGCGGCCGGCAGGCCGTAGGCGATCGCGATCCGCGCGCCCGCGGCGGCGACCACAAGCGGCTTCGGTCCGAGGTCCTCGCTGCGCACCGAGAAGCCGCTGAATTTGCCGCTCAGCGCGGTCACGCCCCGGGTCTCGCTGGCGCGCAGCAAGAGGCCGACGTTGGCGACGGTGTTGCGCGCTTCCTCGGCGTTCTTCGTTTCCAGCACCGCGGCGCCGGCAAGGCTGCGCTCGCTGTTCCCTTCGGCGAAGACCCCGAGGTCGCCGATCGAGGCGGCGATCTTGTCGACGTCGATCCCGGCTTCTTTGAGCGTGCTCTTGAATTTTTTGGGCGGGATCTCGCCGGGGATGCCGTTGGCGTCGAGCTGGTCGAGCGCTTCGCCGAGGCGCTCGCCGAAGCCGGAGGCGGCGATCGCGGCGGCGGAGTCCGCCGGCAGCGAGCCAAGTAGGGCGGAGGCGTCGCCGCTGGGCGGGTTCTCGCCACCGACGTCGGTGCTGAGGTCGATCTCGATCTCGCTCGCGCCCGGGATCAAGCTCGCGACCGCGGTCGCTTCCCGCGGGTCGAGGCCGGCGCTGTCGAGGAGCTGCTGCGCTTCGGGATCGATCTCGCCGCCAGAGCTGTCGATCAGGCCGCCGATGTCGACGAAGACGTCGGCGAAGCTCTCGGCCGGGGCGGCGTCGACGGCTTTCGAGTAGGTCTCTTCGTCGGCCAGCGAATCGCCCCCGGAGGCGTCGACCATCTGCTTGAAGGTCGCCTCGTCTTCGGCGATCGCGACGAAGTCGCCGATCACGCCCACCGTCGTCTCGTCCTCGCTGCCGACCTTGTAGTCGACCCCGTCGTAGGAGCCGTCTTTGACTTCTTCGTCGCCGGACTCGCTCCGCTTGTCGATGAAGGCCTGGCTGGCGTCGGCGTCCGTGGTCTGAACCGCGATGCCGTAGCGGTTGAAGTCCTCGCCGTCGTAGTCCTGAAAGAACATCCCGCCGGTTTCGCCCAGCCAAGGCTCGATTTCCTTCTCGTAGTCGAGCTCTTCGCCGGAATCGGTGGCCGAGCTTTCGAGCTCGGAGACGATCAGGCTCGCCGAGGTCGTCGACGCCGGCGATGGCCTGGGCGAGGTCATCGACGTTCGCCTTCAACTCGCCTTCGGGCTGCACCATCGCCTCGATGAAGAGCGGCGTCTGCGGCGGCGCCAGGGCCGCGGGGTCCGAGCCGGAGCTGCCGCCGTCGCTGCCGCAGGCAGCGACGAGGAGCGCGAGAACGGCGGTGGCGGCAATCAGAAGGGCGAGACGGAGCCTCATGCGAGCGCGCATCCTAGTGGCGCGATTGCACGGGATCACTCGACCGTGACGGTCTTGGCCAGATTTCGGGGCTGGTCGACGTTGAGGCCGCGGGCGCGGGCGATGTCGTAGGCGAGCAGCTGCAGCGGCAGGATCGCGACGATCGGCTGCAGGATCCAGTCGGTGCGGGCGACCGCGATGGTCTCGTCGGCGACCTCGCCGGCCCGCTCGCTGCCCACGGTGGCGATCGCGATCGCCTGGGCGCCGCGAGCGCGCACCTCCTCGACGTTAGAAAGCACCTTCTCCAGCACCGGGCTATCGGTGGCGACGCAGACGACCGGGGTCGATTCGTCGAGCAGGGCGATCGGGCCGTGCTTCATCTCCCCCGCCGCGTAGGCGTCGGTCGGGATGTAGGAGACCTCCTTCAGCTTCAGCGCCCCCTCGAGGCAGACCGGGAGGCCGATGTGGCGCCCGAGGTAGAGGAAGAACTCCTGGTCGCTGTGGGCGGCGGCGATGGCGCGAACTGGCCCCTCGACCGCGGCGATCGTCTCATCGATCTTCGAGGGCAGCGACTTCAGCTCGGCGACCAGCTCGGCGATGCGCTCGGGCGGGAGGCGTGCCGCGCAGCTCCGCCAACCGCAGCCCCAGCAGGTACATCGCCGCGACCTGGGCGACGAAGGTCTTGGTCGCCGCGACGCTGACCTCCAGCCCGGCGCGGATGTAGAGGACGGCGTCGGCTTCGCGGGTCGCCTGGCTGCCCATGATGTTGGTGATCGCCAGCACCTTCGCCCCAGCCTCGCGGGCCAGCCGCATCGCCGCCAGGGTGTCGGCGGTCTCGCCCGACTGGGTCATCCCGATCACCAGGTCGTCGGGCCCGACCACCGGGTTGCGGTAGCGGTACTCGGAGGCGATGTCCATCTCGACCGGCACCCGCGCCCACTCCTCGATCGCGTAACGGCCGACCAGGCCGGCGTGGTAGGAGGTGCCGCAGGCGACGATCACGATCCGGCGGACCCCGCGCAGGAACTCGTCGGAGAGGTCGACGTCGGAGAGGTCGACCCCCTCGTCGCCGGGCAGGCGGTCGGCGAGCGTCTCGGCGACGGCGTCGGCCTGTTCGTGGATCTCCTTCAGCATGAAGGTCTCGTAGCCGCCCTTCTCGGCCGCGTCCGCGTCCCAGGTCACCTCTTCGGGAGCGCGCTCGACCGGGGTGCCGTCGGTGTCGGTGATCCGCACCTCGCCGGCTTCGATTTCGACGATCTCGCCGTTTTCGATCGGCATCGCGATGCGGGTGTCGGCGAGGAAGGCGGGGATCGCCGAGGCGAGGAAGGTCTCCCCCTCGCCGACGCCGGCGACCAGCGGGCACTCCTTGCGGGCTCCGACCAGGCGCTCGGGCTCGTCGGCGTGCATGGCGACGAAGGCGTAGTGGCCGCGCAGCTCGGCGTAGGCGGCGCGGACGGCGGCGGCGAGGTCGCCGTCGTAGTGGCGGGCGATCAGGTGGGCGACGACCTCGGCGTCGGTCTCGGAGGTGAACTCCTCGCCTTCGGCCTGCAGCCGCTTGCGCAGGCCGGCGTGGTTCTCGACGATCCCGTTGAGGACGATGTGGACCTTGCCGGAGCTGTCGTCGTGCGGGTGGGCGTTCTCCTCGGTGACGCGGCCGTGGGTCGCCCAGCGGGTGTGGGCGATCCCGGTGTGGGAGGGCGGCAGAGCGCCGGCGCCGTTGGCGGCGCGCTGCTCGACCGCGGCGCGCAGGTTGGCGAGGTTGCCGACCGCGTGCACGCTCTCGACCTCGCCGTCCTCGATCAGCGAGAGGCCGGCCGAGTCATAGCCGCGGTATTCGAGCTTTTCGAGCCCCGCGAGCAGCAGCTCCTCGCAGGGCCGAGCGCCCACGTATCCGACGATTCCGCACATGAGGGCGAGTAAGGGTAGAGGGCGGCGGCGCTCAGGCCAGCTCTTCGCGCACGATCGCGACCAGGCGCTCGCAGACCGCCTCGGCCTCCGCGGCGCTCGGCGCCTCGACCATCACCCGGACCAGCGGCTCGGTCCCGGAGGGACGCAGGAGAACCCGGCCGCGGCCCTCGAGCCGCCTCGTTCTCGCGCCTTCGACCGCCTCCCAGACCGGCTGCCGCGCCGGCGATCGCCTCGCGGTCGGCGACCTCGACGTTGACCAGCGTCTGCGGCAGCTTCTCCATCGGCACCGCGTCCTCGAGCGTCGCGTCGCCGAGCTCGCGCATCGTCATCAGCGCCGCGGCGATCCCGTCGCCGGTGGCGACGAAGTCGGAGGCGATGATGTGGCCGGACTGCTCGCCGCCCAGCGACCAGCCGCGGCGCAGCATCTCGTCGATCACGTAGCGGTCGCCGACCTGGGTCACGGCGACCTCGATCCCGGCCTCCTCCATCGCCTGGTGGAAGCCGTAGTTGCTCATCACGGTGACGACCACGCCGCCCTCGAGCTCGCCGCGGGCCGCCCTCCCTCGCGCCGCCAGGGCGATCAGCTCGTCGCCGTCGTGGACGCGGCCGGAGCCGTCGACCGCCAGCACACGGTCGCCGTCGCCGTCGAAGGCGAAGCCGATCTCGGCGTCGGTGCCGGCGACCCGCTCGATCAGCGGCTCGAGGTGGGTCGAGCCGCAGCCGGCGTTGATGTTGCGGCCGTCGGGCTCGACGCCGATCGCCTCGACCTCGGCGCCGAGCCGCTCGAAGATCGCCGGGCCGGCGCGGTGGGTGGCGCCGTTGGCGCAGTCGAGCACGACGCGGCGGCCGGAGAGGTCGAGCGGGAAGGCCGCCTCGAGCTCCCGCAGGTAGTCCTCGAGCCCGCCGTTCAGCTCGCGCACGCGGCCGGGCTCGGCCGGCGGCGGCTGCGTCGAGCAGCGACTCGATCCGCGCCTCGAGCTCGTCGCCGAGCTTCGTCCCCTGCGCGGAGAAGAACTTGATCCCGTTGTCCCGGATAGGGGTTGTGGGAGGCGGAGACGACCGCAGCGAGGTCGAGCCCGAGCCGCTTGACCAGGATCGCCGCCGCCGGCGTCGGCAGCACCCCGCCGAGCAGCGCGTCGCCCCCCGCGGCGGCGACCCCGGCGGCCAGGGCCGCCTCCAGCATCGGGCCCGACTCGCGGGTGTCGCGGACGATCAGGACCTGGGGGCTGCTCGCCTCCAGCGAGGCGGTGGTGGCGCGGCCGAGGGCGGTGGCCAGCTCGGCGCTGAGGAACGTTCCAGCCTCTCCTCGGACCCCGTCGGTTCCGAAGAGCTTGCGCTCGGTCGTCACCAAGCCCCCGTCAGCGCTTGCTGAACTGGGGCCGCTTGCGGGCCTTCTTGAGACCGGCCTTGCGGCGCTCCTTGACCCGCGCGTCGCGGGTCAGGAAGCCGCGCCGCTTGAGGTCGCCGCGCAGCTCGGGGTCGATCTCGGTCAGCGCCCGGGCGATGCCGTGGCGAACCGCGCCGGCCTGGCCGCTGATCCCGCCGCCGTGGACGCGGACGCGGACGTCGACGTTGCCCTCGTAGCCGGAGACGGCGAGCGGCTGGCGCGCCATCGTCTGGTGCAGGGGACGGGGGAAGAACTCCTCGAGGCTGCGCTTGTTGACTTCGATCTTGCCGTCGCCGGGGAGCAGGGTGACGCGGGCGATCGAGCTCTTGCGTTTGCCGGTGGCGAGGAAGCGGGCGCCGCTCTCCATCTTCGCCGGGGCGCGGCTGGCCGGCTCCTCGGCGCTGGCCAGCTCAGCTTCGCGCCGCGCTTTCTCCTCTTCCTCGGCTTCCAGCCGCGCCCGCTCTTCCGCGCTCAGCTCCCGCGTCTCCGGCTCGACCGCGATCGGCTCCAGGTCGGCCCCCGGAATGACGTCTTTCTTCTTCTCCTCGGCTTTCGGCTCCTCCGGGGCCTCGGACTCCTCAGCCGCCGGCGCCTCCTCGGCTACGGGCGCCTCCTCGGCTACGGGCGCCTCCTCGGCTACGGGCGCCTCCTCGGCTACGGGCTCCTCCTCGGCAGCGGGCTCCTCCGCAGCGGCCTCGGACTCCTCCTGCTCAACGGCAGCGGGCTCCTCGGCAGACGACTCGTCCTCCGCCGACTCGTCCTCCGCCGACTCGGCCGGCTCCTCAGACGTATCTCCCGCGGGACCCGCGGGCCGATCCTCCGAGCCCTCGGTCGTCTCGTCGTCGCGTTTCGTCTCGTCGTCTGCCATCAGTTCGTCTCCATCGGTTTGGGCTGCTGGGCCGCGTGCGGGTGGTCCGGCCCGGCGTACACCTTCAGCTTGGTCAGTTGCTGGCGGGCGAGGCGGTTGCGCGGCAGCATCCCCTTCACCGCCTTGCGGATCACTTCCTCGGGCTGGCGGTCCAGCATCTCCGCCAGCGTGCGGGACTTGATCCCGCCGGGGTAGCCGCTGTGGCGCCAGTAGGTCTTCTGCGCCAGCTTGTCGCCGGTGACGCGGATCTTCTCCGCGTTGACGACGACGACGAAGTCGCCGGTGTCGACGTGCGGCGTGTACTCGGGCTTGCGCTTGCCGCGCAGCGTGTCGGCGATCTGGGTGGCCAGACGGCCCAGGGTCTTGCCCTCGGCGTCGACGACGTACCAGTCTCGCTGGCGGTTGGCTGGCGTGGCAACAAAGGTCTTCATCGCGCAAAAACCGCGCGGTCGATCTCCACGCGGCCGGGGGATCATAGCCAGCTCGGCATCTATACTGCCGCGCCAGCAGTGCCGAATCCCGTCCGGGCACCCCGGGCGGGAGCGGAGGAACCGAAGAGGCCAAAGCAGGTCTCCGGGGCGAATCGGACGAATCGGTCCGTAGCGCATCTCTTTCAGCGCGAGCCCGACAGCTAACTCCGTAGGCGAACGAAAGAGAGGGTTGGCGTTGCGCGACAACGAGATTTCCCGGCCCGGCTTGGTGGGACGAATCTGCATAATCGCGACCGTGGCGCTGCTCAGCCTCGGCACTGGCACCGCTGTCGCCTCGACCGGCGGCGCGCCGACGCCGAGCAGCGCACCGCCGCCGCCGAGCAGCCCCGCCGGCGCCCCGACCACCGGCCCCAGCGCCGGCACGATCGGCCTCCTGGCCGGCGAAACGAAACCGCGCAAGTCCTTCTACTTCGGCTACCGCTTCCCGCGCCTCACCTACACGATCGCCAGCAACCAGCCACAGAACGACCTGCGGATCGACGTCGTCGACAGGCTCGGCGAAGTCGTCAAGACCTTCTACCGCAACGACGTCGCCCCCAACGTTCCCAACGGCCTGCGCTGGGACGGGACCACGAACGAAGGCCGCCCGGCCCGCAACGGCCGCTACAGCTTCCGGATCGGGCCGCAAACCGCGGAAGCTCCGGCCGCCCGCCGCGCCACCTCATCGACGAGCCCCCTCACGCTCAGCTTCGCCTTCTACGGCTACGCCTTCCCGATCCTCGGCACCCATGAATTCGGCCTCGGCGCCGGCCGCTTCGGCTCCGCGCGCTCGGGCCACACCCACCAGGGCCAGGACGTGATGGCCGCTTGCGGAACCCCGCTGCTCGCCGCCCGCGGCGGCATCGTCCAGTACGACAAATACGAGGCCAGCGCCGGCAACTACCTGGTGATCGACGGCAAGGGCACCGCCAACGACTTCATGTACGCCCACCTGGCCGAACCCTCGCCGCTGCAGGAAGGGGAAACGGTCCGCACCGGCCAGCCGATCGGCATCGTCGGCGACACCGGCAACAGCCAGGGCTGCCACCTCCACTTCGAGATCTGGGGCGCACCCGGCTGGTACGAGGGCGGCTCGCCCTTCGACCCTCTCCCCGACCTGGAAAAGTGGGATAGATACAGCTAAACGAGAATGATTCTCATTCTCTGATACGGTCGCCGCCGTGAGCTGGTCGGCAGACGCAACAGCACGCCTCGACGAGGCCGGATTCCGCAGCGGTCGCGCCCAGCGCCAGGTCGTCGACCTGCTGGCCGACGCCGAGTGCGCGCTGACCGCGCTGGAGATCGATCGGCGCATCGAGGAGGTCGGCCGGGCCAGCGTCTACCGCACCCTCGACCGACTCGAGCAGCTGCGCCTGATCCAGCGGGTCGAAGTCGGCGGCGACGCCGCCGGCTACGAGCGCGTCGACCCCGGCGACCACCACCATCACCTGGTCTGCCAGAACTGCGGTCGCCTCTCCCCCTTCACCAGCGAGCGTCTCGAGGGCGCGATCGAGGCGGCCGGCCGCGGCTCCGGCTACGAACTGAGCAGCCACGACGTCGTCCTGCGCGGGACCTGCCCGGACTGCCGGGGGCACGATGCCTGAGGTCGCCATTCCCGTCGCCGGACTCGCGGTGCTCGCGATCTTCGCGGGCGGCGCGATCGCCCTGCGCTTGCACCACAGCCTGCCCACCGTCGTCGCCCTGAGCGGCGGCATCGTCGTCGCGGTCGCCCTGCTCGAGGTCCTTCCCGAGGCGATCGAGAGCATCGGCGACGCGCACGACGCCGTGCCACTGGTGGCGCTCGGGTTCATCGCCTTCTTCCTGATGGAGCGTGTTCTCGTGCTGCACCACCGCGACGACCCGGAGGAGGCGCGCTCACACGGCAAAGTCGGCGCACTGGGCGCGCTCGGGCTCTCCCTGCATTCGTTCACCGACGGGCTCGGGATCGGCCTCGCCTTCAGCGTCAACACCGAGACCGGCCTGCTCGTGCTGCTCGCCGTGGTCAGCCACGCCTTCGCCGACGGGCTCAACACGGTCAGCTTCGTGCTCAGCCAGTCCGGCGACCGCTCGCGGGCAAAGCGGTGGCTGCGGTTCGATGCATTCGCGCCGCTCGCCGGCGCGGTGGTCGGCTCGCTGATCTCGGTCTCCGAGCAGACGCTGGGCTACTTCCTCGCCGTCTACGCGGGCTTCTTCCTCTACATGGGAGCCACCGACCTGCTTCCCGCGGCGCACGACCACGAGCACGACGGCGAGCGCTCGTGGCTGCGGGTACTGCTGACGATCGTCGGCTTCGTCGCGATCTACGCGGTCACGCTGGTCGGACATCCCGCTTAATAGCGCGGCTTTTCTTGTCCGGCCGGATTTGGGCGACAACGCGCTCGACTAAACGAGCAATTTGCGGCGTTAGCTTGTGATCCATACAAATAATCAACACGTATTCGACTAAGCAGAGATCTGTCCGCGCAAGGGAGGAAGCGTGGAACGACGCCACCAGCCCAAGGAGCCCCCCCGTGAAACGAACCCGCCCGGAAGTGATCGATCAGCGCCTGGTCAGAGCGTTGGCCCACCCGTTGCGCATCAAGATCCTCGAGATCCTCACCGAACGGGTCGCCAGTCCGAACCGGATCTCCGACGACCTCGAGACGGGCCTCAGCCACGTCGCCTACCACACGCGGGCACTCGACAAGTGCGGCTGTCTGGAGCTGGTCGACACCGCGCAGCGCCGCGGCGCCACCGAGCACTTCTACAAGGCCTCCCCCCACTCGTTCATCGGCGACCGGATCTGGCGGCGGGTTCCGCGCGCCCTGCTCGGCGGCGTCTCCGGCGCCACCCTGCAGAGCTTCATGGACCGGGCGGTGGCCGCCCTGGAGGCCGGCACGATCGATAGCCGCGAGGACACGACGCTGTACTGGATGCCGGTCCTGCTCGACGAGCAGGGCTGGAAGGAGGTGACGGCGACGATGGAAGAGACCGTCGACAGGGTGCTGGCGATCCAAGAGGGAAGCCGCGAACGGATCGCCCGCCGCAAGGGCCGCGGCGCGATCTCGGCGATCGTCGGCGTCGCCAGCTTCGAGACCCCGCACTCGCGCGAAGAACTGCTCTAGGAGCCGGCCGTTACTCCCACTCGATCGTCGCCGGCGGCTTCGAAGAGATGTCGAGGGCGATGCGGTTGACGTCGCGGATCTCGTTGATGATCCGGTTCGAGACGCGCTCCAGCAGGTCGTAGGGCAGGCGTGCCCAGTCGGCGGTCATCGCATCGTCGGAGGTGACGGCGCGGATCACGATCGGGTAGGCGTACGTGCGCCCGTCGCCCTGCACGCCGACCGAGCGAACGACCGGCAGCACGCAGAAGCTCTGCCAGAGCTGGCGGTAGAGCTCGGCGGCACGGATCTCCTCCTGCAGGATCGCGTCGGCGGCGCGGAGGATGTCGAGTCGCTCTTTGTTGACCTCGCCGCCGACGATCCGGATCCCCAGTCCGGGCCCCGGGAAGGGCTGGCGCCAAACCATCCGCTCCGGCATCCCCAGCTCGGCCCCGACCGCGCGCACCTCGTCCTTGAACAGCATCCGCAGCGGCTCGACCAGCTCGAAGTCGAACTCCTCGGGCAGGCCGCCGACGTTGTGGTGCGACTTGATCGTCGCCGCGTGGTCGGAGCCACCGGACTCGATCACGTCCGAGTAGAGCGTGCCCTGGACTAAATACTCGACGTGGTCGAGCTTGCCTGCCTCCTCCTCGAAGACGCGGATGAACTCCTCGCCGATGATCTTGCGCTTGCGCTCCGGGTCTTCGACCCCAGCCAGCTTGGCGAGGAAGCGCTCTTCGGCGTCGACGTGGACGAGCGGGATCCCGAACTGGCGGAACGCCTCGACCACCTGCTCGGCCTCGTTCAGCCGCATCAGGCCGTGGTCGACGAAGACGCAGGTCAGCCGCTCCCTCACCGCCTTGTGGACGAGCAGGGCGGCGACCGAGGAGTCGACGCCACCGGAGAGGCCGCAGATCACCCGCCCCTCGCCGACCTGGGCCTGGATCTTCTCGATCTGCTCGGCGATCACCGACTGCGGCGACCACTGCTGCTCGCAACCGGCGACGTCGCGCAGGAAGCGGCTGAGGATCTCGGTCCCGTAAGGGGTGTGGACGACCTCGGGGTGGAACTGGATCCCGTAGAGCCCACGGTCGGGCTGCTCGCAGGCGGCGACCGGCGAGCTGGGGCTGGAGGCGAGCGCGATGAAGCCCTCCGGCGCCTCGAAGACGGCATCGCGGTGGCTCATCCAGCAGCTCTGCTCGGCGGGCAGCCCGCCGAGCAAACGGCCGCCGTCGTCGCGCAGAACCAACTCGGTGCGACCGAACTCGCCCGTCTCGGCCGACTCGACCCGACCGCCGAGCGCCAGCACCATCGCCTGCATCCCGTAACAGATGCCGAGCAGCGGGACCTCGAGATCGAGCAGCTGGGTCGGGAACGGCGGCGCCTCCTCCTCGTACACCGAGGCGGGCCCACCAGAGAGAATCAGCGCCTTCGGCTTCCGCTCCCTAATCGCCTCTACCGACACAGTCGATGGGAGCAACTCCGCAAAAACTCCACATTCGCGGATGCGTCTCGCAATGAGCTGGGAGTACTGCCCCCCGAAATCGAGGACGAGCACCTCCTCGACCGCCCTCTCTCCGGCGGGTGGCGCCGTAGGGGGGACCATCCCCGAGGAAGCTTTAGCTACCGCAGGGGATGGTGGGTCCCCTGCGGCGACAGGACCCGCCGGCCGGGGCGTTCCCGTCCTACTAGTCATCCGATACCGCAACCCCCGCCGACACCGCAGCCCGTCCGTTCGACCCCATCCCCACCGACTGCTCGTTCTGCAGCTTCTTGCCCTCGCTCATCAGCGCCGGCGCGACCATCACCTCGGCCCGCTGGAAGGAACGGATGTCCTCGTAGCCGCAGGTGGCCATCGAGGTTTTCAGCGCCCCCATCAGGTTGAAGGTGCCGTCGTTCTCCTGGGCCGGGCCGAGCAGGATCTCCTCCATCGTCCCGTCCTGCTTGGTCGAGACGCGGGTGCCGCGCGGCAACGAGGGATGGAAGGTCGCCATCCCCCAGTGGAAGCCGCGGCCGGGGGCCTCCTTGGCGCGGGCCAGCGGCGAGCCGACCATCACCGAGTCGGCGCCGCAGGCGATCGCCTTGGAGACGTCGCCGCCGGTGCGCATGCCGCCGTCGGCGATCACGTTGACGTACTCGCCGGTCTCCAGCATGTGCTGGGAACGGGCCGCGGCGACGTCGGCGATCGCGGTCGCCTGCGGGACGCCGATCCCGAGCACACCGCGGGTCGTACAGGCCGCGCCGGGACCGACCCCGACCAGCACGCCGACCGCCCCGGTCCGCATCAGGTGCAGCCCGGTCGAGTAGGAGGCGCAGCCGCCGACCACGGTCGGCACCGGCACCTCGGCGATGAACTCCTTCAGGTTGAGCGGCTCGACCGTGGTCGAGACGTGTTCGGCCGAGATCACCGTGCCCTGGATGACGAGGATGTCGAGCCCGGCCTCGACCGCAACCTCATAGTGCTCGCGCACCTTCTGCGGGGTCAGCGAGCCGCAAGCGACGGCGCCGCGAGCCTTGATTTCCTCGATCCGCTTGGCGATCAGCTCGGACTTGACCGGCTCGGTGTAGATCTCCTGCATCAGCCGGGTCGCCAGGTGCTTCGGCGCCGCGGCGATCGCCTCCAGCCTCTCCTCGGCGTTCTCGAAGCGCGACCAGATTCCCTCCAGGTTGAGCACGCCGAGCCCGCCCAGCTCATTGACCAGAACGGCGGTGTCGGGGCTAACCACGCCGTCCATCGCCGAGGCGACGAGCGGCAACTCGAAGCGGTAGGGACCGAGGGTCCAGCTGATATCGATGTCGTCGGGATCGCGGGTCCGGCGCGAAGGGACGATGGCGATGTCGTCGAATCCGTAGGCGCGGCGGCCCTTCTTGCCGCGGCCGATTTCGATTTCCAAGTGAGTCCTCCAGGGCTGGCGGTTGAAACAGCCAGCCTACACTTCTGCCGGGACCTCCAAATCGTGCACGGCGACCTCGCCGAGCAGGCGCTCGACCTGGTTGCGGTCGACGGTGCCGGCGCCGAAGTGCTGGGTCGACTCGGCCCCGCAGGCGACCCCGTAGGCGAGGCAGTCCTCGGGCGAGCGACCCTCGTAGCGGGCGGCCGCGTAGCCGGCGAGGAAGGCGTCGCCGGAGCCGACCGTGGAGACCGGCTCGAGCGGCTCGGTGTGGACCTCGAGCAGCCGCCGCTCCGAGCCTTCGCCGACCGTGGCAACGCAGCCTTCCGGGCGCGTGATCGCCGCCTCTTCGGCCCCGATGCGGACCAGCTCGCCCAGGCCCTGGGCGAGGTCGCCGCGGTCGGCGAACTCCTGTCCGACCAGCTCCTCGGCCTCGCGCTCGTTGGGGGTGACCATCGCGGCGCCGGCCCGCACCCCGGCCAGCATCGCCTCGCCCTCGGCGTCGAGCACGACCGGGACGCCGCGGCGTCCGAGGTCGTCGATCAGGCGCGCGTAGAGCTCGTCGCCGGCCCCGGGTGGCAGCGACCCCGCCAGTACGCAGAGCTTCGCGCCCCCGGCCAGATAGCCGATCCGCTCGAAGAGCTTCTTCACCTCCTCGGGGCTGACCGCGGGACCGCGCTCGTTGATCTCGGTCTGTTCGCCCGAGGTCGGGTCGATCACCGCGAGGTTGATTCGGGTCTCGGCGGCGATCCGGGTGAAGTCGGTCAGCACCGACTCCTCGCGCAGCCCTTCCAGCACCCGCGTCCCAGTCGGCCCGCCGACGAAGCCGGCGGCGATCACCGGCCGGCCGAGCAGGCTGAGGGCGCGGGCGACGTTGATCCCCTTACCACCGGCCACGGTGCGGCTCTCGACCGCGCGGTGACGGCGCCCGAGGCGGAAGTTCGGCACGGCGACGGTGCGGTCGATCGCCGCGTTCAAGGTCACGGTCAGGATCACTGCGCTTTCACCCGGATTCGCTCTCCTCGGTCGCTTTCAGCGGGACAGACGGCGGTAGAGCAATACCCCGCCAATCAGTATCACGAACCCCGCAAGGACGAGTAAAGCGAGGTTGTCTGCGAGGAAAGTGCGGGCGCGGTCGAAGGCGCTCGCCTTCGGAATCGAGCGGCCGGCCCGCAACGCCACGGCGGCAGCGCGGCGTCCGTCGACGTAGACCGTCGCCGTGCCGAGCGCGGCGCCGCGCCGGATCGGCCCCTCGACCTCGGCCGGGGCGCGGACCCGCACGTCCAGTCGCTGGTCGCGGCGCAGGCCGACCGTGACCGTACGGGCCGCGCGCAGCGGCAGTTCGCCGCCGGCGTAGCGGATCGCCGGGTCGGCGAGGTCCCGACCCGCCCGGACCGGTCGCCGCCGCTGGTACTGCGAGAAGCCATATTCGAGCAGCTCGCGGTTGGCCGCGTAGCGGGCTTCTTCGGTCGGCACCCCGAGCGTGACCGAGATCAGGTCGACGCCCTTGCGGCGCCCGGAGGCGACGAGCACGTAGCCGGCGTCGAAGGTGTGGCCGGTCTTCACCCCCGTCGCCCAGGGGACCATCCAGAGCAGGTCGTTGCTGTTCTCGATCCGCCGCGGCGGCCGCAGGCTGCGCAGTACGGCCTCGCGGGTGGCGACGATCTTCGCGAAGAGGGGGTTCTGCCGCAGTTGGCGGGTCAGCGCCGCGAGATCGTTCGGCGGTGGAGAAGTTGCCGCGTTGGTCGAGTCCGATCGGGTTCGCATAGTGGGTATCGGAGAGGCCGAGGGCGGCGGCACGGCGGTTCATCCCGGCGACGAAGCGCGCCCGCGAGCCGGCGGCGGCGAGCGCCAGGTCCTCCGCCGCGTCGTTGCCGCTGCGCAGCAAGAGGCCGTAGAGCAGGTCGCGCACGCTGACCCGCGCTCCCGGGCGCAGTTCCAGCAGCGACTCGCCGTAGATCGCGTCGTAGGGGGCCGCGCGCACAACCCGGTTCAAGGGCAGCTCCTGCAGCGCCACGTAAGCAGTCATCAGCTTGGTCGTACTGGCAATCGGCCGCCGTTCGCCGCCGGCATGCGAGGTGAGGACGTCGCCGCTGCGGGCGTCGATCAGCGTCCAGGCCCGCGCTTCGACCTCTGGCGGTTTCTCTGCCGCGCCGGCCTCGCCGGTCCAGCCGAGCGCCACCGCCAGCAGCGCCGCCAGCAGCGCGACGCCGAGGCGGCGGCTCATCTGAGCTTCAGCGTCTCGCCCGCGATCAGGATCTGCGGATCGACTTCGGGGTTGAGAGCGAGGATGGTGGCGACGGGGATCCCGGTCCGGTGGGCGATCGAGACGAGCGTGTCGCCGCTCTTGACCACATAGGTGCTGGCTTTCGTCTTCGGGCGCTCTTTCTTCGCCGGTTGGTTGCGGCCCGATTTCGAGGAGTCCTCGGAATCGCCGAGCGAGCTGGCGAT
This sequence comes from uncultured Solirubrobacterales bacterium, assembly GCA_963846515.1. Lineage (GTDB taxonomy): Bacteria > Actinomycetota > Thermoleophilia > Solirubrobacterales > 70-9 > VAYN01. The sequence goes on along the minus strand of CAWJWC010000003.1, from coordinate 115,138 downwards.
CGCCGCGATCAGCACCACAACCGCGAGCGCCAAGGCGACTACGGCGAAGATCCGGGCGAAGGCGCTGGTGCGTTTTTCCATGGGACTGGGCGCGGGAAATCGAGCTGGGAGCGAGGATCGTATAGCCGCCGCAGGCGCTTTCAGGCGGTCGAAACGTCCCAGACGGCGGCCCGTAGGCGCTCCGCAGCGGCCGCCGGTTCGGGATCGGCGGCGATCCCGCGCGAGACCGCGACCAGCGCCGAGGCGCGGCCGGGGACGAAGGCGGCACCGAGCAGCTCCGGCTTTGCCGCCCTGGGCGCCGACGCCGGGGACGAGGAAGATCGAACGCGGCATCAGCTCGCGCAGGTGGGCGATGTGAAGCGGCTCGGTGGCGCCGACCACGGCGCCGATCCCGCTCAGCCCGTTCTCGCCGAGCAGCCGCGGCGGAGAGGCCGTCGACCAGCCGCGCCAGGCGCTCGTGCAGCGGCTGGTGCGGCGCCGGCAGGTCCTGGACGTCGTTGGCGCCGGGGTTGCTGGTGCGAACCAGCGCGAAGACGCCAGCGCCGGCCTCCTCGGCGGCGGCGATCAGCGGCTCGAGCGCGTCGAGACCGAGCAGCGGGTTGGCGGTGAAGGCGTCGGCCCCGAGACCGGCGACCGGCCCCCAGGGGGTCGGCGTCCCGCCGACCAGCGACTGGGCATAGGCGGCGGCGGTGACGGGCACGTCGCCGCGCTTGCCGTCGGCAACTACGAGCAGCCCCGCTTCGCGGGCCGCCGTGCAGACCTCGGCCAGCGCCGCCCAGCCGGGAGCGCCGAGGCGCTCGAAGCAGGCGAGCTGCGGCTTGACCGCGACGCAGGCGGGGCCGGCGCGGTCGATCAGCGAGCGGCAGTGGGTGACCACTGCCGCGGCGGCCAGCTCGGCGGCGAGCACACCGGGGCCGGGAGCCACCGCCCCCTCCCCGGCCAGCTTGGGCCGGGTCGGGGTCGAGGCCGAGGCAGATCTGGCTGCGGCGCTCGTCGACGAGCGCCGCCAGCCGATCGGCAAACTGGGTCAGGGAATCAGCCGCCCTTGACCTTGGTCTTCAGGGCCGAGCCGGCGGAGAAGCGGGGAACCTTGCCGCCCGGAATCGTGATCCGCTCGCCGGTGCGCGGGTTGACGCCCTGACGGGGGCCGCGCTCGGCGACGTGGAATTTGCCGAAGCCGGTGAAGCTGACCTCGCCACCGGAGCTCAGCGCGTCGGTGATCGCGTCGAGCACAGCATCGACGGCGTCGCTGGCAGCTTTTTTGCTGCCGAGCCGGTCGTCGCCGGCCAGTTGATCCAGAAACTCAGCCTTGGTCACGTCGGAAATCCTCCTCGGGGTTTGAAGATCGGCGCAATCTAACAGCGGCTTCGGCGTCACCGCACGCAGTGCTGATGCCTTTTGTCACGAACCGCTGACGGCCATCTCGCCGATCAGCAGCGGCGGCGTCCGAACCGAGCCGCCGAACGGGACCCAGCGGGCCTCCGCGCCGACCGCCCGCACCTGGCCGCAGCATCGTCACCAGATCGCTGGCGATCGTGAACTCGCGCAGCGGCTCGGCCAGCTCGCCGCCGCGGACCGCGCGCCCCGAGGCGCCGACCGAGAAGACGCCGGTGACCGGGTTGACGCCGGAATGCAAACCGGCGACGTCGGTGACCAGGACCGCCTCGCCGGCGGCATCGAGCAGCTCCGCGAAGGAAAGCTCCCCGGCGGCGACGAGAAGGTTCGAGGTCGAGACCGTCGGCTGCGAGCGGTAGCCGTGGCGAGAGGCGCTGCCGGTCGAGGCGACGCCCTCGCGGTTGGCGGTGTAGGTGTCGTAGAGGAAGGCGCGCAGGCGGCCGCCCTCGAGCAGGGCCGTGCGCCGCCGCGGCACGCCCTCGGCGTCGAAGGGCGCGGAAGCGGGACCGGCCGGGTCGCGGCCGTCGTCGTGGAGCGCCAGCGCCTCGCTCGCCAGCTCCTCGCCGAGCCGCTCGGCGAACGGCGAGCGCCCGCGCTGCACGGCGCTGGCACTGAGGGCGCCGCCGATCAGGCCGGCGAAGCTGGCGGCGACGGTCGGGTCGAGAACGACCGGGCAGGAGCGCGAGCTCGGCTTAGCGGCGCCGATCATCGCGGTGGCGCGCTCCGCCGCCTCGTTCCCGATCGCCTCCGGGTCGAGACCCCCGGGCCCGCGGGCGAGCCCGAACCCGAGCCCGGTCTGGCGGGCGCCCTCGCCCTCGGCCAGCGCCTGCGCGTAGGCGAAGCAGTCGGAGGACTCGAACTCGCCTGCGATCCCGGTCGAGGAGGCGATCGCCACCCGTTCGGCAGAGTCGGCGTAGACGACCTGCTCGACTCCAGCGACGCGGGAGTCGACGGCCAGCGCGGCGCGCTCGACAGCGAGCGCCAGCTCCGCCACCTCGGCCGTCGTCCAGGTGGCGAGCGAGGGGTCGCTCAGCCCCGGCAGCGCCTCGACCGGCGCCGGCTGGGGCGGGACGGCGAACTCGTCGGCGTCGGCGACCGCCGCCGCCTCGGCGGCACGGGCGGCGATCGCCTCGACCCCGGCGGCGGAGAGGTCGGTGCCGAATGCGTATCCGACCCGGCCGCCGTTCCAGGCGCGCACTCCGATCCCGCTCTGGGTCGCTGCGGTGAGGCTCTCGACCTCGCCGCCGTGGACGCGCACCTCGCGACCGCTCTCGCGCGAGGCGTAGACCTCGGCCTCGCCGGCACCGGCGCCCAATGCAGCCTCGACCGCGCGCGCCGCGGTCGCGCTCAGCTCGGTCACAGCTCGGTCCCCCCGACCGTCATCGAGGCGACGCGGACGTGGCCCTGGCCGGTCCCGACCGGTGCTTTCTGCCCGCCCTTGCCGCAGATGCCGGTCTTCATGAAGAAGTCGTCGCCGACCGCGTCGATCGCCATCAGCGCCTCGAGGCAGTTGCCGATCAGGGTCGCGCCGCGGCAGGGCCGGGTCACCTCGCCGCCCTCGATCAGGTACCCCTCGGAGACGCCGAAGACGAAGTCGCCGGTCGCCGGGTCGACCTGGCCGCCGGCGAAGGAGACCGCGTAGAAGCCCTTCTCGACCGCGGCGATCGATCGCCTCGGGGGTGGCCTCGCCGGGGGCGATGTAGGTGTTGGTCATACGCGGAATCGGCAGGTGGCGGAAGCTCTCGCGGCGACCGTTGCCAGTCGCGGCGACGCCGTCGCGCTCGGCCGTAAGCCGGTCGTAGAGATACGAGGTGAGCCGGCCCTCCTCGATCACCTGGGTCTTCTGGGTCGCCGCGCCCTCGTCGTCGATCGCGTCGCTGCCCCACTCGTGCGGGAGGCGGCCGTCGTCGTAGGCGTTGAGCAGAGGCTGGGCGACCTGCTCGCCGAGCTTGCCGACGTAGACGCTGGCCCCCTTCTGGATGTGGTCGGCCTCGAGCCCGTGCCCGGTCATCTCGTGGAAGAGGACGCCGCCGAAGCCGCCGCCGACCACGACCGGCATCGGGCCGGACGGGGCGGGGCCGGCGTCGAGCAGAGTCAGCGCCTTACGGGCAGCCTGCTCGGCGATCTGGCCAGGATCGTCTTCGAGCAGCTCGAAGCCGCGGTGGGCGCCCAACGTCTCGGCACCGGTCTCGACGACGCCTTCGCGGCGCGCGACCGCCTGAGCGCCGATCCGAGTGCGGGTGCGATCGTCGCCGGTGAAAAGGCCATCGGAGTTGGCGACCGCGATCTGGCGCCGCGCCTCCGCGTAGGAAGCGGTGAACTGAGCGACCTCGTCGCCGGCGCCGCGGGCGCGCTCGTCGAGCTCACGCAGCAGCGACGCCTTGCGCTCGCCCGGCACGTCCTCGGGGCGGCGCGCGATCGGCAGCGGAGCGGTCGCGACGGCCTCGAGCGCACGTGGCTCGCGCCGCTCGCCGCGCAGCGCTGCCGCCGCCTCGTCGGCGGCGCGTTCAAGGTCGGCCGGCGCAAGACCGTCGACGTGGGCGAAGTAGGTCGTTCCGCCGTCGATCACGCGCACCCCGGCGCCCTGCTCGGCCCCCGACTGAACCGCCTCCAGCCGCGACTCGTCGATCGACATCGTCAGCCCCTGGCGGCTTTCGGCGAAGAGCTCGGCGAAGCGGCCCCCGTTGGCCAGCGCCCGCGCGAGCACACGGTCGGCGACGTCGGCGTCGATCAGCTCGCTCACGACTTCGCCCGCTTTCCCGCGACCTCGATCAAACGGCCGGCGGCGACGAAAAGCTCCGCCCCGACGGCACTGTCGTCAGCGTGGTCGCTGCTGCGTCCGTTCGGGTAGTAGAGGCGGGCGAAAGGCCGGCGGGCGACGCGGCGCCGACGCATGTAGGCGGCCGCCTCGTCGGCGTAGCCGGAGACCCGGTCGAGCAGCACTCGGTGTGGCTTCGCGGGCATCAGCCCGCTCCCCCGCCGGCGGCGAGGTCGCGCAGGGTCGAGCGCATGTCGAAGAACATCAGCGAGGCGAGCGCGAAGCGGTCGCTGACGACAACCGCGGCGAGCCCGGCGTGGCGCAGGGCAAAGACCTCGCCCTGCTCGGTGGCGACGTGGATCTGCTCGGCCGGTACCTCGGCGGCCCGGTCGGCGACCGCGAATAGTGCCGCGGCGTCCTCGGCCCAGCGCTCCGGCTCGCCGCTGGCGGCGAGCACGGCGCCGGCGGAATCGAGGATCGCGGCGCCGCGCAGGTCCGGCGACATCTCGGCGAGGAAGGCGAGCGCCGCCTCGGCGGCATCGCCCGGGACGACCTCGGTGTCGGCAGCGTCGGACACGTTGGTGAAAATACCGGCCGTGTCCCTCGCCCGAGCCTCATGGATCACGGTCGTCGCCATTTGCGCGATCGCCGCGGTCCTCTTCGCGATCAGCGGCTACACCGGCTACACGATCACTCTCGTCGCGGTCGGCCTGGCTGCTGCCGTCAACCTCCTACCTCCTCCCTGAGCGGCTTACGTCAGGGGAATACGGGGGGAGGAGTCGGGGTACCCCTCTACCTTCGCTGGGCTATTCGCCTGCAGAGATCAAGGACCGTCCGAGGGGGAGCGCTTATGCGAATAGCTAGCGCCGCTCGTACGAGGGGTACCGACTCCTCCAACGGAAGCTCCTCGAAGATTCGGCAGCTCACGGAACCGTGAGCTTTGCCTCGGCCAGGCGACCGCTTCTCGTCTTTAGCTGGGACCTTGGTCCGTTCGTGGGGTTCGAATGGCCTTGCACCCTCCCCAGCGGCCCGAGGACAGAGAGGAAAGCTAGCCGGCGCGGAACGGACCCGCCTCGTCGTCGGGCTCGTGGAAGGAGGTCTCCGGCTCGACGTGGATCAGCACCTCGGCCATCGCGATCTCGGCCTCGATCGAGGCACGCATCCGGTGCGCCAGCTCGTGCGCGCGCTCGAGGCTGGTCCCGGAGCGGTACTGGACGTGGAGGTCGATGTGGCGGCGGCTGCCGGCGCGGCGGGCGCGCAGCTTGTGGTAGCCGGCGACCTCGGGGGTGCGGGCGCTGGCGATCGCGGCCTCGATCAGGTCGAGCTCGGCATCGGGCAGGGCTTCGTCGACTAGCACGCCGGAGGAGCGGCGGATGATCGCGATCCCGGCGGCGACGATCGCCATCGCGACGATCAGCGCGGTGATCGAGTCGAAGGCGGCGATCCCGGTCAGCTCGACCAAGCCGAGGCCGACGAGGACGCCAGCCGAAGTCATCGCGTCGGTGCGCAGGTGGGCAGCGTCGCCCTCCAGTGCCGGCGAGTCGAGCGCACGGGCACGCCGGTAGAGGACGGTCGAGACGATTAGGTTGGCGAGCACCGAGAAGGCCATCACGGCGATCCCGATCCCGAGCGAGGCGACCTCGGCACCGACCGCGAGTCGGTGGGTCGCCTCGTAGATGATGATCCCGGCCCCGACCAGGATCAGCATCCCCTCGATCGTCGCCGCCAGGCTCTCGACCTTCTCGTGCCCGTAGGGATGCTCGGCGTCGGCCGGCTCGTCGGCTTTGCGCACCGAGACGAACGCGATCACCGAGGCGACCAGGTCGATCAGCGAGTGGATCGCCTCGGTCAGGATCGCGATCGAGCCGGTGATCGCGCCGGCCGCGAGCTTGAGCGCGATCAGCAGGCTGTTGGAGGCGATCGAGAGGGCCGCGGCGCCCGTTTTGGTGCGGATCACGGCGAGCCGGCCGTCGCCAGGCCGAGGTGGCGGGCGAGGAGGCGGGCAGCGCGCCCGCGATGGCTGATCGCGTTCTTCTCAGCCGGACCCAGCTCCGCGTAGGTGCGCCCGTCGTCCGGGCCGGTGGCGTCGGGGACGAAGGCGGGGTCGTAGCCGAAGCCGCCGTCGCCGCGGCGCTCGGTCAGCAGGTGGCCCTCGCAACGCGCTTCGAAGACGTGCTCGTCCCCCGCCTCGTCGATCAGGGCGAGCGCGCAGACGTAGGCGACGCGGCGGCTGCCTTCGGCGGCGTCGACCTCGCGCAGCAGCTTCGCGAGGTTGGTCTCGTCGCTGGCCCCCTCGCCGGCGTAGCGGGCCGAGTAGATGCCCGGCGCTCCGCCGAGGTCCTCGGCCTCGATCCCCGAGTCGTCGGCGAGCACCGTCCCACCGCTCGCCGCCCATACCGCCCGCGCCTTGATCAGCGCGTTGGCCTCGAAGCTGTCGCCGTCCTCGGGCGGCATCTCGAAGCCCTCCGGCAGCGGGCGCAACCGCAGCGACGGCAGCAGTTCCTCCATCTCCGCCAGCTTGTGCCGGTTGCCGGTGGCGAGGATCAAGCTGCCCGCTCCTGCACCTCCCGCAGGCGACCGATGCCGCCCTCGGCGAGGGCCAACAGCTCGTCCAGCGAGGCGCGAGAGAGTGGCGTGCGCTCGGCGGTCGCCTGCACCTCCACGAGGCCGCCGTCGCCGGTCATCACGACGTTGGCGTCGACCTCGGCGCTGGAGTCCTCGACGTAGTCGAGGTCGCAGAGCGCGCGGCCGTCGACCATGCCGACGCTGACCGCGGCAACCGAGCCAGTCAGCGGCATCGTCTCCAGCGCTTTGCGGTCGATCAGCTTCTGGAAGGCTAGGCGCAGGGCCACGTAGCCGCCGGTGATCGCGGCGCAGCGGGTGCCGCCGTCGGCTTCGAGCACGTCGCAATCGACGTAGATGCTGCGTTCGCCCATCGCCTTGAAGTCGACGACGACGCGCAGCGCACGCCCGATCAACCGCTGGATCTCCACCCCGCGGCCGTCCTGCTTGCCCTTCGCGACGTCGCGCTGCTTGCGGTCCCCAGTCGAGGCTGGGAGCATCGCGTACTCGGCGGTGACCCAGCCCTTGCCGCGGCCTTGCATCCAGCGCGGCACCATCTCGTTGACCGAGGCGGTGCAGATCACCCGCGTCTTGCCGACCGAGATCAGCGCCGAGCCGTCGGCGCTGCCGACGAACCCGGGGTCGATCGCCACCGGCCGGATGTCGGCCGGAGCGCGGTCGTAGCTGCGCGAGGCGGGCATCCGGCGAGTCTTTCACGCCGGCGACCGGGGCGCCGCCGACCGTTCAACCGTGGGGATGAACTCGCAGGCCGCGTTGCTCGAAGTGGGCGTCAAAGGCGAACGCCTCGCCGCCGCCGTCGCGCTCGATCAATGCGAAGGAGGTCGCGTCGACGTAACTCCAGCGCTTGTCGCCGTGGCCCTCGAGGATCTCCCAGGCGGCGTCCTCGACGTCCTGCTCGAGCCGGACCAACTCGATCGCCCCGCTGGCGCGAAAGCGACGCCCCCACTCGATCGCCTCCTCCCGCCCCACGCGGACCATCAGCGCCGTGTAGGTCTCCGCGAAGACGTAGTTCGAGGTGAAGAGGGCGACGCCCTCGGCAACCAGCTCCGAGAGCGCCGCCCGTGCCCGCGCGTGCTCCGCCTCAGCGGCGTTGCGGAGCGCGACGAAGGCGCTGGTGTCGACGAAGACCGACCTCATCCGCCGTAGAGGTCCCGATCCAGCGTGGTCACGCTGGTTTCCTCCCGACCCCGCCCCGGCGACTCGTCCACCAGGTAGCGGAGCAGGGGATCGGCGACCGGATCCGGCCGGCGGGCGCGCTCGGCGTCGATCAGCTCGCGCACCACGGCGGCGATGCTGCCCGACTTGCCGGCCCGCTGCCGGAGCCAACGGTGCTGGGCGTCGTCCAGATATAGCTGCGTCCGGTGTTTCATGCTGTCATACAGCTTACGCCGCCATGAGGACGGAATAACCGTCACCGCGGCCTCTGCAGTCGTCATCGCGTCTCTCGCTTTCCGTTCGTGAGCGGGAAAAAGACGGCTTCCCGCCGTCAGCCGCGTCTATTTGAAGGCGACCTTGTCCACCGCCTCCTTGATCTTGTTGACGATCACGTCCGCCAACTCGGTCCCCTGTTTGCCGTTGAAACCTTTCATCGCCGCGACCATCCCGACCATCAGCAGCGAGACCAGCAGGATCAGGCCGACGTACTCGACCGTGCCCTGGCCCCGCTCCCCCGCCAGCGCCCGGATCTGCCGGACCCGCCAGACGACCGCGGCGTGCAGGTACCCCATCAGCGTGTAGACCATCGAAGGCCCTCCTCTCTCGGGTTTGGAGGGCGATGGTGGGCCTTCGGAGCGCACCGATCTAGACCCGAAAGCCACAAATGAGCCACGTCATCGGGTCGGAACTCCGGCCAGGCGCCGCCCGCCCCGACGGGCGCGGATAACCTGCCCCCGGTGCGCGTCCTGGTCGTCACCAACCTCACGCCCGACGAAGCGACGCCGCAGCGGGGGCGCTGGGTGTTCGACCAGATCGACGAGGTGCGCCGCCATGGCATCGACGTCGACCTCTTCGCCTTTCCTCCCGGACGCGGCGAGTACCTACCCGCCACGCGCCGCCTGCGCTCGCTGCTGCGCCGCGAGCGCTTCGACCTGGTCCACGCCCACTACGGCCTGGCTGGCTGGTGCGCGCAGTTGGCCGGAGCGCGACCGCTGCTCGTCACCTTCCACGGCACCGACGTCCGCCACGGCCTCGTCGGCCCGCTCTCGCGCCGCCTCGCCTGGCGGGTCGCGCGGGTCTCCGCCGTCTCCCGCGCCCTGTTCGAAGCCGAGGACGGGCGCTCCGGCCTGCCCCCCGTCCCCGGCTCGGCGGTGCTGCCCTGCGGGCCCGAGCTGAGCCACCTCGGACCGATCCCGCGCGCCGAGGCACGGGCACACCTCGGCCTCGATCCGGAGGGTCGCTACCTCTTCTTCCCCGCCAGCCCTGCCCGCCCCGAGAAGCGCCACGAGCGCGCCGCCGCGGTCGCCGCCGCCTGCGGGGCGGAGCTGCTCAGCGGCGGCTCGATCGAGCCGGAGCGGATGCGGCTTTGGTTCAACGCCGCTAGCGCGGTCCTCGTCACCTCCGAATACGAGGGCTTCGGAATGGCCGCGGTCGAGGCTCTGGCCTGCGAGGTGCCGGTGCTCTCGACCCCGGTCGGGATCGCCCCCTACGCCCTGGCCGGGATCGAAGGCTGCCTTTGTGCCCCCTTCGACGCCGCCGGTTGGAGCGCCGTCGCGGGGGCGCACCTCGACGCCGCCGACCCCCGCGTCGCCGGCACCGCCCGCGCCGATTCGCTCTCCGCGGCGCGGATGGCGGAGCGGGCGATCGAGGTCTATCGTGACGTCGCCGCCAGCCCGGTATTAGATTGAGCGCCATGACTTCGGAGGGAGCAGGCGGCGAGGGCCTCAGCGCCCAGGTCGAGGAGGCCGAGCGCAGGTTGAAAGCGGCGGCCAAGGCCGCTGGCGCGGCGGAACAGCGAGCGCAGGCGGAGATCGAGGCGCTCGAGGCCGACCTGGAGCGCGAGCGCGCCAAGGCCGAACAGGCGCGCGAGCGGCTGCGTCTCGCCCACGAGGAAGAGCTGCAGCGCGAGCGTCAGGCGAAAGAGCGGGCGATCGCCGCTGCCGAAGAGCGGCTCGGCGAGATCGAAACCGAGGCGGAGGCGGCGGAGCAGCGGATCGAGGAGGCCGAGCGGCGCGCCGAGCAGGCCGAGCGCACGGTCGCAGACGAGAAGGCGCGCGCGCGCGAAGGCGCGGCGGCTTGGCTGCGCGAGCAGCTCGACTCGATCCGCCGAGAGGCTGAGGGGCGATAACCGCCGCAGCGGGCGAGTACGACGTCGCCGTCGTCGGGGGCGGCGCCGCCGGCCTCTGGACGGCGCTGCGGGCGGCCGAGCAGGGCGGCAGCGTCTGCCTCGTCTCCCGCACCCCGCTCTCGCAGAGCGCCAGCTTCTGGGCCCAGGGCGGGCTGGCCGCGGCGCTCGAGCCCGATGACTCGCCCGAGCGCCACGCCGCCGACACGATCGCCGCCGGCCGCGGCCTCTGCCGACCCGCGGCGGTGCGGGTACTGACCGAGGAGGCACCGGCCGCCGTCCGCGACCTGCTCGAGCGCGGCGTCGTCTTCGACCTCGATCACGAAGGCCGGCTCGCGCTCGGCCTCGAGGGCGGCCACGCGAGCCGGCGCATCGTTCACGCCGGCGGCAGCCAGACGGGGCACGAGATCACCTCGAAGCTGGCGGCGATGGTTGCGGCCGAGCCGCGCATCGAGGTGCGGGAGCGAACCTCGGCGACGGCGCTGTGGAGCGACGGCGAGCGTTGCCACGGCGTGCTCACCGACGCCGGCCCGCTCGCCGCCGCGGCAACCGTGCTCGCCACCGGCGGAGCGGCGGCACTGTGGCGGCGCACGACTAACCCGCGTGGGGCGATCGGCGCCGGCCCGGTTCTCGCCGCCGCCGCGGGCGCGGACCTTGCCGACCTCGAGTTCTGCCAGTTCCACCCGACCGCCCTCGCTTTGCCCGGCTCGCCCCACGACGGCGTCCTGATCACCGAGGCGGTGCGCGGCGAGGGAGCGAAGCTGCTCGACGCCGCGGACGAGCACTTCACCGACGAGCTCGCCCCCCGCGACGCGGTCACGGCCGCGATCCTCGACCGCATGCGGCTCGACGACGCCCCCGACGTCAAGCTCGACCTGCGGGAAATCGACCCGGCCCGCTTCCCCAACGTCTTCGCCTCGCTTGCCGAGGCCGGCCTGAGCCCGCGCACCGAGCCGGTGCCGGTCGCACCGGCCGCCCACTACACGATGGGCGGAGTGGCGGTCGACCTCGACGGCCGCGCCTCGCTGCCGGGCCTCTATGCGGTCGGCGAGTGCTCCTGCACGGGGCTGCACGGGGCCAATCGGCTCGCTTCGAACTCGCTCAGCGAGTGTTTTGTCTTCGGCGCGCGAGCCGCGACCGCGGCGCTCGCCGAGTCCCCCTCACAGCAGCGACCGACGCTGCCGGATTGGCGCTTTGAGTCGCCGAGCGAAGCGACCAGGGACGCGGTCTGGCGCCGCGCCGGCCCGCAGCGCAACCCCGACGACCTGGCGGCGCTGGTCTCCAATCCTTACCCCCTGGCGAGCGCGACGGCGAGTAGCGCCCTGCGCCGGCCCGAGTCACGCGGCGGACACCTGCGAGTCGACTGCCCGCAAACCGATCCCGAGCTCGACGGCGTCCACCTCATCCTCTCCCCCGGCGGCGAGGTCCACCGCGAGCGCTGGATCTGACCGTGCTGCTCGGGGTCGACGTCGGCGGCACCTTCACCGACGCGGTCCTGCTCGACGACGGCGCCATCCACACCGCCAAGGTCCCGACCACCCCCGGCGAGGAGTCAGCCGGGGCGATGAGCGCTGTCGCGGCGGTGCTGGAGCGGGCCGGAGCTGGCACCGCCGAGGTCGAGTCCTTCGCCCACGGGATGACGGTCGGGACCAACGCGCTGCTCGAGGAACGCGGCGCCCGCACCGCCCTTATCGCCACCCGCGGCTTCGCCGACCTGCTTGAGATCGGCCGCCAGGACCGGCCGCACCTCTACCGCCTCTGCGCGCCGAAGCCGGCGCCCTTGGTCGAGCCGGAGCTGCGCTTCGAGGCCGAGGAGCGGGTCGGCCCCGAGGGCGCGATCGTCGCGCTCGCGGAGGGCGAGCCGGGGCGCCTGGTTGAGCTGCTGCGCGAGCACGAGGTCGAGTCGGTCGCGATCTGCCTCCTCTTCTCCTACCTCGACCCGACCCACGAGCGAGAGATCGCCGCGCACCTGCGCGCGCGGCTGCCCGACGTCCACGTCTCCGCCTCGCACGAGGTGCTGCCGCGCTTCCGCGAGTACGAGCGCTGCTCGACCACCGCGATCGACGCCTATCTCAGCCCCGTGCTCGGCCGCTACCTCGAGCGGCTCGGCGAGGCGACCGCGACGGCGGGGCTGCCGGCGCCGCAGGTGATGCAGTCCTCCGGCGGCGTCGCTCCGGCGGCGGAGGCCGCCCGCGCAGGCGCCTGGAGCGTGCTCTCCGGGCCGGCCGGCGGCGCGGTCGGCGCCGGGTTGTTGGCCCGGATCAGCGGCGACGGCAACGCGCTCGGCTTCGACATGGGCGGAACCTCTTGCGACGTCTGCACGATCGAAGACGGCGCGGTCCGCCGCACCGACTCGCGCCGAATCGAGGGCCGGCCGATCCAGCTGCCGATGGTCGACGTGCACACGGTCGGCGCTGGCGGCGGCTCGATCGGGTGGCGCGACAGCGGCGGCGCGCTGCGGGTCGGGCCGCGCTCGGCCGGGGCCGAGCCGGGACCCGCCTGCTACGGGCGTGGCGGCGAGGAGCCAACCGTGACCGACGCCAACCTCCTGCTCGGCCACCTCGCCGCCGACTCGCGCCTCGCCGGCGGGGTCGAGCTCGATGCCGGCGCGGCCGAGGCGGCGGTGGGCAGGCTGGCCGACTCGCTCGGTCTCGACCCACTCGACGCCGCGGCCGGGATCGTCAGGGTTGCCAACCAGGAGATGGTGCGAGCACTGCGCGTGGTCACGGTCGAGCGCGGCATCGACCCACGCGGCTTCGCGCTGCTCCCCTTCGGCGGCGCCGGCCCCATGCACGCCGCGGCGATCGCCGCCGAGCTCGGCATCGAGACGATCCTCTGCCCGCGCGCCAGCGGCGTCCTCTCGGCGCTCGGCCTCTGCGCCTCCGAGCACCGCCGCGACACCGTCCGCACGGTGATGCTGAGCGGAGCTGAGCTGAGCGCCGAGCGCGTCGCCGCCGCGGCGAGGGAGCTGATCGCCGCCACCGGTCGCGACCTCGCCGGCGCCGTCCCCGAGGTCGTTTACGCGATGCGCTACGCCGGGCAGGCCTTCGAGCTGCCGGTGCCGGGAGCGGTCGACCCCGACCCGGACGAGCTGCGCGAGCGCTTCGCCCGCCTCCACGAAGAGCGCTACGGCCACCGCGATCCGGAGGGCGAGGTCGTCCTCGTCGACATCCGGCTGGCGATGGTCGTGCCGGGGCCGGAGCTGCGGCCCAGCGCCGCCGGAGGCGACCGGCTCTCGCGAGACTCGCGCCCGGTCCTGTGCGGAGGCGAGTGGGTCGAGACGCCGGTGCTGCGCGGCGAGCCGGCGACCAGCACCGGCGCCGCCGGCCCGGTCGTCTTCGAGCTGCCCGAGGCGACCCTCGTGCTGCCGCCCGAATGGCGGGCCGAGGTCGATGAGGCGGGCACGATCGTCGCCCGTTTCGAGGGAAGCGGAATGGGCGAGGGAGGGACCGCGCGGTGAGCGGCATCGACCCGATCGCGCTGCAGGTGCTGATCGGCGGCCTGCGCGCCGCCTGCGACGAGATGGGCGCGACCCTGATCCGCTCCGCCTACTCGGCCAACATCAAGGAGCGCCACGACTGCTCGACCGCGCTCTTCGACGCCGAGGGGGAGCTGGTGATGCAGGCTGAGCACATCCCGGTCCACCTCGGCTCGATGCCGGACGCGGTCGCCGCCGTGCTCGGCGAAGAACAGCGGCCGGGCCAGGCCTGGATCCTCAACGACCCCTACCGCGGCGGCACCCACCTGCCGGACGTGACCCTGATCTCACCGGTCTTCGCCGACGCTGAGCTGCTCGGCTTCGCCGCCAGCCGCGCCCACCACGCCGACATCGGTGGCCCGACGCCGGGCGGGATGCCGGCCTTCTCGACGACGCTGGAGGAGGAGGGCGTGGTGATCCCGCCGACGCGCGCCGAGGACGCCGAGCTCGAGCGCCTCGCCAACCAGATGCGCGCCCCGCGCCAGCGGCTGGCCGACCTGCGCGCGCAGCAAGCCGCCAACCGGGTCGGCGAGACGCGCTTGCTCGAACTTGCGTCCAGATACGGGCTCGACCAACTCCGCGCCGGGATAGGGGAGATCCTCGCCTACGCCGAGCGGCGCACGCGCGCCGCCCTCGCCACCTTGCCGGACGGGGCCTATGTCGCCGAGGAGGTGCTCGAAGACGACCGCGGCGAGCAATGGCGCGACCTGCTGCTACGGGTCGAGGCGAGAATCGACGGCGACCGCCTCAGGCTCGACTTCACCGGCACCGACCCGCAGGTGGAAGGCAACCTCAACTGCCCGCTCTCGGTGACCAAGTCGGCGGCCTTCTTCGCGGTGCGCGCGCTCACCGATCCCGACGCCCCGCCCTCGGCCGGCGCCCACCGCCCGATCGAAATCGTCGCGCCCGAGGGCTGTCTGCTCAACGCCCGCTACCCCGCCGCGGTCGCCGCCGGCAACGTCGAGACCTCGAGCCGCGTCGCCGACCTGGTGATCGCCGCCCTCGGCGGCGCCCGCCCGGTGCCGGCGCAGGGCCAGGGGACGATGAACAACCTGACCCTGGCCAACGACGAGTTCACCTACTACGAGACGCTCGGCGGCGGCCAGGGCGCCTGCCCCGACGCCGACGGCCCGAGCGCGATCCACGTCGCGATGTCGAACACGCTCAACACCCCGGTCGAGGCGCTCGAGACCGAGTTCCCCCTGCGCGTGCGCGAGCTCGCCGTCCGTCGCGACAGCGGCGGGAAGGGGAAGCACCGCGGCGGCAACGGCATCGTGCGCGAGGTCGAGGCGCTGGCGCCGATGCGCTACACCCTGATCAGCGAGCGCCGTCGCCACGCCCCGCGCGGCCGCGGCGGAGGCGACGGCGAAACGGGACGAAACTCGCTCAACGGCGAGTCGCTGGCAAGCAAGGCGGAGGGCAGCCTCGAAGCGGGGGACCGGCTCAGAATCGAGACCCCTGGCGGCGGTGGACGCGATTAGCGTCATTAACGACATTTAATTTTGCGATTTGCGGATGCTGGTCTAGAATGCCCGACCTCGGGCAGGCAAAACGGCCTTGCATAAGGGTCGGAGGCGTCGCCCAGCCCCCTGTCGTTGACGATTCACCACCTTCGCAGGTACCGATTTCACATGCCGATCGCTCTCAAGGAATGGGCAGTAACCGTCCGCGCTCTCGCCGAGGGCGAGCAGCTGCTGACCCTGCGCAAGGGCGGCATCCGCGAGGAAAACAAGCACTTCGAGCTCGAGCACGAGCGCTTCTTCCTCTACCCGACCTTCGATCACCAGCGCAACGACCTGGTCCGCGAATCGCACCACCCGGAGCTCTCGCGGGCGCTTGAGGAGGGCGTCTGGCCGGACGAGGAGCCGCCGCCGAAAGCGCTGCTCCAGGACGGCGGCATCCCCCAGCCCGACCGGGTGCGGCTGCGCGCCTGGGCGGAAGTGATCGACCACGTCACGATCGCCGACCGCCGCACGCTCGACAGCCTCTCGCCGTACTACATCTGGACTCCCGACTACGCGGAAAAGCGGCTCGCGTGGAAGCGGCGTCACCCGCTCCACGTCCTGCTGCTGCGGGTCCACCGCATCCCGCGCCCGGTCACGGTCCGCGTCCGCGACGAGTACCACGGTTGCCGCTCGTGGGTCGAGATCGACCGCGATTTGCCCTTCGAGGGCACGCCGGTGATGGCCGACGAAGAGTTCGACCGCGCACACTCGGAGATTCGCGAAGTTTGCGGTTCTCCTGAGCCGGCTCTCGTTTGAGCCTCGGATTCGCTCGCTAGCCTCGGTCCGTGTCTTGGATCGAGACTGAGTCCTTAAGTTTCACCGCGCGGCACGACACCGACGACTCCGCCTTCGCGGAGCGGACGTTGGACCGGATGGAGGACCTGCGGCTGCGACTCGAAGACCGCTTCGAGCACGTCCCGGGCGAGGTCACGGTGGTCGTCCACACCAACCCGGCCTGGCTTACCCTCGCCCATCCCTTCCTCCCCGCCGCCCGCTGGTCGGCAGCCCCGGCTGGGCGCCGCTACCTGGCCGGCTGGGCGATGGCAACTGAGCTGCACGTCCTCAACGACCCGCACATGGAACGGCGCGCCGCCGGCGACGACTCCTACGAAGCCCTGCGCGGCACCGCCGAGCGGCTCTACGCGCAGCTCGTGGTCGCCGCCAACAACACCGCCCTTCCCCCCTCCTGGACGCCGCGCCGCTTCGCCCGCTACCTGCGCTGGGCCTGGCTGGTCGAAGGCGGCGCCCAGTACTTCGCCCGTCAGGTCGGCCTCTACCGCGCGGCGGTGATCCGCCGCCTGCGCGAGAGCGCCCGTCCCTCGTTTCCCCCCTCGCGCCGCGACGCGGTGATCCTCGGCGGCACGATCTTCGACTTACTTGAGAACGAGCGCGGCCCCGAGGCCTGCGAGCGCCTCGTCCACGAACTCAAGCCCGGCGGCCCGGTGCCGACGATCGAAGATGCCTTCGACGCCCGCTTCCGCGACATCGAGGAGGTCTGGCGCGACCACCTGCGCGCGATCGCCCGTCCCAGCAGCGGCGTCAGGTGAGCTGGTAGAGCACCCAGGCGAGGATCAGGCCGCCGAGGAAGACGGCGCCGATCCAGATCGCGAGGCGCGCCGGCGAGGCTGCGCCCCCGCCGCTGCGCAGCTGCGCCTCTGCTTCGAGTGCCGTCCGCTCCGGATCCCCTCCTTCCTCGACCATCGTGTCCGCGAGCACCGCGCGCGCCTTCGCGGCGAGGTCGGAGACGACCTTGACGTCGCGAGGGCCGGAGGCGAGGAATTCGGGCACGTCGAAGCCGCTGCTGCGTTGCAGGATGCTGGGGATCCCAGCCTCGCCGAGCAGGCCCTGGATCATCTCGGCCTCCGCCTGCGTGCGTCCAAACGCGACCTTGACCAGCGGGCCGCCCCCGCCGCCTCCCCCACCGCCGCCTTCGTCGTCGCCACCGCCATCCGCGCCGCCACCGCCGTGCGCGCCGCGGCGGTGAGTGCTGGGTCTATGTGACGTCGAGGGCGACATCGGCGATCTTCCGGTCCTTCAAAAGGTACGCCTTGACCTCGGGCCGCTCCGGATCGGCGAGCGAGACGATCAGGTAGATCTGGTCCGGCCAGGCGACCGCCTGGTTGACGTCGGTCTGCGAGGGGTAGGCCGCGCTCTTCGTGTGCGAGTGGTAGATCGCCAGCAGCTCGTCGCCCTTGTCCTCGATCGACTTGAGCGCGTCGTACTGCCCCTGCGAGTCCATCTCGTAGCGCAGCGGACTGGCCGCGGCGTTCTCGACCCTGACCGCTTCGGTCGCTTCCCCGTCGCGGCCGCCGACCATCCCGCAGCACTCGTTCGGCAGATCCTCGCGCGCATGCACGACGATCTCGTCGATCAAGCTCTGGGAAATCCGCATCGCGCCGAGGCTAGCGGACCGGTCTCGGGCCAGACCCAGCGGGAGCCTTCGGGCGCGGGTCCTCGTCGGTGAGATCGCGGCCCGGTCCACCCAGCAGCCGGTCGTGCCCTTTGCCGCCACAGATCAGGTCCGCTCCGCTCAGGGCGCGGACCTCGTCGTTGCCACCGAGGGCCGCGATCACGTCGCGACGTGGCGTGCCGGTGAGCTCGTCGCGCCGCTGCGTCCCGACGATCGTCGCCTTCTTGCCGAGGCAGCGGCTGCGATCGGTCCCGCCGCGCAGCCCGATCAGGCCGAAGCGCTTGCCCCCGCCGAGGCCCGAGTCGCCGAAGGCGATGATCCGGCCATTCGACTGGATGCCGACCATGTAGCGCGGGAAGCCGCCGCCGCCGTAAGGGAGGACCACCCGTTCGCCGCCGTTGAAAGTGCGGTCCTTGCTGCCGTCCGGCCCCAGCCGAAAGACCCCGATCCTGCTCGCCCAGCCGATGCCGACCAAGCGGCCGTTGCCGTCGGCGATCAGATCCTTCGGGTCGATCGAGCCGACGCGGTTGAAGAGGCGCAGTTGGCCGCCGCTGCCGAAACCCGGATCGAGGGCGCCGTCGGCCGCCAGCTTGATCACGTTGCCGACGGTTGAGACCGTGGGAGTGGAAGCTTCATAGGAGAGAAAGAGTCCGCCGTCACTCGCCGCCGTCGCCGCCTCGACCGTGCCCTCGGCCCCCGGCGTGGGAAAGAAGAGCGTGCCGTCAAGGCCCCAGCCGGGATCGAGCTGACCGCCCGCCGTGAGCCGGGCAACACTGAAGCCCTGACCGAACATCGGAGTGCCGCCGAAGCAGCAGAGCGGCCCCGGCACCGCGACCGAGCCGTCGGCGCCGGCGAAGATCCCGGCGGGCCGGCTCTGCGTGGTCAGCGCCACCCGGACCGCCCCGGCTTCGCCGAAGCCCGAGTCGAGCGCCCCGTTGGCGAGATAGCGAACGACGATCAGGCTGCCGCCGCCGGATTCGGCGTCTCCGGTGCCGACGATTGCGGCCAGGACCTTGCCGTCAGCCTGCACGGCCGCAGCCGGCACCCCACGCCTCACCCACTGCGCCAGCGGCGATTCGAACTTGGCGATACCGCCACTGCCGAAGCTGCCGTCGAGGCGCCCGTCGAGACCCAGCCGGGCGACGATCAGACCCCCCTGGGCTTCGCCGATGGCGACTATCACCGGCTTGCCGTCGGCACCAACCGCGAGGTCGAACTCCTGGCCGAAGGCGCTCTGGGTCACGACCAGCTGCGGGCTCGCCGCGAACGAGGGGTCCGGATCGCCGCTGGGCGTGAAGCGGGCGACGGTAAGCGAGACCGCGCAGTTGAAGGGCGGGGTGTTGCAGGAGCTCGGGTATTCGGAGTAGAGGACGTAGATTTCGTCGCGCGGGCCGATCGCCATCCGCGCGGCGGACTCGGCGGGAAGCGAGCCCGCGGGACCGCCGATCTCGACGATCCCGTCGCCGCCGCCGAAGACACGGTCGAGATCCGCCGGCGCCGCGGTGGCGGGCGCGGCCGGGGCCAACAGCGCGGCGCAGGCCGCAAAGCAGCCCGCGAGCAGCCTTCTCGCTACCACCAAACGGTGGAGTCGAGGTTTTCGATCTCCTCGATCGGCTTCGTGTAGACGCCAGAGCTGAGGTACTTCCAGCCGTCGTCGGGAATCAGGAAGACGACGTTGCCGCCGTCGAGCTCGCCGGCGATGCGGTGGGCGATGCGGGCGATCGCGCCGGAGGAAACGCCGGCGAAGACGCCCTCCTCCTCGAGCAGCTTCCTGGTCCAGACGATCGCGTCGCGGTTGGAGACCATGATCTTGCGGTCGAGCAGGGAGATGTCGATGATCGGCGGGATGAAGCCGTCGTCGAGCGAGCGCAGCCCGTCGACCAGCTCCCCCTGCATCGGCTCGGCAGCGACGATCAGCGTCTCCGGGTTGGCCTCCTTGAGCCGGCGGCCGTTGCCCATCAGGGTGCCGCCGGTGCCGAGTCCGCCGACGAAGGCGGTCACCTCGTCGAGCTCGTCGAGGATCTCGACCGCGGTGCCGTTGTAGTGGGCCAGCGGGTTGGCCTCGTTGCCGTACTGGTAGGGCATGTAGAAGCCGGGGTCCTCGGCCATCTCCAGCGCCACCTCGACCGCTCCGTTCGACCCCTTCGCGCCCTCCGAGTAAACGATCTCCGCCCCGTACATCGCGAGCAGTTGGGCGCGCTCCGCGGTGACGTTGTCGGGCATCACCACCTTCAGCGGGTAGCCCTTGCGACGGCAGATCATCGCCAGCGCGATCCCGGTGTTGCCCGAAGTGGGTTCGAGCAGCGTCTGCCCCGGTTCGATCGCGCCTTCGGCCTCGGCCGCCTCGATCATCGATTTGGCGACACGATCCTTGACCGAGCCGGTCGGGTTGTGGCCCTCGAGCTTGGCGTAGATGCGGACGTCGGGCTTCGGCGAGAGGCGCGGCAGCTCGACCAGCGGCGTGTTGCCGATCGACTCGACGATGTTGCCGAAGCGGCCCCCGCAGGGTCTATTGAGTAGCTGGTCGCTGGACATAGCTCTCCCGTTACTTCAAAAAGTATAG
This sequence comes from uncultured Solirubrobacterales bacterium, assembly GCA_963846515.1. Lineage (GTDB taxonomy): Bacteria > Actinomycetota > Thermoleophilia > Solirubrobacterales > 70-9 > VAYN01. The sequence continues at coordinate 95,166 of CAWJWC010000003.1, read as the reverse complement.
CCAGGGATGAGAGGGGTAGTGGGTCAGTTTGAAATGAGAAGAGAGGCGCGCTCAGACAGCCTTGCACGCCCCCGCAGCGGCGAGTAGTTTCGCCTGCATCCGGGTAAAAGCACCCTGGGAAATCGTTCCCGAACGGAGGAGCATCGATGAAGAGGCATCACCTTTCCACCCTGCCCGTGGTCCTGGCGGTGCTCATTCTCGCCCTCATCGCCGCCGGCTGCGGCGGCGATGAGGAGAGCGAAGGCGGGGGCGGAAACGAGAAGCTCACGGTCGGCTCCGACGTTCCCTACCCCCCGTTCGAGGAATTCGGCGCGAGCAAGACCGAATTCAAAGGGTTCGACATCGAACTGATGGAAGCGATCGCGAAAAAGATCGGGCGCGAAGTCGAATTCCGCGATACCTCGTTCGACACGATCTTCCGCGACCTCGCCCAGGGCAAGTTCGACGCAGTCGCCTCGGCGACGACGATAACCAAGGAACGCGAGGAATCGGTCGACTTCACCAACCCCTACTACCTGCCGTCGGCGCAGTCGATCGTGGTCGCAAAAGGCACTACCGGCATCGCCTCGGACAAAGACCTCGAGGGCAAGATCGTCGGCGTGCAGCAGGGGACGACCGGCGAGGAATACGTCGACGAAGAAATCGACACGAAAGAACTACGCACCTACCCGCAGGGCCCGGACACGATCCCAGCGCTCAAAGCGGGCACGATCGACGCCGTCGTGATTGATCGTCCCGTCGCCGAAAAAGCCGTCGAGAACGACAGCGGGATCGAAATATCGGGCGAGATCGAAACCGAAGAACAGTATGGATTCGTGGTCCAGCAGGACAACGAAGAACTGCTCGACGAACTCAACGAAGGGCTGAAAGAAGTCCTCGACTCAGGCGAATACACGACGACCTACGAAAAATGGTTCAACAAGCCGCCACCGCAGGAAGTCTTCACCGCGACCCACGAAGCGACCTGAGCGGGCGGTTCGTCGCCGACAAAGAGGCAGGTAGACAGGGGCGCCGGAAAGGGCGCCCCTTTTTATTGAACCCAGCGGGGGCTGAAACCAGGAGGACGGGATGAACGAGATCATCAATCAGTACTTCGACCTCTCCGAAATGTCAAAACACTTCGACGAGGTCCTCGACGGCTTCGTGATCACTCTCGAACTCTCACTGGTGGCAGGGGCGCTGGCCCTGTTGTGGGGTCTGATTCTCTCCCTGCTTCGGCAGCTGCCGGGGCGCGCGTTCTTCCCCGTGCGGTTCGTCAGCATCGCCTACATCGACGTTTTCCGGGGCATCCCACTGCTGCTCATCATCCTCTTGATCTCCGGCAGCCTCCCCTTCCTGCCGCTGCCGGACGCGTTCACGATTCCTCACTGGCTCGGCAAACCCGACACCTTCTGGTATGGGGTAATGGCGTTGACGATCACCTACGGCGCCTACATGGCCGAGGTCTACCGTGCCGGCATCGAAGCGGTCCCCGGCGGGCAGATGGAGGCGGCGCGATCGCTGGGCATGAGTCACGGGCAGGCAATGCGCAACGTGATCGTGCCGCAGGCTGTCCGTAAGGTCTTCGCGCCGCTGCTCAACGACTTCATCGCGCTGATGAAGGACACGACGCTGGTCGGGGTGATCGCCCTCAACGAGGTCGCCCACGTGGGCAGGGACATCCAGGGCGAGGCCTTTAACAGCACGGCCCTGACGCTCGGCGCGATCATGTTCCTGATCGTGACGCTGCCGCTGGCCCGCCTGGTGGACAAACTGATCTCGCGTGAGCAGGGTCGGTTCACGCGCGGCGCTCCCCGGGTCGAGGCGCTCTGAAGATGGCCGAGCCGATGCTCAGCCTGCGGGGGATCCACAAGCGCTTCGGCGCACTCGAGGTCCTGCGCGGCATCGACCTCGAGGTGCGCCAGGGCGAGGTCGTCTGCATCCTCGGCCCGAGCGGCTCCGGCAAGAGCACCCTGCTGCGCTGCGTCAACCTGCTCGAGCCGCCGGAGCAAGGCGAGATCTTCGTCGAAGGCAGGGACATCTGCAAGGGACCGGGCTCGGCCGCCGGCGAGGCCGGTTGGGAGCTCGACTTCGTGCGCCAGCGGGTGGGCATCGTCTTCCAGCAGTTCAACCTCTTCCCGCACAAGACGGCGCTGGAGAACGTGACGATGGCGCCGGAAAAGGTGCTCGGCAAGTCGGACACGGAGGCACGGGCGAAAGCGACTCAGCTGCTCGAACGGGTGGGCCTCGCCGACAAGCTGAACGAGTATCCGGAACGGCTCTCCGGCGGCCAGCAGCAGCGGGTCGCGATCGCCCGGGCGCTGGCGATGGACCCACACGTGATGCTGTTCGACGAGGTGACCAGCGCCCTCGACCCGGAGCTGGTCAAAGAGGTGCTCGACGTGATACGCGAGCTGGCCGAGGAAGGGATGACGATGCTCGTCGTCACCCACGAGCTCGGCTTCGCCCGCGAGGTCGGCGACCGCGTCGTGGTCATGGACGAGGGCACGATCGTCGAGCAGGGCAAGCCGGTCGAAGTCCTCGACAACCCGCGCGAGGAGCGGACGAAGAAATTCCTTGGCCTAGTGCTGGAGCGCTAAACGGGGCTGGCGCCGCCAGCCATGGCGGGGAGAATCACGACCGTGTCGCCGTCGCTGACGGCGGTCTCGAGCCCGTCGAGCACCCGCACGTCCTCGTCGTTGAGGTAGACGTTGACGTAGCGGTTGAGGTCGCCGTCCTCGCCAAACAGCTGCGTCCGGGTATCGGGGTAGGCCTCGGTCAGGTTGCGCAGCACCTCGCCGACGTTGCCGCCGCCGGCCTCGACCTCGGGCTGGCCACCCGTTTTCGGGCGCAGCACCGGTGGAATGCGGACGGTCGCCATGAAGCGGTGATCCTAGTGATGCCGACGCTTACTGGCGGTCTCCGCCGGCGCCGGCGCAGAAGAGGTCGTAATCCGGGAACTTGCCCATCTCGGACTCGGGAATCTCGGGCGCGTTCTCGCCGCAGATCGGGCAGTCGGGGTCGCGCCGAACCTTCAGCTCGGTGAACGTGGTGCCGAGCGCCTCGTAGAGGAGCAAGCGGCCGACCAGCGGCGTGCCGATGCCGAGCACCAGCTTGATCACCTCGTTCGCCTGCAACGTCCCCATCGTCCCGGCCATCACGCCGAGCACGCCGTTGGCGGAGCAGCTCGGCGCCAGCTCGGCCGGCGGCGGAGTCGGGTAGAGGCAGCGGTAGCAGGGCCCCTCGAAGGGGACGAAGGTCGAGATCTGCCCGTCGAAGCCGAGGATCGAGGCGGAGACGACCGGCTTGCGCAGCCGCACCGAGGCGTCGTTGAGCAGATAGCGGGTGGGGAAGTTGTCGGCGCCGTCGACGACGATGTCGTAGTCGGCGATGACGTCGAGGATGTTCCCCGCGTCGAGTCGCCCCTGGTGCTCGACCACGTTGACGTCGGGGTTGAGCGCTTCGATGAAGATGCGGGCAGACTCGGTCTTCGGCATCCCGATCCGCTCGATGTTGTGGATCACCTGGCGCTGCAGGTTGGAGGCGTCGACCACGTCGTCGTCGACGAGACCGAGCGTCCCGATCCCAGCCGCCGCCAGGTAGAGCGCGGTCGGCGCGCCGAGCCCGCCGGCGCCGAGCAGCAGCACCTTCGCGTTCAGCAGCTTCACCTGACCGTCGACGCCGACCTCGGGCAGCAGCGTGTGGCGCGAGTAGCGATCGCGCTGCTCAGCGGTCATGCCGCTGGCTGAGACCACCGGCAGCCCCTGCTCCTGCCAGGCGAGGATGCCACCGGCCATCGAGGCGACGTTCTCGTAGCCAAGCCCTTCCAGCTGTGCCGCGGCGATCGCCGAGCGGTTGCCGGAGCGGCAATAGAGAATCGTCCGCGCCGACTTGTCGGGTGCGGCGCCGGCGATCTCGTCGGCAAGCAGCCCCGGCGGCACCAGCTTGCCGCTCTCGAGGTGGACCTCCTGGTACTCGTGCGGCTCGCGAGTGTCGACCAGGACGACGTCGCCACCCTCGATCTCCGCCGCCGCCTCGAACGGCTCGATCTCCTCGATCTGCTTCAGCTGCTCGGTACCAGTCGCCATGAAGTGAAATCCCCTAATTCGGATCGGCTTTTACTTCAAAAAGTATAGCGAGAGACTCGAAACTCGCTTTTCACGGCCTCCAGATAGCGAAAGCCCGCCCCGACCAGCGACGCGTCTGCATTTAGGCCCCTATAGCGAGCCCAAATGCAGACGCGTGAATGCCTCGGCCGATCGCTAGGCGAAGCTGGGGCGCATCTGGCGCAAACGCTTGACCCGCTCCTCGATCGGGGGGTGGGTCGAGAAGAGGCCGGCGATGCCCTTGCCGGAGAACGGCTTGACGATGTAGAGCGGCTCGGCCGCCTGGTTGACCTGCATCGGCATCGCCTGGGCACCCTGCTCGAGTCGCAGCAAAGCGCTGGCCAGCGACTCCGGGTTGCCGCAGATTTCCGCCCCGCCGGCGTCGGCCGCGTACTCGCGCTGGCGCGAGATCGAGAGCTGGATGATGCTTGCGGCGATCGGCGCCAGCAGGACCATCGCCAGCGAGGCGACCAGGCTCAGCGGCGACTCGTCGTCGCTGCCGAACCACATGAACATGTAGGCGAGGTAGGTGATCGCGGCGCCGATCGCCGAGGCGACCGACTGGATCAGGATGTCGCGATTGCGGACGTGCGCGAGCTCGTGCGCGAGCACGCCGCGCAACTCGTCCTCGGAGAGGAGTTTGGTGATCCCGCGGGTGACGGCGACGGCAGAGTGCTTGGGGTTGCGGCCAGTAGCGAAGGCGTTGGGCTGGTCCTGGGGGATCATGTAGAGGCGCGGCATCGGCAGCTCGGCGCGGGTCGTCAGTTCGCGCATGATCTGGTAGAGCCGCGGCGCTTCGGACTCCTCGATCGGCTGGGCGCGGCTCATTTTCAGCGCCAATTTGTCGCTGAAGAAGTAGGAGCCGAGGTTGATCAGCAGGGCGATCCCGAGGAAGAGGCCGGCGGTGCTGGGGCCGCCGATCAGAGCGCCGATCAGGACCAGCAGGCCCGACAGGGAGGCCAGCAGGATCGTCGTGCGCAGGGTGGCGCCGAAGGTGGACTGCTTGGTGGTCTTCATCGAGTCATCGCTCCTAGGTCGCTTTGTCGCGGAAAGTATTGCGTTGCAGGACGATTCGGCCAATAGGGGGAAACCCCCATTCGCGCCGCTGCACCCCCCAGGTGCTTCTAGGCTTGACCGATGACCCTTGTGGTGATCGTCGCGCTCGCGATCGCGGTGGCAGCGCTCGCGACCAGCCTGCTGCGCCTGCGCCGACGCCTGCGGCCGCTGGAGCGGCTGATCGAGGAGATGGAGAAGGTCGACCTGAGCCGCCCCGGGCCGCTGCCCGCCTCGATCGACGGGGTCGGCGAGACCGAGGAGGTGGAGCGGATCGAGCTCGCCTTCCTGCGGATGCTGCGCCGCCTCGAAGCCGAGCGCCGGCGGGCGGGATCGGCGGCTCTGCAGGCGCAGGAGCAGGAGCGCACCCGCGTCGCCCGCGACCTCCACGACGAGGTCAACCAGTCCCTGACCGGACTGCTGCTGCGGCTGGAGGCGGCCCGCGAGGCGGCACCGCCGGAACTGGAGGGGGAACTAGCCGAGACCAAGGCGCTGGCCAACCAGGCGATGCGCGAGCTGCTCTCGCTCGCTCGCCAGCTGCGTCCGACCGCGCTCGACGACCTCGGCCTGGCGGCGGCGACGGCGGGCCAGGTGGAGCAGCTGGCGCGGGGCGAGATCGAAGCCGAGTTCAGCGCCGACGGCGACTTCTCCGAGCTCGGCGGACGACGCCCAGCTCGTCGTCTACCGGGTCGCCCAGGAGGCGCTCTCCAACGCCGCCCGCCACAGCGGCGCCGACCGCGTCGAGGTGCGGCTGCGGCGGCTGAACGACGATGGGGTCGAGTTGGCGGTCGCCGACGATGGTCGCGGCTTCGCCTTCGACGAGTCCGAGGGCGGGCTCGGGATCGCCGGCATGCGCGAGCGGGCGCTGCTGATCGGCGGCGAGCTGACGATCGAGTCGCGCCCGGGGCGCGGCACCACGGTGCGGCTGACGGTGCCGGGAGAATCGGCGCGATGAGGGTGCTGATCGCCGACGACCACGGCATCGTCCGCTCCGGGATCCGGCTGCTGCTCGAGCGCCAGCCCGACATCGAGGTCGTGGCCGAGGCCGGCGACGGGGCCGAGGCGCGGGAACTGGCGGTGCGCGAGCGGCCCGACCTGGCGATCCTCGACGTGAAAATGCCGAAGCTGACCGGGCTGCAGGCGACCCGGGAGATCAAGCGCCAGGCGCCTGAGGTCTCCGTCCTGATCCTCTCGATGCACGACGACGAGCGCTACCTGTTCGAGGCGCTGAAAGCGGGCGCGTCGGGCTACGTGCTGAAGGCGCAGGCAGACACCGACCTGCTGGCGGCGATTCGGGCGGTCGAGCGCGGCGAGCCGTTCCTGACGCCGGAGGCGCAGCGGACGCTGATCAAGGACGTGCTCGAGCGCGGCTCCAGCGGCGAAGAGGAGCTGACCCCGCGCGAGGAGGAGATCGTCAAGCTGGTCGCCGAGGCCCACACGACCAAGCAGATCGCCGAGGTCCTCCACCTCTCCGAGAAGACGGTGGAGAACCACCGCGCCAACGCGATGCGCAAGCTGGGGATGCGCGACCGGGTCGAGCTGGTCCGCTACGCGATCCGCCGCGGCCTGATCGAGCCGTAGGAGTTGTCCAAAAAGACCATGAGGCCGACGCGGCCGGTTTGATTCACTGGCGGGACCAGTCGTGACCACCACCGCGGAATTCCAGGAGAAACGCTGGCTGGCGCTGGTCCTGCTCTGCTCGGCCCAGTTCGTCGTCGTCCTCGACGCCTCGATCGTCAACGTCGCCCTGCCCTCGATCGGCGACGCGCTCGCCTTCTCCCAGGAGAACCTGCCCTGGGTGGTCAACGCCTACGTGCTGACCTTCGGCGGCTTCCTCCTGCTCGGCGGCCGCACCGCCGACCTGCTGGGCCGGCGGCGGGTCTTCATGGCCGGCCTGCTGCTGGTCGCCGTGGCCTCGCTGGCCGCCGGCTTCGCGGCCACCGAGGGGCAGCTGATCGCCGCCCGCGCCGCCCAGGGCCTCGGCGCCGCGATCATCTCCCCCGCCGCGCTCTCGATCGTCACCACGATCTTCCGCGACGGGGCCGAGCGCAACAAGGCGCTCGGCGTCTGGGGCGCCGTCGCCGGCTCGGGCGGTGCCGCCGGCGTCCTGCTCGGCGGCGTTCTCACCGACGGCCTCGGCTGGGAGTGGGTGCTGTGGGTCAACGTGCCGGTCGCCCTGATCGCCCTGGCGCTGACGCCGCGGCTGATCGCCGAGAGCCGGGCCGAGGCCGAGACCCGCGCCTTCGACCTCGCCGGCGCGGTCACGGTTACCGCCGCTCTCTCGATCCTCGTCTACGCCGTCGTCGACGCCACCGACAAGGGCTGGGGATCGACCCGGACGCTCGGCCTGATCGCCCTCTCGCTGATCCTGCTGGCGGCCTTTGTCGCGATCGAGCTGCGGGCAAGGAAACCGCTGGTGCCCTTTTCGATCTTCCGCATCCGCACCCTGACCGGGGCCAACGTGGTCGGCGTCCTGGTCGGCGCCTCGCTGTTCTCGATGTTCTTCTTCATCTCCCTCTACATGCAGCAGGTGCTCGGCTACAGCGCGATCGAGGCCGGGCTCTCCTATCTGCCGCTGGCGCTGACGATCATCTTCGCGGCCGCGATCGGCTCCCAGCTCGTGACCAGGTTCGGCTACAAGCCGGTGCTCGCGGCCGGGCTGCTGTTCATCGTCGCCGGCCTGCTCTGGTTTAGCCGCATCTCGGTCAGCGGTGGCTTCGCCACCGACATCCTCGGTCCCTCGCTGCTGGCCGCGGTCGGCCTCGGTCTCTCCTTCGTGACGACGACGATCGCCGCCGTTTCTGGGGTCGAGGAACGCGAGGCGGGCCTGGCCAGCGGCCTGATCAACACCTCACAGCAGGTCGGCGGCGCGCTCGGGCTGGCGGTGCTCTCGACGATCGCGACTTCGCGCGCCGAGAACCTGCTCGGATCCGGCACCCGCGTCCCCGAGGCGTTGACCGACGGCTTCCAGGTCGCCTTCCTCGGCGGCGCCGCGATCGCCGCCCTCGGCTTCGTCCTCACCTTGGTTCTGATCCGCGGCAGCGACAGCCGCGCCCACGTCGAGCTCGGCAAGGCTGCCGCCGAGGGCGCCGAGGCATAACCGACCCCTTCGGTAGGATTTAGACAGATGCTGTTCTCGACCAAAGCCGAGTACGGAGTGCGCTTGATGGTCGAGCTGGGCCGTCAGCCGAGCTCGACGCCGATCTCGCTCAACACAGTCGCCGAAGCGGAGCGGCTGCCGCTCTCCTATCTCGAGCACCTGGTGGCGAAACTGCGTAAGGCGGGCCTGGTCACCTCGACCCGCGGCGCCCACGGCGGCTACCGGCTGGCGAAACCGGCCGAGGAGATCACGATGGACTCGGTGGTCGAGGCGCTGGAAGGGCAGATCGCGCCGATGGAGTGCTTCCACGAGACGCCGGAGGGCAAAGTCCTCTGCTCGCATGAAGACGACGGCGACCGTGCCTGTTCGACGAAGCTGCTGTGGACGCGCGTACAGGGCGGCGTGACCAAGGCGCTGGCCGGCACGACGCTGGCCGAGCTGGTCGAGTTTTCGCGCCCCGGCGGGCGCAGCGAGGCGGCCGTCGTCCGCGCCGCCTGACCCCGACTTTTTCGCAAAACCCCAGAAACGGAGTGAAATTGGCTGAGCTGGAGATACGCAACCTGCACGTGAAGGCTGAGGACAAGGAAATCCTCCGCGGTCTCGACCTCGACGTCGAGAAGGGCAAGGTTCACGCGCTGATGGGGCCGAACGGCTCCGGCAAGTCGACGCTCGCCAACGCGATCATGGGCCACCCGGCACTGGAGGTGACCGAGGGCTCGATCTTCTTCAAGGGGGAGGACGTCACCGAGGCCGACCCGGACGAGCGCTCGCAGGCGGGACTCTTCATGGCCTTCCAGTACCCGGTCGCGATCCCCGGTGTCTCGGTCAGCAAGTACCTGCGGATGATCATCAACTCCCAGCGCGAGGCACGCGGCGAAGACCAGATCAAGATCAAAGACTTCGCGAGGACCGCCCAGGAGGCGATGGAGCTGGCGAACATCCCCAAAGACTTCTCCAGCCGCTACCTCAACGACGGTTTTTCCGGCGGCGAGAAGAAGCGGATGGAGCTGCTGCAGCTGGCGCTGCTGCGGCCGGAGATCGCCGTCCTCGACGAGACCGACTCCGGACTCGACATCGACGCGCTGCGCACCGTCGCCGAGGGAGTCAACAAGTTCGCCGGCCCCGACATGGGCGTCTTGATCATCACCCACTACCAGCGGATCCTGCACATGGTCAAACCGGATTTCGTCCACGTCATGTACGAGGGTCGGATCGTCAAGGAAGGCGGCCCAGAGCTGGTCGGCGTGCTGGAGGAGAAGGGCTACGGCTGGATCGGCGAGGAGGTCGAGGCGGGCGCTGCCGCCTAGCCTCAATGATATGGAGCCGGTAGCCGCCAAGAGCACCGCCGCGGCCTCGGCGTTCCCGATCGAGAGGGTCCGCGCCGCCTTCCCCGCGCTGGAGCGCGAGGTCAACGGGCACCCGCTCGCCTACCTTGACAGTGGCGCCAGCTCGCAGCGGGTGCTGGCCTCGATCCAGGCGGTCGACCGCTACGAGCGCCGCCACCACTCCAACGTCCACCGCGGCGCCCACACCCTCTCGGCCGAGGCGACCGACGCCTACGAGGGGGCGCGGGCGACCGTCGCCGACCACATCGGCGCCGCCGACCGGCGCGAGGTGATCTTCGTCCGCAACGCCACCGAGGCGATCAACCTCGTCGCCCGCGCCTGGGGCGACGCCAACGTCGGCGCCGGCGACCGGGTGCTGCTGACCGAGATGGAGCACCACTCCAACATCGTCCCCTGGCAGCAGCTGGCCGAGCGAGTCGGAGCCGAGATCGACTGGGCGCCGGTCGACGCCGACGGACTGCTCGACATGGAGGCCTTCGCGGCGCTCCTGGCGCGCGGCCCGAAGCTGGTCGGCGTGACGCACGTCTCGAACGTGCTCGGGACCGAGAACCCGCTCGCCGAGATCGCCAGGCTGACCCACGACGCCGGAGCCCTGGTGCTCGCCGACGGCGCCCAGGCGGCGCCGAAGCTGCCGCTGGACGTGGGCGAGCTGGGGGTCGACTTCTACGCAGTCACCGGCCACAAGCTCTACGGCCCAACCGGGATCGGGGCGCTCTGGGGACGGCTGGAGCTGCTGCGCGAGATGCAGCCCTTCCTCGGCGGCGGCTCGATGATCCGCAAGGTGACCCGCGAGGGAACGACCTACGCCGACGTCCCCGCCCGCTTCGAGGCGGGGACGCCGGCGATCTCCCAGGCGATTGGGATGGCCTCGGCGCTGCGCTGGCTCGACGGCCTTGGCATGGAGGCGGTGCTCGAGCACGAGCGCCAGGTCGCCGATTACACGCTCGAGCGGCTGCCGCAGGTGCCGGGGCTGCGGCTCTTCGGCCCGCCGCGCGGCGAGACCCGAATCGGCCCGGTCTCCTTCGAGCTCGAGGGCGTCCACGCCCACGACGTCTCCGAGATCCTCGACCGCCACGGCGTCGCCGTTCGCGCCGGGCACCACTGCGCCCAGGTGCTGATGGACCGCCTCGGGGTCGCGGCGACGGCCCGCGCCAGCTTCGGCGTCTACACGACGCCCGCGGAGATCGACCGCCTGGTCGAGGGCCTCGAAGACACGCGCCGCGTCTTCGGCCTCTGAGAGCTCCCGATCAGACGATCGGGAGCAGCTGCGATTTGTCGGACTTGCACTTACCGCGCGGCGCGACGGTGGCGTAGTAGACCCCCGCGGGGAGGTTTTTCCCGAGCGGGATCTTCCACTTGCCGTTGTTCGCGGTCGTGTCTTTGCCGAGCTGCTTTTTCGAGCCGTTGACTTCACGGTAAAGCTTCACCTTGCGGCTGCCGAGACAGGCCTGCCGGGGCGACTGCAGCTTGCCGTGGAAGGCCGGGAATTTGAGGCTGATCACGATCGTCGTCGAGTTCTTGCCGGCGCCCGAGGCCATGGTCGGCACCAGGGCGACGACGGCGACGACGGCCAGCGCTGCAAGCAGGGCACGGCGAACTGCAGACATACATCCCTCCCAATCGAAGTTTGCCCAGCCACTTTAGAGGTCTTCAGCGGTAGTGCAAGGAGCGGCTGGACGGCTGCGCTAGCCTCGGGCCATGGACGAGCTCTACCGCGACCAGATCCTCGAGCACTACAAGCGGCCGCACAATTTCGGCCGCCTCGACGACCCCGATCTCGAGTTCGAGGACACCAACCCGTTCTGCGGCGACGAGCAACACGTGACGATCCGCCTCGACGGCGAGGACCGGGTCGCGGCGATCGCCTTCGACGGCAAGGGCTGCGCGATCTCAACCGCGGCGACCTCGTTGCTGACCGACGAGCTGGTCGGCAAGAGCCGGGAGGAGCTGCTGCGGCTGCCCAAGGAGTACGTGCTCGAGCTGCTCGGGATCGAGATCTCGGCGACGCGGATGAAGTGCGCGATGCTGGGGCTCAAGGTGGTGAAGAGCGCCAGCCTCGGCCAACCGGCCGAATGGGAGGACGAGGGCGAGGCCGGCGACCCGAGCGAAGCGGTCGCCGACCTCGGCTGAGCCCGGCAGACGCCGGCTACCTATGGCATGTTCGCGAGGGTCTCCTCGCTCGGCTGCATCACGGCGAAGACGGCGCCGAACGGGTCGGCGACGACCGCGAAGCGGCCGATCGGGATGTCGATCGGCTCCATCCGCACGTCCCCTCCCCCGCTCTTGACCTTCGCGACCGTGGCGTCGGTGTCCTCGACCGTGAAGTAGACGAGCCAGTGCGGCGGCACCTCGTCGGGCACGCCGACGGCGTTGAGGTCGAGCATGCCACCGACCATCGCGTCGCCGACCTTCCAGACGGTGTAGGTGCCGGCCCGCTCCGACTCTTCCTCCTGCTGGCCCCAGCCGAACACGGAGCCGTAGAACTCCTTGGCCTTCGCGGTATCGCGGGTGCCGAGCTCATTCCAACCGAAGGTGCCGTACTCGTTGACCAGCTCAGAGCCGGCGAAGGTGTTGGGCTGCCAGGCGCCGCAGACGGCGCCGGTCGGGTCGACGAAGACGCTCATCTTGCCGTAGTCGGCGATTTCCATCGGCTCGACGAGCACCTGGCCGCCCGCCTCGCGGACCGCGTCCATGGTCGCCTCTACATCGGCGACGGAGACGTGGGTGCCCCAGGCCGGTGGTTGGCCCTCTTCCATCAGCGGGTAGACCCCGGCGACATCCTTGCCGTTCTTTCTCGCCCGCCGGTAGCCGCCCATTTCGGCCGAGTTGGGCAGCTCTGGGACCTCCCAGCCGAAGAGGCTGCCATAGAAGGCAGCCGCCGCCTCGACGTCCGGCGTCGCCAGGTCGACCCAGCAGGGGGTGCCCGGGGTGTAGCTCGTCCTCTCGCTCATCTGGGATCCTCTCCTCGAAGGTTTTCTCGATCCTTGCAGTTCGGCGGCGGCGGTCGTCAAGCACCTGTTACGCCCGGAGTGCCCGCTCTCCGCCGCCGGCCCGCATGCCCCGGCCGCTAAAATCCGACCGGAGAAGTAGGATTAGGTCTCGATCCGCACTAACCCCGACGCATCCCGGGAGCAACCACTCTCTTGACCGACACCGCAGGAACCACGATCTCCGTGTGCCCGGCTGCCGAGCTTCCGCCCGGCCAGATGCGCCTGGTCGAGCACGACGGGCGCAAGATCGGCGTCTTCAACTGCGAGGGCACGCTCTACGCGATCGAGGATCGCTGCTCCCACGACGACGGCCCGCTGGCCGAGGGCGAGTTCGACCCGGCCACCTGTACCGTCGAGTGCCCCCGCCACGGCTCCCTCTTCGACCTGCGCACCGGCAGACCGAAGACGCTCCCCGCTTTTCAGCCGGTGCAAACGTTCCCGATAGCCGTCGAGGACGACACCGTCACCCTGGAGGTCGCTTGACATGGCAACGCCCGAGGTAGTCGCAGAGAAAAGAGAACTGGCCGGCCTCAACGCCGACTACAAGGAGAAGTTCGGGTTCAACGACCCGGAGACCGGCTACGCCTACAAAGCGCCGAAGGGGCTCTCGCGCGAGGTGGTCGAAACGATCTCCGACTTCAAGGAAGAGCCGCAGTGGATGCGCGACTTCCGGCTCAAGGCGTTGGAGCACTTCGAACAGCGCCCGACTCCGAAATGGGGCGGCGACCTCGACCAGATCGACTTCGAAGACATCCACTACTTCGTCCGCGCCTCGGACAAGAACAGCCGCGACTGGAGCGAGGTCCCGGACGACATCAAAAACACCTTCGACCGCCTCGGCATCCCCGAGGCCGAGCGCAAATTCCTCGCCGGGGTCGGCGCCCAGTACGAGTCCGAGGTCGTCTATCACCAGGTCAACGAGAAGCTCGAGGCCCAGGGCGTGATCTTCACCGACATGGATACCGCCCTGCGCGAGCACGAGGACCTGGTGCGCGAGCACTGGGCGACGATCATCCCGCCCAACGACAACAAACTGGCGGCGCTCAACTCGGCCGTCTGGTCGGGCGGCTCCTTCGTCTACGTGCCGGCCGGGGTCAAAGTGGAGATGCCGCTGCAGGCCTACTTCCGGATCAACACCGAGAACATGGGCCAGTTCGAGCGCACGCTGATCATCTGCGAGGAGGGCGCCGACGTCCACTACATCGAGGGCTGCACGGCGCCGGTCTACTCGAGCGACTCGCTGCACTCGGCGGTGGTCGAGATCGTCGCCAAAGAGAGCTCCCGCGTCCGCTACACGACGGTCCAGAACTGGTCTCAGAACGTCTTCAACCTCGTCACCAAGCGTGCCGTCGCGCACGAGAAGGCGACGATGGAGTGGGTCGACTGCAACCTCGGCTCGAAACTGACGATGAAGTACCCGTCGATCTATCTGCTCGGCCGGGAAGCCCACGGCGAGATCCTCTCGATCGCCTTCGCCGGCGACGGCCAGCACCAGGACGCGGGCGGCAAGATTATCCACGCGGCCCCGAAGACCTCGTCCTCGATCTTCTCCAAGTCGATCTCAAAGGACGGCGGCCGGGCGACCTACCGCGGCCTGCTCGAAGTTGCCAACGGCGCCACCGAGACCCGCTCCAAGGTCGTCTGCGACGCGCTGTTGCTGGATGAGGACTCGCGCTCGGATACCTACCCGACGATCCGGATCGACGAGAACGACGCCGACGTCGGCCATGAGGCGACCGTCTCGAAAATCGGCGACGAGCAGCTTTTCTATCTGCAGAGCCGCGGCCTCGACGAGGAGGAGGCCTCGAAGATGATCGTCAACGGCTTCATCGAGCCGGTCACCAAAGAGCTGCCGATGGAGTACGCGGTCGAGCTGAACCGGCTGATCGAGCTGCAGATGGAGGGCTCCATTGGCTGAGCTGGCGACCGAACCCACTTGGCTTTCGGAGAGGCGCCAGAAAGGCGCCTCTCTCGCGGAGAGCCTGCCACTGCCGGACCATAAGTCGAAGGGCTGGGAATTCACCGACCTCGCCGGCTTGGACCTCGACGCCTACGAAGCGGTCGGCGTCGAGGCCGATGTCAGCAGCAGTGGGGGCGCCACCGTCCTAACCCTGGGTGACGCAGTTTCCTCCCACGCCGATCTCCTGCAGGAGCACCTGGGGTCGCTGGTCCCGGTCGAGGACCCCTTCGTCGCCCGCAACGAGGCGGATTGGCGCGATGGGGTCCTCGTCCACGTGCCGCGCGGCGTCAAGGTCAGCGAGCCGATCCGAGTCGAGGTTCCGGTCGAGCAAGACGGTGCCGCGGTCGACTGGCGCACCCTGGTCGTGCTCGAGGAGGGCGCCGAAGCCGAGGTCTGGGAGCATTGGTCCTCTCCCGGCGACGAGGTCGACGGCCTGCTCAACTCGGTGGTCGAGCTGAGCGTCGGCCAGGCGGCGACGCTGCGCTACGTCAACACCCAGGACATCTCCGAGCGGGCCTGGATCTTCGCCACCCAGCGCGCCCAGGTCGAGCGCGACGGCCGCCTCGACTGGGCGGCGCTCGGCTTCGGCTCGGCCCGCGGCAAGGTGCGGATGGAGACCAAGCTGGCCGGCCCCGGCTCCGAGGCCCGTGTCACCGGCGGCTATGCCGGCGGCCGCGGCCAGCACCTCGACTACGACACCACCCAGGAGCACGCGGCGCCGAACACCAACTCCGACCTCGCCTTCCGCGGCGTTCTCGCCGCCGGCGCGACCGCGGTCTGGCGCGGGATGATCAAGGTCGACCCCGGCGCCCAGCAGACCGACGCCTTTCAGGAGAGCCGCAACCTGCTGCTCTCGACCGAGGCCCACGCCGACGCGATCCCCGGCCTCGAGATCCTCGCCGACGACGTCCGCTGCACCCACGCGGCGGCGATCGCCCAGGTCGACAAGGACCAGCTCTTCTACCTGACCTCGCGCGGGCTCGACCTGGCGGCGGCGAAGGGGCTGATCATCGAAGGCTTCCTCGAGTCGCTGGTCGAACGACTGGCCGCGGGACCGGTACGTGACGCAATCTCGGCGGCGCTCGAGAAGCGGCTTGCCGAGATCCTCTAGTCGTCTCCCAGTCGTCGCTGCCGGCGTTCCAGGACCACGGTCCTGACGATCGCGCCGACAACGACCAGCACCGGCAGGGCGTAGAGCACCCAGACGGCGTAGTGGCCGGCGTGAGCGAGCGGCAGCACCCCGCTCACGATACGCAGGCGCGATCGCCGCTCACGAGTTGGAGACGGAGAGCAGGTAGAGGCCGAAGCAGGTGAAGGTGACCATCACCGCCAGCATCCAGTACTGGGAGCGGGAGGCCTGGCGGTAGTCGGACCAGTAGACGAGGGCGCGGTCGTGGGCCAGGGTGAGGCCGAGCACGTGGCCGACGACGAGGGCGCCGACCTGGACGTACCAGATCGCGTTGGCGCTGAGGACCGTGTAGTCGACCCCGGAGGAGGCGGTGCCGAAGAGGTCGGTGGTCCCGGTGCCGAGCGGATCGGAGAGCAGGTAGGTGAACTGAGCCTGCTCCTGGAAGACGAAGAGGCTGAAGTAGTGGGCGAGCAGGTAGGCGAGGGCGATCGGGATCAGCGTGTGGGCGAAGCCGACCCGCAGCTTTTGCAGTGAGGGCGCGCCGCGCACGGTCCGCATCCCGCGCACGCCGAGCATGTAGATCAGGCCGACGCCGGCGAAGCAGAGCAGCATGAAGAGCGTGTCGGTGAGGCGCAGCGCCGTGGTCAGTCCGAAGCCGGCGTCCTCGACGAACCACTTGAAGGTGCTCTCGATCGCGTTCTTGAAGGCGCCCTCGGAGGCGCCGTCGAAGCTGGTCGTGGCGATCGAGGCGATCACCACCGCGGCCGAGCCCGGCAGCGTCGCCCAGCGGGTCGCCGGCGCTAGCGGCCGACGGCGGCCGAGCTCGCCTTCCCTGACGCCGAAGCAGCCGAGCTGGGCGAACATGCCGAAGTAGACGGAGAAGATCTCGCCCCGTTCGCACCACTCCTCGGTCCCGAACAGGGCCATCATCGCCAGCGTGTAGCCGCTGTAGACCAGGGCGGCGGTGGCGGCGGTCTCGGGGTCGAGGCCGACGGCGACGCCGCCGCTGGTTCCGTAGACGACCTCGAGCCAGACCACGGCGAGCAGGCCGACCGCCGCCGGCCAGCGGCCGAGCCATTCCGGATAGGCGAGGTGCGCCGGGCGCTGGCCGGCGATCGCCCTGAAGCCGGTGCCGGCGGTACGACCGACCGCACGCCAGGGGTTGAAGGGCCGGAAGACGTCGCCGAGCAGGGCGGAGAAGAAGGCGAAGCCGAGCCAGCAGGTGACGAAGAGGAAGGTGAGGGTGAAGTTGCGGTCCGGGGCTTCGGTGCCGCGCAGGCCCGAATAGATCGCGAAGCCGAGCAGGGAGACGCCGATCAGCCCGTAGACGACCTGGGCGGGCCAGCTCAGCAGCGCGCGCGAGAGGCCTGACCCAAGCGAGTGCCAATTCTCCTGCTCGAAGCGGGGCTTGCGCCAGGCGACCGAGAGGGCGACGAAGGAGACGACGAGCACGATCGAGGCCCCCCAAGCAAAGAGCCAGGCCGGGATCGGCAGATCCTGCCGCGAGGCCAGCGCATGCGCGAACGGCAACAGGCTCAAGGGTTGACCCGCAGCTCCGCGATCTGCTCCGCGCGTTCCTCGAGCTCGACCTCGAAGATGCCTTCGATTTCGGCCGTGAAGTCGAAGGAGACCTCTCCCCCGGCCGGCACCTGCTCGAGCAAGTCGTAGCCGTGGACGTGGACCTCGTCGGCGACGTCGGACTCGACCTGGAAGCGGATCCGGTCGCCGGCGTCGTACTCGAGCTCGCGCACCCCGCCGACCGGCTCGCCGCCCCGAATCACGATCGTCGGGACGCCGGGTTTCTTGCTTTCAGCGCCGGCGCCTTTGGTCGTGCTCTTGGACGGCGACGTGGTCGCATTGTTCTCAACCGTCTTGTCGCCATTGTCGTCACTGCTGCCACAGGCAGCGAGGGTGAGCGCCGCGAGGATCGCAGCGAGCGTCAGGACCACCTTGCTTGCGTGTTTCATCGGTGTTTCTCCTCTCGATAGGTCTGCTCGCAGCGGCGTCGACTGGCAACACCGGCCGCGGCACGAACTCGGAACGTGGCCGGCGTCAGGCCGGCGGCGCACGACCAGAGAGCGAGAGGGCGAGGAGAAGCCCGCCGCCGGGGGCGAAAGAGCGCGGGCGCAGCGGCGGCTGACGGCGGGCGGCGCCGGCACGGAAGTCGCGTCTGCCGGCGGTGATCCGCTCCGAGAGCCTGGCGATCGCCTCGCAGCCGGGGTAGCGACCGAAGAGCAGGCAAGCGAGGAGCGCCAGAAGCGGCACTGCCGGCAAGAGAAAGGCGCCAAGCTCAGCCACGGCGACCCAGGATAACGTCCGCGCGTGCGCCCCGGCCGCGAGAACATCGCCGCTCCCGACCTCCCCGAGGGGGTTCCCTGGATCGGCCGCGAGTCGGAGTCGATGCCCGCCCTGACCGCCGGCGGGCCGGCGCTGGTGCACTTCATCGACTTCGCCCAGTTGAACAGCGTGCGGACGCTGCCCTACCTGAACGAGTGGTGGCGGCGCTACCGCGAGGCGGGGCTGAGCGTGATCGGCGTGCAGTCGCCGCGCTTCCCCTTCGGCCACGACCGCGAGGCGGTTGCCGCCGGGCTTGCCACGCTCGGGGTCGAGTTCCCGGTCGCGATCGACGTCGAGCGCGAGCTCTGGGGCAGCTACGGCTGCGAAGGCTGGCCCAGCCTCTTCCTCTGGAGCCTCGGCGGCGCCCTCTCCTGGGTCCACTTCGGCGAGGGCGAATACCTGGAGACCGAGATCGCGATCCAGGAAGAGCTGCGCGAGATCGACGCCCTGCGGCCGCTGCCCGAGCCGATGGCGCCGCTGCGCCCGACCGACGCCCCCGGCGCCCGCGTGATGGCGCCGACCCCAGAGCTGTTCCCCGGCGGGTCCTGGGAGCGTGCCTGGACCGCGGGCGAGGACGGCGAGGACCTGGCGCTCGACTACCAGGCGGGCGGCGTCTACGTCACCGCCGAGGGCAGCGGCGAGTTGCTGGCCGAGATCGACGGCGAGTGGGGCGAGCCGATCGCCGCCGGCCCCTCCCCCGGTCTGGTGACGATCGCCGAGCACACCCGCCACGAGGCGCACAGCCTCGTCCTCCGCCCCACCCCCGGCCTGCGCATCTGGTCGGTCAGCTTCGCCGCCGGCGCCCCCGGGTAGGGAGCGACCGACCTTCCGTACCGCAACCAAGGAGAGACCCATGATCGGCAAGCTCGACTTCGTCGGCATCCCCTCGACCGACGCCGACCGCTCGCGCGAGTTCTACGTCGAGACGCTCGGCCTCAGGCCCGACGAGAACGCGAACTACGAGTTCTGGGTCGGCGAGACCTGCTTCGGGATTTGGGAGCCGGCCAAATTCGGGATGGAGTTCGCGCCGCAGAAGAATGCCCACCCCGCCCTGCACGTCGACGACGTCGCCGCCGCCCGCGAGGAGTTGGAAGGAAAAGGAGTCGAGTTCAGCGGCGACGTCATGGACACCGGCGTCTGCCACATGGCGTTCTTCACCGACCCGGACGCCAACGACCTGATGTTGCACCACCGCTACGCGGACTGAACCGCAAGCGCATCCGATTCTTGCCCCACCCCAGTGGGGTAAAAGTCGGATGCGCGCTCAGGCGCGTGCCGCGAGCTCCTCGCGGATCTCCTTCGGGAGCATGAAGCGGACGTCCTCGTCGACGGTCCGCAGCTCCGAGACGTCGTCGGCGCCGCGCTCGCGGAAGAACTCGACGAGGCGCTCGACCAGCTCCTCGGGGGCGCTGGCGCCGGAGGTGATGCCGACCGTCTCAACTCCCTCCAGCCACTCCTCCTGCACTTGGGTGTGGTTGTCGATCAAGTAGGAGCCGGCGCCGTGTTCGCGCGCCACCTCGACCAGGCGGTTCGAATTGGAGGAGTTGGTCGAGCCGATCACGAGGACGAGGTCGCACTCGCGGGCGAGCTGCTTGACCGCGATCTGGCGGTTGGTCGTGGCGTAACAGATGTCATCCGACTTGGAGCTGACGATCCCCGGGAACTTGGCGCGCAGGGCGGCAATCACCTCGGCGGTCTCGTCCACCGAGAGCGTCGTCTGGGTGATGAAGGCGACCTTGTCGGGGTCGGGGACCTCGAGCGAGGAGACCTCGTCGGCGGTTTCGATCAGGACGATGTTGTCGGGCGCCTCGCCGGTCGTCCCTTCGACCTCCTCGTGCCCGTCATGGCCGATCATCACGATCGTGTAGCCCTCGGCGGCGAAGCGGCGCGCGGAGACGTGGACCTTGGTCACCAGCGGGCAGGTCGCGTCGATCGTTTGCAGGTTGCGGGCGGCAGCGTTCTCGTGCACCGCGGGAGCGACCCCGTGGGCGGAGAAGACGACGATCGCGCCCTCCGGCACCTCGGTCTCCTGCTCGACGAAGATCGCGCCGCGCTTGGCCAGCTCCTCGACCACGTGCTTGTTGTGGACGATCTCCTTGCGCACGTAGACCGGGGCGCCGTGCAGCTCGAGCGCGCGCTCGACCGTCTGCACGGCGCGGTCGACGCCGGCGCAGTAGCCGCGCGGTGCGGCGAGCAAGACCCGTTTCGGGGCGGCGGTGGCGGTTGCTGCCATATCTGCAGGGTAGCTAGCCTTGCTGGATGAGCACCGAAGGGCGCCATCTCGACCGGCTGACCGCAGTCGACGCCTCGTTCCTCAGCAACGAGAGCTCGAACAGCCACATGCACGTCGGCGGGATCCTGATCTTCGAGGGGCCGCCGCCGAAATACGTCGACCTGGTCGAGCACGTGCGCGGGCGCCTCAACCAGGTGCCGCGCTTCCGCCAGAAGCTAGTGGTGCCGCCGCTGGAGGCGGGCCGGCCGCTCTGGGCGGACGACGTCAACTTCAACCTGACCTACCACATCCGCCACACCGCGCTGCCCGAGCCGGGCGGCGAGGCGCAGCTGAAACGGCTCGCTGGGCGGGTCTTCTCGCAGCAGCTCGACCGCTCGAAGCCGCTCTGGGAGATGTGGCTGGCGCAGGGGCTGGAGCGCGACCGCTTCGCGATCCTGACCAAGACCCACCACGCGATGGTCGACGGCATCTCCGGCGTCGACATCGGCACCGTGCTCTTCGATCTCGAGCCGGTGCCGGAGCCGGCCCCGGTCGAAGACGACTGGGTGCCGCAGCCCGAACCGGGCACGACCGAGCTGGTCGCGCGCGGGGTCAGCGACCTCGTCGCGGCGCCCGTGAAGCTGGCCGAGCGGGTGGTCGAGAGCGTGCGCAATCCGGAGACGACCGCCCGCAAGGCGGTTGAGGCTCTCGAAGGGGTGAGCGAGGTCGTCACCGCCTTCGCCGACCCGGCCCCGGACGTGCCGCTGAACCAGGAGATCGGGCCGCACCGGCGCTACGTCTGGGCGCGCTCGGAGCTGGCCACCTTCAAACGAATCAAGGACGCGCTCGGCGGCACCGTCAACGACGTCGTCCTCGCCGTGGTCAGCGGCTCGATCCGCAACTGGCTGCAGGGGCGCGGCATTCGCACCGAGGGCCTCGAGCTGCGGGCGCTGGTCCCGGTCTCGATCCGCGGCGAGGACGAGCGCGGCAACCTCGGCAACCGGATCGCGCTGATGCGCGGGCCACTGCCGGTCTACGTCGAGGACCCGGTACGGCGGCTGCGCACGATCAGCGAGGAGATGGAGGGCCTGAAGCGCTCGAAGCAGGCGCTCGGCGCCGAGGTGATCTCGCGCTTCAACGACTTCGCGCCGCCGACCCTGCTCGCGCAGGCCTCGCGGATCAACTTCACGACCCGGCTCTTCAACATGATCGTCACCAACGTGCCGGGGCCGCAGATCCCCCTCTACGTGCTGGGGCGCGAGCTGGAGGAGGTCTTCCCGGTCGCCTTCCTGCCGGAGAACCACGCGCTAGCGGTGGCGATCATGAGCTACAACGGCAAGGTCGGGTTCGGCTTGCTCGCCGACTACGACTCGATGGAGGACGTGGAAGCGATCTCCGACGGAATCGCCAACTCGCTGGCGGAGCTGGAGCAGGCCGCGGGCGCTGCTGCAGCTGCTGCGTGATCGCTTACAGGTGCCATAGCCCCGGTAAGCGATCTACCTCGATCGGCTGACCTTCTACGCTTGACCCGTGGCCTTCTTGGTCGTCCTCTTCATCGTCGTCCCGATCGCGGAGCTGTACGTGATCGTCCAGGTCGGGCAGTGGATCGGCCTCTGGCCGACCTTGGCGCTGCTCCTCGCCGATGCCGTGCTCGGCTCGCTGCTGCTCAAACAGCAGGGGCGCAGCGCCTGGCGCCGCTTCAACGAAGCGCTGGCCCAGCGCCGCTTCCCCGGCAAAGAGGTCGCCGACGGCGTCCTGATCGTGATCGGCGGCACCCTGCTGCTCACTCCAGGCTTCCTCACCGACGTCTTCGGTCTGTTGCTGCTGATCCCACCAAGCCGGGCGGTCGCGCGGCGCCTCCTGCGCCGCTTCACGGTCGGGCGCTTCACCGTGGTCGGGATGCCGGGGGGCGCCACGGGAGGCTTCGGCGGCCCCCGTGAGCCGAGCGCCGATCGGCACTACGACTACGAGGCGACCGCCGAAGAGGTCCCGCCCGAGGACCAGCAGCGGCTGGACGGCTGAGCCGCGACGGGAGGCAGCTAAAGGTGGTGGACGTGGCCGCGCACGGTCCGCCACGAGTCCCAGGTGATCTTGAGGATGACCGCGGTGATGCCGAGCCCGATCAGGGGATCCGCGATCGGCATGCCTAGGGCGACGGCGGCGGCGCTGGCGACGACGGCGAGGCTGACGTAGGAGTCGGCGCGAGCGTGATTGCCGTCGGCAACCAGGGCGGGACTGTCGAGTCGCCGGCCGGCCCTGGTACGAACGATCGCGGCCAGCCAGTTGCTGCCGAACCCGATCAGGCCGGCGGCGGCGAGCGCGAGCAGGTCCGAGGGAGCCTCCGGGTGGACCAGGCGCAGGACCGTCTCATAGCCCGCGACGCAGGCCGAGACGAAGATCGCCAGCACGACGAACAGCCCGGCGCCGTGCTCGGCTCGCTCTGAGCGGAGCAGGAAGGCGGTGCCGAGGGGGATCGCCGTCGCTGCGTCGCCGAAGTTATGGATCAGGTCTGCGAGCAGGGCGATGCTGCCAGTGGCGGCGAAGATCGCGACCTGCGCCAGCGCGGCCGCCGCGAGAATCGCCAGCGACAGCCCGACCGCGCGCAGGCCCTCCCGCGAGCGCTTGATGCGGGGGTCGACCAAGCCGTGGCTGTGGCCGCGGTCCCCATGCCTGTGAGGGCCACGATGAGGATGGGAGTGGATCAGTCCACCGTGCTGGTGACGATGGCCGCCGA
Source organism: uncultured Solirubrobacterales bacterium (assembly GCA_963846515.1). Taxonomy (GTDB): domain Bacteria; phylum Actinomycetota; class Thermoleophilia; order Solirubrobacterales; family 70-9; genus VAYN01. Next base: position 72,220 of record CAWJWC010000003.1, on the reverse strand, counting down.
GGGGGTGGTACGCGAGGTCGGTCATCCACTCGATCGTAGAGCCGACGGCACTGCGAGCCGGCGCAATGCCGACCCGCAGTGCCGTCCCACCTCAGCTTCGGCGCGAGCGGACGAGGGCGGTACCGCCGGCGAGGAGGCCGAGGGCGCCGACGATCAACGCCGCGATCGCGAGACCGTCGCTGCCGCCGTCGGAGTCCTCGGAGTCGGTGGACTCCGAATCTTCCGTCGCGCCGTGGTGATCTTCGCGCTCGGTCACCGCGACCTGCGGTGCGGGCTCGTCGGAGTCGGGGGCGCCGATCCAGCGCACCACCTCGCCGTTGTCGTAGGTCTGCAGCGCCTTGAACGTGAGCGTGTCCCCCGCTTCGCCAGGGATCTGCACCGAAATCGGGAAATCCAGGAACTGGCCTGGCTGGATCCCCGCCCGCTCGCTGTCGGCGCTCCGGGTCATCTGGCTCACCTGCTCGGTGATCGCTCGCCGTGGCTGGCGATCGGCTTGGCGAGCTTCTCCATCCTCACGTCCACCGACCAACCGGCGACCGGCTGGTAGGAGGCGAAGACGAAGCGTTCATAGCGCCGACCGAATACGCTCCATAGCCTGGCTTTCGGGGATTCCCTGCTCCGTCATACATCGAGTATCCGCGCCCAACCGGACGCATCGTCGGTGGGACGCCGCAGGGACGGGATGGGGATAGAAATGACCCCCACTGAGCCCTTATGACCCCCGAATCCGTGCCTAGAAGCCCAGCGCGAACTTGGCGTCGTCGGTCATCATCTCCGGCGACCAAGGCGGGTCGAAGATCATTTTCGGGTGGACCGAAGAGACGCCGGGGAGATCGCCGACGAACTCCTTCATCTGCTCGGAGACCTGGGGGCCGATCGGACAGGCTGGAGTGGTCAGCGTGAAGGTGACGTAGACGTCCTCCTGCTCGATCTCGACGTCGTAGACGAGGCCGAGCGAGACGAAGTCGAGGCCGAGCTCGGGGTCGATGACCTCCTCGAGTGCCTCGTAGACGTCCTCCTCGGTGAGGACTTCGTCGTGCTGGTCGGGGGCGGCGGCTGCCTGCTGCTCTTCTGACATGGGCTCCATGGTAGCCGGGGCCTACGGCGGGCCCGGCCTAATGAGCCGCGGGGTCCGCTCAGGAGACCCGAGGCTGCGCTTAAATCGATCAAGCAGATCGAAGAGATCAACGCACTCCCTTGCACGCCGGCGTCGAGAAACGCTCGTCTCGCGCAACACGCCTGCTCCCTCCAGTCGATTGATGGCAAGGCGCGCCCGCTCCTCGCTGCCGCCAATCAGCTCACGGGGCGGACTTTACGTCGACGATTGGGTGGGAAGGGAGGATCTCCGTCAATTGGCGCGCGCCCGATCCGGCGCAAGGATTTCCGGCCGCCTCAATCCATCTCGCCTGCAAGTTCGCGACCTGGACCGCAAATTGACGCGCCCCACTCGCCGCTTTGAAAGCGCGCCGCAGTAGCTGTCGCGCAAGGGCCTCGAAGCTCGTAACTTTGGATAAAGGCCGGACTTGCCCAAAGATTCAGCTTTCGCGCGAGAGCGGCGGGCCCGGCGGCAGCGGCTCGGGTGGGGGCTCGACAGCTTCTGGGAGGAGCTCCAGCTGCCACCAGCTGACGTCGTGCCAGCGTCCCCCCTTCCAGCCGATGCGGGGGCTGATACCGATCCGGATGAAGCCGAGACGCTCGTGCAGGCGCACACTCGCCTCGTTGGGCAGAGTGATGCCGGCACAGGCAACCTGGAAACGCTGCCGGCGGAGCCGTTCGAAGAGCGCTTCATAGAGGCCGCGGCCGAACCCCTCGCCATAGCGGCCTGAGTCGACGTAGACCGAGACCTCGGCCGCCCAGCGGTAGGCGGGACGCTCCTGGTACGGACAGGCGTAGGAGTAGCCGACCACCTCTCCCCCATCCTCGGCGACGAGCCAGGGATGGGTGGCGGTGTAGCACTCGATCCGCGTCGCCATCTCGGCCGCCTCCGGGGCCCGCTCCTCGAAGGAGATCGGCGTGCAGTTGACGTAGGGCGCGTAGATCGCCGCGCAGGCTGCTGCATCCCGCTTCGGATCGACATCGCGGATCGTGACCGTGCTCATCGCGGCAATCTAGCCGCCGCCTCGCCGCACGACCATTTTCGCGCCAATAGGCTGCCGACCGATGAGCGACTCCGGAACGATCCTGCGGCGGTCGATCGGCATCGTCTTCGCCGACGGCGGCCTGCTCGCGATCACCTCGGCCCTCCCGGCCGGGGCCCGCGAGCACGGCGAGGAGGAGGTCGCGGCGGTGCTCTGCGACCCCGACGCCGCGCCGGTGGCCTTCGAGGAGGCGCTGCTCTCGACCGAGTACGGCGAGGACGGCGTGCAGCGGCGCGCCACCCTTGAGCTGTGGCCCGCCGGCGAGGACGGCCAGCCGCTGCGCGGGGCGGGGACGCTGATCAACTCCACCGCGGTCCAGCGCCAGGGCCTCAACGCCACGATCGCCTTCTTCCGCTGGTCGGTCGAGGGCCGCGAGGGACTGGGCACCTACGAGGTGGCCCGGCCCGATGCCTGAGATCGAGGCGGTCGTCTCCGACTTCGGCGGGGTCCTGACCACGCCGCTGCTGAGCTCCTTCATGGCGGTCCAGGACCGGATCGGGATCAGCCCGGAAGACCTCGGCAAGGCAATGCGGGCGGTGACCGAGGAACGGGGCGAAAACCCGCTTTACGAGATGGAGCGGGGCGAGATCAGCGAGGTCGATTTCCTGGCGCTGCTCGGCGACGGGCTGGAGCCAATCCTCGGGCACCGGCCGGAGCTGCACCGCTTCCGCGAGATCTACTTCGAGGCGCTGCACCCGAACGAGGAGATGATCGAGCTGATGCGCGAGCTGAAGGCGAACGGCAAGCGGATGGCGATGCTGACCAACAACGTGCGCGAGTGGGAGCCGCTATGGCGCTCGATGCTGCCGGTCGACGAGATCTTCGAGACCGTGGTCGACTCCGGCTTCGTCGGCGTCCGCAAGCCGGAACCGCAGATCTACGAGATGACGCTGGAGCGTCTCGGACTGCCCGCCGAGGCGTGCCTCTTCGTCGACGACATCGAGCTCAACTGCGAGGGCGCCCGCAAGGCCGGCATGACGGCGGTCCACTTCCGCGACAACGAGCAAGCAATCGCGGGGGTCCGCGCCGCGCTGGGCTGAGCTCGGCGGCTAGTCGACGCGTACAAGGTCTACCCGACCCCGCTCGTCTGGGGTGAGGGCAACGTCTACGTGCTCGGCGACAGGGAGCCATCCGAATGAGCCCTACGACGCACTGCTCGACTAAGTGAAGTACCCGGCCGTACCCGCCGCCGAATGCGGCTCAGTATTTCCACCGCTGAACCCGATGGTTGTTGACGTCGGGGATCCAGAGGTTGCCCGTGTCGTCGCTGGTGATGCCGAATGGGTAAGCGAATTTGAACTGGCCGGCGCCGGACCCGTTGCTGCCGAACTTGGCGACGTATTCGCCGCTTTGGTTGAACTGCTGAACGCGGCTATTGCCTTCGTCGCCGATCCAAACGTTGCCTTTGCCGTCCACCTCGATCGCGTCGGGATGGGAGAACTGGCCGTTGCCCGATCCCGCCGAGCCGAATTTGGAGAGGTATTCGCCCGCCGAGTTGAAGACCTGGACGCGGTTCGCTACCCAGTCGCTGACCCAGATCTTTCCTTCCGGCCCGATGTCGATCCCGGCGCTCTCCTGGAACTGGCCGTTGCCGGTGCCCGAGGTGCCGACCGCTTTCTGGAATTCTCCCGAGGAGTTGAACTTCTGGATGCGGCCGCTGTAGTCGCTGACCCAGATGTTGTTGCTCGCGTCGATCGCGATGCCTTTCGGCCCCCAGGTCGAGAACTGGCCGTTGCCGGCGCCTTTGGAGCCGAATTTCGAGACGTATTCGCCCGCGGAGTTGAACTTCTGGATGCGGCCGTTGCCGGAGTCGGCGACCCAGAGGTTGCCGCTCGAGTCGATCGCGACGCCCACGGGTTTTTCGAACTGGCCGTTGCCGGTGCCTTTGGAGCCGAATTTCGAGACGTATTCGCCTTTGGCGTTGAACTTCTGCAAGCGGTGGTTGGTCCGATCGACGACCCAGACGTTGCCGCTGGAGTCGACCGCGGCGTCTGAGGGCTGGTTGAACTGCCCGTTGCCGGTGCCGCTGGTTCCGAAGGAGGAGGAGTAGATGGGAACATATTTCGGCATTACCCACCGCTGAACCCGATGGTTGTTGACGTCGGGGATCCAGAGGTTGCCCGTGTCGTCGCTGGTGATGCCGAATGGGTAAGCGAATTTGAACTGGCCGGCGCCGGACCCGTTGCTGCCGAACTTGGCGACGTATTCGCCGCTTTGGTTGAACTGCTGAACGCGGCTATTGCCTTCGTCGCCGATCCAAACGTTGCCTTTGCCGTCCACCTCGATCGCGTCGGGATGGGAGAACTGGCCGTTGCCCGATCCCGCCGAGCCGAATTTGGAGAGGTATTCGCCCGCCGAGTTGAAGACCTGGACGCGGTTCGCTACCCAGTCGCTGACCCAGATCTTTCCTTCCGGCCCGATGTCGATCCCGGCGCTCTCCTGGAACTGGCCGTTGCCGGTGCCCGAGGTGCCGACCGCTTTCTGGAATTCTCCCGAGGAGTTGAACTTCTGGATGCGGCCGCTGTAGTCGCTGACCCAGATGTTGTTGCTCGCGTCGATCGCGATGCCTTTCGGCCCCCAGGTCGAGAACTGGCCGTTGCCGGCGCCTTTGGAGCCGAATTTCGAGACGTATTCGCCCGCGGAGTTGAACTTCTGGATGCGGCCGTTGCCGGAGTCGGCGACCCAGAGGTTGCCGCTCGAGTCGATCGCGACGCCCACGGGTTTTTCGAACTGGCCGTTGCCGGTGCCTTTGGAGCCGAATTTCGAGACGTATTCGCCTTTGGCGTTGAACTTCTGCAAGCGGTGGTTGGTCCGATCGACGACCCAGACGTTGCCGCTGGAGTCGACCGCGGCGTCTGAGGGCTGGTTGAACTGCCCGTTGCCGGTGCCGCTGGTTCCGAAGGAGGAGGAGTATTCGATCGTTTCGGCCGCCGGGGTAACGGGTGCGCTCGCCGCGGAGCTCGCCGTCGCACTTCCGACATCATTCTGCGCGGTGACAGTAACGACCAGAGGGTGCCCGAGATCGGCTTCGGTCGGCGTATAGGTGCTCGCCGTGGCAGCCGCAATGGCGACGCAGCCTCCGCCCCCCACTTCGCACCGGCGCCACTGCATCGCGTAGACCGGTTCCCCCGACCAGGTACCCGTGGTCGCGGACAAAGAGACCCCGACCCTCGGTTCCGAGGAGCTCAAAGTCGGCGGCGATTCCGCTTTCGGCTCCCATTTGGCGCCGTTGGTGTTATCGAAATATTCGTCGGCGGGGTCCCCATCTCCATGCAATACGCCCATGGTGTCAACGTAGTAATCCCTTCGACCATTCCCTTTGGTCGGATAGATGCTAGGGACGAAGCCATAGAGTACGCCGGGATTCGAACCGGCACGGACTTCTATGTTGGAAGCTCCGAACGTTCCGCTCGAACCCACCCAGCCCATTTTCCCGTTGCTGCCGACATAGAAAACCCAGCGAGCGACCGCAAATCCAGGGGCGGCGCTGGGGCTGCTTCCCGGACGCACACTTTTCCCAAGCGACGTCTGGGTCCACGTGGAGCCGTTCCATTTCGTTTCGCGCAGGATGCCCGAGGTGTCCGTGAAGTAAACCCAAATGGGGGATTCGCCTTCAGTTTCTGCGACCGCGGAGGGACTGGTCCCGGCTTCGACAGTTCCGCCGATGACGCCGTTGGACCAGGACGAGCCATTCCAAACCGCCTGAGACAGTTCGCCGCTGGTATTGACGTAGTAGATACGCCGGTTCCCGTTCCCATAGTTGATCACTGGCGAGAGGTTCGTCCCGGCCCGGACGGCGCTGCTACCGATCGTCGTCGAGGTCCAAACAGAGCCCGTCCATTCCAACTGCGAGACGGTTCCCGACGTGTTGACGAAGTACACCCACCGCTTACCGCTGCTCGGGTCCCGCACTGCCGTCGGGCTCGAATCGGCTCGAGGCGATCCCCCTGGCGTGCTGTTGCTCCAAGCTGAGCCGCTCCACTCCCACTGGTGAATCGCGTTGTCAGCGCCGCGATAGAAGATCCACTGCCTCCATTTGTCAAATCGTTCGCGGACAACCGTCGGGCTCGTCCCGGCGGTGACTTCGCCGCCCAGGCGTTCGTTGTGCCAATAGGCCGATCCGTCGTAGTATCGAAGCCAAATCGCATGGTCGACACCGTGATACACGACCTCTCTCCTCGCCCCATTAGGTCCAAGCGGTTTTTCGTCACCGAGCGCTTCATCGGCAGCCGCCGGGCTCGTGTTTGGAGCCACCGCGGCGATGTCGCCATGGGCGTTGAGGACTTTGCCCGGGGCGGTGAAGGCGCCCCCTTCCGCCTGCATCGCCCACCCGTTGGAATGGCGAGAGTAGACGAGGAGGGCCTTCAACCACCCCGCCTCGTAGTACGCTCTGCCCGTAGCCAGGATGCGATCCATGTCGGCTGCCGCTTGCGTGCTGTTCGGGACGTTCGGGTAGTTTTGTTCCGAGGAGCATGAGCCTACGTCCGGGGTGCAGAAACCGATCTCGGAGATGATGATGTTGTTCTGCCCCGAGGTCATCGCCGTTCGCACTTTCGGCACCGCTTCTATACCACCCTTGTCGTGGAAGAACGTCCCGGTCGGCGGGCCGTAGGGGTGGAAGTACCAGCCTTTGACAAGAGTTTTGAGGCTAGGCTCCGCCGCATACATCGACGGGATCCAACTATTGGCCGTGCAGTTGTTCTGAGCATCGCACCCCTTGCCGGTAGCGCCGACGTAGATCGTGCTCAGCGGAATACCGGCTTCTTCGGCCTCCGGAAGAAGCTCTGCGACGATTTCGGCGTACTGGGCCGCATTCGAACCCTCGAATTTGGCTGCGCACCATGGCTCGTTGATCGGCTCGAACAGGATCGTCTCGTTCGGGAATAATTCTCGAATTGCCGTTGCGGTTTTCACGAAGCCTTCTACGTACGTAGTCGCGGCGGCACCGGTGGGCAGGTACCTACTGGGTTCGGGCTGAGGGCATTTACCGTTGTAGGTCGAGAACTCGATCGGAATGATCGGAGTCATTCCCGCTTCGATCGCTTCCGACCAGGATTCTTCGTGCGCTGGTGACGGTAATTCCCCGGCCGCCATCTCAAAGGGAATCCCTCTGTCATAGACGATGTTGTGAGACGTGAAGTCGTCGATATCCCTCCCACTACCCCAGCCTGAACCTCCGCTGTTCGAGGTGAGGCCCAGCCACAAGTAGGTGAACTGGTCCGCCGGAACCGCGGCTGAGGTTCCGCCCGAGTTCGTCACCGACACGTCCACAGTGCCGGCATTCGTCGGGCTTACCGCCGTGATGCTGGTCGAGGAGTTGATCGTGACGCTGGTGGCAGGAGTCGTTCCAAACTTCACGGTAGAGCCGGCGATGAATTCCGTGCCGGTGATCGTCACCTCCGTCCCTCCAACTGCCGGCCCTTTGGTCGGGCTGATCGAGCTAACGGTTGGCGCTGCCGCGGCGAGGGCAGGGATAATTGCACAGACAAGCAGCAACATGCCGCAGATAGCCACCGGTAGGAGTCCCGATCTTGAGTGCATTAAGGCCTTTCCAGAATCTTGCTGCACCTAGGTGGGCCGGCAATCCCAAATTTGCCGTCGTCCGTGAGAGCAACAGTTATTTCAATAGTGGTGCGAGCGGCGTGGTCGAGAGATAGTTCTCTCCACCGAATTGCTTGTCCACCGAATTGCTTGTTCGCGTTTACCGTAGTGTGGTTACTGCCCCGCCTCAACAGTTAGCGTCCAATTTTGGGAATAACCCTTGCTGCGCAGCTTGAACGGGTTGACGGCTAGTTGTCGGAGCCGGCGCGGTCCCAGACGTACAGCTCGACCGCCTCGACGGTGAGCTGCATTAGGCGAGGGGGGGAAAGCAGGCTGAGGACGAGCTCCAAGGCATCCTCCTCGGTGACGCCGGCGTCTACCGCCTCCTCGCCGCGGAAGCCGGCGGCGAGCTTCAGCGCCTCGCGGCGGTTCTCGCCAAGTGAGCCGAAGGCACCCATCAGGAAGTCGCGGTTGGGGACCGGTTGGCCGACCTCGAGCGAGCCGTGCCAGGCAGCGAGCATCGAGAGGTCGTGCTCGTCGAGCTCGGCGATCGCCTTCGCGTAGTGGGTCTCCAGTTCGGCGTCGGGGATCTCGTCGACCCAGGCACGGACGGCCTCGCCGAGCAGTTGGCGACGGGCCTCGCGCCCGATCGAGTCGGCGATCGCGCGGACTGCGTCGGCGGGGTCTACGAAGCAAAGCGACATCGGCTGGCTCGCAATCTAGAGGGGTCGGTAGACGGCAAAACCGAGGCGGGAAAGTCCGGCTTTGCGGCTTTGCGCCGCGCTCGGCGGGCGCATTTGGCCACGCCGGAGGCCGACCTATGCTGAGTCGCTTGCCGCTATGCCGCTGAACTTGATCCAGGGACCCCCGAATTCCGGTCGTGCCGGGCTGATCCGGCGTCGCTTCGCGGCGGCGCTCGACCGCGACCCGGTCCTGGTCGTGCCGACCGTCGACGACGTCTACTGGTTCGAGCGCGAGCTCTGCGAGGCGGGGGCCGCGCTGGGCGGCACGGTGCTGACCTTCGGGGCGCTCTTCCGCACGATCGCCACCGCGGGTGGGGTGCCGCCCGGGGCCGAGCTCTCCCCCGCCCAGAGGCTGCAGACGATCGCGGTCGCGGTCGAGTCTCGCCGCGAGCGGCTCGGGCCGCTGCGCCGCTCGGCCGCCCGGCCGGGGTTCGCACGGGCCTTCGCACGCCTGCTCGACGATCTGCAGGCGGCGGGGCTGAAGCCGGCGGCGGTCGAGGCTAGCGCCGCGACGCTGGAGGGCTCCGCCTACCTCAGCGACATAGCCGCCCTCTTCGGCGCCTATGCCGAGGTGCGCGAGCGCAGCGGCAGGATCGACGCGCACGGGATCGCCCGCGAGGCGATCGGGCTACTGCAGGCGGACCCGTCCTTCTGGGGCAGGCGGCCGGTCTTTTTCTACGGGCTCGACGACCTCACGCCGAACCAGCTCGAGCTGGTCGAGCTGCTGGCCGAGCTGGGCGAGGTGACCGTGGCGCTGCCGCTGGAGCAGGGCAACGCGGCACTGGCGGCGCGCGCCCGCCTGCGCGGGCAGCTCGACCGGTTCGGGATCGCCGAGACGGTTCTCACCGAAGCCGACCCGACTAACACCGCCAGCCCCCTCCTCTTCCACCTGGCGCGCGGCTTCGGCCGCGCCGACACGCCCCCACAGGAGCCGAACGGCGACCTCGTGTTGCTGCGCTCGGCCGGCGTGCGGGGCGAGGCGGAGGCGATCGCCGCCGAGACCTCGAAGCTGGTCGCGAACGGCGCCGACCCGGGCGAGATCGCCATCGCCCTGCGCGACCCGGCGCGGCGCGGAGCCGCGATCGCCGCGGCGCTGGAGGCGAATGGGATCGCGACGGCGTTGGAGGCGGAGCTGCCGGTCGCCGGGACCGCGGTCGGCGGGGCCCTAGTGGCCCTGCTCGAAGCCGAGTTCGGGAGCGGCCGGGCGAGCGACCTGCTGCGCTACCTGCGCGGGCCCTCCGGCTTCTCCTCGGGACGGGTCGACTGGCTGGAGCGGGCGCTGCGCCGCGGCCGGGTCGAGGACGCCGAGGCGGCGCTGGCGATCTGGCAGGGCGAGGACAACGAGCCGCCGCGCGACCTGACCCGGCTGCGCGATGCCGCCGCCCGCTCGCCCGCAGCGCTCGCGGCCGAGGTCGGGCGGCTGGCGGCGACGATGGCGGCACGACCGCTGCGCGACGGCGGCGACGGTCCGCAGCTCGATCGCGGCGACGGACTGGAGCTGCGGGCGGGCGGCGCGATCGCCGACGCGCTCGCCGAGCTGGCGGACCTGGACGACTTGGCGCCGCAGCCGGCGCAGCTGGCGGCGACGATCGCGGCGCTCGAGTTCCGGGTCTGGAGCGGGCCGGTCGAGGGCCGGGTGCGGATCGCCAGCCCCTACCGACTGCGAGCCGCTCGCTTCGACCATATCCTCGTCGGCTCGCTCCAGGACGGCGAGTTCCCGCGCCGCGACCGCGGCGGCGACCCCTTCCTCTCGGAAGCGCAGCGGGACTCGCTTGGGCTCGACCCACGCCGCGAGGGCGAAGCGGAGGAGCGCTACCTGTTCGGCGTCTGCCTCGCCCTGCCCCGCAAGCGCCTCTTCCTCTCCTACCGCGACAGCGATGAGAACGGCGGCGCCGAGGCCCGCTCGCCGCTGCTCGACGACGTGCGCGAGCTGCTGGCTCCGCCGCCCGACGGATCCGCACCCGACCCGGTCGAGGAGGCGATCGCCCGCAGCCGCGACCTGGCGCGCGTCGTCGCCCCCGTGGCGGAGGCGCCGTCGGAGGACGAGCTGGCCCGGGCGCTCGCCGCGCACGGCCCCGGCGCCGATCCGAGAGCGCTGCTGGCAACGGTCGGGGTCGGGGGAGACCGGGTAGAACGCCTGGTGGACCGGATCGTCGCCGCTCGTGCCGCCGAGCTGACCTCGGGCGCGCCGGGGCCCCTGAGCAACCCGGCGGTGCTCGAGTCGCTCGCGGCCGTCCCCGTCTACGGCGGGACCACCCTGGAGGGGTTCGACCTCTGCTCCTACCGCTGGTTCGTCGGCCACGAGCTCCGCCCGGAGCCGCTCGACCCGGTTCCCGACCCGCTGGTCCAGGGCGGGCTGATGCACGCCGCGCTCGAGCGGCTCTACCGGGAGAAGCCCGGCGGCGACGCGCTGCCGCGCCGCGGCTCGCTTCTCGCCTGGACCGCGCGCGGGCGCGCGCTGGTCGCCGAGATCGTCGCCGAGCGCGAGCTGGGCGACCACCCGGCCGAGCGGGCGATAGCGCGCCGGGTCGAGCGGCTGCTGGAGCGCTTCCTCGCCGAAGAGGCCGGCCGCGAGACCGGCGGCTTCGAGCCGTGGCTGCTGGAGGCCGGCTTCGGCGAGCACGAAGAGAGCGAGCGGCCCAGCCTGGCGCTCGATGACTGGGCGCTGCACGGCGCGATCGACCGGGTCGACCGCGCCGCCGACGGCCGCGCCCTGGTGATCGACTACAAGCTGGCCGGCGCTGTTACCCCGCGCGAGAAGTTCGAGGAGCAGGCGAAGCTGCAGCTGCAGCTCTACCTGCTCGCGGTCGCCGCGCACTGGGGCGTCGAGCCGATCGGCGGCCTCTACCACCCGTTGCGCGGCACCTCGACGCGGCGGCCGCGGGGCGTGGTCGCCGCGACGGCGGCGGGCGACCTGGCCGGCTACGGCCTCTACGACCGCGACGTGGTCGAGTCGGAGGAGCTGGACGAGCTGCTGGCCGAATCGCGCCGCCGGGCCGGCGAGATCGTCGCCCGCATGCGGGCCGGCGACATCCGCCGCGACCCGGGCCCGCGGCGCGGCCTGCGCGGACACGACGCCTGCCCACCCTTCTGCACCTTCGCCCCGATCTGCCGCCGCGACCGCGCCCCTGGCTACGTCGAGGAAGAAGAGGCGGAGGAGCGATGAGCCAGCGCACCCCAACTCCCGAGCAGGCGGCGGCGATCGAGATCGGCGGCCGCGACGTGCTGCTCGAGGCCGGCGCCGGCACCGGCAAGACCGGCGTCATGGTCGAGCGTTACTGCCGCCTCGTCTGCGAGCAGGGCGTCTCCCCGGATGCGATCCTCGCCTTCACCTTCACCGACAAGGCAGCCGCGGAGCTGCGCCAGCGGATCCGGGTCGAGCTGGCGCACCGGGCCGAAGCGGGCTCGGAGAGCGCGCGGGAGCTGCTCGGCGCGATCGGCAGCGCCTGGATCACGACGATCCACGGCTTCTGCAACCGCCTGCTCGCCGGGCACCCGGTGGCGGCCGGGGTCGACCCAGGCTTCCGCGTGCTCGACGCTCCGGAGACGACCCGGGCCGCCCGCGAGGCCTTCGACGAGGCGCTGCGCGAGTTCCTCGGGTCCGAACCGCCAGCCGATGGGCCGATTTCCGCTGATATAGAGCGGGAATCGGCCCATCGGCGCCAAGGGTCCCGAGAGGAGCTGGTGGCGACGTATGACATCGAGGGACTGCGCGGGATCGTGGTCGGGGTCCACGCCGAGCTGCGTAGCCGCGGAGAGGCGGAGCCGCGGCTGCCGCAGCCGCGGCGGTCGGACCCGATCGAGGCGATCGCCGCCGCGATCGAAGCCGCCGGGCAATCGCTGGAGGAGCTGCGCGACGGCGACCCCAAACGCGAGCTGCTCGAGCGGGCACTGGTGCGGCTGAGCGAGCCCGGGCCGCCGCCAGACCTGGACGAGCTGCGCTCGCTGCGGACCGAGAGCAGGGCGAAGGCGATCCTCCCCTACCGCGAGGCGATCGAGGCGGCGATCTCGCGCAGCGCCGAGGCCGGCGAGGGTGGCGCCGCCTACCGCCACCTGGCTCAGTTGCTGGAGCTCTTCTCGGCCCGCTTCGAGGCGGCCAAGCAGCGCCGCTCCGGAATCGACTTCGAGGACCTGCAGATTCTCGCCGCGCGGCTGCTCGAGCGGGCCGAGATCGGCCAGGTCTACCGCGGCCGCTTCGCCCATCTGCTGGTCGACGAGTTTCAGGACACCAACCGGCTCCAGCTGCGGCTGATCGAGGCGCTACGCGGCCCACGCACGGAGCTGGTCGCGGTCGGCGACGAGCTGCAGTCGATCTACGGCTTCCGTCATGCCGACCTCGACGTCTTCCGGGCGCAGCGGGCGCTCGCCGAGCAGCGCCCCGACGCGGAGCTGATGGAGCTGAGCGGCAACTTCCGCTCGCGGCCGGAGGCGATCGCCGCCGTCAACCGCTTCGGCACGGCCCTGTTCGGCGATTCCTACCGGCCGCTGCGGGTCGGCGCGCCGCCGCCCGCGGGCCCGCCGGCCGGCCAGGGCCCGCCGGTCGAGTTGCTGCTGACCGCGCGCGACGGCTGGGATGGGGAGGAGATCGACCTGGAGCCGCCGATCGACGGCCACACGCCGCTTAACTGCCTGGCCGAGGCGCGGGCGGTGGCGGCCCGCCTGCGCGAACTGGCCGACGCCGGCGTCGCGCGCGGCGAGATGGTGGTGCTGCTGCGCGCCTTCACCCACCTCGACGCCTACGAGGACTCGCTCGAGCGGGCCGGTCTGCGGCCCTACGTCGTCGGCGGCCGCGGCTACTGGTCCCAGCAGCAGGTCTCCGACGTCTGCGCGCTGCTGGCGACGATCGCCAACCCGCTCGACGACCAATCGCTCTTCGGCGCCCTCGCCTCGCCGGCCTGCGGCGCCGCCCCGGACACGCTCTGGCTGCTGCGCGCCGCGGCCGGCAGCCGGCGCCACGTCTGGCCGGCGCTGGAGCGCGCGGTCGGAGCCGGCGAGGGGGAGCTGGCCGCGCCCGAGCGCCTGGAGCAGATCCCGCCAGGTGAGATCGAACTACTGCGCCGCTTCGCGTCCACCTTGGCCAGGCTGCGCGAGCGCGGGCCGCGGCTATCCCTGGCGGGCCTGATCGAGGTGGCAACGACCGAGACCGGGTACGACCTGGCGGTGCTGATGCGTCCGGCTGGCGAGGCCCGCTTCGCCAATGTGCGCAAGCTGATGCGGCTGGCGGCCGAGTTCGAGGAGCGCGAGGGCCGCGACCTGCGCGGCCTGCTCGACTTCCTCGGCGACCGCGCCGAGGCCGACGCCGAGGCCCAGGCGGCGACCGCGGCCGAGGGTCACGACGGGGTGCGGATCATGACCGTCCACAACGCCAAGGGGCTGGAGTTCGACGTCGTCGCCGTGCCCGACCTCTCGCGCAGCCTGCTCGCCGGGTCGCGCCCTCCCCTGCTGACCCTGGGGCGCGAGCAGCCGCCGCGGGTGGGGATGCAGCTGCGCCGGCTCGGCAGCGGCGCGGTCAACCTCTACGACTACGCCGAGCTCTGCGAGGAGGTGCGCGAGCGCGACTCCGAGGAGGGCCTGCGCCTCTTCCACGTCGCCGCCACCCGCGCCCGCGAGCGGCTGATCCTCAGCGGCGTCGTCAAACCCGAGCCGGGGCGGGGGACGAAGCCCGGCACGCCGATCGTCGAGCGGCTGGTCGACGGCCTCGGGGTCCCGCGCGACGCCGACTCGACCGTCCCGGTACCGGCACCCGAGCCGCGGCCCGGCCTGGAGGCGAGCTTCGGGGCGTCGGAGATCGCCGTGCGGGTGGATCTGCCCTCGCCGGAGCGGGCGGCGGAGCTGCGGGCGACGCGGCGCGAGGCGGCCGCCGACCGTCCGCTCGGCGACGGCCCGCCGCCGCTGGTCGAGCAGCGCCCGCCGACCGTCCCCAACCGCCCCCTTTCCTACACCGCGATCTCCGCTTACGAGGAGTGCTCGTACCGCTTCTACATGGAGCGGGTGCTGGGTCTCGGCGCGTCCGAACGTAGTTCCTCCCGCATAGCGGAACCAAATACGTTCGCACCAGGCAAAGTGACGCCCAGCGAGCGCGAGGAGCGGGCGGCACGGGGCGCCGCTGTGCACGCGCTGCTCGAGTGGAGCCAGGCCAACGAGTGGCGTGAGCCGAGCGCGGAGCTGGCCCGGCGCCACGCAGTCGCAGCCGGCCTCGATCCCGGGGCGAACGGGCTGGCGACGACCCTGCTCGAGCCGGTGCGCGGCTGGCTCAGCTCCCCCCTGCTCGGCGAGCGAATCGCCGCGGCGCCGCGGGTCCGGGCCGAGGTGCCGCTGCTGCTCGAGGTCGGCGGAACCGTCCTGCGCGGCTCGATCGACCTCCTGGTCGAGCGCGAGGGCGAGCCGCCGCTGGTCGTCGACTACAAGACCGACCGGCTCGACGGCTCGGACCCCACCGAGCACGCTGCCCACTACGAGACCCAGCGCACGATCTACGCCCTCGCGGTCGCCGAGGCGCTGGGCGCGACCGAGGTCGAGGTCGCCTACGTCTTCCTCGAGCGCCCGGAGCAGCCGGCCCTCTCCGTCCTCGACTCGGCCGCGATGAACGTCGGCCGCGCGCGCCTCGCGGCCACGATCGCCCGCATCGGCGCAGGTGAGTTCCCGGTGGCTGACCCCTCTAATCGGAACTGGGACCTCTGCCGAGGCTGTCCTGCCTTAGGTCGCCTCTGCTCGGGCCCGCGCGAAGCAGGTGACGAAGATGCGGTCGCGCTAAGCGCTGGGCTCGGCTGAAGAATCGAGCTTCGCCGCCAGCTCGTCGAGATTGAGCTCCTTCAAGCCCTCCCCCACCGCGTCCAGCTCGGCGGCGCAGTAGTCGACCAGCTCGCGGCCCTCGCGGCAGAGGTCGAGCGTCTCGCGCAGACCGGCCTGGCCGGAGTCGAGCCGGTCGATGATCTCCTCCAGCCGCTCGACGGCGACCTCGTAGCTAGCGGGCTTCTCGCTCAACGTCTCCCTCGATCTTCGCCTTCACGCGTCCATCCGCGAAGCGCAGTCTTACGGCCGCGGCGGCGACAGCGCCAGCGGCCGTGGTGACCGGCTGCCCGGCCTCGGTCTCGGCCAGGGCGTAGCCGCGCTCCAGGGTCCGCTCCGGATCGTGGGCCCGCAGCGTGACCGCCGCCTTGCGCAGCGCCTCGCGGCGGCGCTGCAGCGAGCGGGCGGCGGAGCGGTCGAGCCCGGCGCCACGGCGGCCCTCGACCGCGAGCGCCGCGGCGGTGCGCTCGATCCCGCGCCGTCGTGCCCGCGCGAGCACCACAGTGGCGATCCGCCGCTGGAAGCCGGCCCTTTCCGCCAGGCCGCGTTCGGAGGCGGCGCGAATCTCACGGATCCGCTGGTTGAGCACGCTGCGCTCACGCTGCAGCGCCCGCGCCGGTCCCCGCGCCAGCGCCGCCAGGTGCCGCGCCCGCGCCCCGACCGCACCCTCGCCGGCCCGCCGCAGCGAGGTGGCGCAGCGCTGCAGGGCGCCGCGCGCGTCGGCGACGTCGAGCGGTACCGCGGCTTCGGCGGCGTGCGTCGGGGTGGAGCAGGCGACCGCGGCGACGTCGTCGATCAGGGTCGAATCGCGCTCGTGGCCGATCGCGCTGACCACCGGCACCCGCAGCATCGCCACGCTGCGGCAGAGCGTCTCGTCGCAGAAGGCCCAGAGGTCGGCGAGGCTACCGCCGCCGCGGGTGACGACGATCGCCTCGACCTCGGGCCGCGCCCCCAGCCTCTGGATCGCTGCCGCGATCGTCGGGGCCGCGTGGCGGTCCTGGACTGGGGCGAAGGCCCAGACCACGGTTCCGCCCCAGCCGCGCCGCCGCAGCGCCGCCAGCAGGTCGCGCCGGGCAGCGCCACTCTCCGCCGTCACCACCCCGATCGTCTTCGGCAGCAACGGCCGCGCCAGCTGCTTCTGCAGCTCGAACAGCCCCTCTGCCCGCAGCTGCTTGCGCAGCGCCTCCAGCCGCGCCAACAGATCCCCTTCCCCCGCCAGCCGCACGTCGGTGGCGCGGAAGCTGAAGCTGGGCGAGGCCTGGCCGCCGCCTGGGTAGTAGTCGGGGCCGCCGGAGATCACCAGTTCGGCGCCGTCGCGCAGCGCCCCCTCGGGCAGACCCGTCTTCTCGAGGTCGTTGAGCCAGATCGCGCAGGGGATCGCGCCCTGGCTGTCGCGCAGCTCGAAGTAGGCCTGGACCTTGCTGCGACCGACGCCCGTCACCTCGCCGATCAACTGCACCCGCGCCCGTTCGCGCATCCATCCCTGCAGCCGCTGCGCGTAAACGCCGACGGGAAAGGGGCCAGGCAGCTCCACGCCGAGCAGGCTAGATCACAGCTAGGCGGTGGCTTTCCAGCGCTTTGCCCATGATCGCAACTCGCCGATCGCCGGGCCCAGCTCCGTCCCCATCTCGGTCAGCGAGTAGGTGACCCGGACCGGGGTGCCCGCTTCGACCTCGCGCTGCACCAGGCCTTCGTCCTCGAGCTCGCGCAAGCGTTGGGAGAGCAGCCGATCGGAGAGGCCGGGGACCGCCTTGCCGAGCTCGCCGAAGCGCATTGGCCGTTCGGTCAGAGCGCAAACGATCGCGCCCGTCCAACGCTTCCCGATCAGCTCGATCGCCGCATGGAAGTGTGGGCAGACAGAGGCCGAAGCCTCGGCCGAAACCTGGGTCGAGCTGGCCGGTTCCACGGTAGTCGAGCTTACTGAACGTAAGTGCTGGGCCAGGAAACAGGCACGCTCATGGATCTGGAAACAGGCACGTTCAACCGGTGCAGGCCCCGGTCGAGACGTCGGCCGAGGTGCGCCCGAGCGCTTCGCGGATGTCCTCGGCCGGGATTGCGAACCCTCCCGGCGGGCCGGACGTGGTCGCGGCGAAGACGGTGCCGACCACGCGGCCCTCGCCGTCGACCAGCGGCCCGCCCGAGTTGCCACTGCGGACCCCCCCACGCAACGCCACGATCGTGCGCTCGACCGGCCCGTTGCCGTAGGAGTCCTCGCTGATCGTGGCGCGGGTTTCGCCAAGCCGCGCCGGCTCGGCCGCGTAGGGACCGTTTTCGGGGTAGCCGAGCACGGCGACGTCGGTGCCCGATTCGCGCCGGTCGGAGATCGGCAGCGTCGGCAGGTCAGCGCCGACACGCAGCAGCGCCAGGTCGTCCTCGGGCCCGTAGTAGACCGGCGTCGCATCGAGCTCGACCCCGCCTTGGCTGGTCACCGAGGTGTCGTCGGAGCCGGCGACGACGTGCGCGTTGGTGACGACGAGGCCGGATCGCACCGCCCAGCCCGAGCCCTCGATCCCGAGGCCGCAGGCGGTCCCGAGCACGCGCACGACGGAACCGCCGGCTCGCAGCACCTCGGGGTCGGTGGCAATCGCCGCATTCGGCCGCCCGACCGGCGCGGCCGGTCCGGTTATCGATGGCGCCGGGTCGACCCGGTCGAGCGCGTTCAGGACCGGCCCGGACGGCGGCATCACTTCGTTGAGGCTGCGCAGGATCAGCGACTCCTGCACGTCCGTACGCAACCGGTCGGTGCCGGGAGCGTGCAGGGCGACGGCGCCGAAGACCCAAGCCACGCCGAGTGCGACCGAGGCGATCAGCGCCGCGCCCCCAGCGCCGTCGGCCAGCTGCAGGGCTGGCCTGCGGATCACCTTCGCCCGCAGCCCGAGCGCGAAGCTCTCGACCGCGACCGCGACCAGCGCCCCGGCCAGGAGCGCCCCCAGGGCGGCGCAGACCGGCGCGTAGGGCGACTCCGACCCCTTGGCGAGGACCAGCGGGCCGAGCCGGCTGCCGGCGAAGGCACCCGCTCCGAAGCCGGCCAGCGTCATCGCGCCGACGATCAGGCCCTGGCGGTAACCCCACATCCCGAGCGCGACGGTGAAGGCGACGATTGCCCAGTCGAGAACGGTCACCACTGAATACAAGCATGCCGGGGGACCACTCCACTACCTTTTCAGCCAGTGAGTCAGTTGCCTTCCGAGGCGGAGCGGCGACGCCGCCTCGTCACCCGCACGCTTCCCCTCGCGCTCGTCGCAATCGTCGCCTTTGTGGTCGGCGCGGCCGCGGGCGCGCCCGGTTCGCCCGAAAAGGAGGCCGCCGAGCGCTTCGCCGAGGCCTGGGCGGCAGACGAATTCGCCGCCATGTACCGGGAGCTGAGCCCGGCCTCGAAAGCGGAGATCGGCGTCAACGAGTTCGCCACCGCCTACCGCGAGGCAGAGCAGGTGGCGACCCTGCGCGGACTCGAGCCCGGCTCTGCTCAGGATCCCGACTCGCGCGACGGCGAAACGCTCGTGCCGGTGCCGATCGCGCTCACCACCGTGGCCTTCGGCCGCTTCGAAGAGAGCATCGAGCTTTCCTACGACGACGGTGGGATCGACTGGAACCCGAGCCTCGTCTTCCCGGGACTGCGCGACGGCGAGCGCCTCGAAAGCCAGATCGAGCTGGCGCCGCGGGCCAAGATCCTGGCCGGCGACGGAACCCCGCTGGCCGAGGGCCCGGCCGAGGAACGCGAACACCCGCTCGGCAGCCCCGCGATCGACGTCACCGGCGAAATCGGCAGCCCCACCGAGGAAGACCTGCCGCGGTTGGCGCGCCAGGGCTTCACCGAGGACACCCTGGTCGGGATCAGCGGCCTCGAGCGCGCCTTCAACGCTCGCCTCGCCGGCAAGCCCGGCGGCGCGCTGCTGGCACTGAACGAGGCCGGCACGTCGGTGCGGGTGCTCGCCCAGGACAAACCGCAGCCGGGCGCGCCAGTGAAGACGACGATCGACCCCGAGCTGCAGGAAGCGGCGGTCTCGGCGCTGGCCGGGCGGGCCGGCGGCATCGCCGTGCTCGACACCCGCAACGGCGACGTCCGCGCCCTCGCCGGACAGGCCTTCTCCGCCCCGCAGCCGCCGGGCTCGACCTTCAAGCTCGTCACCAGCGCGGCCGCGCTCGAGGAGGGCGTCGTCTCGCTCGACGACGAATTCGAAATCACCGACGGAATCAACGTCGGCGGCCGCTTCATCTACAACGCCGGCGGCGAGTTCTGCGGCGGTAGCTTCCGCGAAGCGTTCGCCCACTCCTGCAACGCGGTCTTCGCGCCGCTGGGGCCAGCGGTCGGCAATGACGACCTGGTCGCGAAGGCCGAGCAGTTCGGCTTCAACTCGCCGCCGACGCTCTACGCGCCGCGGATCGTGCGCGAAGTGGGACCGGCCGAATCGACGATCCCGACCGAGATCGGCGAAGAAATCGACCTCGGCGTCTCGGCGATCGGCCAGGGCGAGGTGCTGGCGACGCCGCTGCAGATGGCGAGCGTGGCGCAGACGATCGCCAACGGCGGCGTCCGCGAGCCGACCTCGATCGTGACCACGAAGAAGCTGCGGCCGCGGGCCGAGCCGGTGCGGGTGATGTCGGAGAAGCTGGCCGGCGACCTGACCGAGCTGATGACTCGGGTGGTCGTCGAAGGGACCGGCACCGCCGGGGCGATAACCGAGGCCCAGGTGGCCGGCAAGACCGGCACCGCCGAGCTCGGCCCTAAACCGGGCCAGGAGAACGAGGAGAACCCGGTCCAGATCAAGGACGCGTGGTTCGCCGCCTTCGCGCCGGCCGAGAAACCGCGTCTCGCGGTCGGGGTGCTGCTGATCGAAGCGGAAGCGTCGGGCGGCGAAGTTGCCGCGCCCGCCGCGGCCCAGGTGCTCTCCACCGGCCTCTAGCCGGCGGCGCACCTAGAGGTCGAGCGTGACCTCGCCCTTGGGCGCGCTTTCGATGTGCAGCGTCAGCGGGCGGTTCTCGGAGATTTCGGCCGGCAGCTTGAAGATCAGCAGCGCGCCCTCGATCGCGCCGAGGTCGGCGGTCGAGTCGAGCACCGGCAGCTGTTCTTCCGCTTCGACCTCTTCGCCGAACTGGAGCGCGTAGAGGCTTTCGCTCGGGTAGGCAGCGAAGCGGTTGCCGTCCGCATCGGTGATTTCCATCGACGGCACCGTCTGCGGCCTCTCGCTCTCGTTCTGGATTTCCAAGAAGACGCCGAAGTAGTCGAAGCCGTCGTTCGCGGGCGGTTGCCCGACCAGATAGGCCTTGTCCTCGTTGTCGTTCGGGTTGAGGAAGCGCGAGAAGGTGACGTTGTAGGAGAGCTCACCCAGCTTCACGGGCTCGCCCTCGGCCACCTCGGTCTCATGGCTCTCGTGGCCGCAAGCGGCAACGCCGACCGCGAGGGCGGCGAAGACGAAGGCGGCGAACAAGGGTCGGAGAAGTTTCTGCGGGGAGAACATCGGCGGCGGAGTCTATTAGGGCAGGTCGACCTAAGGGATGCCGGTCGCGTAGCGGTTACCCCCAGCGACGGCGGTCCGCTCAGCGCCCAAGGCGCCCGACTCAAGCCCGTCGCGCAGCCGCCGCAGCGCCTGCCGCCAGCCACGCTCCTGCCAGGCCGAACCGGCGGAGAGGACCTCCAGCCCGCGGTCGACGGGACCCGGCTCGGTCCAATGCGAGAGCCTCACCGAGGTCAGCGTGCCCGGGCCCTCGGTCAGCTCCCAGACCGTGTGGTTGGGGATGCGGTTGGCGCGGCCGCCACGGCCGCGCTCGACGATCCGGTAGGGCTCGTCCAGCTCGACGATGGTCGTGTCCATCCAGACCTTGCGCAGCGGCGCCTCGACCCGGAACCGCGCCCCCGCCCCCACCCCGCTCGACTCGAGCCTGGTCAGGTGGAAGCCGGAGAGGAAGTGGTCGGTGAAGGCGGGCCGAACAGCGAGGTCGGTCAGCGTCTCGAAGACCCGCTCGCGCGGGACGTCGATCTCGGTCTCGGCGCTGATCGGGCCCATCGCGGCGCGATTCTATTCGCTGCGATAGTGCCAAGAACCGCCATCATCAAAATTGAGTGACGGGAGGCCTGGGGCGCGCTACGATCAGAACCCGACGTGGGAAGGAGGGCCACCATCTTCAACAGCGTCAGCAGCGCTCCGGTCAACGGCCGTTATGCGACCGGTGCGACCCCTGGCGAGGGAACTTTCTTCTGCCTCGGCTGCGGCTCGCAGCTCTCGATGCGGGAGACCGACGAGCTCCCCGACTGTCCCCGTTGCGGCGGCTCGCAGTACCGCCGCGACTCGATTTTCGCCGCCCACCAGGACCACAGCGGCACCACCACCGAAGTCGTCCTCCCGGGCACGCCGGAGCGGCCGGGCTGGCTTGGGAAGGCGCGCGAAGCGCACACTGCGCAGGGCTACTTCCTGGCGATGAAGAGCGACGATGGCGTGCTGCGGACCTTCGCGATCGAACGCGGCTGGACCCGGATCGGCCGCAGCCTTACCGCCGACCTGCGGATCGACGACCCCAGCGTCTCCCGCCGCCATGCCCTGATCGTCGCCGAGCCCGGCAAGGTGCTGCGTGTGCTCGACGACCGCAGCCTCAACGGCGTCTTCGTCAACGGCAAGACGGTCGAGTGGGCACCGCTGCACGCGGGCGACCGCCTGACCGTCGGCCGCTACAGCCTTTACGTTCTGCGCAACTAGCGGGATTTCCGGCCTCCCCTCACCGTAGGATTCGGTGCAGTGAACGCTTCGCCGAATCCGGTCGACCCCGCCCTGCCCAGGGGAGCGCCCGCGGTCTCGGCCGCTGCCGACCGCGCCCGCGCCGAGCTGCACCAGGAGCTAGAGCGGGTCCGACGCGGGGTCGAAGAGATGCTGGCCGAACAGAGTCAGCCGATCGACCCGGAGCTGCAGCGGGAACTCGACAGCATCCGCGAGGAAACCCGCCTCTACGTCAAGAAGCGGATCCGCAAGACGGAGAAGAGGCTAGAGCGCTCGATCCGCCGGGTCGAGGACCGCACCAGCGCCCTCGAGGCGCGCATCGACCAGGTCGAGGCCGAGCGCCAGGCCGCCGAGTACCGCATCCACACCGAAACCGAGCGCATGCTCGACGGGCTGCTGCACGAGGTCCGCGTGATCGCGGATCTGCTGACGAGAAGTCCCAGGTAGGCGAGGGGTCGGGTAACCCCTTTCGCTTAACTTTTTTGTGGGGCGAACTCCGCCTGGCTGCGATTCGCGGAAGCAAAAAAGTACAAGACGCTTCAGGGGTCACCCGACCCCTCGCTCACGAAGCGGTTGCCTGATCAGGAGATGCGACGAGGCCGACCTGTGCAGCAGGCGCGTCTCGCTTTAAGAGATTCCGAACTTCGGAAGCTACTCAGCAGGAACGAGCATCTCGACCCCTGAGCCGACGCTTGTTGGGAGAGGGTGGGTGGCCCTGAAGCGTCTTGTACTTTTTTGCTTCGGCGAAGCTCGGGCGGCTCTAGCCGTCTCTCAAAAAAGTTAAGCGAAAGGGCCACCCACCCTCTCCCTCGCAACGCCTAGATCACTCGGTCGAGATGCTTGGGTCGGCCTGGACCTTGTGCGGCACGATCATCAGGAAGTTGCTGGTCGCGTCGGCGGCGAGGGCGAGGACGCGGTCGGCCTCCTCGTTCTGGTCGGTGGCGCGCAGTTCGTTCGCGTAGTGCTGCATCAGGTCGTCGATGTCGATCAGGCCCTCGGCGTCGAGGTCCTTGAGCTCGACTTTGGCGCCCTCGCCGAGCCGGCGCTCGATCGCGGCGCGGTCGATGCCGAAGGCGTTGTGGCGCACGTAGACGCGGCCGCCGGTCATCCCGGCGCAGGCCCAGGGGCCGAGGTCGCCGAGCACGAGGGCGCGCCCCGAGGTCATGTACTCGAAGGCGAAGCCCTTGGCGTTGGAGCGATCGGCGAGGCTGCCCTGGCTGTCGTCGATGTCCTGCTCCGGCTCGCCGGCGAGCACCACGTCGGCGCCGGAGAGACGGATGCAGAAGCGCGAGTCGGCCGAGCCCTGGACGAAGAGGCGACCGCGCTGGGCGCCGTAGGCAAATGACTTGCCGACCGAGCCGTTGAGCCGCTTGCCCTTCGCCCCCTTGCCCTTGAGGATCGCGATTGAGCCGCCCAGCATCGTCTTGCCGACGCCGTCCTGGGCACCGCCCTCGATCCGGATCGAGACGCCGTAGGCGTTGAAGGCGCCGAGGCCCTGGCCGGCGACCGAGCCGCCGTTGAACTCGAGGCTGGCGAGCACTTCGTCGTTCGACTCGGGGCCGTCCTCGAAGATCCGCTGGCGGGCGATTGCCCCGGCCAGCTCGGTGCCGAGCACGCGGTCGTCGGCGTCGGTCGCGCGCGGGAACTCGCTGCGGATCGTACGGCCCGCGCAGATGTCGCCGGCAAGTGCCGCGATCTGGGCCGAGGCCTGCTTCTCCTCCATGCGGATCGGGCGGGCGACGACGAGGCCGGCCTCGGCCCGCGCGTCGGCGGTCTCGGCAACCGGCAGGTCGATCGGCTCGAGGTCGAGGAACTCCTCCAGCGGCGTGATCAGCGGCGCCAGGTCGATCTTGTCCTTGGCCGCGACCTGCTCGAGCAGGTCGTAGCGGCCGACCAGGTCCTGGGCGCGGTCGTAGCCGAGCGAAGCGACGACCTCTTTGACCTCCTCGCCCATCGCGGCGAAGAAGCGGGCGCAGTTCTCGGCCGCACGGTCGACCTCCTGCGGGGTGAACTTCTTGAGGCCGTGGGCCTCGGCTTCGTCGGTCGTCTCGATCTGGGTCGCGATGCCGACGTGACAGGTGTCGAGCTGGCAGCCGCGGCAGATCGTGCAGCCGAGGCTGACCATCGCCAGGGTGCCGAAGCCGACCCGGTTGGCGCCGAGGCAGTGCAGCTTGACGATGTCGTGGCCGGTGCGGTAGCCGCCGTCGGCCCAGATCTCGACCCGGTTGCGCAACCCGGCCTCCATCAGCGCCCGGTGCACGGCGCGAGTGCCGATGTCGGAGGGCAGGCCGACGTGGCGCAGGGCGTGCTGGCGGGCGGCGCCGGTGCCGCCCTCGAAGCCGGAGAGGGTGATGATGTCGGCCCCTGCCTTGGCGATCCCGAGGCCGATCGTGCCGATGTTCGGCACCACCGGAACCTTGACCGAGACGCGCACGTCGGGGTTGACCGTCTTCAGCTCGTCGATCAGCTCGGCCAGGTCCTCGATCGAGTAAAGGTCGTGGTTGTTGGAGGGCGAAATCAGATCGGTGCCGGGGGCCGCGTTACGGGCGGCGGCGACCTTCTCGGAGACCTTCTTGCCGGGCAGGTGTCCCCCCTCGCCGGGCTTGGCGCCCTGGCCGATCTTGATCTCGGCGACGTAGGAGGAGTTGAGCATCTCCGCCGAGACGCCAAAGCGCCCCGAGGCGACCTGCTGACCGCGCCATTTGCGGTACTTCCCGTACATGTCGCGGATCTCGCCGCCCTCGCCGTTGACGCAGAGGATGTTGGTCGCCTTCGCCGCCTCCGCGTAGGCGCGGAAGGCCGGCTCGGACTGCGAGCCGAAGCTCATCGAGGAGATCACGATCGGGTAGTCGTGGTGGCCAATGCCGGCGTCGACCACGGATGCGTCGACGAGAGGCTCCCTGTCGCCCACCAGGCCCATGATGTGGCGCATCGAGATCGGGCTCTGCTGCTCGAGGTCGCGCACTTTCTCCGAGTACTCCGCATAGGAGCCGGAGCCGTTGGCGGTCGCGATCGCCGCCTTGTAGACCTTCGGATAGAAGCGGAACGTCTTCGCCGGTTTCGCCGCCGCGTCGTCCGCGTTGAGGTCGTGGGCGCGCGCGTTGGCGTCCGCGTCGAGATCGGCGAAGCCGGCGCCGCCCTTGGCCGATGAGGCGAAGGCCTCGGTCTGGAAGATCTCGGCCAGCTCCGGCTTGATCCCGATCGAGGAGAACTGGCGGGCGTAGCCGCGCACCTCGTGGATGCCGATCGTCGAGATCACTTTCTCGATTCCCTTGGTCAGCGCCGCACAGAGGTTGCTGACGTCGGACTCGTAGTCCTCGACGCAGATCACCTCGACCATCGTGTAAGGGCAGACGCCGTTGGCGCCGAGGCCAAGGGCGAGCATCACGTCGTGGACGTTGCGGATCGCGGCCGCGCGCAGGACGATGCCGCAGCGACGCCGCAGGTTCTCCTCGCCGGGCTCGACCTTGAACTGCTTCAGCGCCATGTCGATCGCCGAGGTCGCCAGGTGCGGATCGAGGTAGCGGCGCTCGCCGTCGTAGACGATGCGGTCGGTGAGCACCAGCAGCTCGGCGCCGTCGCGGACTTTCTTCACCGCTTCCTGCTTGATCCGCTCGATCGCGCCGCTGGTCGTCTCCGCCTCCAGCAGGGAGACGTCGACCGCGGCACCGCGGCCGCGGAACTCCTCCCAGAGGTCCTCGAGCAGGTAGGTGCGGTGCTCGCGGGCGATGCGGCGGTAGGTCGAGTCGGAGAGCGGCGCGAGGCCGTGATGGCCGCCGAGGATCACCGGAAAGGCGGTTTCGACCGTGCCGGTATCGAGGCTGGCGTCGTCGATCGACGGCCGCCGGCCGAACACGGCCCGGGTCGAGAAGTGCTCCATCTCGCGCTCCCGGTCGATCGCCGGGTTGGTGACCACGGCGACCGTCTCCTTGAAGTAGTCGGCGAGGTTCTGACGCTCCGGCGAGAGCGCCGCCAGCGGGCCGTCGTAGCCGAGCGAGCCGACCGGCTCGGCCCCGTTCGAGGCCATCTGCTGGACCAGTTTGACGTCGTCTCGCTGCCAGCCGAAGCCGGCGAGAATGCGGTCGGCGACCTTGACCGGCTCCTCGGGGCCGGCGTCGGAGTAGCCGGGGACGTCGTCGCCCTCGAGCGGGCCGCCGGCTTCGATCGCACGCTCGTAGGGAGCGACGGCGTCGACGCCATTGCGCCGCAGCCAGCCGTCGCGGACGATCCGCAGCATCGCGGCGTGCGAGTGCAGGGTCGAGTGGCGCTTGGCGCGGTCGATCAGCACCAGCGCCTTCTCGCCGGGCGCCAGCGGCTTCGGCTCGGAGACCATGTCGTGGACGTTGACGACGCCCGGCTCGGAGCTGAACACATAGTCCTCGGCGGTCTCGACCTGCCAGAGCGGCCGCAGGCCGAGGGCGTCGGCCGAGAACACGCATTCGTCGCCGTGGCGCGCGATCAGCGCCACCGGCCCCTGGGCGAACGGGCCCATCGCCTGGCGCAGGTACATGTAGAAGCCGCGCAGCTCCTCGGGCAGCCCGCGGATCTCCTCGACGATCGGCGGCACCACCATCTCCATCGCTTCCGCTAGGCCGAGGCCCTCGCGGCTAACCAGGGTGTCGATCGTCAGGTTCAGGTCCTGCGAGTCCGAAGCGCCGGGGCGTACCGGCACGGCCAGCATCCTCGCCTCCTGGCGCAGCTGTTCGATCGTGTTGATCTCGCCGTTGTGGCCGAGCGCCGAGAACGGCTGCACCCGCTTGAACGAGGGCCAGGTGTTGGTCGAGTAGCGGTTGTGGCCGAAGCAGCCGATCGTCTCGAAGCGCTCATCGCGCAGGTCCGGGTAGTAGTCGCCGAGCACCTTCGGCGCGCCCATCACCTTGTAGACGCAGGTGGTAGCGGAGAAGGAGGGGACGTGGACGCCGAGCTGGTGCTCGAGCTCGATCAGCAGCTCGAAGAGGACCGAGTCGCGGGTCGCGGCGTCGGGGACGAGTCCAGCGAGCTGCCAGAAGTGGGGCTCCTCCTCGCGCGCGGTCGGGCCGAGCGCGGTCGAGTCGACCACCCCGATCCGCTCGGCGAGGATGCGAAAGCCGCCCTGCGCAAGCAGCTCGCGAGCGTCGTGCTGGACCTTGTCGCGGTCCTGGGAACGCTCGACGAAGATGTGGGCGACGGCGAAAGCGTCGTCGAGGGTCAGCGATGGGTCGTGACCGCCGGAGCGCACCTCCTCGGCCCAGATCTTGCGCGGCAGGTCGAGCAGCAGGCCACAGCCGTCGCCCTCGCCGTCGACGTTGCCGGCGCGGTGGAGCATCTTCCCCAGGGCCGGGATCGCCAGCTCGAGCGGCCGGTGGCTCGGGGTCGCGTCCTTGCGGACCGAGGCGTAGATCGCGCAGGCGTCCTTGTCCTCGACGCTCGGCGGAGAAACCAGTGGCTTGTAGGGCAGCTCGGGCGAGTAGCGTTTGACGCTCGCGCCGGCGGACTGGTGCTTCGACATATGACCTCCCGGGTTCCGCACCTTCTCCGAGCGGGCGCGCGACGGGTTGACGGGCCGGTGGATTATAGGGGCAGTCTCAGCCCCAAGACATGGGTTCGTAGCCGCCGTCCGGCTCGACGCCGATCAGGAGGGCGGTTACGGGGGCCTCGGAGCGGTTGAGAATTGCGCGGCTTGCAGGGGGTTCGATCGAGGCGAAGGTGCCGGCCGGGGCCGGGTGATCCTCACCGTCGAGCCGCAGCACCGCCTCGCCTTCGAGAATCGCGTAGAGCTCTACCTGACCGCTCTCGTTCTCATCGTGCTCGGGCATCTGGCCACCCGGTGCGATCTCGACCAGGTTGAAGCCGAAGGCCGCGGTGCCGAGCGCTTTGCGGGCGAGCTTCCAGGTGCACTCGCCCGAGCCCTCCATCGACTCGAACTCGTCGCGGTGCTTGATCGTGTAGTCGTTCGGCACTAGGTTCGACCTTACCGCCGTATGCCCGAACCACGCAAGGACTCTGAGCAGGCTCTGCACGAAGCCATCGCCCGCTACAACGCTGCCTGGAATGCCCACGACCTCGACGCGATCATGGCCATGCACGCGCCCGACATGGTCTTCGCCAACCACACCGCCGGCGAGTCGGCGACCGGTGCGGAGGTGCGCGACCACATCGGCTCGATCTTCGCCGCCTGGCCCGACCTCGAGTTCGCGACCCGCCGCCTCTACGTGCGCGAGGGACTGGTCGTCCAGGAGTGGACGGCCGTGGCGACCCACACCGAGGAGATGCGGCGCGGCGACCTCACCGCCGCGCCGACCGGCAAACGGGTCGAGTGGGATGGCCTCGACGTAATCCCCTTCGAGGACGGCCTGGTCAAGCGCAAGGACGTCTACTCGGACAGCGTCTCGATCCTGCGCCAGGTCGGCCTGCTCGACTGATTGCGCTGTGACTTAGTCCCGCATAGCGCGACTAAGTCACACCTCAACGGCTCCAGTCGGGTTCGTAGCCGCTCTTGAGCGTCTTCGGCTTGCCGCCGCCGTAGGGGACGGTCGCGACGCGATGGTTGGGACTCGGTTCGAAGCCGCCGGTGAACCCGAGCACGGTCTTCCCGTCGCTGGAGAGCGCGGTGCCGACAAAGCCCTGCTCGCCGCCCGGGCCGATCCGGTGCTGCGCACCGCTGCTCGGGTTGACCGTGACCGCGTAGCTGGTGTCCTGGCCGACGAACTCGGCGAGCAGGCGCTTACCGTCGGCCGACCACTCGGTCGGCGTCAGGCCTTGCAGCAGCGCCCCCACTTTGGTGTTGGTCAGGCGTTTGACCTGGCCGCCCTGCGTGTTCATCGAGAAGAGCTCGTACTTCGGTCCGTATTTGCGCTGCTTGGCGCCCAGCAGCTTCACGAAGACGATCTGTTCGTTCGGACCCCAGAGCGGATCCAGCGAGACGCGGTCTTTGGTCAGGCGGACCGCTTTCCCGCCGGCGATCGGGACGCGGTAGAGGTCGGTGTTGGAGGCGAAGTCTTCGCTCGCCGACTTCGAGTAGACGAGTTCGGTCACATCGGGAGAGAAGCTGAAGCCGCCGAAGTAACCGTTGTCGAGCTTGCTCAGCAAAGTGCCGCTGGTCACGTCGAGCAGGACCAGGCTGCGCTTGCCGAGCTCCGGCCCGCGCAGCGCCGCAACCAGTTTCGAGTCCGGCGAGAAGGCGAGGTGGAAGCTTTCCTGCAGGCCGGTCATCACCGTCTGCGAGCCGCCGCCGGCGGTCGCCGCCAGCTTCAGCACCCGCTTGCCGCTCGAGTCTTCGTGCGCGTAGGCGACCACGTCGCCGTCCGGCGAGACCCGCGGATTCGACCCCAGTCCGACCTTGAAGGCGCCACCGCCATTGTCGTTGGCGACGAAGACGGCCGACTTCATCGGGTTCTTGACGTAGGTCAGCGTCGCCTGGGCGGCGGCCGGAAGCGCGAGCAGCGCAGTGACGGCCGCAAGAGCCCCGATCGCTTTCAACTGCGGCAGGCTCGGCATGGCGGCGATAGTAATCGCGCCGTCGGCCGGCTCACGCGTCTGCAGTTACCCGTGCATAGGACGGGCTAGAGCAGACGCGTGACTCATCCCGGCCCGACGATCGCGGCGGCGACGAGGCCGCCGCTGACGCCGATGAAGGAGACGACGGCAAGCGCGCGGTACCAGGCCCGCCCGTCCACGTCGGGGTCGAAGGCGAGCGGGACGAAGAGGAAGGGATTGACCAGAGTGCCGAAGACGAGCGCGACGGCGATCGCGGGCGGCAGGTCCGACACCGCGAGGCCGACCCCGATCAGGATCAGGCCCATCATCACGTAATCGAGGTGGACCTGGCGGATCCGCTGCGGGGCGACGATCCCGATCCGCCGCACCCACTCGGGCCTCTCGTCTCGCACCACCATCGCCCAGCCCAGCAGCCCGCCTAGCGCCAGCTCAATCAAACCGATGTGGACGACCCAGTCCATCTCAGAGCTCGGGGACGTCGGCACCGAGGGGGGTGAACGGGAGCCGCCTCACCTCGGCCCAGCCGGCGCAGCGCTCTTCCACCGCAGCGGCGACGTTGCCGGCCTCCTGCCAGGTGGTCCAGACGAGGACGGTCGGTCCGGCCCCGGAGATCGTCGCCCCCAGCGCACCCAGGTCGGCCGCCGCGTCGACGATCTCCATCGAGCGTGGGTAGAGCTCGCGGCGCCGCGGCTGGTGGATGCGGTCTCGCAGCCCGCGGGCGACGAGGTCGAGGTCGGCGCTGCGCAGCCCGAGCACCAGCAGCGCCGCGGCGGAGACGTTGGCGACCGCGTCGGCGAGCGGGACCTCGGCCGGGATCGCCTCACGAGCGCGCTCGGTCGAGACCTCCTCGGGCGGAATCGCGACGATTCCCTCCAGGCCCTCAGGCGGGTCGAAGCGCGCCGCGAACGGCGCCTCGGCAGCGGTCCCGCAGACGACGAAGCCGCCATAGATCGCCGCCGCGACGTTGTCGGGGTGCCCCTCGAGCGCGGTCGCCCGCGCCAGCATCTCCTCTTTCGAGAGCGCCAACTCGAAGAGATGATCGGCAGCGAAGAGGCCGGCGACGATCGCCGCGGCACTGGAGCCGAGCCCGCGCGCCAGCGGAATCTCGCTCTGCAGCCGGAAGGCGATCCCGTCGACCGAGTGCAGGCTCTCGAACGCCCGCACGATCAGGTTCTCGCGCCCGGTCGAGACCTCGAGCCCGCCGGGGTCGAAGGAGAACTCCCCCGTCTCCTCCACCTCCAGCTCCAGATGCAGCGACACGGCCGCCGCCATCGCGTCATAGCCGGGTCCGAGATTGGCCGAGGAGGCGGGGACGCGGACGAGCCGGCGGCGCGCGGTCAATCGAACACGGCGCGCTCGACGGCGCTGAGGTCGTTGTCGCAGTTGATCACGGCGGGGGCTTTGCCGAGGGCGGTGTCGGGGTCCTTAAGGCCATGGCCGGTGAGCACGCAGACGACCGACTCGGGCGGGGTCGCGCCCTCGACCACGGGCAGGCCGGAGGCGAGCAGACCGGCGACCGAGGAGGCCGAGGCAGGCTCACAGAAGACGCCTTCGGTGTCGGCCAGCCAGCGGTAGGCATCGAGGATCTGCTGGTCGGAGACGGCGGCGACGCGGCCGCGCGAGGCGGTGAAGGCGGCCATCGCCTCCTCCCAGCGGGCCGGGTTGCCGATCCGGATCGCCGAGGCGACGGTCTCGGGATTGGCGACCGGAGCGCCGCTGACCAGCGGCGCCGCTCCCTCGGCCTGGAAGCCGTAGAGGACCGGCGTCGCTGGGCTCGAGCCAGTGTTCTCGCCCTCCGGGTTATGAGCCCGAAGGTTGGCAGCCTCCTCGAACCCGCGCCAGTAGGCGGTCACGTTGCCCGCGTTGCCGACCGGGATCGCCAGCGCGCCCGGCATCTCCCCCAGCTCCTCGACCACCTCGAAGGCGGCCGTCTTCTGGCCTTCGATCCGGTGCGGGTTGACCGAGTTGACGAGTTCGATCGGGTGCTTCTGGGCAAGCTCGCGAACGATCGTCAAGGCGTCGTCGAAGTTACCCTGCAGGGCGACGACCCGCGCCCCGTGCATCAGCGCCTGGGCGAGCTTGCCGATCGCGATCTTGCCCTCGGGCACGATCACCGCTCCGCGCAGCCCCGCCCGCGCCGCGTAGGCGGCGGCGCTGGCGGCGGTGTTGCCGGTCGAGGCGCAGATCACCGCCTCCGCCCCGCGCCCCTTGGCGCGCGAGACGGCGACCGTCATTCCGCGGTCCTTGAAGGAGCCGGTCGGGTTGGCGCCCTCGAACTTGAGGTAGGCGCGGGCACCGATTCGCTCCGACAGCCGCGGCGCCTCGATCAACGGGGTCGAGCCCTCGTTCAGCGTCACCACCGGGTCGCCGGGCTCGAGCGAGAGACAATCCCGGTAGCGCTCGATCAGCGGCTTCGCCAAGCTAGAACTCCTCCTCGATCACGCGGATCGAGCGGGGAGCGGAGCGCAGCTCGTCGAGCTCGCTCAGCGCCTCGACAGCGGCGGCGAAGGACGACTCGAGGCACTCGTGGATCACCATCACCAAGCGCGCGTCCTCGCCGGCCCCGCGCTGGACCACGCTCTTGACCGAGACGTCGTGGTCGCCGAGCACAGTCGCCACCCGGGCGAGCACGCCGGGCTGGTCGGCGACCTCGAGGTGGAGGTAGAAGGAAGAGGTGACGTCGGCAACGACGGGTAGCTCGGCGCGGGGCTCGTGGACCGGCGCCTCGCCGGTGAGGATCGAGACGACGTCCCCGAGCACCGCGGAAGCGGTCTGCACTCCGCCCGCCCCCGGCCCCGACATCGTCACCTCGGTGATCGCCGGCGCCTCGACCATGACCGCGTTGAACGGCCCCCCGATCGGCGAGAGCGGGTGGCCGGGGTAGAGGAAGCAGGGAAAGACGCGCACGCTGATCCCGCCGTCGCGGCGCTCCGCGGCGCCGAGCAGCTTCAGCGAGAGCCCGAGCTCCTTGGCGTAGGCGAGGTCGTCGGGCTGGATCGCCTCGATCCCCTCGTAGGCGACCTCGGAGAGCGTCACCGGGCTGTGGAAGGCAAGTCGGGCGAGGATCGCCATCTTCGCCGCCGCGTCGGCGCCGCTGACGTCGTCGCTCGGGTCGGCCTCGGCGTAGCCGAGCTCCTGGGCCCGAGCCAGCACCTCGTCGTAAGCGGCGCCGGTTGCCGCCATCTCGCTGAGGATGAAGTTGGTGGTGCCGTTGACGATCCCGAACACCTTCGAGATCTCGGTCACGCCGAAGCTCTCCTGGATCGCCCTCACGATCGGGATCACGCCGGCGACCGCGGCCTCGAAGCGCAGCTGCACGCCAGCCTCGCGGGCAACCGCGAAGAGCTCGTCGCCATGCTGGGCGAGCAGCTGCTTGTTGGCGGTGACGACGGGACGACCGGCGCGCAGCGCGTCGAGCACGAAGCCGCGGGCGGGATCGGTCCCGCCGATCAGCTCGATGACCAAGTCGGAGCGCTCGAGGATCTCGCCGAAGTCTCCCTCCGAGCGGGTGAGGACGCCGGCCAGCTCCGGCCGCCGTCCGGTCGCGGCCTCGACTGCGTCGGTCCGCTCGGCGAGCAGTTCGGCGAAGGCGGCGCCAACCGTGCCGTGTCCGAGCAGCCCGATGCGAACCGGTACCGAGCCCTCACTCACCATGGTCTCCTCAGACATCGCGCGCGGTGAGGTCGTCGTAGGTCTCGCGCCGAACCACGACCCGGGCCTCGCCATCGCGGACGAAGACGACAGGCGGGCGCGTCACGCCGTTGTAGTTGCTGGCCATCGCGTGGCCATAGGCGCCGGTCGCGGGGGTGACCAGCACATCCCCGACCGCCGGCTCGGCCAGCATCGTGTCGCGCACGATGATGTCGCCCGACTCGCAGTGCATGCCGGCGATCGTGACCAGGGTGTCGGGTGCCGCGGCGGCACGGTCGGCGACCAGGGCCTCGTAGCGCGAGCCGTAGAGCATCGGCCGCAGGTTGTCCGACATGCCGCCGTCGACGGCGACGTAGGTGCGCACGCCGGGGATCTCCTTGACCGTGCCCACCCGGTAGGCGGTGAGGCCAGCGTTGGCGACCAGCGAACGCCCCGGCTCGACCAGGATTCTCACCCCGTCGCCGAAGACCTCGGCGACGCCGCGCACCTTGACGTCGACGTAGGCGTCGATCAAGGGCGGCTCGTCCTCGGCCGTGTAGGCAACGCCGAGGCCGCCGCCGACGTTGACCACCTGGCACCACTCGCCTGCCAGCTCGCCGAGCGCCCGGATCGCCAGCGTGTACGGCTCCAGCTCGAAGATCTGCGAGCCGATGTGCGCGTGCAGCCCAACCAGCTCCAGCTTGTCCGACGCCAGCACCCGCTCGATCGCCCGCGCTGCCAGGCCGTCCTCCAGTCCGAAGCCGAACTTCGAGTCGAGCTGGCCGGTGGTGATGTAGTCGTGGGTCGAGGGCTTGATCCCGGGGGTGACCCGAATCAGCACCGGCTGCGGCGAGTCGAGCAGGCGCTCGCAGCGCTCGATCTCGTCAAAGGAGTCGAGTATCAGGTGGCGGATGCCGGAGCGGGCGGCGAAGAGGATCTCCTCGTCGGTCTTGTTGTTGCCGTGCATGTGGATGCGCTCGGGGTCGAAGCCGGCCCGCAGCGCCATGTGCAGCTCGCCGCCGGAGGCGACGTCGACAGAGAGCCCCTCCTCGGCAAAGAGGCGGTAGGCGGCGGTGCAGGGGAACGACTTGCTGGCGAAGAGGACTTCGAAGTTCTCGCTGCGGCGCTCGAAGGCCTCGCGGTAGGCACGGGCGCGGGCGCGCAGGTCATCCTCGGCATAGATGTAAGCCGGGGTCCCGACCTCGGCGGCAAGCTCGACCAGATCGCAGCCGGCCACCTCGAGGTGGCCGCGCTCGTTGACGCGGCTGCCGGCGGGATAGACCGCCGAGCCTTCGATCGGGTCGCCGCTCGCGACCGACCCCGCCTGTTCGCCATGCTCCGCCATCGGCGGCATTCTGACGGTTAGCGCACTGTTCGCGGCGTAAAGGGGTTTTGGGCCTATCCCGGTAGGCCTGGAACGTCTTGTACTTTTTCCGAGTTGCGGTCCCGCGGACAGGCGCAACCTGTCTTCGGAAAAAGTTAAGTGGAAGGCCTACCGGGATAGGCCTAGCGTTTGCCGCCGAGCAGGCCGCCGACTGCTCCGACCGCTTCGTCAACGACTTTGCCGACCGTCGATTCCGGACCGGCGACGCCGTCGACTACGCCTTCGGTCACCTGGGTGACGCCGCTGTTGCCGAGCGCACCGCCCAGCGCCGATTCGTCGACTTTGTTGACCGTTTCGTTGACGGTCCCCGTCACCTGACTCGAGGGCGAGGAAGTCGGGAGGGGGAGATCCGGTCCACCGCCACCACCGCCGCTGGTTTTGTCGCCCCCGCCACCTCCACTGCTGCCGCTACCGCTGCTTTGAACGATGCCACCGCCACTTCCGCCAGGGCTGGCACTCGGCGCCTGGGGATTCGCCCCCGTCGCAGGATTCCCACCCTGGCCGCCGCCGGCGCCGGTCCCAGGGGCGCCCGGGTCGGTGCTGCCCACGCCGCTGCCGGGATTGCTGGCGAGGGCCCCACCGCCAGCCGCTGCATCGCTCCTGCCGCTTGCCCGGGTCTGCGCCGCTCCGCCATCGTCAGCGGCGGAGCCGGCGACCGTGGTCGCAGCGGCAGTGCCGTCGCCAGCGGCCGGCTGCGCCTCAGAGACGGCCGCGTTCTCGTCGCCGTCGCCGAGAGCGGCTAGAGGCCAGTCGCGGAAGACCTGCGCCGAAACGAGCAGCACGAAGACGGCGATGGCGATGGCGATCAACGTCGCCCCTCCCACCGCGCCTACCAAGTAGGTGTGGGCCTGGCGAATCATGGGGGGCTTATCTGATTGCTAAAGGTAACCCATCGGGTCGGTTGCGGAGCCGTTTATACGAACCTCGAAATGCAAATGAGGTCCAAGGCAATGGCCCGTGCAACCGGTGTACCCGATGATCTCGCCCTGCGAAACCGACTGACCGGACGCAACCGCAAAAGACGCCTGGTGGGCGTAGCAGGTGGAGAGCCCGCCGCCATGGTCGATGCAGGTGAAGTTTCCGTAGCCGCCGCTTTCCGCGTCGGACTGCAGCAGGATCACGCTGCCCGAGGCGGCAGCGCGGATCGGCGTCATTTCCGGCACCGCGATGTCGACGCCCTCGTGCATCGAGCCCCAGCGCGGACCGAAGCCAGAGACGACTGCGCCGTTGACCGGCCAGATCAGGCCGCCGCTGCCACCCTGGATCGGGCCGGCTGGGAGCGGCGCCGAGCCGCTAGTCGCAAGCTGTGCGGCGATCTCGCCCTGGATCGCGGCGACGTCGCTGTGCAGCTCCTCTTCGTGAACGCCGATCTGCTCCAGCGCGGCTTCGCGCCGGTGGCGTGCGACTACAAGCTCCCCCTGGCGGCTCTGCAGTGAGGCGCGAGCGTCGGTCAGCGCCTGCTTTTCGACGGCGATCGCGTCGCGCGTCGCTTCGATCCGGTTCTTGGCGCTGCGCAGCCGGTTGACCAGGTCTTGCACCTGGTCGCGCAGGTCGCGCACGCGGCCGACGATCGCCTCGTCCATGCCATGGATGCGGTCGAGGTATTCGGCCCGGGCCGCGAGGTCGTCGACGTCGCTGGAGCCGACGATCACGCTGAGCACGTCGGGGCTGCCGGTTTCGTACATCGCCACCAGCCGGTCGCGCAGGGCCTCCAGGGCCCGCTTAAGCCGGGCCCGCAGTTCCTCCAGCCGCTCCTTCGCGGTCTCGAGCTCGGCCACCGCCCGGTCGAGCTCCGCTTGCTTGGCTTCGAGCCGCACGCGGACCGCTTCCTCGCGGGTGCGGATCGCGGCCACTTCGCCCGTCAGTCGGTCGATTTCCTCGCCGTAGCGCGAGATCGTCGTGGTCAAGACCCCCTTGCGCTCACCTACCTCTTCCAGCTTCGACTGCTTGGCTTCGAGCTCAGACTGGAGATCCTCGGCGGAAGCCGGGCCGGCGGCGAACAGCATGCTGAGCGCCGCGAAGGCGACCGAGAGCGCCACCGCGGCGGAGCGGTTCCATGGCATCCATCCGAGGCTAGCCAAGCCGGATTTCCGGCCCGAGAGCTTCGTCACACCTGCAATCGCCCTTGCGACAGGGGTCTGACTGGACCCTAGCCCTGGCTGGGCGCGTTCTCGACCCGCAGCAGGCCCTGGTCCGCCTCCTCCTCCATCTGCAGCGTCGTGTGCTCGATGCCGAAGCGCTCGGAGAGGACGAGCTCGATGCGGCGGCGGACGAGGTCGCGGTCGCAGTCACGTGCGACGACGACGTGGGCGGCGAGGGCACCGAAGCCGGCGGTGACGGTCCAGACGTGGAGGTCATGGACCGAGCGCACTCCCTGCTCGGAGCAGATCGCCTCCCCCATGCCGTCGACGTCGAGATCGGCGGGCGCGGCCTCCATCAAGACATCGACCGGCTCCTTGATCAGCCGCCAGGATGAGGCAAGAACGAGGGCGGCGATCAGGAGGCCGACGATCGGGTCGACGACGGGCGATCCGCCGAGCAGGACGACGGCACCGGCGGCGACGACCCCGAGCGAGCCGAGCGCGTCGGCGAGGCTGTGCCGCAGCGCCCCCTCGAGGTTGATGTCCTCGCGCTGGCCGCGGGCGAGGACGACAGTGGCGGCGAGGTTGCCGGCGAGCCCGAAGAGGCCGAGCGCGAGCACGCCGGCGCCGTCGATCTCGGGCGGGTCGGAGAAGCGGCCAACCGCGGCGATCGCGATCGCGACGCTGACCGCGACCAGGAGCAAGCCGTTGACAAGCGCCGCCAGCACCTCCGAGCGCTGGTAGCCGAAGGTGCGCCGGCCGGCCGCGGGCAGCAGCGCCAGGCGGGCGGCGATCAGGGCGAGGACGATCGAGCCGACGTCGGAGAGCACGTGCCCGGCGTCGGCGAGCAGGGCCAGCGAGCCGGTGAGGATGCCGCCGACCACGCCGGCGACGAGCATCGCGCAGTTGATCGCCAGCGCGATCCAGAGCCGCCGCCGGCTGTCCGCGCGGCGAGCGTCGAGCGCGTGCGAGTGGTCGTGCGGCCCGTGCATGCCCCGAGCATAAGGCCCGCCGATAGGCCGATTCCCGCTCTATATCAGCGGAAATCGGCCCATCGACCGGCAGTTAGGCGGGGACGGGCTCCTTGGGCTTCAGCGCCGCGGCGGCGACTTCGGCGCCGTAGCCGAGCCGCTCGGCGTACTCGCGGGCCTGCATACGAGAGATGACCATGCGCTGGATCTCGGCCGTGCCCTCGAACAGCTGGTAGATCTTCGCGTCGCGGAAGAACTTCTCCAGCGGGCACTCCTTGCTCCAGGCGTAGGGGCCGACGAGGTCCATCAGCGTCGTCGTCGCCCACATCGTCACGTCGCCGCCCTTGAGCTTCGACATCGAGCCCTGGCCGCCGGTCATCGGCACCCCGTTGCGACCCATCCAAGCGGCGCGCTGGACCAGTAGCCGCGCCGCTTCGATCTCGGTCGCGACGTCGGCCAGGGTCTGCTGGATGCGCTGGACCTGCAGCAGCGGCGTGCCGCCTTCGTTCTGGCCGTCGAGGTACTCGAGGGTCCACTCGTAGGCCGCCTGGGCGATGCCGAGCGCCGAGGCGCCGACCAGGGGCCGGGTCACCTCGAAGGTCGCGAGGGCGTCGGCGCCGCGCGATTTCTTCCCTTCGCGGCCGCGCTGCAGCTTCTTCTCGAGCTTCTCTTCGCCGCCGAGCAGGTTCTCGGCCGGGATCCGGCAGTCCTCGAGCACGATCTCGGCCGTGTGCGAGGCGCGGATCCCAAGCTTCGTCTCCTTCTTTCCCTGGGAGAGCCCGGGGGTCGCTTTCCCGACCACGAAGGAGGCCTGGCCGCGGGTGCCGAGCGAGGGGTCGACGGTGGCGACGACGACGTGGACATCGGCGATGCCGCCATTGGTGATGAAGACCTTGGTCCCGT
Source organism: uncultured Solirubrobacterales bacterium (assembly GCA_963846515.1). Lineage (GTDB taxonomy): Bacteria > Actinomycetota > Thermoleophilia > Solirubrobacterales > 70-9 > VAYN01. The sequence goes on along the minus strand of CAWJWC010000003.1, from coordinate 33,854 downwards.
TCAGGACCCACTCGTCGCCGTCGCGCTTGGCGGTGGTCTTAAGGCTCTTGACGTCGGAGCCGGCCTGTGGCTCGGTCACGGCGTAGGCGCCGAGCTTGACCTCGTCCTCGCTGCCGAAGCACTCGGGCACCCAGCGGGCGATCTGCTCCGGCGTGCCGGAGGAGGCGATGCCGGCAGCGGCCAGCCCGGAGCCGGAGATCGCCAGGGCGATGCCGGCACAGCCCCAGTGGAACTCTTCGGCGGAGATCACCTGCATCTGGCCCTCCGCGTCGGCGGCGCTGCGCTGGATCCCCTCGAGCCCGCCGAAGCCCTGCTTGCGGGCCTCCTTGATGACCTCCCAGGGAATGCTCTCCTCTTCATCGTGCTTGCGCGCCGCGGGACGGATCACCTCGCGGGCGAAGGTGCGGCATTTCTCCTTGTACTCGCGCTGCTCGTCGTTGAGTGCGAAATCCATCTGGGCCTCCTCGCGTCGACTGATTGACTGGTCAGTCAACCAGTCGCCCCCACTTTATCTGACCGGCCAGCCAGTTCGGCTTATGTAGCTTTGGCGCCGTGAGCCCGGAGCAGCCGATCAACGCCGACGTGCCGGTGGCCAAGAAGCCGCCCGCCGATCCCCCTCCGGCACCCAAGGCGGAGGAGAAGGCCGGGAAGCAGGGCGCGCCGAAGGCGCCGAAGCCGGACACGCCCAAGGGAGAGCAAGCGAGGAAGGCCCGCAAGGCGCCCCGACAGAAACGTCAGCGGCGGCCGATCCCCGGCGCCCTGATAGGGATCGCCGGGCTCGTCATCGTCGCCGTCATCTTCATCGTCGCCGCGGTGGTCGGCGGCAGCGGCGGCACCGAGGACTCGGCAAACCCTGAGGCGGCGCCCGCGCCAAGCGCCGACGCCCGAGCGGAGACGCCATCGAGCCAAACCGCCGAAGAGCTCGGCTTCCCCGGGTTCGCGACCGGCAACACGACTCGGGTCGGCGGCTCCGACCCGGCCGCCAACGCCGCCGCGGTGGCGCTTGCCGTCTTCCCCTCGACCACGCCCGCACAGCAGCCGGCCGCGGTGGCCCTAGTGGACGAAGAGGATTGGGCCGGCGCGACCGCCGCCGCGGTCTTGATGTCCGAGCCGGTCCGCGCACCCATCCTCATCTCCGGTCCTGATGGGCTACCCGACGCGAGCGAGGAAGCGCTCGAGGCGCTCGACCCGCAGGGCAACGGCCCGACTCGCGGTGCCGGCGCCTTCGCGATCGGCGACGTCGAGGCTCCCGACGGGACGAAAGCGACGCGGGTCAAAGTCGGCGACGCGGCGGCGACCGCGGCGGCGATCGCCGCCCTGCGCGACCGGCTCTTCCGCTCGGCGCCGAAACAGATCGTGATCGCACCGAGCAACCGCCCCGACCTGGCGATGCCGGCCGCCGCCTGGGCCGCTCGCTCCGGCGACCCGATCTTGTTCGCGGCCGGCGACGCGCTGCCGAAGCCAACCGCCACCGTGCTGAAACGTCACGACCGGGTGCCGGTCTACGTACTCGGACCCTCCTCCGCGATCTCCTCAAAAGCAATCCGGGCGATCGCGAAGATCGGCAACGAGGTCCACCGTGTCTCCGGCGAGGACGCGGTGGCCAACGCGATCGCCTTTGCCCGCTACGGCGACGGCGGCTTCGGCTGGAACGTCAACGATCCCGGTCACGGCTTCGTGCTGGCCCGCAGCGACTCGCCGCTCGACGCCGCCGCCGCGGCGCCGCTCTCGGCCTCTGGGACCTGGGGCCCGCTGCTGCTCACCGAGAGCGCCAGCGCACTCCCGACCCCGTTGCGTGAATACTTCCTCGACGTGAAGCCCGGCTACATCGAATTATCGGCACTTAAAACCTGACATGATTTCATATACAATTCCGGCATCATTCTATTCAAACTTTGTTCACCCCAAGCAACCAAGAAATATCACATCCAGAGAGGCGGCACGACTTCAATCATTTCCTGATAATTATATTTTCAAAGGAAAAAGAACTCAAATTTCTTCGAACCTGCTCAAGCAATTGGGTAGAGAAGACGAAAATTATCTTTCTCAATATAATCAAATCGGCAATGCAGTTCCTCCTTTATTGAGTAAAGCTATTGCATCACATATTTTGAAATATCTCAAAAGAGCTTCGAAGCAAAAAAAAACAAACTAAAACATTTACGACGTGTGAAGACACACATCATGACATCTATATGCATGTTGTTGCACAAGTATCGGCATCTTTCTTCCAAAGCTCTTCACAGCAACAACCGAATAATTAAAAATCATTAACTTTCTGTACAAGAACTATTCCAAGCAGAGTGGTATCAATAACAATTTAACCTACAAAAAATGGCAGCATTAAAATCGAAAACAAAAATTTGGCTTTCATATGATTTAGGAATTAATGGCGATTATCAAAATTTATACACTTGGCTTGATACTAAAAAAGCCAAAGAATGTGGTGACAGTATGGCGATAATTAAAGATTATTCATACACAGGAGAATTATCCAAGGCTGTATTGAAAGACATAAAAGACTCTGTAACTTTTCGAAAAAGAGATAGATTGTATTTGATATGTTTAAAGCCTGCTTTCGCTAGGTTCATTATAGGAAGCCGTAAAGCTCTCCATGGGTTGGATATTCAGCTGATGATTCAGATAAAAATGATATTTAATGAATTCACCAATTATACCTAAATCTGTTCTTATAGATACTGGATTCTGGTTTGCAATATATGATAGTGGTGATCAATACCACAAACAAGCTATCTCTACTTATGAAAATATTCAAAATTCTCAAATCGTAATCCCATGGCCTACTTTATATGAAGTTCTTAATACAGAATTTTTGAAAAATTCGATTGCTTTGAAAAATTTTGAAAGGCTATTGAAAAAACAAAATGTTATAAGACTCGATGATACAAAATATAAAGAAATTGCACTTGAGGATACTTTTAACAAAGTAGAAAGTAAAAAATGGAAGATTAGTCTTGTTGATAGCGTAATAAGACAAATGCTGACAGACATTGATGTTAAAATTGAATATTTTGTAACATTCAATGAAAAAGATTTTCTTGATATTTTAAAAAGAAGAAACACAGTTCGGTTGTATTACTGCTAACAAAAAGATATACCGTTGTTGATGTTTCCTCGTTGTTGTTAGTCTTCCTTCTTTCTTTTCAAACCAATAAAGAGTATAAAAAAATCTTGAGTCGTTATGCTTAGTTTGTAACTAATATCGGTTTGGAAGGAACAGGCAAAACTTGTTATTGAGGTCACTTTCAAAAATATTAAAGCAACATAATCTGATTGGCCTTAGTTGCAAACTTAAGGCCAACGAGAGAAAGTTATTTTTTGATAACCTTAGAAGGTTTGTTTGAAACAGAAATCTTATGAGACTTTGCAAATTCAGTAAATTCTTCTACGGTAGGTATTTTGGTTTTAAACGTGTAAGTCTCAATTTCTGTAACAAGCATTCCAGGCTTTAGAGTAGGCATCATCCCAAAACCTTCAGGTGCATTAATAGTTACAAGTGATAGGATTGTGCCATCGCTTGTGTGATGTGCATACTGTTTCATAATAATTTTTTTAAGCTGAAATAAGTGAATAAGCAATAGAATAGCTCCTCACCAATTCGTTACCAACATTGTGTACAGTAAAATTTACCCTTTGTACAATCCCGTCAAGTTCTATCTCAATATTTTCTACAGAGAGTTTTTCTGGAACTGAAACTCCTCTAGTACTATTTGGATAAGCAGTAATATTTAAAACACCACCTAATTTGAACCCCATGCAGTCCAATAATGTGAGTCACCTGCCAATAAAGGAGGACCTCCACTACCACTGATCCAAGAGCCACTCCAATAAATAGTTTTTGCCATGATTATTTTAATTCAGAGATTTTGTCTTTTGGTTGCTAAAGCTACTTGATTTTTCAATGAATAGAAAATAATTAATATGCTGCTTTGAAACCAACCCCCCGTTCTCCGTAGTGTTCCTTCATTTACGCCGTTGTTGGTGTTCGCATAATAAGCTTTTTCTTGTATAATTCTCCGCACCAACAACCGAAGTAAAGGAGTTTTCAGATTGCCTATGATATGCAAAAATGGAATTTGATGCAGACCCTCGTTGTAGGTAGTGTTCCTTCTTTCTTTTCGAATCAATAAAGAATATTAAAAAAATCTTGAGTCGTTATGCTTAGTTTGTAACTAAGCATCGGTTCCGAAGGAACCGGCAAAACTTGTTATTGAAATCAGTTTCAAAAAATAAATAAAACAGAAAATGAATTAACTTTCTGTACAAAAAGTTTCGCAAAGCCGCGAGTTAGCTGCTTTTTACTTACATCTTAGTTTGCATAGATATGATAGAACCAATGAGATTATATGAATCCTTGTTTATTTTGCATAAATGTAATCTGAATATTAGTAGTTTATTAGAACTCATATTGGAAAAAATACATCAAGAGAATCCTAACGAAGATGAAACTATGCTCCTAGCTCATTACTTACAAATGGAGTCAGTTTCGTTCATGGTTGAATTCAAAGAAAATCTATATCAATATTCAGAAAAGGAATATAGTCAGAGAATATCAGATATTCAGAAAATTACGAAGCCGATCTTTAAAAGAATAAATAAATGGAAAGATCTGAATAAGTATAGAAATAATATTATCGCTCATCCCTGGCGAGATTCTGGAAAATTTGTTATTCCTAATAGTCAAGCATACAATATCCCTAAGAGTTGGCTAGAAATAACTGTTTTGGGGCATTATATAAAATATGTATGGGCAATGGTTGGTGCGGAATTCAAGAAGGAGATTACGGATAGTCTTATTTATATGCAGAAAACTTATCCCTACAATCCTGTAAAAATCGATTTTTCTGGCTTAAACGAAGATCAAATGAAGATGGCGGCTGAAGTAGATTCAATTAGAAAAGAGTTAGGCAGAAACTACTATCTAAGGGTGTTCCTATTTGAGTCTTCAGAATAAAGCCGTTTGAATTACTCAAACCAATAAAGAATATAAAAAAATTTTGAGTCGTTATGCTTAGTTTGTAACTAAGCATCGGTTCCGAAGGAACCGGCAAAACTTGTTATTGAAATCAGTTTCAAGAAATGAATAAAACAGAAAATGAATTAACTTTCTGTACAAAAAATTTCGCAAAGTCGCGAGTTAGCACCAATTTTAGGACGACCAGTAAAAGAGAAAATAAAAGAACTTGCCAAATATTAAAAACAAAATTCATTATGAAACTTATAGCCAAAGCAACAATACAAATTCAAAAACCGATTGAAGAAGTTTTTGAAGGAATTGTAAATCCAGAAAAGATGACGAAGTATTTCATTTCGGAAAGTAGCGGACGATTGGAAGCAGGAAAAGAACTGATTTGGAAATTTCCCGAATTTCCTGACGAGTACCCCGTGAAAGGAATTAAGATTGAAACCAATCGTTCAGTTTCATTTGTTTGGGACGAAGAAGAAGAGACTATAGTAAGCATTACATTAGAAGCACAACCCGACAAAAGCACAGTAGTAAAAGTAACTACGGACGGAAAAACAAACAACGAAGATAACCTGAAATGGGTTATAGGAAATACCGAAGGTTGGGCAAATTTTCTTGCTTGTATGAAAGCCTATCTGGAATATGGAATACAACTTCGCAAAGGAGCATTTGATTTTATGAGAAAAAATTGAAGAAAACTGACAGAGAAAAAACTGGTGCTCAGCCTTGGTTCGTGTCCGTAAAAAAATAAGACGCCCCGATGCGTGTCTCCACGCATCGGAACGAATATCGTGATGATGATGCGTGAAGACATGCATCACGGCATCGGGAGTTAGTTATCATATCTTTCTTCCATGGTTCTCTGCACCAACAATCGAAGTAAAGGAGTTTTCAGATTGCCTACGATATGCAAAAATGGAATTTGATGCGAGACCCGATTGGAGATAAAATTATTTCAATTTGGACTTCGCAAGAAAGCCATTAACATCCAACCAGTGCATAAATGCATCGAACCAACGATTACTGGTTCGATTGGGATTACCCAGGCCGAAACCATGTCCGCCATTTTGATAAAGATGAAACTCAACCGGGATGCCTGCTTTGAACCAGGAATCAACAACACCAAACTGACCCCTGAAAAGAAAATCATCAGTTGCAATAACATTGAACATAGGCGGAGCATTTTTTGGCACTGTTACGGGGCCCATACCACCATAGATAGGTCCAATGAAAGCTAATTTCATGATTTTAGAGTTCAATGTGCAATGCATAGTGAGACCCGCACCTGCTGAAAAACCGATCATACCTATTCTGTTGGTATCGATGCCCCACTTCGCAGCATTTTTCACGATCAAATTGTATGCGGCCTCAGCATCCTGTAACTGGTTAGACAGATCAAGCTGCGGTGGACGTGGCGGTGTTGTTGATTGAGTAGAATCAGAAGACCTGGCAGGCGGTGCGAATGCACGGTTCTTATCCAATCCGAAAACTCATCGAGCGACGCGGCGTTGGGATGTAGCCGGTATTTAAGTACAAAAGCAGTAACTCCTTTTGCAGCGAGTGCCTCAGCAACTTCCCATCCTTCATTTCCCATAGAGAGCCATCGAAAACCTCCACCGGGTGCAACGATCACGACTGCACCGTTCGCCTTTCCCGGTTTCGGAAAAAAAGGAGTAAGAGTGGCAGCAGTGATATTGCGGGCCATCGGATCACCCCATTGCCTGAACCATGTTTCAGAAGCTGGTTGATCTTTAACGCCACCTGTATTGAGTGGGATCGCATTTGGCTCAGCAGGAGTAGCGAGTGGATATATAGTTCCGTCTTGTGCGAATGTGAATTCAGCAAAGACTATTGAACAAATCAAAAAGATTTTTTTGGATAAATTTTTAAAAGTACATGACATAGTAAAGTTGATTTTGATTTTCAATTTTGTTGCCGTCCTTTTGTAATGATTATTGTTTCTGAACATCAGATATGTCAACTTATAGTTTGAGTGAGATTAAAGGTTTATTGCCTTCGATCTCCTGCAATATAATCCGCTATCCTTTTGCAAACTTCTATAATTCAACACTGGGAAATTTTGTATTTAGTTATTACCCGGCCTTCGTTGGCCCTCGTATGCGGCAGTCTTCTATTTTCAAAGCAATAAGGAATATAAATAGAATTCTCAGCCTTGGTTCGTGTTCGTAACAAAATAAATCGCCCCGAAACACCATAGCAATTGATTGCAGCAATTTCGGACCACGCATCGGACCACGAACATTACAACAGTGATGCAACAATCTAAAAAGGGCTACCTTTCATTAATCGTCAATTCATTTATCACAATTAAACTTATAAAAAATGGAAACAGCAGTAATGACCAACAAAGAGATCGTCCAGGCACTCTATGATCTATTTCGGCCAGGGTAATGTTCCGGCTATTCTTGATCTTGTTACTGATGATATTACATGGACATGTCCGGGACCTACTGATATACTTCCTTATGCACAGGTTTACAATGGAAAAAAGGAGTGACAGAATTTTTCAGACTTATTTATGCGAACAAGGATTTTCCAAAATTCGAGGTGAAAGAACTTATTGAAGAAGGCGATAAGGTAGTTGCATTGGGACATTGGGATGCAAAATCGAAGAATACAGGTAACCCTTATTCCGGAGATTGGGCCATGGTATTTTATTTCAGAGATGGAAAATTATATGAGCATAAGGAATATTATGACTCCTATGGTGAAGCAATGGCTTCCAAAGGATAAGATTGTTTTTTTCACCGCTTTGCTTAGAGTTCTATAAAATAAAAAATCTTCGAATGTTATCCGGAATCCCGATAGTTATCGGGATCAAATCCGGGCATCATGGCATCTCTGCTGTTTAAAGCGACTGTTAATATTTATTTTTATAGCAATTTATCAGAAGTGACATCGTTTCGGCATAATACATTTTACCACCCATTTATTATTAACAAGAAAGCGATGCTCAATAAAAGATCGATATTGATCATTGTACTATTTCTCATATTTGCGGTAGCAGGATTGCTCCTGGCATTTCATAAGGAAGATGCAAAGCCTACTATTGAAATTGTTCGCAATAAAGCTGGCATGCAACTCATGGTGGCAGAGCAAAACACTAACCCGACACTGCGAATTGTTTTGCCAGGTCATCCAACATCGAATCGGGCATCGAGATCATCTTTCCCGAACACCTGACAGTACGACCACATGGAAATACGGAAGCAACTCAACTCTACATGTTTCAACCAGGGAAAATCGGCAAGGCACCAAAATGGAAGCGGACTGAGCGATCATTGGAGTATGAGAAAAACATTCCCGGCAAAGTGCATATGCTCGCAAGAGCAACTCTTGAAGAAGATGGTGTTCGCTTTCATTTTAAACTTCGTAACCTCTCCGACATCACCTATGATCTTGTCCTGGCTATATTAGATCCACGTCTTACCTCGGAGTTTTATGATGTTCGATTGGAGCGAACCTATGTGCATCATGCAGACGGTTTCGATCTGCTTGCTTCGGAAACACCAGCCCGCCTAACAATGCCACAGAATGAGTGGTTGCCCACCCGATACCTCGCTTCGTTCACCTGGCCGGTACCACCAAAGCTTGTCGATCATCGTGATGATGGTATCACTTACTATAATAAATCGAGAAAAGTAGATGCGCCGTTCATCGCCACATTTTCCAAAGACAAAAGCTGGGTGATCGCAAGTTTCACTCACAACACAGGCAATGTTTGGAGCAACCCGGAGTTAACTTGTCAGCATGTGGATCCGCAGGCGGCATTGTCACCAGGTGAGGAAGCGATATTGGAAACCAAGATCCTCGTGATCCGTGGCTCACTTGATGACGTGTTCAAGATGGCTATGCGGCAACGTGACTCGCTGGTGCACAAAGAATGACTTCTTTACATTTTATCCTTAACCTTGGTTCGTGTCCGTAACAAATAAAATGCCTTCTGTCCGCCCGGGGGTGTGTCACGAATCAAAGATCAGGATAGTTCTTTGAATGCTGAATAAAAGATGGTAGTAGGCCTACCGCATACGCTGTGCAGACGGAGTATGCAAACCACCTGAAGGTGCTGTGATCAAAAGTCATGGTGCTGAACGTTCAGGAAAAGATGCTGTACAAACAGTATCAGGTAAGTGTAAAGAAGCTGAACACAATGAACCGCTGATGAAGTGTCGAAACGACTCCTTGTCTGCAAAAGCTATTGTATCCCGCGACTGATAGCGACAAACTGTAACGGATAACTGCTTACTGGTTACAGGCAGCCGGCATTAAGGCGGCAGGAGCTTTACACAGGCTTTTATTCGGAACGTGAGAGGCTTCCTTGTTGATGTGCCAAAAGCTTTGCAGGAATTTTTTTTATAGAGCGACTGTTCAACAAAAGTTCTACAGTTCATACTGCAACTCAATCCCATCGACAGACGGGAGATGCAACAAGAAGCGTCGGACGAAGTCATAGTAGTGATGAAGTTTCTGTAATGGGAATGGAGCGAAGGGCTTCGGTTATCCAGTCACAGTATTTTATAACAACCATTAAAACAATGGGAGGATTGTAAAAGAAAATGACAAAGTCATTGCCAATTAGTAAACGGATGGTGTATAACAGCTATCTGAAAGTATGTGCCAAAGATGGAAGTGCAGGAATAGATAAGCAAAGCATTGAAATGTTCAATGCAAATCTGTCTGACAACCTGTACAAAATCTGGAATCGCATGACATCAGGAGTTATTTTCCACCGCCGGTACGAACGGTATTTATTCCCAAGAAGCAAGGCGGTAAAAGACCATTGGGTATACCAACGGTCAGCGACCGCATTGCACAAGGTGTAGTAAAAGATCACTTAGAACCTTCATCTGGAAACGATTTTTCATCAAAGTTCTTTTGGATACAGACCAGGCAGAAGTGCACATGATGCATTAAGCAATGCCAGGAAAACTGTATCAAGTATGCATGGGTGATAGATGTGGACATAAAAGGGTTCTTTGACAACATCAGTCATGACATCATGCTGCAACTGTTCAGACAGCATACACAAGAAAAATGGGTGTTGCTGTATGCAGAACGTTGGTTGAAAGCAGGAGTAGAGCAGGAAGATGGAAGCATAGCAGCAAGAACAAAAGGCACACCGCAAGGTGGTGTTATCAGTCCGCTGTTTGCTAATATTTACCTGCATCATGGCTTTGACAAATGGATGGATGAAGTAAATCCGCAAAATCCTTTTGAAAGGTATGCGGATGATATAGTCATTCATTGCAGCAGTAAAGAAGAAGCCGAACAGTTACTGGAAAAGTTGAAAGCAAGGATGCAGCAGTATGAACTGGAATTGCATCCTGAGAAAACAAAGATTGTGTATTGCAAGAATTATCAGCGCAATGATAAGCATGATAACAACAGCTTTACCTTTTTGAGTTACAGCTTCCAGCCAAGAACTATCAAGACAAGTTTGGCAGAAAAGAACCGGTTAGTGGTGTTTAGTGCCGGGCATTAGCAACAGGCAAAGGCAAATATCAGAACAAGGTTAAGAGAAGTACTGAAACCACAGATGGAGCGACATAACATTGGAATGGTTTGCAGAAAAACTGAATCCGAAAATCAGAGGCTGGATCAATTACTACACAAATTTAACAGGTATAAAGCATGAATGTATTTTATTATCTGAATGAACTTATCCGCAAATGGATAGAAACAAATATAAAATACGGGGAAGCAGGAAAGTAAAAGCCAAATATCAACTGATACAGGTTGCCAATCCTGATTTGTTTTATCACTGGAAACTGGGAATAAAATCATGATTGGATAACAAGAGCCGTATGAGTCGAGAGGCTCAAGTACGGTTCTGTGAGAAGCTTGAGCTGAAATGCCCTTGCTTACTCGACTCTTCAACTGATCTACAATAAAAATAAATTGTCTGCGAGGGGTCTCATGGCATACATGTGTGCAGGGCGACCCCTCGTTGGCTTTAGTGTTCCATCTTTCTCAGTTCCTTCGGAGTCTTCCAACTAATCTACAATAAAAAGAAATTGTCTGCGAGGGGTCTGCATAGCATAGCCTGTGTGCAGGGCGACCCCTCGTAATAAGTATCTTCAAATAATAAAATTGAAAGTAGAACAGGCGAGGGGTTGCTGCTAAGCTTCAAATCCACACACGGCAAACCTCAGTCACTGCGGGGTCTTCCAACTAATCTACAATAAAATGAAATTGTCTGCGAGGGGTCTGCATAGCATAGCCTGTGTGCAGGGCGACCCCTCGTAATAAGTATCTTCAAATAATAAAATTGAAAGTAGAACAGGCGAGGGGTTGCTGCTGAGCTACAAATCCACACACGGCAAACCCCACGCTGACTGCATCACTTAATTCGCAAACAAGAAATAATCAATAAATTTATTAATGCCGGTTAAATGGAAACACGGGGACGAATTCAACATGTACTACTGCACCTTCACCTGCTACAAGTGGTTGCACCTGTTTGAGATTGTAAACGGATATGATATGGTGTATCATTTCAGTTCCTTCGGGGGTGTGCCACGAATTAAAGATACCTGAATAGTTCTTTAAATGCTGTAAATAAGATGATAGTCGGCCTATCGTACAAGCTGTTGAGGCGGATTGTACAAACCACCTTATGCTGCTGTAGTGAAAAACTATGGTAGTGAGCGATAAGGAAACGGCTCTGTAAGGAGTCAGGTGAGTGTAAAGGAGCTGAATATCTATGAACCGCTGATGACGTGTCGAAACAACTCCTTCCTGTCAAAACTATTCTTTCTTCGGATGAGTAGGATAAATTGTAACGGAAACCTCATTACTGGTTACAGGGCAGGCGGCATTAAGGCGGCAGGAACTTTACACAGGCTTGTTTGCGGAACGTGGGAGGCTGTCCTGTTGATATGCCAAAAGCTTTGCAGGAAGTTTTTTTTATAGACGACTGTTCAACAAATGTTCTACAGTTCATACTGCAACTCAATTCCAACGAAGTTGGGAGAAGCAACAGGAAGCGTCGGATGAAGTCATAGTAGCGCTGAAGTTTCTGTAATGGGAATGGAGCGAAGGGCTTCAGTTATTCAGTCAGAGTATTTTAGAACAACCATTAAAACAATGGGAGGATTGTAAAAGAAAATGACAAAGTCATTGCCTGTTAGTAAACGGATGGTGTATGAGAGCTATCTGAAAGTAATGGCCAAAGATGGGAGTGCAGGAATAGACCGGCAGAGTATTGATATGTTCAATGAGAATCTGTCAGACAACCTGTACAAAATCTGGAACCGGATGACATCGGGTAGTTATTTTCCACCGCCGGTGCGAACGGTGTTTATTCCCAAGAAGCAAGGCGGTACACGGCCGCTGGGTATCCCTACGGTAAGTGACCGTATTGCACAAGGTGTAGTAAAAGATTATTTAGAGCCTTATCTGGAACCTGTTTTTCACAATAGTTCCTTTGGTTACAGGCCGTGCAGAAGTGCACATCAGGCAATAGTTCAATGCCAGGAAAATACGAGGAAGTATTCATGGGTGATAGATGTTGACATCAAAGGCTTCTTTGATAACATCAGCCATGTACTACTAATGGGTCTGCTGCAGAAGCATACACAAGAGAAATGGGTGTTGCTATATGCAGAAAGGTGGTTAAAGGCCGGAGTAGAACAGGAAGATGGAAGTATAGCAGCAAGAACAAAAGGTACGCCGCAAGGGGGAGTAGTTAGCCCGCTGCTTGCCAACATTTACCTGCATCATTGTTTTGACAAATGGATGGATGAAGTAAATCTGCAGAATCCTTTTGAAAGGTATGCGGATGATATTGTGATCCACTGTCATAACAAAGAGGAGGCTGAACAGTTGCTGGGAAAGCTGAAAGCGAGGATGCAGGAGTATGAGTTGGAATTGCACCCGGAGAAAACAAAGATTGTGTATTGCAGGAATTATCAACGCAATGATAAACATGATAACAACAGCTTTACCTTTCTGAGTTACAGTTTTCAACCACGAACCATAAAAAGTCAGCGCGAAACAGGTACGAGGTTCGTAGTGTTTATGGCCGGGATAAGCAATCAGGCAAAGGCTCATATACGAAAAAGGCTGAGACAGGTACTGGTTACCCAATGGAGCAACATGACATTGGAATGGTTTGCAGAAAAGCTAAATCCAAAGATAAGGGGATGGATGAATTACTACACGAAATACAGCAAGTATGAAGCATATCAGGTATTCTATTATTTAAATACTTTAATCCGTAACTGGGTAAAGAACAAGTATAGAATTAACAGCAAGGCAAAAATGTACGACAAGTATAGAGCTATACAGCAAGCTGCACCGGATATGTTTTATCACTGGCAGAAGGGAATACTAACATGATTGAATAACAAGAGCCGTGTGACGGGAGACTTTCAAGCACGGTTCTGTGAGCGGCTTGGGCTGCAATGCCCTTGCCTACTCGACTGTTCCAACTAATCAACAATAAAATGAAATTGTCTGCGAGGGGTCTGCATGGCATAGCCTGTGTGCCGGGCGACCCCTCGTAATAAGTATCTTCAAATAATAAAATTGAAAGTATAACAGGCGAGGGATTGCTGCTGAGCTACAAATCCACACACGGCAAACCCCACGCTGACTGCATCACTTCATTCGCAAACAAGAAATAATCAATAAATTTATTAATGCCGGTTAAATGGAAACACGGGGACGAATTCAGCATGTACTACTGCACCTTCACCTGCTACAAGTGGTTGCACCTGTTTGAGATTGTAAACGGATACGATATGGTGTATGATTGGTTTGATGTATTAAAAAAGGATGGATACAAAGTAGTTGGTTATGTTATTATGCCCAATCATCTTCATGTAATAATCTATTTTCCTAAGCCTGGCTATAATTTGAATAAGATAATTGGCAATGGCAAAAGATTTATGGCGTATGAAATAATAAAAAGACTTGGAGGCAATGAAAAGAAATGACCTGCTTGAATATTTATTTGATGCAGTTACAAAAAGAGAAAAGAAAAAAGCACAGCGGCATAGGGTATTTAAAGAATCATTTGATGCCAAAGGAATAAACAGCGAAAAATTTCTTTTGCAAAAATTGAATTATATACATCGTAACCCTGTAAGTGGTCGATGGCATCTTGCCAAAGACTTTATTGAATATGAACATAGCAGCGCATCATTCTATGAGGCTGGAATAATCAAATGGTATGAGCCGGTTCATTTTAAAAACATTTAACCGAAACTTATCGTTGGCCAGTGGTTGCTGCTAAGCTTCAGGCCAACACACGGCAAACCCCACGTAAACAGCATCCTCATTTCAGAAGTGAATGCCACAATTTCAGTAACTTCCAATATGGTTGCAATTTGTTTTTATACTCCTGCAGTTACGAGGAATTAAAAGAAGTAGCAGACGATAAAAAAATTTTGTGTGATACTTATGAAGATTGGCTTGTAGAATTTTCAAAAGCTGTTAAAGGTTTAAGAAAAGAGGGATTGATACAGTACCAATATCAATTGATATCGCTAAACTTGTGCAATGGTGTAGAGAAAATAAATTAAAAAATACGAGCTCCAACAGGTCAAAGTATGTTGCAGAACTTGCCGGAGCTCCGTTTAGAAATTAATTCTAAACGCGGTTATCCTAGTGTTCCTTCATTCTTCAAACCAATAAAAAATATTTAAGAAATCTTGAGTCGTTAAGCATAGGTAAGACCTCACCTCTCGTTCTCCTCTCCAAAGGAGAGGAGAGGCTCCGGCGGAATTGCATACTTGAGCTTAAGTAAATAAGCATTTCATCTTTTGTAAATCTATTGTACATGGAGAGTCTTTATATAAGTAAGGGCGGTATGCTGGTGGTCTTACCTTCGGGAAGGTTGGGATGGGCTATGCATTTCGACTTTTTCAAATCGATTGTGCATAGAATCATTATATAAGTTAGGGTTGTTTGTGGGTGGTCCCGACTCGTCGCGGTTGGGGATGTGGCCTTTCTGATTTCAGGTTTAAAAGAGTAAATTTGTGAAAGTCCATTGATCCTGGTATAACAAAATGAATTTTATGACTTCAATTGTAATCGATAAAAAGAGATATGTATTAATTCCGGAAAAGGAATTTTCTGCCCTTCGCAAGCGCACCTCGGCGTTCCCGCGATGAACTACTCAACGTTGCTGAATCGCAGCATCGACTTCGACACGTTCGCGCTCATCATGTACCGCGCGTACCCGAAGCCGGTCGAGCGACAGCTGATCTTCTCGCTGATCCAGACGCTCTGGGATCGCGCCGAGGCGAACGGGTACGCGCACCACATGACCGGCGATCCATACCCGAACACGCCGGCGCATCGCGTGCTGCTCACGCCGGCGTTCGGGGACCATCAGGTGACGAACTGGGCGACCGACGTGATGGCGCGGACGGTCGGCGCCTCGATCCGCATGCCGGCGCTCGATCCCGGGCGGCATCCGGCCGGTCCGAACGCGTACTGGGGCATCCCGGTGATCGGCTCGTATCCGTTCGCCGGCAACGCCATGGTCTTGGGAGAGATCGGGCCGCTCCGCATCGAGGACGGCGAAGAGAAGGGGACGACCGCGCCGCCGCTCGAGAACAACGCGAACCGTGCCGGCGTCGACCCGCACGGCCCAGACTGGAGCGAGCAGCCCGACGGCTACCTCGCCATCGCAACGTTCTTGAGCCCGCTCGGCTGGCTTCCGGCCGTATGCGGTACCGCACCCTGTTACCTGGACGGCTGGACCGGCCCTTAGCCGAACGCCGCCGGGTGAACGACCGGCCGGTACCCGCGTCGGAGAACCTCCACCGTGGCGTCCGGCGTCAGGACACGCGCCTTCCCGGTGGCCGGCCGGTCGATCGCAGAGCCGTACCCGGCGGCCGACCACGGCACGAGACGATCATCGAGCACGAGCGCGGGCGATCTCATCGACCACCACGAACGCGCCCGACGGCACCTCGCGCCAGGCCACCTCGTGCCGGCGCTGCCGCCGATCCGCGATCCGGCTTGCGTGTAAGCGACGATCCATCGGATCGACCCGCGGGCGCTCACCGAACGCCGACTCCCATGCGTCCATCCAGCGGTTGAAGTCGGCGCGGCGGCACAACGCGCACGGCCGGTGCCCTGCGGCGAGCGCGACGGTCTCGTCGTAGAAGAACAGCGGCGTCCAACGTCCCGGGCGCCATTTCGGCGCGATCCAGCCCTTGAATTCGAGCGCGCACGTGATCCACCGGCGCACCTGCCACGGCCGGATGATCGTGCGGTCGCGGTGGATCGACCCGCGGTTCCCCATGAACATGCCGCGCTGCTCGATCGCAACGATCTCACCGAAGGGCGTGACGCGGTTGCGCTCGGGCATCCGGAGAAGGTCAGAGCTCTTTCTCGAACCACGGAACGTCCCAGTAGCGGCCGAACTTGCGTCCTTGCTCGTGGAACGTGCCGACGTAGCGGAAGCCGAACCGTTCGTGGAGCGCGACCGACGCGGGGTTCGGGATGTCGGTGATGGCCGCGTAGGCGCGGTGGACATCTTCGGCGGCGAGCGCCTCGAAGAGCGCTTTGTAGAGCGCGGTCCCGATCCCGCGGCCGGTGGCAGCAGGAAGCAGGTAGACGCTCGTCTCGACCGACGTGATGTACGCGGGCTTGAGACGGACCTGATGCGAGTCGGCGTAGCCGAGCACGATGTCGCCCTCCACCGCAACGAAGAGCCGGTGCGGTCCGGTCTCCGCGTATCTGGAGAACCAGTCCTTCCGCACGTCCATCGGGATCGGGTCGAGATCGAACGTCGCCGCCGACGTTGCGACGTAGTGGTTGTAGATCTCGTTGAGCTGCTCGAGATCGGCTTGGGCGCACGGGCGGACGATCATCGTGGCGTTCATCTCGGAAGAAGGGCTCGCACGGCGTCGATGGTATCGGCGTCGGCGGCCGTCTTGTCGGGCCGGTAGCGCTTCAGCCGCGCGAAACGCAGCGCGACGCCGCCGGGATACTTCCCCGAGGACTGCACGCCGTCGAGCTCGATCTCAACAACGAGCTCCGGCCGGACCCACACGGTTATCCCGTCGCGCGACGTCTCGATCTCTTGGAAGCGAACCGTCTGCCAGGCGAGGGTCTCGTCGGTCATACCTTTGAAGGTCTTGCCGACCATCACGAATCCGCCTTCTGGATCTCGCGCGCCGAGGTGCAGGTTCGACAGCCGGCCGCGCCGCCTGCCGTGCCCCCACTCGGCCGCGAGCACGATCAGGTCGAGCGTCTTCGCCGGTTTCACCTTGATCCACGATTTGCCGCGACGCCCGGCCTGATACGTGGAGCCGACCGCCTTCACCATCAGGCCCTCGTGCCCGGCCTCGATGGCCGCGTCGAGGAACCGCTGCGCCTCCTCGGCGTCCTCGGTGACGATCGACGGGACACGCCACTCCCCCGCAACGCGCTCGAGCGCGGCACGGCGTTCGGAGAGCGGCGCGTCGAGCAGCTGCTCGTCGCCGGCGACCAGCACGTCGAAGAACCATGGGACGAGCACCGCCTCATGCTCGCCGGTTCGCCGGCCGACGCGGCTCATCGTGTCCTGGAACAGATGCGGGCGTTCGTCCGCGCCGAGCACGATGGCCTCGCCGTCGAGGACCAGCGTTTTCTCGGGCATCGCTCGGACGAGGTCGGCCACCTCCGGCATGCGATCGGATACGTCGTTGAGGTTGCGCGTGAACGCGCGAACCTCGTCGCCGGAGCGGTGCACCTGGATCCGTATCCCGTCGAGCTTCCACTCGACCGACGCGAGACCGGTGATCGCGAGCGCCGCAGCGGGATCGTCGGCGGTCGATGGCGAGCATCGGCTGGACCGGCCGCAAGACCTCGAGCCCGAACGCGCCGAGACCGGCTTCGCCTTCGGCCAACGCTACCGCCGCCGTCCGGCCGAGATCGCCCGACAGCATGGCCGCGCGACGCACCGCCGCCGAGGACACGTCGGCCGCTTTCGCCACGGCCTCGGCGACGACACCTTCCAGGGCGCCGTGCCGCATCTCTCCGACGAATAGCCGGCGGATGAAATCGATCTCCGGAGCGGTCCCCCGGCGGAGCAGATCCGCGACCAGATCGGACCTCGCTCTCGACGAACCCTTGCCGATCGTCTCGAGGATCCGATCGAAGAACGAGTCCAGGTCGGCGATCGTCAACGTCGCCTGCTGGGCGGGCCGGGTCGATTCGGCGCGCCACGCCGTCGCCCAGCCGATACCCACACGGCCCTGTCGCGGCTCGCCGGACAGGAATCCCACCGCGGCGGGGATCTCTCCGTGCGGAACACTTCGAAGGAGGTCGGCCAGAAGCGAAACCTTCTGATTACGCGAGGCGGTGACCGCGACCGCGTCGGCGGCGGCAACGACTTCCGAGAGAAGCATCACCCTAATCCTCGCACGCAGCGAGGACGGCTACCGCCGGATGAGCCCGGCCAGCTCGAAGTGCATCCCGTCCGGCGTCTGCCAGTTCCCGCCCCAGCGGAAACCCCAGCGCCGGAAGATCTCGACGATGCGAGGGTCCATCGTCGGCCGCGCGCCGTACTTGTTCCCGGCAACGTTGAAGTCGATCGCGAGCCCCCACGCGTGCATCGACACCGGATTCGCCGGATCCCAGAGGATCTTGCGGGCGACGTAGCAGCCGCCGTACTGGTCGAGGTCGATCGCGGACGCGAGGCCGAGGCGTTGAACCTCGCCGAGCGCGGCTGCGAGCTGCGGGATCATCATCCGGTGACACGTAACGGTGCCGAAGATCGGAACCCGCGCACGGGCGATGTACCGGCTCACCCATTTCGGATCCTGGCGGATGGTTCCGTCGCCGTTGACGACGTAACTGAAGGAACCGAAGAGCTGTGATGACGCGCTCCCGGTGAGGAACGCCGGCCGCGCGCCGGCGACGTTCACCTGGGTGTTGAGCTTCGACGCCAGCGCCGTCGCGGTCGCGCTCGGGTCGGCCTCGGGGGCGACCGCCACGAAAAGCATCGTCGGGCGGCCGGTCTCGAGCCAGGGGACGCGGTCACGCGCGACGACGCCGACGGCGCCGGTTCCTGTCAGCTCGTCCGACAGATCCGCGACCGCGACCGCGTGCGCGGCCCCGCGTGCGTCGCGTAGCTTCACGACCCCGTCGGGAGCCACGCCCAGGTGTGCTCGATCCGACGCCGACATCAGCAGCCGGCCTCCGCGCAGGCCGGCCTGCGCGGCTGACCCATCGGTGGCGAGCGACGCCGTGAGGGCTTCGACCTCGGCGGGATCGACGACCGCGAGCTTGATAGAGGTCTTCGCCGGCGTCGTGATCCGGACGTCGATGAGCGCGAAGCCGGCGACGCGCGCCACGCCGGCCGTCGAGCGCACGCCGGAGAGCACCGCACGCGAGGCCCCCGAGGGAACGTCGACCCTCAGCAGCGACGCGGGGGTTGCGATGCGATCGAACCGTCCCCCGCAGGCGCCTGCCGCGATAAGGACGCAGCCCAGCGCGACGCGCGAGGCGAGGCGTGCTCGTACTGATGTTGGGCGCATAGGGGCGGATGAAACCTACCCAAATCGCCCGTCGGAGTCACACCGAGGGCCGTCGAGCCTCACGAGCGGCCGTCGAGCTAGGTCCACGGCTCGAGGGGGATGGCGCCGTCGGCGCGGCCGGTGAGCCAGACGAGCACGTCGGGGACGGGATCTCGGACGACGATCACGTCCGATCCATCCCCGTAAGCCCGCGGTGGCCGGTCCCCGGGCGCGAGGACCAGCGTGTGGTCCTTCGGGACCCGTTTCGCGAGACCGGCGGTCGACCAGCGCCACTCCTCTTCCAGGTAGTCGGGGTCGAGCGCACGCCACTGAGCCGCGGGGTCGGCGCCGGGAACGCCCATATCGATCGTGTGAACGGCGACCTCCCGCCACCGCACGAACACGAGGTCGCTCATCGTCGCCGGGCCGGCCAGCCGGTACCCGATCCCCTCGGTCCACGCCTCGTCGGGCATCGCATCCCAGACGGATTCCAGCCTTGCCTGCGCGGTCTCGAGGTCGGCCAGCAACTCCGCCCGTGGAAGCTGTTCGCGCCGGCTTCGATGCCGGCGTCTCGCTGTTCCGCGCCGCCGGGGTACATCGGTTCCGCGCGACCGTCCCTCGCCGCTTCGGCCATGTGGCGGATCCCGTCCGCGTTACGGGCGATGTGCGTGATGACGAGTCGCTCTCGACCACCCGGGCAGGAGTGAAGGTTGCCGAACGTCTTCATCGCCGAGCGAACGTACGGCGACTTCTATCTCTCGTGGCTGCGCTTACATCCCTGCGAGCCATCGCTCGGGGACGAACGCCTGCCTACCGGCGGTGCTCAACGGCCCCCCACTCGTCGCTCGCCTCAGCGGACGTCCCACCAGAGCGTGACGATACCGCGCTCGCGCGGCGGCGGATGCGCCTCGAGGACGCGCGCGATCTCGGCGTCGCGGTCGGCGCTCAGGCACAGGTCGACCCGAACCATCGCGACCAGCTCGTCGCGATCCGCCGACGAAAAGGAAGGCGCGCGCGTCCACCGGTCGATCGACACCGAGAGCCCGAGCTCGGAGAGAACCTCGACGGCGTCGTCGGCGGTCGGCCGGAGCGGGCGTTCGATGCGGTGGAGCTCGCGCCACAAGGGACTCTCCCACGACCGCGGATGCTCGGCGGTCAGCTCGACCACGACCCTCCGCTGCGCGTGGCGGTTCAGCGCTTCGGCGAACCGGCCGAGATCGGGAACGTTGTAGAGCACGTGATGGCACACGACGACGTCGGCGGCCCCGAGGATCCGGTCCGACGACGTCGGGCCAGCGACCCTGGATCTCTTCGTGCGCGATCCCGAGCGCGGCGGCTCGTCCCGCGAACGCGTGGAGCATCTCTTCGCTCTGATCCACGCCGGTCAGTGAAGAAGCCGGCGGCGCGAGCGGGAGGCTCGCGGCGCCGGCTCCGCAGCCCACGTCGAGCACGGTGCCGCCGACCGGCAGGGCTTCGAGCGCCCGCCGGAGCGAAGGCGTCTCGCGCACGAGCGCCTCCTCGGCGGCGCGCACGAAGTGTCCGACGGGATAGGCCCACGGATCCTCCGGGGCTTGGGCGATGATCTCGGGCGGGATCGCCCACGAGGCCAGCGCCTCGGCCCACGCGACGGACGCGCGGCTCATGCCGGCTCAGCCGGAACGGGCGCCGGTGTCGCGCATGAACGCCACGACGATCTCGGCGAGCTCCTCGCCCTTGTCCTCTTGGAGGAAGTGACCCGCGTCGGAGATCGTGGTGTGCGGCCGGCCCTTCGCTCCCGGGATCAACTTCTGAAGGACGCGGTCGGCGCCGCGCGTGATCGGGTCGGAGTCGCCGAACGCCGTGAGGAACGGCTTCTCCCACGCGCTGAAGGACCTCCCATGCCTTGCGGTTCGCCGGAGCGGCCGGGTCGTCGGGCGAGCTCGGCACGAGCATCGGGAACTGGCGTGCGCCGGCCTTGTACGTGTCGTCGGGGAACGGTGCGTTGTACGCGTCGACGATCTCGTCCGGGAGCCGGACGCGCAGCCTCCTTTGACGATCGACCCGATCGGGAACTTCGGGGCCTCCTGCGAGAACTTCCGCCACGCGTGGAACGCCTCGCCGAGATCGCGATCGCCGGTGGGAAGGAACGTGTTGGACGCGACGACGCGATCGAAGCGATCGGGAGCTTCGGCCACGAGCCGGAGTCCGAGCAGCCCGCCCCAGTCCTGCCCGACCAAGGTGGCGCGGCGAAGGTCGAGCGCCCTCGAGGAACGCATGCAGCCAGTCCATGTGCGACTGGTACGTATAGTCGGAGCGTTCCGTCGGCTTGTCGGAGCGGCCGAAGCCGATCAGGTCGGGCGCGATCGCGCGGAACCCGGCACCGGCGACGACGGGGATCATCTTGCGATACAGGTACGACCACGACGGCTCGCCGTGCAGCATCAGGACCGGATCTGCCTCGCGCGGGCCCTCGTCGACGTAGTGCATCCGGAGCCCGTCCCCGATCTCGATGTAGTTCGGCTCGAACGGGTAGCCGGGGAGGTTCGCGAACCGCTCGTCCGGCGTCCGAAGGATCTTCATATCGACGGCGATGCTAGCGCGCAGACGCCACGCGAACGGCAAAGGGGGCCGGCCCCTTCCGTCGGGGCCGCCCCCTTGATGATCCGTCGTCCTTACGCCTTCAGGACCGTCGAGATCTCGAGCTGGATCTTGACGCGCTTTCCGACGAGAACCCCGCCGGTCTCGAGCGCCTGGTTCCAGGTGATCCCGAACTCCTCACGGTCGATCTCGGTTTCCGCCGAGAAGACCGCCTTGGTGTTGCCGAACGGGTCGGACGTGACGCCTTCGAAGTTCACCTCGAGGTCAACCGGTTTCGTGACGTCCTTGATCGTCAGGTCTCCGCTCATCAGCAGCGAGGTCCCACCGTTCTGCTTCACCGAAGTGCTGCGGAATCGCAGCGTCGGGAAGTTCTCGACGTCGAGGAAGTCCGGCGACCGGAGATGCCCGTCGCGCTGTTCGTTCGCCGTGTTGATGCTCGCCGCGTCGATGGTGGCGTTCACGGCCGACTGTCCCGGGTGGACGCCGATCGTCACGGAGCCCTGGAACCCCTCGAAGCGTCCTCGCACCTTGGCCACCATCAGGTGGCGGGCGACGAATCCGACGCTGGAGTGGGCCTGGTCGATCTCCCACACGCCCGGCTGAGGCAGCTCGATCCCATCAAGCTTCGGATGGTGCTGTTGCTTGGTTCGTCATCTCGCTTCCTCCTTCTCCGGGCTCCCGTCGTCCCGTACCCTTGGACTTCAATGGTTGATGGTGCAACTATATCTGCAACGTCGTTGCGCTGTCAACTATTGCGCGTTAGAATCTTCCCATGACCCGAACAACGCAACACCGCAGGTCAGAGGAGCCCGGCCTGCCGCTTGGCTGACGCTGGTCCAAGCAAACTCCCTGCTGCTCGATCTTCTCGAGGCCGATCTGATGGCCTCGCATGGCATGCCGCTCGGCTGGTTCGAGGTGCTCGTTCAGCTGACGTCCGCGCCCGACAGCCGGCTGAAGATGCAGGAGCTGGCGCACTCGGTCCTGCTCTCCAAGAGCGGGGTCACCCGGCTCGTCGATCGGATGGAGGCGGCGGGCCTGGTCACCCGAGCCGCGTGCCCGACCGACCGGCGAGCCGTCTATGCGGTGGTGACGCCGGCAGGGACGCGAGGCGCTCCGCGTCGCACTCCCCCGGCACCTGGAAAGCCTCGCCGAACGGTTCACGAACAACCTCACGCCCGGCGAGCTGAACATGCTTCGGACGACGCTGCAGAAGGTGCTCGACGCGCACGGCTTCGTACCGTCGTGTCCCAGCGTGGAACTGCTGACGTCAGCGGACGAGCCGCGAGAGACGCCGGTCGGCTAGGACCTTCCCGCCCGTCTGACAGGCCGGGCAGTACGTCACCTCGTGTGACTCGTAGCTCACGCGCCGCAGATCCGCGCCGCATCGCGGACATGGGAACCCGTACTTGCCCGTGGACGGTGAAGTGGTCGCCGATCTTGGTCGGCAGCCCGCCGGCGCGCTTGCGTTCGATCTCCAACGCCTCCGCGAGAACATCTCGTGATCGCGTCGAGCACGCGCGCGCGATCGTCTTCGGTCATGCCCGCGAGCGTAGGCGTAGGGTGACACCTGCGCGCGGTGCAGCACGTCGTCGGAGTAGCCGCGGCCGATGCCGGCGACGGTGCGCTGGTCGCGGAGGATCGTGTGGAGGCGACGCTTGTCGTCCCCGGTGCTCAGCCAGCGCCGCGAACGCTTCCGAGTCCGGCTCCGGTCCGAGCTTCTGCAGCGGCCCGTCGTCGCCCGGTGCGAGCACCCACCAGCCGGCCTTGCGCTCGGTGCCGAACTCCTTCACGAGCACCGAAGGCCGGTCGGCGAACCGGAACCGCACGACGGATCCTCTCGGTTTCGTCTGCTTCGGCGGGTCTTCGACGTCGATGCGGCCGCCTTGGGAGAGGTGGACGAGCAGCCTCGGACCGCCGAACTCGAAGACGAGGTACTTGCCGCGACGACCGACCCGCTCGAGCGTCACGCCACCGAGCGACTCGGGGGCAGGGACGACGGTCTTCAGCGCGGAGAACTGCAGCGGCACCGCGCCGGCGAACGCCGAACCGCCGACGGCAGCCGTTAGCCGCTCGGCGAGTGCCTGCACCTCGGGCAGCTCCGGCATGACGCCACTGTATCGTTCGCCGAGATGAGCAAACGACCGACCCGCGAAGAGGTCGCCGCGGCACGCGGCCGCACGATCCGCGACGTACTCGGGCCCGGCATCCGGGTCCTCCTGGTCGGCATCAACCCGTCGCTGTATTCGGCGGCGGTCGGCCACCACTTCGCCCGGCCGGGCAACCGCTTCTGGAAAGCCCTTCACGCCGCCGGGTTCACCGAATCCGTTCTGAGCCCGGACGAGGACGTGACGCTCCCTGCGCGCGGCCTGGGGCTCACGAACCTGGTCGCGCGCGCGACCGCGGCGGCGGACGAGCTCTCCTCGGACGAGCTTCGGCACGGCGCACGCCGGTTGGAGTCGCTGGTGCGTAAACACCAGCCGGCGTACGTCGCGTTCCTCGGGATCGGCGCTTATCGCACCGCGTTCGGCCGTCCGCGCGCCGTCGTCGGGCCCGCAGCCGGAGAGGATCGGCGCCGCCCGTGTGTGGCTGCTACCGAACCCCAGCGGACTCAACGCGAACCATCAGCTCCCCGAGCTGACCGCCGCCTTCCGCCGCCTGCGGGTCGCCGCGCGTGTCCCCAGCATCACCTCGCGATGACGCTTCCAATAGTGGACGCGTACGGCAGCACCGAGGGTCATGTCTCGTGCGCGGGGGCCGGATCGTCACGCCGCAGGCCGAGCATGGGCAGGAACGTGCCATCGATCTCTCCCTTCCTCGAAGGTCTCGAGGGAAGGTGAAGCGATGCTAGCGCGCTCCTACGACAACAACGTTCCGTTCAGCAGCAACCCTTGCGAACCTGCGCCAGCTCACGACCTGCAAGCGTGCCGAGCGCGCCCGCCGGCTTCGACGCCTTGATGATCGTCGAGTGGATGCCGTCGGCGACCACGTGCGTCGAGGTCACGACTCACCTCGAATCCCGCGCGCTCGAGCGAGGCCTCCTCGTACTCCGAGAACGACAGCGCGCCGGCGATGCATCCCGACGTAGCTGCCCGCGCTCGGCGCGCGCTCCTCGGCGCTCAGCCGGTCCTCGGCCACGATGTCGCTGACGCCGACGCGGCCGCCGGGCTTCGAGCACCCGGAAGATCTCCGCGAACACCGCGGTCCTTGTCCGGCGAGAGGTTGATGACGCAGTTCGAGATGACGACGTCGACGGTCGTCGGCGGGCAGCGGCACGTCCTCGATGTAGCCCTTGAGGAACTCGACGTTCGTCGACGCCGGCCTTGTCGCGGTTCGCGACGGCGAGCGCGAGCATCTCCTCGGTCATGTCCAGGCCGTACACCTTGCCCGTCGGCCCGACGCGCCCGGCGGAGAGCAGCACGTCGATCCCGCCGCCCGACCCGAGGTCGAGCACGACCTCGCCGTGGCTTCAGTTCCGCGACGGCGATCGGGTTGCCGCAGCCGAGGCTCGCCAGCACGGCTTCGTCGGGGAGCGCGTCGCGATCCGACTTCTCGTACAGCACCGAGCCGAAGCTCGCCGGCGATGCGCCGCACGCCGTCGCCGCACCCGCAGCCGTCGCCCGCGACGCCGAGCGCGGCCTTGGCGTAATGGTCGCGAACCGTCTCGCGCATGTCGCTTTCATCGCTCATCTCGATCCTTCCGTCGAAAACACCCCGGACAGCTGCCGCATCGCTCTGCGGTTGAGCGAGTAGTAGGCCCAGACGCCGCGCTGCTCGCGGTCGAGCAGGCCGGCTTCGCACGAGCTTCTTCAGATGGAAGCTCACCGTCGGCTGGGACAGACCGAACGAGCCGGTGATGTCGCAGACGCAGACGGGCTCCGGCGCTCGTGGCGAGCAGATTCACGATCCGAACGCGGTGGGGGTCGGACAGCGCCTTGAACAGCGTCGCCGAGACCGCGGCCTCCTCGTCGCGCAAGGGACCTCCCGCGATCGCCGGGCAACATTCCGCCGGGCGCATCGCTTCCTGCACCACGCGAAGCTTCCGCTTCGGGCGATCGCGCGTCACCGCCGCCATGTCGACCCTTCCAATAGATAGACGAACGTCGATGGATGATACGGGAGGCATCGACGTTCGTCAATATCTCGCCTGGGGTCGGAAGCCGGCCGGAAAGTGTGTAGGCGGCTGAGGGCCGCCTACAAGAAGGTGATGCCGGAGCGAGACCGGCCGTTACGGACAGTATCCGATCTGCAGATTCAGGTTGCCGGGAAGTGGGTGGTGTATGCAGATCGGCCGAAGCTTCGCGGGAGATTCCCCGGCGTTCGCAGCCATCGGTACGAGCAAAGATAGAACGCCGACGATCGCCACCAACCAGAACACCAATCTCTTCTTCAAGGCCCGTACCCCCCAACACGAACGACTTCGTACGGCGACATCCTCGCGCAGGGGATCCCGGCCTGTCATGAGGCACCTGG
The DNA here is from genome assembly GCA_963846515.1 of uncultured Solirubrobacterales bacterium. Classification (GTDB taxonomy): domain Bacteria; phylum Actinomycetota; class Thermoleophilia; order Solirubrobacterales; family 70-9; genus VAYN01. The sequence continues at coordinate 7,337 of CAWJWC010000003.1, read as the reverse complement.
ACCAATTCCCGCGCTGCGGCTTGTGCGCTCCACCGCTCGCCTCGCTGGACCGAGCCGCGAGTCGCTCGATCGCGCTGAATCTGCGCTCGCTTCGTGAGCGTCGCTACGCGACGTCGCGCCGTTTGAAGATCTGGGTCGCGATCGTTGCGATCAACAACGCATAGATGGCCAGCATCACGCCGCCGCCGAGCATCGAACGAACGGCTCCCTCCTCACCGGGGGCGACGAACGACGCCGCATTGTTCCCGATCAGCCAGGGCTCCCATTTCGGTCTGAGGCCGCGGATCATGTTCTCGACCACGGCCAGCCACGCGAACGAGATGCCGAGCGCCAGGGCGGTGTTACGCACCATGGTGGCGATCGCGCCGCCGATGCACGGCTCCCATCGCGGCGAGCGACGCCCCACGCAACCCAACGCCGATGACTCCCGCGAGCCACGAGGCCGTCGTCCCCGCACGTCGTGCCGCGGAACGCCGCGGCGGGGACCAGGACGATGCTGAGGAGCGCCTCGATCGCAAGCACCCCGAAGAACACCACGACGGCCGCGGCCGCCAGCTTCGCAACGGCGACGCGCACGCGGCGTGACTCCCACGTGAGCAACGTCGCGATCGTGCGGTGGTGCCATTCCGCGCCGAAACTCGACGCACCCAGGCCGAGCCCGAGCATCACCAGCGCGGCACTCGCGCCTCCGAGGACGTCGTGCAACGCCGTGAGGTGGAAGCGAGGATCCGCCGTGACCTGCGAGAGGTCGGGTGGCGCACATGCTTTCGCCGGGTCGAAGCCCGCAGGCAGTTCTTCGTGCGGCGCGAACTCGCCGCGAAGGCAGGCTTGATAGTCGCTCGTCGCAGCGGCACGTGCTCGCTCGGTTGCTGCTGCGAGATCGCGGTTGGAAAACACGAAGGTAAGCACGCCTGCGGTCGTCACGACCAAGATGAGGAACGTGCCGAACAGGCGAGCGGAGCGTCGCGAAAGGAACCGCGCCACCTCGACCCCGAAGAGACGCTTCATGCCGGCACCTCCTCAGCCACGGGCGCTTCCGGCTCACGGGTCAGCTCGAGGAAGACCGTTTCCAGGTCGGCCTCGTCGGGTCGTAGCTCCGAGAGGTACAGGCCCGCGTCGGCGAGTACCCGCGTCACGCGCGGTCCCTGTCCGATCGAGCGCGACCCGGATCTCATCGCCGCGCACCGCGGCGGAGATCCCGGCTGCGCACAACACATCCGCCCCCCTCTCGAGGTCCGCGACCCGCACCACGAGCCGCGCGCCGCGCCCTGCCGCGAGCACCTCGCGCACCGGCCCGGCGGCGACGGCACGCCCGCGAGCGAGGATCGCGACCCGGTCGCAGGTGTTCTGCACCTCGGCGAGCTGGTGGCTCGACACGAATACCGTCCGGCCTTCGCGGCCGAGCGTGCGCAGCAGTTCGCGCACCTCGACGATGCCGGCCGGGTCGAGGCCGTTCGCCGGCTCGTCGAGCACGACCAGCGCCGGATCCTTGAGCAGCGCCGCGCGCGATCCCCAGCCGCTGACGCATGCCGAGGGAGTAGCGCCTTGACCAGGTCGTCCGCCCGATCGCCGAGCCCGACCCGTTCGAGCACCGCGTCGACGGCGCGCGGGCCGATGCCGTCGAGCCGAGCCAGCAGGGTCAGGTTCTTCCGCCCGGAGATGTGGGGAAGAGGGCGGGCGCCTCGACGATCGAACCGATCCGGCCGATCACGCGGTGCAGTTCGCTCCGGGCGTCGACTCCCGAAGACGCGGCACCGGCCGGCCGTGGGGCGGACCAGCCCGAGCAGGCATCGGATCGTCGTCGTCTTGCCGGAGCCGTTCGGGCCGAGGAATCCGAAGACGCCTCCCTCGGGCACGGAGAGATCGAGCCCGCCGACGGCGACCGTGCGACCGCGCCGGCCCCGGTACTCCTTCCGCAGACCCTTCGATCTCGATGATCGCGCCCATCGTCTGCTCCTCAGATGCGGAGGGGGCGTTCGCCGCCCCCTCCGTCGGCTCGATGTTGCTAGCTCGCCACGACCACGCCGCAGGCGTAGCGCGGTCCGGCGTTGCCGGTGTTCGCGGTCAGCCCGGTCGCCGTCGCGTTGGTCGTGCCGGTCGAGTTCGCCGTGTACTGCGTCGCACCGGTGCCGACCGGGAACGTTGCCGAAGTTGTCGGCATCCCGGTGCACGATCACGGCACGGCCGATGATGTCGGCCACGTCGTAGTGGTCGGTCTTGAACCGGGTCCACGCCGACCCGTCGTGATTCATCTGGAGAACGGGCATGTCGCCGCCGTGCGAGCCGTGCGTCGTCGCAGCCGGGTTGTAATGGCCGCCGGCCGTGAAGAACGGGACGGTGTTGCCCGTCGCGGGATCGATCGCCGCCGGATCGCATACGCCGGTGCTGTGGATGTGGAATCCCTTGAATCCGGGCACCAAGGCCGCCGGGAACGCCAGATCGTCGGCTTTGACCAGAACCGTGTCGCCTTGCTGGATGAACTTCACGACGCCGATCTTTGCGCCGGCCGCGTTGTGAAGCACTGCCTTCGCGGTGGAGTCGTCCGCACTTACCTGCGTGGTCAGCAGCCCCGCCGCGACCGTAGCCACCGCGAGCGCCGCGACCGCCAGCATCCGGAACCTCTTCGAGCGCATGGCCCCTCCTTCTCTCGCCTGTCCGGGGCTCAAGCCCGAACCCGACGCGACCAAAGCTAGGGGCCGGACGCAGTGGCCGGAACCCGGCCCTCACCACACCTTGCGGTCGCTAATCACCGATCCGAACGGTGCCTCCCCTCTCCCGGAGCGTCGGATTCCTGCCGCGTCGCTGTCGGGCGGCATGCTTCCCGCCTTCTTCCACGGCACGCATAATCACGGCATGGCCTCGTACGAAGGAGCCGTTCCCTCAGGAACCGCCGCACGGCGAGATCTCGCCGCCCGGATCGCCGTCGTCTCGATGCTGGTCGTCTTCATCGGCGCCGTGTACGCGGCGGTCGTCCTGGGGCTGGGAGCGATCCTCAACACCGAGACGCCGAACACCGCGCTGTCGGCCGTCGCGATGACGATCGTCGCTCTCACGTTCGGCCGGGCTCGCCAACGCGCCGACCGCCTCGTCGCGCGGCTCCTTCACGGACAGCGGGCTACCCCTTACGAGGTTCTCGCGGGTCTGTCGGAGCGCGCCGCCCAGTCTTATGCGCCGGAGGAAGCGCTCCCGCGCATGGCCGAGCTGATCGCGGCCGGCACCGGAGCGGTCCGCGTCGAGGTGTGGCTGCGCGTCGACGGACAGCTCTTGCTCGGAGCGTCGTGGCCGACCGCGCCGGCGACCCGCCGCGCACGGCTGAAGCTTCCCGTCGTCGGGCTCCCTGCATTCCCGGACACCGCCCGGGCGATCGCCGTGCGAGATCGAGACGAGCTGCTCGGCGCGATCACGGTTGCGAAGCGGCCCGGCGAGCAGCCGTCCGGTACGGAGGAACGGTTGCTCGCGGATGTCGCATCGCAAGCGGGGTTGGTTCTCCGTAACGTTCGCCTCACCGCCGAACTGTCCGCACGGCTGGACGAGCTTCAAGCGACGACGGCGGAACTGCGGGCGTCGCGACGGCGGATCGTCGAAGCACAGGACTCGGAGCGGCGGCGGCTCGAACGCGACATCCATGACGGAGCGCAGCAGCATCTCGTCGCGCTCGCGGTCAAGCTCCGCATGGCCCGAACCTTCGCGGAGAAGGATCCGAAGCGAACGCGCACGATGATGGGCGAGGTCCGAACGCTGACCGACGCCGCGCTCGAGAACCTCCGAGACCTCACGAGCGGGATCTATCCACAGGTGCTTGCGGCGGAGGGCGTGGAGGCAGCGCTCAAGAGCAACGTCGGCCGCGCCGCCCTCCCGGTATCGATCTCGGGCCGCGGGGTTCGGCGCTTCGATCCGGCGGCCGAGATCGCCGTCTATTTCTGCTGCCTCGAGGCCATCCAGAACGCGGCCAAGCACGCCGGCGCCACACGCGTACGGGTGCGGCTCGAGCGGAAGGGAAGCGAGATCGTCTTCAGCGTCGCCGACGACGGCGCCGGCTTCGACGCATCGACCGTGAAACGCGGTTCCGGGCTGCAGAACATGGAGGACCGGCTCGCGGTGATCGGCGGCCGCCTCGAGATCACCTCGGCGCCGGGCGAGGGGACGACGCTGACCGGGTACGTGCCGGCCGGAGCACCGGAGGCAGCCGCGTGATCTTCGTCCTGCTCGGCGCGGCCGTCCTCGGCGGCCTGGCGTTCGTGATCGTCCGCGCGCTCGAAAGAAGTCGCGGCCCTCGTTCGAGGGAGATGCCCGAGCAGTCCGGCGAGAAGAGCGCCGGCGACGGTTCCGTGTCGTGCCGATCGCCATCGGAGTCATCTCCGGCACGTCTGTGATGGCGACCTTTCTGCTGATCACGCATCACGATGATGTCGGAGGGATGCTCGCCTTCTTCTCCATCGTCGGGGCGATGGGTCTCGGCGCGTGGTTCTTCCTCTTCAGCGGGCGGTTTCGGACGGCGACCCCATCAGCGCGGAATCGGCTGTGGCATGGGCTGTTCCTCGGCTTCTTCGCCCTCTACGCGTTGGGCCTGGGCGGGTGGTTCGTCGCGGGACTGGCCACCGGTATCGCCGGCAACGTCGACAGCCTCCACGAACGGTTGCACGAGTACGGTGGCGCGCCCAACGTCGTCACGATCAAGGCATCCGACGTCGGGCCCTTCTCGATCGAGGGATCGCAGCGGATCCGCGAGATCACGCTCCGGGCCGGCACGCTCACGACGATCGAATTCACCTCAGCGCAAACGGAGGACAAGCGGGCCATCCCGCACAACATCGCGATCCTGGATGGAGCGGAACGCATCTTCACGAGCCCTCAGAACGCGCCGCGCTTCCTGGGACAGCCGGACGAGTGGGGCGACCTCTACGAAGACACGACCATCTTCCCTTCCTTCCGGGCGCCGGAAGCGGGGTTGTACACCTACCGATGTGACCTGCATCCGGCCTTGCAGCAGGGAAGCGTTCGCGTGCTCCCGGCGAGCGCTCCGCTGACCGACCCCGTCACTGCATCAAGGGCTTCGCGACATGGCCCGGCGCATGGCCGAGGTATCCCACCAAGCGGAGAGCCCCCTTGAGATCGCGGCCGACTACCTGTTCAGCCTCATCAGCTTCGGGTTGGGGATCTTCCTGGTCATCCTGCGGCCGCGCGAACGAACCGCCCGCGTCTTCGGTCTGGCGATGATCGGAACCGCCGCCGCGTACAACTTACAGAGTCACGGAGCGGCGGCCGTCGCGAGCGTGTTCAACGATCCGATCCATTCGATCCTGCATCCGCTCACCGGGATCATGTACGTCTACGCGCTGATCCTGTTCCCCGATGGGCACCTCGTCCCGCGCTGGTCCAACCGATACCTGCGCATCGCCTATCGCGCGGCGGTCTTCGTGGCGGTGATGATCATGCTCGACGTCACCGGCGCGTTCGAGCCGAACTTCGGGGCGCATCCGGCCGCCCTGGTGGTCGTTTTCGGGATGGTGATCCCGGTGATCGGCATCGCCGCGCAGTCCTATCGATTGCGGCGCGCCACGACCTCGGAGGCGCGTCAGCAATCCCGACTGCTCGTCTGGGCGCTCGCGACTGCAGCCTTCCTCGGCGTTGCGCTCTTCGCGCTCGGCGGCTTCGACCTCGGCACCCTCATCGACCCCACGCAGGCGGACCCGACGCTGATCGGCTCGGTGGAGAGCCGCGCCTTCCGCGTCTTCCAGCCGCTGTTCGTCGTCATCCCCGTCGCGCTCTTCGTCGGGATCATGCGCTACCGCCTCTGGGACATCGACCTCGTCATCAGCCGTGCTCTCGTCTACGGGACTCTGGCGGCGCTCATCGGTTCGGCGTACGTCGGGGTCGTCGTCGGGATGGGTGGAGCGATCGGCGGTCAAACCGGCCTTTCGATCGCCGTGACGGTGGTCGTGGCCCTCGCGTTCGATCCGTTGCGCTCGCGTCTGCAACGCCTCGCGAACCGACTCATCTACGGCGAGCGCGCCTCGCCCTACGACGTCCTATCTGAAGTGGCGCACCGGCTCGCCGACGCGACCTCACCCGATGATGCGCTGGACGCGATCGCGGAGGCCGCAGGTCGCGCGGTCGGCGGCGTGCGGGCGCGGGCACGTTTGGAGCTCCCCGACCGGGAGGGTTGCGAATCCTTCTGGCCGTCGGCCGACGGGGATGCGCCCTTCGATCGAACCGTCGACGTCGTCCATCAAGAGCGGAAGATCGGTGACATCGCGGTCGCCAAGAAGGTCGGGGATCCGCTGCGTCCCGCGGAGAACCGGCTGCTCGAGGCGCTCGCCGGTCAGGTCGGTCTCGCGCTGCAAAGCCTTCGCCTCGCCGAGCAGCTCCGCATCCGACTTGCCGAGCTCGAGGTCGCTGCACGCGAGCTTTCCGGCTCGCGCGGAAGGCTGATGCGTGCCGCCGACGCCGAACGCCGCCGCCTCGAGCAGCTCATCCATGAAGGAGTGGAGCGCGAGCTCCAGGCGATCGGCGACGCCCTCAAGGTCGCCGAGAAGAACGTGACCCGCGATGCGCTCGGCGCGGTCGACGAGCTGGAGCGCATCGCCGAGCAGGCGAATCACACGCAGGAGGCCTTGCGCGCGCTCGCACGCGGCATCTTCCCGCCGCTGCTATCCGACAAGGGCGTCGGCGCCGCCCTGCAGAGCCACCTCCGCAAGATGGAAGCCAAGGTGACGATGACCGGCACGCTCGACGAGCGCTTCGACGCTCGGCGGAGGCGGCCGTCTACTTCTGCTGCATCGAGGCCCTTCGTCCCGTGAGCCGCGCGTCCGCCGGCACGTCCGAGGCCACGGTCGAGCTGGGGCGCGACAACGGCTGGGTGAGATTTCGCGGTCCGGAACGCCGCCCGGGCACGATGTCGTAGCCCACCACCGCGTGGCCCGCGGCGAGGAAGCGCGCAGCGATGGCCCCGCCGAGGAGGCCCAGGCCGACGATGCCGACAGTAGCCAGTGGCTCCGCCCTCTCAGCCCGCTAGCACTTGGTGCATGGGCGGATAGTCGCGGGAATAGACCGGGTTCTTCAGGAACTCCTCGGCGTTGTACTTCCAGAACTGCGAGACGTTCGGGAACGTGTGGATGACGGTGTTCTGCAGCTTGCCGCCCACCTTCTCCACCTTGCGCACGTAGACGTTCTGGATCGGGTTGCCGTAGTCGTCGAACTTGATCGGCCCGCGCGGCGAGGCGGACAGGTCCACCTTGCGGATCGCGTTCATCAGCTTCTCGCCGCTCTCGACGTCGCCCCCGATGCTCTCGATGGCCGCCTTCAGCGCGATGCCCGTGACGTAGGAGCCCTCGGAA
>CAWJWC010000002.1:0-115483 GCA_963846515.1 uncultured Solirubrobacterales bacterium | reverse complement strand
GGTCCTCGTGCTCGGCACCGACCCCCTGCACAGCTCGCCGATCCTCGACCTGCGCGTGCGCAAGGCGATCCGCCGGGGCGGCGCCAAGCTCGCGGTCGCGACGGAGCGCCCGACTGCTCTCGATGGCGGCGCCGAGGCGATCGCCCGCTACGCCCCGGGCGAGGCCGCACACTTCCTCGGCGAGCTGGCGAGCGCCCTCGGTGGCTCTGAAACCGTCGCCACGCCCCTTGCCGACGTCGTCCGCGAGGCAGGCGACGCCGCCAAGGTCGTTGCGATCTGGGGCGAGCGGATCGCCCGCGACGGCGCCACGCCCGCGCTGCTCGTCCTCGCCGACGCCCTCGACATCGAGTCCACCGACGGCAGCGGCCTGCTCGAAATCCCCGACACGACCAACGCCCGCGGCCTGCGCGAGGCCGGCTGCCTCCCCGACGCCGGCCCGGGCCTCAGCACGCCGAAAGCATCCTTTTTGCTCCAGGAGGACAAAAAGGCTCATCTCGACGGGATGGCGACCGAGGAGATCCGCGCGGCGCTCGAGTCGGGAGAGCTCGACGGCCTGATCCTCTTCGGCGTCGACCCGCTGCGCGACTTCCCGGACACGCCGGCCTGGGAGCGGGCCCTGACCGCCTGCAAGCACCTCGTCGTCTTCTCGATGTTCGAGACCGCCACCACCGCCAAGGCCGACATCGTCTTCCCGCTCGAGACTCACGCCGAGAAAGACGGCACGGTCACGCACCCGGATGGGCGCCTCCAGCGCGTGCGCCCCTCGGCGGGCCGTCCCGGCGACATCCGCTCGAACATTCAAGTCCTAACCGAGCTCTCCGCAGCTTTGGGCCACGAGACCGGCATCGACTCCCAGCCATCCGCTTTCGCAGCTCTCACCGAGGCGGTCCCGTTCTACTCGGCCGTCTCGGAGTCCGACATCGCCGGCCAAGGCATCCGCTGGCAGGAGACCGCCGCTGCCGCAGCCCTGCCGAGCGTCCCAGCGGATGCCGGCGGTCCCTCCGAACGTTTTGCGCGGGAGGAGAGCAGTGCAGGAGGCGACAGCCAGCAAACGCCCCAACGACGAGTTGCGAGTGAGGAGGGACTGCCGGTAGCCGCTGGGGGTCCCGCCGCCGCGTCCCTTTCCCTGGGCACTTACCGCGATTTGTGGGCCGGCCCAATCACGGAGCTGAATCCGCCCCTGAATTTCCTCACCCCCCAGCAGCGCGTCGAGCTCTCCCCGGCGGACGCAGAGCGCCTGAACCTGCGCACCGGCGACAAGGTCCGCGTCGGCCAGAACGGCAGCAGCGTTGAGGCCGAGGTACAGATCAAGGAGCGGGTCAGCGAGGGTGTCTGCTTCCTCGCCGAGGGCGTCTCGATCGGCAACGCCAACGCCTTGCTGAACGGCGGCCCGGTCAAGGTTGAGATCGCGAAGGTCGAGTCTTGATGCTGCCGCTCGCCGACACCAGCTTCGTCGAAGCGACCTGGATCATGGTTCTCAAGTCGATTGTGATCTTCGCGGTCATCTTCGGCATCCTCCCCATCCTCACCGTGGTCGAGCGCAAGCTGATCGGCCGCTTCCAGCACCGCTACGGCCCCAACCGGGTCGGCCCCTTCGGCCTCCTGCAGCCGCTTGCCGACGTCGGCAAGCTGATCTCCAAGGAGGGCTTTCGCCCCTCCGCCGCGGTGCCGGCGCTGTTCATCCTCGGGCCGCTGCTGCCGGTCCTCTCCGGCGTCCTCGCCCTCGCGATCATCCCCTGGGGCGACGTTCAGGACGGCGTCGGGCTTTACGGGATCGACGTCCCGATCGGCATCCTCTACTTCTTCGCGGTCGGCTCTATCGCCTTCTACGGCCTCGTCCTCGGCGGCTGGTCCTCGGGCTCGAAATACAGCCTGCTGGGGGCGATGCGCTCGGCCGCGCAGCTGATCTCCTACGAGGTCTCGATGGGCCTGGCGCTGCTCGGCGTGGTGATGATGAGCGGCTCGCTCTCGCTGGTCGACGCGGTCCACGCCCAGGGCGACGTCTGGTTCATCGTCCCCCAGTTCGTCGGCTTCCTGATCTTCATGCTGGCCGGCTTTGCCGAGACCAACCGCACCCCGTTCGACATGCCCGAGGCCGACGCCGAGCTGGTCCAGGGCTTCATGACCGAGTACGGCGGGATGCGCTTCGGCTCCTTCCTCCTGGTCGAATACATGGAGATCCTGGTCGTCTCCGGAATCGCCGCGGCGATGTTCCTCGGCGGCTGGATGGGCCCCGGCCCGAGCTTCCTCGACCCGATCTGGATGCTGGTAAAGATGATCGGCCTTGTCCTCGTCTTCATCTGGGTCAGGGCGACGCTGCCGCGGCTGCGATATGACCAGCTGATGAGTCTCGGCTGGAAAGTGCTGCTGCCGCTGGCGACCCTCAACGTCCTCGTCACCGCGATCCTGGTGGTGGTGACGTGAGCTTCGATCCGAAGAGTGCCTCCTACCTCGACTCGATCGAGGTGGTCGAGGTCCAGCGCGGTCCCGAGCCGGGCGGCGTCGGCGGCGCCTACCGCGCCTTCGGCGAGACCCTGCGCGGGCTGAAGACGACGATGGCGCGGCTGATCGAGGGGCCGCTGACGATCGAGTATCCGGAGGAGAAGACCCCCGTCTACCCGCGCTTCCGCGGTCGCCACAAACTCCACAAGTTCGAGGACACCGGGCTTGAGAAATGCGTCGGCTGCTCGCTCTGCGCCGCCGCCTGTCCGGCCGACTGCATCCGCGTCGTCGCGGCGGAGAACATCCCCGGCGACCGGGTCTCGGCTGGCGAGCGCTACGCCGCCGTCTACGAGATCAACCTCTCGCGCTGCATCTTCTGCGGCTACTGCGAGATCGCCTGCCCGTTCGACGCGATCACGATGGGCCACGACTACGAGATGGCCGACTATGACCGCGAGAACTTGATCTTCACCAAGGAGATGCTGCTCGCCGAGCCGATCGAGCGCACGCCGCTGAAAAGCGAGGGCGAATAAGTGGAAGCAGTGCTGTTCTTCGGAGCCGCTTTCGGCGCGCTCGGCGGTGCGATCGGCGTGATCGCGATGCGCAACCCGTTCTACTCGGTGCTAGCGCTGATCGTCCACCTGTTCTCGCTGGCGGTGCTGTTCTTGCTGCTCACCGCGGCCTTCGTCGCCGCCGCCCAGGTGGTGGTTTACGCCGGCGCGGTGATGGTCCTCTACGTCTTCGTCGTCGCCTATGTCGGTGGCGGCGGCGAGTCGGCCTGGGAGCCGATCCCGGGCCAGCGCTTCCTCGCCCCCCTACTCGGCATCGCTCTCTTCATCGAGCTCTCCCTAGCCGTCCTCTCCTCCGCCCTGCTCGCCTTGGGCACCAAGGGGCCCGACGTGGAGCCCGGCTTCGGGGACCCCGCCGCGATCGGAACCCTCCTACTGGAGAAGTTCCTGCTGCCTTTCGAGGCCTCCTCCATCCTGCTGCTCCTCGCGGCCGTTGGCGCAGTCGTCCTCGCCGGCCGCCGCCGCGAGGAGGGGGTCGGGGGACCCTCCGAACGTTTTGCGCGGGAGGAGCACCCACCTAGAGGCGACAGCACTTCCACTCTCCATCGACGAGTTGCGAGTGAGGAGGGTCCCCCGACCCCCTCCCCCACCGGAGACCCAGCATGAACGTGGAGTGGTACATCGTCCTGTCGGCGCTCCTGTTCTGCACCGGCGCGGTCGGCATCCTCATAAGGCGCAGCCCGATGGTGATCCTGCTCTGCCTCGAGCTGATGCTCAACGCCGGCAACCTCGCCCTGGTCGCCTTCAGCCGCATGGTCGGCAACCAGGAGGGGCAGGTGTTCGCGATCGTGGTGATGGTGATCGCCGCCTGTGAGGTCGTCGTCGGGCTCGGCCTGATCGTCGCGCTCTACCGCCGCAAGCTGCCGCTCAACGTCGACGACCTGCGGGAGCTGCGCGGATGAGCGCCACCGCCTGGGCCTGGTTGGTCCTGCTCTTCCCGTTGCTCGGCTCGGTCGCGATCGGGCTCGGGTTCAAGCTGCTGCCGGCCAAGGTCGCCGGGGCGATCGGCACGGTCGCGATCGCGCTCGCCTTCGCCTGCGGGATCGGCGCCCTGCTCAGCCTGCTCGGCGAAGACCCGCACTCGCGCCACCACGCCAGCTCGCTCTGGGACTACGCCAGCGCCGCAGGGCTGGACATCAAGCTCGGGATCTTCGTCGACCCGCTCTCGGTCTTCATGGTCCTCGTCGTCACCGGCGTCTCGACCCTGATCCACCTCTACTCCGTCGGCTACATGCAGTCGGACGCGGGCTACCACCGCTTCTTCAGCTACCTCAACTTCTTCGTCTTCTCGATGCTGCTGCTGGTCCTCGCCGGCAACTTCGTCTTGCTGATCGTCGGCTGGGCCTTCGTCGGCTTCGCCTCCTACGCGCTGATCAGCTTCTGGTACCGGCGCACGACCGCGACCCGGGCGGGGATGAAGGCCTTCGTGATCAACGTGGTCGGCGACATCGGGCTCGTCCTCGCCGCCTTCCTGATCTTCCGCGAGCTCGGCAGCTTCGACTACGGCCCCGTCTTCGCGGCCGCACCGGGCGCGTTCCAGACCAACGAGGCCAGCATCACGGCGATCTGCCTCTTGCTCCTGGTCGGGGCCGTCGCGAAGTCGGCACAGCTGCCGCTCCACACCTGGTTGCCGGACGCGATGGAGGGGCCGACCCCGGTCTCCTCGCTGATCCACGCGGCGACCATGGTCACCGCCGGCGTCTACCTGATCGCCCGCACCCACGTGCTCTTCGAGCTCTCTCCCACCGCGGCCGACATCGCCGCCTTCGTCGGACTCGCAACGCTCCTCGTCGCCGGGACGATGGCGCTGGTGATGACCGACCTGAAGCGGGCGATCGCCTACTCGACGATGAGCCAGATCGGCTACATGATCATGGGGGTCTCGATCGGCGCCTACGGCGCCGGCCTCTTCCACCTGATGACCCACGCCTTCTTCAAGGCGCTCCTCTTCATGGCGGCCGGCTCGATCATCGCCGCGATGGCCAACAACCAGAACATCGACAAGATGTCGGGCTTCGGCAAGGCGATGCGCTTCACCTCGATCACCTTCCTTTGCGGCGCGCTCGCGCTCGCTGCCTTCCCCGGCACCTCCGGCTTCTTCTCCAAGGACGAGATCCTCGCCTTCGCCGAGGCACGCGGCGGGATGTACCTGATCTTCACCGTGCTCGGCTACGTCGGGGCGCTGATCACCGCCGTCTACACCTTCCGGCTCGTCTTCCGCATCCTCCCCGGGGTGCCCTGCAAGGAGGCGCAGGAGCTGATCGACAGCGGCCACGTCGCCCACGAGCCGCCCACCAACCCGGCTACCGGCGAGGCCGAGGACACCGACGTCGGCTTCCCCGGGTCCGAGCACCACATCGCCGAGGGGTCGTGGCCGATGAAGGCGGCGATGGGCGTGCTCGCCTTCCTCGCCCTGGTCGGCGGCCTGATCCAGGTCCCGGGTCTCGACGACGTGCTGGATAAGTGGCTGGAGCCGGTCTTCGAGGCCTCGCCGCTGGCCCAGATCCACCCCAGCCTCGAGGCCGACTGGATCGGGCTCGGCATCGGCGGCGTGCTCTCGATCCTCGGCATTTTCATCGCCTACTACGTCTACGTCTCCCACCCGGTCGTCCCGGCGCTGCTGATCAAGCGCCTGCGCCCGGCCTACACCCTGTTCGTCAACAAGTGGTACTTCGACGAGATCATCGACTTCCTCGTGGTGCGGCCGGCGCTCGCGATCGGCCGCTTCGCCAACCAGGTCTTCGAGCGCTTCGTCGTCGACGGCCTGGTCAACGGCACGGCGGAGACGGTGCGTGGCGCCGGCGGCGTCGTCCGCGCCGTCCAGAACGGCTTCGTCCGTAGCTACGCCCTCTTCCTGATCGCCGGCTTCGCCGGGCTCGCCCTCTACTTCCTGCTCTCCAGCTCATGATCAACTCGGTGCTCTGGACCCCGCTCGCCTTCGCCGTCGTCGGCCTCTTCCTGCCGAAGCGAGCGAGCGGCTGGTGGGCGACGCTGGGCACGCTCGTGACCCTGGCGCTCGCGGTCGCGATCGCGCTCGACTTCGACTCCGGCAACTCCGGCCTCCAGCACACGGTCGACGTCGCCTGGATCTCCGGGCTCGGCATCGACTACAGCCTCGGAATCGACGGCCTCAACCTCTTCCTGGTCCTGCTCACGACCGTGCTCTGGGCCGGCGGCACCGCCTTTGCAGCGTTCCGCGAACAGGAGCGCGCGGGCCTCTTCTTCTTCCTCATGCTGCTCGCCGAGACCGCGACGCTGGGCGCCTTCCTCGCTCAGGACCTGCTGCTCTTCGTCCTCTTCTTCGACTTCATGCTGGTCCCGTTCTACTTCCTCTTCGGCTCCTGGGGCAGCGACCGCGAGAACGGCCCGACGGCCGCGGCGGCGACCCTGAAGATGATGATCTACACCCTGATCGGCTCCCTGCTGATGCTGGTCGGGGCGGTCGCGGCGGCGATCATCTCGGCCGACGGCGGCAACCTCACCTTCTCGATCGCGGCGATCCAGCAGCAGGGCCTCGACGTCGACAGCCAGCGCTGGATCTTCTGGTTCTTCGCCGCCGCCTTCCTGGTCAAGATGCCGGCCTTCCTGCTCCACGGCTGGATGCCGGACGCCTACCGGGCGGCGCCGCTGGCGGTCCTCGTCGTCTTCTCCGGGGTGCTGGCCAAGGTCGGCGCCTACGGCTTCCTGCGGGTCGTGCTGCCGCTCTTTCCCGACGCCACGGTCGAGTTCCAGGAGGTGGTCTTGACGATCGCCCTAGCCTCGATCCTCTACGGCTCGGTGATGGCTTTCACCCAGACCAACATGCGGCTGATCGCCGGCTACTCCTCGGTCGCCCAGCTCGGCTTCATCACCGCCGGGATCTTCGCCCTGCGCGCCGACGGCGCCGACGGGGCGATCCTGCAGATGGTCAACCACGGCCTCGTGGTGGCGCCGATCTTCGTCATCGTCGCGATCCTGGTCGAGCGCACCGGGACCGAGGACATCCGCGAGATGGGCGGGATCGCGCTGCGGGCGCCGGTGCTGACGGCGCTCTTCCTGATCGTCGCCCTGGCCACCCTGGCGATGCCGGGCTCGGCCAACTTCATCGGCGAGTTCTACATCCTCAACGGCCTCTTCCAGGAGAAGATCGTCTTCGCCTGCATCGCGATCAGCGGGGTGGCGATGTCGGCCTACTACGCGCTGCGCCTCTACCAGCACGCAATGCACAACCGCCTGCCGGACGGGGTCGCCTCGCGTGAGATCTCGCTGCGCGACGGCGTCGTGCTGGCGCCGCTCGTGCTCTGCATCCTCGCCCTCGCCTTCTACCCGCAGCTGATCCTCAAGCGCACCGCACCGACCGTGCAGCAAACGGTGGCGAGCGTCACCGGCGGCCCCGCCCCCGAAGCGGAGCTTGCTTCGAGGCCGACGGGCCGAAACCCGCTCTATATCAGCGGAAATCGGCCCATCGACGGGGAGGAGGAACGGTGAGCTTCCAGGAGCCGGTCATCGATTACGCGGGGATCTCGCCGCTGATTGCGCTCACGGTCGGGCTCTGCGTCGTCCTGCTCTCTGCGGTCTTCAAGCCGACCAAGCGGATGGCGCCGGGGCTGGCCCTGGTCACGCTGGCTGCCGCGTCTGGCCTCTTGATCTGGCAGTGGGGGGAGAACGTCGCGCTGATCGCCGGGACCCTGCGGCTCGATGACCTGGCGATCTCGATCTCGCTGATCGCGATCCTGATGGCCGCCGCCTGCGTGCTGCTCTCGCTGCGCGAGGCGGCGGTCGAGCAGGCCGGCGGCGGCGAGTACCACGCGCTCCTGCTCGGCTCGGTGCTGGGGATGACGCTGCTGGCCCAGGCGACCAACCTGGTCAGCTTCTTCGTCGGGATCGAGATCCTCTCGATCCCCCTCTACATCCTCTGCGCAACCGACCTGCGCCGCGAGGGCTCGCTCGAGTCCGGCCTCAAGTACCTGATCGTCGGCTCGCTCGGCTCGGCGACGCTGCTCTACGGGATGGCCTTCCTCTACGGCGGCACCGGCTCGACCGATTTCGCCGGGATCGCCACCGGGATCGCCCACAACGGCCTGCTCGGCGACCCGCTGATCCTGATCGGGATCGCGATGGCGGCGGTCGGGCTCGCCTTCAAGACCTCGATCGCGCCCTTCCACCAGTGGACCCCCGACGTCTACCAGGGAGCGCCAACGCCGATCACCGCCTTCATGGCGGTGGCGACCAAGGCCGCCGCCTTCGCGGTCTTCCTGCGCTTCTTCGACGTCGCCCTCGGCCCGCAAGTGTCGGAGTGGCAGCCGGCGCTCGCCGTCCTCGCCGCGGTCTCGATCGTCGTCGGCAACGTCGGCGCGCTCGGCCAGGACTCGCTGAAGCGGCTGCTCGGCTACTCCGGCGTCGCCCAGGCCGGCTACATGCTGGGCGGGGTCGTCGTCGCCTCCGAGGCCGGGGCCAGCTCGCTGGTCTTCTACCTCGCTGCCTACGCCTTCATGAACCTCGCCGCCTTCGCGGTCGTGGTCGCACGCGAGCGCGAGACCCCGTTCGGGGACGACATCCGCGCGATCCGCGGGCTCGGCGCCGAGCGGCCCCTGCTCGCCTGGCCGCTGACGATCGCGATGCTGGCCCTGGCCGGGCTGCCGGCGACCGCGGGCTTCATCGGCAAGATCTACCTGATCGAGGCCCTGGTCGAGGGCGACTACACCTGGCTCGCCGTCTTCATCGCGATCGGGACGATGATCTCGCTCGCCTACTACCTGCGCGTCGTGGCGGCGATGTGGATGCGGAGCGAGCGCGAGGCCGTGCCGGGCGCCGCCCCGGCCATCGCCGGGGCGGCGCCCGAGGCCGACCCGGTCGACCGCGAGGCCGGCCGGCGCTGGTACCTGGCCGGGCCGGCCGTGCTGGCCGCGGCGGCGACGGTCTTCTTCGGCGTGATCCCGCAGCCGCTGGTCGAGTTCGCCACGCGCGCGGGCTCTGCGCTCTTCTAACGGTGGTGCGGCGTCCTCGGTCGCTCGCGTGCAGAGCACGCCACGCTCCCTGCGTCCTTGCCCCACCACCGTTAGAAGAGCGCAGATGGTTCTTTTATTGACGGTCGGGGCGATCGTGGTGGGCGTCGCAGTGGGCGTACTCGCCGAGGTGCGGCGGCCACAGGCGGCCGCCCACGCTGCTCGCCGTGCCCTGACGCTGCTGCTCTACGTGCTGATCCCGCCGGTGATCTTCTTCAACATCGCCGCCGCCGAGATCGACCTCAGCCACGGGATCGGGCTGGTGCTCGGCATCGTCGCCTCTTCGCTCGGCGCCTTCTTCGCCTACCTGATCGCGAGCCGGGTGCTGAAGCTAGCCCGCCACCAGACCGGCGCGGTCGTCTGCACCGTGCTCAGCGTCAACACCGGCTACCTCGGCTACCCACTCGCGGTCGCCCTGCTCGGTCGCGACGAGCTCTCGACCGCGGTCCTCTACGACGTCCTCGTCACCGGCCCCTGCCTGCTGCTCGGCGCCTTCGCGGTCGGCGCGGCCTTCGGCACCAAGGCGGGCGAAACGCCGCGGCAGCGGGTCGGCGCATTCTTCACCCGCAACCCGCCGCTCTACGCGGCGATCGCCGGGATCCTCGCCCCCGACGCGCTGGCGCCGCAGGTCCTAGTCGACGCCTCGCAGGTCCTGCTCGTCGCGATCCTGCCGATCGGGTTCTTCGCCGTCGGCGCCACCCTGTCCGAGAACGCCGAGCACGGCGAGCTGCCGATGCCGCCGCCGCTGACCCGCCCGGTGCTGGTCGCCGTCCTCACCCGCCTGGCGGTCGTGCCGGCGCTGCTGATGCTGCTGGCGGCACCGCTGATCGACCTCCCCGCCGCTTACCGGCTGCTCTCGGCGATGCCCTCCGGGCTCAACTCGCTGGTCATCGCACACGCCTACGGGCTCGACATGGAGATCACCGCCGAGGCGGTCACCTGGTCGACCGCGATCGTCGTCGGTGCCGCCCTGGTGTCACTCTTGCTCTGATGCTGCACCACATCGGGATCGAGATCCGCCCCGCCGAGGTCGAGCGTGCCGCCGAGCTGTTCGAGCTGCTCGGCTTCGCCCGGGTCGAGCCACCGCCGACCCTGACCGAGTTCACCTGGCTCGAACGCGAGGGCACCCAGGTCCACCTGATGCCAACCGAGCAGCCGACCGTGCCGCCCCGCGGTCACCTCGCCGTGGTCGTGCCCGACTTCGAGGCGGTCATTGAGCGCCTGCGCGGACGCGGCTTCGGGGTCGAGCCCCGAGGCGAGCACTGGGGCACCGCCCGCGCCCACACGACCGCCCCCGGCGGCCACCGAGTCGAGCTGATGGCCGCCCCACCCCGCTGAGCGAGCGGCGATCGCTCCGGTCCCTATAAGCAAACCGGCCCGGGATTAGGAGGCACCCGGGCCGGCTTGCGTTACTCGGAGTCGCGCCGGGCAGGGGGACAGTCGGGCGATCTCCGCGGCTGTTCAGCCGCCTTCGTGCGGCAAACGCCTCAGGGCGTCTCCCTGGCTGCCGCGAAAACGAAGCGGAAGATAGACGAGCCCGTATCCAATGTCAAGGTTTTTATATGAACTCCCTTTAGCCAGTGTCTGACGCTCCTTTTAGAAATGGCTCTGTAATACGGCCTGTTTGTAAATACGACGCATGAAGCCTAGGCTTGGAAGTTAGACATACCGGTACCCTTCAAATCACCTAGCCTGGCCAATCCGCAATGAATAAGGTTGTGCCGCATGGTCATTACGCCATGGGGGGATGTAGCAGGGGATGAGGGAGGCGGCGTCAGCCGGCCGCCGGAGATGCTGGACAAACGCGAACGGCTCTTCGCGGCGATGATCGCGTCGGTCGAGGAACGCGGCTACGAGGCGACCACGGTCGCCGACCTGCTGACGCTCTCCGGCCTCTCGCGGGCGACCTTCTACGACCTCTTCGAGAGCAAGTCCGACTGCTTCGGCGCGACGATCGACGGGCTGCTGAAAGGAGCGGTCGCGGTTATCGCCGAGAGCTACCGCGCCGAGGCGCCGTGGGAGGAGCGGGCGAAGAACGCCCTGCGCGCCTTCCTCGAGCTGGCCGCGGCGCACCCGCCCTCGGCACGGCTCTGCCTGGTCGAGGCCTACGCCGCAGGGGCGCCGGGAATCGAGCCGGTGCGGGTCGCGATCGACCGCCTCGGCCTGCTCGGGCGCGAGGCGCTGGCCGGGATACCGGGGCGGGCCAGCATCGACACCGAGCTGGCGCGGGCGATCATCGGCGGCTTCCATCGCGTCCTCTACAACCGCCTGCAGGAGAACCGCGCCGAGGAGCTGCCGGGCCTGGCCGACCCACTCTGGGACTGGGCGATGTCCTGCCTGCCGCCGCCGCAGCCGCTGCGTTACCGCGGGCGCAGGCCACGGCTCGAGGAAGGCGGGGCGCCGCGCTTCGCCGCGGCGGATCCGGCGGAGCGGATCATCCGCGCCTTCGCCGCCGCCGTCGCCGAGAAGGGCTACTGGGCGACGACGATCGGCGACGTCGCCGGAGCGGCCTCGATCTCACAGCGCACGCTTTATGAACACTTCGGCGGCAAGGGAGCGCTGCTCGAGGCTGCGCTCGACTCCAGCGGCGCCCAGCTCTCAGCCGCAACCCTGCCGGCAATCCGCCGCTCGCCAGGCTGGCCGGAGTCGGTGCGGGCTGGCTTCGGCGCCTTCTGCGTCTTCCTCGCCGCCGAGCCCGAGTTCGCCGGCCTGCGCGCGGTCGAGGTCTACGCAGCCGGTCCGAAGGCGATCCGCCAGCGCGACGCGGCCGGGGACGCGATCCTCGCCGAAACGCTCGCGGGCGGCGGCCCGGACGACGTCGACCCGCTCGTAGCGGAGGCGATCGCCGGCGCGATCTACTCGCTCATGCACGACCGGGTGCGCGACCACGGCGCCGCCTCCCTCTTCGAGATCGCCCCCTTTCTCAGCTACGTCGCGCTGGTCCCGTTCCTCGGCCCCGAGCGGGCCGCCGAGGTCGCCAACGGCGACGGGCGGCGGCGCGAAGGCGACCGCTAGATCGCGCGGCCGTCGCGCTTGGCGGCGAAGAGGTCGGCATCGGCGAAGGCGAGCAGCTCGTCGGCGGCGGCGCCGTCGACCGGGAAGATCGCGAACCCGGTGGCCGCCGAGACCGGCCACTTCTCGTCGCTGCCGAAGCCACGGCGGGCGACTCGGGCCCGCAGCCGCGCCGCGACTTCCTCCGCCTCTTCGGCGCTCGCCTCGGGGACGATTACCGCGAACTCGTCGCCGCCCTGGCGGAAGACCGAGTCCTCGGCCCGCACCTCGTCGCTCAGCGCCGCACCGATCTCGGCCAGCAGCCGGTCGCCGTCGAGATGGCCGAGCCGCTCGTTGACCGCCTTGAAGCCGTCGAGGTCGAGCAGGATCAGGGCGAACTCGCGCGAGTGGCGGCGGTGACGGGCGATTTCCGCGGCGAGCCACTCCTGCAGGCCGCGGTAGTTGCCGACCCCGGTCAGCTCGTCGCGGCGGGCCAGGGCCCAGAGCGCGTCGTGGCTGGCGCGCAGCCGCCGCGCCAGCAGCACGACCCCGATCGCGATCACGATCAGGCAGGCGGTCTCGACCAGCGCCAGGATCAGCGTCTGCCGCTGCGAGAAGGAGCCGAGCAGGAGCGGCAGCAGGAGCCCGGCGACGATCGCGACCAAGCCCGCGACCAGGAAGCCGGCGCTGAGCGGGCGCGGGCCGGGAGGATCTGGTTTGGAATTACTAGCCATCGCGAAAATTAAGTAGAGCTTCGACGATACCCGGAGGATATGGAGGTAAGCGCGGCTCGTCTCCAGCCGCGACTACGATGCGCCGGTGCGCTATCCAATCGAACAGCTCACGGCGGAGGAGAGAGCGGTCCTCGCCCCCCATTTCACGAACCTCGACCGCCCGGTCTTCGCCCTCGTCAACCTGCCGGAGACCGTCAAGGGAGCGCTCTTCGCCCGCTACTCGCGCTATTCCGGGAGCGTGCGGCGGCTCTTCCTGGAGGAGTTCGCGGCGGACGCGCCAACGGGGGGCGGCCCTTCGACGCGGAGGAGGGCGAGCGCGCGGCGCAGCTCTACGAGCGCGTCTTCGTCGGCTACGGGGACGACTCGATCGCCCAGGTCGGTGGCGCCCACGTCGCCTGCGAGTGGGTCTCGAACATCCTCACCAAGCTGCTGCAGCGCGGCCGCCTCGCCGCCTACCTCGAGCAGTCGACCCGCTACATCCCCTACGACCAGCCGATGGGCGAGGGCGGCTACCGCTTCTACCGCGACGACGAGCTCGGGCCGGAGTTCGCCGCGGCGATGGACGAGCTGTTCGCGATCTACTCGCGCTCGCTGCGCCGGGTCGAGGCCTGGGCGGCCGAGCGCTGGCCGCGCGGCGACGGCGAACCCGAGGGGCCCTGGCAGCGCTCGATCCGCGCCAAGGCGCTCGACCTGCTGCGCGGGCTGCTGCCGGCGGCGACCCTCAGCCACGTCGGCATCTACGCCTCCGGCCAGGCCTACGAGCAGCTGATCCTGCGGCTGCTCGCCTCGCCGCTGCCAGAGGCGCGCGAGTACGGCGGGATGATCCTCGCCGAGCTGAAGCAGGTGATGCCGAGCTTCGTCTCGCGGGTCGAGCGCCCGGACCGTGGCGGCGAGTGGATCTCCTATCTGGAGCGGCGCCGCGAGCAGACCGAGAGCTGGATCGCGCGGCTCGGCCTCGACCGCCGCGGCGGCGAGGACGTCCCCTCGGTCGAGCTGCTCCACGTCGACGGCAACGAAGAGGACCTCCTGGCCGCCTGCCTGTTCGAGGCAGGCAACGCGCCCGAGGCCGAGGTGCTGGCCCGGATCGACGTACTCGACAAGAGCGAACGGGCGGAGCTGCTGGGGGCAGTCGTCGGCGAGCGGGCCAACCGCCGGCACCGGCCCGGCCGCGGCTTCGAGACCCTGCGCTACCGCTTCGAGATCGTCTCCGACTACGGCGCCTTCCGCGACCTGCAGCGGCACCGGATGCTGACCTGTCAGTGGCAGCGGCTCGGGCCCGACCTCGGAGCCGGCGTGCCCGAGGAGGTGCGGGAAGCAGGGGCGGGCGAGGAGTTCGAGCGGGGACTGGAGATCTCGCGCGCCGAGCACGAGCGGCTGCTGGCCGCCGGGCTGCGCGAGCAAGCGCCCTACGCGCTCAGCCTCGCCTACCGGATCCGCTACACGCTCGACCTCAACGCGCGCGAGGCGATGCACCTGGTCGAGCTGCGCTCGGGCCGCGAGGGGCACCCAACCTACCGCGCCGTGGCGCAGGCGATGCACGAGCGGATCGCCGCCGTGCACCCGGGCGTCGCGGCGGCGATGAGCCACGTCGACACCTCGGCCGAGCCGCGGCTGGAGCGGATCATGAGCGAGATCCGGACGCACCGCAAGAAGGTGCGGGCGGGCGAACAGGCCGAGGCGCCGCCGGGGCTCAATCCGCTGGGCTAGAGCGGGGGCGGGTCCGGGTAGGGGTTCCGCTTAACTTTTTTGAGGGACGGCAGCGGCCGTCCGAAATGGTGCGGCGCCAAAAAAGTACAAGACGCTCCACCCCTACCCGGACCCGCTACTCGGGTTCTAGTCGCGCTGCTTGCGCTTGCGGGGTGGCTCGGCGGGCTCGTCGTCGCCTAGTGAAGTGGCACTGGCTTCGGGCGGTGCTAGTTCCTCAGCGGCTTTGTCGCCGGGGGAGGGCCAGGGGATGGGTTCGCCGGCCTCCCAGGCGGGGGGGCGGCCGCCGGGGAGGCGGCCGACCAGGAGCAGGCCGAGGTAGATGAAGAAGATCATCGTGAACTGGACGAGCAGCAGCAGGGCAGCGACGCCGAGGGCCATCCCAAGCGAGCCCCAGAAGCGCGAGAGCAGGCCGACCCGCATCGCCTGCAGGCAGGAGTAGAAGAGGGCGACGGCGAGGCCGAGCCGGCCGCCGAGCGCGAAGCCGGTGGCGGCGCCGCGGGTCGACGCTTCGCTGACCGAGTTGATCGCCGCCTCGTCTTCGACCCGCTCGGAGGAGCACCGTTTCAGCGCCGCCTCGCGCGAGCCGCCGGCGAACTCTTCCTGGAAGTCCTTCGCCCCCATATCCCGCAGTTCGGAGCGGCAGCCCTCCGCGGCCGCCTGGGCGGTGATGCCCGGCTTCGCGTCGCCGGCGATGAACTCGTCGGCCGCTTCGTTGGTGGCGACGCCGTTGAGCAGTGCCGCGGCGGCGAGGAAGAGCGGCGCCGCGACGACGAGGCCGATCAGCTGGTTGCGGACCTTGTCGCTGCGGGCGGCGGCGGCGCGGAAGAGCACGACCAGCGGTAGGACCAGGAAGACGAAGCCGACAGCCTGCAGGACGCTGGAGAGGGTGACCGAGGAGCTGTGCTCCTGGGCGGAGCGCAGCAGCTCCGCTTCGCCGTCGCCGCTGACGTCGCCGATGACGAAGGCGGAGGCGACGACGAGGACGACGCCGACGAAGGCGGCCAGCCCGGCCGGCATCTGCCAGCGCCGCTCCCACTCCAAGATCTGGCTCCGGCTGGGCGGCACGGGGCCGTACGCTACAACGCATGCCCAACGCGCAGCAGACCCCTGTCGTCCCGCTCGAGGCCGGTGCCGGGCCCGATAACCCGCCTTGTCCCGCCTGCGGTGAGCCGCTGTTCGGGTGGCTCGCGCCGCGGCCGGGGTTGGCGGGACCGGTCAGCCGTTGCGAGAGCTGCGGCCTCGGCGTCGTCGGCGCCCCCGACGGACCGGAGGAGGCGCTGCGCGCGCTCGGCCGGAGCGGTGGCGGCGCCGTCCGGATCGCCAACCGGGCCAGCTTCGCCGCCTCGCTCGGCAGCGCCGGCTGGGCGGGGCTGGAGCGGGGTGCCTGCTACCTGTTCACGGTCGAGTCGGTGCGGCGGCTGGTTGCCCGGCGCGACCAGGTCGTGAAGTCGCGCCGCTGGGCGCCGGCGGCGAGCCTCGCCGCGACCTGGCAGACGCTGCTGAACAGCGTCACCTTCGGCCACAACGTCGCCCTCGGCGCGCTCGGACGCGGCGAGGCGGCGAAGGCGAGCGAGGGCTGGCAGCGCAAGATCGACGGCCTCGCCAGCATCGTCCTCGCGATCCCGGCGCTGGCGATCGCGATCCCGATCGAGCTCGCCGGCGGCCTCAGCGGCCGCGGCGCGGTCGTCTCGTTGAAGTTCGACCTGCTCTAGTCCTCGGCCGCCGGGCCAAGCAGTTCAAGGACGCAGGGAGCGAAGCGTGCTCTGCACGTGAGCGACCGAGGACGCCGAAATGCGCCGGCCCGGTGGCCTAGGACAGGCCTTCGCGCGCCTCGCGCACGAGGGTGACTGCCTCTGGGAACAGCATCCGGATCGCGTCGCGGACCTGCATCGCCTGCTCGTCGGCCGTCCCGGTCAGGTCGAGGCGGCCGATCGAGGCGACGGTCATCTCGACCGCCAGCTTGATCGCGTTGTCGGCCCAGGCGACGCGCTGCGAGGACTGCATCTGCTCGGAGAGCTCCTCCATGCGGGCGCGGAACTCGTCGGGGTCGCCGAAAAGGTTGAAGGGGCTGCCCTCCATGCCCCCATGTAAGCAAACCGGTGACGTTGCCGGCACGCAATCGTCACATTCCGCGCGCCACCCGTGGGCCGGCGCTTCCTAGCGTCGGGTGAATGCGGCGAGGAGGGAACCGGGAGCGGGAGCGGGGATCGGCGAGCGTTGAGCAAGCGGGGCTGGCGGCCCTGGTCGCCCTGCTGCTCCTGGTCGGAATCGCCGCAATCGCCGCCGGTGGCGAGATCGACGCCGGCCGCCGCCTGGCCGGCACGCTCGGCAAGCGGCTCGCCTGCGCTCCCCGCCTCCCCGACGCCTGCCGCCACCATCCGCTGGTGCCGCCCTACGGCTGGCCGCTGGCGCGGACGCTGCGGGCGTTCGCCCCCGCCCCGTTGGCCCGGCCCGGCAGCTCCGGCCTGCCGCTCGTCCCGGTCGACTTCCGCCGCTGCCGGCGCGAGAGTTGCGCGGTCGCCGGCCCGGGCACCACCGCCTCCGGCCGCCGCCCGACCGCCTTCACCGAGGTCCTCGATCGCCGCCCCTCGCTCGGCTGGGTCGAGCTCGTCTACTGGCTCTACCGCCCGACGCTCGGCTGGGAACGCCTCGTCCGCCGCGTCGGTCGGGCCGAGATCGAGGCCGCCCGCGGCATCCGCGTCCTGCTCAGCGACAACCCCGCCCTGGTCCCGCTCGAGACCCTGCCCGGCCGCAACCACTACGAGTTCCCCGCCTCCGAACGCCCACCGTGGCAATGGCGCGTCTCCGCCCTCTATCCGGGCTGGTCGAGTTGAGCCGCGTACTTGACACGGCGCGCGTGCCGCTCCAAGATGGAGGTAGCTACCTAAGGAGCTACCCATTGCGTGAGATCTAAGGAGCTACCCATTGCGTGAGATCGGCATCAAGGAGTTGAAGAACACGGCTTCCCGCGTGATCGAGGAAGTCGAGTCCGGCGAGCGCGTCGTGGTCACCAAACGCGGCCGCCCCACCGCCCTGATCCTCTCAATGGAAGACGCCGAGGACTTCGTCCTTGCCTACGCGGATGAGTACGTGAAGATGCGTGAGCGCGGTCGTCGCGAGTATGCGGAAGGTAAGAGCGTGTCCCTCGACGACATCATCTGACGATCCTCCTGGCCAACGGAGAAGTCGACGATGTCTTCGGAGGCATATGAGGTCAGGCTGATGCCCGCCGCCGTGCGCCAGCTTCGCGAGCTCAACCACGAGCAGGCGCAACGCATCGGGGCGTCGCTGAAGCGGCAGGCGATGCGAGTCGCTGTCTCGCCGGGATCGCGGAGCGGCAAGTCCGTGAAGACACTTCGCGGCCGGCACGACCGTCTCTATCGACTTCGAGTAGGAGATCTACGTGTCGCCTTCGACCTGATCCGCGAGGAGCGCGTCCTGCGTGTTTTGGCAATTGTCAACCGCCGGGACCTCGACCGCTGGCTGAGAAGCCGTCGTTCAAGCTGAGGTCGCGCGGGCGGCCTTTTCCTGCTCCGCCTCCTCCTGGGCCTGGCGAATCAAGCCTCGCCAGTCGGTGGTGCGGAACACCAGCAGGATCGCGAGGAAGCCGAGCGCGACCGACCAGGCGGCCATCGCGATCTGGGTACCGACCGAGAAGGAGAGGACGGCGGTACGGGTCGGACCGCTCAGGGTCGCGACCAGGAGCGCCTGCTGAGCGCCGGCACCGCCGGGCGTGAAGGGGACGATGTTGGCGATTGCCTGCACGCTCATCACCAGCAGCACGTTGCCGAACGAGCCGCCGATGCCGAAGGCCTCGAGGAAGAACCAGAAAGCGGCGAAGCGGCAGAGCCAGCCGAGCCCCTGCCAGGCGGCGACCTCGCGCAGGTAGCGGCGCGGCTCGGCGAGGATGATCACGCCCTGGCGCACCCGCGCCCAGAACCGCCGCACCCGGTGCGCGAGCAGGTAAATGCCGATCGCGGTCGCCAGCAGCAGCACCCCGACCGCGATCGCCAGGACCTGCGGGTGTTCGACCCAGAAGGCGATCTCGAAAGCCGGCAGGTCGGGGATCCGCGGCAGCGGCGGCAGCAACCCCTGGGTGATCGCGTAGAGCAGGACGAGAATCCCGATGCTGGTGTCGAACACGGTCTGGACCAGGAAGGACGAGGTCACCGCCGGGTAGGAGGAGCCGGGGATCTGGCGCTTGACCAGGAAGACCTTGGTCACGTCGCCGGCGTGGGCGGGCAGGATCGCGTTGATCCCGGCCCCGGCCAGGTAAGCGGCGCTGAGCGGCAAGAAGGGGATGCGCTGGTCCGGGTAGGCGGCCCGCAGCACGTTGCGCCAGGCCCAGGCACGGCAGAGCTGCATCGCCAGCAGGCAGAGCAGGGCGATCCCGAACGCGGTCCACTCGATGTCCGAGAGGTGGCGGAAGAATTCCGCCGAAACGTTGAAGAAGTGCTCGAAGCTGGATCCGAGATCGGCGAACGGCATCGCAGCTACACTAGCCCGCTCGTGCCGGACGCCGACACGCACACGCCGCCCCAGACTCTCGCTCCAGATCCCGCCGACGTGGCGATGTGCGCGCGCGCCCGCGAGCGTTATGCGGCCGACCGCGGGAGCCGACGGCGGCGCCGGCGCAAACCGCACGCGCAGCTGCCGAACCTGATCATCATCGGCGGGCTCAAGTGCGGCACGACGAGCATCCACCACTACCTCGGCCTGCATCCGGAAATCCAGATGTCGAAGCCGAAGGAGCTCAACTTCTTCGTCGAGGAGCTGAACTGGGACCTCGGCCTCGACTGGTACGCGAGCCGCTTCGACAGCCGTTTCAAGGTGCGCGGCGAGTCATCCCCGCACTACACCAACCTGCCCCGCTTCGAGGGCGTCGCCGAGCGGATCCGCGAGCACTGCCCCGACGCGCGGCTGCTCTACATGGTGCGCGACCCGATCAAGCGCATCCTCTCGCACTGGGTGCACGCAACCGGCGCGGGCTATGAGACCGGCGACCTGGTCGAGGTCCTCTCGCGTCCCGACACCTCCTACATGAACCGCTCCAAGTACTGGCTGCAGCTGCAGCCCTACCTCGAGCGCTTCGAGCGCGAGCAGATCGAGATCGTCGCCCAGGAGGAGCTGCAGCGCGAACGCGAGCAGACGATGCGCAAGGCGTTCGCCTTCGCCGGCGTCGACGAGAGCTTCGTCTCCGAGCAGTTCGACCGCGAGTGGGAGAAGTCGGCGGCGAAGGAGGGCGACAAATACCAGTTCATGGAGCAGCTGATCAAGCTGCCGGGCTTTCGCTCCTTCGACCGCAACTTCGACCGCCTGCCGGAGTCGATGCGCTGGCTCGTCGAGAAGGTCGTCCACGACCCGGACAAGCCGCCGGCCGAGAAGCCGCAGCTGCCCGACGACCTGTTCGAGACGATCCGCGGCCGCTTCGGCGAGGACGTCGCGGCGCTGCAGAAGCTCGCCGGCCGCGAGTTCGCCGGCTGGCACGACTACTCCTGAGCGACCGCGGGTAGCCTGCGGCCGATGCGGCGGCTCCTCCCGGACCCCGGCCCGACCACGGTCGACGCGCAGCTCGGCGGCTATCGCCCCGGCGAGGACGCGCCCGAGGACCGGCCCTTCGTGGCGATGAACTTCGCCGCCACGGTCGACGGCCGGGCGACGATCGGCGGCGTCTCCGGGCCGATCGGCTCGGAGACCGACACGGCGATGCTGGTCGGCCTGCGCAGCCGCTTCGACGCGGTGATGATCGGCCACGGCACGATGCGAGCCGAGCGCTACGGCGAGATCGGCCAGCGCCTGATCGTGGTCGAGAGCGGCCCGCAGGGGCGGGTCGACCTGCCGGCGCTGCTGGGCTCGCTGCGCGCGGAAGGCGTGCGAGCGCTGCTCTGCGAGGGCGGACCGACCCTGCACGGCTCGCTGCAGGCGGCCGGCCTGGTCGATGAGCTGTTCCTGACGATCGCCCCGAAGCTGAGCGGCGGAATCGAGGCGCCGCGGCTGATCGAGGGCGGGCTGCCCACCGTGGTCGAGCTGGAGCTGGCTTGGCTGCTCGAGCAGGACGGCGAGCTGTTCGCCCGCTACCGCCGCCGCTGAGCTAGCGTTGCGGGCGGCAGCCCGACGAGGAGAGGAACGAATGGACTTCACGCCCAGTCCCGAGGTCGACGCCCTGCGCGAGCGCGTGCTCGACTTCATGGACGCCGAGATCTACCCGGTCGAGCGTAAGGCGATGGAGGCGCTCGACGATGAGGTCGGCCCCGGCGTTCCCTATCCGGAGATCCTGGTCGGGATCCGCGAGAAGGCGAGGGGCGAGGGGCTCTGGAACCTGTTCATGCCCGACGAGCGCTTCGGGCCGGGCCTCTCGAACTGGGAGTACGGGTTGCTCTGCGAGGAGATGGGGCGCAGTCCGGTCGCCGGATCGATGGCCTTCAACTGCGCGGCGCCGGATACCGGCAACATGGAGATCCTCGCCGAGCACGGCACCGCCGAGCAGAAGGAACGCTGGCTCGAGCCGCTGCTCGAGGGACGGATCCGCTCCTGCTTCTCGATGACCGAGCCCGACGTCTCCGGCTCCGACCCGACCCTGCTGCAGGCGCGGGCCGAGCTCGACGGGGACGAGTGGGTCCTCGAAGGCCACAAGTGGTTCACCTCCGGCGCGGTCGGGGCGGAGCTGGCGATCGCGATGGTCGTCACCGACCCCGACGCCGCCCCCTACAACCGCGCCTCGATGATCTGCGTCCCGACCGACGCGCCGGGCTTCAACCTGGTGCGGCCAATCGCAGTGATGGGCCACGACAAAGGCCCCGGCCACTGCGAGATCCGCTACGAAGGTGTGCGGGTGCCGAAGGGGAACCTGCTCGGCGAGCGGGGGGCCGGCTTCGCGATCGCCCAGGACCGACTCGGCCCGGGCCGCATCCACCACTGCATGCGGGCGATCGGGACGGCCGAGCGGGCGCACGAGATGATGTGCCGGCGGGCCAACGAGCGGGTCGCCTTCGGCGGGCCGCTGGCCGACAAGCAGTTCGTGCAGGAGGCGATCGCCGCCTCGCGGATGGAGATCGACCAGGCCCGGCTGCTCACCCTCTACGCCGCCTGGAAGATGGATACCGAGGGCAAGCGCGCCGCCCGCCAGTCGATCTCGGCGATCAAGGTCGTCGCCGCCAACATGGTCATGGACGTGCTCGACCGCGCGATCCAGATCCACGGCTCGCTGGGGATGACCGACGACACGCCGCTGGCCGCGCTCTGGCGCTTCAGCCGCATGCTGCGCCTGGCGGATGGCCCCGACGAGGTCCACAAGATGGTCCTGGCGCGCCGCGAGCTGAACCGCTGGGCGAAACGCGACGAGGCGGAGCGCAGCGGCGAGCTCGCCTCCAAGCACGCCCCGCGGATGGTCTAGCTAGACGGCGAGCGGCGGACGGCGCTCGTGCCAGCGGCGCTCGGTCTCGAGCTGGGCGCCGAGGGCAAGCAGGCGAGGCTCGCTGTGGGCCTGGCCGAGCAGCTGGGCGCCGAGCGGCAGGCCCTCCGGGGTGAACCCTGCGGGAACGTTGAGGCCGGGCCAGCCGAGAATGTTCCAGGGCCAGGCATAAGGGCAGGCGGCGACGATCCGCTTGTCGGTCTCCCAACTGCTCAGCCCCTCGCAGGCACCGACCTGTAGCGGCGGCTGTGCCGTGGTCGGGGCGAGAACGACGTCGTAGCGGCGGAAGATCCGGCCGACCCGGCGCCGTGCCACCTCCTCGGCGAAGTGGCCGAGACCGAGCAGGGGACGGAAGGCACGGCCGAGGCGCATCGCGTGGTGGGTGCGCGGGTCGAGCCGGGAGCGATCGGGGGCGCGGCCGGCCCACTCGCGGATCGCGGTCATCGAGCGCGGCATGATGCTGGCGCCAGGCGCGTAGCCGTAGGGGACCTCGGCGTGGTCGACCTCGTGGCCGAGAGCCTCGAGCGTGGCGGCGACGTCCTCGACGGCGTCGCGGACGGCCGGGTCGAGGCGGGCGGGCGCGCCGCTGTAGGGGACGTTGAGGGCGAGCGCGATCCGCAGCCGCCCCGGCTCGCGCCCCGCGGCGGCGACGAACGGCTCGGCCGGCGCTGGCGGCCGGTGCAGATCGCCGTCGACGTTGCCGGCGAGCACGTCGAGCAGCAGGGCGGCGTCGCCGACCGTGCGCGCCAGCGGACCGTAGGAGGTGAGGCCGTTGAAGGCCTGCGCTTCCGGCCAGGTGGAGACGCGGCCGCGCTGCGGCTTGAGCCCGACCAGGTGGGTCCAAGCGGCGGGGATGCGGACCGAGCCGGCGCCGTCGGAGCCGACCGCCGCTGGCAGCAGCCCGGCCGCGACCGCCGCCGCGGAGCCGCCGGAGGAGCCGCCCGGGGTGTGGTCGTGGCTCCACGGGTTGCGGGTGACGCCGAAGGCCGGCCCCTCGGTGAACGGCCACTGGCCGATCTCCGGCGTGTTGGTCTTGCCGACGATGATCGCGCCGGCGGCGCGCAGCCGCCGCGCCACCTCACCGTCCTCGCGGCGCGGCTCGAACTCGCCGGGACAACCGAAGGCGGTCGTCTCCCCGGCCAGGTCCATGTCGTCCTTGATCGCGATCGGCACACCGAGCAGCGGCAGCCGCTCACCGGCGGCGAGGCGACGGTCGGCCGCCTCGGCCTCGGCACGCGCCGCCTCCGGCCGCAGGATGCGGAACGCGTTCAGCGTCGGCTGCGCCGCCTCGATCCGCTGCAGGGTCGCGTCGAGCAGCTCGACCGCGCTCAGCTCACCGCTCGCAAGCAGCTCCGCCTGGCGCGCCAGGCCGGCGAAGGCGAGCTCGTCGCCGCGCTCCGCCGCGATCGGGCTCACGCCGCCGCCTCGACCCGGATGCGACCGCCGCGCCCCGGGGTGAAGGTGATCGCGCGACGGGTCACCCGCTCGTCGCGGTCAGTCACCGTCGCCAAACGCGCCCGCTCGAGGATCGCTCGCAGCACCACCTTCATCTCGAACAGGGCGAAGCTCGCCCCGAGGCAGCGGCGGGTGCCGCCGCCGAAGGGGATCCACTCATACGTGCCGGCCGGCCGCTCGAGGAAGCGCTCGGGGCGGAAGGCGAGCGGGTCCGGATAGAGGTCGGGACGCCGGTGCAGGAGAAAGATCGAGAGGTTGACGTGGACGCCCGCGGGCAGGGTGTGGGGGCCGATCTCCAGCGGCGCGGTCAGGTAGCGGCCGACCGCCGGGACCACTGGGCGCAGCCGCAGCGTCTCCTTGATCACGGCGTCGAGGTAGGCGTCCTCCTCTCCCCCGCGCACCTCGGCTTCGAGCCGGCTCAGCACCTCGGGGTGGCGCACGAGCCGCTCCAGGGTCCAGCTCAGTGCCGTTGCCGTCGTCTCGTGACCGGCCAGCAGCAGGGTCATCAGCTCGTCGCGCAGCTCGAGGTCGGTCAGCGCCTCGCCCTCCTCGTCGCGAGCGGCCAGGAGCAGGGAAAGGATGTCGTCGTCCTCGCCGTCCCGCGCCTGCGCGCGGCGCGCCTGGATCTCCTCGTAGACGACTCGGTCCGCCGCCGCTACCAGCGCGTTGAACCGCCCCCAGGGGCTACCCGGTCGCGGATTCTTGGAGCTCGTCACCTGCAGGGCGAAGAGCCGCAACTGACTCGCGGTTGCGTCGAGCAGCCGCCGCAGCGGCGCCCCGACCCGCTCGATCCGCTCCTCGTCGGAGAGGCCGAAGACGGTGCGCAGGATCACCTCCAGCGTTATCGCCTGCATCGAGAGCTGGGTGGGGAAGGCGGAGCCGCGCGGCCAGGCGGCGACGTGGCGCTCGGCGACCTCGCGCATCGTCTCCGCGTAGGCCTTCATCCGCTCGCCGTGGAACGGTGGCAGCAGCAGGCGGCGCTGACGCAGGTGCTCGCCGCCGTCCAGCAGCAGCACCGAGCGGGTGCCCAGGATCGGCGCCAGGATCTCGTTGTTCTTGCCCGCCAGCAGGTGCTCCGGGTCGGCGGTGAAGACGGTTTTCACTGCCCCGGGATCGGAGCTGAGCACCAT
This sequence comes from uncultured Solirubrobacterales bacterium, assembly GCA_963846515.1. Lineage (GTDB taxonomy): Bacteria > Actinomycetota > Thermoleophilia > Solirubrobacterales > 70-9 > VAYN01. The sequence goes on along the minus strand of CAWJWC010000002.1, from coordinate 91,060 downwards.
CGTCCGCCCGGGCGAGAGCCGCAGCGTGAAGTAATCGCCGTAGCGGCGGTGACATGCCTCCATGAAGGCGGTCGGCTGGGCGAGGAAGCGCCCGATCAGCAGCGGGCGGGGCAGCGAGGGACCGGGGGGAAGGGCGGGGATCGTCGCGGTCGGCTCGGCGACGGCGGTCGCGGGGGCGCTCATGCCGAGCCCTCCGCGTCGCGTTCGGTCGCGGCCGCAAGGACGCTCCAGCCGATCGCCGCGCCGACGGCCGGAACGGCGCTGGAGAGGGCGCCGCGGTCGATTCCCTGGCGCCCGGCGACGGCAACGGCAACCGCGCTCGCATCGCCCGCGTCGATGGCGGCGTTGAAGCGGAAGATCCAGGGAGCGACCGCGGGGTCGTCCTTGAAGCGCCAGACGAGGACGCCGAGGGCGAGGTCGCGGACGCCGAACAGCCGTCCCATCAGCCTCGCCGTCGCGTTGTCGTGATCGCGTGGGAAGCCGAGCAGCTTCGACGTCGGCCCCGGGGCGAACAGCGCCGCGGCGCCGATCGCGATCCGGCCTATCGCCATCGCCGACGCGGTGCGGCGGTGTTTGTTGACCATCAGTTCAATAAGACCCGGAGTGATAGCAGCTATTGAATTGACGGTCAATAGCCACTAGCCTGGCGGCGTGCCGCTGACCGCGAAACGCCGGCTGAGCACCGACGCGCGGCGCGAGCAGCTGCTCGCCACCGGCGCCCGCCTGCTCGCCGAGCGCCCCTATGACGAGGTTTCGATCGAGGAGATCGCCCGGGCGGCCGACGTCTCCAAGGGCCTGCTCTACCACTACTTCCCGACCAAGCGCGACTTCCTCATCGCCGCGATCGAGCGCGGGCAGGAGGAGCTGGCGGCGCTGACCGCGCCCGACCCGGATCTCCCTCCCGCGGAGCAGCTAGGAGCCAGCCTCGACCGCTTCCTTGACTTCGTCGAGAAGCACGAGGCCGCCTATGCCGCGATCTTCCGCAGCCGCGGTGGCGCCGACCCCGAGATCCAGGCAGTGCTGGAGGCCGGCCGGCGGCAGCGCATGGACGCGGTGATCGATTCGCTGGCTTCCTGGAAGGCAGCGCCGACCGGCGTCGAGCGCACCCCCACCCTGGAGACCGCCGTTCAGGGCTGGTTCTTCTTCGTCGAGGGGGCGGTGCTGCGTTGGCTCGAGTGCCGCGACATCGAGCGGACCGAGCTGCGCGAGCTCCTGGCGCTGGCCCTGATCGGCGCCCTGCAGGCAGCTGAGGCGGTCGACACCTAAAGCGCATCGGATTTAGACACCAGAGTGGGGTCTAAATCGGCTACGGGTCAGAGGGACGAGCGTGTGACCCCTGTCACTTATTGAAAACACGGTCAATAACTGCGGTAGGGTTGGCTCGATGGCCAGGATCGCGGGCGGCTCCAGCAACGGGCGCGGCGGCAACGCCGTCCTCGAGCTAGACGGGATTCGCAAGAGCTACCCACTCGGCTCCGGCTCGGTCGAGGTCCTGCACGGGATCTCGGTGCGGATCGAGGCCGGCAAGCTGGTCGCGATCATCGGCCCCTCGGGCAGCGGCAAGAGCACCTTGCTCAACCTGCTCGGCACGCTCGACACGCCGAGCGAGGGACGACTGCGCTTCGACGGCCGCGACGTCGGTGGCCTCGGGGAAAGCGAGCGGACCAAGTTCCGCGCCGCCAACCTCGGCTTCGTCTTCCAGTTCTTCAACCTCCTGCCCGGGCTCAGCGCCCGCCAGAACGTCGAGCTGGCGGCGGCGATCGCGGGGATCGGGCGGAGTGAGGCCCACCGACGGGCGGGCGGGCTGCTCGAGGAGGTCGGGCTCGCGGGCAAGCTCGACACGCCGGCGCGCAACCTCAGCGGCGGCCAGATGCAGCGGGTGGCGATCGCCCGTGCCCTGGTCAACGAGCCGCGGCTGCTCCTCGCCGACGAGCCGACCGGCAACCTCGACCAGCGCAACGCGGCGCAGATCCTCGAGCTGCTGCGCGAACAGGCGACCGGCGAGCGGGCGGTAGTGATGGTCACCCACGACCACGACCTCGCCGCCCGCTTCGCCGACGAGACGATCTCGCTAGTCGACGGCGAGGTCGACGCGGTCACTCGCGGCGGTCCGAACGGCAAGCGCCGCGGCCTGCGCGAGGCGATCGGCGCGCTGGCGCGGCGATGAAGGCCCTCGCGGCGCGGGGGCGGGTCGCCGCCCTCCTGGTCCGCCACCTCCTGCACGTGATGGGGCGCCAGCGGACGCGGGTCGCGATCCTCTGGGGCTCGCTGGTCGTGGCGCTGGGGATCGGGGTCGGCCTACTCGCCTTCCTCACCAGCATCGAGGACTCCTTCCGCGAGCGCGGCGAGGCGGTCGGCGGGGTCTCCGACGTCAAGGTCGAAGCGGTGCCCGGTTCCTCGCTACCGGCCCGGCTCGCCGGGCGCCTGCGCGAGCTGCCCGGCAGCCGTTACGCGGTGCCGATGACCCAGCAGCGGGTGACGCTCGAGGCCGGCCGCGCCAGCGTCGTCGCAACCGCGATCGGGATCGACCGCTCGGCGAAGCGGCTGCGCAGCGCGCTCGAGCGCGACCTCAAAGTTCCCGAATCCGGCTCCGGCGACCCCGGGCTGACGTTAAGCCGCGAGCTCGCCGCCAAGCTGGGCGGGGTCGAGGCCGGGGATAAGATCGACCTCTTCGCCTACGGGCGGGCGCCGCGGATCGAGGTGCGACGGGTGGTCGAGGTCGACCCCGCGATCGCCGACGTCCTCACCCTCCCCCGCTCGCGGCTCGAGCGGTTGCGCGGCCAGCCCGGCCGGCCGACGGTGATCTATGTGAAGCTGCGGCCCGGCGTCGCGACCGCCGCCTGGACCCGCCGCGCCCGCGCGATCCTGCCGCCGCAGGCGGCCACGACCACCGCCGCGGGCGACCAGGCGGAGCTGAACCACGTGCTCGACTTCACCGTGCGCGCGCCGACCTTCGTCTTCGGCCTCGTCGTGCTCACGATCGCCGGGATCCTGATCTACGTCCTGCAACTGATGCGGATGCTCGAGCGCCAGGAGGACCTCGGCCTGCTGCGTGGGCTCGGCTCGGGCCGGGCCCCGCTGGCGGTCGCCGAGATCGCGATCCTGGCCGGCCTGCTGGCGACGGCAGTCCTGCCGGGGGCGTTGCTCGGGACCCCGATCGCCCACTACCTCGCCGACCAGGTGCCGAGCTACCTGACCGACGTCTTCGGCTTCAACATGCAGGTCGCGGTGCGTCCCGACGTGGTCGTGACGGCGGCGCTGGTGGCGCTTGCGGTCGGCGTCCTCGCCACGGTCGCGGCGTTGGTATCGGCCCGCGGCTCGGTCGCCGAGCAGCTCGGCCGCTCGCCGCAGGCGGGAGCGACGGTGACGACGACGATCGGCTTGCGCCAGGCGCTGGGCGCGCTCGCCGCCGCCGCAGCCTGCCTGGCCGGCGGCCTGCTGCTCAGCGATGCCGGCCTCTACCCGCTCGCGGTCGTGGCGATGCTGGCGGCGTTGGCGCTGGCCGCGCCCGCCGTCGTCGGCCTGGTTGCGCTGGCGCTCAGCCGTGGGCGCGGCGGCGGCCCGAAGACGGTGATGGTCGCGCGGGCGGCGTTCGAGGCCAACCCGCGCCGCGCCGCGATGGCGGCGACGATCATGGCGCTGGGGATCGCCGCGGTGGTGCCCCCGCAGCTGGCCGAGCGGGCGCTGGTCGAACGCAAGGACGCCCTGATCGAGTCGATCCGCCCCGGCGCCGAGGAGCTGGTCGGGTCCGGCGACACCTTCTATAGCGTCCCGATCACCGCCCGCTTCGCGCGCCAAGCCCTGACCGACCCGGGCGGCGCCGCGCAGCCGACCGTCTTCTCCTTCATCGGCTTCCGCGGCCGCAAAGTCGAGCTGCGCGGAGTCGAGCCGCACGACCTCGACGGCGTCCTCCGCGACGGCCCCGGCCTGCCCTCGCAGCTGTACAAGCTGCGCCGCCATCCCGACGGGGTGCTGGTCTCCAAGGTGATGGCGGCCGGGCTCGGGCTCGAGGCGGGCGAGACGATCCGACTGCGCACCGCGCGGGGGATGCGAGCGCTGCGGGTGCGCGGCGTGGTCGAGGACGTCGCCTGGCCCTCGGGCACCATATATATGGACCTCGGCACCTACCGCCGCCTCTACGGCACGGCCGCGATCAACGTCCTCGCCGTCGACCGCGCCGCCGAGATCGACCGCGCGGCGCTGCGCGAGCTGCCGGCGCTGCGCACGATCTCCGGCGCCGAGCTGATCGGCCGCATCGACGAACAGATGGACAAGAGCACGCAAGGCCTGCTGGCGATGCGCGTGCTCACCCTCCTCGCCGCCCTGGTCGCCGTTGCCGGCATCGTCGCCACCGCCGTGCTCGCACGGCGGCGCGAATGGGCGGTGCTGCGGGCGATGGGCCTGCGCAACGGCGGCCTCTTCGGCGCCCTTGCCCTGGAGACCGGACTGGTGATGGTGCTGGGCGGGGTCTGCGGCGCGATCGCCGGCATCATTAGCTACGTCGGGCCTACGACCGGCTTCCTCGAGTCGCAGGGCTACGTGATCGATGGCGGCATCTCCGCCCTCACGATCGCCGCGATCGTCGCCTTCGCCGTCGTGCTCGGCACCCTGGCCGCGGCGCTGCCGGCCTGGCTGACGGCTCGCGCGCCACTCGCCGACGCGCTTTCGTACGAGTAGCGGCAACGCCGCTTACGGCGATCTGGCGCGATCGCCGGCATCCCAAGCGTCGGCAATTCCACGCAGCTCCTCCTTCATCACCTTGCCGGTCTCGGCCCGCGGCAGGGCCGGTCGGACTTCGACGTAGCGGGGGACCATGAAGGCGGCCATGCGACCCTCGCACCAGGTCCGCAGCTCGGCCGGGTCGAGCGGGCCGCCGCCGGCCGGTACGACGACGAGCTTCACCTCTTCTTCGCCGAGCGGCGAGGGAACTCCGAGGGCGCAGGCCTCCTCGACCGCCTCATGGCCCTCGACGATCGACTCCAGCTCCCAGGAGGAGACGTTCTCGCCGCAGCGGCGGATCGAGTGCTTGAGCCGGTCGACGAAGTAGAAGAAGCCGTCCGCGTCGACCCGACCGAGGTCGCCGCTGTGAAACCAACCACCGCGCATCGCCGCGCCGGTCGCCTCCGGGTCGCCCTCGTAGCCGCCGGTCAGCACGTCGGGACGGCGCGGCCGGCAGCAGATTTCGCCGCTCTCGCCGGCGCCGGCCGGCACTCCGTCCTCGCCGAGCACGGCGACCTCGAGGTCGGGATTGGGGCGACCGCACGAGCCGGCCGGGGTCGCCTCGCCGGGCGGCGGCAGGATCATCGGCTCGATCTCGGTCATCCCGTAGACGTCGTGCAGGCGCACTCCGAAGCGGGCCTCGAAGTCGCGGCTCAGCTGCGCCGGCATCGCTCCGGTCACTCCCGCGCGCAGAGTCGACGCGGCGTCCTCAGGGCGCGGCGGCTGCAGGTAGAGCAGGCGGGCGACGTTGGCGAAGCCGATGAAGAGGGTCGCCCCCGACTCGGCCACCTGCTCCCAAAAACCCGAGCGCGAGAAGGTCGGGTAGAGGGCGATGCTGCCGCCGCCGATCACGGCCGGGAGCACCGTGTCGACCTGGCCGGCGATATGGAAGAGCGGCAGCCAGGCGTGGAAGACATCGGTGGGTCCGAGGCCGAGCGACCAGGCGACCCAGCCGCCGCCGCGGCAGAGCTGGTTGTGGCTCAGTTCGACCGCCTTCGAGCGGCCGGTCGTCCCCGACGTGTACATCAGCTCGGCAAGCTCGGTGGGACGCGGAATCGCCAGCTCGACCGGCTCCATGCCGCGCACCTCGTCCCAGTCGCTCAGCACGACCTCGACCGGCGAGCCGCCGAGCTGCGGCAGGTCGTGCTCGCCCTCGGCGTCGGTGACCAGCGCCGCGGCGCCGGCGCGCTCGATCATGTCGGCGAGGATCTCACCGCGGTGAGCACGGTTGAGCGGCACGTAGACGGCACCGGCGGCGAGCGTCCCGAGCCAGGCCCAGAGCGCCTGGGGGCCGTTGTGCAGGTAGCTGGCGGCCCGGATCGGGCCGCCCACCGCCCGCAGGTGCTCGGCCCAGGCAGCGAAGCGCAGCGCTTCCTCCCAGGCCTCGCGGTAGCTCCAGCTCTCCCCCTCCCAGCGCAGGAAGGGGGCGTCCGGGCTGCGCTCGGCCCGGGCTGCGAAGAGGGCCGGGACCGTCGCCGCGTCCTCGGCCACCAGGTCCAGCAAAGGGTTGCGCGGCGACGCCGGAGCTGTGCCGTCGGCGCTCATCCGCCGATCGCGGCGCTCTCGAGGCGCCGCTCGACCGCGGCGCAGACCGCACTCGCCCACTCGAGCACGGCGGCGGCGCCATCCTCCCGGTGCCAGGCGAAGGAGATCGGCGTCGCCGAGACGCGGCCGGCGCGCAGAGCGGCGAAGTCGGTGCCGGGCGCGTCCTCGAAGGGCGGCGGCGGCCCGCCACGGCGGCCGTAGGTGAAGAGGCCGCGGACCCCGTCGCGCTCGCCGGCGAAGACCGAGCCAGGCGCGTAGAAGCGGCGCCCGAGCCGGGTCAGCTCGATCCGCCGCTCGCGCAGCGTCGCCGGCACGTTGACGTTGATCACCGCCCGCTCGGGGCCGGGCCGGGCCAGCATCTCCTCGGCGAAGATCGCGGCGATCGTTGCCGTCGTCTCGTAGACCGGGGTCGTCTGGTCGAAGGAGTCGAGGATGTGGAAGTCGTCGTCGAAGTGCTGCTGGGAGACGGCCAGTCCGCTCACCCCGAGCAGCGCCCCCTCGACCGCGGCGCCGACGGTGCCGGAGTTGAGCGTGTCGTCGCCGAGGTTGGGCCCGTGGTTGATCCCGGAGACGACCAGCTCCGCGTCGGGGGCCGTATCGCCGAGCAGCGCCACCCGCACGCAGTCGACCGGCATGCCGCCGCAGGCGAAATGGCCGACCCCGTCCGCCGCGGCCAGCGTCTCAATCGTCACCGGGCGGCCGTAGAAGGCATGGCGGGCGACCCCGCTGCGGTTCTCGGCCGGGGCGACGACGACCGCCGGCAGTGCGGCGGCGGCGACGGCGCGGGTCAGCGTGTGCAGCCCCTCGGCCGCGATCCCGTCGTCGTTGGTGAGGACGACGCGGGGAGCGCTCATCGCAGCCCCGGCCGGTCGGGACGCCAAGCGACGGCGCCGGACAGGCTGCGCGGCTCGCCGTAGACCGCCCACTCGGCGGCGAGCGGGCCGACCGAGACGCCGGCGGTGAGGCCCTGCCCGCCGAAGCCGCCGCAGGCGATCACGGTCGGGTCGGCCTCGTAGGGACCGACCACGTAATCGCCGTCGGCGCCGATCGGGTAAAGCCCGGTCCAGCCGGTCTCGAACCCCAGCCCCTCGACCTCGAGCCGGTCGCTGACGTGTTGGGCGACCGCCTCCCAGGTTTCCCAGGTAACCGCGTGCCGGTAATCGTCGGGGTCGGCGGAGCCGAGCCGGTCGAGCGCCGCGTAGGTGTGCATCCCAGCGATCATCCCGCCCGGGCCGTCTTGGCGAAAGTACCCGGCCTCCTCCTCGCCGGGGATGTACTCCTGGACCATCGGCACGGTGTAGTCGACCGCCGGCGGCAGCTTCACTTTGATCACCTCGTGCAGCTGGTTGACCAGCGGCAGCGGATGACCGAGCAGCTCGCCGACCGCCGCCGCCCACGGCCCTGCCGCGTTGACCACGACGTCGGCCTCGACCGGCTCGCCGTCGGTGAGCAGGCGATGGCGGCCGTTGGCCGCCTCATGCCCCATGACCCTGGTCTTGTGCAGCACCCGGGCGCCCTCGGCTTCGGCCCGTTCGGCGAGCACGCCGCAGAGCAGCGGCCCGTCCATGTGACCGTCGCGCGGGTTGTGGATCGCGGCGAGGAGGTCGTCGACCCGCAGGTGCGGAACCAACTCGCGCAGCTGCGCCGGGTCGAGGATGCGCGAGGGCTCGACCCCGAGCTCGCGCTGCAGCGCGATCGTCTCTTCGAACATCGCCACGTGGGCCTTGCTCTTGGCGAGGCGAAGGTAGCCGATCCGCGCCAGGTGCAGCCCGTTCTCGCGCTCGAAGCGGTCGAGCAGCTCGCGGGTCTGAACCCGCACCTCGACCTGCAGCAGCTCGGTGCTGTTGATGTTGAAGATCCCGGCCGAGAGGCCGGACGATCCCGCAGCCGGGTGCTCGCGCTCGATCACGGTGACCGCGCAACCGAGCTCGGCGGCGCGCAGGGCGGTGCTGAGGCCGGCGACGCCGGCGCCGATCACGGCGACCGTCGGGGCGGCCACTAGCTCCCGTCGGCGGCGCCGTCTCCGCCGCCCTCGAGCGTGGGCAGAATGTAGAGGTCGGCGATCGTGCCGCCGTCGACGACGAGGTCGGTGCCGGTGACACCGGAGGCTTCGTCGCTGGCGAGGAAGCAGACCGCGGCGGCGACCTCCTCGGGGGTGACCATGCGCTGCAGCGGCACCCGCTTGAACTCGTGCTTCATCCGCTGCAGTTCCTCGGCGTCGGTCGCCGCTTCGACCATCGGGGTCAGCGCCCAGCCGGGGCTGACCGTGTTCGAGCGCACGCCCCTGGGGCCGAGCTCGACCGCGATGTTCTTCGAGAGCTGCAGCAGGCCCGCCTTGGCGACCGAGTAGCTGGCGAAGGGGCCGTCGACGTTGTGGCCGTCGATCGAGGCGAGGTGGACGATCGCCCCACCGCCGCGCTCGGCCATCGCCTTCCCCGCCCGCTGCGAGAGCAAGAACGGCGCCTTCAGCATCACGTCGAGGACGAAGTCCCAGTTCTTCGCCTCGATCTCGAGAAAGCCGGCTTCGTCGAAGACGCCGGCGTTGTTGACGAGCACGTCGATCCGACCCCAGCGCTCCAGCGCGACGTCGACCAGCTGCTCGCAGAAGCGCTGCGCGGCGACGTCGCCGCGCAGCGAGAACGCCTTGCCGCCCTCGCCCTCGATCTCCTCGACCGCGTTCGCCAAGTCCTCCTCGGTGCGCCCGGCGATCAGCACCTCGGCTCCCTCCGCGGCAAGGCGCCCAGCCATCGTCCGGCCCAAGCCTTTGCTGCCGCCGGTGACGATCGCCGTCCTCTCGCTGAAACGCCTCATCCCATCTCTCTCCCTTAACGCGTGCGGGTCGTCAGGAGGTCGCGAATCCTGATCCTCACCCCCTGTTCGCTGCCCCAGAGACGATAAGCCCCGAGCGACCCGGTGCCGCGACTGGTGCGGCCGAGGCGGGGGAAGAACTCGGCCGGGTCGAGGCACTCGGGCGCCAACACCCCCGCCTCCTCCGGCCCACCTCCGAGCATCAGCAGGACGCCGGCCGCAGCCGGAACGCCGGTCGACTCCTCCATGCTGGTCTTGTCGGCGGAGGCGAAGCGGACGCCCTCTTCGCCCGACCAGACGTCGACGACGAGGCCGCCGCCGAGGTACTCGGTCGGGTCCCGGTTCGCCAGGTAGCGCCGGTAGAGATCTGTGGCGAGCGCCGGGATCGGCAGCTCGGAGCCGTCGACCGCGAGCCGCTCCTCGCCGGCGGAAGCGCCGAGCCGGGCCAGCGCCCAGTTCACGACCAGGCTGTCTTCGGGCACGATGCTGCCGAAGTTGCGCACCATCTCGATCCCGAGGAAGCGTGGGATGGTGACCGGCTCGGGGTGGGAGAGGCCGATCACCATCCGCTCGCCAAGCGGCGCCGGGAAGCCGACGGTCCGCAGGCTGAGGTCCTCCCAGGCCGGCACCGGCTGGCGCCGGCCGTCGGGACCCACCGGGGCGAAGATGTGCCAGAAGTGCTGCAGGGCGGCGTCGTTGACGTCGGCGACGTCAACGACCCAGGCGAGCGCGACCTCGTCCGCCTCGCCGAGCCAGTCGCGGGCGGCGCGGACGAGCACGTTGGTGACCCCGGGCGAGGACCCCATGCCGACCAGCGCCCGCACCCCGGCGGCGCGGACCGCGTCGTCCATCGCCAGCATCGCCAGGGTGGCATCGGCGTCGTCGCAGATGTCGAGGTAGTCGCAGCCGGCGTCGACGCAGGCCTCGAGCACGGCGGTCCCGGTGCGGTAGTAGGGCCCGGCGAGGTTGACCGCCAGCGCCGCGCCGGCGAGCAGCTCGCGCAGGCGGTCCGGGGACTCGAGCAGGTCGAGCTCGACAGTGCTCATGCCGCGCTCCTCGCAGGCGTACCTCTCGCGGTCGCCCCAGCGGCGGTCGGCCGCAACCCAGCCTTCGATCGCACCGGCTCGGCCGGCGGCTTCGAGCATCGCCTGCGCCTGGGCGCCGGCAGCGCCGATCACCACCACTACCTCTCCAGCGGGCATCCGATACCTCTCTACCCTTAACGAACGTTAGTAAACGCTAGCCGAGGAGGTGCCGTGCTGTCAAGCGGAGGCGCCGACCATGCGGCTGACCAGCTTCCAGGTACGGTCGGCGACCTGGCGGATCTTGAGCTCACCGGCCGGGTCGTACCAGGCGTTGACCCGGTCGCACATCGCGGTGATCGCGAAGCCGGACATCAGGCCGTCCCATTCGCTGCTGCGCGGAACCGCGAGCCGCACGAGAATGCTGATCAGCTCGACGTAGGAGCGCTCGACCCCGACGATGCGGTGGTAGACCGCCGGCGGCAGCACCCGCTCCTTGCTCGGCGAGTTGAGCAACGCGTCGTTGGCGCGAGAGAGGCGGCTGTGCTCGAGCTGGAAGTTGACGTGGCTGTAGACGATCATTTTCAGCCAGCTCTCGACCGGCTTGTCCTCCAGCGGCGCCAGCAGGGACCAGAAGAAGCGGCCGAGGATGTGCTCCATCGCCGCCGCGAGCACGTCGTCCTTAGAGGCGTAGTGGTTGTAGATCGCCGGCGCCTTAATCCCGACCGCGGCGGCAATGTCGCGCATCGTGCAGGCCTCGAAGCCGCGCTCGGCGAAGAGCGTGATCGAGGTGTCGAGGATGCGGTTCTTGGTCTCGCTCCCCCTCCCCTGCGGCTCCGGGATCTCGCCCAGCGGCAGCCCCGATTCGAGGATTTTGAGGCGCTCGGCGCGGGCGGCCGCGACGATCGCAGCGCGCTTCGGAGTCAGCTTCACCGCCATCGCGTCACCACTCCCGCGGCCCGCCGCCGGCCGCCGTCGTCATCAGCGCGTAGAAGTCGGCTGCCCCGGCCCGCTCGCGCGCCAGCCGCAGGTAGTCGCTGAGGTAATTCGCGTAGAAGTCGTCGGCGGCGGGAGTGGTCGTTCCCTGCAGGATCGGCGCCGCCATCAGCGCCCAGGTCGCCTCGCGCATCGCGGCGACGAACCGCAGCAGCTCGACTGTCGCCAGTTGCGCCTCACTCGTGCGCTCATCGTATGAGCGCAGCAGGACCTCCTGAAGCTCGCGGTCGAGGTCGGCGGTGGCGCAGAACGAGGCCAGCTCGAAGCAGGCCCAGCCGCGCCCGGCGTAGTCCCAGTCGACCAGGCAGAGCTCCGAGCCGGAGAGGATGAAGTTCTGCGGCACGGTGTCGTTGTGGCAGAAGACCGCCGGCAGCCCAGCCGCGAGGATCATCGACTCGATCTGCCAGGCCGAGCCGAGCAGCTCGTCGAGGTCGTCGGGGATCTCGGTCCCGTCCTCGCGGGCGAGGCGCGACCAGAGGCGGATGTCGTCGAAGGGCGAGAAGGAGCGAATCGAGCTGGGCAGAGCATGCAGCCGGCGCAGCGTGGCGCCAACCGCCTCCAGCACCGCCGGCTCGCGGAGCTCCCCCGCTCCCAGCAGGGTGACGCCCTCGACGAAGGTCGAGAGCACGTGCCCGGCCGGGAGCTGGGAGGCGGCCACCGCCGGGGCCAACCCACCGGCGGCGGCATCGCGCTGGGCCTGGATCGCCGAGGCGCGGTCCACCGCGAAGCGCTCGTTCTGCCGGTTGGCGATCCGCAGCGCGTACTTGACCTGGGGCGTGCGGACGACGAAGTTGCGGTTGTTGGCGCCGCCGAGCAGGACCGAGATCTCGACCTCCTCGCCGGGGAAGAGCTGCCGGTCCCAGCCGCCGAGCAACGCCTCGATCTCCGCCCGGCTGGTAGCGTCGACATCGGCGGCGTAGGCGAGCGCCGGCCCGCCCTCGCCCCAAGGGCGCGGCTCTGTCTCAGCGCTTGCCCGCACCGGGGTCTCCCACCGCGATCGCGATGTGCTGCAGCTCGGTGTGCTCCTCGATCGCGTAGACCGAGAGGTCGCGCCCCTGGCCCGACTGCTTGAAGCCGCCGAAGGGCATCTCGACCGCGGTCGGGCCGTGGTCGTTGACCCAGACCGTGCCGGCGCGGATCTCGGTCGCGACGCGCAGAGCCCGGTCGATGTTCGAGGACCAGACCGAGGCGGCGAGGCCGTACTCGACCCCGTTCGCCATCGCGATCGCCTCGCGCTCGTCGGCGTAGGAGACGACCGAGATCACCGGCCCGAAGATCTCGCGTTGGACGATCTCGTCGTCCTGGCCGCAGCCGGCGACCACGGTCGGCCGGTAGTAGGCGCCCAGCCCCTGCTCGAGCTCGCCGCCGGCGAGAACCTCGGCGCCGCGCTCGGCGGCCCGCTCGACGAATCCGTGCACGCGCTCGCGGTGGGCGCGCGAGACCAGCGGCCCGAGCGCGGCGTCGGGGTGCTCGTAGGGGTCGCGGGGCTCGATCGTGCCGGCCATCTCGGCGATCGCGGCGACCACCTCGTCGCGGCGCCCGGGGCCGATGTAGAGGCGCGCGGCGGCGGTGCAGTCCTGGCCGCCGTTCCAGAAGGCGCCGATGCGGAGGGAATTGACCAAGCGCTCGAGGTCGACGTCGTCGAAGACGACGACCGGCGCCTTGCCGCCGAGCTCGAGGTGGATCCGCTTCAGCGTGCGCGAGGCAGTCGCCATCACCGCGCGCCCGGTCGGCGTTCCTCCGGTCAGCGAGACCATGCCGACATCTGGGTGGGCGGCGAGCGCCTCGCCGCTGGAAGCGCCGCCGGTGATCGCCTCGAGCACCCCGGGTGGCAGCACCTCGGCACCGACCTGGCCGAGCAGCAGCGCGGTCAGCGGCGTCTCCGGCGAGGGCTTGAGCACGACCGTGTTGCCGGCCATCAGCGCCGGCGCGATCTTCCAGGCGGTCAGCGCCATCGGGTAGTTCCAGGGCGCCAGCGCGGCGACCACGCCGATCGGCTCACGGCGGACGAGGCTGGTGATCCCAGGCTTGTACTCGCCAGCGGCGACCGCGCCGAGCGAGCGGCCGACGCCGGCGTAGAAGCGGTACTTGTCGGCCGAGCCGAGGATCTCCGAGCGCGCCGCCGCCAGCGGCTTGCCGACGTCGATGGACTCCAGCTCGGCGAACTCCTCCGCCCGCTGCTCGATCGCGGCGGCGAGCGCGAGCAGCGCCGCGGCGCGGTCCTTCGGCGTTGTGCGGCGCCAGCCGTCGAAGGCCGCCGTCGCGGCGGCGACGGCGGCGTCGACGCCGGCGGGTCCCGCCTCGGGCACGCTGGCGACGGTCTCCCCGGTGGCGGGGTTGACGACCTCGATCCGCTCGCCGTCCTCGGGGTCCCAGGGGCGGCCGCCGACGGTGCAACGGAGGCTGGTCGGGTCGGTCGAGCTGCGCCGATCCCCACCGCCGACGGGCCGATTTCCGCTGCTATAGGTGGGGTTTCGGCCCATCGACATCGTTTCTAGACCCTCGCCGGCGCTTCTTCGACGATTCCGTTGGGCAGCGCGCCCTCGGCGGCGGCCAGCTCGCCAACCAGGGCGAGGGCCCGCTCAGCGTCGAGCACCTCGGTCCCCCACGCGCCCGGCGGCGGCGCCTGCTCCAGCGCGGCCAGGGTCGCGGCGGCGGCACCGAGGCCGGTGCTGCGCAGCATCGAGTAGTCGTCGTAGATCGTCATCGTCGCGACCACCTCCTCGCGGGCCAGCGCCTGCGCCTGCACGCAGGTCATCCCCGGTTTCTCGGGACCCCTGGCGCGCTGCTCGTGCCTTGCCCAGAGCAGCTTCCAGAGCACCTCGTCGGGGCGGACCCGGGTGCCGCCGACGTCGACGGTCAGCTCCGGGTGACCGAACCCGATCCGGCCAAGGGTGCTGAACGCCTCGTTCGCCCACCCGGGCAAGAGCGCCCCCTGGACCGAGACGTGGCGCAGTTGCGGCAACGCCCTGCTCATCGTCAGCGGCTCCGGGTGGGCGGTGTCGAAGGCGACGATGTGGCCGACCGGCGGCGGCAGCTCGTGGTCGCGGGCGGTGGTGGGGACGAACCCCGACGTCGCGACCAGCTCGCCCCCGTCCCAGACCGGACAGGGCTCGACCGCCATGTGCAGCATGTGGCGCAGCGGCGCCAGGCCGCCGGGGTCGGAGTCGCGCACGACCCAGACGACCCTCACTCCGTCGCACTCGGGATGCAGCTCGAGCAGCCGCACCCCCATCAGATTTGAGAGTCCAGGCGAGTTGCCGGCGCCGGTGATCAGCGCCACGCCCGCATCCTTCGCGGCCCCGTCGAGCGCGAGGATCGCGCGCGCGCCCTCGACGTCGTCGCAGATGTCGAGGTAGGGGCAGCCGGCCGCCAGCGCCGCTCGCGCGACGGCGTCGGAGCCGCGGTAGAAGGGGCCGGCGAAGTTGACCACGGCATCCGCATCGCCGAGCTCGGGCGGGCTCTCGGCGGAGATCTCCACCGCCTCGGGCTCGACTCGCCCGGGCACCTCGACGGCCGCGAGCTCGAGCTGCTCGCGGTCGCGGTCGAAGACCCGGAAGCGGGCCCGCGGCAGGCGCCGTCCCAGGATCGCGAGCGCAGCGCGGCCCATCTCGCCAGCGCCGACGATCGCGATCCTGGTTTGGCGGGAGTCGACCATCGGACTACTCGACGCCCCACAACTCGTTGTACTCGGCAACGAAGTCGATCGGCGCCTGGTACGACTCGCCCTTGGGGGGCAGGTTGTGCTCGCGGTCGCAGGCCTGAGCCCCGATCCCGCTGTTGCCTTTGTTCGGGTCCTGGCCGGCGAAGATCCGGGCCAGGCCCATGATCGCGCCGTATCCCTCCCAGGCGGTGGGGATGCCGCTGCAGGCGTCCATCCCGGCTTCGTTGTAGATCAGTTCGATCCCGGGGACCGAGCCCTCGCCGCCCATGCTCTCGATTTCGTCGAGGCGGCCCGAGGCGCGCAGAGCAGCGGCCCCGCCACCGCCGGTGAGGACCGCGTCGTAGGCGGCGATGAACGAGTTCGCCTCCGGGTGCTTGTTCAGCGACTGTTCGATCTTCTGCTGCAGCGGCGGCCCGAATTCGGTGCCGACGAACTCGATCGTGTCGACGATCTCGCAGGTCTTGCACTGCGCGAACTCGTCGGTGATGCCGGGGTCGTAGGTGACCGCGGTCGTGTAGAGGTCGGTCTGCACGGTGACGATCGTCTTCGCCTCGCCCTTGGTCTTGGCGATCACCCATTTCGCCTGGGTGCCGCCGAAGGCGTGCGCGACCCAGGTCGCGAAGTCCTCGTTGCCGGCGTACTCGACGACGTGGTCGACGAGGCTTGGCTCACAGTCTTTGGACTCGATCCCGACCACCGCGACGCCGGCTTTCTTCGCCTGCTGCAGTGCGGCTTTGACCGGGGCGCAGTCGACGTAGACGAGGACGAGCCCATCGGCTTTGTCGGCCAGCGCCTGTTCGATCCCAGAGATCTGGCGGCTCGATTCGAATTTGCCGTCGAACAGGCTGACCTCCCAGCCGAGGTCCTGACCGGCTTCTTCCATCGCTTTCGAGGCGTTCTGGGCCGTCTCGATTTCCTGGCCGGTCGAGATGATCCAAATGTTCTTGCCCGGCGGCGGGTCGACCGGACCGCCACTCGGGGACTGGTAGGTCCCTTTGTAGAGCGCGTCCAGCTGCTGCTGGTATTTGGCGACGTCGCCGCTGCTGGCTTTTTCGTCGCTGCCGCCGTCGTCGTCGCTGCCGCAGGCGGCGAGCGCCAAAGCGGCGATCGCGACCAGGGCGACGAGCCCGACCAGCCGTCCGAACTTGCTTCTCATCACGTCTTTACTCCTCCTTGTCCCAGACCAGGGGTTCGAATCGATTTGCTGCCGAGACCCACCTCAGACCTCCTGCCTCCGGCCGAGGCGCACGGCGAGGCCGACGCCGACGATCAGGGCGGCGCCGTTGACGTAGTTGCTGACGTACTCCGGCGACCCGGCCAGGTTGAGGCCGTTGTTGAGCACCGCGAGGAAGAAGATCGCGACCAGGGTGCCGGCGACGTTGTAGCGGCCGGGCTTGATCGCGGCGGCGCTGAGGAAGGCGGCGGCGAGGGCGGGCAGGGTGAAGGTCTCCCCCACCTTGGGGTCGGCGCTGCCGGCCCGCGCCACCTGCAGCACCCCGGCGGCGCCGCAGAGGGCGGCGGAGATGACGAAGGTCATCCCCAGGGTCAGCTTGGTGCGGATCCCAACCAGCCGCGCTGCCTCGCGGTTGGAGCCGAAGGCGTAGAGGTAGCGCCCGTAGGGCGTGTGCTCGAGCAGGTAGTAGACGCCGATCGCGATCAGCGCCAAGACGTAGGCGATCTTCGGGATCCCGAGCCAGTTGCTGGAGCCGAATTCGCTGAAGCCGAGGGGGATGTCGCCGGTCACCGAGATCCCGCCGGTCTTCTGGTTGACGACGCCGGCGAGGATGATCGAGACGCCGAGGGTCGCGATCACGGCGTTGACCCCGACCCGGGTGATCAGCAGCGCGTTGACGCAGCCGACGAAAGCCCCAAGGCCGATCCCGAGCGCTATCCCCAGTGGGATCGCGGTGCCGCTGGCGAGGGCGGTAGCGACGAAAACCGAGGAGAGGCCGGCGATCGCTCCGACCGAGAGGTCGAACTCGTAACAGACCAGCGGAACTAGGGCGCCGAGCGCGACGATCGCGATCACCGAGTTGCTGCTAACCAGGGTGCGCAGGTTGGCGGCCGAGGTGAAGGTCTCGCCGGTCTCCGGCCAGACGCTGAAGAAGACCGCGGCGGCGATCAGCAGGCCGAGGAAAGCGTAGGCCTCGAGGTAGTGGCGCAGCGGCCGCTGCAGGGTCACGCCGACACCTCCGCGTTGGCGCGGCGGGCGATCCGCTCAGCATCGAGGTCGCCGTCGCGCAACTCGGCGATCAACGCCCCCTTGCGCAGCACCAGGACCCGGTCGCAGATCCGGGCCAGCTCCTCGAAGTCCGAGGAGGCGATCAGCGCCGCGGCCCCGGCCGCGACCGCGGCGTGGACCAGCTCGTAGATCTCGGCGCGGGCGCCGACGTCGACCCCCTGAGTCGGCTCGTCGAGCAGCAGGACCCGCGGCCGGCGGCGCAACCAGCGGGCGAGCACGACCTTCTGCTGGTTGCCGCCGGAGAGCGAGCGCAGCGGGGCGGCGTCGGACTCGGCGGTGATCAGGAAGGTGTCGAAGAGGCCGAGCGCGTCGCGGTGCTCGCGGCGGCGGTTGAGCACCCCGCGGTGCCAGTAGTCGGGGATCACGGTCAGCGAGAGGTTCTCGCCGACGCTCAGCCCGGGGAAGGCGGCGTCGGTCTGACGATCCTCGGGAACGTAGGCGAGCCCGGCCGCCATCGCCGCGGGCGGCGAGCCGATCCGCCGCGCCTCGCCGTCGATCCGGACCTCGCCGGACTCCAGCGGCCGCACCCCGAACAGCGCCTTGAGCAGGGTCGAGCGGCCGGAGCCGATCAGGCCGGCGACGCCGACGATCTCGCCCTCGCAGAGGTCGAGGTCGAGAGCGGCGAGCGGCCCGGCGGCGACGCCGCGGGCGCTGAGGATCGTGCGCCCTTCCGGGCGACCGCGCAAACGCTCGATCTGCTCGACCGTGCGGCCCATCATTAGCTCGACCAGCGACTCGTGGTCGAGCTGGCTCGGCTCGACCGTGCCGACGACGCGCCCGTCGCGCAGCAGGGTGGCGCGGTCGGCGACCGCGAACACCTCCTCGAGGCGGTGGGTGACGTAGACGATCGCCTGGCCGGCGTCGGCGTAGCGGCGCAGCGCGTCGAGCAGCAATTTCACCTCGGGGGCGGGCAGCGAGGCAGTCGGCTCGTCGAGCAGCAGCACCCCGTCGGCGTCGTCATCCTGGTCCTGGAGGGCGCGGGCGATCGCGACCATCGTCTGGGTCGCCGGTCCGAGCTCGCCCAGTTCCTGCTCGGGCCGCGCCTCGATCTGGAAGCGCTCCAGCACCGCGGCGGCGCGGCGACGGGCGCGGCGCCACTCGATACGAGCGCCGGCGCTCGTATCGAAGCCGCGCCCGATCGCGAGGTTCTCGGTCACGCTCAGCTGCGGGAAGACGGTGCGCTGCTGGTGGACGAAGTGCAACCCCTCTGCGCGCGCCCGGGCCGGCGTCATCGCGGCCAGCTCGTGCCGCTCGCCGCGGATCTCGAGCTGGCCCGCATCGGCCCCCTCGACCCCGGCGATCAGCTTGATCAAGGTCGACTTGCCGGAGCCGTTGCCGCCGAGCAGGGCGTGGACGGATCCCTTCTGCAACTCCAGCGAGACGTCGTCGAGCGCCTGCGTCGCCCCGAAAGCCTTCGCTGCCCGTTCGACCCTGAGGACGGTCGGATGACCGCCGGTACCAGCTCGAGAGTCGAGCTCGTCCCTCATCCCAGACCCATGCTAACAAACGTTAGTAAGTCTGCAATAGGGACCTGAAGAGTTCCAAAGCCCCCCGCCATATCGCTCTCCCGCCCCAGCACTCAGCCGTGACCCTAACCCAACTGCCAGCGATTAATCGATCCGACATTGAGCGTTAGGCAAAGTTCGAACTCAGATGCGTCCTATTTCCCCGATTGTCGAGCTCATCATCCCAATCTGTCGAATTGAGAGCATATGAATACACATCCCTACTGATAGACTATGCACATGCTCGACCGACGCCTCCAGATCTTGGTTGACGACGAGCGCTACGAGCGTTTGGCCGAAGCCTCGAAACGCACCGGCGCCCCGGTCGGGGAGCTGGTGCGTCGGGCGATCGACCGCGAGTTCCCCCCGCACGACGCCGAGCGCGAACGAGCCGGCCAGCGACTTCTCGCGATGGCGCCGCCGCCGGGACCCGAACCCGATTGGGAGGAGCAGAAGCAGGAGATGCTCGATGCACCGATGCGTAAGTGGCCGGGCGCGTGAGGCGCTTCGTCTATGACACCTCGATCTTCGTCTACGCACTCGGTAAGGAGCACACCTACCGCGAGCCGTGCCGCAAGATCGTCCGGCTGGCAAGCCTCGGGGAGCTTCAAGGCGAGGCCAGTACCGACTTACTCCAGGAGTTGCTCCACCAGAGGATGCGCCAGACCGGTAGCCGACCAGCAGCCGCCGCGACGACTCGCGACGTCGCCAAGCTCGTCTGGCTCCACCCACTCGAGCCCGCCGACATCCAGCGTGGGATCGACCTCTTCGAAGCGCACTCCAAACTCGACGCCCGCGACGCCGTCTTCGCCGCCCTCGCCCTCAACCGCGGCATCGACGCCATCCTCTCAACCGACAAGGCCTTCGACGAGGTCCAAGATTTGGAGCGAATCGATCCGGCCGACAGCCAAGGGCTTTCTGGCCTGAGCTAGAAAAGAAAGAGCCGGGCGTTTGCCCGGCTCTTTCGAGATTCCGGTCCAACCCCGGGCAGAGCTAGCCGATCAGGTTCACCACACCCGCCGTGAGGCAGGCCGTGCCGCCGTAGTTGACCCCAAGCGCGATGCCCTCGGAATTGGCCGCGATCATTTTGCCGTCCGGGCCAAGCACGAAACCCTGGTCGATTTCGCTGGAAACCACGATCTGACCGGTGGGCCGAACGAGTGCGACGAATTCCCGGCTGGCCACCGGGGTATCCGGTTCGAGGAAGGCGTTGACCCCAGGCCCGATCAGGTCATCGATACCGTCGAGGATCGCGCCGTTCAGACTGGTCTGCGCGATGATCCTGATCGCATCGTTGCCGCCGACGTTCTGCTCGCACGTCGCCACCAGGGCGACCGAGCCGTTGCTGACGATGACCTGCGACTGACCGGGGTTGAGCCGGATAAAGAAGCTGTGCTGACCGGCGAGGTTCTCGGCGTTGGTCGCGTTGGTGGCGTTGGTCGCGTTGGTAGCGCTCGGGACGGTGCCGAGGGTGGAAGCCTGGACCTTCGCTCCGGTGACCGCGCCCGCCGCGAGCTTGGCAGTGCTCACCGCGCCGTCCTTGAGCTTGGCAGTGGTCACAGCGTTGTTCTTGACTTTCGCCGTCGTAACGGCGTTTTTCTTCAGCTGTTTGGAGCCGACGGTGTTTTTGCCCAGCGCCGCGAAGGCGGTGCCGGTCAGAGCCGCGATCAACGCGATCAACGCGACGACCATGGCCGGCGAGGGTCGCTTCACCCAGGTGCCCATGTGTGTGTACCTCCGGTTCGGGTTCCAGGCCCCAGACACCCGGAGCCTTCGGCGCGACACTATTCCAACCGCGTCGGACCGGGCAACATGCGACGGTACGCAAGCATGGCGCGGCAGAACCGAACCGATTGCGCCTGGTGCGGCGCCCCACTCAGTGACGGCACGTGGCTTCTGGGCAGGGTTCGGTGCCGCGCCTGCGGCGTCGCCAATACCGAGCCCTGGCCCTCGTCGGAGCAACTCGACGCCGCCTATGCGGGCTGGTACCGACCCGGCGGCGGACGTTTCTCGGGGCTCGGCGACGACGTCCTGCGCCGCACCCGGGCCCGCCTCTCGCGGCGAGTCGACCGCATCGCCCCGGTCGGGCCGGTGCTCGACGTCGGTGCCGGCGACGGCACGCTGCTGGCGGCGCTCCGCGTTCGCGGGCGCGAGGCAGTGGGACTCGAGCGGCACGCCAGTAGTCCCGACGTGCGGGAGGGCGACCTCGGCGACGAAAAGGCCGGCTCCTGGGCAGCGGTCGTCCTCTGGCACTCACTCGAGCACCTGCCCGAGCCGGGTCGGGCAATCGATGCGATCGCAGCGCTTCTGCAGCCAGGGGGAATCGCAATCGTTGCAGTGCCCAACTCGGCTAGCCTGCAGGCCCGCACCTTCGGCGACCGCTGGTTCGCCCTCGACCTGCCCCGGCATCTCGTCCACCTCACCGCCGCGGCCCTGCAGCAGCGCCTGCGAGCGACGGGCCTGCGGGTGGAGCGAGTCAGCTACTGGCGAGGCGGTCAGGTCCTGTTCGGCTGGCTGCACGGCTTCGTCGGCCTGCTGCCCGGGAACCCCGACCTCTACGACGCGATCCGGCGTCCGGAGGCGCGTGCGACACCGATGCCGGCACCGGTGCGGTGGCTGACCCTGGCCGCGGGAGCGTTGCTGCTGCCCTTGGCGGCAATCGCCAGCGCACTCGAGGTCGCGCTGCGACGCGGCGGCACCGTCTACGTGGAGGCGCGCCTTGCCTAAGGTCGTCGCCGTGCTGCCGGCGCTCAACGCCGCCAAGACGCTGGAGCGGACGGTCGCCGCGATCCCGCGCGACAGCGTCGACGAAGTGATCCTGGTCGACGACGACTCCACCGACGAGACCCGTGAGCTGGCCCGGAAGCTGCCGGTCCAGCTTGTCTGGCATCCCCACAATGCCGGCTACGGGGCGAACCAGAAGACTTGTTACCTGGAGGCGCTGCAGCGCGACGCCGATGTCGTCGTAATGCTGCACCCGGACGGCCAGTACGAGCCAGAGCTGATCCCGGCGATGTGCGCGCCGATCCTCGCCGGCGAGGCCGACCTCGTGCTCGGCTCCCGCTTCGCCGAGCCCGGGATGGCGACCGCCCAGGGCATGCCACGCTGGAAGTACGTTGCCAACCGGGCCCTGACTGCGATCGAGAACCGGATCATGGGAACCCAGCTGAGCGAGGCCCACACCGGCTACCGCGCCTACTCGCGGCGCTTCCTGCTCACCGTCCCGTTTCTGCGCAACGCCAACGACTTCAGCTTCGACTCGGAGATCCTGATGCAGGCGGCCGCCTTCGGGATGGCGGTGGCCGAGGTGCCGGCGAAGGGCCGCTACTTCGAAGACGCCTCCTCGGTCGGGTTCGGGGCCGGCGCGATCTACGGACTGAAGACCCTGCTGACCGGGGCGCGGCTGCTGCTCCACCGGTCCGGCCTGCTGCGTTCGCGCAAGTTCCAGCGCTGAGCCGGGGCTCAGCCCGAGCGGCGGAAGATCTCTCGCAGCGGCTTGTACTTGAGCTTCATCAACGGCCGCTCGAGCAGGTAGTAGCTGGCCGCGGCGAGCGGCAGCGTGAACAGGAAGGTGAGGATCAGGACCGGCCAGAAGCCGGCGTCGGCGCCGCCGACGCCGAGGTCGACGGTGATCGTCACGCTCCAGAGGTAGAGGCCGTAGGAGATCAGCCCGAGCCAGACCATCAGCGGGTGGCCAAAGGTGCGGGCGGCGATGCCGCGGTTGGGGTCGCCGAAGACGACCGGGATCATGATTAGCGCCGCGACTAGCGCCTGGACCAGCTGGAGCAGGATGTATTCGACACTGCTCGCCGGCGCGACGGTGAAGGGGGCCGGATAGAAGGCGAAGACCTGGATGATCCAGATCGCTAGCGCTAGGCCCCAGCAGGCGCCGGGGCGCTCGGCCGCGAACCGCAGCGGCCCGGGCAGCTCCTTGCGGCGGTTGCGGTAGGCGACCGAGAGCACCGCCGCAGCCAGCCCGAGCCCGAGCCAGAGGAAGTGGGCGGCGAAGCTGAAACGGAAGAGCGAGTCCTCGCGCAACGAATGCGAGAACCCGCCGACCAGCAGCGAGACCGCCGCGAGGACGGCGATCAGGACCAGCTCGATTCGCATCCACGAAGGGACATCGCGGCGCTTCGCGATCCAGGCGGTCAGCATCGCGTAGAAGGGAAGCATCAGGTAGAAGGTCATCTCGACCGTCAGCGTCCACGACTGCGGCAGACCGCAGCGGTAGCCAGGGTCGCCGAGGCAGGCCTGGCTGGCGCCCTCGAAGTCGAGGTAGAAGGCGAGGCTGTAGAACCAGAGCCAGTCGTCGGTGAAGACGCCGGCCAGGCCGGGGACGATCGCTAGCACGGTCAGCGCCACCCAGAAGGCCGGGTAGATGCGGAGGAAGCGGCGGCGCGCGTAGTCGCCGACGCCGGGCGAGGGCGGGCCGCCAGCGCGGTGGGCGAT
The DNA here is from genome assembly GCA_963846515.1 of uncultured Solirubrobacterales bacterium. Classification (GTDB taxonomy): domain Bacteria; phylum Actinomycetota; class Thermoleophilia; order Solirubrobacterales; family 70-9; genus VAYN01. The sequence goes on along the minus strand of CAWJWC010000002.1, from coordinate 68,110 downwards.
CATCGGCCGGTAGAGCAGGAAGCCGGAGAGGAAAAAGAAAAGGGCGACAACCCCGTCGAGCCTGACGATGAGGCGGTTGGGCAGGCTGCCGGTGAAGCCGTTGAAGGCGCCGGTAAAGAGCCAGACGTGGACCACCATCACGCTGACCACGGCGAACGCCCGCGCCCCGTCGGAGAGCGGGAAGCGGGGATGCAGCGGGGGCGGCGCGACGACATCCGGGACCGCGGGCCGCTCGACTTGGCTGCTCGCCATCCTCTAGGAGGAGCCCGGAGTGGTGCTGAAGGTCCTGATGAAGTCGACGTCGCAGGTCTCGAGGCCCGCTTCGCGGGCGAGGCTGCGCTGCAGGTTGCTGAGGTCGATCAGAACCAACTCAAGCCGGTGAGCGCGGGTCGAGTCGCCGGCCTCGCCGGCCTCGACCCGCTTGCGCACAACCGAGAGGATCGGGTCGAACAGGGCGACGTAGGAGCCGAACTCGACGCCGGCCCCCGGCTGCAGCGCTCGCAGCCGGCCCGCGTTGCGTTCGAGGATCGGCAGCGCCGGCGCGACCAGCTCCCGCGTGGTCAGCGTCAGCGCGTTGACGTTCACCTCCCCGAGCCGCCTGAACCGGGCGCCCATGCGGCGTGACTCGGCGACCATCTCGGCGCAGATTTGCTCGGCCTGGGCCGCGGACGCGGCATTGTCGGCACCGGCCGGAGTCGCGGTGGCAGCGCTGGGCGAGGTCGTCTCCGCGTCCCCTCCGCAGCCGACGAGAAGGATCGCAATCAGAGCTGCCGCGAGAATTGCCCGGCTCATGCGGCCCTGACCCTACCGGCGCGGAGCCGATCCCAGAGCCAGGCCAGGCCGACCGCGGCGAGGATCAGCAGGAACGGGTCGAGCGGGGTGCGCTGACGCGGTAGGCCGTTGATCGGCGCCGAGACGAGGAAGAGCAGGATCGGGACGAGCCAGAGGAAGAGCGGGCCGGACGGGATCCGTTCCGCAACGGACGGGCGTCGCCGCGAGAGCGCAATCGCCAGCGCCCCGAGCGCGGCGAGCGCGACCGCGATTGCCAGCCCGACCCGCTCCGAGATCGGGGTGTCGCTGCCGATCCCCCGCGTCGTCTCCGGCTCGCGGTCGAGGTCGACGACCGAGCCGTCGGCGACCTCGAACATGCGCAGCAGGTTCCACCAGGTCACCTCCGCCACGTAGCCAGGGTGGTCGGCGACGAAGGAGAGCGCCTCGCGGCGCAGGGTCGCGTCGAGGGTCCCTTCGTCGATCCCCGGAGCGAGGAAGAGCGGCGTGTATGCGGGCACGATCCGCGGCGTGCGCCAGGTCGCTGGGTGCGAGTCGTCGGCGCGCGAGAGCTCGTTGTAGGTGCCAGCGAGCGCGAACCCGGTGCCGCTGGTGACCGGGATGAAGCGGCCGAACTCGACCGCGTTGCGCACGGTCCATGGCAGGACGACCAGGACCATGCAGGAAGCTGCCACGGCCGGCGCCGCGACCGCCCGGCGGCTGAGCCGGGGGCGCAGGACCCAGAGGCCAATGATCGCCGGGATCGCCAGGGCCGGACCGGGATTGCGGGTCAACGCGGCGAGGCCGCAGAGCAGGCCGGCGGCGGCGGCCCAGCGCAGCCCCCGCGCGCGCCTGAATTCCAGCACGCAGAGCACCGCCCCGAGCTCGAGCGCGATGAACAACGCCTCCGAGAACAGGTCGCGGCCGAGCAGGACGAGCGGCGGGAAGACGGCCGCCAGCGCAGCGGCGAGAAGCGCCGTTCGGCGGCCCCAGATCCGCTTCACGATCAGGTAGAAGAGGATGACCGCGAGCGCTCCGAGGGCGGCGTTGGCGAGACGGCCGAGGGTGACGCTGTCGCCACCGAGGGCGTAGAGAGCGCCGAGGAAGTAGGGGTACCCGGGCGCGCGCAGGGCGCTCGGGCCGCGGTCGACGACGTAGTAGGAGTCCGGGAACCCGTCCCCGCCTGCGATCGAGCGCGCGTGCCGGTCGTAGTCCCAAGCGTCCTGTTCAGGGACGTACCCGGTGTCGGCGACTATCGCGCCGATTCGCACGACCAAGGCCAGGGTGACGATCGCGAGAATTGCCCCCCTGACATGAAAAGGGCCGCCCGACTGGGCGGCCCTTTCGAGGTTGGTCTTGGCGTCGTCTACGGGCTCGTCGCGCAATTGACGGTCGCGATGGTTTCCCAGGTGGCCCCAACGGTGCCCTCGATCTGATCGGCGATCACAAGCCAGCCGGTGCCGTACTGGGTGCTCTCGGTCACGGTCGCGGCGTCGTTGTCGGCACCGAGAATGATGAAACCTCCGCCCGTCGGTTTTTTGCCAGCCGGGCAACCGGCGATCGAGATGGTCGAACCGGCAGCGCCCTCGACATTCTCCGGGCCGCTCATTTTGCTGTTGGCGGCGGTGAGCGCGTCGTTGGCAGTGCTGAGCGCGTTGTTGGCAGTGGTCTGCGCCGCAGCCGCAGCCGTTTTCGCACTGTTGGCGGTGGTCAGCGCGGTGGTCGCGGTGCTCTGCGCGGTGTTGGCGGTTTTCTGGGCCGCGTTGGCGTCTTTCTGCGCCGCGCTCGCCGTGCTCGAGGCCGCGTCGGCAGCGCTCTGCGCGGTGTTGGCCGCAGTCTGCGCAGCTTTAGCTTTTTTCAACGCTTTGTTGGCGATTGATTTCGCGCTCGCGGAGATGCTCGCGATCGGGTTCGAGGGGCCTCCGAGGGCCGGCACTGCAAGTGCCAACGCGAGGACGATGCTGAGACCAAGGACAAGGTATCGCTTCTTCATTTACTCCCCCAGACCCCGAGAGCGGGCCCTTGTAGGCGACAGAGACAGAACGGCCGCATTCCACCACAACGAGCGGCGCCACGCAAGCAGGGATCGACACCTGGTCGAGACCTGGCGGCCGCTAGATGCGGGCGCAGCGGCGCAGGTCGAGTGCGGTGATCGCCGCCTCGACGTTCGCGGTCGCCGCATCGACCCGGGCGGCGGTCGTCGCCACGCCCTCGCGATTCCCTTCCCGGGCCAGGCGCGCCAAGGTTCCCGCTTCGATCTCGACTTCGAGCAGCGCGGTATCCAGCCCGTCGACCAGTTCGACCCGATCGACCGGCGGCGCCAGCTCGTCGAGGCTCAGTCGCCATTCCCCGACGATCGGGACCAGCGAGTCGGCGTAGCGGCTGACCGCAGCGAGGCTGGCGCCGGCGACCGCCGTTTCCTGGGCAGCGCCGACCTTCCGCTTGCGCTCGACGCAGATTTCTTCGAGGGCTTGGGCGTAGGAGTCCGGCGGCGCCGGTTCGGAATCGTCGTCGGCGGGGCTAAGCGCGAAGAAGGCGGTGGTCGCGACCACGATCGCGACCACCGTGCCGATCGAGAGCATCCTGCTGCGGCGATCGCTGCCGATCAGCCGGCCGAGCCGGTCGCGCAGGCCGGCCGACTCCGCCGCCTTCGGATCGTCGAGCTTGGCCCGCCGCGGCAGCTCGTTGCCGCAAGCCGCGCAGTAGCGCGAACCGTCGTCGCTCTCGGCGCCACAGCGGGGACAGAACATCCGCGCAAGCTATCCGATCCCCGGCCGCCGAACGGGTTCTCTAGCCTTGGCTCGGTGAAGGGTGCGAGGCAGTTGCGAAGGCGGGCCGGTGCGGCGCTGGCGCTGGGCGCGGTGGCGGTGTCGATCTCGGCCTGCGGCGGCGAGGAGCAGGGGTCCGGCCCCGCCCCCGCGGCGAGCGGCGACGGCCCCAGCCGGGTCGAGGTCGCGCCGACGACGGAGCGGGCCGCGAAGGCGGGGGGTTCGAAGCAGAAGGGAGCGGACGCTTCCGGGCAGAACGAGCGCAAGGGCGAGAGGAACCCGAGTGCGGCGGCGAAGACCGGGTCGGGGAAGGGCGACGACTCCGCGGGTCGTGTCTCCGCGGGCGGGGGCCGCGAGGGCGACACTCGTCCGGCCGGGTCGCGAACCGCGCCGGCCGACGGCACCGCGGGATTCGGCAAGGCCAGCGGTTGCCCGACCGGGACGAGCAAGAGCCGCTGCGCCGAAATCGGCAAGGCCTACGAAGAGGCGAAGCAGGGATCGAGCGTGGTCGCGGCTGACCAGTGCCCGGCGGGGCTTGACGCGCGGACCTGCGAAGAAGCGGGCAAAGCGCTGCAATCCGGAGGGGGACGCGTCGTCAAGCCGACCGAATGCCCGCCGGCGATGACCGACCAGCAGTGCGAAGAAGCGGGTCGGGTCTACCAGGAATCGGTCCGCTGAGGTAGCGCTCAGCCTCCCAGCTCCGCCGCATCCGCCGCCTCGGCCAGGCGCTCGACCAGGTGGGCGAAGGCCTGGATGCCGTCGTCGACCTTGCCGTAGCCGCCGGCGGCGTAGCGGGCGTAGACGCCCTCGAGGATGATCGCCAGCTTCCAGTAGCCGAGGGCGACGAAGAAGTCGAGCTGGGCGAGGTCGCGCCCGGAGCGCTCGGCGTAGCGGGCGAGCAGCTCCTCCCGGGTGGGGAAGCCGGGGGCGAGGTTGGCGGGCTGGCCGAGCGCCACCGGCTCGTCTTCGCGCTGCGGCCAGTACGCCATCAGCAGGCCGACATCGGCAAGCGGGTCGCCGAGCGTGCAGAGCTCCCAGTCGACCACCGCGGCGACCTCGCCGCCGGGGGTGAGGATCATGTTGTCGAGTCGGTAGTCGCCGTGGACTATGGTCGCCGGCCCCTGCTCGGGGATGCGGGCGGCGAGGCGCTCGTGGACGGAGTCGATCAGCGGCAGCTCGCGGGTCTTCGACTTCTCCCACTGGCCCTGCCAGCGGTGCAGCTGGCGGGCGACGTAGTCCTCCTTCTTGCCGAGGTCGCCGAGTCCGACCGCATCGGCATCGACGGCGTGGATCGCAGCAAGCGTGTCGGCGACGCGCTCGCCAATCGCCCGCCGGTCGGCCGCGTCGGGGAAGCGCTCTGCCTCGGCGAGGCCGCGCAAGATCGGGCCCTCGACGAACTCCATTACGTAGAAGGGGGCGTCGTTCACGGCGTCGTCCTGGCAGAGGCCGACTACCGGCGCCACGGGCACCTCGGTCGGGCCGAGCGCGGAGACGACCTTGTGCTCGCGGGCCATGTCGTGGGCCGAGCCGAGCCGCTTGCCGAGCGGCGGCCGGCGCAAGACCCAGCGGTTGCCACCGCTGTCCTCGACCCGGTAAGTCAGGTTGGAGTGGCCGCCGGCGATCCGCTCGAAGCGGAGCGGCGGGCTGGCACTGGGGACGTTGAGTGCGAACCAGGCTTCGACCCCGTCGAGATCGATGCCCTCGGGCACTGCGGCGGAGCCGTCGGCGCTGCCTGTAGCCTCGTCGCCCATAGGGGCGGAAGCATATTCACGACGGAGCCGGCGCCTGAGCCCATCGCTCGCCAACCGTTTGCGAATCGGTTTCGCGATCGGCTTCGCCGTGCTGACCGCGATGGCGGTGATCGGGGTCGGCCGCTTCATCCAACAGCGCCAAGACTTCGAGGACGGGATCGCCCGCTCCTACCAGGTGGAGATTCAGGCGCGGGAACGGCTCGCGAGCGGAGCCGGCGGCGCGGCTGCCCGGGCCACCGTCGCGGCCCAAATCGAGCGCCGCAACGAACTCCAGGACGAGATCTCCTCCGACACCCGCGACACCGCCCTGCTCGTCGCAGCTGGGCTGATCGCCGGCCTGACCGGCGCGCTGCTCTTGTTCAGCGGCCTGATCAGCTCGATGCGGCGTCCGCTCGAGGAGCTGGTCGAGGCGGCGGGGCGGCTAGCGGCCGGCGACCGCAGCGCCCGCGTCGAGGTCGGCGGGCTGGCCGAGACCGCGACCCTCGGCGCCGCCTTCAACGAGATGGCCGACGAGCTCGAGCAGGAGGCGAGCCAGCGCGACCAGCTCGACCGGCTCAAAGATGAGTTCGTGCTCACCGCCTCGCACGAGCTGCGCAGCCCGCTGACCTCGGTCCAAGGCTTCGCCGAGCTGCTGATGCTGGACCGCGACTCGCTGACCCCGAAGCAGGTGGAGACGGTCGAGATCATCCTCGACAACTGCCGCCACCTGGTCCGCCTGCTCAACGACCTGCTCGACCTCGCCCGCAGCGACGCCGGCCGGCTCGGGATCACCCCGCAACCGACCGAGGTGGCGCCGCTGATCGAAGATGTGGTGCGGACGATGCGGGCGCAGACCGATGGGTCGAACCAGGAGCTGAGCGCCGTGATCGAGCCCGGCCTGCCGCTGATCTACGCCGAGGGCGACCGGATTCGCCAAATACTGGTTAATTTGCTTACCAACGCGCATGAGTACTCGCCGGATGGTGCGTCTATCGAGGTCACGGCGCGGGTAGCCGGTGCCGAAGTGGAGATAGCAGTGACCGACAACGGACCGGGGATACCCGAGACCCAGCTGGAGCACATCTTCGAGCGCTTCGTGCGCGGCGACGCGGGTCTGACCCAGCGCGTCGGCGGCACCGGCCTCGGCCTGGCGATCGCGAAATCGCTAGTCGAGCTGCACGGCGGCACGATCGCGGTCGAGTCGACCGCCGGCATCGGCTCCACCTTCAGCATCCGGCTGCCGGTAGCGCGCGCCGCCACCGGCATCGGACCCGGCCGCGCCGCGGCGGAGGCGGGCTGATGATCCGGATCCTCGTCGCCGACGACTCGGAGACGATCCTGCTGCTGATGCGGACGCGGCTGGAGATGGCCGGCTACGAGGTCGAGACCGCGGCCGACGGTCAGGAGGTAACCGAACGCTGGCTCGGCGGCGACCAGGCCCAGCTGCCCGAACTGCTGCTGCTCGACGCGATGATGCCGCGCAAGTCGGGGCTCGACGCGCTGCGCGAGTTGCGCTCGATGGGGGTCGAGACCCCGGCCCTGATCGTCAGCGCCCACCAGGACGCGACCGACGCCAACGCCACCGCGGACCTCGGGGTCGACGGCTATGTGAACAAGCCGATCGACTTCGACCGCCTGCTCGAGCGCGTCGCCGAGCTGACCAGCGGCCGCGTCTAGCTCTTGGCGATCTCGAGCCGGATCTCCTTGCCCTTGAGCTTGGTGCCGTCGAGGTACTCGACGGCACGCTCGGCTTGATCCGGGGCGACCTCGACGAAGGAGAAGCGGTGCAGGACGCGGACGTCGTGGATCGCCTCGTCGGGCAGCACGGCACCCTCGCGCAGCGCCCAGCGCAGGTCCTCCTCGTCGATGCCGCTGCGCTCGCCGCGGTTGACGAAGAGCTTGACGCTGTCGCGCTTCTCCGCCTCATCGGCCGACTCGCCATCGCTGGACCCGTTCTCGCTCGCCACCCGCTCGACCTCACGCTGCCGCTCCCGGCGCTCGCGGCGGCGCGGTCGCGGGGCATGCTCGAGCCGCTCCTCCGGCGTCTCCCACTCGCCGATCGAGGTCTTGACGTCGCGCTCGATGCGGTCGATCTCCTCGCGCTGGGCGGGAGTGACGAAGGTGATCGCGCGGCCGGTCCGTCCGACCCGGCCGGTGCGGCCGATGCGGTGGACGTAGACCTCGGAGGAGTTCGGCACGTCATAGTTGATCACGTGGGTGACGTGCTCGATGTCGAGCCCGCGGGCGGCGATGTCGGTGGCGACCAGCAGCCGCACGCGGTGGTCCTTGAAGGCGATCATCACGCCGTCGCGAACGCCCTGGCTGAGGTCGCCGTGCAGCGCCTTCACGTCGAGCCCTTTGTCCTTGAGGAGCTTCTCCAGCTTCGAGGCGCCGATCTTGGTGCGGGTGAAGATGATCGCCTGCTCAGGTTCTTCGGTCTTCAGCAACTCGACCAGGCGCGCCGCCTTGTCCTTGGCCGGAACCTCGATGAAGGCCTGGGCGATCGCGTCGACGGTAAGTTCCTTCGGGGTGATGCTGATCGTCGTCGGGGCGTACATATAGCCCTCGGCGAGCTTCTGGATCGGCGGCGGCATCGTCGCCGAGAAGAGCGCCGTCTGGCGCCCGCTCGGGCACATGCGGAGGATCTTCTCGACGTCCTCGATGAAGCCGAGGTCGAGCATCTCGTCGGCCTCGTCGAGGACGACGTAGCGGGCCGCGGTTAGCACCAACGAGCGGCGCGACATCAGGTCCTTCATACGGCCGACCGTGGCGACGACGACGTGGGCGCCGGAGCGCAGCTGCGACTGCTGAGAGCGGATCGGGGCGCCGCCGAAGACGGCGACGATCTCGATGTCGAGGTGCTCGGCGTAGGCGCGCAGTGCCTGCGTCACCTGGATGCAGAGCTCCCGGGTCGGCGTCAGCACGATCGCCTGCACCTCTTCGTTGTCAGGGTCGAGGTACTGCAGCAGCGGCAACCCGAAGGCCGCCGTCTTACCGGTGCCGGTCTGGGCCTGGCCGATCACGTCGTGGCCGCCGAGCAGCTCCGGGATCGCCTGCTCCTGGATCGGCGTCGGGTCTTCGAAGCCGAGCTCGTCGAGCGCTTGCTGGATCGGGGCCGAGAGGCCGAGGTCCTTGAAGGCCGTCATCTAGGCGCTCCGGACGCGTTAGCCGAGGAAGCGCCGACGGAACTGGGGTCCAGTAGGAGCTTGCCGCTGGTGCGGCGGGCGATCAGGTCTTCGTGCGCCCGCGCAGCCTCGGAGAGCGGGTAGACATCGCCGACCGTGACCTCGAGCTCGCGGCCGGCGACCGCGCCGAGCAGCTCGCCGATCATCGGCGCGACCAGGTCGCGACGCATCAATAGGTGGGCGAGCCAAAACCCGATCACGGCCTTCGAGCCGCGCAGCAGGGCGCCGGTCGAGACCTCGCGCTGCTCGCGCGAGGCGATGCCGAAGACGACCATCCGGCCCAGCGGCGCCAGCACGCCGAGCTCGGCGTCGAAGGCCGCGCCGCCGCTCATGTGCAGGACCGCGTCGACCCGCTTGCCGTCGTTGGCCTCGCGGATCGCGGCGCCGAGGTCCTCGGCGCGGGAGTCGACAGTCGCGTCGGCGCCGAGCCCGGCGACCAGCTCACGCTTCTCCGCGCTGGAAGCGAGGCCGATCACCTTTGCTCCGGCCCGCTTGGCGAGCTGGACGGAGAGCGAGCCGGTGCCGCCGGCGGCGGCCTCGACCACGATCGTCTCGCCGGGCTCGATCCGGGCGCAGCGCTGGACCAGCGCCATCGCGGTCAGGCCCTGTAGCAGCATCGCCGCGGCGCGGTCGTCGTCGACCTCGTCGGGAATCGGGATCAGCATCGCCTCCGGCACGGCGACCTTCTCGGCGTAACCGCCGCTGCCAAGCAGCGCCGCGACGCGGCGACCGTCGGGTGTGCGGCCGCTGATCTCAGCGCCTGGAATCAGCGGCAGGGTCTGCTCGGCGAGATAGTCGTTGCGGGTCGCGTGCGTGTCGGCGAAGTTGATCCCAGCCCGGGCTACCTCGACCACGACCTCACCCTCGCCGGGGGTCGGATCGTCGAGCTCGACCAGCTCGAGCAGCTCCGGCCCGCCGAACTCCTGAATCTGGATCGCCTTCATCAGCCGCGGAGTCTCGCAGGGCAGACGCTAGGCTGCCGTCCTCATGGCGCTGACCGTGGTGGGATCGATTGCCTTCGACGCCGTCAAGACCCCGTTCGGGGAGCGTGAGCGCATGCTCGGCGGCGCCGCCGTCCACTTCTCGCTCGCCGCCAGCTTCTTCACCGAGGTGCGGCCGGTCGGACCGGTCGGCGACGACTTCGGCCCGGAGCAGTTCGCGGTGCTGGAGAACCGCGGTGTCGTCACCGACGACATCGAGCGGGTCGCGGGCGGGCAGTCGTTCTTTTGGCGCGGCCGCTACGAGTTCGACCTCAACGTCGCCCACACCGAGGACACGCAGCTCGGCGTCTTCGCCGAGTTCGAGCCGAAGCTCTCCGCGGCCTCGCAGGCGGCCGACACCCTCTTCCTCGCCAACATCCAGCCCGACCTGCAGCGCCAGGTCCGCGCCCAGTGCGCCAACGCCAGCTTCAGCGGGCTCGACTCGATGAACCTCTGGATCGAAACCGCCCAGGACTCGCTGCGCGCGGCGATCGCCGAGGTCGACTGCTTGGTCGTCAACGACGCTGAGATCCGCATGCTGACCGGCAAGTCGAACCTGGCGCGGGCGGCCCGCGCGGTGATGGAGCTGGGCCCGCGCGCGGTGGTCGCCAAGCAGGGCGAGTACGGGGCGGCACTGTTCACCGAGAGCGGCTTCTTCGCGCTGCCGGGTTTCCCGCTCGAGGACGTGCGCGACCCGACCGGAGCCGGCGACAGCTTCGCCGGCGGCTTCTTCGGCTACCTCGACGGCTGCGGCGGCGAGCTCGACGAGGCGCACCTGCGGCGGGCGATGGGCTACGGCACCGTGCTCGCCTCCTTCAACGTCGAGGAGTTCGGCACCGAGCGGGTCTCGCGCCTTACCCGCGAGGAGATCGACGGGCGCTTCGAGGCGCTGCGCGGGATGACCCAGTTCGAGGGCGTCCCGGCCGCCTAGCGCCCGCACGACCTCTTAACGGCCGGCGGGGGCGAAGTGGCAGAATGGGCGCCGCCCCATGGCCTCCGACTCGCTCACCGTCACCGACAACCGCACCGGCAAGACCTACGAGCTGCCGATCGAGGACGGCACGGTGCGGGCGATCGACCTGCGCCAGATCAAAGTCGACGAGGACGAATTCGGGATGCTGGCCTATGACCCGGCTTTCACCAACACCGCGTCCTGCCGCTCCGCGGTCACCTATATCGACGGCGCCGCCGGCATCCTCGAACACCGCGGCTACTCGATCGAGCAGCTCTGCGAGCGCTCGACCTTCCTTGAGACCGCCTACCTCTTGATCTTCGGCGAGCTGCCGACCGGCCCGCAGCTCGACCGCTGGGTCTTCGACATCACCCACCACACCTTCGTCCACGAGGACCTGAAGCAGTTCTTCGAGGGCTTCCGCTACGACGCTCACCCGATGGGGATGCTGCTGGCCGGGGTCGGCGCCCTCTCCACCTTCTACCCGGACGCGAAGCAGATCGACGACCCGGAAGAGCGCTACATGGCCGCGGTCCGGTTGATCGCCAAGGTGCCGACCCTGGCCGCCTTCTCCTACCGGCACAACATGGGGCTGCCCTACGTCTACCCGGACAACGAGCTCAACTTCGCCGAGAACTTCCTCTCGATGATGTTCAAGAAGACCGAAGACAAACACGTGGCGAAGCCGGTGCTCTCGAAAGTCCTCGATGTCCTCTTCATCCTCCACGCCGACCACGAACAGAACTGCTCGACCAACGCGGTGCGCGGGGTGGGCTCCTCCGGCGTCGACCCCTACTCGGCGGTCGCGGCCGGCGTGGCGGCGCTCTACGGGCCCCTGCACGGAGGCGCCAACGAGGCAGTGCTGCGGATGCTGCAACGGATCGAGTCGGTCGAGAACATTCCCGACTTCCTCGCCCGGGTGAAAGAGCGCGAGGAGAAACTGATGGGCTTCGGCCACCGCGTCTACAAGAACTACGACCCCCGGGCGCGGATCATCCAGGGCTACCTCGACGAAGTGTTCGAGGCGACCGAGTACAACCCGCTGATCGAGATCGCCCGCGAGCTGGAGAAACAGGCGCTCGACGACGAGTACTTCACCTCGCGCAAGCTCTACCCGAACGTCGACTTCTACTCGGGGATCATCTACGAGGCGCTGGGGATCCCGACCAACATGTTCACGGTGATCTTCGCCATTCCCCGCACCGCGGGCTGGATCGCGCAGTGGATGGAGATGCAAGAAGACCCGGAGACCAAAATCGCCCGTCCGCGCCAGATCTACACCGGCGAGCGCGAGCGCGAATACGCGCCGCTCGACGGCCGCGACGGCCCGGAGAAAATCGTCGGGCCGCCGGCGCGACGCCCGAAACGTCCGCGGCGTGGGGCTTAGCGAGTGAGGAGGGGCGGGAGGACTCCCTGCAATCGCCTAAGTTGGCCGCGTGAAGTGGAAGCTGACGGTTCGTAGCGGGTCTGAGGTCGAGCATCAGAGCTTCGACCACCTCGGCGAGGCGGTTGCCGCGATGCGGGAGCAGGCCCTGGAGATCCGCAGCCAGGGACCGGCGAAGAGGGTCTCTGCGCTGCGCGACTTCGAGCCCAAGGACCAGGTCCGGGCGCGGCTGCAACTGCAGGGGCGTGGATTCCTGCGCAAGCCGACCGCCGGCGTCGACGTGCGCGGCGATGGCACGTTCGTGCCCTACCGCGGCGGGGTAGGGCGAGAGGAGCTGGACCCGAGTGAGCACGAGACGCCGTTCGACCTCGTGCGCGAGACTCTGGAGGCAGCGGAGCGATGAGCAGGGCAGACACCGAGATCCCGAAGGGCAGCTACGCCGCCGGCGAGCGAATCAAGCTGCCGCGCGGTGCCGAGCGGCCGTTCACGGTCTTCGTCAACGGGATCGAGCAGAGCGAGGGCGGGGACTACGCGATCGAGGGTGGCGAGATCGTCTTCAGCCACCCGATCGTGAAGGAGAAGATCGGGACCAGTCGCTGGCTGGCGATGTACCTCGGCCTTTGGGGGACGTACCGCAAGAACGAGACGGTCGACCTCGAATTCACCCGCGACGGCAAGGTCGAGCTGCTCTCCGACCTCGCCGTGGTCCCCTACCCCGACGCGCAAGAGTCGCGATGAACCTCGGCTTCCTCCTGCTCGCCGACCACAGCGAGGCGGTCAACGGCAAGCTCTACCTCAACGGCGGCGGCTGGAACGTGCTGCGCCTGCCGGAGCTGCCGCACGAGTGGGCCTTCCACATCGGCCTCGGCATCGACGTCGCCTGGCACGAGACCAACGACCCGCACGAGCTGATCGTCACCGTCCAGGATCCCGACGGGAACGAGCTCGGCGAGGGTCTCACCGCCAGCTTCGAGACCGGCCGCCCGCCCGGCATGCCCCAGGGGCAGGAGCAGCGCCTGGTGATGTCGATCGGCGCCACCGCCAACTTCGAGACCGTCGGCCCCCACGCCGCCGTCGTCATGGTCGACGGCGAGGAGCTCGGCCGCGCCCGCTTCTACCTGATGGAAGCGGCGCCAGAGGAAGTCGGCCTAGCCTGAGCGCATCCGACTTTCACCCCACCCCGGGTGGGGTCTAGATCCGATGCCCTAGTTGAAGACGTAGAGCAGGAGGAAAGCGATGATCGCGTAGGCGGCGCCGGCAGCCTGGATGCCACGGTCGCCGGCGACGATCTGGGCCATCGTGCGGTCGTCAGAACGGTCGTAGATCAGGTACAGGTAGCGAAAGATCCCGTAGACCACAGGTGGGATCGTCAGCATCATCTGGCTGCCGATCAAAGGCGAGTTGACGGTGTAGATCGCATAGCTGATCACGGTCCCGGTGGTGACCAGAGAGACCATCTGGTCGAGGAAGGGCAACGAGTAGTGCTCGAGCACGGGGCGGGTTGCGGTCCCCTCGTGCAGCTCCGAGACCGCCTCCTGGCGGCGCTTGGTGAAGCCGAGGAAGGCGGCGAGCATGCCGGTGCAGAGGATCAGCCACTCCGAGGCATGGGCGTCGACGGCGCTGGCGCCGGCGGCGACGCGAAGGATGAACAGCCCCGCCAGCGTCATCACGTCGATGATCACGATCTGCTTGAGACCGAGGCTGTAGGCCATCTGGGCGACGCCGTAGCCGATCACCATCAGTCCGACCTCCCAGTTGACGGTGGCAAAGGCGAGCCCAATCGCGACGATCGCCAGGGCAAGGGCGATCGCCTTCGCCGCCCCCTCCGAGAGCTCGCCCGCGGCGAGCGGCCGGAAGCGCTTCTTCGGGTGCTTGCGGTCGAGCTCGACGTCGATCAGGTCGTTGACGAAGTAGCCGGCGCTGGAGATCAGGCAGAAGGAGACGAAGGTGAGGATCGCCTCGAAGACCTCGTGGGACTGGTTGAACTTGCCGGAGAAAAGCAGCCCGGCAAACACGAAGACGTTTTTGATCCACTCCTTCGGCCGCCCCGTCTTGATCGCCGCGCGCAGCGGCGAGCGCCGCGGCACAACCGGCTCGGAGGCCGCGCCCGAGCCGCCGTCAGCCGGCACGGTCGGTTGTTCGGAGGTGATGGTTTCCATGATGGGAGGCCAGCGGCGGCGCCTTCAAACCCGCCTGGGCCGGGGAATCGAGTCGCGACAGGGTAGCGCCGCGCGCCGTCATTCTCCCTCGCGACCGCCCTCATGGGCCGCCTCCAGCGCCCTCAGGTCGTCGCGGTCCCGATCGCGATCGCTGGCCCGCTTCATCTCGAGCAGATGCTCGAGGGAACAGACGCGGATGACCAGCCCTTTGAGGTCGATGTCCTGGGCCTGCTCGTCGAGCGCCGCAAAAGAAGGAACCTGGGGCAAGCCCTGGAGGACGTCGACCTGCCCGAAATCGGTGGCCACCAGCGTCCGGTCTCCAGTCCGCAGGAAGGTCGATATCGAGCTGGAGTCGAGCAGCTTGCCGCCGACGTCGACTCGCCCGCCTAGTTCCCGAAGCAACGTATCCAACTTCTCGAGGTTCTCCGCCGAGGGGTCAGGCACGAGATCGACGTCTTGGGTCGCCCTCAGGTACCCCCATGCATTGACGGCAAGGCCGCCGACAAGCACGAATCGCACGTCGGCCTCATTGAGATGGACAAGCAGTTCTCGCAGCCGCAACGGGTTGGGGGTCAGCACTTCCGCGCGCTCCCAGTAAAGGTTGAGAGGAATTCGCTCAGCGCCAGGCCTTCGGCCAGGTTGACCGCGAGCGGGCGGCGGCCGTCTTCGCGCAGTTGCCGCCGGCGGGATTCCTCGTTGACCCGCCAGGGATCGTCCTTGGCTCGCAACTCTGCGCTTTTCTTCGTCTCCGCTTCGGTCATCCCGCGAAAGGGTAGCCCGGAGATCTCCCTACACGGGGTCGATCAGGACGCCTGGGTTGAGGATCGCGGCGGGGTCGAGCTCGGCCTTGGCGGCGCGCAGGGCGGCCGCGAAGGGGGCGGGGCGCTGGCGGTCGTACCAGGGGCGATGGTCGCGGCCGACCGCGTGGTGGTGGGTGATCGTGCCACCGCCCGCGATCAACGCCTCGGAGACGGCGGCCTTGATCTCGTCCCACTGCTCGACCTCGCCGCCGCGCACGGCCGGGGCCAGGATCGTGAAGTAGGGGGCGGGGCCGTCGGGGTAGACGTGGGTGAAGCGGCAGCTGACCCGCGGCGCGCCGGGGCCCTCGGCGGGTGCGCCGCTGACCTCAGCCGTCACCCGGCGCGCCGTCTCCATCACCGTCGCGTGGAACTGCTCGAAGCGGTCCCAGGTGATCGCCGTCTCGAAGGTCTCGGAGAGCACCCCGCAGGCGACGAACGTGTCCCGCAGGTACGGCGCCAAGAGGAACGCCCCGCGCCAGGCTCCGACGGCGTCCTCGCTTTCCCCACCCTCCCCGCCGGTGGGCCGATTTCCGCTGATATGGAGCGGGTTTCGGCCCGTCGGCGTGGAGGTGCGGGGCTCGCCGGGGATGCCGCCGTGGGCCTGGGCGATCTCCACGGCTGACGCCATCGCCGGGTCGACGGGGGCGTGGGCGGACTCGAAGCCGAGGATCAGCAGGTTGGCGTCGCCGCTGCCGGCGCCGGTCAGCTCCGCCTCGCCGGCGTCGAGCAGGCGGCAGTTGGCCGGGTGCAGGCCGGACTGGGAAAGCTCGCGCACGGCGCGCGCGGCCGCCCCGAAGTCGTCGAACTCGACCCCGCAGGAGGCCTTGAACTCGGGCCGCAGCCGCACCCGCACCCAGGCCTCGGCGATCGCGCCGAGGATGCCCTCGGAGCCGACCAGCATCCGGTCCGGCGAGGGACCGGCGCCGGAGCCCGGCAGCCGCCGGCTCTCCCAGGTCCCCCGCGGGGTGATCGCCCGCACCGACTCGACCAGGTCGTCGATGTGGGTCTCCACGGTCGCGAAGTGGCCGCCGGCCCGGGTCGCGACCCAGCCGCCGAGCGTCGCGTACTCGAAGGACTGCGGGAAGTGGCGCAGGGTCAGCCCGTGCTCGCGCAGCTGCTGCTCCAGCCCCGGTCCGGTCGCGCCGGCCTGGATCCGCGCCGCCAGCGACTCCGGGTCGACCTCGAGCACGCGGTCGAGCCGTCGCAGGTCCATCGTCACCACCGGCCGCTCCCCCAGCCGCGGCTCGACCCCGCCGACCACGCTGGTGCCGCCGCCGAACGGGATCACGGCCGCCCCCTCGGCCTCTGCCCAGCTCAGCACCGTCTCGATCTCCGACTCGTCGCGCGGCCGCGCCACCAGGTCCGGCGGGTTCTCGAACTGCCCGCGGAAGCCGCGCACAACATCCCGGTACGCCTTGCCCAACGCCCGCGAAGCACGCTCATAGCGGTCGCCGGAAAACAGGTCGCCGAACCGCTCCGGCGCCTTCAGCCGCGACGCCCGCAGCTCGACCCGCTCCAGAGGCACCGGCCGCTCCGGCTCACCCCCAAAACCAAACCGCTCCCTGATGCCCACGGAAGCCTCTCGCAGCTGCTGCTCACTCGGAGCCTGATCCTCGAAGCCCCACCCCCAGTGCTTGAGTCTCCGTTCCTGACCCATGGCGTTTTTAGGTGGTCGCCCCTCCGGGTGGGTGGCCCGATGAGACAGGCCGAGAACGAAAACCTCGCCCGCAGGCCTGTCTCATCGGGACAGGCCCCGCCCGGCCGGGGCGTCTACCAATGCACGCCTTTCATCAAATGCGCAAACGCGACAGCCTCCGTGGAAGGGGCTTTGTCGGGGGCCTCCTCCTTGCCGCCTTTGGCGGCCTGCGACTCGGGGAAGAGCTTGTAGGCGGTGTTGAGGATCGAGTCGCTGACCTTCGGGGCGACCGCGTAGAGCAGCTCGCCGAAATTGCCGAGTTTGGTCGCCACCTTCTTCGGCCGGCCGACCATCGCCTTGGCGATCATCTCCGCCGCCTCCTCGGGGGTGATTGCCGGGAACATGTCGTACATCCGGGTCGGCGCGATCATCGGCGTCCGCACCAGCGGCATGTTGATCGTGGTCAGGTGGACCCCGTCATCCTTGACCTCCGACGCGATCACCCGACTGAACGCGTCGAGCGCCGCCTTCGAGGCGACGTAGGCGGAGAAGCGCGGCGGGTTGGTCTGGGTCCCGATCGAGCTGATGTTGATGACGTGTCCTTGCTTGCGGGCGCGCATCGTCGGCAGCAGGGCGAGGATCAGCCGCAGCGCCCCCAGGTAGTTGAGCTGGATCGTGCGCTCGTAGTCGTGGAAGCGGTCGTAGGAGAGCGCGACCGAGCGGCGGATCGAGCGGCCGGCGTTGTTGACGAGGATGTCGACGTGGCCGTGGTAGCCGAGCACCTCCTCGGCCATCCGCTCGATGTCCTCGATGTCGGACATGTCGCAGCGGTGGATGTGGGCGGAGCCGCCGGCGGCGGCGATCTCCTCGCGCGTCTCTTCCAGCTTCTCGGCCGAGCGGGCAACGAGCAGGACCGTCGCCCCCGCGTCGGCGGCCTTGATCGCGGCCGCCTTGCCGATCCCCGAGGACGCCCCGGTGATCAAGACGACCTTGCCCCGTACCGCGCCCGAGAGCGAACGGTCTTTGAACAGGTCGGGGTCGAGGTTGCGCTCCCAGTAGTCCCAGACCTTGGTCGCGTAGCTTTCCAGCGGCGGCACCTCGATCCCCGACCCCTTCAGCGCCTTCTGCGCCTCGGTCGAGTCGAAACTGGTCGGGTAGTCGACGTAGGTCAGCACCGAGGCGGGCAGCCCGAGCTCCTCGATCGCCCGCGCGAGGGCCCGCTTCGATCCCGGGACCAGCTTCAGCGCCGTGCGCGCCAGCCCGGTCGCCGGCTCGGTCACGTCGGCGCCCAGGCGCACCGCCATCTGCGGGGCGTCGGCCGCTTTCGCGAAGAGGTTGATCACCTCGCCCGCCGTGTGCGGGTTCGGGTCGGTGAGGTGGAAGGCGCGGCCGTCGAGCTTCGGCTTGTGGGCGATGTGGTCGATCGCCGCGGCGACGTAGTCGACCGGGACGATGTTGATCTCGCCGCCTTCGACCCCGACCGTCGGCAGCCACGAGGGCAGCACCCGGCGCAGCCGCTGCAGGGTCTTGAAGAAGTAGTAGGGCCCGTCGATCTTGTCGATCTCGCCGTTGCGCGAGTCGCCGACCACGATTCCGGGTCGGTAGACCCGCCAGGGGCGCGAGCATTCCTCGCGAACCAGCCGCTCGGACTCGTGCTTGGTGCGGAAGTAGGGGTTGGTGTCGAGCCGTTCCGCCTCGTCGAACATGTCCTCGCGCCACTCGCCCTTGTAGAGACCGGCGGCGGCGATCGAGCTGACCTGGTGGAAGCAGCCGGCCTCGATCGCGCCCGCCAGCTCGATCGCGTGCCTGGTCCCCTCGACGTTGGCGATCTCCTGCGCCTCGGCGTCGGCGGTGATGTCGTAGATCGCGGCCAGGTGGAAGAAGTGGTCGACCTCGCCCCGCATCGCCACCATGTCCTCCTCGGAGACGCCGAGCGCCGGCTGCGAGAGGTCGCCGGCGACGGGCACCACACGGGCCCCGTCGGCGCCCCAGCCGGTGCGCAGCTCCTCGAGCCGGCCGCGCGATCCGGCCCGCACCAGGGCGTAGATCGTGCCCTCGCGCTGCAGCAGCCGCTCGACCAGATTGCGGCCGATGAAGCCCGTCGCTCCGGTGACGAGGTAATTCATCGCTCCCAGCCTACCTCGACTGGGAAGGTCCCTCGCCCGGTTTCATAGACTCAGAAGCAGAAATGGCAGAGACGGCCACCGTGCAGATCGCGATGCCCGAGATGGGCGAGTCGGTGACCGAGGGGATCGTCCTCGAGTGGCACGTCGCCGAGGGTGACTTCGTCAACGAGGGCGACACCGTCGTCGAGGTATCGACGGACAAGGTCGACGCCGAGGTGCCGGCGCCGATCGAGGGCGTGATCACGAAGCTCCTGGTCGCGGTTGACGACGAAGTTCCGGTTGGGGCGCCGATGGCTGAGATGGAGCCGGGGGATGGATCCGGCGAGGGACAAGGCGGTCAGGCCGCGGGTCCTGTCGCCGCAGGGGACCCCCCACCCCCTGCGGTAGCTAAAGCTTCCTCGGGGGTGGGCCCCCCTACGGCGCCACCCGCGGCTGATTCCGGTGCGTCCGACGCCGAGGGTTCCAAGGTCGACTCGGGCAACGGGGCCGATGTCAGGGCTACGCCTGTCGCGCGCCGGATAGCTGAGGCGAACGGCGTCGACCTTGCTGCGGTTAGTGGGACGGGGCTCGGGGCCAAGGTCACCAAGGACGACGTACTAGCGGCCAGCAACGGCGGGGCTGCGACGGGCGCTGCCGGAGAGGCGAAGCAGCTGCGGGGGCCGGGGGCGATGCTGGCGAAGGCGATGGACGAGAGCCGGGCGGTGCCGACGGCGACCTCGTTCCGGACGATCGCCGTCGACACGCTGGACGCCAAACGCAAGGCGATCAATCTGGTTCTGAAGGAGCGTGGGCTGAAGGTCTCCTTCACCCACCTGATCGCCTGGGCGATCGTGCAGGCGACCAAGGAGCTCCCAGTGATGGTGCGCACCTTCGAGGAGCGCGACGGCAAGCCCTACGCGCTCGAAAGGGGGCCGGTCAATCTCGGGATCGCGGTCGACGTCGAACGCAAGGACGGCTCGCACAGCCTGATGGTGCCGGCGATCAAGGGCTCCGACGGGCTCGACTTCGCCGCTTTCCACTCCTACTACGAAGAGCTGATCGCGAAGACGCGCGAGAACAAGCTCACCGCCGACGACTTCCAGGGCACCAACATCTCCCTCACCAACCCGGGCGGAATCGGCACGGTCGCCTCGGTGCCGCGCCTGCTCAGCGGCCAGAGCGCGATCATCGCCACCGGCTCGATCGCCTACCCGCCGGAGTGGCTGCACGCTTCGCCGGAAAGGCTGAAGCAGCTCGGGGTCTCGAAGGTGATGACGATGACCTCGACCTACGACCACCGGGTGATCCAGGGCGCCGAGTCGGGCGCCTTCCTGCGCCGGGTCGAGCAGCTGCTGCAGGGCGAGGACGGCTTCTACGAGGCGGTTGCCGGGGACCTCGGCATCGACGCCGCCGGTGTCTCTTCCGCCCACCCCGCTTCAGCCTCGGCGCCGCCGCTGGGCGGGGCCGCAACCGCCCCGACCAGCGCCGAACCGAGCACCGCTCCCGGCGAGGTCGACGAGGAGCTGCTGCAGGCGGTGCAGGCCGCAACCTCGGTGCTGAAGGCATTCCGCACCCACGGCCACCTCGCCGCCCGGCTCGACCCGCTCGGATCGGAGCCGAAGGGCGACCCGGCGCTGGAGCCGGAGAACGTCAACCTGACCCCGGAGCTGATGGGCCGGATCCCGGCCTCGATCCTGCGCATCGGCGTCCCCGGCGAAACCCTGCTCGAGGCGCTGCCGCGGATGCGCCAGACCTACTGCGGCACGATCGCCTACCAGTTCGAGCACCTCTCCTCGCACCAGCAGCGGATCTGGCTGCGCGAGATGATCGAGACCGGCGCCCACCGGCAGCCGCTCACCGACGACGAGAAACGCCGCCTGCTCTACCGGCTGATCGACGTCTTCCAGTTCGAGCGCTTCCTCGAGAAGGCCTACTTGGGCCAGAAGATGTTCTCGATCGAGGGCCTCGACGTGGTCGTGCCGATGCTCGACGAGGCGGTCACACTCGCGCACCGGGGCGGCGCCGAGGAGGTCGTCTTCGGGATGGCCCACCGCGGCCGGCTCAGCGTCCTCGCCCACAACCTCGGCCGCCCGGTCGAGTCGATCCTGGCCGAGTTCGAGGGCTCGAAGCGAATCGAGGCGGTGAAGGCGGTCGCCGGAATCCCCCACGGCGGCACCGGCGACGTCAAGTATCACTACGGCCACCGCGGCGTCTACGAGACCTCGCAAGGGGAGAGGATCTCGGTCCGCCTCTACCCCAACCCGAGCCACCTCGAGTTCGTCGATCCCGTGGTCACCGGCGGCGCCCGCTTCCTGCAGTCGGACTTCGATGGCGCCGAGCTGAACCACGACCCGAAGCGGGCGGTGCCGGTGCTGCTGCACGGCGACGCCGCCTTCCCGGCCCAGGGCGTGGTCGCAGAGACGCTCAACCTGCAGGCGCTGAAGGGTTACGCCACCGGCGGCACGATCCACCTGATCCAGAACAACCAGGTCGGCTTCACCACCGATCCCGAGGAGGCGCGCTCGACCCCCTACGCCGCCGACATCGCCAAGGGATTCAACGTGCCGATCGTGCACGTCAACGCCGACGACGTCGAGGCCTGCTCGGCGGCGGTGCGGCTGGCGATGGCCTACCGCGAGCGTTGGGGCCGCGACGTCGTGATCGACGTGATCGGGTACCGCCGCTTCGGCCACAATGAGACCGACGAGCCGGCCTACACGCAGCCAACGATGGCGGCGAAGATCAAGTCGCACCCGCCGGTCTCCGAGATCTACGCCGAGAAGCTGATCGAAGAGGGCACGCTCTCGGCCGAGGGGGTCGCCGAGGCCTCCGAGCAGCGCCGCGAGGAGATGGCTGCCGCGCTGAAGGCGCTGCGCGAGAAGATGGAGTCCGGCGAGTACGAGGACCCAACCGTGACCGGGGCAACGACCAGCACCGGCGAACTGCTCGACCGCAGCGCCAGCCCCCCGGTCGAGACCGCGGTCCCGGCCGAGAAGCTGCGGACGCTGAACGAGGAACTGCTGCGCACGCCGGACGGCTTCAACGTGCACCGCAAGCTGCGCCGCCCGCTTTCGAAGCGAATCGAGGCGATCGAGCAGGGCGGGATCGACTTCGGCCAGGCCGAGGCGCTCTCCTTCGCCTCGCTGCTCGGCGAGGGAGTGCACGTGCGGCTGACCGGCCAGGACACCGAGCGCGGCACCTTCTCGCATCGTCACCTCGTCCTTCACGACGAGAACACCGGCCTCAGGTACTGCCCGATGCAGAACCTCGAGGACGCCTCCGCCCCCTTCGAGCTCTACAACAGCCCGCTCTCGGAGATCGCCTGCCTCGGCTTCGAGTACGGCTACTCGGCCGCGGCGCCGAGTGCGCTGGTGCTCTGGGAGGCGCAGTTCGGCGACTTCGCCAACGCCGGCCAGGTGATCGTCGACAGCTTCATCGTCTCCGGCGAGTCGAAGTGGGGGCAGACCAGCCGCCTCACCCTGCTGTTGCCGCACGGGTACGAGGGCTCGGGCCCGGAGCACTCGAGCGCCCGCATCGAGCGCTTCCTCGCCCTCGGCGCCGAGGGCAACATCCGCATTGCCAACCCGACCACCGCCGCCCAGTACTTCCACCTGCTGCGGCGGCAAGCGCTGATCCGCAAGCCGCGGCCGCTAATCGTCTTCACCCCAAAGGGCCTGCTGCGACTCGACCGCGCCGCCTCCAGCCTCGAGGAGCTGACCGAGGCCCACTTCCACTTCATCCTCGACGACCCCAAGGCCGTCGACCGGCGCGACAAGGTCGAGCGCCTGGTTCTCTGCACCGGCAAGGTGTACTACGACATCGACGCCAGCGAGCGCCGCGAGGCAGCCGAGAACGTCGCGATCGCCCGGGTCGAGATGCTCTACCCGTTCGCGAAGGAACAGCTGCAGGGGCTGATTGCCTCCTACCCGAACCTGAAGGAGATCGCCTGGGTGCAGGAGGAGCCGCGCAACATGGGCGCCTGGAAGGTGATGTCCCGGCGGATGCCGGAGGTCCTCCCCGAGGGTGTGAGACTGACCTACATCGGCCGCCAGGGCCGGGCCAGCCCGGGCGAGGGTTACTCGGGTGCCCACGCGCGCGAGCAGGAGCGCATCGTCCTCACCGCGCTCACACCGGACGCCTGAACGCGATGCGGGGCCTGCCGCTCCAGAAGCCCATACCCGGGCCGCTCTTCATCTGGGTGAAGTGGATCTCGTGGATCGAGCTGGTGGTGTTCGCCGGCCTGCTCTTCTTCTGGCTGGCCCCCGGGTTCGAAACCGAGACGATGGTGTTCGGGTGGGCGCACGGCCTCGGGTTCATCGCCCTCTGCATCGTGATCTGGGTCGCCGCGGTGCGGCGCGAGGTCCCTTACACCCTGTTCGCTGCGACCCTTACCCCAGTCGGGCCGGTGGGAAGTGTGATCGGGATCGAGCTGATCGAGCGCAAGGGCTGGGGGGTCGCCGTGGTCCCCCATGGAAACTCCGATCATGCCTAAATCCCGGCAAGATTACCGCTAAACCAGTCGATCTCGCTTGACCACAGGGGTTTCAAGCGGTATAGCTAACGCTGACTGTTCTCTTGGGCAGTCCCGTCCAGGGGAATGGCCGCGTCGGCATCCCTCCCTGGCTACCGACGCGCAGGTGCAGTGAGGGTCGCGCGGACCCCCCTGCCTCCCGCGGCCCCGCTGCGCCTACCCTTTTAGCTTGCGCAGCACGGTCTGGAGGATGCCGCCGTTGACGAAGTAGGTCACCTCGTTCGGGGTGTCCAATCGCACCGTGGCCACGAACTCAGTCTGCGAACCGTCGTCGCGGCGGGCGGCGACGGTGACCGACTTCGCCTTGCCGTCCTCGAGATCGCCGAAGTCGAAGCTCTCCTCCCCGGTCAGTCCGAGCGAGGCGATGCTCTCGCCGGCGGCGAACTGCAGCGGCAGCACACCCATGCCGATCAGGTTCGAGCGGTGGATCCGCTCGAAGCTCTCGGCGATCACTGCCCGCACCCCGAGCAGTTTGGTTCCCTTCGCGGCCCAGTCCCGCGAGGATCCCGAACCGTACTCCTTGCCGGCTAGGACGACCAGGGGCACGCCCTGCTCGGCGTATGACGTCGCCGCCTCGTAAATCGAGGTTTCCTCGCCGTCGGGGAAATGACGGGTGTACCCGCCCGACCGCTCGACCAGCTGGTTGCGGAGCCGGATGTTGGCGAAGGTGCCGCGGATCATCACCTCGTGGTTGCCGCGGCGGGCGCCGTAGGAGTTGAAGTCGCCTGGCTCGACGCCGTGCTCGATCAGCCACCTGCCGGCCGGGCTTTCCTTCTTGATCGCGCCGGCGGGCGAGATGTGGTCGGTGGTGATCGAGTCGCCGAGCAGTGCCAGCGCCCGCGCAGCGGCGATCGGCTCGACGCCGGGGGGATCCGCGGGCATTGCGTCGAAGAAGCTCGGCCGTCGCACGTAGGTCGAGTCGGGCCAGGTGTAGCGGTCGCCGGAGGGGACGTCGACCGCGTTCCAGGTCTCCTCGCCCGTGAACACCTCGGCGTAGTTGCGGGCGAACATCTCGGCCGCGACCGAGTCGCCGACCACGCGCTTGATCTCCCCGGCGCTGGGCCAGACGTCGCGCAGGTAGACCGGCTCGCCGTCGGAGCCCTCTCCGAGCGGCTCGGTCGTGAGGTCGAGGTCCATCCGCCCGGCCAGGGCATAGGCGACGACCAGCGGCGGGCTGGCCAGGTAGTTCGCCTTCACGTCCTGGTTGATCCGGCCCTCGAAGTTGCGATTGCCGGAGAGGACCGCGCAGACGGCCAGGTCCTTCTCCGCGATCGCCGCCGAGATCTCCGGCGCCAGCGGACCCGAGTTGCCGATGCAGGTCGTGCAGCCGTAGCCGACCAGGTTGAACTGGAGCGCGTCGAGGTACTCGGTCAAGCCGGCGCGCTCGAGGTAATCGGTAACCACGGTCGAGCCGGGCGCCAGCGAGGTCTTCACCCAAGGCTTGCGGGCGAGTCCCTGCTCGACCGCGTTGCGGGCGAGCAGGCCGGCGCCGACCATGACGCTCGGGTTGGAGGTGTTGGTGCAGCTGGTGATCGCGGCGATCACGACCCGCCCGTGGTCGAGCTCGAAGCCGGTCCCGTCCTCGAGCGTGACCGCGATCTCATTGCCCGAGGCGTGCGCCACCGTCGCGGTCGGCGTGCCGCTGAGCGCGGGCCGCGGCTTGCCGCGCTCGTCGTCGTGTTCCTCGGCCGGGGGGTCGGAGGCGGGGAAGGACTGCTCGATTGCCTCGTCGCGTCCGTTGCCCATCCGTTCGGCCGCCTCCGGGTCGAATTCCCCCATCACCTCGAGGAAGGACTGCTTCGCGTGCGCCAGCGGGACCCGGTCCTGCGGCCGTTTCGGGCCGGCGATGCTGGGCTCGACCTCAGCGAGGTCGAGCTCGAGCAGGTCGGAGAAGATCGGGTCGGGAGTCGACTCGTCGTGGAACATGCCCTGCTCGCGCGCGTAGGCGTCGACCAGCTCGATCGTCTCGGTCGGGCGACCGGTGAGG
Organism: uncultured Solirubrobacterales bacterium; assembly: GCA_963846515.1. GTDB lineage: Bacteria > Actinomycetota > Thermoleophilia > Solirubrobacterales > 70-9 > VAYN01. The sequence continues at coordinate 43,125 of CAWJWC010000002.1, read as the reverse complement.
TCGAGGTAACGCAGGGTCTCGGCGTCGACTGGGAAGATCGCGCAGGTCGAGCCGAACTCCGGCGACATGTTGCCGAGCGTCGCCCGGTCGGCGAGCCCGAGCGTCGCCAGGCCGGCGCCGAAGAACTCGACGAACTTGGAGACGACGCCGCGCTCGCGCAGCATCTCGGTCACGGTGAGGACGAGGTCGGTCGCGGTCGCGCCCTCGGGCAGCTCGCCGCCGAGCTTGAACCCGACCACCTGCGGCAAGAGCATCGAGATCGGCTGCCCCAGCATCGCCGCCTCGGCCTCGATCCCGCCGACGCCCCAGCCGAGCACGCCGAGGCCGTTGACCATCGTCGTGTGCGAGTCGGTCCCGACCAGGGTGTCCGGGTAGGCCTGCAGCACCCCGTCGGTCTTGCGGCTGTAGACGACCTGGGCCAGGTGCTCGAGGTTGACCTGGTGGCAGATCCCGGTCGCCGGCGGCACGACGCGGAAGTTGTCGAAGGAGTGCTGGCCCCACTTGAGGAAGGAGTAGCGCTCGAGGTTGCGCTCGAAGTCCCGCTCGGCGTTGAGCGCGAAGGCGCGCTCGTTGCCGAAGGCGTCGACCTGGACCGAGTGGTCGATCACCAGGTCGACGTCGACCAAAGGGTTGATCGCCGCCGGGTCGCCGCCGATCTCCTCCATCGCGTCGCGCATCGCCGCCAGGTCGACGACGGCGGGGACGCCGGTGAAGTCCTGCATCAGCACCCGCGCCGGCTGGAAGGGAATCTCGACGCTCGGCTCGGCCGCCGCGTCCCAGCCGGCGATCGCCTCGACGTCGGCGGCGCTGACCGAGACCCCGTCCTCGAGCCGCAGCACGTTCTCGAGCAGGACCTTGACCGAGTAGGGAAGGCGGGCGACGTCGAAGCGCTCCTGCAGCACGTCGAGCCGGAAGATCTCGTACTCGCGCCCGGCAACGGCGAGGGTGGAACGGGCCGAGAAAGAGTCGGAGGTCACAGGTTCATCCTAGGCAATCTGTGGGCCGAGTCGGGCACCCCTCGCCCGGACAAACGACGGCCTAATTAGGCCGTCGTTTTGAGTATCCGCCCGTTCGAGGGGTGCCCGACTCGGCTTATCAGCGCTTGTCCGAGGAATGCCCGTCGGCGATCTCGGCGGCCGACTTCTGGCCAGCCGAGGAGCTGGAGACTCGCACCGCGATGCCGGGGCTGGCGAGGCCGAAGTGGGCGAGGAAGCGCTGCCGGGCGGGCGCCACCGCAATCTCGACCTTGTCGCTCTCGATCGCCCGCACCGTCGCCCGCGCCACCTCCTCGGGGGTCGAGGTGCCGAGCCCCGGTGGCGACTTTGCCCCTGACTCGGCGAACATCCCCGCCTCGCGGATGAACCCGGGCGAGACGATCGAGACGCCGACGCCCTGCGGACCCAGATCGGTGCGCAGAGCGAGCGCGAATCCCCGCAGCCCGAACTTAGTCGCGTTGTAGATGCAGGATCGCGGCGCTGGCGACTTGCCGGCCAGCGAGGCGACGAAGACGAGATGGCCAGAGCCGCGCTCCAACATCCCCGGGTAGAGGGCCTGCGAGAGCAGCATTGGCGCCTCGAGGTTGACCCGCAGCGCTCGCTGCACCTCCGCGGCACTGAAGTCCTCCATGCGACCGGCCCCGGGTAGGCCCGCGTTGGCAAGGAGGATGTCGACCTCGCCCGCCTCCGCCGCCAGCCGCTCCGCCTCGCCCGGCTCGGCAAGGTCACAGGGCAGGACGCGATGGCCGTCGCCGGGCAGTTCGGCCGCAAGGCCCGCCAGCGCCTCCTGCTTACGAGCGCTTAGTAAAAGGACCGCACCGCGCTCGGCCAGCGCTTTGGCGATCGCCCGGCCGAGACCGCCGGTGGCCCCGGTAAGGAGTGCTTTGCGGCCGGCGAGTTCCATCCCAGCGCGCAAGCTACCAGCCACCCGGCCGAGAGGAATCCGGGATGCAAGTGCGAAAGCCCACAAAATGTTTGTGTTTTGTGAGCAAACGACCGGGCGATGGTCTAGACTGCCGCCGGTCCGTAGAACCGAAACGCCGAGTCCCAGGCGCCCATAGGCGTCACGGGAACGGGGGAACCACGTTTTCGGGGCTAACCCGCCTAGTTCAGGCGGGGGCGCAGGCTCCTTCCGCGCTCGCCCGACAGCTAACCCCGTAGGCCGACAAAGGAGATCGGTTTGCTGTCTGACAACTTGAAGTTCAAGGCCGGGTTGGCGCTAGCGGCGGTTTTCGCTGTCGTCGCCCTCGCCGCCCCCGGAAGCGCCAGCGCCAAGTGCGTGACCGGAGGCCTCGGAGCTGCCGCGGTCGACGTCTGCACCCCAACCGCCAAGGCAAAGCTGCTCCCGACCGGGGAACTGATTCCCCCCAAGAGCGCTCCCCCCGGGTCGTGGCCGTGATCGAAGCGGCCAACAAGATCCGCACCAAGCCCTACATCTACGGTGGCGGCCACGCCCGCTGGTGGGACCGCGGCTACGACTGCTCCGGCGCCGTCAGCTTCGCGCTCAGAGGCGGCGAATTCATCGACAGCCCGCTGCCCTCGGGGCCGATGGCCAAGTGGGGCGAAGCGGGGCTGGGCCGGTGGATCACCGTCTACACCAACGCCGGCCACGCCTACGCGGTGATCGCGGGTGTGCGTTGGGATACGTCGGGGAACGAAGGCGAAACCGGCCCGCGCTGGCACACCGACCTTCGCGACAACATCGGCTTCACCGCGCGTCACCCGACGGGCTACTGAAGCGTTTGTGCAGGGGGAGGAGGCATGTGCCCCTCCCCTGGAAGCCGTTCCGCAGCCGGTCGAGCTCCGTGCTTTGGGATGCTCGTCCTTGAGCTTCCCTGGGAGGGGCACATGCCTCCTCCCAGCCGAAGCGGCTAACAGCCCGGCCGATGCCTGGGCGGCGGAGTTGGGCTGCCGGACAGGAACGCGAGACCGCTTGGCTTAGTGAAGCTTGTGGACATCTCGGCCAACGGAAGGGGGCTGATTTGTCCTTGCTTTCCTGAACGGCTGGGATAACGTCATTTCGTAACGGCGTCATCTCCCGACATCCGCCTTGAGGATCTCACCAAGCACTACGGCGAGGTCGTTGCCGTAGCCGGAATTGACCTGGAAGTTGAGCAGGGGGAGTTCTTTACGTTGCTGGGGCCGTCGGGCTCGGGGAAGACGACGACGTTGCGGATGATCGCGGGGTTTGAGGAACCCAGCAGGGGGACGATCGAGTTGGCCGGGGAGGAGGTGGGTGGGGTGCCTCCTTACGACAGGGCGGTCAACACGGTCTTCCAGGATTACGCCCTCTTCCCCCACATGGCGGTGGGCGAGAACGTCGCCTACGGGATGAAGGTGGCCGGGGTGGACAAGACGGAGCGGGGCCGACGCTGCGAGGAGGCGCTGGAGATGGTGCGGCTGCCCGGCTATGCCGACCGCAAGCCGGGCGAGCTGTCCGGCGGGCAGCGGCAGCGGGTGGCGCTGGCGCGGGCGATCGTCAACCGGCCCAAGGTGCTGCTGCTCGACGAGCCGCTCGGGGCGCTCGACCTGAAGCTGCGCGAGCAGATGCAGGTGGAGCTGAAGACGATCCAGAGCGAGGTCGGGATCACCTTCGTCTACGTCACCCACGACCAGGACGAGGCGCTGACGATGAGCGACCGGATCGCCGTCTTCAACGAAGGCCGGATCGAGCAGGTGAGCCCGCCGCGGAAGCTCTACGAGCACCCGCGCAATGAGTTCGTCGCCGGCTTCGTCGGCGTCTCCAACGTTATCGAGCGCGAGGGCAGGCGGCTGACGATCCGCCCGGAGAAGGTGCAGCTGCTCGAGGCGGGCGCCGGCGACAACGGGCTGCACAGCGAGCGCGGCAGGGTGACTGAGGTCGCCTACGCGGGCATGGTCACCCGCTACACGGTCGCGCTCGAGGAGGGCGGGAGCCTGACGCTGGTCCGGCCGAACTTGGAGAGTACGCCTGGGGAGGGCGCCCCCGAGCGGGGGAAAGAGGTGCTGGTGGGATGGCGTCCGGAGCACGCGGCCGCCGTCTTGGGGAAATCGACTACCGAGGAGGATTCACCATGAGAGGGCACGATCACTCGGCCCGGACGGCGTGGTACATCGTCGCCGGGCTCCTCGCCTTCATGCTCGTCCTGGCCGGCTGCGGTTCGAGCGACAACGGCGACAACGGCGGCGGCGGCGAGGAACTGCAGAAGGTCGGCAAAGGAGAGGGCGAAGTCGACCTGATCTCCTGGACCGGCTACGTCGAACCGGAATGGGTCAAACCGTTCGAACAGAAAACCGGCTGCAAGGTGAACAACAAGGTCGCCGGCACCTCCGACGAAATGGTGTCGCTGATGAAAAGCGGCGAATACGACGGGCTCTCGGCCTCGGGTAACGCCTCCGCGCGCCTGGTCGCCGCCAACTTGGTCGATCCGGTCAACGTCAGCCTCGTCCCCAACTACGAGACGATCTTCAGCGACCTCAAGAACCAGCCGTACAACACCTTCGACGGCAAGCCGTATGGGATCCCGCACGGCCGCGGCGCCAACTTGCTGATGTGGAACAGCAACGACATCTCGCCGCCGCCCGATTCCTGGGACGTGGTGCTCGATCCGAAAATCGCCTCCAAATACAAGGGCAGGATCAGCGCCTATGACGACCCGATCTACATCGCCGACGCAGCGGTCTACCTGAAGACCCACCAGCCCGAGCTGGGTATCGAAAACCCCTATGAGCTGAACGACGAGCAGTTCGAAGCGGCGGTCGACCTGCTGAAAGAACAGCGGCCCAACGTCGGCGAATACTGGTCGGAAGCGGCAAAGCAGATCTCCGCCTTCGCCAACGGCGATTCCACGGTCGGGACGACCTGGCAGTACCAGTACTTCGCCCTGCAGGAAGAAGGCGAACCGGTCGCGGCCAGCCCGGCGAGCCAGGGCTTCCTGCCAAAGGAGGGTGCGACGGGCTGGTCGGACACCTGGATGATCAGCTCCGAAGCGAAACACCCCAACTGCATGTACATGTGGATGGACTGGATCGTCGAACCGAAAGTCAACGCGGAAGTCGCCGAATTCTTCGGCGAGGCGCCGGCCCAGAGCCTCGCCTGCGACGAGACGGCGGACAAAAGCTTCTGCCAGAAGTACCACGCCGAAAACCCGGCGTTCTGGAAACGCGTCTACTACTGGGAAACCCCCCTGGCCGACTGCGGCAACGGCGAGGAAGACTGCAAGGACTACAACGAGTGGGTCCAGGCCTGGACCACGATCAAAGGCTGAGCAGACGGACCTGAGCGATGGCCGCTGAAGCCGTCGTCGCGAGGAGGTCGGTGGGCCGCAAGCTCGCCGGCCTCTTCCAGGGCCGTCCCCGCCTCCAGGTCGGGGCGCTGCTGGCCGGCCCGGTCGGCTGGCTGGTCATTGGCTACCTCGGCTCGCTGGCGGTGCTGCTGCTCACCGCCTTTTGGTCGGTCGACGCGCTGAGCGGTGAGGTAGTCCAGGAATTCGGCCTGGCCAACTTCGAAACGCTGTTCGAGGAACCGGTCTACCGCGACATCGTCGGCCGCACCGTCGCCGTCGCCGCCCTGGTTACGCTGACCGACGCGATCCTCGCCTTCCCGATCGCCTTCTACATGGCCAAGGTGGCGAGCCGGCGCGTCACCGCAATCCTCGTCGTCGCCGTCCTCTTGCCGCTCTGGTCCAGCTACCTGGTCAAGGTCCTCGCCTGGCGAACGATGCTCTCCAACGACGGGATCGTCAACTGGGCACTGGAGCCGTTCGGACTGCACGGGCCCGGCTACGGGATCGCCGCCGTCTGGCTGGTGATGAGCTACCTCTGGCTGCCGTACATGATCCTGCCGATCTACGCCGGCCTCGAGCGCATCCCGAATTCGCTGATCAGCGCTTCCGAGGACCTCGGCGCCCACCCCTTCACGACCTTCCGGCGGGTGATCCTGCCGCTCGCCTTCCCGGCCGTCGTCGCCGGCTCGATCTTCACCTTCTCGCTCACCCTCGGCGACTACATCACGCCGCGCCTCGTCTCCAACGACCAGTTCATCGGCAACGTGATCTTCAACAGCATCACCAACAACCAGCCGTTCGCCGCCGCGCTCGCCCTCGTCCCGATCGTGGTGATGATCGCCTACCTGCTCGTGGCCCGGAAGCTCGGGGCCTTCGAGCACGTCTGAGATGCGGCTCTCGAGGCGCGCCACCTGGCTGTTGCGGATCGCCGTCGCCCTCGGCCTCGCCTTCGTCTACGTGCCGCTCGCCGTGGTTGGGATCTACGCCTTCAACGCCAGCGGCACCACCCAGAAGTGGCCACCCTCCGGCCTCACCCTCGAGTGGTTTCCGAAGGCGATCGAAAACGAGGCCGCGCGCGATGCCTTCCTGACCTCGATCAAAGCCGGCCTGGCCGCAACCGCGATCGCAATCATGCTCGGCACCCTCGCCGCGTTGGCCGTCTCCCGCCACCGCTTCTTCGGCCGCGAGACGATCTCCTTCCTGGTCGTGCTGCCGATCGCCCTGCCCGGCATTGTCACCGGCGTCGCGATCAGCAACACCTTCACCCAGGTGCTCGGCGTCGACCTCGGCCTCTTCACGGTCGTCGTCGGCCACGCCACTTTCTGCATCGTCGTCGTCTACAACAACGTGATTGCCCGCCTACGCCGCACCTCGGCCTCTTTCGAGGAGGCCTCGGCGGATCTCGGCGCCCACACCTGGCAGACCTTCCGCTTCGTCACCCTTCCCAGCATGCGGACCGCGCTCGGCGCCGGCGCCCTACTTGCCTTCGCCCTCTCCTTCGACGAGATCATCGTCACCACGTTCACGATCGGGGCCGGCGAGGAAACGCTGCCGATCTGGATCTTCCGCAACCTCTTCCGCCCCACCCAGCTGCCGATCGTCAACGTCGTCGCCCTGCTCGTGGTCCTGCTCTCGATCGTCCCCGTCTACCTCGCCCACCGGCTCAGCCGCGAAGCGGGCGCCGGGATCGGCGCCGGCGCCCGGGGCGGCGCCCGCAGCGCCGAGGCGGAGGCAACCGCCGTGCCTTAGCCGCCGAGGTGGACCGCGACAAGAGCCGCTACCGCGACGACCATCGACGCCGCGAATCCGAGGATTGCGTAGATCAGGCCGTCCAGCGATTTCTCGACGCGCCCACTTCGCTCCCCCAGACCTTCCAAGCGCACCTCGGCTTTGAGCAACCGCGTCTCAACACCCCCGAGGCGCACTTCCACTCCCTCGAGACGGGTGTCGATCTGACTAAGCCGCTGATCAACCTGTTCGAAGCGCTGATCAACCTGTTCGAAGCGCCGCTCGAATTTCGCGTCCATCCGCTCGATGAGCTGTTCCATCCGCTCGAAGCCAGTCTGCATTTCCGTGCGGAATTCGACGAAGCCGCGCTCGGTGCGCCGGGCTAGGTCGTCGACCCGCGTGTTGAGCTCGTCAAGCCTGTCGTCTGTCCATCCGGACTCCATTGCTGCTCTCATACTTTCAACCTAGCCAATGAGATGCAACGTGTTGTCTGCAGAATGCAACGCCGCAGTCAGAATTGCGTGACAGAAGTGGAACTTCAGGCTGCCCGGGCTTCCTTTGCTCGGAGACTTTGCCGCTATCGGATTGCCGCTATCGGATCGTGCAAGGGAGTGTGTGCCCCTCTCCGGAAAGCTCAGGACGAACCCCACGAAGCGGGGGGCTCGACCGGCTGCGGAACGGCTTTCAGGAGAGGGGCACACACTCCCTCCCCCGCCTCGTCCTAAAGCGGAATATTCCCGTGCTTGCGCTTCGGCTGCGCCACCCGCTTGCTCTGCAGCATGCGCAGCGCCTTGATCAGCTTCGGGCGCGTTTGGCGCGGCTCGATCACGTCGTCGATATAGCCGCGCTCGGCCGCCGAGTAAGGGTTGGCGAAGTGGGCTTTGTAGTCGTCGATCAGCTTCTGCCGGCGCTCGTCAGGCGTCGGCGAGGAGGCGATGTCCTTGCGGTAGATGATGTTGACGGCGCCCTCGGGGCCCATCACCGCGACCTCGGCGGTCGGCCAGGCGACGTTGTAGTCGGCCAGCATGTGCTTCGAGTTCATTACGTCGTAGGCGCCGCCGTAGGCCTTGCGGGTGACGACGGTGAGCTTCGGCACGGTCGCCTCGGTGAAGGCGTAGAGCAGCTTGGCGCCGTGGCGGATGATCCCGTTCCACTCCTGGTCGGTGCCGGGAAGAAAGCCCGGCACGTCGGTGAAGGTGACGATCGGGACGTTGTAGCAATCGCAGGTGCGCACGAAGCGGGCCGCCTTCTCGGAGGCCTCGATGTCGAGCACCCCAGCGAGGAAGGCGGGCTGGTTGCCGACGATCCCGACCGGATAGCCGTCGAGCCGGGCGAAACCGCAGACGATGTTCTTGGCGAAGTGCTCGTGGACCTCGAAGAAGTCGTCGTCGTCGACGACGAGCGAGATCACGTTGCGCATGTCGTAGGGCTTCGAGGGATCGTCGGGGACGACAGTGTCGAGCTCGGTGTCTTCGCGCTCCGGATCGTCCGAAGGCTCGAAGCGGGGCGGCGCCTCGAGGTTGTTCGAGGGCAGGAAGCCGAGCAGGTAGCGGGCGTCCTCGAGGCAGCTCTCCTCGTCCTCGGAGGCGAAATGCGCCACCCCCGACTTCGAGTTGTGGCTCATCGCCCCGCCCAGCTCCTCGAACTCGACCTCCTCGCCGGTCACGGTCTTGATCACTTCCGGGCCAGTGATGAACATGTGCGAGGTCTCCTTGACCATGAAGATGAAGTCGGTCATCGCCGGCGAATAGACGGCGCCGCCGGCGCAGGGGCCCATGATCAGGCTGATTTGCGGGATCACCCCGGAGCACTGGACGTTGCGGACGAAAACGTCGCCGTAGGCGCCGAGCGAGACGACGCCCTCCTGGATCCGGGCGCCGCCAGAGTCGTTGATCCCGATCACCGGCGCCCCAACCTGGGCGGCGAGGTCCATCACCTTGCACATCTTCTCCGCCATCACCTCGCCGAGGCTGCCTCCAAAGACGGTGAAGTCCTGCGAGAAGACGAAGACGGTGCGGCCTTCGATCGTGCCGTGGCCGGTAACGACCGCGTCGCCCCAGGGCCGTTTTTTCTGCATCTCGAAGTCGTAGGTGCGGTGCCGCACGAAGGTGTCGAGCTCCTCGAAGGAGCCCGGGTCGAGCAGCTTCTCGACCCGCTCGCGGGCGGTCATCTTGCCCTTCGCATGCTGCTTCTCGACCGCCGCCTCGGAGGCCGAGTGGATCGCCGCCTCGCGCAGCTCGCGCAGGTAGGCGAGCTTCTCCTCATGGGTGACCGGGTTCTTCTCGCGCATCGAGCGCGGGAGTCTATTTCGAACGCGCTCCTCCCCGCATTGCCGGGAAGGAGCGCGTTCTGGCGCTTAGAGTTCGGCGCAGATGACGAAGGCCACGACCGACCAGTTGCCAGGCTGGCCGCCGCCGGTCTCGTGGGCGAGTGCCTCCCAGCCGGTGCGCAAGCTGCCTTCCGCGAGCGGGTAGGAGCCGGTCACCGCGACCTCGGCGAGTTCGCCTTCGAGCCGGACGCCGCCGGCGATCGCCTGCTTGCCGGTCGGGCATCTGGCCGTCGCGAACTTGTTCGGTTCGCTGTTGGAGACACTGCTGGCGTTGACGTAGGTGACGTTCTTCAGCAGCTGCGCAAGCAGGGTCGGTGAGAGCTTGCTGCTGCTGACCGCGCCTTCGCCGAGCTTGCTGTTGGTTACCGCGGCGTTCTTCAGCTTCGCTTCGGTGACGACGCTGCCGCCGAGCGTGTTGGAGCGGACCGAGCCGTTGGCGAGCTTGCCGGAGGTGACGGAGCCGTTGGCGATCTTCGAGGCGATCACCGAGTTGGTGGCCAGTTTGGCGCTGATCACGGCGTTTTTCTTCAGTTTCGGCGACGTGACCGCTTCCTTGGCGATGTTCTTCGCCTTGACCTGGTTCTTGGTCAGGGTCGCTTTGGCCGCGACGGCGACGCCGCTGAGGGCGACGAACAGGGCCATGCAGGAGATCAGGTTGGCGACGCTCAGGTGCTTTCTAAGTCTGCTCATGCGGTGCTCGCTTTCCGGACGGCCGCACCGCCCATTTGGTGGCTTGCAGGGAAGTTCGTGCGCGGTCTAGACGCCGCTGAACGGTCGCTTCTGCGGCTCTGCCAAGCGGTCGAGGAAGGCCTCGAGGTCGGCCTCGAGGAGGCCGGTCGACTCCTCGGCGCGAACCTCGACCCGGGTGCCGAAGCCCTTCTCGGCCATCGTCACCTGAACCCCTTCGGCGGCCTCGATCAGCTCCGCCAGCTCCGGCTCGGACTTCATCAGCGTCCGTGAAACCTCGATCATGGCCTCGGCTTCCACCCTCGGCGCCCAGTTCCTCCCCCAAGGCTGTGCCTGGGCAAGAGCGTCCAGGGGGAGAGTTCGAGAACGCAACCGACTTAGACCACAGCATGGTGGGGTCAAAGTCGGATACGCGCAGCGTACGGGCGTGGACGCTGGCGGGAACCCGGCACGGAATCGTGGCGCGGCGCCAGCTGCTCGCCCCCGCTCAGCAAAGAGTTTGTCAACGGCTATGAGGTTGACTTCTTCTGGCCGGATCTGGGCTTGGTCGTGGAGACCGACGGGCTTCGCTATCACCGCACCCCTTCGGCCCAGGCCCGCGATGCTCTTCGGGACCGCACCCACGTGATCGCCGGATTGAGCCCGCTGCGCTTCACGCACTACGAGATCCGCTACGAAGCCCGCAAGGTCCGAACCGCCCTCGTAGGAGCCGCCGCGATGCTGCGGCAGCGCATCGGATTTTGACCCCACCCCGCTGGGGTAAATGTCGGATGCGCCACGCCGGCACTCGGCGCCACACACGTCCTGGGCGCGCGGATACGCGCCGACGCCCATCTACTAAAAGAACGCGCCGCCCTTGTATTCGCCGAAGACGTCGCGCATCGCGCCGCAGACCTCGCCGATCGAGGCGTCGGCGGCGAGCGCGGTGCGGATCGGGTGCAAGAGGTTCCCGTCGCCGCGGGCGACGTCGCGCAGGGCCTCCAGCCTGGCGTCGACCTCAGCCTGGTCGCGGCGCTCCTTGAACGCCTTCAGCCGGGCCAGCTGGCGCTGCTCGGACTCGGGGTCGACCCGGAGGATGTCGACGTCGTCGACCTGGTCGGTGACGTATTTGTTCACGCCCACGATCACATCCTGGCCGCTCTTGTAGCGCTCGTGGTAGGAGAGCGCCGACTCCTCGATCTCGCGCTGCATGAACTCAAGCGCCTCGACCGAGCCGCCCAGCTCCTCGACCTTCGCCATCAGCTCCTTCGCCCGCAGTTCGACCTCGTCGGTCAGCGACTCGACGAAGTAGGAGCCGGCGAAGGGGTCGACCGTGTCGGCCGCGCCGGACTCGTGCGCGAGCACCTGCTGGGTGCGCAGGGCGATCCGGGCGGAGCGCTCGGTCGGCAGCGCCAGCGCCTCATCGAAGCCGTTGGTGTGCAGCGACTGGGTGCCGCCGCAGACGGCGGCGAAGCCCTGCAGGGCGACGCGGATGATGTTGACCTCGGGCTGCTGCGCCTGCAGCGTGACCCCGCCGGTCTGGGTGTGGAAGCGGATCTTCATCGAGTTCGGGTTCTCGGCCCCGAACCGCTCCTTGACGATCTCCGCCCACATCCGCCGCACCGCGCGGAACTTGGCGATCTCCTGGAAGACGTTGTTGTGGCCGTTGAAGAAGAAGGCGAGGCGAGGTGCGAACTCGTCGATCTTCAGCCCCCGCTCCAGCGCCGCTTCGACGTAGGCGATCGCGTTCGAGAGGGTGAAAGCGACCTCCTGCACGGCCGAGCAGCCCTTCTCGCGGATGTGGTAGCCGGAGATCGAGATCGTGTTCCATTTCGGCACGTTCTGGTGGCAGTATTCGAAGATGTCGGTGGTCAGCCGCATCGTCGGCTCGGCCGGGTAGATGTAGTTGCCGCGCGCCATGTACTCCTTCAGCACGTCGTTCTGGACGGTGCCGCGCAGCTTCTCGGAGGGGACCCCCTGTTCCTCGCCGACCAGCTCGTAGAGCAGCAGCAGGATCGCCGCCGGGGCATTGATCGTCATCGAGGTGGAGACGCCGTCGAGCGGGATCTGATCGAAGCAGATCCGCATGTCCTCGATCGTGTCGATCGGGACCCCGGTGCGGCCGACCTCGCCCTGGCAGAGCGGGTCGTCGGAGTCGCGGCCGAGCTGGGTCGGCAGGTCGAAGGCCATCGAGAGCCCGGTCGAGCCGTGCTCGATCAGGTAGCGGTAGCGCTCGTTGGTGTCCTCGGGGGAGGCGAAGCCGGCGTACTGGCGCATCGTCCAGAGCCGGTCGCGGTACATGCCCTCGTGGATGCCGCGGGTGAACGGCGGCTCGCCAGGCTCGCCGAGCCGCTGCTCGAGGCCGGGAGCGACGTCGTCCTCGGTATAGAGGCGCTCGATCTCGATCCCCGAGTCGGTGAAGACGCGCTCGTCGTCGGGGCCGACGACGGGGGCGATCGTGCGGTGGGCCTCTTCGGCCGCGGGCTTGCCGGTGCTGGACATTCTGCCGGGAGGATATTGAGAGCGGGCGCTCAGGCGCTGGCGGGGCGCTCCCGCCAGGAGTCGAGCAGGTCAGAGAGGCTCTCGGCGAGCGAGCGGCGTGGCTCGAACCCGGTCGCCGCGCGCAGACGCGCCGGGTCGCCGACCAATGCCGGCGGATCGGCGGGGCGCTCGAGCCCGGGGTCGTGGCTGACCGCGACCGGCACCCGCGCCGCGGCGGCTAGCTCGCCGGCCAGCTCGGCGATCGTCGTCCCCCGGCCGGAGCAGAGGTTGTAGGTGCCGAGCAGTTCCTGCCGTGAGAGCTCGAGCAGCGCTCGCGCCCCGTCGCGGACGTCGAGGAAGTCGCGCACCGCGTCGCCGTTACCCAGCGTCAGCTCGACTCCCGCCTCGCCTTCCCGCTCAGCGCCGGCGATGCGGCGGGCGAAGCCGGGTACTGCAAAGCGCGACGACTGCCCGGACCGATCAGGTTGAAAGCCCGGACGACCGCGATCCGCAGGCCGCGGCCGCGCGCGTACTGGCCGCAGACGAGCTCCATCGCCGCCTTGCTGGCGCCGTAGGGAGTGACCGGGCGCAGGTCCAGCTCCTCCCCCAGCGGCAGCTCGCCGGGCTCGCGAATTCCGTAGACGTCGGCCGAGGAGAGGCAGAGGACGTGCGCCTCTGGAGCTTTGCGAGCGATCGCCTCGAGCAGGTTGAGGACGCCTGTCGCATTGGTCGCGAAGGTCTCGGCTGGGCGCTCCCAGCTGCGCCCGACCGAGGCAGCGCCGGCGGCGTTGACGACGAAGTCTGGCTGCGCCGCCTCCAGGCAGGCCTCGACCGAAGGGGGATCGAGGAGGTCGCAGGCCAGCACGCCCTCCCCTCCCTGCCGGGCAGCGGGAGCGACCGCAATCCCGGCCTCGCGGCCGGCGCTGAGGAGATGGCCACCGAGGAAGCCGCTTGCCCCGGTGATGAGCATCGTCATCGACACCGGCGCAACCATATGCGCCAGGCATCAGTTGGACGCCGAAGCGGGGCCGCGATCTCTCGTGGCCCCGCTCCTGCTGCCTCAGTCGGCTATGTCGCCACAAGGCCTACTAGCAGCCCGGTCTGTTTGGGCAGCCGCCGACGGTCGCGATTTCGCGCCGATCTGTGCCGGGCTAGCGGCCGGGTAGGCCGGGCTAGCGGCCGGGTAGCTCAGTCGCCGGCGCCGACGAGGCGCTCGACGCCGGTCGCGTCGATCGTCTTGCGCAGACCCTCGTTGAGCTCGATCGCCGGCTCCCAGCCGAGCAGGTCGCGGGCGCGGCCGATGTCGGGCTGGCGTTGCTGCGGGTCATCGGTCGGTAGCGCCTCGTAGACGATCTCCGAGCGCGACTCGGTCACCTCGATCACCGCCTTCGCCAGCTCGAGCAGCGTGAACTCGTTCGGGTTGCCGATGTTGACGGGCGTGTGCACGTCGGACTCGGCGAGAGCGACGATGCCCCGGATCAGGTCGTCGACGTAACAGAAGCTGCGGGTCTGGCTGCCGTCGCCGAAGACGGTCAGCGGCCGGTCCTGCAGCGCCTGGCGCAGGAAGGTCGGGATCGCGCGGCCGTCGTGGGGACGCATGCGCGGGCCGTAGGTGTTGAAGATGCGGACGATCGCCGTGTCGACGCCCTGCTGGCGGTGGTAGGCCATCGTCATCGCCTCGGCGTAGCGCTTCGCCTCGTCGTAGACGCCGCGCGGGCCGATCGGGTTGACGTGCCCCCAGTAGTCCTCCTTCTGCGGATGGACCTGAGGATCGCCGTAGACCTCGCTGGTCGAGGCGATCAGGAAGCGGGCGCGCTTGAACTTGGCGACGCCGAGCATGTGGTGGGTGCCATGCGAGCCGACCTTGAGCGTGTGCAGGGGCAGCCGCAGGTAGTCGATCGGGCTGGCCGGCGAGGCGAGGTGGTAGACGAAGTCGATCTCCTCCGGGATGTCGACGTAAGAGGTGATGTCGACGTGACGGAACTCGAACGCATCGTCACGGATGTGAGCGATGTTCTCGAGCGACCCGGTCTCGAGGTTGTCGAGGCAGATCACCCGGTGCCCCTGTCCGAGCAGGTGCTCGCAGAGGTGGGATCCGAGGAAGCCGGCGCCGCCGGTGACTACGCAGGTGCTCATCGCGCCCGATGCTACCTGGCGCGGCGCCGCGAGCCCCTGCTGGGTCCTTCCTGCAATTTGCGCGAATCGCGCCCAGAAAGTCGTCCAGAAGGGGGGAGAGATTCGCCTCGGCTCGGACTTCGGCTGCCATGTTCGGTGCGGGGCTTTGAAACGGCAGGGGGGAATTGAGCGGTGAGTTCGAGCGGTCCCGAGGGACACGGGGCGATGCTGCATGGCGATACCGGAGGCGCACGCAAGCGCGCCGCGGTCGAGACATACGTGCGCAATGAGGCTCTGCTCAGGCGCACCGCCCGCCGCTACTCGCTCTGCGCCGACGACGCCGACGACGCGCTGCAGCGGACGCTCGAGATCCTCCTCACCAAGGCTCCCAGCGAGGACCCACGGGAACTGATCCGCTGGACCCAGACCGTGGTCAAGCACGAGGCGCTCTCGGTGCGGCGCGAGCGCGAGCGGATCCTCAGCGGGCCGGCCGCGGCGCCGGCCGAACGCGGCCGAGAGGATTGGGTGGCGCTGCTTCCGGCGCCGGCCGACGGGCCGGCCGAGCGAGTGGAGCGGCGCGAGGAGGTCGCCCGCAGCCGCGAGGCCCTGCAGACGCTGAAGCCGCAGGAGCTCCGCGCCCTCTCGCTGCTTGCCGAGGGCTACTCCTACAAGGAGATCGGCGAGATCACCGGCTTCAGCCAGACCAAGATCAACCGCTGCCTGGCCGAGGGGCGCGAGCGCTTCCGCAAGTTCCTTGCCCGCAGCAAGGACGGCAGCCGTTGCGAGGAGATGGGGCCGCTGCTCTCGGCTTTCTGCGACGGCGAGCTGGGCGGCGAGCGGGAGGCGACGTTGCGCGAGCATCTGCGCGCCTGCGGCAACTGCCGCGCGACCCTGCGTGCCTACCGGGCGGCCCCACGGGCGGTTGCCGCGCTGGCCCCGGGGCTGGCGCTCGAGCGCTCGCTGCTCGAGCGCGTCCACGATGCGTTCGCCGCGCTGGCCGCCCGCTTCGGCGGAGGAGGCGGCGGCGCGACCGACGCCTCCCTGCCGCAGATCGCCGCCGGCGGTGGCGGTGGCGCGGCGGCGTTGGCGAAGGTGGTCGCAATCTGCGTCGGGACCGCAGGCGGCGCCGCCGCCTGCGTCACCGCCGGCGTCGTGCCGGCGCCGTTGGATGTCGGTGGCGAGCGGACGAAGGCGCCGGTCCTGGAGCGCCCGTTCGAGCCTCGTGTCCTCGCCGAATCGGAAAGCGGCACGCCGCCGGAGTACGAGCCGGAAGCGTCGCCTCCCCCGGAGCCGGCCCCCGACCGAAGCCGAGGCAGCCTGCAGCCTGCGGCGGAACCGGCTCCCGCCCCAGGGCCGACCGGCGGCGGCGCGGTCGAATACGTGCCGCCGCCCGAACCTGAACCGGCACCCACTCCCGCTCCGGCACCCCCCCAACCCAGCCCAAGCAGCTCCGACCTCGGCAGTCCCGCCGGGGAGTTCGGTCCATGAGCGGCATCCTCCGAACGCTGGCGCTGGCGGCGCTCGCCTGCCTCGCCACCGTCGGCGGTGCCGGCGCCGCGACCCCGGCCGAACAGCTCTACCCGATCGACCTGCGGGTCAACGCCGGCGGGGCCGACTGGTACGCCGAGAGCGAGTTCCGGCTCGACTGGGACCGGCCGCCGATCGCGAGCCAGGGCTTTCCGGTCACCGCCCTCCACTTCCAGGTTCGCGATTCGGTCGGGACGCTGGTCCTCCCGGCGACGCGGCTGGCCTGGGACAAAACCAAGATCGAACGCATCCAGGTGCCGCCGCTGCCCGGCGTCTACACCGCGGACGTCTGGCTGGAGGGGCCCGAAGGGCAGACCGGGCCGCCGCGCAGCGTGGCGCTGCGGTTCGACGACGTCGCGCCTGGCTCGGTTCGGCCGCTCGTCCCGTCAGGCTGGATCGCCGCGAGCGCGACGACTCAGGTCCGGATCGAGCGCCCGGCGGGGCCGCTGCCGATCTCCGGCATTCGCGGCTACGCGATCTCGGTCGACCGCGATGGCGGAGTGCCTCCCTGCGCCACGCCGGGTCGCTGCACGCCAGCGGAGACCGACCTCGACGGCGGGATCGCCGACGACCTCGCCTCGCTCGGGACCCTCGCCGAGGGAACGCACACGGTGCGCACCGTCGCCGTCTCCGGCTCGGGAGTTGCCTCGGCTACGGTCGGCGCCGCCGTGGTCCGAGTCGACGCGACCCCTCCCCGCGTCGAGCTGCTCGGAGCCCCACGCGGCTGGGCCGACGGGCCCGTGCGACTGACCGCGAGGGCAGCCGACGCCCTCTCGGGGATGGAGGCGAGCGGCCCCGGCGGCCCCGCTACCGCGATCGCCGTCGATGGCACCGTGCCGAGGAGCGAGCCGGGCGCCGGCGCAGCGGTCACGGTCAGCGGCGAGGGCGTGCACGAGATCGACGCCTTCGCCCGCGACGCTGCCGGCAACGGCAGCGAGGGCGCACCCGTCGCGGCCACGGTCTCGATCGACGAAAGCCCGCCCGCGGTGGCCTTCGCCCGGGCGCAGGACCCGGCCGAGCCGGAGCGGATCGAGGCCACGGTCGGCGACTCCCTCTCGGGACCCAGCCCCGAGCGCGGATCGGTGGCGGTGCGACCGGCGGGGTCGCGCCAGTCCTGGCAACCGCTGCCGACGACGGTGCTGCCGGGCCGCCTCGTCGCCCGCTGGGACTCCGACTCCTTTCCGCCCGGCAGTTACGAGTTCAGGGCGACCGGCCACGACGCCGCCGGCAACGCCGCCAGCTCGGAGCGGCGCGCCAGCGGCGCCCGGATGGTTCTCAGGAGCCCGCTGAAATCGCCGACCCGGATCGAAGCCGGACTCGGCGGCCGGCGGTCCGGCGAGCGCCCGGCGCGCCACGGGCAAGGCATCCGTTACGCGGGGCGGCTCAGCCTCGCCTCGGGCCCGCCGCTGGCCGGGATGCCGGTCAAGGTCGTCGAGACCTTCGACCCCGGCAGCGACTTAGACCAGCGAGTGACCGTGGTCGAGACCGCGGCCGACGGAAGCTTCCGGACCAGCCTCGAGCCGGGGCCGAGCCGGCAGGTCGAAGCGGTCTTCGCGGGCAGCCGCGTGCTCGGCCGCAGCACGGCTGAGCAGGACCGTTTGGAGGTGGCAGCCGGTGTTCGCCTGCGGGCCTCGGCCCGGGTCGCCCGGGTCGGCGGCGCGCCCGTGCTGTTCAGCGGCAAGGTCGCGAGCCGCGGCGCGAAGCTGCCTGCCGGGGGCAGGCCGGTCGAGCTCCAGTTCCGCCTCAGGGGAGGGCGCTGGCTGGAGTTCCGCACCGTGCAGACCGACGCTCGCGGCCGCTTCCACTACGCCTACGCGTTCAGCGACGACGACAGTCGCGGCGTCCGCTTTCAGTTCCGCGCCTACGCAACTGGAGGCGACTGGCCCTATAAGCCAGCCGCCTCCAATGCAGTGACCGTTACCGGGCGCTAGTTAGCGCAGTGCCGCGAACTGGTCCGTGACCTGGTCGACCAGGCCCTGGGCGCGCGAGGTCTGCTCCTCGACCGCGCGGCGGACGCGCTGCTCGACCTCTTTGCGGTTGCGCTTCAGCGTGGTCTCGACCGTGCGCTGGCGCTTGCGGGCCTCGCGCTCGACCCGGTTGCGGGTCTTGCGGGCCTCGGTGGTCGCCTTGCGGCGGGCGCTGGTGCCGCGGCGCTCGGTCCGCTTCACCGTTTTGCGCAGCTGGGTGCGGTAGGACTTGAGCTGCTTCTCGGCCTTGTCGCGGCCGGTCCACGGCTCGACCAGGTCGGAGACCCGGTCGCTGACTGTGAGCACGACGCCGACCGGGAGGTCGACCGCGGCCTCGGCGACGGTCTGAACCTGGTTCTTCTCGGCGACGGCCGTCTTGGTCGCCGCCCGTTTGGTTGCTTTCGCCGTCGCGCTAGCGGACTTCTTCGCTTCGGTGGTCGCGCGCTTGGCCTGGGTTTTCGATTTGCTGCCGTTTTTAGTTTCTGCCATGAAAGATGGGTTTCCCTTCGAGTTCTGGGGGTTGCCTGCCTCGGATTCGCGAGTGTAGCGAACATATGTTCCTTGCGAACACACGTTCTAACCCGATTTTGGGGAAGGGTTACGCCAGCTCGCCGGCGCGCTGCGCGTCGCGCACGGTCTCCAGCGCAGAGGCCCCCGAGGCCGCTGCCAACGGGTAGCGCGCGTCGAGGTTCAGTGGCGCCTCCGCCAGGGCGAGATCGCCGAAAGCAACCGCCCCCCCTGCCTCTCGAACGATCAACTGCGCAGCCGCCGCGTCGACCGAACGGCACGAGCGCAGGCTGAGCATCGCGTCGAAGCGGCCGGCGGCGACGTAGGAGGCGGTGATCGCGATCGAGCCGACCACGCGCAGACGGTAGACCTTCCCCGCCAGGACCTCGAGGACCGGCAGGGCCCACCGCGGCTCCGCCGACTCCAGACCGACGACCTCCAGCTTCTCGGCCGCGGCTAAGACGCGTACGTGAGCATTCCCGAGCGTCGCTCCCTCGCCGCGGCGAGCGGTGAACTCCTCGTCGGCGCCGAAGTCGTGGACGAAGCCGAACTCGACGTCGGCCATTGAGGGCCCCGAGGAGACGGCGATGCTGACGCTGTGGAAGGGGATCGTGCGGCGAGCGTTGAGCGAGCCATCGATCGGGTCGATCACCACCCGCGCCGCACCACCTGAGCCAAAGCCGACCTCGCCACGCTCCTCCGAGACGGCGACGAAGGAGGCACCCTGGGCCGCCAACTGCTCCAGCTCGGCGAAGACCACGTCCTCACAGCGGCGGTCGATCTCCAGGGTGCGGTCGCCCCCCTCGCCTACCCCCTCGTAGACGGTGCGTTCCTCGCTGCTGACGGTACCGGCGAGGATCGTCCGCTGCGCGGCCACGATGCGGCGGCAAATTCCCAGCCAGTCTGCGGAGAAAACGTCCATCGGCCGGATGCTACGGCGCGCTAGCGTTGGGCGATGCGCGAGCAGCGGCCAGCGGCGACTTTGGATGCGGACGGGCGGGAGCGGGCGATCGCCCACCAGCAGGGCCCGTTGCTCGTCCTCGGCGCCGCCGGGACGGGCAAGACCGAGCTGCTGGCGCGGCGGTTGGCACGGCTCGTCGCCGACGGCATCGCCCCCGAGCGGGTGCTCTCGATCGGCTCGACCCGGGCAACCGCGCGGCGCCTGCGCGAGCGGGCGGAGGCGCTGCTGACGGGTCCGTTCGAGGAGCTTTGGATCGGCAACTGGGACACCACCGGCGAGCGCTTACTGCGCGAGCACGCCGAGGCGGCCGGCCTCGACCCCTTCTTCGACGTGCTCGGCCCGGCCGAGCGCCTCGCGATGCTGCTCGACCGCTTCGACGAGCTACCGCTGCGCAGGCACGAAATCCGCGGCAACCCGGCCGGCTTGCTCGCCCGTCTACTGGCCCGGATCGACGCGCTCAAGGCCGAGCGCGCCGGGCCGACCACGGTCGCCGAGCGCGCCCGTGAGCGCGAGGCGAGCGCTGCCGAGGAAGACGAGCGCGAGGCGGCGCGGCGCGACCTCGAGTTCGCCGAGCTCTACACAACCCACGACCGCATCCTCGCCGCCTCTGGCAGCCTCGACCGTGGCGACGTCTTCCTCGCCCTCGACTGCCTGCTGACCGAGCGGCTCGACCTGCGGCGCGAGATCGCCACCCGCTTCGAATACCTGATGGTCGACGAGCTGGAGGAGACGACCCCCGCCCAGCGCGCGATCCTCGCCGCCCTCGCCGCCGACAACCCAAACCACCTCTACACGCTGGAGGAGACCGAGGCCGGCAGCGCCTGGTTCCGCGACCTCCATCCCGCAGGCGATGCGATCGTGCTCGAGCACCGCTTCCGCGACCCGGCGCTGCGCTTCTGGAAGTGCGCCAACGAGCGGGCGCAGGCGCAGGCGGCGGCGCGCGAGGTCGAGCACCTGCTCGCCGGCGGCGCCGACCCGGAGACGATCTGCGTCCTCCTCGCCGACCCCGGCCGGCACGGCGGCGCCGTCGCGGCGGCGATGGAGGAGCGCGGCATCCCCTTCCACCTCTCCGGCCCGACCGCGCTCTTCCAGCGGCCCGAGGTGCGCGACGCGATCGCCTGGCTGCGCGTGCTCGCCGACCCCGACGACTCTCCGGCGGCGGCGCGGGCGCTGACCCGGCCGCCGGTCGAGCTGCGCTCCGGCGACCTGGCGCGGCTGACGACGATCGCACGGCGGCGCAAGCAGGACATGGTCGCTGCCTGCGAGGCGGCGCTCGACAGCCCCCAGTTCCAGCCCGAGGCGCGGGAGCGGATCCAGTCTTTCCTGAAGCTCTACAACGCCGCCTCGGCGGCGTTGGAGGAGCGCCGCGCCGACGTCTTCGTGCGGCGGCTGATCGAGCGGGTGGGACTGCGCCGCCAGCGCCTCTTCGCCGCCCAGCCCGAGGTCGCCGAGCGGCTGCTCGGGCTCTCGCGCCTGGCCGAGCTGGCAACCGCCTGGGCGCGGCGCGAGCCGCACGGCTCGACCCGCGGCTTCGTCGCCTACCTCAGCGCCGTCGCCGAGGCCGGGGTCGAGCCGGCCGGCGGCGAGGAGCCACCGGCGCCGGCCTCGGTGCCGGGGATTGCGGTCGACGCGGTCAAGGGGATCGGCTTCGACCACGTATTCGTGCTTGGGCTCGAGGGCGAGGGCGAGTGGGGGCGGATCGGCTGGCCCGCCCGCACCAGCCTCGTCCTCTCCCGGCTCGACCGCGGCGAGGAGGGCGAGACGCGTCCCTCCCGCTTCTACCTGGAGGCGCTGGCCGCCGCCGAGACTGAGGAGGAGGAGCACGGGGAGGAGCTGTTCGGCCCCGCCGAGGGTCTGCACGCCACCTACCGCACCCTGCGCGAGCAGGTGCTGGAGGCGTCCTGGCGGGCGGGCCGGGAGCTCTCGGAGCCGCGCCTCGACACCGCGATCGACGTCAACCGGGCGATCGCCCGCTACCTCGAGCTGCTGAAGCTGGCGGCGCTGGCACAGCGCCCCGGGGACGAGCCGACGGCCGAGGCGATCGCCGCCGTCAACGGCCTGCTGCGCCAGGTCGCGACCCCCGAGCAGCAGGCCGAGCTCGACGCCTCGGCGCTCGACTCCTACCTGCTCGGCTCCGAGCGCGAGGGTGATCGCCGCCGCGAGCTGATCGCCGCCCGCGAGGAGCCCTCGCTGGAGGCCTTTTTGCCGCGCCGCGGCGACGGCCGGCTCAGCCTCTCCGCCTCCGACCTCAGCCTCTACCTGACCTGCCCGCTCAAGTACAAGTTCGCCCGCGTCTTCGGCATCCCGCAGGAGCCCACGATCAACCAGCGCTTCGGGATCCTGATCCACAACGTGCTCGAGCGCTTCCACAAGGAGCCGCCGGAGAGCGACGAGGAAGGGCTGGGGCAGCTCAACTACCTGTTCGAGACCGGCTGGCGGCGCACCGGCTTCGGCTCGACCGACGACGAGCTGCAGTTCCGCGACCGCGCCCGCGAGGCGCTGCGGCTCTACTGGGAGCGCGAGCGCGGCGCCGAGGGCGAACCGGTCTGGCTCGAGCGCAAGTTCGACTTCAAGGTCGGCGAGCACCACGTGCGCGGCCGGGTCGACCGGGTCGACCGGTTGCCCGACGGCGACTTCGAGCTGATCGACTACAAGACCGGCGAGCGCAAGACCGAGGCCGAGCTGGCCAGTGACCTGCAGCTGGCGCTCTACCGGCTCGCCGCCCGCGAGGCCTGGGAGGTCGAGGCGAGCACCGGCAGCTACTACTACGTGCTCGACGCCGAGAAGGTCGCCGCCCCGACCCAGCCCGACGACGCCGAGCGAGTCGAGCGCACCGTGCTCCAGGTCGGCGAGGGGATCCTTAGCCAGGACTTCGAGCCCCGCCCCTCCCCCACCGTCTGCAGCTGGTGCGACTACCGCCTGATCTGCCCGGCGGCCGAGTCTTAGGAACGCGGCTCAGATCTGAGTGGCGATCAAGCCGCCGAAGACGACGATCATCGTCCCGATCATGCCGCCGCCGATCTGAAGCATCGTGAGCTGCAACTTGTCGATGCGTCCCTGCGCTCCCAATACCTCAGCGCGGGTTCCCTCTATCTCAGCGCGAAGTTCGGCGTTGGAGTTTCGGATCTCCGACCGCAGTTCGGCGTTGGAGTCCTTGATCTCCTTGCGGAGCTCGGTGTTCGATTCCTGGATCTCTTTACGGAGCTCGGCATTGGATTCCTGGATCTCCTTGCGGAGCTCGGCGTTGGATTCCTTAATCTCCTTGCGGAGCTCGGTGTTGGATTCCTTGATCTCGTTGCGGAGCTCGGTGTTGGATTCCTTGATCTCCGTTCGGAGCACTTCGCTGGACTTTTTGATCTCGGCCCGAAGTTGAGCGTTTGACTCGCGCATCTCGGTGCGTAGATCGGCTATCGACGCTTCGACTCGATCGAAGCGCTGGTCCACTTGACCGAACCGTTCGTCGAGACGATTGAGGAATTCGTCCGTGCCTGGGTCCCGCGTCATGGTCTGCATTCTTGCACCGTAATCTTCTGTCTGCAACCAGACAAGGCCTAAGCGTGTCGAGACTCGAACTTCTTCGTATCGAAGGCGCGTCGTGGACCCAGGGAAGCGCGGTCAGCGCTGGTCGCCGCGCTGTTTGAGGAAGCGCTGGAACTCGCGGGCGATCGAGTCGGCGGAGGGCAGTTCGTCGCCCTCGGAGTTGAGCAGGTCGACCTGCTCGGCCTCGATCCGTGAGACCAACTCCTCGATCTCCGGGTTGGCGGCGATCGCGCGGCCGATCTGCTCTTCGTAGTCGTTCGTTTCCTCCTCCAGGCCGGAGGCCTCGACCGCGATCCCGGTCAGGCCCTCGAGCCGGCGCAGCAGCGCCAGCGCCGCCTTCGGGTTGGGGATCGCGGCGACGTAGTGGGGGACCGCCGCCCAGAGCGAGACCGAGTCGATGCCGCCCTGCCGGCAGAGGTCGTGGATGACGCCGACGATCCCGGTCGGCCCTTCGTAGTTGGAGCGCTCCAGTTCCAGCGCCTCGACCATCTCCCGGTCGGAGGCGAGGCCGGTGATCGGCACCGGCAGCGTGTGCGAGACCTCGGCGATCAGCGCGCCGAGGGTGATCACCCGCTCGACCCCGAGCGTGTCGGCGGCGGTCGCGATCGACTCCGAGAAGGTGCGCCAGCGTAGATTCGGCTCGGTCCCGTCGAGCAGCACCAGGTCGCGATCGGCAGTGGGAACGGGAACAGCGATCAGGTTGTTGGTCGGCCACTCGATCTGCCGCGTCTGGCCTTCCTCGAGGCGGATCGTCGGCCGCGTCGCCTGGAAGTCGAAGTAGTCCTCGGGATCGACCTTGGCGATCAGCTCAGAATCGAAGGCAGCGGCGATCGCTCCGAGCGCCGTGGAGGCGGACGCTGCTGCGTCGTTCCAGCCCCGAAACGCACAGACGAGGACGGGAGATCGCAGTTGCGGCGGGTCGCCTTCCCAGTTCAGGGAATCCACGTTCTGAGCGTAGACGATGGGACCGGGCCAACAGTAAAAATGTTCCGTTTGGAGCCTAAAAGTGCCGGACCGCGACTTCGTGGGCGGCCTCGGGGCCGAGGTAGGGGGCGAGGGCGAACTCGACGATGCCCGGGGCGTAGCGACCGAGCTGCTCGGCCTCGCCGGCGACGATGCGGCGCACGATCAGGGTCATCACGCCGCCGGCGAGCGCCTCCTCGATTCCCGCAGCGAGCTGCCTGTCTCCGAGACGCTCGGAGCGGCCCGGCTCGAGTAGAGCGCCGATCCGCTCCGCCGTCCGTTCGTGGCGCGACGCCATCGCCTCGCCGACGGCAACCGGCTCGAACATGATCAGCCGCGCCAGCTGGGGGCGGGCGGCAAGGAAGCGCAGTAGCTCGGTCAGCGCCGTCGCGACCCGGTCCGCCCACTCGTCCTCGTCCTTCACCCGCTCGGCGATCCGCTCGACGAGGTAGGAATCGACGGCGTCGTAGGCGGCGATGAAGCACTCCTCCTTGCTCTCGAAGTGCTCGTAGAAGGTGCGCCGGGAGACCGAGGCGGCGCCGGTTATCTGGGCGATAGTCACCTTGTTGTAGCCGTGCTCGGCGACGACCTCGGCCATCGCGGCGAGCAGGCGCTCGCGCTGGCTGAAGGCGACGACGTCCGGCGAGAGGCCATGGCGGCCGCCGTGCAGCGGGCGGAGCCGGCCTCCCTCCCCCTCCCTCCAATCGCCTATCGCCACCGGCGAGACGATAGCGACGGGGATGACTCGGGTCCCTTTGAATACTTATCGCGGTACGTCTGAAACTCAGGCGGGCCGACCGGCGGCGGCGGCCGCGCTCTCCGCGCCGAGATACGGAGCGAGGACGAACTCGACCATCGTCGGCAGCAGCCCGAGGATCGCGTCGACCTCGCCGCGCAGCAGCCGCTGGTGGACCATCCAGACGATCCCGCCGATCAGCGAGTCCTCGAGCAGCGTCCCCGGCAGGTCGGCGAGCCCCGCGGCGAGCTCGCGCCCGCGCCGCAGCGAGGGGGCGTAGCTCTGCAGGGCGCCCTCGTAGCGCTGCATCGCGGCCGGGCCTGCGGCCAGCGACTCGATCAGGCAGGTGCGCGCGAGGGCAGGCTCCTCGATCACATATTCGAGGAAGGCGGCGATTTCCGCCCGCACTTTGGCCGGCCAGTCCCGCTCCACCGCGGCGGCGGCAGCGGTGCGCCGGCGGGTCTCCTCGAGGGCCGCGTCGAAGCAGGCCAAGAGGCAGTCTTCGCGGTTCTTGAAGTTCTCGTAGAAGGTGACGCGGGCGACCCCGGCCCGCTTCACGATCAGCGCGACCGTCGCGCCGCGGTAGCCGCGCCTCGCGATCACCTCGGCCGCGGCAGCGAGGATGCGGCCGCGCTGGTCGCGCGACATCAGCTCCGCCTGGAACCGATCCTGCCCCTGGGGGAGACGCTCCAAGTGACCCGGAAGGGTCTCCATGCGCCCCAGGATAACGCGGCGGCTAGAGTTCGCCGCAGCCGTCGCGGATGCGATCGCTAGGTTCCAGCGGGATCTCCACGGCGGGCGCGGCGAACGAGCTGCAGCGCCATGAACAAGGCGAGGGCGGCGAAGGAGAGCTGCAGGACGCGTTCGGAGACGTTGTTGGCGATGACGACGCCAGCCAGGACGCCGAGCGGCGAGAGGGCGGCGATGATCAGCGCCTCGCGCAGGCGCACGTTGCCGTAGCCGCGCTGGCGGTAGGCGCCGACCAGGGCGACGATCACGATCATCAGCAGCGAGGTCGACTCGGCCTCGACTTGGGTGAGGCCGAGGAAGATGGTCAACGCGGGGACGAAGAGGACGCCGCCGCCGACGCCGACCAACCCGCCGGCGAGACCGCCGGCGATCGCGATCAGGACTGCGAAGAGCTCGTTCACTTGAGGATCAGCTCGATCGCGATCGCGACCAGTAGCGCCGCGAACAGGTAGGAGACGGCGCGTTGGGGGATGCGCTGCTGAATCGCGGTGCCGAGCACGACTCCGAGGATCGCCGGGATCGCCAGGAGGAGGCCGGTGACGACGTGGACGTTGCCGTAGATCCCGCCCTGGGCAAGCGCCCCGAGCAGGCCGACGACGACGATCGCGGCGAGGCTGGTGCCGGTCGCGAGGCGCTCGCCGAAGCCGAACCAGAGGATCAGCAGGGGGACGATCACGGTGCCGCCGCCGACCCCGAAGAGGCCGCTAAAGGCGCCGGCCAGGGTGCCGATCGACGCCAGCTTGAGGATCGAGTCGGAGGGCATCGACCCCGGTGGCGGCATGCGGCGATACTAGATGCCGTGCCTGGCGGATCGCAGACGGGGGAAGGCGCTTGGACGGCACTGCTGGAGCCGCTGCGTGCCGACCCCGCCCGAGCGGCGATCCTCACCGACGTCGACGGGACCCTGGCGCCGATCGTCGAGCGAGCCGAGGAAGCGGCGGTGCCGGCGGGGGCGCGCGAGGCGCTGGCCCGGCTGAGCACGCGCTACGGCCTGGTCGGCTGCATCTCCGGGCGGCGGGCGGAGGAGGCGCGGCGGCTGGTCGGCCTCGACGGGATTGCCTACGCCGGCAACCACGGGCTCGAGCTGCTGCTGCCGGGCGACGCGACGCCGCGTCCGGACCCCTCGCTGGCGGGGCGCGAGCGCGGCGCCGCCGAGTTCGTCTCCGGGCTCGCTGGCGGCGCGCTGCGGGTGGCCGGCCTGCGGCTCGAGGACAAGGGCCCGATCCAGGCGCTGCACTGGCGCGGCGCCGAGGACGAGGCGGCGGCCGAGGGACATGCTCACGAGCTCGCTGTCGAGGCCGGCCACGCCGGATTGGAACCGCGCTGGGGACGCAAGGTGCTGGAGCTGCGCCCGGTTGGGGGCGGTGGCAAGGACTCCGCGGTGGCGGCGTTGCTCGCCGCTGACGGGGTCGAGCGCGCCGCCTACGCCGGTGACGACCGCACCGACCTCGACGCCTTCCGCCGCCTGCGCGAGCTGCAGGGCGAGGGCGAGCTGGCGAGCGTGGCCTGCGTCGGCGTCGTCTCGCCCGAGGCGCCGCCGGAGCTGCCCGAAGAGGCCGACCTCCTGGTCGACGGGCCGGAAGGGTGGCTCGCGGTCCTCGAGTGGCTGGCGGAGTAAGCGTGCCCTACACCGACCTGCTGCGCGTAACCGTCTTCATCACCGGCGCCGAGGCGACGGCGCTGGGGGCGATCACCGCGATCGGCGCCAACCGCACCGGCGAGGAGGCGATCGTCCCGATCGCCGCGGCTTGGTGGCTGGTGTCGCTTGCGATCGGGTTCTACCTCGGCCGACCCGACCGGGTCAGCGAGGACATGCGCGACGCCCTCGGCCGCGCTCGCACCGCGACCTCGCTGCCGCCGGAGACACCGGCGCGGATCGCCCTCGGCCGCCTCTGGCCGATCGGGCTGACCGCGATCGTCGCCGGCGTTCTCGGGATCTTCTTCCCCGGCGTCGCCCTGGTCGGCGCCGGCTACGCGCTGATCGTCTCGCTCGCCTGGCACACCCGCGAGGCGGCGGTGCTGGCGATCGAGCAGCGCGACGGCGTCCGCTTCTACGTCGTCCCCAACTCCGCCCTGCAGCCAATCGAGCTGGTGCGAACGCCCGGCCTGCGCAGCGACCGGCTCGGCCGCGTCTAACCGAGCAGCTTCGAGAACTCGCGCCAGCCGCGGGTGTTGGCGACATCGGCCTTGGTCAGCCAGGCACGGCGGGCGGTGGCGACGGCGTAGGCCATGTTGTCGAGCGTGTCGACGCCGTGGGCGTCGGTGTTGAGGATGAGGGTGACCCCGGCGTCAACGGCGAGGCGGGCGTGGCGGTCGGAGAGGTCGCGCCGGTTCGGATTGCCGTTGATCTCGATCGTCGTACCGGTCCGCGCCGCCGCCTCGGCGACCGCCTCGACGTCGACGGCGTAGGGCTCGCGGCGCCCGATCAGGCGACCGGTGAGGTGGCCGATGCAGTTCACGTGCGGGTTCTCGATCGCCTCCAGCACCCGTCCCGTCATCTCCTTTTCGGAGACCGAGAAGGAGGTGTGGACGCTGGCGACGACCCAGTCGAGCGCCCCGACCAGGTCATCGGGGTAGTCGAGCGAGCCGTCGAGGCCGATGTTGATCTCCGAGCCGGCGAGCAGGCGGAAGCCCTTGTTGTCCTTGTCTTGGCCTTTGTTCCAGGCGCGGATCTCCTCGATCCGTTCCCAGAGCCGCTCCGGCGTGACGTGGTCGCCAAAACCGTGGCTGGCCGAGTGGTCGGTGATCGCCAGGTAGGCATAGCCACGGTCGCGGGCCGCCTCGGCCATCTCCTCGAGCGTGTTGCGTCCGTCGGAGAGCGTGGTGTGGGAGTGCAGGTCGCCCTTGATGTCGCCGAGCTCGATCAGCTCAGGTAGCTCGCCCTCCCGCGCCGCCTTCAGCTCGCCGCGGCCCTCGCGCAGCTCCGGCTCGACGTAGGCGTAGCCGAGCCGCTCGTAGACCTCCGGCTCGGTCGCGCAGAGCGTCACCTCGCCGCTCTCGGCCTCGACGATCCCATGCTCGGAGACGGAGAGGCCGCGGCCGACCGCCTCTTCGCGCAGCTGCACGTTGTGGGCCTGGGAGCCGGTGAAGTGCTGCAGCAGGTTGCCGAACGCCGCCGGCGGCACAATCCGCAGGTCGACCGAGATCCCGTTGTGGGTCTGCGCCCGCACGCCTTTCTCGCTCGGCGTGCCGGCGGCGGCGATCAGCGGGTGGGAAGCCAGATGCTCGGAGAGCGCGGCCGGCTCGTCGGCGGTGGCGATCAGGTCGATGTCCTTGCAGGTCTCGGCCCAGCGCCGCACCGAGCCCGCGACCTCGACCTCGTTCGCGGCGGGGTGCTCGCGCAGCGCCGCCGCCAGCTCGGCGGCGATCGGGCGCACCTTCGAGAGCAGGAGCCGGCCCGGGCCCTCCCCCGGCTCGCCGAGCCGCTCGAGCGAGGCCAACACGTTCTCCTCGACCTTCGCGCCGAGGCCTTTGACCTCGCGGATCTGTTCCGCCTCCGCTGCCGCTTTCAGTTCCTCCATCGAGGCAATGCCGAGCTCGTCGAAGAGGCGGCGCGCGGTTTTCGCCCCCAGTCCCGGCACCCTGGTTACCTCGATCAGGGTCGGTGGGAACTTCGCCTTCAGCTTCACCGCGGCCGGGATCTCACCGGTCTCGGTCAACGCGACGATCTTTTCCGCCAGCGTCTTGCCGACTCCCGGGATCTCGGTGGCGCGCTCTTCGGCGGCGAGCTCGGCGACCGAGACCGGGCTCTCGCGGATCGCCTTCGCGGCGGTGCCGTAGGCCTGCACCCGGTATTTGACCGCGCCGTCGAGCTCGTAAAGGGTGCCCAGCTCGTCCAAGGCGGCGGCGATCTCAGCGTTGGTCATAGAGTCGGAAGGATGCCTGACCCGTGGCTGGTCCTGCCGACTTACAACGAGGCGGAGAACATCGAGGCGTTCGTCGAGGCGGCGCGGGCGAAGCTGCCGGCGGCGGCCCGGGTGCTGATCGTCGACGACAACTCGCCCGACGGGACGGGTGAGATCGCCGACCGGCTGGCTGCCCGGCACGAGGGAGTCGAGATCCTGCACCGGCGGCGCAAGGAAGGCCTCGGCCCCGCCTACATCGCCGGCTTCCGCCACGCCCTCGCGGGCGGCGCCGAGCTGGTGCTGGAGATGGACTCCGACTTCTCCCACGACCCCGCCTACCTGCCAAGGCTCTTGGAGGCCGCGGATCGTGCTGACCTGGTGCTCGGCTCTCGCTACCTGCCCGGCGGCGGGGTCAGCGACTGGGGACCGCTGCGCAGGGCGATCAGCCGCGGCGGCAGCGCCTATGCCCGCCTGGTGCTCGGGGTCGAGGTGCGGGACTTGACCGGCGGCTTCAAGTGCTTCCGCCGCGAGGTACTGGAGGCAATCGACCTCGACTCGGTGCAGGCCCGCGGCTACGCCTTCCAGGTCGAGATGACCTACCGAGCGATCCAGCGCGGCTTCCGCGTGGTGGAGGTGCCGATCGTGTTTCGCGACCGCCGCGCCGGGGAGTCCAAGATGGACCGAGGGATCGTCGCCGAGGCGGTCTGGCGAGTACCGCTCTTGCGCTGGCGGGGCAAGGCCGCGAAAATGCCTGAAACCTGATCGGAAACAGGCGCTATACTTTGTGAAGTATTGAACTGCGAACCGCGATTTCGGGAGATCGATCACCAGTGACCGGGAAACTGACCGACGTAACCGACGCCACCTTCAAAGCAGACGTCCTCGACGCCGACGGCCCTGTGCTCGTCGACTTCTGGGCTCCCTGGTGCGGACCGTGCCGCGTCGTCCACCCGGTCCTCGAGGAGATCGACGCCGAGCGCGACGACCTCAAGATCGTCAGCATCAACGTCGACGAGAACCAGCAGACCGCGGCCAACTACGAGGTGCTCTCGATCCCGACCATGATCCTCTTCAAGGACGGAGCGATCGCGAAGAAAGTCGTCGGAGCGATGCCAAAGCGCCGCCTCGAGGCCGAGTTGGAGCCGGCGCTCGCCTAGCGGCGGGCGCTCCCTCGCAGCGATGCCGTTCGTAGAGGTCCACTGGTACGAGGGTCGCTCCGACGAGCAGAAGGCGGAGATCGCGAAGCGGATCGAAGCGGCGCTGATCGACGTTGCCGGCGTCGCCCCCGATCACTGCTGGGTCAAGTTCTCCGACTCGAAGAAAACCGACTTCATCATCGGCGAGTCGAAGGACTGACTTCCCTCTATCGCTCTCGCCAGTCTTAAGCGAAGGCTGGCGCAGACACCTCTACGGTGACCGCGCGATCAGGTGCGGCCAGTGCCGCCTGCGCCGCCGCGACAAGTGCGACAGCGTCGAGGTCGTAGCGCCGTGCGGCCACCTCGAGCAATGGAAGGTGCTCACGAGGATTGAGCAACGAAACATTGACGACGCGCCCCTTCGAGAAAGCCACGCTGCAGAAGTCCTCATCCACGCCTTCGCCATCGTCCCACCGATCCACCTCGTATAGATCGATGGAAACAGCGTCCGCCTGGCTGTCGTAGTCGGCTTTCAAAAATGCCTCCTCGGATGAACGGTGACAACCCACTCCGGATCGTCAACCGCAACAACGACCCTGAAGATTGCCCCTCGGATATAGCCAAGATAGCGCGGCCGATCTTCTGGATCTCGATCAACGACGACCGGGTTCTCAACAATGCCCTCAACGTCCGCGCGAGTGAGGTTTCGTCGTCGTAGTTCGTTCTTTGCGTGTCTGCTGAACTGCACGCCCCGATAAGGGCGGGTGCCTCAAACCTCTCCCCCTCAGGCGCGGCTGAGGGCGATCGTCAGCTCGCGGCCGTCGATCTTGGCGCAGGCGCCGTCGGCGCCGTCGTAGGCGACCGAGGTGGCGAGCACCTCGCCGGCCAGGTAGGGCTCGTGGGCGCGGGCGGCGTCGAGCAGCTCCGTCGTCGCCGCCGAGCGCGAGGTCGATCCGGTCGGTGATCTCGAGCCCGGCCTCTTTGCGGGCGATCTGGACGGCGTGGACGATCTCGCGGGCGAGGCCCTCGCGGCGCAGCTCCTCGTCGAGCTCGAGCTGCAGGGCGACCGCGTGGCCGGCCTCGGCTTCGACCTCGTAGCCCTCGAGCGGCTGCAGGGCGAGGGTGACCTCGTCGGGGCCGAGCGTGTGCTCGTCGCCCTCGACGTTGATCCCGACCTCGCCGCCGTCCGGCCATCACCTGGGCGACGTGGGCGGCGTCGAGCGCCTCGACCGCGGCGGCGACCTGCGGCATCCGCTTGCCGAAGCGCGGCCCGAGCGCGCGGTAGTTGGGCTTCGCCGTGTAGCTGACCAGCTCGCTCTCGTCGCTGACGAAGTCGAGCTCCTTGACGTTGAGCTCGGCGGTGACCAGGCCGGCGCGGGCTTCGATCGCCTCGCGCTCGGCTTCGTTGGCGACGATCACGGCGCGGCGCAGCGGCTGGCGCACCTTCGCCTTGGCCTGGGCGCGGGCGGCGCGGCCCAGCTCGACGGTCAGCCGCACCGCCTCCATCCCCGCTCTCCAGCTCCGGGTCGGCGAGCGCGGCGTCGAACGCAGGGTAGTCGCGCAGGTGGACCGAGTCGGGCAGCTCGCCGGTCTCGCCGAGCGCGCCGCCGGCGAGGTTGCGGTGGATCTCGTCGGCGAGGAAGGGGACGAACGGGGCGAGCAGCGCCGCCGTCTCCAGCAGGCAGTGGCGCAGGGTCGCGAAGGCGGCCCGGTCGCCGTCCCAGAAGCGGCGGCGCGAGAGCCGCACGTACCAGTTCGAGAGCTCCTCGACGTACTCGGCGATCGCGCGGCCGGCGGCGGTGCAGTCGAACTCGTCCATGCGCTCGCGCACCGTCGCCGTCGTCGCCTGCAGCCGCGAGAGCGCCCAGCGGTCGAGGTCGTTGGCCGGCTCGGGGGCGTCGCGGAAGTCGACCGGCCCGAGGTCCTCGGCGTTCGCGTAGAGCACCCAGAACGAGTAGGTGTTCCAGAGCGTCAGCAGGAACTGGCGCACCGACTCGCCGACCGTCTCGACCGAGAAGCGGTAGCCCGACCAGGGCTGCTGCGCGGTCAGGTAGTACCAGCGGAAGGCGTCGGCGCCGTGGGCGTCGATCACGTCCCAGGGCTCGACCACGTTGCCGCGGCTCTTCGACATCTTCTGGCCCTCGGGGTCCTGGATGTGGCCGAGGCAGACGCAGTTGCGGTAGCTGGGCTGGCCGAAGAGCAGGGTCGACTCGGCGAGCAGCGTGTAGAACCAGCCGCGGGTCTGGTCGATCGCCTCGCAGATGAAGTCGGCCGGGAAGCGCTGCTGCGAACTCCGCCTCGTTCTCGAACGGGTAGTGGAACTGGGCGAAGGGCATCGCGCCGCTGTCGTACCAGGTGTCGATCACCGACTCGACCCGGCGCATCTCGCCGCCGCAGCGCTCGCAGTCGACGACAACCTCGTCGATGTAGGGGCGGTGGAGGTCGTCGGGGACCTCGCCGCCGGCGCGCTCGCGCAGCTCGGCGACCGAGCCGGCGCAGAAGCGGCCGTCGCAGCCCTCGCCGGCGCACTCCCAGATCGGCAGCGGCGTGCCCCAGTAGCGGTCGCGCGAGAGCGCCCAGTCGACGTTGTTCTCCAGCCATTTGCCGAAGCGCCCGTGCTTGATGTGCTCGGGGTGCCAGCCGATCTGCTCGTTGTTGGCGAGCAGCTGCTCGCGCGCCTGCGAGGTGGCGATGTACCAGCTCGACTTGGCGTAGTAGAGGAGCGGCGTGCCGCAGCGCCAGCAGTGCGGGTAGGCGTGCTCGTAGACCTGCTCGCGGAAGAGCAGGCCGCGGCGCTCGAGGTCGGCGATCAGCTCGCGGGTGACCTCT
Source organism: uncultured Solirubrobacterales bacterium (assembly GCA_963846515.1). GTDB lineage: Bacteria > Actinomycetota > Thermoleophilia > Solirubrobacterales > 70-9 > VAYN01. The sequence continues at coordinate 9,785 of CAWJWC010000002.1, read as the reverse complement.
GGGTCCTTGACGAAGCGGCCCTCGAAGCCGGCGACGCGGCGGTCGAACTTGCCGTCGAGCCCGACCGGGTTGTAGAGGGTGTCGTGCTCGGGTCGGGTCGAAGAGGCCGTTGGCGGCGGCGACCGCGTAGTCGTCCTCGCCGAAGGCGGGGGCGATGTGGACGAGGCCGGTGCCGTCCTCGGTGGTGACGAAGTCGCCGGCGAGGACGCGGAAGGCGTCGGCGGGGCCGCCGTCGGCGAGCTCGAAGATCGGGCCGCGGTAGCGGCGGCCGACCAGCTCGGAGCCGGGGATGCGGTCGATGATCTCGGCACTCCCTCGCCCAGCACCTTCTCGACCAGCGGCTCGGCCAGGATCAGGGTCTCGCCGGCGACCAGCGCCGCGCACGTAGGTGACCTCGGGGGCGACCGCGACGGCGACGTTGCCGGGCAGGGTCCAGGGGGTCGTCGTCCAGACCAGCAGCGACTCGCCCGTTTCCTCGCCGTCGTCGTCGAGCAGCGGGAAGCGCACGTATATGGAGGGGTCCTCGACGTCCTTGTAGCCCTGCGCGACCTCGTGCGAGGAGAGCGCGGTGCCGCAGCGCGGGCAGTAGGGGACGACCTTGTGTCCCTCGTAGAGGCGGTCCTCGTCCCAGAGCTTGCGCAGCGACCACCAGACCGACTCGATGTAGTCGTCCTCGAGCGTCACGTAGGGGTCGTCGAGGTCGATCCAGAACCCGATCCGCTCGGTCAGCCGGTTCCACTCCTCGACGTACTCGAAGACCGACTCGCGGCAGCGCCGGTTGAACTCGGCGATCCCGAGCTCCTCGATCTCCTGCTTGGAGGAGATCCCGAGCTGCTTTTCGACCTCGAGCTCGACCGGCAGGCCGTGGCAGTCCCAGCCTGCCTTGCGCGGAACCCGGTAGCCGCACATCGTCTTGTAGCGCGGGTAGACGTCCTTGAAGACGCGGGCGAGGACGTGGTGGGAGCCGGGCCGGCCGTTGGCGGTCGGCGGGCCCTCGTAGAAGCTCCAGACCTCAGCCCCCTCGCGCTTGGCGAGCGAGCGCTCGAAGACCTCGCCCTCGCGCCAGCGCTCCAGCACCCGCTCCTCGAGGGCGGGGAAGGACTGCTTGGTGTCGACTGGCTCGAATCCGGGCACGAGGATCCGGATTCTAGGAGGGGCCAGGCCCTCCTAGGTGTAGATGCCAGCCACGTTGTTCCGGTTCAGCTCCTGCAGCCGAGCGATCGGCGGCCGGTGACCGAGGGCGCCATGTCTTCGCCTGAAGTTGTAGCGCTCGATCCAGCCCGATAGGGCCGCGGCCCTATCGGGCGAGCTGCCGTAGACGGCGGCATAGGCCCACTCGCGCAGCATCGTGCGGATGAAGCGCTCGGCCTTGCCGTTGGTTTGTGGTCGGTAAGGCTTGGTGCGCAGGTGCTTGATCCCAAGGACTCGACAGGCGAGGGCGTGCCTCGCGGAGCGGTAGGCGGAGCCGTTGTCTGTCATCAGGCGCTCGACCTTGACGCCGTGAGAGACATAGAAGGAGATCGCCCGCTCGAGAAACCCGATCGCAGTAGGCGTCTTCTCGTCGGGCAGCACCTCGACGTAGGCGAGGCGGGTGGCGTCGTCGACGCAGACGTGCACGCACTCCCAGCCGACCTGCCTGCGCCGCACACCGGAGCCATCGGTGCGTTCTGGATTGTGGCGCCGACTCGGGCGGCCGAGGATCCGGTGCCCGGCACCGCCCACGATCCGCCCCAGCTTCTTGACGTCGATGTGGATCAGCTCACCGGGTCGTTGCTTCTCATAGCGGTGGATCGGTTCGGGCGGCTGCAGGCGAGAGAGCTTGCCCAGGCCGATCCTCTTCAGGACCGCGGAGACCGTCGAGGTCGCCATCTCCAGGGTCTCGGCGATCTCAGGGCCAGTCAGCCGCAATCGCCGCAGGGCGGCGATTGCCTCGACTCGATCCTCGGGGGTGGCATTGTGGACGCGGCATGGGGCCGAGCTGCGATCGAGCAGGCCGCTCTCGCCTTCTGAGCGGTAGCGGCGCACCCATTTGCCGGCGGTGCGCTCGCTCACTCCGGCGGCCTCGGCCGCCTCCGCGAGCGACCACTTCTGCTCGATAACTCGCCGACAGATCACAAGCCGCCCCTTCGGGCCGAGCTTGGCATTAGCGTGAAGGTCCATTCGGGTCTTCTCCTTGGTGCTGGTGGCTTCGACACCTCCAGCCTCCAAGGAGGCCCGGATGAACAACGTGCTTAGGAACTACATCTAGAGCCGCGGACTCACCAGACGAGGATGAAGTCGGCGGGGTTTTTCGGATTCGCATAAGCCGGAAGGACCAGGCCCGCCTCCATGCGGTTGGCGGTGAAGACCGGGTCCTGGAAGGGGCTGGTGCCGATCGTGTAGCGCTGGTTCAGCGCCGTGCTCTCGGTCCGAAGCTTCGAGTGGCGGGCCTCGAAACCGTAGAACTCGTCGTCGCGGGTGCTGCGCCCCTTGCGGATGCAGAAGAGACGCAGCGCCAGCGCGGTCGAGCCAGGGACCGCGGGCGGTCTGTACCCTGCCCGCCATGTCGGCTCCCACCTATGACCTCAACGGCAAGGTCGCCCTGGTCACCGGCGCCGCCCGCGGCATCGGCTTCGAGACGGCGCGCCAGATGCACCTGCGCGGCGCCTCGGTCGCGGTGCTCGACCTCGACGCCAGCGAGGCGCGCGAAGCGGCAGAGCGGATCGGGCCGCGGGCGATCGGGGTCGGCGCCGACGTCACCGACCATGGGGCAATGCTGGCCGCGGTCGCCGAGACGGTCGAGAAGCTTGGCGGGCTCGACGTCGTGGTCGCCAACGCCGGCATCGCGCAGAAGCAGTTCGCCAGCGTGCGCGGCATCTCGGGCGAGGAATGGGAGCGGGTCTTCGAGGTCGACATGCTCGGCGTCTGGCGCACGGTGCGGGCGGCGCTGCCGCAGATCGTCGAGCGCCAGGGACAGATGGTCGTGATCTCCTCCGTCTATGCCTTCGCCAACGGCATGGGCAACACGCCGTACGCGGTCGCCAAGGCCGGGGTCGAGTCGCTCGGCCGGGCGCTGCGGGTGGAGCTTGCGCCGCACGGCGCCAGCGCCACCGTCGCCTACTTCGGCTGGGTCGACACCAAACTCGTTCAGGACGCCTTCGACCAGGAGGACTCCGACCGCATCCGCGAACTCAGCCCCGACTTCCTGATGAAGCGGATCACCCCCGACGAAGCGGGTGCCGCCCTCGTCCGCGGCATCGAAGAACGCGCCCCCCGCGTCTTCGCCCCGAAGTGGTGGCGCTACGTCTCCGCCCTGCGCGGCATCGTCAACCCCCTGCTCGACCGCCGCATGGAGAGCGACGCCAAAACCGCCTCCCTGATCCGCGACCTCGACGCGAAAGCGGTCGACGCGGGCTAGACGCTCAGCGCCGCCGCTTTTCGTAAACGGCGAGCTGCACCTTGTCGTAGAGAGTCTCCGGCGCAACATCGGCTTCATTGGGCCAGGCGATCGTCGGGCCCTCGATGAAGAGCCTACGGAAGAACTCGGGATCCCTCAGTGGCTCAAAGACCCCCCCAAAGTCGAGGAGATAGGAAAGGTCGACGTCAGCGGCGAGGCCATCCGCGAAGCGCAGGTGAACCTGGTAGCCATCGAGTGGCTCCGCTTCGATCAGCCTGGGCGGTAGAGACAACACGTTTCGATGATAGGGCATTCAACGGAGCGGATCGATCCACTCCAATGGCTTGTGCTTTCGGGCTCGCTTCCAGTTGGCCATCAGTTCGAATTCATGCCCGCGCGCCCACCGTCTCACCATTTGCTCGATACGAGGTGGCAACTCTCCTGCGAGGCATCTGAGGGTGCTTATCTCGAACGAAGCTTCCACCCCAGCGTACTCAGCATGGAAGTGCGGCTGACCGGGATGGAAGTCCTCGTTGAAGAACATCCGGATCGTGATGCCGTAAAAGCTGCTTACTCGCGGCATCCGACAGGGCGCCGTAGAACGATGGTAAGCAGCTCTTCGACATCTACTTCGCGATACTGCCCCCCGTCGCAATAGATGAAGGCGCAGCCATCTTCATCTAGATGGAGGTAATTTCGGGTGTAGTAGTGCTTGTAGGCCTGAAGCTTTGTTCCGCCCTCGAGTTCGACCTCGAACATCCACATAAAGTCGTCGATCTCGCCGGGTGCGAGCGCCAGCAATGGTTCCCAGTTCGGGGTGCCACCATAGGAGGCAGATCCGGCGTAGCACCTGAGCGAGTCCATCGGCCGATACTTGCCGGATCTCCCGCACCGAACAAGACGTGCGCATGACGGATCTGACGCGTCTCTGTCAGATCACTGTGAATTCGATCGGGTGAGGCGCTCGAGCAGGAGGATTACGGACTCGTAAGGCTGGCCGGTGGCGCGCTCGAGGCCGATCTCGCAGGTGCGGTTGCTGGAGAGACGGGCGTCGAAGTGGCGGCCGGCGACCTCGCTCGCCTCGGGCGCGGTTGCGGCGGCGGTCAGCTCGGGGTGGGAGATACCACGGTCGCCGGCGAAGCCGCAGCAGGTGGCCGTCGGCACGTGGACATCCTCGGCGAGGGCGCCGGCGAGGGCCTCGAACCGATGGGCGAGGCCCATGTGGCGGGTCGCGCAGGTCGGGTGGACGGTGACCGAGCCGGCTTTCTCGCCGACCTCCAGCCAGGCCAGCAGGCGGTCGTGCGCCCAGGCGACCGAGTCGAGGATCTCGAGCTTGCCGAGCCGCTCCGCGTTCTCCTCGCTGAGCACCCCCTCGCCGGGCTCGGCGATCGAGCTAGTGCAGGAGGCGGCGTCGACGACGATCGGCAAAGCCCCCTCGCCACTCCAGCGCCAGAGTCGCTCGATCATCTCGTTCGCCTTGTGAGCATGCGCCGCACCAAACCCTTTCGAGCTCCAGGGCAATCCGCAGCAGCTACCGACCGCGTCCTCCGGGATCCACACCGGTAGCCCCGCCCGTGCCGAAACCTCAACGAGCGCCGCCACAACCCATTGCCGACGGACCGAATCCGTCCGATATTTGGACGTCTGAGGCCCATCGGCCGAGGGGGGGCCGAAGATGCGGTTGGTGCAGGAGGGGACGTAGACGGCGGCGGCGCCTTCGTGCAGGGTCGAGGGGAGCTTGCTCGACGCGGGCGGTGGCAGAGCCTCCCCGCGTCTGGTGCGGCGGGCCAGCGGGCCGGCGAGGCGGAGGCCGGCACGGGAGGCGCCCTCGACCGTGCCCCAGCGCTTCGCCGTTGCCAGCGCCGCCCGTTCGGCCCGCTCCGTGTGCCGCGCCTTGCGCATTTCCTTGACCAGCTGGCCGGTGTCGATCCCAACCGGGCAGGCGAGCTGGCAGGAGCCGTCGGCGGCGCAGGTCTCCATCGCCTCGTACTCGAACTCCTCGAGCAGCGCCTTCTGCACCGGCGACCCCGCCGGCTGTCGCGTCATCTCGCGCCGCAGCACGATCCGTTGGCGCGGCGTCGTGGTCAGGTTGCGGCTCGGGCAGACCGGCTCGCAGAAGCCGCACTCGACGCAGGCGCTCGCCGACTCCTCGATTGCCGGCGTCGTCTTCAGATTGCGCAGGTGGACGTCAGGGTCGCGGTTGAGGACGACGCCCGGGTTGAGCACGCCGTCGGGGTCGGCCAGCCGCTTAACCCGCCACATCAGCTCGGTCGCCTTCTCCCCCCACTCGCGCCCTACATAAGGGGCCATGTTGATCCCGGTCCCGTGCTCGGCCTTGAGCGAGCCGTCGTACTTGTCGACGATCAGCTCGACCAGGCCGCTCATGAAGGCCTCATAGCGGTCGAGGTCCTCCTGCTTGGCGAAGTCGGGGGTGAGCATGAAGTGGAGGTTCCCGGCGGAAGCGTGGCCCGCGACGCCGGGAAGGAAGCCGTGCTCGCCGAGCAGCGCCTGCAGGTCGCGGGCGCCTTCGGCGATCCGCTCCGGCGGCACGCAGACGTCCTCGACGATCAGCGCCGTGCCGGGCAGCCGGACCCGGCCGATCAGCCCGTGCAGGCCCTCGCGCACCCGCCAGGCCAGCTCGATCCCCTCCGCCTCGCGGGTGAACTCGATCGGGCGGATGACCTCGCGGCCGGCGAAGATGTCATTCGCCCTGGCGACGTACTCGTCGAGCCCGGCGTCGTCGTCGGCCCCGAACTCGACCAGGAGCACCGCCGACTCCGGCGGCAGCTCTTTCCACGCCTCTGGCGCCCCGACCATGTTCCAGGCGGCGGTGATCAGCGCCGGAGCGACCATCAGCTCGACCGCGGTGGCGCCGGCGTCGACCAGCGCGCGCACCGGGTCGATCGCCTCGTCGATGCCGGGGAAGTGGACCCAGGCGGTGGTCGTGCGCGCCGGCACCGGCACGGTCTCGAAGACCGCCTCGGCGACGAAGGCGAGCGTGCCCTCCGAGCCGACGATCAGGCGGCGGAAGATCTCCAGCGGCTGCTCGGCGTCGAGGAAGGCGCAGAGCCGGTACCCGGTCGTGTTCTTGATCGCGAACTTGCGGCGGATGCGCTCGCTCAGCTCGGCGTCGGCGCGGATCTCGTCGCGGATCGCCTCGAGCCCGGCGACCAGCTCCGGCTCGGCCGCGGCGAAGCGCTCGGCGGCGTCGGGCGCAGCGGTGTCGATCGTCGTGCCCGAGGGCAGGACGAAGGTCAGGGAGCGCACGGTCGAGTAGGAGTCCTTGGCGGTGCCGCAGCGCATCCCTCCCGAGTTGTTGGCGACGACGCCGCCGACGCAGGCGATGTCGGTGCTGGCCGGGTCGGGGCCGAGCTTGCGACCGTGGGGAGCGAGCACGCGGTTGGCGTGGCCGAGCACGGTCCCGGGCTTAACCCGCGCCCGGGCTCCGTCCTCCTCGACCGCGACGCCGCCGAAGTGGCGGCGTACGTCGACCAGGATGCCGTCGCTCTGTCCCTGGCCGTTGAGGCTGGTGCCGCCGGCCCGGAAGGTGACCGGGATCCGCTGCTCGCGGCCGTAGGCGAGGACCTTGGCGACGTCGCCGGCCTCGCGCGCCATCACCACCGCCTGCGGGAAGAGCCGGTAGGGGCTGGCGTCGGAGGCGTACTTGACGATGTCACTGGCGCTGGTCAGGACCCGGTCGGGGCCGAGCAGCGCTTCCAGCTCGCCGCGCAGCGGCTGGGCGACTCCAGCGGCGATCGAGTCCGGGGCGCGGTCGGGCGCCGGCTCGGAGGCCTGGGGGGCGAGCGATTGCGGGCTGCGCTCGAGCAGTGCCATGGGCCAGGCACCTAACTTAGAAGAGGGCCATGCCCGGCGTGACCGGGACTTCGACCAGCTCCGGCTGCGAGGAGGCGAGGGCGGACGCGAGGGCGTCGCGCACCCCGTCGCGATCGGCGGTCCGGTGAGCCTCGATCCCGTAGCCCGCGGCGACCGAGGCGACGTCGAGCTTCGGCAGGTCGAGCCCGGGCGCGCCGCTTACCCCCTCGGCTTCGGCGAACCACTTGAGGATCCCGTACTCCTGGTTCTGCAGGACGAGGAAGGCTCATCAAAGAGGCGCTGCCTCGTCGGCGAGCTACCCGTTGGCCGAGACCTCTCCCCGCACCAATGCGATGCGCATTTCATATTCTAGGTGGAAGGGGGTTGCTGGGAAAGAGAAGACCGCTTTGGCGCATCCGATCGGTGCCGACACTGGGCCGGCAATTCCCGAGAAGGGACAATTTACGGGCGATCAAAATCGTTAACCATACCTGATCCCATCCGACCATCAATCGGTCGCGGGAGCCTTCCCGAGCATCGCCATTGGACTATAAGATTGCTGCGGGGAGCTCAAGCAAGCGCGGCCGAGCGAACACATCAGTCATGACAATCCTGCCTAACGAAATCAGCTACGTCGTAGCCCTTGCCGGCTACATCACCCTGGCGCTGATCTACGCCATTTGGGGACGTTGGGGGCGGCAGGGCCATGTCTTTCTGCTAGCGACGCTGTTAACCGCGGCATGGGCGGGCGTCGCGGCGATTGGTCCCGCGCCGCTGGGAATGGCCCATCTACCGGATCTGCTTCATCACCTCTCCTCTCGGCCTGGGGACCGTTTCTCTGGACGCTGATCGCGTTCAGCGGCGAATTGCAGAACAACTATCCGAGACGGGTCTATGCAGGATGGGCATTCATCGGCTGTTTGACCGTCCTGGTCGCCGGATTGGACGTTTTTCAATTGCTGAACCCAACCAATCCCCCGACGGCGGCGATCGGCATGGCCCTGCTGAGCTCCGTCGCCGGGCTGTCCTTGACGGAAACTGTCTTCCGCAGCTTCCGGAGCGGCGATCGGTGGGGGGTGAAGATCGATGCCTCGCAATCGGTGCCATGTTCACCTACGATTTCATCCTTTTTGCCGATGCCCTACTCTATCGGACGGTCGATGAAACGCTGAGCGGGGTGCGTGGGTTCGCCCTGGCTCTTCTGGTGCCCTTCTTCGTCATTAACATATTCCGATCCTTTATCTCCACTGCCGCTCAGCCTTTCCTCGCAGATGGTCTTCGATCGACCGTCGTATTTGGCACGGGCATTTATCTCGGCCTGATGGCCGTTGCCGCCTACTACATTCGCGACTACGGCGGCACATGGAGCCAGGCGGTCCAAGTCCTGTTCGTGTTCGGCGCATTCCTCCTGCTTTCCGTTGCGCTGCTTTCCGGAACTTTTCGGTCCTACCTGCGACGGTTCATCGTGGAACACTTCCAGCGGCAGAAGTTCGACTACCGGCAGGAGTGGCGCCGCCTGGTCCAGCGAATCTCGGTCAGCGACTCCGAGGAACCGCTTGACTTGCGCGTGGTCAAGTCGTTGGCCGACCTGCTCGACAGCCCTGCGGGCGCTCTTTGGTATCTCGAGGAAAGCAACCTGTCCGTCGCCGTGACCTGGAATATCCTGGTACCCAGTCTCACAGGGAGCGAAGCCGCAGCGCTGGTTGACCTGTTCCGCGAACAGGATCTGGCGATCGACCTGGCAAGGCAACAGACGCATGGCGACGCTTCCGCCCTGGTTTCACTGCCACCGCCGCTGCGCGAGATCAGCACCGCGCGCTTTCTGCTTCCACTACTCCACCACGACAACCTGATGGGTATTGTCCTGCTGACGGATCCGCGAGCGCCAAGGACACTCGACCAGGAGGACATTGAACTTGTGAAAATGGCCAGCCGCCAGACTGCAGGCTACCTTTCGGAGCAACGAAGCACGCGCAGGCTGGCCGAAGCGCGCGAGTTCGAAAGGTTCAATCGCCGTTATGCCTTTGTCACACATGACATCAAGAATCTCGTCAGCCAATTGACGCTCGTGGTCCGCAATTTCGAGAAGTTCGGTGATCGCCCCGACTTTCAACGTGACATGCTGGCCACAGTACAGTCTGCGGTCGAGCGCATGAATTATCTATGGAGCGCTTGAACACGGATGCAGAAGCGAATGAGGTTGAGACGGTGACGGTCAAGCCGCTCATCGAGGAAGTGATCGGGGAGCAGAACTTCGGCAACGCAAGGATCAGGCTCGAATGCACGCCAGATGTCGCCTCCCTGGAAGTGCGCGCCGACCGCAGGCGCGTCGATGCCATTCTGCGACACCTGCTTCAGAACGCCCTGGAAACCTCCGGCAGCGGCGGGGCGATCGTAGTCGGCCTCCGGCGGGAAAGATATACCGCCGTGATTGAAGTGCGCGATTTGGGCGATGGCATGGATGCGGAATTTATTCGCACCGAACTGTTCAGGCCATTCCGCTCAACCAAGCGCGGTGGCATGGGCATCGGGGCATATCAATGCCGTACCTATGCCAGGGAGCTGGGCGGTGATCTTGAGGCGATCAGCAGCGTCG
>CAWJWC010000001.1:0-147260 GCA_963846515.1 uncultured Solirubrobacterales bacterium | reverse complement strand
AGCTGCTCGCGCTCGCCGGCGGGGCGCTGCTGGGCCTGGGCGGCCGCTCGGCGGGCACCTCACGCTGCGCAGGGCCTGGGCGTCGACCAGACGGCGTTCGAGGCGCCGCCGGACGAGTGGACGCCGGTGCTGCGGGACGCCGAGCTGCCCGAGGGCGAGGCGCGCTACGCCGAGGTCGGCGGCGTCGGCGTGCTCGTCGCGCGCCTCGACGGCGAGCTGCACGCGCTCTCGAACCGCTGCAACCACCGGGGCGGTCCGCTCGACGAGGGGGAGATCGCCGGCGGGTGCGTCACGTGCCCCTGGCACAAGTCGCGCTTCCGGCTCAGCGACGGCAGCGTCGAGCAAGGGCCCGCGGCGTACCCGCAGCCCGTGTGGGGCATCCGCTCCGACGACGGAGTGATCGAGGCGAAGCCGCCGGTCCGGCCCTGACGGCCGTCCGTTGCAGGTGCCGCGGCGCATGGCCCGCCGCGACGAGCTGCTCGAGTTGCTTCGCCCGCCCGCGCACCGCGGGCCGCTGATCGCGGCCGGGGCGGTGCTGTTCACGGTCGGGATCGTGCTGACCGAGCTGCGGCTGGAAGACGACGCCGCGTGGCTCCGGCTGCTCATCATGGCCGCGCACCGCCGCCTGATCTACGGGATCGGCATCCAGGCGACGCCGGAGGGCGGGCGGCCGGCGGCGTACCAGTCGGTCCTGCTCGTGTGCGGCCTGCTGGTGCTCGAGCTTGCGCTGCTCGACCTCGGCGACCTGCTCGGAGGGGACGGGGACGGCGACTCGGCTCCGGCACGCTCGCCTGGACGTCGGCGCTGCTCTGCGCCGCCGCCCTGTTCCCGGCGGTGCGGCGCAACTCGGCGATCTGCGCGATGCTCGCGGGCGTCGCGGCCGGCGTCGGCGTGCTCGCGTTCGCCGACAAGCTGTTCGACTTCGAGTCCCAGACGGCGTTCCGCTGGATCCTGCTCGTCCTGGCGATCGGGTTCGTGCTCCTGTCGCTCGGGCTGCGCGGCGGGAGCCCGCGCCACGCGGAGCTGATGGTCATCACCGCCGGGCTGGCGACGTTCACGATCGTGCTCCTCGCGGCGACCGTCGGCTGCTGGGCGCGGTGACGCCGTTCGGCGGCGACAGCGACAACGTGCTCCCGGGCTTCTGGGAGTTCATCGTGCTCGGCGCGGGCTGCGGCTTGATCGCCTACGGGGCGGTCGACCGCGTGCCGGGCGCGGCGTGGCTGGGCGTCGCCCACCTGGCGGGCTTCGTGCTCGCCGCGAGCGCCAACGCCGACGACACGCTGCTCTGGTGGCCGCTGATCCTGCTCGCGCTCGGCGGCGGCGCCATGGCGGTCGGCCTGCGCCCGCGCCAGCCGCTCCCGCCCGAGCCCGACGGCTACTCGGTGGAGCGCCCGCTCGCGTCGCGCAGCGAGGACGAGGGGGAGCAGGAGGCGAGGGCAGGGAGACAGACGGTGGTGCGGGTGCGCAACGACGATCCGCCCTCCCGCTAGGTTTGGGCGCATGACCGACGCCAAGGACGCGTTCACGCGCGCCTACGCCGGAGGACCTGAGCGCCACCGCCAGAAGGCGGCCGAGCAGGGCAAGCTGCCGGTGCGCGAGCGGGTCGCGCTGCTGCTCGACGCCGGCTCGTTCACCGAGGACGCGCTGCTCGCCAACTGGGAGGCCGAAGGGCTCGGCGCCGACGGCGTCGTCACCGGCATGGGCACGATCGGCGGGCGCACGGTCGCGCTGATGGCGAACGACCCGACGGTGAAGGCCGGCTCGTGGGGGCCCAAGACCGTCGAGAAGATCCTCCGCATCCAGGAGGCCGCGCTCGCGCACCGGGTGCCGATGGTCTACCTCGTCGACTCGCGCCGGCGCGCGCATCACCGAGCAGGTCCAGATGTTCCCCGGCCGCCGCCATGCCGGCCGCATCTTCTTCAACGAGGTCAAGCTCTCGGGCACCGTGCCGCAGGTCTGCGTGCTGTTCGGCCCGAGCGCGGCCGGCGGCGCCTACATCCCCGCGTTCTGCGACGTCGTGATCATGCGCGACGGCAACGCGTCGATGTACCTCGGCTCGCCGCGCATGGCCGAGATGGTCATCGGCGAGCAGGTCTCGCTCGAGGAGATGGGCGGCGCGAAGATGCACACCGGCGTCTCGGGCTGCGGGCACTTCCTCGTCAAGACCGACGCCGAGGGCATCGAGCTCGCCAAGCGCTACCTCGGCTACTTGCCCTCGCACTGGGAGGAGGCGCCGCCGCCCGCGCCGCCCGCGCCGCCGGCCGCGGACGCCACGCCGATCCGCGAGCTGATCCCCGCCGACGAGAACAAGCCGTGGGACATGCGGGAGCTGCTCGACGCGCTCGTCGACGACGGCTCGTTCCTCGAGGTCCACAAGCGCTGGGCGAAGGAGATCATCGTCGGCTACGCGCGGCTCGACGGCCGCGTCGTCGGCATCGTCGCCAACCAGCCGAAGTTCAAGGGCGGCGTGCTGTTCGTCGACTCCGCCGACAAGGCCGCGCGCTTCATCTGGACGTGCAACGCGTACGGCATCCCGCTGCTGTTCCTCGCCGACGTGCCCGGCTTCATGATCGGCACCGCGGTCGAGCGCCAGGGCATCATCCGCCACGGCGCGAAGATGATCTCGGCGGTGTCGGAGGCGACCGTGCCGAAGCTCTCGGTCGTCGTGCGCAAGGCCTACGGCGCCGGGCTCTACGCCATGGCCGGCCCGGCGTTCGAGCCCGACGCCTGCCTCGCGCTCCCGACCGCCAAGATCGCCGTGATGGGCCCGAGCGCCGCGGTCAACGCGGTGTTCTACAACCAGCTCGCGGCGATCGAGGACGAGGAGGAGCGCGCGGCGAAGCGGGCGGAGCTGATGGAGGAGTACGCCGAGGGCGTCGACCTCCTCCATCTCGCCTCCGAGCTCGTCATCGACGCGGTCGTCCAGCCGGAGGACCTGCGCGACGAGCTCGTGCGCCGCTTCGCCCGCTACGCCGGGCGGGAGCGCGCCGCTCCCGCACAAGCGCAACGGCGTCCCGCCCGCCTAGGGCGCCGCGGCAGGGTGCCCGGCGGGCCCGGCGCAGCCAGTCGACCTGGTTCTGCTTGCGCATGATCAGGTGCTCCATCAGGTGCTCGAGCGCCTCCGAGTGCGGCTGTTGACCCGAGAAGGGGATGACGGCGTGCAGTGCGGCGATGGCCTCGTCCTCCGCGTCGATCAGCGCGTCCACGCCTTGGCCGGGTCGCTGCTCCAGCTCAGCTCGCCGACCTCGACCGTCGGGTCGCCGCCCAGCGCGGTGATCTTCTCCACCAGCAGCTTCGTGTCGTCGAGCTCGGCGCGCGCGTAGAGCCACAGCTCGCCGCCCACCGCCTGGTACTCGAGCCCGAACATGCTGCCCGCGCCCATCGTGAACTGCAGGACCGACCGGTGTTGGAGCACCAGCGCCCGGTTGAGGCACTCCAGCACGTTCGGGACGTCCATCGGATCCGGCTTCTCGTCACCCATGCGCGGCGCGTACCCCGTAGCATCGCGGCCGATGCAGGACGGCAAGCTGCTGTGGGAGCCGCCGGCGGCGCTGCGGGAGCACTCGCACATGGCGCGGTTCGCGGCCGCGCTCGGCGCGGCGGACTACGACGCGCTCTGGCGCCGGTCGGTCGAGGACATCGAGGGCTTCTGGGCGGCGATCTGGGAGCGCTTCGACGCGGGCGGCGCGTTCGACCGTGTGCTCGCGGACCCGTCGATGCCCGGCGCGGTCTGGTTCCCGGGCACGACGCTGAACTACGCCGAGCGGCTGTTCCGCGGCAAGCCCGACGAGCGCGTGGCGATCCACTTCGCCTCCGAGCGCGACGCGCTGGGGGAGTGGACGTGGGGCCAGCTGCGGGAGCGCACCGCGGCGATCCGCGCGGGCCTCGTCGCGCGCGGCGTCGGCCGCGGCGACCGTGTCGCCGCCTACCTGCCGAACGTACCCGACACGATCGCCGCGTTCCTCGCGACCGCGTCGCTCGGCGCCGTCTGGTCGTCGGCCGCGCCGGAGTTCGGCGCCCGCAGCGTGTGCGACCGGTTCGGGCAGATCGAGCCCAAGGTGCTGCTCGCGGTGGACGGGTACCGCTACGGCGGCAAGGACTTCGACAAGCGCGCGGCGGTCGACGGCGATCGGCGAGGAGATCGGCGCGCCCGTCGTGCTGCTGCGGCACTCGACGGACGGCTGGGAGGACGGCTTCCTCCGCGACGGCCGCGCTCGAGTTCGAGCCGGTCCCGTTCGACCACCCGCTGTGGGTCCTGTACTCGTCCGGCACCACCGGGCTGCCCAAGGCGATCGTCCAGGGGCAGGGCGGGATCCTGCTCGAGCACCTGAAGATGATGTACCTGCACCTGGACGCCCACGAGGGCGACCGCGTGTTCTGGTTCACCACCACCGGCTGGATGATGTGGAACTTCCTCGTCTCGGTGCTGCTGACCGACGCCGCGATCGTGCTCTACGACGGCAACCCGGGCACGCCGGACATGGGCCGCCTCTGGGATCTCGCCGAGGAGTCGGGGATGACCTGCTTCGGCACGAGCGCCAGCTACATCGCGGCGTGCATGAAGGCGGGCGTCGAGCCCGCGGCCGGCCGCGACCTGAGCGCGCTGCGCGCGATCGGCTCGACCGGCTCCCCGCTCGCGCCCGAGGGCTTCGCGTGGGTCTACGAGCACGTCGGCGCCGACACGTGGCTGTTCTCCACCAGCGGCGGGACCGACGTCTGCACCGCGTTCGTCGGCGGCTGCCCGCTGCTGCCCGTGTACGAGGGCGAGCTGCAGGCGCGCGCGCTCGGCGCCGACCTGCACGCGTTCGACGAGCACGGCCGGCCGGTGATCGGCGAGGTCGGCGAGCTCGTGCTGACCCAGCCGATGCCGTCGATGCCGCTGCGCTTCTGGGGCGACGACGACGGGTCGCGCCTGCACGAGGCGTACTTCGCATCTACCCCGGCGTCTGGCGCCACGGCGACTGGATCCGGATCACCGAGCGCGGCACCGCGGTCATCTACGGCCGCTCGGACTCGACCATCAACCGCGGCGGCGTGCGGATGGGGACGAGCGAGATCTACTGCGCGGTGCTGGCGGTGCGACGACATCGTCGACGCGCTGGTGGTCGACGTGCCGCGCGAGGGCGACGACTCGTGGATGCCGCTGTTCGTCGTCCTGCGCGAGGGCGGCGAGTTGGACGACGCGCTCGTCGCGGAGATCCGCGCGCGCGTGCGCGAGGACTGCTCCCCGCGGCACGTGCCGAGCGAGATCCTCGAGATCGCGGAGGTCCCGCGCACGCTCTCCGGCAAGGTCCTCGAGGTGCCGGTCAAGCGGATCCTGATGGGGGAGGAGGCGGCGCGGGCGGCGAGCCGCGACTCGCTGGCGAACCCGGCGGCGCTGGATTGTTCGTCGCGATGGCGCGCGAGGCGTGAGCCCGAGTCCCCCAGCGCGCGCGCCAGCGGCTCCACGGCGTCAGGCGGGCGCCACGACCGCGGGCACGCCGCGCGGACCGCCGCCGCGCGCCGGCAGCCCCGCAGCCGCAGCGGCCGCCCGCCACTGGGATGGCGGGTCCGCACCGGCGCCGGGCCGCACGTGCAGCAGCGCGGTACCGCGCCGGTCGAGCCGCTCGCCGCGCAGGTGGATCCGCACCGCGTCCGGCGGGCCGAGCACGCAGGCCGGCCGCGACGCCCGGCGGCGGCTCGCGCACCAGCGCGTCGTGAGCGGCGAGCGCGGCATCCACCGCCGCGGCCTCTTCCCGCCGTCGCCGGGCGCGGCGGCCAGCGAGTCGAGCGCGATCGTCGCGGCGACGAGCAGCACGACCGTCGGGACGAGCTGCGCCGCGCCGAGCAGCGTCCCGTCGGCGCCCGCCGACGCGCGCCGCCGCCGCGGCGCACGGCGAGCGCCGCGACGCCGAGCCACCACAGCCCGCCCGGGACGCCCGCGAAGCGGCGCGCCCAGCCGCCGCGGGCCACGTCCGTGCGCGCCACGAGCAGGTCGACCGCGCCGCCCGCGTCCGCGCCGCCCGATCCGCGCCGCGCGCTCCGCGTCCGCGGCGTCCTCACCCGCTCCGCGGCGCCCACCAGCACCACCTGCGTCGCCCGCCGCCGGAACACCCAGCGCAGCGGCCCCGCGCGCCCCGCCGCATCGATCAGCAGCGACAGCGCGCCGACCGCGGCCATCACCAGCCCGGCGACCGGCGCGCCGAGCGCCACGAGCCCGCCGGCCGCCGCGAGCGCGCAGGCCACCGCGACGCCGCCGGCGCGCTGCGGCCGGAGCCAGAGCGTCTCCACCCACGCCTCGTGCCCGCGCGCCCGCAGGTCGTCGTGCGCCCAGATCGCGTACCGGCGCTCGGCGTCGCTGCACACCAGACGCGGCGCGGACATCGAACCGAACGCTACGCACCCGCGCGGACGCTAGGGTCTCGCGCCGTGGACGCCGCCGACCTCGCCTTCGCCGGGCTCGCCCGCCAGGCCGAGCTCGTCGCCGCCGGTGAGGTGTCCTCGCGCGAGCTGACCGAGCTCTACCTGGAGCCGGATCGCGCGCCTGGACCCGCTGATCAACGCGTACCGCGTCGTCCTGGCCGAGGAGGCGCTCGCGGCGGCCGACGCGGCCGACGCGCCGCCGCGGGCCGGACGCGCCGCCGCTCAACGGCGTCCCGATCGCGATCAAGGACGACATGGACGTCGCCGGCCAGGTCACCGCGTACGGCTCGCTCGGCCACGGCGGCCCGGCGGCCGCGGACGCCGAGGTCGTCGCGCGGCTGCGCGCCGCCGGGCCGTGATCCTCGGCAAGACGCACGTGCCGGAGCTGAGGCGCTCGCCACGACCGAGTCGCCGCGTTCGGCGCCACGCGCAACCCGTGGGACCCGCGCGCATCGCCGGCGGCTCGAGCGGCGGCTCCGGCGCGGCGGTCGCCGCCGGCCTCGCGGCGGCCGCGCACGCCACCGACGGCGCCGGCTCGATCCGCATCCCGGCCGCGTGCTGCGGGCTGTTCGGCCTCAAGCCGCAGCGCGACCGCGTGCCGATGGGCGCAGCAACTGGCACGGGCATGTCGGTCACCGGCGCCGCTGACGCGCGGCGTGCTCGACGCCGCGCTGTTCCTCGACGCGCGCCACGGACGGCGGGCCGCGTTCGCCGCGGCGGCCGACGCGCGCGCCCGGGCCGCTGCGGATCGCGTTCTCGCTGAAGTCCCGCGCGGCGTGATCGCGCGGGTCGACGCCGAGCACGCGCGGCGCGGTCGAGCGCACCGCCGAGCTGCTGCGCTCGCTCGGCCACGAGGTGGAGGAGCGCGACCCCGACTACGGCAACGTCGGCGTGCACGTGCTCGCGCGCTACCTGCGCGGCATCAGCGACGACGCCGGCGGCGATGCCGCACCCCGAGCGGCTCGCGCGCCGGACGCACGGGCTCGCGGCGATCGGCCGCCGCATCCCCGCTCGCGCTCGTCGCGCTGCGCGCCGCGCCAGGAGGCGGCCGACCGCGAGCGCGTCAACCGCGTCCTCGACGACTGCGACGTCGCTGCTGACGCCGATGTTCACCAGCCGCCCGCCGCCGCTCGGCACGTGGCTCGGCCTGCCCGGCGCCGCGTCATGCTGAACGCGATGGCGAGCCTCGTCGCCCTCCTCGCGCTCTGGAACCACACCGGCCAGCCGGCGGCATCCGTGCCCGCGAGGCGGCGCCCGACGGCTTCCCGATCGCCGTCCAGCTCGTCGGCCGGCCCGGCGACGAGGCGACGCTGCTCTCGCTCGCGGCGCAGCTGGAGTCCGCGACGCGGCTGGCTCGACCGCCGGCCGCCGCTCGCCGCATGAGCGCGACGAGCTGCTCGCGCTCGCCGAGTCGATCGCGCGCGAGGCCGGCGCGCGGCTGCGCGACGCGTTCGGCCGCGCGCTGGCGATCTCCGCGAAGTCGACCCCGACCGACCTCGTCTCCGAGGCCGACGTCGCGACCGAGCGACTGATCCGCGAGCGGATCGAGCGCGCCCGCCCCGACGACGCGATCATGGGGGAGGAGGGCGGCGACCGGCCGGGCACCAGCGGCCTGCGCTGGGTCGTCGACCCGCTCGACGGCACCGTCAACTTCCTGTTCGGCATCCCGCAGTGGTGCGTGAGCATCGCGTGCGAGGACGCCGACGGCGCGCTCGTCGGCGTCGTCTACGACCCGATGCGCGACGAGACCTGGGCCGCGACCCGCGACGGCGAGGCGACGCTCGACGGGCGCCGATCCGCGCGTCCACGCGCGGCGGGCTCGCCACCGCGCTCGTCGGCCACGGGCTTCGGCTACGACGCCGCCGTGCGCGAGTCGCAGGCCCGCGTCGTCGCGCGGCTGCTGCCGCAGGTGCGCGACGTCCGCCGTCTCGGCGCAGCGGCGCTCGACCTCGCCTGGGCCGCCGCCGGCCGCTACGACGCGTACTACGAGCGCGGCGTCAAGCGCTGGGACGTCGCCGCCGGCGCGCTGATCTGCGCGCGCGCGGGGCTGGAGGTCCACGCGCTCGCGCCGGCACCGCCCGCCGACAGCGGGCTGCTGGTCGCGCCGCCGGCGCTCGTCGCCGGCTGCTCGCGCTCGTCACCGACTGATCGCGCGCGCGGCGTTGGGTATGGCATTGCCATGACTCATCGCCATCGTCGCCGCCTTCTGCGTCGTGCTGCTGATCCTCGCGTTCCTCTTGCCCGCGCCTGTCGCACGCTCCGCGAGCGCGGCGGCCCGAAGGTCGCGGGCGCGCCGACCAAGGCCACCGGCAAGGCGCCGGGCAAGCTCGGCCACTGGCTCAGCAAGCCGTTCCGCTCGAGCCAGAAGGCGATCCACAAGAGCGGGAGCACCGGCCGCAAGGGCCGCGGCAAGATGCCGTTCTGATCGCAGTACCCGGGGCGGGACTCGAACCCGCACGGCCGCGAGGCCACCGGATTTTGAGTCCGGCGTGTCTGACCAATTCCACCACCCGGGCGGGGTGCGCCACATGATAAGGACCGGGGCATGAGCTCCCGCGACACCGTCGCCGTGCTGGGCACGGGGATCATGGGCGCGCCCATGGCGCGCAACCTGCTGGCCGCCGGGTTTCCCGTGCGGGCCTGGAACCGGACCGCCGAGAAGACCGCGCCGCTGGGCGCCGCCGGCGCCGTCATCGGCGCGTCGCCGGCGGAGGCGGCCGACGGCGCGCAGATCGTGCTGACGATGCTGACCGACGCCGACGCGGTGGTCGAGGTCGCCGCCGCCGCGCTCGGCGGCGCGGACGTCTGGATCCAGGCGTCGACGGTCGGCATCGACGGCGCCGAGCGCTGCGCGGCGCTGGCCGCGGAGCACGGCGTCGCGTACGTCGACGCGCCGGTGCTCGGCACGCGCCAGCCGGCCGAGGAGGGCAAGCTGATCGTCCTCGCGCTCGGGGCCCGCCGCGGTCCGCGAGCGCGTCGACGCCGGTGTTCGACGCCGTCGGCGCCGCGACCTGGTGGCTGGGGGAGGCCGGTGCCGGCCAGCGGCTCAAGCTCGTCGCGAACACGTGGGTGCTCGCGCTGGTGGAGGGCCTGGCCGAGACGCTCCGGCTCGCCGAGGGGCTTGGCGTGACCCGCAGTCGTTCCTCGACGTGATCGCGGGCGGCCCGCTCGACACCGGCTACGCCCAGGCGAAGGGCAAGGGGATGATCGCGCGGGAGTTCCCGCCGGCGTTCCCGCTCCGCCACGCGGCGAAGGACCTGCGGCTGGTGGAGGCCGCCGCGGAGCGCCACGACCTCGACGTCCCGCTCGTCGCCGCGATCTCCGAGCGCTTCGCGCAAGGGGTCGCCGCCGGCAACGGCGACCTCGACATGTCGGCGACGTTCCTGACCTAAGCGGCGAGCGCCTCGGCCGGCCTGGGCGCCGCCTCGCCCCGCGCCAGCGCCTCGGCGACCTCGTCGCGGACGCGGCCGGAGCGCAGGAAGCCCTTGACCTTCCACTCCAGCATGCGGCCGTCCTTCGCGCGGGCACGGACCGTCCACGGGCGCCGCAGGATCACGCGCGACCCGATGCCCCAGAAGAACACGATCAGCAGCGCGATCAGCTCCAGCCCGAGCGCGATGACCGGGATCACGACCGTGAACAGCAGGACGATGAGCACCAGGGCGGCGAACACCACGACGACGATGCCGAGGATGTCGTCGGCGCCGCCGCCGATGTCCAGGCCGCTCGCGTCCGGCGCGTCGATGTCGCGCCGCTTCGGCTTCCACGGCCACCACTGGCGCGCGACGCGCCACTCCGTCCCGTCGAGCGCGGTGACCGTGCGCGCCACCGGTCAGGCGGTCGCCGGTTGGCCGCCGCGCCGCGGCGGCTCGATGCCTTGCTCGACCTCGACGTTCCACGCCTGCTGGAACCCGCGCATCGCGAACGCGATCAGCAGCACCTGCAGCGGCACCAGCAGCGCGGTGAGCAGCCCGACGATGTCCGACGCGATCGCCGGATCGGTGAAGCCGTCCTTGTCGCGCGCGAACCAGCCGGGCACGGAGACGATGGCGAAGATCAGCAGCACGATCGCGAGCGCGGCCGCCAGGGGCAGCACGCCCCGGCTCCACCGCAGCACCATCACGGCGATCCCGACGTAGACCAGGATGTAGATGATCTGCAGCGCCTTGGCGCCGACCAGCACCTCCCACGCGCCGATCGTGATGACGGCCATCAGGAACGCCGACGCGAGCAACAGCAGGATGACGACCGCCCGCGTGGCCTTGGACGAGGCCTTCTCGCGGTTCGGGTGCTCGATCGCGACGTCGGGCTCCGCCATCGTCGCGCGACCATACAATCTCCCGGCCGCCCGCGCGTCGATTCGGGTGGCGCATGCGGGCGTGGCGGAATTGGTATACGCGCCAGGTTTAGGTCCTGGTGCCGCAAGGCTTGGGGGTTCGAGTCCCTCCGCCCGCATTCACCGTCCGCCTCGACGAGCTCATCGACGCCATCGCGGAGGCGCATCCCGATCCGCTCGACCGGCTCCAGGACGCGATGCTCGCCGCCGAGCAGCTCGGCGACGTCGCAGACCATCTCGTCGGGCACTTCGTCGACCAGGCGCGGCACTCCGGCGCGAGCTGGACCGACATCGGGCGCTCTATGGGCGTCTCCAAGCAGGCCGCTCGCAAGCGGTTCAACCCGCGCGACCTCGGGCTGCCGGACGCCGGCGGGGACGACTTCTCGCGCTTCACGCCCCGCGCGCGGCAGGTCGTGGTCGACGCGCATGAGGCAGCGCGCGGCGCGAGCCGCGCGACGGTCGGGATCCCCGACCTCCTGCTCGGCCTGCTGCGTGACGAGCACGCGCTGGCGCCGCGGCTGCTCGTCGCGCAGGGCATCGACCTGGACGCCCTGCGTACGGCCGCGGAGACCGCGCTGCCCGCGCCGTCCGGCGAGCCGCGGACGCTCGTGCCCTTCGACGAGCCGGCGCGCAAGGTGCTCGAGCTGTCCTTCCGCGAAGCGCTCCGGCTCGGCCACAACTACATCGGCACAGAGCACGTCCTGCTGGCGCTGCTCGAGGTGGACGACACCCTTGCCCCCGACCTCGACAAGGCGGCATTGGAGGCCGCCTTGCTCGCCCTGCTCGCGGGCATGCGCACGGGCTAGGACTCATCTCGCGGACCGCAGCAGCGCTGCGAGGTCGCCGACCGGCCCGAGGTGCACGAGCTTGTCGGGGTTGACGATCCCGCTGATGGCGGTGACCTCATCGCCGACGACCTCGAGCGCGCACACGCCGATGAGCCGCTGCTGCGCGTCGAGGAAGAGCGCGCCCGGGCCGCCGTTGACCTCGACGGGGCGCAGCGACACGCCCGGCAGGCGACGAGGAGCCCCACCGCCTTGACCAGCGTGCGCGCGACGCGGCTGCGACCGCGCAACGCCCGCGCGAGCGCCGGGACCTTGCCGCCGCCGTCGCCGGTGAGCTCCACGTCGTGGGCGAGCAACGTCTCGAGCGCGGCGAGATCGCCGTGCTCGGCGGCCGCGAAGAAGCGCCGCGTCAGCTCGTCCTGCTGCTCGCGCGTCGTCTGGAAGCGGGGCCGGGTCTGCTGGACGTGGCGTCTGGCGCGGGTGGCGAGCTGCCGCGCGTTGTCCTCGCTCTTGCCGATGATCGCCGCGATCTCGGGATAGCCGTAGTCGAACACGTCGTGCAGCAGCAGCACGGCCCGCTGGTCGGGCGAGAGGCGCTCCAGGACCACCAGCATCGCCAGCGAGAGCGCATCGGCCGTCTCGGCGTGGCGGGCCGGATCGTCGCGGCCGTCGGTGACGATCGGCTCCGGCAGCCATTCGCCCACGTAGCGCTCGCGGCGGACGCGCGCGGAGCGCAGGTGGTTGATCGCCAGCGCGGGTGGCCACCGTGGCGACGAACGCGCGCGGCGAGGCGATCCGCTCGCCCGCCTCGAGCGCCTGGTGCACCGCCAGCAGCGCCTCCTGCGTCACGTCCTCGGCCTCGGAGACGCTGCCGAGCATGCGGTAGGCGATCGCGAACGCGTGCGGCCGCAGCTCGTCGAGCAGTCGCTCGCGATCGGTCATGCCGCTGCGAGCCCCTGCCGCCAACTCGGGTGCGCCGGGCGCCAGGCCAGCTCGCGCTTGGCCTTGGCGTTGGAGGCGCCGCGAAGCTCGGTCATCAGCACGACGCCGAAGTCTCCCGCGAACAACCGCCCGACGAACTTCGGCACGCGCATCGGCTGCTTCGCGCCGAGCTGCTCGGCCAGCGCCGGGAGCCACTCGGCCACGGCGGCGGGCTCGTCGTCGACGACGTTGTAGATCCCGCGGCCGGCCGCGCTCGACCGCCGCCACCGTCGCCTCCGCGGCGTCGGCGACGTGGATGAACGACCACACGGCGCCACCGCCGCCGACCATGGGGAACCTGCGCTTGCGGACCAGCTCGTAGGACTCCTTACCCGGCGCCATCGATGTGCCCGGACCGTAGAACCAGCCGTACCGCAGCACGATCCCCTCCGTCCAGGTCGCGCCGAGCACCGCCTCCTCCAGGTGACGCATCGCCGCGGCGTTCGCGCGCAGCGCGCCTGCGGGCGCGTCGTCGACCGGGTCCTCCTCGCTCTTGACGGCCGCACCGGTGCGCGCGTACGTGGCGATGTTGCTCTGGGCCACGAACCGGCGCACGCCCACGGCCTGCCCCGCCGAGAGCAGGTGATCGGTGCCCTCGGTCCGCAGGCGATTGGTCAGCTCGAAAGCGCGCTCGGGATGCCGCATGTCCACCGCGTCGGGGATCGCCGTCAGCTGATGCACGATCACGTCCGGCCGCGACCGGGCCACGGCGTCGGCGACCTGGTCGGCATCGAGCGCATCGGCGACCACCGGGACCGCACCCAGCTCCTCGAGCATCGCCCGCTTCGCCGCGCTCCGCGTCATCCCGTGCACCGCATGCCCCGCGGCGACCAGGCGCGGCACCAGCTGCTTGCCGATTGCTCCCGTCGCACCTGCCACGAACACTCGCATCACTGTCTCCTTGATCGGGGGGAACACCTGCACCCCATACGTCAAGGCAGCAGCCCTGGCTGTGACACCACGCCTACAGCGATTGCTCCAGCGCGCGGACGAGCCGCGGCACGTGGGTGGTGTCGAACGCCAGCGGCGGGCGGATCTTGAGGACGTTGCCGTCGCGGCCGGTCGTCCCGACGAGCACGCCGTGGTGGCGCATCCGGTCGCGCACCGCGCGCGCCCGCTCGGCGCCCGTGGCGAGCTCCACGCCCCAGGCGAGGCCGACGCCGCGCACGTCCGCGATCTCCGGCTGCGCCGCCGCCACCTCGGCGAGGGCGTCGCCGAGCGCGCGGCCCGTCCGCTGCACGCGTGTCGAGCACGCGCTCGTCCTCGATGACGTCGAGCACGGCGAGCGCGGCGGCCGCGCTGACCGGGTTGCCGCCGAACGTGCTGAACAGCGTCATGTGACCGACGAGCTCCGCGACGATGTCGCGGCGGGTGATGACGGCGGCGACGGGATGCCCGTTGCCCATCGGCTTTCCGAGCGTGACGAAGTCGGGGACGATGCCGAAGCGCTCGAACGACCAGAGCGCGGCGCCGGTCCGCCCGTGGCCGGCCTGGACCTCGTCGGCGATCCACAGCGCGCCCGCGTCGCGCGTCGCGGCGACGAGCTGCTGCACGTAGCCCGGGTCGAGGTCGGCGATCCCGTCGCTGGTGATCAGACCGTCGAGGATCGCGGCGGCCGGCGCGTGGCCCCGGTCGGTGAGGCGCGCCGACCGCCGCCGTCAGATCCGCTCCGCCGGGCTGCCACGGATCCCACGTCTCGACGTGCTCGGGGCGCCGGCCGTCGAGCCACCCCTCCGGCGAGAGCGCGGCCGTGGCCTCGGTGATGCCGTGGTAGGCGAAGGCGGTGCAGAGCCCGCCGTCGCGCCCGGTGACGGCGGTCGCGATGCGCCAGGCGAGGTCGTTGGCCTCGGAGCCCGAGTTGACGAGCAGCACCGTGTCGAGCTCCGGCGGGCAGGTCGCCGCCAGCCGCTCCGACGAGCTCGATCGCGGCGGGGTGCAGGTAGCGGGTGTGCGTGTTGACCAGCCGGCTCTGCCGCGCGATCGCGGCGGTCACGCGCGGGTGGGCGTGCCCGACGCACGGCACGTTGTTGTAGGCGTCGAGGTACGTGCGTCCGTCGGCGCCGGTGATCCAGACGCCCTCGGCGCCGACGCCACCTCGATCGGCTCGTCGTAGAACAGCGGGTCGACCGCCGGGCCGAAGGCCGCCGCACGCCGCTCGGCCAGCGACGCGTCGGGCCGTGGCGGCGGCGGCGCGCCGAGCTGCCGCGCGACCGCGTCCCACCCCGCGGCCTCCATCGTCTCGAGCGATCCGCAGGCAGTCGGCGTTGTAGCGCTCGGCGAACTGCTGCTCCTCCAGGCCCTGGGCCACCCGCCACGAGCTGATGGCGATCGTCACCGCGCTGCGGGCCGCCCATGCGACGCCCAGCACCTCGAGCTCGGCGTCCTCGAGCGGGACCCGGCGCTGATAGCCGTCGAGGACCAGCCGCGCCACCCGGAAGATCTCGGCGCCCTTCGCGGCCGCTCGCGACGGAGTCGAGCACCGACGCGAGCGTCGGTGACGAGCGCCGTGTGGCTCATGTCGCCGAAGTCGATGATGCCGGTGATGAAGCCCGCGTCGTCGGTGAGCGTGTTGTCGACGCGTCAGGTCGGTGTGGGCGACCTGCGCGCGCAGCCGCGGCCAGACCGGCGTGGCGCGCCGCTCGAACTCGTCGAGCACGCGCGCGACGACCGCGCGGGCGCGGGCGTCGCGGATGTCGCCGAGCATCGCCGCGGGCGCGACAGCGCGTGCTGGACGTCCCACTGCATCATGCGCGCTGCGCACGCGGGTGGAAGAAGCCGCGCAGCGCCGACCCCGAGCCGCGCCGTCGTCTCGCCCCACGCGACCAGCGCGGCGTCGGAGAGCTCCGTCGGCGGCGATCCGGCTGTTGCCCGGGCAGCACGTCGTAGAGCCGCACCCAGTGCGCGACGTCGCCGTCCCGCCACTCGGCGCGCAGCGCGGCGGGCTCGTCGCCCGCGCGCGCGGCCCCGGCGCGCCGGTCGCGGCAGGCCGCCACGGCAGCGCGACGCGCAGCCCCGGATCGACCGCGATGACGTGCAACGCGGCCGCGGCCTCCATGTCGAGGACCGTCGGGGTCCTCGGACGGGTTCGACACCTTCAGCACCGCGACCGGCCGGTCGTGCTCGAGCAGCAGGAACGTCCGGTCGCGCTCGCTGCCGAGGTCGCGCGCGTCCGCGCGCGCACGCCGAACGCCGTCGCGGCGATCCGACCGCGTCGGCGGTCGTCAGGCGCGGCGTTTCGCGCCGGTCAGCGCAGGGTCGATGCCGAGCGTCATCGGCGGGAAGCTATCCGACCCGGGCCTGGCGCCTCGATCGAGGCGCCACGCCGCGGAGGCGGGAGGATCAGGCTGCGGGCTTGACCTGGAAGCCGTAGTCGGCCGAGCCGTTCAGGAACGTGCCGGTCTGTGGCAGCACGACCCAGCTGCCCGGCAGCTTGCCGCTCGGGCGCTGCAGGAATCGGGCGAGCAGCTTGCTCGCGCTCGCGCACGGCAGGCGGCCGCCGAGCGGCGTGATCGTGTAGCGGCCCTTGGGGAGCTGGAGGGCGCCGACGCGGTCGTTGTGCAGCACGCGGAACGTGCCGGCGCACGTCGCCGCGCCGTGGGTGCCGCCGCCGGTCGGGGGCGCGACGGGCTGCGCAGGGTCGTACGCGCCGATGTACACGGCGCTGAAGGACTGGCCGGCGCCGCGCTTGAAGAGCACATTGCCCGGGCCGGCGATCTCCATCCGCCACGGACGCGGGAGCACGCCGTCGAAGTCGTTGAGGAACTCGGTGAACAGGTAGGCGGCGCGCGAGCAGCTCAGGAGGTCCGTCGCGCTGTTGGTCTGGATCTGGTAGGTGCCGGCCGGGAGCTGCAGCCGCCCGATGTGGTCGGGCTGGACGACGTGGAACTTGCTGAAGCACTGCTCTGGGTTGGGCTGCACGTCCTGGGCGAGCGCCGTGCCGCTGATGCTCGCCGCAGCGGCGAGACCGAGGGCGAGGCCGACCAGAAGGGAACGCGGGGACGTCATGGAGATCTCCTGTGGATTGCACGTCGGGATGTCGCGGAGCCTCCCGGCGCGCGGGCGTGCGGTCGTCAGTACGCCGGTACTGCACTTGCGGCCGTGACCCGCTCAGTAACGCGGTGAGCTCGCCGGTTAGGCTCCGGCGCGCCGTGCGCTACGACCTGGAGATCGGGACGCCCGAGGCGCCGACGTGGGAGCAGCTCGCCGCGTGGGCGGTGGGCGTCGAGCTGCGCCTCGAAGCGCGCGAGGGCGGGCTCGCGGTCGCCGCCGACGACGCGCTGCTGTTCACGCTCGACGCGGCGTACGACCCGCAGGTGGGACGCCTCGACGTCGACCTCGACGGGCGGGTGCTGGACCAGGATCCCCACCGGCGCGAGGCGGTGGTGGACCTGTTCCGCGCTGTCGCCGGCGACATCGGGGCGTTCTTCGCCGCGGCGCAGGTCGAGCCCGGCTGGATCGTGACGCACGACTACCGGCTGGGAGCATCGGCCGAGACGCTGCGCGACAGCGGGGAGCACGTCCTGGCCCGCGGGCGCTGGCAAGGGCTGCCGCCCGTGCCGATGTGGCTGAGCTGGTTCGGTGCCCCGTACGCCGGCCTCGTGTCGCCGCATCTGCCGGGGGAGGCCTCGGCCGACGGGTTGTTCGTGCGGCTCGGCGCCGAGCCGCGGCCGGCGCCGGCGCTCGGCGCCTGGCCCTTGCCCGTCGAGCTCACGTACCGCCGCCGGGCGCCGATCGTCCACGGGGCCGGCGTCCGGTCGAACCCGCCCGAGCCCGGCGACCGCGCCGCCGTCATCCCTCCGCTCGCCTGAGCCGTGGAGATCTCCCGCGAGACGCTGCTCGTCGTGCTTGCCGTCGCGGCGCTCGCGCCGGTGCTGGCGGACCTGCCCACGCGCGTGCGCGTGCCGATCGTGGTGACGGAGATCGTGGCCGGGATCGTGGTCGGGCCGCAGGTGCTGGACCTTGCGCGGCCGGATGAGCTGCTCGACGCCCTCGCCGAGCTGGGGCTGGCGTTCCTGTTCTTCATGGCCGGGATGGAGATCGACCCGGCGCGGATGCGGGGGCGGCCGGCGGTGCTCGCGGCCCGCGGCTGGGTCGGCTCGCTCGCGCTGGGGTTGACCGCCGCGCTGGTGCTGTGGGCCGTGGGCGGGATCGGCGCGCCGGTGCTGGTCGGGCTCGCACTCACGACCACTGCGCTGGGCGCGCTCGTGCCGATCCTCAAGGACGCCGGGCTCGCCGAGCATCGCGTCGGGCGGCTCGCGCTCGCGGGCGGCGCGGCGGGGGAGTTCGGCCCGATCGTCGTGCTGTCGATCGTGCTCGCGGTCGCGTCGGGCGAGCCGTGGCGGACCGTGCTGCTCGTCGTCTTCGCGGTCGCCGCCGTCGGCGCCGGTCTCCTGGCGACGCGGGCGCGGCCGCCGCGGCTCGTGCGTCTCGTCGAGGCGACGATGCACTCGAGCGGGCAGCTGGCGCTGCGGCTCGCGCTGCTGCTGCTCGGCGTGCTCGTCGTGCTCGCGGGCGAGCTCGGCCTCGACGTCGTGCTCGGCGCGTTCTCGGCCGGCTTCATCGTCGGGCTCGTGGCGCGCGGGGAGGGCGAGGAGGAGGAGCAGGACGATCCGTTCCGCATCAAGCTCGACGGCGTCGGCTACGGCTTCCTGATCCCCATCTTCTTCATCAACACCGGGCTCGGGTTCGATCTCGACGCGCTGCTCGGCAGCGCCGGAACGCTGCTGCTCGTGCCGCTGTTCGCGCTGCTGTTCCTCCTGGCGCGCGGGCTACCTACCTGGCTGCTCACGCGGGCGGAGCTGCCGGGGCGGGAGCGGGCCGCGCTCGCGCTGCTGACGGCGTCCGCGCTCCCGCTCGTCGTGGCGATCACCGAGGTCGCGACGGAGGGCGGCCGGCTCGCGACGGACGACGCGGCCGCGCTCGTCGGCGCGGCGATGCTGTCGCTGCTGCTGTTCCCGCTGGTCGCGACCGCGCTGCTCAGACGCTGACGAGCAGCCCCGTCACGAACATCAGCGCCATGCCCGCGAGCAGCCCGCCGACCGCGACCGGATGCAGCGTGCGGCCGTCGCCGTCGCGCAGCGACGGCGCGAGCTGGACGATCACCTGGGCGATCGCGCCGGCGCCGAAGCCGAACAGGAACGCCGCCATGCTCGCGTTGAACGCCGCCGCGCCGATCCAGGCGCCGAGCACCGCGGGCGCGCCGGCGATCAGGCCGAGCAGCGCCAGCCGCCCGAGCGACGGCCGCAGGTGCGCGATCGGCGCGACGATCGCGAGCCCCTCGGTCGTGTTGTGGATCGCGAAGCCGACGACGAGGAACGCGCCGAGCGCGAGCGCGCCCGCCGAGTAGGCCGAGCCGATCGCCACGCCCTCGCCGAGGTTGTGCAGGCCGATCCCGATCGCGACGAGCAGCGCGAGCTGCGCCGCCCGACGCGCCGGCGGCCTGCGCGGCGCGCGCGCCGTTCCTCGAGCCACGCCGACACGCCGGTGAGCAGCAGGAACGCGACCGCGGCGCCGACGAGCACGAGCGCCGGCGCCGCCGAACGCCTGCGAGCCCTCGCCCGGCGAGCTCGAACCCCTCGAGCGTCGCGTCGATCGCCAGGAACGCGAGCAGGCCGACCGTCAGCGCCATCACGGCGCGCAGCCAGGCCGGCGGGATGCGCCGGATCCACGGCAGCCACAGCATGCCGAGCGCGACCGGGATCACGCCGACGTAGACGCCGAGCAGCGCCATCAGGCCGAAGAACGAGAGGTCGGCGTCCGGCGTCTCGACCGCGACGGGGATCTCGTGCGCGATCGTGCCGCCGGACGACGTGAGCAGCGCGACCTCGTACGCCTCGCCCTCGACCCACGGCTGCTGCAGCGTCACCGTCGCGCGTGCTCGAGCCGGCCGATCGGCGCGTCGGCGCCGGTGAACTGCACGAACGCGTCGTTGACCTGCGCCTGGGCGATCGCCACGGCGTCGGGGCCGTCGTTGCGGACGGTCAGCTCGATCGTCGCCCGGCTCCAGCACGGTCTTCTCGACCGCCAGCTCCTCGGCCGGCGGCCCGCGCCGCTCGCCGAGGCCCGGGCCGCCGAGCGCCGCGAACGCGCCGATCGCGGCGACGATCAGCAGCAGCGGGACGAGCGCCGAGCAGCCAGGCGGGCAGCCGCGGTGCGGTCGCCGCGCAGCTCGCGCTCGGTGGCGGCGTGGCTCTCCATCAGTCCGCGACCTCGAAGAAGCCCTGCCAGCCGAGCTCGGTGAACTCCGACTGGTGGGCGTGGAACATGAACTTGCCGGCGTGCGGGAAGCGCCACTCGAGGATCCCGCGCTGGCCCTGGCAGAGCATCACCGTGTCGGTGAACTCCGACGGGGTCTTGCGACGTGCCCGTCGGGTAGTAGTGGAACAGGTTCCCGTGCAGGTGGAACGAGTTGATCAGGTCGTACTCGAGCACGTTGACGAGGTAGACCCGCACCAGCTCGTCGCGCTTGGCGACGATCGGCTGCGTCCATGTAGGCGAAGCCGATCGTGTTGGCGGCGTAGACCTCGTTCGCGCGGTCGAAGTTCGTGTCGAACCCGTTCATCACCATCACGAGCTCGTCGGCCTCCTCGCGCCCGTCGGCCGGGTCGACGATGAACGCGCCGTAGAGGCCCTTGGCGATGTGCTCGGCGAGCGGCCGGACGTGGCAGTGGTAGAGGTGCAGCCCGGCCGGCAGCGCGTCGAACTCGTAGACGGTCGCTGCCGCCGGGCGGGATCTCGCCGGCGCCGAGGCCGGGCACGCCGTCCATCTCGGCCGGGTGGATGCCGTGGAAGTGGATCGTGTGCGGGTGCGCCGAGCCGTTGACGAACGTGATCCGCAGCCGCTCGCCCTCGCGGCAGCGCAGCGTCGGGCCGGGGATGCGGCCGTTGTAGGTCCAGGCCGCGAACTTCACGCCGGGCGCGACCTCGATCTCCTTGTCGACCGCGACGAGCTCCCACTCGCGCAGCACGCGGCCGTTCGGCCAGCCGCGTCGTCGTGCCCCAGTCGAAGTCGCGCAGGATCTCGTGCGGGTCGAAGCCGTTGGCGGCGTGGTCGACGGTGCGGCCGTCGCGGAAGTTCGCGTGGCCGCCGTGGCCGCGTCGCCGGCGCCGTGCCGTGCCGGCGTGCTCGGCGGCCTGCGCCTCGTGTGTCCCACGGGTGGCGTGTGCGGGACGGCGGAGTGCAGCGCGGCGGCCGCGCCGCCGAGCGCCGGGACCGATGCGGCGAGCAGACGACGGCGGCTGAGCTTGGGCATCGACGGAGATTATGGCATGCCAAAACCTCTGTTTGTCCAATGCCTTGACGCGCACCTGCGCCGGCCGCCCGCCGCGCGCGTGCCCGCCCGCGCCGCCGGGGCTATGCCTTCGGCCCGATGAACGCATCGAGGATCGCCGACGCTGCTTCCGGTGCGAGACCGAGCGTTGCGGTGGTTGGATCTGGGTCCAGCGCACGCCGAGCCGCTCGCAGTACTCGGCAGAACAGCGCCGCGGATGTCGGCGGACAGGTTCGAGAAGAAGTAGCGCGGATACTCGTACTCGCGCGACGCGGCCGCTCGGCAGCTTGGTCGTGAACCGGTTGACGCAGCGGCAGCCGTCCGAGTGGATCAGGCCGCGGAGAACGGCTTCGGATGCGCGTCGCACGATCGCGCGCTGCCAGTCGGCTGAGCACGATCGGCCGCTCGTGCTTGCGGCCTGGCGCCGGCGCTGCGGGAACGCATCGAGCCAGCGCGATCGCAGTAACGACCTGACGATCACGCACGCGTGCGTCGAGCGGTGCCGAACCGTGACGTTGTGACGTCGCCGGCGCCGCAAGCTGCATGGCCGGCTCAACGCGTCGGTCGATGATCGCCGGGTAGACCGCCGTCGAGTGTGATCGCGAGTGCGTGTTCGCGCTGCCTCGGAGCGGCTTCCACGCGTCCGTCGCCGGGTACGAGCGCCGAGCAGTACGCTGTAGCGACCAGCGGATCACGGGACGCCGAATGGCACGAACATATGTTCGCATCGGCGCGCGGACGGATCGAGCTACAATCGCGCCGGCAGCCACTCCTGGGGGACTGGTCCAACGGTTCAGGATGGCGGTCTCCAAAACCGCAGGTTGGGGTTCGATTCCCTGGTCCCCCGCTTGATCCGCGCCGTCATCTTCGACCTCGACGGCCTCCTGCTCGACTCGGAGTCCGCCTGGGACGGCGGGCGCCGGGCGCTCGTCGCCGAGCACGGCCTCGACTGGCCCGACGGCGCGACGGAGGCGATGCTCGGCATGAGCTCGCTCGAGTGGTCGCGGTACGTCCACGAGGAGCTCGGCGTCCCGCTCGAGCCGGCGGAGATCTCCGACCGCGTCGTCGCGCACGTGCTCGAGCACCTACGAGGAGCGCCTCCCGCTGCTGCCCGGCGCCGAGGCGGCCGTCGCGCGGATCGCGGCGCGCTGGCCGCTCGCGCTCGCGTCGTCCTCGAACAAGGAGGTCATCGACCGGGTGATGGCGACGTCCGGCTGGGGCGACGTGTTCCAGACCTGGGTGTCGTCGGAGGAGGTCGAGCGCGGCAAGCCCGCGCCGGACGTGTTCCTCGAGGCGGCGCGGCGGATCGGCGTCGACCCGGCGGACGCCGCCGGGATCGAGGACTCCCACAACGGCATCCTCGCCGCGCGCGCGGCCGGTCTGCGCGTGATCGCGATTCCCAATCACGAGTTCCCGCCCGGCGACGAGGCGCTGGCGGCGGCGGATGTGGTGCTCGGCTCGCTGGACGAGCTGACGCCCGACGGTCGTCGAAGGCTGATCCGGCCGACGGCCGGCTGGGCGGCCCCTGCGTGCCGCCCAGCCGGTCGTGCGGTCTAGCTTCGCGGCGGCTCGACCAGAACGAGCTTCCCGCGGTTCAGCAACGCGGCGAGCGTGCACGCCTTCTCGATCTGCGCGTACGAATATCGAGTCGGGTTGTGCAGCGTCTCGATGTGAACGCCAGGGATCTGCATGAACCATTTGTGCCCGGAACACGCCCGCTTCTACACGCACCCGTAGACTCGCGCCGCATGATGACCGGTTCCGAGGTGTTCGCCGACGGCGCGCTCGCGGGCCGCGCCGTGCTCGTCACCGGCGGCGGGACCGGGCTGGGGAAGGCGGCCGCCGCCGAGCTGCGTCGCTGCGGCGCCGAGGTCGTGATCTGCGGCCGGCGGGAGGAGGTCGCTCGCCGCGACCGCCGCCGAGCTGGGGCTGCACCACGTCGCCGGCGACGTGCGCGACGACGCCGACGCCGAGCGGATCGTCCGCTTCGCGCTCGAGCGCTGCGGCCGGCTCGACGCGCTCGTCAACAACGCCGGCGGCCAGTACTTCACGCCCGCCGAGGCGATCGAGCCGAAGGGCTGGCGCGCGGTGACGCGGCTCAACGTCGGCGCGACGGAGCGGATGACGCGGCTCGCGGCCGAGCTCGCCTTCCTGCCGCCGGCGGCGGGACGGTCGTCAACGTCACGCTCTCGCCGCACCACGGCCTCGCCGGCATGACGCACTCGAGCGCCGCCCGCGCCGCCGTCGAGGGCTACACGCGCGCGCTCGCGCGACGAGTGGGCCGACCGCGGCATCACGGTGATCGCCGTCGCCGCCGGCCACTTCGACACCGCCTCGCTGCGCAAGTACCCCGAGCCGGTCTGGCGCGCCGCCGCGCGCACCGTCCCGCTCCAGCGCCTGGGCCGCGAGGAGGAGCACGCCTGGCTCGTCGCGCTCTGCTGCTCGCCGCTCGGCGCCGCGCTCTCCGGCTCGGTCGTCACGCTCGACGGCGCGCGCGACAACTGGTTCGGCCCGTGGCCGCCGGAGACGCCTGGCGGGCGAGGGGGGCGAGGTCCCGACCGAGGCGCGCGGCCCGAAGCCGCCCGGTTCGTAGCCGCGGTCCGCGCGGCTATCATCCGGGCGTCCGCTGCGGGCGAAGTGTTGTGGTTGCACAGAAGCCTTCCAAGCTTCTAGGGCGGGTTCGATTCCCGTCGCCCGCTTGCGAGACAGCCACGGGGAGTGGCGCAGTCTGGTAGCGCACCCGGCTGGGGGCCGGGCGGTCGCAGGTTCAAATCCTGTCTCCCCGATGAAGCGGAAAAGGCCTGCAGATGCAGGCCTTTTCCATTTCTCGAAGGCTACGCGACCGGCCCGTCGCGTCAGCCCAGCGGCAATGAGAGCGAGCGGGTGTTGCCGGCCCGGTCGCGCGCCGTCAGCCGCAGCGTGAGCTTGCTGCGCCTGGCCGTCCGGCCCGCCCTGTTCAGGCGGATCCGCAGCCTGCCGGTCCCGGCGCGGCCGATGCTGTCGGTCGCCGTGCCGACCGTCTTGCCGCGGAGCCGCACGGACGCGCGCACGAAGCACGCCTCGTCGCACGAGAAGCGCACGCGCAGCACGCCGCGCTTGAGCGCGCCGGCATTGGCGAGCAGCGCGGGGGCGGTGGTGTCGGCGCCGGGCCCGGGGCTCGGGCTGCGGCGTCTGAGCGGTGTCGTCCACCACGACCACGCTGGTCGATGACTGCGGCCCGAGGATCGCGTTCGCGCTCTCGCCGCTCAGCGTGATCGTGACGTCGCCGGTCGTCGGCACCGTGATGTTCTCCTGGTAGTCGCCGGGCGCGAACGTCAGCATCCCGCCGCCGCCCCCGGAGAGGGAGTACGCCACGGTGGCCGTGCGGTTCGCCGGTCCCGTGCGCGTGACCGGGATCTGCACCTGGCCGCTGCTCTTCCTCACCGCCGTGGCGGACGAGGGGAACTGGAGCACCGAGGCCGGGACCACGGACAGGCTCTCGAGCGGCATGCCGCCGGCGATCGTGCCCACCGGGGTGGCGGCGCCCGTCGACAGGTCGAGCGTGTGCAGCACCGAGCCGCCCGGGCTGCCGGCCGGCTCGAACGAGGCATAGGCCGTGCCCGACGCCTGCGCGATGTCGAGGCCCGCGTTGTCCGTGGTGTCGACGCCGAGCGGGCCGACGTCGATCAGCTGGCCCGTGTTCGGAGACACCGGCGCGCCGCCGACCGAGCCCTGGGTGAACAGGCGGTCGGAGCCCGAGTCGATGTCGTAGAGCGTGGTGCTGGTCGCGCCGTCGAACGAGTTCGTGTAGTCGGCGGCCACGATGCGCGGGTCACCGGGGTTGAGGTTTCCGTCCGTCCCGAGCGAGTTGCCGTTGTTCGGGCTGAAGCGGAAGTTCAGGTTCTCCTCCTCGACGACGCGGATGGCGTCCGCGACGGGGTTGAAGCCGAAGCCGAAGTCGTTGAGGAAGCTGCTGAAGAAGGGGCTGACGAACGGGGTGACGTTGACCGGCGTCGCGTTGAACTGCCCCGCCGCCGCGGCCGGCGTGAGCACGTAGAGCGTGCCGCGGGTCGCCTGGGCGTAGAGGCTGCCGCCGCGTGGGCGGTGGTCGAGCCCGATGAGGTTCGTGTCGGGCCCGAGGATGCCCCCGTCGACGTTCGGGAAGTTGATCGTCGCCGGCGTGGCCGCGCCCGGGTCGCCCACCGGGAAGGTCACGAGCGTGCTCGGGTTCGCGTTGGTCAGGCCGACCGCCGTCTCCGCGGCGCTCGCCGCGCTCGCCGTGAGTGCGCTGAGCACCCCGGCGACCGTGATCCACGCGGCGGCTCGGGTCGCGCGCTTGCGCGTCATCGTTGCGTCCTCTCGTCATGCCCCGGGGGGAGGAGGGGCGGGATCCCTTACGGCTGTGGACTGCGCGCGAGCCGCCGCTTCGGTTCACTCGGCGACGGAGCGGCAGACGGAGAGGGCCGGGAATGCGGCGGGGTGGGCGGGAGTCCTTGGGGGTACACCCCACGAAGGGAAGCCTCGTGCTCCGCAGACAGAATCATTCGCACCGCAGCCGGCGCTCGGCCGCGGCCGGTGCCGGGCTGCGCGACCGGCTCAGCTACGCCAACGTCGTCGGGAGTCTCGCGCTGTTCGTCGCACTCGGTGGCACGGCCGCGGCAGCCGTGACGCTCCCGCGCGACAGCGTCGGATCGCGTGAGATCGCAAAGGACGCGGTCAGATCCCCGGAGATCGTCAAGGACGCCGTCCGCAGCTCGGAGATCCGCGACAGCGGCATCGTGCTGGGCGACATCTCGGAGGATGCACGCCGCTCGCTACGAGGCGCGAACGTGCGGATCGCGGAGGCGGACGCGGTCCAGCGTGTTCCCTTGTGCCCCGGCACCGACCTGCGCGAATGCGCGAACCTCGTCGAGCTGTCGCTGGGCTCTGCGGCCCCCGATGAAGCGCGCGACTGGCTCATCCAGGCCAAGCTGATCATCAACACGCCCGACGGCACTGCCTTCGACTTCAACAACAGCTGCGGCCTCGTTCAAGCAGAGAACCAGGCCTCGACTGCGGTGATCGACGACGTCCGCGTGGGCTCGCTTCCGAGTGAGTCAGAGCCCATGGCCGTCGCGCTGAGCGGTGTGGTCACCGAACGTGCGAGGAACCCGCTCATGGCGGTGCGCTGCACCATGCCGCAGTTCGACGAGATCGACGTGGCGGACGTGACCATCACGGCGATCGAGGTCGCGCAGCTCACCGGCCCGTGAGCCACGACGGAGGCGAGCCGCCCTTGCCGTACTCCCCGAGCCCGGCGGCGAGCTGGTCGTAGGCCCGGTCGGCGGCGACCCGGAGCCGGACGACGAGCTGCTCGCGGTCCTCCTCGGCCAGCAGTCCCTGCAGCGCGAGGAGGAAGATCGACCGGTGCGTCCACCACAGCGTGCGGGCGACGATGGCGGGGACGAGATCGTCGTCGGCCGCGCCGGAGGTCTCGGCGATCGCGGCGGTCACGGCCGCGGCGCCTGACTCCCACCCGACGGTGAGGCGCTCCTGCAGCGTGCGGCTGCCCCGGAGGATCCTGGCCACCGCGAGGAGGTCCTCGTCCCCCTGAGCGACGAACCCGTCGATCACCGTGGTCGTCAGCGCGCGGAAGACGTCGAGGACGGAGGCGCCGGGCGGGCGCTGCCTGATGTCCGCGACGAGTTGCAGGAGACCCTGCTCGCGCCCGGCGAACGCAAGGTCCTCCTTCGTCGGGAAGTGATTGAAGACCGTCTTCTCCGAGACGTCGGCGGCGGCCGCGATCTCGGCGACGGTGACGGTGTCGAAGCCGCGCTCGGCGAACAGCCGGCGGGCGGTGGCGGCGATCGCCTCCCGGGCGACCCGCTTCTTGCGGGCACGGAGGCCTTCGGTCGGTGCGCCTGACATGAAGTGTATCACTATAGTGGCAGTAGAAATTCAGTGACTGTAACGTTATGCTGCCGCGTCGTGACTGCCTTCCATTCACCCGCCATCGAGGTCGACGACCTCGTCAAGTCGTACGGCGAGGTCGACGCCGTCCGCGGCGTGTCGTTCGCCGTCCCGCCGGGCGAGGTCTTCGGCTTCCTCGGCCCCAACGGCGCCGGCAAGAGCACGACGATCAACGTGCTCTGCACCCTGGCCGCGCCCACGTCCGGGACGGCGCGCGTCAGCGGCTTCGACGTCGTCGCCCAGCGCGACGACGTGCGCCGCCACATCGGCCTGGTCTTCCAGGACCCCACGCTGGACGTCCAGCTCACCGCCGGGCAGAACCTGCGGATGCACGCCGAGCTCTACGGCATCGAGCCCGGCGCCATCCCGGCCCGGATGGACCAGATGCTCGAGATGGTCGGGCTGGCCGACCGGCGCGACCAGAAGGTCATGACGTTCTCCGGCGGCATGAAGCGGCGGCTGGAGATCGCCCGCGGGCTGATGCACTCGCCGCGCGTGCTGTTCCTCGACGAGCCGACGATCGGCCTGGACCCGCAGACGCGCAGCTCGATCTGGCGCTACATCCGGGCGCTGCAGGAAACGGAGGGGACGACGATCTTCATGACCACGCACTACATGGACGAGGCGGAGTTCTGCGACCGCATCGCGATCATGGACCGCGGCGAGATCGTCGTCCTCGACACGCCGGAGGAGCTGAAGTCCGGCGTCGGCGCGGACCGCGTGGTGCTGGGCACGGCCGACGACGACGCCGCGCTGGCCGCGCTCCGCGACCGCTTCGACATCGAGGCCGCGCTGGCCGAGGGCGCGGTGACGTTCCACGTCGAGAACGGCGAGGCGTTCGTCCCGCGGCTGTTCGCCGAGCTGGACGTCGCCATCACGTCGGTCGCCGTCTCGCGGCCGACGCTGGACGACGTCTTCATGCGCCACACGGGGACGACGATCCGCGATGCGGAGACCGGCGGCCCGGGCGATCACAGCCGGGCGATGATGCGCGCGATGGCGGGGGCGAAGCGATGAGCGCCGTGATCGCCGACATCGTCGCCGTCCGGGTGCCGGAGCGCACCTGGCGCTCGGAGGCGCGGGCGGTGCAGACCGTCTGGCGCCGCGACATGATCCGCTTCTCCGGCAACCGCGCGCAGGTCATGACATGGCTGGTCCAGCCGCTGCTCTTCCTGTTCGTGCTGGGCTCAGGCCTGCAGTCGCTGTCCGCCGCCTCCACCGACGGCGTCGACCTCAAGACGTTCATCTTCCCCGGCGTCCTCTGCGTCGCGGTGCTGTTCACGGCGATGATCAGCGCCGCCTCGCTGGTGTGGGACCGGGAGCTCGGGTTCCTGCGGGAGATGATGGTCGCGCCGGTCAGCCGGACGTCGATCATCGTCGGCAAGGTCCTGGGCGGGGCGACCATCGCGGCGTCGCAGGGCGTGATCGTGCTGGTGCTCGCCGGGCTGGTCGACGTCCCGTATGACCCGCTGCTGCTCCTGGGCGCGTGCGGCCTGCTGGTGCTGCTGGCCTTCACCGTCAGCGCGTTCGGCGTGCTGGTGGCCGTCACGATCAAGCAGGCCCAGACCTTCACCTGGGTGATGCAGATGGCCGTGTTCCCGATGTTCTTCCTGTCCGGCGCGCTGTACCCCGTCGCCGGGCTGCCGGCCTGGCTGGAGGTGCTCAACCGGATCAACCCGCTGACCTACGCGGTGGACCCGATGCGCCACCTGGTGTTCAGCCACCTCGACATCTCCGAGTCGGCGCGGCAGACGCTCGACCCGGGCGTCAGCTGGTTCGGCTGGCACGTGCCGCCGCTGTTCGAGGCGGGCATGGTGCTGCTGCTGGGCCTGGCGATGATGGGCGTCGCGGTCTGGAAGTTCTCGCGCACGGAGTGACGACGCGCCCGCGGCTACTCCTTCCGCGCCCGGCTCGGCGCGACGCGCGGCGGCTCGTCGGGCTGCTTCGGATAGACCGGCGGCCACGGCGCGTCCATGCAGCCCGTTCGCGCGGTCGCGCTCGTGCAGCTCGAGCAGCGGCTCCAGCGACTGCGGCGCGTCGTCGATCGCCGCCCATGGATCGCCGTCGCGCTCCAGCCGCGCCGGCACGGTCGCGAGCGTCAGCTCGTCGGGGTCGACGTCGTCGAGCTCCTCCCAGCGGAGCGGCGTCGGAGACCTGCGCGCCGACGCGAGCGCGCACGGACCAGGCGCCGAACACGGTCTTGTGCGGCGCGTTCTGGTTGTAGTCGACGAAGATCCGCTCGCCGCGCTCCTCCTTCCACCACGCGGCGGTGAGGAGGTCGCGGCGGCGGCGCTCGAGCTCGCGCGCGACCGCGACCGCGGCGGAGCGCACCTCGTAGGAGTCCCAGCGCGGCTCCAGCCGCACGTAGACGTGCAGCCCGCGGTTGCCGGTGGTCTTGGCGAAGCCGGCGATGCCCGAGCTCGTCGAGCAGCGCCTTGAGCTCCCACGCCGCCGCGCGCGCCTCGGCGAAGCCGGTGCCCGGCTGCGGGTCGAGGTCCAGCCGCAGCTCGTCGGCGTGGTCGGGGTCGTCGGCGCGGTGCGGCCACACGTGGAACCCCGAGGCAGGCCAGGTTGACCGCCCACGCGACGTGCGCCACGTCGGCGGCGACGAGCGCGCGCGAAGGCGTGCCGTTGACGGTCTGCACCGTCGTCGTCTCCAGCCACTCCGGCGCGTTCGTCGGGCACGCGCTTCTGGAAGAACGACGGGCCGCCGGCGCCCTGCGGGAAGCGCTGCATCAGCACCGGCCGGCCGCCCATCGTCGCGCAGCAGCGGCTCGGCGACCGCGGCGTAGTAGCGGACGAGGTCGAGCTTCGTCTCGCCGCGCTCGCGGAACAGCACCTTGCCGGGCGCGTGATCCGCACCTCGCGCCCCGCGAGCTCCAGCACCTCTGCGTCGTCCGCCACCCGCGCACCGTACCGCCCGCGGATAAGGTGCCGCGCGATGCGGACGCCTCCGGTCCCGCGCGCGCTTCGCGGCGCGCTCATCAACACGTGGCCCTACCGGCGCCTGCGCGACGTCGCGCTGCGCGCGCACCGCACCAACATGGCCGTCACGCGGGAGGACCTCGCCCGCCGGTACCTCTCCGGCACCGGGATCGAGATCGGCGCGCTGATCAAGCCGCTCCGCGTGCCGCCGCACGTCACGGTGCGCCAGGTGGACTACAAGAGCCGCGCCGACCTCATCCGCGACGACGGCCCGGCGCTCCGCGCGCTCGGCGTCGACGTGAAGCGGATCCCGGAGATCGACGTCGTCGACGACGCGGCCACGCTCGCCGGCTTCGCCGACGCGTCCGTCGACTTCGTGATCGCCAACCACGTGCTGGAGCACCTGGAGGATCCGATCGCCGGCCTGCACACGTGGCTGCGCGTGATCCGCCCGGGCGGGACCCTCCTGCTCACGCTGCCCGACGCCCGCCACACGTTCGACGCGCGGCGCGAGCGCACGACGGTCGCGCACCTGGAGCGCGATCACGAGCAGGGCCCGGAGACCTCGCGCCAGGTCGCACTACGAGGAGTGGGCGCGGTTCATCGAGGGCGTGCCCGAGGACCAGGTCGCCGCGCGCGCGGCCGCGTTCGCGCGCGAGGACGCCCGCCACCACTTCCACGTCTGGGAGCTGGAGGACTTCCTGGAGCTGCTGCGCGCGCTCCCGCTCCCGTATGAGCTGCTCGACGCGCGCGCCTACGGGATCGAGTTCTCGCTGGTCCTGCGCAAGGTCTGAACCAGAACCGAACCGGGAACAAAGCCCCGCTATGGGTT
Source organism: uncultured Solirubrobacterales bacterium (assembly GCA_963846515.1). GTDB lineage: Bacteria > Actinomycetota > Thermoleophilia > Solirubrobacterales > 70-9 > VAYN01. Next base: position 116,801 of record CAWJWC010000001.1, on the reverse strand, counting down.
GCAGGGGCAAGTGTTTCCGGAGTAGCTTGCGCCGCCGCACAACACCGCTGTACGGAAGGGGCACGGGGAATGAGAATCGACTTCCGGTCGGGAGTGGTCGCTGCGCTGATCGCGCTGCCGCTCGCGGCCACGCCGGCGTTCGCCGCCGGCACGACCGCGGCCGAGAAGCCGCTGTGGAAGCAGTCGCACGACTACTGGAGCACGCTCGCGGCGCCGCGGGTGGAGCGCCGGCGCAGGACGCGCAGGTGGGCAAGGCCCGGCCGACGACGGCGCTGGTGGCGCACGACACCACGGGCTTCCCGCCCGCCGCGCAGGAGCTGGCGCGGCGCGAGGCGCTGGCGGACGAGACGGCAGGAGCCGCGCGTCGCTGCTGCGCAAGGCGGGCGCCGACCCGGTGCAGCCAGCGCGCCCGGCTGCTGACGCTGCTCGTCGAGTTCAACCCGAACGCGAACGACGACTTCTCGGGCTGGGAGCGCCTACGACCCGGCCGACCCGGCGAGTGCGTCACCGAGCCGGCCGGCACGCTGCTCAACGGCCCGCTGCACAACGAGCTGCCCGACCCCGCGCACGAACGGCAGCGGGCGCGACAACAACACGTTCTGGGTGCCGGACTTCAGCCCGAGCCACTACGACAAGCTCATCTACTCCAAGCGAGGGCCTCACGCAAGAAGGTCCGCAAGGACCTGCACGGCGGCGTCGACCTCCGCGGCCGCACGGTGCGCAACTTCTACCTCGAGATGTCCAAGGGCGCGCTACGAGCTCGACGGGCGGCGTGACGCCGTGGCTCCAGGTCCCGCACTCCGAGGCGTGGTACTCCGCCGACACGCTGCGAGGCCGGCGAGGCCGAGCGACGTCGGCCACCCGGACAACCCGCGCGGCACCGACCAGATGGCCATCGACGCGGTCGAGGCGCTCGCCGCGGCGCAGCCGGACTTCCCCTGGGCGGACTACGACGTCGAGGACCAGGACGACGTCGACGGCGACGGCGACCTGTACGAGCCCGACGGCGTGCTCGACCACGTCGTCGTCGTCCACGCGGGCGCCGACCAGGCCGACGACGGCGGCGAGCAGGGCACGTACGCCGAGTGGTCGAGCGCGCAGGCGGTCGACCCGGCGGCCGGCGGCCACGAGATCGCCGACACCGGCGCTGCAGGTGTTCAACTTCACCACCCAGGCCGAGGACGCCGGCGTCGGCGTGATCGCGCACGAGTTCGGCCACGACCTCGGCCTGCCGGACCTCTACGACGTGCATCGGCCCGGGCGACACCGACGTCGGCGTTCTGGGACCTCATGAGCACCGGCTCGCACTCCGGCCCGCTGTTCCAGACGATCCCCGCGCACATGGGCGCGTGGAGCAAGTACGTGCTCGGCTGGGTCGACCCCGAAGGTGCTGGACTACGGCGGCCGCGAGCGCGACGCTCGACGCTCGGCCAGGCCTCGCGGCCGCCGCAGGGCACCGCCGACGCCGTGCGAGATCAACCTGCCCGACAAGCAGCGTCACGCTCGGCGAGCCGCACGGCGGCGAGAACGCCTGGTGGTCCAACAACGACCAGGACTACGCCGACGTCCGCCTGACCCGCGACGATCGACGTGCCGGCCGGCGCGCGACGTCCGCTTCTGGTCGTGGAACGACTACACGATCGAGGAGCTGTGGGACTACGGCTTCATCGAGGTCTCGACGGACGGCGGCACGACCTGGACGCAGCTCGAGGTCCACGACGAGGCCGGCAACGTCGTGTCGACCGACGAGGACCCGAACGGCAACCTCGCCAGACTACTTCGGCGGGCTGGAGAACGGCCTCACCGGCGACAGCGGCGGCTACCAGCACCAGTACGTCGACCTCACGCCGTACGCGGGCACGACGATCCAGCTGCGGCTGCGCTACGCCACGGACGCGCGCGTTCCAGGAGCGCGGCTGGTTCGCCGACGACTTCTCGGTCACCGACGGACGGCGACGACGGTGTGGACCGACGACGTCGAGAGCGGCCAGAACGGCTGGACGGCCGAGGTCGACACGTTCACCGACACGCACGGGCGCGGGCTGGATCATCACGTCCGGGCACGTTCGACTTCCAGCAGTACTACCTGGCCGAGTGGCGCAACTTCGACGGGTTCGACGAGGGCCTGCAAGACGCCGTACGACACGAACTTCTTCGTGCGACGGCGAGTGGAACGTGAACCGGACGCCGTACAACGCGCCCGGCATGCTGCTCTGGTACCGCGACGGCGGCTACACGTTCAACGCGCTCGACGCCAACACCTGTTCGACCCGCCGAGCATCGGCTCGAAGGGCGAGACCCTGCTCGTCGACGCGCACTACGAGCCGGAGCGGCTGCCGCGGGCGCGGCGGCGGAGGTCGACCCGAGCCTGCTCGACAACCTGCCAGCCGCGTCGCAGGCGATGGACGCCGCGTTCGGGCCGGTCGGCCGCTACCCGTTCCGGGCGTGCATCCGCGCCGGCGCGACGACGCCGTACGACGCTGTCGTGCAACGCGTTCGGGCTCCGCTGGCCGCAGCGCGCGTTCACCGACGCGAAGACGCTGGTACCCGGGCCTCGAGTACCGGCCCGACCTCGACCCGGAGGCGCCGCTGTTCTTCCGCGACGTCGACGCCTCGGTCGTGGTCCCGTCGCGCGGCAACGAGATCTACTCGACGCGGATCGTCGACGGCAACGGCCGGCTCCTGCGCGACCTGTTCGGCGAGCCGACTCGGCGGCGGTCACGTGCTCGGCACGGGCAACCCGGCCGACGGGCGCCCGCCGCGCGGACGGCAGCGACCCGGGCACGACGCGGACCTCTCGCTCGGCGTGCGCGTCGGCGTCCTGCTGCCGCGCGACCGCAACCGCAAGGCGGTCGTCCGCATCCGTCCCGGCCGCTGACCGCCACCGCGCGCGGCCGCCCTGTGCGGCCGGCGCGCGTGCGGCGCTCAGGCCGAGGCGGTAGCCCTTCCCCTCCTTGCGCAGCTTGCCGTCGCGCTCCAGCTGCGGGAGCAGCCGGTAGAGGTAGGTCGTCCCGATCCCCATCTGCTCGCGCCAGCTCGCGCGACCGTCATGCCCGGCTGCGCCGCGATCAGCTGCAGCGCATCCTCGGCACGGGCGCTGTGCCCGCCCGACCCGGGCCGCGCGGCGCGAGCCGCCGGCGCGGCGCGGCGCGGCCGCGGAGCGCGCGCTCGTCGCTCGTCGATCGCCTCGACGATGCGCTGCAGGTCCGCGTACTCCTCGACGAGCGGCTCGAGCTCGTCGATGCGGCCCTCGACCTTCCTGCGCATGTCGTCCTTGACCGACCCGTCCGTCACGCTTCCCTCCTCGGGGTGAGCGCGTCGCTCCGCTCTGCGCGCCCGAAGTGCAGGATCGCCAGGTTGGAGCCGTGCAGCGGCTCAGCGGCGCCCCGCGCCGCCGGTCGGCGCAGTCGGCCTCGATCTCCATCGCCTCCTCGAGCACGCCGGCAAGCAGGTCGCTGATCTCCTGCCAGCCCTGCTCGTCGAGGACGCAGGCGCGTGAAGCTGACGTGCGTCTGCACGTGGCCGAAGCCGCCGACCGCACGCGCCTCCGCGATCCGCGCGGCGATGTCGGCGCAGCGTGAGGTCGAACAGCGCCTGCCGCTGCTCCGGCGGCAGCGCGCGCCAGTGCGCGTCGTCGAGGAACGGGCGCAGCATCGCGCGGTAGCGCCGGTCGTCCTCGGGGACGTCGATCGCCGTCGACGGCCTCGATCGCGTCGCAGCGCGACGCAGCACATCGAGCTGCTCGCGCACCGTCGCGACGCGCAGCCGCAGCTGCGCGGCCAGCGCGCGCGCACCCGCCGGCGACCCGCTGACGCTCGGTGACGATGCGCTGACGCACCGGATCGCCGAGCGCGCTCCAGCATGCCGCGGATCGACGTCGGGATCGGCAGGGCGGCTCATGGCGCGAGGTGGCCGCGGAGCTTAGCCCGGATCCGATGCAGCTTCGACCTTGACGGTGCCGACCGGCACGCCGATGGTGCGGGCGATCGCCGCCACCGTCATGTCGTGCTCGTAGTGCATCAGCACGATCGCGCGCTCCCGCTCGTCGAGCACGGCGACGGCGCGCCGGACGAGATCGCGCGTCGACCAGCCCTTCGAGGCGCGGATCCGGCGCGCCGTGCTCGCTCGGGCTCGGCGCCCAGCCCGGCGAGCTGCCGCCGCTCGCGGGCGCGGATCGCCTCGCGCTGCGTGATCGACCGCCAGCCAGGCCCAAGGTCGCTCGGGCGTCGCGCAGCTGCCACGGCTCCGGAACGCTCGCACCAGCGCTTCCTGTGCGATGTCGTCGGAGTCATCCGGAGCGGCGCTACCGGCGGGCGACTGACACGCACCAGCCGGTGAATCGCTGTCCAGTCCCACAAATCAGATGGGTCTCATGTGACGATGTAACCACACGCGCGTCCCAGCCGGGTCTATCTCCGTATGGCACGGAACACTGACGGTGCGCGGGCGGCGTACGACCGCATGGCGCCGTACTACGACCGCTTCACCGCGCACCACGACTACGACGCCTGGACGCGCACCCTCGAACGGCTCGCGCGCGGGCACGGGCTGCACGGGCGGCGGCTGCTCGACGTCGGCTGCGGCACCGGCAAGAGCTTCCTAGCCGTTCCTGCGCCGCGGCTACGACGTCGTCGCGTGCGACCTCTCGCCCGCGATGGCGGCCCGGCGCACGGCGCGGGCACCGGGCGTGCCGGTGCACGTGTGCGACGTGCGCGCGCTGCCGGTCCTGGGCCGGTTCGATCTCGTCTGCTGCCTCGACGACTGCCTCAACCACCTGCTCGACGCCGCGCGCGCTCGCACGCGCCATCCGCCGGATGCGCGGCCAACCTGGCGCCCGGCGGCGTGCTCGCTGTTCGACGTCAACACGCTCGCCACCTACCGGTCGTTCTTCGCTGCCGACGCACCGGGTCGGCGATCCTGCGCTGGCAGGGGCGGACCGCCGCCGACGCGGGCCGCCGGCACGCTCGCCCGCGCCGAGCTCCGCGCCGGCGCCGACGGACGATCGCCCACGTCCAGCGCCATCACCCGGAGGCCGACGTCGCGCGCCGCGCTCGCCGCCGCCGGCCTGCGCTGCGCCGCCGTCTACGGCCACGGGCTCGACGGCGTCCCGCACGCCGGGCTCGACGAGCTTGTCGACACGAAGGCCGTGTATGTCGCACGGCGACGCGGAGAGGAGGTGAGCACGTGCTCCGCATCGAGACGCTGGAGCGTCCGGTCGAGTCGGGCGCGTCCCTGCAGAAGGGCCACTGAGCGATGACCGGCGTCCGTCTGCGCCCGCTCGTCGAGGTGGTCGAGGACGCCGACGGCGCGCTGTACCTGCTGCGCGGGCCGGCGGGGGGCGACTGCGTGATCCGCGAGCCGCCCGCCGCCGTGCCGGCGCTCCTGCGCGCCCTCGAGGCCGGCGGCACGCCCGCCGAGCTCGCGGCCGCCGCGCCGGCAGCCGCCCCCGACCTCGACGGCATGCTCGCCGCGCTCGACGCGGCGGGCGTGCTGGAGCCGCTCGCCGCCGCGCCGGAGGACGAGCGGCTCTCGCGCCAGCTGCTCTACCTCGGCGACCGCGCGCCGCGCGGCAGCCACGCGGCCGAGCTCCAGGCGCGCCTGGAGCGCGCGCACGTCGTCATCCTCGGCTGCGGCGGCCTGGGCAGCTGGGTCGCCGCCGGCCTCGCCTGCAGCGGGATAGGGCGGCTCACGCTCGTCGACGACGACGTGGTCGAGCTGAGCAACCTCAACCGCCAGCTGCTGTTCACCGAGGCGGACATCGGGCGCCCGAAGGTCGACGCCGCGGCTGCATCACTGCGCGCGTTCGACGCCGGCTCGACGTCGTCGCCGCGCGCGCCACGCTCGCGAGCGAGGCCGACGTCGCCCGCGCCGTCGCGGGCGCGCGACCTCGTGGCCGCCTGCGCCGACCGCCCGCCGTACGAGATCGCGCGCTGGATCAACCGCGCCTGCGCGCGCGCCGGGATCCCGCACATCAGCGCCGGCCAGCTGCCCCCGACCGTGCGGGTCGGTCCGCTCGTCGTGCCGGGAGCGACCGCGTGCCTGGCCTGCCTGGAGCTCGCGCTGCGCGAGGAGAACCCGCTCTACGACCGGCTGGAGGCGCTCCGCCGCGACGAGCGCCGAGCCGCTGGCGACGACGGGACCGGCGAGCGGGGTGGTCGGCCAGGTCGTCGCGTCAGAGGTCGTGCACCACCTCACCGGCCTGGTCAGACCGGCAACGCTACGACGCCGTCTGGACGCTGGACCTGCGCCGCTCGCAGAGCGCGGACGCTGGTCGCTCGTCGCGCCGAGTGCCCCGTGTGCGGACTGTGAGGTACGGCGGCGGTATGCCATTGTTCCGGCGCGTGAGTGACAGTAGTCCACAACACATGCCCATGACGGCATGCGCGACGACGTCTACGACGCGCTGGAGGAGCGCGGGCGTGCGATCGTGCACCCGGCTCGCCGCGCGCTGGGCCGCCGAGTTGCGCGCCGGCGATCCCGCCGCCGCACACCGAGGCCGCGCTCGCCCAGACCCGCGCCTACCAGGCGCTCCTGATCGGCCACGTCGACTTCGCGCGGCGCCCCTGCCGCCCGCAGGACGAGCCTGCGGTCCTGCGCGGCCACGTCGAGCTCCTCCTCGCGGTCCTACGGCTGATGGAGAACGTCAGTCGCGGCCGGCGAAGGGGGCGTAGCGGTGGTGGACATGAGCGCGTTGCCGTCCGGGTCCTGGAAGTTGGCCATGTGGCAGACGCCGCTGTCGATGATGTCGCCGAGGAACGCGACGCCGCGGGCCTCCAGCGCCTCGCGGGCCGCCGCGACGTCGTCGACCCGCAGCGCGACCGGGACGGTGTTCGCGCTGAACGGGATCCCGATCAGCTCCGACGCGATCAGGGCGATCGTCATGCTGCCGTCTCGTACTCGGCGCCCATCGCCGGGTGCCCTCGCGCTGCCAGACGCTGGAGCACGGCAGCCCGAGCACGTCCGCGTAGAACGCGCGGGCGGCGTCGATGTCCTTCGTCGGCACCGACACGAAGTCCATGCCGGTGACGATCGAGGTCGCGGTGCTCATGCGGTGGCTCCTGTTCCTGGGCTGCGGTCGACGCTGCTCGGCGAGACGGTCGAACGCGCTGTGCATCCCGCCCTCGGCCGGCCGCGGCTCGCCGCTCACGTCGACGGTCGTGTGGAAGATCATCTCGGTGCGGCCGTCGCCGAGGTCGGTGAGCGTGACGCGTGGCGCACGCGCGTCGCCGTCCGCGAACACGAGCCGCTCCGGCCGACGACCTCGCGGTACACCGCGTCGTGGGGCATCTCGCGTGCCGTCGGCGTCGGAGACCGAGGTCAGCCGGAACGACGCCGCCGGGGCGGACGTCGAGCGTGACCGACTCGAGCGGCGTGCGCCAGCCGCGCTTGCCCCACCACGCCGCGAGCTGCTCCGGCTCGGTCCACGCCCGCCAGACCGCGCTCGCGCGGCGCATCGAAGACGCGGGTGATCGTGATCTCCCGCGCGTCCGGCCTCGCTCGCTCGCGCAGGTGCTCGCCGAGGCGGTCGAAGCGCTCCTCCCAGAAGCCGCGGTAGTCCGCCGACCCAGTCGGCGACCTCCTTGAGCGCGGCGCCCTGCAGTCGCGACGGCCGCAGCTGCGCGGTGCGGCCGCGCGCGATGAGCCCGGCGCGCTCGAGCACCTTCAGGTGCCGCGACACCGCCTGGACGCGTGATCGGGAACGGCGCCGCCAGCTCGTTCACCGTCGCCTCGCCCCCGGCGAGCCGGGCGAGGATCGCGCGGCGCGTGGGGTCGGCGAGCGCGCCGAACGTCGTGCTCAGCTGGTCGGCTGGGCACTACTCAGCGAATCGGTTGATAAACACTTCGGTTGAATATACCGCGCTGTCAACGCGCGTCGTGGAAGATCACGCCGAGCGCCGTCCGTTGCCCGGCGGTCACCGTGCTCACGCCGTGGCGCATGCCGACCCGGTGGTAGCCGCGCTTGCCGAGCTGCGGGCGCTCGCGCGTCGGGAAGAGGACGAACGCGCCGCGCGGCGGCCGCAGCACGTGCGCGCGGCTCTGCGCGCGCGGGCGCTGCTCCATCAGCACGAACTCGCCGCCGTCGTAGTCGGCGCCGGGCTCCGACAGCACGGTCAGCGACCTGGAACGGGAAGAAGACGTCGCCGTAGAGGTCCTGGTGCAGCGCGTTCCAGTCGCCGGCGCCGTAGCGCAGGATCAGCGGCGTCGGCCGCTCCTGCCCGGCGGCGCGCAGCGCTCGAGCAGCGCGTCGTGGTCGAGCGGGAACGCGTCGGCGCCGCCGCCGAGGCGCGCCGACCAGTCGTTCGCGACGGGCGCCAGCCGGCGCGTAGAACGCGCGGCGCAGCGCGCCGATCGGGTCCGGCAGCGGGTGGTCGAAGTAGCGGTAGCGGCCGTCGCCGAAGCGATGGCGGGCCATGTCGATGGTGGCGCGGAAGCGGCCGCCGTCGAACAGCGTCGGCGAGCTCGCGCGCACTCGGCGTCGTTCAGCAGCGGGGCGGTGACGGCGAAGCCGCGGTCGTCGAGCTGCGCGCGCAGCTCCTCCCAGTCGAGCGCCTCGACGCGCTCCTCGATGCTCGTGGTCATGCCCTGCAACGCGCGACGGCCGCGCGGCGTGAGCTTCAGTGCGCGGCCGCCGCCTGTCGCTTCGATGCGGCCCGCCGCGGCTCGCCGTTTCCGGTCGGCGGATCGGACGCCGCAGCGAGCTCCGTGAACTGCCTGAGCTCGGTCTCGACGCTCGACTCCGTGATCTCCTCCCGGAGCGCGTCGATCGCGCAGCCCAGCACATGCGGGCCGACGGCGTTCGAGATCGCGAGGCCGAGCAGCAGGGCTTGCGCGCGCGGCGACTGGCCCTCGTCCTTGTCGAGCCGCGCGAGCTCGAGGTTGAGCGCCGCCACGTCGGCCGGACCGAGGTTCTGCATCAAGCCGAGAGCGACGAGCGGCAGCGGCCCCTTGGCCTTGTCGTACGAGATCTGCTTCATGATCCTGCCGACGGTCTCGGCGCGGTCCGCGGCGCGCCGGCGGTCGACGCCGCGGTCGCAGGCGAGCAGCACGATGTCGAGCAGGCTGCTCGGGCCGATGCCGATGTCCTGCTTGCCGACGTTCACCCTGAACAGCGACGTGCGGAACAGCGCGAGCGCACCGAAGCCCGCCACCAGCAGCTGCGTGGCCACGAGCGCGGCCTCGTCGGCGGGGTCGATGCCGAACGTCCAGTCGAACGTCCAGCGTGACCGCGAGCGCCGCGGCTGCGGCGCCGGCGTTGATCAGGATGGACCGCAGCGCGGGCAGCGTCGTGAGCGCCTTGTCCGGCTCGTCGCGATAGCGGGAGATCAGCTCGCCGACGCCGACGCTGCCGGCGATCAGCGCGACGGTCGTGTAGCGCGCGCCGTAGTCGCCCGCGGCGCCGATCAGCAGCGCGACCGCGACGAGCGCGGCCACCGCGAACGCCACCGTCCAGAGCTGCCGGCCCGTGATCCGTGGCTTGGGTTTCGCCTCCATGGCGTCACTCCTTCCTGGCCTTCCGTAGCCGCTCTCCGTCCTCGGTGAGGTGGACGCGGTCGCCCTTGCGCACCATCAGTCCGGCCGCCTCGAGCCCGTTGTACGCCTCGGCGAAGCGTTCCACCGACATGCCGCTCTCCTGGTAGAGCTCGACGAAGAACACGGGGAACGCGATCTCGGGGTCGCGCAGCAGGTGGAGCGCCGCTGCAGCACGCTCCGCGACATCCGGGTCGTCGTCGACCGCGGGCGCGTCGTGCGTGCCCTTCGTCAGCTCGCGGGCCTCCAGGAGCTTGCCGAACGAACTCGAGTCCGACATGGGCCGATGCTACTCGCAGCACCGGCCCACGCGGGGATTTCTCTAGGCGGGAACCTCGCTGCCGTCCTGCGACCAGCGGACGTGGAATGCGCCCTCGCGGTCGATGCGGCGGTAGGTGTGCGCGCCGAAGAAGTCGCGCTGGCCCTGGATCAGCGACGCCGGGCCGCGGGCGCGGCGGTAGCCGTCGTAGTAGGCGAGGCACGAGGAGAACAATCGCTGGCGGCGATCATTGCCGATCACTACTGGGACTGGGGAGAAGTCGAACGGCATTACGAGCGGGCGATCGCGCTCGACCCGAATGACGTCACGACGCTGCGCTTCTATTCGTTCTACTTGGCCTACACGGGGCGGCCCGTCGAGGCGATGCCCATCGCGGAAGAGGCGTGCCGGCTCGACCCGGTGTCTCCGAACGCACGAATGAATCTCGGCGTCACGCTGCTGATGGCCGGGCGTGTCGACGACGCCGTGCGGCAGTTCGAAGAGACCCTGGAGCTGGATTCGAATTTCAGCCTGGCCCACGTCATGCTCGGGCTCGCGTACGCTGCGTAAAGGGATGCCCGAGCGCGCGGTCGCGGCAGCGCAGAAGGCACGCGCGCTGGCTGGCAGCCGTCCCGACGTCATCGCCCTCCATGGCTACACCTTGGCGCGGGCGGGGCGGAGGGACGAGGCGCTGACGACCCTCGACGATCTCCGGCGCCTTGCGGGCCCGCGGGGGCCCTCGCCGTTCCTGATGGCGCTCGTCTACGTCGGCCTGGAGGATAACGACCGTGCATTCGAATGGCTCGAGAAGGCACTCGAGACGCGCTCCTGGGAATTGCCCATGCTGAAGGGGGACGCGATCTTCGATCCCCTGCGTGCGGATCCCCGCTTCCCTGGGCTGCTCGCCCGCTGGCTGCCTCGCTGATCCGAAACGCTCCGACCGCGACGGTCATCGCGCTCAATGGCGGGTTTGGTCAAAGGACGAGGGTCGCCGACAATAAGGGTGTCAAGGGTGGAGGCCCTCAGACATGCCACAACTGACGCGCATCACTCGCGACCCCGCCGTAATGGGGGAAAGCCGTGCATCCGGGGCATGCGTGTGACGGTCGGCACCGTCGTCGGACTGGTCGCCGCAGGGCGCACGCGAGACGAGATTCTCCGCGAGTATCCCTATCTGGAAGCCGAGGACATCGCTGAGGCCCTGTCCTACGCGCCTGGCGGGCCGAGGAAGTCGAAGTTCCTTTGCGCCAGCCGTGAAGCTGCTCGTGGACATGAACCTGTCGCCAAGCTGGGTTGACCGGTTGGTGGGTCACGGTTCGAGGCTGTCCACGGGTCGACCATCGGTCTTGCGACGGCGCCAGACGTCGAGATCCTGACTGTGGGCGAACGAGCACCACTTCGTCGTCATCACGAACGACCTCGACTTCTCGGCAATCCTCGTGGCCTCTGCTCGCTACAGGGTCGACGCGCCACTGAGAATTGGGCAGGGACGACAGGCGATCGCGAGGATCGTCCTGACTAAGCTCAAGGGATCAGCGGATTTTCCGTGCACTATACGGCTGGCGTCTCGCCAAAAGGCACTCGCGAAGCGATTGAACGCGGAACGCTGCGCGGGGCCGGGTGGCATACCCTGGAGTCCCAGCACATTCACGGCTTATCCGGCGCGAGGCACCGGAATCCTGAGCAACGAGCTGTACGTCGGACGACTCGTGTGGAATCGCCTGCGAACGTGAGGGATCCGGACACCGGCAGGCGTGTCTTGTGACCGCTCGCACCATTCGATTGGGTGACCACCTCCGTTCCCGATTTGCGAACTGTGGCGATGAGCTGTGGAACGAGGTGAAGGCTCGACAGGCAAATATGCGCCGCGTGGGGCATCCAGCGGCGATCCGAAGCGATTCAACCAAGCGCGGCGCCCGAAGTATCTCTTTTCCGGTCTGACCAAGTGTGCCGAGTGCGGCGGCGGTTATGTCATCTATTGCGCGACCGCCTCGCGTGCTTCGGTGCGCGGTCGCGCGGCACCTGCACGAACCGCCTTACCATCAGCCGCCAGGAGGTCGAAGGGCGGGTCTTGTTGCGCTCCGCGACAAGTTGATGCGCCGGGACCTGTTCGAGGACTTCTGTCGGAGTACGTGCGCGAGTTGAATCGCCTGCGGATGGAGCACCGCGCGGAGTCTGTCGCACGGCCCGCAGCGAGTTCGCCGCCGTCGAGCGCGAAATCCGGAGCTCATTCAAGCCATCAAGGACGGCGTCTCCGCGCTGTCCATCAAGGACGAGCTCCTGCACTCGAAACGAGGAAGGCCCATCTTCAGTAACTCTCGACGCTCCGGAGATGCCGGAACTGCTGCATCCCCGCATGGCGGATGTTTACCGCGAGAAAGTCGGGATCTGTCGCGCACTGGAAAACGAAGACAGCCGACCGGAGCAACGACCGCGATCGTGCGCTGATTGAAGCCATTCTGCTCGAACCCGACGGCGACCAGCTGAAAATCACGCTGAAAGGCAATCTGGCGGGAATGCTCAGTGCAGCCAGAGACAGCAAGAGGTCGCCCGATACCGGCGACCTCATGGTCCAAATAAACTTCGTTGCGGGGGCTCGCAACCAACATTATCTGCAGCTTTGGCGCCCAGCAGCTTGATAGCCTCCGACCTGGGCAGTACTGGGTGCCCTCGGTTAATTCGGCCACATCTTTCCAAAAGTCATCGACCACACTTCGGGATAGGTCATGCCGGCTTCGGTGATCAAACCTCGCAGCTCGCCACTGGCCTCTGAGGCATCCATCAAAAAACGCACGCGCCGACGGCGGGCATGAGGTTGTTCAGCAGCTCGATCTGCCCGGCGCTCAGCTCAATGTGGTCGGCGGCGGTCGGTCGCGGACTTCCTGCGGCCAGTTGAACCGATTTAGGGTTCGATCCCCTCCGCCAGTTCTCTGCCACTCCGTCGAAGTTCCCAATGTTCTTGCACGTCGCGGCTCGTCGGCTCGGTCCGCCGTGCGGACCCTACATGCCGCGCGGCTTGCGCGCGGGCTTCCGCTTGGACGCGATGATCCGCCGCGCCTCGCGCAGGTGGCTCTCGAGCGCGTCATCCGCGATCTGATCGAGCAGGATGCCGACCCACCCGCCGGCGCCGACATACCGCGGGTAAAAATAGATGTCGGGCGATTCTTCGATCATCAGCGGCTGCAGGCCGTCCGCCACCGGCACCCAAAGCGACAGCCGGCCATCGTCGCGGTGGTGCTCGGAAAACATCGCGAAGCAGCCCTTGCCCTGCTCGACGAAGAAGCAGGGCGTGCCGTGCGACATCTTCTCGAACGCGCTGGGAAGCGCGGCGCAGATGCGGCGGATCCGATCGACCTGTCCTTCCCGTCCGCCTTTGCGCCGGCCCGTAGCCGCGTCGCGCGTCGTGAGTTGCCGGGCCCGGAACTTCGCGATCCGCTCAATCAGGCGGACGGGCACAGGCTCGGACAATGGGAACTTGAGCGTCCCCTTGCTGCGTTCGTATGGCGACAGCTCCTTGGCGAACGCCTCGACCAACGCATCGCTTGCGGGATAGAGCGAGTAGTGTGACTTCCACCCGGCGAAATACAGCACGCCGACGCCGTTCAGCGTGTAGGCCGGCATCTGGTAGGCCAGCCCTTCTTGCGCATTCGGGAGCGCCTTGAGAATCGCCCGGCGCACCGCTTCGAGGCTGGCTCGAGACTCTTTCGGCTTCGACGCGACGTACTCACGCACCGATGCGACGCGCTTTCTAGACCGTTTGGCCGTCATGCTGCGCACATTATGTGCACACCCGAAGCCGATCGTCGTGCGCGCGACTTCTGGTGCTAGTTGAATCCCAGCCGCTTATCGGATTCTGTTTGTTCACTGGTGTCGACTGTAGTCCTCGCGATTCGACCGGAGTTTTGGAGTTGTGAAGGCTCTGGTCCCGTCCAGGCTGAGTGTGTGTCTAAGGTCGAGACCGACTTGCTCTCGCGGGGAACGGAGGTTGCCGCATGAAAGCTCTTGCCGTTTGGTTCTGAGCGGGCTGGCTCTCTCGGCGACCATTAGCGCGCAAACGGCGGCTGACACCATCAAGTGGGCTCTGGCGGCGGCACCTGCTTCTGCCCGTGACGGCGCCGCGGTATACGGTGGAACGCTGACGGTTCTGTACAAGACGATCAAAGAGGGCACGAACAGATGGGTCTGCTGGAACATTTCGGGGCGCTTTGGGTTTCCAGCGTTCACAGCGATGTGCACGAGCGTTGGCAGCCTGGAATCGTTCGCGCAATTCGTCCGGTTCCTTGTGAACGGCAAGAGTAATGAGGGGGCGGAGGCACTTAGGGCCGCCGCGCGTGCCGACGGTTCACGCGTGCGCCCGAATACGGGTCCGTACAGCGCATGTTGGCAGGGGCGGACGAGGCGAGCGCACAGGTCCTTACAATTATCTGGGTTCCCGGTGCCACCACGAACTCTATCGGCCTTCCCGACGCTGCTGGTAACGAGCGCGCGCGACTCTCGTTAGCGGGTACGGCAGACGCTCACATTGTGGTGCCATGAGCGTGTCCACACGTCCGTGAACCCGGGTGAGATTGAGATGGATGCGTCGGTCGCTCAGATGTGGGCGGACTATCTCCTGCAGTCGGGTCGGCCCCTCACGACTCCGCGGCGGAAGGCCGCCCGCATCAATCCGTCGATCGCGCTCAGGACGGACTCGTCAGGCAACATGAGCCCCATGGCATGACCGCATCATCACGAACTGGGCACGCACCTTCTTTACGTTCTGGACCGGCCAGGCGCTGTCGCTGTTCGGGACCCAACTCGTGCAGTTCGCGCTCATCTGGTGGCTCACTGAGACCACAGGCTCGGCGACGGTGCGGCTCGATCTGGCCCATCGCCCGCATCCAGGAGATGCGGCGCTCCAGCGATGGGTAGCTGACCTCGGGGATCAGCCGGTGCAGCTCCGCCAGCGTGCGAGGCCTCCCGGCCAGCGCCCGGATCAAGCGTGAGCTCCAGCCGCCCGCGAGCGCTTTGACCGCCTCCTTCGCCTCCTCGCTGTCGGGGGCGATTGGCCCGCCCGGGCAACGCCCCAGCCAGGTCGCGACCGCATCGCCGACAGCCAGCATCTCCTCGCCGGCCGGGCTGAGCACAGTTGCCGCCCCGTAACCCGATCCCGCGGCTGGCAGCTTGGCGAGCGCACCTGCCTCGAGCAGGCTCGCGACCGCGACCCGCAGGGTCGTCGCCGCCGAGGTCCCAATCTGCTCCTGCAGCGCCGAGAAACGAAGCGGTCCCCGCGCGTGGGCGCGGAGGATCCGCGCGTTGAGCGGGTTCTCGAACACCGACAGCACCCGGCTGCCCGCTCGGACCTCCCCCGCATCGGGTGCGCTGGCACCGGAACCCGACATCTCCCTGCAGCCACTCCTATCGTCGACGGCCGGAAGCGCTCGATCCTAGACCAACATGGAAAGGTTTTTAAACGGTCGACAGCGGGCCTAAGCCCGGACCCCCCTGTCGGCGCGGTCGCGGGCCACCGGCTTCGGCTCGAGCCGCACCGGCGCGGCGGAGAGCGCCTGGACCCGCAGGTCGCTCCAGGTGAGGCCCTCGCGGACCAGGGCGGGCAGGCCGAGGGCGACGGCGGTGGCGATCTCCACCGCCTGCAGGATCACGCCGTAGGCGAGCGCGTCGGCGGTGCCGACGCCGAAGCCGGTGTGCAGGACGCTGATCACGGCGAGCTGGAAGACGCCGATGTTGGACGGGGTCGCGGGCACGACGGCGGTCACGTTGACCGCGAAGAGGACCGCCGCGGCGGCGCCGATCCCGCCTTGCCGTCGAGCCCGAGCGCGTAGAGCAGCGCCCAGCAGGCGGCCAGCTGGATCGCCCAGGCGCCGAGCTGGGCGGCGGCGGCGAGGGCGCCGCGGCGGGGCTCGCGGAAGACGGCGAGGCCGGCCCGCACCTGGACCAGCGCCCGGTGCAGGGTCGCGCCGAGCCGGGCCAGGCGCCCGTTGCCGTTGCGCCGCATCAGCATCGGGGCGACCAGCACGACGAGCAGCAGCAGCGAGCGGCACGAGGCTGAAGACGAAGAGCTTCTGGGTGCCGGAGTGGAAGAGCGGCGTGGTCGAGACGATGATCACGCCGAGCAGCGCCAGCGCGACGAGGTTGAGCATCGTCTGCGAGACCAGGGTCCCGAGCAGGACCGGGAAGGTCTCCCGCATGCGGCCGGTGCGCCGCGCCAGCGCCAGCGCTCGCGCCGGCTCGCCGAGCCGGGCCGGCAGGGTCGCCGACATCAGCACGCCGATCATCGTCGCCGAGGTGACGTCGCGGCGGCGCATCGGCCGGTTGGGCAGCGCGGCGCGCGCGATCCAGTACCAGGAGGCGGCGCGGAAGAAGAGTGAGAGCGCCCATCAGCGCGCAGGCGACGAGGACCCAGGTGAGGTTCGAGCGGACGATGCTCTCGACCACGTTGTCGACGCCGATCTTCTGCGCGGCCAGCGCGGTCAGGCCGATGCCGAGCGCGCCGGCGATGGCGAGGCCGATGCGGCGGGCGATCGGCGCCTGCGCCTGCCGCCCGCTCGGGCCGGCGCGGGGTCGAGCGAGGGCAGCTGCGCTGGCCGGCCGCCGCGGCCCGCCGTCGGCCGGGCGCAGCCCGCCCAGTGCGCGACCCGCTCGCCGGCGCCGTCCGGCTTCGGCGCCTCGATCGCCCGCTCGTAGACCTCGGTCACCTGGTCGGCGACGCGCGGCCAGGCGTAGCGCTGGGCGCTGCGCCGGGCCGCCTCGCCCATCGCCCGCAGCCGCTCGGGCTCGTGGTGGACCCGCTGCAGCTCCTCGGCGAGGCGCTGCGGGTCGCCGGGCGGGACGAGCAGGCCGTCGACCCCGTCGGTGACGACGTCGCTGTAGCCGGCGATGTCGGAGGCGATCACCGGCGTGCCGGCGGCGAAGGCCTCGGTCAGGACCATCCCGAAGCTCTCGCCGGAGAGCGAGGGCGCGCAGAGCACGTCGGCCGCGTGCAGCTCGGCCCAGAGGCTCTCGCCGGAGACGCGGCCGCGGACGTCGATCCAGCGCAGCAGCTCGGGGTCGGCGAGGTAGCGCAGCACGTCCTCGCGCTCGGCGCCGATCACGGTCAGCCGGCAGGGAACGTGCTCGACCAGGGCGCCGAAGGCGGTGAGCAGGATCGGCAGGCCCTTGCGCTCCTCGGGGCGGCCGACGAAGAGGATCCGCAGCTCGCTCGCCCGGCGGCTTCGGGACCCGCCGGCGCGGCGTCGACGTCGACGCCGTTGGGGATGATCGCGTAGTCGCCGCCGAACCAGCGCCGGCCGGTCCAGGCGGCCGCCTCGGAGACGGCGATCCGCGCCGAGAGCCGGTTGAAGACGCGGCGGGCGCCGACCGCGTTGGCGATGTGGTTGGGGAGCGCCTTGGTCGAGTAGGCGTGGAAGGTGCCGACGACCGGCGCGCTGCGCGCCGAGCGTCGCGTTCCAGCCGACCAGCGGCACCAGCGGCTCGTGGACGTGGACCACGTCGAACTCGCCCCGCCGCACGCTCGCGGCGCGGCGCGACCACGCCGCCGGCCGGGAAGGGGGCGAGGTTGGAGACCGACCCGTTGGCGCCGAAGCCCGATCGTGCGGCCGAGCGGGACCAGGTAGTCGGGCAGCGTCGCGCGGTTCGGCGGCGGCCCGGTGCAGGACGCGGCTGAGCCGGCCAGGCGGGTCGAAGGGGGCGAGCACGCGAACGTCGTGGCCGCGGCCGAGGAACTCCTCGGCGAGCGCCTCCACGTGCCGGTTCACGCCGCCCTGGTAGGACCAGGAATATGGCGAGACGAGAGCGATGCGCACAGAGCGACTAAGGGTAGATCGATCGCCCGGCCTCGTCCAGCCGCTCGGGCCCGCCCTCCGCCCAGGCAAAGCCGGTGAAGACCAGCAGGTAGGCGGCGCCGATCTCGAGCAGCAGGGCGCCCGAGTCGTTGGCGAGGGTGCCGACCAGCGTCGCGGCGAGGGCGCCGAGCAGTCCCGCGCGCATCGCGGGACGCCGGCGCAGCCAGGCCGGCGAGGCGTCGCGCCGGACGACGGCGAGCGCGGCCAGGCCGACGATCAGCGGCAGGAAGACGAAGACGATCGGTCGGGAGAAGCTGTCGCGCGGAGAGCTGCAGGC
The DNA here is from genome assembly GCA_963846515.1 of uncultured Solirubrobacterales bacterium. Classification (GTDB taxonomy): domain Bacteria; phylum Actinomycetota; class Thermoleophilia; order Solirubrobacterales; family 70-9; genus VAYN01. Next base: position 98,896 of record CAWJWC010000001.1, on the reverse strand, counting down.
GCCGCTGCGCGACGTCGGCCAGCCTCGCCGAGGCCGCCGGCGTCGAGCACCGAGCGGGTGAGGTGGGCGTCGGCGCCGCTGAGCAGGTCGACCGAGGGCGAGCAGCGCCGAGCGCAGGCGAACGGCACGCGAGGACGAGCAGCGCAGCGCCGTCCGGCGGCGCGGCGCGACGAGCGACGGCGGCGGCCACGGCCGCGCCGAGCGGGAAGACGATCGCCGCACCGACGTCGGCGCCGAAGCGCCCGGCGGCGAAGACGAAGGCGGCGGCGAGGCCGATCGCGAGGAACGCGACCGCCGCGGCGACGCGCGCGAGCGCCGCGGCGCGAACCCGGCGAGCCCGGCGCCGGTGCCGGCGACGACCAGCACCACGAGCAGCGCCTCGAGCTCGTTGCCGATCCCGTAGAAGCGCACGCCCAGCCCGGGGTTGGGCCCGAGCAGCGAGAGCGAGGTCAGCGGCGAGCCGGCGATCGACGTCGACCGCGTAGGCGAGCGACGGTCAGCGCCGCAGGCGACGGCCAGCGCCCGGTAGCCGCCGAGCAGCCGCCAGCGTCGCCGCGGCCAGCAGCGGCGCCCCGAGCATCGACCAGCAGCTGTTCGGCGCCTCGCCCGGCTCCAGCGCCGCGCCGGCAGCAGGACCAGCGGCAGGTAGACGACGGCGAGGCCGACGATCTGCACCGCGGTGCGAGCCGCCACGCCCGCGGCTCACCGCGATCGCCAGCGCCAAGGCGACGAGCCAGGCCAGCGAGGCTCAGCCCGATCACCGGCCCGCGCCGCTCGGAGATCACCGCCATCCGGTCGCCCAGCGATGATCACCGCGGCGGGGTCGACCTGCCCCTCCGCACGGATCGGCTGCCCGACATCGCCGCGGGCACCGCCACCTCCAGCCGCTCCAGGATCGTCGGCGCCACGTCGGTCGAGAGCACGTACCCGTCCATGCGGGTGCTGTTCGAAGTCAGGTTGCCGTCGAATCCCCGCCCCGCGATCCCGATCGCCAGCCCCCGGTCTTCGCCGGCGGTGGCCGCTCGATCGCGATCAACAGATCGTCCGCCCCGGCAGCCTGCTGACCAGGCTCTGGCAGGCTGGGCCACGGCCACGCGTCGCGCACCGCGAAAGCCCTCCCCCGCCGCCGCGCAGAGCGTCTCTCGCCAGCAGCCCCGGCTCGATCTCCGCCGGCGCCGACTCCGCCCGCTCGCAGCACCGCCGGGTCGCGGACCGGCCGATTGACCCGCACCCGCAAGCCGGTCGGCAGCTCACTCGTCATAGAGCGAATCGAAGACCCGATTGCCCTGCGTGATGTCCAGGTAGGTCTGCGCCGCCGGCACCGACCCCAATCCGGCGCTCAGCAACCCAGGCGACAGCCCCGCTCTAGCCATTTGACCAACGGTGGTCCCCTCGGGAAGCCACGCCACGTCACCGCCGCATCGAGCTGACGGCCCTCAGACGGGGAGTGGGTAGGGGGCGGAACGTCTTGTACTTTTTCGCCACCTCGTCCCGAGGCGCTAGCCGCGAGCGGACCCTCGAAAAAGTTAAGTGCAGCCCCCTGCCCACTCCCCGTCCCCAGAACCGCCAATAGAACGGCCGCTATCGTGACTCTCGTATGGCCGACCGCACGTTCGCCAAGTTCACGTTTTTCAAGATCGATCCCGCCTGGCGCCGTCGCGACGCCGAGCTGCGAGGCCGCCGACAAGCAGGAGTTCCTCGCCGCCTGCGAGGACTTCGCCGTCGACCGCTCGCTGCGCGCCTACTCAACCATAGGAACGCGCGGCGACGTCGACCTGGTCCTGCTCAGCCAGAGCCCCAACCTCGACGACATCCACACCTTCCACGTCGTGCTCGGCCAGAGCGGCCTGGCGAAATGGACCGACCACGCCCCACTCGTTCCTCTCGATGACCAAACGCTCGCCCTACTCCGAGGAGCAGGCGCGGACCGAGATCTGCACCTCCGAGCGCAGGTACCTCTTCCTCTACCCGATGGTCAAGCAGCGCCGCTGGTACGGGCTGCCGCCCGAGGAGCGCGGCCGGATCATGAAAAGCCACATCGAGGTCGGCCGCCGCTATCCCGAGATCACGATCAACACGACCTACTCCTATCGGCCTCGACGACCAGGAGTTCGTCGTCTGCTTCGAGGGCGACGACCCCGGCGAATTCCTCGACCTGGTCAACGAGCTGCGGCCGACCGAGTCGAGCGAGTACACCGAGCGCGAGACCCCGATCTTCACCTGCGTCGCGATGTCGGTGCGCAAGGCGCTCGACGCGCTTGACGGCGCCGCCACCGCCGTACCCGCCTGAACCGGGGCCGAGCGCGACGTGCCGCCCGGCCCCTCCCATTCCCTATTCTTCCGCGTCCAATGAGCAAGATCGGCAGCCCAGAGAACCCCCTTCGAGTCGCCATCGTCGGCGCCGGCCCATCCGGCTTCTACGCCGCCGAGCACATCCTCAAAGGCGAGGACTCCCACGCCCAGGTCGACCTCTTCGACCGCCTCCCCACCCCCTTTGGCCTGGTCCGCGGCGGCGTCGCCCCCGACCACCCGAAGATCAAGTCGGTGATCCGCGTCTACGAAAAAACCGCGGCCCGCGAGGGCTTCCGCTTCTTCGGCAACGTCAAGGTCGGCCACGATCTCGAGGTCGAGGACCTGGAGCGGCACTACCACGCGATCGTCTTCACGGTCGGCTGCGAGACCGACCGCCAGCTCGGCGTCCCCGGCGAGGACCTGCCCGGCAGCCACGCCGCCACCGCCTTCGTCGGCTGGTACAACGCCCACCCCGACTACGCCAGCGAGGACTTCGACCTCTCCTGCGAGCGGGCGGTGGTGATCGGCAACGGCAACGTCGCGATGGACGTCGCCCGGATGCTCGCCCTAACCGACCACGAGCTGCGCCAGACCGACACCGCCGACCACGCGATCGAGTTGCTCGACGCGAAGCAGATCCGCGAGATCGTCGTGCTCGGCCGCCGCGGCCCGGTCCAGGCCGCCTTCACCAACCCGGAGATCAAGGAGCTCGGCGAGATGGAGGATGCCGACGTGGTCGTCGACCCGGCCGAGGTCGAGCTCGACGCCGCCAGCGCCGCCTTCCTCGAGTCCGACGAGGTCGACAAGACGACCCGCGTCAACGTCGAGACTCTGCGCGAGTTCTCCGAGCGCACGCCGGAGGGCAAGAAACAGCGGATCGTCCTCCGCTTCCTCGCCTCGCCGATCGAGATCAAGGGCGACGGCAAGGTAGAGAGCATCGTCGTCGGGCGCAACGAGCTGGTCGAGGAAGGCGGCGCCCTGCGCGCCAAGGACACCGGCGAGCGCGAAGAGCTCGAGTGCGGGCTGGTCCTGCGCTCCGTTGGCTACACCGGCGTCCCGATCGAGGGCGTCCCCTTCGACGAGAAGCGCGGCCTGATCCTCAACGAGGGCGGCCGCGTGCTCGACTCGCACGACGCCGGGCACAAGGTCGGCCACTACACCGCGGGCTGGATCAAGCGCGGCCCCTCGGGCGTGATCGGGACCAACAAGAAAGACGCGCTGGAGACGGTGCAGCACCTGCTCGCAGATGTCGAGTCGCAGACCCTGCTGGAGCCGGAGAACCCGGATCCGGCTGCGGTCGAGGCGCTGCTGGCCGAGCGCGGCGTTCGCTACGTCAGCTTCGAGGACTGGCAGGCGATCGACCAGGCTGAGGTCGGCCGCGGCGAGCCGCATGGCCGCCCGCGGGTCAAGTTCGTCCGGGTCGAGGAGATGCTCGACACCCTGGGCGAGAAGCTGCCGGGCTAGGCGACGCTCGGCAGACCGCCACCGAGGTGGCGGTCCAAGAACTCGATCTGGTCCGTGACGGTCATCTCGAAGGTCTCACCGACGAGCGGTGCGAAGTGCCCGCCCGGATAGAGGCGCAGCTCCCCACGCGGTGCTCCTTCGGCGGCCTGGATCCCCAGTGCCGGTGGGTTGATCAGGTCGTCCTTGGCGATGCAGTAGAGGATCGGGTAGCGAATGCGACCGGCCTCGCGGGCCAGCCGATACGGCGGCGCCAACACCGCGCGGGCGCAGAGCTCGTTGCGCCAGGTCGACCCGGGTGGAGTCACGGCTGCGAATTCGGCCAGGGTTCCAGGGGCGGCGAGGACGGCCCGCGAGCCGCGAGGGCCGCCGGCGGGGACCGTGTGCGGCTCGGCGCCACGCCGCGCCAGGAGAGCGTCACGGACCCCGGCGATTCCGAGCCGGGCGACGTGCCTGACGCCGCCCATGTACAGCAGCGAGCGAAGGCCGTCGACCACCGGCGCGACGCAAATTGCCGCCGCTATACCTGGCTCGCCGATTGCAAGCGCCTGCACACTGCCACCCCCGAGCGAGAAGCCCCAAAGCGCGATGCGGGTGACGTCGACTTCCTCCAGTGCCCTCGCGTACGCGAGCGCAGCCCGCCAGTCGTCGCGCTGCCGCGCCGCGTTCATCAGGAAGCGAGGACTGCCGCCGCTGCCGCCGAAGTGGCGGTAGTCGAAGGCCAGAACGAGATAGCCGGCGGCGGCGAAACGCTCGGCGAAGGCGTCGAGGCGCTGCTCGCGCACGCAGGAAAGCCCCGAGGCCATGACCACGCAGGGCGCCGGGCTCGCCGCCGCAGGCGGCCGAAACAACCACGCCGCACACTCCTCGCCCCCCGATGGGAAGCGGGCCTCCTCCCGCTCCATCAATCGATCCTAGCCGTGCCCTCCATACAATCCCGCCGATGGCGGCCGACCTAGGGGAGCTGAAGGCGATGATCGAGACGGCGCTGCCCGGCGCCAGCGTCGAGGTCAGCGATGAAACCGGGACCGGCGACCACCTGCTCGCCGTGGTCAGCGCCGCCCAGTTCGAGGGTCTCTCGCGAATCGATCAGCACCGCCTGGTCAAGGCCGCGGTCAAGGAGCGCTTCGACGACGGCACGATCCACGCGCTCTCGGTCAAGACCTCGCTTCCGTAGACAAAAAGTTACACTTCCATGCGCCATGCGTCGGATCTTTTCTCCTAGCCTGCGGAGCATGAGGTCAATGCGATCAACCTGGACCGACTCCCGCCTTGACGAATTCGCCAAGCGAACGGACAAACGCTTCGACGAGCTGGGCGAACGAGTCGGCGAACTGAGAAACGAGATCAGCGAGCAGGGTGGGCGGATCGACCGCCTCCAACACACGATGGTCCAGGCGTTCATCGCCTTGATGGTCGCGATGTTCACCGGCTTCGCCACCCTTGCCGGCCTGATCCTCACCCAACTCTGAGAGCCCGACGACGCGGCTTCGTACAATGCGGTCATGGCCGACCCAGAACTGAAGTCGAAGGTCGAAGAGCTGATCGGCGCCAACCCGGTCCTGCTCTTCATGAAAGGGACGCCGGAGATGCCGCGCTGCGGCTTCTCGATGCGGGTCGTGCAGGTGCTCGAGCAGGTCGACGTCGAGTACGGCGCGATCGACGTGCTGCCGATCCTGCAGCCGCTGCGCGAAGTCACCGCCGAGATCTCCGACTGGCAGACCTTCCCGCAGCTCTACGTCAACGGCGAGCTGCTCGGCGGCGCCGACATCGTCGAGGAGATGTTCGAGTCCGGCGAGCTGGCCGAGGCCCTCGGCGTCGAGCAGCCGGCCGCAGCCAGTGCCCCGCAGGCAGCGACCCCCCCTGACCAGTCGCCCCCGCTGCAGATCGAATAGCAGCCGCCGACTGACCAAGCAGGTCAAGGACGCAGGGAGCGACGTGTGCTCTGCACACGAGCGACCGAGGACGCCGAGATGCGCCGGTCAGACGGCGGCTGGGTCTGCTCGGCGTCGTCTTTCACCTGGAAAGACGAGCCGCAACCGCAGGCGGCGACCACATTGGGGTTGTTCACCTGAAAGCCCGCCCCTTGCAGACCTTCGATGTAGTCGACCTCCGAGCCGAAGACGAACTGCATACTGACCTTGTCGACGACGACGGCGACCCCGTCGACCTCGAAGACGTGGTCGTCGTCCTTCTGCTTATCGAAGGCAAGCGCGTACTGGAAGCCGGAGCAGCCGCCGCCGCGAACGGCTACGCGCAGCGCCTGCTCTCCGGCGTCGGCCTGACCCCCGAGCAGCTCGACGATCTTCACGGCGGCCTTGTCGGTGAGGGTGATTGCGGCTTGGGGCGTATCCGTCACTTCACAAAGTGTAGCGATGGATGGCGACCCTCAGGGCGCGCGGCGGGCGATGTGAATGATCTTGTGGTCGCGCCGTTCGTCGGGCGGCTCGCTGAGCATCGTCCTTCCCTCGGCTTCCTGCTGCCCCAGGGCGGCGAGCAGTTCGAGCCCGGACGCTTCCAGCGCCGCTTCGATCCGCCGCGGCGGATGGTGGCGCTCGCGATGGACGTGGGTCGTCACGCCCGGCCCGGAGAGGCGCGCCTCGTGGATCCCACCGGGCTCCATGTCGCGGGTCAGCCCCACCCATTGCCACTCCCCGACGCTCATCCCGTGCTCGTCGGAGCCGACGAAGCTCGATTCGAAGATGCCGATCGTGTTCGCGTCGAAGAGCAGCAAGCCACCGGCTCCGAGGTTCCTCCGCATCCCGGCAAAGGCCTGCTCCAGCTCTCCGTCCTCGAGCAAGTAGTTGACCACGTCGTTGAGGGCCAGGACTAGCTCGAACTCGCCAAAGGTGGGCAGCTCGCGCACGTCGGCGACGTCGAGCGGCACCGCGTCGCCGAATTTGCGACGGGCCTCCGCCAGCATCGCCGGCGAGAGGTCGCAGCCGTGGATCTCCCAGCCTCGCTGCAGCATCGGATCGAACGCCCTGCCGGTGCCGCAGCCGACGTCCAGCAGCCGACCCTTCTCCAGACCCCGCTTCTCCAGCTCGGGCAGCAGCAGGCCGAACCACATCTCGTAGTCGTTGAGGTGGTTGAACTCGTCGTAGATCGGCGCGATCGCCTCGTATGCCTCGTGCGCGTGATCTCTCGACACAGGCGTACGCTATCCCGCCGATCTCGATTAATCCAGATGCTCTGGCCGGCGGCGGGTCTGCGAGAATCGCCGTGTTGACCGCGAACGACCAGATCGCCGTCGTCTGCGACACGACCGCCTACCTCCCGCGCGACCTTCTGGAGGAGCGGGGCATCCAGACGATCAGCCTCTACGTCTCGGTCGACGGGCACCAAGAGCGCGAGATCGAGATCGCCGACTACGCCGGGTTCTACGAGCGTCTGCGCGCCTCCGAGAGCGGCGCGACCACCTCGCAGCCCTCGATCGGCGATTTCATCGCGGTCTACGAGCCGCTGCTCGAGGCCGGTAGGGAGATCGTCTCGATCCACATCTCAGCCGGCATCTCCGGCACCTTCGAGGCGGCCGGCCAGGCCCGGCAGCGGCTGATCGACGAAGGCAAGGGCGGCGAGCGGATCGGGCTGATGGACTCGCGCTCGGCCGCCGGCGGGATGGGCCTGACCGCTCTCGGCGCATCCGTCGCGGCGGCGAACGGTGCCGACGCGGCCGCGGTCCTCGCACATGCCGAGCGGACCCGTGAGGCGCTGAAGATGTGGTTCGCGATCGACACCCTCGAGTACCTGCGCCGGGGCGGGCGGATCGGCGGCGCCCGCGCCTGGATCGGCGGCGCGCTGAAGATCAAGCCGATCCTCACGCTGGAGGAGGAGATCACCCCGGTCGAGCGCGTCCGCACCCGCGCCCGCTCGCTCGAGCGGCTGCGCGACTACGCCCGCCAGCGCCACGAGCAGGGCTTCGATGGCTGGGTCGTCCAGCACATCCAGGACGAGGAGACCGCCTCCGGCCTGATCGACGACGCGCGTGAAATCTTCGGCTGCGAGCCGGTCTTCACCTCGGAGATCGGCGCCGTGCTCGGCGCCCACGTCGGCCCCGGCCTGCTCGGGATCGGCAGCGTCCCGACCGAGCTGGTCGAACTGCCCTAGCGCCGGCGGCGCTTGAGCATGGCGCGTACGCCGATCGCAAAGCCAACTACGGCGGCGCCGACGATCAGCTGGCTGCGGTGCTCCTCGACCTGGCGGCGCCAATCGGTGAGCTCGGTGACGCGGCCGCGCAGGGCCTCGACCGAGGTGCCGAGCTGGCGGCGCTGGATCTCGATGTCGCGGCGGATCTCGGCCGGGGAGCGCCCCGGCATCCCGGCGCTCGCTGGACGTCCCGGGGTGGCGCTCATTTCACGTCTCCTTTGACGACGCTCTGCTGGACGGCCTCGGCGGTCTCCCCGGCCTCCTCTTCGAACATGGCCCTGGTCAGCTTCGCCTCCTCGATCGCCTGCTCCGGCACCGGAGGCGAGCCGGCGCTGCACGGCACGGTAGGCGACGAAACCGGCGAGGGCCGCGATCAGCAGGAAGGCCGCCGCCTCGATGAAGTAGCCGGGCCAGACGTTGCCGTCGAAGAGCTCTTCGGCGAGCAGCCAGGCGATCCCGTGCATGATCAGGATCAGCGCGAGGAAGGCGAAGACGCCGGCGGCGATCCCGACCACCGAGCCGCGCAGCAGCTTGCCGACTTTCTCGGTCACCTCGGCCTTGGCGAGCTCGAGCTCCTCGCGGATCAGCGACGAGGTGCCCTGCGAGACGTCGAAGACGAGGTCAGCGACCGATTTCTTCTCCGGCGGCGGTGGCGATGGGACCTGCGGCGGCCCCGGCGGGGTCGCGGGGGGAATCTGGCTCGGGTCGGGCATCGCTTCCTCCTACTCGGGCGGATCTTCGTCGAAGACACGGCGGTAGACGACGGCCGCGAGCTTCGTCGCGACGACGCTGGCGAGCGCCCCGCTGGCAGCGAGCATCCCGCTCCAAATCAATCGTCTCACCATCTCGTTGTCCATACCCGGTCGCGACCTTACCTATCGCGGCTCGAGGCCGTCGCAGATCGTCATCACCACAAGTTCCTTGGCCTGCTCGAAGTCGGTGTCGGAGGCGGGGATGACGTCGAAGATCCAGCCCGAGAGCAGCTGCTCGATCGCGCCGTAGAAGGACATCGAGGCAAACATCGGGGCGACGTCGTCGCGGAAGGCACCGGCCGCCTGGCCCTCTTCGACGATCTTCGCGATCGACTGGTAGGCGCGGCGGATCTCCGGCAGGTGGGTGCGGCCGAACGAGTTGGCGGCGCGGGTGACCTCGACGATGATCACCTTCATCAGCTCCGGGTCGTGACGGTAAGAGTCGACGATGAAGGAGGCGACCGCAGCCAGCTTCTCGCGCGGCGTCTCCCCCGTGCGGTCGGTCTCCTCGATCGCGCTGAGCAAGAGCGACCAGCGCTCGACGAAGAGCTCGTTCAGCACCTCCTCCTTGGAGCGGAAGTAGTGGTAGACGAGGCCGTAGGCGACGCCCGCCTCGTCGGCGATGTCGGAGACGCGGGTCGCGTGGAAGCCCTGGCGGGCGAAGACGCGGACCGCGGCGTCGAGGATCTGGCGGCGCTTGTCGACCGGCGGTGCCTTCGCCATCAAGCCCGCGCCTCCAGCGGCTGCGGCCAGATGTAGGCCTGGGGGCGGCGATTGGCGAGCGAGGGCAGCGACGCGCGAACCTCGTCCTGCGCCGCCAGGTCGAGGTCGGCGGCGACGAAGCACTCGCCGGCGGGCGCGATCGCCAGCACCCTCCCCCATGGGTCGACGATCGCCGAGTGGCCGAATGACTCGTAGTGCGGCGGCGCCGAACCGACCTGGTTCGGGGCGAGGACGAAGGCCTGGTTCTCGATCGCGCGTGCCCGCAGCAAGACCTCCCAGTGGTCGCGCCCGGTGGTGAGGGTGAAGGCGGAGGGCACGGTGAAGATACGGGCGCCGCGCAGCGCGAGGATCCGGAACAGCTCCGGGAAACGCAGGTCGTAACACACCGTCATCCCGGCGATCAGCTCGCCCAGCGGAGCGGTCACTACCTCCGAGCCGGGGTCCTCGTGCTCCGACTCGCGGTAGGAGACGCCACCCGCATCGACGTCGAACATGTGGATCTTGCGGTAGACGGCGAGGTCCTCGCCCTCGGGGCCAATCAGGACCGAGGCGTTGAGCGCCTTCTCGCCCTCACCGCGCTCGGCGATGCTGCCGGCGAGCAGGTGGATGCCGAGCTCGCGCGCCCAGTCGCGGGCGGCGCTCAGGCTGGGACCGTCGAGCGGCTCGGCGCCGGCGCGCAGCTCCTCGCCGCCGGCCAGCAGGTTCCACTTCTCCGGCAGCGCGACCAGCTCCGCTCGATCGGCCGCGGCGGCGCGCACCAGACGCTCCGCCACCTCCAGGTTGCGGGCCTTCTCATCGGTCGAGTTGAGCTGTACGGCGGCTGCGCGCAATTCAATTCTCCTGGCCGATTGACCAGTCAATCGGCCTCGCCAGTATAGGTGGAGGAGAAGCGACCGCCGCAGGCCGCGGTTCAGTCGAGTCGCATGAAGCGAGCGACGATGCGGTCGAGCACGGACGTCGGGATCAGTGGCTTCAACCGTGCCTGCAACTTGGCGTCGAGGCCGACCAGATAGCGGGCCCGGGGGCGGTCGGCGCTGAGCGCGTGCTCGATCGCCTTCGCCACCTTCTCCGGCGGAATGCCCCGCTCGGCGGTGTCTCGGATCACCTTGCGGTAGCGCTCAATCGCCTTCCCGTAGAGCGCTTCGCGCTCGGGCGTGCGCTCGCCGATCTCGTCCGCGGTGCGCTCGCCTCGCTCCCAGATCGGGGTGTCGATCGAGCCCGGCTCGACGAGCGCGACGGCGATGCCCCAGGGGCGCAGCTCCTGGCGGAAGACGTCGCCGACCGCCTCGATCCCGAACTTGGCGGCATGGTAGGCGCCGGTCAACGGAAAGGCGATGCGGCCGCCGATCGAGCTGATGAAGACGACGCGGCCGCGGGCGGCGCGGATCTGCGGCAGCAGCGCCTGGGTGACCGCGACCTGGCCGGTCAAGTTGACCTCGATCTGGTTGCGGAAGTCGTCGATCGGCAGCGTCTCGAGCGGACCCGGGATGGCGACGCCGGCGTTGTTGACGAGACCGTCGAGCCGGCCCCCGGCCTCGGCCTCGGTTTGCGTCGCGGCGGCGGCGATCTGCTCGGGGTCGGTGACGTCGAGGATCAGCGGCGTCAGTCGTTCGCCGCCGGCGATCCGCAACGCCTCCCCGTCCTCCTCCTTGCGCACCCCGGCAAAGACCTTCCACCCGGCGGCGCCGAGGCGCAGCGCGGTAGCGCGACCGATGCCGGTGGATGCCCCAGTGATCAGGACGGATCGCATCCGGTCAGGCTACTTGCGGCAGTCCCTTGTGTCGCATAGGGCCACAAAGGACTGCCGCAACCGTGTGCCCGGCGTAACCTTGAAACGGTGACCGCGACGAGGGACGACGGCGAGCGCAAGCAGGTGACGGTCCTCTTCGCCGACGTGAGCGGCTCGATGGACCTAGCCGAGCAGCAGGACCCGGAGGAGTGGCGCAAGATCATGCAGCGCTTCTTCTCGATCCTCGCCGACGCCGTGACCAAATTCGAGGGCACGGTCGACAAGTTCACCGGCGACGGAATCATGGCCGTCTTCGGCGCCCCAATCGCCCACGAGGACCACGCCCGCCGCGCCTGCTACGCGGCCCTGCAGATGCTCGACGACGTCTCCGAGTACGCAGGCGAGCTGCGGCGCGGGCCGGGCCTCAACTTCTCGACCCGGATCGGGATCAACTCCGGCGAGGTGGTCGCGGGCGCGATCGGCGCCGGCGCGGAGGGCGAGTACACGGCAATCGGCCACACGGTCGGGCTGGCGCAGCGGATGGAGGCGCTGGCCGAGCCGGGGCGCGCCTACCTGACCGAGAGCACGGCCGAGCTCGCCCAGGGGTTCATGGCGCTCGACGACCTCGGCGAGTTCGAGATCAAGGGCGCGAGCCGGCAGGTCCGGGTCTTCGAACTGGCCGGGGTCGGCTCGGCCCGCTCGCGGCTCGACCTCTCGCGCGAGCGCGGGTTCTCCAGCTTCGTCGGGCGGGCCGAGGAGATGGCCGCCCTCGACGAAGCGCTGGCGCAGGCTGAGCGCAGCGAGGGCGCCGCGGTCGGGATCGTCGCCGAGCCCGGAGTCGGCAAGAGCAGGCTCTGTCACGAGTTCACCGAGCGTTGTCGCGAGCGCGGGATCGAGGTCTTCGAGTGCCAGGCGCAGGCCCACGCCCGCTCGATCCCGTTCATGCCGGTGCTGCAGATGCTGCGCTCCTACTTCGGGATCGCAGACAGCGATCCGGAGCGAATTGTGCGCGAGAAGATCGCTGGGCGGGCGCTGCTGCTCGACCCGGCGTTTGCCGACGAGCTGCCGCTGCTCTTCGACTTCCTCGGCGTTCCCGACCCGGAGCGCCCGCTGCCTCAGCTCAGCGCCGAGGCCCGCCACCGCGCCCTGCGCGGCGCCGTCTGCCGGCTGGTGCGGGCGCCGGGCCGGCGGACGACGATGGTCGCCCTGGTCGAGGACCTGCACTGGATGGACGAGGGCAGCGCCGCCCTGCTCAGCGAGCTGATCTCCTCGGTCGAGGGAACGCAGACGCTGGCGATCGTCAACTTCCGCCCCGAATACGACGCCGGGAAATGGGCCGGCGCGCCGACCTATCGCGATCTGGCGCTGGAGCCACTCGGCCCGGATGACACGCGCGAGCTGCTGCGCGACCTAGCCGGAGAAGATCCCTCGCTCGACGGGCTCGGCGAGCTGATCCACGAGCGCACCGCCGGCAACCCCTTCTTCATCGAGGAGATCGTCCGGGCCCTAGCCGAGGCGGGCAACCTCGAGGGGGAGCGTAGCGGCTACCGGCTGGCGCGGCCGGTCGAGGAGACGGTTGTCCCGGCCAGCGTCCAGACGGTGCTGGCGGCCCGCATCGACCGCCTCTCCCCCACCGCCAAGCGGCTGTTGCAGGCCACCTCCGTCGCCAGCAAGGAGGTGAGCGAGCAGACCCTGGAGCTGGTCTCCGGGCTGGGGGAGCACGAGGAGTACGACGCCGCGCTCTCGGAGCTGATCGCCGGTGGCTTCCTCTACGAGGCCGAGCTGTACCCCGAACGGATCCTCGCCTTCCGCCACCCGCTTACGCGCGAGGTCGCCTACGGGACCCAGCTCGCCGACCAGCGCGCCGTCACCCATGCAGCGACCGCGCGAGCCCTTATCGAGCTCAACCCGGATCGCCACGACGAGCTCGCCGCCCTGATCGCCAGCCACATGGAGGAAGGCGGCGAGACCCTGGAAGCGGCGCGCTGGTCGGCCCGCGCCGCCTACTGGGCGGGCAGCAGTCGCCCCGGCGACGCGCTGCGCCTCTGGCGCAAGGCGATGGAGCTGGCGGACCAACTGGAGGAAAGCGAAGAGCGCACGGCGCTGGCGGTGATGTCGCGACTGCTGCAGCTCGACTTTGCCTGGCGGCTCGGCATGGACGATGCCGAGGAAGCGAGGCTGATCGCCGAGGCCGAGGAGATCGCGACCCGCACCGGCGACCTGCGCTCGCTGGCGATGCTGAAGATGGCGACTGCGGCGCGGCCGGGGATGGCCCACCACGCCGACGCCTGGCTCGAGTCCTGCGAAGAGACGATGCGCCTCGCCGAGGAATCCGGCGACCTGCACCTGCGGATCGCGATCCGCGCCGCCTGCTCCTACGCCTATCTCTGCGCCGGCGAGTTCGAGCGCTTCGACCGGGAGCTCGACCTGGTGCTGGAGCTGGCCGGCGAGGAGCGGCAGGCGGGCGCCGGGATCGTGATCGGCAGCCCCGTCGCCTGGGCCTATATGGCGAAGGGCCTGGTCCGCCGCGAGTGGGGGCGGCTCGACGAGGCCGAGGAGCTGTTCGGCAAGGCGCTGCGGATCTCCGACGAGGACGGTGACCCGGAGATCGCCAGCTGGACGCGCAGCAACCAGTCACTTCTGCTCGGCATGCGCGGTGAGCCGGAGGCCGGGATCGCGCTCGGGCGCCGCAACTGCGAGCTGACCGAACGACTCGGCGACGTCTTCTCGCGCAGCCTTGCGGTGGCGAACCTGGGAGCGGTGCAGCTGATCGCCGAGGACTACACCGGAGCCCTCGACTCCTTCGAAGAGGCGGAGCGCGTCTACCGCGGCGCGGTCGAAAGCGGCGACGAGATGGAGGCCTGGCGCGACGCCCTGCGCGCTCAGGCGCTGGCCGGAGTCGGCCGCACCGATGAGGCGGTCGAGCTGGCGCAACGCGCCGTTGAGATCGCCCGCGAGCGCGGCATGCGCTGGTCCCTTCCGCTCGCCCTGCTGGCCGTTGCGCGGACCCGCGCCGCGGCCGGGCTCGACGGCGTCGCCGAGGCGCTCGCCGAAGCCGCCGCGATGGCCGAGGAGACCGGCGCCGTCACCAGCCTCTCCGCGATCGAGGAAGAGCGCGAAACGCTGACGGCTTCGCGCTGACCGAGCTCAGCCGCGCTCGGAGCGCTGGCGCTCGAGCTCGGCCACCATCAGCTTCGTGTGCAGGGCGGCGATCAGGTCTTTGAGCGGCTGCGAGCCGGCTTCGAGCATCTCGACCACGCGCTCCGGCGGGACCTCGCCGGCCAGCCGGGTCATCACCATCTCGACCTCCTGCTGGACCAGCTCTTCGAGCGCGGTCTTGTAGCGCAGGGTGTCGTAGACGGTGAAGCCGATCTGCTCGTCGTAGCCGCCGGCGCGGAAGCGGCTGATCGCCTCGATGATCTTCACGTCGGAGGGCGAGTAGCCGCGGCTGTTCGGGGTCAGGACCTCGAGCTCGGCGAGGCGGTCGAGCACCTCCTTGGGGACGCCGTAGCGCTCGCGCACCTCGGTGGCGCTGGTCCGGGCGCGCTCCCCGGCCAGGGCGCGGTCGAGGATCCGGTCCTCGAGCTCGAGCAGGGCACCAGCCCGGGCCGGGTCCTCATCGAGCACCGACTTGATCGCCTTCAGCGGCATGAAGCGCTCCTCCTGCAGGCGCTTGATCAACTTGATCCGGTCGACGAACTCCGGCGGGTAGTAGGCCATGTTGCGGCTGGTCTTGACCGGCTCCGGCAGGAGGCCCTCGCGCAGGTAGTGCTTGATCGTCGGCGCCGGCACCCCCGAGGCCTCGGCCAGCTCCCCCATCCGCAACAGCTCCTGCCGATGGGCCGGAGACGTCCGCATATCGGACGGAATCGGCCCGTCGGCGGTCATGCGCGGAACTCGTTGGCGGCGTCGGCGCTCGGACCGGCGGCGGCGCCGGACGCGAGCATTGCCGCGATCTCCACGTCCGCGTAGCCGGCCTCGCGCAGGGCCTCCTCGGTGTGCTCGCCGAAGGCCGGGGCCGGCCGGGTCGGGTCGGCGGGCGTGCGGCTCAGCTTCACCGGGTTGCCGAGCTGGCGCACCGCGCCGAGCCCGGGCTGCTGCAGCTCGACCACCATCTCGCGCGCCCGCACTAGATCCGATTCGAGCGCCTCGTCGAGGTCGTAGACGGGCTCGATGCAGCAGTCGTGCTCGTCGTTGAAGGCGAGCCACTCGTCGCGGCTGCGGGAGCGGAAGACCGCAGCCATCTCATCGTGCGCCTCGGACCCCGGCGCCTCGAACTGCTTCTCGATCAGGTCGGGATGGCCGACGCCGTTGCAGAGCGCGGCCCAGAACTTCGGCTCGAGCGCGCCGCAGGTGACCCAGCCGTCGGCCGCCTCGTAGGGCAGGTAACAGATCAGGCCACCGGCGAGCTGCTGCTCGCCGCGACGCGGCACCTCGCCGTCGCAGAAGTAGCGACCGGCGATCATCGCCAGCCAGGAAAGGGCGCCGTCGGCCATCGAGACGTCGACCAGCTGCCCCGCGCCGGAGCGGCGCCGCTCGTGCAGCGCCGCCATCACCCCGAAAGCGGCCATCAGCCCGCCACCGCCGAGGTCGGCGATCTGGCCGGCCGACTGCACCGGTGGGCCCTCCTTCGCACCGGTCAGGCCGAGCAGCCCGACCAGGCCGAGGTAGTTCATGTCGTGGCCGGCGCGCTGCGCGTAGGGGCCATCCTGGCCGTAGCCGGTGATCGCGCAAAAGACGATCGCTGGGTTGGCCTCGCGCATCCGCTCGTAGCCGACCCCGAGCCGGTCGAGCACGCCGGGGCGGAAGCCGTCGAGGACGACGTCGTAGCGCTCGACCAGGCGCAGCAGCGCCTCGCGCCCGGCCTCGCTCTTGAGGTCGAGCCGCAGCGAGCGCTTGCCGCGGTTGAGCGAGAGGTAGAGCGAGGAGCTGGTGCCGAGCGCCTGCTGCTCCTCACCGCCATAGAAGGGCGGCGCCCAGCGGATGTAGTCGCCCATCCCGGTGTCCTCGACCTTCAGCACCTCGGCCCCGAGGTCGGCCAGGAGCAGCGAGCAGAAGCCCCCAGGCAGGAGCCGGGTCAGGTCGAGGACCTTGACGTCGCTAAGCGGGAGAGCGCTCACGCTTGGGGATCCCCAGCAGCTCCCGAGCCTCGGCCACGCTGGCGGCGCGGCGGCCGACGTCCTCGGCCATCTGGCGCGCCTTGGCGATCAGCTCGCCGTTCGACTTGCACATCTCCCCGTTCGGCAAGTAGAGGTTGTCCTCGACCCCGGCGCGGACGTTGCCGCCTAGCACCAGCGAGGCGCCGAGCAGCTTCCACTGGTCGCGCGAGATCCCGATCACCTGCCACTGATTCGGTCCCTCCGGGCCGCCGGGAATCTGGTCCGACATCAGGTTGACGTTGCGCGGACTGGGCCGGATGCCGCCGGTCACCCCCATCACCAGCGAGATCTGCAGCGGCGGCTCGAGCAGCCCCATGTCGATCAGCGGGTCGAGGTTGGCGACGTGGCCGGAGTCGAAGCACTCGTGCTCGGGCTTGATCCCGAGCTCCACCATCGCGGTGATGAATTGGACGATCGTGTCGAAGCTGTTCTCGAAGACGGTCTTGAAGACGAAGTCCTTGCGCCGCTTCGAGTACTTCGCGTAGTTCATCGAGCTCATGTTGAGCGCGGCGACATCGGGCCGGCAGGCGCGCAGGTACTCGATGCGCTTCTCGATCGGGATCCCGATCGCCCCGGTCGAGTAGTTGACGATCAC
This sequence comes from uncultured Solirubrobacterales bacterium, assembly GCA_963846515.1. Lineage (GTDB taxonomy): Bacteria > Actinomycetota > Thermoleophilia > Solirubrobacterales > 70-9 > VAYN01. The sequence goes on along the minus strand of CAWJWC010000001.1, from coordinate 82,039 downwards.
GTCGCCGACCTCGGCCAGGATCGCCGCGGTGATCGCCTCGAAGTCCTCGACCTCATATGAGGGCGTGCCGTCCGGTTTGCGGGCGTGGATGTGGATCTGGGAGGCGCCCTCGTCGACTGCGCGGCGCGCCTCGGCCGCGTACTCCTGCGGCGTATAGGGGATCGCCGGGCACTGGTCGCGGTTGGCGATCACGCCGCTGATCGAGCAGCTGATCACCACCGGGTCCTCGAAGCGACTCATACGGGCATCACCCCATGGCGTTTGCGCGGCTTCTCGACGTGCTTGTCGCGTGCCATTCGCAGCGCCTTGGCAATCGTCGGGCGGGTCTCGCGCGGGTCGATGATGTCGTCGATTACGGCGTTGCCGGCGGCGATGTAGGGGTCGATCTGCTGGCGCACCGCGTTCAGCATCGCCTCGCGGGTCGCCTCCGGATCGTCGGATGCCTCGATAGCCGAGCGGCCGATGATTTCGACCGCGCCCTCGGCCCCCATCACCGAGATCTCCGCTCCGGGCCAAGCAACGATCAGGTCGGGCTCATACGCCTTGCCGCACATCACGTAGTAGCCGGCACCGTAGGCCTTGCGCACGATCACCGTCACCTTCGGCACGGTGGCGCGGCTGACCGCGTAGAGCATCTTCGCCCCGTGGCGGATGATCCCGGCGTGCTCGACCTTCGAGCCGACCATGAACCCGGGCACGTCCTGGAGGAAGACCAGCGGGATGTTGAAGGCGTCGCAGAGGTTGATGAAGCGCGCCGCCTTGTCGGCCGAGTCGTTGTCGAGGATCCCGGCCAGCTGCTTCGGCTGGTTGGCGACGATCCCGACCGGCTGGCCGCCGAAACGAGCGAAGCAGGTAATCAGCGTCTTCGCGAACTTCGGCTTGATGTCGAACCACTCGCCGTCGTCGACGATCTCGCGGATCACGTCGTACATGTCGTAGGGCTGGCGCGAGGAGTCGGGAACGATCTCCAGCAGCTTGTCCGACATCCGCTCGATCGGGTCGGCGGTCTCGACGACCGGTGGCTTGTGCTCGCAGTCGGAGGGGAAGTAGGAGAGGTACTTCTTGACGGCTTCGATGCACTCCTCGTCGTCCTTGACCTCGAGGTCCCCCACTCCCGACTTGCGGCAGTGGACCTTGGCGCCGCCGAGGTCCTCCATCGAGATCTCCTCGCCGGTCACGGCTTTGACCAGGTGCGGGCCGGCCAGCGCCATCGCCCCCTGGCCGGAGACCATCGGGACGAAGTCGGAGAGCGCCGGGATGTAGGCGGTGCCGGCGGCACACGGCCCCATCATCGCCGCCACCATCGGGATCACCCCCGACATCTCGACCTCCTCGCGGAAGAGGTGGCCGGAGCCGGCGAAGAGCGAGCCCGCCGCCTCCTGGATCCGGGCCCCGGCACTGTCGAGCAACCAGATGAACGGCATCCGCTTCGAGAGCGCCATCTCGCGCAGGCGGGTGACCTTGAGCTCGCCGGTCATCCCCATCGATCCGGCCATCACAGTGAAGTCGTAGGCGGCGATGCAGGTGGGCCGACCGTCGACCTCGCCCCAGCCGGTGATGACGCCGTCGGCGGGCGCCTCGACCCCGTCCATCGCCCGCTGGGCGAAGTGCGGGCGGCCGTGGATGCCCATCTCGACGAAAGTGCCCTCGTCGACCAGGAGCGCGATCCGCTCGCGCGCCGTCAGCTTGCCGCGCTCGTGCTGCTTGGCGATCTTCTCCTCGCCGCCGCCAAGCCGAGCCTTCTCGCGGCGCGCGTGCAGCTGCTCGTTCAGCTCCGTCAGCGGGGCCGTCCCCGGCAGCAGGTCCTTCGTCTCTTGCTCGGTGCTCGCCACTAACGCCCTTTCCACTGCGGGTCGCGTTTCTCGAAGAATGCGGTGACGCCCTCGACGATGTCCTCGGTCGTAAAGGTGAGCGAGAGCTGCGAGCGCAGGAACTCGAGCGCGTCCTCGAGCGCCATGTCCTGCTGGCGGTACATCGCGTCGTGGCCGAGCCGCATCAGCACCGGGCTCTTCGAGGCCAGCTTCGTCGCCCACTCGGCGACCGCGGCGTCGAACTCACCGGCCGGCACGACCTTGTTGGCGAGCCCGCACTCGACCGCTTCTTGAGCGCTGAGCCGCTCGCCCAACAGCATCATCTCGTTGACCTTCTTGCGCGGGACGTTGCGGTAAATGATCGACATGATCATGTAGGGAAAGGCGCCCACGTTAATCTCCGGCGTGCCGAAGGTCGCGCCCTCCTTCGCGATCACTAGGTCGCAGGAGAGCGCCAGGCCCATCCCGCCCGCGAGCACGTGGCCGTTGGCGGCGCAGAGCGAGGGCTTGCCGAGCCGCGGCATCAGTCGGAAAAATTCAAGGAAGAGGTCGGAGGCGAAGTGTTTGGCGACCAGCGGCACGTCGGCCGCGAAACCGCCGAGGTCGGCTCCGGCGCAGAAGACCTTGTCCCCCGCCCCGGTGAGGACCACCGCCCGCACCTCGTCGGACGCTTTCGCCTCCTTCATCGCGTCGACCAGCTCGGCCAGCATCTGGCCGGAGAGCATGTTGCGCTTCTCCGGGTTGTTCAGGGTCACCGTGGCGACGCCGTCGGCGACCTCGTAAGCGACCAGCTCGTAGCTCCCCTGGCTCATCTGAGAGGACGATAGCCGAACTGCGCTGAAAGTGGGAAGTGCTACTGTCTACTCCCTTGGGGGTGTCTGAGTTTTCCCACCTCATTTGGTGGCAAACCTCAGAGACGCCGGCGATCAGCGAACTTTCGAGCGAGGAGAGAGACCAGTGGCGACCGCGACGACCAACGGCTCCAGCGTGATCAAGCCCGACCACGCTGCCGAGCGCAAGCACATGATCTTCACGCAGGAGCACGAAGACCTGCGCGAGTCGATGCAGTCCTGGGTGGAAAAGGAGCTGTGGCCGCACCGCAACGAGTGGGAGGAGACGACCTGGCCCAGCGAGGTCCTGACTCGGGCCGGCGAGCTCGGCTTCCTCGGCCTCTGCTTCCCCGAGCAGTACGGCGGCCAGGGCGGCGACTACTACTACTCGCTGGTCCGTGCCGAGTGCCTCAGCTACACCGGCTCCGGCGGGCTCAACATGGGCTTCATCGTCCACACCGACATGGTGCTGCCGCCGATCGAGCTGCTCGGGACCGAGGAACTGAAGCAGCGCTACATGCCGGCGGCGATTAAGGGCGAGAAAATCGGCTGCCTCGGGATCACCGAGCCGGAGGCCGGCTCCGACGTCTCCGCGATCCGCACCAAGGCGATCCGCGACGGCGACGAATTCGTCGTCAACGGCTCGAAGACGTTCATCACCAACGGCGCCCGCGCCGACTTCATCGTGCTCGTGGTCAAGACCGACCCGGAGAAAGCCCACGAGGGGATCAGTCTCCTGGTCGTCGACCTGCGCGACGAGAACGGCGAGACCGTGCCTGGCTTCAGCGTCTCGCGCAAGCTGGAGAAGATGGGGATGCACTCCTCCGACACCGCCGAACTCAGCTTCGAAGACGTCCGGGTGCCGGTTGGCAATCTCCTCGGCGAGGAGGGCAAAGGCTTCTACCACATCTCCTGGGAGCTCCAGAGCGAGCGGATGGTCGCCTGCGCCGGCGCTGTCGCGGGCGCGCAGCGGATGTTCGAGCGCACGCTCGAATACGCCAAGGAGCGCAAGGCCTTCGGCCGCCCGATCGGCAACTTCCAGGTGATCCGGCACAAGTTCGCCGAGATGGCAACCAAGATCGAGGCCGCGCGCCAGTTCACCTACGCGACCGCCTGGCGCTACGCCAACGGCGAGTACCCGGTCCGCGAGATCTCTCAGGCCAAGCTCTACACCTCGCGGATCGCCTGCGAGGTGGCCGACGAGTGCATCCAGATCCACGGCGGCTACGGCTACATGAAGGAGTACGAGATCGAGCGTGCCTACCGCGACGTCCGCCTCAACCGGATCGGCGCCGGCACCGACGAGATCATGCTCGAGGTAATCGGCCGCAGCTACGGAGTGTAGCTGCGGCGCCGGGTTAGGAGCTCGTGACGATTACCGCGACGAGGGTGACGAGGATCGCGAGCATGTTCGTGCCCCAGAGCTGGAACATCAGGGTGCGAAGGTCCCTCATGTCGGTTCGGAGATCGCGAATATCGCTGTCTAGGCGATCGAATCTGTCGTTTAGCCGTTCGTCAGTCCACACCGTCCGCTCCATGCCTCGACGCTACAGAGAAATTCCGCACGCGAAACGCGTTGTCTGCAACGTTAGCGGAACGGCTTCGTGACGTGACTGTAATCAAGGACAGCGGTGCGCGGGCGACCCTCCCGCCGTTTGGCGAGGAGCACGAAGAGCTGCGAAAGACGGTCCAGCGCTTTGTCGAGAAGGAGATCGCGCCCAACGTCGACGAGTGGGAGGCCGCGCGGGAATTCCCACGCGGCCTCTACTCGCGCTGCGCCGAGCTCGGCTTCCTCGGCTTGAAGTTCCCGGAGGAGTACGGCGGCCAGGGCGGTACCCACCTGCACGACGCGATCTGGGTCGAGGAGCTGGCCCGCAGCGGCGGCTCCGGTGGCGTAGCCGCCGGGCTCAACGCCCACACCTCAATCGCGCTGCCGCCGATCTTCAACTTCGGCACGGACGAGCAGAAGCAGCGCTGGCTGGTGCCGGGGATCGCCGGGGAGAAGATCGGCGCGCTCGGAATCACCGAGCCGGGCGCGGGCTCCGACGTCGCCGGAATTACGACTAAGGCCGAGAAGGTCGACGGCGGCTATGTCGTCAACGGCGCCAAGACCTTCATCACCAACGGCGTCCGCGCCGACTTCCTCGTCTGCGCCTGCAAGACCACCCAGGAGGGTGGCCACCACGGCATCTCCTTCCTCGTCCTCGAGCGCGAGATGCTTGGCTACGAAGTCGCGCAGAAGCTGGAGAAGCTCGGCTGGCACTCATCCGACACCGGCGAGCTCGCCTTCACCGACGTCGAGGTGCCGGCGGAAAACCTGCTCGGCGAGGAGAACGAGGGCTTCAAACTGATCATGGCCAACTTCGCCTGGGAGCGGCTGTTGATGGCGATTGGCGCGGTCGGAGCGATGCAGCGCCTAATGGAGATCACGATCTCCTACGCCCTCGAGCGCCGCGCCTTCGGCCGCCCGATCGGAAACTTCCAGGCGATCCGCCACAAGATCGCCGAGATGGGAACCCAGGCCGAAGCCGCCAAAGCGATCACCTACAACGCCCTGCGCCTCTTCCACGAGGGCCAGAACTGCATCCAGGAGGTAACGATGGCCAAGCTCGTCACCCAGCGCGGCGTGCTCGAGATCGCCGACGAGTGCCTACAGATCCACGGTGGCTACGGCTACATGCGCGAGTACGGCATCGAGCGCGCCGTCCGCGACGCCCGCCTCGGCCCGATCGGCGGCGGCACCGACGAGATCATGAAAGAGATCCTCGGCAAGCAGATGGGGCTGTGAGGTCCACTACTCTCACTGTTCTCGATGCTTGAGACTCAAATTGAACTAATTACCGTGCCTCAAGAGTTCATGCGCCTGTGCAATGCAGTACTAGGGGCAGAGCACGGAGCGGACTTCCTGCCAATCGATGACGATCGACCGGATCGTGGCAATGACGGCTATTTGAAGTCAGAGAAGCGAATATTCGCGGCACACTGTTTCAAGCGAGCCCAGAATCAAACGCTGGACAGGGAGATTCGGGGAAAGATGGTGGGGGACTTGGGGAAGGCTGTCGCCCTGAAGGAAGAGGGTCTCTGGGAGGTCGATGCATGGACCTTTCTGTGCAATTACCCCATTGCAGAGGAGACTGCAAGAGTGGTCGTAGACATGGGAAGCAGGGGTGGAGTCGATGTCTCATGGGAGGGCCCTGAGTTCCTAGCTAGGGCGTTACAGCGGCATCCAGAGGTGCAAACCCGCTTCCCTGTCCTGCAGGTGAATTCCCTTTCTGAGCAGCTGGATGAGATCCGCGAGGCTATGGATGAATCCACTGCAAAAGAACAATCGGTCACCCAAATAGATCGCGTTCCTAGAACGTCGCAAGAGCGAAGCGCTCTGCTAACTCTGCGTCCAGCAGGGTGGGAGTATCTGTTGTTTGCTGCCACTCTCTACTTGGGCAAGGCAAATCTAGAGAAGAAGTGGCACGACCATGAGATGCCACCCCATCGACCCAGTTATCCCCCTCCCGGGGGTATCACGCCGACGGCGTACCTAAGCAAGCAGATCAATGAACTCGGCGGAATTGTCGAGGGTGCGATGCAAGTATTTTCCTCGGATAAGCAAGAACTCGCATTTGGGGCACCAGGGGAGCCCGGTGATGCCGGACGCATTGAATATTTCGCTGAACGAATCGTAGAAAGCTATGAGGGCATTCTCGACTGGGCTATGAAAATCCGCGAATTCGAAGCCCCCAACTACCTCTTAGAGGTGTGCGAGGTAGTACCGCATATGGCCGATCGTCCCCTTCGCGACTTTCGGGAGTTCATTGACAATGTGGTCAGGGAAACGGACCGAATCCCTGCGTTCGTGGAGGACGCGGATCCTGAAAAAGACCGTCTCGTCATCGAACTCGATCTCGTCCTCTCAATAGACGACGCCGTTTCGGAGGAATTCAGCCGGAAGCTCAAAATCGCTGAGCAACTCGCCGCCAGGGAACCCGCCGGGGACTGACACAGCGTTCAGCGCCGCGGGCCGGCCTCGCAAGTGCGGGAGTAGCCCCAGCCGGGGCCGCCGTCGCAGTAGTCGTGGCCCTCGCCGCCGTAGAGCTGGTCGGGGTCGGCCTCGCCGTAGAGGCGGTCGTCGCCGCCTTCGCCGTGGCAGCCGTCCTGGCCGGGGCCCATGATGCAGATGTCGTCGCCGGGGCCGCCCCAGCAGCCGTCGCTGCCGGTGCCGTGCTTGCAGTAGTCCTCGCCGGGCCCACCGACGCAGTCGCTGTTGCGGGAGCCGGTGATGCAGACGTCATCGCCGCCGTTGCCGATGCAGCGGTTTCGCTTTGAGCCTTCCGGATAACAGGTGTCCTTCTCGGCACTGCCGATGAACTTGTCTTGGCCGTCGCCGAGGTGAACCGTTAGCGGGAACGGCAGCGGGTCGACCGCTTCGACGAAGTCGCCGTTCGGGCCCATGTTGATTTCGATCCCGTTCGCGCCTCCGACCGGGCAGACGGCGGCGCGGCGGCCGCGGGTGAAGTGGCATCCCGTCGGCTGAGCGTGAGCCATGATCCCGTCGACGACGACGGTGGAGCCGCTCATGCTCAGCTTCAAATGGGAGCCGGACTCGGCACCGTGGATCACGATCCTGTCGGCGGTCGAGGCCGCCCCCGGGATCGCTAGGAGGCCGACTGCGGCCAGGGCGATGATGAGCAGTCTGTGAGTTTTATGAGGCCCGGAAAAAATCATGGGCATCCTAGAGACCTAAAGCCTCAAGATCCTTAAAAACCGGATAAAAATTTCGATCCTAAGCACAAATCTTTGACTCAAACCGAATCGGCAGCCAGGATCACGGTCCCCGTAGGATCGGACGGATGATTTATCTGCTGCGCCACGGCGACGCCGAGGACGGCAACGGCGACGACGCGGCGCGCCGGCTGACCGCGAAGGGCAAGCGCCAGGCAGGCACGGCCGGCCGTGCCCTGGCGGAGCTGGGCGAGAAGATCGACGCCTGCCTGACCAGCCCCAAGCTGCGAGCGGCGGAAACGGCACGGCTCGCCTGCGAGCCGCTCGGGCTCGAGCCGGAGGTCCGCGAGGAGCTGCGCGGCGGGGGCTTTGACTCGCTTGCGCTCGCGGCCGGCCGCGGCAACGTGCTCATGGTCGGCCATGAGCCCGACTTCTCCGCTGAGGTCGCCCGGCTCACCGGGGCCAACGCGAAGCTGCGCAAGGGCGGGCTGGCGATCGTCGACGGCTCGACCCTGCTCGCGCTCTTGCGACCGGCCGACCTGGTCGCGATTGCCCGCTAAGTTTCGCCCGACCATACGAGCGGAGGAGGCACCGATGCTGTCGTGGCTGGCCAAGAAGATGATCGCCCGCAACATGGCGCGCGCGAGCGCCGGGGACATAGGGCCGACGCTGAGGATGGACGCCGAGAACGTGCGCTTCCGCTTTCCGGGCGACAGCTCCTGGGGGACCGAACTGCAGGGCAAAGACGAGCTCGAACCGTGGCTGCAGCGCTTCGCCGACGTTGGGCTCCAGATCAGCCCCGACGAGGTGATCCTCAAGGGCTTTCCCTGGAAGCAGACGATCTGCGTGCGCGGCACCGACCACCTCGACACCCCCGAGGGCGAGCGGGTCTACGAGAACCGCTACGTGATCTGGGGGCACCTCTCCTGGGGCCTGCTGCGCGACTACGAGGTCTACGAGGACACGCAGAAAAGCAAGGCCCTGGACGAGTACCTGGCCCAGATCGGCGAGCACTAGACGACCAGCGCGATCACACCGCGCACGACCAGCAGCGTGCCGATCGCCGCGGCGAGGAGCACGCCTGCCCGGCGACCGTTGCGGCGCAGCCAGGCACGGAAGCGGGCCACCCGGTCCTGGGTCTGCTCGGGGGCGAGAGCGTAGCCGAGCAGCGGCACCTCGAGCAACAGCTGCTGGATCAGGCAGAAGCCGATCACCAGCAGCGTCGTCGCGGCTACGCCGGCGTCGAGCTTGGCCATGCGGTCGAGTGCGGTCAGGTAGGACACGCCGGGCAGGGTTAGTACGACGCCAACCGCGAAGGTGACCCGCGCCGAGCCCTTCGACAGCATCCGGTCCGGCCAGGACTCCTTCGTCTCCCCGGCCGCCTCCTTCGCCTCCTGCCGCCGCTCGCGACGACGCTGCAGCGAGGCATCCCGCCCGGTTCCCAGCACGAAGGCGACCAGTAGAGCCAGCAGTCCGACCACGATGTCCTCGCCCGGTCCCAGCGTCTGCTTCGCCGTGTCGACGCTGGCCGAGCCCTGCAGCGAGAAGACGATCAGCAAGCCGAGGCTGATGCTGGTCGCGTAGGCGCCGAGCAGATACCCGAGCATCAGCCGCTTCGGGTTCGGCAACAGCATCATCACCGTCACCGCAGCCAACAGGGTCGGCGTGAACATCGCGACCAGCGCGAGCAGGAAGATGCTGGCCAGGTCCCCCACGGCGGAGCATTCTTACTGGAACAATCGACCTGTGAAGCAGCGCGTCAGCCTGATCACCCTCGGCGTTTCCGACCTCGAGCGCGCCCGCGCCTTCTACGAGGCGCTGGGCTGGAGCACCGGAGCCGATCCCGGCGACGACGTCGTCTTCTTCCAGGCCGGCGACACGATCGTGGCGCTATGGGACCGGGCGCGGCTGGCCGCGGACAGCTGCGTCGAAGACATGCCCGGCTGGGGCGGCGTAACGCTGGCGCTCAACCTCGGCTCGCCGGCCGAGGTCGACGCGGCGATCGAGGACGCGCGTGTCGCCGGCGCGAAGATCGGCCGCGAGCCGGCCGAGACCTTCTGGGGCGGCTACAGCGGCGTCTTCCTCGATCCCGAGGGCCACCCTTGGGAGGTCGCCCACAACCCCCACTGGACGCTGACCGCCGACGGCGGCGTCCGCCTCGGCTGAGATCCCGCCGCCCGCCCGGCTACTAGGCGGGGAAGTCGTCGGGCAGGAGCCGGAACGGGCGACCGCCGGGGCCGAGGATGGCGCGGAAGTGGCGATGGTCGAAAGTGAGGACATCGGGAGTGGAGTGCTTCTCCGCCAAAACGACGATCGAGGCGTCGGCCAAACCAACCCGAAGCTCCGCATAGCGATTCATCACGTCGACGGCTGCCTCCACGTCGTGCCTGCCGAATTCAGCCAACTCGTAGGAGCCGTCGACCACCTGTGCCAACAGGGCGAGTTGCCGTTCTTGTCCAAGCCGTTCGACCAGCATGTAGTCGAGCTCGGCGAGGACGAAAGGAGAGAGCAAAAAGGGTCCATCGAGGGCATCGACGACCCCCAGCACATCCTCGTGCCGATTGCCACTGGGACTGGCAAGCTGCAGCACCGCGCTGGTGTCGACCAGGATCAATCCTCACCGAACCCTTGGAGCGCCTCCTCGATCCGATCGGGATCGTCGAGGACTGGATCGTTAAACGCGAGGAGCGGCCGAGGCTTGCGAGAGCCAGGCCGATGCGCATCGAGCACCTGGTCCACGCCTTCGCGGATCAGATCCGACTCGGTGCGGGTCACCCGCGCCGAGAGCGCCTCGAGCTCCTGCTTCTGGGCGTCGGTCAGATAGATGGTCGTACGCTTCACGCCATACATAGTGCCATACAAGACGCGTCCATGGTGGCGTTAAGTCCTGGTCGAGAGAAACTCTTCCCTTCCCGGGAAAACTGGCCGGCTGACCAGGATTGCGCCGTTCCCTGTAGCCTCCGGCGCCGACTTCACGAACCAAAAGGAGACGCAGACTGATGGGACTTCTCGATGGGAAAGCGGCGATCGTCACCGGGTCGGCGCGGGGGATCGGGCGGGCGACCGCGGAGCTGTTCGTCAGCGAGGGCGCCAAGGTCCTGATCAACGACCTCGACGCCGACGTCGCCGAGCAGACCGCCGGTGAGATCGACGGCGAGACCGCCGTCTTCGCCGGCGACCTGACCAAGCAAGGCGCCGCCGACGAACTCGTCAAGGCCGCCATCGACGCCTTCGGCGCGGTCGACATCTGCGTCAACAACGCCGGCTACACCTGGGACGGCGTCGCCCACCGGATGACCGACGAGCAGTTCCAGGCGATGCTCGACATTCACACCGTCGTCCCCTTCCGGGTCGCGCGGGCGCTGGCCCCGCACTGGCGCGAGGCCGCCAAGGCCGAGCGCGGCGAAGACAAAGAGGTCTTCCGCAAGCTGATCAACGTCTCCTCGACCTCGGGCACGATGGGCAACGCCGGCCAGGTCAACTACTCGGCGGCGAAGATGGGTGTGGTCGGCCTGACCAAAACCCTCGCCAAGGAGTGGGGCCAGTTCAAGATCAACGTCAACGCGGTCGCCTTCGGCTTCGTCGACACCCGCCTCACCGCCGCCAAGGAGGAGGGCGGCGAGATGACCGCGCCGACCGGCGAGAAGATCGAGCTCGGCATCCCCGAGCAGATGCGGGCGATGGCCTCGGCGATCATCCCGCTCGGCCGCCCGGCCAGCCCGGCGGAGGCCTCCGGCCCGGTCCTCTTCCTCGCCTCGCCGCTGGCCAACTACATGCACGGTCAGGTCCTCAACGTCACCGGCGGCATGTTCGGCGGCATGTACACCTGATGAGCTCGGAAGCGGCAGGGGGCAGGCGGACGCCCCGCTACCTCGACATAGCGGACAAGATCTGGCCTGCCACCCGCCGCTTCATGGGTGTCCACACGTTCCTCTACCGGCAGACGGGCGGGCGCATCGGTCACTCGATCCCCGGCTCGCCGATCACGATCCTGCTGCTGGACCACGTCGGAGCCAAGAGCGGCACCAAGCGCACCTCGCCGCTGTTCTACGTCAGGGACGGCGAGGACCTCGCCATCGTCGCCTCCAAAGGTGGCTTCCCCAAGAACCCGGCCTGGTACCACAACCTGATCGCCAACCCCGACACGACGGTTCAGGTCGGCTCGAAGCACCTATTTGTCCACGCTCGGGTGGCGAATCCGGAGGAGCGCGAGCGCCTCTGGGCGATGGCGGTTGCCGCGTACCCCGGCTACGAAGACTACGCCGCCCGCAGCAAGGGTCGCGAGATCCCGCTGGTCGTGCTCGAGCCGCGCAGCTAGCGGTCGACGGGCCGATTTCCGCTGATATAGAGCGGTTTTCGGCCCATCGGCCTGTGGTTACTTCGGGCGGCGCTCCTCGGCGACCGGCTTGCCGCTCGCGGTGGCGATCGCCTCGGGCGGCCAGGGGCCGGCCCAGTTGTCGCGGGCGCCGTCGAGGGTGATCGTCGTGCCGGAGAAGAAGTCACCGGCGGGCGAGGCGAGGTAGGCGACGAGCCAGGCCATCTCCTCCGGCCGCCCGGCGCGACCAATCGGGATCGAGCGCTCGAGGTTGTCGACGACGACCTGCGGATACTTGGTCAGCAGCGTCTCGGTCGCGAACTGGCCGGCGGCGAGGGCGACGGTCTTGACCCCGAAGCGGGCCCACTCGACCGCCAGCGTCCGCATCATGTTCTCGACCGCGGCGCGGGCGGCGCCGGAGTGGACCATCCCTGGCATCCCGTTGTGCGGCGAGAGAGTGACGCTCAGCACCTTGCCCCCGCCCTGGGGGATGAAGGCCTTGGTCGCAGCGGCGTGGGTCATCAGCCAGGTCCCCTGGACGTTGAGGTCGATCACGGTGCGGAAGCCCTTCGGGCTGATCGCCTCGGCTGGGCTGAGGAACTGTCCGCCGGCGTTGTTGACGAGCACGTCGAGACGGCCGTGCCGCTCCAGGAGGCCGTCGAAGAAGCGCCCGACCGGCTCCTCCTCGCGGATGTCGAGACATTCGTGCTCGAAGGAGCCAGGCAGCCCCACGGCCAGCTCGGCCGTCTCCGCGAGCGGCTCCTCGCGGCGGCCGCAGGCGAGGACGGTCGCGCCGAGGCGGGCCAGCTCAAGCGCGGTCTCCCGCCCCAGGCCGCTGCCGGCACCGGAGACGGCGCAGACCTGACCGTCGAGTAAACCGTCCCGAAACACCTGCGAATGCGAGCTTTCAGCCATCGGCGAGCAAGCCTATAGGCGACCCGGTCGGCGGTAATGTCACTCGCGATGAAGGTGCAGGTGGAGGCGAAGCCGTTGCACGAGCCGCTTGCCGGGGGGACACCGGGAGCGACCGTCGCCGTCGAACCGCTGATCGCCGGCCACGTCACCTGGTCGCGCTCGATGATGGAACGGCCGGGCGGGCGCTTCGAGACCCTGAAGGTGCTGCGGGGGCTGCTCAGCGGCAACCCGCCCGCGAAGGTCCCGGTGCCGGCCTTCCTGATCCGCCACCCGAGCGCCGGCGCGATCCTCGTCGACACCGGCCTACACCCCTCGATCGCCACCGACGGGGGCGAGAACTTCGGCGGCCTCGCAACCCGAATCGGCAACCCCGAGCTCAGCGTCGGCGAAGACGTCCCGGCGCAACTACGCGCCCGCGGGCTCGACCCCGGCGAGATCCCGGTCGTGGTGATGACCCACCTGCACTTCGACCACGCCTCGGCGATCTCCGAGTTCCCGCAGTCGACCTTCGTCCTCAGCGAGCCCGAGTGGAAGGCGGCTGCACTCGGCCCGAAACCGCTGCTCAACGGCTACCGCCGCCAGCACCTCGACTACGCCTTCGACTACCGGACGATCGACTTCGACCGCGCCAACATCGACTCCTACGCCAGCTTCGGCCGCAGCTTCGACCTCTTCGGCGACGGCTCGGTGCGGCTTGCCTTCACCCCTGGGCACAGCGCCGGCCACATCTCGGTGGTCTGCCGGCTGAAGCAGGACGACTTCGTGATCGGCGGCGACGCCACCTACATGGTCGGCCAGCTAGCCGGCGACGCGCCGCTGCCGCCGCGCCCCTTCGACGCCCACAATTTCCGCCGCTCCCTGCAGGAGCTGCGGCTCTTCCGCAAGCAGTTCCCGGGCGCGACGATCACGCCGGGGCACGATCCGGATTTCTATGCCCGGATCGACTCTCGCTACGAGTAGCGAGACCCTCGTACAGCTCCCGCACATGGCCGAAGATCTCGGTCGCGACCTCGAGCTGACGCTCGTGGCTCGGTGCCGCCTCGGTCGGGAAGCTGAGGGGCTCGCCGAACTGGACGGTGACTTTGGGGAAGCGCAGCCGCTTCCAGCTGCGCACCTTGGCCGAGCCGTAGATCGCGACCGGCACCACCGGCGCCCCCGATTCGAGCGCGATCCGTCCGATCCCGGGTTTCGGCTGGCCGAGCCGATCGGAGCGCGAGCGGCCGCCCTCAGCGTAGACGAGCAGCATCTCCTCCTGGCGGAGGATCTCTTTGGCGGTAGCGATCGCCTCCTCGTCGTGGTGGCCGCGGCGAACCGGGAAGACGCCGCCGTGCTTGTAGATGTAGGTGAGGACGGGCGGACCGAACATCTGCGATTTCGCCATGAAGCGGATCTTCCGTCGGAGGTAGATGCCGACGAAGAAGTGGTCCATCTGGCTGAAGTGGTTGGGGGCGAGGATCAGGGCACCCTGCCTCGGCACGTTCTCAAGCCCGATTTTGCGCACCCGGTAGAACAGCAGCGTCGGCAGGGTGAGGACGATACGGCCGAGCGTGTAGGTCCAGCCGACGCCCTTGCGCGCGGCCTCGTGGAACTGCGTGAAGTACTCCGCGGGACGCGGGTCCTTGTAGACCTGTGGCTTGATCTCGGCCATGACGAAAACGGCGGCACCGCTGCCGCCGCCCTTGCCTACCCTCGGTCGCGACGGCGGTTACTCGGGTTCGTTGAGGACTTGACCACCCTATGGTGGGGCTAAGTCCTCAACTGTTTCGCGGTGCCGCCCAGCCGCGCGACAGCTCCAGCGCCGCCCGCCACTGCGCCAGCAGCGATTCGCGCTCGTCGGCACCCATTCGCGGCTCGTAGCGGGCCGCCTCTCGCCACATCTCCCTCACCTGCTCGCGGGTCCAGAGCCCGGTCGCGATCCCAGCCAGATAGGCGGCCCCGAGCGCGGTCGTCTCGGCAATCTCCGGCACGACCACCGGGGCGCCGAGCACGTCGGCCTGGAACTGCATCAGCCAGCGGTTGGCGACCGCGCCGCCGTCGGCCTTCAGCGCCTCCAGCCGTTCCCCCGCCGCAGCCTCCTGGGCGCGCACCGCGTCCACGGTCTGGAAGGCGATCGCCTCGAGCGCCGCGCGCGCCAGGTGGGCGCGGGTGCTGCCGCGGGTGAGGCCGACGATCGTGCCGCGTGCGTAGGGGTCCCAGTGAGGGGAGCCGAGCCCGGTCAGGGCCGGTACGAAGTAGACGCCGTCGTTGGACTCGAGCGAGGCCGCCAGCGCCTCGGTCTCCGCCGCCGCGTCGACGATCCCGAGCCCGTCGCGCAGCCACTGCACCGCGGCGCCGGTGACGAAGATCGAGGCCTCGAGCGCGTAGGCGACCTCCTCGCCGAGTCCCCAGGCCACGGTGGCGAGCAGCCCGTCCGGCGGGCGCGGCGCCCGCTCGCCGGTGTTGAGCAGGACGAAGCTGCCGGTGCCGTAGGTGTTCTTCGCCAGCCCGGGGTGGTGGCAGGCCTGGCCGAACAGGGCCGCCTGCTGGTCGCCGGCGATTCCGGCGACCGGCACCTCGCCGCCGAACTCGCTCGTGGTGCCGTAGACCTGGGAGGAAGGCAGCGGCTCGGGCAGTCGCGCCAGGTCGACTCCGAGCAGCTCGCACAGCTCCGGGTCCCAGCCGAGGCGGCGGATGTCGAACAGCATCGTCCGCGCCGCGTTGGAGTAGTCGGTGACGTGGCGCCCGGTCAGCTTGAACAGCAGCCAGGAGTCGATCGTGCCGAAGACCGCGCTCTCTACCCCCTCGGCGTTGCGCAGCAGCCACTCGATCTTGGTCGCGGAGAAGTAGGGGTCGATCGTCAGCCCGGTGCGCTCGCGGACCAGCGCCTCCTGCCCAGCCGCGCGCAGCTCGTCGCAGCGCGCTGCCGTGCGACGGTCCTGCCAGACCAGCGCCCGGTGCAAGGGCTCGCCGCTCGCCGGGTCCCAGGCGACGACGGTCTCGCGCTGGTTGGCGATCCCGATCCCGTCGAGGGCGGCACCGTCTATGCCGGCCGCGGCGATCGCCTCGGCGGCGACCCGCCGCGTCACCTCCCAGATCTCCGCCGCGTCGTGCTCGACCCAGCCGGGCCGTGGGAAGTACTGCTCGAACTCCGAGTAGGCGCGACCGGCGACCCGGCCCTCGGCGTCGAAGACGAGGCAGGTCGTGCCCGTCGTTCCCTGGTCGATGGCAAGGATCACCGGTAGTACAGATCAGAGCCCGGTGGCAACCACGCCGAGAAAACCGACGATCATGGTCGCGATCGTGGCGACGTTGAGTTGAGCATGATTCGGTGGTTCGCACCCATCTCCGTCCTCAAGGCGCGGGTCTCGGTTCTCACGTCGCGGAGCTCGTGGTCGAGCCGATCAAAGCCTTCGTTCATGCGTTGGTTCATGTCGTCGAGCCGCTTCTCGGTCCACTTCTCTCGCATCGCCTCCACGTTCTACACCCTAGGGATGGGGATTTCACGCGTGTGGGTGAGAGAAGTGGAAAGTCTTTGTAGGCGGTCAACCGCCGCGCACCTTGCAGCTGCGGGTCAGGGTCGAGGAGAGGGTGCGGCCGTCGGCGAAGGACATCGAGGCCTGCGCGAACGGGAAGGTGACGCCCGGGAAGCCAGTCGGCGCGGCGCAGGCGGCGCTGAGGTAGCTGCGCTGCTGCCCCCGATAGGTGTATTCGCGGTGCAGGCTGAGGCCGATCTGCCTCAGGTACCCCCAGCGGTTAAGGCTCGCCGGCAGGGAGCCCTTGAGCACGGTGCCGAAGGTGCCGTGCCGCTCGTGGATGCGGAAGACGATGATGCGGGTGATCGGCACTGGCTCGGCACCGTAGACGTGGGCGAGGATCGCCCGCTTGCCGTTCAGCCGGGCGTTGAAGGCGAGGATGCGCCCTTTCGACGGGAACGCCGACTGTTCCGGGAAGGCGACGTCGGCGTCGTAGCGGCCGCGGCCGACCAACGCCGATCCGCAGCGGTCGATCGCTTCGGCGCTCGAGGAGGGTTCGATCTGGGCGCGGCGGCAGATCGGCAGGCCGCGCGAGTCGATCTTGCCGCCCTCGTTGATCGCGATCGAGATCCCGCGCAAGGCCGGCGGCCGCTCCCCCGAGAGGGTCCTTACCTTGCCGACGATGCTGACCGAGATCGGCGCCCGCGAGTCGCGCGGCAGCGCGTCTGGCGCGATCCCGCCGCTGAACCTGACGAAGAGGTCGCCGCGCGCGGTCAGCTCGGCACTCGCAACCGGGGCGAGGACGGCTGCGGCGGCGATGGCGACCAGCGCCGCGTTGCGTGTGCGCCTGCCTCTCATCCCCAACCCAGGCTAGCGACGCGACGCGTAGGCCCGGAAGAAGTCGAGCAGCTGGGAGCCGCGGTGAAGGAACCCGGCGAGGCTGCGGCCGGTCGCCCGGTGGGCGAGATCGAGCTCGTACTCGCGCAGCCGGTAGCCGGCCCGAACCGCGTCGACGGTCATCCCGATCTCCATCCCGAAGCCGGACGCGAACGGCAGCGCCGCCCGCAACACGTCCGCCCGCAGCACCCGCTGGCCGGAGATTGGCGCTTCGACCTTGGCCCCGCAGAGCCGCCGGATCGCCCAGGCGGCGAAGCCGAGGGCGAGCCCGAAGCCGCCGCCGAGGCGGCGCGAGAAGGCGGCGACCGCGAGGTCGCACTCCCCCTTCTCCACCGCCTCGACCAGCGGCACCAGGCGCGCCGCCGAGGCGCCGAGGTCGCCGTCGCAGAGCAGGGCCAGGCCCGGCGCCGGCTCGGCGCTCAGCGCCGCCTCCGCCGCCGCGGTCACGTTCGCGCCCTTGCCGTGCGGGCGGCCGCGGCTGACGACCTGGGCGCCCGCCGCCATCGCCAGCTCCGCGGTGCCGTCCCGGGACGCGTCGTCGGCGACCCAGATCGCGGCGGCGGGGAACGTCGCGCGCAGCGCGGCCACGGTCTCCCCGATCCGGTCCGCCTCGTTGCGGGCGGCGACGACGATCGCCAGCGTCATGACTGCGAGGGGGACGATCGCAGGAGCCAGCCGACGATTCCGGCCGGTACCGCCCAAACGCGCGCGGCGCCCTCCCGCTCCTCGAGATCGAGGACAGTGCGGGTGACCATTACGCCGCGCTCGCTCCTCGCGCGCATGGTCTGCGCCGACCGCCGCCAGGGCCCGTCCACGTACTTGCCCTCGAACGCCACCGCCAGCCGTGGGCCGACGAAATCGATCTCGGCATCGCTTGAGGTCCGCTCGTACATCACGGCGCTCCCCTCGAGCAGCGCCTCCGGCTCGGCGCCGCCGACGGCGCGCAGCAGCAGCATCCCCAATTGCTGCTCGGTCAGCTGCGAGTCGTCGGGGTCCCTGCGCCGCTCGTCTCGGAGGTGCGGCAGGTGCGCGATCAAGGGGTCGAGGAGGTAGACCTTCTCCTGCGCGCGGAGGCTAGGAAGCTCCCCTTTTCTGCGATGGCAGCGCCAGGCCAGCAGGGCGAGCGCGAGGGCGCCGATCCGGTCGTTGACCCTGTGGTTGTCGGAGAGCCCGACGTCGCGGGCCACCGCCGAAGCGTTGAGGGGCGAGCCGAGGCCGATCACGAGGCGCTCCAGGAACGCGATGACATCCGCCTCGGTCATCCCGGTGCTCTGGAAGGCATCGCCCGCGATCACGTCCCACAGCGCCTGGACGAAGCCGGCGCTGACCTCCGCGGTTGCGACGAAATCGCTCACCGCCTTCGGAAAGCCCCCGACCCGCAGGTAGGACTGCCAGGCGTGGTCGAGCTCGGAGAAGAACGGCAACAGCTCGGAGATGGAGCGGTCGCCGGCCATGGTGAGGAAATCGTCGGGGCGCAGCTGCTCCTCCGGCAGCAGCTCGAAGCCGCCGATCGAGAGGCAGAACGAGCGGAAGTCCATCGGCAGCAGCAGCCGGTCCGAATCGGCCACACCCCCGCGCCGGCCGGCGAGCGCCTTGGTCGCCTCGCGCAGATCACGGGCCGAGGAGCCCGAGACGACGACGCAGCTGCGGCGGAACACGGGGTCGCTGTCGCGCAACTCCTTGATCGCCACGGCCCAGCCGGGGACGGCGGTGATCTCGTCGAGGAACCAGTAGCGGTCGCCCGCGAGCGTCGCGCTGTCCCTCTGGCCGACGGCGACCATGCGGCGCACGTCCTGGGCACTGAGCCCGTCGCAGGAGCAGAAGAAGACGAGACGAGGGTTCGCGCCGCGGCCGATGGCGGCCGCGATCGCGCGCTTGACCTCGACGCTCTTCCCGACCCGTCGCGGGCCGCGCAGCACGTAGAGACCGTTCGGCCGCAGATCGGAGAGCGGATCCGGCTCGTAGAGGAAGGGCGACTCGGCAGTTTCGCGCAGATCGGGGTCGGCCCGCTCCCACTCGGGATCGCGCCACCAAGTGCACCGATCGGCGAGAAGCCTCCTCAACTGACCATCATTCACCCAAAAAACCCTATCAAATTGGGTGTGATACGCCCAAAAAACTCACCTTTTTCGGGTGCGACCACTAGGGGCCGTGCTCGCGGCTATTGTCCCCGCCCATGCCAGACATCGAGGCGCACATAACCGGCAACGTGTGGAAAATCGAGGTCGCGGTCGGCGACGAGGTCTCCGACGGCGACACCGTCGTCATCCTCGAGTCGATGAAGATGGAGATCCCGGTCGAGGCCGAGGACGACGGCACGGTCAAGGAGATCCGCTGCGAGGAGGGCCAGGCCGTGAGCGAAGGCGCCGTCCTCGTGGTGTTGGAGTAACGACCTGGCCATGGAGGAGGTGCTGGCCGGCGGCAAGCTGATCCTCGATCGACCCGCCGAGGCGGTCGCCCGGCTGACGATCTCGAACCCTGAGCGGCGCAACGCCCTCGACCACGAAATCCTCGATGCGCTGGCCGAGACCCTGCCGCGGCTCGACCGAGGCATCGAAACCCGCTGCGTGCTGATCACCGGCGCACCGCCGGTCTTCTCCGCCGGTTACGACATCGCGACGATCCCCAGCGAGACCTTCGAACGCGACGCTGAGGCTCTGGTCGCGCATCCTTTTCACGCGGCGATGGAGAAGATCCTCCGCCATCCCTGGCCGACCGTCGCAGCGATCAACGGCCACTGTCTCGGCGGCGGCCTAGAGCTGGCGATCACTTGTGACCTGCGGATCTGCGCCACGGAGGCGAAGCTCGGGATGCCGCCCGCCAAGCTCGGGCTTATCTATGGGCACACCGGTCTGCGCAAGTTCCTCGACACGGTAGGCCTGGCCCGCACCAAGGAGCTGTTCCTGACCGGCCGAAACTTCGACGCGGAGCGGGCCGAGGCTGTCGGCCTTGTCAACGAAGTGGTGAGTAAGGACCGGCTCGAATCTCAGGCGGTCGAGCTAGCTGCGGAGATCGCCGCCAACGCTCCGCTCTCGATGCGAGGCAACAAGCGTGCGATAGACCTCCTTAACGCCAATCCCGGGCTCACCGAACAGCAGGAGGCCGGACTGGTCGCCTTGCGCGAGTCCTGCTTCAGCTCCGAGGACTTCCAGGAGGGCATCCGCGCCTTCGCCGAGAAACGCCGGCCACGGTGGACCGGACGGTGAGCGCGAAGGGGCGCACCGCACTGGCGAAGTCCGATCCGACGATGGCAGCTCTGATCGATCGGGTCGGGAAGATCGACCTGGCGACCCGGCTGCGGCGGCGCAGCGAAGAGCGGCCGGCCGACGCCTACGGCGCCTTGCTGCGGGCGATCGTCGGCCAGCAGCTCTCGACCAAAGCGGCGCGGACGATCTACCTGCGCGTGCTCGACCTCTTCGGTGGTGCCGCTCCCTCCCCAGAGCAGCTGCTGGAGGCGAGCGAGGCCGACCTGCGCGGCGCCGGGCTCTCCGGCCGCAAGGTCGAATACGTCCGCGACCTCGCCGCGCACGTGCTCGACGGCGAGCTCGAGCTGGACCGGCTCGACGACCTCGGCGACGAGGAGGTGATCGAGGAGATCGTCGCCGTCCGCGGGCTCGGGCAGTGGACGGCGGAGATGTTCCTGATCTTCCACCTGAAACGACCCGACGTCCTCTCTGGCGGCGACCTCGGAATCCGCAAAGCGGTGCAGATCGAGTATGGCCTGAAGAAAATGCCGGTGCCGCAGAAGGTGCTGGAGATCGGCGAGCCGTGGCGACCGCACCGCAGCCTCGCCAGCCTCTACCTCTGGGAGTCGCTGGCGGCGGTGCCGGGGGGCTGAGATGCGGCTGCGCTTCTGGATTGGGCTGGCCGCTGTGATCGCGATCGCCGTCGGCTCGGTGGTCGCGGCGGCAATCGTCCACTTCGACGACAAGGCCGACTTCGACCAGATGCAGCGCGACGAGGCGAGCCGCTCTGCGCGCCAGGCGGAGTCGATCGCGGCGCTCTCAATCGGGCAGCTGGCCAGCGCCGCCGCCTTCTTCCAGGCCGAGGGGACCTTCACCGAGCACGAGTTCGACGTGATCGCCGAGCCGCTGCTCGCGCAGGGCGCTCTGAGCGGCACCGCCTACCTGCAGCGGGTCCCCGACTCGGAGCGCGCGGCGTTCGAACGATCGCACGGCGCAAAGATCCACGAGATGCGCGACGGCGCACCACGCACGGCATTGCGGCGCGAGACGTACTACCCGGTCGTCTACGCAGTCAGCACCCGCGGCACGCTAGCGCCGGTCGGCTACGACCTCGGCGGCGACCCGAACCGGGCGCCGTACCTGCGCCGCGCCCGCGACAGCGGCGAGTCGGTGGCGACGCCGCCGCTGCCGCTGCTGCTCGGCGGCAGCGGCATCAACGTCTACCGCGCGGTTTACCGCGATGGCGCCCCAACCGTGACCGTGGCCCAGCGGCGCGCTGCCCTGACCGGGTTCGCGGTCGGTGCCTTCCGCATCGACGAGCTCGGCGCGGCGGCAATCTCGACCCTGCCGGACGAAGCCGACGTGCAGCTGCGCATCGACGGCGAGCGGGCGCTGGGGGCGGCGGGCGAGCTCGACGACGCAGCGAGCGCGCCGATTCACATCGCCGACCGCACCTGGCTGCTCGTCGTCCGCGACCCCAACCGCCCCGACGTCAGCCTGCCCCTGTTGCTCGCCGTCGTCGGCATCTCGCTGGCGGCGCTGCTGGGCACGCTGATCCTCGCCTGGAGCCGCAACGAACAGATGCAGGAGCTGCAGCGCCAGGCCAGCCTCGACTCGCTGACCGGGCTGAAGAACCGCCGCCGCTTCGAAGAAGACCTGCGGATGGCGATGGCCCGCGGCCGCCGCGAGAGGACCCAGGGCGCGGTGCTGATGCTCGACCTCGACCACTTCAAGCAGGTCAACGACTCGCACGGGCATCCGGCCGGTGACCGGATGATCGAGGAGATCGCCGGCGTGCTGCGCCGCCGCACCCGCGCGAGCGACGTGCTGGCGCGGCTCGGCGGCGACGAGTTCGCGATCGTCCTGCCCCGCTGCAGCCTGGCCGAGGCGCGGGTGGTCGCGGAATCGATCGCCGCGGCGATCGCAGCCCACCGCTCCACCGACCCCACGCTCGAGCCGATCACGGCCAGCGTCGGGGTGGCGATGTTCGGCGACGACCCACGGACCAGCGTCGAGTCGGTGATCTCCGAAGCCGACACCGCGATGTACGCGGCCAAGGACGGCGGCCGCGACGGGGTGCGGGTCTTCGACCCCCTCGCCGTCCGCGACGAACCGTCGGAGCCGAGCCAGAGCTAACCGGGGTCGAGCTGCCGGCGCAGTTCGAGGACGCGCTGCGCTGCGGCTTCGAACTCGGCGCGGTCGAGGCTGCCCGTGCGCAGCTTCGCGACCAGGGCGCGCCAGGCCCGTTCGGCCGGCGCCAGCTCGGTGAAGAGCAGCAGGTCAGAGCCGGCTCGGGCCGCCGCCACGCCGGCCTGCGCCGGGCCGCCGAAGGCG
This sequence comes from uncultured Solirubrobacterales bacterium, assembly GCA_963846515.1. Lineage (GTDB taxonomy): Bacteria > Actinomycetota > Thermoleophilia > Solirubrobacterales > 70-9 > VAYN01. Next base: position 59,584 of record CAWJWC010000001.1, on the reverse strand, counting down.
CGCACCGCGACGGTGTCGAGTGCGTCGGTGATCGTCACCCCTTCGAAGCCGAGTCGGCGGCGCAGCTCCCCCGTCGCGATCGAGCGTGCGAAGGCTGCGGGGACGGACGAGAAAGCCGGGTAGATCGCGGTGCTGAGCATCGCCAGCTCCCCGCCGGCGGCGGCGAAGGAGCTGTAAGGAGCCTCGTCGACCCGGCGCAGGGTCGCCGCCGAGAGCCCGATCCGCTGCACGGCGAAGTCGGTGTTTTCGGCTGCCGCGCCCATGCCCGGGAAGTGCTTGCCGGTGGCCGCCACCCCGCCCCGCCGCAGGCCTTCCGCGAACGGGACCGCCGTCTCGGACACCCGCTCGGCGGTCGCGCCGAAGCCTCGCTGCGCGGCGGCGATGGTGCCGCCCGCACGGGCGACGTCGAGGACCGGGGCGAGGTCGACGTTGACGCCGACCCGGCGCAGACTGGCTGCCGTGCGTTCGCCCTGCTCGCGACTGAAGGCAGCGCCGCGGGCGCCCATCTCCGCCGCCGAGACCGACGGGGCACCGCCGAGCCGCTTCACCAGCCCGCCCTCCTGGTCGGTCATGATCAGCAGCGGCCGACGCAGCGCGGGCGGACGCGGGATCGCCTGGAGGCGCGCGATCAGGCGGCGGCCAGCGGCGCGGGTCGGGAAGTTGTCGGCGAAGGCGACCAGCCCGGCGACGCGGCCCTCGGCGATCGCCCGCTCCAGCCTGGAAGAGACCGCGGTGCCCTCGAAGCCGACGACGATCCGCTCCCCGGCGAGGCGCGGAATCGAGAGCGTGCTTGCCACGCGCTCCTCCTGGGGGGGCGCGGAATCGCCCAGCGTGACGCCAAAGACGAACGCCCCCGCGGCGAGCGCCGCCAGAACGGCTAGCGCGAAGCGTCGGCGCACTTTTGCCCGCTCCATGCCCCGACGCTAGCCGCTGCGGTCGTCGTTCGTCGGGATATAGCCGACAAGTGACGACAGGAGCGTTCGGGCGGCTGGGCGACCGTCCGGGGCGGTTCCTAGCCTTGCCGGCAATCCACCCCCTCGGGAGGCACCATGCCATCGCTGATCACCTTTGACGAAGCGCTCGCTTACGGGCGCCTGACCGACCATGACGAGATCGGCGCCCTAGTCGAGCGCGCCTGGCAGGTCCGCCGCGAGAACTTCGGCGACTCGACCGACATGTGCTCGCTGGTCAACGCCAAGTCCGGTGGCTGCGCCGAGGACTGCGGCTTCTGTGCCCAGTCGCGCTACGCCGAGGCCGACACCCCGATGCACGCGATGCTGGAGCCGGAGCAGATCCTCGAACACGCGAAGGCGGCCGAAGCGGCCGGCGCCCATCGCTTCTGCATGGTCACGCAGGGGCAGGGCCTCTCGAAACGGGACTTCCAGAAGATCCTCGAGGGCACCCGCCTGGTCGCCGAGCAGACCAACCTGAAGCGCTGTGCCTCGATCGGCCACATGTCGGCCGATCGCGCCAAGGCCCTGAAAGAGGCCGGCGTGCAGCGGGTCCACCACAACGTCGAGTCCTCCCGCTCCTACTATCCCGAGGTCTCGACCACGGTCCGCTACGAGGGCCGGCTGCGCACGATCCAGGCGGTCAAGGAGGCTGAGCTGGAGACCTGCGTCGGCGGCATCCTCAACCTCGGCGAGAGCCTCGAGCAGCGGGTCGAGATGGCCTTCGAGCTGTCGGAGATCGACCCGACCTCGGTCCCAATCAACCTCCTCAACCCGCGCAGCGGCACCAAGTTCGGCGACCGCGAGCTAATGGACGCCTGGGAGGTGGTGCAGTGGGTGGCGATCTTCCGCCTGATCATCCCCGGTGCCCTCTTCCGCCTCTGCGGCGGCCGGGTCGAGAACCTCGGCGACCTGCAGCCGCTGGCCGTGAAAGCCGGCCTCAACGGGGTGATGATGGGCAACTTCCTGACCACGCTCGGCGCCGAGCCCGAGGACGACCGGGCGATGTTCGAGGACCTCGGCCTCAACGTCGCCCGGCAGCCCGACAACGGTGCCAACCCGCGGCCCGACAACCGCTCCGGCTGGCTCGACGGCGAGACGCCGGCGACGCCGGTCGACGAGCTGATCGACCACCAGGACGAAGCGAACTTCTGGGATCCCTCGACGCAGCTGCGGGTGATCAAGAAGGCGAAGAAGCCACCCCCCTACCCGCAGGCGGCGTGACCGACGTCGCGGAGCGGCTGGAGGAACTCCGCGAGCGGGGTCTTTACCGTCGCCTGCGCCCGATCGAGGGACCGCAGGGGCCGCAGGTGCTGCTCGGCGGCAAGCCGGTCCTGCTGCTCTGCTCCAACAACTACCTCGGCCTCGCCGAGCACCCTCTGGTCCGCGAAGCGGCGGCCGAGGCGGCGCTGAAGTGGGGCGCCGGGGCGGGAGCGTCGCGGCTGATCTCCGGCAACATGGAGCCGCACCGCCGGCTCGAGGCAAGCCTCGCCGCGTTCAAGCGCTACGAGTCGGCGCTGCTCTTCGGCTCCGGCTATCTCGCCAACACCGGCACGATCGCCGCCCTTGTCGGGCGTGGCGAGGTCGTCTTCTCCGACGAGCTCAACCACGCCAGCATCGTCGACGGCTGCCGGCTCTCCCGGGCCGAGACCTTCGTCTACCGCCACGCCAACGCCGACCACCTCGAGTGGGGGCTGCGCCAAATCGGCGGCCGCGGGGCGCTGATCGTCACCGACGGCCTCTTCTCGATGGACGGCGACGTCGCGCCGCTGGCCGAGCTGCTCGAGCTAGCGCGCCGCCACGGCTGCCGGCTGATGGTCGACGAGGCCCACGCCACCGGCACGATCGGGCCGGGGGGTCGCGGCTCGGTCGCGGCCGCCGGTCTCAGCGGCGAGGTCGACATCGTGGTCGGGACGCTGGGCAAGGCGCTCGGGTCTTACGGGGCCTACGTCTGCGCCGCCGCCGAGACGACCGAGCTGCTCGTCAACGGCGCCCGGCCGTTCGTCTTCTCGACCGCGCTGCCACCGCCCACCGTTGCTGCCGCCGGCGCCGCGCTCGAGCTGCTCCAGGCAGAGCCGGCTCGGGTCGAGCGGCTGCGGGAGAACGGCAAGACCCTGCGCTCGGCCCTGGCCGCCGAGGGACTGGAAACCGGCCACTCGCGGACCCAGATCGTGCCGCTCGAAGTCGGCGAGGCGGAGCGGACGATGCAGCTCTGCGAGCGCATCCTCGAGGGCGGCGTCTTCGCCCAGGGCATCCGCCCCCCGACCGTCCCCGAGGGCTCCTCGCGCCTGCGCTTCACGGTGATGGCGACCCACAGCCGCGACGAGCTCGAGCGGGCGGCGCGGCTCGTCGGCGCGGCCGCCCGCGAGCTCGGCATCGGCGCGCGCCGGGCGCTCGCCGCCTGACGGAGCGTCCGGTGAGCGCCGCCGGAATCTTCGTCACCGGGACCGGCACCGAGGTCGGCAAGACCGTCGTCGCCGCCGCGATCGCCCGCACGCTGGCGGCGCAGAGCAAGCGCGTCGCGGTCTTCAAGCCGGCGGTGACCGGACTCGACGAACAGCCCGCCGATGGGCCGATGGGCGACTTATCGGCCCATCGGCCACCGGCGGACCATGAGTTGCTGCGATTGGCGGCGGGGTCGACGCAGAGCGATGAACAGATTGCGCCCTATCGGTTTGGGCCGCCGGCCTCGCCGCACCTGGCGGCGGCGATGGCGGATGAGGAAATCGACCCGCAGCGGCTGCGCGAGACGGCGCGGGCCGCGGCGGACAGCGCCGACGCGCTGGTCTGCGAGGGCGTCGGCGGATTGCTCGTTCCGCTCGCGGGGCGCATTTCCACACCAGCGGTCGACAAAAGCGCCCCGCCTTACCTGGTCTGCGATCTCGCGGTGGACCTCGGCTACCCCGTCGCGATCGCCGCCGCCCCCGGTCTCGGCACGATCAACCACACGCTGCTGACGCTCGAGGCGGCCCGGAACGCCGGCCTGGAAGTCGCCACGGTCGTGCTCACTCCCTGGCCCGAGGGGCCGACCGCGATCGAGCGCTCCAACCGCGAGACGATCGCCGCCCTGGGCGAGGTCCCAGTCCAGACCCTGCCCAACCTCGACCTCACCGACCCCGCCTCCTGGCCCCCGCTCCAAGTGCCGATGGGCCGATAAGTCGCGTATATCGCGACTTATCGGCCCATCGGCTGGCAGTTAGACGATTACGTCGAGGTTCGAGTCCGAAAGCTCGACCTCGAAGCCGGCCCCGCGGGCGACGACGGCGGCGGACTCGGGGCCTGCGGGCGCTTTCTTCGCCAGCAGCAGCGCCCGCGCGACATCTCCCCCGGGCTGCCTTCGCCGCGCGGGATTCTTACCCGGCGGCGGCCTCGCGCGCGGCGAGCGCCTCGCCGCGCGGATTGACCTCGGCCTCGGCCGCCTCCGGCGACACCTCCCGGTGCTTGGCGCGGATCGTCAGCGCGGCAATCGCCGCGCCGGCCAGGGCAACGAAGGCGGAGACCGTCATCGCCACGCTGAGCGCGTCGACGAACTCCTGCGGGCCGGCGCTCTCGAAGTTGCTGCCGCCGACCGCCCCCTGGAAGATCGCGCCGGTGACCGCGATCCCGAGGCTGCCGCCGACCATGCGGAACATCGAGAGCACGCCAGAGGCGATCCCGGCTTTCTGCACCGGCACCGCGTTCATCGCGGCGCTCGTCATCGGCGACATCGTCAGCGCGATCCCGATCCCGAGCAGCATGAAGCCGGGCAGCAGGTCGAGATAGCTGGAGTCAACCGCGATCCCGCCGAAGCTGAACAGCGAGGCGGCGACGATCAGGAGGCCGGCGACGATCAGCCAGCGCGGGCCGAAGCGGTCGGCGAGCCGCCCGGAGACCGGCGCCACGCCGACGATCATCAGGGTCGAGGGCAGAAACCTGATCCCAGCCTCGAGCGGCGTGTAATGGAGGATGTTCTGCATGTAGAGGGCGAGGAAGAAGAAGACGCCGAGCATCGCGAAGGAGACGATCAGCGCGACCACCACCGCGCCGACGAAGTTGCGGTCGGAGAAGAAGTGGAATTCGACCATCGGCACTCGCACCCGCAGCTCGATCGCGACGAAGGCGACGGCACCGACCGCGGCGCCGGTCAGCAGGGCGACGATCTGCGGCGAGCCCCAGCCCCAGGCGTTGCCCTCGACCAGGGCGAGGATCAGCGCGGTCAGAGTCGCGGTCAGCACCGCGACGCCGGCGTAGTCGACCTCGCGGCCGACGCTGGTGTCGCGCGACTCGCGCACCGCGAACAGGGCCGCGGTCACCGCGCCGATCGCGACCGGGATGTTGAGGTAGAAGATCGCCCGCCAGCTGACGTGCTCGGTGAGGAAACCGCCGAGCACCGGCCCGACGGCGAGGGCGAGGGCGGAGATCCCCGCCCACGTTCCCATCGCCTTGCCGCGCTCGCTCGGCGGGAAGGCGTCGGTGACGATCGAGAGCGTCGCCGGCATCATCAGCGCCGCGCCGACCCCCTGCACGACCCGGCTGATCACCAGGTCGGTCGAGCTGACCGCAAGCCCGGCCGTAGCCGAGGAGAGGGTGAAGATGACGACGCCGATGAGGAACATGCGGCGGCGGCCGAAGACGTCGCCGAGCCGCCCGCCGGTCGCCAGCAGCACCGCGAAGGAGAGCGTGTAGCCGTTAATCGTCCACTCGAGGCCGGAGATCGAGGCGTCGAGGTCGCGCTGGATCGAGGGCAGGGCGACGTTCACGACCGTGTTGTCGAGCATGATCATGAACAGCGCGAAGCACATCGCCCCGAGCGTCCACCACTTGCGGTTCTCCTCGGTGATCAGGTGGCGGTAACGGGTCAAGCCGGTCCGACTCCCTTCAGGTGCTCGTAGGCCGCAGCGATGTCCTCGCGGTCCATCAGCGCCTCGACCGCGGCATCGAGCTTGCGGCGCTGGGCGGCGCTGAGGGTCGCGGCGAAGGCTTCGAGCCCGGTCTGGCGCACGGTGACCAGGGTCTCGACCAGATCCTTGCCCTTGGCCGTGATCCGCACCTGCCGCACGCGCCGGTCGTCGGGGTCCTCGACCCGGGTCGCCAGCTTCTTCTTGACCAGGGCGTCGACCGCCCGGCTCATCGCGGGCAGCGAGACGCCGAACACCTCGGCCAGGTCGCCGAGTTGCCAGGCCTCCGCCGTCTGCCCCAGCCCGCCCAGCTCCAACAGCACCTTGCACTGCGTGATCGAGAGCCCCGACTGCTCGATCACCCGCAGCTGATTGCCGCGGTCATAGAGGAAGACGTGACGCAGCAGCGCCGAAAGCCGCGCCGCCGTGTCGTGCGCCTGGGGACTGGTCTCGACCGCCGCCTGCTCGGCGACAGCCTTCACATCGCTCGCTTGCATGTCGGAAATAGTTGCACTTGCGCAACCTTTCCTCAAGAGCAATAGTTGCTCCTGTGAGCTACATCACAGAGCGCCGGCCTCCTCGCGCTTGTACGGACCCGGCTTCGGTCGCTGCCTGCCGCCGGGGAAGGCGAGCCGCAGGATCGTCCGCTGCACCATCCCCAGCTGCTGCATGAAGGGGCCGCTGTTGTAGGGCAGGCCGTAGCGCTCGCAGACGTCTTTGACCTGGGGTGCGATCTCGGCGTAGCGAGTGCTCGGCAGGTCGGGGAAGAGGTGGTGCTCGACCTGGTAGCCGAGGTTGCCGCTAGCGACGTGGAAGAACGGGCCGCCCTCGATGTTGGCCGAGCCGGAGAGCTGGCGCACGTACCAACCCCCTGCGCCCTCGTTCTCGACCTCCTCCTGGCTGAAGGTGTAGGTCTGGTCCGGGAAGTGGCCGCAGAAGATGATCGCGTAGGCCCAGACGTTGCGGACCACGTTGGCGGTCGCGTTGGCCTTCGCCGTCGATTTGTAGGCGCCGGCGCCCTTGTCGAGCGCCCGGCGCAAGCTGCCGGCGAGGCCACCCTTGCGTCGTCGGCGCGCGCCGCCGGGCAGGGCGCCGCGCTGGTCGAGCCCGTCCAGGGTCAGCTCGACCGCGGCGGTCGCCAGTCCGCTCAGCAGCGGCCAGGCGATGTAGTCCTTGACGATCTGGCTTTTCGCCTTACCGACGATGCCCTTGACCTGCCGCTGCACCTCCGCCTTGGACTTCTCGCCCTTGCGGATCGCCTCGTAGTCCATGTCGTGCAGGGCGACGCCCCACTCGAAGAAGGCCGCCAGCAACAGGTTGTAGAACGGCTGCAGCAAGTAGACCGGGTGCCACTTCTGCTCCGGGTCGATCCGCATGATCTCGTAGCCGAGGTCCTTGTCCTTGCCACGGATGTTGGTGAACGTGTGGTGGACGTAGTTGTGGGAGTGCTTCCAGGCCTCCGGGGTCGAGGCGGTGTCCCAGTCCCAGGTCGAGGAGTGGATGCGCGGATCGTTCATCCAGTCCCACTGCCCGTGCATCACGTTGTGGCCGATCTCCATGTTCTCGAGAATCTTGGCCGCCGAAAGTGCCGCGGTCCCGCCCCAGCGGGCCGGCCGGTTATTCGAGGCGAGCAGCAGGATTCGGGCGAGCGTCCCGAGCCGGCGGTGCATCTCGATCATGCTCTCGATGTAGCGGCGGTCGCGCTCGCCGAGCTCGGCTTTGACGCGGTCGCGGATCGCGTCGAACTCGGCCGCTAGGGCTTCGACCTGCGCGGGCGTGAGCCGGCTCAGCGGGCTCACGATCTCGGTGGTAGCTGTCTCCGGTGCGGTGGCAGTGGCGCTCATCGTCTCCTCCAGTTCAAAGTGCGATCTCGATTGGCCCCTCGGGGGCGTTGACGCAGGTGCGGACCATCTCTCCCTCGACCCCATGCACCTCGCCGGTGCGCAGGTCGCGGATCCGGCCCCGGCGCAGCTCGCCGACGCAGGTGTGGCAGATGCCCATCCGGCAGCCGAAGGGCAGGGTGGCGCCGGCCTCCTCGCCGACGGCGAGGATCGGGGTGGCGCCGTCGCAGCTGGTCTCGACCCTGCTCTTGGCGAAGCGGATCTCTCCCCCTCGCCCCCGGCCGAAATGCCGCCGACGATCGGCTGGAAGCGCTCCATCTCCAACAGCCCGGGGTCGCCCTCGGCTTCCCAGTGAGCGGTCAGCGCGTCGAGCATCTCGCCCGGCCCGGAGACGAAGGCGTGGCGCTCGCGCCAGTCGGGGCAAATGCGCTCCAGGGTGGCGGGCTCCATGCGGCCCTGCTCGCCGGTCAGCTGCAAGCGCAGCCGGTAGCCGTCGTGGGCCGCGGCGAGGGCCTGCAGCCGCTCGCCGAAGATGACGTCGTCGGCGTGGCGGGCGGAGTGGACGTGGACCACGTCCCCGATCCGGTCGCGACGATGCAGGCTGGCGAGCATGCTCATGATCGGCGTGATCCCGCTGCCGGCGCTGAGGAAGAGCAGCTGCGGCGGCAGCGGGTCGGGCAGCGTGAAGGTGCCCTCGACGCCGCCGAGACGGACGATGTCTCCCGGCCGCGCCGCCCGCACAAGGTAGGGAGAGACCTTCCCCGCTTCGACCAGCTTCGGCGTGATTGAAATGCAGCCGTCCGGCCGCCTGGGGTCCGACGTCAGCGAGTAGGCGCGCCAGTGGTGGACGCCGTCGACGACGACCCCGATCCGCAGGTACTGGCCAGCCTCGTGGCCCGGCCATTCGTACCCGGGCCGGATCAGCACCGTCGCCGCATTGGCCGTCTCCGGCTCGATCCGCTCGATCCGCCCCCGCAGTTCCCGGGTCGACCAGAGCGGGTTGATCAGCTCCAGGTAGTCGTCCGGGAGCAGCGGCGTGAACAGCGAGCGGACAGCGCGCAGAGCGCGCCGACGTGCCGCGGGTACCTGGGGAATCGCTCCTCGCTCAGCCATTCGGGAAGATCATGACATGAATCGATGTAACATCTGTGGGTGTAATCACAGATCTCACTTACCCGGATTCCAGCCGGGCTCACCTTTAATTTCCAAGGCGATGCCGGTGGATCCCGCCCAGGTTGACCACGAACACGTCTGGCACCCGTTTACTCAGCAACGGGGCTGGAGCGAGGAAGAGCCGCTGCTGATCGAGGAGGCCGAGGGCTCCTATCTGATCGACGCCGAGGGTCGCCGCTATATCGACGGCACCTCCTCGCTCTGGTGCAACGTCCATGGCCATCGCCATCCGGCCATCGACCGCGCCGTGCGTGAGCAGCTGGAGCGGGTCGCGCACACCACGATGCTCGGCCTCTCCCACCCCAGCGGCATCGAGCTGGCGCGGCGCATGGTCGAGATCGTCCCCCCCGGCCTCTCGCGGATCTTCTACTCGGAGTCGGGCTCGACCGCGGTCGAGATCGCGCTCAAGATGGCCTTCCAGTACCAGGCGCAGCGTGGCGGCGTGCACGCCCGCCGCACCTCCTTCGTCCACCTCCACGACGCCTACCACGGCGACACGATCGGGTCGGTCTCGGTCGGCGGCATCGATCTCTTCCACGCCGCCTACGAGCCGCTGCTGTTCGAGACCCACGCGGCCGAGGCCGGCGACGCCGCGGATCTCGAGCGCCTCCTCAACGCACACGGCGATCAAGTAGCGGCGGTGATCGTCGAGCCGCTGGTTCAGGGCGCCGCCGGCATCGTCGTCCAGCCGCCCGGCTACCTCAGCGCGGTGCGGCGGCTCTGCGACGAGCACGGCCTGTTGCTGATCTGCGACGAGGTCGCGACCGGGTTTGGCCGCACCGGGACGATGTTCGCCTGCGAGCAGGAGGAGGTGGCGCCGGACTTCCTCTGCCTCGCCAAGGGGATCACCGGCGGCTACCTGCCGCTGGCCGCGACCCTGACCACCGAACGCGTCTACGAGGGCTTCCTCGGCGCGCCGGAGGAGGGGCGCACCTTCTTCCACGGCCACACCTACACCGGCAACCCGCTCGCCTGCGCGGCGGCGCTGGCCAACCTCGAGGTCTTCGAGCAGGAGCGGACGATCGAGCGCCTGCAGCCGAAGATCGAGCTGCTCGGCGAGCGGCTGCGGGAGATCGAGGCGATGCCCGAGGTGGCCGAGGTGCGCTGGAAGGGCTTCATGGTCGGGATCGACCTCGGTGCCCACGACCCGGCCCTGCGCATGGGCCACCAAGTGACGCTCGCCGCCCGCGAGCGCGGCGCGATCGTCCGCCCGCTCGGCGACACCGTCGTCCTCATGCCCCCCCTCTCGATCTCGGCGGACGAGCTCAACCGCCTACTCGACATCACGCTCGAGTCGATTGACGCCGCAGTCGCTTTGTCCCTGGCCGCTTAACGTCTCCTTGTGATGGATGACGGCGCTGGCCGTAGTAGGGACATGGAAGGAACGCTGGTCGCAGCTGCTGAGGACGCCCCACGCGAGGCGCCCGCATCCGTCGCGGTCGCCAGCGCGCCCTCGCTTAAGCTGCGCGGATGAGCGAGAGAAAGCGGGGGCCAGCGGAGGCACCCAACCTCGGCACGCCCTCAGAGCCGCGGCCGGCCGCCTCGGTGGTGCTGCTGCGGCGCGGTGGCAAGCACGCAGACCGCGAGCTCGAGGTGCTGCTGCTGAAGCGCAGCGAGCAGGCCAAGTTCATGCCCGGCGTCTGGGTCTTTCCCGGCGGCGCCGTCGATACGGCCGACGGCGAGAACGAGGTCGGCTACGAGGTCTGCGCGCGGCGAGAGCTGGCCGAGGAGGCGACGATCGAGCTACCCGCGGACGAGGAGCTGGTGCTGTTCTCGCGCTGGATCACCCCTGAGGTGATTTCACGCCGCTTCGACGCCTGGTTCTTCCTCGCCCTCGCCCCCGCCCACACCCCGCCGCATCCGGACGGGGTCGAGACCGTCGAGGCCGCCTGGTTCCGTCCCGCCGCGGCGCTGGAGGCTCAGAGCGAGGGCGAGATCGTCCTCGCCTTCCCCACCGTCAGCCAGCTGCAATCGCTGCTGGCCTTCCGCAGCTCCGAGGAAGCGCTCGCCGCCCACCGTGGTAAGACGGTCGAGCCGATCCTGCCGAAGGTGATTGGCACCCGCGAGGACTACCGGGTCGTCCTCCCCGGCGATCCCGACTATCCCGCTTAGCCGCTTGGCGCTCCCAGCGGCCGGGCCGGCATGCCGGTGACGGTGACCGAGGCCGGCACGTCGTCGACCACGACGGCGTTGGCACCGACGACCGCCTCCGCGCCGATCTCGACACCAGGCATGACCATTGCCCCGCAGCCGACCTGGCAGCCGCGGCGAAAGACAGGCGGGGGCCGGCGCGGCGAGGAGCTCATCGTGCGGCCGGTGATCGCGTGGACGGTCGCGGCGAGGAAAGCGTCCGGCTCGATCGTCACTCCCGGTCCGATCATGCAGGCGTTCTGCGTGCGAACCCGGTCGCCGACCTCGACGCCGCGGCCAAGGAAGGTGGCGCCGCCGATCGAGGCGTCGACACCAATTCTCACTCCCGGCCGCAGACTGACCCGGTCGCCGATATAGGCATGCGCACCGATCCGGACGTCGGCGTCCACTATCGCGAAAGGGCAGATGGTCACGCCGGCGCCGATCAGCGTCGGCCCGGGCGGTCCCGGGATCGTGCGCGAGCGGCGCCCCACCTGCCCAAACCTGCCCAGCACGACACCGTGCTCGAGGCGCGCCCCGGATTCCACCGTCACCCCGTCGTGGATAACGACGTTGGGCCCGATCTCGACGTCGTCGGCGATCGCGACGGCTTCACCGAGAAGCAGGTTTGGAGCGCGGCCAGACGGCTTCAGGGAGGACAAGCTCGGCATCATGGCAGCCGATGAGCCGACCTCCCGCGCGCGGCGAAGCGGTCTGCTGCCTCCTGCACAACCTCGTCCCGGGCGGCTCGGGACGGCAGTGGGTCCACTTGCTCGGCCGCCACGTCGAGCGCGGCGGCCGAGCGACGATCGTCGCGCCGCCGGGTCCACTCGAGGAGCAAGCGACCACAGCCGGCATCGAGGTCGTCCCCCATGCCTGGGACGACCGCACGCCCGAGGGCTGCGACGCGCTCTGGCCCCTCGTAGCCGAGCACGACATCGCGGTGGTGCACTGGGATCACCGCGTCATGCACGCCTTCGAGCCCGCCCTCGCCGCCTGCGGTCGCGCCGCTCTGGTCGTGCACCAGATGCCGCACGCGCTGGCCCGCTGGTTCGGCCCGGAGATCGTGCCCAGCACCCGGATCCCGCTCGAACGCGCCGTGGCCGCGCGCCATGGGACGTTGCTGGTGCGGGGCGAGTGGCACCGGGGACGACTCGTCTCCGCCTTCGGCCTGCCGCCCCGCGAGCTGCAGGTGCTGCCGGCCTCGATCCCATTGCCGCCGGCGCCCGCGCACCCGGCGAGCGCCGCGCCGACCGAGGTGCTGGCGCTGATGCGTCTCTCGCCGGACAAGGCGGCGATCGCCCAGCTGGCAACCGAGTTGGTGCGGGCACGACTAGACGCGGGGCACGAGTGCCGGCTGACGATCGCCGGCGAGGGCGCCTGGCGCCACGGCGCGGCCGAACTCTGCGAGACGCAGCTGCCAGCGGGAAGCTGGCGGCTGGAGCCGCCGCCCGGCGACCCGGTCGGACGCCTCGCCGCTGCGGAGCTCGTCGTCGCCCAGGGGCTGACCACGCTGGAGGCCGCGGCGCTCGAACGCAGGGTCGTCGTAGCCCGCCCGGTCGACGACGGCCGGGCGGCCGGCGTCGTGCTCACGCCCAGCCGCTACGACGACGCGGCCCGTGACCCGTTCGGTCGACCGTCGGTGACGACTGACCCCGAGCGCCTCTGGGCGGAAGCGCTCAGCCTGAAGGCGGATGACCTGGCCGCCCTGCGGCAATTGGTCGCGCGCGAGAACAGCATCGAGCGCGCATCGAGCGCGCTCGATGCGGCTCTGTGGTCGACCGCCTCGCGCTGGACGCGGCTCAGAACTGGCGCGCGCTCTCGCCGGTGACTTTCGGGTCGCGCAGGCTGGACCGAGGTACGAACCCGATCAGCTTGGCTGACCGTCGGGGAACGACTCCAGGCCGGCGTGCCAAGGCCCGGGTGGATAGGTGCGGATGCCGCTCTCGTCCATCTCGCCCTGCAGCCGCTTGAACAGCTGGCAGGCGTTCCCCAGCGCGGCCTTCAGCTCCGCCTCGCTGCGCTCGCGCAGGCGCCAGAGGAACCAGAGCTGGCGGTCATTGACACCGAAGTCGATTTCGCCGGTCATCGTCGTCACCCAGCTGAGGAAGCCCGGGCCGAACAGCTCGCGCAGCGCCACCGGGTCGTGGTCGCTCGGCACCGTCGCCCAGAAGCGCCGGTTGAAGTCGATCGACTCGAACTCGACCTTGCGGGAGAAGCGCTGCGCGACCGCCTCGTGGCGCTCAAGCGACTCGACGTTGAAGGCGGGCACCACCCGGGCCAGGTCGGGCATGTGCGCCTTGGCGAGCACCGCGGTCGGCAGCACCGCCTTGCCGAACAGCCCGCCGACCTCCTTTTCGTCGGCATCGCAGGAAGAGCCCCAGAATCCCTCATCGAGCTGACCGGTAAGCCGGTTGACGCCGCCGACGCAGAGAGCCACCGGACCGTCCTTGGGATTGATCCCACCGACCTCCTCATACATGAGACCATGGCGGTCGCCGTAACGACGCACGGTCTCGGCCCAGTCCTGGGCCTCTTGCTTCGCGGACATTCACGTGATCCTATTTCGATCAAACCCGCCGCCGAAAACCAAGCAGGTCGGGGGATGCAGGGAGGGCGGTGAGGGGAGCGCACTATCGTGCGTGACCCGATCCGACCGACGGAAGACCCCGAGATGCGCCGGTTTGCAGGCGGCCGACCAAGCTAGGATGCGCCTATGACCATCGTCCTCATCGTTGTTGTCGCGATCATCGTCCTCGCGGCCCTTTACTTCATCGTCAAGCGCAACTCGATCATCGCCCAGCGCAATCGGGTCGACGAGTCATGGAGCGGGATCGACGTCCAGCTCAAACGGCGTCACGACCTCGTGCCCAACCTGGTCGAGACGGTCAAAGGCTACGCCGAGCACGAGAGCCAGACGTTCGAGAAAACGACCAAAGCGCGGGCCGAGGCGATGGCCGCCCAGAGCGTCGGCGACACTGCCCAGGCCGAGCAGAAACTGACTCAGGCGCTGGCCGACCTGCGCGCGGTCGCCGAGAACTACCCGACCCTGCGGGCGACCGAGAACTTCCAGCAGCTCAGCCGCAACCTCTCCGAGCTCGAGGACGAGATCCAGGCTTCGCGGCGGATCTACAACTCCAACGTGCAGTCCTACAACACCGACATCGAACAGTTCCCGGGCTCGATCGTCGCCAATGCCGGCAACTTCACCGGCCGCGAGTTCTTCGAGATCGAGGACGCCGAGCGCGAGCCGGTTGCGGTCAGCTTCGACAAATAGCGGCTGCCTAGAATTCAGCCATGACCGCAACCCAAGAAGTCACCCTCTGGATCTGCGAGAGCTGCGGGTTCATCTACGACCCCGAGATCGGCGATCCCGACGGCGGCATTCCCCCCGGCACTGCTTTCGAGGACATTCCGAAAGATTGGTTTTGCCCAGTCTGCGGCGCCCGCACCAGCGACTTCCGGCCGATGGAGCCAGGTGAGGCGTAGGTCCGCCCGCTGGGGTGGGATTCCGCTTAACTTTTTCGACATCGAAGGCGGCTGACCGCGATGCCCAGCGGCGAAAAAGTGCAAGACGCCCCACCCCACCCCAGCGGGCGGGCATATGACTACGACTGGATCGTGGTGGGGTCGGGGTTTGGGGGCTCCGTATCGGCGCTTCGCTTAGCTGAGAAGGGCTATTCGGTCGCCGTGCTCGAGTGCGGCAGCCGCTTTCGCGACGAGGATTTCGCCGAGTCGACGGTGCGCGAACCGCGCCGCTACTTCTTCGCCCCCAAGCTGGGTATGCGCGGGGTGCTGCGGATGACCTTCTTCAAGGACGTCTTCGTCGTCTCCGGCAGCGGCGTCGGCGGCGGCAGCCTTGGCTACGCGAACACGCTCTACCGCGCCCGCCCCCCCTTCTTCGAGGACCCCCAGTGGGCCGAGCTCGACAACTGGGAGCTGGCGCTGGCGCCCCACTACGACACCGCCGAACGCATGCTCGGCGTCGCCGAGTACGAAGGCATCGGCCCCGCCGACAAGCTGCTGCAGGAATACAGCGAGGAGATCGGCGTCGGCGAGACCTTCACCAACACCCGCGTCGGCGTCTTCTTCGACCAGCCAGGCAAGGAGGTCCCCGACCCTTACTTCGAAGGAGAGGGCCCCGACCGCACCGGCTGCATGCGCTGCGGCAGCTGCATGGTCGGCTGCCGCCACGGCGCCAAGAACACGCTGGTCAAGAACTACCTCTGGTTCGCCGAGAAGCTCGGCGTCTCGATCTTCCCCAAGCGCCAGGTGACCGAGGTCCGCCCGCTCGGAGCCGCCGACGGCTCCGACGGCTACGCCGTCACCGCCGAGCGCTCCGGCTCCTGGTTCCACGCCGAGCAGCGCACGCTGCGCGCCCGCGGTGTCGTTGTCGCCGCCGGCGCCCTCGGCACCAACCAGCTGCTGGCCAACTGCAGACACAGCGGCGCCCTGCCCCGGCTCTCCGACCAGATCGGCGCCGTCGTCCGGACCAACTCGGAGTCGATCCAAGCGGTCACCGCCCCCGATGACGAGCGCGACTTCAGCCGCTCGGTGGCGATCACCTCGAGCATCTATCCCGACCCCGATACCCACATCGAGGTCGTCACCTACGGCCAGGCCGGCGACGCGATGAGCGGCACCTTCACCGCGATGACCGGCCCCGGGACGAAGCGGACCAGGCCGCTGAAGTGGCTAGCCGCGATGCTGCGCCACCCGCTGCAGGCGCTGCGCGGGCCGCTCCCCTTCAGATGGTCGCGCCGCACCGTGATCCTGCTGGTGATGCAGACCGTCGATGCCGCCATGCACTTGCAGCCCAAGCGCAAGCTCTTCGGGCGCGGCGTGCGGCTGCAGACCGAGCAGGACCCGGCGCGTCCCAACCCGACCTTCATCCCGGCCGCCGAGCAGGTCGCGCGCTGGTTCGCGAAACGGACCGGCGGCGCCGCCCGCAGCGCTCTCACCGAGTCGATCCGCAATACCCCCACCACGGCCCACATCCTCGGCGGCGCGGTGATCGGCAACGGCCCCGAGAGCGGTGTGGTCGACGCCGCCAACCGCGCCTTCGGCTACGAGAACCTGCTGGTCTGCGACGGCGCCTCGATCCCCGCCAACCCGGGCGTCAACCCAAGCCTGACGATCACCGCCAAGGCCGAGCACGCGATGAGCCTGGTCCCTCCGAAGGAGGGAGAGGAGCCGCGCCACCTACCGCAGGCGGCGCGGCCGGCCGCTGCAAACCTGCGCATCTAAGGGTCTTCGGTCGGTCGGATCGGGTCGCGCACGTTAGTGCGCTCCCCTCACCGACCTTCCCTGCATCCCCCTATTTGCTTGGTTTTCGCGGCCGGTCCTTAACTGGCGTCGGCGAGGCGCTGGGCGACGTAGTCCCAGTTGACGACGTTCCAGAAGGCGTCGATGTAGTCGGGCCGTTTGTTCTGGTACTTGAGGTAGTAGGCGTGCTCCCAGACGTCGCAGCCGAGCAGCGGCGTCTGGCCGTCGGAGATCGGCGAGTCCTGGTTCGGGGTTTTGGCGATGGCGAGGCCGCTGCCGTCGTGCACCAGCCAGGCCCAGCCGGAACCGAACTGGGTGATGCCGGCTTCTTTGAACTCGGACTTGAAGGCGTCGAAGGAGCCGAACTTCTCGGCGATCGCGGCGCCGAGGTCGCCGCCCGGCTCGCCGCCGCCGTCGGGGCCGAGCATCTGCCAGAAGAGGGTGTGGTTGTAGTGGCCGCCGCCGTTGTTGCGGACCGCCGCCTGCTTGTCGGCGGGCAGGCTGGAGAGGTTCTTGAGCACGTCCTCGACGTCGCGATCGGCCCACTCGGTGCCCTCGAGCGCGGCGTTGGCTTTGTCCACGTAGGCCTGGTGATGCTTGTCGTGGTGGACCCGCATCGTCGCCTCGTCGATGTGCGGCTCGAGCGCATCGTAGGCGTAGGGGAGATCGGGAACGGAGAAAGGCATCTGGTGACTCCTCGGTCGAAGTTCGAACTGGAGTACGGAGCCTAGCGGCGGCGCGAGGCCGGGGCGGGCGTGACGGGCTGCGCCAGCGGTTGCTGCTCGTCGTCCACTTCCAGTTCCTCCCCCGCCGCGTCGAAGATGCCCTTCTCGACCGTGTCGGGATCGCCCCCGGTCCAGGCGTTGAAGCGGTACCAGGCCGGCTTCGCCCGCCGCCTCGCAGTCAACAGCCCGGCCGAGCCGCAGAAGCTGCAGGTGCCGCCTTCGTCGGTCCAGGTGAACCACCAGACGCCGCGCACCCGCCACTCCTGCCGCTTCGCCGAGAGCATCGCGAAGGCGCGGGAAAGCTGGTTCGCCTGGCCGTAGAGCCCGCGCTCCCAGCGGGTCGGGCCATCGCGCGATCCCCAGCCCAGCTCGGTCACGTAGATCGGCGTCCGTGCGTCGCGATGCAGGCGCATGATCCGCCGCAGGTTGTCGAGCTGAGCCCCCATCGCCCGCGCGCGGGCGACATAGGGGTGCAGCGCAACCCCGTCGAAAAACCGCTTCACGTTGCCCGCCTCGTAGAAGCGCCGCAGATAGTCGCCCATAGCGACGTTGGGGGGAATCTGCAGCGGCCGGCCGAAGAAGCCGCCGAGGATCGCCTCGGCGCCGGGGTCGACCCCGTGGATCGCCCGGCCGGAAACGCGGATCAGTCTCGCGAAGGCAACCGGGTCGGGGCGGTCGGCGAAGGTGACGATGTTCTGCTCGTTCCAGATCTCCCAGCGCTTGATCGGCAGGAACGGCAAGTCGGGGTTTTCTTCCCAGAAGGAGCCGTTTGGCCCGTAGCGCCGCACCGCTTCGCGCAGGAACTTGCTCCAGCCCCAGCGCTGCCAGGCGCTCCTCACCGGTAGGTCGATCACCTGCGGGGCCACCCATTCCGGCGCCCCCCAGACGAACGGCATCACCCCGATGTCCGCTTCCGCGGCCAGCTTCACCTCGTGGTCGAACCCGTCCCAGTCCGGCTCGGCGAGGAACGGCGACTTCGCCTGCACCACCGTCCAGTAGAGCGGCAGGCGCACGGTCTCGATGCCGGATTCCCGCATCAGCTCGAAGTCCTTGCTGTTCGAAGGGCTCTGGGGCGAGACCCCGATGAAGCCCGGAGGCAGGTACGCGTGGGCGCCGGAGGGCGCCAGCGCCGCCAGCGCCAGGGCGAGTACGAGGGTCGTCTTCAGGGTGATCTGCCGCAGCATCGCTCTACAGGAACAGGGTTCTCGCGCAAAGTAGCGGCCACCCCGGCCGAGGCCGCGCCCGCCCGTGGGCCTCGCTCTGAGATAATCGCCGCTCTCGGGGCGTGGCGCAGCCTGGTAGCGCGCACCGTTCGGGTCGGTGAGGTCCCCGGTTCAAATCCGGGCGCCCCGATGAAGACAATAAGTTCCGGCCCGTTTGTCATCATGCCGGCATGGCCCACTCGGTAGCGGAGAAGACGGAACTGCAGATCGTCGCGGCGCCCGCGATCGAGAAGCGAATCTTTGTGGTCCGTGAGCGGCAGGTCATGCTCGATGAGGATCTGGCAGATCTCTACGGCGTCGAGACGAAGCGCTTGATCCAGCAGGTCAAACGCAATCTGAAGCGCTTCCCCGGGGACTTCATGTTTCAACTGACCAAAGCCGAGGCGGAGGCTTTGAGGTCACAAATTGCAACCTCAAACGATGGCCGAGGAGGCCGCCGCTACACGCCCTACGTCTTCACCGAGCAAGGCGTCGCAATGCTGTCGGGCGTGCTGCGCAGCGACCGAGCAATCACCGTGAACATCGAGATCATGCGGGCTTTCGTCGAGTTACGCCGGCTCGCTGGCTCCTTTCAGGAGCTACAGAAGCGGCTCGATCGGATGGAACTGGACATCGGGGCGCGCCTGAGCGAGCACGACGAGCAGCTCGTCAGATCTTCGAAGCGCTACGGCAGTTGATCGCGCCGCCGCCCAGCACGAAGCGCCCTTGAGCGGGTTTGGCCGGCCCATGAGCGTCGGAGCGCATTAGCTAGAGCAGTCCAGGAACCCGGCTACCTTCTTCCATTTCGCTGGTACTAGCTAGCTCCATGCTCGATTGGAGCTCGAATGAGGGTCGGCTCTCTAGAGCCGAGTTGATCCAATCGCCCCGATATTTATTTCTGAAGATCTACGAACGACTGCGGCGCCTGGTCAGCGTGGCCAGCGGGGCATAGAGCGAAATTCCCGCCCGAGCGTAAATGCGACAAGGGCCATCAGTGCGGCGCACGCGACGATCGCGGCAAGAGTAGGGATCGCGCCGCCGAACGGGACCGATAGGCCCCTGCCGTCCCCCGAACCGGGATCTGGGCTGGCGGAGCGCGCTGAGAGTCCGGCAACGCGCCCCTCTTCGATAACTCCGTTCAGCCCCGAGGACGGCGCGGAGCCGTTGGAGGCCGGGCGTGAAGTCGGGATTCCCAAGCGCGCCTGGAGCGCAGCCAACAGGTCCTTCGCGGCTTCCAGGGCGACCGCGGGCCAGACGTAGGCGAAGAAGACCCGCAGAGGCGCTGGCCGGGCGGATTCGATCCACCCTGCTTCGCTCCGAGCGCGCGGAATGAGGGCGTCACCTGAACCCCCGCCGTCGCTGCTACGAGGAGAGCTGGCCGCCTGATGCGTCGGCTCGGTCGAGCCGACCGGCTGGTGCGACTGCCCGGTCGAGTCGCTGGAAAATCTCCTCGTGGCGCCGGCAGTTTCCACGGCCGATGGTAAATCGACGCCAGAACTAGGCGTCTCGGCCGCGCCGTCGGGCGCGGGCAAATGCACGGAACGGGAGGGATGCGGCGACGTTCTGGGCGGCTCGACGGTGGGTGCCTGGCCTGCCGGAACCTGCGGCCCGGATGGAATCTGGACTGGCGCCTGTGGCGGAGTCGGAACCTGTGGCGGACTAGGGACCACGGGCGGTGGAGGCGGCGTCGCCTGCGGAAGCGCAGGAACAGCGCCCTCAGCCCCCGCCGGCACGAAGGCCTTGCCGACATCGACATTTGCCAGCAAAAGGGCACAGATGCCCAAAATCGAGGCAAACAGGACGACACCTACAGATGAGAACCGACAACGCAAAGCGACTCCCAGTAGTCGTTTCCGACTTTAATCACTACCCGAAATTTGGACGCATATACCTTTGCTCGGGTCGGCGCGGCCAGAGCCGCTAGCGCACTTCGTCGATCGCGCGCTCGATTTCCGCCAGGCTGGGGCCGTCCTGGAGGGTGCGGGTGCCCTCGGGGCCGGTGACGATCGCCGCCTGGCGGATGCGGATGCCGAGCTCGGAGCCGAGCTCCTCGTAGCCGGTGAGGCGCTTGGCGATCGGGCCGCCGGGAGCGCCTTTCTCTTCCAGGTCGTCCTTCCATTCCCGGTAGTCGAGTTTTTCGACGCCGCCGGCGATCGCCTCGAGGAATTCCTGGTCGACGCCGAAGTGACCCGCTTCGGCCTGGCTGCGGAAGAAGAGGTAGGTGTACTGCCAGCCGTAGTTCTGTTCGGCCGCGGCCTCGGCGCCGAAGAAGCCAAGCTGCTCGACGTTCTCGCTGTTCGAGTAGTGCCGGTAAAGCAACTGGACGTCGCCCGGGCGAGCGTAGTCTTCGGCCAGGGCCGGGATCGTGTCGAGGAAGTCGTCGCGGCAGTTCGCGCACTGCATGTCGTTGAAGATCTGGATCGTCACCGGAGCGTTGCTGGACCCGAGCCGGTCGCCTTCCTGGGGCACCCCGCCGAAGAGCCGCTGCGAGTCGTTGATGCCGGACACCTCGACGGTCGGGTCGCCGGGCTCGAGGGTGGCGATCGCGACGATCAGGTAGCCGAGTCCGCCGATGACCACGGCAAGGAGGAGGAGCACCCACAGCCGCCCGCGGCGGGGGATCGGTCTGGCGGCGGCGGCTTCGGACACGCGCCACATTATCGCGGGCGGCGCGCATTGGCCACGTCTTCACCGCGAACTTCAATTGACACGTCCGCGTCGAGGCGATAACTATGGGCCTACCCAGTTTCAACGACAGAGGAGGGTCTCTATGGCCAATCACCTGACGCCCAGCGAGCTCGCCGACCAGCTGCAGATGAAGCGCGCAAGAGGTGATCGGAAAGTGCGTCGAGATGGGGGTTCCGATCTTCCACGGCCGCATCGACCGCACGCTCTTCGAGACCTCGCTGCGTAGCCGCGGGCCGGGGCGACAAGCCCGCCGAACCTCGCCCAGCTGACCTCAACTAGACTTCCCCGCGATGGGAACGGGGAGGGGAACGCACTCGAAGACTCTCGCTGACCTGCTGCCGCGTTCGGCGCAGGCCTACGGCGATGCCCCCGCGGTTCGTTACAAGGACGGCGACCAGTGGGTCGACCGCAGCTTCAACCAGGTGGTGGAGATCGTCCGCCCGCTCGCCCTCGGCCTCGCCGAGCTGGGAATCCAGAAAGGCGACCGCGTCTCGATCCTCGGCAACACCCGCCCAGAGTGGACCTACTTCGACTTCGCGGCACTCTCGATCGGCGCCACCGTGGTCCCGATCTACCAGACCAACTCGCCCGAGGAGTGTCGCTACGTCCTCGAGAACTCCGACTCGAAGGTCGTCGTCGTCGAGGACGACGAACAGATGGAGAAGATCCGCAAGGTCCGCGACCAGCTGCCGCAACTCGAGCACGTGGTGCGGATGACCGGGAATAGCGACGACGCTCTCTCGAGCGAGGAACTGGCCGCGAAAGGCGCTGCCGGAGACGCCGCCCGCTGGGAGTCGCTCTACTCGGCGGTCACCCCGGCCGACATCTGCACCTTCATCTACACCTCAGGCACGACCGGGCCGCCGAAGGGCTGCATCATCAGCCATGGCAACTACCGGGCGATGCTCGACATGGTCAACGAGACCAGCGTCATCGAGGGCGAAGACGTCACCTACCTCTACCTCCCCCTCGCCCACTCCTTCGCCCTGCTGATCCAGCTCGGCAGCTTCGACCTCGGCGCGACGATCGCCTACTGGGAGCGCGACCCGCTGAAGATCATGCCCAACCTGGCGGAACTGAAACCGACCTACTTCCCCTCGGTCCCGCGCATCTTCGAGAAGATCTATACGATGGCTACCAGCGCGATGGAGAAAGAGGGTGGCCTGAAAAAGGCGATCTTCGACTGGTCGATCCGGACCGGCAGCAAGATGCGCGAGGCGGAACGGAGCGGCCGCAAGCCAGGCTTTCTGCTGAAGCGGCAGTACGCGTTCGCGGACGAGAAAGTGCTCTCGAAAATCCGCAACTTGTTCGGCGGCCAACTGCGCCTCGCGGTCTCCGGCGCCGCCCCGATCAACCCCGAGATCCTGCGCTTCTTCGACGCCGCCGGCGTCCTCGTACTGGAGGGCTGGGGGATGACCGAGACCTCGACCGCAGCAACGATCTCCACCCCCGACGACTTCAAGATCGGCACGATCGGCAAACCCTTCCCGGGCTGCGAAGTGCGGATCGCCGACGACGGCGAGATCCTCGTCAAGGGCCCGAACGTCTTCCAGGGCTACCAC
This sequence comes from uncultured Solirubrobacterales bacterium, assembly GCA_963846515.1. Classification (GTDB taxonomy): domain Bacteria; phylum Actinomycetota; class Thermoleophilia; order Solirubrobacterales; family 70-9; genus VAYN01. The sequence continues at coordinate 37,171 of CAWJWC010000001.1, read as the reverse complement.
AAGAACGAGGAGGCGACCCGGGAGACGATCGTCGACGGCTGGCTGCACACCGGCGACATCGGCGAGATCGACTCCGACGGCTTCATCAAGATCACCGGCCGCAAAAAGGACATCATCATCACCGCCGGCGGCAAGAACATCACCCCGGCCAACCTCGAGGCCGAGATCAAGCAGCACCCGCTGGTCTCGCAGTGCGTGGTCGTCGGCGACCGCCGGCCCTACCTCGTCGCCCTCGTCACCCTCGACCCCGAAGAGGCAGCCGCCTACGCGCAGGAGAACGGTCTCGGGGAGACCCCGTCCCAGCTCTCCGCCAACCCCGACGTCAAGGCTTCGATCATGGCCCACGTCGACAAGATCAACCAGAACTTCGCCCGGGTCGAGCAGGTCAAGAAGATCGCGATCCTGCCCGAAGACCTCTCGCAGGAGAACGGCGAGCTGACGCCGACGCTGAAGGTAAAGCGGGCCATGGTGACGGCCAAGCGCGAGCCAGAGATCGAGCAGCTCTACGCTGGTTGATCGGGCGGTGCGTGGAGGGAGTCGGGTAACCCTCCTCACTCGCAACTCGTCGAAGTAGAGGTCGCGGCTAACGCCTTGCTGGTGCCCCTCTCCTCCCGCGCAAAACGTTCGCAGGGTCACCCGACTCCCTCCCAACAGACGGATTTAGCTGGGTAGAACGGCTCGCTCTTGACGAAGTTTGGCGACGGGTTCTCACCCGCTTAATCCGTCCGAGCTGGTGCGGCAGCCCTCCAGGCTTGCTGAGCTGTAGACGTTCGAGAGGGAGTCCGTGGGGGTCTCGAACGTATCAGCATGAAGCGGGCCGCCAACCTTCGTGGCGCCAGCCACTGCCCGCTTCTCCCGCGGAGGTGCAGTGAGAGGCCCCCACGGACTCCCTCCCCCGCTTGAGGTGCTTTAGGAAGCCTCGCCGCTCTGCCGCAGCAGCACCGACGTCGTCTGCTCGAGCACCCGCCGCCAGGCGGAGATCTGCTCGGGCTCTTCTTCGGCGGCCCGCTCGACCACGCGGCGGACGCGGCGCTCGGAGATCTCGAGGCCGTGGCGCTCGGCGATCTCCTCGTAGCGGTCGTAGTCCCTGGCCAGGGTCGCGGTGACCGATTCGAAGCCGTGGCGGGCGATCTCGAGGCGGCGCGAGTAGTCCATGATCGGCGTGCCGAACATCAGCTCGTCGTTCGGGCTCGGGCTCGACCAGGACGATGTCGACGCCGGGGTACTTCTCCTGCCACATCCCGACCGCCTGATGCAGGCGCTGGTGCGCGATCAGGCGGAAGGTCTGGTTGGCGATCGCCGGCAGCCCCATGTCGGAGACGCGGCGCACGCGGCTGCCGGTCACCGTCGGGATCGTCTTCTCGAAGTCGTTGACGTAAGGCACAAGAGGGTTGACGACGACGATGAACTTGGCGCCCTTCTCAACCGCGATGTCGACGTTGGTGGTCGAGCGGATGCCGCCGTCGACCATCTGCCGGCCCTTCAAGTCGACCGGCTTGTAGACGATCGGGAGGCAGGTCGAGCACTGGATTGCCTTCGAGATCGGCACGTCGTCCCAGCCCTTCTCGCCGAAGACGATCCGCTCGCAGGTGTCGAGGTCGGTCGCGGTTAGGTAGAGCTCGCGGTCGAGCAAGCGGAAGTCGTTGATCCGATCGTCTTCGGCGAGCGCCTCCTCGACGTAGTCGGCGAGGCCCGCATTCGAGTAGAGCCCGCTCGGCAGCCCCTCGGCCAGGCCGACGCCGATGTCGATCGCCGAGAGCTCGCCGATCCGGGCCAGCTGCCGCACCAACTCGACCGTGCGCAGCGGCAAGCTCACCGCCTTCGAGAGGAAGCCGAAGTAATTCGGCTTCAGCACCCGGTTCAGGTCGAGGTCCTCGAGGTCGGACGGAACCCGCTCGTTCAGCACTTGCATCATCTCGTCGGGGGTGACGCCGTTGGCGAGCATCCCGGCGACGAAGGAGCCGGCGCTGGTACCGACGTAGACGTCGAAATTGTTGACGGTGCTGTTGACCGCAAGCAGGTCGAGGGCGCGCAGGGCGCCGATCTCATAGACGCCGCCGGTGAAGCCGCCGCCGCCGAGCACGAGCGCGGTCTTCGAAGGCTTTTTGCGTCCCCGCGCTTTTTTACGCCGCGGCTTCGAGTCGATGTCGACGACTTTGCCCATCAGGAACACGAAGTATCCCAGGCGCGTCGGCCGGCCGAGCCGCTACCTTGGCCCGCTCAAGTGTTGCTAACGGCAATGAGACGGGGCACGATCTCGCTTGCGGCGCTCTTTGCAGCCCTTTTCCTGCTCACGGGCAGCGCCCAGGCGAGCCAGGCCTGCGACCAGATGCGCTCCCTGCTGACCCGCGGCGGCGGCGCGGCCAGCGGCCTGATCGTGGTCGAGTCGGAAAGCCACGACGTGGTCTGCGCGAAGGCGGCGGAGCGCCAGCTCCCGCTTGCCTCGAACATGAAGCTGTACACGACCGCGGCGGCCCTCTCCCGACTCGGGCCGAAGACGCGGATTCCGACCAAGGTCCTCGCCGACGGCCGCATCGACGCCGGCGGCGTGCTCCGCGGCAGCCTCTACCTGCAGGGCGGCGGCGACCCGGCACTCGGTACCCCGACCTTCTACTCCAGCTACCTCGGAGGCCTCGGCACCAATCTCTTCTCGCTGGTGCCGCAGATCCGCGCCGCCGGCATCCGCGCGATCACCGGCCGCGTCTACGCCGACGACACCATCTTCGACCGCCGCCGCGGCGTGCTCGATTCCGGCTTCGCGACCAGCCCCTACATCGGCCCGCTCTCCGGCCTCGCCTTCAACTCCGGCTTCAGCGGCCCGACCAGCAGCAGCGGCTTTTCCTCCGACCCAGCCAAGCTGGCGGCATCGAAGCTGGCCCGGGCGCTGAAAGCGGGCGGCATCGCCGTTCCCTCCCAGGTCGCCCTGGCACGAGCGCCGGCCGATGCCGAACGGGTCGCGCTGGTCCGCTCCCCCACCATCCACCAGCTTGCCAACATGACCGACGTCTACTCGAACAACTTCTTTGCCGAGACCCTGATCAAGCTGCTCGGGGCGCGCCTCGGCAGCGGCGGGACCACGGCCGCCGGCGCCGCGGTGGTCGAGGACTTCGCCCGCGAGCTCGGCTCGGGCGTCCAGGCCGTCGACGGCTCCGGCCTGACCCGCTCCAACCGCAGCTCGCCGCGACAGATCGCCGACCTGCTGCTGGCGATGCGCGACGACCCGGCTGGCGACGACTTCATCCAGGACCTCGCCCTGACCGGCAAGGAGGGCACGGTCGACGACCGCACCGTCGGCACCCCCGCCTACGCTCGCTGCCGCACCAAGACCGGCACGATCAGCGGCGTCAGCAACCTCTCCGGCTACTGCTTCAACAAGACCGGCCGGATCATGGTCTTCTCGATCCTGATGGGCAGCGTCGGCGACCTCGGCTATGCCCACCTCGCCCAGGACCGGATCGCCGGCCTCGTCGCCGGCTACTGATCGCGTCGGCGCCGACGTTTGTTGCGCTCGTCGAGTGCAAAGAAAATCGCGGCGCAGAGGAAGAACACGAACATCGCGAAGCCCTGCTGCACGGCTCCATCCGTGTTCTTGAGGAGGATCGCCCCGATCAGGAAGATCGGGGCCGTAATCGCCAGGGCGATGTTCGCCAGCCGAAAAAGTTCTTTCCGTCCGTTCATGGTTCTGACTATCTCAGACAAAACATTTCATAAAGCATAGCGCAGGAGAAGGTCGTAAAGAAGCCGACCTGACCCATCGTTATGCGCTCAGCCTGTTGGTTGCCAGTGCACTCATGGCGCGCAGATCGCGCCACCTCAGGGTCCTCTTCGCTACCGAACCAGCGCGAGCAGACCAGCCTCGTCGAGGATCTCGGTGCCTAGATCCTCCGCTTTGGCGAGCTTTGAGCCGGGGCTCTCGCCGGCGACGACGTAGTCGGTTTTTTTCGAGACTGAGTTGGTCACCTTGCCGCCGGCCGCCTTGACCAGGGCCGCAGCCTCCTCGCGGGTCAGCTCCGGCAGAGTGCCGGTGAGGACGACGGTCTTGCCTTCGAGCGGGCCGCCGCCGGCGCGCCGTTCGGACTCATCGGCCTCCAGCCGCAGGCCCTTCCGCTTCAGCTTCTCGACCAGGCTCCAGGTCGGCTCGTCGGCCAGTGACTCGGCGATCTGCACGGCCATGATCGGGCCGACGCCCTCGACCTCCTCGATCTGCTCCGGGTCGGCCTCGCGCAGGGCGTCGATCGAGCCGAAGTGGTCAGCCAGCGCCTCGGCCGTCACATAACCGACGCCGGGCAGACCGAGCGCGTAGAGCACGCGCTTGAAGGGGCGCTGACGCGAGGCGTCGATCGCCGCAACCAGGTTGCGGGCCGAGGTCTCGGCGAAGCGGTCGAGCTCGATGAGCCGCTCCTCCGTGAGGTCGTAGATGTCGGCGACGTCGGCGATCACTTCCTGCTGGAGGAAGGTGAGCGCCTGCTTCTCGCCGAGGCCGTCGATGTCCATCGCCCCCTTGCTGACGAAGTGCTTGACGTGCTGGAAGGACTGGCCGGGGCAGCCGGTCCGGTTGGGGCAGATCGTGAACACGCCTTCCCGCTTCTCGGTCGGCGTCTTGCAGGCTGGGCATTTCTTCGGCGGCTTCGGTTTGCGCGCACGCGGGTTCTTGCGCGGCAGTTTCGGCGAGACCACCTGGGGGATGACGTCGCCGGCACGCATCACCACGACCTCGTCGCCCTCGCGCACGTCCTTGCGTTCGAGATCCTCCTCGTTGTGCAGGGTGGCGGTGGTGACGGTGACGCCGCCGACGTGGACCGGCTCCAGCATCGCGAACGGGACCAGGTGGCCGGTGCGGCCGACATTCCAGACGACCCGGTTCATCGTCGTCGTCGCCGTCGTCGGCGGGAACTTCCAGGCGATCGCCCAGCGCGGCTCGCGCCCGACCACGCCCAGCTCCCGCCACAGCGCCCGCTCGTCGACCTTGACGACGACGCCGTCGATCTCGTAGTCGAGCGCCTCACGCCGCTCCTCCCACCGGTGGCAGCGCTTGACCACGCCCTCGACCCCGGCGTGGTGCTGCGTATCGGGATTGACCTTGAAGCCGCGTTCGTCCAGCCACTCGACCTCGTCCATGTGGGTCGCGAGGTCGAGGCCACGGACCGCACCGATCCCGTAGATCCAGGTCGAGAGTGGACGTTCAGCGGCCAGCGAGGGATCGAGCTGGCGAATCGAGCCGGCAGCCGAGTTGCGGGGGTTGGCGAAGGTCGGTTCTTCGGCTTCGGCGCGGCGCTCGTTCAGAGCTTTGAAGGCGGCGATCGGCAGGTAGACCTCGCCCCGCACTTCGATCAGCTCCGGCGCCTTATCGATCCGCAGCGGGATCGAGCCGATCGTGCGCAGGTTCTGGGTCACGTCCTCGCCGATCTGGCCGTCGCCGCGCGTCGCCCCCCGCACCAGCACGCCGTCCTCGTAGGTCAGCGAGATCGCCAGCCCGTCGATCTTCGGCTCGGTCGTGTAGCTGAACTCGGAGGCGCTGATGTCGAGGCGCTTGAGGTAGTTGGCCAGGCGCGTCTCCCAGGCCCGCAGCTCCTCCTCGTTGCGGGCGTTGCCGAGCGAGAGCATCTGCTCGTGGTGGCGGACCTGCTCGAAGCGGTCCAACGGCGGCGCCCCGACCCGCTGGGTCGGCGAGTCGGGCGTGCGCAGCTCCGGGTGGTCGGCCTCGATCGCGCGCAGCTCGTCGAGCAGCTCGTCGTAGGCGTCGTCGCCGATCTCCGGTTCGTCGAGGACGTAGTAGAGGCGATTGTGGCGCTCCAGCTCCTGCCGCAGCTGCGCCGCTCGCTGGGCGTCGGCCGCGCTCACGCCGCTGGTGCGCTCGCCGCCAGCATCTCCTCGAACCCCCACCCCCGAAGGCGCTCGAGGCCGCCGTGGTCGGTGAGGTCGAAGTGAATCGGGGTGACCGCGATCCGGCCCTGGGCGACGGCGTGGAGGTCGGTGCCCTCGATCTCCTCGTAGCCAGGCTGCCAGCCGTAGATCTCGTAGTGACGGCGGCCGCCGTCGGACTCCCGGACCAGCTTCAGCTCGTCGTTGTAGATCCTTTTGCCGAGTCTGGTCACCTCGACCCCGCTCGGCTCGCCGGCGGGGCAGTTGACGTTGATCAGGGTCGCCTCCGGCATCCGCTCGGTGAGGAGCCGCGCCACTAGCTGCGCCGCGAAGGCGGCCGCGTGAGCGAAATCGAAGCGGCCACTGACGTAGCCCATGCCGCCGCCCGAGGACTGCTGCGAGAAGGCAACCGCGGGGATGCCGAGCACGATCCCCTCTAGTGCCGCCGCGACGGTGCCCGAGTAGGTGATGTCGTCGCCGAGGTTGGCACCGTGGTTGATCCCGGCGACGATCAGGTCGGGACGGCCGCCGACCAAGCCCAGCTCGGCGAAGCGGACGCAGTCGACCGGCGTGCCGTCGGTCGCGTAGCCCTTGTCGCCGTCGCCGAACTCCACCTCCTCGATGCTGAGCGGCGAGCGAGTGGTGATGCTGCGGGCGGTGGCGCTGCGGTTCGAGTCGGGCGCGATCACCTCTACCTCGATCCCGTCGAGCTCGCGCAGGGCGCGCCGCGCCGCCTGCAGGCCGGGCGCCGAGATGCCGTCGTCGTTGGTCAGGAGGATGCGCACCGGATCGATTCTAGGAGTAGCCGACGGACTCCAAGTAAAGGCCGTGCGGAGGCGCCGTGTCTCCGGCCGCCGTACGCGGCGCCCCGGCCAGCAGCGCCGCGAAATCCTCCGGCGTACGGCGCCCGGAAGCGACCTCGAGCATCGTCCCGACCAGGACCCGGACCATGTTGCGCATGAAGGCGTCGGCGCTGATCCGGAAGGCGAGGATGTCGCCGGTGCGCGACTCCCAGGCGGCGGCGAGGACGTCGCGCTGGAAGCGCACGTGATCGGTCTGGGTCGGGGTGAAGGCGGTGAAGTCGTGCCTGCCGGGCAGGGCGGCGGCGCAGGCGTCGAGCGCCTCGCGGTCGACCCGGTGCGGCCACCAGAGCGCGTGTGCGCGCTCGAACGGGCTCGGAGCGGAGCGGGCCAGCAAGCGGTAGCAGTAGCTGCGCGAGACAGCGTCGCCGCGCGCGTCGAAGCCGTCCGGCGCCGGCCCGGCCGCGGTCACTGCGACATCGTCGGGGATCAAGCCGTTGAGCCGGCGCGAGAGGTCGTCCGGGACCTCTGCAGCGGTGCGGAAGCTCGCCACCTGCCCCCAGGCGTGGACGCCGGCGTCGGTGCGGCCAGCGACGGTCAGCTCGGCCGGCTCGCGCAGCACCGTCGCCAAGGCCGTCTCCAACTCGGCCTGGACCGTACGCAAGCCCGGCTGCTTCGCCCAGCCGGAAAAGCCGGAACCGTCGTATTCGATATCGAGGCGGTAGGAGCCGGCGCTCAAACCAGCTCGAGGTACACCATCTCGGTGCTGTCCGAGCGGCGCGGGCCGAGCTTGACGATGCGGGTGTAGCCGCCGGGACGGGTCGCGTAACGGGGCGCGACCTCGTCGAACAGCTTGTGGACGATGAACTTGTCGTTGTGCAGGGTCGAGAGCGCCTGCCGGCGGGCGTGCAGGTCGCCGCGCTTGGCCAGCGTGATCAGTTTCTCCACCTCCGGCTTGACCGCCTTGGCCTTAGCCTGGCTGGTCTGGATCCGCTCGTGCTCGATCAGCTGCTTCGAGAGGTTCGAGAGCAGCGACTCGCGGTGCGAGGCAGTGCGACTGAGCTTGTTCCGCTTCTTACGGTGGCGCACAGGATTCTCCGCTTCGCTCTCGTCGCTTCCTCAGTCCGCCTGCAGATCGAGGCCGCGAGCATGCAGGGTCTCGATCACTTCCTCGATCGACTTCTGACCGAAGTTGGGGATCGCGTTCAGTTCGCCGCGCGACTTGCGGACCAGGTCGCCGACCGTCTGCACGCCGGCGCGCTTCAGGCAGTTGTAGGAGCGCACGCCCAGTTCGAGCTCCTCGATCAGGATCTCGTCGAGGCCGTTGTCGCCGCCGGCGCCGTTGCCGCCCGGAGCCGAGGAGAGCGAGTCGACCGGCATCGCCGGCACCGGCTCACGCGCGGTCAGCTCTTCGACCCGCTCGGCGTCGGTGAAGATCGCCAGGCTCTTGATCAGGATCTCGGAGGCCTCGCGCAGAGCAGCGGCGGGCTCGATCGAACCGTCGGTCTCGAGGTCGAGCTCGAGTTTGTCGAAATCGGTGCGCTGCCCGACGCGGGCGGCGGAGACCGCGTAGGAGGCGCGGCGGATCGGCGAGAAGATCGAGTCGATCGGGATCACGCCGATCGGCTGCTCGTCGGACTTGTTCTCTTCCGCCGGCGAGTAGCCGCGGCCGCGGCCGATCGTCAGGTAGACCTCGAGCTTGGTTTTTTTCTCCAACGTCGCGATCGGCGCCTCGGGGTTGAGGATCTCGACGCCCGAGGGCAGGTCGATGTCCTTCGCCTTGACCTCGCCGGGGCCGGTGGCGACCAGCGGCGCCTCGACCTCGTCGGCGTCGGTGTGCATGCGCACGACCAGGTCCTTGAGGTTGAGGACGATGTCGGTGACGTCCTCCTTGACGCCGGGCACGGTCGAGAACTCGTGCGCGACGCCCTCGATGCGGACGCTGATGATCGCGGCGCCGCCTAGCGAAGAGAGCAGAACGCGGCGCAGGCTGTTGCCGAACGTGTAGCCGAAGCCCTTGTCCAGCGGCTCGATCGTGAACGTGCCGCGGCGCTCGTCGACCTTCTCGGAGGTGATGCGGGGGACCTGGAAATCAGTGGTCATGAGTTCCTTGCGTATGCGTGTTCAGAAATTTCGGGGATTCCGGGCTACTTGGAGTACAGCTCGACGATCAGCTGCTCCTGTACCGGCGCCGAGATCTCGGAGCGCTCGGGATAGCGCAAGACCTTGGCGGTGAGAGCATCATGGTCGGCCTGCAGCCAGGCCGGAACGGTGGAGACGAGTTCGGTCGCGCGCCGGACCGTGTCGGAGGCCGACGACCCGGACTTGATCGAGATGATGTCCTCGGGACGGACCTGGTAGGACGGGATGTCGACGCGGCGGCCGTTGACCATCCAGTGACCGTGGTTGATCAGCTGCCGGGCCTGGCGCCGCGAGGCGGCGAAGCCGAGCCGCACCAGCACGTTGTCGAAGCGCGACTCGAGCAGCCGCAGCAGGTTCTCGCCGGTGACGCCGTCCTGGCGCGAGGCCTTCTCGTAATAGGCGCGGAACTGTTTCTCCAACACCTGGTAGTAGCGGCGCGTCTTCTGTTTCTCGCGCAGCTGCAGCCGGTACTCGGACTGGCGTAGGCGGCCGCGGCCGTGCTCGCCGGGCGGGTAGGAGCGGCGCTCGACGCCGCACTTGTCGGTGAAGCAGCGCTCGCCCTTGAGGAAGAGCTTCTGGCCCTCGCGCCGGCACTGCTTGCACTGCGGGGAGGTATCGCGGGCCACTAGACGCGCCTCCGCTTCTTCGGCCTGCAGCCGTTGTGGGCCTGCGGGGAGACGTCCTTGACCGTGGTCACGTCGAGCCCGGCGGCCTGCAGCGAGCGAATCGCCGTCTCGCGGCCCGAGCCGGCGCCCTTGGCGAAGACTTCGACTCGCTCGAGGCCGTGTTCCATGCCCTTCTTGGCCGCGGCGTCGGCGGTCACCTGCGCGGCGAACGGGGTCGACTTGCGCGAGCCTTTGAAGCCGGCCGAACCGGCCGACTCCCAGGCGATCACGTTGCCCTCGGTGTCGGTCAGGGTGACGATCGTGTTGTTGAAGGAAGTCTTGATGTGCGCCTGCCCGTAGGTGACGTTCTTTTTGACCCGGCGGCGGCCACGCCCCTTGGCGGGTTTTTTCTCAGCCATCTCTCTTCACCTACGCTTTGCGCTTGCCGGCGACACTGAGGCGCCGCGGTCCCTTGCGCCCGCGGGCGTTCGTCTTGGTGCGCTGACCGCGGACCGGCAGGCCGCGCCGGTGGCGCAGGCCGCGATATGAACCGACCTCCATCAGCCGTTTCACGTTCTGCGAGCGTTCGCGCCGCAGGTCGCCCTCGACCTCGCGTTTCTCGACCGCCTCGCGCAGTTTGATGACCTCTTCCTCGGTCAGGTCCTTGCCCTGCGTGCCGGGGTCGATCTTGGTCTCCTCGAGGATCTTCAGCGCGGTCGAATGACCGATCCCGAAGATGTAGGTGAGCCCGATCTCGATCCGTTTGTTGACGGGGATGTTGACCCCGGCGATACGTGCCATGCGCTAGCCCTGCCTCTGCTTGTGGCGCGGGTTCTGGCAGATCACCAGGACCGCCCCGTTGCGGCGGATCACCTTGCACTTCTCGCACATCGGCTTTACGGAAGCTCGAACCTTCATCGCTCCGGTCTCGTATCGAAAACAGGACTCCCGCTCGCCCCATGAGTCGGACGGCAGGCGACAACCCGGCCCAATGGGCCGACCGGGAAAGATAGCAGGGCGCAGGCGTCGCGCGTCGCCCCAGAGCGGACCTCAGCCGCCCCCTTCGACTCGGGCAATGGTGAAGCCGTCATAGCCCTTCGAGCCGACCGTCTGGATCGTCGTCGCAGCAACCCGTGGCTCCTCGGCCAGCATCTCGTGCAGGTGGCGCTGAGCCACGGTAGCTGGGTCGGCGTTGGCTGGGTCGGCGAGACTGCCGTTGCGGACGACGTTGTCGGCGACGATCAGGCCACCGGGGCGAGTGCGGTCGAGCGCCCAGGCGAAGTAGTTGGGAGTGTTGACCTTGTCGGCGTCGATGAAGGTGAGATCGAACGGCCCCAGGCCCTCCTCCTCCAGCGCCGGCAGCGCCTCGAGCGCGGGACCGACGCGCAGCTCGACGAGGCCACCGAGCCCCGCGCGCTCGATGCTGGCGCGCGCCACATCCGCGTAATCGGCGTTCGCCTCCAGAGTGACCAGCTGCCCATCCGGCGGTAGCACCCGCGCCAACAGGATTGCGCTGTAGCCACCGAGCGTGCCGAACTCCAGCACGGTGCGCGCCCCGACCAGGCGGGCCAAGATCTGCAGCAGCCTCCCCTGCGGTGGCGAAACCTGGATCTGCGGAAGCCCGGCCGCCTCGGCCGCGTCGAGGGCGCTTTGCAGCGCCTCGTCGTGCTCGACCAGAGTCTCGCCGACGAAGGCGTCGACCGCCGAGAACCTCTCCTGATCCATCACTCAGCTCGCGGCGGGGGCAGCCGATCGAGTGCCTTCAGCACCGCTTCGGTGTTGGCCCGGAGTTGGGCTCTTCCTTCGGCCGCCTCGCCCTGGAGGGCTTGTATGGCCTCCCTCTCCTCATGCAGGATCTGTATGTACTCCTGCGTCATCACCGTCATTTTGCGCAGTAGACCGTCATTGAAATGCCGGTTCTCCTCGTAGGCGGTCATCAAGCGTCCCTCGAGCGCCTCCCACTCACGCCGCCGCTTCTCCTCGGCCTCAGCCCATCGTCGTTCAACGCCGTCCATGCGTTCACGCAGTTCAACGCCAAAACGCTCGGTCCGTTCGGCGCATTCCCGTCTGATCCGCTCCGTATCCACGGGCCAATAGTCGCATTCCATCTCGCACAGGATGCCACCCTTTTGCAGCGAATCCGGAGCAACTTTGTGCCCCGCTGCAAACGTTTGTCCTACTCGGCTTCGTGCCAGGGAGTGAGGACACGGGGGGCCTCGGCGGTGACGGCGACGGTGAACTCGAAGTGGGCGGCGAGAGAACCGTCCTCGGCGTAGACCGACCAACCGTCGTCGTCCATCCGCACCAGCGGGCCGCCGGCGTTGACCATCGGCTCGATCGCCAGCACCATCCCCTCCTCCAGCTTCGGTCCCTTGCCGGGCTCGCCGAAGTTGGGAACCTGCGGCTCCTCGTGCATGTCGCGACCGATCCCATGGCCGACCAGGGTGCGGATGATCGAGAGACCCTCGATCTCGACCGTGCGCTGGATCGCCGCCGAGACGTCGCCGAGGTGGTTGCCGGGGCGCATCTGCCCCACTCCGGCGAAGAGCGAGGCCGTGGTCACGTCGAGCAGCTTGCGCGCCTCCGGACTGACCTCGCCGACCGGCACGGTGATCGCCGCGTCGGCGACCCAGCCGTCCTTGACCACGCCGACGTCGATCGAGAGCACGTCGCCGCGCTTCAGCTCGTACGGGCCCGGGATGCCGTGGACGACCATCGAGTTGGGGGAGGCGCAGATCGAGCCCGGGAAGCCGCGGTAGCCCTTGAAGGCCGGCGTCGCGTCCTGCGAGTGGATGAACTTCTCGGCTGCGGCGTCGAGCTCGGCGGTGGTGACCCCGGCCCGCGCCTTCGACTCCAGCATCTTCAGGCAACGGACGAGGACCTCCCCGGCCGCGGCCATCTTCTCGACCTGCTCGGGCGTCTTGCGGATGATCATTCGCTTGTACACGCTAGTCCTCGCGCGAGTGGGCGCTAGACGGCCTCGTCCTGCTCGAGGCGCATCGTCGCCAGGGTCCTGCGGATCTCCTCTTCGACCTCGTCCGGGGCGGCGCTGCCGTCAATCCGGCGCAACACGCTGCGGTGGTCGTAGTAGTCGACCAGCGGCTCGGTCTTCGCGTGGTACTGCTCGAGCCGGTGGCGGATCACCTCCGGTTTGTCGTCGTCGCGGACGATCAGCTCGCTGCCGTCGATGTCGCAGACACCCTCCCGCCGCGGCGGGTTGAGCTCGACGTGGAAGACGTGGCCGTTCTCCTCGCAGGTCCGCCGCCCGCCCAGCCGGCGCACGACCTCGTCGTCGGAGACATCGATCAAGAGCACCGCGGTAACCGCCCGCCCCAGCTCCGCGAGCTTGGCGTCGAGCGCTTCCGCCTGCGGCATCGTGCGCGGGAAGCCGTCGAGGATGAAGCCGTCGCGCGCCTCGGGGGAGTCGATCCGCTCGGCGATCACGCCGACGATCACGCCGTCGGGCACCAGGTCGCCGCGGTCCATGTACTCCTTCGCCGTGCGACCGAGCTCGGTTTCGTCGCGCACCGCCGCGCGCAGGATGTCGCCGGTCGCGTAGTAGGGCAGGCGCACGTCTTCCTGCAATCGCTCCCCTTGGGTGCCCTTGCCGGACCCGGGCGGGCCGAGCAGCACTAGGTTCAGCTCGGACATTGCCGGCAGCCTATTTGAGGAAGCCCTCGTAGTTCCTCATCATCAGCTGCGCCTCCAGCTGCTTGACCGTGTCCAGCGCGACGCCGACCACGATCAGGATGGAGGTGCCGCCGAAGAAGAAGTTGGCCGACGTCTGGCTGATCAGGATCGTCGGCAACGCCGCCACCGCGCCAAGATAGAGCGCGCCGGGGAAGGTGAGACGGGAGAGGATGCGGTCCAGGTACTCCGCGGTGGGCCGGCCCGGGCGCACACCGGGAATGAAGCCGCCGTATTTCTTCAGGTTGTCCGCCTGGTCGACCGGGTTGAAGGTAACCGCGGTGTAGAAGTAGGTGAAGATGATGATGAAGAAGACCTCGCCGGCCACGTAGGCCCAGGTGTTGGGACCGAAGAAGGCGGCGAAGTCGAGCGCGGCCGGGGTGTTGAGCAGCTGGCCGACGGTCGGCGGGAAGGCCATGATCGAGGCCGCGAAGATGACCGGGATGACGCCGGCCATGTTGACTCGCAGCGGCAGGTAGGTCGAGCCGCCGGAGGTCATTTTCCGCCCCACCACCCGTTTCGCGTACTGGACCGGGATGCGGCGCTGACCCTCCTGGACGAAGACGATCGCGACGATCACGGCAAGCGCAACGAACGGCATCATCACGACGAAGACCTGGTCCGGGCTGTCCCACCATTTGGTGATGCCGGCGGGCAGCGAGGCGACGATCGAGGCGAAGATCATCAGCGAGATGCCGTTGCCGATCCCGCGCTGGGTGATCAGCTCGCCCAGCCACATCAAGAGGGTGCAGCCGGCGGTCAGGGCCATCACGATCATGAACAGCTTCGGGAAGGTGAGGGTGCCGACGACGCTGGTGCCCGCTTCGTTACCGAAGGAGCGGAAGAGGAAGACGTAGCCGAGCGACTGGCCGAAAGCGAGGCCGACGGTGAGGTAACGCGTGTACTGGGTGATCTTCTGCTGCCCGACCTCGCCTTCTTTCTGCAGGCGCTCCAGCGAAGGCACGACCACGGTCAGCAGCTGCAGGATGATCGAGGCGGTGATGTAGGGCATGATCCCCAGCGCGAAGAGGCTGAGGCGCGAGAGGCTGCCGCCGGAGAAAAGGTCGAGGAAGCCGAGGATGCTGGAGCCGCCGAAGTTGTCCTCGATTTCTTTGACCGCCTGGACGTCGACTCCCGGCGCCGGGATGTAGGCGCCAAGCCGGTACAGCAACAGCATCGCCGCGGTGAAGGCCAGCTTCTTGCGAATGTCGGCGACGCTAAAGGCGTTCGCAATAGTTTTGAGCATTACGGCTCCAGAGTGTGACAGGAACCGCCGGCCGCCTCGATCTGCTCTTTGGCGGCAGCACTGAATGCGTGCGCGTGGATGTCGAGCTTCTTCTTCAGCTCGCCGCGCGCGAGGATCTTGACCGGGTCCGAGCGCTTCGCCAGGCCCTTCTCCTTCAGCGTCGCCGGGGTCACCTCGGCGCCGCTGTCGAAGCGCGCCTCGAGGTCGGAGAGGTTGACCGGCTGGGTCTTGGTGCGGAAGTTCTCGAACGGCATCGACTTCTTCATGTGCGGGCCGCGCAGCTTTCGCATCCGCATGTGGATCGGGTTCTGGCCGCCCTCGTAGTTGGCCTTGCGCTTGCGGCCCGAACGTGCGCCGGCGCCCTTGTGGCCGCGGCCCGAGGTCTTGCCCAGCCCGCTGCCCTCGCCCCGCCCGATCCGCTTGCGCGGCCGTTTCGAGCCGGGCTTCGGCTTCAGGTTGTGCAGCCCGATCTCCTCCGAACGCGGCTTCTCGGCCATCAGGAGACCTCCACCAGGTGGGAGACGACACGCAGCTGACCCTGCAGCTGGGGCGAGTCCTCGATCTCGGCCTTCTTGCCGATCCGACCCAGCCCGAGTGCGGCCAGCGTGGCTTTCTGATCCGGGTTAGTCCCGTTGGCGGACCGAACCTGCTCGATCTTCACCGCACTCACGACTGCTCCTCAGCTTTCGGCTCCTCCGCCGCCGGCGCCGTCTCCTCGACAGCTACGGGGTCGGCCTCAGCGGCTGGCGCCTCATCGGCTTTCTCCGCCTCGGCGGGAGTCTCCGGGTCAGCTGCGTCGGCCTCTGACGCGGGTGGCGTCGTAGGGGGGACCACCCCCGAGGAAGCTTTAGCTACCGGAGGGGGTGGTGGGTCCCCTGCGGCGACAGGATCCGCGTCCAGGTGCTCCTCCGTCCCTGCCCCGTTCTTCCCGTCAAGCCCCAAAACCTGCTTGACCGTCAGCCCGCGCAGCTCGGCAACCTCCTCGGGCCGCCGCAACCGGACAAGCCCGTCCATCGTCGCCTTGACCAGGTTGATCGGGTTCTGCGTACCGATGCTCTTGGTGAGGACGTCCTTAACGCCTCCCAGCTCGAGCACGGCGCGCACGCCGCCGCCGGCGATCACGCCGGTACCGGGGCTGGCCGGGCGCAGGACCACGTGGCCGGCGCCGTAGCGGCCGATGATCCGGTGGGTGATCGTCTGACCGTATTTGGGTACGCGGATCAAGTTCTTGCGGGCGTCCTCGACGCCCTTTTGGATCGCCAGCGGGACCTCGCGGGCCTTGCCGTAGCCGATCCCGACCACGCCCTCCTCGTCGCCGACGGCGACCAGCGCGGTGAACGAGAAGCGGCGGCCGCCCTTGACCACCTTGGCGACGCGGTTGATCTCGATCACGCGCTCCTGCAGGTCGAGCCCGCGCGGGCTGACCGTCTCGATGTTGCTGGCGTCCATTCCCTTCATCGCAAGCGGCCCACCGTAGCGGAATGGATGTCCATCAGAAGGCCAACCCCCCCTCGCGTGCTCCCTCGGCTAGGGCCTTGACGCGGCCGTGGTACTTGTAGCCGCCGCGGTCGAAGACGCAGGTCTCGACCCCAGCCGCCTTGGCCCGCTCGGCGAGCAGTTCGCCCGCCTTCTTCGCCTGCTCTGTGGCGCTGAGCTTGCGCAGCTCCGGCTCGATCCAGTTGACCGCGGCCAGCGTGTGACCGGCCCGGTCGTCGATGAGCTGGGCGAAGACGCCGCGGTTGGAGCGAAACACGGAGAGGCGCGGGCGCTCGGCCGTACCGCTGACCCGGGCGCGAACCCGGCGACGCCGACGCAGACGCTGCTGACGCTTGGTGAGGACGGTCAATGTCCGCTCCTTTCCGCGAAGTGCGACTCAGCCGAGCGAAAACCAAGCTGGGCAAGGACGCAGGGCGCAGCCTTTGGTGGTGCCAAAGGCAAGCCCGAGGACGAAGATCCAGCGCCGGTTTGCAGCCGGCTGAGGTGTGCTTTGTGGGAAGGAGCGGACATTAGGCGCGCTTACCCACCTTGCGCAAGACCTGCTCGTCGCGGTAGCGGATCCCCTTGCCCTTGTAGGGCTCGGGCGGACGGCGCTTGCGGATGTCCGCGGCGACCTGCCCGACCAGCTGCTTGTCGATCCCGCGCACGATGATCTCGGTCGGCTGTGGGACCTCGAACTCGATCCCCTCCGGCGCGTCGACCGCGACCGGGTGCGAGAAGCCCAGGGCCAGCTCCAATTTCTTGCCTTTGAGCGCGGCGCGGTAGCCGACGCCCTGGATCTCCAGCCGCTTCTCGAAGCCCTCGGTAACGCCCTCGACCATGTTCGCGATCAGGCTGCGGGTGAGCCCGTGCAGGGCACGGTGCTCGCCGCGATCGGTGGGACGAGCGACGGTAACGACACCGTCCCCCTGCTCGACCGTCATGTCCTGCGAGTAGGTCTGGTTCAGCTCGCCCTTCGGCCCCTTGACGGCGATGTTGCCAGGGGCGATCTCGACCGTAACGGCCTCGGGAACGGGGACGGGCTTTCTTCCGATTCGACTCATCAGATGCCTGCCTTTCCGGCCGGGTGCGCCTGGGGGCGCGACTGGCCGAGCAGGTCAAGGACGCAGGGCGAAGCCTTTGGTGGTGCCAAAGGCGAGCCCGAGGACGCAGAGATGCGAAGCGCCAGGCGCGTCATCCAGGTGTGCTTGGTTGGGAAGGCAGGCATCTAATCACCAGACGTAGGCGACGACCTCGCCACCGACGCCCTTGGCGCGGGCTTCGTGGCCGGTCATCACGCCTACCGAGGTGCTGACGATCGCGGTTCCGGTGCCGCCGTGGACCCGCGGCACGTTCTTGTGGTCGACGTAGCGCCGCCGGCCGGGGCGCGAGACGCGCTCGATCCCGATGATGACGGGGCGGCGGTCCTCGGTGTACTTGAGGCTGACGCTGATCGCCTCGCCGACCGTGGCCGGCTTGCGGTGGAAGTCCTTGATGTAGCCCTGCTCCTTGAGGATCCGCGACATCTCCATCTTCAGGCCGGAGGCGGGAATCTCCACCTCGTCGTGGCCCGCGCGGATGGCGTTGCGGATCCGGGTCAGGTAATCGGCGATCGGGTCGGTCTGCATCGTCTTCGTCCTACCAGCTCGACTTGGTCATGCCGGGGATGTACCCCTCGTGGGCGGCCTCGCGCAGGCAGATCCGGCAGAGGCCGAACTTGCGATAGTAGGCGCGCGGGCGTCCGCAGCGCCGGCAGCGGTTGTAGCTGCGCGATTTGAACTTTGCTTTGCGGCCCTGACGGACCTTCTGGGAAGTCTTAGCCATCTGAATTCTTCTCCTGGTCGGCCGAGCCCTCGGCCTCGTCGTTTCCGCTCTCGGTGTCCTCGCCGCCCTCGCCCTCGCCCTCGTCGGTCTCGGGCTTGGCGTAGGCGTCGGGGTTCTCCTCTTTGAGCTGCTCGAGCGCGGCCTGCTCGGCCTCGGCTTTGAGGCGCGCCTCCTCCTTGCGCTGCTCCTCCTCGGCCTCCGCTTCGGCCTCGGCCTTGGCGCCCTTGCCGGGGCGCCCCTCCTGGGCGAATGGCATCCCGAGCCCGAGCAGCAGCTCGAAAGCCTCGAGGTCGGTCGCCGCCGAGGTGGTGATCGTGATGTCGAGACCGCGCACCACGTCGACCGAGTCATAGTCGATTTCGGGAAAGATCAGCTGCTCTTTGACGCCCATCGAGTAGTTGCCGCGACCGTCGAAGGAACGCGGGTTGAGACCCCGAAAGTCACGGATCCGCGGCACCGCGATCGAGGTGAGGCGGTCGAAAAACTCCCACATGCGGGCGCGGCGCAGGGTCACCGAGACGCCGACCGGCATCCCCTCGCGCACCTTGAAGGAAGCGATCGACTTGCGCGCGCGGCGCACGTTCGGCTGCTGACCGGCGATCAGCGCCAGCTGTTCTTGGGCCGATTCGAAGGACTTCTTGTCCTGTTTCTCGGTGCCCAACCCCATGTTGAGGGTGATCTTCTCCAGCCGCGGCGCCTGCATCGGCGTCGAGTAGCCGAATTTGCGCGTCAGCTCCGGCAGCACGTCCTGCTCGTAGCGCTCGCGCAGGCGCGGCGGCGGGGCCGCCTGCGTGGTCGGGGTCACGGTCGCCTCCATCAGTCGATCGCCGTCCCGCTGCGCTTCGCGTAGCGCACTCGTTTACCGCCGTCGTCGCGGCGCACGCCGACCCTGGTGCCTTTGTTGCCTTTCGGGTCGAGCAGCATCACGTTGGAGACGTCGATCGGCCCCTCCTTCTCGATGATGCCGCCGGCCTGGGCGTTTTTCAGGTCGCCCTGGGAGCGCGGCCGTTCGTGGCGCTTGACCATGTTCAGCCCCTCGACGAAGACGCGACGCTTCTTCGGCTCGGTGCGGACGACGCGGCCGGTCTTGCCGGCGTCCTTGCCGGCGATCACGACCACCTGGTCGTCGGTCCGAATACGCATCGACTTCGCCATCAGCGAACCCCCAAACGGCCGCGAAAACCAAGCAGGTCGTGGGACGCAGGGAGGTTGATGAGGGGAGCGCACTTGTTTGTGCGTGACCCGATCCAACCGACCGAGGACCGCGAGATGCGCCGGTTTGCAGCGGCCGCCATCACAGAACCTCAGGGGCTAGCGAGATGATTTTCATGAAGTTGCGATCGCGCAGTTCGCGCGCCACCGGGCCGAAGATGCGGGTCCCGCGCGGGTTGTGGCTGGCCGGGTCGATCAGCACCGCGGCGTTCTCGTCGAAGGAGATGTAGGTGCCGTCGGGGCGGCTGAGCGGCTTGCGCGTGCGCACGACCACCGCCTGCACGACCTCGCCCTTGCGGACGCCGCCCTGCGGGCTCGCCTGTTTGACGGTAGCGGTGATCACGTCGCCGACGCTGGCGTAGCGCCGGTGCGAGCCGCCCTTGACCCTGATGCAGAGCAGCTCGCGGGCACCCGAGTTGTCGGCCACCTTCAGTCTCGACTCCTGCTGGATCACTGCCCTACCTGGCCTTCTCGACGACGTCGACCAGGCGCCAGCGCTTGGTCTTGGAAAGCGGACGGGTCTCGACCACGCGGACGACGTCGCCCTCGCCGGCCTCGTTGCGCTCGTCGTGCGCGTGCAGCGTGCGCGAGCGACGGACGATCTTCTCGTAAGTCGGGTGGCGGCGGGCAATGTCGATCCGGACCGTGATCGATTTGTCGCCTTTGTCGGAGACGACGATGCCCTGACGAACCTTGGCCGCGTTGGCCTCGCGCTCGGCAGGTGGCGTGCCGGTGCCGGGCGTCCGCTTCGCCTTGTGTGCGGCCCGCTCCTTGCGCCGTTCGGCAGCCTTCTTCTTGCGCGCCTCGAGCCGAGCCGCAGCCCGCTCCTCCGGCGTCGCCTTCGGCTTCGCCTCGCTGGGGCGCCGCGAACGCTCCAAGCGCCGCCGCTCCTTCCAAGGAAGATCATCAGCCGGATCCGGCTCCGCGGCAGGCGCCTCTTCAGCCGCAGGAGCCTCCTCAGCTTCCGCGGCGGGAGCCTCGTCAGAAGAACCCTCGTCGGCCGCAGGAGCATCCTCGGCGTCGGCCGCGGGCGCGTCTTCGGTGGGTGGCGTCGAGGGTGGGTCCTCCGGCGGGTGAGCCGGAGGATCGCCCGCGGCGACAGGACCCGCCGACTGAGCGTCCTCGTCCTGCACCGGAGTCTCCTCGTTCGTCTCGTCGTTCTTCTGCTCGTCGCTCATATCCGTCGCGTCTCTTTCTCCACGTCGATGCCGCGGGCTCGGGCCACGGTCAGCAGCCGCGCCACGTCCTTCTTGGCGGCGCCGAGCCGAGCCGTGTTCTCGAGCTCGCCGGTCGCGTGGCGGAAGCGCAGATTGAAGGCCTCCTGCTTGGCGTCGATCAGCTTCGCCACCAGCTCGTCGTCCTTGAGGTTATGGACCTCGGTCGCTTTCATCAGCCCTCCGCCCCCTCGCGGACGACGAATTTGGTTTTGACCGGAAGCTTGTGACCGGCGAGGCGCAGGGCTTCGCGGGCGAGCTCCTCCGGGACGCCGGCCAGCTCGAACATCACCTTGCCCGGCTTGACCACGGCGACCCAGCCCTCGGGGTTGCCCTTGCCGGAGCCCATCCGCGTCTCGGCCGGCTTTTTCGTGTACGGCTTGTCGGGGAAGACGTTGATCCAGACCTTGCCGCCGCGTTTGATCTTGCGGGTCATCGCGACACGGGCGGCCTCGATCTGGCGGTTGGTGATCCAGCCGCGCTCCAGCGACTTAAGGCCGTACTCGCCGAAGGCGACCGTGCTGCCGCCCTTGGTGTTGCCGCGCATGCGGCCGCGGAACTGTTTGCGGTGCTTGACCCGCTTCGGCATCAGCATCAGCGGTGCCTCCTTCCGGCGCAGTCCGACTCAGCCGAGCGAAAACCAAGCTGGGCAAGGACGCAGGGCGCAGCCTTTGGTGGAGCCAAAGGCAAGCCCGAGGACGAAGATCCAGTGCCGGTTTGCAGCCGGCTGAGGTGTGCTGCGTTGGGAGGAGTCACCGCTAGCGACCACCTCCGCCACGCTGGCCGCCACGGCCACCGCCCGGCCCGCGACCGCCGCCACCGCGCCCGCCGCGATCGCCGCCGGGACCGCCACGGCCGCCACGGTCACCGCCGGGCCCGCGACCGCCACGGTCGCGCCCGCCGCGGTCGCGGCCGCCGCCGCGCTGGCCGCCCTGCGACTCGTCGTCGGTCGAGGCGAGGTCGGAGCGGAAGCCCTCGGGCATCACCTCGCCCTTGTTGATCCAGCATTTGACGCCGATCCGGCCGGTCGTCGTGCGTGCCTCGAAGAACCCGTAGTCGATGTCGGCGCGCAGCGTATGCAGCGGCACGCGGCCGTCGGAGTAGCTTTCGGTCCGCGCCATCTCGGCCCCGCCGAGGCGGCCGGAGACCTGGACCTTGACCCCCTTGGCGCCGGAGCGCATCGCCGAGGTCAGGGCGCGTTTCATCGCGCGCCGGAAGGCGACCCGGTTCTGTAGCTGCTCGGCGATCGACTGCGCGACCAGCTTCGCGTCGAGCTCGGGCCGCTTCACCTCGCGGATGTTCACCTTCACCGGGCTGCCGGTCAGCTTGTGCAGCTCCTTGCGCAGCGCGTCGACTTCACTGCCCGACTTGCCGATCACGATGCCGGGGCGGGCGGTGTGGATGTCGACGGCGACCTCGCCGCGACGCTCGATCGTGATGTTCGAGAGCCCCGCGTGCGAGAGCTTGCCGACGATGTGATCGCGGATCTGCAGGTCTTCCTGGAGGACGTCAGCGAAGTTTTTCTCCTCGAACCAGTTCGACTTCCATGTCGTGGATGTAGCCGACGCGGAAACCCTCGGGGTGGATCTTCTGTCCCATCAGGTCTCTCCTACTCGTCGGTTGGGGTCAGGGCCACGGCGATGTGGCTGGTTCGCTTGTGGATCGGGGTCGCCCGGCCCTGCGCCCGCGGGCGGTACCGCTTCAGGGTCGGTCCCTCGTCAACCGTGATCGAGGAGATCTTCATCTCGTCGCCGATCAGGTCGTGGTTGTTCTCCGCGTTGGCGGCGGCCGAGTCGAGCAGCTTGTGGATGTCCTGGGCAGCGCCGCGGGGCGAGAACTGCAGCAGCGCCCGTGCCTTCTCGATGTGCAGGCCGCGGACCTGGTCGGCGATCAGGCGCGCCTTGCGGGGGGCGATGCGGACGTAGCGGGCGCTGGCGCGCACGACGGGGGGCGCTGCCGGAGCTTTCCGCGCTTTCGGAGCGGCTTTTTTCGCCGGCTCTTTTTTCGCTTTCGCAGCTTTCGGGGCGTCTTTTTTGGCGGTCTCTTTTTTCGCCGCGGCTTTTTTGCCCTCGGCTTTTTTCGTCGGTTTTTTCGGCGCGCTCTCTTTTTTTGCGGCAGCTTTTTTCGGAGCTTTTTTCGACTCCGCTTTCGGCTCTTTTTTCGCTTTGGCTTTGGTGTCTTTATTCGTCGGCCATTGTTAGTCCTTACCGGTGCCCGAGTGCGAGCGGAAGGTGCGGGTGGGAGCGAACTCGCCGAGCTTGTGCCCGACCATCGACTCCGAGATGAAGACGGGAACGTGTTTCTTGCCGTCGTGGACGGCGATCGTGTGGCCGACCATCTCCGGGAACACGGTCGAGGTCCGCGACCAGGTTTTGATCATCTGTTTTTTGCCAGCCTCGTTCATCGCGGCGATGCGCCCCATCAGGCGCTCTTCGACCCACGGGCCCTTTTTCGTCGAGCGACCCATTCCTTAACGCCCCTTCTTCTTGCCGCGGCGACGGCCGCGCACGATGTAGCGGTCGGACTGCTTGCCCTTCTTGCGGGTCCGGTAGCCGAGCGTCGGTTTGCCCCAGGGGGTGACCGGGTGGCCACCGGGGGTGTGGTGCGCCTCGCCGCCGCCGTGCGGGTGGTCGACCGGGTTCATAGCCACGCCGCGGCTCTGCGGGCGCTTGCCCTTGTGGCGGTTGCGGCCGGCCTTGCCGATCTTCATGTTCTGGTGCTCGGCGTTGGAGAGGGTGCCGACGGTCGCGCGGCACTCGGCCCGGACCATCCGCATCTCCGAGGAGGGCAGGCGTAGGGTGACCATCTCGCCCTCCTTCGCGACCAGCTGGATCGCGGTTCCGGCGGCGCGGCCGAGCTTGCCGCCCTGGCCGGCGATCAGCTCTACGTTGTGGACGATCGTGCCGGTCGGCATCTGGCCCAGCTCCATCGCGTGGCCCGGTTTGACGTCGGCCCCGGACCCGGACTTGACCTCCGCCCCGACCTCGAGCTGCGCGGGGGCGAGGATGTAGTCCTTGTGCCCGTCGGCGTAGTGCAGAAGGGCGATATAGCAGCTGCGGTTGGGGTCGTACTCGATCGTCGCGACCTTCGCCGGCACGCCGTCCCTGCGCCGCTTGAAGTCGATCTTGCGGTAGCGCCGCTTCGCGCCGCCGCCGCGGTGGCGCGCGGTAACCCGTCCGTTGACGTTGCGCCCGCCGGACTTGCGCAGGCCCTCGGTCAGCTTCTTTTCCGGCTCCGAGGCGGTCAACTGCTCGCGCAACGGGTAGGTCGCGAAGCGGCGCCCGGGGCTGGTCGGTTTCGTCTTGCGGTTCGGCATCAGATCTCCTAGGCGGTCTCCGCGCCCTCGAACAGCTCGATCCGCTCGCCCGGGGCGAGCTGGACGATCGCCTTCTTCCAGGCGCGGGTGCGCCCTTTCTGCAGGCCACGGCGCTTCGGCTTCGAGCGCACCTGCGCGGTCCGCACCTGCGCCACATCGACCCCGAAGACCTCTTCCACGGCCTGGGCGATCTGCATCTTGTGGGCGCGGTCGTCGACCCGGAAGGTGTACTTGCCCTCGGCGATCAGGGCGTAGCTCTTCTCCGAAATCACCGGACGGATGAGGATGCTGCGCGCGTCCATCAGCCCAGCCTCTCCCGCAGGGTCGCCAGCGCCGCTTCGGAGACGACGATCGCGGCGGCGCCGATCACGTCGGCGACGCCGGTCGCGCCGACCTCGAGCACGTGGGTGCGCGGGATGTTGCGGAAGCTCTTCATCGCGCCGGTCTCCTCGGCGGTGAGCACGACCAGGGTCGGGCTCTTCGCGCCCCATTTCTCCAGCGCCGCAGCGGCCTGTTTGGTCGAGGGAGTCTCGAAGGCCGAGGCGTCGAGCACGGCGACGCTGCCGCGCTCGGCGTGGACCGAGAGGGCCGAGCGCATCGCGCGGCGGCGGGCTTTGCGGTTGACCTTGACCGTGTACTTGCGCGGCTTCGGGCCGAAGGCGACGCCGCCGCCGTAGCGGTTGGGCACGCCGAGCGTGCCGGCCCGGGCGCGGCCGGTGCCCTTCTGGCGCCAGGCCTTGGCGGTCGTGAAGGAGACCTCGCCGCGGGTCAGGGTCGAGGCGGTGCCGCGGCGGCGCGAATTCATGTCGGCGCGCGCGGCCTCGTGCACCAGCGACTGATGGAAGGGCTCGGCGAAGAGCTCTTTGGGCAGATCGGCTTTGGCCGACTTGCCGAGCACGGTGGCTTTAGCCATCGGTCCTCACCTCGACGATCGCGTTGCGCGAGCCCGGCACCGAGCCCTTGATCAAGAGCAGGTTGCGCTCGGCGTCGACGTCGGCAATTTCGAGGCCCTTCTGGGTTACCCGCTTGTTGCCCATCTGGCCTGGCATCCGCATCCCTTTGAAGACGCGGGCCGGGAAGGCGCTGGCGCCGATCGAGCCCGGGGCACGGACGTTGTGCGAGCCGTGGCTGACCGGGCCGCGGCTGAAGTTGTGGCGCTTGATCCCGCCCTGGAAGCCCTTGCCGATCGAGATCCCGGAGACCTTGACCTTCTGCCCGGCCTCGAAGCCCGCGACGGTGACGTCGTCGCCGACCTTCGGACCCTCCTCGGCACCGAGATCCTCGTCGCGGAACTCGACCAGGTGGCGCGAGCGGCGGCGCCCCGGCCTTCTTCAGGTGGCCTTCCTCGGCCTTGCTCAGCTTGCCCTGCTTGACCTCGCCGAAGGCGAGCTGCACGGCGGCGTAGCCGTCGCGGTCGCCGTCGCGGACCGCGGTCACCTTGCAGGGGCCGGCCTCGATCACGGTCACCGGGATCGACGCTGCCGTCCTCGCGGAAGACCTGCGTCATGCCCAGCTTCTTGCCCAGGATCGCCGCCATCGGTCTAGAGACGGATCTCGATGTCGACGCCGGCGGGCAGCGAGTCGAGGCGCTGCAGCGAGTCGACGGTTTTCGGCGACGGCTGAAGGATGTCGATCAGCCGCTTGTGGGTGCGGATCTCGAAGTGCTCGCGCGAGTCCTTGTCCTTGAACGGCGAGCGGATCACGCAGTAGACGTTTTTCTCGGTCGGCAGCGGGACCGGGCCCGAGACGCTGGCGCCGGTGCGCTCCGCGGTCTCGACGATCTCGCGGGCAGCCCGGTCGATGGCGTCATGGTCGTACGCCTTCAGCCGAATCCGAATTTTCTGTGCCGCTATCGCTGCCACTTTTTCCTGCTGTCCTTACGTGTCTTTCTTGATCCGGGCTTCGTCTTACCGCGCAATAAGGGCGGGGCCCCTTTAGGTGGGGCGCCGCCCCGGTCGTATGTCCTTTGCAGTTGTCCCGCCCCCAGGGGCGGCGAGGGGCGGGCCGAGCCCGCCCCGTGGGAGTCGCTACTCGATGATCTCGGCTGACGACCCCCGAGCCGACGGTGCGGCCACCCTCGCGGATGGCGAACCGCAGGCCCTGGTCCATGGCGATCGGCTGGATCAGCTCGATCGTCATCTCGACGTTGTCCCCCGGCATCACCATCTCGGTCCCCTCGGGGAGGTTGGCGATCCCGGTCACGTCGGTGGTCCGGAAGTAGAACTGAGGCCGGTAGCCGGAGAAGAACGGCGTGTGACGACCGCCCTCCTCCTTTTTCAGGCAGTAGACCTCGGCTTTGAACTTGGTGTGCGGCGTGATCGAGCCGGGCTTGCAGAGCACCTGGCCGCGCTCGATCTCCTCGCGCTTGGTGCCGCGCAGGAGGGCGCCGATGTTGTCGCCCGCCTGACCCTCGTCGAGGATCTTGCGGAACATCTCGACCCCGGTGACGGTGGTTTTGGTCGTCTCGGGGTGGATGCCGACGATTTCGACCTCGTCGCCGGTGTTGACGATGCCCTGCTCGACGCGGCCGGTGGCGACGGTGCCGCGGCCGGTGATCGAGAAGATGTCCTCGATCGGCATCAGGAAGGGCTTGTCGAGCTCGCGCACCGGCTCCGGGATGTAGGAGTCGAGCGCGTCGGCCAGCTCGAAGACGGCTTTCTGCGCCTCTTCGTCGCCTTCCAGCGCCTTCAGCGCCGAGCCTTTGATGATCGGGGTGTCGTCGCCCGGGAAGTCGTACTCGTTGAGGAGTTCCTTGACCTCCTCCTCGACCAGCTCGACCAGTTCGTCGTCGTCGACCTGGTCGATCTTGTTGAGGAAGACGACCACGTGCGGGACGTTGACCTGGCGGGCGAGCAGGATGTGCTCGCGGGTCTGCGGCATTACGCCGTCGGCGGCCGAGACGACCAGGATCGCGCCGTCCATCTGCGCGGCGCCGGTGATCATGTTCTTGACGTAGTCGGCGTGGCCGGGGCAGTCGACGTGGGCGTAGTGCCGGGCGTCGGTCTCGTACTCGACGTGCGAGGTCGCGATCGTGATCCCGCGCTCTTTCTCCTCCGGAGCGTTGTCGATCTCGGCAAAGCTCTTCGCCTCGGCGCCGCCCTTGGTGGAGAGGGTCGTGGTGATCGCGGCCGTCAGCGTCGTCTTGCCGTGGTCGATGTGACCGATCGTGCCGACATTGACGTGCGGCTTATCGCGCTCGAATTTCTCCTTGGACATCTCTCTCCGTTTCGCCTTTCGAAATCGTGTGTTCTGTCTGGTTTGACTGCTTGAGTTGGGGGGGCCGTGTTCAGCAGGGAATTTTTCCCTGCCTGCGGGCGAACCTGGGAAATATAGCCAGATGCCGCCCGCTGTCGCGGTTGGGTCTAGGAGCTCGCCCCCACTGGCTCTCCAGAGCGGTGCTCGACGATTTCCTCGGCGATGTTGCCGGGGACCTCCTCGTAGCGCTCGAACTGCATCGTGTAGGTCGCGCGCCCCTGGGTCGAGGAGCGAAGGTCGGTTGCGTAGCCGAACATCTCGCCGAGCGGAACGAAGGCCTGGACCGCGAGCGCGTTGCCGCGCTGCTCCTGGCCCTGGACTTTGCCGCGGCGGCGGGAGAGGTCGCCGATCACGTCGCCGAGGAAATCCTCGGGGGTGACGACCTCGACCGACATCACCGGCTCCAGCAGGACCGGGTTGGCCTTGCGGGCGGCCTCCTGGATCGCCATCGAGCCGGCGATTTTGAAGGCCATCTCCGAGGAGTCGACGTCGTGGAAGGAGCCGTCGACGAGTTCGGCACGGACGTCGACCATCGGGTAGCCGGCCTTGACGCCGTTCTCCAGCGCCTCCTCCATGCCCTGCTCGGCCGGGCCGATGAATTCGCCGGGGATGACGCCGCCCTTGATTTTGTTGACGAACTCGAAGCCCTCTTCGGGCGCGGGCTCGAGGTTGATCACGACGTGGCCGAACTGGCCGCGGCCGCCGGTCTGGCGGACGAAGCGAGCCTCGACCTTCTCGACCCGCTTGCGGATCGTCTCGCGATAGGCGACCTGTGGCTTGCCGACGTTGGCCTCGACTTTGAACTCGCGCAGCATACGGTCGACGATCACCTCGAGGTGGAGCTCGCCCATGCCGTGGATCAGAGTCTGGCCGGTTTCCTCGTCGGATTCGATCCGGAAGGTTGGGTCCTCCTCGCCGAGCCGCTGCAGAGCGGTGCCCATCTTCTCCTGGTCGGCTTTGGTCTTCGGCTCGATCGCGACCGCGATCACGGTCTCCGGGAATTCGATGCTCTCCAGCGCGATCGGCGCGTCGGGGGCGGCGAGGGTGTCGCCGGTGCTGGTTTCCTTGAGCCCGACGCCGGCGCAGATGTCGCCCGCGTAGCACTCGTCGATCTCCTCGCGGCTGTTGGCGTGCATCATCAGCAGCCGGCCGATGCGCTCCGTCCGGCCGGTCTTGACGTTGAGGACGCGGCCGCCTTTCTCGAGCTTGCCGGAGTAGACGCGGAAGTAGGTGAGCTTGCCGACGTAGGGGTCGGACATGATCTTGAAGGCGAGAGCGGCGAAGGGCGCGTCCTCGTTGGCCGGGCGCTCGCCCTCGGTCGGCTCGTCCTCGCCTTTCTTGGCCGGTACGAGCCCGGTAACCGGCGGCACCTCGAGCGGCGAGGGCAGCAGCTCGACGATCGCGTCGAGCAGCGGCTGCACGCCCTTGTTCTTGAACGAGGAGCCGCAGAGCACCGGCGTCACCTTGGTGTCGAGGCAAGCCCGGTGCAGAGAGGCGGCGATCCGCCCGTGCGGGATCGCCTCCTCAGCCAGGTAGGCCTCCATCAGCTCGTCGTCGTAGTCGGCGCAGGCCTCGATCAGCTGGGTTCGGTATTCCTCGGCCTGGTCGGTGAGGTCGTCGGGGATGTCGACGGTCTCGAACTCGGTGCCGAGCTCGTCCTTCCAGATCAGGGCCTTCATCTCGATCAGATCGACGATGCCCTGGAAGTTCTCCTCGCTGCCAATCGGCAGCTGGATCGGCAGCGGGTTGGCGCCGAGCCGGTCGATCATCGTCTGCACCGAATTGAAGAAGTCGGCACCGGTGCGGTCCATCTTGTTGATGTAGGCGAAGCGCGGCACCTTGTACTTGTCGGCCTGGCGCCAGACCGTCTCCGACTGCGGCTCGACGCCGGCGACGGCGTCGAAGACGGCGACCGCGCCGTCGAGCACGCGCAGGCTGCGCTCGACCTCGACCGTGAAGTCGACGTGACCGGGGGTATCGATGATGTTGATTCGGTGTCCGTTCCACTCGCAGGCGGTCGCGGCGGAGGTGATCGTGATCCCGCGCTCCTGCTCCTGTTCCATCCAGTCCATGACGGCGGCGCCCTCGTGGACCTCGCCGATTTTGTGCGTGCGGCCGGTGTAGTAGAGGATGCGCTCGGTCGTCGTCGTCTTGCCGGCGTCGATGTGCGCCATGATCCCGATGTTGCGGGTCTTCTCTAGGGGGAAGCTTCGTGGCATGTTCTGAAGGTGTTGGTTCTCTCGAAGTGGGTTATGGGTGAAACGGAAACGACCAGGCACTGAGCAGAAGCGGCGCCAGCAGCGGCGCAACCAGCCCAAAAAAAGGGCCCCAGCGGGCCCGGCGAAGCGAACTGCGAAAAAACTGCCTGAGCGACGGGCGATGATAGCAGCGGCTCGGCGGCGCATCGGCCCGGTGCCGAGGAAGCTCGCGCAGCGCCCGGCCCGCTGGAGCCGCGGCGTCGACCGAGCGGTGAACCGCGGGCTCGAGCGCGCCCATCCGCCGCTGCTCCGGGCCCGACACAGGTCGCGCATCTGGGCGAAACGGGGGACCGCCTGGATCGGGCCCCGCCTGCGCCCGCTCGCCGCCCACTTCCTCCGTGCCCTTGCGATCGGGGAGCGCTGGCTGCGGCGTGGCGGCGGGGCGGCCGTGCGCGGCGCCACCCGTGCCAGCCGGGTCGTAACCCCACAGCGGGCGGCCGCCGCCGCGATCGTCGCCGCCGGAGCGGCGCTGATCGCTTCCCAGTTCCTCGACTACCGCGCGGTCGAGATCGGCCAGCCGGGCTACGCCGGCCTGCCCGAGATCGCCCAGCCCCCGACCCGCGCCATCAAGACCGCCGGCGAGGCGCATTCCTACCTGCTGGTCCCGCTGGGCGCGCTCGCCGCCCTGCTCGGCCTGCTCGCGATCCGCCGCGACCGGCGGCGACTGGGACTCTCGGTTGCCGCGCTCGGCCTCGTCGCCCTAGCCACCGTCCTGCTCGTCGACCTCCCCGCAGGGCTCGACGAGCGGGCAGAGAGCGCCCGCTTCGCGGGAGCCACGGCGGTGCTCGAAGACGGCTTCTACGCGGAGCTCGCCGCAGCGGCGGGGCTGGTTGTTGCCGGACTGCTCTACTATGCGCGGCCGTGCCGAATACGAATCAGCTTGTCAGGAAGGGCCGCAAGCGCCCGAAGAAGAAGACCACGACGCCGGGCCTCAAGTCGGGCCAGGGTCGCAAGAAGCGCGTAGCTGCCCCGCAGCGGCGCGGCGTCTGCACCCGTGTCGCAACGGTGACGCCGAAGAAGCCGAACTCGGCCCTGCGCAAGATCGCCCGTGTGCGGCTGACCAACGGGATGGAGGTCACCACCTACATCCCCGGCGAGGGCCACAACCTGCAGGAGCACTCGGTAGTGCTGATTAGGGGTGGTCGCGTCAAGGACCTGCCGGGCGTCCGCTACAAGGTCGTGCGCGGCACGCTGGACGCCGCCGGTGTCTCCGACCGCAAGCAGGCCCGCTCCCGCTACGGCGTCAAAGCTTCGTAATGCCTCGCCGCTCCGCTGCACAGATCCGTCCGGTCGAGCCCGATGCCCAGCACCGCAACCGGCTCGTGCAACAGCTGATCAACAAGGTGATGAGCGACGGCAAGAAGTCGCTGGCCGAGCGCATCGTCTACGACAGCCTCGCGATCGTCGGCGAGCGCAGCGGCGAGGACCCGGTCGAGACCCTCGAGGCGGCGATCAAACAGCTGACCCCGGTGCTCGAGGTCCGCTCCCGCCGGGTCGGCGGCGCGACCTACCAGGTCCCGGTCGAGGTCCCGGCGCGGCGCGCCCGTACGCTCGCGGTCCGCTGGCTGGTCCAGTTCGCCCGCGCCCGTCGCGAGTACTCGATGGCCGAGCGCCTCGCCAGCGAGATCCTCGACGCCACCCAGCAGCAAGGCAGCGCCTGGAAGCGGAAGGACGACATATACCGCATGGCCCAGGCAAATAAGGCGTTTGCTCACTATAGGTGGTGAGGCTGTGAGGGTGCGCCTGGCGGCGTCCTCGGTCGCTCGGGTCGGATCACGCACGTAAGTGCGCTCCCCTCGCCTCGCTTCCTGCGTCCTTGCCAGCCACCCCCTCACAGCCTCTCTAGAGTTTCGAAGATGAGCAAGCCGATTCTGGCTGTCGATATCGACGGGGTTATTTCCTTGTTCGGGTTCGAGGAGCCGCCGCCGGCTGAGGAGGCGAAGTTCGAGCTGGTCGACGGGATGGTGCACTGCATCTCGCTGCGGGCCGGTGAGCGGCTGAAGCAGCTCGCCGAGCACTACGAACTGATCTGGGCGAGCGGCTGGGAGGACCGGGCGAACGACTACCTGCCGAACATCCTCGGGCTGCCGGAGCTGCCGCACCTGACCTTCAACGGGGCGGCCGAATTCGGCTCGGCCCATTGGAAGCTGGGGCCGATCGCCAAGTACTGCAAGGGACGGGCGACGGCCTGGGTCGACGACAACTTCGACGAGAGCTGTTACGAGTGGGCGCGCGGCCGCGACGAGCCGACCCTGCTGGTGCCGACCGAACCGCACCTCGGCCTCGGCGAGGCGCAGACCGAAGCGCTTTCCGCCTGGGCCCGCGGCCTCTGAACCAGAGGTCGATGGGCCGATAAGTTGACCCGGAATCAACTTTTCGGCCCATCGGCGGGGTGTCTACACTGATGACGGTGACTGGGTTCTGGCCGATCTTCTTCCTGCTCGTCGTTCTCAAGATCCCGGTCCTGGGGGCGATCTGGCTCGTCTGGTGGGCGAGCAAGCCGGCACCTGAGCCGGACGGGGCGGCCGAAGACGACGGCGGCTTCAAGCGCCGCCCGCGACCGCAGCTGCCGCGTG
This sequence comes from uncultured Solirubrobacterales bacterium, assembly GCA_963846515.1. Taxonomy (GTDB): domain Bacteria; phylum Actinomycetota; class Thermoleophilia; order Solirubrobacterales; family 70-9; genus VAYN01. The sequence continues at coordinate 5,698 of CAWJWC010000001.1, read as the reverse complement.
GACCCCGCCGCGGCCCGCATGGCGGCGGCGCTGCGATGCCGCTGCCGCCCTGCCCCCCGGGCGGGCGCACCAGGACGGTCAAGCCGACTGCGCAGCCTGCTTTCGCGCGCGCCGGATCTCGCGCAGATACGGATAGAAGTCGACCTCGACCGTATGACGCTTAGAGGCAACGAAGCGCTTCCGCATCTTCCCTTCTTCGCTCGCGATCGCCTCCCTCATTGCAGCCGCGGGCGGTAGCACCGCCCGCCCCTTCAGCAGGTCGGCGACCCACTCCACCTGTGCCTCGGCCAGCGGCATGATCGGGCCGAGCGGCTGGATGAAGCCGACGAAGTAGAGCCCCGGCCGCTCGACCGCGACCACCCGCTGGTAGAGGGGCAGGCGATTGTCGGGTGCCGCGAAGACCTGCGGCCGGAAGAACGGGAAGGTGATCTTGTAGCCGGTGCAGTAGACGACGAGGTCGATCTCCTCCTCGCTCCCGTCGGCGAAACGGACCTGGCGTCCGCCGGCGAAGCGGTCGATGTTCGGCTTCACCTCGATGTCGCCGTGGCCGAGGCGGGGCAGCAGCTCCGAGGAGACGGTCGGATGGGCCTCGAACAGCTTGTGGTCTGGCTTCGGCAGCCCGTAGGCGGTCGGGTCGGCGGCGGAGGCGACCCCGAGCGCCTGCTTCGCGAAGAAGCGCTGGACCGCGAGCGGCGCGAAGGAGGTGAGCGGGTTGGTCAGCTCGTCGATCGGCTTGCCGTTGATGTACTTCGGGATCACGTAGGCACCGCGGCGGGTCGCGAGGAAGGTCTTCTCGGCTATCCGTGACGACTCGACTGCGATGTCGACCGCGGAGTTGCCGATGCCGAGCACCAGCACGCGCTTGCCCGGCAGCAGGTCGGGCTCGCGGTAGTGATGGGCGTGCATCTGCTCGCCCTCGAAATCGTCGGCGCCGGGGAAGGCGGGTTCGGGCCAGCGCGGGTCCCAGTGGTGCCCGTTGGCGACCAGCACCGCGCGATAGCGGTCAGCCTCGCGCTCTCCGTCGGCGTTCTCGACGGTCACCTCCCACTCCCCGTCGACCGGCTCGACGCCGAGGACCTCGGTCTGGAAGCGGATCGCCTCCCGCAGCCCGAAGTGGTCGGTGTATTCGTCGAAGTACTGCGCCATCTGAAAGTGGTTCGGGTAGTCGGGGAAGTGGTCGGGCATCGGCAGGGTCTTGAAAGCCATCACCCGCCGCGAGGTGTTGATGTGCAGCGACTTGTAGGCCGACGACATCCCGTTGTCGTTTTCGTAGCGCCAGTTGCCGCCGACGAACGAGCCCTTCTCGAAGCAGTCGAACGGGATCCCCTGCGCCTTCATCACCTGGCAGGCGACGATCCCCGAGCTGCCGGCGCCGAGGACGCAGACCTTTTCCGCCGCAGGCATGCGGGGAATCTATCGGAGCTGGCTCGCCAGCCAGCGGTGCCGTCTCCCCTCCCTAGGCACAGGGGTGAAGAGGTTCACCCCTGGGGTCCGTAGAGCAAAAGGGCAATCGATTCGAAGCTTGGTCCATCGGATTCACCAACCAAACGAAAGGACTCTCCGATGACCAGCAAGACCCGCTCATTCCGTCCGTCGCCCGCCCTGATCGTCGCCTCCGTGGCGCTGCTTCTGGCTCTCACCGGCAGCGCAATCGCCGCCGGGGTCGCCAAAAACAGCGTCCGCTCGGCCCAGATCGTCGACGGCACGGTCCGCACGATCGACATCCGCGACAGCGCGGTCAACTCGGCGAAAGTCGCCGACGAGACCCTGACCACGGCCGACCTCGGCACCGACTCCGTCGCTTCCTCGGAGATCGCCGAAAACGCCGTTTCCTCGCCCGAGGTGGCCCCGGACTCGCTGACCGCCGGCGACCTGGCCCCAAACTCGGTCACCTCCTCCGAGGTCGCCGACCAGTCGCTGACCGCGAACGACCTCGGCCCCGACTCGGTCGGCTCCAGCGAGATCGCAGCCAACGGGGTCGGCGCTGATGAGATCGCAGCGGATGCGGTTGGCTCCAGCGAGCTGCAGAGCAGCTCGGTTCGCGCCAACGAGCTCGGGTCGATCACCCAGGTGTCGAACACGGTGACGATCAAAGCCGGAGACAACGCCAGCACGACCGTAGCTTGCCCGGCGGGCACCACGGTGATCAGCGGCGGCGGCAGCGCCAACTCCTACCTGGTCCACCTGACCTCGACGTACCGGGCCGGCAACGGCTGGCACATCGACGCCCACAGCGGTTCGGGCACCGACAAAAGCATCGTCGTCTACGCCTACTGCCTGGCCGGCTGACCCCGACCCGACATAGTCAGAGCACGGAACGGCCGGGGCCCAGCGCCCTGGCCGTTTTCGTGTTCACTCGCCGGGTTTCTTGAACTGGTTGCCGGCGAAGTTGAAGAGCTTGCCGTCGGCACCCTGCACCAGCGTCTGCCCGCCCTCGCCGATCGCGTTGGGCGCAACGGGATCGAGGACGGGATCGTTGCCGCGGATGTATGCATCCCAGTTGTAGTTGGTCTTTTCGTAGACGCGGCGCTGGTACTCGCTGGTCGACTGGATGATGCGCGTGGTTTCCTGCTGGGCGATGATCGTCTGCGCCTGCCGTTCCGCCTGGTTGACGCTCGGATCCCAGCTCTGCCAGGTGCGCAGCAGGGCGTCCCCGACCGTGCCCGGCACGCCGTTATAGGCGGCGATGTAGCTGTAGTAGAGGTACCAGATGCCTTCGCCGAACGAGGTGGTACCGGCGATCACGTAGGCGGTCCCCGCCTTGCCGTTCGCCTGGAAGTTGACCTGGAACATGCCGGAGCTGTACCCCGGGCCGAGCAGCCCGGCGCTGCCAGGGATTTCGCTGAGGACCTGGACGCTGGTGACGTTGGCGCCAGCCTGGCGAAGCCACAGGGGCCAAGCCTGCTCGAGGGCCGGTCGAGCTTCCATGAAGGGCGCTTCGATCGCGTCGCATTTGAAGGGGGAGCATGCTCCCGGCAACGCGAACCCGCCCAAGACACCGAAGGCATAGCTCCCCTGCTCGGGGTGATACCCCTCGACGATGCCTTTGCTGCCTCCGGCCACCCAGCCCGGCGCGTCGGGAACCGTCGCTTTGGCGCTGCCGTCGGCAGTCGTGAACGGCTTCAGCGGGATCGGGGGCTCCTGTTCCTGGGTGGTGGTCGTCGGCAGAACGACCGTGCCGAGGTTGCGGGCGCTGCCCGCGATCCGTGCGAAGAGCCGTCTCTGGCCGTTGCCGACCGCCGCCGAGGCGATCGCAGACTGGCGTTTCGCGCCTTTGCGTTTCGCTTTTTTCCTCGTCGGCTCCAGCAAGGTCACGGCCACTCCCGCCCGAGCCTTGGAGAAATAGATCTCGCCCTTGTCCCCGCCCTCCAGCTTGAGCTTGAGGCCGAAATGGTCGGCGCTTGGCGTCGGCGGTAGGCCGGGACCCAGTAGCGCTTCGGCAACCGTGCGCGTGGCGCCGCTGGTGCGCACCGCCAGCAGGGTCATCTTGCCAGCGCCGCCGGCGACCTCGTAGGCGCCCTTGCTCACCTGCAGCCGGTACCCGTGGGGCGCCTTAAGCGAGAACCCGCCTTTGCTCCGAAGCGTCTTCCACGCCCGTTTCTTCTTGCCGTGCTTGGCTGAGGCAACCGCATCCGCAGCGGGTGCGGCCGCTGCGGGAACCGAAAGGGTCAGCAGCCCGAGCGCAAGCAGCACGGCGAACGCCCCCCGCCCACCACGATGCACTCTCCGAGCCACGAGACCCAACCTATCCGGAATACGCAGCAGCCAGGGATCCCTCCCCGGCCGTCACGCATGACTCGCAAGATCAAGGCACTTCTCTACTACCCACTTTTGCGGATCTAAACACTCTCCAGCGATCGGAGATCAAGCTGACCAGCCGCAAGCACTCCCGTGGGAGGGGCCGGGTGGTCCTGACGGTGCTAGCTAACAATCGTCGCTTTTGGCCACCGCTGAGAGATGCGCTTGGTCACCAAGCGCCGCTCGTACTCGTCGACACTGACGCGGCGGGCGTTGCGGCGATGAACGAGGCCGAGCAGATCCGTCAACCCGTGCGGCGCGACGATCTCAAGCTCATCGTCCTCCCCAAGTCGCAGCGCAACTGAGGTCGCAGTCTCCGGCCAGGTAGCGATCGCGTCCTCAGTGGAGGTTAAAGGCGCAACCTCATAGCCGAACTTCTCCGGAAACCAGACGTGGACAGCAGCCTGGTTCCTCGCCTCCCACGGAAGGTCAGGCAGTCGTGCCGCCAGCGCTTCCTCAATGGCTGCCTCACGCCGCTCCGACAGGTCTATGGGGTCGAAGAAGGCGAGGTCAACGTCGGCAAGGGGCGTTGGCTTTGGGAAGTCGTGAAGCCGGTCCCAGACGATGCTGCGAAGAGCTCCGCCACCGATCAACCAGCTTGGGGCATCGACCTCCCGAGCCGTGGTCAAAGCGTCCATAAACCACGGCGTGTCGCGGACGATCTGCTCAAGCCGCTCCTTACCGAACATCCCTACGAGATTGTCACCTAACTCGGATCCTGGAGGCCGGCCCTAGCGGACTTCGGCACCCGGCCAGAGGTGCGAGCGGCGACCTATTCGCATGAAATAGCGCCTCGCCATGTCGGGAGGGGTCGTGTGCCCCTCCCGCCACGGAAACCTATTTCTCGTCTGAGGTCTGCTCGATCTCCTGCGCCAGCTCCTCGAGCTCCTCTGCAAACGAAGGCCCGAAGCCCTCGACCGGCGTCTCGACGCCGTCGACGCCGAGCTCAGCCGCCAGCTCGTCCTCGTCGAGCAGGTCCTCGTCGCTGGGCGCCGCGACCGGCACGGCCGGCTCGATCGCGACCGTGCGGTAGTGCTTGAGACCGGTCGCGGCCGGGATCAGCTTGCCGATGATCACGTTCTCCTTCAGGCCAACGAGCCTGTCGCGTTTGCCCTCGAGGGCGGCGTCGGTGAGCACCTTGGTCGTCTCCTGGAAGGAGGCCGCGGAGAGGAAGGACTCGGTTGCCAGCGAGGCCTTGGTGATCCCGAGGATGACCTCCTCGCCTTTGGCCGGCGTGCCGCCCTCTTCCTTGGTCTTCTTGTTGAGCCGTTTGAGGCTGCCGCGATCCTCGAGCTGACCCGGCAGCAAGCTGGTCGAGCCCTTTGACTCGATCCGCACCTTCTTCAGCATCTGGCGGGCGATCAGCTCGATGTGCTTGTCGTTGATGTCGACGCCCTGGGCGCGGTAGACCTTCTGCACCTCGGCGACCAGGTAAAGCTCGGTGTCGGTGCGGCCACGGATCGCCAGCAGGTCAGCCGGGTAGAGCGAGCCTTCGTTGAGCTGCTCGCCGACTTCGACCTTGTCGCCGTCGGCGACGTGCAGCCGGGTCCGAGGCGGGAAGCTGTAGGCGTGCTCCTCGCCGCTCGACTCGGTGACGATCACTTTCAGCGCTTTGTCGGTCTCCTCGATCGAGGCCTTGCCGGCCGCCTCGGCCATCTGCGCCAGGCCCTTCGGTTTACGCGCCTCGAAGAGCTCGACGATGCGCGGCAGACCCTGGGTGATGTCCTGGCCGGCGACGCCGCCGGTGTGGAAGGTGCGCATGGTGAGCTGGGTGCCGGGCTCGCCGATTGACTGGGCGGCGATGATGCCGACCGCGTCGCCGATATCGACCGTCGAACCGGTCGCCGGCGAGATCCCGTAGCAGGAGCGGCACACCCCGGATTCGGCCTCGCACTTGAGA